>NZ_CM166475.1:1960000-2088715 GCF_056857025.1 Novosphingobium sp. BL-S-33 | reverse complement strand
ACTCGCGACCGGCGATCCCTCCCAACTCGCGAGGGACGATGACGGAAACGTGTTGGGTGGCATCAGAACGCCTTGGTCCGATGTCCCCACGGCCTGCAACTCGGGAATTGGCGAGGCGGGCACGTTCTCATACCTCTTTGGCTCATCGGTGCCGTTCGATCGCGCCAGACTGGCAAGCCTCTATCCCGGCGGCGAGCCGCAATATCTGCCGATGTTCGAGCAATCCCTCGATCAGGCGATCGACGCCGGATTCATATTGCCTGCCGACCGAACCGAAATCCTTGGTCTTGCGTCTTTTGGCTTTCGCTTCGCCATCCGTTAGCGCGAGACGCGACCCGTTCTGAGGTCCCCTCCCAAGGGCCTTTCCGGCGGCCAGCCGGATCGCCAAGGCGGCGCAAACACCGGTTGACAGACAAACTCAATCAAATAAGTTGAGTTTACCGGGCCGAGCCCGGCTTTGCAGTTTCGCCGAACAACGCGCGCGCGGGAAAGCGTTCGTATGTCCGGCATTTCTGGCCCCAGGCGACCACGTCCGGGCTTTTCACACCATGTCTGGGATTGAGAGGTTGCGTGGGCCTTGGCGCTTGTTTGCGCGCGTCTGCAAAAACCTGCCCGATCCCGAGAAGCCGTGCGGCCGCATCGCCGCGACAATTCGGAAGGGATGACATTGAACCGCAAGATCCTGATGGCAATGACTGCCCTCGCGTCCTCATTCGCCATGGCCAGCACCGCCGGTGCTCAACAGCAGCAGGCATTCCAGGGCACCGTGGGGCGGACGCTGGCAGAATCGAAGGAGTGGTGGCCCGAACCGGCGCGCGCGCCGGCAGGCGCCCCCAACGTGGTGTGGATCCTGCTCGACGATGTCGGCTTCGGCGCGTCCAGCGCCTTTGGCGGCGGCATCAGCACCCCGGCGCTGGAAGCGCTCGCGCAGCAGGGTTTGCGCTACACCAACTTCCACACAACCGCGATCTGCGCGCCGACGCGCGCGGCCTTGTTGACCGGACGGAACAGTTCCTCCGTCCATGAGGCGGGATTTTCGCACATTCCGCTGTCGGCCGGCTTTCCGGGCTGGGACGGCCGGATCCCTTCCGAAGACGGCACCATTGCCGAGATCTTGCGCGACAGGGGATACAATACCTTTGCCGTCGGCAAATACGGCCTGACGCCCGATGAGGACGCCACCGATGCCGGGCCCTTCGATCGCTGGCCTACCGGCAAGGGCTTCGAGCACTTCTTCGGCTTCCTGGGATCGCAAACCGACCAGTACAAGCCCGATCTGGTGGAGGATCAGGCGCACGCCCAGCCCGATGGACGCCACCTGAGCGAGCAGATCACCGACAAGGCGATCACCTATATCGACCGCCAAAAGACGGCGGCACCCGGCAAGCCCTTCTTCCTCTATTACGCCCCCGGCGCCACCCATGCGCCGCATCAGGTCGCGGCGGAATGGAGCGATCGCTACAAGGGCAAGTTCGACGAAGGCTGGGACGCCTATCGCCAGCGCGTATTCGAACAGCAGAAGCGCCAGGGGATCATTCCCGCCAATGCCGTGCTTCCGGACCGCGATCCCGGCATTACCGCCTGGTCGTCACTCTCGCCCGATGAGCGCAAGCTCTACGCGCGCTTCATGGAAGTCTACGCTGGATATCTGACCTATACCGATCATGAGATCGGCCGCCTGATCGATCATCTCAAGGCGACGAACCAGTACGACAATACGCTGTTCGTGGTGATCGTGGGAGACAATGGCGCCAGCAAGGAAGGCACCCTGAACGGCGATATCGATCGCAAGATCACGTCGAAGCCGCTCAGCTATCAGGAAAACGTCGCCTACAATCTGGCCAAGATCGGCGAACTGGGAACGCCGTCGGCAGTGGAGGGCAACTATCCGCTCGGCTGGGCGCAGGCCGCAAACACGCCGTTCCGGCTATGGAAGTCCGACGCGAACAGCGAAGGCGGCACGCGCAATCCGCTGATCGTCACTTATCCGAAGGGTATCAAGGGCAACGGCGCCGTTCGCACGCAATACGGCCATGTCATCGATATCCTGCCGACCACGCTGGAACTGATCGGCCTGAAGGCCCCGGATCGCATTCGCGGATTGGCGCAGCAGCCCATCGAAGGGACCTCGCTGGCCTATTCCATCACCGACGCGAAGGCGGCATCGCAGCACCGCACGCAGTACTATTACATCTTCGGATCGCGCGCGATCTATCAGGACGGATGGAAGGCCTCGCTTCCCTATCCCAACGCCGTGATCAGCGGCAGCCCCAACGCCGCCAAGCCGTTCGATGAAAATGCCTGGGAACTGTACAATCTGAATGAGGATTTCACCGAGCGGGTGAACCTTGCCCAGCGTTATCCCGAGAAACTGGCCGCCTTGCGTGCCCTGTTCGAAAAGGAAGCGCAGGCGCACAACCTCTACCCCCTGATCACCTGGGACGACGTGCGCAACGGCCGGATCCATCAAGTGCCGGGCGCTCCCACCGGACAGCATGCGCTCGATCAGTTGACCGATCATCAGGCAAAGGCTCAATAGCCCCGAAGCGGCATTCCCGAGGCAAGCCTCATGGTCGGTCATGCGATTGCGTGGTCGGCCATGAGCGTCGATGCCGGCGTTCGCGCCTCACCGATGATGCACGGACGACTACGCAACGCGCACGCAAAACGATTGCGCCCCAATCGACCCGATGGCACGTCGCAGCACTGAAATGAAAACATGGAGAGACCCGAGGTGACGGAAAGACCGCTGCATCCCGAGACGCTTGCCCTGCACGCAGGCTGGCGCGCCGATCCCGCCACCGGTGCCGTCGCCCCGCCGATCTACCAGACCACATCCTATCAGTTTCACGATGCCGACCATGCCGCCCGCCTGTTCTCGCTTGAGGAACTGGGCAATATCTACACCCGGCTCGGCAACCCCACGACCGACATTCTCGAAAAGCGGATAGCCGCGCTTGAAGGCGGCGCCGCGGCGCTGGCCGTGGCCTCGGGACAGGCCGCATCGGCCTACGCGATCCAGAACCTTGCCCGCAGCGGCGACAACATCGTGAGCGGCACCGACCTTTACGGCGGCACTTACAATCTCTTTGCCAACACGCTGAAAGACATGGGCATCGAGGTCCGGTTCGTCGATCCTGCGGACCCGGACGCCTTCCTGCGCGCAAGCGACGCTCGCACCCGTGCCTGGTACGTGGAAACCCTTCCCAATCCCAAGCTTGTCGTCTGCCCCATCGGCGAGATTGCGAGCCTTGGCCGCCCTCTCGGCATCCCGCTGATTGTCGACAATACCGCGGCCCCCCTGATCGCCCGCCCATTGGAGCATGGCGCCGCGATCGTCGTCTATTCTACCACCAAATACATCGGCGGGCACGGCACTTCCATCGGCGGCATGATCGTCGATGGCGGCAATTTCGACTGGAGCGCCTTTCCTGACCGGCAACCGCTGCTGAACACGCCCGATCCCAGCTATCACGGCGCCGTCTGGGCGGAAGCGGCGCGTCCGCTTGGGCCCATCGCCTACATCCTTCGCGCCAGAACGATCCTCTTGCGGGACCTTGGCGCCGCCCTGTCACCCTTCAATGCGTTCCAGATCCTGCAGGGCCTCGAAACCTTGCCACTGCGCATGCCGCGCCACTGCGAGAATGCTCTTCGGGTCGTGCAGTACCTGCAGAGCCGCGAAGAGGTTGTCCGCGTCATTCATCCCAGCGTTCAGACCGGAATTCAGGCCGAGCGCGCCCAGCGATACCTCACGGGCGGGCTCGGAGGGCTGGTAGGCTTCGAGCTGAACGGCGGTCGGGACGCCGGACGCCGCTTCATCGATGCGCTCGAGCTGTTCTACCATGTCGCCAATATCGGCGATGCAAGGAGCCTCGCGATCCATCCGGCCTCGACGACGCATTCGCAGCTCTCCGAAGCGGAGCAGGAAGCGACGGGCGTTTCGCCGGGCTATGTCCGCCTGTCGATCGGCCTCGAGCATATCGACGACATTCTGGCCGACCTCTCGCGAGCACTCGACAAGGCAAGCGCCTGACGCCGTGATACGAACGGCCATGCTGCCAAGGCATGGCCGTTCGTATCAGCGAGGACGTTTCCCCGGCCCAAGCCCACCCCTATGGCCAAGAATTTCAGGGCTTGCTGCCGCCGCCGATCTGTCGCACCGCCTCGGGGCAACCTTCGGACGGAATTCAGGATATGAAAAAGAGCATGGGATGGCCCCTCCTCGGGCTGGCCATTGCGCTCGCCGCGTTCTTCTCGAGCGGACAGGGCTTCCCCAGTGCAAGGGCCGAAACCATGGCCTCGTCACAGGAGCGCGCTCGCATGAAGGACGCGCTCGCAAACGATCCGGGCGTCCCCAGCGTGGCCCCACAGGGATATGACGTCACCATCGTCGTCTTCTCGGACTACCAGTGCCCCTACTGCCGCAGGTTTCACGCCGACCTGAAACAGCTCCTCGCCACCGACCAGAAACTGCGCGTGGTCTATCGCGACTGGCCGATCTTCGGCGGCGCATCGCGCGAGGCTGCTCGGATCGCCATGGCCACGCGCTATCAAGGCAAGCACGCGGCCTTCAATGATGCCCTGATGGCCGGCCCGGTCAGGCTCGATACGGATGCCATCCGCCAGGCCGCAACGCGCGCAAGTGTCGATTGGGCGCGGCTGCAAGCCGACCTTGCCCGCCACGGCGGCGAGATCGACGCGGCGCTGCAAAGGACCGGGCGATTGGCCGAAACCCTCGGGCTCTCGGGCACACCCTCGCTGGTCATCGGCGACTACCTCATCCCCGGCGCTATCGACGGTGCGACCTTGCGCAGCGTCGTCCAGAAATCACGAGCCGGAAAGTCCTGATGGCAACCGCCCGCATCAACCTGCGCCTATGATGCATTCCGCTGCGTCCACTGGCCGGGCGTGAGGCGAGATAACCTTGACGATCGTCAGCTTGCGATCATGGCCGTCCCGGTCCGGCCACAAGATGGATTGTCCTTGCCGCAGACCGATCAATCCGGCGCCAACGGGCGTGAGGATCGATATCCGATTTGCCGTGATATCGGCTTCGCCGGGGTAGACCAGTTGGACCGTCCGGCTCGAACCGCTCGCCGCGTCCACGAACTCGACAAGGCAGTTCATCGACACGATGCGCGCAGGAAGCGCGTTCGACCCGTGCAGCGTGGCGCGCTCTATCTCCTGCAGGAGAAGTTCGGCGACTTCCGGAAGCCGATGCTCGGCCGCAAGCGCAAGATTGGTGAGGGTCTCGGCCTCATCGTCGATGAGGTGGATCGCCGGCCGCCTGGCCGCCTTCCTGATATTCATGGTGCTGGTTATCCCGCAAGAGAGAGGCCCCTGCACGAGGCAGCGGGCGTTTCCTTCACATCCCCGAGCCTGGTGCACGCGGCACCGAACCCGGGGCTAATTGCCTGCGAGAAGCTGTCCCCCGTGACGGGCGAAACGGATTAGGCGAAGGCGTCCGTGCATCGGTTCAGCATGCCCTCAAGAAGCGGGTCCGTCAAATGAGACGCGCGCGAATCCTTCCGCCGAGTAGTTGAAGACAACCATCCGGCGCGCTGCTAGGGGTCAGCCATGATGTCATTCCTAACCTCGAAAAAGCCGGAACTCGCGATTGATTTTGGCACTGCGAATGTTCGCGTGGTTCATCGCTCAGAGGGCATTTTATTCGACGAACCTTCGCTTTGCTGTTTCACGGGCCCATGGGGCGCCGAGCAACTTCTTGCAGCCGGGACGAACGCACGGGCGATGGTGGACCGGACGCCGAGCCACATGCGGATCAAGCGTCCGCTTCGCCGCGGCGTGCTTCAGGATATCGATGCGGCCACGCACATGCTGCGCTATGCGCTTCGAAGCGCGGTGGGACGCTCCGGGCTGGGCAGGACGCGCGTCCTGATCGGCGTACCTTCGGATGCCACGCAGGCTGAGCGGGCGGCACTGCTCACTGCGGCGAGCGACGCCGGACTGGCCTCGGTTCGGCTCGTCCCGGAACCGCTGGCCGCCGCGATCGGCGCAGAGCTTCCCATCGAACATCCCACCGGCACCATGGTTGTCGAATGCGGGGCCGGCACCAGCGAAGTAGCCCTGATCTCCCTGGGAGGCATTTGCCAGACCCGCTCGGTCCGCGTCGGCGGCGCATCGCTTGCCCGCGCCATTGCCGACGATCTCCACCTTCGGCACAAGCTGCTCATCGGCGACCTCACCGCCGAGCGCATCATGGAGGAGTACAGCGCCCGCGCGCAGACCGGCGAACGTTCGCTGCCGATCGAGGTCAAGGGACGCAGCCTGCGCACCCAGATGCCGGCTGTCCTTTCGCTTTCGTGCGAAGAACTCGATCTCGTCGCGGAAAAGCATTTCCGCGTGATTATCGAGGCGGTGCGGCAACTGCTCAGCGAAACGCCGCCGGAGCTCAGCCATGACATTCTGGCGGACGGCATCGTTCTGACCGGCGGCGGCGCACTGTCGCCCTTGCTGGGCTTGTTGATGTCGAAGGAAACCGGCCTTTCCGTACGCACGGCAGCCGACCCGAGCGAATGTGTAGCGCGCGGCCTGCAGGCAATGCTGCTGCACTGAGACGACATCGACCGGCGAGCAGCCCCCGCGCGGATTTCGGTTAGCAAACGAAAGCGCATCATGAACTGCGATTGATCCGCCCAGCGCTTCGGCTTGCCGCCGCGCGGGCGCAACTCGCGCCGGTGCGAAACCGAACCGAGCCGAGTGTCGGGAGCAATTCTCTCCGCGCAAGCGTTGTGCGTTGGCAGGAGAAGGAGCCCGATCGATGTCGCTTGCCGCCGACTTTGCCACCACCGCCCGCCGCGAAGTGCTTACCCGACCGGTCATGTCCCTCGTGCAGTCGGCGCTCCCGGCCCTCTCCGCCACCGAGAACGAGGCCATCGATGCGGGCAACACCTGGTGGGACGCCGCGCTGTTCACCGGTAACCCGGACTGGGATCAGCTCCTTGCCGTCCCTCCCGCCACGCTGACGGATGAAGAGCGGGCGTTCCTGAATGGGCCGGTGGACAGGCTCTGCGCGATGATCGACGACTGGCGGATGACGTGGGAGACCCACGACTTGCCGCCGGAAGCCTGGGACTTCCTGAAGCGCGAGAAATTCTTCGGCATCATCATTCCCAGGGAACACGGCGGGCTGGGCTTCTCGAACTTCGCGCATAGCGAGATCGTGCGCAAGATCGCCACGCGCTCGGTATCGACGGCCGTGACGGCGATGGTTCCCAACTCGCTCGGCCCGGGCGAGTTGATCCTGCGCTTCGGCACCAAGGCGCAGCAAGAATATTGGCTGCCCCGTCTGGCCGATGGACGCGAACTGCCCGCCTTCGGGCTTACCAGCCCGGAAGCCGGCTCCGACGCCGCCTCCATGACCGACGAAGGCGTGATCTGCCGGGGCGAATGGAACGGGGAGGATGTGCTGGGCATCCGCCTCAACTGGCACAAGCGCTATATCACGCTGGGCCCGGTGGCGACGATCCTGGGCCTTGCTTTCAAGCTGCGCGATCCCGACCATCTGCTGGGCGGGCAGGACGATATCGGCATCACCGTCGCCCTCGTGCCCACTGACCTGCCCGGCGTCACCATCGGCCGCCGCCATGTCCCCTCCATGCAGACCTTCCAGAACGGCCCGAACGAGGGGCACGATGTGTTCATCCCGCTCGACAACGTGATCGGCGGGCCCGAGCGCGTGGGTCAGGGCTGGAAGATGCTGATGAGCGCGCTTGCGGCGGGGCGCGGAATCTCGCTGCCCTCACTCTCGGCGGCGGCGGGAGCCTTCGCCGCGCATACGACTGGCGCCTATGCCCGCCTGCGATCGCAGTTCAACCTGCCGATCGGCAAGTTCGAAGGTATTCAGGAGCGCCTCGCGCGGATTGCCGCCAATGCCTACCTGCTGGACGGCGCCCGGCGCCTGACCTGCGCCGGACTCGATCAGGGGAACCACCCGGCGGTCATTTCCTCGATCCTGAAGCTCCACGCCACCGAACGCATGCGCGTGGTCATCAATGATGCCATGGACGTTCACGGCGGCAAGGGGATCATCGAAGGGCCGCGCAACTACCTTGGCAGCCAGTACCGCGCCATTCCGGTGGGCATTACCGTCGAAGGCGCCAATATTCTCACCCGCAGCCTGATGGTTTTCGGCCAAGGCGCGATCCGGTCGCACCCCTACCTGCTGGACGAAATCCGTGCCGTTGGCGATGCCAACCGCAGCCGGGCGCTGGCGAATTTCGATCAGGTGCTCTGGAAGCATATCGGCCACGCGCTGAAAACCGCCATTCGCGCCTTCGTGCGGAACTGGAGCGGCGGCCTGTTCGCGCCCGCACCCAGGGCCGGCAAGGCGAAGAAATACTATCGGCAGATGAGCCGCTATGCTGCGGCCTTCGCGTTCGTGTCGGACATTTCCTTCCTGACGCTGGGGGGCGAATTGAAGCGGCGCGAACTGCTCTCTGCCCGGCTGGGGGACGTGCTTTCGGAGCTGTACCTCCTGTCCGGTGCGCTCAAGCGCTGGGAGGACGAAGGGCGGCAGGATGACGACTTGCCGCTGCTTGCCTGGTGCATGGAAAGCGGCTTCGCGACGATCGAACAGCGCTTCGCCGAGATTATCGCGAACTTCCCCGCAAGGCCGGTCGGCTGGATGCTGCGCCTGTTTATCCAGCCCTTCGGCCGCCGCCGCAATGGGCCTTCCGACCGCACGATCCGCGCCTGCGCCAATATCCTGCTGGAGCCCTGCCCGGCACGCGATCGACTGGTGGAGAACGTCTACATCGGCGGCGCCGACGAAGCGGTAGGGCGCCTGACCGATGCCTTCCTCCAGACCGTCGCCACCCAGCCCATCCACGACCGGCTGCGCAAGGCGCGCATCCGCGATTTGGACAAGGCGCGCGATGAGAACCTTATCACGGCCGAGGAATTCGAAAGCCTGAAGGCCGCCGATGCCGCCGTGGCGGAAGTGATCGCCGTAGACGATTTCGCCGCCGAAGACCTCGAACGCTCCCACCCGGAAAGCGCCGACAACCGCATCGGCGAGCCTGCCGAATGAGCCGGGCCGTCTATATCGTCGATGGCGCCCGCACGCCGTTCCTGAAAGCGCGCGGCGGCCCCGGCCCCTTCACGCCCGTAGACCTTGCCGTGCAATGCGGCCGGCCGCTGCTGCTGCGCCAGCCTTTCGCGCCCCCGGATTTCGATCAGGTTATCCTGGGCTGCGTCAACGTCATTGCCGATGAGGCCAATCCCGCGCGGGTTGCCGCCCTGCGCCTTGGCTGCGGGCCGCAAACGACGGCCTTTACCGTCCAGATCAATTGCGGCTCGGGCATGCAGGCGATGGATACCGCCTATCGCTACATCGCCGACGGCGGAAGCGACCTTGTCCTTGCGGGCGGCGCTGAAGCGCTGAGCCATGCTCCACTGGTCCTTCGGCAAGATGCCGTGGAATGGCTGGCGGCGATGCAGGGCAACAAGGCCGGCCCGCTTGGCGCGCTGAAGGCCGCCAGCGGGTTCCGGCCGGATTTCCTGAAGCCCATCGTCGGCCTCGAACGCGGGCTGACCGATCCGATCACCAACCTTGGCATGGGCCAGACCGCCGAAGTGCTGGCGCATCTCTTCTCCATCTCGCGCGAGGCGGCGGACCGTTATGCGGTGGAGAGCCACAAGCGATTGGCCAAGGCTCAGGCCGAAGGCTGGCTGAAGGGCGAACTCGAACCCGCCTTCGCCCGCGACGGCACCGTCTACGACCACGACGACGGCGTGCGACCGGACAGCGACGTCGCCAAACTGGCCAAACTCAAACCGGTATTCGAGCCGCCTTTCGGCAAAGTCACGGCCGGCAACAGTTCGCAGATAACCGATGGTGCCTGCTGGACGATCCTTGCCTCCGAAACGGCGCTGGAGCGTCATGGGCTGATTCCCCGCGCACGCATTCTGGACAGCCAGTGGTCCGCGCTCGATCCCTCGATCATGGGGTTGGGGCCAGTTCTCGCCGCTACCGAACTGCTCAAGCGCAACGCATTGACGCTGCAAACGGTCGAGCTTTGGGAACTCAACGAGGCTTTCGCAGCGCAAGTTCTGGCCTGCCTCGCCGCCTGGCAGGACGAGGGTTTCTGCCGCGAAGTGCTCGGCCTCGACGGCGCGGCGGGCGCGATCGATGCCGAGTCCATCAATGTCGATGGCGGGGCGGTCTCGCTCGGCCATCCGGTCGGCGCCAGCGGAGCCCGCATCGGGCTCCATCTGGTGCAGGCCATGGAGCGGCTGGGCAAGCGGCGCGGCATCGCCACCGAATGCATCGGCGGCGGCCAGGGCGGCGCCATGCTGATCGAACGCGCGTGAAGGAGGCCATGATGAACGATCCCGTATGGACCTATCTGGCCAACCGCGACCTGACGCTCGGCCCCGTTGCCCGTTCACAGGCCGGGGGCGAGTTCACGCACTGGCAGTTCTCGCGCGATGCCGACGGCGTGGCCTGGGCCGTGATCGATCAGCAGGGCACCGGCGCCAATACGCTCTCGCAGGCGGTATTGGAGGAATTCTTCCGGATACTCGACCTTGTCGAGCAGCGCGCGCCCAAGGCGCTGGTGATCCGCTCGGCCAAGAAGAGCGGTTTTCTTGCGGGCGCGGATATCTCCGAGTTTCGCGGCGTCACCGATGAAGCCGCGATCCGCGCAAGGATTGCTAGCGCCCATGCGGTGGTCGATCGGCTGGAAGCGCTCACTTTGCCGACCATCGCCGTCATGCACGGCTATGCCATGGGCGGCGGGCTGGAGATCGCGCTTGCCTGCAACCAGCGCATCGCCGTGGAAGGCACCCGCTTCGGCTTTCCGGAAGTGCAGATCGGTCTTCACCCCGGCCTTGGCGGAACGGCGCGCTTCCCGCATCTGTGCGATCCAATCGAAGCGATGAGCGCCATGCTGACCGGCAAGTCGATCCACGACCGGGAGGCCCGGCGCATGGGGCTGGTAGATACGGTGGTGCCCGAACGCCACGTTCGCGCGGCGATCGCGGCGGCCGTGAACGGCGATCTTGGTCAGGCGCGACAAGGACTGGTGGGACAGTTGAAGGACACAGCCCCCGCCCGACGCCTCGCTGCGCGGCAGATGCGCGCGCAGGCCGAAGCGCGCGCGCCTTCGGCGCACTATCCTGCGCCCTATGCCTTGATCGACCTCTGGGAAGAGCACGGCGGCGACATGGAGGCGATGAAGCAGGCCGAGATCGCCTCCTTTGCGCATCTCATGCTGACCGATACGGCGCAGAACCTGATCCGCGTCTTCTTCCTGCGCCAGAAGCTCAAGGATCTTGCCCCCAACGCTTCCGGGGTGGCGCAAGTCCATGTGATCGGCGCGGGCGCGATGGGCGGAGACATCGCCGCCTGGTGCGCGTGGAAAGGCCTGCGCACCAGCCTGTCGGACGTGAAGCCGGAACCCATCGGCGCCGCCATCGGTCGTGCCGCCGCGCTCTACGAGAAGATCGCCCACGGCGACCGTCTGAAGATACGCGATGCGCTCGATCGGTTGGTTCCCGATCCCGAGGGCCACGGCATCGCCAGCGCCGATCTCGTGATCGAGGCCGCGCCCGAGAAAGTGGACCTCAAGCGCAAGCTCTACGCCGATGCCGAGCCGCGCATGAAGGAAGGCGCAATCCTGGCCACCAACACTTCCTCGATCCCGCTTGCCGAGCTGCGCGAAGGGCTTCGGCGGCCGGAGCGGCTGGTCGGCATCCATTTCTTCAACCCGGTCTCCCGCCTCGATCTCATCGAAGTGGTCAGCCACGACGGCACCGAGGCGGAAGTCGCCGCCGAGGCGCTCGCTTTTGTCGGCCGCATCGGCAAGTTGCCCGCCCCTGCGAAGAGCGCGCCCGGCTTCATCGTTAACCGCATCCTCACCCCCTACCTTGTCGAGGCCTTTGCCCTGATGGACGAAGGCCTGCCGCCCGAGGTCATCGACAAGGCCGCCACCGATTTCGGCATGCCGGTCGGGCCGCTGGAACTGGCTGATCAGGTGGGCCTCGACATCGGCCTTGCGGTTGCCGAGATGCTGAAGCGGGAACTGGACTGGCCGCTTCCGGACGCTCCGCAATGGCTGAAGGACAAAGTCGAAGCGGGCGACCTCGGCCGCAAGACCGGCAAGGGCATCTACCTCTGGCGCGACGGCAAAGCCGTGAAAGGGCGTCCCGCAAAACACGGCACAATCCCTCCGCCCCCCAATCTCGTCGACCGGCTGATCCTGCCGATGCTAAACACGGCCGTTGCCGTGCTGCGCGAAGGCGTGAACGACGATCCCGACGTGATCGATGCAGCGATGATCTTCGGCACCGGATTTGCCCCGTTCCGCGGCGGCCCGCTCCATTATGCCCGGGAACGCGGCGTCGGCGAGGTCACTGCCGCCCTCTCCGAACTCGCCCGCAAGCATGGCCCGCGCTTCCAGCCCGACGCGGGGTGGGACGCCTTGCAGTGACCGCCTGCTTCACCGATCCCGAAGAGATTGCCGATCGCATCATTGCCCATACCGGCGGCCGGATCGTGCTGGGGCTGCCGCTTGGGCTGGGCAAGTCGCCCCACATTGCCAATGCCCTGTTCGAACGGGCACGCCGCGATCCCGCGATCCGGCTCGACATTTTCACCGCGCTCACGCTGGAGCCGCCCGAACTAGGGTCCGATCTGGAACGCCGATTTCTGGAACCTGTATTCGCGCGCACCATGGGCGGATATCCCGAATTCGCCTATGCCGCCGCCCAGCGCGCGGGTGACATGCCGCCCAACATCGAAGTCAACGAGTTCTTCTTTCAGGCAGGCAGCCGGCTTGACACGCCGATCGCCCAGCGCAGCTACATCTCGGCCAACTATACCCACGCCATCCGCTACCTGCTCAATCAGGGCGTGAACGTGATCGCCCAGATCGTCGCGCGGCGCGGCGATCGTTTCAGCCTGAGCTGCAACAGCGACATGACGCTGGACCTCCTGCGCGCCCGCGACGCGGGCAAGGCCGATTTTCTGCTGGTTGGGCAAGTGAACGACGAGCTTCCCTTCATGACCGGCCCGGCCGACCTTCCCGCCGATCGGTTTGCAATGATCCTGGACAGCCCGGAGACGCAGTTCCCGCTGTTCGGACCGCCCAATCAGCCCGTCAGCACGGCGCAACATGCGATCGGCGTCCACGTCGCCTCGCTGGTGCCGGACGGCGGATCGCTCCAGATCGGCATTGGCGAAATCGGCGATGCCGTCGCCCATTCGCTGATCCTGCGCCAGCAGCGCCCGGATCGCTTTCGGAGGGCCATCGATACCTTGCTCGTTTCCGGGCAGGTTCGTCCTGCGGTGGAAACGGCCCCGTTCGACGAAGGCCTCTATGCGCCGACCGAAATGCTGGTGGACGGCTTCATCGCGTTGATCCGCACCGGCATCGTCAAGCGCGAGGTGGAGGGGGCCGTGCTCCACGGCGGTTTCTTCGTCGGCCCGCGCGCATTCTATGCGGCCCTGCGCGACATGGACGACGCCACGCGCAGCCGCATCCACATGCGCGAAATCTCGTACGTCAACGCGCTCTATGGCGACGAGACAGCCAAGCGCGCCGCCCGCGTCGGCGCCCGCTTCGTCAACAGCGCGATGATGGTGACCCTGCTGGGCGCGACGATCTCGGACGGGCTGGAGGACGGGCGCGTGGTCAGCGGCGTGGGCGGCCAGTACAACTTCGTCGCGCAAGCCCTGGAACTGGAGGGCGCGCGTTCGATCATCACGCTCCCGGCGACCCGCAGGCACAAGGGGGAACTGCAATCGAACCTCGTCTGGACCTATGGCCACGAGACGATCCCGCGCCATTTGCGCGACATCGTGGTCACCGAATACGGCGTGGCGGACATACGCGGCATGAGCGACGAGCGGGTCATCCAAAGACTTCTCGCCATTACCGACAGCCGCTTTCAGGATGAGTTGCTCGATAACGCCAGAAGCGCCGGCAAGATCGATGCGAAGTGGGACATTCCCACCGAATGGCGAAACAACCTGCCCGCAAGGCTGGCACCGGCGCTACCGGCAGACGATTTCCCGCCCTATCCGTTCGGCACCGACTTCACGCCGGTAGAGCAGCGGCTGCTCCCTGCACTCCTGTATCTGGCAGACAGCAGTTCCTATCCCGGCACACTGGCGAAGATTGCTGCACGCGGCGTGCTTGGCAATGTCACGGCCGAGGAAGAGGAAGCGCTGAATCGGCTCGGGCTCACTCCTCTCGAAGGTGACAAGGCACACAGCCTGCGGACGCGAACCTATCGTGCTTTGGTTCTGGGTGCAGTGCGTTTGACGAGATAGCCCGGATACCGCGAGACCATTCGATATTCGGACCGGCATTAAAGCGTCGCCCGGTCGCTCGCGCCTTGGTTCGCCGCTCCTGGAACGGGGCCGCCGACATGGTGCGGCGGCCCCTTTTGGCAAGGCCAATGTTCACTTCTGCGAGATTGTAACTTCGCCTATCGCGCCTCCGGCAAAGGCGTAGCCGGGGGCCGCATCCGCGGGATAGTCGCCCACCGGAGAACCGCGGTCGATCCCGACATCGAATGTCTCATCGATGGTAAAATAGGTTGGCAACGTCATTCTCAGCTTGCCCGCATCCTCCCTGTGCCCATCGATATTGAGCGTGACATCCGCACCGCTTGCAAAGCCCTGGCCTTGGTAGGCAATGTCGACATCGATCCGATGCTGCCCGGCGGAGAGCGGCGCCGCGCTTCGCAGGTCGAGCGTCTGCAGATCATAGGCGCGATAGCGGAACACCGCATGGTGGCCGGCATCCACGAAGATCGTCCATCCGGCGGATTCGCCTCCCACCGCCGCGACGACGCCCTGAGCTGTCGGATCCGTCCGCAAGGTTGCCGAAATGCCCCAGGACCGATTCTGAACCTTGGGCAAGGCCGTCTCAGGTATTCCCACCGCGCCGGCATGGAAAGTTGCCTGTTTGACGCCCGCCGCCAGATCGGGAAGGCCGCGCCCGAACAGCTTTGGGCCGGATATCGGAAGGACCTGGTTGGCAGCCGCCTCCTGTTCGAAAAGCCGCTTCATGTCCTCCAGTCGGGCCGGCTCTTTGGCGGCAAGGTCGGTCGATTCCGAAAAGTCGCTGCGCAGGTCGTAGAGCTGCCAAACATCCTTGGCCGGGTCGGTGTCCTGAAGTGCCACTTTCCAGGGCACGGGCCCGTGGTTGGCCATGGCGAACCATCCGTCATGATAGATGGAGCGGCGTCCGAACACCTCGAAGTACTGTGTATTGTGCCGTTCGGCAGCTTTGGGCGCATCGAACGTATAGCGAAGGCTCACGCCGTTCATCGGCTTTTGCGCAATGCCATCCACGCTCTTCGGCGCCTCGATTCCAACGATGTCGAGAAGCGTCGGGACCACATCGTTGATGTGCCCGAACTGACTGCGAAGCCCGCCTTTGTCCTTGATGCCGTTGGGCCAGGTAATGACCATCGGATTGCGAATGGCGCCAAGATGCCCCGCCATCGACTTACCCCACGGAAACGGTGTGTCCGTGGCCCAGGCCCAGGCTGCATTGACATGGGCATAGGCATTGCGCGTGCCGATATCTTCCAGCCGGGCATCGGTGACCGGCGGTGCGGGGAACCCGATCAGGCCGCGCAGATAGCTGAGCGATCCCGCCGTGCCCCCCTCCATGCTCGCGCCGTTGTCGCCCACGAGATAGACGATGACGGTGTTGTCGTACTGACCGCTGTCCTTCAATGCCTGAACCACCTTGCCGACTTGCGCGTCGGTATGGGCAAGATAGGCGGCATAGGCTTCCATCAACCGTGAGGAGAACGCCTTCTCCTCGGCGCTGAGGCTGTCCCATGCCGGAAGTTCGGCAGGACGCGGCGTCAGCCTGGCGTCTTTCGGAATGACGCCAAGACGCTTTTCGCGCGCGAAGATTTCCTCGCGCAGCTTGTCCCAGCCTTGATCGAACTGACCGCGATAACGATCGATCCATGGCTTCGGTACCTGGATCGGGGCATGAATGCCGCCCGTCGCCAGATAGAGGAAGAAGGGCTTGTCGGGCGTCACCGAATGCTCGCGGCGCAACCAGTCGATGGAATGCGCGGCGAGGTCTTCGCTCAGGTGATAGCCCGTGCCGGCCGGACGCATGGTGGGCGTCGTCCCGTTGAACAGCGTCGGCTCGAACTCGTTCGTCTCACCCCCGATGAAGCCATAGAAGGATTCGAATCCCTCGCCGGTCGGCCAGCGGTCGAACGGGCCCGAGGGTGACATTTCCCAGTCCGGCGTCTGGTGCCACTTGCCGAATGCCGCCGTACTGTAGCCGTTCTCGCGGAGGATTTCGGCGATCGTCGCGGTGTCCTTGCCATGATAGCCGCTATAGCCCGGCCGCCCGTCGGCCGTATTCATGACCGCGCCGATGCCTGTGGCATGGGGGTTTCGCCCCGTCAGCAGCGCTGCGCGGCTCGGCGAACAGATGCCTGCGGTATGGAAGCGATTGAACCGCAGGCCGTCGTGCGCAAGCGCATCGAGCGCAGCAGTCTGCGCCGGCCCGCCAAATGTCGAGGCCGCTCCGAATCCGACATCGTCCAGCAGCACAATCAGGATATTGGGCGCGCCCTTTGGTGCCGGCTTCTGGACAAGCGTCGGGGCTGTGACCGGAACAGACGAAGCAGGCACGGGCGTACCGGGAATTGGAGACGGCGCGGATTGCGCCCAGGCACCCGTCACGGGTGTCAGGCCCGCCACGGTTAGCGAAGCGGTTAGCAAGAGGCGGCGGCGAAGGATCATGGTTGCTCCCCTGAAGGCGTTCGCGGGTCCGGTGCGTGCCAAGGGCGCAAGCGACTACGGCTCACGCCGAGGCGCGGCCAAGCGCGACCGGATGCCAGACGAATGGCCGGATGCTGGAATGCGAGAAAAGGCGAACGCGTCTCCGGTGGACCGGTGTGCGGTGCCCCACAACTAGCAGAGCGGGATTCAATTTCTAATGCATAAGGAATGCCAAATTGATAACCCATGGTAATGGATATCGATCTGACCAAACTGCGCCATGTGATTGCCGTTGCCGATTGCCTCAGCTTTTCCAAGGCCGCCCGGGCATTGCGGCTGACGCAGCCTGCGCTCAGCCGCAGCATCGCCCGCACCGAGCAGCAATTCGGAGTGACGATATTCGAACGCGGGCGCAGCGGCGTATCGATAACCGGCCAGGGCACAACCATCCTTGCCGAGATGCGGGAGCTGATCGCGCATGCACGCGAATTGGAAAACAATCTTCGGATTTACGGGCGCGGCGAGGCAGGCAGGGTCAAGCTCGGCGTCGGCCCGCAGCCTGCCAGTATCTTTCTTGCGAAGCTGGCGGCATCTGTCCTGAATTCCCGGCCTCGGCTGGATTTACAGGTCGAGATCCGCTCATCCGAACAACTGCTGGAAGATGTCCGCGCCGATCGCGTGGACGCGGCGCTGATTACCGATTTCAACATGGATGCCGCCGACCTGATGGTGGAATCGTTGTGCAATCTTGATCGCGGCATCCTGGTGCGACGGGACCATCCATTGGCCAGGCAAGCGCTATGCGCTGAAGATATCTACCGCTTCACGGTTGCCTGTGGCTCGCGCATTCCCATGCCGTCCGGCCACGCAGGCCTGTTCGTCTGCAACAACGACCATATCGTCGGCGAAGTGGTAAAGCAGACGGACCTCGTCTGGTTCGCCTCACCCAAAGTTGTCGAAAGCGAAATCGCGCAAGGCCATATCGTCGCGCTCGAACTGGACGAGCAGGCGCACGAGCCTCTCTCGGCCGTACTCGTGCGGCGCAGTTATGGGGCCCCCTCACCTGCCCTCACGTTCGTGATTGGTGAAATCAAGCGCCTGTTCGAGACGGTCAAACCTGAGATCGCCACCAGTTGACGAAGATCCGACGAAGACAACTAGCCGCGCCGCCACACCCACATCGGTCCGTTCATTCAGCTTTTTTCAGCGAAATCACGCGATCAACAACAATCTCATTCCTGAACAATCCGAATTGGCCATACGCCCCCGGATACATGGTTTTTCGCCCAACGAACTCAATAAGCATTTCTCGGCGGCCATTTCTGTAGTCATGCCCAATTCCTGCATGCTCGACATCAATCCAGATCGAGGAGGCACGAACTCGCTCAAATTTCTCACGCCAACCTGGCGTCTCCGGGCCGGAACCCGGCCATTCGGGCGCTTTCTCCCCTTCTGGAATAAACGCCTGACCTTCAAATTCATCAATCCAAACGCCTCGATATCGGCGCGGCGCTTCCATCTTGAAGCATTGGTCGACCGGCAAGAGACCTATCGTCGAATCATCAATATGATAGGCACAAGGCGCTTCTCGAACTAAGCGATCGCTGGAACGGTAGCATCCGTGTCCGACATCGGCCTCTGTGCAAGGCGTACCCAACAATCTTGCGCGCTCCTGATCCTCTGGACGGGCAAACACTTCAGGACTCGGTGGATCGAGTGGTCCCGCTTTGGCGGAGCTGACGCAGAATATCATTGCCATAAGCGCCAATATAAGCCGGTCGCGATTCACGAATGCTCCTGCACGACGGTAAACCTCTCGCTTTTGCGGTCGGAAACCGATTCACACGCAACGTGCACTGGCTCTTTAACATGCACAACCCGTAAAGCTCTGAAATCAATAGAGTTCATCCGAGAATCGTGAAATCTCAATTCCCTTTCCGAAGACCACGCCGCACCAATTTTGTTTTCGCCCTGAGGTGTTGGAAACGGCCACGACGCTACGGTCACCCCGGAAGCAAGGCATACTGCCGGACGCAAGGCATGCTGCGGCGCGCAACAGGCGAAGGTCCGGCAGCACTTCTTCGACGATGTCGATCAGGAGGCCGAGGCGCTCGCTTCGACCAGATCGGCGATGCCGGCTTCTGTGGTGATCACCATTCCCGCGACCGAGGCAGCAACCTGAATGGCGCAGCGCGCGACCTTCGTGGGATCGATGACGCCAGCCTGGAACAGGTTCTCGTATGTCTCGGTCTGGGCGTTGAACCCCATATTTTCGTCACCGCCGTCAAGCAGCCGCCCGGCGACCACACCGCCATCGTAACCGGCATTTTCCGCAATCTGGCGAACCGGTGCCCGCAAGGCGCGACGAACGATTTCGATGCCGCGGGTCTGGTCGTCGTTCTCGCCCTTGAGGTCGTTCAACACCTTTGAGGCATAGAGCAGCGCCGTACCCCCGCCGGGAACGACACCTTCCTCCACAGCTGCCCGCGTCGCGTAGAGGGCGTCTTCCACGCGGTCCTTGCGCTCTTTCACTTCGAGTTCGCTCGATCCGCCGACCTTGATGATCGCAACGCCGCCAGCAAGCTTGGCCAGCCGTTCCTGCAGCTTCTCCTGATCGTATTCGCTGGTGGCAAGCGCGATCTGGGCCTGGATCGTCGCGATGCGCGCCTTGATCGCATCGGCCGTGCCCGCGCCGTCCACTATGGTTGTGGTATCCTTGTCGATCGTCACTTTCTTGGCACTGCCCAGCATGTCCAGCGTGACGTTTTCGAGCTTGGTCCCAAGGTCTTCGGAGACGATCTCGCCGCCCGTCAGAACCGCGATATCCTCAAGCATGGCCTTGCGGCGATCGCCGAAGCCCGGAGCTTTGACCGCCGCGACATGCAGACTGCCGCGCAGCCGGTTTACGACGAGCGTGGCCAGCGTTTCGCCCTCCACGTCTTCGGCAATGATCAGCAGTGGCCGTTGGGACTGGACGACCGCTTCCAGCAAGGGGAGGATCGAGGCCAGCCCCGCCAGCTTATTATCGCACAGGAGGATGTACGGGTCGCTCAGTTCCACCGTGAGCTTCTCGGCATTGGTGACGAAGTAGGGCGAAAGATAACCCCGGTCGAACTGCATGCCTTCGACGACGGCAAGCTCGAATTCGACGCCCGAGGCTTCCTCGATCGAGATGACGCCTTCCTTGCCGACTTTTTCCATGGCCTCGGCGATCTTGCGGCCGACCACGTCATCGCCATTGGCCGAGATGGTTCCGACCTGCTCGATCTCCTGCGTTCCCGCCACGGGCTTGGACCGCGCCTTCAGTTCGGCGACCACGGCTTTCACCGCACGGTCGATACCCCGCTTAAGGTCAATGGGATTGGCCTGCGCAGCCACGGACTTCATGCCTTCGAGAACGATCGCCTGCGCAAGGACAGTGGCCGTGGTCGTGCCGTCTCCGGCGTGGTCGTTCGTTCGCGAGGCGACGGTGCGCAGCAGCTGCGCGCCCATGTTCTCGAACTTGTCCGAAAGGTCGATTTCCTTGGCGACGGCAACGCCGTCCTTGGTGATGCGCGGCGCGCCGTAGCTCTTGTCCAGCAGGACGTTGCGCCCCTTGGGGCCCAGCGTCACTTTCACGGCATTGGCGAGCGTATCGACACCGCGGCTGAGAGCTTCACGGATATCGCGCGAGAATCTTACGTCTTTGGCTGGCATGCTCGGTATCCTTCAACATGGAGATGTTTGGCTTCGCCGGAAGCGCCGGCCCGCAAACAACTCAGTCCAGAATGCCAAGCACGTCGCTGTCCTTCATGATGATGAGATCCTCGCCTTCGATCTTGATCTCGGTGCCGGACCATTTGCCGAATAGAATTCTGTCACCGGCCTTGACGTCCAGAGCGATGACAGCGCCGTTTTCCGTGAGCGTGCCCGCGCCCACGGCGACGACTTCACCCTCCTGGGGCTTTTCCCGCGCATTGTCGGGAATGATGATGCCGCCGGAGGTCTTCTCGGGCGCTTCGAGCCGGCGCACGAGAACGCGGTCGTGCAAAGGGCGAAATGTCATGGGGAGCGATCCTGTCGCTGGGCCGCGACGAGGGCGTCGCTTTCACAAGTGGAGCCAGCGCTACGCCTTGCGATTGGCAGTCTTTACCAAAGAGTGCCAATGCCCGCATATGGGCAGTACCTGCGGCGATTCAAGGGCGCGCGCCCGCCAGTCCCGGTCGGAAGCGCAGATCGCACGGACGTTCTTATCGAACTACCAGGGCCCTCTGTCACGATAGAAGGGAAACCGCCGCACGGGCCCTGCCACGAGGTGGTTCTTGAATTTTACACGCATCAGTTCGGCGCCTTCCTCCCGAACGCACACCAGGTGCGTACCTCCGGTCGGAAGCGGTTCGGTCACGCTGATGGTAACGGCAAATTTCTCGCAAAGGGCCACTACTTCGGCTTCGTCGAGAGTCAGATTCATAGCTCGGCTCATAGCGGCAGTCCCAAAATTGTCACAGGATACGGGGGAAGGCACAAGCGGAGCATGGCGATGCCCCTCTTGGTAAGCGCAGGCCTGGCGAAACTCTCAATCGGAGACCGGCCCGCATACGCGATTGCCGATCTGCGCGGGAGGACGGCCTAGGATCGCTTTTCTGGCTGAAGCGATATGGGACCCTTTGCCGACGGATTGGATGCGTTCGGCTTAGGGGGAGCAGGCTTCTTGGGTTTGCGGATTTCCCTGCTGCTCTTTTTTTGGCTCTTTGCCATTTATTGATCCTTTGAGATCGGATTGGATGCATGTCCCGGGCGCGAATGAAGGAGCGCCGCGGCGCGCAGTGCAGTCCAACTGCACGCGGCGGCCGCACCGAGCCTGAGCTGGTAATCTTCGATTTGGTGTCCCCAGTTTTGAGCGAGTTGCCGGTGTTTCGTGCGCACTGCGGCATCGATGGCCGAATCCGCTCGCATCGATGCAAGCTGGTGCGCGAAGTATAGCCGATTGAGGTCCAAAAAAATGGCTCCACGTCGTAAGCGGGAGCGCAATCGGTCTCTCAGTCGCGGGTGCCTACAGAGAACCCATCCGCGATGAATGGTATATAGGCACGCATCCGGGATATAATAAGGGGGTCACGTGCGATGCCGAAAAAATACTTCGAATGACATACCAGAGCACGTATGCGCTCAAATTCGCCCCCATCAGCTATCTCCTGAGCCTAGAACACGAAGAAATACTGACTGCGATCCAATTACTGACCGAACAGAGCGTAGTGGTAGACGATATTTCGGCGCTCCTTTTCCCCAAGGCGTCGTCCACCTCGAAGAAATCCGGGCCAATCTCCTCGTGTGGCAGGCCTCCCGCTGCGGTCTCATTTCGTCACCGCTTATCGCGTTAAAAGAACCAATAATCCCACCGATAAGTATCCCATATTGCCGTCCCCGCGGTGGTAACGGTATCTTGCACGGTCGAGGGTGCGAATGTGGAGGTGGCACATGGCACGCGCCCTATTCCTTCAAGCGCCTTCCTTCGATGGTTTCGATGGCGGCGCAGGTTCGCGCTATCAGGCAAAGCGCGAAATTCGCAGCTTCTGGTATCCGACATGGCTGGCGCAACCGGCAGCGCTGGTCGATGACAGCAAGCTGATCGACGCGCCGCCCGCCCGGCTCAAGCTGGACAGCGTGCTGGCCGAAGCGCGCGGAGCGGACTTCGCCATCATCCATACCTCGGTGCCGAGCTTTGCGTCGGACGTGGCGACGGCGCGCGCGCTCAAGGATCTGGTGCCCTCGCTCAAAGTTGGCTTCATCGGTGCCAAAATGGCGGTGGAGGCGGAGAAGAGCCTGCGCGATGCCGGAGGTGCCGTCGATTTCGTCGCCCGCAACGAGTTCGATTTCACGATCAAGGAAGTTGCCGAAGGACGCGACTGGAACGCGATCAAGGGCCTGTCCTGGCTTCAGAACGGCACCATCGTCCACAACGAAGACCGCCCGATGCTGGAAACGATGGACGACCTTCCCTTCGTGACGCCAGTCTACAAACGCGACCTGCACATCGAAGATTACTTCATCGGCTACCTCAAGCACCCCTATATCTCACTCTATACCGGCCGCGGCTGCAAAAGCCGGTGCACCTTCTGCCTCTGGCCGCAGACCGTGGGCGGCCATCGCTATCGCACCCGCTCGGTCAGGCATGTGATCGAGGAAATACGCTGGGCGCAAAAGGCCTTCCCGCAAGTGAAAGAGTTCTTCTTCGACGACGACACCTTCACCGACGACGCACCGCGCGCAGAGGCAATCGCGCGCGAGCTGGGCAAGCTCGGTGTCACCTGGTCGTGCAATGCCAAGGCCAACGTTCCGTACGAAACACTGAAGATATTGAAGGACAATGGTCTGAGGCTGCTGCTCGTCGGCTATGAGAGCGGCAACCAGCAGATCCTCCATAATATCAAGAAAGGCATGCGGATCGAGGTCGCGGAGAAGTTTACGCGTGACTGCCACGCTCTCGGCATCACGATCCACGGCACTTTCATCCTGGGTCTGCCCGGCGAGACGCGGGAGACGATCCAGCAGACGATCGAGTGGGCCCGGCGGATCAATCCCCATACCATCCAGGTGAGCCTTGCGGCGCCCTATCCCGGCACTTTCCTGTACAACCAGGCATTGGAGAATGGTTGGCTCGACACCGACAATGCCGAGCTGGTGGATGCGCACGGCGTGCAGATCGCACCGCTGCACTATCCGCATCTGGAGCATCGGGAGATCTTTCACTCGGTCGAGGAGTTTTACAGGAAGTTCTATTTCCGCTCGGGCAAGATCGCCTCGCTGGTGGGCGAGATGGTGCGGGACTTCGACATGATGAAACGCCGCTTGCGCGAGGGGGTGGAATTCTTCGACTTCCTGCGCGAGCGCAAGAGGACGGCCTGAGCCATGGACGCTCCCGCCACCCTCTCGCCCGAGCCGGTCCGCCCCGGCGCGCGCTTCATTCCGGGAATCGTAGACCTGTCGGTAACCGACTATTGCAATGCCGATTGCAGCTTCTGCGGCTTTGCGCGCTCGAAGATGAAGCGGGTGCCGCGCCGGTTCGTCGATGCGGACGGCGTGCTGCGCGCCCTGCCAATCCTGAAGCGGCGCGGAATTGCCTATATCAACTTCCAGGGCGGCGAGCCGCTGCTTCACCCCCGCATGATCGAGATGGTCGCGGCGGCCCGCGCCATCGGCATGAAACCCAGCCTCATCACCAATGGCTGGAAACTACCCGAGAAGGCAGAAGCGCTGGCCAAGGCGGGACTGCAAAATCTGCTGGTCTCGATCGACAGCCATGATCTTGCAGCGCACGAGGCCAATCGGGGCCTGCGCAACCTGACCGACCGGATCGCGCGCGGTATCGCGCAGCTCAAGGCCAGGGGCGTGCCGGTGATGGCCTCGGTCACCGTCAACAAGCTGGTCGATTTCGCTGCGCTTCCCGACACCTTGCGCCAGTTGGGGTTCGATGCGGTCACGTTCTCCTATCCGCGCAAGGATCCGTTCGGTTCAAGCAGCCTAGTCTATGATGAAGACAGCGACCTGGTGGATTACAGCGAGGCGGAACTGCTCGCCGCGCTCGATGCGATCCTGGAGGTCAAGAAGCGCTTCCCCGTCCTCAATCCCACAGCGTCGGTCCGGGATATCCAGCGCCATGTAATGGGAAAGCCGGAAAGGTTCGCCTGCGTCGGCGGGTTCAAGTATTTCTACATGGACTGGAACCTCGACATCTGGCGGTGTGAGGCCTGGCATGCGCCGCTGGGATCGGTGTTCGAGTTCGATCACATGCCCGACGATCGCAGCCCTTGCACGGCCTGCATCATGTCCTGCTATCGCGATACGAGCACATTGATGCACGCCGGGGTGGCGGTCGATGCGGCGGGCAGAGCACTTGCGGAGTGGAAGCCCATGCAGGCGGCGCGAACTTTGTTGAACCGCGCCGTCGCGCAATCGCTCGGGACGACGATGGCGGAGGCAGGATTGATCGTTAAGCTCGGGCTGAGGAAGGGCAAGGCCGTGCGCACGCCGTGATCGCCGCTGTGTCGGCATCGCAAGGGCAGGCGGAGGCACAGAGCGATTGGTTGTGCCGATTTCCATCAGCCGTCTGTAGATCGGGTCAACTCCTCCCAATCCGCAATCTCGCGGTCCATCCTGTCCATGCGCTCGCGAACCAGTCGCAATGCATCGCTACCCAGCAGCAGTTGCGGCGGCGGAGCGTCCGACGCGACAAGCGCAAGCACTGCCGCAGCAAGCTTCGCGGGATCGCCCAGTTGCTTGCCATCTTTCTCGTGCCGCGCCGTCCTGATTGGGTCGAACAGCGCGTCGTAGTCGCCAATCGAGCGAACGGTCCTGACCATCGAGCGCCCGGCCCAGTCGGTACGAAACGAGCCGGGACACAGCGTCGTCACGTGCACCCCGAAAGGCGCCATTTCCGCACGCATGACTTCCGAAATACCCTGCAGCGCAAACTTGCTGCCGCAGTAGTAGCCTATGCCCGGCATCGTGATCATGCCGCCCATCGATGTCACGTTCACGATGAACCCGCGGCGGCGCTTGCGGAAGCGCGGCAGGAATGCCTTGGCGACAGCGACCGCACCGAAGACATTCACATCGAACTGGCGGCGCATTTCCTCTAGCGGCGATTCCTCCAGTATCCCTTCGTGTCCATAGCCGGCGTTGTTGATCAGCACGTCGACCGGGCCATGCTCTTCCTCGGCCTCCGCGACGATCGCGGGAATTCGCTCGAAATCGGTGACATCGCACAGGACCACGCGCGCGTCCGGCAAACGCTCCCGCAGCGATGCCCCGGCCTCGTGCGAGCGGACCGAGCCAATCACCCGGTGACCGGCCGCCAGCGCGGCTTGCGCAATGGCGAAACCGAAACCGGAGTTGGCGCCTGTGATGAAAAAAGTCTGCTCTGGCATAGCTGTTCTCTGCTTGATCGGATTTACGGCTTGTCAGATAGTATGTTGCCGGAGCAGCCCCAATTGCGCTTCCTCTGAGATCCTTGCCCAATCCTATGGAATCGCCGTCCACGCAGTCTACGTTACCCGCGCTTGCCGCCGAACTCGCGCCGCAGCACGGCTATAACGCCACGCCTTTGCCCGGCGTCCGCATTCTGCGGTCCGAAGCGATCCTCGAAGACGTGCCCGTACTCTACAGGCCCGGGGCGGTCTTCGTGCTGCAAGGGTCCAAGCAGGGCTTCGTCAATGGCGAGATCTACCGCTACGATGCCGACCATTACCTTGCCGTCTCGGTTCCCGTGCCGTTCCGGATGGCCTCGCAGGCCAGTCCCGAACGCCCCCTGCTCGCCATCTATCTCGATTTCGACCTGCATCTTGCCGCCGAGATCGTGACCGCGCTCGATGGAAAGGCTGGCCGCGAGGACAAAGTGCGGGCTCGCAGTCTTGTCTCAAGCCCGATGGCACCGCCGATCAGGGATGTCCTCGGTCGCTTGCTTCGCGCCCTTGGGGATGCGGAGGAACTCGCCATTCTCGGCCCGGGTCTGCTGCGCGAGTTGCATTACCGCGTGCTGGTGGGTCCTCAGGGCGGTTCGGTGATGGCAGCGCTTCGTCGCCATGACAAAGCAGACCGGATCGTTCAGAGCCTGACCCTCATTCGCGAACGCTACAACGAAGGGTTATCCGTGCCGCAGCTTGCCGCATCGGCCGGCATGAGCGTTCCGTCCTATCACGCCGATTTCAAGGCGCTCACCGGCAACACGCCGATCCAGTACATCAAGGCCCTGCGTCTGCATGAGGCCCGGCTGATGATTGCGCGGCGCAAAGGATCGATTGCCACGATTGCCGCTGAAGTCGGCTATGCCAGCCCGGCCCAGTTCAGCCGGGATTTCAAGCGCCATTTCCATCGCAGCGCGAGCGAGGAAGCGAAATGGATGCGTCTGCATCTCGGGGAGATGGATTAGGACAGGACGCTGGCTCACCCCCGAAAGCGATAGGGATCGAAACACCGCTCATCCCGATCCCGATTTCCGTCCAGCGCGGCTTCGAGCAGTTCGGCCGCGAGCGCCGCAAAGGCGATGCCATTGCCGCCGAAACCCGCGGCTATCCAGACGTGCTCCATCGATTGCACGGGACCGATTGCAGGCAGCCCATCCGGGGAACTGCCGAAGGTAGCCGTCCAGGCGCAATCCCAGTCGATCTGTTCGCATCCCAGCGTGGCGGCGAGCCGTGCCGCAATCTTGCCTGCCTTGGCGTCCAGCAGATCGTCCCGCGTTTCGGCCTGGGAAAAGTCCACGTCCTCGCCTCCGGCAATGATCCGGCCCTCGCTGCATGAGCGGACATAGAGATAGGGATCGTTCGCTTCCCAGATCATCGCATCTTCGGCCCATAGCGGCGCGACGCCGGGTCTTGTGGCGATGACGTAAGTGGAGAGCAGAGAGAAGGCCGGCGGCAGGAACAGCCTTGCTCGTTCGTATCCGGTGGCAAGGATCACGTCCCTTGCCGTGAACCTGTGACCTTCCGCCGTTTCCAATTCGACGCCCCGCATGGAGGGATGAAGGGCTACAATGTCCACGGGATAGCTCAACGTAGATCCATGCGCCTGCGCGCGTACCAGCAGGGCGTGACAGGTTCGAACCGGGTCGATGGCATAAGTGCCGGTCGAAACGATCCCCGCCCGCGGCGCTATGCCGAAACGTTCCGCCACCGCCTCCGCAGGGAGAAACTCGGACGGGAGGCCGTGCTGCCGGTGAAGCCCCGCCTCGGCTTCAAGGCCGCCGGAATCGAGCAGTCCGCCAGCCAGATATACGGTGGGGCCATCGATCTTCAGCGATGCGTCCAGCCCATCGAGATGCGTGCCGAAACGCTCGACTGCGGCGAATACGCGCCGCCAGCGAATTGCCGCTTCCTCTTCGCCCAGCTCGCGCGCAAGCGAGATCAGCGGCACGTCCATGGCCCACATGATCTGGGCGGTGGAAGCGGCGGTGCTGCCGGTCGCCGGCGGGCGCCGATCGCATAGGGCAACCGTTCGGCCGCCGCGCGCCAGCCTCTCGGCGAGGATGGAGCCCATGATCCCGCTGCCAAGGATCGCGATATCGACGTCCGAGGTGGGCAGCGGAGAAGCAGGTGGAGAGCGCCAGTCACTTTCGCGCCATGGCACTCTGCCGGTCCGCAGATCGCGCGCTTCGGTGAGGGGAATGGCAGCGCTCACGCCAGATCGCGCAGTTGCGCTTCGCGCGCCCAGTGCCGCTTCGCACCGACTTTGGCGAAATCCTCCACCGGCACGACGCCGTCATCCTTCTCGACGCCGGCCTTGTCCAGGATCACTTGCGTGCCGGGGCAATGGGCAATCGTCTTGCAGTGGCCGTAAGCGTCCATGAACCATTGCACGGCTGCGCCTTGCGCTGCCAATTTCTCTGCCGCCTCCGGCATCAGGATCGAGGCGACGGCATCGAACACGACCGATGGCGAACCGGCCAACTGGCCATCGGCCTTCAGCGTGCCGCCCTTTACGGCGATCCCGCCGACCTTCGGCGCGACTAGAAACGCCGTCCCGCCCGCTTTCTCTATTTGCGCCTTGAGAGCATCGATCGCGGCCTTGTCCGATCCTTCGGCGAACAGAATGCCGATCTTGCGCCCCTCCAGCGTATCGAGCGCTTTCTTCTGGATCGAAAGGGCGTCCGATGGTTTCATTGTCACCGGCTCGCGGGCCGCCTTGGCTTTTTTGGGCAGATCGATAGCCAATCCTGCGGCCACGCGCTTCGCCAGATCCTCGTCGACGTTGCGCAGGCGGGCGACCACGCGCTCGCGAATATGCGGGATAGCAACTTTCGACAGTTCGAAGACGATGGCCGAGGCGATGTGCGCCTGCTCATTTTCGGTCTGCGAGTGATAGAACAGCGCAGCCTGACTGTAATGATCGGCAAACAGCTCCGCGCGGATGCGCAGCTTTTCGGCCGGGTCGTTACGTTCGGCATTTTCGGGGAAGCTGACGAAACCAGTGTCCGGGCACGCGCGGGGGCCGGCATCCTCTCCCGCTTGCGCCAGACTGTTCGGCTCGTAATTGGCGCGGCCGGTGGGCACCAGGGTCTGCATCATGCCGTCGCGCTGGAAATTGTGGAACGGGCACTTGGGCGCGTTGATAGGAATCTGGTGGAAGTTGGTTGTACCCAGCCGCGATTTCTGGGTGTCCAGATAAGAGAACAGGCGGCCTTGCAACAGCGGATCGTTGGTGAAATCGATGCCGGGGATCACGTTGCTGGGCAAGAAGGCCACTTGCTCGGTTTCGGCGAAGAAATTGTCGACATTGCGGTCGAGCGTGAGCCTGCCGACCACTTGCAGCGGAATTTCCTCTTCAGGGATCAGCTTCGTCGCATCGAGCACGTCGTAAGGCTGCCTAGCGGCCCATTCCTCGTCGAAGACCTGCACGCCCAGATCCCACGCGGGGAACCCGCCACCGGCAATCGCTTCGAACAAGTCGCGCCGGTGGAAATCGGGATCGGCACCGGCGATCTTCACCGCCTCGTCCCAGACCAGCGATTCCATGCCCAGTACAGGCCGCCAATGAAACTTGACGAACTTGCCCTCTCCGCTTTCGTTGACGAAGCGGAAGGTGTGCACGCCGAAACCTTCCATCATTCGAAAGGAACGGGGAATCGCCCGGTCGGACATGGCCCACATGATCATGTGCAGCGATTCCGGCATCAGCGAGACGAAGTCCCAGAAGGTATCGTGCGCCGATGCGGCTTGCGGATAGCCGCGATCCGCCTCCATCTTCACCGAATGGACCAGATCCGGGAACTTGATGGCATCCTGGATGAAGAAGACCGGGATGTTGTTGCCCACCAAGTCCCAGTTGCCCGTCTCGGTGTAGAATTTGACCGCGAAACCACGCACATCGCGAGGCGTGTCGACCGACCCCGCGCCGCCGGCGACGGTCGAGAAACGGACGAAGACCGGGCATGTCGCGCCCTTCTTCTGGAAGATCGATGCCTTGGTGATTTCAGGAATGGCGCGCGTGCACTCGAACACGCCGTGCGCCCCGGACCCACGCGCGTGGACGATGCGTTCGGGAATACGCTCATGGTCGAAATGGAAGATCTTCTCGCGCAGAACGAAATCTTCCAGCAGCGACGGGCCACGCTCTCCCGCACGCAGGCTGTTCTGGTTATCCGCAATGCGATGCCCGAAATTGTCGGTCAGAAATGCCGCGGGATCGCTGCTTGCGCTGGCGACCTCCTGGTGCAGTTCGCCGCCATTTCCAGCACTCTCACGGGGTTCATTCCGACCGCTGCCGGGACGGATGGCTTCGCGTGCGTTATCGGCGGCTGGGGTGCGATCGTCCTTCGGGGAAGACATTGCGACAACTCCTGAGGAAAGGGCAGCCGAAGCCGAAACGGCCGGCGAACCTGTCTAATGAAGCGTTCCGCCTGCGTCGCCGTTCCCCTGCGCCCCCTCGCCTCGTCGTGCCCGAGCCCCAGAATGACGATACGTTCAAATGTGCTGACCGGCATGCACGCGCCTACGCTGGGCACATAGCATCGGCAGCTCGCCTCTCCGCGAAGCGAGCTGCCGTCAGACTGGAAGATGAATGCGCTATGTGGGCGCGACTGGGGCCGATCAGTACCGGGGCGTCAGTCCGTAGCGCACCCTCTCCTGCTCAACCTCTTCGGCCGAATAGGCAGGAGCATTCTCGTCGAAGCGGGTCCAACCGGACTCTCGGTAGCGGGCGCCGCGCGCCGCGATATCGACGGAACCCACCGTATCGACTGCGGCATTGGCCCGAGCGACCTCCGCGTCGTTCACCTTTGCACTCAGCAGTACCCCGCCGCGCCTTACGCCCTCGGAATATATCTGCGCTTCCTCATCCGAGTGTCCCGCATGCTTGAGCGCGCCGACAATGCCGCCCGCTGCCGCACCGCCAACCGCACCCACGCCTGCGCCGACAGCGGCAGCAGCCAACCAGCCCGCTGCGACGATCGGACCCAGCCCGGGAATGGCGAGCATTCCCAGACCTGCCAGGACGCCGCCGGCACCGCCCAGCACCGCACCGGCGGACGTGCCTGCGGCGACCGCCCCGCCCTCAGTCACGCCCTCATGGACATGTTCGCCATGGACATTGTTGGCAATGACACTGATGTCGTCACGGGGCACGCCAATGCTTTCAAGCTCACGGATTGCCTCTGCAGCATCCGCATAATTGTCGAAGAGACGAGTGATTGTCTTTGTCATGATCATTCTCCGCGCTGGTCAGGTTCAGTGAACGGTGACGTTACCCTTGTAATCAAGAGCGACCGTTACGGACTTGCCATGCTTCATGGCCTTGCCCTGCCAGATGCCATTTTCGTTTTTCGCAAGCTTGCCGATGTTCGTGTATCCGGCCTTGGCAATACGCCCACGAGCCTGGTCTTCTGTGAAGGAGTTGTGCCCCTTCGCAGCGTGGTTCGTGGTCGCGACGGTAGGATCCTTGACCGCCGGATTGTGCGATTGCGCATAGGCAACAGAAGACCCGAGCGCGGCAGCAAGCGCCGCGACAAATACGATTTTCATGGTTTTTCTCCTCTGTGCTGACCTAACGAATCCACTCATCGTTGGTTGCCCGGAGAAGTCGCTCCTTCACCCCGCGACGGTCCCGCGAAGCAGAAACAGGACGAAACGAACGATCGACATCGGCGCGTTATCGATCGGCAGCAGTATCGACCGGAATTCCCGCTTCCTTGCGCTCCGAGTACCGGTCGACAAGTTGCGCTGCGTGCGGGCGCATCAGCACCGTGAAGCGCACCAGTTCTTCCATCACATCGACGATGCGCTCGTAATAACTCGATGCGCGCATCCGCCCATCCTCGTCGAACTCCTTGTAGGCCATCGCCACCGAAGACTGGTTGGGGATCGTGAACATCCGCATCCAGCGCCCCAGCAGGCGCAACGAGTTCACGGCATTGAAGGATTGCGAGCCGCCGGACACCTGCATGACTGCAAGCGTGCGGCCCTGCGTTGGCCGCATCCCGCGTATCTGTAGCGGCAGATGATCGATCTGCGTCTTCATGATGCCGCTGATCTGGCCGTGACGCTCCGGGCTGCACCAGACCATGCCTTCCGACCAAAGCGCATGCTCGCGCAGTTCATGCACGGCCGGGTGGTCGTCTCCCGCTATCTGATCGGGCAGCGGCAGGTCGCTAGGATCGAAGATCCGCGTCTCGGCGCCGAAGAATTGCAGCAGGCGCGCCGCCTCTTCCACGGCGAGGCGCGAAAACGAGCGTTCCCGCAGCGAGCCGTAGAGCAGCAAGATGCGCGGCGGCGGTTGGTCCGGGCCAAGGCCGCTGGCGGGACGCGCCAGCGCGAAGGCCTTGTCCAAGGCAGGAAGATGATCGGGGGCGGTGAGTTCGCGTAGTCTCATGCAGGGATACCTTTCTCGTACCAGGGGCGGGTTCGCTTCACCAAGGCGACGATCGACGGGATCGCCGGCACTTCCACCAGCACGCCCCCGACCGTCGCCAGCACAGCGCCGGAATTGAAGCCAAAGAGGCTGATGGCGGCGGCCACAGCCCGTTCGAAGAAATTGGAGGAACCGATCAGGGCCGAAGGGCCGGCAACGCACCACGCCGCACCGAAACGGCAACTGAGCCAATAGGCGATGCTGGCAGGTCCTCAGTCCTTCCCGGAAGTGGCAGGCGCAGTCGCAGTGCCGCCGCCCAAGGCGATCTGCATGTAAACCGTGTCGAGCCAGCGTCCGGCCTTCCAACCCATACCGGTCAGGCGGCCGACATGCCCGAAACCGCAAGTATCGTGCAGAGCAACGGACATCGGTTCAGCACCGCCAATGACGGCGACCATTTGCCGGAAGCCATAGGCTTCGGCGGCCTCCAGCAAGGCCTTGAGCAGCAGCTTGCCGATGCCGCCGCCGCGCCGGTCGTGTGCCACGTAGATGCTGTTCTCGCAGGCATAGGCGTATGCGGGGCGATCGCGGAACTGGGTGGCGCAGGCATAGCCCACCAAATCCGGTCCATCGCAAGCGACGAGGAACGGCCAGTTCCGGCCGGTCACCATCCGTATCTTGTCTAAGGTCTCGGCCTCGGTCGGCGGTACCACTTCGTAAGTCGCCGTACCATGCAGGACATGGTACGCGTAGACGGCGGCAATCGCCCGGCCATCGTCGATCGTTGCGCTGCGAACCGAAAGAGTCATCGCCGGGTTCCTTCCACGACTTCGCCGTCTTCCTTGACGAAAGTACTGCGTTGCCCGGCCGGCAGCAAATCCAGCACTTCTTCGGACGGCCGGCAGAGCTTAACGCCCAACGGTGACACGACCAGCGGACGGTTGATGAGCACGGGATGCTCCATCATCGCATCGATCAGCACCTCATCGCTCAAGGCCTCATCGCCGAGGCCCAGTTCGGCATAAGGCGTGCCCTTCTCGCGCAGCAGGGCGCGCGAAGTGATACCGGCCCGCTCGATGAGTTCCACCAGCAGCGCGCGGCTTGGCGGCGTCTTCAGGTACTCGACGACATGAGGTTCGATGCCTGCATTGCGGATCATGGCCAGGGCATTGCGAGAGGTCCCGCAAAGCGGGTTATGGTAGATCACGATATCCGTCATCGTTGCCTCTTCAGCAGCAGGTAAGTTGGGCCAGAAGCGGCTCGCACAGTTCGGCGCGCCCCTGGCAGCAATCCTTGGCCAGATAGACCATCAGTCCGCGCAGCGCGTCCAGGTTGGCCCGCTGGATTTGTTGCCGACCACGCTTCTCGGAAAGCACCAGCCCGGCCTTCGCCATCACGGCCAGATGCGTCGAGAATGTGCTTTGCGTCAGTTCAGAAGCTTCGACCAGTGCGCCGGTCGTCAGACCTTCAGGCTCGTGCCGGATCAGCAGACGGAACGCTTCAAGGCGCGTCGGGTGCGCGAGGGCAGAGAGAATCGAGAGGGCATCACCGATATCCATTCATCGGAATTATCCGATGCAATTAATTTCGTCAACAAACCATCGTTAATTTCCGATGCATCCGACAGCCTTCCCGGTTGGGCCATCGGTCGGCCATGAAAATGGCTGAATCGAACACCGGACCCGGCAGCTATGCCCATGCTTTCGAAAGTCCCGCAGAGAGCCACAGCCAGGCGTAGTCTTCTCGCCTGATAACGATGCCTCCCCCTTACCTGCCAAGGGTCATGGCCTGCTCCTTCCATGGCGAAAGCCCCACTACTGAAATTGTCAGATCCCTACGCCCGGCAATGCTGCTCGACCTGTGTGTCTTGGCGTTCTACCTGCAAGGCCATGCTGCATATCGTCCATCATCCCGGTTACGTGGTCGAAGCCGAACGCACGGGCACTTTCCCGCATGACAAGTATGCGCTGGTGATGCGGGCGCTGGGCGAAAGCGGCGTAGCCATGACGGTCCATGCGCCCGAAGTCATGCCGCGCGAATGGCTCGAGGCTGTCCACGACCCGGCCTATGTCAATGAAGTCATCGATTGCGCGGTGCCGGTGGCCAAGCAGCGCCGGATCGGTTTTGCGATCGACGAGCGTATCTCCCGGCGATCGCAGCTCTCCCCCGGTGGAACATGGCTGGCCGCGAAGCTGGCGCTGCAGCACGGGTATGCGGCAAATTCCGCCGGCGGCAGCCACCACGCCCTGGCCGATACCGGCGCGGGCTATTGCGTGTTCAATGATCTGGCGCTCGCCGCCAACAGGCTGATCGAGGAGGGTAACGTCTCGCGCATCCTGATCCTCGATCTTGACGTGCATCAGGGCGATGGCACTGCGGCCCTGACCGCAGGGCGCAGCGACATCTTCACGCTTTCCATTCATGCCGAGAAGAACTTCCCGACACGCAAGGCGCGCTCTTCGTTGGATGTCGCACTACCCGATGCAACCGGCGATGCGGACTATCTGGAAGCTCTGGCCGGATCGCTGCCCATGGTCCTCGATCATTTCGTGCCGGAACTGGTCCTGCTGCAGGCAGGGGTCGATGCCCATAAGGACGACAAGCTTGGCCGACTGTCCCTGACCGACGAAGGCCTTGCGGACCGCGATCGCTTCGTGGCGGCAGAAGCGAAACGGCGCGGCATTCCATTGGCGAGTACGCTGGGCGGTGGTTATGGCGCGGACCGTGAAGCCGTGGCCTTGCGGCACGCGCGCACGATCCTCGCCCTGTCCGCCACGATTGGCGCGAGGGATACGGCCTGAACGCGCGCGCTTACTGGGCCGCCTTCCTCTCGGCATTGAGGCGCTCGACCAGTTTCTGGATCTCGTCGGGATTGAGAACCCAGGTGCGGGTCTTGCGGCCTTCACGAAACACGGGCCGCGTCAGCAGGATGCGCGCCTGCTCCTTGGCGAAAGGCTTGAAGAGCGCGAAGTGCATCACGCATTCGAGCATCGATCCGATCACCGGCGTCTTGCCGTCCAGATCGATCAGCGTTGCAGGCTGGTCCCAGGGAATGTTCATCATGCCGCGCGCCTATCGCGAGTTAGAACGAATGCAAAGGCTGAATGCTTTCACTCGCACTACCTCAAAATGCCACGAGCGCCTGACGGCCGTCGGCTAGGCCATCGTCTTGTGGACGCTGTGCACGATCTGCAATGAATCCTTAGACGGTGGCAGTCCAAAATAGCGCGAGTATTCCCGGCTGAACTGGGTGGGGCTTTCGTAGCCTACGCCAAACGCAATCAAGGTCGCGTTTCCCTCTCCAGCGATTAACAGCGATCGGGCGTGAAGCAGCCGGATCCGTTTCTGATACTGAAGCGGGCTGAGCGCCGTGACCGCCTTGAAGTGCCGGTGAAACGCAGAAACGCTGAGCGCTGCCATCGCAGCAAGAGCCTCGACTCTCAGTGGTTTGGTGAAATTCTCGCGGATCCATTGGATGGCGATGCTGACACGCGAGAGCGCCGTTCCGGGCGCAGCGATGTCGCGCAGCATCCAGCCATGGGGTCCCTGAAGGACGCGGTAGAGGATTTCGCGCTCATAAGCGGGAGCCAGCGCGGCGATGTCGCCAGGATGCTCCATCAGGCGTAACATTCGGACCCAGGCGTCGAGCAGTTCGTCCGTGACCGGCGCAATCGAGAAACCTGGGCTGTAGAGATCGCCTCCAGCAGGTTTGGGCAGATCCGTCAGCAGATTTGCGACAATCGTCGGCTCCAGAGTGAGGCTCACTGCCAGATAGGGCTCGCCGGTTTCTGCCGGATGAACCGAGCCCACGGCGGGCAGATCGACCGACATCACGAAATAGGTGGCCGGATCGTAGCGCAGTGTGCGGTCTCCGACTGTCATCGTCTTCGATCCAGTGAGAATGAGGTTGATCATCGGATCATAGACCGCTGCCAACTGATGTTCAGGGATCTCGCCCTGCACCATCGCCACCCGAGGGATGCCCGTGTCGGTACGCCGATTTTCGGCGTGCGCGGCCAGGCGTCGCAGTTCGGTCAGGTTCGTGTTCATGAGCACGATCATCTCACGCGCAGCGTACCGGGCCAACCCAAAAGCAGAAATAGGCATGGATCGAGGAGGATCCGGCAAGCGCCGTCCAGCCCATCGGCGTAGTTCAAGGCTCGACAACATCGTGAGGAGCTATCCAATGAAAATCGTCATCGTCACCGGTGGGAGCCGGGGCATCGGTGCCAGCGCTGCTCGCCTCTGCGCGAAGGAAGGCATGGGGGTCATCCTCACCTACAACAGCAACCCTGCTTGCGCCGAGGCGGTCGCGGCCGATATCGAGGCGGATGGCGGCAAGGCCGTCACGCTGAAACTTGACGTTGCAGACACGTCGGCATTTCCCGCCTTCCGTGATGCTGTCCAGGTGGCGCTGAAGGCTCGCTGGGACCGAGACGATTTCGACGGCCTCGTCAACAACGCCGGATATGGCGTCTTCAATCCGATAGCGACGGTCACGGAAGCGGAATTCGACGGCCTGTTCGCCGTCCATCTCAAAGGGCCATTCTTCCTGACGCAGACGTTGCTGCCGATCATGGCCGATGGCGGCCATATCGTGAATGTCGCAAGCGCAACCACGCGCATCGCAACCACCGGTGTCGCACCCTATGCCAGCTTCAAGGGCGGGCTAGAGGTTCTAACCCGCTACATGGCGAAGGAGTTCGGGCATCGCGGCATCCGCGCCAATTCGATCTCACCGGGCGCGATCCGCACCCAGCTCGGCGGCGGTCTCAACGACGAGTTTGAAGCCGTGCTGGCCGCGCAAACCGCGCTCGGCCGCGTTGGCGAACCGGATGATGTCGGCGGCGTCATCGCGGGGCTGTTCTCTGACCACAATCGTTGGGTCAATGCGCAGGCGATCGAAATCGCCGGCGGCTACATCATCTGAACGGGAGAGCCACATGCTCGATCACGTCTTCCTGTCGGTCAGCGATCTCGATCGCTCGATCGCCTTTTACACCGCCGCACTTGCGCCGCTGGGGATCACGCAGCGGGTCGACTACGACGGGAAGGATGGCCCTCCGGGCCACCCGGACCTCAAAGGTTTCGGCAAGGACAACCGGATGGCCTTCTGGCTTCGACGGGGCTCCGTCGAGGGCGGGGCCGCGCATGTCGGCTTCATCGCCAGTTCGCGCGCAGAGGTGGATGCGGCCTACGCCGCGGCCATCGCGGCGGGTGCGACCGACAACGGACCGCCCGGCCCCCGGCTCCATTACGATCCCCGCTATTACGCCGCAAACGTGCTGGACCCGGACGGATACAGCCTCGAATTCACCTACAAGAACTGGCAGCACTGATATGACGAAATTGATGATTTACGGCGCTGCCGGCTACACCGGTCGCATGGCGTCCATCAACGCCAGGGCACACGGCCTCGACTTCGTCATCGCCGGAAGAGTGAAGGACGAAAGCAGGCTCAACTTATTCGCCGCGGAACTGAACGTCGAATATCGGCTGTTCGCCGTCGATGACCGAGCCGCCGCTGAGGCAGCGATGGTGGATATCGGCGTGCTGCTGAACTGTGCGGGTCCCTTCATGCATACGGCCGAGCCAATGATGCGCGCTTGCCTGGCGGCCGAGGTCCACTATCTCGACATCGCGGCCGAAATGGACAGCTACCGCCTTGCCGAGACACTGGATGCGGAGGCCCAGGCGGCCGGCGTAATGCTGTTGCCCGGTAGCGGCGGAAGCGTGGCGATGCTCGGATCACTGGCGGGACACGCAGCGAAGCGCGTCGCCGCTCCCTCCAAGCTCAGCATCGCGCTGCACGTCACCGGCGGCTTTTCCCGTGGGTCGGCAATCAGTGCCAGCGAGAATGTGACGGCGCAGACACTCCAGCGCGTCGATGGCACGCTGGTCAGCCGCAATGCGGATGAGGTCCGCACCTTCGATTTCGGCAGGGGGCCGGCCACATCTTTCCCGGTAACGCTGCCCGATCTTATCACGATCTGGCGCGCCACGGGCATCCCGAACATCGAGACGTTCGTCCATGTGTCGGAGGGCGCCTTCCCCGAGGGCGATCTGGCGCAGATGCCTGATGGCCCCACGCTGGAACAGCGCGAAGCCAATCGCTATCAGGCGGCGGTGGAAGTGACCGGCGAGGACGGTACCGTGGTTCGTTCGCTGCTAGATACCGTAAACGGCTATACGTTCACGACGATCGCGGCAGCAGAAGCAGCGCGGCGGGTTGTGGGCGGCGAGGCGCGACCGGGCTTCCAGACCCCGGCCACGCTGTTCGGCATCGGCTTTGCCGAGACAATCGCCGACACCCGTATCGTCGATCAGTGACGCGGCAAGAGGGCCTGGCTATGGAGGACAAGCAGGATCGCGGCGAGGATTTCGCCACCCATTGCTGGTCCTTTACTTCGTGCAAGCCGATCGAAGGCAGGGTCACCGACACGCAGACCGCGCTGTCGGTGACCCTCGCGAAAGATCTGAAGGCACGAGGCTTCAAGTTCGTCGGGCCGACGATCGTCTATGCCTGGATGCAGGCCGTCGGCATCACCCACGACCACGTCCCGGTCTGCTTTCGCAGGGCGCAGATTTTGGAGCGGGGCCGGCCCTGACGCTTCAGACGCCGCGTGCGCCGCCGGTGGCCCTGATAGACTCGCCGCTGACCCAGTGGGCATCGTCCGATGCCAGGAACAGGACGGTGGGCGCAATGTCCTCCGGCTCGCCGAAGCGTCCGAGCGGCGTCTCGGCGAGCAGCCTTTCGCCAAGCTCGCCCGCGAAATTACCTTCGGTCGCCCGGGTGTTGGTATAGCCGGGCATGACGGCGTTCACGCGGATGCCGCGCGGGCCAAGTTCACGCGCCAGCGCATACGTCATGGTGTCGACCGCGCCTTTGGTCGCCGCATAGATGCTGGTGCCGGGAGATGGATGCGTGCTGAGGATCGAGCTGATGTTGACAATGCTGCCACCGTCCTCGCCGAAATGTCTGACCGCCTCGCGGATGGCGAGGAAGTAGCCAAGCACGTTCACATTGAACTGCTTGTGAAAGGCGTCTTCGGTCAGGCTCTCCGCCGTCTCGAACTTTGCAACGCCGGCGTTGTTGATGAGAATATCCAGCTTGCCGTGCCGCGCGATGACGTCGTTGAAAAGACGGACAACATCGCTCTCCTTCGACATATCAGCTTGGAGGGCAGTTGCTGCTCCGCCCTCAGCTTCGATCAATGCCACCACCGCGTCGGCGTCGTTCTTGCTGGTGGCGTAATTCACGATGACGCTCGCCCCCTCGGCGCCCAAAGCCCGGGCTATGCCCGCACCGATGCCGCTCGACGCGCCCGTGACGAGCGCGACTTTTCCCATTAATCTCATGAAATCTTCCCTCTCGGCGAAAGCCGGAATTTCGCATGGTTGCGATGGTATCGGTCGCTACCGCTCGGTCTTCAGATGACGGAGAGCACCGACGGATCGCCGGAACGCCAGACGTTATCGATCGTGACGCGTTGTATGACCCAAGCATCATCGCCGCGAACCAGTTCGACATCGTAGCGGTTCTTCATGAGATAGTGCCGCGAATGGTCGGCTGCTGGCACATGCTGCGCCTCCATCAGTGCATCAAGGCGAGCCCGGTCGCCATCGACGGTGACGCGCGGATTGCTCACCGAATGCGTGGTATCGAGGGACTTGAGCGATCCGGATAGGGCCGCGACGATATTCTCCCGCCCCTGCAGCACCGGATATTCGAAACCGGCCTTGGCCGCGGCAGGCCTGAAATCGGACACGGCGTCCGCCGCGAAGGCCGATGCGAGCAGATCGGAATTCTTGAGGTCGATGCCGGCGGCGAAGCGGTAGAGGGTTTCCGCCGCTGCAAGCTTATCTGCAGCATCGCTTGGCTGGATCGGCTGGTTGGTCTTCAACATGATACGGTCCTGATCTGGTTGGCGTCGTCTTGGCGACATCAGCCGGATCTAGGGCCCGCTCCTCCTGTGCAGTAGGCAGCAGAAGAGCATAGCAACCATTCCCTGCAAGAATGCTCAGGGTATCTGAAGGCCGGGCTGGCTAGCGAAGGTCGCCGCGAGAAAATCGATGAAGACGCGTACACGATATGGCATTTTGCGGCCGCCCGGCGTGACAAGATGGATCGGATCGGTACCCGCTTTATAGGCTTCGAGAATTCTGACGATCCTGCCTGCTTCCAGATCCGCATGAAACAGCGCGCCCGGCCCGTGCAGGATGCCGATTCCTGCGAGCACAGCGGCCCGCAAATCCTCGCCATCGTTCGAGCGAAACGCGCTTGTCGGCATGATCGCAACAGTCCCTTCCTCACCGCTGAACCGCCATTCGATGGCCCGCCCGCCGGTTTGGGCAGCGATGAGCTTATGGCGTGCCAGATCTCGCAGGTCCGCTGGAGTGCCATGCCTGGCGAGGTAGTCTGGAGAAGCAACAGTGATCATCTGCATCTCACCGATCTTGCGGGCAATCAGGCCCGAAGAACCAAGCTCGCCGACGCGCAGCGCCACATCGACTCCGTCCTTGACCAGATCGGCAAACGGTTGGCCGGCGGTGAACTCGACCTCGATCTGCGGGAACTGCGCAAGAAAGGAAGGCAGGCGCGGGATGATGTACATGCGACCAAGGACAGGAGGAGTGGCAACGCGGACGAGTCCACTTGGCGCAGTGGATCCGTCGCGGATACGCGCTTCGGTTTCCTCAAGGTCACTGATCAGGCGCAGCGCAGAATGATAGAGGTCCAGGCCTGCTGCAGTCGCCCTGAGTCCGCGAGATGTGCGCTCCAGCAACCGCGTTCCAAGATGCGCCTCAAGAGAGCCAATCTGCTTGCTGGCGGATGGTTGCCCCAAGCCGAGTTCGTGCGCGGCACGCGTGAAACTGCCCAGTTCGATAACACGCGTCAGCAATCGCAACGTCGATAATCGATCCAAATCGTCATTCCCTGTTGGAATGCCAACGTGGTCGCGCATTGGCTTTTGCACAATCCCACGCAGAGATTATTTCTCTGCGAACGTCAGGTTTCAGGAACGATGATTAGATCGTTCCAGGGACGTGCCGCTGACATACAACGCCAGCCTCGCGCGCATCGCGAAAGGGCATCGCCGAAAGCTGTACAGGATAAATACGTTCATGGTCGGTCTTGTTGCCAACGACGCAAGGTTGTTCCCGCAAGCCGGCATTGAGCCGCATAGAAGGCAATGCAAGCGTCAAGCACCCGGCCGACCAGCCTTTGACCGGCCGGCCAGCCGGGACGAATACAGCCGACGATTAAAGCTTTACGCGAGACATGCCCATTTCATTGTAGCGCGGGCCAGCCGTCTTGCCGCTGGGAGCGGCGGCCTCGATCGCGGCGAGGTCATCGCTCGACAAGTCCACATCGGGCGCACCGACGCTGTCCCGCAAGGTCTCGCTGCGCTTGAAGCCGGGGATCGGCACGATGTCCTCTCCCTGAGCCAGTAGCCAGGCGAGCGCGATCTGTGCATTGGACACGCCGTGACGCTGCGCGACTGACGCGATCGCATCGACGATCGCCAGGTTCCGGGGCATGTTCTCCGGCGAATACCGCGGATCGTTGCGCCGCCAGTCGTTCGCGGGCAGGTCGTCGAGACTACGGATGCCCCCAGCCAAAAAGCCGCGCCCCAGAGGGCTATAGGGAACGAACCCGATGCCGTTTTCGCGGCAGGCGGAAAGGATGTCGCCTTCGACATCGCGTTCCCAAATCGAATATTCGCTTTGCAAGGCGGCGATCGGATGAACTTTCGCGGCGCGGCGCACGGTGTCGGCCGCAGCCTCCGACAGGCCGATGTGGCGCACTTTGCCTTCCTTGACGAGGTCCGCCATGCCGCCGATCGTTTCTTCGATGGGGACCTGCGGATCAACGCGATGCTGATAGAACAGGTCGATCGTGTCGATGCCCAGCCGCTTCAATGATCCTTCGCAGGCACGCCGTGCGTTTTCGGGGCTGCCGTCCACGCCGACCGGCGTATCGCCATCCCAGCGCATCGCGAATTTCGTGGCGATGACCAGTCCTTCGCGGCGCCCCTTGATGGCCGCGCCGACCAGTTCCTCGTTACGGAACGGGCCATACATTTCGGCGGTGTCGAAGAAGGTGATGCCCAGATCGATCGCCTCGTGGATCGTTCGCGTGGAGACATCGTCGTCCGCAAGGCCATAGTTGATGTTGCCTTCGCGGATCATCGGCATGCAGCCCACGCCGATGGCGGAAACCTTCAGGTCTTGGCCCAATGTACGATACTTCATTGTATTTGCTCCCAGCTTGGCCAGACGGACGTCCTCAGAAAAGCTCGCCGACCAGTTCCTCACTCTTCGCCCAAAGCGCCTTCGCGGTTTCCGGATCGAGGGCATAGGGCTGCACGCCGCCACGCAGGCCTTCGCTCTCCTGCATTTCCGCGACATGGCAGTCCTCGCAATAGCGGCCGCCGATTTCGGAAGGTTCCGCGACGATCGCGCTCCAGACCGAGGTTGCCGCGCCTTGCGGGATCGACTTGTAGACGAGCGGCGGCTGGCCCGCAGCTTCAAGGCCGGCGCCGATCGTGGCAACCAGTGCCTCCTTGTCTTCCTCGGTCATGTACCGGGACAGTTCGGTTTCCCAGATGACGCCGGGATGCACGGCCGTGGCGCGAATGCCGCTATCCCGATGCCGCCGGTCGAACTCGACGGCGAAGAGGATATTGGCGGTCTTGGAGCGACCATAGGCGACCCACGGATCGTACGGGGTCTGTTCGAAGCCCGGATCGTCAAGGCTCACGTTGCCGTAGCGATGCCCGGCCGACGACAGGTTCACGAGCCGGCCACCCGGCTTCAGGAGCGAGGCGATACGGTTAACGAGCAGGAAATGGCCCAGATGGTTTGTGCCGAACTGGGTTTCGAAACCGTCCTGCGTATGTCCGAACGGCGCTGCCATGACCCCAGCATTGGCGATCACGATGTCGAACGGCCGACCATCCGCGTTCAGACGGTCCGCGCAGCTGCGCACGCTTGCGAGCGACGCGAGATCCAGTTCCACGAGTTCGAAGCTGCCCTGACTGCTTTCGGCCGCCGCGCGCATGCCTTGCGTCGCAGCTTCGGCTTTCTTCAGATCGCGCGCCGCGCCGACCACATCGGCGCCGTGGGCGACGAGGGTACGGCAGGTTTCGACACCGATGCCTGCCGATGCGCCGGTCACCAACACGCGCTTTCCGCTAAGGTCTATGCCTGCAAGCACGTCATCGGTCGTCGAAGTCGCGCCAAATTGCTGGGTCATGATGCTCTCCATTTGCGTGGCGGCAGCGGCCGGCGACATTTCCGGGCTGCAGGTCACGGCCGGCATATGGGCGCGGCATTGCCGATGCAGGTGCCCGATCGTCTCAACGCCTTGCCTGATCCTATCAGCATGGTTGAATCGCGCCACCGGCAGTACGATAGTAGGTGCCATGCAGGAGACGCTTGATCGCATGTGCCGGCGCGTGGAGCGCCATGTCGGCGGCCCGGTGCCGGAAACCGCCGTGCCGCGCCTGCGCATCCACGCGGCGCACGAGGTGGGCTCGGCCATGAGCAGCCGCTATGAACCGATGATCTGCCTGGTCCTGCGCGGCGCCAAGCAGGTCACGATCGGCAATCGCGTGCTGCGCTATGACGCGGCAACCTGCTTCGTGACTTCGGTGGAAGTTGCCGCAGTCGGCTGCGTGATCGAGGCATCGCGTGATCGGCCCTATCTGGTGACGAGCCTTGCGCTCAACCGGGAGGTTCTGGCGGAACTGCTCGCCGAACTGCCCCCGGGCGCAGCGAATGCGGATGATGCGGGCCCGCTTGCCGGGTTCGGCGTCGCACCGGTCACATCCGATATTCTTCTCGCCTGGGAGCAGCTTCTGGCCTTGCTGGATACTCCCGGCGACATTCCCATCCTGGGCCCCGCACGCGAGCGCGAGGTCCTCTATCGGCTCCTGCAAAGCGGTCACGGCTCGATGCTGCGACAGATCGGACGCGAGGATAGCCGTCTGTCCCGCATTCGCCGGGCGATTGAATGCGTCCGCCGGAATTTCGACCAGCAACTGAGGACGGAGTCTCTCGCGCAGATCGCGGGAATGAGCGTTCCTTCATTCCACCGCCACTTCAAGGCGGCAACAGGCATGAGCCCGCTGCAGTACCAGAAGAGCCTGCGATTGCAGACCGCACGCCGCCTGCTTACCGTCAGCCCCGACGCGGCGCGCGCGGCCTTTGCCGTCGGATACGAGAGCGCGTCGCAGTTCAGCCGCGAATATGCGCGGCATTTCGGCGAACCTCCGGTTCGTGACGTTGTCCGGCTGCGCGGTCATAAGTCCGACGCGTTCGAGGCCATCTAATAGTCGGAGCGGTGCACCAGACATCTGCCTTATGCAGAACCGCGTTCGTGCCGAAAGTCTTGTCGGTTTGTGCAATCGCCAAACTTAAGCAGTGCGCATCCTTGTAATTGCCTGAGTACCGTGCAGCTCGGGCTAGGTTCGATCTTCCGCACGGTGACGAGGGGATTCTGTCATTAATTGCCGGCGTTCGTGCAGCCGCTCCCGCCAACTTGGACGAACCCGCTCGCGCGGGAGGGCCGCGTGGGGCGAAGTCGCGGAGTAGAGTAGGCCTTTGAGTAAGACGCAGTCGCAGTCCCAGCATGGAGTTCCCTTCAAGGAGAGGAACCTGCCATGCCTATGCCCCATCGACTGAAGCCCCTGTCACTCCGCTACGTCAGCGCATGCTGCACGATATGATGATGCGAAGCCTACTGCCACGTACACAGGACCAGTACATCAGGCACGTGCGGCGTTTCGCGGCCTACTTCGGCCGCCCGCCCGATATGGCAACGGCGGAGGATCTGCGTAATTTCCAGATCCGCCGGCACGAGAGCGGCGCCAGTGCCGGCACCATCAATGCCGCCTCGACGCGCCTGCCGACGGCCCCGGGACGCCCGGAGATCATCCGCTCTTGCCTGCATCGCAGCGCGTGTGCGCACCCCGGCCACACCATCACGAAACACAATTCCCTATAGCTCAGCGCAAGTCGCCAGCGGATTCTTCCATGTCTCGATTTCGTACGCAAGCACCCGAAATCCTTCGACATAGCGGACCGTCTGGGCTCCGCGCCCCTTCCCCGAAACCAGCCCTTCGTTAATGCGTCAAATTACGCTCAACAGTCGTAAGGGACGATGTCGGACACCCCGTTGCTTGGAGCCAAAACCCGAGAAACGTTCCGTTGCCCATCTTCGCAAGTGAGCCGCACGACCCGACCCACCGCCGTGCGACTTAGCCGCACCAGATCCTTCCACTTCAAGTGGGCGTTTAACTGGAGGATGGCTTGCGCCAACCGATAGGCAGAACCGAAGCGTGCCCCGTGGAGATCGGCTCTGGCGATTACTTGTTTCCGATGGAAGGCCAACTGTTTCCGATGGAAGGCCAACGAGCGAGTGTATCGAGTTGCGACTGCCGCGCCGTTTGGTGGAGGCAGCATCTGTATTGGCCAATCCCTTATTCCAATTTGTGGTTGTATTTTCCACATAACGGGAGATAGATTGAAAGAAGTGCGCTTGGCAGCGATATTGGCATCAAAAGAGGCCTTACCAATTTTCGGGGAGAAAAAGATGTCGTTTCCTAGCCACGCCAGGCGTGCGGCCCTGCTTGCGATGTGCTCTTTCTGCGTTCCCGGTGCTTTCGGGCCGCTGGCGGCGCGCGAGGTCGTTCCGCTCGGTTCGGATTGGTCCTTCCACCTCGGCGATCTTCCTGCCGGCGCGGAGAGTGCAGATTTCGATGTTTCCGCATGGGACAAGGTTTCGCTGCCGCACAACTGGAACCGGATGGGCGGGACTGCGAAGCGGCGGGAAGACTACCAGAACGTCAAGGGCAGCGGCTGGTACAGGCGCGGTTTCCCTACGCCGGACAAACTCGGAAACAGACGCGTCTGGGTGCAATTCGATGCGGCCAGTGTCGTTGCCGATGTCTGGGTCAACGGCGTGCACCTCGGCCGCCATGCAGGCGCTTTTGCAGGCTTCCGGTTCGATGCGACGCCGGCGCTCAGGCCGAGCGGCGAGAACGTGCTGGTCGTTCGGGTCAACAACAGTTCTCCGCGGGAGAAGGGATCGCCGACGGCCGATGTGATCCCGATGAACGGCGATTGGCCGATGTACGGCGGCCTCTATCGGCCGGCGTCGCTGATTGTGACCGCCCCCTTGCGCATTGCGATGGAGGACTTCGGTGGCCCAGGGGTCTATGCGAGCACGACCTCACTGGAGAACGGCAAGGCAGGCCTGCGCGTTCTTACACGGCTTGAGAATGGCACCAAGAAAGCGGCTGCGGGCAAGCTCCAGATCCGCGTGCTCGACCGGGATGGCAGGGTCGCTGCGGCGTCATTCGTGCCGTATCGCACTGCGGCTGCGGGCGAGCGGGCGGGCCGCAGCGAGGTCGCAAGCGAACTCGTCCTTGCCAGTCCGCACTTGTGGGACGGACTGCGCGACCCTTACCTCTATCACGTAAACGTCCGCCTGCTCGATCATGCGGGGCGCGTGGTGGATGAAGTGGAGCAACCGCTCGGTATTCGCACCATGCGGATCGATCCGCAGAGCGGATTCTGGCTCAATGGCCGGCATATCGCGCTGCACGGTGTCTCCCGGCATCAGGACAGGCCGGGGAAAGGCTGGGCGATCACACCGGACGATATCGCGCAGGATACGGCGATGATCCGGGAAATCGGGGCCAATACGGTTCGCCTTGCGCACTACCAGCATGCCAACGAGACCTATCGGCAAATGGATGAGGCAGGCATGGTCGTCTGGGCCGAGATCCCGCTCGTCGATCGCTCGGCGCCCTGGTATTCGGAGACGACGACCGAAGCCTTCGCTGCCAATGCCGAGCAGCAACTGCGCGAACTGATCCGGCAGGAATACAACCATCCCTCGATCGCGGTCTGGTCGATCGCCAACGAGGTCAACCTGGAGGCGGCCAAGGGGCGGGGCACTTCGAATGCCAGGCCTCTACTTGAGCGTTTACAGGCAGTTGTCCATGCGGAAGATCCCTTGCGCCCTGCCACGCTGGCGGATTGCTGCGGCACCATCGCGGAAGATAACAAGCCGGGGCTCGACAGCGTCGCGGGGGTCACCGACGTGATCGGCTACAATCGCTATCACGGCTGGTATGGCAATACCGTCGATTTCCTGGGTCGCGATCTCGACCGGCTGCATGGCCGTTTTGCGCATCAGCCCATTTCGATCAGCGAGTACGGTGCAGGCGGCGCGCTGACCCAGCATACGGATGATCCGCTTGGCGGCCCGATCGCGGCTTTCGGAAGGCCTCATCCCGAGGAGTTCCAGAGCCACCTGCTGGAGGAAAGCTGGAAGCAGATCGCCGCGCGGCCTTATGTCTGGGCGAGCTGGGTATGGAACATGTTCGATTTCTCGAACGAGCTGAGGCTCGAAGGCGATCTTACCGATACCAATGACAAGGGCCTGGTCACGTTCGATCGCAAGACCCGCAAGGATGCTTTCTATTTCTACAAGGCAAACTGGTCGCAGGAGCCAACCCTCTATCTGGCCGAACGGCGCCACAGCTCGCGTCCCTATCCGGTGGTCGAGGTGAAAGCCTATGCGAATACCGAAACGGCTCAGCTGAGCCTCAACGGCCGCTCGCTGGGGGAGGCGCGCTGCGAGGCCGGAATTTGCCGTTGGCCCGAGGTTACTCTGGACCCGGGCGAGAACCGACTGGAGGCAACCGGAATGCTCGACGGGAAGCGGATTTCGGACGCCATTACCTGGACTTTCGAGGGAAGGCCCGGCCTCTATCATATCCGGGCGGGAACTCTGGAGGAGCAGCGCGCACCCAATGGCGTGCTTTGGGGATCGGATGTGTTTTCAAGAGGCGGGGAGGCGCATTTCCGCGACCGCCCCCCGATGTCGCGCGGGGGAGAGCCGGGCCCGGTGCGGCCGGTGCTGGGCACACGGAACCAGGCGGCCTATGGCAGTTGGCGGGAGGGCGATTTCCGTTATGCGATCCCGGTGCCGAACGGGCGCTATACGGTCCGAATGCACTTCTTCGAACCGGACGAGAAGGCGGGCGTTGGTACGCGGCAGTTCCAGGTTCTGGCAGAAGGCCGCAAGGCGGCCCGCGTCGACGTTCGCCGTGAAGCGAAGGCCGCCTGGACGGCGCTGACCCGCGAAATCGCGGTCAATGTCGCGGACGGCACACTCGATCTGGTGTTTCAGCCCATCAACGGTCCCGCAATCGTCTCGGGCATCGAAGTAATTCCGAAATGAAAAAGGAGGCCGGTTCGTTTAGGGCCGGCCCATGTCCGCCGAAGCTTCCGCCTCACCGGATAGTGCCGCGGCTCCGGGAGTAATGGTGATTGCGCGCTGGATGTCGCTGCCCAATGCGCCGCCGCCAATGGCATCGAAGGCGATCGTCGCGCCGGTCTCCCGGATTGCAGCGGTGAGCTCTTGCGCAAATCGCGACTACTTCACCCTGACGATGAGTTTACCTGCACGCTTGCTCCACTCGGCGAGGCAAAATACCCAAGCACGAAAGGACTTCGATGTGGAGATTTTCGTGGCCGGGCATGCACAAATCGCCGTTCAACGCGTCATTCATACCATTCACGCCACTTACGATCTTCATGCATGCCGTCTCCTCTATCAGGACGCTTTGGGCGGCCTCGTATTTGCCGAAAACTACTTTCCAGCAGAAGATCGGGACTGTGCGCTCCTCTACGTCACCAATCATTCGATCGAACCCATGGCACCGCGAACGCGCGATGACATGAGCAAGGGGTTTGCCCGGATGACGAGCAAAATTGGCGAGAGTTTTCATTCGTTCGAACTCAAGGTCGAGGATGGTCCGGCAGCCAGCCAGGCCATTCGGGACGCCGGCGGCGTAGTTGCAAGCGACTATGGTTTCTTTTTCTTCGTAAAGCCGGAATCCACGGGCGGTGTTCTGCTGGAGGTTTGCTCCTCCACGATGCCGAACGACCCGTACGATCGTCTGGGAGGTTGGGGCCCCTCCGTCGGAACCGGGCATGCGTCGTCAGTGCTGCAGCTTGACCATATCGCATGCGTGACCAGCGAAATCGAAAAGGCGATTCACTTCTTCACGTCGGTCCTGGATGGCCGCGTCATCGAGGACGGAGTGACCGCACTCCCCCAAGATGGCCGCCGCGTGCTGCTGAGCGTTGGCGACATCCAGGTTGCCTTCATCCAACCTGACGACACCGAACAAGGCCCGCTCGGAGCCTTCCTCAACAAGCCACAGAACGGCATTTACGCGTTGGTTTGGCGGGTGAAGGACGAGGAAACTGCGCGCGATCATTTTGAGAAGCGGAACCTTCGAGTGACGAAATCTGCGTGCATTTCGTCCGGCTTTGCGATTGATCCTGAGGACTTCTTTGGAGCGCGACACGAGTTCGTCCGCTGAAAATGAGGCATGAAACGGGACATTCATCTCCTCATCATCTGAGTTACGCTAGAGTATTTACAGGTTATCTGAACTCGGCGCTGCCCCGAAGTGCCATGGAAGAACGGTGGCGGAACGATCCGCTCCTTCCTTGTCATGCAGGATCTGCAAAGTTCCCCAATTGCAGCGCTGGACTGCGCACTGGGCTAAACCATGAGGGGAAGGAGCAGCGGCGAGACACCCTCGATATGCCATTTCATAGCAATGATTGCGGCAGTGGCGGCGCCGGCGTTTGCGACGGCCCTCCAGCTTCCAGCTTGCGGTTCTTCGGCATGGCGCCACAGCTCCAATGCAGCCGCGATCATCCAGAATGTAAGGATCTGGTAGCGCGTCTCCACCAGCTGGAAAGTGTAACGGCCGGCGGCGCCGCAAAGCGCAAACAGGACCGGAGGCCCGATGGCAAGAAGCGCCTTGGAGGAATATTGCATTGCAGCAATGTGACGTGAACGGCGGAATAAGCCAACCCATTGCCGACAGTTTGAGCGGTTCGTGCGGCAATGCGGGCGCAGTAACACGACTGATTTAAGGGACGGCGGCGGCTCAGGGTCGCGAAAGCCTGCCGCCCTTGCTGGGATCGCTATGAACTAATGGAGCACCCACTCCATCCTGAAAAGGCTTAAAGCCAGCCCGCAGCCGCCTGGATGACGCCGCAGACAATGCCGGGCGGCCCAATCAGGATGGTATCAATGAATGGTGGTCCAACCTTCACCATCATCGTCGAGAAAAGTACTTATCCCCTCGATCTCCACCGCGCGCTTGAACGCCTCGAAGGCTGACGCATCGCTATCGAACGGGTCCTCCCAGACTGTTGAAGTGCCGGTTTCGTTGATCACCTCCAACGTCCAGCCTTCGTCCGCTTCGAGTTTGAATATCTCCACTCGAACCGTAATGCCATCCTCGCTGACCATCCGGGAAAGTGGAGAGACCATGATGGGGGGATCGTTGTCAGCCATGTCGCTCTCCAAAGGGGGCAGTGCTCGCCGTCTTATACCAAGATCCAGGTAGACCGAACCGCCACCGACCTGCAACGCTCGGTGCGCAATCAGGTTCGAGCTGCGCCGTCAGTTCTACGCACGCGCCGCCCGGGTTGGCGGCGACCGTAGCTCCCGCCCCATAGACTTTCACGGGTTCCAGGCTGGTCAGGGTGTCGTACGCCTGGAACATCGAACAGTGAACGTAGACGTTTTTTGCATTATTGCATTTGCAAATCATTCGCATTAGACGCCAGCGGGCATAAGGACGCCGGTTTCTCCGGTGCGCTGCATCAGGGGGCCCACAATGACAATCACAACCAGAAGCCGAATACGCTATTGCGTCGCATCTGCATTAGCTATCGGGTTGATGAGCTTTGGCAGCGCCCGCGCCGAAACCGCGACTGAGGATCCGGAGGAGAACCCGATCGTGGTTACGGGTGAGACAGGAACCACCGGCCTCAGTCTCTCATCGCGCGAGACCCCGCAATCGGTGACCGTCCTGGACAGCGTGCGTATGCAGGAACAGGGGCTTTACGACATTTCCGGCGTGATGGCGCAGATCGTCGGCATACAGTCCAATCAATCCAGCGCGCTTGGGACCGACGGCACAAACTACACAGCCCGCGGCTTCGCGATCGAAAACTATCTCGTGGACGGCATCGCCCGGCCCACCAAGATCTACGGCTTCACCGAAGATACGGCGGACATGATCGCCTACGACCGGATCGAAGTCATCCGGGGATCGGCCGGGATGATGACGGGCACTGGACAGCCCTCCGCGGCAATCAACATGATCCGCAAGCGTCCCGGCACGGATCTCACGGCCACCGCGGCCGCAACTGTCGGTTCCTGGGATATGTACCGCCTGGAAGGTGACCTGGGTGGGGCCGTAACGGCCGACGGCCACATCCGCGCCCGCGTCTCTGGCGCCTGGCAGGACAATGACACTTACATCGATCGCGAGCACGTCAAGCGCCAGGCGCTCTACGGCATCGTCGAGGCTGATCTGGCGCCGTCCACTTTGCTGACCGTCGGCGTGGAATACCAGAACTTCGGCAACAAGGGTGCCTCTCGCGGAGGCGTACCGCTGTTTTTCACAGACGGAACCACGACTGATTTTGCACGATCGACCAACGGCGGCGCAAACTGGTCCGATTTCAAGCGCGAAAGCGTCAACATCTTCGCGTCACTGGCGCACGATTTCGACAAGAACTGGCACTTGCAGATCGACGCCGAGCACAAGTCCGGTTCCTATGACGAAACTATCGGCTATTTTTTCGGGAGCGCGATAGACAAGGATACCGGGGATGGCGGCACCCTGTATTCGACGCGCTGGGCCTCGGACCTCACGCTCAATGCCATTTATGCCAACTTGCGCGGGACCTTCGAAGTTCTGGGCCAGGAGCAGCACATCGGCCTGACGCTTAGCCACGCGCGGTCCGACGATGACCAGACGCTTTACCCCGGCTGGTGGTCGGGGAGCGATTACGCGAAACCGATCAATGCTTACGCATTCTTCCCCAATGGCGACACGCCCAAACCCGATTTGACGGCAACGGGCGATCTCGGCGGCAATCGCGTCGAGACGAGCGGGATCGCCGGCGTGGCGCGCCTCAAGCCCATCAGCCCCTTGTCGGTGATCGCGGGCGGACGCCTGACATGGTGGAAGCAGGACAGCTATTCGCAGCCCGCGGGCGGCGTGCGCACGTGGTCATCGGTAACCGACGAGAAAGCCGTGTTCACGCCCTACGCCGGCATCGTCCTCGATTTCAGCAAGGCCATCTCGGCCTATATCAGCTACGCCAGCGTCTTCGACCCGCAGACGGAACGCACCGTGGACGGCGATACGATTGCTCCGCTTGAAGGTGACACGTACGAGGCAGGCCTGAAGGCGGATTTCCTTAACGGCAAGCTGAGCGCCAGCACGGCGGTCTTCCGGATGAAGCAGAACAACTATGCCCTGGCAGACGGCCCCGGCATCTTCGCGCCGGACGGCAGCTCCGCCTATCACGCGGTATCGGGCATGAAATCATCGGGCTTCGAACTTGAAGTCAACGGCGAAGTCCTGCCCGGATGGCGCGTGGCGGGCGGCTTCGCGAACGCCCGGGCCGAGGATCGCGATGGGGTTCGCCAGCTTCCGCAGATCCCCAAGAACACCTTCAAGATGTTCACCACCTACCGGCTGCCCGGCGCGCTCGACGCCTTGATGGTGGGCGGAAACCTCAAGTGGCAGAGCAAGACCACGGCCGACGGTACCGGCCCCAATGGCGAAATTTACACGCAGGGCAGCCTTGCGACGCTGGACCTTCTGGCCAACTACCGTTTCTCGGAACATTTCTCGCTTACCGCGCACCTCGATAACGTCTTCGACAAGAAGTATTACTCGGGCCTCTATATCGGCAGCGCACGCTTCGCGACGCCCCGCGCCTTCACATTGACGCTTCGCGGCACGCTGTGAGAACCAGGCGGTAAGCAAGCACCCCCTCACCCTTCACCGCGCGTGAACCCGCCGCCTTTCCTCTGCCGCTTGCGCCGTTCCAACCAAGAGGGTGGAAACGGCGCATCGGTGCGCGCGGCCGCCGTTGCCATTACGGCCGGGGTTCACGTGGCGGCAGCCGCCGTTGCCGCCATCACGTTCGGCTGGCTGCAAGCAGGCGCGCCGAATCACGCGGTGCCTGCCACGCTGGTGACATTCAACGTCCATTCGCCCGCGCCCGTGCACGACAAGCCGAACGCCCAAGCGGTGCGTCCGCGACATATCCCGGCATCGGCCCCGCCCCATGTCGCTACGCCCCTGCCCGTTCGCACCGCAGAAGTACTCGCGACAAACGCCCCTGAACCGCCCGCCGCTGCTGCCACCGGCGGCCTGTCGGACAATCTGCCGGACCTTGCCCTATCCTATCGCCGGGCCCTGATCGCGCGGCTGGAAAGCCAGCGCCGCTATCCGGCGGGATCGCTTCAACATCATGCGCAGGGGACAGGCTCCCTCCTCTTCCGCATCGATCGCGACGGGTATTTGCTGGATGCGGTGATCGTTTCCAGCACGGGACATTCCGCCCTCGATCAAGCCGCGCTGGCCATCGTCTCAAGGGCGGCACCCTTCCCCCCGATCCCAAGCGGGCTTCCGGACGAACTTGCCGTCTCCCTACCCATCGTCTTCCTGATCGATGACGGGGCGACGTCGGCGGCCACACCGTGAACGGGGGCGATGCCGCCATCGTCGGTTCCCATCAGGCCGCGCTGTTCGCCTATGTCCGTTCGCTCGTGGATTCGCCGCCGGTTGCCGCCGATATCGTGCAGGAAACCTGGGCCCGGGCCATTCCGTCGCTTCGCGCGGGCCGGGTGGAGAACCCCCGCGCCTTTCTCTACCGCGTGGCCCGCAATCTGGTGAACGACAGGGCGCGGGACAGCGGCAAGTGGCGGCCTTGGCTGGCAGACGAAGAGGCCGGCATCACCGTCGCCGATGAAAGCCCGGATGCCGAGCGGCAAGTCCTTGCGGCAGATCGCCTGCGCATGGTGCGCGAACTGGTGGCAGATCTACCTCCCCGATGCCGGGAAATCTTCATTTTGCGCAAGTTCGATGGCCTCGACCAAGCCGTCATCGCCGACCGCCTCGGCATCACCCGGGGCGCGGTCGAAAAGCAATTACGGATCGCCCTGCTGACGCTGGCCACCCGGCTCGGCGAAATCGAAGGGGAGGCGTGATGCCCAGTGCGATCCACAACAGTCGCCCAGCTTTGCCTGACGGCATCTCGTCTGGCCGCGTCGTGTTTGGCGGGACAATTCCGTCATGGTTGATGAGAAAGCCGACCGAAGGGACGGAACCGTGACCGAAAACGCACCTCGCGCCACCATTCCGGCCGCCATTGCAGAATCCGCCGCAGACTGGATCGTCCGCCGGGACGGAGGAGAATTGTCGGCTGAAGATGAGCGGTCCTTTCGGGAATGGTTGTCCGAGCCGGACCATCGCCGCGCCCTTGAACGACTGGAAGAGCTTTGGTGCCTGATGGACAGCGATCCGGCATCCGTTGCTACCCAACCCACCGGTTTGCCGCCAATCGCGCTCAAACGCCGGAGTATATTCGGCCGCAACCGCAGCTCCTCCACCCCTCCCGCCCGCAAGCCGCGACGGTGGGCCGGAGCGGCAGTCGCCGCATCGATAGCGCTGGCGGCATTCGCCTCGTTCGGCGACTGGCCGACCCGCCTGCGCGCGGATTATGCCACTGGGGTAGGCGAACGCCGTTTGCTGACGCTGGAAGACGGCTCACACGTGACGCTGGGCAGCAGTTCGGCCATCGTTCACGACTTTTCCGCCACCCGCCGCCAGGTGCGCCTGCTTGAAGGAAGCGCGCTGTTCGAAGTGACGCCGGACCGCAGCCGCCCGTTCACTGTCGAAGCCGCGGGCGGCAGCGCCACCGCTCTTGGCACGGCTTTCGCAGTGCGCGAGCGGGACGGGATCGCCGAACTCGTGGTGACCCAACATCGGGTCCGGGTTATCGGCGGTGGTCGCTCCGCAATCGTCGACGAAGGCCGGCGCGTCGATTTCGATGCCGAGACACTGGGCGCTGTCGAAGCCGCCGGCAATGGGGTCACCGCCTGGACGCGAGGCCGGCTCGTCGTGGTCAACCGCCCCTTGCGCGAAGTCGTCGCCGAAATCGCGCGCTATCGACACGGCTATCTTTCCGTCACGGGAACAGCGGCGGACGTGAAGGTCAGCGGCGTCTACGATCTCGACCACCCGCTTGAGGCGGTCGACAGCATCGAGCGCAGCCTGAATCTCAGGTCTTTCCGGTTTTCGGATCGCCTGATCGTGCTCCACCGCTGAACCGCAAAAAATTTGCAGCCCTTAGTCGTCTTTTCCCGCCCCGCCCCGTCTCCATTATTGAGAATGCGTCGCAACAGCGTGATTGCGCCATCTCGCAACCATATTGGGGTCAATTCGATGTACGAGAAAATGGGTCATGGCGGCGCACGCCTGCTGGTAGCCGCACTGCTAGCCGGCACCACCATGACCGGGGGTATGACTGCGTTCGCTTCCGGCGCGATGGCGCAAGAGAACGGCAGCGTGAACGCCTATGCCATTCCCGCTGGCTCGCTGAGCGACGCGTTGAACAACTTTGCGCAGCAGAGCGGATTGCAGCTGAACTACGACGCCTCGCTCACGCAAGGACGTCATTCGGCGGGCCTCAACGCAAAGCTGCCGTGGCGCGATGCACTGGCGCGGCTGCTGTCCGGCACCGGCCTTGTGGCGCGTGCCAATGGCCCGGCGGCCGTGACCATTGCGCGTGCCACCACCGGGGCGATGACGCTCGATACACTGCTCGTCTCGGCCAGCGCAGAGCCTTCCACGACAGCCATGCTCAGCGATGAGGATCGGTTTGACCCAGCGGATGACGCGCGGCGTGGCGATTCCATCGTGGTCACGGGCCGCAACGTCAAGATCGACACCCGCTCGGCCTCCGGCCCCTGGGGCGACAAGCTCGTCATCAACACCCCCTATGCGATCAGCGTCCTTTCGCAGGACCTGATCGAAAGCGTCGTCGCCGGCGACATGGACCAGATGTTCAAGATGAACCCGGTGGTCCAGAACTCCGCCCCATCGACCGTCTACGGAACGCCCTATGTCACCATCCGCGGCTTCGATTCCCAGAAGGGCGTGGTGGACGGGGTCCGGCTATCCTCCACGCTGACCGGCATTTCCATGGAAGAACTCGCCAATGTCGAGATCATGAACGGCCTGTCCGGCTTCATGTACGGCGTCGGCAATCCGGGCGGTGTGACCAACTACGTGCTCAAGCGGCCGACCTACACGCCCACGCGCGACATCACTGTGGGCGACTATGGCAACCGGCAGTTCTTCGTCCATGCCGATCTGGGCGGCAAGATCGACCGGGACGGTGTGTTCGCCTACCGGCTGAACCTCTCCTATCAGGACGGTGAGACCGCGAAGAAGAACCAGAACATCGCCCGCAGCCTGTTCAGCGGCGCGGTGGACTGGAACGTCTCGCCGGACCTGCTGCTGCAAGTCGAAGCGGCGCATACCTATTACCGGATCGACGGCATCGATTCCCGCTTCTACGCCTATGCCGATACCAGTTATGCGGCGATCGATCACTGGATCGAACCGCTGGACGCCAGCAAGACCTGGACGCCGGACTGGACTTACCTCCAGATCAAGACCGACCGCATCGGCACCAATGCCAAGTGGAAGCTGAACGACACTTTCAGCCTGCGCGCCGCCTACCTCTACAAGCGCGATGCGCAGGAATCGATCAACGTCTATCCCGCCTATTTCGAGGATGTGGGCTGGAAAGTCGGTTGGGCCTCGCGCAGCGCGCCGTCCTACAACATTGCGCAGGGCGCCTATGCCTATCTCGACAGCGAATTCGAGACGCTGGGCATCAAGCACCGCCTGACCGTGGGCGCTTCGGGCGACATCCTGCGTGTGAAGCGGCACGTCACCAACTCGGTCAGCGCCGGTTTTTCGCCGGCCTTCACCGACCCCAACGACATGAACAGCTGGGCCATGCCCGATACGCTGAACACCTATTCGTGGGGCGCACTCTACAAGTCCAGCCAGTCGCAGAACACCAACGTGATCCTGGGCGACGACATCCAGTTTACCGAGCAGCTCAGCGCGATGGTGGGCGTGAACCGCAGCACCGTGAAGGCCCGCAACTTCGGGGCGACCGGCACGCGCACGTCCAGCTACAACGAAAGCGCCTATACGCCCACGGTCTCGCTGGTGTTCAAGCCGGCAGCGCGGGTGACGACGTACGCGACGTACATGGAAGGTCTGGAACAGGGCTCGACGGTCCCCGACGACGCCGCGCTCTACAACAATCCGGGCGAGATCATGAAGCCCTACGTCTCCAAGCAGTACGAGGTGGGCGCCAAGTACGCTCCGATCGACGCGCTCATGATCACCGGCGCGCTCTACCGGATCGAGAAGGCCAATTCCTACGACGAAACGGTAAACGGCAAGATCACCCGCACGCAGGACGGCGTGGAGGTCCATCAGGGTGTCGAACTGACGGTGACCGGCCACGTCACGCCCCGGCTCAACGTGATGCTGGGCGGCACCGTGATGGACCTGAAAGTCACCAAGACCAGCACGGCCTCGCTGCTGGGCAAGAAGCCCACCGGCGTCAGCGACATGCTGGCGAAAGTCTACGCCGATTACGAGATTCCGGGGCTGGACGGCTTCTCCATCAGCGGCGGCGTCTACCACGCCGGCAAGATGTACAAGGACAGCGCCAATCTCCAGAAGATCGACGGCTACACGATCGTCGACCTTGGCATGCACTACAAGACCCAGATCGACGGCCACCCGATCCGCTTCGACCTCAACGTCGCCAATCTGGGCGCCCTCGATTACTGGGCGACCTCGTCCCAGCTCGGCGGCCCCCGCAACGTGGCCTTCGCGGTCAAGTACGGGTTCTGAGCGATGACGGATCGAGATCGACACGCGGTGGCCGCGTCATGAAGCAGAGCCTGCGCCAATCGATGGCATGGCTGCACACCTGGGCCGGGCTGGTGCCAGGCTGGGTGCTCTACGTCATCTTCGTGTTCGGATCGGCCGCGTTCTTCCAGCACGAGATCGACGCCTGGATGCGGCCCGAGCTGCCTTCCGAAACGCGCGTATCCCCGCGCGCCTTCGCCTCTGCCGATGCGGTGCTGCGGGCCCGGGCGGCGGGGGCGGAGAGCTGGTCTGTCTCGCTGCCCGCTGCGCGCGGCGGTAGCGGGTTGGATGTTTCCTGGCAGATGCCCGGCCAAGGCCGCCGCGAAGCAACGCGGATCACACTGGATCCCGCGACCGGCGCCGAAATCCCGGTGCGCGAGACGCGGGGCGGCTTCTTCCTCTACCGCTTCCACTTCGATCTCCATTTCATCTCGGTCATGTGGGCGCGCTATCTGGTCTGCGTGGCGGCCATGGCGATGCTCGTCGCGATCCTGTCCGGCGTGGTGACTCACAAGAAGATTTTCACCGACTTCTTCATGCTGCGCTTCCGCAAGGGGCAGCGCAGCTGGCTGGACGCGCACAACGTGACGGCCGTGCTGGCCCTGCCCTTCTATCTGATGATCACCTACACCGGCCTCGCGACGCTGCTGTTCACGCTGATGCCCTGGGCGATTTCGGCGAACTTCCCGGACCGGCAGGCCTTTTACGCCACCACCTATCCGCAAGGGCCCGAGCGCGAGGCCAGCGGAGAGGCCGCACCCGTCGCCCCGATCGGGCAAATGATGGCCAAGGCCCAAGACCAATGGGGCGGCGCCATGCCCACCTATCTCTCGATCGAGAACCCCGGCGACAAGGCCGCCATGGCCACGCTCTATACCGCCAAGTCCGATTGGGGGAATGGCCGGTCGGACACGGTCTACCTCGATGCCACGAACGCAGCGCTGCTGCCGTCCACACCGGCAACGCCCGGCGGCGCCACCGCGACGCACCGCGTGATGGTGGACCTGCACACGGCCTGGTTTGCCGGCTATGGCCTGCGCTGGCTTTACTTCTTCTCCGGCCTTGGCGGCGTGGCCATGGCCGCGACCGGGCTGTGCCTGTGGTGCGTGAAACGGCGGTTGAAACTGCCCGATCCCAGCCACCCGCATTTCGGCTTCCGTCTGGTGGAACGGCTCAACATCGGCTTCATCACCGGCGCGCCGATCGGGATCGCGGTCTATTTCCTCGCCAACCGACTGCTCCCAGTCGCCATGGCCGACCATGCGGACTGGGAGATCAACGCGCTGTTCATTGCCTGGGGCGGCACGCTGGTCTGGGCCTTCCTGCGCCAGCCGCGCCGGGCATGGCTGGAGACGCTGACGGCAGCTGCCACGCTCTACGCCGCAATCCCCCTCATCAACGCGGTCACCACCCCGCGCGGCCTTGCCCCCAGCCTGATGGCGGGCGACTGGACTTTTGCTGGCTTCGACCTTGTGATGCTGGCGCTGGCAGCCGGCTTTGCCTTTACAGGCTGGACGCTTGCCCGCCACAAACCGCGACAAATACCCGCGCGCAAACGCCGCAGCGGGGAGGAGGCGACGGCATGATCCATTCCATCGTCGCCGTCATGACGATCGCCGGCTTCGCGCTCCTGCTCATGGCCATGACCCGCCATCAGCAGGACTGGCTCCGCCGCAAGCTACCGGCTCGCATCAGCCGCTGGCTGCGCTTGGGCGGCTTGGGCATTCTGACCGGCGCGTTCGCCGTTGCATGCGCAGGTTTCGGCTGGGCCTACGGTGCCGTCGCCTGGTTCGGCTGGCTGTCCTTTGGCGCCGCCCTTACGCTTACCGCCCAAACCAATCGCGAACGCATCCTCGCCCGCCTGCGTCGATGAAAACCCCGAGAACCCCGCGCATGATCAAGCCGCTTTCCATCATCTTCTCCCCTCGGGATAAAAACCGCCATCGCTGGTCGGTCGCCTCGCGCACTATTGCCGGAACGCTCGGTGCTTATGCAGTGACTGCGCTTGGTACCGTGGCAGTGTCGCTGGTCCTCGCCGCACTCGGCGTGACCCGCTCCGAGGCGGTCACCGCCGCAACGCTGGCGAGCTATGCGGTATTCGCGGTCGTGGCGATGGCGGTATTCCACGCCGCCAGTCCCATGCGGGCCTGGGCCTTGCTGATCGGCGCGGCCGTGCCTCTGAGCTTGATTGTCTGGTTTCTGGCGCCCGCGCGATGAACCCGTTCTCCCTGCTCATCGCGGCGCAGCCGCAATGACGTCCGGTACGCCTGGCCAAGAGCCGACACGGTCTGGACGGGGCTGAAACGGCGCTCGACACCCCGTATTGTTAGCGTTACCAATTCTCCAGCCGCGCAGCATAAGTGTGGCAACACAAGGAGAGATGGAATCGTGACGCACCGGACCTCGCGCTTTACCGCCCTGCCCATTGCGCTGCTGTCGCTTTCCGCACTCTTGCAGGCCAATACTGCCGCCTATGCCGCGCCGGCGCGGTTCGATCGTTTCACATACAAGGGGTATTCGACCGAAGAGATCGCCATCAAGCCCGGTGAATATCGCAATCCGATCCTGACAGGCTATTACCCGGACCCCTCTGTCATGCGGGTCGCCGATGACTATTATCTGGTCAACAGCTCCTTCGCTCACTACCCGGGACTGCCTGTCTTCAAATCCAAGGACCTGGTGCACTGGACCCAGATCGGTAATGCGATCGACCGTCCCGGGCAACTCGACTTCAAGGGCCGCCGCACATCGCAGGCCGTCTTTGCACCAGACATCAGCTGGCACGATGGCACCTTCTACATCGTCAACACTTGCGTCGAATGCAGGGGAAATTTCATTATCACTGCCAAGGATCCGGCCGGCCCCTGGTCCAACCCGATCTGGCTGCCCTTTGAAGGTATCGATCCTTCTCTCTACTGGGAAGGAGACAAGGCCTACATCGTCAACAACCGCGCCCCCGACGAGCCTCCCCGCTATGAAGGCCACCGCGCAATCTGGATCCAGGAATACGACTGGCGCGCGGGCAAGATGGTGGGAAAAAGTACCCAACTCATCAACGGCGGCGTCGACATCGGCAAGAAGCCGGTCTGGATCGAAGGGCCGCATATCTTCCGCAAGGACGGCTACTATTATCTAACCGCGGCGGAAGGCGGCACGAGCGTCAACCATTCGCAGGTCGTGTTCCGCTCCAGGGATCTACTCGGCCCCTACATACCATTCGCGGATAACCCGATCCTGACCCAGCGCGATCTCGATCCGGCAAGGCCTGATCCGATCGGATCGGCCGGCCATGCCGAACTGGTCCAGACCCGGAACGGAGACTGGTGGGCGACCTTCCTCGCTGTGCGGCCCTATGCTGACGATTATTATAATATCGGCCGCGAAACATTCCTTCTGCCGGTCACATGGAAGGATGGCTGGCCGATCATCCTGCCGCGCGGGCAGGCAATCCCGCACGCCCTGAATGCGCCAGACCTGCCTGCCCAGCCCAAATCGCCAATTCCGACAAGCGGCAACTTCGAATATGTCGAGGAATTCGACGGCAAGACGTTGCCCATGCAGTGGATCGGCATCCGAACGCCGCAAAAGCCCTTCTACCATCTCAAGGGCGGCGCGCTGGAACTGGATAGCGCAAGCCCTATCGGCGACCTCAACGGTGCTCCTGCCTTCATCGGCCGGCGGCAACAGCATGCCAATGCCACCGTCTCCACAACGATCCGCTATGCCCCGGTCAAGGATGGCGACCGCGCAGGCCTGGCAGCCGTGCAGAGCGACCGAAGCAACCTCTTCTTCGGCCTGACCCGGATTGCCGGAAACACCGTGATCGCGCTCTACACCCGCGACGCTGCCGATGCCGACACGCTGATCGCCTCCGCGCCGATCTCGGCCGCCGGGCCAGTCACGCTCACTATCCGCACGCACGGCGCAACGATGGGCTTCGACTTTGAAGTCGATGGCCGGACGCAGACCCTGAAAGATGGGCTTGACGCGACGCTGCTCAGTACCAAAAAGGCGGGCGGTTTCGTCGGCACGGTCTTTGGTCTCTACCACTACACCCCGGCCGCGTGAGTGCGCGCGCCATGATCCGCACAAAAGGCACAGGAAAGCGCTTGCTTCTATGGATCAGCCGCAAGTTCAACGCATTGGAGGTCTCGCATCCGATTGCCTGCGGATGAGCCGGTAATCGAGTTGCAGGCTAACGTGCCTGGAATTGGACTCGCTTGCTTTGCCGCCTTGCTCAAGTTCCTGACACAAAGCTCTGATGGCCTTGGTGGACATTTCCCGCACGGGAAGCCGGATCGTTGTGAGTGCGGGCCAAATAGAACTCGCCAGAGGCGCATCATCGAAGCCACAAATCGAAAGTTCGCCAGGGACGTCGATCTTTCGCTGGTGCGCGATCGTGACCGCCGCTGCCGCCATGTCGTCGTTGCACGCCAGGATCGCTGTGGGAACCGTCGGCAAGTTCAGCAGGCGTTCCGCGGCGAGGAGGCCGGAGCGATAGGAAAAGTCTCCTGGAACGATTAATTCCTCTCCAGGATGAATTCCATTTTCGCCCAGCCCTTGCACAAATCCTTCCAGGCGCCGGCTACTACCGCGGTGTTGCAGATTACCTTGAATGAAGCCGATCCTGCGATGGCCCATATCCACGAGGTGTTTGGTAATCTCGTAGGACGCTTGCCGGTCATCGACAGAGACAGCCGTCACGCCGTCCGTGTACCGATCAGGGGTGATGGCTACGACGGCAATATTTTCCGCCAAAAGACCCTCGACCAATTCCTGCCAATCGCACAGCGGAGGAGGAAGGATTACACCAGCGGCGCGCCCGTCGACTATCTGGTTGACAAGCCGGGCCGAGGGACGGCCCTGAACATATTGCTCCACGGTCAGGTGGATGTGACGCGCTGCAGCCTCCGCCAAGGCGCCCAGCAAGAGTTCTCCGAGATATGCGGACGTCATGCTGTCGCTGTGCACCAGGGCGATTGTTCGCGTTCCCCCGCCAGCCAGCAACTGCGCGGTGCTGTTCAGCACGTACCCCAGTTCCTGGACCGCCTTCTCGACCGCACTGGTTGCAGCTTCGCTGACGTAGGCGCTCCTGTTCACGACACGCGAGGCAGTCATCAACGATACGCCTGCAAGGGTCGCAACGTTTTGAAGAGTAGGTGGCCGGCGTTTAGGGGCGGGCTTCTTTGCCATGATCTAACAGTTACCTTGGGCTTCCAGACGGACAGGCTATTCGCACTGCAACAACCCTTGTTCACGTTCCGCGTTTGCGTGGCAACCGCAAGCACCCGCAGCTTCAGACCTTGAAGCAGCCAGCGCCTTAAGTTGGATCTCACTTATCTCGACGAAAGTCAGCGCCAAATCAACGTGGCGGCCGCGTTCCCAAGGCCTTCGCCCAAAATATTATGAGCCGCTGTCGATCCCGCCAGTGCTTCGCGGGATCATTCGTTTCGCTGCTAGTGACCGATCTGGCCATTCTCCGCATCCAGATCCCGCAGGTCGCGGCCACGGGTTTCCCGTCCGAACCACGCCACCAGTACCAACGCCAATGTGGTCGGCAGCATCACCAGCGCTGACGACAGACCCATGGACAGGACAATCCCGCTGATCGTCAGTCCCTGAGCCAGCAGCCCGCCCCCCTTGGTACAGGCCGCGACCCAGCCCGTTGCACGACCGCGAACGCGCAGCGGAAAACTCTCGGCCGTATAGGGGAGAACGATAGCGATAATGCCATTCGTGCCGACAATCAGCAAAGCAACCGGAAGCACCGGACTGCCGCTACCGGCCAGTTCCAGGCGGAGCACGAGTAGCAGTCCCGCAAGCGTCAGCGCGATCATCGTCGCGAGCGACCATTTGGTACTCCATCGGCTGTACATCAGCGCAGCGACGAAAACGGTGGGAAAGGCTATCAGCGCGCTTTCGGCCAGCAAGCGGCTCGAGATGCCCACCGAGTAACCTTTTGCGACCAGATCGGCAGGTAGCCAGAGCAACAAACCAAAATTGATGAGGCCCCAGGACAGCGCGCAAATGCTCAACGCCGCCAGCTTGCCGTAGAGGCCGATCCCGGTCAGCGCGTGTGATGTACGCCCCTCTGCGAGCCTTCCCGAACTCGCCCGTGTCGCCCGCGCACCGAAACGGCGCATCACTGCCTCCGCCTCCGAGACCCGTCCGCGCGCGAGCAGAAACTTGGCGGATTCGGGGATAAACGCGCCAAGCACCACGAGAGTGAGGCCGGTCGGCAAGTTGGCGAGCCACAATATCCGCCAGCCGAAAACCGGCTGCAGAATTGCAGAAAGGCCGCTCGCTGCGAAATAGCCGCCGACCGCGCCCAATCCGCCAACCAGAACGAGACTCCAACCACGGTGCCGGCTCGGCATCATCTCGGCCAGCAGTGCATAAGTGACCGGCAGCATGCCTCCCGCGGCTGCGCCCATCATGAAGCACATCGCGATATTCCACGCGAGGCTGGGCATGGCACCGCAGATTGATGTCCCGACGAACATGACCGCCGACAAAAGGATCGAAGCCTTGCGCCCATAGACGTCGGCAATCCATCCCCATAAGACCGATCCCGTCACGGTACCGGCCAGAGCGAAGAAGGGCACCAGCGAAACTGTCCTCTTCGGAACGCCATATTCGCTGATCATGCCAGGCACGGTAAAGCCGAGCGAAGCAGGCTTCATGACGTCGATGATCAGCGCGATGACCAGCACCGCCATCAGCCCCCAGTGCGCAGGCCCGAGCGGCGCATCCTCGGGCGCCGCGACCACGATTTCGGATGCGGCGGTGCGCTGCGCCCCGATATTACGCGGGAGCAGGCCGTAAGCGGCAACCATTGTCCCGACGATGATCAGCGCCATTCCGCCCAGCATCATGCCGTCCATCGGCATGCCCGCCAGACGATATTGCATCGAACGGGCCATCGCGAACATGGGGAGATGGGCACAGACGCCGAGGGTGACGGCAATACAACCGAGGATGAAAGCCCAGACTACCTGCCGATCCGACAGCGTGCTTTTGATCGAATCCATTGTTGAACGCCCCCTCCGGCACTGCGATAGCTACCGGCTGCGGCGAAATGAAGAGCCGTGGCTGCCTGAAGCTGGGCAAAACAAGGCGGATTGTGTTTTACTGCGGATTGCGACCGTCAAACGGGTGAAAATGGGCTTTCGGCTTGGTGAGGATGACGTCATCATCAAACCTTCACTGGCCAATTCATGTGTTGACCCCGGCCAAACTTCCCCGGCGTCGTCTAGGCTGCCGTTGATCGAACTGCCCTCCGATAACAGGCATTCATTGACGCGCCTTCCGACGGGTATTTTCTATCCGATATGCGCTCTGCGCAGGTAATTTCGCCTCTGTTCAGTGAAGGGACCGGAGGATCATTTCAGACTGACGGGCTGCATCCCGCCCCCGAGCCGAGGGCGAGATGCAGCACGCGACCAAAATGATCGGTCCCTTTACCCCGTCAGAGACGAGCGCGGACCCCGAAGAAGAACGAACGACCCGAATATTCGTAGAAATTGGGCAGATTACGATAATCGTTGAACCGCTTGATCGCCGAACCCAGCAAGTTCGAGCCCTGCACGTAGACCGAGAAATTATCGGTCAGGTCGTAAGACAGGCTCGCCGACATCTCATGATAGGGCTCTTCCTTCACGGGCAGGTAGGCAAGGCTGCCGGCCTGGGCATACGTGAAGCGCGACTGATAGCTATACGAAACCTGCGCGCTGATGCCGTGATTTTCGTAGAACAGCTTGGCATTGGCGGAGAAGGGAATCGCACCCGGAAGATCGGTGGTAATGCCGCCGGTCTTCGCGCGCGAGCGATTGTAGGTGAGGTTCGCCTGAAGACCGAACCCGTTATCCAGGAAGTATTGCCCCCCCACTTCGAGGCCGTAGACGTTCGCACTGTCGCCGTTCATCACTTGATATTCGACGAACGAGTAGCCCTGCGGCTGATTGGCGGGCTGGTTGGTCGGCGTGATCTGCACATCCACCGGCACTGTCGAGACGAAGTTGGTGATATGCTTGTAGAAGGCCGCCGCCGTGAGTGCGAGACGGTTGGTCGGATAATATTCCAGGCTGATGTCGAGCTGGTTGGCCTCGGTCGGCTTGAGGTTCGGGTTGCCGGCATCATAGATGATGTAAGTGCCGGACTGCGCCGAAGTGGCGTCCTTCGCCGGCGAGAGCTCTCCGAAGCTGGGGCGCGAGATCGCCTGCGAGGCGGCAAGGCGCAGACGCAGCCCATCGGCCAGATCATAGGAGAAGTTCGCCGCCGGCAGCAGGCGCATATAGTCGCCGCCCCCCTCGATGGGCTCGACCGGATTGAAGGTCACTGCGTTGTCCTGCGTACCGGCGCGCGGGATGATGCTGGCGATGCTGGCACCGTAGCCGACCGAGGACACCTTGGTGGCCACCAGACGCGCGCCGATGTCGGCGCGCCAGCGATCACCCTCAAGGTTGAACATCACGTAGCCCGCCCAGGTCCGCTCCTTGATGCGATAAGAGGCGGGCAGGTCTTCCTCGATGACCTGCGTCGAATAACCCGAAGGATATTGGGAAAGCGTGCAGCCCGGGATGGTCGCGCCGGTATCGTCAAGGCAGCTGTTGGGATTGAGGATCGCCGGGTTGTTCTCGGCACGGGACAGCGCCGAGAGGTAGGTGTCGATATCGAAGCGCGGGAAATTGCGCGGGAAATCGCCCTCAAGCTTGCCAAGGATCGAGCCACTGCCCGGCTGCACGACGTCCGCGCCCAGTTGCCCGAATGTGAAGGGGTAGCCGCAGAAGTTGCACGAGCTGGTATACTGGTTGTCGATCGTGGCGACGGTCTTCTTGCGATTGGTATAGGCGACGCCGAACTGGATCGACTTGAACACGCCGTTGTCGACGTCATAGGAGCCGTCGCCCTTCAGACCCTGCGTGCGGTCGGAGATGTTCTGGCCCTGAATACCGATATAGTGGGCCCGGAAATCGTCGTTCGTGGCCTCGTCCAGCGTACGCCCGCCGGGGATGGTGATGTCGAGATCCGGCAATCCGCCATTTCGCGTCGCGAAATCGGCCGAGGCACCGGTGATGCCCGCCACCACGAAGCGGTTCTGGCCGCCGGTATTGTCGCGCGCCTCACCGACGTAGCCATCGAAGCCGAATTTCAGGCGGTCACTCGCCTTCCAGTCGATGTGGCCACCGATCTGCCAGGTCTGGCTCTTGCGCGGTTCGTCGGTGGTGAGAACTTCGGCAGTATAGTCGTTGATGGAGAAGCCGGTGACGACGTGGTTGGCATCGACACTGATCGAATCCGGATCCCAGCGCGGCGAACCATCGTCGCCCAGCGGGTTGAGGTAGTTCGACGAGCGATAGTTATGCTGCTTGACGTCGAAACGGCTGTAGAGACCGTCGATGGTCAGTTCGAACGCGCTTGACGGTTTCCACTGGAACGATCCGGCCGAGCCGATGCGCTCGCGCTGGCCCACCACGGTGCCGACGCTGTAGTAGTCCGGCCAAATGTAGGCGGGGCCGTTCTCATCGGGATCGACGCGGCCGTCGCGATTGAAATCGATGCCGTATGCCGCCTCGGTGCCGTCCGCCAGCGAGTATTCGCCCAGATTGTCGGTCCGGAACTTGTACTTGTTATAGCTAACGCCCAGCATCAGGCCCATCGTGTCGTCGGCGAACGTGGTGCTGACGACGCCGCTGACCTTGTAGCCCCCCTTGTCCGCCAGATCGTTGTACTGGCCCTCGACCGCGCCCGAGGCGTGGAGGCCGGGACGATCGAGCGGGCGCGCGGTGCGCAGATCGACATTGCCGCCGATGCTGCCTTCCAGTTCGGACGCGCGGACCGCCTTCTGCACTTCGGCGCCCGAGATGATCTCGGAAGGAAGAACGTCAAAGGCAAAAGAGCGGTCCGGCCCGTCGGTCGGGAGGATTCGACCGTTGAGGGTGGTGATCGCGAAATTCTCGCCAAGGCCGCGAATGGTGATCGAGCGGCCCTCGCCGCGCCCGTCGCGGCCGACGGTGACGCCGGGGATGTTGGCAAGCGCCTCGGCAACGTTGCGATTGGGAAACTTGCCCAGTTCTTCGGACGAGATCGCGTCGACGATAGTGTCGGCGCTGCGCTTGGCCTGGATCGAGCGGAGCAGGCTGCCGCGCACGCCGCGGACGACGATGGCCTCGGCAGTGGCGGCGTCGGCGGCGGTCTGCGCGCTGTCGGCGGAAACCGTCGTATCGGCGGCAACGGCATCGGCGGAGGCGGGGGCGGTGGCGGTGGCGGCATTCGGGCCGTTATCCTGCGCGGCCTGGGCCTGAGAAGCGGCGAGCAGCGCCATGGTGCTGGCCCCGGCAAGCGCTGCGTGGCGCCAGGTGATACGTCCCGTCATGTTTCCATACCCCTTGTCACGTCGCCGTAGTCCGTTGCGGGATTTCGCGTGATTCCCGTCGCCATGGCGTACTATATTTCGTTTTGGTAACTTGGATGTCCGATATCTGTCAAACAGAAACGAAACGAAACATCGCTTAATGTTTGTCGCAGCGCGTCGGCGCTGATAATGCAGTGCTTCGCAGGAGAATCTGATGGTCATCACCCGGGACACGAGCCGCAGACGGCAGGAAATCAGCACACTCGTGCGTGAGCGCGGCAGTGTGCAGGTCACCGACCTGTCCGAACGCTATGGCGTTTCGATGCAGACGATTCGCAAGGACCTTCATTTCCTTGCGAAGAAGGGCGTGGCCGAACGCTCTTACGGCGGCGCCATCTCGGCCGACGCCGTCAACGTCGTTGCCGAGCCGCCGCTGGAAACCAAGCGGGCGGCCAATCCGGACGCCAAGGCGCGCATTGGCGCGTTGGCGGCGGCTATGGTCAGGCCGGGGGATTCAGTGGTGCTCGATTCCGGCACAACCACGCTGCAAATCGCGCATCATCTGCCGGATGACGAGGAAATCACCGTCCTCACCAACGATCTCGACATCCTCTGCGCACTGGCCCGCAAGGAGCATATCCGCGTGGTCATGCTGGGCGGCGCCCTGCGGCGGCGCAACCGCGCCTTCTACGGGGCGCAGACCGAAAGCGCGCTCAGCGATCTGCACGTGGACAAGCTGTTCCTCGGCGTCGACGGTTTCGATTTCGAGCGCGGCATCACCACGCATTACGAACCCGAAGCGATGCTGAACCGAAAGATGGCGAAAGCGGCGCAACAGGTCATCGCAGTGACCGACCGCTCTAAATTCGGCAAGGTCTGCCTGCACCGCATCCTCAATGTGGAGGAGATCGACGATCTCGTCACCGATGCAACCGAGGAAGACGCGGTTCAGTCTGCCGCCGACCGACTGGGCTTCCGCCTCCACCGCGCCTGACGGCTTTGGTGCACTTCAGGTAGCGTTAGGGTACGCTTAGGTGCCTTCAACGCCGCCCCCTCGCAATGACGGGGCGGCGTCACTGTCTGCGGCCGTTATGCCTTGATCTGGAAGAACTTTCTGGCGTTCTTCCAGTAGATCTTGTCGATCACGTCGCTGGGCAGATTGAGACCCACCGCATCAGCGTTGATCGCATCGACACGCTGGCTGAGCGGCGTTGCCAGATAGCGCCAGTCGGCCCGCCAGACTTTGTCCGCCTCGCCCGGAAAATCATCGGTTGCGGGCGGATTCTGGGCGCGCGCCGCCGGGTCTGGCGGGCTGTCGGTCAGGTCCGTTCCATAGAGGATGCGGTCCTGGTACTTGATGAAAAAGGCGCGGACTTTGGCGACATCGGCGTTGGACTGGACCTGAAGATTGGACAGCCGCGCGGCCAGATCCACCACTGCCTTGGGATGGGCATCGAAGAAGCGCGCCAGTTCATCGATGCTCCATTCCAGACTGGCCATGTGCGCCCCGTCGAACGCCAGCTTCGGATGCCGCGTCACGAACCGATCACGCGCCGCCATCAGCGCCTCGTAGCTCGGCTCCTCGGGATGGAGGTACATGTAGTACTCGGGGTGCTCACGGAAGTAGCTGCGGTCGTTGTCGGTGGTCATCTGATCGAGCGGAAGCCAGCAGTTCTTGGGCTCAGCCTGATGCGCGATCAGCGGAATTCCGCGCTCTTCCAGATGCGCGATGACCCCATCGAAGCGCGGATCGTCAAGGAATACCCGCTTGCCATCGGCATCCCGGGCAACCATGCCGATGTTCTTCCAGACCTTCACCGCCAAGGCCCCGCGCGCCACGGCCGCATCGATCAGGGCATTGGTGCGCTCGGTCCAACCCGGCGTTCCGAAGCCCTCCATCGGAAATGTCGTGGCGAAATGGAAAACCTTCGGATCTTCCTTGCGCATCGCCCCGGAAATCGAAGCCTGCAGAAGCAGCGGCGGGAAATCGGGATAGTCGACATTGATCGACAACACCTCGAAACCATCGCGGCGCGCGAGGTCGATGAAGCGCGGATCGTCGACGTTGGCGTGGACATGCGCATCGAACTTGGCGACCCGCGCGAAGTCGGCCTCGCTGTAATGCCGGTCAGCTGCAGCAGATGCGGCGCCTTCGCTTGCCAGCGCTATGCCTGCAAGAAGCGCCCATTTGACCATTTTATGCAAGATTGAGCCCTTTTCACACGAAAACGAAAGAAAACGCATTCATAAATTGCGTTTTTGGTTTGCATGCGGGGTTGCGCTGGTGCAAGCTTTTTCTCGAGGGGCGGTTCCGGCTCGAACCGGACGTGCGCACCATCAGGAGAGAGAGGATATGCAGTTGAGCCCCGTTACCCGCCGCGCGGCCCTTGCCCGGCTGATGGCCGGCGCCACGTTTGCCGCCGCGAGCGGGCCGATGCTGTCGGGGCAAGTCTGGGCGGCGACTGCCTCCACCGTGAAGCTGACCGATGGCACCCTGACCATCGAGTTCGACGCGGCCATGCGTTCGCGCCTGCTGTTTCGTGACCGTGAGATTGCGCCCTGGGCGGCCGCTGATGCGCTTTTCTCGCTGGAAGGCGCCGCTTTCGACCGCTTCGTGCGGCTCGACCAAAGCGAAGCCGCTGTGCCCGGAGGCCGCCGCCACGTCCTGCGCGCCACGGCGGGCGGTACGCTGGAGCAGGAGATCGCGATCACGTTCCTCGATCGCTTCCCCGGCCTTGCGATCTATGACGTGCGCTACCGCAACACCGGCGACGAGCCGCTGCCCTTGTCCGCCTGGCGTCTGGCCATGCACGACCTGCAAAATCACCCCGATGGCGCCTGGAGCTTTGCGGGCGCATCCTATCCCGATCGCCGCGACTGGGTGCAGAAAGTCGGCCCCGGCTTCGAACAGCGCAACTTCATGGGCATGAATGGCTCCGACTATGGCGGCGGGACGCCGGTCGCGGTTGCTTGGCGGCGTGATGTCGGGCTGGCGGTGGGACATCTCGAAACCGTGCCCCGCCTCGTCGCGCTGCCCGTTTCGGCGCAGCCCGGCGGCACGCGCATCGGCATGACCGGTGACGCACGTGAGGTCCTGTCCCCCGGCGCCTCGCTGGCGCTGCCGAGCGCTTTCGTGATGGCGCATGAAGGCGACCATTTCCGCCCGCTCGACGCCTATCGCCAGCTGATGGCCGATCGCGGCCTGAAGGCACCGGCGATCCCGGAATCGAGCTACGGCCCAATCTGGTGCGCCTGGGGCTATGAGCGCAAATTCACCCCCGAACAGATCTATGGCGCGCTGCCCAAAGCGAAGGAAATCGGCTTCGAATGGGCGGTGATCGACGACGGCTGGCAGGTCGCGGATGGCGACTGGCGCGTCGATCGCACCCGCTTCCCGCGCGGCGACGCCGACATGAAGGCCTTCGCCGGTCGCATCAAGGCCGACGGTATGCGCCCCCGCCTCTGGCTGGCGCCGCTGGCGGCCGATCCCGGCACCCCGCTGCTGCGCGACCATTCCGACATGCTGCTGCTTGACCGCGACGGCGCCGCGCAGAACGTGACCTGGTGGAACGCCTTTACGCTGTGTCCGGCCTACCAGCCCACGATCGATTATTTCCGCGGTGTCGTCCGCACGATCATCGGCGAATGGGGCTTTGAGGGTCTCAAGCTCGACGGCCAGCACCTCAACGGCGTCGCGCCCTGCCACAACCCGGCCCACAACCACGCGCGGCCCGAGGAATCGTACGAGAAGCTGCAGGATTTCTGGAAAGCGATCTACGACGAGGTCATGGCAATCAACCCGCAGGCGGTTGTCGAGATCTGCCCCTGCGGAGACAGCTTTGCCTTCCACAATATCCCGGCGATGAACAACACGCCCGCCTCGGACCCGACCTCTTCCTGGCAGGTGCGATCGAAGGGTAAGACCTTCAAGGCGCTGATGGGGCCATCCGCACCCTATTCGGGCGACCATGTCGAACTGACCGAGACCGGCAACGATTTCGCATCGACCTACGGCATCGGCGCTATCCCCTCGACCAAGTTCACCTGGCCGGAGGACACGCCCACACCGTCCGAGCCGCTGCCACCCGGCGGGTTCAAGCTTACGGCCGAGAAGGAAAAACTCTGGCGCAAGTGGATCGACCTCTACCGTGAAAACATGCTGGCCAAGGGCACCTACCTTGGCGGGCTGTACGACATCGGCTTCGACAAGCCCGAGGCCCATGCGATCGCGAAGAACGGTGAACTGCACTACGCCTTCTATGCCGAAAAGTGGGACGGGCCGATAAGCCTGCGCGGGCTGGAATCGGGACGATACAGCCTGACCGACGGCTTCACGGGGCAGCCGCTGGGCAGTGCCACGGCAAAACAGAACACGATCGCCGCAAAGTTCGAGCGGTTCCTGCTCGTCCGCGCCACTCCGGCCAAGGAAGCCAAGGCATGAACACTCTTACCGCACCGTCGAACCGGGCCTGGCTGGTCAACGCCCTCGTCACCGTGGTGCTCTGGGGTATCTGGGGGGCCTTCTCCGGCCTGTCTCCCCAGCACGGGTTTCCCGAGACGCTGGTCTATTGCGTCTGGGCGCTGACGATGATCCCGCCCGCTCTGGTAGTTTTGGCGCAGGTACGCTGGGCGCTGGACGTTACGCCGCGCGCCATTGCCTTTGGCCTTGCGGTGGGTCTGCTGGGGGCCGGCGGACAGATGGTGCTGTTCTACGCCGTCGCGCGCGGGCCAGCCTATCTGATCTTCCCGATCATCTCGCTCTCTCCGGTGGTGACCATCGCGCTGTCCTTCCTGCTGATGCGGGAGCGGACCGGCAGGCTGGGCGCGCTGGGCATTGTACTGGCCCTGCTGGCCCTGCCCACGTTCGACTTCGCGCCCGGCGGCAGCGGCGCCGCTTCTGCTGCGTGGCTGATCCCGGCGATGGTGGTGATGCTGTGCTGGGGCGTGCAGGCCTACTTCATGAAGGCCGCCAACAATGTGATGTCGGCAGAAAGCATCTTCGTCTACATGACGATTTCCGCCCTCGTGCTCATGCCCGCAGCCTGGGCGATGACCGATTTCACGCACCCGGTGAACTGGGGCTGGGACGGTCCGGGTCTGGCGGCGGTCATCCAGGTCCTCAACGCAGTCGGCGCGCTCACGCTGGTTTTCGCCTTCCGCTACGGCAAGGCGATTATCGTCGCGCCGCTCTCGAATGCGGGGGCGCCGCTGGCGACTGCACTGCTGTCGCTCGCGGTGCTGGGCGTCATGCCCGGCCCGCTCAAGAGCCTGGGCATCGGCCTCGCGCTGCTCGCCTCTCTGCTTCTCGCCATCGAACCCGACGCTGAAGCCGAAGACGCCATTCCTGCGGAATGATGGTTTCGATTAGTTTCGATTAGTTGCGTTTTAGATTTCGCTACGCTAGCCGTGATTGCGAAAGGAAGCGATGTGAAAGCGATTCGAGATATCGTGCTGCGGCACAAGGCGGGCGAACGCATCGGCGTGACTTCGGTATGTTGCGCGCATCCGCTGGCGATCGAGGCGGCGCTCCGCCACGCTCTGGGAACCGGTCAGGAAGTTCTCCTTGTCGAGGCGACCTGTAACCAGGTGAACCAGGAGGGTGGCTACACCGGAATGACCCCCGCCGATTACCGCGACTTCGTGCGCGAAATTGCCCGACGCGTGGGTTTCCCGCTTGATCGTCTGGCACTGGGCGGCGACCACCTCGGCCCCAATCCCTGGACTGCGCTTCCCGCTGCCGAGGCCATGGAGCGTGCCGAGGTCATGGTTGCGGCTTACGTCCGTGCCGGGTTCGGCAAGATCCATCTCGACTGCTCGATGAGCTGCGCGGACGATCCCGTGCCGCTGCCCGAACGCACTATCGCCGAGCGCGCCGCACGTCTGTGCCGCGCAGCGGAAGACGCCTTCCAGCCCGGCAGCGAGAACGGGGCGGACGACGCGCCGGTCTATGTCATCGGCACCGAAGTTCCCGTCCCGGGCGGCGCTGCCGAGGATCTTGAGGAACTGGCCGTCACCGATCCGGCAGACGCCATTGCCACCGTCGCGATGCACCGCGACCTGTTCGCGGAAGCTGGTCTGTCCGCCGCGTGGGACCGCGTGATCGCCACCGTCGTCCAGCCCGGGGTCGAATTCGATCACGACAAGGTGGTCGACTATCGCCCCGAGTGCGCCGCCAACCTCAGCCGCGCGATCGAGCCGATTGCCGGGCTCGTCTACGAGGCGCACTCAACCGATTATCAGACCGCCGATGCGCTCTCGGCGCTGGTGCGCGATCATTTCGCGGTGCTCAAGGTCGGACCCGGCGTGACCTTCGCGCTGCGTGAAGCGCTCTGGGCGCTCGATGCCATCGAGGCGGAAACAATCCCCGCGTCCGGCCGCGCCGCCTTGCGCGAAGTCGCGCTCGATCGCATGCATGCAGAGCCCGGCAACTGGCGCAAGTATTACCATGCAGAAGGCGCGGCGCTGAACCTGCAATTGCAGTACAGCCTCTCGGACCGCATTCGCTACTACTGGCCGGACGAAGAGATCCTTGCCGCGCAAGAACAGCTGTTCGCCAACTTGCGCGCTACGCCGCCTTCCCTGCCCTTGGTCAGTCAACACCTGCCACTCGCTTACGCAGCCGTGCGCAGCGGCGACGCCACACTCGACCCAGCCGATCTTGTTCTGGCGCACATAGCCGCCACTCTCGATGCCTATCATGGAGCTTGTCACCCCAATGCCTGACGCACCGCTGGCTCCCGAAATGCCGGGTCACGACGCCGAACCCTGGACTCGCCGCGAAATCGCGCAGCAGCCGGAAACGCTGCGCGCCACGCAGGCGATCCTGAACGCCGAAAAAGCCGCAATCGAGGCCTTCGTTGCGCCGCTCCTCGCCAAATTCGGTGTCAGGATCGTGCTGACCGGTGCGGGCACCTCGGCCTTCATTGGCGAGTGCCTCGCGCCGTGGCTCTCCGGCCTTCTGGGCCGATCGGTGGAAGCGATCGCGACGACCGACATCGTCAGTTCGCCCGCGCTGTACCTGCGCCGCCACGAGCCAACGCTGCTAGTCTCGTTCGGCCGTTCGGGCAGCAGCCCGGAAAGCGTGGCCGCTGCCGATCTGGTCGACGCGCATGTCGATGATGCCTACCACCTCGTCATCACTTGCAACGCCGAAGGTGAACTGGCGCGCCGCGTTGGAAGCAACATGCACGTCGTCGTGCTGCCCGAGGCGACGCACGATCGCGGTTTCGCGATGACGTCGAGCTTCAGCGCGATGATGTTCGCTGCGCTTTCGATCCTGAGTGGTATCGATATCCTCGACGACCGTATCGATGCCATCGCATCCGCCGTGGCCGAAACGCACGCCCGGAGCCTGCCGGTGGTCACGGACCTGGCCGCGCGCGGTTTCCGCCGTGTGGTCTATCTCGGCAGCGGACCGTTCAAGGGGCTGGCGCGCGAGGCCGCACTGAAGCTGATGGAATTGAGCGACGGCGCAGTGGTGACCGCGTTCGACACCGCGCTCGGCTTCCGACACGGCCCGAAGACGATCATCGATGCGCAGACGCTGGTGGTGGTCTTCGTCTCGAACGACCCGCTTACACGCCTCTACGATCTCGACATCATCGCCGAACTGCGCGCGGATGGCCGCAGCGGTGCAGTCATGGTGGTCTCCGCCAATCCGGACGACAACGCCGAGGTCGCAGTGCCCGGTCTGTCCCGGGCAGCGGACGCGGATTTGCTGTTCCCGTTCATCGTTCCCGCACAATTGTTCGGGCTGGCAGTTTCGCTGGAGCTGGGACTGACGCCGGATCGCCCGAACGCCAGCGGCACCGTCAATCGCGTGGTGCAGGGCGTGCGGATTCACGCGCAGCCCGCATGAGCCAGAGCCTTTTCCTTGGCGTCGACGGCGGTGGGACCAAGACCGAGTTCGTTTGCATCGATGCAGCAGGGCAGGTCCTTGCCACTGCATTGACGGGGACGACCTATCATCTGCAGGTCGGCTTCGACGAAGTCGTGCGGCGCTTGGAATCCGGCCTCTCGCAGGTCTGCACAGCGATCGGCACGCCGCGCGAGGCCATCGGCCATGCCTTCTTCGGCCTGCCAGCCTATGGCGAGGATCGCGCCATCGACCCGCGCCTTCATGCGGCATGCGGAGAGGTGCTCGGTCATAGCCGCTATGTGGTCGGCAACGACATGATCTGCGGCTGGGCCGGTTCGTTCGGCGGCGAGGACGGTATCAACATCGTCGCCGGAACCGGCTCGATCGGATATGGCGAGCGTCAGGGCCGAACGGCCCGGGTCGGCGGTTGGGGCGAAGTATTCAGCGACGAGGGATCGGCCTACTGGATCGCCATTCAGGGTCTTTCGCTGTTCACGCGCATGAGCGACGGGCGCACCCCTCGCGGTTCGCTGCACGAGAGGATCGTCGCGGCGCTCTCGCTTGAAGACGACTTGGACCTTTGCGGGCGGATCATGGGACCCGAAGGGATGGGTCGCAGTGAAATCGCCGGTCTTGCGGGGCTGGTCTCCGAGGCGGCTGTTGCCGGCGACCATGCGGCGCAGGCTATCCTCGACAAGGCGGCACGGGAACTGGCCGACATGGCGACGGCGCTTCGCACGGAACTGCGATTCCCCGAAGGCGAGGCTGTTCCGCTTTCGTGGTCGGGCGGTGTGCTGAGCCGGGAAGCCCGGGTCCGGGACGAGTTTTTGCGTATCGTCCGCGAACGGGGGTTTTCACCTAGCGAGCCTCGGTTCGCGCCAGGATATGGGGCGGCGCTGTATGCACGGAAACTGGCTGAGCGGAAGTAAGAACCTGACCTGTTTGTCGGCCACCTGATCACTGCGGCAAAATTTGGGGTTCGATCCAGCGCGCTGCCCTGCTGGAGTTCCACCGCCCAAGCTCTGAGATAGTTGGAATGCCGCATCGATGCGGCATTCCCAACCAAACGGCAGCTAAGAGCAGGCCGATGCCTTGGGGCAGTTGCGCAGGTGTGCGAACAGGCCGTTTTGCCGCCAGCTGGCTTCTGCTTGTTCTGCGCCCCCTTGGACGAGCGCCCGCGTTGCGTCATTCGTAAAGCTGAGCAGATGGCACGTCTGTCGCCGTATTTCCCCAAGAGCCTTGGAAAGCCAAGGGTTGATGACAGACGAGTGCGGAACGGGAGCGGGATCATCCTCGTCAACCGGAACAGCCTGCGCTGGCGGGATGCACTCAGGGAATACAGACCGCTCAAGACACTGTAGGCCACCGCACGGCTTCCATCCTCGGGGGGCAAAGAGGATCTCGGACGACTGATCGGAAGGACCGAGGGCGGCACCGCGCTCTTCCGGCTGTGATCAAAGAGGCCAGAGCCTGACACAGGAAGGCTTGCAAAAATCCAGAGCAAAGTTACCAACTGTTCAGTATGTCAATTGCGGCAGGCAAGATGCTGCATTTGGGAGTAGATGGATGGTTGCTTCGCCCTTTTGGAACGCCAGTCGCGTTCGCACGCGCGAGACCTTGGCATGATTGTGCAATATGTCCTGCGCGGCATCGCAGGCCGCCTGCTTAAGCTACCTCCCAGAACGAACACCATCCGAAGGGAGAAGGCGCTAGGGATCCCCATGCGCGATGGCACGACACTGGTTGCCGACCGCTATTTTCCGGCCAAAGGGAAGGCCCGCGCGACTGTCCTCATGAGGAGCCCCTACGGGCGCGGCTTCATTATCGGATTTTCGGCAGCCTTGCTCGCTGAACGGGGGCTCAATGTTGTCGTCCAGAGTGTTCGGGCCACTGACGGATCGGGTGGAGAATTCGATCCGGTCCGACAGGAACGCGATGACGGCGTAGACACAGCGCTCTGGGTTCGAGACCAGCCCTGGTTCGGGGGCAAGCTTTACCTTTTTGGTGGCAGTTACCTCGGCTTCGTTGCCTGGGCCCTTGCAAGCGAACGCCCCGACCTCGTGGACGGTGCGGCGCTCACCGTGACCTCTTCTAACTTTGCGCAAGCGCTGCGTGAAGGAGGCGGGCTCGCACTCTTCACCGCACTCAATTGGACCAGGCAGATGCATGACAGCATCAGTACGGGCAAGTCCCCCTTCTTCGGCGGCAAGATGCTTGCCGCGTCGGCCTTTTCGCACCTGCCACTGGGTTCGATCGACAAGAACGCATTTCAGGTGACGAACCGCTGGTGGCAGGACTGGGTTGTACATGATCCCGATGACCGTTGGTGGGAGGCGATGGACTTCTCAAGCGGCGTGACACTTCTCGACACGCCCGTCCTGCTTGTCGCCGGTTGGCAGGATCTATTCCTGCCATACCAACTCGACGACTTTGCGGCACGCCAATCCGCCGGCCTGCCAACCTGGATCACGATCGGCCCTTGGGAACACGGCGGGCCATCCGGATTGTTCGAGGGGCAACGCCAGTCAATCGAATTCCTGACCAGCCTTGCACAAGGAACATCCGCAATCCCGCTAGAGCGGGCACCGGTAAGGCTTTACGTCCAGGGCGCTGGCGAGTGGCGGGAATACGAGCAATGGCCACCCCATTCAGGCGCGCCGCTTCGAATGCATCTTCATGCAGACGGCGGTCTTTCACACAATGCCGCTGACGCGCACGAGGGGTTGACGCACTACAGGTACGACCCCTCCGATCCTACGCCTTCGCTCTACGGTCCCGTCACGGTCCCGGCAAAATCGCGCGACTTATCCGCTTATGACACGCGCAGTGACCGGGCGAAATTCACCTCGCCGTCGCTCCGGAAGGATTTCGAGATCATCGGCACGGTGGACGCCGAACTTTATGTCCGCACGAGCAGCCCTTGGGCGGACTTCTACGTCGCATTTTGCCAAGTGCACGAAAACGGTTCGGCCATCCATATCTGCGACGGTTACGTTCGCCTGGACGAACATGATTCACCCGCGGACGCAGATTGCGTGCGCAAGGTCACCGTTCGGTGCTGGCCGACCGCATGGTTGTTACCTGCAGGCGCCCGCTTGCGGATCTACGTCACCAGCGCCTGTTTCCCGCGCTATGCGCGCAACTGTGGCACGGGCGAACCTCTCGCGACAGCTACGCAGATGGCAGCAAACGACGTCGAAATCCTGCATACGCAGGATCACCCCTCGTGCCTCGTACTCCAACCATCTGACGGGATGCCGCCGGTCTTTGCAGACTGAAAAGCTCGCAGCCGCTCGCGGCGGGAGAAGACTGATTTAACAACCTGAGCGGAGCAGGCGATCGAGTCGCGGTTTCTAAAACAATAGTACTTCAGGGAGCGGAAATGATTAAAAGACTGATATTAGCAGTATCGCTGCTGGCTCTTGGCGGGCATCTATATGCGGCATCAAGTGTTCCGATGGTTAGCACACCCGACAACCTTGAGAGAGGCAAGCAGGGCGAACTCCTTGCTGGAGAAGCCAAGATCCTGCCGCAGCCCTATTCCATGGGCGTGAACGTCATCGGTCACAATTCGCTCGATAACCGGATCGGCAATCTCAACATGACCTGGTCAGGACGATGCGCCTATATATCGAGTGGCGGGATTCTGGAGCCATCCGGCGTTCTCAAATTCCTGCCGCACGATTCCACATCCGGGATCGCTGTCATCGACGTGGCCAATCCCGCCGCGCCCAGGCTGGTGCGCTACCTGCAGGACAAAGGATCGATCGATGCGACCGAAACCACGGACGCTGTGACGCTTAAGGGGCGCGCCGTGCTTGCGGCAAGCAACTACGGCGGCGTCGCAGGGATCAATGGGCCCAAGGAGGGCTGGCTCGCCCTTCATGATATTTCCGATTGCGCCAACCCCCGCCTCCTGTCGGAGACGAAATGGCCCGAACCCGTGCACATGCTCACCCTGTCGCCGGACGGCCGCTATGTCTACGGAACTGTCCTCAATCCGTTCACCGGTACTGGCGGCGTCGAGATCATGGATATCTCGGATCTATCCAAACCGCGTTTCATCGGAAAGTTCGAGGTCACGCGCCAGGACGGCACCAGCTTTGAATTTGCACCGCACGGCCTGGCCTTCAGCGCCGATGGACGGCGTCTCTATGCCGGTACTACGACATCGCAAGGCGGCGATCTGGTGCCCGACATCGTGAAAGCCAAGTCGCCCATGGCCTTCCTCAATGGCGGGAATGACGCCGGCGGGATCTACGTCCTCGACAACAGCGATTTCGTGGATCACAAACCCGATCCGAAGCTGCGGTTGATCGGCACCGTGCTTCATGCCGGCTGGCATAGCCCTGTTCGCGCAACGATCGGCGGCAAGCCCTATCTGGTAAGCGCGAATGAACTGGGCGCCTGCCCGGGAGCCTGGCCGCGCATCACTTCCATCGCAGATGAGAAGAGACCGCACATCGTCGGCGAATTCCGCCTTGCAATGAACCGGAAGGAAAACTGCCCGAGCGAGGCTGCACGCGCTCCGGGCGTGCCTCCAAGGCCCGCCGATGCGGCAAGCCATTTCCAGGATGTCGACAGTGCGACCAACACGCGGCTCGGTCTGTTTTCATTCACATTCGCCGGATTGCGCATCGCTGATTTGCGCAATCCCGCCGAGCCGAGGGAAGTCGCCTATTTCAAGCCGGGCGACCCGTGCATGTCCCACGTACGGTATGTTCCGCAGACCGGACACATCTGGTTCGCATGTGCCTCAAGCGGCTTCTATGTACTGGCGTTGAAGCCCGAGCTGCGCAAGAAACTGGGCCTTCCTGTGATAAAATATAATTAATAACAGCGTGTTAAAGGAAATCCCTATCTGATATTGCGTTACAGCGGATTCGTTCCACTCGGTCTGCTGTGGCTCTACGCTGCGCATCACGATGCGCACGCAATTTGGTCGTTGAGCTGTTCGCCTAGCTGGCAAGCGTCCGCCACTTGGCCAAAGCGGCCGAGTGGCGGATCTTGTATGTCTGCCTGACAGCGACACGACGGTCCCGATTATGGCTAGGATTGCGGGCTTTCTGCTGGACAGCATCAGACGAAAAGTGGACGAAGATTCCGTTCCAGAGCGCGAAGCCGCCCTTCACCCAAGCCGTGGATCTATAAGGAACTTCTCTCCGGTTGCCTTGCGCTCGTAGCGGCACAGGACGTCCGGTTGCAACGCCTGCGCCAGGCCGATGACCTGGGTATACCGGCTGGCGAACGTCGTCGTGAGTTCGGCCAATACGCGCGCTCGCAGCCGGGCAGCGACGTCCGCCCCCGCCTTTTGCAGGAACGGAAAGAGCAGCCAGCCGCCGGCAGACCATTGAAAGCCGAACGTCATGCGGTTGAGTGTCGTCGGTGCAAGGTCGAGCGCGCCATAGATGTAGAGCTGCTTGAACGTGTCCGAGCCATAGCGACTATAGCTGCTCGAATTATCCACCGCGGCGCGTTCCATCGCGCTCAGGATGTCGCTGCCCAATGCGCCGCCGCCAATGGCATCGAAGGCGATCGTTGCGCCGGTTTCCCGGATCGCAGCGGTGAGCTCCGCGGTGAAGTCCTCGTCCCGGCTATTGACGACATGCTGCGCGCCGATATCGCGCAGGATCTGTGCCTGCTCCGGGGAGCGCACCACATTGACGAGCGCAATTCCGTCCGCAAGGCAGATCTTCTGGAGCATTTGGCCAAGGTTCGAGGCGGCGGCAGTGTGGACCATGGCTTTGTGACCTTCCCGGTGGGCCGTCTCGACAAAGCCGAGAGCCGTCAACGGATTCACGAACATAGCCGCGCCGTCAGCGGCGCTGGCACCTTCCGGAAGCACGACGACATCGCGCGCGGCGATCCGGCGATAGTCGGCGTACATTCCCCCGCCGATCATGCCGACAAGCTTTCCCTCCAGAGCCTTGGCATTACGGCCGGCGGCGATCACTGTCCCGGCGCCTTCGTTGCCAATCGGCAACGACTGACCGATCCTTCCGCTCACGCTGGGAAGGCGACTCTCCGGCACTTGTAAACGAAGGCTGCCGCGATCTGCGGGCTCCAAGGTGGTGATATCGGCCGGGCCGAGCAGAAGGCCGAGATCGCTGGGATTGATGGGAGCCGCTTCTATCCGTACGATCACTTCGTCGTCTCCCGGCTCACCGAGAGCGACACTTTCCAGCGAAAGCGCCAAGGTTCCGTCCTGATCGATACGGCTCCGCATTTCGCGATTGGTCAGCGTCATCGTGCTCTTCCTTGGTTAGTTTTCGAAACTAGCCGAGCGCAACGGGCTTGCAACTGCTTCCAGACAGACCGCTCGCCCGGCAGGTCAGACGCCGCGAGGCAATCCGCCGCCAAGCAGCTATTCACCTATTTGTCGCGGCCCGATCGAATTTTTGGTCACGCTTGGAAGCGGGCGTTCTGGCGGGAGAGCGGTTATAGCAGTGCTATTTTCCGCCTTACCGAAAACCGCTTTGCAGCCAAGAACAGCGCCCAAACGGCAGTCGCCCAGCCAAGGTCACGGAGTAGGTCTGCCGCAATCGGCAACATCAGGTGTTCGCCCACCGGTTCAATTGAAAGCAGACCCTTGGGATCAGGAATGCCGGGACTGCAACCCAAATTCGAAACCACGGCCGCGCTATGGCCTGCTGAAACATAGAATAAATCGGACACAAAGAACGCGGTATGACCGGCGTCATATTCTCCGGCATGGCGGAGGCGATCAAAGGTCACAACGGAGCGTCTGCCCGAATTACCGATAATCTCTACCTGAAAATTGCAGTGAATCGACGGCCGATCTGGCATGCCGATACCTGTTCCGGGCTCAACTTTCTGTTCGAGGTTCAATTCGAACCGATCATGGAAGCGGAGGCTTGGGCCTTTGTTGACGAGATGAAGGATGCTTGACCGGCCGCGTTGCGGCATTGGCTGAACGTCACTTCCGCCCGTGCCGGGATATACCGCATAAGAGGCAACGAATAAGGCTACGGCAAGAGCGGGTGGGCCCAACCCAACAAGTCCCAATTGGCGTATCTGCATGACCGATAACGTATCGCACCACGCCATGTCAGCAACAGCGGCGCACGCCGCCAAAGCGGTTCTGGGTTAAATCTCCGTAAGGCTGACCGTCCAGTTGGTCCGGCCATGGTGCCGAACACCCGCCCCGCCGTGCGGATACGCGCTGTCACTTTGTCGCTCTCAGATCCACGGTGCCTTCCTTCAGCCCCTCGGCCGTGGCGGTGACGGTGAAATGGCCCTTGCCCGTTCCCCGCACCAGGGCGACGGCGAGACCGTCCTGCGCTGCGCGGTCGGGCGAAGGGAAAGGGGTATGATCGACCGAGGATCCATTGTCGGTCGCGATCAACTGCCCGGTGCCCTTGACCGCGAAATGCAGGCGATTGTTCGCGGAAGGCACGGTGACGCCGTTCGCATCAACCACCCGCGCGCGGACATAGACCATGTCGTCGAATGCGGAGCCGACGGTCGGCGTATCCGGCTTCAATTCGATGCGGACGGGTTTCCCCGCCGTTCGCAGGCTGTCTGAAACGGTCTCGCTACCGGGATCGCGGCAGGTGGCGCGCACCTCCCCCGGCACATAGCGCACGGCCCAGCGCCGAGGAGAGGCATCCGCGTCGATCGGCAGCGTACCCAGCGAGCGACCATTGAGGAAGGCCTCGACCTGTCGGCAATTGCTATAAACCTCGATCGTCTCTTCGTGCGGACTGCGGTCCTGCGGCGTCCAGTCGTCGAACAAGGCTACCTTGGGCTTGGGCGTCGCCACGGCGATCATGGTCGGCAGGACGGGCTGGTTCGGACCGCCCGCGCCATCGGTCGACGGGCCAGCCGCAGCAGGATCGGCATTGCGCACGACATGGACCACGGGTCGATCCGACCACCAGCTTTCGCGCTCCATCCCGCTGATCTTCTGGCGCCCGGTGCGATCGAGGAGTCCGGCCGGATTCTGGATATTGGGCCAGCCGGATCGGTTTGCCTCGCCCAGATAATCGACGCCGGTCCACAGGAACATGCCCGAAAAGGGCGCATAGTCGCGCACCGGCACCCAGTTGCTGCGGTTAAGCGCATTTTCGGTGCCGATGATGCTGCGTTTCGGGTTCTGCTTGCTCGCCGCGATCAGTTCATTCTCGCGGTAATTCTGGCCGACCACGTCCAACATGTCGGCCAGCCCGTTGTCGTAATCCTTGGTCACGTTCGGCCGGAACAGCGCCATCGTTACCGGCCGTGACGGATCGGCGGCATGGACGATGTCCAGGATGCTGCGCAGCGCGGCCTTGGCCTGGACCGGATAGGCGGTGTCATGGATTTCGTTGCCCGCGCTCCACAACACTATGCTGGGATGGTTGCGGTCTCTGCGCACCATGTCCAGCGTGTCGCGCTTGTGCCAATCGCCGAAGAAAAGGTGATAATCTTCCGGCGTCTTGGCGACATTCCATTGGTCGAACAGTTCGTCCATTACGATCAGCCCCAACTCGTCGGCCAGGTCGAGAAATTCGGGGCTGGGGACATTGTGCGCGGTGCGGACTGCGTTGACGCCTTGCGCCTTGAGCGTGGTCAGCCGCTGGCGCCAGACGGCCAGCGGGACGGCGGCTCCCACCGCGCCGCCATCGTGATGAAGCGCCACGCCCTTCAGCTTGAAGTTGCGGCCGTTCAGCCAGAAGCCGGTCGCCGGATCGAACCGGGCTTCGCGCACGCCGAACCGGACATCCTCATTGTCAAGCAGCGTGCCGTTGGCGGCCAGCACGCGAACGGAGGCACGATAGAGCGCCGGGTCGTTTACATCCCAGCGGCGCGGGCGAGGCAGTGCAACTTCGACCGGCAGGATCGTGGTCCGTCCGGCCGCGATGCTGGTGGCCGGCGACACCGTGTGCGCGACTTCGCGCCCATCCGGATCGGTCAGCCGGAGTTCGATCTTCACGTGGGTGGCGGCGGCGGTGTCATTTTGCACATCCGTGGTGACCGCGATTGTCGCTCGATCGTCGCTGATCGCTGTCGCCCGCAGATAGGCGCCGCCTTGCGGGATATGGACATCGTCTGTCTCGATCAGGCGGACGTGCCGATAGATGCCCGATCCGGTGTACCAGCGTGACGAGGGCGCGGCGGAGGTATCGGCGCGGACGGCGATCACATTGTGGCCGTCCGTGCGCAGATGGCGCGTCATGTCATAGCGCTGGCTGACATAGCCCATCGGGCGATAGCCGATATGATGGCCGTTCACCCAGACGCCACTGCGCTCCATGATGCCGTCAAATTCGATGAAATAGCGCCGTCCCGGCTGCGGCGTCAGGTCCAGCCTCTTGCGATACCAGGCAACTCCGCTGGGCAGAAAGCCATTCTCTCCTGCGGCCTTGGCATTGGGGTCGAACGGGCCCGCAATGGCCCAGTCATGCGGAACGGAGACAACCTGCCAGGCTGCATCATCCAGCGTTGGCGTTTCGGCGCCTTCAGGATCTGACTGGATGAAGCGCCAGCCGTCCGGTAACGGCGTAACCTCACGTGGAGCAGCCTCGGCCACGCCGATCGATGCCAGGGTTGTTGCAAGCGCATAGAATATCGACTTGATGCCTCTCTTGCGCACCCGCGTTTCCTCTCCTGACACTCTCCTGTCGACTGGGTACTGAAGTTCCCGCTATTTGCAATACAGTTTCATTATACGGTCTATCAGCACTTCGGCCTGGTGAGCGGAAAGGCGAGGATTGACCCTTTGCCCCTAATCCAAAATGTGAACGTCTTGCCGCGGCCGGTTCCCAGCGCCTCGGCACCGATCCGGCCAGAGGCAGAGCTGGAACAGCGTCAACGCGCTTCAGGGTCGAGGCCGGCGTCGGCTGTGGCCGGGGTGAAGCGGATCGGCAGCGTCTCCAGCCCCCATACTCCGGGAAAACGCCGCCAAGTCGGCTCGCCGGCCAGCTGCGGATTCTTGAGCCGCTGGGCGATCAGGTGAAGGCCTTCTTCCAGCTGGAACCGCGCGAGATGAAGGCCTAGGCAGATGTGCGCCCCCTTGCCGAAGGCGAGGTGATGCTTTGCCGCTTCTCGCCCCGGGCGGTATTGCATCGGGTGGTCGAAGGCTCGCGGATCGCGCCCCGAGATATTGAGCAGGAACATCAGATGCGTGCCCTTGGGGATCAGCACATCCTGGTAGACGATGTCCTCGAGCGCGATCCTCGGCGGACTGCTGGGGCTCGAATGGCGCAGCCCCTCCTCAATTGCGAGCGTGCAGAAGTCCCGGTCACGCGCGCAGCGCTCCCAGAGACCGGGTTGCTGAAACAGAAGCAGCGCGGTCATGCCTAGCTGGTTCTTGGAAGTGTCGTAACCCGCCGCGAATAGGAAGAAGAGCTGCTCGCAGACCTCCTGGTGCGATAGCACGCCGGCATCCTCGGCCCGGATCAGTTCCTGCAAGAGGTCGTCGCGAAGCTCGCCGCTGGCGCGGCGCTTGGCAACCAGATCGGAATTGAATGCCATCATCATGGCATGGGCCTTTTCCATCTCGGGCAGCAGCGAGCGATCGAGACTATAGCTGAGCCCTTGCACCTCCAACGCCCACTTGATCTTGGGAAGATCGGCAAGGTCGGCGCCGATCAGGCCGAACATCACCGCCACCGGAAAGTTGGAGGCGAATTCGGTGAAATCGAATTCTCCCTTGAGCGCCCAGTCATCGAGCAGCGTCGTCACCACCTCGCGGATGAGATCGACGTGATCGGCGATCCGGCGCGGCTTGAAGAAAGGCTTGAGCGCATCGCGCATGCGCTTGTGGTCGGCGCCGTGGCGGGCGATGAGCAGCGCCTTCATGAAATCGCCCCACGGTGTGTCGGTGGCGCCCATGATCTCCACAACGTCGTCGGTGGCGATATGCAGCTGGTCGTCCATCTGCATGAGGTCGCGAATCTCGCGGTGCCCGTGAACGATATAGCCGTGCGTGAACTTCGCGAGCCACGGATGCTGCTCGCGCGCTTGGGCGAACCAAGGCTCGGGATCGGCACCGAACGCGCGATCCTCGATCGGCAGGTTCGTCAGCGACAGTTCGTGGATGCTCGCAGTCACGCTCTCTCCTCGGTCGCCGGTGCCTGGGCCCATGCTGACCAGTTGCTTAGCATTGCCGACCATTTGATTAGCAGTAATGGTCTTGTCAATCTGTAGGCGGTGGTGCGTTCTTGATTTTGACGTGGCCAAGAATACGCATCGGATCGGAGATAAGGGAAAATGGCGATAAACCGACGGATCGGCGCCGAATCTTCTGCAACAAGAGCGTCGCTCATGGATGCGGTGGAAGCCGTCATGCGCCAAGATGGCTATGCCGCGCTGACCGCGCGGCGCGTTGCCGAGCGCGCTGGCCTGAAGCACCAGCTCGTCTTCTATTATTTCGAGAATATGGATGAGCTGGTGCTCGCCACCTACCGCCGGCACATCGATCGTTACCGACATGTCATGGATCAGGCCCTGCGCTCGGACCGGCCGCTGCACGCCTTCTGGGCGGCGAATTCGAATTCACACGATGCCGTGCTCAACATCGAATTCATGGCGATGTCGAACCACAACGAAGTGGTACGTGCGGAGACGGTTCGCTTTGGCGAGGAATTTCGCAGGTCCAGCCTCAATCAGGTCGTCCCATCGCTTGCGGTTCCAGGGCAAGGGACGACGGATCTGCCTGCCGCCGCCGTGATGATGGTGATCAACTACATCGGCAACTTGCTTGGGTTGGAAACCGCGATCGGAATTTCAGGCGCCCACGACGAAATCCGGACATTGGTGGACTGGTGCGTCAATGAGCTGGAACCGCATCATGACGCTCACTAGGGGACGCGCAACTACAGCCATTCGGCCTTGCTCGAGTTGATCGCGTGCTGCCCGCAACGCTGAGAGCTGGCTCGCGTTCAAAATAACTGCCGTTGGATTCGGGCGAGCTGAATGAATGACCGCTTCGCCCGATCAAGCGTTGGTAGCGGATTCACCAGATCGCCCGACGCCACGGCCGCTACGGTCCTAGAAAGTCATATGATGAATGTGGGGCATCCTGGCCATTTCCCGCCCGGAACGAGACTAGCCGAAGTTTCGATTTAGCAGGCTTCAATCATCGTGCAAGGCACGTTGCATTCGACTTGAAGCGACAAGATTACGTAAACTTGAAGCGATGACAACGGTGGATCTACCGACCTTGGCCACTTCCAAATCGCCATCGGAGATCAGTTGGTATATTCTTGTTTTGCTCAGTCCTGTCAACCGAACGGCGTCGGAAATTCCGACACTGATCTGCTCCATCCCGGCGGAAGGAGCGCGGGTGTCGAAATCTCGATCCATCATCACTTGCCCTTCTTCTTCTGCTGTTGAAATCCGCGATCCGCGTCCAAAAATGCGCTCAAGATCGCCGGTATGAGTTCCGGCACCGGAACCTGCATCCCATAAGTCGACGCATAGGCGGCCGCGTAATCCTGCAGGCTCTGATGGAGATCCGGCGTCACCAATACTGCAAGCTTCACCGGCGTCTTGTCCGGGAGCTTCGCCAGCTTGATCGTGTTCATCGCCCGTCCTCTCCTCTCCATGGCACCAGGACCAGGTCTCGCCGCACCACAAGCCGTACAGGCGCGCCTGGCCGTATCTCGATGGTGGGCTGAACCTCTAGATTGCGCTGGGTAATCTGATCCCCAGCCCGGGAGACATTGGTCTGGGCGGACTCTCGGATCGCCTGCACCAGATCGCTCTCGCCGGTGATCGATAGCTGTGTGCCGACACCCAGAAGCGTTGCGATTGCCACGCCCTTGAGCAATCTCGCGGTGTGGGTGTTAACCCGATCAGCGAGCCCCGCATATCCAGAGGGATCTGCCGCCGGCATATTGTCTAGCCGCATCGATCTTCCGTCGGGCATCACCAATCGCTGCCAGATGACGAGCGCCCGGCTCTGTCCATAGGCCACCACGCTGTCGTATTTACCGACCAGCCTTGCGCCCTGCGGAATGAGCAGGATTTGGCCGGTGGCACTGTCGAACACATTCTGCGTGACCTGCGCGACAACCATCCCCGGAACATCGGAGTTCACGCCGGTGACCAAGCTAGCGGCAATGACGCTACCGGCCATCAGCATATAGGGGGAAGCTGGAGCCGCCAGACTGTGCGGGTTTACGTCGCCCCGTTCATCAAGCTTCTCGGCAAATTGGCTCTTGCGATCCTCCTCAGTCGAGGTTGAGCCCGCCTGTCCTACGTCGATTGGAGTGTTTGGGACTGTCGGTGAAGCTGTAGCGGCCGCGCCAGCCGAGCGCGGCCCCTGTACGAGGAGCGAGGATTGCCTGGCTGCTTTGAGTTCGGCTGCCTGCCGCTGCCGCGCGTCGGTAATTCCGGGAGCGCCAACCGGCGCCATGCCATCGGCTGCCATTTGTCGCTGCTGCGCGTTCAGGATCGGCCGCCCCAGGTCGCCAGGAAGTGGCGGGCCAAGTTTGGGCACGTCCCCATAGCTTTTGGGCAGCCCAGCCAGCGCATCGTCCGAAGGCTTCCGATCGGGCTGGGACATTGCGCTATCAGTCATAATGTGCCCGGCGATCCGTGGCTTGAGCGCGATCCACGCCACGCCAATCAAAGCGATCGCAGCCAGAGCGGTCCCGCCGATGACCACTTCCTTGCGAAAGCGCGTGACGCGCGGCGTACGAGCGCGAATAGCCAGCGTCTCAGGATCGACCTTCGGCGATGGCGCCGGGCTACTGGTAGCCTCAGCCCCCATCTCGGACGCAATCGCCATGGGGTCCGGAACCTGCAGGGCCTCTGCTTCTCCCAGCTCATCGCTCATCGCCGTGCCCTCCCCTCGCCGCCGCGCGTGATCCGCACGACCTGTTGCTTCTTCGTTCCGAGCCGAAGCTCAGCGACATTGAAGATCCGATCGACCACGTAGAAGCGGCCTTTCATGCGGTAATTCACCAGTTCGGCCGCCCCGTCTGGCCCGATCAGGAACAGAGGCGGGGCTTCATCGACGCCGATCGTGGTGGGGAATTCGATGAAGGTCTGCCGGCCGTCATCGAAGGCACGGACAGGTCGCCAGGCCGGTGTGTCGCCGGTGATTGCGTAACCAAAGTAGAGCTGCTCCACGCCCAGCCCCGCGGCGACCGGCTTCACTGCCTCGGCGGCCGCTTGCGCTGCGTTGACCGCGACCAGTTCGTCGAGCGGATAATTCCATGAGAGCGCAGACATGCCGGCGTCGGGCCGACTGGTGAGGAGCAGATGATAGGTGCGCCGATCGGTGGTGATGACGAGGTTGGTCGCGAGCCCGGTGCTGAACGGTTTCACCAGAACATGCGTGCGCTTGTCCTCGCCGCTCCCGCTCGAAGTATCGCCGATGACCCAGCGCGCGGTGTCGCCGGCAGCGACCGCAATCAGGCCCTCACCCGCCTGCAGCGCGATATCGGTGATCATGCCCGGCTGAGTATAGGCATGGTAGACGGTGCCGTCGGACCAGAGGTAGACCTGCCTCGCGTTGACCCAGGAACTGGGGGACGGCTCGGCGCTGGCGGGCTCCAGCGCACCGGTCAATATTTTCGCGGACGCCGGCGTACCTGCCGAATGGACGCCCACGGCAAAAGCGGCCGCAGCCAGCAGCGAAGTCTTCATGGCAGAACCTCCTTGGCTTTTTCAGGATTGGGATTGGGATCGCGGAGTGCGGGCGTGGCCGGTGCCGCGACTGCGGCGCCGTCTGTGCTCCCGAGCGGAGCAGTGGCGGGCGGTGCCGGCGCCTCCAGCTCACGGCTCCAGTCGATGGCATCGACGTAGATCCCGAGCGGGTTCTTGCGCAGTGTTTCGCTGCCCGGCGGCGCCTGCTGAACGATGGTCAGGATCGCGGTCCAATGACTGGCCCCCGCAGCACTACCGCGCTCGAATGCGTTTTCGATCCACTTGATCTGGAAGCTCTTGTCCGAGGCCCGCACCACGCTGGTGACCTGGACCGAGACAGTCCGCTCTCCGAGCACCGTCAGCGCACCCGAGGCCCGGGCATATTCGCTGAGGAACCGGCTGCCGCGCTGGGTCGAGAAGTCGTAGGCCTCGAGCCAACCCTCACGCATGATGACGGGATCGAGCGAGATGCCGCGCACGTGTCCGATGAACTTGGACAGGGCCCAGGCGATCTGTGGATCCGTGGGCTGATAGCCAGCCTCCGCCTCGCTGACCGCGCGCGGCTCACCCAGCCTGTCGACCGCAACGACATAGGGAACCACCCGGCTCTGCAACGACTGCCAGATGAGGCCTCCTGCCATGCTGCAGGATAGTCCGAGGCAGCCGAAGGCCATGATCCGCCAGCTGCGCGCCTGGACGCGGGCGGAGCCGATCCGCTCGTCCCAAAGCTGTGCGGCGCGTTGGAAGGGCGTCTCGGGAAAGCGCGCGCGCCAGCCGGCAGTCAGTTGCCAGTTCTCGCCCTTGATGTCGTGGATAACGGCGGAACCCGACCAGCCTAGCAGGGTCGGAATGACGAGACCGATGCCCTTGCCCGAACGCGTCGGCGCAAAGGCCATCACATGTTCGGGCCCATCGTGGCGCAAATAGTCGGCGCCGACCCGCCCGAGGAACACGCCCTCGTCGGCCAGAAGCCCCGCCTTTTGGATATCCTTGCGGCTCGCCCAGCGCGCCGATCCGTACGTGGTGACATTTCTGCGCTGGCGCGCGCGCCAGACCGAACCGACGATGGCCGCCGCGCAGCCGACGAGCCCGCTCGATGCCGCAATGCCGCCAGCCTCGTCAAACACGACCGGCGCGTAGGCATCGAACTCGAACCACCAGGGGAAGATCGCCCAGGGCGCATAGATCCTACGGTCCAGCAGCACGAACCAAGGGCTGCCCAGTTCGGGCTGGTAGGCAAGCTGCGCCGCTGCCCACTGGGTTGCCAGCCAGACACCGGCAAGGACGATCGCGAACACGACCATCATCTGTCCGATGAGGAGTTTCGTCGGTGTCATGAAAGCCTCCGCGCGCCGCGGATCACATCCGCTGGCGTCAGGCAGAGAGTCCCGCAAATCGGCGACCGGTCACAGTGCCTGTCTGGTGCACCGAACGGCCTTTCCGCTGCATTTCAGATTGCGGAACACGGCTTTTGGTTATGAGAGCCATGCAAAAGACAGATGAGAACGATCAAATTCAAACCACGTCGGACGGTCCGAAAATCCGCTGATTGATTACTCGATTTAAATCATGACAATGCCGACCTCAGAAGGCATGCGGCACGTCATGACGAGTGATACTCAGAAGCTTACGAAGTACTGGCGCAATTCGCTGGCCATCTGCGCCCTCTTCCGAACTGCCGGCTGAACAGAGCCCTTACGCAGCCAAGGTCCGAGAATATTTGAGGCGGCCTTTCCGAATTTTCTTGGGCAAAACATCCGGTGTTTTTTTGGGCTGCCATGTTCGGATGGCTTCTCATCACGGCGGTCATGACACGGGCCTCAATCAGGGGAACTAAGCGCTTCCTTTGGCTCATTCGGCATCGCTGATCGTTTCGTTTTCCGATGGCTGCACTGTCGGCGTGTCCGGAGTGGCCGGTTTCGGATTAACACTCTGAAAATCCGCCATTCCGCTTTGTTGGGGTTTGCGGGCAACTAAGGGCGAAGCTCCAAATATGCGACGGCCCCCGATACCCTTCGACCTTCCTCGAACATTTGAGCCGTCTTCAACAAGGTCGCTTTGAGAGAGACCGGCAGATTGCTGGCGCCATAGACGACAATGCGGAACGGCGGATCCACTTTGTTGATCTCGCCCGCGAAAATGCTGTCCTCTAAGGCGTCGAGGTTATGTCCATGCCAATCGGGCGCTCCCAGAACGGGCAGCAGCGCCTGATAAAAATCATCCGAGGACTTCCAGGCAGCGGCGTGAAGCTCAAACTCGATCATCGCATCAGGTTAGCTCGATCTGGCGTGCTGACAATCACTGCAATGTCGGCGGGTCCGGAACATCGGGTTTCCGGTTAAAACTCTGAAAATCCGCAATTCCGCTTTGGGGCAAGCGGGCGTTGATGATCACCCATCCCGGTGGCAGTGTGTATCGATGGATCAAAAGACCTTTGTCGATGGACTGAGTGCGGTTGTGCTCGACGGCCTTTCAGCTGAACTTGCTAGTAGCTGGCACAATCCGCCTGGACGGATGCGCTCCGAAACGCGGTCGCGACGCTCCGATTGGCTCAAGGCCATGAGCGCGAATGACCGCGAATTGGTCGAAGCGTTCGGCTCCGAAGCAGCGCGATCTGCGCTATTTGGATTGCTTGCTGTCCTTGACGGCTCTCGCAAGATTGAAGAACCAAACGAGGGTCATTTGGAGCTACGGCACATCCGCGACGGCAACTCGGAAATACTGGCATGCAGTGCACCGGATTCGAACGCTTTACCGTTGCACGAGCTACTGCCTTAGGCCTCCGCCTTGTCGGCGTGTCGGGAACGGCAGGTACCAGATTAAAATCCTGAAAATCGGCCATTCCGCTTTGCCTGGGCGAGCGGACATCGCTGAACTTGCGTTCGGTAATTCAATTTGGGACGACAACACATGCCAATCGCACAGATCGCATGGAGTATGGGCCTGCTCGCTCTGCCGCTGGCAGTGCTATTTGTCTTCATGCGAAAGCGGAGACGCACAATGGATTTTGCCGAAAGCAGAGCTTTCAAAAGCAATCTCCCTTGGTGGGTAAAAAATATTGAAACTCTAATGATGATGTTGTTTGGGTACTTGTGGACGATAGCAGTTCTGAAGCTTTTCGCTCAGTTCACAGGAGGCAATTCGAAAATAATATCGTCCTCGGTCGGGGCGACAGCAGTTTACACTGTCGTTGGATTTGGAGCTATCGTGCTTCCACTTGCCATGCTGTCGGCAAACGTAACAAGCTGGATTGTTCCCTTTCTCCGAAAGGCCAACAATGACGCGTTTCTGGGAACACAAGCTTCTTTCCGATCGATGAACGCAGGGCTCATTAGATTCGCCTCGATATCAGTGCCTTTCGGCATAATGGTAATCTTGATCGCAGCCTTCGAACCGTGGAGCCGCTGATCCCCGCATTGTCGGCGTGTCCGGAACGGCCGGTTTCCGACTAAAACGCTGAAATCCTGCCATTCTGCTTGGTTGGGGGAAGCGGACAAAGCCAGCGCCCCTACAACTCGAGCTATCCGGTGGCGGGCGCAGTCAGCTATTGTTCGGGTTGTCCGAATTTGAAGCGCGCCGTTGCCATAGGCCGTGCGCAAACCCAGCTAAATTTATCAATCCAAGCAATCCGCCCACTGGGACTACCCATGACGGAAGTTCCACGCTCTTGGCGAGGCCAAACATCCACCATCCGAAGAGGACCCAAAAGCCAGCCTGCATGACGAGAATGACTGAGTTCTTCGCGTCTGCACTCACTGATCACACTCCCCCAACGCCGCGACATTTGCGCCGAGGATGACGGTCTTGGGGAATGTGCGCAATGTCGGCGGGTCCGGAATGTCGGGTTTCCCGGGTGGGTTCAACGGGTGGCGGCCGAATGGAGGGCTAGTGCGCGATCAATGCGTGCTTGCCAGTCTTCTGGCTTACCGACGAACACAGATGGTAATTCTGTAAATCCAATTTCGGAGCTTATATGAAAAGTCGACAAAGGTTTCGGTATTTCCCATGCATCATTGTCCTGCGCCATTGGCGACAGAGCACCAGCTATTTCTAGACGAAAACACCTATCCTGTTTGTCAGCAGTGGCCTCCAGTCTAAATTGCGAAACTGCGTGCTGTCCGAAGCCCCCATATTCATAAGCCTCCAACCCATTTTGTTCTTGGAGGTGCCCCACATACGGACCTTCAAAGTTAAACACTGATGTACGGCGCTCTAAGCAACGAAATAAAGCAGTGTTGGGGATCAAGAGCGACATGTGCGCGCCGGATTTGGAAAATTGCGTGCCGTTTGGGAGCAGCCGAGTAATGTAGATGCCAAAACCGAAGAAGCGGATGGAGCCACAGGTATGACTAAGGCCGGGCCGATCCGTGATCGCTACGCTGAGATTTTCCATACGTGTAAAGCACTCCTGCCATGAAGACCTAAGCGACTCAAATCACGTCCGCAATGTTGGCGTGTCCGGAACGGCAGGTACCATATTAAAATCCTGAAAATCCGCCATTCCGAAGCTTTCATTCGTCTCCGGCGTGAACGCCCCACATAATCGACCGCCACGAGCGCCTATTGACATACCTCTGGTAGAAAATAACACCTGCCAAAACCACGATTAGCACCACCATTATGGTGTTGAAGTCGAACCATACACTTGCGACCATAATCATCGCCATCAGCGGAACCCAAAGTGCAAGCCACCGAAGCCAAGCGTTCCTTATCAATGTGCGGCTCTGACGTTCAATGTTCGACATCTAACTCTCCTATTCCGAAGGGCTTGCCGACATTCTCGAGCGTCCGCAATGTTGGCGCGTCCGGAAGGGCAGGTTTCCGGTTAAAACTCTGAAAATCCGCCATTCCGCTTTGTTGGGGGAAGCGGACGCCGACATCAATCGGCCTTCTAAAGGTCGAACATTAGCGATCAAGGATGAGCCGGTTTCCCTCGAGCCTCATGACTAAGACCTTTGCCTTAGCGTCTGCGGAAATTCCCGTAGCGACAGCGATAAATCCAGAGTCGCTAAAGCACCCCATACTAATATTCTCAACCACTTGAAAACCATCGAGCGCTTGATCCACAATAAATCTATCATTGACCGTCAATGTGTATTTATTTGATTTAATTTTATATATCTTCCAGACATATTTATTCTGCTTTATGCTGACCGATGCCTCTCCAATCTTTGGGCACGAAACAGCAGCAGAGCGCAAAGACCAGATTGGTACGATTGGGGTCGCGTGTATATGACCTGGGGGAATTAGAGGCAGCTCGGCAGACGCTTGTGATCCAACGGAAGCAATCATTGCACTGCCTACAGAGGCAAGAGTTACTAATAATTTCATCACTACTCCGCTCGGGAAACCCGTACTCCGAGATGTCTCCAATTTTGACAGCTCCGAACAGACAGCATTCGGGTTAAAATCCTGAAAAGGCGCATTCGATTGATCGAACGGCCGCTCGTGGCATCCGGTTGCGGCGCTTCCATAGTCGGAAATGTCAGGGGGAAGCTGCCCTTTAGCGCGGCCTGCATCAGATCTAGTGGCCGCTACGTCGGCGTGTCCGGAATGGCAGATTTCCGATTAAAACGCTGAAAGCCTGCCATTCAGCTTTGCTGGGGATTCGGGACCGTCCGCTTAATCGCGATCAGTGTGTCATAGCTGCCTACCAGTTTACGGTCTGGCAACACGGCTAAGGCACAAGCTGCTACTATGCGAACGATATTTGTAACCCTAGCTACCCTCGTCCTAGCCGCCTGCGGTACAAAAAGCGCAACCTTTGACAGAATGGCTGACGGTAAGTGGGCCAACAGCCTAAGCGAGTGCGGGAAGCGCTTCACCACTTTCAGTGGCAAGACAATTCGCTGGCACCTGCCAGACGGGACGTTTGATTTTGGCCACATTGCTCTTGTTGGGGATGCTTCCCCGACTGACGTCATCCTAACTGTTGAGCCGTCCGAGGCGATCAAGCAGGCAGCGAAAAAACCGGGCGCCAAGAGCTTACCCCGCGCGATCACGATGGGGTTCAATTTGGAGGGCGATCATCTACAACTTCGGGCGATCCTGGGGGATGGTGATCGGGGTGGCGCGGTCGATGCGGATGCGGTGGAGACGCGCATGTTTAACCTAGTGAGATGTCCCGACTGAACAAGCAGGCCGACAAGTAACAACGGCAGCTAATCGGCGGGAAGCGGGCGGTCCGCTTATGGGGGAGCAAAACCCGATAGCGGCCATTTTCACGGTGACGCCCCCCTTGGAGGTTGCCGGGTACGTTTCCAATCCGGCAGTGTTTTTCGTGCACTAAGAGGGAGGCGGTGCGGCGTCTCATCAGGCTGCAAGACTATGAACGACGATCATGTGATTGCCGTCATGCGTCGTTCTCTCAAGCTACGAAGAACCGGAGCCTGTCAGACTTTCATCAGTTTAGCACCGACTACGCAGGCCATTGCTAGAAAAACTAGACCGGCAATCATCAAGTTGGGATGTGGCTTAACTAGGAGCTGAATAGCAAGCACAAGGCAAGCCACGGCGGCGGCAGCGCAAATTCCGAACATTGCGATCGTGACCCAGTGATACCCTCCAAGCATCAAAAGTAACGCTGTCATGGCGGAACCCGCGGCGTATGTTGCCGCCGCTGTTAACAGAAGAACCACTTCAATTATGGCAAGAAGGCGCATCATAGATGCGGGCATAGTGTGGCGGGGTTAAAATCGTGTACGGTCAGGCAGGTTTCGGATTAAAATACTGCAACTCTGCCATTCCGGTTTGTTTGGGGAAGCGGACCGGCCACCTTATAAGGCAATTGTGAAACGCAACCTCCTCGTCAAAGATGACGGACAATTGGGCACGGAGATTTAGATGGCAGGATCAAGGCCGCGCTTTATCCTACTATGTGTTGCGCAAATTGCTATGTTACTGGCGGGATGTCGGCAATCCCCTGAAAAGCAGAATGAAAGGGCCACTGAACACCACCTTCAGCATAGAGCGGCGTCATTGGCCGGTGACATGCGCTGCATGGCTGACTTGCCGCAGGAAAACCCCGAACAAGCAGCGATGGCGGCCGTCCGCCGTGAAGATACCCGCCTGTTTCGGTATGGCCAGAACGGTTATTCCTATCAAGAACTCGTGGCAGGGTATGAAGAGTGTCGTGGCGACGGTTTGGAAGTGCCCGGTCATTCTCCAACTCGGAATCCTGGCGCGCCATGGTCGGATGAAGACTTTAAACAGGACTCGATTTATCTCAGTGATATTCGCGATAAAACTCACCACCTTAATTGCATGGATTGTGACTATCCTCTGAGCAAATGCGGTACGCAAAAAGTTGCTTATGCAGGGCGCTATAATCGTGAATTGTTCCGCCTAAAGGCAAGAAGACCTCGTCCATACTGTCCCCTTGAGGATCGAACAATTACACGTTCGTCCAAGAGCACGATGCCGCCGTCATCGTCGCAATGAGGGGACGTCTGGTTTGTTGGCGTCTCCGGAATGGTCGGTTTCAGATTAAAACTCTGAAAATCCGCCATTCCCCTTTGTTGGGGAGAGCGGACAATCTAACCCGCCATGGTCCAGCGCCGCACTTTCGGTGGAAAGCAAACCTAGATCGTGTCATTCCGCGCCTCCGAACAAGGGGAAGCTAGTGTGACTAAGAGATCGTTTTTGGCGGGGCTCCTTGGCCTCGTTGGCGTTGGAAGTGTTGAGGCGACGCCGCCGACCAACGCGGGCCTTCCTCCCGTTCCAGCTTGGCATCCCTCGTTCGCTCAACCCATTGAACATGTTGTAGACCGGCTTTCCTATTATACTGATGGAAAGCGCGACTTCGTGGTTTTCAGGAACGGAACATGTGTAGTTTTGGAAGAAGGCACCTCTGATGCGGCCGCGGAAGCGTTTGCCCGCAAAGTCTTAGCCGACATTCTAAGCTACCACCCGGACATGAATCCCAGCCCCATGGACGATGGAAACATTCTTGTCCGTTACAACCATCCCGCCGTGAATGTCGTTATTAGAGAGGTTGTTCGTGAACACCAAAGAGAGGTTGAAGATCGATACTTAGATGGCTTGACGGAAGCAGAGGTTCTGATCACGCCGCTTGGCCCGAACAAGTTTGATGATTTCGGCAAGCAGGCGCTTCTCGGACGTGCATACATGTTTATGGATGCACAGAACCCGGAGATTGTTCGAATCTATCGGCATCACTGATGGCAGCTATGTTGGCGGGTCCGGTCAGGCAGGTTTCGGATTAAAACCCTGCAACTCTGCCATTCCGGTTTGTTGGGGTTGTCTGGCCGTCAGCTTTTATCCTGGCGGTCTGCAAAGCGGACATGGCCAATTGCTTTGCGGGCTATTCCACGAGCGGGATACGGGGCTGTCTAAGCCAGTACGACTCTGTTTCTTGGGAACACCAAAACCCCTCGAACATGCTGGCGATTTTCAGGTCTTGGAACGCCTCTGTTTTTCCAAGAATCAGTGTGTAGAAGCTATCCCAGTGGACCCACGCCAGAAGTGAGTGATCGGGGGCGATCAAGCGTTTCACGCCATATCGTGGAAGTTCAGCCATTTCGTCCCACAATTCACCATGTTCCAACAGACTAATGTCTACTAGGCGCTCGTCATCGCCAAATTCATCTCCCACGATCAACCGGTTATAACCGGCTCGTCTGAAAACGGTGGCGAGGTTGGTTTGCATCAGAGGTTCGAGACGCCCCTGGTTTGGCGGGAATATGCCATGCTGAAAGCAGCATGAGGCGAGCCGATCGGATTTCGCTTCGTCCGCAAGGTCATGTTTGAGGCCGCCGATGCTCGTTCGAAGAGCCTGATCCAATTCGCAATGGTCGGCAAAATCGGCCTGCTGACAGATCGTTCGCCAGCTGACCTGTCGCCCATATCGCTTTGCCGCGCCATCGACCCCTTCGAGATTTATCTCCTTACCAACGCGTCGATTGGCCGCCTCTTCGTCCGCCCACTCCAATAAACCAAGCGCAGCAGGGGCCTCTGAACCTGAAAGGACAAGCGTCCCGTGTTCGCACGTCTTAGGGTCTAGCCCTTCTATAGTGAAAAATGGATGGAGGGCCACAAAGCCATGTGCGTATGCGCCACTAAACCAAGGTAAGATTGGAGTGTCGTCCGGTGGTCCGAACTTATCACGATCATGCATATCCATGCCTCGCTCTAATTGCAAACCACTGCAATGTCAGCTTCCGAGCTAGGGCGCCTCTAGGACGAACTGCAACATTGATGGCGGCTTGCAGGGCGGCAGCCGACAGACTGCTAGGCCGGTGATGCGCAAGTTGAGGGAATTTTCGGAGGTGCCATCCGACCGAACCCGATCGGCATAGGGAACCACGTATCCCGCATCTTCTCGCCGGGCGCTGCTACCGGCCAATGCAACTGACGCACCCAAGCGATCATATCATTATCTGCCTGCCTGTCCCCGGTGCTCGTCAAAATGTAAGCTCCATTGACGTCACCTTGCTTAGATATGCTGATGCACACTGCACCGGAAGCATTCAGCAAGGTCGATGGAACCGGTGGCAACTCTTGCGCATCTGCAATGCCTGCCATGGCGATTGCGAAAGAAATAGAAAAGGCTGCAGCACGTATGACCATCTTCGGGATGATCGCATGATAATATGAACTACCGCAATGTTGGCGTGTCCGGAACGGCAGTTTTCCGATTAAAACGCTGAAATCCTGCCATTCTGCTTGGTTGGGGCTAGCTGCCGCTCTTCCGCATGAACGAAAACGCTTTGCCACTGCCATCGTCGAGCAACTCTATTCGGTGCGGTTGGGTGGGATCGTCGAGCGCCAATTTTAGGGCAAACGCGCCTGGCTTAAGGACAAAGCCTGCGGCCGAAGCTCCGACAAAGGTCTTTGGCAGTACATACGGGCCTGTCTTATCCTGTTCGATTACGTATTCAATTCGTTGATTTGCCACAGTCATTGTGCCGTCGTTGAGGACGATCGTGCCACAGCAGTTGTTCGCATATACTCCGTTTGCTACGTTAACCTGCAAACGCGGCTCACCAACCAGCGTGATGTAGGTCCACACACATAGGACGGTGATAAGGCCGGTGATCCCGACAAGTTTATTCGCGCTCATAGTGGCTATTTGAACCGGGCTGCGAATGTCCGCAACGTCGGCGGCACCGGCCCTCTCCTCCACCCTACCGCCCGCAGGATACTACCAATGGGTGGTAGGCCCCCTCAGCGAAAAGGTCTCCCGGACCTTTTCGTGTTCTTCGGAACGGGAGAGGGCCGGTGCAGCAAAATTCGCATTTCGCGAATTTTCAAACGGTCTCTCAGCAGGCCGCCTTCGCCGGCTTGGGCGGCAATGTCAGCCTGGCCGGATGGTCGTAGAACGCGTCCGCCGCAATCCGGTGGCTGGGCGAATAGACTTCCGCCAGCACGGCATAGAGCAGCGGATCATAGTCCTGCAGGTCGGCCGACGCGACGATGACCCTGCCGTCGGTGCGATAGGCCTTGTTGGAATTGAACCAGAACTGCGTTCCTTCGGCCCAGTATTCCTGCACCGTGACGGAGGCGTAGTCGTCCTTCCACAAGCCATGGTCCTGCGCATGGCGATAGGCAGCCTCAACCCGCGCATAGAGCGGCGGATCGACGTGCTCGATCGCGGAAAGTATGTTGTGCGAGAACTCGTGAACCAGGATGTTCTCGCCGAAATAGCGCGTTCCCGGCACCGCCAGCAGGTTCTCGGCCGCGCCGGTGGTATAAAGCCCGCCCATTCCGCGTGCCCGGCTATTCCAGTATTCGGCGTCCGTCATGGCGGCGATCCGTGCGTAGTTCTGTCGCTCGCAGGGGGTAAGCCGTTCGTCGTCGATGGCCGGCTTCTTCCAGTCCCGCTGCTCGGGCAGGTCCATCGTGCCTTCGTCGATCGCCATCACGCCGACGCGCGCGCCGCTGCGGACCAGTTCGCGGCGGATGTCCGGACGTTCGTTGGTTTCGGCCAGCACGATGTCGCGCGCGATCAGCAAGGCCTTGTCAGGCACTTTCGCGGAGGAGACGACCGGGATGCCCCCGGCGTCGACAAACTTGCGATAGAACGGATCGAGCCCCAGCGAAGCCGGAACCGGGCCGACCGCTTCGCCGCGAACCGCGTCGCCGGTTTCGGCCGGAGCGGCGGCTGTGCACAGAACCCAGATGGAAAGCGCCAGGGCAAGCTGCCGCGCGGGCTTGACGGTCATGAGGGGAACTCTCGATGAAAGCAGAGCCCCGGACCCGACAAGGCGGATCCGGGGCTAGATCGATGCTTCCGACCGCGATCAGCGGTGGAAGCGCAGGCTGAGGAAGAAGGTGCGCCCGATCACGTCGTAAACGCCGGACTGATAGCTCAGCTCGAAGTTCGCGCCGCCGGCTTCCGCGCCCGGAATGCGCGGCGGCTTGCGGTCGAACGCGTTGTTGAGGCCGCCCGACAGTTCCAGGAAGTCGGTCAGCGGGACGGAGGCCGAGAAGTCGTTGTAGAAGACGTTCGGCGTCCAGACCTTGCTGTACTTGTCGGCGGTGATCGAAGTGCTGGCCTTCATCGGCGAGAAGTGGCGCAGCGTCCACGTGAAGTTGAACCCTTCACGCGAATAGTTCGTGCGGACCACGCCCTTCCACTTGGGCGAGCCGAACACGCCGGCATATTCGGTGATCGAGTTCGGATCGGTGGGATCCAGCGTGTAGCGGCGGTTGAGCAGGCGCGTGTAGTTCGCGTCGATGGACAGCGTGCCCGCATTGGCGCCAAGGCCGATGCGTTCCAGCGGCAACGCGTAGCCCAGGCCGAAGTCGATGCCGCGCGTCAGGTATTGCGCCAAGTTCAGCTTCTGCGTGTTCACCGATTCCAGATTGCCATTGGCATCGCGCTGGATCAGCGGGCAGAAGATGTTGTCCAGCGTCGGCTGGTCCACGCACTTCTCGATCAACGTCTGCGCGCCGAAGGCGTCGATCGCGTTGCGCAGGTCGATATTGTAGTAGTCGACCGTGAACGAGAAGCCCGGGATGAAGCGTGGCTGCAGCACCGCGCCCACCGTCAGCGTCTTGGCGGTTTCCGGCTTCAGGTCGAGGTTGCCGCTCGAAATGATGTCGCGATAGAGCCAGTAGCTGGCGGTATCGGCCGGGTTGATCGCCGCGCAGTTGGCGGCCGTGTACTGGGTGCGCGTCGCGCGGTTCGCCAGATTGTAGGCGTTGCACGGGTCGGTGATCCACAGGCCCGAGATGCTGTTGGCGGTATAAAGCTCGCCGATGTTCGGTGCGCGCACCGCCTGGCCATATGTGGCGCGGAAGCGGATGTCGCGAATGGGGGCCCATTCGCCGCCGAACTTCCAGGTCGTGGTCGATCCGGCCGTGCTGTAGTCCGACAGACGTAGCGCGCCGTCGACCGACAGCGTTTCGAAGAACGGCACGGCCTTCAGGATCGGCACGTGGAGTTCGCCGTAGACTTCCTTGACCGAGTACTTGCCCACCAGCGTGCCGGCGGTGGTGCCGATCGAGGGATCGTAGAGCGGGCTGTCGGGATTGTATTCGGGGATCGCGCCGATGTCGTTGCGTTCCTTGCGGTATTCCGCGCCCAGCACCATCTGCACCGCGCCGCCCGGCAGATCGAACAGCCCGCCCGAGACGTAGCCCGAAAGCACCTGCTGGGTCAGCGTCGATTTCGACCAGTGCGAGGGATAGGTCACGTAGTCGATCATTTCCGGGGTCAGCGTGACCAGCGGATTGATCGGCACGCAGCCGTTGCCCGGATCGTCCAGCGTGCTGCGGCAGATCGCATTGCCGTTGGCGTCGGTCGTGCTGTCCAGCCCCATGTACCAGCGGTCGTAGGCGGTGGAATTCACGTCGCGCACGCGCTGCGTGGTCTTGCCGTAAGAGTAGTAGGTCGAATAGTTCCACGGCTTGTTGAACAGCGTGAAATCGCCGTCGGCGCCGGCCACGGCCTGGAACAGCGTGCGGTCGTAATCGGTGCGCGGCGCCGGCAGTTCCATGAAACGGCGGGCGAACTGGACGCCGCCGTCGGGCACGGTGCCGCCGCTGGCCGCGCGGATCGCGTCGGTGATGTAGGGGCTGTCCGCCGGCACGACATCGGTGCCGAAGGCGGTCATCTGCAGGAAGCCCGCCTGCGACGTGTTGTGCGCGTACGTCGCGTTGGCATAGAGCTTGAGCGCGTCGCTCACCTCGAAACTGGCCGAGGCGCGGGTGTTGATGCGCTGCGAGGGGACGGAGAGGAACCAGCCGTCGTAGCGGCCATTGTACTCGCCGCCGTCGGTCAGCAAGGTGCCGAGCGGATCGGTGGCGGTATTGAGATTGGTGGGCACGGCGTTGACGAAGCCGCCGGGGCCAAGGATCGGATCGCGCAGCGCGCCGGTGGTGCGATCGACCGAGTAGAGCTTGCCGCCCAGCACCAGCTGCGCCGAGTCCGACGAGTTGATGTTGCGGACGTGGTCCTGAATGAAATAGGGCGTCGAACTGCTGGTGCGCGCATAGATCGGATAGCCGTCCGCCGTCCACGGGCGGTCCGAACCGCTGACGGTGCCGGGCGTGTTCTCGAAGAAGCCGTAGACGGTCACATTGCCGCGATTGTCCGCGAAATTGGCGCCGGCGAGAAGGTCGAAGCCGTACGTATCCATGTCGCCGCGCGTCGATGCGCTGTAGCGGGTATTCGCCTCGATCCCCGAAAAGTCTTTCTTGAGGATGAAGTTGGCGACGCCGGCCACGGCATCCGCGCCGTAAAGCGCCGAAGCGCCGCCGGTGATCACTTCCACCCGCTGGACGAGGCTGGAGGGAATGTTGCTGAGGTCAACCGCCGATGTGCCCGGAATGGCCGCGACCTGGCGGCGACCGTCGACGAGGACCAGCGTCCGCTGCGTGCCCATGCCGCGCAAGTCGAGTGCGTTGACGCCGGCATTGCCGGCCAGGTTGCTGGTCTGGTTGGTCTGGGTGATGGAAAGCGCGGGCAGCTGGTTGACGACGTCCGCGATGTTCTGCGTGCCGGCGGCCTTGATCTGACCGGCATCGACCACGGCGATCGGCGCGGGGCTGTCAGTGGCGGCGCGGCGGATGCGCGAACCGGTGACGACGATGTCGTCGGCCTTCGCTGCAGCGGGGGTTTCGTCCGCATCGGCGGGACGTGTCTGGGCGAATGCTGCCGAACTGATGCCGAAACTGCCCAGCATCAGCAGAGTCCGCAGCCGCGCTGCGGAGGACCTCTGATAAGCCATTGATAATGCTCCCTGTTCCACGCGCCTCTCCGCGTAGTACACGGTATACGATATCTTAAATCACAATGTGTCAAGCATGTTTCGCGCTTGCAGCGATCGTGTCGATGTTGTGCAAAGGATTGCAATCTTGTTGCGCGGGTATGGGATCGCCTTGGCGGGGGCGTAAGAGTCTGCTTGGAAAATCAGGGGTGAGCGTTTCGGCGTAGGAGATTCCCGCCCATGGCGACGAGGATCATGGCCTGCGAGACGTCGATGCGCTTCTCGTAATCACGGACCAATCGGCGCCATCGGATCATCCAGCCAAAGGTCCGCTCAACGACCCATCGCCGGGGCAGGACCTTGAAGCCCCGCTGCTGATCGCTGCGCCGGATTACCTCGACGACGAAATCCAGATAGCTGGCCTTGTCCATGAGTTTCAGGCGGTCATAGGCGCCATCGGCGAAGAGATGTTTGATCCAGGGCCAGCGTTTGCGGATTCCATCCAGGATAGTCTGGGCACCCGCGCTGTCCGAGATGTCTGCAGTGGTCAGGTTGACCATTAGCAACCGTCCATCGGTATCGACGGCTATGTGTCGTTTGCGTCCGACAACCTTCTTGCCTGCGTCGAACCCACGCTTTTCTGCCGATGGTGCTTTGACCGACTGGCTGTCGATCACTGCTGCGCTCGGACTGGCCTCCCGCCCCTGGCGCTCGCGATCGAGCATCAGTTCGATGTCGTGGATTGTCTGGAACAGGAACCTGCGAGCCAATTCCCGGAACCAGCCATAGACAGTCTGCCATGCCCCGAAGTGGATCGGCAGCATTCGCCAGCCACAGCCCGAACGAACAAGGTAGCGCACGGCGTTGATCACCTCGCGAAAATCCACTTCGCGTGGACGTCCCCGGCGGCCCGGCCTGGGCATCAGGGGCGCTAGGCGATCCCATTTCCTCATCGGTCAGATCACTGGGATAATGCTTCGTCTTCTTGGCAATCTGGGCCATTCGCCCTCGGCTATGCTGGGTCCACATGCGCAGCCTGAATCAGACACAGATCCACTCGGCAACCCCTGTCACCGATTTTCCAAACAGCCACTAAGGTCGAAGCTCCAAATATGCGTCAGCCCCCGATACCCTTCGACCTTCCTCGAATATTTGAGCCGTCTTCAACAAGGTCGCTTTGAGAGAGACCGGCAGATTGCTGGCACCATCGACGACAATGCGGAACGGCGGATCCACTTTGTTGATCTCGCCCGCGAAAATGCTGTCCTCTAAGGCGTCGAGGTTATGTCCATGCCAATCGGGCGCTCCCAGAACGGGCAGCAGCGCCTGATAAAAATCATCCGAGGACTTCCAGGCAGCGGCGTGAAGCTCAAACTCGATCATCGCATCAGGTTAGCTCGATCTGGCGCGCTGACAATGACTGCAATGTTGGCGTGTCCGGTCAGGCAGGTTTCGGGCTAAAACCCTGCAACTTTGCCATTCCGGCTTGTTGGGGGGAAGCGGCGTGACCGCTTTTCGCGAATGGCTTAGTGCGCGCAGTTTGGGCATCGCGATGCGTCAGCCCAAGCTTTTCACTTTTCGCTAAGGTGAATCTGAGATGCCCTTTTTCTGATCGGGAAAGAACGAGGGAATCCATGCTCACCTTGATGCGCCGAGTTATGGGCCTTGTCATGACACTGGTATCGTTAGCGTGCCTGGCATCACTCCCGCCCTTGGGCGTGGTATTGCTGTGCATGGGACCCACAGCCACTCATGTCGATCCGATTTCCCTGATTCCTAAGCTTATAATTTTGGCCATTATGGGATTAATTGTGGTCCTTAGCGCGTGGGCGGCGCTGGCGCTGCTCGGCAGACCAATCCGAAGGGAGGCTTTGGAGCGAACACCTTCACCCGCCCGTCCGGCCAATCCTACTTTCTACACGAAAGAGAACACTCAATCGATAAAGGCCACCGCATCATGGCTTGATGACTGGCGGGTTCGATGGTTGGCCGCACCCCTCGCCATGGGAATATTCACGGCGCTGGCGTTGAACTCGACGCAAAAGCAAGAATTTTACAAAGCGGCACAGGCTGCTCCTACCCAGAGCTTTTCTGGTAGTATGTCTTACGTCGGAATTGGCCGAATTCAGCCATCGATTTTGACTAAAAAAGGCGCCGTCACCATCAGCTGCGATATAGGTAAAGACCGGAGTTGGTGCCTACCTGCCCTCGATGCACAAAAGAGACTCAATGGAACGGTAAATACCTTTTCCTACAAAGGACGATATTACATTAAATCCGTTAAACTAAATGATGGCTCAGAAGTTTTGTCTTGGCAAAATCAAAACCGGAGGCTCTATAAAAAAGCCCAATTTGAACACGATCACGGCTTCTGGACCCACTTTATTCTGGGCGCACTCTTCGCACTTGGACTGGTCGCATTACACAGCCCATTACGCAATTTTATCGAGAGAATTATGAGTGTACCTCCACAGGCCATCTCATAAGTCGCGCCACAAGATACGTTGAAATCGGCAGCGGTGTTGGCGAATCCGGAACGACGCCTTCCAGATTAAAATGTTGAAATGCTGCCGTTCGCTCGCGGTCAAGCTGGGCTGACGGGATACGCTGACACAGCTGCCCGCCGTGGCGCCTTGCCGTCACCCGCCGATCGTAAAATGCAGGCGTACCGGCTCCTCGAGACATTCGCGGAGCCGGTACGCAGCTCAGATTTCGGTACGCTCGAATAAAGTGAGAGCATCGTCGATATCCACGCCGAGATAACGCACGGTGTTCTCGATGTTATTGTGGCCGAGAAGGATCTGCACCGCTCGTAGATTTCCGGTCGCCTTGTAAATGAGCGAGACCTTTGTACGTCGCATCGAGTGCGTGCCATATTCCCGCTTGTCCAGGCCAATCGTAGTAACCCATTCATCGATAAGGCGTGCGTACTGTCGCGTGCTAAGGTGACCCAGATAATCGACACGGCTCGGGAAAACAAAGTTGTCTACGTTCCAACCTCGCCTGTCGAGCTATGCCGTCAAGCTCTTTCGCGCCTCAGTCATGATCTCGAACTGGACGGGCCTTCCGGTCTTTTGCTGGATGACGGTTGAGCGGTTGCGGATGCTCCCGCGACTGACAACATCACCGATCTTAATTTTCACGAGGTCGCATCCGCGCAGCTTGCTGTCGATGGCAAGGTCAAATAGCGCTCGGTCGCGTAGTCGCCTGTGCTCGTCCAGATAAAACCGGATAGCCCAGATATCGCGTAGTTTCAGGGGGCGTTTTGGCCCCACATTCTGGCCTGCATTCCAAGGGCGCCGGTCATGCACGGCGGGGTCTAAGTCTGAATGTCCCATGACGTTTCTCCGTTGGCCTCAAGGGCCAACCGGAGCTTACTCCGCTGAAACGCCGCTCACGGGCAAAAGCATTTATGCGTCATTGACGCATACGTCGTTGACGTATACACGTATCACCATGGCTAACTTGCAGACCGTGGTGGAGCTGCCCGAATTTCTGCGGCGAGCCAAGGCGATCATGTCCAATGAAGATCGCATTGCCCTGGTGAATTATATCGCCGCCACGCCGGAAGCCGGTATCTCGCTGGGGGGTGGCCTTCGCAAGATACGTATCGCCCGCGAGGGCAGCGGCAAAAGCGGCGGTTACCGTACCATCTATGTGTTCGGAGGCGCGCACATCCCGATCTTCCTCGTGACAGTGTTCGCCAAGAACGAAAAGGATAACCTGACCAAGGCCGAGCAGGCGGAACTGATCGCTCTGAGCAAAGCTTTGATCGCACGTTATGGAGACCGAACATGAGCGCCTATGACAGCATCAGGCAAGGTTTGAACGAAGCGCTTGCATTTGCGGAAGGCAACGAAGCCGGAGCGCGCATTCATAAGGTCGACGTGCCCACCGTCGATGTCGCCGCGATCCGGGCCAGCACTGGCCTCTCGCAAGGCGCTTTCGCACGCAGTATAGGCGTTGCCAAGGGCACTCTGCTCAATTGGGAGCATGGCCGCCGCCGTCCCACCGGACCAGCCCAAGTGCTACTTGCGATGATCGCCAAGAAGCCTTCATTGGTGAGTGAATTGCTGCGCTAGCGCCGACAAAGCGGACGTTCTGCGACCAAAGTAGCCTCCTTAGAACGAGACCTCCGTTAAGCAGACATTTGGGCAGGTGTTGCCCCGACAGCGTTCGGATTGAATCCTTGCTTGGCATTCTCATTCGATCCCAAGGGCATCTGGAAGGTCATAGTCCTTCAGGTAGATGGACTCCGCTTGGGATGCGAATGGTCGTCGTGAACATTCGCAGCTTGGAATCGGGGACGGGGCTGGTGATCGTCATAAGGTTCATCAGGTAGGGATTTCCTTTGCTATCCCGCCTGAAAAATGCACGACGTTCTATAGCGCCACGCGTTGCGGTCATGCTGGGGATCGGCTTCCAGTCGGTCCGCGAAAGCTGCCAAGAGACGGCATCGGTGATGTTCACTGCGGGCTCAGACAGCAAGATCACACGACAACCGGGCTGGCGACCACCAACTGCTAAAACGACGTCGCCTTGATCGAATGACTTTGACCCCATCGTTGCTTGCGAAATGAGTGTAAGGCCGGGTCTACCCAGTCCCTTCATCATGCTGTCGTTCACACCGTAGTTCAGCCCTATATGCTCCATGGCTTTCACCGATTTATCGACTGTATCGGGGGCAACGTCGGTAGGCATCGCGATCGTACCGGCAGCAATACCGTAACAACTCTGCCCGCTTAAATCAGCGATCGAACGAGCCAAGCTCTCATCGGATGACTGTGCAGCCAGAATAGGTCCACTGCCGACCACGGCGATAAGCGAGAGGCAAAACGCGAGGCGCATACGAACTCCTAATTCTTACCTTGCTTGCTTGACTTGCCTACGATCAAATTCTTTCCGAAAACCGAAGGATACGCATGCACCTGTCCGCCAAACAGGTGTTCCGTCCGCTTCGGAAAGCGTCAAAACTCTAGCGAAGCGACCCCTATGGCAGCGTCCGCCCTCTGACTCTGGATTAAACCTTTGAAAGGCGATCGGTCCGCTTACCTCAGCCAAGGCCGCCGACGAAGCGGTCGTTCAAAAGCCAACGCGGCCTCTTAAAACGAGACCTTCGTTCAGCAGACATTCCAGGCGTCACGTCTCCGATGAATCCGGCGCGATTTAATGCAGAAGCACCGCTCGAGGCCCATTTCGACGCAACTTGAGCAACCGTCTCTTAACCTGCTTTTGCTTTAGATCAGCTTGTTGGCGGTTGGGGGCGATATGCAGACGATACATTATGATCGATCCAGATTGGCGATGAGCTCACTCTTCCTTCTGGTGGCGTGCCCGGTAATGGGATTACTTTTGTGTAAAACTGCCGGATTCCGACTGTTTCTTGGGCTTTTTATACTCATTTTCGGTCCGATTGCAGGCATCGGCACGATGCGGATGCTCCTCGGCGGCGCCGTGGCAATTCGCTATGATCAAATGTCCGCAAGAGTATTCACGATGTGGAAGGTTCACAGCCTGTCATGGGCTGAAGTGGTCGATGTCCAGATAGTGACCCAGACCTTCCGGCTCTATGGATTCATCCCCGTAAATCGGAATTACTTTGTAGATTTTCGAGTGAAGGGCGGGATTTGGGGACCAAAGAAGCTCAGGCTGCCTTTCCGCCTCCTTGGCATAAGTAAGGAAGCGGGAGTCTCGCTGGTAGCGGAGTTGAACAGTGTAAGAGTGGCAGCTAAAGCTCGCGAGGGCATCTTCGACGTCAATACTCACGGGCGGGCGCCAAGCGGACCAAGAGGCGCCTCCTTGCCTAGCCGTGCCGGCTGGCTGGAGGATGCGCCACAATCGGATGTTTTTGACCCCGATGCCGTGATCGCCCGCCACATCGCCAATCGATCCCAACTCGAAACGTCCGCCGCAGTCCGCGCACCCGCCACAGACAGCTCATCTACACCCCCCCAATCGCGTGTCGGAGGGTTTGGGCGCAAAGGGCTAACCCCTTCGGTTGTGCCACCTCTGCTGGATGCTGACCGCTAATCGATTCGATTTTGCCTCGGTAGATACGAACTAAGTTTCGCCCTGGTCAGCGATAATCCCATCACCATGCTCTCGGCAATTCAAGAGCATGAACGGCCAAGTTGGCGGCTAAGTGACGGGTCCCCGACCTCAGTCAGCATGCAGCAGGACACGATCAGCAGAGAGGATCTGCTGGCATAGTTTCACCAGGTGTTACAAGGTGCCTCCACAATGACGCTTGCGAACAATGGAAAATACGCCGTCTTCGCCGGGTGCATATCAATTTGCATGGTAAGTGCTGCGTGTAGCTCTGAACGGGCGGACAGGGCATCAGCGATAAGAGAACTTGGTGCCCATTGCCACCTTCAATACACCGATGACGATATTGCGCGAATTGAACGGCTCAGACGAACCTTCCCTGAAGTTCATAAGAAAGTTATCTTTCTGCAAATTTATGGCGGGGGCCCACCTCCATATTCTGCGTGCATCGATTCCTTCATTTCCACATCAGGCTATCGATTTACATACGGTATAAACAAATTTTCTCTATAGACGAACAATTGAAGGCGGAACGCGATGCACGTCTGACTATATTGTTGACACCCATCCTTCTTGACCGTCGAATAAGTCCAAAAAAAGCGGCTTCAAGGATCCAGACGGTCCCGAACGCACACAGCAAGAATGTCACCACCACAGCTCTGCAATTACAGATCTACGCGCTAAAACAGATTCTGGCCGGACGGCAGGTGGCGCAGTGCGAGACAGGGCACAAAGCCTTCAGGATTACGCAACAGAGCGCGGTATTCAGCCAGTTCGACGGCATTGTGCCGGGCGGTGAAGACCGGATCCTTCAGGCGTTCACCCAGCCGTGCCACCATTTGCTGGTGAGGCTCAGTGAGATAGCCTGCCTGCAGCGATCTCAGGCCCGGTAGGCCGTACATGTTGTAGGCGACGGCGGTCAGAAGAAGCATGCGCTGCGATATATAGGCCTCAACAAGATTGTCCTCGCTGATCGACGATCCCTTGATAAACGGTCGATTGGCAGTGCCGGCCGCCTGGACCTCGGCGTCCTCAAGCGATGACATCCCCCCGCCGGTATAGTGCTGACCTATCCGGTATTTGCCTTCGGGCACATCGTGCAAAGGCGAAATGCCGCTGAAGCAACCTACATCGTCCGCTTCGGCGATCCGGACGCGGTTTCTGGTAGCATCGTCCCATTGGAAACCGGACCGCTGAAGAATCCGGATGGGCTTCGCGCGGCCGCTGATCCCCCGGGTATCTTGCCATTCGCGATTGGCGTCACCCAGGTTCGCCAGAGTCAGGTCGCCATTGACGAAACCAGCAGCGCGCCGCTTGCGGCTTGCATCGGCAAGCCAGCCGGCCAGCGTGTTCTTCTGGCCTTCGAAATCGCGGTAGGCGCCACCGCCCATGCGTTGGCGGCACGCCTCGCTGCGATCGATTGTGCAGGCCATCGGGCTCCCAAGCATCGCCGCGATCGGACGTACATCGAACTTGGCGAGTATCGCGCGCGGCTGATCGATCTCCGACCAGTGGAGCGTTGCCAGGCCTGCCACGGTCAGTCCCAACATGATCGTGCCGCTGCGTGTCAGGCCGATCATGTTCTCGACCGAACCGGCGCGGACTCGGGGCAGAACGGAGGATTGTGGCAACTGGCGCAGCAGCGCCGCCGCCCGCGCTTCGCTAAGCGACTTTGACGACTCCCAGACTTCATCCGGCAATGCGCCCGGGGCATTGAAGACCATCGATCCGGTCGTGCGAACGAGCGCTGCGATGCGTAGAGCGACGGTGGGGTGCGTGGCGTTCTCGCCTTCCGTATCGCCCGCAATCATCATCGCATCATCACCTCGGCGCGAACCGTCGACCTGCCAGTGATGCTCTACCTTCACGAGCGCCGAAGCCATCGCTGCCGGGTTCTGCGTCAATTGCACGGCCTCTGCGTCGGCAATGAATTCCCGAGCCGAAGCGATCATCAGGCGAGAAACCTGTCCAGCGCGCATGGCGAGATGGCCGATGAAACTTCCGGCCAGCGTCAGCGGCAAAATCGCCGGAACCGCTATAGCCAGCACCACGTGGATCGGCGTGAACTTCAACGGGTTGTTCTTATGCAGCCGGCCAAGCGCATCCATAAAGATGTTGGCCGCTGCCATCAGGCGGATGTCACCGTTCCTGATGTGGCTCAGTTCATGTCCGAGGACGCAGGCGAGCTCTGCATTCGAAAGATCATCAAGCAGTCCTCGGGTTACGACGACGACCGCCTTCTTGCGCGCTATGCCGCAGGCGAAGGCATTGCGGGCATCGGATTCGATAACGCCGACGAAGGGGACCGGCAGCCCCATCGTCAGGATCAGCGGCTCGATGATTTTGCACAGACGTGGTTCGTCCCGGTCATCGACGAACTGGAAGCCCACAGCGCGTTTGACGGCCTCTATGTGCCAGAACATCTGCCAGCCGAACCAGGCAATCGATGCCACGAACACGATTGGGGCATAGCGCGCGAGATATCCAGCCCAACCGAGAAACGGCGCGTGTTCGGCGTCGATCACCGTCAACGGCAGGAACAGGACCATGGCCGCGATCGCCTGTACGGCAACGAGGAAGCCCACGAACAGCGTCGTGGAGCGCCCGTCATTGCTCCTGATCCAGCCATAGAGGCCGGTTGGCGTTTCCGACATTATCGGCCCTCCCACGCGGACTAGATCACAAGGCTATGGCGACCGGCTCGTCGATGAGCACGCGCTCGACGCCCAAGTCGTAGGGCTGGCGGCTGTTGAGGCGCAGCTTTTGCGCGATCATGCTGCCGGGGAACTGGCGCAGGGCCGTATTGTATTCCTCGATCGCCAGATTGTAGAATCGCCGCGCCGCGGTGATCCGATTTTCGCAGTCGGTCAGCTCGCGGCGAAGGTTCCCGAATTCGGGCAGCGCCTTGATGTCAGGGAATTTGTCGATCGACGAGATCAGCGTGCTCAACTGCGCGGTCAGATTGCCTTCGGCTCTGAGCTTGATCTCCACGCCGACGCAGCGCAGCGCCTCGGTGCGCGCCTCCATCACACCCAGCACCATCTCCTTTTCGTGCGCGGTGGTCCCCTTGAGAACACCGACCAGGCCGGGAATCAGGTTGTGCCGATGCTTCAAATGGACATCGATATCTGCGAATGCCGTATCGCAGCGCTGGTCGAGCGCAACAAGCAGGTTGTGGGTCGCCTTGAATCGCAAATAAAGCCAGAGCACCGCCAGCACGACCGCGCCGACGATCCCGACCAGTATCCACAGAACAGTTTCCATTGCAGCCCCTCGCAACCAAATCTAAAATCGCGATAGGCCGCGCGGGATTAATATTTTTCTACTCTTTGCTTGTTCTGGTTGTTTTACGCATCCTTAAACAAGATCGGCGAGATGTCTTCCATCTCAACAAGGGGGTGCTCCCATGGCCGAATCCGTGTTTACTCGCGTCCGCCGTCTGCTTTCCGCCCGCATCGAAGACAGTGTCGATGCGATGGAACGCGCCAATTCCGACGGAACCATGCGCGAGGCGATCCGCGAGGTGGACCGCGCAATCGATGAAGTCCGCATGGATCAGGAAAAAGCCATGACCCGCCGCCTGCAGGCCGCACGGCAGCAGGAAATGATCGGGAAGAAGGTGGAGGAACTGACCGGCAAAGCGCGCTTCGCCCTGCAGGAAGGCCGTGAGGATCTGGCCGAGGGGGCGCTCAAGCGACAGGTCGATCTGGAGGAGCAATCCGCCGGCCTCGAACAAGTGCAGGCCGTCGCCCGGGAAGAAGAGGCCAAACTCGAGGAAAGTCTGACGGCCCTGCGGGCGCGCAAGAAGCAGATGGAAGAAGCGCTGGCCGCCTACGCGATCGCCAGAAGCGACGCTTCGATGGGGGGTGACGGCGGCTTCGCCAACGCCCGCAAGGTCGAACGCAAGGTGGAAAGCGCCGAGGCGGCCTTTGACCGGGCGATGACCGGCGCCGGCGGCGTCGGCTTCTCGCGCGGCGATGCAGAGGCCATCAACCAGGTGGCCGAGCTCGATGCGCTCGCCAAGCGCGCATCTGTCGCCGAACGGCTCGCTGCTCTCAAGCAGGAAACCATCAAGGCTGCCTGACCATGATCCGCAAGCCGACAGAACAGGACTTTCAGGAGAGCGCGGTCGTTACGGTACTGCGCGAATCCAAGCGCGTCGCGGCAGCAAGCCGCGACGGTGCACAGCTTGGCGCGCGCAATGTCAGCCGGTTCTATCTCTACGGGATGTTCTGGTTCGGCATCCTGACCACGGCAATTCCCGCGATGATCTCAGGCCATGTCCTTCCGGCACTGCTGCTCATCGCTGGCGCCTTTGGCGTGCAGCAGCTTTTGCGCAAGTTATTCCGGAATGGCATGCCGGCACTGGCCGTGGGAAAGCAATCTCCACCGCAACCAGCCGATCCGCATGAGGTCGTCTTACAGGCGCATCAAGGCGCACCGCAGCAGGCAGGAGGCGCCCGCGGAACGCTACGCCAGTCCGCCAACCTCGAGCTGAAACCCGCGGTCGCGGTGCGCCAGGCGATGTCCCTGCTGATCCCCGGGGTGCTTTTGTTTCTCTTGAGCACGGGGCTGATTGTGGCGCTTGTTCCCGCCTTCGCGCTTCTGCTGACCGCCTTGCTGATCCTGTTCAAGGCCGCCTTCGATCGCGAGCTGCTTCAGTTTGATCACCGCACGGTCAGGGTGAATGCCCTGCTATCGAAGCGGACGGTCCCCTGGTCGGACGTGGTTGACGTCTCGGCGAGGGTCCTGCCCTGGTACAATGCCAAGGCGCTGCTGACTATCGGCAGCCGGCGGACAATAGTCCTTATCTTTCGCCGCGCGCACGGCGGCGTTGGAGAGGTGAACGTGCCGCTCGACCTGCTCGGCCTGGACAAGGAGGGCCTGACAAGCCTTGTGGCCGACATGATCGGCTGCCGTGCGGCGGCGGGCGTGGCGGTCCCGGCCTGGCAAGGAGCGCCTCCCCCCGAGCACAAACCGACGCCTTCGTCGGATCCCAACGAAAGCTTCGATCCCGACGCGATCATGGCGCGCTATCTGGCCGAACGCTCCCAGGTGATCGATACGATACGGCCGGATCTGACGGACAGTTTGGCCACGTCCCAGCCACTTGAACGCAAGACTTTCGGCCGGAAAAGGGCGTGAGATGATCGAGAAACCATACGGCAACGCTGACCGCGCCCCAGTTACGAAACCCGGCATGGCGCATCAGGCCGGATCTGCGGTGAGCGGCACGGTTCGCGGCGTTGGCCGGCTTTTGCTCTGGATCGTCCTGCTGTGGGTAGGGCTTCTCGCTCTGCTCATGGGGCTGGGTACATTCACCCGTCTGTTCCACCAAAACGGGGTACTCGGTCTGCTGATAAGCGCGGCGTTGGGATTTGGCCTATGGAGATGGCGGTCCTCCAGCCGCAAACGCAATCTGGTGATCGACGAGCTGGCTCGCCAACTCAATTCTCAGGGCAGCCTGCAGCCCGCTCCGCGACCGACCCAGGCCGAATATGGGCGATCGGCCGCCCGCGAGCGCATTGATGACAGCAGGCCCAGCCGTGAAACGGTAGTAGAAAGACCGAAGGACATGGCCCGGTTCGATCAACTTCTGATCGCTGCTATCGCGCTCAACCTTATCCAGCTTTTCATGACCTTCCCGGTCCTCCGCGAAATTGTCGAAAAGGAACCCGTCTTCAGTCAGCTCGGCATTGGATTTGGCGAAATCTTCGCCAGGTTGGTCGGGGGATTCCTGTTCACCCTCGGCCTCTGGTTCTTCACGTCGCGTTTGCGCAGCAATATCGCGCGCTGGTTGCTAACCCTCACTTGCGCCGGCACCTTGTGGTCCAACATCATGCAGTTGGTGGTCACTCCACAGTTACAGGTCGCATTGCCCGTTTACATCCGGGTTATTGCCCTCATTGGCGCGATTCTGGGGGCCGCAGGCGTTGGGTTTGCGCATACGGCAAAATCGCGTGCATGGTTCGAGCGACCTCGAGAAGACCGGAAGCCGTCCGGGAGCCAGTCACGGGACTTGTGAATTTGATAGCTGCCCATCGGCAGCACACACGCCCGTCAAACAGGATATTTCTGATAGTCCGGCCGGACGGGGTGCGCCCTCATTGCCACGGTGCGTCAGATCGCAGGCGAACGCTCTTTCTCTCTGAGGTCTTTCAACCACCGGCCTAACAACTGCATCGCATCTACGACAGTTGCGAGCGGTTTGCCGGCTTCAATAAGTAAACGCATATTCGACCGCAATAGGCACTGCGGCGAAGACAGTACGGTTAACGAGACTGACGCCTTCCAACACCCGAAGATCGAGCGTCAGCATGCGCTGTGAAATGCCGGAAACAACCTACGCCGGATGTATCGGGGGCATGATGCCTGGAAAGTTTGCCGAGCACGGCCATGCCCGCCGACAGAGCCGCCGTTAAGCCCCTCATATGAGCGCCTCCGAAGCGGCCATTCGTTCACCGAGAGATCAGCTACGCTGAACGACCGGCGATGGGACTATCCGGTCCGTCGGCTTCGTGGCAGCCGCCCTGGGAAAGCCGTCGTTCGTTCCGCGACGGCGCACTCTGAAATCGGCGGACTGGGGGTTCAAGCGGTCAGGATTTGACGTTGTAGTGGAACTTGCGTCGACCAGCGAAGTCGATCTGCAAGCGTCTCAGAACATCGCAGAGCAAATCCTCGACAATGACGGCGACGGATATGACCTTGCTATCCACCCCCACATCAGACTAGCGACGATGCGATTGACTATTACGACATGCTGATTTTGACGCTTCACGAGTGAAGCATAAGGGGCGAGGGGCATGCTGCAAGAGCTGCGAATTTCGAATTGCGCTACCTATACGGGGGATGAACAGTGTTTCGGGCCGTTAAAGGAAGCTAATTTCGTCTTCGGTACGAATGGTTCAGGCAAAACCACCGTGTCGCGGGTTATCGCCGCGCCGGGTGAATATCCGTTATGTAAAGCATCATGGACCGCAAATCGCAGCCTACAGGCGCTAGTGCTGAACTCCGACTTTGCGAAAAACAATTACGGTTCTGATATACCGGGCATCTTTACGCTCGGGGACAAAAGCAAGGAGCTGTTGGCCAAAGTAGATGAGCTCCGCGACAAGTCAGCAAAACTCCGCGACGAAATTGATGGCCTCAAGAAAACTCTTGGATCGGAGGATCAGGCTGATGGTAAAGTAGGTGAGCTTGGTGTGCACCGTACCGAGGTCGAAGCATTCTGCTGGACCATAAAGGGTAAGCACGACGAGTTTTTCCAAGACGCATTCACCGGTCTTCGAAATTCAAAACGACAGTTCGCAGATCGTGTCATGTCTGAAGCCGTATCCAACGCAGCAGACTTGACCACGCTTGACGACCTCACATCAAGGGCAAAGAGCCTCTTCCGCCAGATTTCAGTGATACCCCAGATCGCGCCGCCGGAATTCGAGGGCCTACTCCAAGCGGAGCAATATCCTATCCTTGCCAAGCACATTGTTGGTAAGGAAGACATTGAGGTTGCTGCATTGATCCGACATCTAGAAAATAGCGACTGGGTTCGGCATGGATTGCGCTATATACCGCATAGTGACGGTAGATGCCCTTTTTGCCAACAGGGCTTGCCGCACGATCTCGCAGACAACTTGAATTCGTACTTCGATGAGACCTATAACAATGACGTTTCACAACTTCGGCGCATCCATACTGAATACGATGGCAACACCAAGCACACTTTGCAGGTTCTCGCTACAATTCAGCAAAACGAATACGAGTACCTCGATAGGTCCGAGATAGCGCGTACGGTTGACCGCCTCGACAAGCTGCTAGGGCAAAACCTCGATCTTTTGGTCAAGAAGTTGAGCGAACCTAGCGCCTCGATCCAGCTTAAACCTATCAAAGATGCGTCGAATGCAGTTCTGGAACTGATCCGTCAGGCCAATGCCAAGATAGCTGCTCACAACGAACTGATCGCAAACCAAGCGCAGGAGCAGACAAAGCTCAAGGCTCAGATATGGAAGTACATTGTCGAGGAATCCCGCAAGGAAATCGAAAAGCTCAAGGGTAAAGAAACGGGACTCAAGAAAGCCATCGAGAGCCTATCCACTCAGATTAAGGCGAAGGAAAATCAGGAGGCTGAGCTCCGCGGAGAACTGCGAGAACTTGAAAAAAGCATAACAAGCGTTGAGCCTACCGTTAGTGCGATCAACAGAACCTTAGCGTCATTTGGCTTTAGTAGCTTCGAACTCGCGACCGCAGGCGAAAAAGGCAGTCGATACAAAATTGTACGCAAGGATGGAAGCGACGCGGCTTTAACCCTGAGTGAGGGCGAAAAGTCCTTCATCATCTTTCTCTACTTCTATCACAGAATCCGTGGCTCCTTGACAGAATCAGGGATCACCGGAGATCGAATCGTCATATTCGATGATCCGATTTCCAGCCTTGATAGCGATGTACTTTTCATTGTGAGCACTCTGATTAAGGAGTTTGTCAGGGAGGCTAAGGACAGGAATGGGCAAGTTAAGCAAATCATTGTCCTGACGCACAACATCTACTTTCATAAGGAGGTCTCCTTCTCAAACAATGAGAAAGGGCCAGCGCCCACGTTCTGGGTTGTTAAGAAGGTGGGAGGGCATTCACGGATCGTTGGCTTCCCCAAGAATCCCATCCGAACATCGTATCAAATGCTTTGGGATCAGGTGAAGCCAGAGCAGCGCTCGAATTCCACAATTCAGAATGTCCTGAGGCGTATTCTAGAGAATTATTTCACCATTCTTGGCAGCAAGGACAAAGATGGCATAATTGCAATGTTCGATGGGCAGGAGAAGATGATTGCCGCTTCACTTCTCTCCTGGCTGCATGACGGCTCGCATAGCGTTCTTGATGATATTTCAATATCGGCAGATGATGACCTTGTTGATCGGTATCTTGATGTCTTCAAGAAGGTGTTTGTCAAGTCGAACCACGAAGCTCACTACGATATGATGATGGGGATCGAGAGCAGTGACAACACTGCGCTAACAGAGGGGGATAACGACACTGGTCCAGCAGAGCAGGTGGTATAGTCTGTAGCTCAAAAGCGGCAGTAGTGTCTGGCATTGCCTCGGAATGGCTTTCTGAAGCTGACACGAGCCCACCAAAGGCGCCTTTGCCGTTGGATGGGAATGCCGGTTTCCATCTTGCTGACGCAAGTTGCGATGGCTCGGCCATGACGGTTCTGGCCGAAATTTCACCATAATATTCAGCATCCCGGGATATGACCTGGAGCTTGGGCGTCGCATGCCCGCTGGAAAAGAAGACAGGCGGCCGATTTCGTTTGGGATGGCGGCTGTTACTGTCACGAGGGCCGTCTTTCGGCGCAATCTCTGGGAACTTTACAGCCAGTGACCCCGGGCCATTACCGAGGACAGCATCAGGGGGCGCGATGACAGCAAGCTCGATCGGCTCAGTCGGTTCCTGTAAGCAAGGCATTTCACACAAGAGCCCATTTTCTCCGGAAAAATTCATTGCCTCAATCACTCAGCTGCTGTTGAAGTCGGTGCCATGTCGTTCAAACAGACCCCCTTATGGAAGGCCGCTTTCGAATATGCGCGCGATGACGCCGCACGCGATGAACAGGCGCGGCTAGCGAATTGTTATGAGGCGATGCGCGCGCGGGCGAGCGCGTTGGTAGCCAAGATCTCCGGCGACCTGCCTTACATGACGGTACATGACGTCACGCATCTCGACGCACTGTGGGAAATGGCCTCGATTGCCGCGGGCGAGAACTTCGACCTTAACCCAGCTGAAGCGTTCGTGTTCGGCGGTGCCATTCTGCTTCATGATGCCGCGATGACGCTGGCAGCCTTTCCTGGCGGAATAGCGCAGCTGCGCGAAGAAACGGAATGGCGCGACTTGCACGCGCGACATGTCGCATCCGTTCCCTCAGGCGATGCGGCGGCGGCAAAGGAGGCCGAAAACCGGGCGACAGAGGATGCGTTGCGCCTGCTCCACGCCAAGCAGGCCGAGAACCTGCCGATGATATCCTGGATGGGCCCTCACAAGCAGCCAATGTTTCTTATCGAGGACCAACAGGTTCGCAACTTCTATGGTCAGAAGATCGGGAAAGTTGCTTACAGTCACTGGTGGAACATAGCCAGAGTCGAGGAGGAGTTGTCCGGGACACTGGGCGCCCTGCCTGGCGTTACCAGTTGCACCGTCGATCTGCTGAAGGTTGCCTGTTTGCTTCGTGTCGCCGATGCCATGCATCTTGACCAGCGCCGAGCGCCGGCCTTCGAGTTCGCCCTCGTTCAGCCTGCAGGGACTTCGGCGGACCATTGGAAATTTCAGGAACGCATGGCTAGGCCCTATGTCCAGGCCGATGCACTGGTATACACCGCTCAGCCTCCCTTCGAGGCCGATATCGCGGACGCATGGTGGACAGCGTTTGACGCGCTGCAAATGGTCGACCGGGAACTGCGCGATGTCGACCGTGTGCTGCGAGATCGTCAAAAAAACCCGCTGGTCGTGCGCAGAGTCGAGGGCGTTCATTCGCCCGGGGATCTTGCGCGCACCGTCGAAACCCACGGCTGGGTGCCGGTGGACAGTACCGTTAGGGTAAGCGATGTACCAAAGATCGTCGGTACGCTCGGCGGGAGCAAACTTTATGGCGAAAGCACCGCTGCGCCCATCCGCGAGCTGATCCAGAATGGCCTCGACGCGATTACCGCCCGTCGGCGGCTACAGGGACGAGCGCCAAAATGGGGTGAACTTAAGATCGCGCTGGAAAAGCGGGATGACGGGTTCTGGCTGAGCTTCGAGGACAACGGTGTTGGGATGTCGCAAACCGTCCTTACCGGTCCCCTCATCGACTTCGGCAACTCGTTCTGGCGATCGTCCCTGGCGATTCAGGAGTTTCCAGGCCTGGCCGCTGCAGGAATGAAATCGCGCGGCAAATACGGGATCGGTTTCTTCTCGATCTTCATGCTCGGTGATGTGGTTCGGGTTATCAGTCGCAGGTACGATCGCGACCTGCAATCAGCTCGCGTTCTGGAATTTCGCCATGGCCTCGGATCGCGGCCGAACCTGCGCAACGCCGATCCCGGCGAGGTGCCGCTGGATGGCGGAACTCGGATCGAGGTCAAGCTTGGCGTTAACCCGTTTGAGCCCGATGGTCTGCTTTACCGTAAAAATCCCTTCTCGAAGGGTGAAGTAGTCAAGCTCAGCCGCGTCATCGCTGCGATAGCTCCGGCATGCGACGTCGCCATCAATGTCACGCAGGATGATGAAATCCAAGGTGAAACCGCGGCAGGTGACTGGCTTGGACTCAAATCGGGCTCATTGTTGAACCGGATTATGGGTGGCGATGACGACGATGACGACGAACCGTCGACGCCTGCGAACGCCTGGGATGAACTGAGGGAATTGCGCGATGAGGACGGCAAGCTGTACGGGCGCGCCCGTCTTGATACCGGCAGTCAGTGGAGAAAGCGCGGTCTGGTCACAGTCGATGGGCTCGCTGCCAGCAAGATCGGAGCGATCGCTGGCATTTTGATCGGCGTCGAGACAACAGCGTCGCGAAACTCCGCAACCCCGATCATTCCAGCTCCGGTGCTTGCTTCTTGGTCGTCCGAGCAGGCAACCATTCTGACCGCTGCGGAAATACCGGATGAGGACAAGGCCCGGGCAGCTGCGATTGTTCTGGGGTGCGGCGGCGATGTTGCAGGGCTGCCGGTCGTCCTGTGGCAGGACGCATGGATGACCGCCTCGCAGTTTGCTAATGCCCTGAGGACACTCGATCGGCTTGAGGTCCACGATGGATCGATCAGCCACGATGACGACGATGATGTTACGAGACGGGAATTCGGTTCATCTTTCAGGGCGAGCGCCAGAATCGCTCAGACCGTGGATGACAAGTTCGGTCGCCTGCGCGACACCGACTGGATTTCAGTGGTGACGCAAGGAAACGGCTCAACCCCGGCGGACGTGATCGAGGAACTGCTTTGCCACGCATGGGGCAGGATCGAAAGCGAAGAGGAGACGGTCATCGTCGGCGACGTAAACGGCGCGGCCATCTATCGGATTGTTTCGATCTACACACGGGTAGCTGACGCGGATGCCGTCCAAACCGCTACCTGAAAGTTTTTCAGCGTTGAGGTTGCCTGGCTAGGATCAACGCAGGAAACGGGGCGCACCGGCTTCGCGCGAGCCTGTCCGCCCCGTCGCGGGCAACACAACAATGCGAGCTCGTCGCTCATGTGCACAGTTGGATGACCTAAATTGACTGACGTGTGCCGGGAAAGCGGACCGTCGGCAGCTAGGGATCGAAAATTTTGCTCTGAGCGGCCGGGAAGGGTCGGGAAGCGAAGCCGGGCGAAGCGCCTATTTTCCGCTCCACCCACGGCATTCTCCTTTCCGGAAATTTTGTGAGCACGCTTTATAGGGCCCAGTTATACCGCGTTAGCGCCATCATGAAGGCGAACAGGAAAGCATAGCCAAAGCGGTCGAGGCGGACGAGCTCCTGACCTCTCTTCGCCCGAAAACGGCCAAGCATCATCATCATCCCGCCCGCCAGAACAGGCGTCACGGCGAGGTTGACTAGCCGGAGAGCAGGCTCATGGATTGCCGAATGCGGTAAGATCAGCAAGCTGATCCCGCCTGCGGCGACACCGCTCAGCGTGATCCACGCGGCCGCGATCGGTGGTGAAGGCAACCATCGGAGAACCCGTGCCAAACCACGCAGGCCCAACTCGCAGCAAACATTGATGATGAGTTGGAGCAAGATCTCACTGATGAATTGGAAAAGGATTTCAAAAAGAAATTCCATCAACAGGAAGTCCGTTTACGAATGTGACGTAGCCCTCATGGTCACAATGTCGATGCATTGCAAATTGGCTAAATCTCTAAAGTCGGATGTCGAAAGCTGCCAGTTCATTCTCGACCAGCTTGGAACCGAGGAATGGAGAAGGAGACCGTCTGCACTTAAGCATCCGAATTTGAAGACCGAGCGGCCACAAAGGGTCGCTAGCGTAACACCCGTTTGACGGCCGCCAGCGCCTGATCTGGACTTGCTACGAGCGCAATACGCGGAACCGGATTCGCACTGGCGATGATGTTCAGTACCGTCTCAAGCAGTTCCATATTCTTGGGAGGTCGGGTTACGCCGCCGCCGATCGTCACGCAATCCACCGCATCGCGGGCAAAGCCCTCTGCAAGCGCGTCCAGCTTGGCCGCATCTGCCGAGACGAAGACTACGGATGCCTCATGGCCCGCTGCCTTCAACTGATCGAGGCTAAGAGTAATACCCGCGAGAATTTTATTTGCGTCCAGGCCTGGCGGGAGAGCTGGATCCGAAAAGTCGACTTCGTCGGGGTGGATGCCGATCATCATCACATTCGCCACGGTCTATTCCCTTATAGATTCATGATCAGGATTTTGATCAGTTCATAATGACACTCGTCATGACTGCGTGTGAAGCCCAGATTAAAGTCGCGCAATGAATGAAGGGCAGCTCTAAGCATTTCGCTTCCGATAGGAGCCGTTCCGGTTCGTCCGACCGAGCGGACAGCACTGCAGCTGAGGTCGCTAGGCCATGACGTGAAGCTGACCGCACCACAATTATCCAAGTCCTACGCTAAACGGGGAAAGAACGATGCAGCAGCGCTGAGGCACTCTGCGAGGGCATGAGCCGCCCAGCAATGCGCTTCGTGCCGGCAAAAACGCTGAGCGGCAAACGTCGTTCATGTTGATCAGGGTGCGCGAAAGGCTGGTTCAGAACAAGGCCCAACTTGCCAGCGCGGATAGAGGTTACGCGGCCGTATTCGGCCTTCCCGCGACCAAGGGGATTTGCAAGATCCAGCCACGGCTCGACCGCCCCGCCGTCGATTTAACCGTCCCGACGCTTGCACAGAACTCTTCGCTACCTAAGCCGCGGAATACCGGAAACTGAATCAGCGCCTCACCGACATCGATGAGAAGTTGATGACGTCGCACCGCGGCAACGAGTGCAGCCGTCGGCGGGCTAGAAAGCTGCATGCGCGAAACACGCGCCGACCTCCCGCGCTACGACGGTGTGACCAAGGCGATCAATTACTTCCTGAACGACTGGGAGTGCTGCACCATCTTCCTCGCCCAACGCCCGGATCTGCTTGATCAAAAACTCCACCGAGCGCAAGCTTCGCGCCGTGGCGTAGGCGGGAAGGCGCTGCCCCCCCGTCGAGCGCGAGGCGGTGAGCGCCCGCCAATGATCTTCTGCTTCTTCCTACCGCACGCCTCAACGAACTCCTCACGTGCAAATGGAAAGCTAGCGGGCAGCAAACCTCAACACAGGACTCGCGGCCTGAACATCATGATACAGGATCCTTGAAAGGCGTACAAAACAGCTGACGGAACAACTGCTCGCAGCGCTCCTGTCCGGCAGGCGAAAGCACTACTGACTTCGCCTTACCCACGGGATTGTGGATCCATCCCTGGTCATGCAGCCGCCCGAGCGCGGCCCAATCGAACGACTTCCAAGCTCGGATTGTGCCCGAAATCCTGTCCGCGTCGTGCAGCGTCAGGAACATCAATCCTAGGATTGCCGCATCAATGCGGCCCGTGTCGATATTCTGCTCTTCCATAAAGCGGCTCCTCGCAGCGCCGCCTACGGTCTCATCTTAAGGCCCTGACAGCCACCGCGGCGCTATATCGGATGCGAACCCATTTTGGGCCCAAAACATCAAATGGAGCAGGTTCAGTGTATCATCAAGTGATCCAAGTTGTAATGGCTTCAAAGCGCCACCCGCCATCGTCAAGCCAGAACAATATTGTCCGCCGGCCCAATCGCTCGGCCAGATCGCGTAACCGCGCGACCTCTCGCGTTTCATGACCACTGCAGGCAGTTCGATTAGACTGAAATCGGGCGAGCGGCACTGAAGCCGCCTCTTCGCCTTTTGCGTCGTAGACCATTCAGTTTCTTAGTCTTGCTTCCAACCAGTGGCAGGCCAGTAGGCCGGCGTCAGAATTTTCACGGCCGCCTAACGAGTTGTACTCACCGCCATTATCGCCTTCAAATACGCAGCCCCTGATGAGGCGAAGGACTGCACCGCACAATGTCGATCTCGCCTGATTCAACATGGCCTTGGCGTAAGGATTCCCGTCTGTTATCCTGCCAGGGCGCTGCGCAAAGGGCAGCGCCGGGACTGGTAATCCCGCACACGAAGCAAGCTCGGAAAACACGGTTTTCCGGGGTGCCGTCGCGCATGTCCAAGCCTTCGGGTGAAAGGCGGCGGCGCATGACGTGTGCATGTTACCAGCTCCGGCGGCTCCCGCGCGTTAGCGTGCGGGAGTTCGGGACTGGTCCGCAGGTTGTCTCGAAGCCTTCCGCCAACCCGCCTAGATGCGGACCCGGAGGTGCTAATGGACGCTCTTGTTCGTGCTGCTTCACCCGATGAAATCGCCGCTGTCTCTGCGGCGCTGAACTCCTTGCCCAATGACCATTCCGCGCTCGCGGCGCTCTGGAAAATCTATCGCGCGGAGCCGGTGCGATTGCTGCGCACTCAGCAGGGTCGTAGTCTCAGCCGCGCACGCGCCAGACGAGCCGAAGAGTTCATGGGCTCGCTTTCGCCCGATGTGCCGTTCGATTGGCACTATTTCCTCTACACGTCCGGGATCGTTGCCCAGCTGGCACTATCGGCCCACCTGCTCGATGTCGGCTTTCCCGACAGCTGGTGTGCGCGGCATGTCGGCCTCCAGGTCGACAGGTCGCTGGCCTACGCCAACGTCACCGGTTTCGGCTACGATTGCCCGGAGACCGCGCGGCTGCTGCAGGTGCTGTCGCCCTACTGGAAATGGAACCGGTCCCATCTGTTCGACGACAAGGTTCTCGACGACGGCGGCTTCACGCCGGACCAGATCAGAGTGATAGTTTGCGCACTGGTCGATCACGTCTGCCAGGTGACCGGCCATGCGCGGTTGCGCCAGCGGGCAATGCGCCCGTGATCAGACGGCCGAGGTGCTGATATTCCGGATCGCGAAGCGGTGCGAGCGCCGCCGAGCTCTGGCGCAATTCGGAGTTCCGCGATTGTGGGAATTCGCGTGCGTTGCGTGCGCAAAGACGGCGTGAGACCGAACCGGTCATCGTGACGGGGCGGCGAAAATTTTATGGGGCCGTTCCGGTATCATGCGATGTCTTCCGGGATGTTTGCGGTTTTCTCGCCCATTGATCGTGTCCCGGGAGGTGGTGTCGCTGAGCGTTGAGGTGGTCACCGTGATTTTCGGATAGATTTGGGTTGCGACACTCGAACCTGCCGGAAGTAATCACGATGACCGATCCGATGATGCACCTGCGTTCGCTGGTAGAGAAGCCCCCCGACGCGGATATTCTACGCGAGATGATCTCGTTTGTCGCCGAGCGGCTGATGGAGATGGAAGTCGGCGAACTGGTGCGCGCCTTGGAAGTGCACCCTGAAGGAAATTCCGGTTTCGGACAGAAGCGTCGGAAAAGGAGTCTTGCAGGTCGCGGCGCAAGTTCGGGCAGTCGCGCCGGGACTGTCTACGGATTCGGGGCTTATCGCGCGCGCCCTTCCGAATTGATGGTGTGCAGCGTTCCGAGCATTATTCGCGCAGTATTCCGAGATGATCGCGCGCAGTTTGGGATGCCCGAAGCCTGATCGTGGGTAACCGTCCGGTTGTTACCGCGACGAATGGGCCTTGACGATTTCGAGGGTTTCCGGATCGCAGATGACGTGCTCGAGGAAGAGCTCCCACTCTTCCGGTGAGTGTCGGTTATCGGCAATGAGAGCGCGCAACTCGTCGATGGCGTCTGCCGCGATCGCGGTGCGGTAGTCATCCGGGCCGGAAGAGATGGTGATGATTGATCCGAATGTGAGATTGTCATCGTTGCTTACGATGGCGTCGATTAGGTCAGGGTGTTCCCCCAGGATGCTGGCGACGTAATCGAGCGTGAAGACATGGGACACGACAGCCATCAGACAGCTTTCGTAAGCGGCGTCAGGGGCGCCCAATTCCAGGGAAGCAATTCGGCGAGCTGGTTGATCTTGTGATCGTGGATACGGCCGAGCACGTCGGCGAGATAAGCCTGCGGATCCAGACCGTTCATCTTGGCGCTTTCGATAAGCGTCATAGCACGTGCCAGGGTTTCAGCGCCTGCTTCGGAGCCGGCGAAGAGCCAGTTGCGTCTTCCCAGACCAATAGGTCTCACGGCTCGCTCAGCGGCATTGTTATCAATGGCGACACGCCCATCCTCGGTGAACAATGAGAAGGCTTGCCAGCGCCCCAAGCCATACCGAATGGCGCTGGCCAGGTCGCCCTTGACGGGGATTCGGGTGAGTTGCTGCTCGGCCCAGGCGCGCAACGCCTCGAGTTTGGGTTTGCTATGCTCCTGGCGGACGGCACGCCGAACATCGGCAGGTTTCCCGGCGATTTCGCGTTCGATGTCGTACAACTGGCCGATGCGATCGAGGGCTTCTCGCGCTATTGGGGATTTGTTCGCTTTCCAGATGTCGTGGAAGTCACGTCGCCAATGGGCGAAGCAGGCAGCTTCCCGGAAGCGCGGTTCGCCGTCTGCGCCGGGCTCATATAGCTTCGCATATCCCTTGTAGGCGTCGGCCTGGAGAATGCCGCTCGCATTGCAAAGGTGGTTTTGCACGTGCTCCGCCTTCCAGTTGGGGGCAAAGCGATAGACCACACCCGGCGGTGCCGGCCCGTTCCACGGGCGCTGATCGCAGACATAACCCCAGATCCTGCCTTGCTTCACGCCCTTACCGAGCCCCTTGGCC
>NZ_CM166475.1:1807500-1950000 GCF_056857025.1 Novosphingobium sp. BL-S-33 | reverse complement strand
CCGGCGTTCCCGTGGCCGCGCATTTCGGGCCGCAGCCCGAGGCGCTCGTCACGGCCGTCACAGTCGGCATCGCCTCGCCGCGCGCCATGGCAGAGCGGGCGCGGGACATCGCCCTCGCCCTCGGCGTGCAAGATCCGCCGCTGCTGCTCAAGCTCAAGCTGGACGCGCATGACGTGGCCACACGTGTTGCCGCTGTACGCGAAGCGGCACCGGGCGCGACGCTGATCGCCGATGCCAACGAGAGCTGGGACATGGCCCTGCTCGAACGCGTCCTGCCCGCACTGGCCGCCGCGCGCATCGCTTTGCTCGAACAACCTCTCCACGCCGGTGCCGATGCCGCGCTGGAGGGCCTGCGCTCGCCCGTGCCGATATCGGCCGACGAATCCGTGCATGTCGCCGCCGACATCGCGGAGATCGCCGCGCGCTATTCCCATGTGACCATCAAGCTCGACAAGGCGGGCGGCCTGACCGGCGCGCTGGCATTGGCCGCGGCAGCGCGGGAGGCGGGCATGGAGGTGATGACCGGCTGCATGCTCTGCTCCTCGCTCTCGGTCGCCGCCGCATGGCCGCTCGCGGCGCAGAGCCGCTTCGTCGATCTCGACGGGCCGCTCTGGCTGGCGGAGGACATTCCGGGCGGCTGCCGGGTGGAGAACGGCCTGCTGCGCGCGCCGCACGGCTTGAAATGGGGCATCCGCTAATCCCCAATTCCCGCAAAAAACCATCGAACTGACCCGCGCGCAAAGGTATAAACGCGCTCGGGCGGCAAAGCGAATCGCGGGCGCGCCTCCCTGAAAACGATACGATCAGTATTGATGGCAGGACAGCGGGCAAACCGGGCTTCCATGACACGCCTTCATGAGCGTGTCATGCGGTGGTCATCTTGCCGGGAACCTGCCTTCGGGTCCGATTTTCGGGCCGAGAGGGGGACAATATGGCCACCAATCAGGACATGCCCGCGGCCCGGCCGCTCAAGATCTTCGCGCTGGACCCGCAATTCACCACCTTTCCCGGCAACCGGACCTCGATAGAGGTCGATTTCGAACCGCTCGGCGCCGGTCCGGAAGGCGACCGGGTAGTCGTGGTGGACTACGACGGCGGCAACGACTGCACGTATCTGCCCTGCAATCTCGAAGATCCCTCGGTGCTGATGCAGGGCGGGATCGCCCATTCCGAGTCCAATCCGCAGTTCCACCAGCAGATGGTCTATGCCGTGGCGATGCGCACGGTGCGCGCGTTCGACAAGGCGCTCGGCCGCCGTCTCAAGCTCTATCGCGACAAGTCCCACCCCAAGCTGCGGCTGATTCCCCATGCCTTCGTCGGCGCCAATGCCTTCTATGACCCCGCACTGCATGCCGTGCTCTTCGGCTATTTCCGCGCCGATCCTCAGGATCCCGGGGCGAACCTGCCCAATCAGGTGATCTTCACCTGTCTATCGCACGACATCATCGTCCATGAAGTGACGCACGCACTGATCAACCGCCTGCGCCCGCACTTTCTGGAAGCGACCAATCCCGACCTCCTCGCCTTTCACGAAGGCTTTGCCGACCTTGTGGCGCTGTTCCAGCACTTCACTTATCCGGTCACGCTGCGCGCGCTGGTGCGGCAGGCGCGGGGCGATGTCGGCACAGGGTCGATCCTCAACGAGATCGCCGTCCAGTTCGGGCAGGCCACGCGCACCGGCAATGCCCTGCGATCGGCCATGCGGTCGCCCGATATCAAGCTCTCGCCCGATATCGCCGAGCCCCATGCGCGCGGCGGCATCCTGCTGGCCGCCGTGTTCGATGCCTTCAAGGCCGCCTATATCGATGCGACCGGACCGCTGATCCGGCTGGCGACCGGCGGCTCCGGCATCCTGCCCGCGGGTGAGCTGCACCCCGAACTGATCGACGAACTGTCCAAGGCCGCCTCGCGCATTGCCGACGAGACGCTGACGATGATCGTACGCGCCTTCGACTACACGCCGCCGATGGACATGACCTTCGGGGACTTCCTCCGCGCAACGGTCACCTCGCACGCCGTCGTCGCCCCGGACGACCGGCTCGGCCTGCGCGCTGCCCTGATCGAGGCGTTCCGCGCCCGCGCAATCTACCCCGAAGGCGTGCTCTCGCTCTCCGAAGGCTCGGTAACATGGCCCGAGGCCGATCCTGCGATGACCCGGATCGACCTGACCGACGCGCTGGACTGGTTCCATTACGACGCGGTCTATTCCAGCCTCGATCCCATGCGCCGCAGGCGTTCGCTGAATCAGGAAGACGATTCCGAGCACGAGCGAGACACCCGCTATGACGAATTGCAGGCCAACGCGGCCAAGGCGATCCACCGATATGCAGACAGCGCCAAGGTGCGCGCCGAACTGGGCCTGCACCCCACGCTGACAGTCTCGGTGCGCAGCTTTCACCGCGTCGCGCGGGTCAGCCAGGACGGGCGGATTCTCAACGAGATCGTGTTTCGTCTCGAACAGCAGGACAACGACGCTGCCGGGGATCCCCGCTTCGGCGGCCTCCCGCTGCGCGGTGGCTGCACCGTGATAGCCAGCGCCGATGGCCGCATCCGCTACGTCATCGGCAAACAGCTGCCGATGCCGCCGCAGCCGGGAGCGGCGGGAACGCCGGTGGCGCCGGACAAGGGCGCGCTGCGCATCGAGGCGGTGGCCGCCTTCGTCCAGCAGTGCGACCTGGCCGATCCGATGAGCACCTATCGCGATCCGCGCGGGGTGGCCGATCGCATGATCGCCCGCGCCAGCCTGCGCGCGCTGCATGGGGGAGGATGCTGATGCCGGATATCACCATCTCGATGTTCAACGTCGGCTTCGGCGACTGTTTTCTGGTGGAGATCCCCTTCCCCGAGAAAATGTGCCGCATCCTCTTCGACTGCGGCCGCCACAAGGGCGGGGCGGACGAGAACCAGAAGCTTGCCGAACGGGTGATCGCCGCAGCCGGCGACAGCGACGGCAGCGCCCGGATCGACCTCGTCGTCGGCACGCACCGGCACAAGGACCATGTCAGCGGTTTTGCCGCCACCGGCTGGGACAAAGTGCAGGTCGCCGAAGTCTGGATGCCATGGACCGAGAACCCGCAGGACCCCGCCGCGCGCGGCATGGTCGAGCGGCAGGTGCGCAGCGCCGCGCTCGCGCGGATGGCGCTGGCGCCCGCGCTGGCCGCTGCGCCCGCCGGTTCCGCGCAGGCATTGGCCGGGGCGGACGCGATGCTGTCCCTCGCGCTCAGCAATGAGGCGGCGATGGACACGCTCTATTCCGGGTTCGCCGGAAAGCCGGTTCGCCGCTACCTGCCCGATGCCGACGCCCCGCAAGTGCCGCTCGGCCTCGCCAGTTTTCCGGGGCTGCGATTCCACATCATGGGCCCCTCGCGTGATGCGGCGGCGCTGGCAGTGATGGACCCGCCCCGCGCCGAGACGTTCCGGCACCTCGCGATGGCGCAGGATGCGGCCGGAAGCGGCCAACTCTCGCCCTTCCCCGCGCGCTGCCGGATCGATCCCGAAGCGCTGTCACCGCGCCAGCGCCAGATGCTCACCGCCCGCCTTTCCGCCGCCGACATGGCGACGATCCGGGGCATGTCCGACGGGGTGGATCTCGTTGGCCTCGCGGCCGAGATCGATGCGGCGATCAACAACACCAGCCTTGTCATCCTGATCGAAGTGGGCGCCGCGCGGCTGCTGTTCTGCGCCGATGCGCAGTGGGGTAACTGGAAATCGATCCTGGCCGATCCGCACTGGTGCGACCTGATCCGCGAGACGACTTTCCTGAAGGTGGGCCACCACGCCAGCCACAATGCCTCGCCGGTGACACTGATCGACACGCTGCTGCCAAAGTGCATTCCGGCGATGGTTTCGGTGGATCCCAAGGCCTATTCGAACGTGCCCTATCAGGGACTGGTCGACGAGATGGAAGGCCCGCGCGCGATGAACGTGGTGCGCAGCGACCGGCCCGCGCAGGCCCAGAGCGTCGTCAGGGCGGACGCGGATGTGATCGTGATGAAAGTGCCGTTTTAGGCGGGGCCGATTGCTGCGCAACGGCGATGGACGACGCGCGAGGACCTTCGCGCGACTGAATCGCTGCTTTTCAGAGATTCAGTCCGGAAGCCACCTTTCCGGAACCATCGCCGAATACGCCATTACCCGTTTGCCATGGCGATGCCGACTGTTGCCATGTGTTTAGCTGTCCTGCCCCGGCTTCCAACCGCTCTCGGTCAGGACGGCCTTTGGATCTTTCAGGTCCAATAGCGTGCGGAGCGCTGCGCGCTTGTCCTTGGCTTTGGTGTAATACGCTTTGGCAATTCGATAGCCTTCCCAATATCCGAGATCGCCCGGATGGTCGGGAGTGCCAACACCATTATACAGCCAATCCGATATGTCGGCTTTATCGGCATCGGCCATAAATCTGGCGTCTATTTCCTTCACATGCCCCTGCGTCCATTTTTGCAGATGCACGTTGCCTACTTGACCGGAAATTAGCTCACCGACGAGTTCGGCAACGCCCTCGATAAGAGACTGCCTTAAGACTGTGGTCGGTGCGTTGTCATCGTCAAGCTCCGGGGCTTGCTGAACATGCCCGTATTCGTGCGAGATCAGATGGAAAAGGCGTTCCGACAGGTCAGGTTGCAACCAGGATGATCTGCACACGACCTCAAGGCCAATCAACACGCCCGCCTTTCCGGTAGTCCCTCCACTATTATTCCCTCCGATCAGGATCGTCACGGGCGGGAAAGTCGCCTGAGGATCGAGATCGGAAAGCTTCCGGAAGGCCACTTCCAACTTGCGGGTAACCGTTGGCAGAACATCCATGCACGTTCGCGCCTGATCGTAGATGGAGCGATTTTGTTGGATGGTCTGTGCGAGCGACATGCCGGAGATGATCCGATGGGGCACGAACTGGCGAACACCATCGCTTCCCGCGTCGATGTAATCCTGCTGCAGTACGCTGCTGCTCGGCGTGCCATTGGCCGCATCATATAGCTTGTAGAACAGCGCTACGTCGCTGGTCCGTATCTGGCCCAAGTCGCTTGCGTCGGCCGGAAAGATAACGGCACCGATCGCCGCGATGCTCACCATCGCATAGGCCAACTTTTTCCGCAACTTACGCCCCCTTCGCTCCGCCTCCCGCAGTCTATGCGCTGCAAGCGCCGCTTGCCAGTGGTCTCGCATTAAAACCTGCTTATCGGAGAGCCCCGCAAGACAGGTCGTAGACAGCAAGCCCGGCCCGCGCCTAATCCACATATAGAGGGATGGCAGTTCTGCCTGAATCGGGATGCTGCGCGCTTCATATATAGTCGCCGCCACCTTCCACTCTGCCCAATTGTCTTCCAACCCGCTCAGGCTGAGCTTGTAGAAGCCCCCGGAGGCGCAGCGCGAGGTTCACATCCTTCGACAGGCTCAGGATGAGCGGGGGTAGGAGGGGAACGGCGGCGATTAAACCGCCGCCTGACCATCGGCACGCATTACCCGCAGAAACGGGGCATTCGTTCACACCCTAAGGCGCGGGTTGCGAAAGCTTCACTGCCCCTTCGGGCAACGCGTAACCGGGGATCTCCCAAGCCACATCATGCACCACCGGCGCAGGCGGCAGGCTGCGGCGGCGGAACAGGTTCATCCGCCATTCCCAGCGCTTGCGGTCGAAATTCCAGTGCTTCTTCGGCACGAACTCCGCCAGCGCCCAGAACCACGGGTGCATGCCGTAATGGACTTTGGCATTGGGACTTTCAGGCGCATAGAGACCTCCGTCCTTGCCAAGAACTTGCGCCAGCCGGTCCGGATCGAGCAACAGACCCGCCTTCTCCGCTTCCTGCGCCATCCACTCCAGCGGGTATTTGGAAATCCCGCTCTCGGCCTCGGGCCAGCCGCCGCCGACATCACAGTGGGTGCCGGGAAACCAGACCTCGCGAATGTCGCGCCGGGGATCGGCGGCAAACCAGTTGACCCGAAAGAACCCCCTCCGCTCGTCGAGCGCCTTGGCATGGCGGACGATGGCGACATCGGGATTGGCGCGGGTGTAGGGAATGGTAAGCGGGCTGCCGATCCAGCCGACCGAATTGACGGTGTCCCACACGCCCAGAAAATGAACCGGGCAATCGCGGGCCGAAATCGTGCCCTTGAAATCGGAGGCGAGCTGTTCGCAGGCCTGATAGTCGGCACCCGGTTTCGCCCTGGCCATGGTCCAGAGCATCTTCACCGCATAGGGGACCAAGGGGTCGTTTCCGCGCATGGCAAGGCCATAGCAATGGAGCATCGCCGCCACGACGCGCGCGGTATAGGCGCCGCGGCTGAACCCGAAGATGTAGACGCGGTCTCCGGGCCGGTAGGTGTCGGCAAGGTAACGGTAGGTGTCGGCAATGTCGTCCTGCAAACCATAGCCGAAAGCGAGCCCGGCAAGCTCACCCAGCCAGCGTCCGGTGCGGGTTCCGATCCCGGTCGGCGCACGGGTGCCGATGCCGGGGTGGTAATAGACGGCCTGTCTTTCCTCGTCCTTCACCAGTGCGTGAAAGAGTTTGATGACGCAGGTACGGTCACGGGAGAACTGGTTCGAGGTACCGTCGCAGCAAACGACGATATTACGTCCGGAGAATTCTTGGCCCGTTTCCTCCGGCATCTCGATCATCCCCCGGAACACCGAACTAGCGGCGGCGTAATGTCGGGCCGATCATGCCTCTATTCTTGCGCTAACGCCAGCACGTAGAACCGCGTGTCCACCGCCATTCTCGGGAAACTTTCAGGAAGTTCCTGCGGCTCCACGCGGTGAAAGCCATGCCGCTCGTAGAAGCGATGCGCGGCAAGGAACTTGTCGGTCGTGCCAAGAAAGACCTCGCGGATTCCGGCCGCTCGCGAGACCTCCAGCAACCGTGCCAGCAATGCGTTCGCGGTGCCGAATTCCCGGCCGCGATAGGCGGCGGAGACGAACATCTTGCGCAGCGCGCCCTGCCCTGCGCCAATGTCCTTCATGGCGATGGTGCCGACGATCCGCCCTTCGTGCTCGGCCACCAGAAATTCGCCCGCGCCGGTTTGATACCAGGCCGGAATCGCGCGCAAATCGGGCTGATCGTCGGCGGAAATGGCGATGCCGAATTCCTCCCGCTGGATAGGGAGGATGACATCGATAACACCCTGTTCGTCCGAAGGAACGAAGGGGCGGATCAAAACAGGGCTCATGCATGCCGGATTAGAGAGCGGGCCGGGCCGGGACAAGCCCCGCCCGCTCGCATCACGGCTCAAGGCGCGGGATCGGCCTTTGTGGCGGCGTCCTCGGCCGAAACCCAGCCGTCGTGGTTGGTGTCGTGGTGCAGGAACATGCCCCAGCCGGTCGCGGCGAATTCCGCGGAAGTGATGCCGCCGCTGTGGTCGCTATCGAGTACGCCGAAGCGCACATCGGCCTGCCGCAACTGGCGCACGCGCTCTTCCTCGCGCGAGGCTGCCGGTTCCGTCAGCAGCTCCTTTTCAAGGCGCTCGCGATAGTCGCCAACATATTCGTCGTGCGAGAGCACGCCATCGTGATTGCGGTCCATCCGCGCGAATTCGGCGTCACGGCCGCGCTGGAACTCGTCCTTGCTGACTTTGCCATCGCCGTCGAGATCCTGCTCGCGGATGAAGGTTGCAAGGTCGTGCGAGGCGGCATGGGCGGTGCCGATGGCGGCCAGCGAGGCGGCGGCGGCAAGGGCAATTCGGATCGTCTTGATGGTCATGGCCGGTCTCATTCGCTTACGGAATAGGTCAGGGCGTACGTGTAGCTGCGGGCGGGCTCCCCAGCCGTCGCGGCGACGCGGTGGCGCGTCATTGCGTGGTAGAGACCCGGTCGCGGCGCGGTGACGTGGAAGATCCCCTGCGCGTCGCTGGTCATCAGCGGCAGGCGGACATTCTCGACTTCGCCGGGCCGCGCTTCCTCAACCTCGACATCGGCATTGGCGAGCGGCTTGCCGTCGAACAGGATCTGGAATTCGGCCGGTTTCCCGGCGTGGATGGCGTCGGGGTGCGTTACGGCGCGGTATTCGATGCCCTTGCCGGTGGGCGCGAGCGCAGTCTGGGTCGGTGTGCCCCGGCTGACATAGGCCTCGGCCTTGGTCACGCTCTGCATGTCGACCGGCGTGACGCCGGGTGGGAGCGGACGGCGCGGATCGATGAATTCCCATTGGCCGTCGATCAAAGCCGCCTTGGAAACGCGGCCCTGCCGCTCGCCACTGCTGATCCGGTACGTCCCGTCGGCAGGCGTCGGCACTTCGAGCACGGCAAGGTCGCGCAGCATCACCGGCTTGAGCGCGGAGGCCGTGCCGTTGGGTGCGACGACCTGAAAGCCGTCCGATTGCATGGCGATGGCGGGCACGAAGACGTGCTCGCTGAACGCGGCCTCCACCGTCACGTGGTCCTGCCCGTCGATCGTGAAGCCATTGGGCAAAAGGTAAGGCGAATGCGCGAGCGCCGATGTCGCGGCGAGACTGGCGCAGAGACCGGCTGACAGCGTGATGGCCGGCCGGAATCGGGTCAAAAGAGTCATGAGATTCGTCCCCTCGAAAGCGAGTACGCGGCTCGTCTCACATTCTCTATTGCGAATCAATAGCATTAAGGTAGAGGGGCGGTTAAGGGCACTTTGGGGGCGCCTGGGGAACACTCAAAACCACGAACGGCGGAGAACCTCCTCCCTTTGCTCGCCCTTCACTCTCTTATTGCTATTGCGTCGCATTTGTGAAAAGGAATGAACGGATGAACATGGGTCTGCTGACAGGAACGAGCAGGGCAAGCATCGCTGCCCAAATCGGCACCGGCATCGGCTACAAGATCGGCTGGGCCGCAGCCCTCACGCTCGCACTTCCGGGCACCCCGGTCTGGGCTCAATCGGCCGACCAATCAGCCTCGACAGACAGCGCGGTTCCGCTCGGCAGCTTCCCGGTCAGGGCAAAGGCCGAGGATACCGACGCCGAAAGCAGCGCGGCCGGCAAGCCCCGCGTCCTTACCACCACCACAACCGCAGAAACCCTGCGCGACCGCATGGTCGATAGCCTCACGGACTTTTCGCGGCGGGTGGATGCCGGTGTAAACTTCAACCCCCGCAACATGTCGATCAACATCCGGGGCCTCGATTCCAACCGCGTGCTGACGACCATCGACGGCATCCGCACCCCGTGGCTCGATGACGGCGCGCGCGGCGTGCAAGGCGGCGTCGCCTCGTTCGACTTCAACTCGCTCAGCGCCATCGACGTGGTGCGAAGCGCGGATTCCAGCTTCTTCGGCACCGGCGCGCTTTCCGGCACGCTGGCGCTGCGCACGCTGGATCCCGAGGACCTGCTGACCGACGGCAAGGCCATGGCCGGCCTTTCGAAAGTTACGTACGACAGCGCCAGCGACAGCGTGTTCCTCAATCAGGCCGCCGCCGTGCGCAGCGGCGACACGCTGATGCTGATCCAGGGCGGCTACCAGAACGGCAACGAGACGAAGAACCAGGGCGATACCGGCGGCACCGGCACCGCGCGCACCGAGCCCAATCCCGCCAGCTACGACCAGCTCACCCTGCTGGTGAAAGTCCACCAGTACCTGCCCGGCGGCCACCGCCTTGGCCTGACCGGCGAAATCTTCTCGCGCGATTACGACGAGAACACGCTGACCAGCGTCGGCTCGACCTATTCCAGCTTCCGGACCGACAACACGACCAAGCGCAAGCGCATTTCGGGCAATTACGACTATCAGGGCGATGGCGACGCTATCCGCGAAGCGCACCTCACCGCATATTGGCAGCGCAGCAATCTCCAGACCTATACGGCGGGCGATCGCCTGACCGCACCGAAGGGCCTCTATACCCGCGACAGCGACCTGCAGGTGGAGATGTTCGGCCTGAACGGTTCGATCACCGGAGCCTTCACGACCGGCCCGCTCTCCCACGCAATCACCGTGGCGGGCGAAGCCTATCGCACCAATACCAGCCAATACGCCGCCGGGCAGGACAACTGCACGCCCGCGATCTACTCCTGCTCGTTCCTTCACGTGAACCAGTCCGACATGCCCGACGTGCGCGGCACCGACATCGGCCTTGTCCTGCAGGACCGCATCGGCTTCGGCACGAACGCGTGGCTGCATGTCACTCCGGGCATTCGCTACGACAACTATCGCCGCTCGCCGCAGGACACGCCGAGTTATACCGAGAACGCCGCGTTCGAGGGGCTCCCCGCCAAGTCGTCCGACACGCATTGGTCGCCCAAGGTGCTGGTCGAGGCCGAAGTGCTGTCAAAACTCACGCTCTATGGCCAGTGGGCACAGGCCTTCCGCGCGCCTTCGGCAACCGAGCTTTATCTGACTTATGGCGGCACCGGCAGCTACGTCAGCATCGGCAATCCCGATCTCAAGCCCGAGACCAGCAAGGGCTACGAATTCGGCATGCGCTTCGGCGACGACAAGCGCGGCTTGCGCGTGGCCTATTACCGCAACACCTACCGCAACTTCATCGACACAGTCACGACGACCGCCGCCGAGGCCGGCCTGTCCGGCAGCTATCCCTTCGGCGTGTTCAAGTACATGAACCTCGACCGCGTGCGGATCTACGGCATCGAGGCGAGCGGAAACTGGGAGTTTTCGAAGAACTGGCGGACCTGGGCCTCGCTCGCTTACGCCGACGGCAAGAACACTGCGGACGACTATCACCTGAACTCGATCCCGCCGCTGCGCGCCATTCTGGGCGTGGGCTATTCGCACGGCAACTTCGGCGCGGACCTCTCCGGCACGGCGGCAGCATCGCGGAACAAGGTCGAGAATCCCGCCTCCGATCTCAACAAGACGCCGAGCTACGGCATCATCGATGCCAACGCATGGATCCGTCCATCCTTCGCAGAGGGCTTGCGTATTCAGGTCGGTGTCTACAACCTGCTCGACAAGACCTACTACAACGCGCTCGACCTGCCCGACAGCGGCAGCCTTTCGAAGCTGTTCTATTCGCAGCCCGGCCGCACCTTCAAGGCGACCGCCCTGATCTCGTTCTGAAAGGAACGCCGCAGACCATGAACACCACTACGGACAACTCACTGGCACCCAGCCTGGTACAATCGCTCCGGGCCGGGACACGCGAGATGCATGAACGCCTGGACAAGGCAATCATGGCCGCAGACCCATTCGCCAGCCTGCCGGGTTATACCCGTTTCGCCGAGTTGCAGTACCTGTTCCACCGCGACATCGCGGCGCTCTATTCGAACGAGGCCTTGCAGTACATTCTGCCGGGCCTCGCCGAGCGGCAGCGCCTTGGCCTGATCGCGGCGGATCTGGCCGACCTTGGCAAGGCATTACCCGCCGACGATACGCCGCCAGCCTTCACGGCGGGCGAGCCGGTCGATGTCCCGACCGCGCTCGGCTGGCTCTATGTCGCCGAAGGGTCGAACATGGGCGCGGCGCTGCTGCGCAAGGAGGCGGCCAAGCTCGGCCTCTCCGACGATCACGGCGCGCGCCATCTCGCGCCGGCGGCGGAAGGGCCTGCCGCGCACTGGCGGGCCTTCACGGCAGGGCTCGACGCGGCCCGGCTGGGCCCGGACGAGGAAGCCCGCGCGGTTGCGGGGGCGAAAGCGGCTTTCGATCGCGTGCGTTCGCTGGCCGATGCCCGCCTCGCCTGAGGACGGCAGCGGCACCGAGGACCTGCTCCGCCGGGGCCGGGCCGCGCGCATGGGCTGGCTGGTGCTGGGCCTCGTGCTGGTCGGCATCGGCGTGGTGGGGATCTTCGTCCCGCTGCTGCCGACCACGGACTTCATGATCCTGGCGCTGCCGTGCTTTGCGCGCTCGTCGCCGCGGCTGGAGGCTTGGCTGCTCAATCATCCCCGCTTCGGCCCCGGGCTGCGTGCCTGGCGGGCGGAGCGGGCGATCCCGCGTCATGCCAAGATCGCCTCGTGGATTGGCATGACGATTGGTTTTGTCTCATTCTGCCTGCTGGCGCGGCCGGGGCCATTCGTGGCCCTCCCGGTCGCGGCGGTTCTGCTGGCCTGCGCCATCTGGGTGGGACGGCGGCGCGAGCCGAGCGGGGATAGCGCTTAAACCTCGGGCGACCTCGGCGATCTCGGATGTGCTCAATGTCGAGGGATGAGTCCCCAGTTTCAAACCTCGTCGCCCCCGCGCAGGCGGGAGCCCCGCTTCTTTGCGGCCTCTCGTCCTGCACAACAGAAGCGGGATCCCTGCCTTCGCGGGGATGACGGGTTGAGATTGGTGGAATTCGCTTTCCAATCAGGACGAGATCCGCTCCGCATGAAGCACATAGCGCCAAGGCCCATGCCGCACGGCGTCGAAGGGATAGCAGGTCACCAGATCCAGCCGCTCGCCCGCGCCTGCATCGGGCACGGCATAGCGATCCCACCGCACCACGTCGGCCCCGGTCACCCGGTAGCGACGCTCCAGTCCCTCGCGGGTCTGCACGGTGATGAGATCGCCCTTGTGAACATCGCGCAGGAAGCGAAAGTGCGTGTCGCGATGGGCAGCGACCACGGCGGTTCCCTCCTGCCCGAAGGCCGCGCCGCCCGGGAGCAGGGTGGGTCCGAAAGCCATGGCCTGCCCCGATCCGCTGTCGAGCACCACCCGCGCCGCGCCAAGGCGAGGTACTGAAAGCCGGGCGAGCGGGGTCATGTCCGCCCAGGCCCAGGGCCGCTGCGGCGCGTGCGTGGCAAGGCTGCGCTCGAAAGCCCGCTCCAGCAGGACTTGCGCGGCCATGGCCTTGGCGGGAACGTAAAGCCCCCGCCCAGTCTCCGCCACGCCTGCAAGGCACAGTCCGGCCAGCAGCAGGAAGAGGAGCCCGCGCCCGCGCGCAGCCTCCTTCATACGCGCGAGCCCGATCATGCCGCCCTCCGGCGCAGCAGGAGAGCAATCCCGGCAAGGCCTGCCAGCAGCAGCGCCAGCCCCTTGCCCACCATGCCGACGAAGCCGGTGGCGGTCTGCGGCAGGTCGAGCGCCTGGGCCTGCATGGCGGAAAGATCATCCGAACCCACCCGCGACTGCAAGGCATCGTGCCCGAACAGCGTGTCGAAATCCCAGCCTGCCGGCAGATTGATCGGCAATTCCTCACGCGTCAGCCGCGCACCGGCTAGCCGCGAAGGGGTCTCGTCCACGGCGACGAGGCTGGTGCGGCTGGTGACCAGCCCGCTTTCCATGCCGATCCGCTCGACTTCGGCATCGGCCTGCGCGTCTTCCATCTGGCCGAGCGCGCGATCCGCCTCGATGTCGGTGATGCGGCGGTGCGCCCAGAGCTTTTCGATAGCGGGACTGGGCAGCGCGCTGGCCAGATCGACCCGCCGCTCCCAGCGCTTGCCGCCGATCGTGCCGCTCACTGTCAGCGTGCCGGCAAGATGCCCGGTCCGGCCGACAAGGACCAGCGGCCGCCCGGCGTAGACATCGGGAAGGCGCGAAGGCGTGAGATCCAGCGTCCCGCCCTCGACCCGCACCGACAGGTCGCGCATGGCCGGATGGCTGAGCACGTCGATCAGCGGCATCATCTTCGCGGCCACCTCGGCCGGGGTGCCGACATGGGTGTAGACGCCGCCGCCGATGGTCGACATCCCCTCCATCAGATAGTCGTTCGGCGCCGAGCCGATACCGACCATGAAGACATGACTGCGCCCACCGTCGGCACCGATTGCAGCCATCATCTCGCGTTCGTTGGAGATCTCGCCATCGGTGAGGAACACGATCTGGCGCAGCGCATCGGCCTCGCCGCCAGTTCCCGCATCCTCCAGCGCGGCCTTCAGCGCGGGCAGCATCTCGGTGCCGCCGCGTGCCTCCAGCGAGTCCGCGAAACGCTTGGCCAGCGCCACCTGATCGGGCGTGGCGGCCACGCTGTGGTCGAACAGGCGGGTCATGGTATCGTCGAAGCGGATCACGTTGAAGTGGTCCTGCGGGCGCAACGTGCCGAGCGCGTGGATCAGGCTGGCCTTGGCCTCGTCCATCGAATCGCCGCCCATCGAGCCGCTGTTGTCGATCACGAAGACCATCTCGCGCGGGGGCGTGGGCAAGTTGGAAAGGTCGGCCGGCGGCGTGACCGAGGCCATCACGAAGTCGCCCTTGTCGGTGTGCTGGGCGAAAAGCCCCAGCGTCGGATCGGCCGAGGCCGAGCGCCATTCCAGCACGAAGTCGCGGTCAGCGGGAACGCTTTCGGCAAGACGGACGGTGCGGTCGTCCAGCGGGCCGGTGATGTTCACCTTGTGATAGCGGCTGATGAGGTTGGCGACATCGAAGCCGGGGGCGAGGCGTACCGAGATCGACGTGGGATTGAGCCCCGAACCCACCTTCGGATCGAGCACCGGCGCAGCGGTCACGGCATTGGCATCGTCCACGGCGGGCGCCGAAGTCAGCGTGTGCGGCGGCGTGTAGCGCGGGCCGGCCACCAGCGGCAGGCGCAGCGAGAAGGTGCCGTTCGCCTGCGTGACCGGGGCCTGATATTCGATGGCGATCAGCACGGTCTCGCCGGGGCCGACATTGGCGACGATTGTAGTGAACATGTTGGGCCGCTGCTGCTCGACAAGACCGGCCTTGCGGCCGCTGGCCTTGGCCGCCTCGTACGTCTCACGCGCCTTCTCGCGCGGCTGGACATGGCCGACGATCACGCGCTGGCCGACAACCATCTTCAGCGAGTCCACCGCCCCGTCCTGCGGCAGCGGATAGAGGTAATGCGCCTCCATCCACTTGCCCGACGTGTTGCGGAAGGCCTGCGTCACGCGCACGCGGGCCACTTGGCCAGTCACCGTCACGTCCATGTCGGTGCCGAGGCGGACGGCTGGCAAGCTCTCGGCAATGCCCTGCCCGCGCAGCATCAGCGTGCCGGCAGCGGGCCCGTCGTCGGTCGCCGCGTCCTCGGCTTCGTCGGCGGCAAGGGCGGCGGTTGACTGGACCGCGACGGCAACCGGTGCGCCCAGCGCCAGCACGACGGCAGGGATCAGCGCGCCCCGAAAGGCGAGAGGGCGGAAAGCGGGTGATTGCGGCATGACAGGCTCCTTGGATGTTCGGGAGCCCTCCCTCTATGCGCATGGCGGTGCGCACAGCCACGAGCACTATTGGCCGGTTCCAGCCGCACGCGTGCGCAGATTGCCCCTGTTGATGCAGCCATTGACGGAATGTGCGCATTTGTGCGGAAATAGGCGGACATGACGATACCCCAGACCGACTTGCCGGATTCCGCCCCGATCGCTCCCGAAAGCGCAGAGGCCGCGCGCCTCGTCCGCGAGGAGATCGCGCGGCGGCGCATGTCGCGCCAGGCGCTGGCCGACATGGCGCGGATCAGCCTCTCGACGCTGGAAAAGGCACTGGCCGGCAAGCGCCCTTTCACGCTGGCGACGCTGCTGCGGATCGAGGAAGCGCTGGGCGTGAACTTGCGCCCCGGCGCTGTCGCGGGCACGCCTGCACCACTGCCTAGCGCCGGAGATGTCGCCCCCGAAGCATTGGGGGCCTATGCCCGCTCGGCCGTGGCCTGGCTGGAAGGCCGCTACCTCACCTTGCGCCCCAGCTTCGGCACGCCGGGCAGCCTGTTCGCCTATCTGACGACAATCCGGTGGGACAGCGCCAAGGCCTGCCTCGCTTTCGCCGAATCCGGCCGGTCAGACGCGCGTTTCGAGCAGGCGGGGCAAGTCTCGATGCCCAACCTTTCCGGCCATATCTACCTCGTGACCAACGAGCAGGGGCAATATCGCCTTGCCATCCTCTCGCGCCCGACCATCGATGGTGGGCTGTTCGGCATTCTCACCACGCTGGAAGTGGGCAAGGGCTCGCAGCTCGTTCCCGCCGCCGCGCCGCTCGCCCTGCGCAAGCTGGCCGAGGGTGAGGAGGTGGCGCTGGGGCTGGTAACGCCCGAGATGCCGCACTTCGCGCCTTATCGCGAGATGCTCGGCCGCGCGACTGACGACGACTACGCGCGGGTACACATGCCCGGCTGACTTAGCGTTTCGCCAGGTGGAGCAGCGCCACCGTCAGCCACGCACCCACTGTCAGATGCGCCCACCAGGCAACGAGGCCATAGCCGCCGCCAAACCCAGCCATGTCAACGGCAAGCGCCGCCGCCAGCAGGGTCCATCCGGCCCACCGGGCGGTAAAGGCGTGGCTCTTCGCGAGCGTTCGCCCGGAAAGGTCGCGCTGGTGGCGCGGCATGGACACTGCCAGCGCCCAGAAACCGGCCAGCGCGAGCAGGATGCCCAGAACGTGGGTCATGCCCGCACTGCCTTTTCCCTGCCCACCGCCCGGCCGGACGACGCCTTGCGTTGGCGTGCCGCAAACCTCGTAGCCGCCAGCGCGAAGGCCGCCGCAAGCGACAGCATGACCATATCGAAAGCCACGAACAGCCAGTCCCCCCTCATCAGACTGACAGGCAGCCCCCGGCTGGTGGTGAAGGCGTTGACCAGCGGTACCGCCGCGAAAAGCAGCGCCGCCAGTCTCAGCGCCTCAAGCCATGCCCGCGCAGCCGGGCGCACCAGCGCCCAGATCAGCACGCCCAGCCAGGCGAGGAACATCGTGTGGATCTCCCAGTCCGCGCGCGCCGCCATCCCCGTGGGCAACAGGCGGTTGGCGAGGAAGTAAGAGGGAATGGCGCAGCCCAGCCCGGCAATCGTCGCAATGTTGAGTTTTTCCACGAGGCGGAAGCCGAAATGCGGGCGCTCCGGATCGGGCAGGCGCTGGCGGCGCTTGACGGTCCAGAGCACAAGCCCGGTGCCGACCATCGCGGTTCCGGCAAGGCCGCTCAGGAAATAGAGCCAGCGCAGCGCAATCTGCGCGAAGCGTCCCGAATGGAGGCCGATCATCACGCTCTCGGTCTTGAGCGCGGCGCCCTGCGGCAGGCTGCCGCCGGTCTGGCGGCCGCTGGGGCCATCGAAGACCATGACTTCGCCGCGTGAACCCATCGCCTCGCCCGGACCGCGCGTCAGCGCGATCGTCGCGGTCGCATCGCCCGGATTGTTGATCCGCACCACGCCGACCTCACGCCCGCCCCACTGCGCCGATGCCTTGCGCATCAGCGGCGCAAGGTCGGCAAGGGGCACGTTCCTGCCGCTGCGTTCGGCGGCCGGCGGATCGCCGAAAACCGCGGACTGGAAGGTGTCGGGCGAGGCGTAGTTCGCCAATATGCCCCACGGCATGTACATCGCCGCCAGCGTCACCAGCCCGGTAAAGGTAATCATCAGGTGGAACGGCAACGCCAGCACGGCGGTCACGTTGTGCGCGTCCAGCCACGATCGCTGCCCCTTGCCGAAGCGCAGCATGAAGAAGTCGACGAAGATCTTCTTGTGCGTGATCACGCCCGAGAGGATCGCTACCAGCATGAACATCGCCGCGATGCCCACTAGATAGCGGGCCCAGAGGACCGGCAGGTAATGCAGGTCGAAATGGAAGCGATAGAGGAAGTAGCCGCCGTTGGTCTGGCGCACAGTCACTTCCCGGCCGCTTTCATCGAGTACGGCCTCGGTCTGGCCACTGGTGCCGGTGCCTGGGTACCAGAAGGCCTGCGTGGTGGCGCTGCGCCCGTTGGGAAGCGTGAGAAACCAGAAGCTCGCGTCTGGCGCGGTGCGCTGGAGGAAGCGGACCGCGCCTTGCGCCGATGCCACTGGATCGGCCGTGCCGGTCACTTCGGGCTGCATCCAGCGGGTGATCTCGTCCTGGAAATAGGCCGAAGTACCCGTGGCGAACATCGCAAACAGCAGCCAGCCCAGCACCAGCCCCGTCCAGGTGTGCACGAGCGCCATCGATTGCCGCAGGCTCTCCTTCACAGGCGGCCCCCCGTTGTCAGAGAAAACCAGAGGTAACCGGCCATGACCGCGCCCGAAACGATCATCCACAGCCACAGCCGCGCCACCAAACGCATGCCGAACGCCGCCAGCGCCAGCACCGCGAAGATCGCGAATGACAGCAGCGTGGCCGCCATGCTCGCTTCGGGCGCGGAGACCGCAAGTCCGTGCGCCAGCACGCGGGCCACGCAGGCCGCCGCCAGCGAAGACAGCGCATAATTGGCCGGAACCGCCGCCAGCAGTCTGGCCGCGAGATTGCCTTTGCCGATGCCTTTACGGACCTTGCCCGCGCGCGTGTTCATGACGGCTCCGAAAGTGCGCCTTGGTCGCGTTATTGCGAACCATTCGCATTTCTGACGCTGCTAACAGAGTCCCAACTTGCGAGTCAATCGCATTAGATGCAAAATCGAGGGGATCTGCACCGCGAGCCTGATGCGTTGCTCATCGTCATCGCGTTTTGGATCGGCCTGCGCGTGCGATCCCGGCGCTTGCCCGGGGCCCGACACTTGCGGGCGGACACGGCGACGGCTAGGAGCCTGTCTGTCCGCCGCAGCCCCCGACCGGGGCGACGGTGAACACCATTATCGCGCCGGTGCCCCGCAAGGGGCTTAAAATGGGAACACGGTACGAGTGGCCTGCCACTCCAATCCGGGGCTGTCCCTGCAACTGTAAGCGGCGAGCGCGATGCACATTCGCGGCGGGGCAAAGCCTCTGCCCGCAGCCACTGGGCCGGACGCTAAGTCATGCGAGGCCTGGGAAGGCGGTGCATCGTGCCGTGACCCGCAAGCCAGGAGACCTGCCGGGGTCGATGTCGCTCTTGCCCGGGTCCAGGGATTGGCCAAGGCACGGTAACTCTCCGTCTGAGCGACGTGATGCATGCGGCCGGGGCCGCAGCGGCATGCCACGTCGGGCGCTCGCGCGCCTGCCCGACGCCCGTGTGTCCGCGTCGTCCGCAAGAGACGGCCTGTCCCGCCGCTTCCGAGTTACCGGCGCGCGGGAGACGATACATGAGCAAAGTTCCCACCACCGTCATCACCGGCTTTCTGGGCGCCGGCAAGACCACGCTGATCCGCCACCTGCTGCAGAACGCCAAGGGCCGCCGCCTTGCGCTGATCATCAACGAGTTCGGCGATGTCGGCGTGGACGGCGAACTGGTGAAAGGCTGCAATGACGAGGCCTGCCCGGAGGACGATATCGTCGAACTGGCCAACGGCTGCATCTGCTGCACCGTCGCCGACGATTTCCTGCCGACCATGCAGAAGCTGCTGGACCGCGAGAACAAGCCCGATCACATCATCATCGAGACCAGCGGCCTTGCCCTGCCCAAGCCGCTGGTAAAGGCCTTCCAGTGGCCCGACATCCGCACCCGCGCCACCGTGGACGGCGTGGTCGCGCTGATCGACGCCGATGCCGTCGCGGCCGGCCGCTTCGCCACCGACGAGGCGGCGCTGGCGGCAGCACGCGCGACCGACCCGATGCTGGACCACGAAAGCCCGCTGGAAGAACTGTTCGAGGAACAGCTGGGCTGCGCCGACATGGTCGTGCTCAACAAGACCGACCTCGTCGACGCCGATGCCCTCGCCCATGTCGAAACGCTGGTGCTGGCCGAGACGCGCCCCGGCGTGAAGATCGTGCGTGCCAATCATGGCGCCGTCGACATCGCCGCGCTGCTGGGCATCACCGCCGCTGCCGAGGACGATCTCGATTCCCGTCCCTCGCACATCGATGGGCTGGACGAGGATCACGACCATGACGACTTCGACAGCTTCGTCGTTTCCGGCAGCGATGTGGTCGATCTCGACGCTCTTCTCGCCCGTCTGAAGGACCTGATCGCAGAGCACGACGTGCTGCGCGTGAAGGGCATGGTCGCGGTTTCGGGCAAGCCGAGCCGCCTTGTGGTGCAGGCCGTGGGCCCGCGCATCCAGCACTTCTACGACCGTGCGTGGCTGCCGCAGGACGTGCGCCGCACCCAGCTTGTCATCATCGGCCAGAAGGGGCTGGACCGCGCCGCCATCGAGGCTGGGCTTGCGCATGTTCTCGGCACGGTAGCGGCTTGAGGTTCTCCCTCATGCCCACCTTCGCCCCCCCCCCCTACCCTCGTAATTACGGACCCGCGAAGCGGGTGAAGCAATCCAGAGTCGCGCAGAGCCGCACTGGATTGCTTCGCTACGCTCGCAATGACGAGTCAGAGTTCTGTCGCAGTTGCGGGGGGAACGCCTGATGCACCTGCTGTCCGCCACGCCGGGGACGATCTCGGGCGGCGAGGAGGCGATCGACCTCGACCAGTCTCCCGGCGACATGGTGATCCTCACCGTGGCGGACAGCGAACTCGCCTGCTTCGCGGGCGCGGCGGCGCGAATGCTGGAGGGTTCTCCCAGCATTCGCCTCGCCAATCTGCTGCAACTGCGCCACCCCTATTCGATCGACCTCTATGTCGAAAAGGTGATCGCCAAGGCCAGGTTCGTCTGCGTGATCCTGCTCGGCGGAAAGAGCTACTGGGGCTACGGCATCGACGAGATCGCCCGCGTCGCGCGCGAGAACGGCATTGCCTTCGCCGCCATTGCCGATGGGCGCGAGGCAGACCCGGCGCTCGACCGCGCCTCCACCCTGCCCGCCGAGGTCCGCGAGCGGATGCGCGATTATCTGCGGCAGGGCGGCATGGCCAATGCCCTCTCGTTCCTGCGCACCGCCGTGCGGACCATCGGCCATGACGCGGGCGAGCCGGACGATCCGGTGCCGGTAGCCGACGCCGGGCTCTACCTTGCGGGCACCGAGCGTGCCGGGCTTGCCGAAGTGCAGGCAGGCTGGACCCAAGGCCGCCCGCTCGCTCTGCTGGTGTTCTACCGCGCACTGATGATCGCGGGCACCTTGGACGCCGTGGACGCGATGATCGCGGCGCTGCGGGAGCGCGGCTTCAACGTCGCTGCCGTTCACGTTCGCGCCCTGCGGGAGCCTTTCGCGGTGGACTGGCTGAGCGGATTGCTAGGCGAGATCGCGCCCGATGTGATCGTCAATGCCACCAGCTTCGCCTCGTCCTCGGCAGGCGACGATCGCAAGCCGGGCATTCTCGAAAAGGCGGACTGCCCGATCCTGCAAGTCGCTTTCGCGGGCGTGGAGGAAAGCGAATGGCAGGGCTCCGCGCGCGGTTTGGGCCCGCGCGATCTCGCCATGAACGTGGCGCTGCCGGAGGTGGACGGGCGCATTTTCACCCGTGCGGTCGCTTTCAAGGCAGCGGAGCGTTTCGACGAAGTGACCCAATGCGGCATCGTCGTCCCGCGCGTGGCGCCGGACAGGGTGGCGTTCGTCGCCGATCTTGCCGCGAACTGGGCGGGCCTGCGCCGCACGGCGGCTGCCAAGCGCCGCGTCGCGCTGGTCCTGGCGAACTATCCCAACCGGGATGGGCGGATCGGCAACGGCGTCGGCCTCGATACCCCCGCCAGCACCGCTGCGATCATCGCCGCTCTGGCCGAGGCGGGCTATGACACCGGAGACGCGCCCAAGGACGGCGCCGCGCTGATGCGCGTGATGACCGGCGGCGTGACCAACGACCTGACATCACTAGGCCGTCCCGGCGAAGTTTCACTGCCGCTTTCGGCCTACGAAGCCGCTTTCGCAGCGGTACCCGAAAGCGCGCGCAAAGCCATGTCCGAACGCTGGGGCGAGCCATCGGCCGATCCCTTCGTGAGGGACGGCGCGTTCCGCCTGCCGGTGCACCGCTTCGGCAATCTCGCCGTCGCCGTGCAGCCCGCGCGCGGCTACAATATCGATCCCAAGGCCAGCTATCACGATCCGGCCCTGCCGCCGCCGCACGCCTACCTCGCCTTCCACGTGTGGCTGGCGCAGGAATTCGGTGCGCAGGCGGTGGTCCATGTCGGCAAGCACGGCAATCTGGAGTGGTTGCCCGGCAAGGCCATCTCGCTCTCGCGCGATTGCTTCCCGGAGATCTGCGCCGGGCCGCTGCCGCAACTCTACCCTTTCATCGTCAATGATCCCGGCGAAGGCACGCAAGCCAAGCGCCGCATCGGCGCAGTGGTCGTAGATCACCTCACCCCGCCGCTAACCCGCGCCGAGACTTACGGTCCGCTCAAGCAGCTTGAGGCGCTGGTGGACGAATATTACCTCGCCGCCGGGATGGACCCGCGCCGCCTCGACCGCCTGCGGCGCGACATTCTCGATCTGGCGCGCAGCCACGGTCTCGACCGCGATGCCGGTGCCAGCGGCGACGATGACGATGCGCTTTCAGCCATCGACAACTACTTGTGCGAATTGAAGGAATTGCAGATCCGCGATGGTCTGCATGTCTTCACCCAGTCGCCCGAGGGCCGCTTGCGGCGCGACTTGCTGGTCGCGCTGGCACGCACGCCGCGTGGGTATGACCATGCCGGACAAGCCTCACTGCTGCGGGCAATGGCGGAGGACTTCGGGCTGGACTTCGACCCGCTCGACTGCCGGATGGGAGACCATTGGAATGGCGCCCGGCCTGAAGCCCTTGCGGCGGTATCCGATGAGCCTTGGCGCACGCATGGCGACACCGTCGAACGGCTCGAACTGCTGGCAGCGGAATGGGTCAGCGAAACAACCCAAACCCCGCTCGTCCTGAGCTTGTCGGACCACAGCACAGCGCCAGCATCCTTCGACAAGCTCAGGATGAGCGGAGCGGGGGACAGGACGCTGGCCGTCCTCGATGCCATCCGCACCGACCTTGCTCCCCGTATCGATCTCTGCGGCCCGCGCGAGGCTGAAGCCTTGCTGGCCGGCCTCGATGGCCGTTTCGTGCTGCCCGGCCCCTCCGGCGCGCCCACGCGCGGGCGGCCGGACGTGCTCCCCACTGGCCGCAACTTCTATTCGGTCGACACCCGCGCCGTGCCCACTGCCGTCGCCTGGGAACTCGGCCGCAAGTCCGCCGATCTGCTGGTGGAGGACTACCTCCAGCGCGAGGGCGAATACCCGCACGCCATGGCCCTCTCCGCATGGGGCACCGCCAACATGCGCACGGGCGGCGACGACATCGCGCAGGCCCTCGCGCTGATGGGCGTGCGCCCGCGCTGGGATTGGACTTCGGGCCGCGTGGTCGGCTTCGAGGTGATGACCGTGGCCGAACTCGGCCGCCCGCGCGTGGACGTGACCTTGCGCGTCTCCGGTTTCTTCCGCGACGCCTTCCCCGAACAGATCGACCTGATCGACAGCGCCGCGCGCGCGGTGATGGCGCTCGACGAACCGCTGGGCGACAACCCCGCCGCCGAGCGCCACCGCGCCGAAACCGCCAAATTGGTCGAAGATGGCGAGGCCGAGGCGCAGGCCACCCGCCGCGCCGGTTCGCGCGTGTTCGGATCGAAACCAGGTGCCTACGGCGCCGGGCTTCAGGCGATGATCGACGAGAAGATCTGGCACGAACGCAGCGATCTGGCCGATGTCTATCTCGACTGGGGCAGCTACGCTTATGGCGGCGGGGTGGAAGGCGATGCCGAGCGCGGCCTTTTCGCCGCCCGCCTCGCCTCGGTCGATGCCGTGGTCCAGAACCAGGACAACCGCGAGCACGACCTGCTCGACAGCGACGACTACTATCAGTTCGAAGGCGGCATCGCTGCCGCCGTCGAACATCTGAAGGGCCGCGCGCCGATCAGCTATCATAACGACCACAGCCGCCCGGAACGCCCGGTCGTCCGCACACTGGAGGACGAGATCGGCCGCATCGTGCGCGGTCGCGTCACCAATCCCAAGTGGATCGCGGGCGTCATGCGCCACGGCTACAAGGGCGCGTTCGAAATCGCCGCCTCGGTCGATTACCTCTTCGCCTTCGCCGCCACCACCCACGCGGTGAAGGACCACCACTTCGACGCCGTCCACGCCGCCTTCATCGAGGACGAGGCGGTGCGTGATTTCATGGCCGAGGCCAACCCCGCCGCCTTGCGCGAAACCGCCGCCCGCCTTGCCGAGGCGCTGGAGCGCGGCCTCTGGAAACCCCGATCGAACAGCGCGGGCCTGACGCTCGCGGCCCTCTCAGGAGCATGACCATGGTGCAGCGTACCGACGAACAGCACGCCGAGAAAATGAAGAAGAAGCAGGCCGCGCATGACAAGATCATGGCCGGAAAGACGGTCGAAAAGGGCCTGCTGATCGTCCACACCGGCAAGGGCAAGGGCAAGACCACCGCCGCGCTCGGCATGGTGGTGCGCATGATCGGTCACGGCAAGAAAGTGGGCGTCGTCCAGTTCGTGAAAGGCGCGATGACCACCGGCGAAAAGGTCGTCTTCGATGCCTTCCCGGACAATGTCGAATTCAAGCCGATGGGCGAAGGCTTCACCTGGAACACGCAGGACCGCGCCCGCGACATCGAACTTTCGCGCGAGGCGTGGAACGAGGTGAAGCGCATGATCGCCGATCCCGCCTATGACATGGTGCTCGCCGACGAACTCAACATCGTGCTACGCTACGACTACCTGCCGCTCGACGAAGTGCTGGAAGTGCTGACATCGCGCGGGGAGATGAAGCACGTCGTCGTCACCGGCCGCAATGCGCCCGAGGCGCTGGTCGAGGCGGCGGACCTGGCGACGGAGATGACGCTGGTGAAGCATCCGTTCCGCTCCGGCGTGAAGGCGCAGGCCGGCATCGAATTCTGACGATGCCGTCTCCGTCCGCCCCTGACTTCAGCCCGGAATTCATAAGCGAACTGGCCGAACTGCTGGCGTGGCGGCGCGATGTGCGCCATTTCCGCAAGGAGCCGATTGGCGAGGAGCGCGTGGCCGAACTGCTGGCGGTGGCGCAGCTTGCGCCCTCGGTCGGCAATTCGCAGCCCTGGCGCTTTGTGCGGGTTCGCTCGGCCGCCTTGCGCGAGACGCTCGCGGGCCATGCCGATACCGAAAAGGCAGCGGCGGCGGCCGCCATGCCCGATGCTGAACGCCGGTCGAAATATGCCGCGCTGAAGCTTCACGGCATCCGCGAGGCACCCGAAGTGATTGCGGTATTCTGCGATGACGCGACTACGACGGGCTTCGGCCTCGGCGCCGCGACCATGCCGGAAACCCGCGCCTATTCGGTGGTTCTGGCGATCCACACGCTATGGCTTGCCGCACGGGCACGTGGGCTGGGGCTGGGCTGGGTGTCGATCGTCGAGCCCGGCTTCGTTACCGACCTGCTCGACGTTCCGGCGAGTTGGCGCTTCATCGCGCTGCTCTGCTTGGGCCATCCGCTCGAACCGGATGTCATCCCCGAACTGGAACGTCGCGGCTGGCAACCCCGCCTCGACGGGAGCAGCCACGTCAGTGAGCGTTGAGCCGGGGCTTGTTCACTTGCGCTGCCAGCAAGCGCGCTGCCTTGACGTAGGCCGGGCCGCCGCAGACTGTCCAGGCCTGCGGAATGGACACGCGCGGGATGTTCGCGAGAATGGGGTGATGTATCATCTCGGTGCCCTTGTCGGTCACGGTCTGCGTGGCGCTGTCGACCACGATGAAGTCCGGCCGCGCCATGGCCATTTCCTCAAGGCTGACCTGCGAGAGCACCGGCTTGCCCAGCTTTCCAGCAAGATTGACCAGGCCGACGCGCGTCATCAGGTCATCGACCAGCGTGCCGGTTCCGGTGAGGTATCCGCTCCGCTGGTAATAGGCCGCGACCTTGTGGCCCGGCACGCGCGGCAGCCCTGCAAGATCGGCGTTCATCCGCGCGATCAGCGCCTCTCCGCGCTCGGGATGGCCGACCGCACGGGCGACATCGCGGATCGAGCCGAGGATTTCGTCGTAGTCACGCGCCGCCTTAAGGTCGAGCGCGGGATAGTGCCGTCCCTTGAGCACCGTGATCGAGGGATTGCGGCGCGCGGGCATGCCCACCACGAGATCTGGATCGGCCGCGATCACTTCCTCGGCCGAACCGCCGAACACCGGCAGTCCCTTCGCCTGACTGGCCACCGCCGACATCTGCGCATCGGTGGCATAGCGCGTCAGCCCGGCGATCTGGTCGCGATCGGCCAGCGCGACCAGCAACTGGTCCGCGCAAAGGTTGAGCGAGACGATCCGATGGGGCCGCACGGCGGTACGCTCGGCCCCCGCACTCACACCGGCTCCGGGCAAGGCCGCAATCATCATGCACGCGGCAAGCCGCAGGCGAAGGTGGATTTTTCCGAGAGCCATGCCATGGCTCCTTACCAACACGTACCCGGGACACAAGCGTGGCGGGGCGCCGATCCGATGCGAGGTATTCGTGCAATCTCCCAGTACTTCTTCACCTTCAATCCAGCGGGCGCGCCACCGTGCCCTGATCCCGCTGCTGGGCCTCGCCGTGGCGTTCGTCGCCCTCGGCTCGATGAGCCTTGGCCCGGTCTCGCTCGGGCTGGAGCGCATCATCCGTGCCCTGGCCGGGCATGACGATCCCGTCGCCCGGGCGATCCTTCTCCAACTGCGCCTGCCGCGCACGCTGATCGGGCTCATGGTCGGCGCGATGCTGGGCCTGTCCGGCGCCGTGCTTCAAGGCTACTTGCGCAATCCGCTGGCCGAGCCATCGGTACTCGGCGCCTCGAACGCCTCGGCGCTGGGCGCGGTGATTGCGCTCTATTTCGGCCTTTCCGAATGGCACCCGGCGCTATTGCCGCTGATGGCCATCTTGTCCGGTCTGCTCGCCATCGCCCTGCTCTTCGCACTGGCCGGACGTTCGGAAAGCCCGCTCAGCCTGATCCTTGCGGGCATTGCCGTCTCGACACTGGCGGGCGCGGGGATCAGCCTTGCGCTCAACCTCTCGCCCAATCCTTTCGCGGCGATGGAGATCATGTCCTGGCTGCTGGGTTCGATCGAGAACCGGGCGATGCAGCACGTCTGGATCGCACTGCCCTGCATCGTTGTCGGGGCCACGCTGCTGCTGATCGATCCGCGCGCGCTCGACGCGCTTTCGCTGGGTGAGGACGGCGCGCGGTCGCTCGGCGTCGACTTGCGCCGCACGCGCCGCCGCCTGATGCTGGGCGTGGCGATCGGCGTCGGCGGCGCGGTTGCCGTCTCGGGCTCCATCGGCTTTGTCGGCCTGATCGTGCCGCACCTGATCCGCCCGCTGACGGACCGCAGCCCCTCTGCCCTGCTGATCCCCTCGCTGCTAGGCGGCGCAGTGCTGCTGACCGGCGCGGACATCCTCGTCCGCCTGATCCCGACCGATGCCGAACTCAAGCTGGGCGTGGTGACCGCTTTCCTGGGCGTTCCCGTCTTCCTCTTCCACCTGCTCCGGGAGCGCCGCCTGTGGTGACGATTTCGACCGAGAACCTCTCCGTCCGGCTGGGCCGACGCGATGTACTGCACGGGATCAGCGCCCGTTTCGAGCCCGGCACGCTGATCGGCGTGATCGGCCCCAATGGCGCGGGCAAGTCCACGCTGGTCCGCGCGCTGGTGGGCCTGATCGACCCGCATGAGGGCACGGTCACGCTGGACGGTCACGATCTAGCACAATTGCCCGCCCGCGAGCGGGCCCGCCGCGTGGCCTATCTGCCGCAGGGCCAGACGCTCCATTGGCCGCTGACGGTGGAGCGGCTGGTCGCGCTGGGCCGCCTGCCGCATCTGGGGCCGATCTCGCGCATCGCGCAGGAGGATCAGGCCGCCATCGAAGAGGCCATGGCCCGCGCGGACGTTACCCATCTGGCCGAACGGGTCGCCACCGAACTTTCGGGCGGCGAGCGGGCGCGGGCACTGCTCGCCCGCGCGCTGGCAGTGGGGGCAAAGGCGCTGGTGGTGGACGAACCGCTGGCCTCGCTGGACCCCGGCCATCAGATCGACGTGATGGAAATGCTGGTGCGCGAAGCGCAAGGCGGGGCGATGGTGCTGGCCGTGCTGCACGACCTCAATCTCGCCGCGCGGCACTGCGACCGGCTCTTGGTAATCGATAACGGCCGGCTGGTTGCCGATGGGCCGCCTGCCGAAGTCCTCACCGAGGAAACCTTGCGGACCGTCTACGGCGTGACCGGTTACAGCCGCATGCTGGACGATGTACCGCTGGTCGTGCCGCTCACGCGCTGGCGCGGATAGGTCAGGAGGCCCTGTGGCGGCGCAGGGCGCGATCCGCGATCAGGCCGATCGCCGCCATGGTGCCGCCGGTCAGTCCGGCGGTGCCGATCGCGACGATAACAGGCTGCGCCATGTTGGCGAAGGGCTGCGCGCGCTGGTTCAAGGTTTCGATCATCCGGGTCACGCCGCTGCTCCTGCAAGGATTGCCGGTCACTTCGGAAAAGCCGCGGACCGGCGGTGTGAGAGCGTGAATGCGCCTTTTCCGATCTTCGGAAAACCACAATAATCTTGCGCCAAACGTTCGATATTTCCGAACAGTCAGGGCAGGCGCAAATCCGCTTCCAGAAAATCGAGGAAAGCCCGGATGCGCGATGCCAGCCGTTGATGGCCGACATAGAGGGCATGGATATCCTCGTGATCGCCGGGGTTGTAGTCTTCAAGAACCTCCACCAGTCGCCCGGCGGCAAGATCGGCGGCGACATGGAAGCGGCCAAGCCGGGCGATGCCGCCGCCCGCCACCGCCATCAGCCGCACGACTTCGCCCGAGTTGCCGAGAAAAGCCCCCTCGACCGGACGCTGGACCAGCGCGCCGTCGATCCGGAACGGCCAGGTGTCCATCGCCCGGCGAAAGCTGAATTGCAGGCAGGTATGACGGATGAGATCGCGCGGATGCGCGGGCGTGCCGCGCTCGGAAAGGTACGCCGGGCTCGCCACGAGCGCCATCCCGCTGCGCCCCAGCTTCTTGGCCTTGAGCCCGGTATCGCGCAGCGGACCAATGCGGATGGCGATGTCCGCGCGCGCTTCCACAAGGTCCACGAGTTCGTCGGCGAGCGCCAGATTCACGCGCACGGCGGGATGCCGCATGAGGAACCGGGGAAGGATCGGCAGCAGACACTGGGTGCCGAACGGCACCGAACTGTTCACCCGCAAGGGCCCGCGCGGCACGTCTGACTCACCGCCGAACCCCCGCTCCACCTCGTCCACTTCGGCAATGAGCCCGGCGACGCGGGCACGGTAGATCTCTCCTTCCGCCGTCAGCGACAGCGCGCGGGTGGTGCGGGCGATCAACTGAACGCCAAGCCGCGCCTCCAGCCGGGCAAGTGCGCGGCTCACTGCGGAGGGTGTCAGCCGCAGCGCTCTGGCCGCTCCGGCAAGGCTGCCGCTCTGCGATACCGCAAGGAAGATCTGCATTTCACCGAAGCGGTTGTCCATCGATCCGTGAATCCAATGCAATTCTGAGATGCCAAGTCTCTATCTAATCAATAAACGCCGGCCCGCCTATCTTCGAGTTTCCTAACCCCTCTCCCCCCAAAGGAAATTTCGCATGGATCTGAAACTCGCCGGAAAGAGCGCTCTCGTCACCGGTTCCACCGCCGGGATCGGCCTTGCCATTGCCGAGCGACTGGCCGCCGAAGGCGTCGATGTCGTCATCTCGGGCCGTAACCAGCAGAAGCTGGACGCCGCCGCCGCGCAAGTCGCCGCAAGCAGCGCGAATGGCGGCAAGGTCCGCTCGGTGCTGGCCGATCCGGCTACCGCAGAAGGTGCCGAAGCACTGATCGCCGCCGCGCCCGAAGTCGACATCCTCGTCAACAATCTCGGCATTTACGAGGCCAAGCCCTTCACCGAGATTACCGATGCCGACTGGCACCACTTCTTCGAAGTCAATGTCGTCAGCGGCGCGCGCCTCGCCCGTCACTACTTCCCCAAGATGCTCGCCAAGAACTGGGGCCGGGTGATCTTCATCGCCAGCGAAAGCGCGCTCGTGATCCCGGGCGAGATGATCCACTACGGCATGACCAAGACCGCCCAGCTCGCCATCGCGCGCGGCCTCGCCGAGCAGACGCGCGGGACCGGCGTCACCGTCAACTCGGTCATGCCCGGACCCACGCGCTCGGAAGGGATCGTCGAGTTCATCCGCTCGGTGGTCGATAACAAGGACGCGCCCGAGGCCGAGCGCGAGGCCGAATTCTTCACCAAGATGCGCCCGCTCTCGCTGATCCGCCGCCTGATCGAAGCCGACGAGATCGCTGCGCAAGTGGCCCTGCTGGCCAGCCCGCTCGGCGCGATCACTAATGGCGCGGCCATTCGCGTCGAAGGTGGTATCGTCCCCACCATCGCCTGACCCGACGCCCGCCCGGCGCGCCCAGTCGCGCGCCGGGCACACGTTGCCGAAAGCGCAAACATCCATAACTTCAAGGCGTTTGTGTTTGGTCGCGGCGGCCGATATCCTCCTGCCCGTATGAAATGGCGCGACAGGGGATTGCCAATGACCGATCGTCTTGCCACGCGCCGGATACTTGCCAGGTGCCTTCCCGGCGCGGTCCTGTTGATGCCGCTCTCGGCCCATGCCGAGGAGCCCGTGGAAACGCTGATCGGCAGCGTGTCGAGCGCAGAGGCCGACGGCACGGTGCCTGTCGAACTACGCTTCCTCAATCCCGGCGCTGCTCCGGCCACCGTGGCACTTCCCGACCGGGTCGCCGCGAATATCGAAAGCGCCGGGCGGCAGGATACTGTCTGGCTGGAACGCGCGCGCGGCACTCCGGCATCGCTGAGCCTTGTCCCCGGCGGCTTCGCGAAAGCGCGCTATCGGCTGGCGGCAGGCACCCTTGCCGATGGTGCCCTGCTATCGATCCCGCAGTGGCGCACGGCCGAAGTCGCCTTGCACAGCCCTTCCGCTGTCCGGGTGGCCGAGGCATCGCCGCCACCCTCCCCGCATACCGCCTCCCTTCCGCCTGCTCCGACACCCACGGCGCCCGCCGATCGCAGTTACGGAAACGCCTTCATCGACAACCTTGGCCCTTACGAGCCGATCTACGCGGTTTTCGGCCCCGGCACCGATACCGAGGCGCGCCTTCAGATCAGTTTCGATTACCACCTGTTCGGCTCGCACGAGCGCAAGGACCTGCCCACCTCGTGGCGCGGCGGGCTTCACTTCACGTACACCCAGCGCATGTTCTGGGATTTGCGCGCGCAATCGATGCCGTTCCACAATATCGATTACCAACCTGAACTCATCTACGTCTCCCCCGCCAAGGTGCTGGACAATGGCATGTCGCTGGCGTTGCAGGGCGGGCTTCGACACGAATCCAACGGCCGCGACGGCGAGGATTCGCGCAGCGTGAATACCTTCTACGTGGCCCCCATGGCCGCCATCCCGCTGGGCGGCGACTGGCGGCTGCTGGTGGCACCGAAGCTCGCCTTCTATCTGGGCGACACGTCCGACAATCCCGACATCATCCGTTATCGCGGCCATACCGGGCTGTTCCTGCAAATCGGCGATCCGGACGGACTGCGGATCGCGACGAACACGCGCTTCAATTTCGGGTCCGGCAAGGGGGCGATCAATACCGAGGTCTCCTACCCGCTTCCCCGGTTGCTGGGCGGCGGGCCGGACTTCTACCTCTTCGCACAGGCTTTCGCGGGCTATGGCGAGAACCTGCTCGATTACAACAAGTCGATCACGCGCCTGCGCGTAGGCTTCGCGTTGGTCCGATAGTGCCGGGGAGCGAGGCACTTGCCTGTTGCTGCTTCCGAAATATAGTATACGATACTAGCCGTAACATACCCCAAGGCCATCCCGCCAGCCTCCATTGATTCCCCTCGGCCGCCGCTCCCACGCGGGCGGCCGCGCGGCCTCGGCACGAACGGGATGGGCCCCGTAGAAGCCGAGGATCGCGCCCGATGAACTCCCCCGCCCGTCGCCCCCGTCTCGCGGCCCTGCTGCTGGCGTGCACCGCCACGCTGCTTCCGGCAATGGCCATGGCCGCACCCAGCGAGGCGGAAATCGCGCGCTCGGTCGCGCTGCGGGAAGACTGGCAATATCTGACGCGCGAGATCGCCTGGCCCGCGACATGGACGCCGGATGGCAGCGCCTTCTCCTATCGCAAGACCGTCGAAGGCGGTTTCGCATTCGAAACGTTCGACGTTCATACGCAGGCCAAGTCCGCCGCGTTCGACCAGCAGCGGCTCGCCAAGGCGCTCGGCGAGGCGATGGGCAAGCCCGTCCAGCCGCTGCGCCTGCCGTTCGAGCAGTTCTCCTATGCGGGCAACCGCGAGACCATCGCGTTCGAAATCGACTACGCGGGCTGGCACTGCACGCTCACCGACTATCGCTGCGAGGCCGAGAAAGACCCGCGCCGCCCGCGCGGTTTCGGCGTGGTGCGCGATCTGTCGGTGCCCGCCGACAACCACCCGCGCCTCTCGCCCGACGGCAAGTGGGAAGCCGTAGTGGAGGACAACAACCTTGTCGTGCGTCCTGCTGGTTCGAAAGATCTGACGCGCCTCAGCAGCGACGGCACCGAAGGCAATTTCTACGATCCCGAAACCATCGAATGGTCGCCCGACAGCCGCCATGTGATGATCTACCGCGTGCGCCCGGGCTTTGCCCGCCACGTCCTGCGCGTGGAAGCCGCCCCCGATGGCCAGCTTCAGCCCGCGCTGCGCAGCCAGCTCTACCCCAAGCCGGGCGATGCGGTCGATCAGGAGCAGCCGGTGCTGTTCGACGTCGCAACGCGGCGGCAGACGGTGGTCGATCCCAGCTTGTTCCCCAATCCCTACCAGCTTTCCGAGGCTCGCTGGCGCGCCGATAGCAAGAGCGTGGAATTCGACTACGACAAGCGCGGTTTCGGGCAGGCTCTGATTATCGCCGTCGATGCCGAGACCGGCACCGCCCATGCCGCCGTTACCGAAGATGCCAAGACCTTCTTCTACGCCGACCGCCGCTTCGCGCATGACGTGAACGGGCTTGGGGGCGAAATCGTCTGGGCATCCGAACGCGATGGCTGGAATCATCTCTACCTGATGGACGGCAAGACCGGGAAGGTGAAGAACCGCATCACCACCGGCGCGTGGGTCGTGCGCGAAGTGGTCAAGGTGGACGACAAGAAGCGCCAGATCTGGTTCGCCGCCAGCGGCATGAACGCGGGTGAGGATCCCTATTTCCGCCACTACTACCGCATCGATTTCGACGGCCGCAACCTGACGCCGCTCACCCCCGAGCGCGCCGATCACACCGCCCGCTTCTCGCCCGATATGCAATTCTACGTCGATACGTATTCGCGCGTGGACATGCCCACCGCCAGCGAACTCCACCGCGCCAGCGACGGCACCGTGGTGGCAACGATCACCAAGGGCGATATCAGCCGGCTTACTGCTGCCGGTTTCCACGCCCCCGAAGTGTTCACGGCGAAGGCCCGCGACGGCAAGAGCGATATCTGGGGCCTTGTCGTGCGCCCGCACGACTACGATCCGGCCAAGAAGTACCCGGTGATCGAGAACATCTACGCCGGTCCGCATGACAGTTTCGTGCCCAAGACCTTCTGGCCCTTCGGCTACCATTCGGGCGGCGACAAGGTGATCGGCATGCAGGCGCTGGCCGACCTTGGCTTCATCGTCGTGCAGATCGACGGCATGGGCACGGCCAACCGTTCGAAGGCATTTCAGGACGTTGCCTGGAAGAACCTGCAGGATTCCGGCTTCCCGGATCGCATCCTGTGGCACAAGGCTATGGCCGCAAAGGATCCGTCCTACGACATCAGCCGCGTCGGCATCTATGGCGCCTCGGCGGGCGGGCAATCGACGCTCAACGCGCTGCTGTTTCATGGCGATTTCTACAAAGCCGGCGTCGCCATGGCGGGCTGCTACGACAACCGCATGGACAAGATCAGCTGGAACGAACAGTGGCTCGGCTGGCCGGTCGACAAGAGCTATGCCGATGCCTCGGGCGTGGACAATGCCGCGAAGCTGCAGGGCAAGCTGTTCCTGATCGTGGGCGAGCAGGACAGCAACGTCGACCCCGCCTCCACCATGCAGGTGGTGAATGCGCTGGTGAATGCGGATAAGGATTTCGACCTCCTTGTCGTGCCCGGCGGCGAGCACACCGTGGGCCGCTCTACCGGCCCGATCGACTACGTGACGCGCCGCCTCTCCACGTTCTTCGTCCGCAGCCTTCAGGGTCAGTGATCATGCGATATCTTCTTCAGGGCTGCGCCATCGGCAGCCTCGCGCTTGGCCTTTCGCTGGCTCCGGCTTATGCCGAAACCACCCCGCCTGAATGGGAACAGCCCGAAGTCATCCGTCAGGGCGCGGAGCCCATGCACACGACTTTCGACGGCTTCGAAACCCGCGCCGGCGCACTTTCACGCGATGTGACAAAATCGCGCTATCACCTCTCGCTCGATGGCGACTGGAAGTTCCACCTCTCGCCCAATCCCGAGGCGCGCCCGGCCGACTTCTACAAGCCCGGCTTCGACGTGAGCGGGTGGGAGACGATGAAAGTCCCCGGCATCCTTCAAGCCGAAGGGCACGGCCGCCCGGTCTTCGTCGGCAGCGGCTATCCGTTCCCGCGCAACCAGCCGTGGATCGAACACGACCTCAACGAAGTCGGCTCCTACCGCCGCGAGTTCACGGTTCCGGCCAATTGGTCAGGGCGCAAGCTGCTGCTGACGGTCGGCGCGGCGGGCGCGGCCTATTACATCTGGGTCAATGGCCAGCGCGTCGGCTATTCGGAGGATTCCAAGCTTCCCGCCGAGTTCGATGTGACGCGCTATGCCCATGCCGGCACGAACACCGTCGCCATCGAACTCTACCGCTTTGCGGATGGCAGCTATCTGGAAGATCAGGACTTCTGGCGCGTCAATGGGATCGAGCGCAGCGTCACGCTCTACGCGGCGCCTGCCACGCATATCCGCGACCTCAACGTCGATGCCGGGCTGGAGAACGACTACCGCGACGGCAAGCTGGACCTGAAGGTCGACCTATCCGGACAGCCCGCCGCCATGCGCGTGCGGGCGACCGTGCTCGACGGCAAGCGCGAGATCCTGACGCGTGAGGGCGCTGCGAACGGCGGCACGGTTTCACTGAACGGCACCCTTCCCGCCGTGCACACATGGTCGGCCGAAGATCCGCAGCTCTACACACTGCTGGTCGAACTGCTGGACGCCAACGGCAAACTGGTGGAAGCGACCAGCCGCCGCATCGGCTTCCGCACCGTAGAGATCGCCGGCGGCGAAGTGCGCGTGAACGGCAAGCGGGTGATGATCCGCGGCGTCAACCGCCACGAGCACGATCCCAAGACCTTCCACGTCGTGTCCGAAGCGACGATGCGCCGCGATATCGAGCTGATGAAGGCGGCTAACGTCAACGCCGTGCGCACATCGCACTATCCCAACGATCCGCGCTGGTACGATCTGGCCGACGAATACGGCCTCTACGTCATGGACGAGGCCAATATCGAGAGCCACGGCTACCTCAGCCTCTCGCAGGAACACGGCAACGATCCCAAGTACCTGCTGGCCAACGATCCCAAGTGGCAGGCCGCGCATCTCGACCGCGTGGAGCGCATGGTGCAGCGCGACCGCAACCATCCGTCGATCATCTTCTGGTCGCTCGGCAACGAGAGCGGCGTGGGCGCGAATTTCGAGGCCGCGGGCAAGTGGGTCCGCGCGAACGATCCCACGCGCCTCATAAACTTCCTCGGCTGGAGCATGAGCAACTGGCGCCACCCGACCAACAGCTACGTCGATATCTTCGCGCCGATGTATGACGACGAGCCAAAGCTGATCGACTACGCCAAGGACCCGAACTTCACGCAGCCGCTGATCCTGTGCGAATATGCGCATTCTATGGGTAACAGCCTCGGCGATCTTCAGGGCTATTGGGATACCATGCGCGCCTATCCCAAGTTGCAGGGCGGTTTCATCTGGGACTGGGTGGACCAGACCATGGAGCTGAAGGACAAGGACGGCCGAACCTACTGGGGACAGGGCCTCGACTACGATCCCGATCCCAAAGCGCCCGGCGTCCACGGCGACGACAGCCCGGTGGGCGACGGCGTGATCCAGTCGGACCGCACGCCCGATCCCGAATACTACGAACTGGCCAAAGTGCAGGCGCCGATTGCCTTCACGCATGACGCCAGCGGCTACCGCGTGGTCAACCGCCACGACCATATCGACCTCTCGCGCTTCACGCTCGACTGGACGGTGATGGAGAACGGCAAGGATGTCGCCAGCGGTACATTGGCGACACCTAACGTGACACCGGGCGCCTCCGCCCCGCTCACCGTGCCGATCCCGGCGGCGAAGACCCCCTCGGCCGAACGCATCCTGGTCCTGCGCGCTCGCGCCAAGGCCGGAGCGGTGCCGACGCAGCCGGCTGGCCATGTCGTCGGCTGGGAGCAGTTCGAGCTTTCCGCCCCCGCCGTACTGCCGGTTGCGGCCGGTGCCATCGCGCCCAGCGAGACCGCCTCGCCCCTGCGCCTCGCCTCAGGCGATGCGGTGTTGGAGATCGACAAGGCGACCGGCCTCGTCACCCGTTACGAACGCGGCGGCAAGTTGCTGCTGACCGGCGGCGCGCCGAACTTCTGGCGCTCGCCCACCGACAACGACGTCGGCTCCGGCGTGCCGAAGAGCCATGCCATGTGGCAGTATTTCTCCGAGCATCGCCGCGTCGAGAGCATCGAGCGGGACGGCAATGCCATCGTCGTCCACCACGACATGGGCGTCGGCTCGGTGAAGACCGAGACGCGCTGGACGATGGCCGCCGATGGATCGGTGGGCGTCACCGTCCATTTCGAGCCGCTACGCGATACCCTGCCCGATCCGCTGCGCGTGGGGCTGGCGTTCGAGACGCCTTCCATGCTCGACCACGTCCGCTGGTTCGGGCGCGGGCCGCAGGAGACTTATGCCGATCGCAAGACCGGCGGCCTGATCGCCCAGTGGCAGGGCACCGTGGCCGAGCAGTTCCACGACTACGCCCGCCCGCAGGAATCGGGCAACAAGACCGATGTGCGCTGGATCGAACTGACCGGCGCGAAAACCGGCCTGCGCGTCACCGGCGCGCAGCCGCTTTCGGTCAATGCGCTGGCTTTCCCTTATGCCGATCTGGCGATGAAGCCGCCCTCGCAGGCACATAGCTCGGACATTCGCCCGCACGGCAATGGCACGCTGCTGATCGATGCGGCGCAGGCGGGCGTCGGCGGCGATACCGGCTGGAATCTCGATGGCCGCGCGCACATGCCCTACCGCATCGCGCTGAAGCCGCTGACCTATTCGTTCACCATCGGCGCTTCGCAATAAGGTTCGGGGGGCGGCGGATCCCGCCGCCCCCCGAAAACCTCAGCCGAACCGGCGAATGTCGAACGGTTCGAGCGGCACCGCAGGCTTTTCGCCCGCCATCATCGCCGTGACAAGCTTGCCGGTGATCGGCGCCAGTGTCAGCCCCAGGTGCTGGTGCCCGAACGCATAGTAGAGATTGTCCGCCTTAGCCGAGCGCCCGATGGCCGGCAGATAGTCCGGCAGCGTCGGGCGGCAGCCCATCCAGCGGCGGAACGGCCCGCTGACCGGCAAACCCAGCTCAGCGACATGGCGCTCCAGCCGCTCCCATTTGCGCGGATCGGCAGGCGCATCGACCGTGCCCAGTTCGACGAAACTTGCCGCCTGCAAGCAATCGCGATAGCGCGTGACGATCATCGAGCGCTCCTCGAAGACCACCGGCGGCATGTCCTCCGGCCAACCGGCCGCATCGGCGCGGATGTGATAACCGCGCTCGGCAATCATCGGTGCCTTGTGGTCCAGCGCTTCCATGATCCCGCGCGAACGCACGCCCGCGCAGACCACCACCCGGTCCGCCTCGACGCCCTCGACCGCCACTTTGCCCCCGGCCTGCCGAACCACCGCGCGTCCATCGACGATCGTGCCGCCGCGCGCCGCAAAGGCCGCGCGCAAGGCATCCCGCAAGGCGGTGAGATCGGCGATCTGTCCGCTTCCCGAGAAGCGCACCGCGCCCGCCACCGGAAAGGCGCCAAGCTTGCCCAGTGCCTCGCGCTCGGCCGGAGAGGCAGCTTCCACGCGCGCCGGACCGGTGTCGGCCGATTCCCATGCCGCCTTGCCCGCCTGCGCCCTATGCGGATCGCTCCAGAGCACGAAGTGCCCGTCCTGCCGCAGCAAGTCCGGGGCGCCGATCCGCTCGGCCAGCGCAACCCATGCGGGCATCGCCCCGTCCATCAGCGGCCGCAGCGCCGCGCAGCCCTTCCGGAAACGAGAGGGGGCCGACGCCGCCAGCAGTCGCAGCCCGAACGGCATCCATGCCGCCATCGCTGTGGGCGGGAAGGCCAGCGGCCCGCCGCGCAGGAACAGGCGGCCCGGCAAGGCCCGCACCATCTCCATCGAGGCGAGCGGTTCGACCTGTTCGACCGCGATATGCCCGGCATTGCCCCAGCTTGCCGCCTGCGCCGAATTGCCCGCCGCACCGTCATCGTCGATCAGCGTAACCGCCTCGCCCGCATCGAGTAATTCGATGCCTACCGACAGGCCGACCACGCCTCCACCGACGACTGCTGTGCGCACCACAAAAACTCCATTGCAAAGCTCGAATACAATCGTATACGATATAAGAGTATCGAGAGTTCCACGCAAGGCGGCGTATCACGAATGGGTTCGATTTTCCCCGGTTTGAGCAGGCGAACGGCCACGCCGTCGCCGCGATTCTTCCCAACGTCCGTGTTGGGAATATTGCGGGTCTCCGGGACATCATCTACCGTATACGTCCGCTCCGCGACGGCACCGCGCCGCCCGCGGGCGCCCCATATGGAGACCCTCAGGTGACAATCGTCGTCCGCACGCTTGCCGAACGTATTTTCGACGTGATCCGCGAAAGGATCGTCGAAGGAAAGTTGCCTGTCATGGAGCCGGTCCGGCAGGATGCGCTCGCCGCCGAACTCGGCGTCAGCAAGATCCCGCTGCGCGAGGCCCTTGCCCGGCTCGAACACGAAGGGCTGCTGACCAGCCAGGCCAATCGCGGCTGGTTCGTCCGCCCGATGTCGACCGATCAGGCCGAAGAAATCTATCTGCTGCGCCTTGCAGTGGAACCGGCAGCCGCCGCCTATGCCTGCACCCGCGCCGAAGAGGCCGACAAGCAGGCCGCTATCGCGGCCTTCGAACGGCTCGACGCCGCTGCCAAGGACAACCTCAACGACGTGGCGGTGCGCAACCGCGAATTCCACGTCGCGCTGGTGCGTCCGGCCAAGCGGCTGCTGACCACGCAGCTTGTCGAGCGCCTGGAAGTGCTCGCCGAGCGCTACGTGCTTCGGCACCTCGAACCGGCCGGTCGCGGAGACCGCGCGCATACCGAACACCGTGACCTGCTTGACGCCTGGCTTGCCGCGGATGCGGACCGGGTGAAGGAACTGCTCACCCAGCACATCGCCAGCACGCTGGACGATCTGCGCGCCCATTTCACTGCCGAATTGACCGGCTGAACACGATAAAACAGGGGATTCCATGCTCGGACCGCGTAAATCCATAGAAAAACTGTCGCAGCGCGATTCCGGACACTCCCTGGCCAAGACGCTGAGCTGGCCGCATCTGATCGCCCTGGGTGTCGGCGCCATCGTCGGCACCGGCATCTATACCCTGACCGGGGTCGGCGCCGAGCGCGCTGGGCCCGCCGTGATCCTGGCCTTTGCCGTGGCAGGCGCGGTCTGCGCCTGCGCAGCGCTCGCCTATGCCGAAATGGCCACGATGATCCCGGCCGCAGGCAGCGCCTATACCTTCTCCTATGCGGCGATGGGTGAAACCGTTGCCTGGGTGGTGGGCTGGAGCCTGATCCTCGAATACTCGCTGGCCTGTTCGACCGTGGCGGTCGGCTGGTCCGGCTATCTGGTCGGCTGGATCGAATCTGCGGGCGTTCACTTGCCGCACGCCCTGCTGGTCGGTCCCCATGGCGGCGGCATCGTCAACCTGCCCGCCGTGATGGTGGCACTGGCAGTGATGGGCATGCTGATCGCCGGCACGCGCGAAAGCGCGACGCTGAACATCGTGCTGGTCATCATCAAGCTGGTTGCGCTGTCGATCTTCGTCTTCATGGCAGCGCCCGCCTTCAATGCCGACAACATGCACCCCTTCATGCCCTATGGCTTTGCCAGCACCGAGGTGGGCGGCATGCAGCGCGGCGTGATGGCGGCGGCGGCCATCGTGTTCTTCGCCTTCTATGGCTTCGACGCGGTCGCCACTTCGGCAGAGGAAGCCAAGAACCCCGGTCGCGACCTCACCATCGGCATCGTCGGTTCGATGCTGGTCTGCACCGTGATCTACATGGCCGTTGCCATCACCGCGATCGGCGCGCTGCCCTTCCAGCAGCTTGCCAACTCGCCCGAGCCGCTCGCGCTCGTGCTGCGCCAGCTTGGCCAGCCGGTAGCCGCACACCTGATCGCGCTCGCCGCCGTGCTCGCGCTGCCCTCGGTCATCCTTGTCATGATGTACGGCCAGAGCCGCGTTTTCTTCGTGATGGCGCGTGACGGCCTGCTGCCGCGCAGCCTTGCCAAGATCAGCCCGCGCACCGGCGCGCCCACCCGCATCACCCTGATCACCGGCATTTCGATTGCCCTTGTCGCCGGTATCTTCCGCCTCGACGAGATTGCCGAGCTGGCCAACGCCGGCACGCTGATCGCCTTCATCTCGGTGGGCGCGTGCCTGATGATCCTGCGCCGCCGCGCGCCGCAGCTTCCGCGCCTGTTCAAGTGCCCGCAGCCTTACGTGGTCGGCACGCTGACGATCCTGGGCTGCGCCTACCTGCTGTTCAGCCTGCCTTCGACGACGCTGATCCGCTTCGGCATGTGGAACGTCATCGGCCTCGTTGCCTACAGCCTTTACGGCCGTACCCGCAGCGAAGCCGCCCGCGAAGCCAAGCTCGCGGCCTAAGCCTTTCGGGGAATGCCCGGCCGGGCATTCCCCCCACTCGCTCCCCCCTTTCCCGAATGCGACACGGTCCAAGGAGATCGCGATGAAACACGCCCTGATGACGGCAGCCGCCCTTGCCGGCGCCCTGCTTGCCTCCGCCTCCCCCGCCCTTGCCAAAACGGCCTACGACGGCGTCTGGCTCTTCGACGACACCCCGCCCACGCCGGGCGTGACGATGATGGAAGTCACCTCGAAAGGCGGCAAGATCGCCGGCTCGGTCACCACCCAGTGGTACGGCCCGGTCGAGATGATCAACCCGCATCTCGAAGGCGGCGTGCTGAAGTTCGAGGCGCGCAACCTCAATGACCGCGATCACCTCACCCGCCAGTGGAGCGTCGCGATCGAGGGCGGCCAAGCGCACCTGAAGGGCCAGATCTGGGAATCGGAGATCGACAGCACCGGCCGCCCCGGCACGGCGAAGGACGCCAAAGCCCGCGCTTTCCAGTTCGCATCGCTGCCCGCGCTCGGTGCGCCGATCCCCAGCAAGCTTGCCGCCACGCCGCCGATGGGCTGGAGCAGCTGGAACAAGTTCGCCGACCATATCGACGACAAGACCGTGCGCGCCATGGCCGATGCCATGGTCTCCTCGGGCTTGCGCGATGCGGGCTACATCTACATCAACATCGACGACGGCTGGCAGGGAACGCGTGATGCCAGCGGCGTGCTCCAACCCAATGCCAAGTTCCCCGACATGAAGGCGCTGACCGACTACGTCCATTCCAAGGGGCTGAAGATCGGCATCTACTCCTCGCAGGGCCCCAAGACTTGCGCGGGCTACATCGGCAGCTACGGCCATGTGAAGCAGGACGCCAAGAGCTTCGCGGACTGGGGCTTCGACTACCTGAAGTACGACCTCTGCTCGGGCGAGTGGTTCTACGCCGATGCCGATACCGTGAAGCGCAGCTACTATGAGATGGGCAAGGCGCTTCAGGAAACGGGACGCGATATCGTGTTCTCGCTCTGCGAATATGGCCGCTTCGACGTGGGCGGCTGGGGCCGCGATGTCGGCGGGGTGCTGTGGCGCACGACAGGCGACATTACCGACGACTATCCGACCATGGCCAAGATCGGCTTCGACAAGAACGGCAGCGCCGCATTCGCGGGTCCGCACGGCTGGAACGATCCCGACATGCTGGAAATCGGCAATGGCGGCATGAGCGCGGACGAATACCGCACCCACATGTCGCTCTGGGCAATGTCCGCCGCGCCGCTGATGATGGGTCATGATCTCAGCCAAATGAGCCCGGAAACGCTCGCCATGCTCACCAACCGCCGCGTCATCGCGGTCGATCAGGATGCGCTGGGGGTTCAGGGCAAGGCCCTGCGCAAGGCGGGCGCGCTGGAAGTCTGGAGCAAGCCGCTCGCCGACGGGCGCGTGGCGCTGGCGCTGTTCAACCGGGGCGGCAGCGCCGCCTCGCTTGCCTTGACCGCCGCCGATGCCGGGCTGCGCACTGTCGACGGTGTCGAGGATCTCTGGAGCGGCGCGCGTTCGGGCGCCCTGCCCCCCGCTTACACCGTGCCTGCGCACGGCGTGGTCCTGGTCGCGGTGCACGGTCCCAAGGCGGACTAGCGCCGGGGGCGGCGGACCGGCTTGCCCCTGACGGCAAGACAGCCCGCACGCCCTTTCCTCCCTCGCCGGGCGGTTCCATCGCGGAACGATGGAGACCGCCCGGACCTTCTGCCGCAATTGCAGCGCCGCCTGCTCGATGGAGATCGAGATCGAGCAAGGCTGCCTGATCCGCGCGCGGCCCGATGGCGAGGCTTCCCCTTACGGCGCCTATCTGTGCCCCAAGGGGCTCGCCTCGGTCGAGTTTCACAACGGGGCGGAGAACCGCCTGCTGCATTGCCTCGCGCGCGGGGCAGGCGGCGCATTCGAGCCGATCGCGGCGGAAGCGGCACTCGATGCCATCGGCGCCAAATTGGCCGCGCTGGTGGCAGAACACGGGCCGCGCTCGGTCGCGGTCTATCACGGCACCGGCGCCTATCGGAGCACCTTGGGCGCGCTGATGGAGCGGGCGTGGGTCGCCGCGCTCGGCACGCCCAACTTCTTCTCGACAATGACCATCGACCAGTCCGCCAAGTGGGTGACGATGGCGCGGATGGGCACGTTCGCGAGCGGCCGTCATTCGTTGCGCGACCTCGACGTGGCGCTGCTGGCGGGCGGCAATCCGCTGGTCACCCATCAGGGCGCGCCGTTCGCGCTGGTCGAAAGCGGTGCGCCCGGCCGGGCGCTGGAGGCGGCGCGGGCGCGCGGCATGAAGCTGATCCTCGTCGATCCGCGCAGGACCGAGACCGCCCGCTATGCCGACCTGCTGATTCAGCCGCTGCCGGGCCACGATGCCGCCATCTTCGCGGCCATCGCCAATGTCCTTTTGCGCGACGGCGGGTACGATGCCGCGTTCGTGGAGCGCTGGTGCGCCGGGCTTGGCGAGGTCCGCGCAATAGTGGCGGCCGCGACGCCCGAGTGGGCCGCCGCCCGCGCCGATGTTCCGGCCGAGCAGATCGAACAGGCCGCGCGCTGGCTGGGCGAGGCACGGAACGTGGGTGTCGGCAGCGGCACCGGTCCCTCGTTCTCCGCCCATTCCAACCTTGCCGATCACATGATCGAACTGGTGAATGTGCTGTGCGGCGGCTATCGCCGCGCGGGCGACCGGGTGCGCAATCCGGGCACGCTTCGCCCGCGCGCCTTCTACGAGATGGCCGTCCCGCCCACGCGCGGCTTCGAGCAGGCGCCGCAGTGCGTGAGCGCGCCGACCGGACAGCTTCTGGGCGAATTTCCCAGCGCCCTGCTTCCGGGCGAGATCACGGCGGATTCGCCCGACCGGATCCGCGCGCTGATCGTCTTCGGCGGCGATCCGCTGAAGGCGGTGGGCGATCCGGCGGTCGCCAGCGCCGCTTTCGCGCAGCTCGACCTGCTGGTCTCGCTCGATTCCCGGATGAACGAGACCGGCAAGCGCGCGCACTATGTCGTGGCCGCCAGCCAGCCTTTCGAGCGGCACGACCTGACTATCGCCGCCGATGCGCTGTACCCCGAGCCTTTCGCGCAATATGCGCCGCCCATCGCCGCAAAACCCGAGGGCTGCGTGCACGACTGGGAGTTCTTCTGGGCCCTTTCCGCCCGGATGAACCTGCCGCTCACCTTCAAGTACTGGAGCTACGGCCAGCGTTTCGAGGATATCGCGCGCGGCCTGCCGCTGAGCGTGACCGAAAAGCCCGATCCCGAAGCCCTCTGCCGCTTCCTTTGCGGGGAAAGCGCGGTGGAGTTCGACCAGCTTGTGGCCCATCCCGAGGGGCTGCGGCCAGATACCCCGGCCTCCTTCGTACAGCCCGCCCCGAACGCTGGCGGCAAACTCCAGCTCATGCCCGATGACGTCGCCGCCGAGTTCCGCGCCTATGCAGACGAGCGTGCCGACGAGAGCTATCCGCTCCAGCTCGTCTGCCGCCGCACGCTGCACACGCTCAATGGCGCGTTCCGGGAATCGCGAGGGGCGCGCAAGCGCTATCCGGTCAATCCGGCGTGGATGAACCCGCTCGACATGGCCGCGCTGGGCCTTGCAGAGGACACGCTTGTCGAGATCGCCTCGCCCTACGGCACGATCCGCTCGCTCGCGCGCGGCGAGGACCGGCTGCGGCGCGGGGTCGTCTCGATGTCGCACATGTTCGGCCCGCTGGTCGGTACCGGCGACCCACTGGCCGATGGCGGCGCCAATACCGGCGAACTGACCTCACTTGTCGATGGGCTCGCCTCGGTGAACTACATGCCGCGCTTTTCGGGCATTCCGGTCCGCGTCACGCCCGTCTGAAGGAAGCCCCTTCCGCCCCGGCGACTCGCCCCCGTCGCCTCCCGGCGAGCGGAGAGGCGTGCCATCCTGCCCGAAAACCGTCCGCCGCCCGTACCGCAAACAAGGCGTCATTGCGGCATTTTTACGACAGATAACTTATTTCGTATACTATATTTGACATGCGCCGAAATGTGTCGCAACCTCCCGACATTGAACAAGGGAGTGAAACCCATGAGGGGTCGTAACAGAACACTTTATTGCGCGGCCGCCATGTCCGCGATCATTGCAGGCACGGCCTTCGGCCAGGCCGCGTTCGCTCAGGACGGCGCTTCGGACGCCACGCCGGCCGCCGACATCGTCGTCACCGGCACGCGCATCAAGCGCGCGGATCTCGCCAGCAACAGCCCGCAGACGGTCGTCGGTTCCGACGAATTCAAGTTCCAGGGCGCGACCACCGTGGATCAGGTGCTGAACCGCCTGCCGCAGTTCACCGCCGACGCCAACGAAAACGTGTCGAACGGTTCGGACGGCACCGCCAAGATCAACTTGCGCAACCTCGGCTCGAACCGCGTGCTGGTGCTGATCGACGGCCAGCGCCTGATGCCCTCGCAGGCGATCAACACCAATTTCATTCCCAGCAGCCTGATCGAGCGCGTGGACGTGATGTCCGGCGGCGCCTCGGCGGTCTACGGTTCGGACGCGCTTTCGGGCGTCGTCAACTTCGTGATGAAGAAGGATCTGGACGGTGTCCGCATCGACGCCCAGACCGGCTTCGCGCAGCACACCAACGACGACAGCTCGATCCGCAGCCTCGTCCGCTCGCAGGGCTACGACACCGCGCCCCGGTCGGTGGCCGACGGCGGCAAGCAGGACATCACGATCTCGGCGGGCAAGAACTTTGCCGACGGTCGCGGCAATATCACGGTCTTCGCTGGCTATCGCCATGTCGATCCGGTCAAGCAGTCCAGCCGCGACTATTCGTCCTGCGCGCTGAACGATGACGGCGCCGGTCTCTATTGCGGTGGTTCGAGCAACACGCCCTACGGCTCGTTCGTGCCGCTGGACGATGCCAGCCCCTATCAGGGCCAGACGCTGATCAACAATCGCAACGGCACGCAGACCCTGGTGCCGTACGACAACAGCTACGCCTACAACTACGCGCCCGACAGCTACATCCAACGTTCGGACGAGCGCATCAACGCGGGCGGCTTCGCGCACTTCGACATCAGCCCGGCGGCGCAAGTCTACGGCAGCTTCATGTTCATGCGCGATCACACCTTCTCGCAGGTGGCGCCTTCCGCGATCTTCCTGGGGCAGGCTTTCGCGATCTCGTGCGACAACCCGCTGGCAAGTGCCAGCCAGCTTCAGGCGATCTGCGGCGCCAAGGCCGGAACCGCGACGACGGCGGACTCGCTGGTCGGCTACCGCATGTCGATCGCACCGCGACGCGACGATCTGAACTACAACGACTACCGCTACAGCGCCGGGGTCAAGGGCGACCTTGGCAGCGGTTTCAGCTATGACGTGAACTACAATTACTCGCTGGTCCGCTACAAGGAGACCTACCTCAACAACGTTGACGCCGTGAAGGCCGCCCGCGCGCTCAACGTCGTGGACGTGAACGGCGTGCCGACCTGCCAGTCGGTCATCGACGGAAGCGATCCGAGCTGCATCCCGGCCAATGTGTTCCAGGCCGGCGGCGTCACCGCCGAACAGGGCGCATACCTGTTCACGCCGAGCCACACCTCCTCGCGCAATTCGCTGCGGGTGTTCTCGGGCAACATCAGCGGCGACCTTGGCGAAATGGGCGTGACCCTGCCTTGGGCCAGCCACGGCGTCGGCGTCGCGTTCGGTGCCGAGCAGCGCCGCGAATCGCTGAACTACTTCGCGGACGAGATCGCCCAGCAGGGCGGCGCCACCAATTCGGACGGCGTGATCAGCGTTGTCGAAGGCTACGGCGAAGTCGAAGTGCCGCTGATCGAGGACAAGCCGTTCTTCCGCTCGCTGACCGTCAACGGCGGCTTGCGCTATTCGTCCTACGACAACAAGCAGGACTCGACCGGCATCAAGTCCGGCTACAACGTCTGGACCTACAAGGGCGAGCTGAGCTGGCAGCCGATCGACGATATCCGCATTCGCGCCAGCTACAACCACGCCATCCGCGCGCCTAACGTGGGCGAACTGTTCGCCTCGCAGTCGGTGGGCAACGTGGCGGCACAGGATCCTTGCTCGGGCGCCAGCCCCTCCGCGTCGCTGGAAGCCTGCGAGCTCACCGGCGTAACCGCCGCGCAGTACGGCAAGATCCCCACCTGCCCGGCCGACACCTGCTCCGCACTTGGCGGCGGCAATATCGACCTGAAGCCGGAGACGGCCGACACCTACACGCTGGGCTTCGTGCTGACGCCCAAGGCGCTGCGCCGCTTCTCGCTCTCGGTCGATTACTACACGATCAAGGTGAAGGACTACATCTCCTCGATCGCGCCTTCGCTGAGCATCAGCCAGTGCGCGACCACGGGCGATCCGTACTTCTGCGGCCTGTTCCACCGCGATCCGCGCTCGGGCGCGCTGTTCGGCACGAACGCGGGCTATGTCGTCTCGACCATGCTGAACACCGGCTACCTGAAGACCTCGGGCATCGACGTGAACGCGGACTACACGTTCAACATCGGCAATGCCGGTCAGGTGAATGTCAACATGCTGGGCACCTGGCTGGCCTCGCAGAAGTCCGAGCCGATCTCGGGCCTCGGTTCCTATGACTGCAAGGGCCTGTTCGGCTATACTTGCGGCCAGCCCAACCCGGAATGGCGCCATGTTGCGCGCATGACCTGGATGGCGCCGAGCGATACCACCGTCTCTCTGTCGTGGCGCTATATCGGCGGCACCAAGCTTTCGAGCCTGTCGGACAATCCGTTCCTGGCCGGCACGCCCAGCGTGGTGAATCGCAAGATCGATGCCTACAACTACTTCGATCTCTCGGTCTCGCAGGCCATCGACAAGCAGTTCACCCTTCGCGCAGGCGTGAACAACATGTTCGACAAGAATCCGCCGGCTATCGCTGCGGGCATCCTGTCGGCCTTCGGCAACGGCAATACCTATCCGGGCGTCTACGACGCGCTGGGCCGCACGATCTTCGTGGGCTTCACCGCCAACTTCTGATCCCGCACAGCGGCTCCCCGTCCCCACTCGGAGCCGATGTGAAATCCAAGGCCCGTCCGGTCGCAAGACCGGGCGGGCCTTTTGCGTTTGGGTCAGGCTGCAGGAACGTGCTCGCCAGCGACTTCAGCCGTAATCTCGCGCAAATCGCGGCTCAGTTCCTCGACGCGGGCGAGATCGGTGTCCCACGCGAACATGAAACGGGCGCTGCCGCCGATGAAAGTATAGAACCGCCATCCGCGCCCGCGCAGACGCTCCAGCACTTCGGCCGGAGCCTCCAGGAACACCGAATTGGCCTGCACCGGGAACTTGAAGGAAAGCCCGGGCAAATCGCCCACCAGTTCGGCAAGCCGCCGCGCGCAGGCATTGCCGTGCTCGGCATTGCGTAGCCATGCTCCGGTCTCGATCAACCCGATCCACGGCGCCGAGAGGAAGCGCATTTTCGACGCGAGCTGGCCGGATTGCTTGCAGCGATATTCGAAGTCCGCCGCCAGAGCGCGATCGAAGTAGATGATCGCCTCGCCCACGGCCATGCCGTTCTTGGTGCCGCCGAAGCAGAGCACGTCCACGCCCGCCTCCCACGTGATCGCGGCAGGGGTGCAGCCGAGCGCCGCGCAGGCATGGGCGAAGCGCGCGCCGTCCATATGCAGCTTGAGGCCAAGCTCACGGCAGACCGCCGAGATCGCCTTGATCTCGTCGATGGAATAGACCTGCCCGGTCTCGGTCGGCTGGGTGATCGTCACCACGCGCGGCTTGGGGAAATGGATGTCGGAGCGGCTCGCCGCCAGGGCTCGGATCGCGGCCGGGGTCAGCTTGCCGTCGGCCGAGGGCGCAACCAGCAGTTTCGAACCGTTGGAGAAGAATTCCGGCGCGCCGCATTCGTCGGTCTCGACGTGGGCGGAGGAAGAGCAGATCACGCTGTGGTAGGACTGGCAGAGCGAGGCCAGCGCCAGCGAGTTCGCCGCCGTGCCGTTGAAGACGAAGAACACTTCGCCGTCCGCCTCGAACAGGCTGCGGAACGTGTTGGCGGCGCGCAAGGTCCATTCGTCGTCGCCATAGGCAACGGCCGACCCCTCGTTCGCAGCCAGCATCGCGGCAAGCGCCTCAGGACAGATGCCGGCGTAATTGTCGCTCGCGAACTGCTGAGGTTGGTCTGTCATTGATCGATTCCTTCATGCTTCGATAGACAAGCATCGGATCGACGTAACTGCGGCTGAAGGTCCCGTTTATTGCCGGTCCGGCCACATCCCTCCTTTCTGGAGGCACCACCTTGCTCGGGAGCAGGTTGGTGTCGAACGTCGGTCCGACTCTTGATGCTGTGGCGGCCAATAAACCCCGCAACGCCGCAACGCAAGAGTGTTACGGCTCTGCGCACAAACATTACCGATTTCTGTTACATGCCATTGACGCGAAGCCCCTGACTTACCCGGCCTTTTGGCATCCTCCGAAGTGCCGAAGGCAGCTATTGCGGCCGCACAAAAAAGCCCCCGCCGGATTACGGCGAGGGCCAAAGAGAGATCGGCGGCGAGGGAATGCAGACCCGCCGATCGGGTGGGTACTCTAATCAGGTTACCTGGAAACCGGCCCAGAACGAGTCTTCGCGGTCGATCCAAATGGTGTTGAAACCGGTGGCGATGGCCGAACCTTCGATCGAGGGAATGATCGCCGGCTTGTCGCCCAGCGTGACTTCCTGTTCGACGCGGCCGATGAACCGGCTGCAGATGTAGCTCTCGTGCACAAAGCGCTCGCCCACCTTCAGGCGGCCGGTCGCGTGCAGGTGCGCGATGCGTGCCGAGGTGCCGGTGCCGCAAGGGCTACGGTCGATCGCCTTGTCGCCATAGAACACGGCGTTGCGGCCATCGGCGCCCTCGTGCTTGGGCTTGTCGGCCCAGAGGATGTGGCTGACGCCGCGGATCGTGGAATCGAGCGGGTGGACCGGCTCGTACTTCGCGCGCACGGCTTCGCGGATCCGGCCCGAAAGCTCGATGATGCGCGAGGCACCCAGATCGTCGAGGCCGGTGTAGTTCCCCTGCGGCTCGACGATGGCGTAGTAGTTGCCGCCATAGGACACGTCGATCGAGAGCGGACCGATGCCTTCCACGTCCACCTCGATGCCGCGCTCGGCGACATAGGCGGGGACATTGGTGATGCGGACCGAAGTGACCTTGGAGCCATTGGTCTCGTAGGCGATCTCGATCACGCCCGCCGGAACCTCAACACGCAGCTTGCCCGGCGTCGCCGGCTGGATCAGCCCGTGCTCAAGCCCGAAAGTGACCATGCCGATGGTGCCGTGGCCGCACATGGGCAGGCAGCCGCTGGTCTCGATGAACAGGATGCCGATGTCGTTCGCCGGATCGCAAGGCGGATAGAGGAAGCCGCCTGACATCATGTCATGCCCGCGCGGCTCGAAGCAGAGCCCCGTGCGCATCCAGTCGAACCGCGACAGGAAGTCCTGCCGGCGCTCGGACATCGAGGCGCCCTTCAACAGCGGAGCCCCGCCCGCCACAAGGCGAACGGGGTTACCGGCTGTGTGGCCGTCGATGCAGAAGAAAGTGTGCCGCATCGACGCTCCCTTATGCTGCTGCCGCGACCGTCAGGTCGGGACGGGTGGCGGCGGCCTTTTCGACCATCGCGATCACTTCCGCGCGGCGCTCGCCCTCAAGGACGTAGCGCGGAGGCAGAACGCGCTCCGAACCGCGACCCATGACCTGCTCAGCCAGCTTGATCGACTGGACAAGGTCATGCTCGGCATCGAGGTGGAGGAGCGGCATGAACCAGCGGTAGATTTCCATCGCCTTGGCATGGTCGCCGCGCTCGAACGCCTTGACCAGCTCGACCGATTCCTTCGGGAAGGCGTTGGTGAGGCCCGAAACCCAGCCCTGCGCGCCGAGGTAGAGACCTTCCAGAGCCACGTCGTCGAGGCCCGCGAACAGCGTGTAGCGATCGCCGAACGTGTTGCGGAAATCGGTGAAGCGGCGGGTGTCCGGCGCGGATTCCTTGACGGCGACGATGTTCTTCACATCGATCAGCGCGGTCAGCACGTCCTTGTCGATCACCGTGCGGTAGGCCGGCGGGTTGTTGTAGAGCATGATCGGCAGAACGGTCTGGTCGGCCACGCCCTTGAAGTGCGCGACGAGTTCCTTGGCCTTGGGCACATAGACCATCGGCGGCAGCAGCATGAGGCCATCGGCGCCGGCCTTTTCAGCGGCCTGTGCATAGCGCACCGCGCGGCGGGTATCGAATTCCGAAACGCCGGTGACAACCGGAACGCGGCCGTTCACGGCTTCGACGATCGCGGTGAGAACCTGGACCTTCTCGTCGTATTCGAGCGAGTTGTTCTCGCCCACGGTGCCAAGCGCGATCACGCCGGTCACGCCGTCGTTGATCAGATCGTCGACGACGCGCTGCGTGTCAGCGAGATCAAGCGACAGATCCTCGCGGATCTGCGTGGTGACGGCCGGGAACACACCCTTCCAAGCAATTGCCATAACTATCTCGTTCCTGCGCTTCTTGTTAATGCAGATATCGTATACGATATTACAAATGAGTGTGCAATTGCATTCTTTGCACCACTGCATGCACCGCAAGTCAAACAAATCCCGGCGAAAATGGGCAATTGCACGCTCCGAAAACTGCCGCTGCCCAAAAAAAGGGGGCGCGGACATCAATGCCCACGCCCCCTTTCAACCGTTCCGGAACGCCGGTTCAGAAGCGGAAGCGCACGCCCGCCTGAATGGTGCGCGCCTGCAGGCGCACGCCATAGGGAAGCAGGCGATCCTTGCCCCACCACATCTGGGCATTGTTCTTCAGCAGGTTCGTCGCCTCTACGCTGAACGTAATATGCTCCCACGGCGTGAAGTTGAGCGCCGCGTCCAGACGCGACGTCGCGTCCATGTAGGGCGAGTAGTCGGGGAAGTCCGACATCACCGACGTGCGATAGCGCGAGCGATAGTTCCAGGCGACACGGCCGCTGAACTCCGGCGTGTCGTAGTAGAGCGCCGCATTGTAGGTCAGCTTCGACATGCCGATGGCATTGTTGTCCGAACCGTCGGGGTAATTGATGTTGCCCTTGCGCAGCCAGGTCAGGTTGCCCTGAACACCGAAGTTCTTCCAGAAGCCGGGCAGGAAGTCGAAGAATGTCTGCCCGGCGATCTCGAAGCCTTGGAACGTGCCGCCGCCTGCATTGCGGTTCGTCCAGACCTGGCCGATCCCGCCGAATTCCGGAACGTACTCGTCCGCGACCGAATAGTAGATATAGCCCTTTGGCTTCTTGAGGTATGACGCGAACGACACCGACCCTGCGCGTCCGAAGTAATATTCGAGCGAAGCGTCGAAGCTGTTTTCGCTATAGGCCTTGAGATCCGGATTGCCGGACGTGACCGTATTGTTCTGGAAGTTCACGATCCGGAACGGGCTGAGCGCATCGAAACCAACCCGCTGGACATTCTTCGTCCAGGCCAGGCGCAATTGCAGCTTCGAGGTGAAGTGGGCAATCGCATTGAAGCTTGGCAGGACATCGAGGAAATTGCCCTTGCCGGCGGCGTCGGTGATGACCTGGTTATTCTGCTTGTCGATATTGTAGGAGGCGCTGTCCGATGTTCCCCACGTGTTGACCACGCGGGCGCCGAACACGCCCTCCACCGGCACACCTGCGTCGAAGGCATAATTGAACTGCCCGTAGACCGCGAAAGTCTTCTCACGCGAGGCATAGCCGCTGCCGAGATTGAGGCTCGGATTCTCGGTCGACCAGTCCTGACCGGTCGTGCTCACGCCCTGCAACCACTGACGGACGCTATCCATGTTGTTCATGAGATACTTGCCGTCGAGATGATACCAGGTCGGCGCGTCGAAGCCCGAAACATCGGTCGTCGATGTCTCGTAGGGATAGCCGACGTCGTCGAGCGCAATGGTCGCTCCGTTATTGCGCGGGAAGCTGTCGCGATAACCGTAACGGAAGCTGATTTTCCGATCGGTGAAGCGCGCGCCCATCTGGAACGAGCGCAGCAGGCCGGTATCGGAAAGATCCTGCGTCAAATCGACTTGCGATGCGAAATTGCGGCTGCGCTCGACGCCGCGTTCGTCATGCAGATTGTCGAGATAATACTCGCCGGGGTTGGACATATCGACGCCGTTGAACGAGACGAAGGGACCACGGCCGGCGCCGACGTCTTCATTGAAGTTCACCGTCGCGCTGTCGATCGTCGAGAAGCGGTAGGTGCTCAGGACACCGTAGTAGACGCGCTTCGACTCATTGTACTGGGCGCTGAAATTGATCTTGGTGTGATCGTTGTGCCAGTGGGTCTCGAAGTTGCCGCCGTAGTTGTTCGAGGTCTGGCGCTCGTAATAGGATTCCGGTCCACCGGCGATGATGCCGGAGGCGGGCGCCACCGTCATGCCGTCGATGGTCTGGAAATCGGTATTGCCGTTATCCGCATACGAGATGTTCGACAGGTTGTAGTTGCCATTGCGCAGCACGAGATGCAGGCGATCGCGTGAACGCAGCTCACGGCTGCCGAAGTAATTGCCCTCAACCACGAAATCGAGCTGGTCGCTGGCCTGCCATTGCCACACGGCGTTGAGCGCAGGGCGCGAGATCCGGCCGTTTTCCGTGCCGTAATTCACCGCATAGGGCGTGATCGTCGTCTGCTGCTGATCGGCGGGAAGCGAGTTCAGATCGGTGCCGAAGAAAGTGCCCGGCGTCTCGCTTTCAAGGAACGTCTCGTTGTAGTTGTTGCGCGTGTAGGATGCGTTGATCAGGAAGCCCATCTCGCCGATCCCGGTGTCGAACCTGTCGCCGACCAGGAGGCTGCCATAGGGGCTTTTGGTGTTGCCGATGCTGGAGAACACCTCGCGGAAGCTGCCCGCCAGAGTCAGGCCCTTGTTGAGGTCGAGCGGGCGGCGCAGCTCGACGTTCACGGTGCCGGCGATGCCGCCTTCCACCTGATCGGGCGTGCGGGTCTTGTAGACGTCGACGGCCTTGAGCAGTTCGGCCGGAACGTCCGACAGGCTCATCGAGCGACCGACGCCGCTGGTAGCCTCGAAGCCGTTGATGGTCGTCGAGATGTCGGTCATGCCGCGGATCGAGATCGACGAGCCCTCGCCATGGACGCGGTCGATCTGGACGCCGGTGACGCGGGCAATCGCTTCGGGGACGTTATTGTCCGGCAATTTGCCGACGTCCTCGGCCACCACAGAGTCGACGATCTGCTTCGCCTTGCGCTTCTTCTGGGCGGCCTTTTCGACGCTGCCCCTGACGCCGGTGACCATGATCGTCGCGCCCGGCTGGGCGGTGTCGCCAGCGGCGTTTTCCTCGGCGCGGGCGGCGCCCGGCGCGGCTGTCAGCGCCATGACCATAACCGCCGTCATGGCCGACGAAAGCGCCAAACCTCGCCGCGAAACTCTACGTGACATCATGCGAACTTCCCCTTGTTTGTTCGGCCCTCGGCCCCGGATCGCACCCGAATATATCGTATACCTCCTACTTTATTTGTCGGAGTCAACGGAGTTGTCACGGACCGGCAACAAAACGGGCGTTCCGTGACAAAAATGCATCGAATCTTGCATTTATAACGAGAAAGGGGAGTGCAGACGGACCGCACTCCCCTTTCAATTAGTCGGAGAATTAAATTCGATTCGGCTCCCTACCCGCAGGGGGGCGGGGGAGCCTTGTCCGAATCGCGCACCCTCGGGGCTGCTGATTGGCGCGCCAGCACTTCCCATTCCTGCACGGCAAGCGCGGCATGCGTCTTGCCGTCCGTGGATGCCTCCATCACCGCGCGCAGGCAGCGGGTGGTGATCGGGCGGAATGAGACGTTCTGGAAAGCGTCGGTTGCGGTGCCGTAGGCGCTGGGACGCGGGACGGGTTTCCAGCCCTTTTCCCAGTATTCGAGATGCCACTTGGCCGGAGGCGCGACGCCGACGCCCGAACCGGCGGGCTGGTCGTTCCAGAAGCGGATGCGCGATCCGTTTACGGTGACCGGCACATCCCAGCGGTATTCGATCCACTGACTGGGCGGGTTGTTCGGTGACCAGCTGCCCCACATGTCGGGCGGCAGCGGGGCTTCCTTCACGATCCCGTCGTTCAGCGACTTGATCCAGAACTGCACCGGCACCGGCTTGTTGGAAGCGGTCGCCCACGCCGAACGGGCGATGTTGCGCGTGGCGGCCAGCGGAGGCTGCGGGCGCAGGGTCGGGGTGACCGGCAGGATCCGCGCGGGCGAGACGCTGTCGTCCCACTCCATCTTGTCGAGCGCGACGCTGCGGCGGAAGTGGCCGCCGCCCTTGGCGTCCGCCGTGTGGTAGGCGAGGTACCACTGCCCCTTGAACTCCACCGCGCCGGAGTGCGAGGTGGTGGAGGATACCGGCTTCAGCACCACGCCGCGATAAGTCCACGGCCCCATCGGCGAGGGCGCGGTGCCGTAGGCGATGCAGGCGTGGTAGACGGCGGGCGTGCAGTCTGACGTCGGGCCGGCCTTGTTGCCGGCGTAGAGCATGTAATACGTGCCCTTGCGCTTCATGATCCACGGCGCCTCGAAGAAGCCAGTGAGGCCCTTCATCTCCAGCTCAGACCCCTTCGGCGTGATCATGTCGCGATCCAGCTCCATGCCGCGAAGCTGGCCGAATGTGCCCCAGTAGATGAAGACCCGGCCATCGTCGTCGATCATCATGGTCGGATCGATATTCTGGATATCGTTGGCGACCGGCACCTTCTGCGAGATGATCGGGCCTGTGGGATGCGCATCGCGCCATGGGCCGAGCGGGCTGTCCGCCACGGCCACGCCGATGGCGAAGCGGTCCTTGGCCTCGCTGTTCTTCTCCAGCACCGGGGCGTAAAGGTAGTAGCGCTTGACCCCATTCGGATCCTCGGGGCCCTGAATGATCTGCCCGGCATAGGCACGCGCGGGTTCGGCCCATGCGAAGACGTTTTCCGGCTTCAGGATCGCCGGATAATGCGTCCACTTGTGAGAGGCCGGATCGGCGGTCTTCAGCAATTGCCATTCGGGCATAATGAAGTCGTTGACGTCGCTCGCCGCCTCGTCACGCCCGGTGAGGATCCAGAGCTGGCCGTCCGCCACGAACGGCGCGGGATCGGTGGAGTAGTAATCCCCGTCGGCGAGGATCGGATTGCCCGGAATGGTCAGTTCGCGGGCGACTGGCGCCTGCTGCGCGAAAACGGGTGTCGGGGCGGCGGGCGCAAACGCGCACGCCGCCAGCATCAGTGCGAGGCTATTCCTCATCGGGATAGGGCCCCTTGCCGCCGTCCTTGATCAGCTGGTCGACGCGCTGGTCGATCACCGGCAGCGGCACGCCGCCAAGCTGCAGGACCGCGTCATGGAAAGCGCGAATGTTGAACTTCGGCCCAAGCGCAGTTTCCGCCTTCTTGCGCGCGTCCATGAAGGCGAGCTGGCCCATGTAGTAGGACAGCGCCTGGCCCGGCCAGGAGATGTAGCGGTCCACTTCGGTCTCGATCTCGTGATCGGAAAGCGCGGTGTTGTCGCGCAGGTACTGCTGTGCCTGTTCGCGGGTCCATCCCTTGGCGTGAATGCCGGTATCGACGACAAGGCGCGAGGCGCGCCAGGCCTGATAGCTGAGCATGCCGAAGCGGTCATAGGGCGTTTCGTACATGCCCATGTCCTCGCCCAGCGCCTCGCAATAGAGCGCCCAGCCTTCGCCGTAAGCCGAGAGATAGGTGTCACGGCGGAAGGCCGGCAGGTCCTTGTTCTCCATTGCCAGCGGCATCTGCATCGCGTGGCCCGGCGCGCTTTCGTGCAGGGTCAGCGCGATCTGCGAGTAGAACGGGCGGCTCGGCAGGTCGTAGGTGTTGACGAGGTAGATGCCCGGGCCGCCGCGACCGCCGGTGTAGAACGGCGCGATGTCATCGGGCACCGGCTTGATGGCGAAGCGGCTGCGCGGCAGGTGGCCGAAGAACTGCGAGGCCTTGCCGTCGAAGGTCTTGGCGATCCACGCGGCGCGATAAAGCAGCTCGTTCGGCGTCTTGGGATAGAACTGCGGATCGGTGCGCAGGAAGTGCAGGAACGCCTTGAGGTCCCCCTTGAAGCCGACCTGCTGCATCACCTCGTTCATCTGCGAGCGGATGCGGGCCATTTCGCTGAGGCCGATCTGGTGGATCTCCTCCGGCGACTTGTCGAGCGTGACGAACTCGGAAATCTTCGACTGGTAGTAGGCCTTGCCGTCGGGCAGCGCATAAGCAGCGAGCGATTTGCGGGCCTGCTTTTCGTACTCGCTGCGCATGAACGTCAGCAGCTTGGCGTGCGCGGGCACGACGCTGCCGGTGATCGCGGCGCGGGCTGCCGCGCGCAGCTTTTCCTGTTCGGCGGCCGGGATCGTCGAGGGCAGCTTCTTGAACGGCTCGTAGAACGGCGAGTCCTCGGGCGTCTTGGCGTCGACGACGAGTTCGATGCTCTTGTCGCGCCCGATCAGGGTGACTTGCGGAGCCGAGAAACCGCGCTTCAGGCCCGCGCGCATATTGTCGATCTGCTGATCGTAGAAATGCGGGATCTCGCGCAGCATTTCGAGGTAGTTCTCGGCGCCCTTCTGGTCGCGCAGCGGCTCCCGCGCCCAGCCGGCCAGATCGCCCCAGAAGCTGGTATCGGCGTTGAACGGCTTTTCGTAATCGCGGTAACGCTGCTCGGCAACGAGGGCGTCAATCTGGCCCTTGTAGACTGCGAAGTTGATGCGGTTTTCCGGCGAAAGCTTGGCCTGATCGATGGCGGCGAGCTGCTTTTCCACCTGAGTCCAGCGGGCCAGACGCTCGGCCTGCGCCTTGGCGCCGACATCGGGCAGCATCAGGGTCTGGCTCTTCGGGCCATCCTCGCTGGGGCCCGACTGTGCCACGCGCCAGGCATATTCGGACGTGTAGATCGCCTCAAACGCCTCGTCGGCGGTCTGGACTTTTGCAGTCTGAGCGGCGGGGGCGGCCACTGCGGCGTGGGCGATGCCCACGGCAAGCGCCGCGCCTGCCAGCAGCAGCGCACGGCCAAGCGTATTCTTCACGTCAATTTCCCCTTTCGAGAATTTCGAGAATGTCGGCGTGGAGCTGCGCGGGGATGCGCACGCCTTCCACTTGCGAGCGAGCGCGGGCGAGCAGGCGGCGCGCACCGGGGAGGCGAGCGCCCTGTCCTTCGATGGTTTCAAACATGGTCTCAGCGCGCTTCAGGTATTCGTCCACGCTGTCGCCCAGGAAGCCCGCCGGATCGATGACGACGATCAGTTCGCCGCCGATGGGCGAACCGCCGCGCCCCTCGTCTGCCGCCAGCGATTCCGCGCTGGTCATGTCGCCGATCAGCGGCCCGGCGAGCAGTTCGACCATCGCCGCCAGCGCCGATCCCTTGTGCGCTCCGAACGTGCGCATCGCGCCATCGAGCACGGCCTTGGCATCGGTGGAGGGACGGCCATCGGCGTCATAACCCCAGTCCGGCGGGATCGCCTTGCCCGCGCGGCGGTGCAGTTCGATTTCCCCGCGCGCGACTGCGCTGGTGGCGAAGTCGAACACGAAGGGCGCGCGATCGGGGCGCGGCCAGCCGAAAGCGATCGGGTTGGTGCCGAACACCGGCTTGGTGCCACCCTCCGGCGCGACCCAGGCGTGGCTGGGCGTGAAAGCGAGTGCAACAAGGCCCTGCTCGGCCAGCGCCTCGACTTCCGGCCAGAGCGCGGCGAAGTGGACCACGTTGTTGAGCGCCATGGCGGCGATGCCGTAAGTCTTGGCCTTCTCCACCAGCAGCGGCATCCCGCGCTCGAAGGGAAGCTGGGCGAAGCCGCCCTTGCCGTCCACTTTGACCAGCGCCTTGGCCGGCTCGCTCACTTCGGGCACAGCATCGGGCACTACCACGCCGCGCGCCACCGAATTGGCGGCGACGAGCAGGCGGTAGAGCCCGTGCGAGGTGCAGCCGTCCCGCTCGCCCGAGACCATGGTCTGGGCCACGGCAGCGGCGTGATCGGGGGCAAGACCGCAGGCCACCAGAACCTTGCGGGCCAGCGCATCTGCTTCGTCGAGCGACAGCGCGACTTCATTGAGAGCAGTCATGTCTTTGAAACTCACTTGGTCGCCGGCTTGGCCGTGAACAGACGCATGCCGAAGATCGGCCCGGCCGAGCTGCGGTCATGCGGCACGATGCGCACCTTGACCTGGCTCTTGCCCTTGGTCAGCGCTTCCGGCAGCGGATAGTCGACATCCATGAACTTGCCCGGCGTATCGTTGTCGAGCGTCTGGGTCACGACCTTCGTACCATCGACGAAGATGTCGAACACGCGCGAACGTTCGCTGCCCCAATAGGTCGCCTGCAGCAGCAGCGGGCCCGGCTTTACCTTCATCGTGAACTCGATGTAGCCGCCCGAGCGGGCATCGCGCCCGTTCCGCCCACGGTACGAGACCGGGTAGGAGATTTCCGAGGTCAGGTTGTGGTCGCGCTCGGGCTGCATTTCGCCCAGGTGCATGACGTCGATCGAGCGGGCGGCGATGTCCTTCTGGCGCGCCTGCTCGGCGAGGAACGAGGCTTCCTCGCTCTTCCAGCCGGCTTCGGTGAAGCGCTTGAAGTAGACGGCGCTGCGACGGTCGTACTGGCTGTAGAACGGCACGAACGTCAGGTCCGCCGGACGCATCACGCCGGTGGTCTGGAAGCGCGGACGGTCCGACACGATCGGCGCGAAGGCGGACAGCGGATTGTCACCCACCATCGCCGGCTCGACGCCGGTGAACTCCATTTCGGCCGGGCCAAGGTCCGCCGCCATGACCAGCGGACCGCGCAGCACGGCCACCACGTCCTGCGAACCGGCAGCCGCCTCGAACCGCAGATCGAGCGGCAGGGTGAGCGCAATCGTGTCGCCCTTCTTCCAGCGGCGGTCGATCACGGCATAGCCGTTGACGGCGTTTGCCGGAACCGGGGCGCCGTTGACGGCGACCAGCGCGCGGCCGTTGGCCCAGCCCGGAATGCGCAGCGCGATGGTGAACTTGCCGTTCTTCACCGCATCCAGCGTCACGCCCACTTCGGGCTTGAAGGGATATTCGGTGGCCAGCGTCAGCGCCACGCCCTTGGCCTTCCACTCCGCCTTCGACGGGATGAAGAGGTTCACGAACAGGGTGTCGTCACCCTGCCAGTAGATGGAATCGCCATGCTTCGAATGGCTTTCCATGCCGGAGCCGACGCAGCACCAGAAGGCTTCCTCGCCCGGCTGCGAATAGCCGCGCGGGGCGCCGCTCATCATTGGCGTCATGTAGGTGAAGCCGCCGGTGTGCGGGTTGTGCGCCGACATCACGTGGTTGAGGTGGGCGCGCTCGTAATAGTCGAACAGCGCGCCATCCGGCTGCCACGAGTAGAGCTGACGGGTCAGCTTCAGCATGTTGTAGGTGTTGCAGTGCTCACAGGTCGATTCCGTGAGGTGCAGCGCGATATTGTCGGGCTCGAAGAAGTATTCGCGGTCCGCATTGCCGCCGATCACATAGCTGTGATGCTGGGTCACGCGCTCCCAGAAGAAGCGGGCGGCGCGGCCCGGTTCGTCCTTGCCGGTCAGCTCGTGAATGCGCGCCAGGCCGATCAGCTTGGGGACTTGCGTATTGGCGTGGAAGTTGGAGAGCTTGTCCTCCTGCGCCACCAGCGGATCAAGCACCTTCTTGTCGTAGATGCGCTCGGCCACCTTCAGCCAGCGCAGATCGCCGGTCTGGGCGTAGAGTTCGGCATAGCTTTCATTGAGGCCGCCATATTCGCAGCCCAGCAGTTCCTGCATCTGCTTGTCGTCAAGCGCGGCGAAGACCTTCTCGAAGTATCCGCCAAGGCCGATGACCACTTCCAACGCCTTGGCATTGCCCCAGGCCGCATGGATATCGAGCAGACCCGCGAAGTACTTGTGCACGGTGTAGAGCGGCGACCACGATCCGTTGAGGTCAAACCCGCCCGACTTGATCTCTCCGCGCATGACTTCGGGGAAGATTTCCTGCCCGTCGACGACCTTGCCGTCCTTGGTCTTGCGGCCAAGCGCGCCGATGTAGCCATCGCTGCGCTGCGCCTGACAGAGCGCCAGTTCGTCGACGATGTAGTCCGCGCGGCGGCGGCATTCGGGATTGCCGGTCTGCTGCCACGCCAGCACGAGCGCGGTCATGTAGTGGCCGATGGTATGTCCGGCGATGGTGTCCGATTCCCAGCCGCCATAGATCGGCGCCTTGGGCTCAAGCCCCGCATACTTGCGGAAATTGTGCAGGAAACGGTCGGGGCTGAGCGACATCAGGTAGTCGATGTTGACGTCCACTGCCGTCGCATAGTCCGACGGCGCAAGGCGCACATCGGTCAGCGGCAGCGGCTTCGCCTTGATCGGAAGCTTGGGGGCGATGACAGCCGCGAAGCCCTTGAGAGGGACAGAGCTGACAGCCAGCGCCGCAACGCCCGCCATCCATTCGCGCCGATTGGCCTTCATCACCAGAAACTCCTATCGAATATCGTATACGGTTACTGATAAGGTTCGGAGGGCGCGAGTCAACCCTGTTGAACCGTGTGCCGTCAGCGCCGAAGCGCGACGCGGGTATCCGCATGGGCGAGATCGATCAGTGCAATCATCGCCTTGCGCGCCTGCTTGGCATTGCCTTCGGCGATGCAGCGGTAGAGCGCGTGGTGCTCGGGCATCGGATCGCGCGGGCAATCCTGCACACGGCTCTTGATCGCGGTCGTCGAGGCGATTGCCGTGGAGATCGAGGTGGAGAGCGCCTGCATCAGTTCGTTGCGCGTCGCTTCCAGCACCAGTTCGTGAAAGCGAATATCGGCGGCGCGGCCCTTGTCAGTGGTGAGCGTGCAGCGTTCCATCGTTTCCAGCGCATTGGCCATGTCGGTCAATTGCCGCTCATCGCGGCGCTGCGCGGCCATCTCGGCGGCCTGCGGCTCGACCACCATGCGCAGTTCGAACAGGTCGCGCAGGAATTCGTCGCTCGCCCCGCACTGGATCTGCCAGGCCAGCACGTCAGGATCGAGCAGGTTCCAGTTCTTGCGCTCGTTCACGCGCGTCCCCGCTTTCGGGCGGCTGCTGACCATGCCTTTGGCGGTCAATATCCGAAACGCCTCGCGCAGGACCGAGCGCGAAACGCCCAGCCGGTCGGCATGCTCGACTTCGGCGGGAAAGACGTGCCCCGGCGGCAGTTCGCCACTGACAATCGCGGTCGCCAACCGGCGCGCCACCGCGTGATGAAGGCGGCCGCTGACAAGTGGAAGCGCGGTTTCGGCGGGCAGTCGTGCGGTCATCTTTCTCATCCCCAGCCCAATGGAAGCGAAGTCCATTCCCAATGCTCAGATCATATATCGTATAATTTTCTTGACCCTTTCCGGGATGGGCGTCAAGAACCCATGCATCTTCCGGCGCCAGCCAATGGGTACATGACATGAGCAGCCCTTTGATTTCCCGTCCTTTCGTTCGTGTCCTGAAAAAACCTGCGGTCGGGCTGCTGACGCTTGCCGTCGCCGTGGCACTGCAACCCGGTGCCGCACTGGCGCGTCAGACCCAAACTGCCGCCGCTCATACTCCGCCGCCCAGCATCGCGGAGCGATATGCTACCGCCGACACGTTCCTGGGCAGCGGCATCGCCGACCTCATCGACAATGCCAATATCGCGCCCAGCTTCGTCGGCGAAGGCAAGGATGCGGGCTTGTTCTACCGCACCGGCAACCGCAGCCGTCAGCACTACCTCTTCCTCGACCTCGCCACCCGGCAGGTGCGCGAAGTGGCGACAACGGCCAGCCTGCTGGCGGCGCTGACGCAGGCAAGCGGCAAGACGGTAACGCTGGACGACGCACGGCTTGCCGATGTCGATTACGATCCCGCCAAGGGCGCGCTGGCATTCGAGGCGCTGGATGGGCACTGGCGGATCGGCGCCGACGGCAAGGCGGAAAAGCTCCCGCCAGAGACACCGCGCCTCGATCTGACCTCACCCGATGGCAAGACGAAGATCGTCGCGCGCGGATACAATCTCTATGCGGTCGATGTCGCCTCGGGCCGCGAAGTGGCGCTCACCACCGATGGCACGCGCGAGCAGCCCTATGGCCGTTCGATCCCCGAACTCTCGCAGATCCTGCGTGAAGGCACTGAAGAACCGGCGATGCCCGTCTCCGGCGCATGGTCGCCCGATGGGCGCTATCTGCTGACATGGCGGCTCGACACACGCGAGGTGAAGAAGCTTTCGATCACCCAGCAGAACCCGCCGGGCAGCTTCTATCCGCGCAGCTTCTCCTACGTTTACCCGCTCGCAGGGGCCGAGAAGCTGCCGCAGGCGACGCGTTTCGTGGTCGATGTGCAGGCGGCGCTGAAGACGGGCAAGGCGAAGGTCGTGCCGGTGCAGATGCCGGCGGAATCGATCCTCTACCCCTCCCCGCCCGACATGAACTGGGTGGACGGCAAACCGCGCATGCAGTGGACCGAGCGCGGCTATCGCCAGCAGGCCGTCTATGTCGCCGATCCGGCGACGGGGGCTGCCAAGATCGTGGCGCATGAGGCGGTGAAGCCGGTCATCACCGTCACGTCCTCGATGATCTTCCCCGCGCCCGAACTCGGCGGCGAACTCTCGATCTCGGAGCGCAGCGGCTGGGCGCAGCTTTATCTCGTCACCCCGGACAACCCGGATGGCGGCAAGGCGCTGACCACGGGCGACTGGGAAGTTCTCTCGGTGGACCATGTGGCGGAGGACAAGGCTTCGCTGATCGTCACGGGCGTCGGGCGCGAAGCTGCGCGCAATCCCTACTGGCGGGCGCTATACCGGGTCTCGCTGAACGGCGCCGAGGACAAGGGCGCTCTGACCGAACTGACACCCGAACCGCTCGACCATGAGGCCGAAGTCTCGCCGGACGGCAAGTGGATCGTCGACCAGATGTCGAGCCCGACCACCCCGACCCGCGCGGTACTGCGCGACGGCGCGACCGGCAAGATCGTGATGGAACTAGCCAAGGCCGACGACAGCCGCCTTCTGGCTGCCGGCTACACCCCGCCCGAACCCTTCAAGGGCGTGGCGGCGGACGGCAAGACGCCGATCTACGGCATGATCTATCGCCCGGTGCGCTTCGATCCGAAGCGCAGCTATCCGGTGATCGACAATGTCTACACCGGCCCGACCACGACCGACGTGCCCTCCACGTGGAGCATGGCGCTGCGCGTGCCGGGCAATAGCATCGCGCAGATCGGCGCGGTGGTTGTCATGATCGACGGCACCGGCACCTCGCGGCGCGGTCAGGCCTTCCGTCTGCCCGCCTTCCAGAACCTGGGCGAAGTGGGGCTGGACGATCACGTCGCGCTGATCAAGCAGATGGCCGCCAAGTACCCCTACATGGACGTGAACCGCGTCGGCGTGTTCGGCGGATCGGCGGGCGGCTATGACACCGCACGCTTCGTGCTGCGCCGGCCGGACTTCTTCAAGGTGGGTGTCTCCGCCTCGGGCAACCACGACCTCAGGCTCGACAAGACCTGGTGGCCCGAAGTCTCGATGGGCGATGCGGACGCGGCGACGTGGGAGCGCAATTCGAACATGGCGGTGGCCAGCCAGCTCAAGGGCCACCTGCTGCTCGTCCACGGCGATATCGACGATAACGTGCCGATCACCGAAAGCTTCCGCCTGGCCAAAGCGCTCATCGATGCCGGGCGCGATGTGGACATGGTGGTCGTGCCCAACGCCACGCACAACGTCTACCAGCCCTTCTTCTGGAAGAAGCTGCGCGACTACTTCACCCTTTACCTGCTCGGCGAAACACCGCCGCCGCTCGGCCCCGTGAAGCCTGCCGCTCCGGCAGTCGCGCTGGCCCACTGAACTCCCCCGCGAGGATTTGAAATGAAGCGCCTTCTGAAGCCCCTTCCCCTGATTGCGCTGGTACTCGCGCCGGTTCCAGCGATGCTGCCGATGGCGGCAGCGCAGGCACAGGAAGCGGAGAAACCGAAGCCGGTCTATCCGCCGATCCAGAAGACCGAGATGCAGACCCCTGCCTTCGATCTGGCGCTGCGGGCGGATACGCAGACGCTTGCTCACCTTTCGCCCAAGGGCAATGCCGCGTTCGACTTCGTGCCCGCCGGGCGTGAGGCCGAGCGTGCAGCGGACGGCTACGTCCACATCGGCGACATCCATATCCGCCTGAAGACCGCAGGGTCGGACTGGCAGGACTTCTCCTCCGCCCACGCCCGCAAGCAGATCGCCGCGCTGGCGGGCGGCAAGGGCGTGCTCGCCGCCGCCGACATCACCGCATCGATGGGAGCCGGCATCCCGCTGCGCGTCGAGCGCCGCTGGGTGAACGAGGACGGCGTGCTCGCCCTGCGCTTCACGCTGGTCAACACCAGCAGCGCTGCCGTGGAGATCGGCGGCCTCGGCATGCCGATGGTGTTCGACAACATCATCCTCGACCGCGATCTCGATTCCGCGCACGCGCAGGCGAGCTTCGTCGATCCCTATATCGGCCGCGATGCGGGCTATCTGCAGGTCACGCGCCTCAACGGCGAAGGCCCGGCGCTGCTGGTGCTGCCCGAGAAGGGCACCCCGCTCGAAGCCTATCGCCCGATTGCCGAGGCGCGCGCCGGTCGCCATGGCGACATCTTCACCGACAAGAGCCCGCGCACGCAGGTTTCCGAAGGCTTTTACGACTGGACCGTCGCCAGCAAGGGCTTTGCCGAGAAGGAATGGGCAAAGGCCGGCCAGCAGTGGAACGAGCCGACCAGCATCACCCTTGCTCCCGGCGAGAGCCGCACGATCGGCCTGCGCTTCGTGACCGCGCCCAGCGTCCGCGCGATCGAGGATACGCTGGTCGCCCAGAAGCGCCCGGTCGCGGTCGGCATTCCCGGCTATGTCGTGCCCACCGACCAGACCGCCAGCCTGTTCCTGAAGACGCCGAGCAAGGTGGCGAAGATCGAATCCTTCCCCGAAGGTTCGCTGACCGCCACCTCGGAGAAATCGGGAAGCGGCTGGGCCCGCTACCAGATCAAGGCCAGCGGCTGGGGTCAGGCCCGCCTGACGGTGACTTATGCGGACGGGCAGAAGCAGACCGTCAGCTACTACATCACCAAGCCGCTCGATCAGGTGATGGCCGACATCGGCCACTTCACCACCACCGACCAGTGGTTCGAAGGCAAGGACGACCCCTTCCACCGTTCGCCCGCAATCCTCTCCTATGACCGTGAGGACAACAAGATCCTGACGCAGGACGGCCGCGTCTGGGTTTCGGGCATGAGCGACGAAGGCGGCGCCGGTTCGTGGGTGGCCGCGATGATGAAGCAGCTCGACAATCCGAATCCGGAAGAAGTCGCCAAGCTGGAGCGCCTCGTCAACGAGACCGTGCTCGGCACGCTACAGGTCAAGGATGGCCCGCAGGCCGGTGCCGTCAAGAAGAGCATCTTCTATTACGATCCGGTCGCTTTCCCGAACTACTACGACCCCAAGATCAACTGGAAGAACTGGACCGCGTGGTCGAAGAAGGATGCCGGCGATCTCGGCCGGTCCTACAACTATCCGCACGTCGCCATCGGCCACTGGGTGCTCTACCGCCTGGCGCGCGACAATGCCGGGTTGGTCAAGCAGCACGACTGGAAGTTCTACCTGGACTGGGCCTACCGCACGACCGTCGCGATGATGCGCGATGCGCCCTATTATGCCGAGTTCGGCCAGATGGAGGGCGACGTCTTCGTCGACATCCTGAAGGACCTGAAGCGCGAGGGCATGACCGCCGAGGCCACCGAAATGGAAGGCCTGATGAAGCAGCGCGCCGATCACTGGCGTTCGATGAAGTATCCGTTCGGCAGCGAGATGGCGTGGGATTCCACCGGCCAGCCCGAAGTCTATGCCTGGATGCGTTACTTCGGCTTCCAGCCGCAGGCGGACGAGACCCGCGAAGTGATCCTGGGTTACGACCCCACGATCCCCAGCTGGGGCTATAACGGCAATGCGCGCCGTTATTGGGACTTCCTCTATGGCGGCAAAGTTTCGCGCATCGAGCGGCAAATCCATCACTACGGGTCGGCGCTCAACGCAGTGCCGCTGTTCGACGCCTATCGCCAGTACCCCGCCGACCTGCACCTGCTGCGCGTCGCTTACGGCGGCATGATGGGCGGCATCACCAATATCGATCAGAAGGGCTTCGGCTCGGCCGCGTTCCACTCCTGGCCGGACATGATGAAGTGGGATGCGATCACCGGCGACTACGGCATGGGCTTCTACGGCCATGCGATCACGGCGGCGAGCTACATGGTCAATGACCCGCAGTTCGGCTGGATCGGCTTCGGCGGCGACCTGACCACCAAGGGCAGCACCGTCCACCTCGCTCCGAAGGACGGCGCCCGCCGCCGCCTGTTTGTGGCGCCCGCCGGCCTGTGGATCACGCTGGAAGCCGGCCGCATCCAGAGCGCCGACTATGACAGCAAGACCGGCAAAGTTGCACTGACGCTCGATCCCGCCAGTGCCACGGATCCCGCCGCGCGCCTGCTGTTCCAGACCACCACGGCTGACGGCCGCACTTACGGCACCGACACCGGCACGGCGGACCGCGACGGCTACGCCATTACGCTGGGCGGCACTCCGACCGTGGTAACGCTGACGCCGCGCTGAAGTTCGGCCTTTCGGCAGAAAACCCCGTCGTCCCCGCGCCGGCGGGGACCCCGCTTTTCGTGGCGAGCGTAGCGAAAAGGCAGCGGGGCCCCGCCTCCGCGGGGGCGACGGAGAGTAGGCTGACAGCTTTAGCGGCTCAGGGAAACTCGGCCTTGAGCCGCGCCGAGAGCCACGCACCGAACGCGGCCACGGCATCGAGGCGCGGCTTGGGCGTGTGCGGGTCCCAGACGAAGTGATAGGCCCCTTCGAACTGTATCTCGATCTCTGAGAGACGCACCAGCCGCCCGGCCTGAAGCGCGTCATGCGCGATCACCCGGCGCGCAAGAGCGATGCCGTGACCGGCGATCGTCGCCTCCAGCATGAGCGCGGCATCGTCGTAAGGCTGGGAATCCGCAGGCTCGGGCAAGGACAGCCCGGCCCGCTGGAACCACGGCGTCCAAGTCTGCCAACTGTTGCGCAGGAACCGGCAGCGCGCGAAGTCATCCAACGTCCCGATCTTCATCCGCGCCCGATATTCGGGCGAGCAGGCGGGAAAGAGCATGTCGGTCAGCAAGCGCTCGGTCGCCAGACCCGGCCAGTTTCCGCTGCCATAGCGCACGGCCGCGTCCACCCCGTCTGCGCCGACCCGGCTGACATCGATCCGGGCATCGAGCGCGATGAAGATGCCGGGATGCGCCTCATGAAACTCCGCCAGACGCGGCACCAGCCACTGCGCCGCGAATGAGGGCAGCACTGCGATCCTGAGCACTTGCCGGGCGGCTTCCGGCGGCGCGGGGAAAATGCTGGAGATCAGTTCCAGCGACTGGCGCACCGTCGGCAGGATCTGCCGCAGGGCCATGCTGGGCTCCATCGAATTGCCCTGCCGCTCGAACATCGCCGCGCCGAGCCGCTGCTCCACCTCGCGCACACGGTGGCTGATCGCGCCATGGGTGACGCCCAGTTCCTCCGCAGCACGGCTGAAACTGCGAAGACGTGCGGCCGCCTCAAGCGCGCGCAGAGTGTTGAGCGAGGGCGGCCGGTACATGCGGGCGTTGTTACATGGGCGCCCGCGCGAACTCAATCCGGCCAAGCACTCCGGGATTTGCTCACATCCCCTGCCAAATTTTCTCATTCGGAACAGCGGGCGGAGGCGACTAGAAACGGTGCCCGTATCGATCAGGGGATTTCGCGCCAGATGCCGTCCACTTCCAACCGTTTCCATCCCGCCTGGGTCGTGGTGGCCGTGACGTTCCTTGCCCTGCTGGTTTCGGCCGGGCTGCGCTCGGCACCGGGCGTCATGATGGTCCCGCTGGAACTGCACTTCGGCTGGGACCGCGCGACCATTTCCGCAGGCGCGGCCATCGGCATCCTGCTCTACGGCCTTGTCGGCCCCTTCGCCGCCGCGCTGATGATGAGCGTGGGGATCAAGCGCACCATGCTCGGCGGGCTGGCGCTCATGGCCGTGGCCACATTCGCCAGCCGGTGGATGAGCGCGCCCTGGCAATATGTGCTGAGCTGGGGCGTGGTCTCCGGCATCGGTTCGGGCGCGGTCGCCTCGGTGCTGGGCGCGGCAGTGGTCAACCGCTGGTTCGCGACCCGGCAGGGGCTGGTAATGGGCCTGCTGAGTGCCAGCACGGCGACCGGATCGCTGATCTTCCTGCCGTTCCTTGCCTGGCTGTCGCAGGGCGGGGCATGGCGTCCGGTGGCGCTTGCGGTGAGCCTCGCATCCGCGGCGCTGATCCCGGTGGTGGCGCTGCTGGTGCCCGAGCGCCCGCAGCATCGCGGCGTGCGCCGTTATGGCGAGCACGAGGATACCCCCCCTCCCCCGCCGATGAAGCAGGCGGCAACGCCGTGGCTCGCCATCGAAGCCCTCGTGCGTGCATCGCGCCAGCCGATGTTCTGGCTGCTGGCGGGCAGCTTCCTCGTCTGCGGCCTCACCACCAACGGCCTTGTCGGCACGCACATGATCGCCTTTTGCGGCGATCACGGCATCGCGCCGGTCGCCGCCGCAGGCGTGCTCTCGATGATGGGCTTCTTCGACCTGTTCGGCACCACCGCGTCGGGCTGGCTGAGCGACCGCTACGATCCGCGCCGTCTGCTGGCGGTCTATTACGGGTTTCGCGGCCTATCGCTGGTGGCCTTGCCGTTCATCGACTTCGGGCCGTTCAGCCTGACCGTTTTCGCAGTGTTCTATGGCCTCGACTGGATCGCCACGGTGCCGCCCACGGTGAAGCTGGCCAACAGCACTTTCGGCGAGCGTGACGGGCCGATCGTGTTCGGCTGGGTTTTCGTGGCGCACCAGATCGGCGCCTCGATAGCGGCCTTCGGCGCCGGGGTGATCCGCGAGACCACCGGTACCTACACGCCGGCCTTCCTGATCGCCGGAGCCTTCGGTGTTCTTGCCGCTTTCGTCTTCATGGCCGGGTTCGGCCGGAACCGTACGGAGCCCCTCCCCAGCATGGGCTGAGGAAGGGGCCGTATTACTGCCACGCGAGGCCCAGCGACTTCTGGATCAGCACATAGTCCGAAGTCAGCGAAGCGCGCGCGGTGACGAGGTTCTGGTCGGCAGTGTTGAGATCGCCCCGGGCATTGAGCAGCGCAATGCGCGTTGCCGTGCCCGCCGCGAAGCGCTGCGCCGTCAGTTGCTCGGCCATTGCCGCCTTGTCCCGCACGCGGGCGAGTTCGGCCAGCTGGACGCGGCCTTCCCGGAAGCGGGCCAGCGAGTCCTCTGCATCGCGCAGGGCCGTGAGCACAGTGCCGCGATAGCGCGCCTCCGCCTCGTCCCGCACGGCTTCGGCCTGATGGACCTTGGCCTTGTTCCGCCCGAAATCGAGGAAGTTCCAGCTCAGCTGCGGTGCGGCCAGCGCGGTAAAATCGTCCAGCTTGCCGAGATCGCTGATCTTGCTTCCGCCGATGCCGATCAGGCCCATGAACGAGAGGCTGGGGAAGCGGGCCGCCTCGGACTGTCCGATCTTGGCGGTATCGGCCGCGAGGGTGCGTTCGGCGGAGCGGATGTCCGGACGGCGGGCGATAAGCTGGGCCGGATCGCCCACGGGGACCGAGGCGGGCGGCAGCGGAATGTCGCGCGCCTGCACAAGACCGGCATCGACCGCACCCGGTTCCTGCCCGGTCAGCACGGCCAGCGAATTGAGATAGGCGTCACGGTCCGCGATCAGGGGTGAAAGCTGGGCGCGGGTGCCGGCAAGCTGCCCCTCGATCTGCGTCACTTCCATCGCCGTTGCCGTGCCGCGCTCAAGGCGCTGGCGGGTCAGGCCAAGGACCTCTTCCTGCAAGGTGATCGCCTGCTGGCCCAGCGCGATGCGCTGCTGGCGGTCGCGCAAGTTGAGGTAGGTGTTGGCCACTTCGGCCGAGAGGCTGACCTGCACGTCGGCAAGGCTGGCCTCGGCGCCTTCGGCCGTGGCGCGCGCGGCCTCGACGGCGCGGCGCTGGCCGCCGAACAGGTCCACTTCCCAGCTGGCGTTAAAGCCGAGGTTGTAGAGGTTGAGATCGGAGCCGCTGGAACCGCTGCTGCCGCTGCCCGAACCGTCCGATGAGCTGTCGGTCGCGCCGAAAGCAACACCGGGGACATGGGCATGGGCATAGAGCGCCGAACCGCTGACCTTGGGCGCGAAGTTGGCGCGTTCCTCACCCAGCGCCGCACGCGACTGGCGCAGGCGCGCCTCGGCCACGGCGACATCGGTGTTGTTCGCGAGGGCATGCGTGATGAGATCGTCGAGCGCGGGATCGTCCAGCGTCTTCCACCATTGCGCGACGGGCGGCGCGGAAGTCACGAACTGCGCATCGGCGCGGACGAAGCCATTGCCGGCGCCGGACACCGCCTTGGGAGGCCCCGCATAGTTCGGGCCGACAGTGCAGCCAGCAAGAATTCCGGTCAGGAGAGGCAGCAGAAGATAGGAACGCATGGTTTTCCTCAATGTCCGGTCGCCAGCGGCGCATTCTTCGGAAGCGGGCGCAGGAACATCACCAGCGGGATCACGAACATGATACCCACCGACATGATCTGGAACATGTCCGCATAAGTCATCGCAAGGGCCTGAACCTGGATGGTCGCTTCAAGCGAGCGCAGCGCCGCCGTGCCCTGCCCCGCGACATAGTCCTGCACCGCGATCGAGTTCGCGTTCAGGCTCTCTTCCAGCCGGCGGGCGTGAAGCCAGAGGCGCTGGTCCTGAATGATCGCGACCCCCGCCAGTGCGAACGAGCCGCCGAGGTTACGCGCCGCATTGTAGAGGCCCGAGGCATCGCCCGCCTCCTCCTTCGGCACCGAGCGGATCGCCGCCTGATTCAGGAACATCATGCAGAACACCGTGCCCATGCCGCGCAGAAGCTGGGAATCGACGAAGTCCCTGCCGTCCGACAGCGGCGTGATGTCGGTTTCCAGCCAGGCACTGAGCGCAAGGACGGAGAGCCCGAAACAGACCGACAGGCGGATGTCGACATTGCGGATCAGCCACGGCGTGATCGGCATCATCAGCATGACCGGAATACCCGAAAGCATCACGATCTGGCCCGATTGCAGCGAGTTGTACCCGGCGATCTGGGAGAGAAACTGCGGGATCACATAGGACGTGCCGTAGATCACCATGCCCACCACCGTCACCATGGCGACGACGCTGCCGAATTGCCGGTCAAGCAGAAGCCGCAGCTTGATAACGGGCTTACGGGCAAGGAATTGACCCAGCCCCAACAGCACCAGCCCGAAAGCCGAAATCGCCGTGAGCGTGATGATCAGCGAGGAGGAGAACCACTGCTCGCGCTCGCCTTCCTCCAGCACCACGGTCAGCCCGCCAAGCCCCAGCGCGAGGCCGAGAATGCCCAGCCAGTCCGCCTCGCGAATCAGATGCAGCTTGGCCGCCTGATGCGGAATGGCCACCAGCAGCAGCGTCACCAGCGCAACGCCAACCGGCAGATTGATGAAGAATGCGTAGTGCCAGCTGACATTCTCGGTCAGCCAGCCGCCCAGCACCGGGCCGACGACCGGCCCCAGCAACGCGGTCGCGCCGAACAGGGCATTGCCGATCGGCTGCTGCGCGCGCGGCAGTCGGGTCGCGACGATGGTCATGGCCGTCGGGATCAATGCGCCGCCGGTCAGCCCCTGACCCACGCGGCCCGCGATCATCATCGGCAGCGTCGTCGAAAGCCCGCAGGCGACCGAGAACATCGTGAACAGTGTCGCCGCGATCAGCAGCAGGGTCCTGAGGCCCAGCAGGCGTTCGAGCCAGCCGGACAGCGGAATCACGATGATCTCGGCCACCAGATAGGCGGTCGCGATCCACGTACCCTCGGTGCCGCTGGCGCCGATTTCACCCTGGATCGTGGGCAGTGAGCTGTTAACGATCGAAACGTCGAGCGTGGCCATGAGCGCGCCCAGCGTACCGGCCGCCACGGCCAGCCACGCCGCCGCGTCGGCCGGTTTCTCCGCCGCCAGCTGCGGCGGCAGGGCAGAGGCGTCTGTTGTGGAGGTTGCGCTCACCGGCCGTCGTTCCGGCGGGCCTTCTCCTGCTTGGCGATGGCCTGCTGCGAACCCTTGGCGGCGATCGTGTCGACCGTCACGGTCACGGAAAGGCCGGGCACCAGCACGCGGCGCGCCTCGTCACCGGCATCGATGGCGATGCGCACCGGCACGCGCTGGACGATCTTGGTGAAGTTGCCGGTCGCGTTCTGCGGCGGCAGCAGCGAGAACTGCGATCCCGTGCCCGGCGAGATGCTCTCGACATGGCCGCGGATCTTGGTGCCGTCGAGGGCGTCGATCTCGATCGTCGCGGGCTGGCCGGGACGCATCAGGCCGATCTGCGTTTCCTTGAAGTTGGCCGTCACATAAAGCTTGGAAAGCGGAACGACCGACATCAGGCGCGTGCCTGCCTGCACGAACTGGCCGGCGCGCACGGTGCGGTCACCGATGCGGCCATCGACACTGGCGCGCAGCACAGTCGAGCCGACATTGACATGCGCGGAAGCAAGCTGCGCATGGGCGGCTTCGCCCTGCGCCTCGGCCTGCTGGACCTGTGCATTGAGTGAGGCGATCCGGCGCTGCGCCGAAACCAGCGCGGCGCGCTGCGCATCGGCAGCAGCGCGGGCCTTTGCGGCCTGATTGCGCAGCGTGGCGAGGTGTTCCTTGGTCTCGGCGCCACTGGCGGCGAGCGGCGCGTAGCGGGCGGCCTCGCGCTCGGCATAGCTGGCATCCGCCTCGGCCGAGGCAAGCTGGGCCTGCGCCTGCGTGATCGCCGACTGCTGTTCGCCGATGGTGGCGCGGACGTTGTCGGCATTGGCCTTCGCAACGTCGATCTGCGCCTGATACTGGCGCGCCTGCGCATCATAGTCGCGCGGATCGATGCGTACGAGCGGCTGGCCTGCCTTCACGTCCTGGTTGTCACCCACCAGCACGGCATCGACATAGCCCGAAATGCGCGGCGAAACGGTGACCGCGTCGGCCTGGATGAAAGCGTCGTTGGTGTCTTCCAGATACTTGCCGCGCGTCGCGTAGTAGAGCAGCCAGGCGCCCACAGCGACGACCACCACGAGCACGCCGGCCATCAGCGCACGGCGCACGGTGGGCCGCTTGAGCGCCGAGGGGCTTGGTGCCGGCGCGTGTTCCGGGGTGCCGTGCGATTGTCCGTCCGAATCGATTCCGTCGCTTGCCATCAATCGCTTCTCACGTCCTGGTTGCTCGATCGTTTGCTGCATCGCAGCAGTGATGGGCTGGCCCCTTGCCCTGCCGGGAGGCCTATGGCAATGGCATTTTATATGGTCCCACAATATTTCTTGCCGTGAGTATTCATCAGCAGATGATGGAGCAGCTGCGCGACTTGCATTTGCGCATGTACCGGCTGTTCAACGAACGAATGCGCGCGCAGGGTGCATCGCTGGCGCAGATCAAGCTGCTTCTGCTGATTGAGCGGGGTGGGTCGGTGCGCTCCACCGACATTTGCGACGCACTGGGACAGGCGCCGAGGACCGTCACCGAAGCCGTGGACGGGCTGGAACGGGAGGGTTTGGCGGTCCGCAACCCCGATCCGGACGATCGGAGAGCCAAGCGGATCAGTCTGACGGAGGCGGGGCGTGCGTTGATCCGGGAAGTGGAACCGCACAAGGATGCCTTCACGGCACAGTTCTTCGAAGTCCTGACCGATGCGGATCAGGCCAGCTTCTTGAGGATCCTGGAAACCCTGAACGACCGGCTGGTCGACATGGGTGCCCCACGCGCGTTGGGGGGGCCAACGGCGTCTACCGAAGGATCAACGCAGCAATAATATCGTCACGAGTGCAAAGGTGCCCGAACAGGCCACCGCAGCGCACAACGTGCGGAATTCGCAAACGCAAAAAACCGATTCCAAGCCTTCCATTCCGGCTCTCCTCTCAAGTCCACTCTTTGGTGGTTTTCGCGAGGATACCATGGATTGCGGGGCACTGGTAGCGATCCGATGCATTTCGCCCATCGCCGGGGCGAAGTAATACTTGCACCGTTAAGACGTCGGACTTGTCTGGAACGGAAGTTTTTCAGGTCCGCTAGAGCCGCCGAATGGCCCGGTCTTTGGTCTCCACACCACGCTCCACCGAGGTGATGAGCCGTCGGTCACAACCCCCGTCGCCCCCGCGAAGGCGGGGCGCCCGCTTCTTGGCGACCTCTCGCCTCGCACAACAGAAGCAGGATCCCCGCCTTCGCGGGCATGACGGGACTGTGGGTTCGTTTTTGGCTGTGTGACCGTTTGGCCGTTCGGTCACCCCGCGAGTTAGAACCGACGCAAGGCGAGCTGCGTGTCGGCCAGCGCAAGGTCGATCAACCGCGCCATCGCCCGCCGCGCCCGGGCCGGGTTGGCGTCGGCGATATGGCGGTGAAGTTCGCGGTGCTCGAGCATCGGGCAGCGTGGCGGGTTCTCAGGCGCGGCATTGCTCTCCTGCTTGATCGCTGTCGTCGAGGCGATCGCGGTGAGGATCGAATCGGCCAGTGCCAGCAACATCTCGTTGTGCGTGGCTTCCAGAACCAGCTCGTGAAAACGCAGATCGGCGGCGCGGCCCGGCTTGCTGGCAAGACCGTGATGCTCCATCGCCTCAAGCGCGTTGGCCATGTCGGCAAGCTGCCTGTCGTCGCGGCGGAGCGCGGCCAGTGCGGCGGCCTCCGGCTCTACCACCATGCGCAGTTCGAAGAGATTGCGCAGGAACGCCTCGTCCGCCCCGCATGCCACCTGCCAGGCCAGCACCTCGTGATCGAGCAGGTTCCAGTGCCTGCGGGCATTGACCCGCGTCCCTGACTTGGGACGGCTGCTGACCAGCCCCTTGGCGGTCAGCATGCGAAACGCCTCCCGCAAGACCGAGCGCGAGACGCCGAGCGCATCGGCATGCTGCACTTCGGCCACGAAGACATGGCCCACCGGATATTCGCCGGTAAGAATGCGCGCGGCCAGGCGCGAGGCCACGCTGTCGTGCAGGCGGCCAGAAGCACCGCAGGCATCGTTTGCGGCGGGCGGTGTTATCGCAAGCTGGGGTCTGGCCATGGGATCGGGTCCATCAGATAAGTGCCGCCCCCGCGTTTTCGATATGTGCGGCGCGCCCTCTCCCCCCGCCGGAAGGCACTCCGAAACGATCGCCACCGGCGGCCCGCGCGGAACCTTGGGGAGCATGCGCCCCAAAGGTCCGTCGCAGGCCGCGCGGCAAGGATCATTTGAACGTGAAGCGTGCGCCGATGGCGAAAGTCCGCGCCAGCAGCGTGGTGCCGAGGTTGTCGGTAGTCGCCCCGCCGGCATCACCGAACTTGTAGTAGCTCTGCTGTTTCGACTTGGTGAGATTGGTGGCGTCGAAAGTCAGGCCGATATCCTGCGTGACATTCCAGGTCAGCTGCATGTCGAGGCTGTCCTCGGACTTGTACCAGATACCGATCGGGTTCGCGAACAGACTGGCCTCGTTGTTATGCAGGAAGCCCTTGCGCCAGACGTAGGAGAGGCGCGCGTTGAACGGTCCGCGATCGTAAGCCAGCGTCGCGTTGTAGGACAGCTTCGAGACGTCGAAGAAGGCCGACTTGGTATAGCCGGTGACGGTGCCCGTCGAGTCCGTGACCGGGATGGTCTGGCTGGAATCGAGCACTGTCAGGCTGCCCTGGAAGCCGAGGCCGTTGAGCAGGCCGGGCAGATAGTGTGGGAAGTAAGTGAGGCCGACTTCCACGCCCTTCAGCACGCCGTCCGATGCGTTCACCGGCTTGGTGATGACGAAATTGTCCGTCGCACCGGCCACGATGCCGTTGTTCGGAATGTAGGTCATCGCCGGCAGGCTGACCACCAGCCCGTCGATCTCGCGGCGGAAGGCAGTGACAGTGATCGCGCTGTCGCGGTCGAAGTACCATTCCAGCGCCACGTCGAAGTTCTTCGAATGGGTGGGCTTGAGGTTCGGGTTGCCCGCCGAGCCGCTGCCGTAGCCGACGTTGGTGAGATCTCCGGTGAGCGAATAAGTCGGATTGACGTCCGTGAAGTTCGGACGGCGCAGCGTCTCGCCGTAGTTGAAGCGCGCGCGCAGTTTGTCGGTAATGGCATAGCGCGCGGTGAAACTGGGCAGGAACTTCGCCGAGCCCGAATTCGCGCGGCTCAGCGCATAGTCGTTGTAGCGGTCGAAGAAGTCGTAATCGGTCGCGACATTGACGTAGCGCACGCCGCCTTCGATATCGAGCGGGCGCCCGAAGATCGTCGCCTGCCCATCGGCCATGACATAGGCGGTCATGGTGATCTCATCGATGTCGAAAGTCTTGTTGAGGCTCAGCGAGTCCGACGTGGGCAAGCCGTAGAGGCTGCGCACGTAATCGGCATTCTGGGAGACCCAGCGGCCGTCGGCCGCCACCCAGCTGCGCGGCACATCAGCCTCGCCGCTCATGAAGCCGGAATTGGTGAAGTACGCCGCCTCGGGCAGCGTGGTCATGTTCACGCCGAGGCTGTCGGCATCCGCGGTGCGCGAATAGCTCGACGCCTTGCGGTCGTCATAACGCAGGCCCGCCTTGATGCGGCGCAGGAAGCCTTCGTCCCAGCCGTAGTAGGCATCCAGCGTGCCCGTGATCGCACTGCCCTTGTCCCGTTCGGCGTTGTCGTAAAGCTGCGCGACGTTCCAGGTCGAGGGCTGAGTCAGCAGCGTATCGTCGCTGAAGTGGTACGACGGGATGCCGCCGCCCGCGTTGAAGTCGGCGGTGATCTGGTCCGCCGTGCGGTCAGTGCGCATGGCGATGAACGAGATGTTGTAGGTGCTGTCCTGATAGGCGAGATCGGCGGTGATCTTGCCCCGGCCGTCGCCTACGTCCCACTGGCCGTTCAGGGCGTAGACGTAGCTGTCGGTGCTGGACTTCGTGTAATCGCCGCTGTTGAAGCCGTAGACATCGTCCACGGTGCGCGACTTGATGATGTTGGTGCCGTCATAGGTCTGGAACGCACCGGGATTGCCCCACCAGTCAACGTAGCTGAACATCATGTCGCTGTAGAGGCTGCTGCGATAGCCGGTGTAGAACATCTCGGCGGTGTAGACCGAGCTGCTGTTCGGGGCCCATTGCAGCGCGACGTTGAACGAGGGGCGTTTGCGTTCGCCGTACTGGTCGGTCGAGAAGACCGCGTCGCGCGAGAGGTAATAGGGTACATCGACGCCGTTGTAGTTGATCGTCGAGCCGGGCGTGGTGGGCAGGCCCGCGCTAAGGCCCGGCGTCCATCCCGAGAACATGCGCTCAAGCGGCGCAAGCCCGGAGCCCTCTGGCGGGTTCTCGGTCGCGAACGGCACCAATGCGCCCGCAGTCACGCTCTCGTTACGGTACTTGGTCTTGCTGTAGCTGCCGTTGACGAGGATGCCGATGTCGCCGATCCCGGTGTGCCAGCGGTCGGAAATCAGCAGCGCCATGTTCGGATTGAAGCTGTCCGACACCTCGTTGTAGGTCCCGCGCACAAGGCCGGAGACCGCGAAGCCGTCGAAATCGAACGGCCGGCGGGTCTTGACGTCGATCTGCCCGGCAAGGCCGGTTTCGAGCTGGTCGGCCGAGCGGGTCTTGTAGACGTCGACCTGCTTGACGAGGTTGGCCGAGATGTCCTGAAGCGAGAACGACTGGCCGGTCGAGGTAAAGATATTGCGACCATTCATCGTCGTTGCCGCGTCGGGAAGGCCGCGGATGGTAACGGTGCCGGCTTCGCCGCCGGCGCGGTCGGTGATCTGGATGCCGGTGACGCGCTGAAGCGCCTCGACCACGTTATTGTCCGGCAATTTACCGACGTCCTCGGCCACCACCGAGTCAACGATCTGCACCGAGTTCTTGCGCACGTTGAGTGCGCCGACGATCGAGGCGCGCACACCGGTGACAACGATATCGTTGGCATTGGCTGCGGAATCGGCGCTCGAATCTGCCGCAACAGTGCCGCTATCTTGCGGTGTGGCGCTCTGCGCGTCCTGTGCCTGAGCAGCACCGGCAATGCCGAGCGCGAGTACGGAAGCCGTGCAGAATGCAAGTGGCCTGAATGCCATGGATCAACCCTCCCTCAGGGGGCTGGCCCGTACCATGCCCCATTTCGATTAACTGGACTTCGTATTTGTCCGAGTAATTCGATATGGCGCGCAGCGGCGGATTTGTGGGTAAAGAGTTCGCAAGGGAAACGTAAAGTTTTCGCAAGGATCACTGCAAACGGCTGACAATCACGGCAGCCTGCGCCATCAGGAGCGTGTGGACGTGGATTCCAAACGCATTTTGCTGATCGACGACGATCTCGAACTGGGCGCCATGCTGGGCGAATATCTGGAGAGCGAGGGGTTCAGGGTCGAAGTCGCCACCGATGGCCATCAGGGCATCCGGCGCGCGCTGTCCGGCGAACACGACGCCGTGATCCTGGATATCATGCTCCCCCGATTGGGCGGCATCGAACTGCTGCGCCAGTTGCGGGCCGCCAACGACGTGCCGGTCATCATGCTCTCCGCGCGCGGGGACGAGGTGGACAAGGTGATCGGCCTTGAACTGGGTGCGGACGACTATATCGCCAAGCCCTGCTACCCCCGCGAACTGGTGGCGCGACTGCGCGCCAATATACGGCGTCACCAGCCGCGCGACGGGCGCCCGCCGCAAGCCGCACAGACGCTCTCGATCGGCGGGCTCGACGTCCAGATCGCCGCCCGCAAGGCCGCATGGCGCGGTGCACCCGTCGAACTGACCCCGTCCGAATTCAACATCCTGCTGGTACTCGTCCGCGCCGGAAACGCCGTCACCACCAAGGACGATCTGTCGCTGCGCGGTCTCGGCCGGGCGCGGCAAAGCTATGATCGCAGCGTCGACGTCCACGTCAGTAACTTGCGCATCAAGCTCGAAGGCGCCTCGCAAGGCGAGGCCGGAATCGAGACGGTGCGCGGCGTCGGCTACAGGATCCGCACCCAATGACACCGTCATTACAGGCCAGAAGCGGGCGCCGGCTGTTCTGGAAGATCCTGCTGTCGTTCCTGTTCACATTCGTGGTGATGACGCAGGCCGTCTGGCTGCTGTTCCAGTTGCGCACCGACCGCGAGCCGCCGGCCCCGTTGATGACCCATCAGGTCGGGCCCGCCGTGCTCGAAGCGGGCGCGCAGGCGATCCAGGCGGGCGGCGCGGCACGTTACGTCGCGATGCTCGACAATTTGCCGGAAGACCAGCGCAAGCGGCTTGAACTCGTCGCGCCCGGGCAAGTCGTGGCGCTGCCGGGCACGGGCGATGTCGAAAACGCGGTCATGGAGCGCAAGGTCCGCGATCCCGCCGGCACCGAGTACCAGTTGCGCTTCCGGTACCACCGCGACATGCGGAAGTGGCGGCTCGATATCCCGCCCGAACTGGCGATCATGGGGGTCGTCGCCGGGCTGGCGTTCAGCGCGCTGCTCGCCTGGTACCTGATGCGGCCGATCAATCACTTGCGCGACGGTTTCGCGCGATTGGCGCGCGGCGAGTTGAAAGCCCGTGTTTCCCCCGCAATCGGCTCCCGGCGCGACGAAGTGGCCGACCTTGGGCACGATTTCGACGCGATGGCGCGGCGGCTGGAGCAACTTGTCGAGAGCCGTGACCGCCTGCTCCACGATGTCTCGCACGAATTGCGTTCCCCGCTCGCGCGGCTGCATCTGGCGATTGCTCTGGCCCGCCAGTCACCCGGCCGCTTCGACAGTTCGATGGACCGCATGGAACACGAGGTCGACCGGCTCGATGGGCTCGTCAGCGAACTGCTCCTGCTTGCCCGGGCCGAGAACGAACCGGCGGGCAGCGATGAATACTTCGACCTTGTCGGCGTGGTCGCGGAGGTGGTCGCCGATACCCGTTACGAGGCCCAGCCTCAGCATGTGCGGATCGATTTCGCGGCCGTCGGCATCGACGAGGACCAGGCACCGCCGGTGCGCGGAAACGGCGAATTGCTGCGCCGCGCGATCGACAATGTGATGCGCAATGCCCTGCGCTTCTCGCCGCCGGATTCGCGGATCGAGGTGCGGGCCGAACTGCTCCTGCGCCCCCATCGCTACCGCGTGACCGTCAGCGACGAAGGGCCTGGCGTTCCCGCCGACATGGTGGACAGCATTTTCGAGCCTTTCGTCTGCACCCGGCCGGATATGCCCCGGCCCGATTACCGCAGTCTCGGGCTCGGGCTGGCCATCGCCTCGCGCGCGGTGGCGGCCTGCCATGGCCGGATTGGTGCTGCAAACTTGCCCGCTGGCGGCCTGCGCGTCGAAATCGAGATTCCCGCGCAGCTCACGCAAGATGCAGGGCGCGCAGCAGGCACAGACTGACCGCGCCCAGCCCGGCCAGCGAAAGCACGACAGCCGCCGTAACGCGCGCGCCCGCTCCGGCGACTGTCCGCACGTCGACGCCGAGCCCCAGCGCCGCCATCGACACCACGGTAAGCAGCGTCGCCGCCCGGTTGAGCGCGGGCAACGCCGCCTCGGGAACGAGCCCCAGCGAGCGGCACAGGACAAGCGCGATGAAGCCAAGGATGAACCATGGCACCAGATGGCCGATGCCGGGGCGGGCGCACGCAGATTGCCGCGTCAGGCGCGGCGCGATCAGCGAGAGGACAAGGCAGACCGGCCCCAGCATGAGCACGCGCACCAGCTTGACGAGCGTGCCCGTCTGCACCGCCACCGGGCCGAGCGGCGCGGCGGCGGCGATCACTTGCGGCACCGCATAGACCGTCAGCCCGGCAAAGGCGCCGAAAGCCTGCCCGCTCATCCCCAGCGCCAGCCCCAGCAGCGGAAGCCCCAGCACCACCGCCACGCCCAGTACGGCCGTGAACGCAATAGAGGCGGCCACATCGTCGCTGTCGGCGCCGATCACCGGGGCGACGGCGGCAATCGCCGAATTGCCGCAGATCGCGTTGCCGCAGGCCACGAGCAAGGCCATGCGCGTCGGCAATCCGAGCATGCGCCCAATCGCGAAACCAAGCAGCAAGGCGCAAGCCACCACTCCGCCAATTCCGAGCAGCAGCGCGGGGCCTGCCGCAAGAAGCGTTGCTCCGCTCACCGAAGCGCCCAGAAAGACCACCGCAATTTCAAGCATATATTTGGAACTAAAGGATATTCCATCGTCCCAGCGTTTGCCCGGCGTCCACAGGCTGCGCAGCGCCGTGCCCATGATGATCGCCAGGACCAGAGCCTCCAGCCACGCCCTGCCGGTCAGGATCCGCTCGGCCGCCTCAAGCCCATAGGCCCCCGCCGCAACTGCCGCGCTCAGCACGATCCCCGGAGAGACCCGGCGCAAGCGCGCCCCAAGGTTTTCCCGGGGAAACCATGGAAAGCCGAAGTGCGGGGAAACGCTTGAGACCATAGCGAAAAATCCTTTCGCAGGTCCATTTACGCCTCCAAAACCAATCCTTCCAACGCATCGATATTGTTATTTCAATCGTATTATCAGATCGATTGTGGCAGGCTGGCGCCATGACTCTGGAACAGCTTCGCATCTTCGTAGCCGTCGCCGAACGTGAGCATATGACCGCCGCCGCGCGGGCGCTGAACGTCACCCAGTCGGCGGCCTCGGCGGCCATCGCCGGGCTGGAAGAGCGCCATGCGGTCAAGCTGTTCGACCGTGTCGGACGGGGCATCGTCCTGACCGAAACCGGCCGCGAATTCCTGACCGAAGCGCGCGGCGTGCTGGCACGCGCCGCCGCTGCCGAAGTGGTGCTGGAGGAACTGAGCCAGCTTCGCCGCGGCCGGCTGCGCCTTGTCGCCAGCCAGACGATCGCCGCCTACTGGCTTCCGCCGATCCTGGCCGAATTCCACGCGCGCCACCCGGCGCTGCGGGTCGAGCTTGCCATTGCCAATACCGATCAGGCCGCCGCGCGCGTCCGCGATGGCGAGGCCGACCTCGGCATCGTCGAGGGCCGGATAGACGATCCCGTCCTGGCCCGCTGGCCGGTCGGCGCGGACCGGCTGGTGCTCGTCCGGTCCGTGCCGTTCGGAAGAGAGAAGATCGACGCCGCCTGGCTGCGAAACGCCCGCTGGATCCGGCGCGAGGCCGGTTCGGGCACGCGGTCGAGCCTAGACAGCCACTTGCGGCGCCTTGGCGTCGATCCCACCGCGCTCGATGTCGCCCTGGTCCTGCCCTCGAACGAGAGCGTACGCACGGCTGTGGAAGCCGGCGCAGGCGTTGCCGCGCTATCCTCTCTCGTCGTCGCGCCCGCCATTGCAGCGGGGACGCTTCACGCCGCGCCGGTGGAATTCGGACCGCGAACCTTCCACGGCCTGCGCCACAAGGAGCGCTATCGCAGCAAGGCGGCGGACGCTCTGCTGGAAGTCATCGCGGCACTGACATGAGCGGGGCCTTTCGCCCGGCCCATCGCGCCTCTACCGTCACGCAATGATCGAAACCGAACGACTGCTGCTGCGTCCGCCCCTTCCCGCCGACTTCGAGGAATCCGCCGCGATGTTCGGCGATCCGGACGTGACCGCGCATATCGGCGGCCAGCCGCTCGCGCGGGCGGAGGCATGGACCCGTTTCCTGCGCGACGCCGGCCACTGGAGCATCAAGAGGTTCGGGCTGTTCTCGATCATCGAGCAGGCCTCGGGCCGCTATGTCGGCAAGATCGGCCATGCCCACTTCGAACGCGATCTCGGCACGCGCGCGGCAGCAGAGATCGAAATGTCGTGGACGCTGGCATCGGGCTTTCACGGCCGGGGATATGCCACAGAGGCGGGCCTTGCCGCGCAAGCGTGGTTCGACAAGCACATCGGCCTGCGCACGGCCTGCAGCATCGCCTCCGCCAACCACGCTTCGCTGCGACTGGCGGCGCGTCTCGGCTACGCAGAGGTAGACCAGTACCCCCGCGAGAACGGCTCACTTATCATATTGGCCCGCGATCCCGTCCGGCCCTGAGCGGGGCCCGAACGGGGTGAAAGCGGGCGCTTCAACGATTGCCGATTGCCGCAAGGGGCAGAAGCGCCCACAGATGCAGGCAGGACGGGAACTCCGAGAGGGGAAATCCGACAAGCGCCGGCTCGTTTTTTGGCGAGGCGCCTCGTCCGCACCGACACTGGCGGCGATCTGGAACGGGGAATGCAATGGCAAGTCGAGACGAGAAAATCGAAACCAAAGCCATCCAGCGCATCCAGCAGAACCTGCTGGCCCGCTCCGAACGCAAAGTGCTCAACTGGCTCTGCGCGCGCATGCCGGACTGGGTCATGCCAGACCTGCTGACCGGGATCGGCATGATCGGCGCGCTGATGGTCTTCAGCGGTTACGTGGCCAGCAATCTGGGCGACGGCTGGCTCTGGCTCTCGATCTCCGGCTATTTCGTGCAGTGGTTCGGCGATTCCATGGACGGCAGCCTCGCCCGTTTCCGGCACATCGAGCGCCCGCGATACGGCTATTTCCTCGACCATAGCTGCGACGGTCTGGCGACGACGCTGGTCGTCGTCGGCATCGGCCTGAGCGGCTATGTCCTGCTGGAAGTCGCGCTTATCGCGCTGGCGGGCTACCTGCTGCTGTCGATCCACGCCTTCCTGGCCGTGCGCGTACTGGGCGAAATGAAGCTTTCCTACGCCTATGCCGGGCCGACCGAGCTGCGCATCCTGCTGATCGGCCTGACCCTGGCGATGATCCTTGCCGGATCGCAGCCGGTGTTCTTCGGCCTGTTTACATGGTTCGACCTGCTGGTCGGCTCGATCGGGCTGCTGCTGATCGTCTTCTTCATCATCCAGACCCTGCGCACCGCGCGCAGGCTGGCGCAGGACGAGCCGCCTATCCGCAACTGGCGCTGAGAGTCTTTTTTCGAAAAAACTTCGCGGGCCATGTCACACCGGCCAGCGCTGTCTCGTCATGGCGGCATCCACACTGAAAGGATCACGCCATGACTCCCCGTGCCGATGTCTACTCCGTCTCGCCCGCGATCTTCAAAGCCTGGTATGCCTTCTCCATGCAGGTCGGCGAATGCGGGCTGGAAAAGCCGCTGCTCGAACTGGTCAAGATCCGCGCCTCGCAGATCAACGGCTGCGCCAATTGCCTCAACATGCACACCGCCGAAGCGCGGGCCGCGGGCGAAACCGAGCAGCGCATCCACTTGCTGGCCGCCTGGCATGAAGCCCCGTGCTATACCGATCGCGAGCGCGCGGCGCTTGCCTGGACCGATCATCTGACCGAAGTGGCCACCAAGCGCGCGCCCGATGCCGTCTATGCGGCACTGGACGCCGCGTTCGACAAGGAGGAGCAGTTGAAACTGACCATGATGATCAATGTCATCAACGGCTGGAACCGGCTGGCGGTGGGCTTCAATCTCTACGCGCCGGAATTGGGCTGGAAGTGACCGAAACTCTCTCCGCGTCGGCCTCGCCCTTTGATGCCACCGGCACTTTCGACGCGCACAGGCCCGGCCTGCTGCGCGTCGCGTACCGGATGCTCGGCTCCATGGCGGACGCGGAGGACGTGTTGCAGGAAGCCTATATCCGCTGGGCGGAAACCGACCGGGCGGCGGTGAACATTCCCGCCGCCTTCCTGCGCCGCGTCGTCACCCGGCTGTGCCTCGATCACCTGAAATCCGCCCGCGTGCGGCGCGAGACTTATACCGGGCCATGGCTTCCCGAACCAGTGGTGGAGGAAGAGCCGGTAGAGGACGTGACGCTGCCGCTGCTGCTGGCGCTCGAACGGCTTTCCCCGCTCGAACGCGCGGCGTTCCTGCTGCACGACGTATTCGGCGAGAGTTTCGAGGATATCGCCGCCGCCATCGGCCGCGATACCGCCGCCTGCCGCCAGCTTGCCAGCCGCGCGCGGGCCAATGTGCGCAGCGAGCGCCCGCGCTTTGCCGTCGACCGGGCGCACGGCATGGCCATCGCCGACGCCTTCTTCCAGGCCTCTCGCGGCGAGGGCCTCGCCAATCTGGGCGCCTTGCTGGCCGAGGACGTGCGCTTCCATTCCGACGGCGGCGGCAAGCGGCCCGCCGTTGCCCGCGTGCTGGAAGGCGCGGACGAAGTGGTCCGCGCGCATCTCGCACTCGAACGCCTGCGCCGCGCGCCGTCCGCGCTGGTCCGCTACGGCTTCGTCAATGGCCTGCCGGGCTTCGTGACTCGCGAACCGGACGGCATCCTCCAGACCACGGCACTCTTGGTGGAAGATGGACTGATCCGTGCCATCTACGTCACCCGCAATCCGGACAAGCTGCGCCATCTGGAAGATTCGCTGCACTGAGATGGTGTTTTCCGCGCTTTTCACGCTTGGCCGCGCAAGCTGCGCGATTGGCCGACAAAGGAAAGCTTGTGCTTGACCTCTCTTTCTCAACTTAATAGGTTGAGTTTACCCCGCAGATGACCGGTGACCGGGCCGGACTGCATTTAAAGGGGCCTCGGTCCGCGGCATTTGATGGGAAGCAGCTTGCTCCGCGATACCAACCGCTAAAGCGCGCGATGCTCGGGCGACAACGCCAAGCGTCGTGTTCCCCTCACGAAACGATGAGGTGATACGATGCCGAAATTCCAGACCAGCGCCTGATACCGCAGACCGATACGCGAAGGGCCAGTCGAGCCGCACCGGACAACCGTTGCGCGTGTGCCTGAAGCTGTCGGCCTGAAACCGGATCTCCAGACCCCCTCCGCAACGCGCTGAGCGCGCGGCTGCGAAGGACCCGTCGTGCCCACCGGGCATCGACCGGCAGGCTTTGCGGCGTGCCCGGCGATGCTGGTGCACGCCCTGGCGAGACGGCTTCCCGGGCCCTGCTTCTCCCCCAGCGATCACACCGAATGAATTCGCCGCCCGCAGGTCGTCGTCACGCCTGACGAAAGCGGCACTAACAGGGAAATACCGTTCAATGCTCCGCACGTCTTTCAGGAATACCGTTTCCGCCACCAGTCCCCTGGCGCTCGCCGCCGCTCTGCTTTTCACCGTGCCCGCCTATGCTGCCGAGGCCCCTTCGGCCGATCTCGCCGCGGCGACTCCGGCCGGGAGCGCACCGGATGCCGCTGCCGCCGATGGAAACGGTGATACGGGCAGCACGATCATCGTCACCGCATCGCGACGCCGCGATGAAAACGTGCAGGAAGTGCCGGTGGCGATCAGCGTCATCAGCGCCGCCGCGCTCGAACGCCGGGGCGACTATACACTGGGTTCGATCCAGCAGCAGGTGCCCAGCCTACAGGTCATCACCTTCAACCCGCGCAATACCAACATCAACATTCGCGGCCTTGGCTCCAACGTCTCGCTGACCAACGACGGACTTGAGAACGGCGTCGGCTTCTACATCGACAACGTCTATTACGGCCGCGTCGGCCTTGCGCAGTTCGACCTCGTGGACATCCAGAGCATGGAGATCCTGCGCGGGCCGCAGGGCACGCTGTTCGGCAAGAACACGACCGCAGGCGTCATCAACGTCACTTCGCGCAAGCCCACGTTCGATCCGGAGCTCTCGGCCGAAGCCAGCCTTGGCAACTATGGCTACTATCAGGTCCGCGCCTCGGCATCGGGTGGTCTTATCAAGGACCTGCTGGCCGTGCGTCTGTCGGGCGCGATCAGCCAGAATGACGGGTTCCTGTGGAACAAGACCACCAACACCCGCGCCCAGAACTATCTGAACAAGAGCATTCGCGGGCAGCTGCTGTTCACGCCCGATCCCAACCTCGAAGTCCGCATCATCGGCGACTACGCAAGGCAGAAGCAGGACTATGTCCTCAACGTCTTCGCCGGCCTGCACACGACATATGCGGACGGCACCCCGATCGCCGGCAACTTCGCCCAGCGCGCCGCGCGCTTCCCGGGCTACACCCTGCCCGACTTCGCGCCCTTCGACCGCGTGGGCGAGGCGGACAGCCATTACCAGTCGAACATGGCCGGCTACGGCGTTTCGGGCGAAGTGAACTGGAAGCTGGGCGGACCGACGCTCACGTCCATCACCGCCTATCGCTGGTGGGACTGGGATCCGGCTAACGACGGTGACGGTACTTCGCTGCCGATCGTGGTCAAGGCCCAGCAGGCCAACCGCCAGCGCCAGTTCAGCCAGGAACTGCGCCTTGCCTCGAAGGACAATGGCACCTTCGACTGGGTGGTCGGCGCCTATTACTTCTGGCAGACCGTGCGCGGCTACGGCGCGACGGGCTATGGTTCGGCAGCGCCGCTCTGGTTCCTCGGCGCGTCTAACCCGGTGAACAATGCCGCGCTCAGCGGTTACGAGGTCAATTCCTACTCCGACCCGCAGACCAAGACCTTGGCCGCGTTCGGCCAGACCGACTGGCACATCACGCCCTCCCTCACGCTGACCACCGGCCTGCGCTTCACGCATGAAGAAAAGGACGGCGTGTTCGAACAGTGGGTGGCGCAGGCCGCCGACATTTCCGGCTTCTCCCCCGCCGTCCAGACCCAGATCCAGGCCATTCGCGCCAGCTTCAACAAGGCCGTCCCGCTCACCCACACCAGCTTTACCGACAACAGCCTTTCGGGCCTCGTCTCGCTGAGCTGGAAGGTTGCGCCGGACGTGATGGTCTACGGCAGCTACGCGCGCGGCAACAAGTCGGGCGGGCTCAACCTGACCCAGCTTCCCTCCAGCGTTACAGATCCGACGGTGAAGCCTGAAAAGGTCGACGCGTTCGAGATCGGCGTGAAGTCCCAGTTCCTCGACCACCGCGCCACGCTGAACGCCGCCGGGTTCTGGACCGAGATCAGCGATTACCAGACCGCGATCACCGATCTCGATCCCTCCAACCCGCTGGTCAGCCGCCAGTACATCGCCAACATCCCCAAGGTCCGCTCGCGCGGTATCGAGGGCGAGCTGACCGTGGCGGCGACCGACTTCCTCTCCTTCAATGCCTCGGGCACGTATACCGACGCCAGCTACATCAGTTACGACAACGCCCCGCAGGCGATCGAAAACCTCAACCACGGCGCGATCCAGGATCTTTCGGGCGCCCGCCTGCCCGGCGTTCCCAAGTGGGCCTGGACGCTGGGCGGAGACTTCAACCATGCGCTGACGACGCTCGGCGGCAAGGACGTCTCGGTCTACGCCCATGCCGACTACGCCTACCGGTCGAACTACAACACTTCGGCCTCGAACTCGGCCTGGGCGCAAGTGCCCGGCTACGGGCTGGTCAATGGGCGCATCGGTTTGCGCACCGATGATGGCCTGTGGGACCTCTCGATCTGGGCCAAGAACCTGTTCGACAAGGACTACTTCATTGCACTGGCGCCCGCGAACACCGGCGTCGTCACCGCGCAGATCGGCGAACCCCGCACGATCGGCGTCACCCTCCGCACCAAGCTCTGACCGCCGGCTCATAACGTAGCACAGGGAACCCGCGAGCCATGCATTACCAGTCCTTCGCCCGGCAACGCCTCAGCCAGCACCAGAGCCACAGGAAGCTCGATGCATGGCGCATGTTCCGCCTCAACGCATTGGCCATTCCGATCTTTGCGGCGGCGCAGCCGGCAGTGGCCTTCGTACCGGCCATTCTGGCGCGGGACTATGGCATTCCGCTCGCGGGCCTCGGCCTTGTCTACCTGATCGGGCAGATCGCCAATTCGCTGCTCGACCCAGTGATCGGCGCGCTCAGCGATCGCACACGCAGCCGCTTCGGACGGCGGCGGCCGTGGATCGCGGCCGGCGGCCTGCTGTTCACCCTTGGCATCGTCATGCTGTTCTTCCCGCCGCACGGCGCCGAACTGCTCTGGGTGAGCGCGGGCGTGTTCTGCTACTATGCCGGCCACTCGATCACGCTGACGACAGTGCTGGCCTGGTCCGGCGAGATCAGCGGCAATTACAACGATCGCACGCGCATCTCCTCGCAGTTCACGCTGCTGTCGGCAGTGGCGCTGGTGCTCACCCTGCTACTCCCTGCCGTTGCCGACCAGTTGCGGCCCGACGACGGCCCGCTGCGGCTGACGCTGTTCGGCACGCTTATACTGGTGACGGCGGTGCCCGCGCTGCTGCTCACGCTTACCGGCGTGCCGGATCGCAGCGCCCCGGCCGACAGCGAGCCTTTCGCCTTCGGCAAGTCGATCAAGGCGATCTTCGGCAACCCGCTGCTGCTGCGCGTGCTGGCGGCGGACGCGGCCGTCACTGCCGGGCAGGGCGTGCGCACCGCGCTGCTGCTGTTCGTCATCACCCTCTATTTCCACCGGCCGGTATGGGCGGCGGGCTTCTTCCTGCTGCAGTACGCGTTCGGCGTGCTCGCCGGGCCGATCTGGCAGCGCATCGGCCTCGTTCTGGGCAAGGGACGGGCCGCCGTGCTGGCCGAAGTGGCGCAGGCCGTCATCAATCTGGGGCTGGTGTTCCTCACTCCCGACCGTTTCGGCCTGATGGTCTTCCTCGCCATCGCACAGGGTCTGACGCAAAGCTCGGGCAACCTGATGCTGCGTTCGATGGTGGCGGACATTGCCGACCTCCACCGCGCCGAAACCGGCGAGGACCGGGTGGGCCTTTACTACTCGGTCTTCAGTGTCTCGATGAAACTGGGCCCGGCACTCGCCTTCGGCATCGCCCTGCCGCTGGTCACGGCTTTCGGGTTCAACCCCGCCGCCGCCACCAACACGCCCACTGCGCTGAACGGCCTGCTGCTGGTCTTCGCACTTGGCCCGGCGCTGGGTCATGCGCTGGCCGCCGTGCTGGTCTCCCGCTTCCCGCTCGACGCCTCGCGCCATGCGGAAATCCGCCGCCAGATCGAAGCGCGCGACGATGTCTACGCCGCCGCCTCTCTGGTTCCTGCCGAATAGTTCTCCCCCCTACCCCCCATCAAGAATCCACGACGAAGGAGTAAATGCCATGACCTCGATTGCCACTTACGCCAATGCCAAGGACCCCAATTCCCCGCTCGACATCGCACCGATCACCGGCACCATCGGCGCCGAAATCCGGGGCGTGACACTCTCGGGCGATCTCGACGGCGAGACCGTGCAGCACATCAAGGACGCGCTTGTCCGTCACAAGGTCGTGTTCTTCCGCGGCCAGCACGAATTGAACGACGAGCGCCATGAAGCCTTCGCCTCGCTGTTCGGCGCGCCGGTCGCCCATCCGACGGTTCCGGTGGCCGAAGGTTCGAGCTACCTGCTCGAACTGGACAGCAAGGAAGGCTACGCCGCCTCCACCTGGCATACCGACGTGACCTTTACCGACGCCTATCCCTCGGGCTCGATCCTTCGCGCGATCACCATTCCCGAAGCGGGCGGCGACACCGTCTGGGCCAATACCGAAACCGCTTACGAAGGCCTGCCGGAAAGCCTGCGCCAGCTGGTGAACAATCTCTGGGCGGTCCACTCGAACGACTACGACTATGCCCAGGTCCTCGCCAACACGCCCAAGGCCAGCGAAGTGGCCGAAGAGCGCCAGAAGTACCACAAGAACATCTTCGCCGCGACCGTCTACGAGACCGAGCATCCGCTGGTCCGCGTGCACCCGGTCTCGGGCCAGCGCAGCCTGCTGCTGGGCCACTTCGTGAAGCGCATCGTCGGCCTCAACCAGGCGGATTCGGCGCGGCTCTTCGCGATTCTGCAAGACCACATCACCCGCCCCGAGAACGTCGTGCGCTGGCGCTGGCAGCCCGGTGACGTGGCGTTCTGGGACAACCAGGCGACCCAGCACCGCGCCGTCTCCGACTTCGGCCTCCAGCGCCGCACCCTGCGCCGCGCGACGATCGCGGGCGTGGTGCCGGTGGGCCTCGACGGCCGCAGCAGCCGCACGATCCGCAAGGAAAAGGCCACCACTTACGAACCGGCCTGATCCTTCCACCCTGTAGGGCCGACTACTGGAGCGCAATCCGTTCATTCCGAATGGAATTGCGCTCCATTTTTATCGTTTGTTTGCCGCAGACCCGCGCCGCGCACCCAACCGCGGCGCGGGACTTTTTTGCGCCAAATTCTCCATCCGCATGCTCGATTTTCAGGAAATCCTCGATGTCTGCCAAGCGTCTTTTCAGTTTCGCCACCGCTCTCAGTGCGGCGCTGCTTGCCACCACTGCCGCCAGCCCGGCCGCCGCCCAGAGCGCGCCCAGCGCCGCCCCCGCGCCGGTTCCCTCGCCCGCGCGGCCGAACTTCCTGGTGATCGTGGCCGACGATCTCGGCTGGTCCGACCTAGGCGCCTTCGGCGGTGAGATCGCGACGCCCAACCTCGACCGTCTCGCTCTAAGCGGGCTGCGCCTCACCGGTTTCCACACTGCGCCCACCTGCTCGCCCACGCGCTCGATGCTGCTGTCGGGCACCGACAATCACCTTGCCGGGCTGGGCAACATGGCCGAACTGACCGCGCCGAACCAGAAGGAGCAGCCGGGCTACGAAGGCTATCTGCGACCCGAAGTCGCCTCGCTGGCAGAGCGCCTCGCCGCCGGCGGCTATCGCACGCTGATCTCCGGCAAGTGGCACCTCGGCCTCAAGCCCGAGCAGGACCCGCATGCACGCGGCTTCCAGTACAGCTTCGCGCTGCTGCAAGGCGGTGCCAACCACTTCGGCCTCGATCAGTCGGCCGATCCTACCAAGGGCGCGACTTATACGCGCGACGGCAAGGTCCTCGCCTCGCTGCCTGCCGGGTTCTATTCGTCCGACGCCTTTGCCGGCAACCTGATCGAAGAGTTGCAGCGCAGCCGCAAGGACACGCCGGACAAACCGTTCTTCGCCTATCTGACCTTCACCGCGCCGCACTGGCCGATGCAGGCGCCGGACGAGGATATCGCCCGCCAGCACGGCCGCTACGATGCCGGCTTCGAAGCGATCCGCGCCGCGCGACTGGCCCGGCAGGAACAGCTCGGGCTCATCGCCAAGGGCACGGTCGCCCACACCCCGCGCGCGCCGCGCGGCGGGTGGGACGGCCTCTCCGTCGCCGACAAGCGCGAGGCCGCGCGCAACATGGAGATCTACGCCGCGATGGTCGCGCGCATGGACGCGAACGTGGGCCATGTGATCGACGCGCTGCGCGCCAGCGGCGAACTCGACAATACCGTGATCGTGTTCCTGGCCGACAACGGCGCCGAGGCGCTCGATGCCAAGACCACCGGCGCCAAGATGCTCGCCCGCTACACCACGACCGCGAACAACGCGCTCGACAATCTCGGCAAGGGCACCAGCTACACGACCTATGGCCCCGAATGGGCGCAGGCCGGCACCGCGCCTTCGTGGCTGACCAAGGCCTATGCTTCGGAGGGCGGCACGCGCACGACGGCCTTCGTCAACTTCAGGGGTCTCGCTCACCCCAAGAGCATCGGGGGTGCCTATGTGAGCGTGGCCGACATCGCGCCGACCCTGCTCGATTACGCCGGTATCCCTAGCGGCGGCACCACATTCGAGGGTCGCACCGTGCTACCGATCACCGGCAAGAGCGCGCGCCCCTGGCTGGAGGGCAAGGCCGCATTCGTCCATGCCGCCAATGAGCCGATCGGCACCGAACTGTTCGGCAGCCGCGCGCTGCGCAAGGGCGACTGGAAGGCTACCGATGTAGGTGACGGCCAGTGGCGCCTGTTCAATATTGCCGCCGACCCCGGCGAAACCCAGGACCTTTCGGACAAGTATCCCGACAAGCTGCGCGAGCTGGCGGCGGACTGGGACGTCTATGCCAAGGCGAACCACGTGATCCTGCCGGATCAGGTGCTCTACCGCCCGTAAATGCGGATGCCCCTCACGTGGTTGTCGCCACGTGAGGGGCACTTTTTCAGAGCTTCGCCTGGACGCCCACGAAGATGCGCTGGCCGGGGTAGTAGAGCTCCAGCGGCATGTCCTTGTTGATGTAGGTCTTCGAGTATTCCTTGTTGATGTTCTGCATCTCGAAGAACACGTCGAGGTGATACTGCGGGAAGCGAAGGGTAATCTTGCCGTCGAGATAACCTTCGGCCTTGCGGTAGATCGGGTTGTTGCCGTTGGTGGCATCGATCACCGTGTCCAGCCACTTGGAACGATAGTTGTAGTTCAGGCGGGCGTTGAGCATGCCTTTGTCAAAGAACACGCTGGCATTGTAGGTGTAGGTCGAAAGGCCCGGATATTCCTTCAGCGCACCGCCCGTCGCGACATTGGTGAGGTTGGTGCGGATGGCGCGGGCATAGGTGAAGTTGCCCGAGGCGCCGAAACCGTCGAGCGGCTTGGGCAGGAACGTGAACACCGTCTGCGCGCTCGCCTCGATACCGTCGAGCAGCGCACCGCTGCCGTTCACGGGCTGGCGGACGGTGTAGGTAATGCCGTCGTGGAACAGGTCCACGCCGTCGCGCAGGACGTTGCCGATCACGAAGCTGGATTCGGACTTCTTGTAATAGCCAAGGCTCAGCATAGTGTCCGGGTTCGGATACCAGGCAAGGTTCACTTCCCACTGGTCCGCGCGGTAGGGCTTCAGGTCCGGATTGCCTGCGGTGCAGACATCGTCCGCGCCGGAGATCGTCTGGTCGTCCACGCAGTTGATGTTCGGCACCAGATCGGTCGGCTTGGGCCGCGCAAGGTTCTGGGCATAGTTGGCGCGCAGATAGAGGTTGGGCTGGATTTCGAGGTTGGCGTTGAACGCGGGCAGGACATCCGTGTAGCTGTTCGAGATCTCGGCCTCTTGCGCCGCCACGACCACCGTCTCGGTGCCGCCGGTCGCATTGATGCGGGTGACGCGGCTGATGTTGGTGCCAAGGCCCTTGTCCTCGGTATGCGTCCAGCGAACACCCGCGTTGCCGGTGAGGTTCATGCCGAAGATCTGGGTGTCGATATCGAGCATGGCATAGCCCGCCAGCACCGATTCCGTGATCTTGGCGCTGGGGATCTGCGGATAGCCGTCGGCAAAGCGCACGAGGTCATGATCGAAGCCCGACAGATCGTAGATCTGCGACAGCACACTGGAATCGAAGTTGGGATAGGCCAGCCGGCTCGGAATGCCCGAAGGCGCGTTCTTGAGGCCGGTGTAGAGCGGCGCGCCGCCCGTCACCCCGCCCAGCGACGAGATCAGCGAGGCGTACTGCGCGGGCGTGATGTAATAGGTATTGCCGTTGCGCGCCTGCGTGGGGTTGTTCTGGATCGTGGTGGTGTACGAGACGTTCGCGGTCGACTGATAGGTCAGCGTCGCGGGATCGATCAGCATCGAGCCGCCGCCGAGATAGTTCAGGAACTTCTGGCGGCGAGCCTGCGCGCCGAACTCGAACTTGCTGACGATGGGGTGGTCGATCTCCCAGTCCGCATCGAACTTCAGCTGATCTTCGGTGTTGTTGTATTCGGCCGGGCGGTACTGGAGCCCGGGCCCGTAGATCGGCAGGACCTGCCCATTGGCATCGGTGCGCGTGGCATCGGAATAGACCGACGGATTGGCCGGATCGAAGTTCGAGGGGAACTGGAAGACCGGAATGCCCTGCGCATTGTTGCGGTCGATCACGATGCCGGAAACGCTCGTGCCCAGCGAGATCAGGTTGGTTTCCGAATCCGTGTGCGCGGTGGCATGCGATCCCAGGAAATCGATGTGCAGCTTGCTGAGATCCCAGCGGAACCCGCCGGAGAAGTACTTCGAATTCTGGTCGTAGCTGAAATCGCGGCGCTGCACGCCGACGATGTTGGCGGCGCCGCCCCAGTTGGGCGCGGCCGCCGTGCCGAGGTTCACGGCATTGAGCGCGGTGGTCAGGCCGGTGACGACGTGGTTCTCATTTACCGTCGACGTGCCGAGCGCCACCTGCTGGCGCGATGTGCCGCCACCGGCACCGGCGGCAAGCTGCGGATCGAGGTTGAAGCGCTGGATCGTGCCAAGATCGACCGAGTAATTGACGTCCTGAAGCGTCTGGTTGCGCACGTTGATCTGCACATTGGTATAGGCGCGGAAGTTCGGCGCGATCTGATATTGCAGCGTGAGATCGCCGGAGATGCGCTTGTCTTCGCGTACGAGGTTGCGATAGCGCGGCGTCTTCGGGGCCCAGTCGAAGAACTGGGTTTCGCAAGCGAGGCGGTTGGCGGTGGCCTTCGCCGCGCTTGCCCCGCCGACACCGGCGCAGCTCTCGTACGTATTGTAGCCCGCATAGAGCGGATCGGCGACGGTCTTCTCGGTCGAATGATCGAAGTCGGCAATGCGCGCCCAGCCCGTATTGCTGATGTAGTCCTGCCGGGTAACCACATCGCTGTATGTGGCGTTCAGCAGCACGCCGAGACCGTCGATCAGGAAACGGGGCGTGCCCGCGAAGAACGAGACGCGCGGGCGCCAGTTCTGGGTGGTGTCGAGATGCTGGCCGGACACGCTGAGCGACAGGATCGGCTTCATCAGCTCAAGCGGCTTGCGGGTTTCCACACGCACGGTGCCGCCGATGCCACCTTCGGTAAGATCGACCGCGTAGCCCTTGTAGACGTCGATCGACTTGACCAGTTCGGCCGCCAGTTCGCGGAAGTCGCCCGAACGATCGCCGGTGGCGCTGACCTGGCTGACGCCGTTGATTTCCACACGGTTGAGATCGGGCTCGACGCCGCGGATCGAGACTTTCACGCCTTCGCCGAAATCGCGGCTGAGCTGAACGCCAGTGATGCGGGCAAGTGAATCGCCGATGTTCTTGTCCGGGAAGCTGGCGATGTCGTCGGCAACGATGGAATCGACGATGGTGCGGGCCTGCCGCTTGCGGTTGATCGCCGACTGGAGCGAGGCGCGCGTGCCGACGACGACGATGTCGTTGGCGGTGGTGATCGCCTTTTCGGCGGTCTTTTCGTCGACCTTGGCGGTCACTTGATCATCGGCTGATGGAGAGTCGCTCGGCGGCGGGTTTGACGGCGCATTTGTCTGAGCAATAGCCGGAGCGGAAACCGTCAGTGCAACCGCAAGGGCGAACCCGGAGGCTCCCTGCAACACCCGATGACCAAGGCGGTTTGCGTGAATAATGGACGTAACTTCAGCGTTCTGAGCCGGCATAGCCTCTCCCCTCTTTCCCCTGACGATCTCGCTTGTCCGGTTTTCCGGCGTCGGATCGAATCACTTTCTAGACGGACACTTATGGAACCGATATGTGGGATGCAATGCTATAATTTGGACCTTATCGGTTCCATATCAGGAGGATGATGCAAATGGCGGCCCAAATCCGTGCGCTGGCCCTGATGGCCGGGCTTGTTTCTCTGCTCCCGCTGACGGGCCCTGCCCTTGCCGCGACTCCGGCGGCGCGCATGGCTCCGGAACGGCTCGATCGCGGGGCCGTGGCGCTACCCGCCAAGGATGGCGGCGTGCTCGTGAATTGGCGGTTTTTGAACACCGATCCCAAGAATGCCCGCTTCCGCGTGCTGCGCGACGGCGCGCCGATCCACGTCACCAAGCCCGGCGAGGCGACGACATTCGTGGACGCACAGGGCACGACAAAAAGCGCTTACACGGTGGAGCGCATCGGCGACCGCGCGGGGCCGCAGCGCGCCATGATGTGGGACAAGGGCTATCTCTCGATCCCGCTCGTCCCACCGGCAGACGGCGTGACGCCCTCCGGAGAGGCCTATTCCTACACCGCCAACGATGCCAGCGTGGGCGATCTCGACGGCGATGGCCGCTACGAAATCGTTCTCAAGTGGGACCCCACCAACAGCCACGACAACAGCCAGACCGGCTATACCGGCGATGTCTTCCTCGATGCCTATCGCCTTGACGGCACCCGGCTCTGGCGCATCGACCTTGGCCGCAACATCCGCGCCGGGGCGCACTACACCCAGTTCCTCGTCTTCGATTTCGATGGCGACGGACGCGCCGAAGTGGCGATGAAAACCGCCGATGGCACCGTGGACGGCACCGGCAAAGCGATCGGCGATGCCAATGCCGACTGGCGCAGCACGGGCGGCGAAGTGCCGCAGCAGGACCGCACCGGCGCGAAAGTGCTAGCGGACGGCACCAAGGTCGCGCCGATGCAGGGCCGCATCGTCAAGGGCCCCGAATATCTCACCGTGTTCGAGGGCCTGACCGGCAAGGCGCTTGCCACCGCGCCTTACGATCCGCCGCGCTATCCGGGCGGCAACCCGACGCCGGAACAACTCGCCGCGACCTGGGGCGATGGCTACGCCAACCGCTCGGATCGCTTCCTGGCGGGCGTCGCCTATCTCGACGGCCACCAGCCGAGCATGGTCTTCGCGCGCGGTTACTATTCCCGCACCGCCATCGCCGCGTGGGACTGGCGCGGCGGCAAGCTGACCGAGCGCTGGCTGTTCGACAGCGCCGCGCCGGGCAACGCGGACTTTGCCGGGCGCGGCAACCACCAGCTTTCCATCGCCGATGTCGACGGCGACGGGCGCGACGAGGTGATCTACGGATCGATGGCGGTGGACGACACCGGCAAGGGCCTCTGGACCCGCCCGCTGTTCCACGGCGACACCATGCATGTCGGAGATCTCGATCCCGCCCGTCCGGGCCTCGAAAAGTTCGGCGTCTTTGAGGAAATCCGGCACAATGGCGGGCTCGGCTCGGCCCTGCTCGATGCCCGGACTGGCGAAGTGCTGTGGAGCAAGCCCGCCGAGGAAGACGCCGGACGCGGCCTCGCCGCCGATATCGATCCGCGCCATTACGGCGACGAGTTCTGGGGCGCCAATTCGGATCGACTTTTCGACACCAAGGGCCAGCCGATCGGCCCGCACCCGCGCCAGACCAACTTTGCGATCTGGTGGGACGGCGATCTGCTGCGCGAACTGCTGGACGGCACCACGATTTCGAAGTGGGACTGGGAGCACGGAACCACCACGCCGCTGCTCGCGCCCGAGGGACTTGCCTCGAACAACGGCACCAAGGCGACGCCCGCGCTTCAGGCCGATCTCATCGGCGACTGGCGTGAGGAAGTGATCTGGCGCCGGGCCGACAACCGCGAACTGCGCATCTACACCACGCCCTTCGCCACCCCGCATCGCTTCGTCACGCTAATGCAGGATCCGGTCTACCGGGCGGGCGTGGCGTGGCAGAACACCGCCTACAACCAGCCGCCGCACACCAGCTTCTATCTTGGCGCGGGGCCGAACGGAGAGCGCTGAGAACGCGCCCACGCCAGCGAGCGAACGAAAGGGTGTACCAACTCCCAACCTTCGTCATTGCGAGCGTAGCGAAGCAATCCAGGGCAGCCCGGCGCCGCTCTGGATTGCCACGTCGGCTTCGCCTCCTCGCAATGACGAAGGAAAGGGAGAGGGACTACGGCGGTGTCGGCGGTGGGTCCGAATTCGAATTGAAAACGCGCAATTTACGTCGCAGCGCCAGTTGACGACTCAACCCACATAATGAAATATGATCCCACATAAGGCACTTGCGAGGTGCCACACCCAAGGGAGAGAGCATGACCAAGCCGGGCTGGAGCCGCCGCGAGATATTGGCCCAAACGCTGGCGACATCCGCCGTCGCGGGTTCCATGGCGCTGATGCCCGGCCGCGCGAATGCTGCGCCGATCGGCGCGCAGGAGCCGCTCGGCTCGGGAATCGCACCGGGAGACGACGTGGTCTGGCTCGACGGCGCGCTGCCTTCCGGCGCCGATAGCCAGAACTGGGGCCAAAGCTGGGGCCAGCCCTGGCCGCGCGGCACGCGTCTCGACAAGCGCGGCTATGTTCTCGAAAGCGCGGGCGGCGCGCGCGAGGCGCTTCAGACATGGCCGATGGCATGGTGGCCGGACGGTTCGATCAAGTGGACCGGCCACGCTCTGCCCGCCGGCGGCGGTCAGGCGAGCGGCCTGCGCGTGGTACCCGGCTCCGCAAAACCGGCACAGATCCTGTTCCTGCGCGAGGCGGGCGATACGATCACCATCACGGTCGGTCAGACGGTCTGGACCGTCGGCCGTTCCGGCGAGGCGCTGATCCGCTCGGCGCGCGTGGGTTCCGCCGAAGTGCTGCAATCGGTGCGCCTCATCGCCAGCGCGCAGGACCGGCCGGACGATGAGGACGGCGCCCCCGCTCTCGCCCGCTGGACCGGCACGATCGAGAGCGCCACGGTCGAACAGAGCGGCCCGATCCGCGCGGTCGTGAAACTCGATGGTCGCCATCGCGGCAGCGAGGGCGACTGGATTCCCTTCTCCGTGCGCCTCTATTTCCACGCCGGGGCGGACAGCGTGCGCATCGTCCATTCGATGGTGTTCGACGGCGATCCGGCCAAGCGCTTCATCCGCGGGCTCGGCCTCGAAGGCGCGGTGCCGATGCGCGACAAGCTCCATGACCGCCACGTACGCTTCGCGGGCGAGAACGGCGGCCTCTGGGCCGAAGCAGTGCGCCCGCTCACCGGCCTGCGCCGCGATCCCGGCAATGCCTTCCGCAGCGCGCAAGTGGCCGGGCAGGCAACGCCCCCGCTCGACCAGATGAGCCCGGCGCTGCGACAGAACCTCGATTACGTGCCCGCCTTCGGCGATTTCCGCCTGCGCCAGCCCAATGCGGACGGGTTCTCGATCATCAAGCGCACGCGGCCCGGCTTCGGGTGGATCGATGTCGATACGGCAGGCCGCTGCCCCGGCCTCGGCTATATCGGCGGGCCTTCGGGCGGCGTGGCTTTCGGCATGCACGATTTCTGGCAGCGCTGCCCGGTCGGCCTCGACGTGGCCGATGCGGCCGGTGACACCGCGCGTTTCACCGTCTGGTACCATGCCCCCGATGCCCCGGCGATGGACTTGCGCTTCTACCACGACGTCATGGGCATGGACGACTACGAGAAGCAGAACGCGGGCCTTGATGCGACTTACGAGGACTACGAGCCGGGCTGGGGCGATCCCTCCGGCGTGGCCCGTACCACCGAGTTCCGCCTCTGGGCCCTGCCCGCCACGCCCTCGCGCGAAAGGCTTGCGGCCATGGGGCAGAACCTTGCCGCGCCGCCGCGCCTGGTCGCCAATGTCGCGCGCGTTCATTCGGCCGGGATGTTCGGCCCGTGGAGCCCCATTGCCAAGGGCGGGCCGCTGCGTGAAAAAGTGGAGACGCGGGCCAAGCGCGAACTCGATTTCTACATCGGGCAAGTGGACCAGCGCCGCTGGTACGGCTTCTGGAACTACGGCGACGTCATGCACAGCTATGACAATGACCGGCACGTCTGGCGCTACGACATCGGCGGCTTTGCGTGGGACAACAGCGAACTCTCGACCGACCTCTGGCTCTGGTACGGCTTCCTGCGCACCGGCCGCGCCGATGTGTTCCGTCTGGCCGAGGCGATGACGCGCCATACCGGCGAAGTCGATGTCTATCACTCCGGCCGCTTCAAGGGCCTCGGCACCCGCCACGGCGTGCAGCACTGGGGGGACAGTTCGAAGCAGCCGCGCATTTCCAACGCCGCCTTCCGCCGCTTCTACTACTACCTCACCACCGACGAACGCTGCGGAGACCTGATGCACGCGCTGGTCGATAGCGACCATGCGCTGAAGACGGTCGATATCGGCCGGAAGGTCCTGCACCGTGCCGAGCCCCTCGCCGGAACTGGTGCAGTGGTGCCGGAGCAGCCGCTGGCGGAAGGTCAGGTCTTCATGCAGTTCGGCACCGTCTGGGGCTCTCTGCTGGGCGCATGGCTGACCGAGTGGGAGCGCACGCGCGACACCCGCTGGCGCGACCGCATCGTTGCGGGCATGCGCTCGATCGCGGCCATGCCCAAGGGCTGGCTGGCGGGCGGCGGCGCCTTCGACCTTGCCAGCGGCCGCTTCGTTAGCGGCGGGAACGAGGTGAACATGAGCCACCTCAACGGCGTGTTCGGCGTATTCGAAATCACCGCCGAACTGCTCGAACTGGTGGACGAGCCCGCCTATCGCAAGGTCTGGCTCGAATACTGCGAACTCTACAACGCGCCCGAAGCCGAGTTCCGCGCCCGCACCGGCTCCCCCGGCAAGGGCCGCGCGCTGACGCAGGCGCATTCGCGCTTTACCGCTTATGCCGGGGTGCAGCTCGGCAAGCCGGAACTGGTCAAACGCGCGTGGGGAGAGTTCTTCGGCGCGGGAGACCGCGAGGGCCGCGACCAGTCGCGCGGCGCGCACCGGGTGGAGGGCGCGGCCGTGCTCAAGCCGGTGGACGAGATCGCCGAAGTCTCCACCAACGACGCCGCGCAGTGGGGCATCGCCGCCACCGTGAACCTCACGCTGATCGGGGATGTGCTGGAATGAGAGTGCTCGCTGCCGCCGTGGTGCTGGCGCTGCTCCCGGCGGCGGCGAACGCACAGGCTGACGACTTCCGCCACGGCCTCTCACACTGGCGCGTCGAGGCCGAGGCGGCCTCGCGCGTCAGCGTAAAAGGCGGCGTGATGGACATCGACGCGCCACAAGGCATTTCGGTCTGGTGGGCCGACGAACTCACCGGGCCTGTCGCCATCGAGTACGAAGTCATGGCGGTCTCCGAAGGCGGGAAGAACGACGCGGTGAGCGACGTCAACGCCTTCTGGATGGCCACCGACCCCGCCGCGCCGGACGGATCACCGCTGACGAACCCGCGCAGCGGGGCGTTTGGGCGTTATGACACGCTGAAGACCTACTACGTGGGCATCGGCGGCAACCGCAACACCACCACGCGGATGCGCCGCTATGTGGGCGAGGCGGGCAACCGGCCGCTCCTGCCCGAGCATGACCGGTCGGACCCTGCCGCGCTGCTCGTGGCAAACCGATGGGTGCCGATGCGCCTTGCCGCCGATGGCGCGACGGTGACCGTGGATTTTGACGGCCAGCGGCTCTTCACGATGACGGACGCCGCGCCCTACCGCCGGGGCTGGTTCGCCTTGCGCACGACGAAGAGCCATCTGCGCATTCGCAATTTCCGGATCGTGCCGCTTGGGGCCAAGCGCTGAGGTGAACCGGATGGAACAGCTCCTCCCCTGCAGGGGGAGGGGGACCGCCGCGAAGCGGTGGTGGAGGGGTATAATGCTCTCGGCGTGGCACACCACCGAAAGGCTGACACCCCTCCGTCAGCCCTACAGGCTGCCACCTCCCCTTGCAGGGGAGGAGCAGCGCTTAGCCTCACGCCCCGTCGGAGGGAATCTTCAACCCATGCCGAGCCCCGAACCGCGCGAAACGCGTGAGCCACACCCCGGCGCGGCCGTCCGGTTCGAACAGCGGCGCGCCGTGGCCGCCCTTTTCGATCACGAAGAGTTCGGAAGGTATCTTCGCCGCCCGGCAGCCCTCGAACATGGCGAGGCTGTTGCCGCAATCGACCACGGTATCGTCCGCCGCATGGCCGAGCAGGATCGGCGGCGTCGTCGCGGGAACGTCGAGATTCACCGAATAACGCCGCGAGAGTTCCTCGCTCGGGTTCGCGCCGAGAAGCTCGCTGCGCGACTGCGCATGGGCGAGCGGCGGCACCATGCTGACGACCGGGAAGAACATGCCCGCGACGATCGGCCGCGCGTCCAGCGCATCGGCTGCATCGACCGGCTCGTAGACTTTCACCCCCGCCCGCGTGGCAAGGCTGCCGCACAGGTGCCCGCCTGCCGAGAAGCCGATGGCCGCCACGTTGGCCGGGTCCACGCCCCACTTCGCGGCATTGGCGCGGATCACGCGCATGGCGCGCTGGGCGTCCTGCAAAGGCGTGTCCGGTCCGCCGGTCCAGCCGTCATGCGGCAAGCGGTAGAGCAGTTCGAATGCCGTCACCCCCTGACTGGCGAACCAGCGCGAAGTCGCGGAAGGCTTCGTACCCATGGCGACGCGCGCATAGCCGCCGCCCGGCATCGTCAGCACCGCCGCGCCGGTGGGCCTTGCGGCCGGGCAGACGGTCAGCATCGGCACCGCGACATGGGGCCAGGCGAAATCGTCGGGGTTGCTCTTGTTGGAGCGCAGCACGCGCTCCTCGGTCACGCCGCCCTTGGGCAGCCCCGGCGGCGAGCCCGGCCAGATCGGGAAACGCTCGCCCGTCACGACGTTTTCGCCGCTTGCAGCCGGCGCCCGGCCGGACAGCAGCGGGGCCGCGGCCAAGGCAGTAAGCGAACCCAGAAACTGACGGCGGTCACTCGACATATTGCACAAAGCCTTGGAACGACAAAGACGCTGGCTGACTATATGACTAAATAGACTTCATCAACTTGAATTTTCGTGAAACATTTAATCGAATTATCTCGGATAATTCGATCGATTATCCGTTTTCAATTCGTTCAATTCGCACAATTGCCCATATAAATCGCAGCATTATCCGAAGAAATTGACCTTTTCAATTTCCGATAACGCCTAAACGACCGGATTTATTCGGATAACACAGCGCAGAGACGCCGCTATACTCTCTACGACACGACGCATGCGAAGCTTTCATGCCGCAGGAAGCAACATCCCGGACCAATCGTCGGATCGTTGCAGGTCGCCCGTAGCGTGGGCGCGTCCGTAATCGCGGCCGGGAGGATCCAGGCTAAACTCAGGCGCTGCCGGATGTCCTCGGCGGCGCCAGAGTCATCCGCTGTTCCAGGACGGCCTTTGTCATGTCCACCAGTTCGGCAATCGGCTCCGCATTCTCGCGCGCGTAGAGCGAGACGACCATTGGGGCCGCTTCGCCCAACCCTGTCAATCGGCGCAAGGCCCTGCCCTCCACCACCGAGCGGGGCAGCAGCGACAGGCCCATGCCCGCCTCCGTCGCGGCCAGAACGCTCTGCAAGCTGCTGCCAGTAAAGGCGACATACCACCGCCGCCCGGCCGCTTCGAGCGCGCGGAACATCGGCTCGCGGTAAAGGCCGCCGGGGGGAAAGGTGACCAGCGGCACCGGATCACGCGCCTCCAGCGCGTGATCGCGGGCGGCGAACCAGCCAAGCGGCTCGGGATAACTGGCGCGGCAATCGGGCGCGGGCCGGTCTTCCTTGACGACGACAAGATCGAATTCGCCCTGCCGGTACCGCGCCGCGAGATCGCGGCTGAGGCCGGTGACGACATCCAGACGAATGCGACTGTTGGCCGCCGCGAAACCGGCAAGCCGCTGCGCCATGGCGGGCGTTGCCAGATCTTCGGGCAGGCCGATGGAAACCCCCGCCGTGCCCGCCGGATCGCGCAGGAGGTTGCGCGCTTCCTCGTCAAGTTGAAGGATGCGCCGCGCATGGCCAAGCAGCCGCTCCCCCATGGCGGTGGGGCGTACCGGGCGCGCCGCCCTGTCGATCAGCGGATGACCTGCCGCTTCCTCCAGCCGGCCCAATTGCTGGCTGATCGTGGACTGCGTCATCCCCAATTGCTCCGCTGCGCGGGTGAAATGGCCGCTATCGACGATGGCCACGAAACTGCGCAGAAGCCGGGGATCGAGCATGATGATCATGTATATATAGAATGATGGGCATTCTGACATCTAATTTGTGAATGCATCTGCGATCTCCTACCAAGGCGACAAAGGAGACAGGTGCCCATGAAGTTTCTTGCCCCGTTGATCGCCGGCCTCATGGCCTCCGCATCGCCCGCTCTGGCGGCAAGCGAGGGCGACCTGATGATCCGCCACGTCACCGTGATCGACGTGGAACATGCGCGCGAGGTGAAGGATCAGGCCGTGGTGCTGCGCGGGGCGGACATCGTCGCGGTGGGCGGCGATGGCGAAGTTTCCCGCCAGTGGCACGCGCAGGATGTAGTGGAGGGCAAGGGCCGCTTTCTGATCCCCGGGCTATGGGACATGCATGTCCACTTCGGCGGCGGGCCGGACCTGATCGAAGAAAACAAGGCGCTGCTGCCGCTCTATGTCGCGCATGGCATCACCACGATCCGCGACTGTTCGGGCGACCTTCCCGATCAGGTGCTCGCCTGGCGCGGAGAGATCGCCAATGGCACCCTGTTCGGCCCGCGTCTGCTGACCTCCGGCGCCAAGATCGAAGGCATCAAACCGGTGTGGAAGGGCACCATCGAAGTGGGCAGCAAGGCCGATGTCGATGCCGCGCTCGCCCGACTGCAGGACCGTGACAAGGTGGACTTCGTGAAGATCACCGACAGCACGCTGGATCCGCAGCTGTTCCTCTATGCCGTATCGCAGGCCAAGGCGCGCGGGCTGCGTACCTCCGGCCATATCCCGATGGCGCTGACCGTCGGGCAGGCGGTGGATGCGGGGATCAGCTCGATCGAGCATATCGACTATGCCTACAAGGCCGGCGTCAAGGACGAGGCGGCAATCGCGGCGGACTTCGCGGCCGGCCGCATCGACCGCGCGGAAGCGAACCGGCGGCTCGATGCCGGGTTCGACCCCGCCACCGCCATGGCCTCCTACCGCAACTTTGCGCAGAAGGGCGTCTTCGTCACGCCGACGCTCAACGGCGGCCGCGTGCTCGCGTGGCTGGACGCGGATGACCATGCCCACGATCCCTACCTCGCCTATATCGGCCCGAAACTGCGCAAGACCTATGACTGGCGCATCGAGCGCGCGGCCAAGGCGGACGCGGCAGCCATCGAGGCCCGCCACGCCCATTTCGAGCATGAGGCCGCCGTGCTGCCGATGCTGGAAAAGGCCGGTGTGACGGTGATCGCGGGCACCGATGCGGGATTCCTCAATTCCTTCAACTATCCCGGCATCGGCCTGCATGACGAGCTTTCACTGTTCGTGAAGGAAGGGCTCACGCCCGCGCAGGCGTTGTCCGCCGCGACCCGCGCAGGCCCGGCATGGTTCGGCCTGCTCGACCGCTACGGCGCGGTGAAGAGCGGCATGGCGGCCGACCTCGTGCTGCTGGACCGCGATCCGCTGAAGGACATTTCGGCGACGCGCGCGATCCGAGCGGTGGTGATGCGCGGCAAGCTGCACGACCGCGCGGCGCTCGACGCCATGCTGGCCGAAACCCGCAGCAAGGTGGCGGCGTGGAACGCTGCCGAAAGCAACGGAGCGGCACAATGATCGACCGCCTCTTCACTGGCGCCGTGCTGGCGGACGGCCGCTCGGTCGACCTTGCGGTGCGCGACGGGCGCTTCGCCGCCATCGGGCCAAACCTTTCCGCTGACGCGGCAATGGAAACGGTCGATCTGACCGGCAGGCTGGTCCTGCCCGGCTTCGTCGACGGCCATATCCATCTCGACAAGAGCTTCGTCGGTGAGCCCTGGCAACCCCATCGCCCGGCCGCGAGCCTGCGGGAACGGCTGGCCGCCGAGAAAGCGCTGCTGGCGAAAGTACGCCCCACCGCCCAGCGCGCCGATGCGCTGATCGCGCAAGTCGCCGCCTTCGGCACGGTTGCCATGCGCAGCCACGTCGATGTCGATGCCACCACCGGCCTTTCCCACCTCCACGCGGTGATGGAAGCGCGGGAGAAATGGCGCGACCGTGTAGACATCGAACTGGTCGCCTTCCCGCAGGCCGGCATCCTGACCTGCCCGGGCACGGCCGACATTCTGGAGGCTGCAATTGCCGAAGGCGCCGAAGTGGTGGGCGGCATCGATCCCGAGGGCATGGACGGCGACTCCGACGGGCATCTTGACGCGGTCTTCGGCCTCGCCGACCGGCGCGGCGCGAAGATCGACATCCACCTCCACGAAGGCGGCGCGGGCGGCATCGCGCAGCTCCATCGCATCGCCGCGCGCACGAAGGCGCTGGGCCTTGGCGGGCGCGTAGCGGTCAGCCATGCCTATGCGCTGGGCGATGTGGACGGGGCCGTGCTGAACGGCATTGCCCGCGCGCTTGCCGATGCGGGCGTGGCGATCATGACCAATGCGCCCGGCGACCGCGCCTTCCCGCCCATTCTTCGCCTGCGCGAACATGGGGTCAGGGTCTTTGCCGGCAACGACAATATTCGCGATGCCTGGTGGCCTTACGGCAATGGCGACATGCTCCAGCGGGCCATGCTGATCGGCTACCGTTCGGGCTTCTACCGCGATGAGGAACTGGCCGTCGCGCTGGCCATGGCGACGGAAGAAGCGGCACGCGCACTCGGGCTGGAGCCGCCCCGGCTGGAGGTCGGTATGCCGGCCAGCTTCGTCGCCTTGCAGGCCGATACGCTGGCCGCCGCCGTCGCGGCCCCGCCCTCCGATCGCGTGGTCGTCCATCGCGGCCGAGTGTTCTGATCGGTCAAGATACAGGCATCGGCGCTCTTGCTATCCGGGCGATCAGGGCCGAGATGGAGCCGTAGCGAGGGCGCTTTGCAGTGCCCGCATTCGATAGAGAACTCGCATGACCAGCCGCTCCGTTGCCGGGATCCATCCCGCCCATCGCGACGATATCGCCGACCTCATCACGCGGCGACCGGTGCCCGGGCCCGGCATCGATCAGGTCGACCCCTTTCTGTTTCTCAATCACCACGGCCCGCAGGTCTATCAGCCCGGAAACAACGGCCTGCCTTTCGGCCCTCATCCGCATCGCGGGTTCGAGACGGTGACGTTCATCCTGGAAGGCAATCTCGCCCACTACGATACGGGCGGGCACGAGAGCATTATCGAAGCGGGCGGCGTGCAGTGGATGACGGCTGGATCCGGCCTGATCCATGCGGAAGTGTCGCCTCCCAGCTTCAAGCAAGCGGGCGGCGCCATGGAAATTCTCCAGCTCTGGGTCAATCTGCCGTCAAACTTGAAGATGACGGCGCCGCGCTACACCGGCGTCCAGGCCGATGGCATTCCCGCGATCCCGATCGCAGACGGTCAAGGCACGCTGAACCTGATTGCGGGCGCGTTCGGCGATGTCACCGGTCCGATCCCGTCGTTGACGGGCGTGTTCATGTCCACCCTCCGCCTGTCTGCCGGAGCAAGTCTTGACCTGCCGGCTCCCAAAGGGCGCAGTGTCTTTCTCTACGTCGTGTCTGGAAGCGTTTCGGTCAGCGGCAAGGCGGTGAACGCCTGGCACCTCGTGACCATGGACGACGACGGCGATCTGGTGTCGTTCGAAGCGCACAGCGACGCGGTACTGCTGTTCGGCCACGCGGACCCGATCGGTGAACCGGTGGTAGCGCACGGCCCCTTCGTGATGAATACGCGCGAAGAAATCGGCGAGGCCATTCGCGACTATCAGGCCGGCAAGTTCAACGGCACGGGTCCCTTGCTCGGCGTTGGCCAGTAAGCGAGCAGCGCCCCGCATCTTCGACCTGTGCATGTGGCAATAGGGCGATGACTGTTGCGCCCCCAACACGATATCGCTAACGGCCTTGCATTCGCTCGGACCCGGTGAAATTCCGGGTGGCTATTCCGGCCGCCGATCCGCCGGACAACGCACTTCGCCAGCATTGACCCTTCCTGGCCTTGCCAGTTGCTTGCGATTACTGCGGAATATCCCGGTTCATGAATTTCCGATCTTTCGCTCGTTATCGTGCCGAGTGGTTCGGCGGCGGCGTCGCCGCTGCACGCCGCGATGTCCTGGCGGGCCTGGTGGCCACATTTGCGCTCATCCCTGAGGTCATCGCGTTTTCGTTCGTGGCCGGAGTGGACCCGCAGGTCGGCCTTTTCGCCTCCTTCGTCATCGGCATCGTGATCGCCTTTGCCGGGGGGCGGCCAGCGATGATCTCCGGCGCGGCAGGTTCGGTCGCGCTCGTGGTCGGCGCGCTCGTGAAGGCGCACGGCCTGCAATACCTGCTGGCAGCGACGATCCTTGGCGGACTTCTCCAGATCGCGTTCGGACTGGCGAAACTGGATGTTCTGCTGCGCTTCGTCTCGCGTTCGGTGCGCACCGGTTTCGTCAATGCCCTGGCGATCCTGATCTTCTCCGCGCAAGTGCCGCAGATGCTGGGCGTGACCTGGCATACTTATGGGATGATCGCGGGCGGCCTGGTCATCATCTATCTGGTGCCCAGGATCTTCAAGGCGATCCCCTCGCCGCTGATCTGCATTGTCGTCCTGACGGCGATCGCGATGGCCTTCCCGATGCCGATCCACACCGTTTCGGATCTGGGCACGCTGCCCGCTTCGCTGCCCGTCTTTGCCCTGCCGGACGTGCCTTTGAATCTTGAGACCTTGCGGGTCATCGCGCCCTATTCGCTGGCGATCGCAGCGGTTGGACTGCTGGAATCGATGATGACGGCCAGTGTCGTCGATGACCTGACCGAGACCACCAGCTCGAAGGCGCGCGAATGCACAGGACTTGGGCTGGCGAACATGGCGGCGGGTGTGTTTGGCGGCATCGCCGGTTGCGGCATGATCGGACAGACGGTCGGCAATGTCCGTTATGGCGGGCGAGGCCGCCTGTCGACGCTGGCAGCGGGCGTTTTCCTGCTTGTGGTCCTTGTGCCCTTGCGGCCTTGGGTTGCCCAGGTCCCGGTCGCGGCGCTCGTGGCGATCATGATCATGGTGTCCGTCAGCACGTTTTCGTGGACATCGTTGGGCGATCTGGCCCGCCATCCCAAAGTCTCCGGCGCCGTCATGCTTGCCACCGTCGTGGTTACGGTGGCGACCCACGACCTGTCATCAGGCGTGATCGTCGGCGTGCTGATGAGCGGCGTCTTCTTCGCGTTCAAGGTGACCCGGATGATGGATGTGGCGATCACCTACGATCCGGATACGGACACGAGGACTTACGCGGTTTCCGGCCAGATTTTCTTCGCAAGCGCCGATATCTTCGCCGATCGCTTCGACTTGCGCGATACGGCCCGAAGCGTGCGCATCGACCTGACCGCCGCCCATTTGTGGGACGTGACGGCGGTGGGGGCGCTGGAAGTCGTGGTGGACAAACTGCGCCGACACGGGATTGCCGTCGATCTGATCGGGTTGAACGAGGCAAGCGCCATATTGGTGGACCGTCACGCGCCGCTCGTCCGTCGTGCAGGATGAATGATCGGCCGCAAAATGCCGGTCTGAGGATGTAAAGGGCGGTGCATAAGGCAGCCAATGCGGGAAAGCGGACACGCCCCCTACCCCGCTCATCCTGAGCTTGTCGAAGGATCTTGGATCCGCGCCACGCCTCGGGCGCTTCGACAAGCTCAGCCTGAGCGGATTTAAAGGGCCGGAATTGCGGGTTAGCTGTTGTCCGATTTCATGCTTTTCGGCGTGAGCGCCTGCGAGAACCCCCGGCCGGCCTTGGGGGGCCGACCGGGGGCAGCCCGCGCACCGCGGGGGGAACGGTGGGGCTGTCGATACGCAGTCTTGGCTTATGGGGCCTTGGCCGCGCGCTCGATCAACTGCGCCACTTGGGCCGGGTGTGAGACCATGACGACATGCGAGGCGCCCTTGACCACCACCGTCTCGCGCGCGCCGGCACGCTGCGCCATGAACTGCATCGCCGCCGGCGGAATGTTGCGGTCGGCATCGCCATAGACGAACCACGAAGGCACGTGCTTCCACGCCGGAGCAGTCGAGGCCTCCGAAAGCGCGGCATCGGCAATCGGGCGCTGGCCTACGGCCATGAGCCGAGCCTGCGCTTCCGGCACATCGGCGGCGAACTGCGCGGGGAAGCGGGCCTGCTGGATGTAGAGGTCGTTTCCGCCACCGGCCAGCGGCACCGGTGGCGCCAGCGTCGGCCCCAGCGTGCTGCCGGGGAACTTGCCGGTCAGCCCCAGCGCGGTCTCGCCCGCTTCGGGTGCGAAGGCGGCGACATAGACCAGCGCCTTGACGTTGGCCGCGCCCTCGGCCGCTTCGCTGATGACCGATCCGCCATAGGAATGGCCGACCAGCACGACCGGGCCGGCGATGCCCTTCACCACGTCCGCCACGATATCGGCGTCCGCGCGGACCCCGCGCAAGTTGTCCGGCGCGGCAACGACGGCGTAGCCGTCATGCTGGAGCGCGGCGATCACGCCGTTCCAGCTCGACGAATCCGCGAAAGCGCCGTGGACGAGAACCACGGTAGGCTTTGCCGCCGAAGCTGCGGGCTCTGCCTGAGCAGCCGGTGCAAGGAGGCCAGCGGCGAGCATCAGCCCGCCAGCGATAAGCGATTTCTTCATGGGCTGTTCTCCAGTTCAGACGAGCGCGACGACGGTGTCGATGTTGCCCTTCACCGCCTTCGAATAGGGGCAGGTGCGATGGGCGGCCTCGATGATCTGCCGGGCGAGGTCCGGATCGACGCCGGGCACGCTGACGTCGAGCCTTGCGGCCAGCGCATAGCCGTCGCCCCCGTGGCGCAGTTCCACTTGCGCATCGATCGCGAGCGTTTCGGGCAGCTCCACGCCTCTCGACTTCGCGGCGATCGCCATGGCGCCTTCGAAGCAGGCGGACCATCCGGCGGCGAACAGTTGCTCCGGGTTGGTGCCCGCGCCGGATGTGCCGGGGGTGGTCAGCTTCACGTCAAGGTGGCCGTCGGAACTGCGGGCGGCGCCTTCGCGGCCCCCGGTTACGTGGACATGAGCGGTATAGAGGGTCTTGCTGTCGGACATGGGTTTTCTCCTGTGGGGGGCGGATTTGGTGTGAAGGTCAGCGGAGCGGGCGGAACGCGGCGCGCACTTCCTGTGCGAAGAGCGCGGGCTGTTCCCAGGCGGCGAAGTGGCCGCCGTCGCTCACTTCATTGAAGTAATAGAGGTTCGTGTAGCAGCGCTCGGCCCAAGTCTTGGGCGCGCGGAAGATCTCGCCGGGGAAGACGCTGACGGCCACCGGCAGGTCGATCACCCCGCGCGCGTTGAAGTTGTTGCTGTGGTCTTCCCAGTAGATCCGCGCGGCAGAGGCGCCGGTGGCGGTGAGCCAGTAGAGCGAGATGTCGTCGAGGATCGCGTCGCGGCCCAGCACGCGCTCGGGCTGGCCGTCGCTATAGGTCCACTGCGCGATCTTCTCGTACATCCACGCGGCCATGCCGACCGGCGAGTCCACCAGCGAATAGCCGATGGTCTGGGGCCGCGTGTTCATCATCGCGGCATAGGCGGAATTGTCGCGGTAGAAGGCTTCCAACTGGTCGAAGGCGGCGCGTTCCTTGACGGAAAGGCTGGCAGGCGCGGGATCTCCGGCGGCGAGGATATGGGCCACATCGGCGGGCACGACGGCGGGCATGTTGAGGTGGATGCCCAGCAATCCCGGTACTTTCTGCAAGGCCATGCGCTGCGAGATCACCGAGCCGCAGTCGCCGCCCTGGCCGACATAGCGATCATAGCCAAGGCGCAGCATCAGCGTGGACCATGCCCGCCCGATCCGGTCCGATCCCCAGCCCGGCACCGTCGGCTTCGCGGAGAAACCGAAGCCCGGGATCGAGGGGATGACAAGGTGAAAGGCATCTTCCGCCCGCCCGCCATGCGCGGTGGGATCGGTGAGCGGGGCGATCACGTTCAGGAACTCCAGCACCGAGCCTGGCCAGCCATGGGTCAGGATCAGCGGCATGGCGTTTTCGTGGCGGGAGCGGACGTGGATGAAGTGGATGTCCAGCCCGTCGATCTCGGTCATGAACATCGGCAGGGCATTGAGACGGGCTTCGACCTTGCGCCAGTCGTAGGCGCCCGCCCAGTACTGCATCAGCGGCTGCAAGGTCTGTCGGCGCACGCCCTGGCTGTCATCGCTGACGGGCTGCGGATCGGCCCAGCGGGTCTCGGCGATCCGGCGCTTCATGCTGGCGATCTCGGTTGCGGGAATGGCGATGCGGTACGGGCGGACGCTGTCTTGCGTAACCGCCGCGCGGGCCAGGCCGGGCATCGCCGTCATCATTCCGGCCAGCGCCGCGCCCTCTCCGATCCGGGCGACGAAATCGCGCCGCGATGTGGAATATCCTGCAAGCATTTGTCTATCCTTCCGCCGATCATCCGATCTGTTGGCTGGATGATAGAGCGGACGCGCTTCGGGCGCCCGTTAGGTGCCGCAATGTCGTGTTAGCGTCTGCCTGGGAGCGCTTCAGGCACCGCGCGCTCTCACCGGCTAACGCGGCCCATCAGCATCTGGCGTGAAGCGCGCCGGACGGCGCCCTAGATCTCTTTCCCGATCAACAGGCGCTCAACCGGAGATATCCGTCATGACCACGAACCGCTCGATAGGCTTCATCGCCGCTGCCCTGATGGCGGCGGGCACCACCACCGCGACGTGCTGGCGCGAGGCGCTGGCGCGCACGCCAGCGGACGGCGATGCCATTGCTTCCGCGCCCAGCGATGCAACGCCGCGCCCGCTGCAAGTGCTGGCCGATGCGCGTCCATGGCTGGGCGGGGCCGCACCGTCGCTGCGCGGCAAAGTGGTGGTGGTCAATTTCTGGACCTATTCGTGCATCAACTCGCTGCGCGCCCTGCCCTACCTGCGCGGCTGGAACGAACGCTATGGGGACAAGGGCCTGACCGTCATCGGCGTTCACGCGCCCGAGTTCGATTTCGAGCACGATCCCGGCAAAGTGGGCGCGGCCACGCAGGCGCTCGGCGTCGGCTACCCCAACGTTCAGGACAACGACTATGCCGTCTGGCGCGCCTTTGGAAACGAGGGCTGGCCGGGGTTCTACATCATCGACGCCCATGGCCGCGTGCGCGGCTATACCGTGGGCGAGGGCAATTATGCCGAGGCGGAGCGACTGATCCGCAAACTCCTTGCCGAAGCCGGACATGATGTGTCCAGCCTGCCCGAAGCCCCGATCGGCGCGGCAGGCGTGGAAGCGCAGGCGGACTGGCCCAACCTGCAATCGCCCGAGGCCTATCTCGGCTATGCTAAGGCGCAGGCCTTCGCCTCCCCCGGCGGACTGCTTCGCGGCGGTTCGGGCACTTACACTCCCGCCGCATCGCTGCCGCTGAACCGCTGGGACCTGGCCGGAAGCTGGACCGTCTCGCGCGAATTCGCCCGGCTCGACAAGTCCGGCGGCGCGATCCGCTTTCATTTTCATGCGCGCGATGCCCATGCCGTGCTCGGCGCGCCGGCCGATGGCCAGCCGGTCCGCTTCCGGGTGACGATCGACGGCAAGGCCCCCGGCGCCGATCACGGAACCGACACCGACTCCGCCGGATGGGGGGAACTGCGGCAGGACCGGCTCTATCAACTGGTCCGCCAGCATGGGCCCGTTTCCGACCGCACCGTGCGCATCGAGTTCTCGCGCCCCGGCGTGCGCGCCTATTCGTTCACGTTCGGATGATCTGATCTCGCCCCCAACTCTACTAAAGCCTCTCCCACGACCGGCAACCATCGTATAGGTAGCCGGACATGCCGCACTGCGGCATGATTAAAGTGCGGCATTTTAGTGAGATAGGGGCAAGACGGCATCGTGGCGCAAGGTGAAAGTCAGAACCCGGACAGGCAGGATCTGGGCGAGCGAATGGCCTTCGGGCGCTTCTGCCTCCATCCGGCCAAGCGCCTGCTGACGCGCGACGGGCAGCCGGTGGAGATCGGCGGGCGTTCGTTCGACATTCTCGTCGCTCTGGCCGAGCAGCCGGGCCGCGTTCTGTCCAAGCGCGAACTGCTGAAACGGGTCTGGCCCGACGTCGTCGTCGAGGATGGCAGCCTGCGCTTCCACATGGCGGGGCTGCGCAAGCTGCTGGGCGAGGGCGCGGATGGCGACGGCAGCCGTTATATCGCCACCCAGGTCGGCGTGGGTTACGCCTTCGTCGCTCCCGTGGAGCGGCTGGAAGTGGAGCGGTCGGAGCATGCCGTCGCGGTTGCCCAGCCAGTTTCGGCTCCGGCGGGCTTCACCACCAACATTCCCCCGCCGCTGCCGCATCTTATCGGCCGCGAGCGCGACCTCGATCTGCTGCTGGCCCGCGTGGCCGATACCCCGCTGTTCACGATTGCGGGCCCGGCGGGCGTCGGCAAGACCTCGCTGATGATCGAGATCGGCCACCGCCTGACCGCGCATTTTGCCGGGCAAGCGGCTTTCGTGGACTTCGGCATGCTGGAGAACCCGGCGCTCGTGCCGCCGATGATCGCGGGCGCCATGGGCATTTCGGTGCAGAGCGGCGATCCCGCCGCCGTCATCCTTGGCCATTTGCGCGGCGGCCCGTTCCTGCTCCTGCTCGACAATTGCGAGCATGTGATCGAGCAGGCGGCCGAGATCGTCGAGCGCATCATCGAAGCCGCACCGCAAGCCCGCATCGTCACCACGTCGCGTGAGCCGCTGCGCGCACTGGGTGAGCATGTCCACCGCCTCGATGCGCTGGACTATCCGCAGGAGGTGAAAGGGCTGACGCGCGAGGAGCTGCTGGCCTATCCGGCGGTGGAGTTGTTCTGCGAACGTGCCCGCGCCGCCGACAGCACGCTGGAAATCGACGATGCGGACGCCCGCCTGATCGCGGACATGTGCCAAAGGCTGGACGGCATGGCGCTGCCCATGGAACTGGCCGCCGTGCGTGTCGCCACGCATGGGATCGCGGCGACCGCGCGCCAGATCGGCGAGCGTTTCAGCCTTGCCTGGTCCGGCCGCCGCACCGCGCAGCCGCGCCAGCAGACCCTGCGCGCGACGCTGGACTGGAGCTACGACCTGCTTACCCCGGCCGAGCGGACAGTGCTGGACCGACTGGGCGTCTTCGTCGGGCCGTTCTCCGTCGATGCGGCGCTCGACGTGGTGACCGATGCGGCCTTGGGGTCTGACGAGGCGGCGATGGCGCTGGACGACCTCTCCGCCAAGTCGCTCATCGCCGCCAACCGGGCGCGAGGATCGGGCACCTACCGCCTGCTCGAAATGACCCGTGCCTATGCGCGCGAAAAGCTGGCCGCGCGGGGGGCCGAGGAACACCGCGCGACGACCCGCCGCCATGCGATGTTCTTCCTTTCCGAACTGGAAGCCATCGCCGCGCAGGACAAGGCCGCGTTTCAGGATACCCGCTCGCTGCGCCCGCAACTGGGCAATATTCGCAGCGCGCTCGACTGGAGCTTCGGGCCGGAGGGCGACATCCGCCTTGCCGTGCGCCTGGCGACGGCGAGCATGCGGGTGTTCCTCAATCTTTCGCACCTGGTCGAATGCCGTACCTGGGCCGCCCGCGCGATTGCCGCGCTGGAACCCGATCAGCGCGGCACGGCGATGGAACTGGAATTGCAGGGCGCGCTCGGCATCGCCTTGATGTTCACGCGCGGCAACACCCCCGAGGCGGGCGAGGCGCTGGCCCGCGCGCTGGAGGTTGCCACTCTGGTGGAGGACCGCTGGAGCCGTCTGTGCATGCTGGGGCGGCTGCACATCTTCCATGAGCGGATCGGGGAATATGCCGTGGCCATGGCCCATGCCGAACAGGCGATCGCGGTGGCGGAAGAGATCGGCGAGCCGGAAGCACTGGCCGTCGCCTGTTCGCTCTCGGGCATTTCCCATCACCTCGCCGGCGACCAGACCCGCGCGCGCCGCGATCTGGAGCGGGCGCTGGAAAACAGCCCGCAATCGCAGCGCAATCTTACGATTGCCTACGGTTTCGACCATCGCAACCGCTCCGGCATAGCACTGGCCCGCGTGCTGTGGCTGGCGGGCGAGTCCGACGCCGCACAGCATCTGGCCGAGCAGACCGTGGCCGAAGCGGCAGCGCTCGATCACCCGGTCACGCATTGCATCGCCCTGATCTGGTCGCTGTCGGTCCACTTGTGGATGGGCGACGTGGCGCGAGCCGAGCAGGCACTCCGCACTTTCCGCGATTGCGCGCAGGTCGATGCCCTTGGCCCCTATATCGCGGCGGCACAGGGTTTCGGGGGTGAATTGGCCATCGAGTACGGACGCTACGCCGAAGCCGTCGAAGCCCTGGAAGAGAGCCTCTCGCAATTGCGCGGCGCGCGCTACGAACTGCTGGCGACCCCGTTCTCGATCGCGCTGGCGCGCGGACTTGCCGCGGAGGGCAGGCTGGCCGACGCACGCCGGGCGGTGGAAACCACGATCGCGCGGTGCACCGCCAGCGGCGAACGGATCGCCTTGCCCGAACTCTTACGGATCAAGGCGGCCATTGCCGGTGCCGGTGGTGCCACGGAGGATGCGCTCGCCGCGCTGGAACAGGCAGGGGCAGTCGCCCGGCAGCAGGGCGCGCGCGCCTGGGAAATGCGCGTGGCCGCCGACCGGGCGGGTCTGCTTGCCCACTCGGTCAGCCCGGGGGCAACAGAGCGGTAAGCGCGTCGCCCTCCGGCCCGTCGAACACGGTGGCGCGGCCGACGCCGAGCCACCGTGCATGGGCTTCGCCGCGTTCGGCTTCGGCGGCGTCGAACGAGGCCAGCGCATCCATGCCCAGAACCAGATGGGCAGGCACGTCGTCGCGGTTGGCGAGGCACAGAATGACCTGCGCGATGCGCGCCGGGTCGCCCACTTCGTTGCCCGCATAGGCCCTGATCCGCTCCAGCGTAATGCCGACCGTTTCGGCATAGTCCGGCAGCACGGTGCTTGAGGCGGCATTGCCCGCGATATCGGCCCAGTCCGTGCGCATGCCGCCCGGTTCCAGCGACACGATGCGGATGCCCAGATGGGCGACTTCGCTGCGCAGGACTTCAGTGAAGCCGCCGACCGCCCATTTCGCCGCCTGATAGGCAGAGAGGCCCGGCGTGCCGACCCGCCCGCCCACGGATGAGACATTGAGGATGTGACCCGAACGGCGCTCCCGCATGAACGGCAGCACCGCGCGCGTCATGTTGACGACGCCGAACAGGTTGGTTTCCACTTCGGCGCGGAAATCGGCGGAGGATTTCTGCTCGAACGCTTCGAAATGGCCATAGCCCGCATTGTTCACCAGCACGTCGATCCGTCCGAAGGCGGCAATCGCGGCGGCGGCAGCCTCGCCGGCGCGCGCCTCGTCGGTCACATCCAGCGCGAAAGGTTCGATGCGGTCGCCGTAAATCGCCTTGAGGTCGTCAAGCTGCGCCACGTTGCGGGCAGCGGCGAGCACGTTGTCGCCGCTTTCCAGCACAGCGGTCAGGATCGCGCGGCCAAGGCCGCGCGCGCTTCCGGTGATGATCCAGGTCTTCTGCATGTCTTTTGCTTTCTGTCGGGGGGAAGGATCAGGCGGCGGGCTTCAGGATCGCGCGCGGCTCCAGGAAGGCGTCGAGACCATAGGCACCGATCTCGCGCCCAAGGCCGGACTGGCGAAAGCCGCCAAACGGCGCGCGGGGATCGTGCGGCGCACCGTTGATGACGACGCGCCCGGCCACCAGCTGCCGCGCCACGCGCAGCGCGCGGCCTTCGTCCGAGGAGAGGACATAGGCCTGAAGCCCGAAGTCTGAATCGTTGGCGATGGCGATGGCGTCAGCCTCGTCGTCATAGGTGATGACGCTCAGGACCGGGCCGAAGATCTCCTCGCGGGCGATGCGCATGGTGTTGGAGACATCGGTGAAGATCGTCGGGCGCGCGAACCAGCCCCGATCCAGCCCTTCGGGCCGTCCTTCGCCGCCGGTCAGCAGAGTGGCACCTTCCTCCAGTCCCAGCCGGATCCAGCTTTGCACGCGTTCCCAGTGCGCGGCATTGGCGAGCGGGCCGATGCGCACTTCCGGATCGGTGGGAATACCGACCTTGAGCCTTTCCGCCTCCCGCTTCAGGCGCGCAAGGATCTCTTCCCGGCGCGAGCGCGGCACCAGAATGCGCGATCCGGCGACGCAGGCCTGCCCGCTGTTGGCAAAGCCGCTCATCAGCGCAATGGGGATCGCGGCATCGAGATCGGCATCGTCAAGGATGATCGTCGGGCTCTTGCCGCCCAGTTCCAGCACCATTCGCTTCATCGTTTCCAGCGCCGAACGCTGGATGATCCGTGCCGCCGGCGTCGATCCGGTGAAGGTGATCAGCGCCACGTCGGGATGGGCCGTCAGCGCCGCGCCGACTTCCGGGCCGGTACCGTTCACGACATTGAGCACGCCCTTCGGCAGCCCCGCCTGATGCAGGCATTCGAGCAGCACCTGCGTCTGGATCGCGCTCTGTTCGGCGGGCTTGATGACGATCGTCGATCCCGAACCGATGGCATGGGCCAGCTTGGTCGCGATGAAACCGAAGTTGCTGTTCCACGGCGTGATCGCCCCGATGACGCCGAGCGGCAGCATCGTCACGGCACTGGAACCGGCCGTCCGATCAAAGGCATAGTCCTCCACCGAGGCGGCCATGACTTCGAAAACGGAAGCGGTGTTCTGCACCGAAAAGCCGGTGAAATAGGCCGGTGCGCCGTATTCCTCGGTCATTGCGGCGATCAAATCGTCGGTCCGGGCCTTCACGGCGTCCCGCAGGCGATAGAGCATGGCAATCCGCTCTGCCTTGGTGGTGCGCGCCATCGCCGGGAACGCCCGTTTGGCCGCCGCGACGGCCAGACGCACATCCTCCGCATCGCCCAGACGGACGCAGCCGATCGGTTCTTCGGTGGCGGGGTTGAAAAGGTCGAAACGCGCGCTCCCGTGCGGCGTTACGAAAGCGCCGTCGATGTAGATCTTGTCGATATTCCGCATTGTCCGTCTCCATTGGTCAGCGACGATATGGCTTACGCAAGCTGTTCCGATTAGAAGGACAATGAGAGACAGTCTGATGAGGAAAATCGCGCAATGCCCAAGGCGAGCCTCGCCGAACTGGAAGCCTTCGCCACCGTCGCGCGCCGGGGCGGCTTTCGCGCCGCTGCGCGCGAACTGGGGGTTTCCTCCTCCGGGCTGAGCCATGCCATCGCCGCGCTGGAAGAGCGGCTGAACCTGCGCCTGTTCAACCGCACCACGCGCAGCGTCGCCTTGACCGCGGCAGGCGCGCGGTTCCTGGAGGAAATCCTTCCCGCGCTCGCCGCAATCGATGGCGCGATCGAGAATGCGGGGGAGCATCTGGGCGAACCCTCGGGCCTGCTGCGCCTCAACATGGCGGCGGGCGCGGCGCGGTTCGTCATGGCGCCGCTGATCCGCGACTACCTTAACCGCTACCCCCGCATGCAAGTGGAGATCGTCAGCGAAGCGGCGCTGGTCGACGTGATCGGCAAGGGCTTCGACGCCGGGATACGGCTGCGGGACAGCGTTCCGCCCGACATGATCGCCGTGCCCATCATCCCGGAGGTGCGCCTTGTCGTCGTCGGTTCACCGGATTACCTGCGGGATCGCCCACGACCGATCGTCCCGCGAGACCTGCTTGCGCACGAATGCATCCGCTACCGCATGGGCAGCGGGCGCATTTATCACTGGGAGTTCGCGCGCGGCGGCGAGCGACTGGAATTGGACGTGCCGGGCCGCATGATCGTCGACGACAGCGGGCTGATGCACGATGCGGCGCTCGCAGGGATGGGGCTGGCCTATCTGGCCGAGGAGACAGTTGCCCCGCATGTTCGGGAGGGACGCCTGACGCGGCTGTTGACGGACTGGATGCCTCTGGAACCGCCGCTGTGCCTTTACTACTCCGGGCGCCGTCAGGTCCCGGCCAAGCTGCGCGCCTTTATCGAACTCGCGCGCGCTCTGAAATAGCGCAGGCCGGACATGTTCGGCGGAGCGGATGAAAACCGATCCAGAAGACGCCGGAAGAATGGAGGCCAAGGTTTGACGCATAAGCCGGGGCTGGCTACCGCCTGAGCCATGATCGTTCTGCTCTCTCCCGCCAAGACTCTCGACTTCGAACGCACGCTGCCGGCCCTTGCCGCCACGACGCCACATTTCGTCAAGGAAGCGCACGATCTTGCCAAATCGGCCGCGAACCTTCCGCAAAAGCGCTTGGCTGAATTGATGCGCATTTCGCCGCGCCTCGCAAAACTCAATGCCGACCGCTTCCGCGACTTCGCCGACCTGCCGGAGCGACAGGCACTCTATGCCTTTGCGGGTGACGTCTACACGGGGTTCGAGGTGGACACACTGGACGAGCCGGGCGTGGCCTTTGCCCAGGACCATGTGCGAATTTTGTCCGGCCTTTACGGGCTGCTTCGCCCGATGGATGCGATCCGTCCCTATCGCCTGGAAATGGGAACGCGCTGGGCGCCGCGTCACAAGAAGTTGACCGACTGGTGGGGCGACCGCATCGCCGCCCTGTTGCGGCAGGAAGTCGCAGACGAAGGATCTGGCGTAGTGCTCAATCTGGCCAGCCAGGAATACTTTGCCGCCGTCGAGGACCGGCTGAAGGGCATGCGCGTCATCAACGTCGACTTCCGCGAGCCGGGTCCGAACGGCTCGCGCTTCGTGAGCTTCAACGCCAAAAAGGCGCGGGGCATGATGGCGCGGTGGATGTGCGAACATCATATCGTCGATGCGGATGCCATGCGCGGGTTCGACAGCGACGGATATCGCTTCGATCCGCACGAGAGTGACGCCGACAACTGGCGCTTCACGCGGGCGTGACTAGGGCGGAGCGTTCGCATTTTCGATCCGCGAACCCCTCCCCTCGGCGCGCAGCTGAGACCGTGCGCAAGCGAACATCTTCGAACCGTCCAGGCAGCTTGAGGTTCAAGCGGCCGGGATAAGGGGCGGCTTTCTCGGCCATCGGGACTTGCGACGATCTGCATCGGCAGATTGCCGACAAGCTAAACTCCATGGGGGCATTAGATTTTCTCCTTTGCCGCATTCTCAATCAAATTGATAGAGAATGCGGCCTGTTTGGCGGCAGGTCCATGAGAGGAGACATTTATGAGAAAAGCACTTTGGGTTGCTGCTGCCCTGCTCGGTTCCGCGGGAACTGCCGCACTTGCAAACCCCAGCGTCTTTCCCACGGGAACGACCCGCTACGATCCGGCGAAAGCCTGGAACGGCTATGTGATCTTCAGCGGGACCGACGAAAAAACCCATCTGATCGACATGAACGGCAACGAAGTCCGCACATGGGATCATCAGGGTTTTCCCGGTGAACTCCTCGATCCGGCGGTAACGGGCGGAGCCAAGGGCCATGTCCTCGTCCAGCTGGCGGCCAGCGACCAGAATGGCATCGGCACCGTGCCGGGCATGAAGATCTTCAGCAACAAGTCGATCGCCGAACTGGACTGGAACGGCAAAGTCACCTGGCAGTGGAATGGCGAGGGCACGCCGCCGGGCGAAGCGCGCCAGCACCATGACTGGCAGCGCCTCGCCAATGGCAACACGCTGGTACTGGCCAACTGGCCGCACAAGGTGGATGGCTTCACGTTGCCGCAGCAGCTTGACGATGCCGTCTACGAAGTGACGCCTGCCGGCAAGGTCGCGTGGCGATGGGCGGTATCGGAACATCTCGATGAACTCGGCTTCACGGCCGAGCAGTTGAAGCTCATCCGCGAAGCTTCGACACCGGATTACTTCCACCTCAACGACATGACGTCGGTCGGCCCCAACAAGTGGTTCGACGGCGGCGACAAGCGCTTCGCGCCCGACAATGTCCTGATCGATTCCCGCAACGGCGATTTCGTGGCCATCATCGACAGGAAGAGCGGCAAAGTCGTCTGGCACCTGGGGCCGAACCTGCCGCCTCTGGTCAGTCACGCCGCGGGCGCTCGCCCTGCCCCGGCTCCGCAGCCCGGTCAGCCGGTCGACCAGTTTGTCGGTCAGCATGACGCGCATATCATTCCCAAGGGACTGCCCGGTGCGGGTGACTTGCTGCTGTTCGATAATCAGGGCGCCGCAGGCTATCCCGACGCCGAACTCGCGACCGTTGGCGGCTCGCGCGTGTTGGAGATCGATCCCACCACGGGCAAGGTCGTCTGGTCCTACACGGCCGATAATTCCGACCAGCCGCTCTGGGCATTCCGCAGCGCCTTCATCTCCAGCGCGCGCCGCTTGCCGAATGGCAATACGCTGATCGACGAAGGCATGAACGGCCGCTTCTTCCAGGTGACCCCGGCTGGCGAGATCGTCTGGGAATATGTCAGCCCCTATTTCGCGAAGACGTCTGCCGCCGGCAGCGGCCGCCCGGTGACGAGCAACTGGGTCTATCGCGCCCAGCCCGTGCCCTACGACTGGACGCCCGAAGGCACGCCGCACGAGGAAACCGCAGTCGTTCCGCCCACGCCTGCAAACTTCCACATCAAGGCGGGCGTATAACGAAAATCCCACCCGCCTGCGACAGCGCCAGGCGGGTGGGAAATTACATCAGCAAATCGGCCCGCCTCGCCCCTCCTTGGCCGACGATGCAAATGGCGTTTGCGCCGGCCAACGGACTGAGCGCGGCACTGTCACCGGTCTCGATGATCTCGAAGCGGTCTGCCGTCCGGCGGGCAAAGCGGATGCGTTCCGCGCCGGCGTCTGCCTTGAGGTTGGGCTTTGGATGATGCTCCCATCCCAACGCGGCAGACCGGCCATCGGCGGCGAGCAGCGCAGGAACGATAAAAAGCTCCAATGCGGCCAAAGCGGCCACCGGGTTTCCGGGAAGTCCGGCGAGAAGGCGGCGATTGCCGCAGCGAGCAAACCAGAAGGGCTTGCCGGGCTTCATGCGGACCGCTGGGACAAGGAGATCGAGGCCGTCCGGGACGAACGCCGAACGCGCGCGGTCGTGCCGGCCGCCCGAGGCTCCGCCGGTAATGATAAGCAGGTCGGCATCCACTGCACGCGCCCGATCACCGATCGATCCATCGTGATCCTCGACGATGCCAAGATCGGTGACATCCAGGCCAAGCTGCGTCAGCCGCGCCCACAAGGCGAATGAGAGTGCATCGTAATTCCCCGCCGGCGGGGCCGGAACACCGGGCCGGACAATCTCGCACCCGGTGGCCAGCAAGCCGATCCGGGGCCTGGACCGCACATGAATGCGGTCGATCCCGGAGGCCGCGAGGCGGGCAATGTCGAAATGATCGAGACAGCGCCCTGCCTGCACCAAGAGATCGCCGCGCTGGAAATCGCAGCCGGGCAGCCGTACATCGCGCCCGGGCTCGATCCGGTCTGCGATCAGGATCCCCTCTGCAATCCGGCCATTTTCGCGCCTGACGATCGCGGCTGCCCCTTCAGGTATCCGCGCGCCGGTGGAGATATAAATGGCTTCGCCGGTGCCGAGCGAACCGTGATAGGCCAAGCCGGCGCGGCTCTCGCCAACGATGCGATAGCGCGCGTTCCCATCTCCTACGGCCCAGCCATCCATGGCCGCCGACGGGAAGCGGGGTTGGTTTCCGCTTGCGCTGACATCGCACGATGCCATCCGGCCGAAGGCATTGCGCATGAGAACTTCTTCAATGCCGTCCAATGCCCGGATCGCATCGATGATCGTCCGCGCGGCCTCGTCAATGGATAAAGCCGTCACGCATATCCCTTCGCAAAGGTCCGTGCAGAAGCGACTGGACGGTGCTGGCCGACAGCCTCGCCGATCAAAAGCAGGGTCGGATCGTCATCGCTGACCGTGGCGACCAGAAATGCCAATGCGGACAGGTGCCCGCGAATAAGACGCTCGCTGGCCAGCGAGACGTCCACTGCCACCATCACCGGTGTTTGGGGGTCGCAGCCCGCCGCGATCAGTGAACTGGCGATTTCCCCCGCCGCCGCGCGGCCCATATAGACGCCCAGCGTGCCCCCTGCCCTGACCAGCGCGTCCCAGTCGAGATCCAGCCGCTCGCCCGCGCGCGCATGGGCCGTCAGCAGAGTGATCGAGCGCGTAACGCCGCGCAGCGTCAGCGAGGCATTGGCGCTGGCAGCGGCAGCGCTGGCCGTGGTGACACCGGGACAGACGCGCACGGCAACGCCCGCCTGTACGAGATGGTCCATTTCTTCGGCGGATCGCCCGAATACCGAAGGATCGCCGCCCTTCAGGCGTACCACGCGCTTTCCCGAGAGCGCGGCCTGCAACAGCAGATCGTTGATGGACCCTTGCGCCTTGCTATGCCGGCCTGACCGCTTGCCGACGCTCACAGCCTCGATCCCCTGCGGGATCAGTTCGAGCACGCCCGGGCCGACCAGCGCATCGTAGAACACCACGTCCGCCGCACGGATCAGGCGCTCGGCCTTGCGCGTGAGCAGGTCCGGATCGCCCGGCCCGGCGCCCACCAGCCAGACTTCGCCCGGCGCGATCAAGCCGCCACCTGCAAGGTCTGAGGATGGGCGATCAGGATGCGATCGCCTTCCCGCCGCACCGCGATCGTCGGGGTGCAACCCTTGTCCTCGCCCTGCGCCTCGCCGCTGGCAAGGGCGATGTTCCAGTTGTGCAGCGGGCAGGCGACCGAATGGCCATGGACGATGCCCTGACTGAGCGGCCCCTTCTTGTGCGGACACTCGTTGACGAGCGCGAAGACCTTGTCGTCGCCGGTGCGGAACACGGCGATCTCCTTCTCGCCCTCTACTTGAACGGTGCGCGCGCCGCGCAGGGGAATGTCGGACAAAGTGCCGATGTCGATCCAGTCGTTCATGTGCGTTACTCCGCTGCAATTGCCAGAGGTTCAAGGTGCTGGTGCAGTTCGGCCTTCTCACCGGCCGCGCGTTCGGCCCAGGGGTCATCCTGGCTGAAGCTTTGCGAATAGAGGAATCTGCCGCGCAGAGCCTCGCGGCCAACCTCATCCTCGACGATGCGCTGCTTGACGTACTCGACGCCGACACGCTCGATCCACGGCGCGGTGCGTTCCAGATAGCGCGCTTCCTCACGGTAGAGCTGGACGAAGGCCGCGCAGTAATCGAGCGCTTCCTGTTCGGTGGCGACTTTGCAGAGCAGATCGGTGACGCGCACGTGAATGCCGCCATTGCCGCCGACGTGGAGTTCGTAGCCGGAGTCCACGCAGACCACGCCGAAGTCCTTGATCGTCGCCTCGGCGCAATTGCGCGGGCAGCCGGAGACCGCGATCTTGAACTTGTGGGGCATCCACGATCCCCAGGTCATCCGCTCGGTCTTCACGCCAAGGCCAGTGGAATCCTGCGTGCCGAAGCGGCACCATTCGGAGCCCACGCACGTTTTCACCGTGCGCAGCGACTTGCCGTAGGCATGGCCGGAGACCATCCCGGCGGCATTGAGATCGGCCCAGACGGCGGGCAGGTCTTCCTTCTTGATCCCGAAGATGTCGAGCCGCTGGCCGCCGGTGACTTTCACCATCGGCGCGTCGTACTTCTCCACCACATCGGCAATCGCGCGCAGTTCGCGCGGATTGGTAAGACCGCCCCACATGCGCGGGACTACGGAATAAGTGCCGTCCTTCTGGATATTGGCGTGCATGCGCTCGTTGACGAAGCGGCTCTGCTGGTCGTCCTCATACTCACCGGGAAGCGCGCAAAGCAGATAGTAATTGAGCGCTGGACGGCACGAGGAGCAACCATCGGGCGTGGACCAGTGGAGCTTGTGCATCGCTTCGGGGATCGACTTCATCTCCTGCGCCACGATCTCCCGCCGCACATCGTCGTGGGTGAAGCTGGTGCACTTGCAGAGGGTCTTGGGGCCGGATTTGACTTCGTCGCCCAGCGTCAGCGCCAGCAGGTTCTCGACGAGGCCGGTGCACGAGCCGCAGCTTGCCGAAGCCTTGCAGGTGGCGCGCACCGCATCGAGGCTGCACGCGCCCGCTTCGATGCAGGACACGACCTGCCCCTTGGATACGCCGTTGCAACCGCACACTTCCGCATCGGTAGGCAGCGCGGCCACCGCCGCCAGCGGATCGGCATTGCCGCCGGAGGCGAAAGCCTGCCCCAGAATGAGGGTATCGCGGATTTCCGAGATATCCTCGCCCTTGCGCAGCAGATCGAAGTACCAGTTGCCATCAGCCGTATCGCCGTAGAGCACGGCGCCGACGATCCTGCCTTCCTTGATGACAACGCGCTTGTAAACGCCGCGCGAAGCATCGCGCAGGACCACATCCTCGCAGCCCTCACCGCCAGAGAAGTCACCGGCGGAAAACACGTCTAGCCCTGCAACCTTGAGCTTGGTGGACGTGACCGACCCTCGATAGCCGCTGTGCCGGTCGGTCAGGCCGTCGGCCAGGCTGCGGCACATGTCCCAGAGCGGCGCGACAAGGCCGTAGACATTGCCCTGATGCTCGACGCATTCGCCCACCGCCAGCACGGCGGGGTCGCTCGTCACCATGTGATCGTCGACCTTGATGCCGCGATTGACCTCCAGCCCGGCTTCGCGCGCCAGTGCGGTGGACGGGCGGATACCGACGGCCATGACCACCAAACTGGCCGGAATCGCGCGCCCGTCCTTGAGGCGCACGCCCTCGACTTTGCCCTGACCATAGATTTCGGCAGTGTCGGCCCCGGTCAGGATCGTCTGGCCGCGCGCTTCGAGCGCGGTCTTGAGCAGCCAGCCTGCCGCCTCGTCCAACTGGCGCTCCATCAGCGTGGGCATCAGGTGGATGACGGTGACTTTCATGCCGCGCAGCGACAGGCCATGCGCGGCTTCCAGACCGAGCAGGCCCCCGCCGATCACCACCGCGTCGCCGCCTTCGGCCGCTGCCGCGACCATGGTGTCCACGTCCTTCATGTCGCGGAAGGAAATGACGCCGGGCAGATCCTTGCCGGGCACGGGAATGATGAAAGGATCGGAGCCGGTGGCAATCAGCAGCCGGTCGTAATGGACCCTGCGGCCGGACTGCGACGTGACGGTCTTTGCTGCGCGGTCGATGGCAACGACCGGGTCCGAAGCGACCAGTTCGATGCCGTTGTCATCGTACCATGCGCGGGGATTGATGACGATCTGATCGAACGTCTTCTCGCCCGCCAGCACCGGCGAAAGCATGATCCGGTTATAATTCACATGCGGTTCGGCGCCGAAAATGGTCACGCGGTAGCGTCCGGCGTCGCGCGTTAGCAGTTCCTCCACCGCCCGGCACCCGGCCATGCCATTGCCCACGACCACAAGATGCTCGCGCACGTCATCCGATGGCACGACGAGGGCATCGTCGTAGTCCGGCGCCGTGGCTTGCTGGGGTTCGATCCCGTCCTGAAATTCCATTCGCGAGACTCCGCAAAAAGCAAAGGGAGAAACGAGAAAAGGCCGCCATCCGGACCCTCGGTTCGAAACCGAAAGTCTGGATGGCGGCCTTGCCATCGTTCAGGCCTCCACGACCCGCCAATGGGCCGCTTCGGTGATGTAGGAAGGACAACGTCGTCCTTTGCACTGCACCATATGGGGAAACGCCCGAGGGCTCAAGCGATTCCGTCATGCCTCTTGATCAATAAGCCCAGTCCAATTGAATCCAGTACTTATCGGTATCCGTCGCCATTTCTCGGGCGTCGTAACGGGCATAACGCAGCGATAGCGTCGTCCTGTGCAGCTTCGCAGATGCGAGAAGATCGACCTCATTGCCATAGTGCTGGCCAAGGCGGTCGCTGTCGAAACGATGCCATGAGCCTTGCAGCCCAACCGCCGAAAACGGCCCCAGCTGCTTCCAGCCATAACCGCCGCCGAAATAGAGATCGCGCACGCCGTTCGCAGGCGTGGTCAGGAACTTGTCGGCCCACCCCTGAAACTTGAAATTGGTGCCGAGCGGGGTCTGGAAGCTGGTGAAGGCTTTGCCGCCATCCGGACCGCCGCCGGCGCCGAGAACTTCGTATCCCGCATTCAGTTTCCAGCCCTTCACATCGAGCGTGGCATCCGCCAGCCAATAGTCGGCATGATAGTCGCCGGGGTTGCGATGCCAGTCTAACTGGCGGGCATAACTTGCCTGCCAGGAGAATTTCACCGCCGTCAAAAGCACACGATTGCCGGCCAACCGTGCACCGTAAGTCTGGCTGGACAGTCTGTATCCCTGCACGGCCGCCTCGTCCTGATCGACGAGGTAGCCAAAGCCGGTCAATGTACCGATAGGTGTCGCCAAGGACAGGTTCGCGAACACATTGTTCCCGCCCACTGCCTGCGGACGCGCGCCGTGTCCATCGACGCCCCAGATCGTCCGCACGCTCCACGCATAGGCCAGATCGAGCTTCAGCCCCTTCAGCGGCGTCACTTCGGCCCGCACGGCATCGAAAGTCTGCGCATTGTCACGAAAGCCGACATTGCCGACGAAGCGCTCGTCATCCAGCGCGATTTTCTGCCGCCCGGCAGTGAGCGCGATGATCGGCGTCCTGTATTGAAGCTGCGCCAGATAGAGCGCCACATTCTGCGGATCGGCGACCAACGGCCGGGTCGCGGCGCCGTGAAGACCGTCGTAGTAATCGCCCACTACCGCCAGTGTGCCTTGCGCGACGACAGTAGCGCTCAGCGGGCCACTCGCCGCCGAAGCCCCGCCGCGAACACGCAGTGTCAGGGCATCGGCGGAGGCGTCCAGTCCATCCTGATCGACATGCTCATAGCGAACCCGCGCCTCGGCCACGGGTTTCAGCACCACTTCATCGGCATGAGCAGAGCCGGCGCAAGACATCGCAGCGGTCATGGCGACCGCCGTTCCCAACAGATATCGCATTGGATGTTTCCCCCCTGGGAAAGTAATTGGGCGGCGGTACGGACCCTATCGGTCCGTCCGCCGCCTCCCTCTCCGATCAGATACGCGCGCCGGTCTTCCAGTTGGCGCGCCAGCGGGTCTTGACCAGAGCCACGCCTGCCTGAGCAGCCACGGCGAGCCCCGCGAAGATCAGGAAACCGGGTGCGAAGCTGCCGGTCATCTGCTTGGCAAGGCCCAGCGAGCTGGCCAGGTAGAACCCGCCGATCCCGCCCGCCATGCCGACGAGCCCGGTCATCACGCCGATCTCCGCCTGAAAGCGCTGCGGAACGAGCTGGAAGACCGAACCGTTACCGGTGCCCAATGCCAGCATGGCCAGCACGAACATGCCGAGCGCGCCCGGCAGCGAGTGGGCCTGCGCCACCCCGACCAGCGCGACGGCCGCGACCGCATAGACCATCATCAGCGCCTTCACGCCGCCGATCCGGTCCGCCAGCGCGCCGCCCATCGGGCGCACCAGCGATCCGGCAAACACGCAGCCCGCAGTGCAATAGCCGGCCGTGATGGAGGTAAGGCCGAACTGGTCGGTGAAATAGATCGGCAACGAGGCGGCAAGGCCCACGAAGCCGCCGAACGTCACGGCATAAAAGCCCATCAGCCACCATGCGTCGGCCTGCTTGAGCGGCCCGAAGTAATCGACCAGCTTGCGCGGCGGCGGCTGGTTGGGCGCATCCTTGGCAAGGATCAGATAGACCACCAGAACCACCGAAAGCGGTATGCAGGCAAGGCCCAGCACCGCGTTCCAGCCGAAGGTCTTGGCCAGCATCGGTGCGAAAAGCGATGCCAGCACGGTGCCCGAATTGCCCATTCCGGCAAGCCCCATCGCTTTGCCCTGGTGCTCGGCCGGATACCAGCGGCTGGCAAGCGGCAGGGCGATGGCAAAGCTGGCTCCGGCAAAGCCAAGGATCACGCCCAGCGCCAGCGTGCCGCCGAAGCTGTTCACGCCCACGAACCATGCCGTGAACAGGCCCGCGATCACGATCAACTGGCTGATCGCGCCGGAACGCTTGGGGCCGATGCGGTCCACCAGCAGCCCGTTGACCACCCGCAGCAAGGCACCGGCAAGCGTCGGCACCGCGACCATCAGGCCCTTTTCGGCAGGCGTCAGGCCGAGCGTCTTCGAAATTTCCGGCGCCAGCGGGCCCAGCAGGACCCAGACCATGAAGGCCAGATCGAAATAGAGAAAGGCGGCGATCAGCGTCGGCGCATGACCGGCTTTCCAGAAGCTGGTCGCCGGGGCAGCCCCCAGTGTATCTTTGGCCAGTGTATCTTCGGCCAGCGCGGCCTCTCCGTCACGTTTCCAGTAAGCGGTTGCCATCGTAAGTCCCCCGTAAAACGGACACGAAAAAAGCCGCAGGCCGGACGTCACCCTTGGGTGAGACCGGTCAGCGGCTTTGCTGCGAATTTCGGTGAGGATGGCGCTCCACCGTTGAAGCGGCGCATCCAGATATGATCACGCGCCTTCGCGTGAGATCTGCATCATCAGACGATTCGCCTTATGTTGCAAGGCACAAAATTTCGGCCGCTTTCAGTGCGACTGCGAAAAGCCCTTCAGATATTCGTCGATCCGATCAGGATCGAACACCCGGCCGTCGAAGAAGCGATCGGCGCCGAGCGTCAGGTCGCCCTTGCGCGAACCGACCGCCAGCGGGCTGGCCACGGCGCCTTCCAGTTTCATGCTGGCCCCCGGCATCGGCACGTCGCTGCCGGCAAGCGCGCGGCGGAACACGTCGGGACGAAACACCGCGCCGGCTTTCGAGGCGTTTTCGGGCGAATGTTCGACCATGCCCCAACGCACCAGCTGGGAGTAGATCCACAGCGCCTGACTGCGCCACGGAAACGACGTGGCCTCACGCGAAAACAGCACGAAATCCGGTGCAGCGACGGCGGCATCGCCCGCGCGCGGAATGATCCGGCCCGACAGCGCGCGCAGGATCAGATCGGCAGGCTGGTTCACATAGCGCGCATCGGCCAGCAGGTCCGCCAGCGCCTCGTGATTGGCGGGCTCATCGCACCAGGCGGCGGCCCGAGCCAGCGCACGCAGCAGGCGGTCGGCCGTCTCCGGGTTCTCGTCCAGCCACGTCTCGCGGAAGGCCAGCACTTTCTCGACGCCGCGCTGCCAGATGCGCTCCCCGATGGCCACCGCCTCGGCCCGGCCGGAATCGATGGCGGCGCTGCCCCACGGTTCACCGGCGATGAACCCATCGATCTCCCCCGCGTGGATTGCCTCGACGGTGAGCGAGGGCGGCAATACGCGCAGCACCACGTCACGATCGGGATCGATGCCCGCGCTGGCCAGCCAGTAGCGCAGCATCAGGGCATGGCTGGAGAAACGGTGCACCACGCCGATCACCGGCTTGCGTCGCCACAAGCCGATGGCAGAGGCGAAGTCGTGCGCCGTGCCCACCGGATCGGCAAGCCGCCGCGCCGGATCGGGCTCCAGCGCGGCCGCAAAATCGCGCGCCATCACCAGCATGTTGCCGTTGACGCCCAGCTTGTAAGGCGCAGCCAATGCGGCGGGCTGCTGGCTGAGCCCCAGCGTCACCGCGACGGCCAGCGGGGCCAGCATATGCGCCGCCTGCACCTGACCATAGACCAGCCGGTCGCGAAGAGTGGCCCAGCTCGTGGTGCGAACGAGGTCGAGCGCGATGCCCTCTTCCTCGGCAAAGCCATGTTCACGGGCGACAGCGAGCACGGCCACGTCGTTCAGCGGCAGGAAGGCGATACGAAGGTTGGTCGTCATAGTCCGCCTCCCAGAAGGTCGCTGGCGGTAATCAGCGCCTGCGCCACATCCACGATCTTCTTGCCCTGGTTCATCGCGCTGCTGCGCAGCAGTCCATAGGCGTCCTGCTCCGAAAGGCCGCGCTGGTTCATCAGGATCGATTTCGCGCGATCCAGCACCTTGCGATCGGCCAGCGCCGTGCGCGCTTCCTCCAGCTCGGTCTGCATCTTCGAGAAGGCGTTGAAGCGCCGCACCGCCAGTTCCAGCACCGGCTTCACCCGTTCCTTGCGCAGGCCATCGACCACATAGGCCGAAACGCCTGCGTCGATGGCGGCGCCGATCATCGCCTCGTCCGACTGATCGACGAACATGGCGATGGGCCGCGCGAGCGCGCGGCTGACCGACAGCATTTCCTCCAGCGTGTCGCGGCTGGGACTGCCAAGGTCCATCAGCACGACATCGGGCGCCATGCGTTCCAGCCGCGCGACGAAGGCGCCGCGCGGCGGGACGATGTGAATATCGTCGTAGCCAGCCTCGCGCAGCCCTTCCTCAAGAACGGTTGCCCGCAAGCCGCTGTCATCGATGATGACGATTCTCATGTCCCGCCCCCGGCATTTCGGCGTTGCTGATCGTTGAGTGGTCCGGGCATGTCAACGATCGATCCGGATCATCGGCGGCAAGGTATTCCCCGGTTCAGTAGACATCGCGGACATAGCGCTTTTCGCTTTGCATCTGCGCCACATAGTCGCTGGCGTCCTCGCCGCTCATGCCGCCATGTCTGGCAACGATCTGCTTCAGCGCCTTGTCGACATCCTTGGCCATGCGTCCGGCTTCCCCGCAGACATAGAAATGGGCGCCGCCGTCCAGCCATCGCCAGAGTTCCGCGCCTTCTTCCTGCATCCGGTGCTGGACATAGATTTTCTCTGCCTGATCGCGCGAGAAGGCCAGGCTGAGCCGGTCGAGATGGCCGGTCCGGCGCCATTCTTCGATCTCGTCGCGGTAATAGAAGTCCGTCGCGGCGTGCTGCTCGCCGAAGAACAGCCAGTTGCGTCCCTTGGCGCTGCGGGCCTGGCGGTCGTGCAGGAAACCCCGGAACGGGGCGATGCCGGTGCCTGGGCCAACCATGATCGCGCCGCGTGCAGGATCGGCCGGCGGATGGAAATGCGCGGCGGGCTGGAGGAAAATGCCGACATCGGCATCCTGTGCCCGGTCGGCCATGAATGCCGAACATACGCCGTGGCGACTGCGGCCTTCGCAGGAATAGCGCACTGTCGATACCGTCAATTGCACTTCGTCCACCTGCGCGTGGGGGCTGGACGCGATCGAATAGAAGCGGGGCTGCAGAGGACGCATGACCTGCCCCAGATCGCCGGGGCTCAGACGGACGCCGGTTTCTTGCAGGACGTCGGCGATCTGGCGCCCCCACAGCCACCGGTCGAATTCCGGCTTCCGGTCGGGATCGAGCAGGGGCGCAAAGGACGCATCCGGGCAGCGCTCCGCGATCAGTTCGAGGATACTGCGGTTGAGCCGGGCAATATCCCAATGCCGGATGAGCGCGTCGAAAAGTGCCATCTCGCCGACCTGTTTGACCGCCACGGGCGCTTCGGCGGAGAGATCGAGGACGTTCAGTATTTCGGCGGCCAGCGTGGGGCAGTTTACCGGCCAGACACCCAATGAGTCCCCGGCCTTGTACGTGAAATCCCGCCCGGTCAGGTCGAAACCGAGCTGACGGACCTCCTTCGCAGCCCCCGCTCCGCTCAGCAGGATATTGCGCGAAAGCGCGGTCCTCAGCGGCGTCTTTCGCGAATAGACGGCAGCTGCGACGGCTTCGGCAACTGGCTGCTCCGCCTCTAAGATGCGGGTCGGCGCGGGCGCAGATCCGGCATCGGGAGCACTATCCGGCTGAAGCGCGGCCAGAGTACTCGCGACCCAGGAGGCAGCGGCCTCTTCGTAATCAGGCTCGCAATCGATGCGCGGGGCTAGCCTTGCCGCGCCCAGTTCCTCAAGCCGCGCATCGAGTTTACGCCCGAAGCCGCAGAACTGGTCATAGCTGGAATCGCCGAACGCAAGGACGGAATAGCGCAGGCCTTCAAGGCGCGGAGCCGCCGCTTCGGTGAGGGCCGACCAGAACTGCCCGCCATTGTCCGGCGCATCGCCGTCCCCGAACGTGCTTGCGATCAGCAGCACCGTGTCGGCATCGGCCAGTTCGGCTGGTTTCACCGCATCCATGGCCAGCAGCCGAACATCGTGCCGCGCCTGTTTCAACCGGCCGGCGCAGGCCTGGGCGAAAGTTTCGACATTGCCGGTTTGCGAGGCCCAGAGCAGTAGAATGTCACTCGATTGAGAATGGCCCGATGACGGGGCGACGGGCGCTTCGTTTCCATCGGGGAGAGGTGCCCGCGCGAAGAGACCGGCCAGCAATCCGTTCACATAGTGCCGCCGCTCCGGATCGAACGGGGAACCTTGCGGGACGAGGGGCACGTCGCGCGCAGGCAGGGTCTCCAGCGATCGCAGGCCGGATGTGAAGCCCGTGAGATAGGCTCTTTCCTCATCGGAAAGACGCGGCGGCTGTGCAGCTTCCAGCCCCATTACGCGTTCGAAAACGTCAACGGCGGCCTGTTGCATGGGCGAATACCCCGAAAACGATGGCGAAGAAGGCGCGCAGCCTGCGCCTTGCGCTTCGACCGCGTGCCGAACGGTTTCAGTCTCGGCAGGGCCGGATATCCGCATCAATGCGACGGCCGAAAACTTGAATTCGGGCTGCAGCGATATCGGGTCCACCGCGTCGCTGGTCACGGCATTGATGGCAAGGTCGTCGCCGAAAACGTCGTTCCAGTGAAACGGCGCGAAGCAGTTGCCCGGGCGAACCCGGTTGGTGACGAGTGCCGGCAGCACCGCCCGTCCGCGCCGCGACCTCACTTCCACCTGATCCCGCTCCCCGATACCCAGCGACGCCGCGTCCTCCGGGTGGATTTCGATGAATGGCCCGGGGTTGAGCTTGTTAAGCGTGGGCACTTTCCCGGTCTTGGTCAGGGTATGCCACTGGTGCTGGAGGCGTCCGGTGTTCAGGACCAGCGGAAATTCTTCGTCCGGCATCTCGGCAGCGGGCATGTGCGGGCGCGGCAGGAAATGGGCCTTTCCGCTTTCGGTCGGGAACGCGATGCGCGGCTGGGAGCCATCTTGCTCCACGCGAAGGGTCTGAGAGATGCCGTCGTTCAGATAGCGGATGGGATTGCGGTCGGTTTCAGTTTCCGGCGGACAGGGCCATTGCATGGCGCCTTGCCGCAACCGTTCGTGGCTGGCGCCGCGAATGTCGTATCCAGTTCTCATGTTCTGGAACTGGCGGATTTCCTCAAAAACCTCCGCCGCTGAGGCATATGTGAAGGCGTCGGCATAACCCATCGCGCAGGCTACGCGGGCAATGATCTCCCAGTCCGCCATTGCCTCTCCCGGGGGATCGACGGCCTTTTGCATCAGCGTCAGATTGCGCTCAGAATTGATCATCACCCCCTCGGCCTCTGCCCAGAGCGCCCCCGGCAGGATGATGTCGGCGTAGCGGTTCGTTTCGGTATCGACGTAAACGTCCTGACTGATCACCAGTTCGGCGGCCTCAAGCCCGGCGATTACCGTCTTGCGATTAGATACGCTGGCAACCGGGTTGGTGCAGATGATCCAGCACGCCTTGATGCGCCCTGCCGCCATATCCTCGAACATCGCGACCGTTCCCGCGCCGGTTTCGGTGCGGAGCGTGCCTCTGGCCACGCCCCATACGTCCTCCACTAAATGACGGTCGGCTTCGCTGGTGGTTACGCGCTGGCCCGGTAGGCCCGGGCCCATATAGCCCATTTCGCGCCCGCCCATCGCATTCGGCTGTCCCGTCAGCGAGAACGGCCCGCTGCCGGGACGACAGATCGCCCCGGTGGCGAGGTGCAGGTTGCAGATCGAATTGGTGTTCCAGGTGCCGTGGGTGCTCTGGTTCAGGCCCATGGTCCAGCAGGTCATCCACTCGCCCGCCGCGCCGATCCACTCGGCAGCCCGGCGCAGATCCGCCTCGGGAATGCCGGTCACTTCGGACACGCGTTCCGGCGCATAGTCCGCCAGAAAGTCCGGCATTGCCTCCCAGCCTTGCGTGAACCGGGCGATAAACTCGCTATCGATGCCGCCAGAAGCAACCAGCAGGTGCAGCAGACCATTGAGCAGTGCGAGATCGGTGCCGGGCCGGATTTGCATGAACAAGTCCGCCTTGTCTGCCGTGGCATTACGGCGCGGATCGACGACGATCAGCTTCGCCCCAGCCTTCACCCGGTCCATCATGCGCAGGAACAGGATCGGATGGCAGTCCGCCATATTCGCGCCGATAACGAAGAACAGGTCCGCCTTGTCGAAATCCTGATAGGACCCGGGAGGCCCGTCGGCGCCGATCGACAGCTTATAGCCGCTGGCGGCGCTGGCCATGCAGAGCCGCGAATTGCTCTCGATATTGTTGGTGCCGATGAAGCCCTTGCAAAGCTTGTTGGCAAGATACTGCGCTTCCAGCGACATTTGCCCGGAAACGTAGAGGGACACGGCATCGGGCCCATCCCGGTCGATAATCGCGCGCAGGCCGCTGGCGGTCCGATTGATCGCCTCGGTCATGGGAATGATGCCCTGATCCGTGCCGCCGGCAATGCGGAAATAGGCAGCATCCGCGCGCCCGGGCGCGGTGACGGGGACGTTGCAACTGCTTCCCTTCGTGCAGAGACGGCCGAAGTTGGTCGGATGGCTCTTGTCGCCGGTCACCTTGACGATCCGACCGTCGGCCACGTCCATGACGATGCCGCAGCCGACGCCGCAATAGGGGCAAACGCTTTTGACGGTCTTGCGATTCACGCCTGCCTTCCGCACGAAAAAGGCGCCATCGATCATCACCCTAACAGGTGGATCGATGGCGCCGTTGCCATTTCAAAATTGATGGTAATCTGGGAACCGACGCCGCATCGTTGCGGAATGGCTCCTAAGCCGGCCAATGTTTGTCAGATGAGAAACGACCCCGCAAGCGTCTTTTTTTGCGCTGCACAATCTGTCCGTTTCTCAAGGACCGGTGCTGATCCTCATTGACCTGCCCCCCGAAAGGTCCGTCATTCTGCTATGGTGTTCCCCCTGAGACGGCAAACGGAGCGGCAGGCGCAGCACGGATCATCGCGATCTTCAATGGGTATGTGCGAGCATGATCTGGTGATAGGGGTTGAAGGCCAGAAGATTATCGATCGTATCGGACTCGCGAGCAAATACGCCTAATTCGCGAACACGGCCGGTCCCACTGGTCATGCGCAGGCGGCGATAGGCACTAAAGCCGGTATGTCGCTTCATGAATTCGATTTCGCGAGCGGCGTCGGAGCCGGATTCCCAAAACACGAAGTGCGACACATGACTATCGATCTTTTTGGCGATCTTGACTGCCGTGTCACCCTTATCGAGGAAATGATATAGTACAGTCAGCATGATCGCGACTTCGAATACCTGGTCGCCCAAATCGACGTTTTCTGCGGTATCCTGCCGAAAATCACACCGCGTGTTGAAAAGTTCGTTGAGGATCGAAGCGGTGCTGAAGTGGCAATCTTGCGGCTCCACACCAACGACGTGCGCGCCCATGCGGCTGAAATGGCGGGAAAAATATCCGGCGTTGCAGCCGATATCCAATACGCTCGCTGGCCGGATATAGCCGAGCGTGTCGGCTATGCAGCTGAGCCGGTTCGGGAAGAAATTGTCCCGATAGGCGAAGGGGATATGGAATTGTGGATGCTCGATGGGAGCGTAAGGTTGGTTATAGCCGATCTGGTCGACATGGTTGCGCACGCGCTCACCGATGGATGGCTCGAATAACGCCGAGAAGGATGAACGCGACATGCGAACATTGGCCCAACGTTCGCGGCGCGCAATCAAATAGCAGGTCCGATGATGGCCATCCCGCAGAATGAAGCGGCCGGTCGATGCATCATATTCGCCCTCAAGAAGAAAGGCTTCGTCTTCAATGCCATTTTCCGCATAACGTGCATTGAGATAATTGAAATAGTCGTAGCGCTGGGAAATTTGGTCCGCCGCACTGCGCGGCAGAGCGATACCCATTGTGTTATGAGTGGTGTTCCACCAATTCTCGTAATAGCTGACATCGAGCTGCGAAGGATCGAAGAAGCCTTCGAAAAGCCGGATGTGGGACCGTAGGCTCATGATTGGTAAGCCGTCGGTGATATTGTGCTGCTGATGCCATAGCGGCGGGCGCTCGGCATAGGCGTTCGGACCATGGATAAAGTCGTTGCTTTCGCAGAACAACATTTCCACGGGCACGCGGCAAATATGCTTATCGCCATCGATGTTGTATGGTTTATGCATTATTTTTCCTATAAAATCAGGATCGCTATTGAGCGCAGCATCGAAGACGTTCGGCAGCGCGTTCTTTAAAAAGAATGGTGGTGCCAGCAGATATTCATAACCATGACTACGGAAATTTCTGATCCGGCAGAACAATCCGTGCCTGAACGACAGGCTGGGGAATCACCTCAACGCGGACACAGCCTTCCGGGGTGCGCAATGATGCAATCTGCCCGATGGGCCATAGGATGAGCCGTCGTTTCGATTATCGGCTCAGGCATCGCGGAGCTTTGGAAATTCATCTCTGACAACCTCATCAAATTGCGCGCATTGAGGGAGCGAAGTGCCCGTACCGCTCGCGTGTTCACGTGCTTCTGCATTTATAGAGGGGTGGAGAGATTATTGGTCCGCTCCGACGGAAGCCGGCCTTGCCGGCTGCAACGGCGGCTGACGACTGTTCGCAGATGGAAGAAGAGCTGAACGAAGCCCTTTGGCCGAAACGGCAAGGGCTTCGTTTGGCGGCATCCAAATCCGGCGGGGATGGTATAGGTGCTGCACTGATGGTCTAGGCGGCGCTCCAGGCCCATAAATCGAGCGACCGCAATGTTCTTACCGATTCAGCCGCCTCCCTGATCGTAACGCGCTCTCGACGGCGGGCAGAATATCCGGACCAAGGACGCCGCCCCGGTGGCGATCAAGAGGCATGGGCCGGCTTTCAAATTGTCTGCTTCGCCTCGCGGGAAACGCCGCGCGGCAGATCATGGCTTGGCTGTGTCCGCGTTGCCGCCCGCGTATTGCGCGTCGCTGACCTTCTCCATCCAGATCACCGACTTGCCGTCCTTGCTTTCGGCAAGCGCGACATGGGTCATTTCCTCGGAAGGGGCGCGCCATGCCAGTGTTTCACGCCTGGTGGGATCCAGGCGACGTCGCCTGTTTCCAGGGCTTGCGCGGGCCGGCCCCGTTCCTGCACAAAGCCGTGGCCACTCGTGACGATCAGCGTCTGACCGAGCGGATGCGTATGCCAGGCGGTTCGCGCGCCGGGCTCGAACATCACGGTCGCCCCGCCGACCCGGGCCGGTGCACCGCGCTGAAAACGACCCTGGACATGCACCTGGCCGGTAAAGTTCTCTTCCGCCCCGACGCTCGACACCCCAGTGCCGGGCTTGATGACGGAGACGCTCAGGTCTTCCGACTTCGGTTCAGCCGTTGCGATCGCCGATAACGACATCATGCCGACGGCGGTGATGGCGTTCGGCCCTGCCGCGAAGTCGCACGAGTTCCGTGAGCGCAAGCCGAGCTGGGCCAAGAAACTCGAGGGCCGAACCTATCACCAAGTCGTTAACCGGCGGGGCTGTCCCAAGGGCGGCGGCGTCGAGGTCGCGACCCGGTTGACGCGGGTCTGGCGCGGCTTCGACCTGCGCACGATCCGCGCATGAGCACCTCGGACCCAAATCGGTTGAGGTGTAAGCGATCGATGTTCCGGAGGCGGCGGCATGAAGATCGCAGCGCACCACATCCAAAGCACGTTTTTTCCGAGTGGAGGGTGAGGAAATCGCCGCTGCACCTCCCGGAAGTTCGGCGGAGCCAGCTCTATGTCACACGACGGCGCGCAATGGCGTAATGGGACCAGCCTTGGCCACAAACGCAGCCTGATGCACTGCATCAAGCTCATCAAGGTACCCGTTCAAGCGCTCGTCGCCGAGTTCAATGTGATGCTTGCGTCCGGTGCGTTGCAACTCCCGTAGAGATTCTTCAGCCTCGTGCCGGTCGAGCCTTGAGAGCAGCATTGCTAGAAGATGGCGCGTCGCGAACTGCGCCCCCTCGCACTCGAGGGCCACACGTTCCAAATTGTCTACTCGCTCTTCAATTTTTCTAAACATGCCAATCCACCGCATCACGCGTTTTATCAACGCGAGATATTGGCGCCCCCCCATCGTTTCTTATGAGCCCCCTCGAGGAGGGCCTTAATGATCATTGTAGAATGTTCGCGTGGGTTTCGGTCGTGTAAATCCCCGCATTCCGAATTCGTGTCGATGCCTTTTCATCAGGCGAGGGCGACCGTCGCACTCATTGGCCACCCTCTGATCGCCTCGCGTTACCAGATCGTCCGCGGCGGCGGTGTAGGCAGGTCGCGCATGGCGTGCAAGTTGGGGGGAGAGCGCGCTGTAGCGCGCTGCACTCACTCCTCGGTCGGGCGCTCGCCGTTTGTCATGAGGCGCAGCATCACGTTGACGACGGGCTTCAGCAAACTGTGCGGCGTATCCAGCGCACCGTATCCAGTGCACGGCAAGCTCAATCGCACACTAAAGACTCCCGCATTCAACGTATAGTCGATCGAACTAACCCATACCCCGATTTAATGCCTCGTCAATGGCCGCGATCTGGGTGCGGGCAACATCAATTGCGGCGGAATTGTCAAGTTTCGCACTTCTCAGGCAACGGACTCGCATTTCGCCGGTTTCGAGCAATTGGAGGCGGTGTGCGATCCTCTTTCTGCGTTCAACTAGGTCGTGCAGCGTCCAATCCATTGCTTACGTCCATTTGATATCAGCCCAGGCGGGCAATTCCTCGATGCGCGAGAACCGAATTTCCTCGTGCACCACCATTCGTATCGTCGCGTGCGATTGGCTGAGGCGTAAGTTAACGATCAGTAATTACGCGTGATGGCGGTCACGTAACGCTTGGGTCGCACTTTACTGGGCATACTCCGAACATCGACCTGCGACATCGAGTGGTGCCCAATCCGCCAGTGTTTGCGGAAAATGGTTACAGCACATCAGGCCGCCGGGTCGAGTGATTGGCGCAAGGAAACGAGGGGCTGAACCGGCCTGTGTGTCGCGACGGCGGCGCCCGCTACGGGGAGGCGGTCGCCGCGGTTGCCAAGTCCTGTGCAATCAACCTTTGTGCCCATTCGTAGGCGCCGCGGGTATAGACAAAAGTGGCGTCGCAAGCGTTGAGGTCGGCTTCGGAGACCGCCACGAGGGTGGCGTCGGCAGGGCCAGCACGAACGGTGGCACCGTCAGCTTCAGGGGCGCGGACGGGAGCGGCTCCGGCGGCTGCCGCACGCGGGGAGCAGCGAAGTAATCCCGCACATTATCGGCCAGCAGCGCATCATGCGCGGTCTGGGCATCGTGGGCGATCTCCTGTGATTTGTGCTCGGCTGATGCGGTGGCGGCCTTGGAGGCAGCGACCTGCTTGGCCAAATCGGCGCGGGCGCTTGCCAAAGCGGCCTTTGCTGCGCCACGCTGGGCGAATGCGCCGGTCTTGCCGCTTTATAGCCACCGGCAGTGGGCGAGCATTAGGATGGCGGCCGCTTGGCGTCCGGCAGCCACGACAGGGCAGTCTTGTCAACGCCGAGGTGGCGAGAGCCCAACTCATGCGACCCGCCTGGAACTAAGCATAGCAGGGCCGGACAGGCCATTCATGCCTACGTACTTTCCCTTAGCGGGTTGATAAGGTTGGATTAACCGGATGAAGCGTATTAGGTGTGCGATGAAATGAGTGGGTGAGGTTCCGATGAGGCAGGCCGCAAGCTCGAAAATTGGCGTGATCGTGGTTTCGTCTGCGGTGCTTTGGTCCATGATCATCGGCGCAGCTTTGATCATGGAAGGCCCGTCGCTTCCGATTTGACCTCGGTGTCCGGCGCCCCCCAAGGGTTCGTCTCAGGCCATTTGGCACGAGATGAATCCGCGGAGGCAAGATCGTCCGCCACGCCTTGCGCGGCACCGGCCGCGTCTTGCGCGCCGGCTGCGGCATCGTCCGTGATCTCGATGCCGTCCCGCCAGCACGAATCGTCTGCTTCACCAACAGTGCGCCCAGGCAAGTAAGGCCCACCATGATTTGCGCATGCGCGGCGATCGCGAGGCAGAACACGTGATCCGGCACCGTGCCCCTGAGATCGACGCCGATCAGCGCGCAGGCCCGGCGCTGCGAGACCTGGTAGTGCGGCCAGACTGGAAAGGCCAGCATCCGAGATACGGCAGCGTGCACCGCACGGACCTGGAAGATCCGCTGTGTCACAGCTGTGGAGTGGATGGGTTTTTTGTTGTGATGTGGTTGCGGGGGCAGGATTTGAACCTGCGACCTTCAGGTTATGAGCCTGACGAGCTACCGGGCTGCTCCACCCCGCGTCACCGTGTGTTGCGTCTTGCAGAGACGCGAAGAGGGCCTCAAGGGCCCTCTTTGGGGCACTGTGTGCCCTTTGTCATTGTGATGGGTTTTTATCAGCACGCCGGCTACAATGCCTGGCGACGTCCTACTCTTCCAACGCTTGAGCGTTAGTACCATCGGCGCTGTCAGGTTTCACGTCCGAGTTCGAGATGGGATCGGGTGGGTCACTGACGCTATGGTCACCAAGCAATGGAGACGGCGTGCTGTTTTTTAATCGATATCCGTGCAGTCTTTGTGTCTGTGCTTTGT
>NZ_CM166475.1:1655000-1800000 GCF_056857025.1 Novosphingobium sp. BL-S-33 | reverse complement strand
TCGCGGATCTGCGGGCGCTGTTCCAGACCGATGCCGAGGAGGGGCAGGATAGGCTGGGTTTCAGCGCCCGGATTGTCGATGGTGTGCTGTGCGTTTCCTATCGCCAGACGACTGCCATCTGGATCAGGCCGCAAGTCGATGCCGCCTTCTCGTGACGATCGGCCCCGATAAGCCGTGCATCGCCATTGATCGGACGCTCATTTGAAACCACCCTGGCGATCGACCGGCGATTTGGGGGTACGCCAATTCCCCCCTTGCCCGAAAAGGGCCCCGACGCGCAGCTTCCCGTCACGATGAGGATCGAAGGCCGAGGGAGCGATGCGCGCCCGCAAACTCGTCCCCCGTGAATTCATCGCTATGAATTGTCGCCGGCGGGGTGCGCCAACGGCCGCAGGGGTTCTGCCGCGTGCCCGCCTTCCGAGAGCACGGATTGATGTCGAAGTCACGACCCGCGCGGCCTCCAAGATTGGCGAACAGGCCAAGCTTCGCGAACCGAATCGCGCAGGCCGATCCTGAAACGCTGATCGCCGTCGCGCGCCTCCTGGCCTCTAGCCTGTCCCTGGTCGCCGTCTTTCTGGACCCCACGACACCCCATTCGAATGTCACGGAAACCTACACCGTTCTCTGCCTCTACGTCGCAGTTAGCATTATCCTGCTGGTGCTTCCCGCGCCGCCGCGATGGCGCGAGCATTCGCGCGTGGCGCAGACGGCGATCGACGTCTTCACCTTGGGGCTACTTGCGCACTATTCCGACGATCTGCAGAGCCCGTTCTTTGTCTTTTTCACATTTGCCCTGATCAGTGCGACGATGCGGTGGGGCTGGCGCGGCGTTCTTGCCACTGCGGTCCTGCTTCAATTGCTGCTGGTCATCGTCGCTATCCCGGACATGCGCGCGGACGGCGACTGGTCCATGAACGTGCTGCTGATGCGGTTCGTCTATGCGTGGGTCGCCGCGCTCATGCTCGGTTATTTCGGCAGCTATCGCGCCCGAAACGAGCGCCGGTTGCAGGAACTTGCCTCCTGGCCGATCCGCATGATGCCCGATGACGACCGGCCCTGGCTGGCCGAAGCGCTCCAACATGCCGCCCGCGTGCTGGGGACCGATCACATCGTCGTCGTCTGGCAGGACCAGGACGAAGGCCATGGCACGATCGGTTTCTGGACCGGCGATCATTGCGAATTCGTCGACCGGGTGACCCTTCCCGCGCCGCTTTCAGAGCTCAAGGCGGCGGCAGCGACGGACCCGCGCGGGATGCTGCGACGGCTCAACTCGCGCGGTGGCAGCCCGGCATGGAACGCCATACTGGGCGGCGCAAGACAGTCCCTGCACCTCGCCGAGTTCAAGGGCATCCGCTACCACGGTCTGGTCATCGTGATCGATCCGGCGTTTCGGGACGAGAATGTCGAGGCGTTCACGCGCATCATCGGCGCGCGCATCGCGCTGGCATTGGAGCAGTTCTCGATAGCGAACGGCCTCGCCGCTGCGGCCAGCCTCAAGGAACGCGTCCGCGTGATGCGCGACATCCATGACAGCGTCCTGCAAGACCTGACGGCGGCAGTCTGGCAACTCGATGCGACGCGGGCGACGCTCCCGCCCGACGCGCAGCCGGTGATGAACAAGGTTCGCAACCTGCTCCAGCAGCAGCACACCCGGCTGCGCACTTTGCTGAATGGCTCCCGCACGGACCGAAGCGCTCCCAGTTTCCTCAGGCACCAGTTGCATACGCTGGTCGAGCCGCTGGCCACGCAGTGGGCGTGCCGGCTCGACATATCGGTTGAACCGGAGAATCTGCGGGTCAGCGACGAGACTGCCACCGAACTCTGCCTCGCACTGTCCGAAGCGACGGCCAATGCCGTGCGACACGGATCCGCCGCGGCGCTGAAAATCGATATCCGGGCGCGACACGGCGACCTTCAGGTCGAAATCGCGGACGACGGCTGCGGCCTTGAGGGCCGCGCGGGGCTGCCGCAATCGCTGTGCGAGCGGATGGCGGATCTTGGCGGCACGCTCGTCGCCGCCGGGAGCGCGCACGGCTGCCGGCTGCGTCTGGTGTTCCCGATCGGGGCGGTGAACGGATGATCACGCTGGTCGTATGCGACGATCACCCGATGATCCTCAGCGGCATCCAGACTCTGCTCGGCGTCGATCCCGAATTGCAGGTGGTCGCCACCGCGCGCGACGGCGAAACCGCCTTGCGGAAAATCGAGGAGTATCAGCCCGATATTGCCCTCATCGATATCTACATGCCCGATCTGGACGGGTTGGACCTGCTCGGCCGGATCAATCGAGCGGGCTGGCCGGTCCGAGTGGTGCTGCTCAGCGCCGCGATTTCCGATGCGCAGGTTATCGAGGCCATTGCCGCCGGTGCGGCCGGTATCGTCCTGAAAGACATAGCACCCACAACGCTGGTCGAATGTCTGCGCAAGGTCGCGCGCGGCGGGCGCTGGCTGCCGCAGCACCTCGTCGCCGCCGCGATCAACCGGCGCCGGGCCGAGGAACGGGAGGTTTCTCCGTTCGAGAGCCTGACTCCGCGCGAATGGGAGGTCACCCGGCTGCTGGCCAAGGGTATGGCCAACCGGGATATCGCGGGGGAACTCGCCATCAGCCTGGGGACCGTCAAGATCCATCTGCACAGCATCTATTCCAAGCTTGGCGCCGACAATCGGACCACGGTGGCTTTGATGGTCGCCCGCTATGCCGACGCCCATCCAGCGCCGGACAGTGCAGGCGAACTCCCCTAAAGCCGCCGGAGGCTCGCCCATGAGAGCTATATCGCCCGATAGATGCTTCCCCGCTGCCACAGGTCTATTCAGCATATCAGTCCCGACTTTTCACGGTGAGGGTGCCCTCGCCGAAACGGCACAGGGGAACGGCCATGGACGATCGAGCTTCCGATCTCATCGGTGACACGCACCGGCGCGATTTTCTCAAGACGGCCGGGCGCTTCGCGCTCACCGTGCCGCCGGCGATGACGGTGCTGCTCTCCACATCGCTGGTCTCTCCTGCAATCGCGGCCTCTGGCGGCGGTGGTGGGGGTGGAGGAGGAGACGGCGGTGGAGGTAGCTCCGGCGGCGGCGACGGTGCTTCTGGCAGCAGTGGCGGTGGCGGAGACTCCGGCGGAGGCGGCGGCTTTGGTGATGGCGGTGGCGGGGGCGGCATCAAATCCGGTGGCGGCATGGGTAGCGGCGACCGGGGCGGTGGCGGGCACGGCCACTGACAATGGCCGGCGCGGAGGGTCCGCAAACACCTGACGCGCTGTGCACATTGCTGGCCGCCGATGTTCAGCCTTCGACCGGCGCCTTTCAAGGCCCTGGTTCCGATCGGCGTAACACGGCGCCCGCGGACCAAAACCTGCAATGGCAGTTTGCCCCCGGCGTCGCGGTCGTTTCCCTTTCCGACCGCGACGCCTTGTTTTGCGAGACCGCGCAAAAGCTCTACGCCCTCGACCCTTTCGCTGCGCTGGTTGCCAGGAAACTGACGAGCGGCCCCGCTCCGCTCGGCCACCTGATCGCGTGCTGCACCCGCCATGGTATGGACAAGCGGGATGCGGAAGATGCGGTTACCGCGTTGATATCCTTGTTGTCTGGCGCGGAATTGCTCGCCGTCGGACTTGGATCGACCAACGAGGTGATGCGCCGTTTCCCGCTCGATCTCGCGAGCATTCCCATTGATGTGGAGATCGGTGCGGGCCTTGGATCACTTGCGATGCCGGCCGCTGCCCGAAAGCGGCCGGACGCCGAGGCGGTGCCGCGTTGGCAGATCCGCCGTTGGGGCACGGACGCTGCCCTGCCCAAAGTGGTCATCTCGCGGCACGGCAAGCCGGCCAGCATTGCGAGGCTTGATCAGGCCATTCCCACACTGAAAGCGCGTCTGGTCGATGACGTGCTCACGGCCAGCGACCGGATCGCCCTGCACTGCGCCGTTCTTGTGCGAGGAAACCGCGCGCTTCTGCTCAGCGGCGCGCCAGGAGCGGGCAAGAGCACCCTTTCCGTCGCGCTGACCGCCGCAGGCTTCGGCTATGCCGCAGATGACGTGGCCCTGCTGGATCACGCCGGGATGGTACAGGGCCTGTCCTTCTATCCCACACTGAAGCGCGGTTCGTGGGACCTGCTGCCCGGCTATGGAGACGTGATCGGGCGAACAGCCGTGCATCAACGGCTCGACGGCGCGACCTTGCGTTACTTGCCCATGCCGGAACCGCGCACCGGCATTTATCCGGTGGACTGGATCGTTCTGCTCGCCCGCGACGACGGAATGCCCGCTGCACTGACCCCGCTCGAACCGCTCGCTACGCTCGAATTCCTGCTCCAAGGCGCCTACGCCCGCACCGGACGCTCAACCCTGTCGGACGTGCAGATGCTCAGCCGTCTGGTGGGACGCGCGCAATGCCGGCGTCTCTCTTATGCGAATCTGGACGAAGCCGTCCGGCTGCTCGGCCGCGCCACCGAGTAAGGATGCAATGATCGGCATCCGAACCTTCGCCGCCGCGCTCGACGGCAGAATACCCGACAGGTGCGATTGGGAGGACCTCATCGGCCGGGCCAACCGCACGATGACAACGGCCTCCCTCGGCTCCCGCTTGGCGTGGCGCCTCGACGTTCCCGAGGATGCTCTCGCCTTTCTGGCCGCCGTCGTCGAGGCAAACGTCGAGCGCAATCGGCGGTTGATGCTCCTGCTGGAGGACGTTCTCGGCGCACTGGCCGATACGGGCCCGCCGCCGATACTGATCAAAGGCGCGGCCTTGCTCGTGGAGCTTGGCGCTCCGGCGGCACGAGGCCGGATTCTCGGCGATATCGACCTGATGCTGCCTGAAAGCGCGATGCCTGGGGCGCGGAGCTGTTTTGGCCGGCTCGGCTTCCGGATACACTACGAAAGTGGTTTGGACGGCGCCCCCCTCGTCCTCTACCGAAGCAGCGACGTGGGCATGCTCGACCTCCACTGCCGGACCAAGGGAAGCAACCCCCGCTTCGATTACCCAATGCTCTCGGCGCATTGCCGGCCCGTGGAGATCGGCCGACAGCGGGCCCTGCAACCGTCCCCGGCCGCGCAGGCCGCCGTGCTGGTCTCGCACGACCAGCTGCAGGAACTCGATTACTGGCGCGGGCTGGTGGATATGCGCCATCTCGCCGATCTTGCGGGGCTGGCCCGGTCAGGCGAAGGGATCGACTGGCAGGAACTCGATGGCTTCTTCACCGCTCGGCAGGCTCGGCGCGCGCTGCGTACGCAGTTGCTGGCATTGCGATCGCTGTTCGCGGTGCCGGTACCGCAGGAATATTGCAGCGGCTTGTGGCCCCGCATCCAGCATCGGCGCCAATTGCTCCAGGCCGACTGGCCCGGACTGCGCTGGCCGCTGACGCTGGCTGCGCTGGCCCTGCAAATGCCGCGCGGCATCCGGGAAGACCCGTCACCCGCCCCGCACGGATGGGCGCGAGATTCGCTGCCCGCCCTGCTCCATCGGGCCCATCACCTGACTCGCCGGGCCGTTCGATCACCCGGCCCCGGAAAATATTGCTGAAGTGTAACTGTCCTGCGGGTCAGCCCGCCTTCTTGGCCTTGTGCTCGGCCAGCAGCTTGTCCAGTTCCGCGATCCGGAGCCGTTCGGGCGTGCCTTTGGCAAGGCCTTTCAGGCGGCATGCGGCCCACAGGCTCTTCCGTTCGGATTCCAGCGTCTTCAGATAAAGATCAGCCATGGGTCATTTCCTTTCGCCGGGCTTTCCGGCCCGGCTACGCCGCCCGGCCATAGTGCCGGTATTGCTGTTATCTTCCGCAGTGAGCTTGCGCCATCGCTCAAGCCGGTCGGGTTCGAGCGCGCCCTCTGCAATCGCGGCCTGAATTGCGCAACCCGGCTCTTTCCTGTGACTGCAATTCGTGAATCGGCATTCGAGGGTCAGAAGCTCGATGTCGTCGAACACTTCCGCCAGTCCAGAGGTCGCGTCCGCCAGCTTGAACTCCCGCATTCCGGGCGTATCCATCAGCCAGCCGCCCTGCGCCAGCCGGTGCATTTCGCGCACCGTGGTCGTATGGCGGCCCTTGCTGTCGTGTTCGCGCACGGCCTGGGTGGTAATCGAATCCGAACCGCGCAGCGTATTGACCAGCGTCGACTTGCCGACGCCGGACGATCCCATCAGCGCAACGGTCTGGCCCGGTCCGCAATACTTCGCCAGCGGCAAGGCGCTGGCACCCTCGCGCGCGTTGACGGTTTCGACCCGCAGACCGGGCTGAAGCCCCATCGCGGCCTCGCGGTATTTGTCCGGCGTGTCGGTCAGGTCGATCTTGGTCAGCACGATCACCGGAGTGACCCCCACTTCCCGCGCGAGCACGAGATAACGCTCCAGCCGGGGAATGCTGAAATCGTGATTGCAGGAGGCGACAATGAAGAGCGTGTCGACATTCGCCGCGATCAACTGGACGCGGCGATCATTGCCCGGTGCGGGCCGCTTGAACAGGCTCTCGCGCCTCAGGAGCCGCACCGGTTCAGGACTATCGGCACCGATCAGCAGCCAATCGCCGGCGGCGGGCCGATCTTCCGGTCCCTGCGGGTTCGGCAGGCGTGATGAAATCAGGCGGTCGATCCCCTCGCCCAGCACCGCGACGAGGCCGCGATAGACGGACATGACCCGCACCGGGCGGCATGTTTCCCGCTCCTCGTCGGACAGCTGTTCGCTGAAGAAGGGTCTCCAGCCGAGATCGGCAAGTGTGGGCGCGGAGGCTTCCATAGGTTCCCGGCGGGCGACTTTCATAACGGGTTCCCGACGCCGCGAGACATGGGAACGCTTTGGGAGTCCGGCTATACAGCCTGTCCGCGGCGCGGATGCGCCGGGACCGTGGTCCGGATCGATGCCCGAACCACGGGACAACATGCCGCATACAGATCTGCCGCCCGCTTGGATACGACTCCTTGCATCCGCTCCGTCATTCGACGGCCGGACCGGCACGCGTAATCCGAAAGATCCCTAACTCCTCAGCGCGGAGGCCCGATCCTAGGCGGGCAGACGCCGATCAGGCCATTTCGCGTGCGTCCGCTCGATCCGTCCTTTCAAAGGCAAGGAAAGTGATGCGACTGTCGCGTCCTGTGTTCCACGGCGCGCGATTGTAATGCTCATATTCCGGCTTGGAATAGTGCACGAGCCGGAAACCCAATTCCTGCATCAGGAAGATGTAGTATTCCGGATCGCGATTGAAGACGGGCGGATTGCCCTCCCGGCGCCAACGCACGTCCATCAATTCGGCAATGATGATCCGCTGCCGGCCTCTCACCGCCTCGATCAGCAGCGGCACGAGCGCTTCATCGGACACATGCAGAAGAACGGTATAGAACAACGCCGTCACCGCATCCGGATACCGATATCCCTGATCGTGGATGCGGAAGTTCTGAGCTGGAAGCGTGGCCCGCGCCTGGGCAAGGGAATGCGGATTGACGTCTACGCCGATATAGCCGTCATCGAACAGCGACGCGATGCGACCGACGCCGCAACCGATTTCCAGTACGGGAAAATGACCGTCAATCGCGATCGCCAAGGCCGATCCGAGGTCGAAGCCCTCAGGAAATTCGAACTGCGTTGCGGGAATGATGTGGTCCACGCCTTCCTGGATCCAGAACGCTTCTTCCGGCGTGCGCCAGAGCATATTCGTGGCCCGGTCCCGCATTCCGGCTTCGGTGAACTGCGCTGCCTCGTGATCGGTTTTGCGGCCGTCGGCCTTCGCCTGTCGCGACGCCTGCCAATGGCGGATGACGGTAGGCTCGTTACAAGGCGCGCCTTCGATATGCAGATACGAACGGGGCAGCCAGCTCGTCTTCAGCGGACGCGTGCTGGCGATGTCGCACCAGGCCGAGCACAAATGGACCTGATCCCATGTCAGCGGATCGGCGCGGCAACGCACCAGCCATTGCTGCAGCAGGGCCTCGGCCTCGGCCGTCTTGCCGAAATAGACGGTGCCGGAGCAGAATTCCCAGCCGCGGTCGTGGGCCTGGTGGTCCCATGTCCACTTATGCAGCGCGACATCGGCCGTGAGCGCCGAGAAGAGATCGGGCAGTGCCTCGACGGTAGCATCGGCGTCCAGCCAGACGATCGGCCGATCGGAGGCCTTCCACTGCTCGTAGACGAATTCCGCCTTGTAGGCGCAGTTGAGTTCCCAGCGGCCAAGGCTGTCGATCGGATGCAGCATATAGTCCAGACCGAACCCGTCCAGCGATGCGCGAAGCCGTGCGGCGTGGTCCGCATATTCGTTGTGCGCGGTATAGAACGAGACGATCCGGAACGGGCTTCGTCCCGCAGGCAGGATCTCGACGATCTCACCCGGTTCGGCGCCGCGTTCAAGATCACGGCCGATGAAGCTCTTCACGGTGTAGGACCGGTCGGCCTCATGGCCGAGCGGCGACACGGCAAGCGTGGCGGAGTTCTGGAGATTCATCACCGGCAACCTATAGAATGGCCCCGCCCGCGAGGCGCGAAACACCTCGGCAGGCAGAGCAAATGCTGGACCGGCGCTCGCGCCCCGGCCTTCCTTTTCTCTTATAGAGCGATCGCGCCGCGCAGGACGAAATGGCCGAACGCATCGAGCAATTGTCCAATAGCCCGCGACTTGTCCCGATGCCGCAACCGAGCCTTCACGCACAAAGCCCCATCATCCCCGCGAAGGCGGGGGCACTTCGAAACGGCACCGGCCTTTTGCGCCGAATTCGTCCACGCCTGCCAACACACCGAAATCAAAGCGTAACCGCTTGCCCGGCGTGTCGCAGGCGCTAGGCTCCCCCAATCGATCTTTCGGGGGGAACAATCTTGACGCCCATCCTGCGTACCGCGCTTGCCAGCACGCTCGCCTTTCTGAGTTTCATGCCCATGTCACATGCCGCAACGCCCGCTCCTGCCGACCCCCGCGATCCCCCCGATGCGTGGATCTGGCTGGAGGATCTCGACGGCAAGAGCGCGATGGACTGGGTGGAAGCCCACAACGCGAAGACGGAGGGCCGGCTCGAAGCCGATCCGCGCTACAAGACCTTCTATGACGAGGCGCTCAGGATCTTCGGCGCGGAAGACCGCATTCCCGCCCCCCGCTTCCTGAACGGGCAGATCTACAATTTCTGGCAGGACGAGCAGCACTTGCGTGGCATCTGGCGGCGCACATCGCTCGATGACTACCGCCGTGCGCAGCCCAACTGGCAGACCGTTCTCGACATCGATGCGCTGGGCAAGGCGGAAGGCAAGAGCTGGGTCTACAAAGGCGCCGACTGCCTTGAGCCGGAGCAACGGCTTTGCCTGATCTCACTCTCCAACGGCGGCGAGGACGCTGTCGAGACGCGCGAATTCGATCTCGCGTCGGGTACTTTCGTGCAAGGCGGATTCCACCTTCCCCGCGCCAAGCAGAGCGTCACGTGGGAAGATGCCGACCATCTGCTCGTCGCCACCGAATGGACACCGGGCGATGTCACCGAGTCGCTCTATCCCTATATCGTCAAGCGCCTCGCGCGCGGCCGGCCGCTGTCTGAAGCGACGGAGATCTTCCGCGGGCAGAAGAGCGACGTCGGCGTTTTCCCAGCCGTGCTGCAGGATGGGCAGGGCAACACGCTCAAGCTGATCACACGCGCGATCGACTTCTTCCATCAGCAAAGCCTGGTGATCGGCACGGACGGCAAAGTGCACGAACTGGCCATACCGCAGAAGGTCTCTGTGGCCGGTCTCGTCGCCGGTGAAGTCGTGTTCCGCCTCGACGAGGCATGGGGAGACCTTCCCACCGGCGCGGTGGCGACTGCACCGCTTGCCGAAGTGCTGGCTCGTCCTGAAGCGATCAAGGCCCGGATCGCCTGGAAGCCGGGCCCGCGCGAAGCGCTGGAAGGGGTTTCCATCACGCGTGACCGCCTGCTGCTGTCCATTCTCGACAACGTCAATGGCCGCCTGCTCTCGCTCGCGCCCGCCGCGAACGGGAGATGGACCACGACGGCGCTACCGCTGCCGGACAAGCTGGCATTGGAATTCAGCGCCGCCGATACCCGCAGCAACCTCACGTTCGCCTCGGCGGAAGGTTTCACCACGCCCAGCACGCTCTATCTCGTCGACGCCGCGACCGGCAGCGCCGCGCCGGTGAAGAGCCTGCCGCCGCGCTTCGACGCCACCGGCCTTGTCGTCGAGCAACGCGAGGCGAAGTCGACCGACGGCACCGCGATCCCTTACTTCCTCGTCCACCGTAAGGACATGCCGCTGGACGGTTCGACCCCGGTGCTGCTCAATGCCTATGGCGGCTTCCAGTCGAGTTCGACGCCGTTCTATTCGGGAAGCTACGGCAAGCTCTGGCTCGAACATGGCGGCGCCTTCGCGCTGGCCAACATTCGCGGTGGCGGCGAGTTCGGGCCGGAATGGCACGAGGCCGCACTTAAGACCAAGCGGCAGGTCGCCTATGACGACTTTGCCAGCGTCGCGCGCGACATGATCGCCAAAAAGATCACCTCGCCGCGCCGGCTCGGGATCATCGGCGGCTCGAACGGCGGCCTGCTGATGGGTGTCGAGATGACGGAATTCCCCGAACTCTACAATGCGGTGGTGATCCAGGTGCCGCTGCTGGATATGATCCGCATCAGCAAGATCGCTGCCGGCGCGAGCTGGCAGGGCGAGTACGGCGATGTCTACGCCGATCCCGAAGCGCGGGCCTTCTGGCTCAAGAAATCGCCCTATCACGCGCTGCGCAAGGGCGTGAACTATCCGGAGCCCTACATCTTCACCACCACGCGCGACGACCGCGTCGGCCCGCAGCACGCCCGCAAATTCGCGGCGCGGATGGAGGAACTGGGCCTGCCCTTCTACTTCTACGAGAATACCGAAGGCGGCCACGGCTCTGGCGCGGATATCCGCCAATCCGCCAAGACCACGGCGCTGTGGATGACCTACATTGCCCAGAAGCTGATGGATTGATCGAAGGAAGGGGCGCTGCTGCCGGCGCCCCTTTCCCGCTTTCCTAAAGGAAGTTTAACTTTACAGTTAGGCTTCATATTTCTATCGGACGGCCATGAGCGTTTCGTCCGATGATCAACTGCACGTCACCGTGCTAGCGCAGGATCTGCGCCGCATTGCCGGCAAGCTGAAACGTCGGCTTCGCGAACAGGCGAGTGTCGGCGATCTGCCGCCTTCGCAGACCTCGGTGCTACTACGGCTCGAAAAGCACGGGCCCGCCACAACGTCCGACCTCGCCCGACTGGAAGGCATGCGCCCGCAATCGATGGGCGCCGTCGTGGCCGCGCTGGAGAGCGCCGGCCTGATATGCGGCGCGCCGGATCCGGCCGATGGCCGGAAAACCCTGCTGTCGCTGACCGAGCAGTGCCGGACATGGATCGGCGAAGGCCGCGCCGCACGGCAGGACTGGCTTTCCCGCACGATCAGGGCACGGCTCTCGCCGGCCGAGCAGGACCAGCTCATTGCCGCGATCCCGTTGCTGGAGCGGCTCGTGAACGATTGACGGTTGAACATGGGCGCGTGTGCCGCGCCCGCAGAAAGGACAGTCCCATGGCGCTGACCGCGCTCGATCCCATGACGGCGCTCGTCATTGTCGATCTTCAGAAGGGCCTTGTGGGTGCGCCCTTCCCCGCTCCGATTGGCGGTGTGGTAGAGCGCAGCCGCGCGCTGGCGGACGCCTTTCGCGCGAGGGAGCTGCCGGTCGTGCTGGTCAACGTCGACGGCGGCGCGCCGGGACGAACGGAGCAGCCCCGCCGCCCCATGAACAACCTCGCCGACGATTTCACGCAGATCATTCCCGAACTGGACCAGCGGCCGGGCGACCTCGTCGTAACAAAGCGGACCTGGGGCGCATTCGCGAGCACCGATCTGGAAGCACGGCTGAAAGCGGCGGGGGTAACGCAAGTCGTCATCACCGGCGTGGCGACCGGAACCGGTGTCGAATCGACCGCGCGCCAGGCCTATGAGCTTGGCTTCAACGTCACGCTCGCCATCGACGCCATGGCCGACACGCGGCCCGAAGCCCACGATCACGCCATCAAGAACGTGTTCCCGAGACTGGGCGAAACCGGCCTGACGGCCGATGTTCTTGCCCTGCTGGAAAGGTAATTCGTAAAATGCCCTGGCTCCATCTCCTGTCCTATTTCGCCGGCGGTGCCACACTGGCGAACGCGCTTCCGCATTTCGTCAGCGGGATGATGGGCCGCGCCTTCCAGAGCCCCTTCGCGACGCCGCCGGGCGAAGGCCTGTCATCCTCGACAGTGAACGTGCTGTGGGGCTTCGCCAACCTTGTGCTTTTCTATCTGCTGGTCTGCCGGGTCGGCGATTTCAACTTGCGCGACCCGGCACAAGCGGCCGCACTCGGGCTGGGGATGCTGCTGCTCGGCCTGTTCACCGCTCGGCACTTCGGCCGCTTCCACGGCGGCAACACGCCGGAACGTTCATGAACGCTCCGACCACAGGTGCCTTCCGCTCGCTGCGGGGGTTCAATTACCGGGTCTGGACCGCAGGGGCCTTCGTGTCGAACATCGGCACCTGGGTGCAGCGCACGGCGCAGGACTGGCTGGTGCTGACGACGCTCACGCACCACAGCGCCTCGGCCGTGGGTATCGTCATGGCCCTGCAATTCGGGCCGCAATTCCTGTTCCTGCCGTGGACGGGCTTTGCCGCCGACCATTTCAATCAGCGCAAGCTGTTGATCCTTACCCAGACGGCAATGGGCGTACTGGCCCTAGTGCTGGGCATGCTGACCGTTACCGGCGTCGTGCAGCTATGGCATGTCTATGTCTTCGCCTTCCTGTTCGGCACCGCGGCGGCGTTCGACGCGCCGGTGCGCCAGACGTTCGTCGCCGAACTGGTGGGGGACGCCGATCTGACCAATGCAGTGGCGCTCAACTCGACATCGTTCAATGCCGCGCGGCTGATCGGACCCGCAGTCTCGGGCCTCGTCATTGCCATGGTCGGAACCGGATGGGCCTTCCTCATCAACGGCGCATCGTTCATGGCCGTGCTGGCCTCGCTCTTCCTCCTGCGTACCGGGGAGTTGCATTCGAACCCTCGCGCGAAGCGCACCAGGGGGAGCTTTACCGAGGGATTTCGCTATGTCTGGGGGCGGCCGGACCTCAAGGCGATCCTGATCATGCTGTTCATTGTCGGCACGTTCGGCCTGAACTTTCCGATCTTCATTTCGACCATGGCGGTCCGCATCTTCCATGCAGACGCGCGCGGTTATGGCTTCCTGTCCTCGGCCATGGCCATCGGGACAATGAGCGGCGCCCTGTTCAACGCCCAGCGCGACAAGCCGCGTTTCGAGGCTCTGATGCTCAGCGCCGGTGTGTTCGGGCTCGGCTGCGCGCTGGCCGCGATCGCGCCCGATTTCTGGCTCTTCGCGGCCGCGCTGGTGCTCACCGGGGTTGCGGCGCTCGTCTTCACCAACACGACCAACAGCCTGATGCAGCTCTCTACCGAACCCGCCATGCGCGGACGCGTGATGGCGCTGCGCGTCGGCGTGGCGCTGGGAGGAACGCCGATCGGAGCGCCGATCGTCGGTTGGATCGCGGACCACCTCAGCCCGCGCTGGGCGCTGGGCGTCGGCGCGGCGTCCGGTGTCGCGGCTGCGCTTGTCGGGGGCTACGCCCTGTTCGCGGCCCGGCAGCGGCGAGCGACAGCGCCCCACGCCTCCTGAGGCAGTATCATTCCGCCTCTGCCGAATTTGCCGCAGCAGCCTTGCCGAACAGCTCGACCACCCAGCGGCTGCGCGGATGGAGCCCGCAGAACGTGATGATCGCAACCGTGATCGGCACGGCGAGCAGAGTGCCGAGGATTCCCCACAGGAACGTCCAGAAGAAGATCACGAACAGCACCAGCATCGGCGAAATCGACAGGACGCTGCCCGCGACGCGCGGCTCGATATAGCTGCCTACCATGAACTGGATGACGTTGAGGCAGAGGAACACGAGAATGACCGCCTGCCACGTGTCGAAAGTCGTCATCGCCAGCAGCGTGGGCAGCAGGGTGGCGAAGAACGGGCCGATAAACGGAATATAGTTGAGCGCGAAGGCGATCACGCCCCACTCCCCCGCAAACGGCAGCCCGACCACGCGCGCAAAAAGCCAGACGAGCAGGCCCGTCAGCACGCTCATCAGCGTCCGCACCATTAGATGGCGGCGATAGTGGCCGGCGATGATGCGGGTGCCTTCCAGCAGCATCCACGACGCCTCGCGGTTCCTCATGACAGCGATCTTCGCGCGCATGTCGTCCACCTCCAGCAGTCCAAGCAGCAGGTAGGTGATGGCGATGATCCAGAAGGTGAGCGTCGTCTGCAAATGCCCGCCGACCTGCCGGATGGCGCTGATCGTCCAGGCGAGATCGACATATTCCGACCACAAGCCGGCAATCGAAAATCCCTGGATCTCGAACCGGTCCGCCAGATGCTCCAGAAGGTACTGGTAGCGGGCCGTGTCGAGCATGATCGGGCGAATGACCCGGCCGACTGCCCAGCTGAAGATCAATACGAACAGGAAGCCGATCGCAAGCGTCGCCAGCAAAGTAAGCGCCAGCGCCAGCAGCTTGGGCAGCCGCGCCTGCAACATGCGCTGAAGCGGCCAGACCAGAGCCATAATGTATAGCGCAACGACAAGCGGCGCGAATACACTGCTGGCATAATAGGCCGCGGCCGTCATCAGGATCACTGCGATGATGGACACCGGAACACTTAACGCACGGTCAGTCGTCATCCGATTTATCCCTGACGCGCATTGAAGGGCAGGTCGAACGAAGCTGTACCAATCTCCGGCACTTAGCAATCACGAAGTGTATTTATTGTCTCGGCATTCGCGGCATCGTCTCAAATAGTGGATCGCCACACCGCCCGGCGCTCGTCATCGGAAGACGGGCGGACGCTTCTCGAAAAAGGCCGTGAAGGCTTCTTTTGCTTCCGGAGAGCTGATCGCCTGCGTGAAGACCTGCGCTTCCTCTTCGATGCGCGCGGCGACGATGGCGGGGTCTCCCTTCATCAACCGGCGCGTGGCCAGCAGAGCCTGCGGCGGCTTGCCCATCAATATCGCCGCTTTGGCGCGCGCATGTTCGAGCAGTCCAACCGCCGGGACCACGGCAGTGACAAGTCCCGCACGGTCAGCCGCTTCCGCGTCAATCGGCTCTCCCAGCAGCAGCATCGCCGCAGCCTTGGCATAACCGAAGGTCGACGGCGCCAGCAGGCTCGATGCCGCTTCGGGCACCAGCCCCAGATTGACGAAGGGCATGACGAAGCGTGCATCGGGCGCCGCATAGACCAGATCGCAGTGGAACAGCAGGGTCGTTCCCACGCCCACCGCCAGCCCCTGCACTGCTGCGACGACCGGTTTTTCGAAGCGTGCGATAGCCCGGATGAAATCGAGCGCGGCGGCCGCGCCATCCGGTCCGGCCATGAAGTCGGCAAGGTCATTGCCGGCGCAGAAAGCGTCTCCCTTCCCGACAATCAGCACCACGCCGTATTCCGCACGGGCCGACGCGTCCGCTAGGGCGGCCGTCATGGCACGGTACATCGAGGCGGTCAGGGCGTTCTTCTTCTCGGGGCGAGTGATTTGAATTTCGAGAACGCCGTTCGCTTCGATCAGCTCAATTCCTTCGCTCACGCAGTTCTCTCTCCGACAGGTTGGATCCGCCTATAGCCGATGACCAATCCCATGGCGATCCGCCCCCAGACAGCTCCTTGCGGCCGATCCCTGTTCCAAATCGGCCGCGATGCAGATGTTAATTTAGACCGTGAAATAGTTCAGCGGCAAATCAGGCCGAAGAGTAGAGATGCTCCAGAACCATCGCTGCCGCCCCGCGCGCGAAGGCGCCCTTGTCCCAGGCCTTGAAGTACAGCTTGGTGCGCCGCCGCAAAGTCGGAAACGTGTTCTGCTCCAACGCCGCGAAGAAAGTGCCGCGCAGTTTGTCCATCATCGCGATGGGCGGGCCGCAAAGGATGACGGCCTCCGGATCCTGCATGGTTATGTGATTGGCCACCGCAACGCCGAGATAGTGGCTCGCATGCTCCAGCACCGGCCAGATGTCGATTGCGGCGGCCGCATGCTCGGCCATCAGTTCCTCGAAGAACCGGCCCATCTCTTCATAGCGTGGCTCCGCCCTGCCCAGCCGTTCGCACGCCTGCCGAATGATCGCATGTATCGAGCAATATGCCTGAATACAGCCTCGAGCGCCGCAGTGGCAGAGGCGGCCGGTGTCCGGCACGACCTTCACGTGCCCGAATTCGGAAGCGATCCCGTGCGCGCCGCTGATCAACTGCCCGCCTCTGTAAAGCGCGGCGCCAATGCCGAGATCGACGTTGATCAGCGTGAAGTCGCCCAGTTGAGCGCCTAGGCCGTACCAATGCTCTGCGCGCGCCAGCAGATTGATGTTGTTGTCGACCAGCGTCGGAATGCCGAGAGCCCGCTCGACAATCCCGCCGAAATCGCAGGGACCGGGCTCGAAAGTGAGGATCTGTTCGACAATGCCGGTGCGATTGTCGACAACGGCGGGAATGCCGACCCCGATCCGGTAGATGTCCTCCCGGCGCACGGGCCAGCCGGCGATGGCGGTTTCCAGGGCCGCCACGAATTGCCGCGCGAAGTCCGCGATGCTGGTCGTGGGGGTCAGCAGTGCCGTTGAAACGGCAAGGCTCTCGCCTCTGAGATTGACGATCTCCAGCAGCAGTTCGCCGTCGTTGGTCGCGGTAATCCCGACAACGTATTTGCCCTCGGGATTGATCCGCAGGTTGACCCTTGGCCGCCCGGGCGCATTCGAAACCACTTTTTCCTCGATCACGATGCCCCGCTTGACCAGATCGGCAGTGATCGCGGTGATGGTGCCGCCCGTCAGGCCGGTGAACTTCACAAGATCGGTTCGGGCGACCGGCTCGCTGGCTCGCAGCTTCTTGAGCAGCAGCACACGGTTATGTTCCTGGTCCGTAAGTCGCATGCGCATTCCATCGGCCAATTCGGCGCCGGTCGCAACAATCGCCCGCCCCCTACTTATTTTAGTACCTAAATAATTTATGGCGACAAGGCTTGGCGAATCTGTCACGCTCAAGCCTCCAACGCTCCGACACCCTCGACAAGCGGCACTAAAACCAAGGGGGGCGGGGCGAACTGGACAGGCAACCCGGAGAAAAAATCCGCAGGTGCCGAAAAGGGAGAGGGTATGAAGAGGACTTCCAGTCCCGTGCGGCGCTATGTGCTACTCGGTGTATCGATGATCGCTCTCGCGCCGGTGGCGGCGCTTGCACAGACGGGGCCGGCGCCCGATCAGGACAGCCAGACGGCCCTGAGCGACAAGGAAATCAAGGAAATTATCGTCACCGGCACCCTGCTGCGCGGGGTGGCACCGGCGGGTTCCGAAACGGTCTCGATCAATTCCGAGGCGATTACCGCAATCGGCGCGAATTCGACGGCGCAGCTCCTTGCAAGCGTGCCGCAGGCGGCATCCTTCAATACCACACCGATCGTTTCGGCCATCAATTCCAGCCAGATCACGATCAATCGTCCCAACTTGCGCAATCTGCCGGGTGCTTCGGGCGGCGGCTCGTCGACGCTGATCCTGGTGGACGGCCACCGGCTGCCCGGCATGGGCGTGCGCCAGACGGTGCCCGATCCCGACGCGATCGCCCCCGGCGCCATCGAGCGCGTGGAGATCGTGCTGGACGGCGGCTCATCGATCTACGGCGCCGATGCGGTGGGCGGCGTTATCAACTTCATCACCCGCAAGCGTTTCGACGGTATCGAGGTCAAGGGCCGCTACGGCTTTGAGTCCGATTACCAATCCGCCAATGCCGACGTGACAGTAGGCAAGACCTGGGATTCGCTCTCCGTCTACGCAAGCTACGACTATTCGTGGCACGATTCGCTTTACGGCCGGGACCGCGACTTTGTCCGCCGCCTCGACTATACGACCGGGCTACCCCTCGATCTGACGTGCGGGGCGGGCAACGTCTCGATCGGATCCTCGGTCTATGCCCTGCCCGGCCTGACGCTGAGCACCGGCAATCGCTGCGATATCAGCCAGAACCGCACGTTCTATCCCAGCGAAACGCGGCATTCTGTCTTCGCGGGGATGTCCTACGACGATGGCGGCCCGGTGACGTTCGACATGCGCGCGTTCTACATGAACCGCGTGAACAAGGGAGACGGCGGACCGGTCACGGCAACCGCCACGATCGCCCCCGTCAATCCGTACGCTCCGGGGATGGTGCTCAATCCGTTCTACCGCAACACCGGCGATGCCAACAGCTTCGCGCCGCAGTCGGTTTCGATGGATTTCTCCTCGATCCTCGGCGACCATACCAGCCAGAGCACCCGCCTCGAAACCTGGGGCTTTACGCCATCGGCCACGGCGGATCTCGGCCATGGCTGGCAATTGCGCTGGCTGGCGAACTACGGGCGCGGCCGATCCGAAGTCGCCAACCAGAAGATCGACGACGGCACGCTTTCGGGACTGGTGCTGACCGGCAACTTCGACCCCTACAACCTGTCGAACCCCGCCAACAGCGCGGTCCTGCCGCTCATCTCGAACTTCCTCGACTATGGTCTGGGCAAGAACGAGATGGTGAATACCCGGCTTGTGCTCGATGGCAGCCTCTTCAGCCTGCCCGGCGGTGAGGTGAAAGTCGCCGTCGGCGGCGAGTACAGCTACGAGAAGTACGAATCCCGGATCAACGGCACCGTCAGCGCCGCCGCCGTCGACGACCTGCCGTTCAACTCCGCCAGCAGGCGCATCGCCGCCCTGTTCGGGGAAGTGCAGGTCCCCGTCATCGGTGAGGGCAACCGTACTGGCGGGTTCTATTCGCTCAGCCTGTCGGCCTCGGGCCGCTACGACCACTACAGCGACTTCGGCGGCACCTTCAATCCGAAGTTCGGCGCCACTTACGAACCGTTCGACGGCCTGAAAATCCGCGGGAGCTGGGGCAAATCGTTCCAGGCGCCCAGCCTTGCCGACGGCGCCGATGCCGCGCCGCCCACGATCTTCGCGTTCCCGCTGATCCTCTTCGCGAACCCGGCCGTAGCCCCATTGCCCGGACAGGCGCAAATCTTCCTGGGCGGCGGCGGCACCGATCTCAAGCCCCAGAAGGCAACGACCTGGTCGATAGGCATGGACATCGCGCCCCCCTCCGTGCCCGGCCTGGCGCTGACGCTGAACTACTACAACATCCGCTTCAAGAACCTCATCGACATCCCGCCGGTGTTCAATCCCTCGGTGTTCTATTCGCTGTTCACCAGCAATTACGTGATGAACCCGACGATCGCGCAAGTGAATGCACTGGCCTCGCAAGTCCCGGGTGGGCTGGCGCAAGTCTCGCCCTATACGGTGGTGCCGGGACAGGTCTACTCCATCGCCGATGGCCGCCGCACCAACCTTGCGGCGGTGAACACCGACGGTCTCGACGTTTCGCTTTCGTACGATCACCAGACCGGCTTCGGCTCGGTCTATACCCAGATCAACGGCAACTACGTCCTGGATCGCAACGAACAGTCCGTCTCGGATGCCCCCTTCGTCAACACGGTGAAGGCGCAGACACGCTTCATCCTGTCCAGCACCTTGGGCGCAACCTTCGGGAACCTGCGTGCGCAGGCCACTTGGCGGCACCTTGGCGGATGGGATGTCGCGCCGCTGGCTTCGAGCCTCAATCAGTCCCGGATCAAGGACTTCGACACTATCAACCTCTTCGCCCAATACGACTTCAAGGGGACAGGCGTGATGAAGGACCTTTCGCTGACCTTCAACGTCGACAATCTGTTCGACAAGGATCCGCCGCCCTACAACGGCTCGATCAACTCGCTGGACGGATATGCCGTCACCAGCATTGGCCGTGTGTTCCAGTTCGGGATCAGCAAGAAGTTCTGAGACCCTATGTTATCTGTGCCTGTCGCCAGCGGCGGCAGGCACGCAGGCGCTGCTATTGCCTGCCTGTGTGGGAGATAAAGATGCCGACCAAGCTCGACCGTCGCACGCGCCGCGACAGTGATTGTCGCTCCATCGCCGCTGCCGCTTTTTTCGAGGAGGAGTTTCCGCGGCTTGCCGAGCGGAACGGCGCATTGGTTGCCTCGGGCATGCGATGGCTCGAAGCACCACCCCTGACTGTCGAAGTCGGCGAGCAGGCATGGTCAATCGCCGCAGAGGGGGAGAAGCTCGTCGCGGCTAACGGCAACACGCCGGGCGCTCTCGTCGTCGCGCTGAGCGAGGACCAGTTCTCGCGGGTCGCGCAGAACCTTGTGACTTTCAATGGCCTGCTGGTGACCGGCGAACTCCAACCCGACCGCACGAACAGAGAAGCGCTCTCCTCGTGGGACGCGCTATGGCACACGCTTCTCGAAGGCTGGACCGTGCTGCCGGAGCAGTTGTCCTTCCTGGACCGGCACGGGCAGCCTCTCGATCTCAATGCAAGTTTCACACCCGCTTCGGACCCGGCGGACATTGCGCACTTCCTGAGGGAAGCTGGTTTTCTGCATCTGCGGGGCTGGCTCGATCCGACGGACATGGCCCGCATCAGCCGCGACATGGATGCCGCGCTACCCGATTATAGCGAAGGCGACGGCAAGTCCTGGTGGGCGACCCTGGCGGACGGATCGCGTGCCTGCGTGCGCCTTCAGGATTTCGTCGAGCGTTCGCCCGCCACGCGCGCGCTGCTGGAAGGCCCGCAGTGGGATCTGCTCCATCGGGTGCTGGCCGGACACGACCATCTCGAACGCAAGCCGGCGAAGGGCCGTATCATCGAGGCGCTGTTCAAGCCTGTCGGGATCGTATCAGGCCCGTCCGATCTGACCTTCCACCGCGATTGCCACCTCGGCCGCCATGCCTATGCGTGCTCACGCATGACGGTGGGTATTTCGCTGACGGCTTCGGGACCAGGCAACGGCCAATTGCAAGTGATCGCAGGATCGCACCGCGTCGGCATTTCGGTGGAGCACGCCAAGACCCGGCCCTATCTGCCGGTGGTGGCAATGCAGACCGAGCCCGGCGACCTTACCGTCCATCTGTCCTGCACGTTGCATGAGGCGACGCCGCCTGTATCGAGCGAGCGCAGGGTCATGTATACCGAGATCCCGTTGGCAGGCGGCCCTCTCGACACTTCGGTCGAAGGCGTGCGCGGAGATATCGACGCAATTCTCAAAAGGCGGGCTCCAGTGTAACCGCAGGGACCGGGCGGGACAGTTAGTTCCCCCGCAAGGGGCCGATCAGGCCCCTCGCTGCGTTCCTCTTCCCGTCCATTCGCCTGTCCGCCGCCCTCCCCAAGGCGCGCGCGGCTTGACACGCCTCCACCCCCGGGCCTAGCCATTAATAAGACCATTCCGTATCATAAAATAAGACTGCGGCAGCCTTGCCGAAAACGGTCGGTGGGAGAGAGCCGGTGAAGATGGAAAAGCTGCCGGAACAGTGGGATCTGGAAGCCGATGTCGTGGCAATCGGCTCCGGCGCGGGCGGCTTGTGCGCCGCGATCACGGCGCAGGACCACGGATTTTCGGCATTGGTCCTCGAACGTTCGGAGCAGGTCGGCGGCGTCACGGCCTATTCGATGGGCGAGGTCTGGGTGGCGGGCAACCATCTGGGCAAGGCGCTGGGTGTAGAGGACTCCCCGGAAAGCGGCTTTCGCTACGTGAAGGGCCTATCGGCGGGATATGCTGATGACGTCGCCATTCTCAATCAGGCGATCCATGCCCCAGTGGCGCTACGCTATTTCGAGGAGACCATCGACCTCCGGCTCGCCGCCATTCCGGGATGCCCGGACTATTACTATCCTCACACCAACGATAGCGTGGCCGAGGGCCGCCTGCTCGAACCGGTCCCCTTCCCCGCCGCCTCGCTCGGCGAATGGCAGTCCCGGACGCGGGTCTCGCCCCATGTTCCCTACAGCATGACGCATCACGACATTTTCACCAATGGCGGCACCGCGAACATGCTCAACTGGGACTATACCGCGATGTCCGAACGGATGGGCAGCGATGAGCGCTGTCTTGGCCCCGGTCTTGCCGCCTACTTCGTCAAGGGCGCGCTCGATCGCGCAATCCCCCTCAATACCGGCGTGAATGTCGAAAAGCTGATCGGCGATGGGGAGCGGATCGTCGGCGTGCGCGCGAAGCGCGACGGGCGCGATATCTACATCAAGGCAAATCGCGGCGTTGTCATTGCCGTCAGCAGCTATGAGCGCGATCCGACCTATTCGCGGACCCTCGGCAACCAGCTCGACCCGCAATCGATGGTCATGCAGACGATCGACGGCGCGCACTTGCGGCTCGCCGGACCGTTCGGCGCCCGGATCGCCCGCGTTCCCGATGGAACGATACTTGGCATCCATACCCCGGGCGAGGAACAGGAGGGCGACTTGCCGCTATGGCGGGGCGCGCTGCCGTTCATGGGCCTGCCGCACACGATTGTCGTCAACAGCGCCGGCAAGCGCTTCGGAAACGAGGCCTTCTATCGCTCCATCGCGCACGCCATCAATGCAATCGACGGCAATACGCAGACCCACAGCAATTACCCGTGCTGGGCCATCTTCGACCATCAGGCACGCGAGAAATACCCGTTTGGCGGGGTCATGCCGGGGCAGGAGATTCCCGAAAGCATGGGCGTCACCGCGGGCAGCCTTGCCGAACTCGCGGACAGGATCGGTGTCGATACGCAGGGGCTGTTGGACACCGTAGAAGCCTTCAACCGCTATTCACTGGCGGGCGAGGATCCCGAATTCCGGCGCGGTGCCTTCCCGTGGAGCGTAACCATGTGCGGCGACCCCAACCAGAAGCCCAACGGCAATCTCGGCCCGCTTTTGCAGGCGCCGTTCTACGCCGTGCAACTCCACCGCATGGCAGGCGGCGGCATCGCGGCAGCCGGGCTCGTAGGCGACGAGCATTGCCGCGTGATCGGTTGGGACGAGGAACCGATCGAGGGCCTCTACGTCGCCGGCAACTCGATGGCGCGACTGGACAACGGCGCGGTCATGCAGAGCGGCATGACCAACGCCCGCGGCATCACCCACGGCTACCTTGCGGCGCTCCACGCAATCGGCCGCCCGAGCACCCTGCTCGACGAGGAACTGGCGCGGCGGCAGCGGCTTGAGGCCGCCGAATGATCGAAACCGAACAGAGCGTCGTGATCGATGTTGGCATCGACGCGGTCTGGACCCATGTTCGCGACATCGAGCGTTGGGCGAAACTCATGCCCGGACTGCGTGAATGCAGGATCATCGATGCAGACCGTTCGCACTGGGTCCTGAAAGTCGGCGCGGGCGGTCTCGTGCGGACAGTCAAAGTCAATGTGCACGTGACCGAATGGGCAGGCCCCGGGCGGGTGACGTTTACTTACGATCTGGAAGGCGATCCGGTTCAAGGTGGCGGCACTTACATCGCGCGTGCCGTCAGGTCCGGTGAAACCGAAGTGACGCTGCGCGTGGAAGTGGTCGGCAGCGGGCAGATGGCCAAGATGTGGGAGGCCATGGGCAAGCCGCTGCTTCCCCAGTTCGCCAAGGCTTTCGCGCAGCAGCTCAAGGCCGAAATCGAAGCCGAAGCCGAAAACGCGGGAATCGTCGCAGCTGAAGCCGCGCCGCCATCCTGGCCGGCGCGTCTGGTCCGGTTCGTCAGGTCCCTGTTCGGCATGTCCGGCACGCATACCGCGGTCGAGAGGAGATGAAAGACATGAGCGAAACCAACAAGCAGGTCGTGATCGCGTTCATCGAAGCGTTCAGCAATGGCGATGCCGTTGCGGCCGAACGCTGCCTCTCGCCCGATGCGGTGACGGTAGCCAAGGGCTTCGGGAAGCTTTCGGGGGCCCGCCCCTACGAACTCATCGTGGCCACGACCGCTGCTTTCAAGGACCTGATCCCGACCGGCCTCCGGCCCGATTTCAAGTCGGTCACCGGCGAAGGCGACCGTGTCGTCGTGGAATTCGAGGGCAATGCCACGCTCGTCAACGGCGAGGCCTATTGCAACCAGTACTGCATGGTTTTCACGCTGCTGGAAGGCAAGATCGTGCACGTCAACGAGTACTACTGCACGATCCTCGCCGACCAGAAGATCCTGCCGCTGCTGGCGGATGTCGAGAGCCGGCGCCACGAAATCGAAGCGCAATAGCCGCCGGGAAACGGGGAGCGAGCCCCCTCCCGTTCCCCGCCGCATTCAATCCGCCGTCTGCGCCGCGCGGCACGTGACACTGAGACCCTCCAGGGTCCCGGCATCGCGCCAATCCTGCATCATCGTCTCGAAGGCATCCCAGCCCGGACCGTAGGATTCGCCCAGATACCAGCGCCTGCCCTTGTGATCGCCTTCGTTGTTGAAGTAGCCCGGCGTGCATTCCCGCTGGAGCTTCGAGATGTCGACGGCCGTGGCACGGATCTTCGCGACCCATGCGTCCTGAGCATCCAGCGTGGGTTCGACCGCCGTTGCCCCGCGATCGAGCGCCTGCCTGATGATATAGGCGATGTGATAGCCCTGCCGGCTGAACTGCTCGATGGTAGTGGCATTGAAGCCGCCCTGCACATAGCCTGTGAAGAACTGGTTGGGGAAGCCGTGGCTCATCGCCCCATGCAACGTCCGATAGCCGTCCGCCCAGTTCTCATAGAGCGACTGACCGCCGCGCCCATCGACCGCACCGATGCCCCAGCGGCGGTCGAGATCGCTGGTGACCTCGAACCCGCTGGCACAGATCAGGCAATCGATCCCATATTCGGTGCCTTCATGCACGAAGCCGTTTTCGGTCAGCCGCTCGACGCCGCGCGTGGGGGACACGTCCAGCAGCTTGACGGCCGGGCGATTGAAAGTCGGGTAATAGTCATCGTTCGATAGCGGACGCTTGCAGTTGAAGCCGAACCAGGGCTTGAGCGCCTCGGCGGTCGCCTTGTCCTCGACAATGGCTTCGACGCGGCGGCGCATGCGCTCCATCACGCGAAAATCCATGGCTTCGCGGCGCTCGAGATAGGCTTCGAGCCTCAGGTCCGGCCAGCCTTCGCCAGCCAGTTCAGCGGCAAGGTCGCGGTTGATTTCGGTCCAGATATCGCAAATCTGGTCGACATCGCCCGGCCGCATGCCCTCGATTGCGACATGATGGAAATTGCGCTGACGCTCCTTCTGCCAGCCGGGCTGGAGGGACCGCGCCCATTCCATGTCGGTCGGCGGGTTCGGGCGCGCATCGACCGTGGGGGGCGTGCGCTGCAAGACATAAAGCTGCTTCGCATACTTGCCGAGGAAGGGCACCGCCTGGATCGACGTCGCGCCCGTGCCGACGATCGCCACGCGCTTGTCCGCCAGCTTGTCGAGAACCGGATCCTCCCAGCGCCCGCCGGTATAGGCATAGTCCCAGCGCGCGGTGTGGAAGACCTTGCCCCTGAAATCGTGCAGTCCCGGAATGCCGGGAAGCTTTGGCCTGTTGAGCGGGCCGCCGCACATGATGACGAAGCGTGCACGTATGTCGTCGCCGCGATCGGTGGCGATCCGCCAGCGATCGCGTTCTTCGTCCCAGCGCAGCGCGGTGATACGCGTGTGGAACAGCGCGTTCTCGTAAAGCCCGTATTGCTCGCCGATGCGGCGGCAATGGCGCTGTATCTCGAAGCCGTCCGCGAACTTCTTCGAGGGGAAGTAGCCGGTCTCCTCCAGCAGCGGCATGTAGCAATAGGCATCGTTGTCGCACTGCACGCCGGGGTATCGGTTCCAGTACCAGACCCCGCCGAAATCCCCGGCATGTTCGATATGGCGAAATGTCGAGACACCCGCGTTGCGCAAGTGCACCCCCGCCATCAGCCCCGAGAACCCACCGCCGAGCACGGCAACGTCGAGATCCTCGGAAATCGGATCGCGCGGTACCAGCGGCATGTGGGGATCGGCTTCGTATGCCTGGGCGTACTCGTGCTCGGTCTTCAGATATTGCTCGCCGCCTTCGGGCCGCAGCCGCTTGTCCCGCTCACGGGCGTAGCGTTGCCGAAGCGCGGGAATATCGATTTCACCCGGTGCGGGAACATCTGTCGGCTTGCATGCGGTGTTCACTGTCAGGACCTCGCCCGCCGGATCGTTTTTCGACCAGATCCCGCGCGCATCGCGGCAAGATGGCTGCTCCAGCGGGCAGCCCGCGGCATTAAATGATACCGACTGGTTCGTTTCTTGTCTGGGTCGGCGGGGCCGCGCTTGTCAAGCTTTGCCCCGCCTTGCCCGATCCCCACACGGCGAATTATCGGTGGCCAACGCCCGGCGGTTTCGGCATGCCGGTTTCATGACGGCACCAGCGATCGCCAATTCCGGCCCCAAGAATACCCGGCCGAACAGTACCGGAGGCAAGGCTACCGGATCCAGGGCTGCAACTCCGCGGGCACGCGGCCGGCCGACGCTGGAAGAAGTCGCCGAAATTGACGGCCAGTTGCTGGATGTTGCGCTTCAGGAATTCCTGCGCCACGGCTATGGCGGCACGTCGATGACCCGGATCGTCAAGGCCGCCGGCATCTCCAAGACGACGCTCTACTCGCGCTATTCGTCGAAGGAGCAGTTGTTCCGGGCGATCATGTTCCAGCAGATGGACCACGCCCTCAGCGCAACGCTGCTGCAACTCCAAGCGGGGGACGCGGATCTGGAGAAAGGGCTGCTCGCCTATGCCGACCGGTCGCTGGAAATCAGCTTCAGTGGAGGGCTGCTGGGCGTCAATCGCCTGATCTACAGCGAGTCTCACCGCTTTCCCGAATTGGGCATCGCAGCCGCCGAACGGACCCAGATCGGCGTGCAGCAGATCGCCGATTTCATCCGCCAGTGCGCCGCTGCGAAAGGCAAGGTCACCAAGGATGCGGACGGCGCGGCGGAAGCCTTCATCCTGATGCTGCGCGGCTACTACGTGAACGTGATGCTCACCGATCGCCCGGTTTCACGCCCCGTGCGACAGGAATGGGTCCGCCGCGCGATCACCGCTTTCATCTCGGACGCAAGTGCGTGGTAGCCTCAAAACCGGCGACCACACCTTCCCTGTTGATACCGATCAGATGATAAAAAGCCGGCGGCGGAAACGACGCAGGGGTTCGATGAAGGACAGCTAAGCGCCCTTCGACAGGAAGCCACTGCTCTCCAGCCGGCCAACGGATTCCCGCGCCACTTGCGCCGTCGCGCCATTGGCCAGAACGATCCGTCGCGAGCGGCCGTCCGCCTCTATCGACGCGACAGCGCCCTGCGCGATCCACCAGCTGCGGTGGACCTGTTGCCCGGCCATCCCGTCCATCTCCGCGATGGCATCGCGAAGGCGCATGAACAAAAGCTCACTGCCAGCGACGCCGTGCACGCGGACATAGTGGTCCTCGCTCTGGAGCGCCTGAATCGGACCGGCGAACTGCGGCGAAAGCCTTCCCAACAAGCGGGGCCCGCCCGCTGGGATGGATGGAACCGGCACAGCCTCTGCGACCAGTCCCGGACTGCGTGCATCGTCCGGTTCGGCAGCCAGCGGAGCGCCAAATTCCTCGTCCACCCGCCGCGCCCACCAGACAACGACAAGCACGCCCATGGCACTGAGCAGAGCAAACGGAAGAATGCCGGCGAACCCACCCAGTGCATGGAAGAACGCACTTCCGACCCATTGCCAAATCAGGGCGAGCGGGAAGCTCGTCACGATCACGCCCCAGAACACGATGGAACGCCGCGGCAGTGAGGTTGCATCCGCGACCGCCACCCATAAGCCGATGGCCGGCCGGACGACGATATAGGCCCCCATTAGATGAGCCCACCATTCCCATACCCGCGACGGAAAGTCCGCCTCAAGGTACGTGCCGAAGGGGCCAAGAAAGCCGATGACCGCTGCGGAGACGAGCATCGCCCAAAGCTCTAACAGGAACTGGCGAAGGCGGCTCATCTGGCATTCTCTCCCATTTCACGAACCGCCAATTGGGAAAATCAACGTTTTCCGCCTGTTTGGCAGTGGCGGCGGCAACGTAACGTAAAATCGGTTGCCGGCCAATCGCGCGCTGCGATGGATCACCTGACGGCGGGCAGGATGCATCGCCGAATGGAGAAAATCGCATGTCCAGCTCGCTTCCCGCGTCGCACGCTTTCGCCGGCACGCTCGCTCTTGTCCTCCACGTCTTTGCCTTTGCGCTGGTTCTGGGCTGACGAGCGATGATCGAGGCGATGACGACCGGGGACCACCTGCTGCGGCTGTGGCTTATCCTCTTCGTGGCGACCGGCATTCTGTCCGGGATCGTCACCGGCTATTTCAAGGCGCGCAAGATCCAGCCGCGCGGGTTCAAGTGGAAGACCTTCCGCAACGAGGCGCTCGTCGCACTGGTGACGCTGGCCATTTCCGGCAAGATCCTTGGCGGCCTGACCGCCTGGCTGAAGGCCCAAGGTTGGGTCACGTTCCAAAACGCCCCGGCCGGATGGTGGGTGATCGCCCTTGAGTACGGGCTCTATTTCCTGCTGTTCGACACCTATTTCTACTGGCTGCACCGCTGGATGCACAAGGAGCCGTTCTACAGCTGGGTCCACAAGCTCCATCACAAGTCAACATCACCCAACCTGCTGACCACGCTCTCGGTCAATCCGCTGGAATCGATCATAAACGGCGGTTTCGTACCCCTGTTCCTGACGATCTTCGCCGTCCACGACGCCACGCTGATGCTGATCCTGCCGACCAACATCTTCATGGGGCTCTACGTCCATTCGGGCTACGAGTTCATGCCGCGCTGGTGGAACCGCAGCTGGGCCACCAAGTGGTTCATCACCGCGACCTTCCACGATCAGCATCATCGCTACTTCAATGGCAACTATGGCGGCTACACAACGATCTGGGACCGCATCTGCGGAACGATCCGCCCCAAGTTCGAAGCGGATTTCGAGAAGCTCAAGGATCGCGTAGCCGCCGCTCCGCGTACCGATCCTCAGCCGTCAAGCGGTATTCCCATGGCCGCCGATCTGGCCGAATGATGACATGAACCTGTAAGGATGAAGAGATGCGCGGGATGAAACAGGCCTGCCTTTCCGGCGCGGCGGCATTGCTGATGATCGTGACGACCGGGGCAGCGCCTGCCCGCGAAACAAATTTGCATGCCGGCCCCTATGCCGACCTGCCCAGCGTCGCGACTGTCGACCCGCGTTTTCAGTCCTACAACATCGAGATGGTCGAAGTGACCGGAGGGCGCTTCTGGGCGTCCTACGGCGGCGCCGAAGGCGAAGTCTATCGCATGCGGCCGCCCATCGACCTTGGGAACAGGCGCCTGCGCGCACTCGCACGCGAACTGGGGCCCGCTTACGCCCGCGTGAGCGGCACTTGGGCAAACTCGACCTATCTGGAAGCCGAGGGCGAGCATCTGACAGCACCGCCCGCCGGTTACAATCAGGTGCTCACGCAGGCACAGTGGCGGGGCGTGGTGGCGTTTGCCAAGGCCGTCGATGCCAAGCTCGGCGTCAGCTATGCGGTGAGCGAAGGGCCGCGCGATGAAAGCGGGGTCTGGAAAACCGATCAGGCACAGCGGCTGCTGGATCTGACCCGCAGCGCAGGGGGCGATCTTGCCTTTTCGGAATTCATCAACGAACCGAATGCCGCATCTGTCAGTCATCTGCCAAAGAGCTATTCGGTGGCCGACTACACCCGGGATTTCGGCATTTTCCGCCAGTGGGCCAGACAAAACGCGCCGCATATGAAAGTGCTTGGTCCCGGAGGCGTGGGCGAAGGCGCGATGCGCAGCATTCCGGTGGCCGATCTATCGAAGCTTCTCCTCTCGGAGGAGCTGATGAAGGAAAGCCCGAATACGCTCGATGCCGTTTCCTATCACTTCTATGGCGACGTCTCGCAGCGCTGCGCCAAAATGCGTCCCAAAACGGCGGACAAGGACGCGGCGCTGACGCCGGCTTGGCTCGATCGCACGCTGCGCGATTGGCGCTATTATTCCGGCCTGCGGGACAAATACGAGCCGGACGATCCGATGTGGCTGACCGAAACGTCGCAGGCGGCCTGCGGCGGCAGCCCTTGGGCGGCGACGTTCACCGACACGTTTCGCTACATAAACCAGTTGGGCCTGCTGGCGCAGAAGGGCGTTCAGGTGGTCATGCACAACACGCTGGCAGCATCCGACTATGCCCTGATCGATCAGGACACCCTTGCGCCCCGGCCGAACTATTGGGCGGCCGTATTGTGGCGCCGCACGATGGACACGACGGTGCTGCAAAGCCCTGCATCCCCCTTCCCCGACTTGCGGATCTATGCGCATTGCCTGCGCGGGCATGCCGGAGGTGTCGGGCTGGCCGCCATGAACCTAGGCGATGCGCCCCTTTCCCTGACGACCGGCACGAACGCGACAGCTTGGATAATGCAGGCAAAATCGCTCGACGACCGCGCGGTGACGATCAACGGAAAGACGCCGGAACTCGGCGGAAACAACCAGCTTTCGGGGCTTGAGGGCAAGCCGGTGTCCGGATCGCTGATGATCCCGGCAAAATCCATCGCCTTCGTTGCGCTGCCCCGCGAGGGCAATCTCGTTTGCCGGTAAAGTGCGGCGCGTTCTGCGAGACTTCGCTCTCTAGCGACACCTGCGGCGCGGCAATCGATTGCTAATTCGGAAAATAATCGCTTTGCGAACGCCGGCGACCGGGGCATCACCACGCGGATGGTGCCTCCTCTCTTCGATGCGATTGCGCGAACCGCTAGGGTAATCCCCGATTGAACGCGTGAATTGTGCGGCGATGATGGTCGCCCGAACTCATCGAACCTGAGAACGGACCAGGAGCAAAGGAGTTCGCATGCGGCCGCCCACAAGCAGAATCCTGATCGCCGACGACCACCAGGCCATGCGCAAGGGCGTGCGGACATTGCTTGAATCTCATTCCTCTTTCGAAGTCGTGGCCGAAGCGGCCGACGGGCGCGAGGCTCTGGGCCTTGCCCTCGAGACTCAGCCCGACATCGCCATTCTCGACTACTCGCTACCGCTGATGAACGGACTCGAGCTTACACGGTCAATCAAGCACGCCCTGCCACGCACTGAGATTCTGATCTACACGATGCACGACCGGGAAAGCCTGCTAATCGACGTACTGCGCGCCGGAGCCCGGGGATACGTGCTAAAATCGGACAGCGGCACCCATCTGGTGGCGGCGGTCAAGGCCCTGTCAAAGCGGAAGCCCTATTTCTCGGGCGCCATTTCGGAAACGCTGCTCGAACATTTCATCGAAAGCGATCACACCTCCGAAAAGAATACCACCCTCACCGCGCGAGAGCGGGAAATCGTCCAGCTGATCGCGGAGGGCAAGCTCAACAAGCAGATCGCTCACATCCTCGAAATCAGCGTGAAGACGGTGGAGACCCACCGCGCCGCGGCAATGCACAAGCTGAAGATCAGGACGACGGCGGAACTCGTGCTTTACGCGGTTCGGAACAATATCGTCGAGCCGTAACGATCTCGGCTCCGGCCCCGCGCCCGGGTGCCACATCCTCGGCCCGTCGCTGCGGAAAACGCGCGCTGATCTTCGTGCCCTTCAACCCCCGCTCCACGCAGAACACGCCGCCCAGCCCCTCGACGCGTTCGCGCATGCCGACAAGGCCGACGCCAACCGCCTCGCGCATGCAGCCTTCCAGAATATCGGTAGAGATACCGATGCCGTCGTCCTCCATCTCAAGCACAAGGTACCCGCCGATATGACGGAGCCGCACGTCAACCGTGCTGGCAAAAGCATGCCTGCCGACATTGACCAGCGCTTCCTGCGCCACCCGGTACAAGGCGATCTCAAGATCGGCCGATGGCCTGATGTAACCGGCAAGGTTGCGGAAGCGCACGCGGAGCCCGGTACGGCGCGCAAAACCCTTCAGGAACGATGCCAGTGCCTCGACGATGCCGCCTGCTTCCAGTTCGGGCGGGTGGAGGACGTAGCTGAGCGTCCGCATCTGGTGCTGTGCGGTACTCAGGGCGGATTCGATATCGGCGCAGGCATCTTCCATGGCATCAACCGTGCGAGCCTTGCGCACGGCTTCCAGCATGACTTGCGCCAGCGCCAGATATTGCGCGGTACCATCATGCAGATCGCGGGCGATCCGTCTGCGTTCCTCGTCCTGCGCCCGCAGGAACTGGGCCTGATACGCCCTGCGGCCGCACCGCTCGGACACCGTGCTGCGCTCCGGCTGCAGCACGACCAGCATCTGGCCCGCGCGCCCGGACATGCGGGTTGCCTGAACCGTCAAGATATCGGGATCGGACGCCAGCAGGCGATAGCAGCGACGCGCCGTCAGCACCGTGCCGCGCAGCACGGCGTTCAGCTGAACGCTAATTTCCCGGCGGCTCTCGTCGTCGATGGGCAGGCGACCCAGCGCATTCTCGAACGGGGCGCCGATGACCGACCGGCATTGCTCCAGGCCTGCCGGCGATCGGATCGTGTGCGACAGATTGGCGTTCAGCACCGTGCCGTCATGGGCGACCGTGAACACGTCCATAGGCAGGGCAAGCACGAATTCCTGGACCAGACCCACCATGTCCAGGTCATCTTTCGAATTTCTGGCAAGATGCAGATCTATGACAACGGCATCAAGATCCGTTTTCGCGTTCGTCATGCCAAAACCCTCAGATCTCATCCCGGCCGGATAGCCGCATCAATTACCAAAATCCCCTAGATAACTCTACAACCATTATTCACTTGACAATATTTTATATGAACAGGATTCGACATATTGCGTAATTAATCTCAATTTATCATAAATTACTACTGACTGCTTGAAATTAACCAACCTCACCGGTCATCCGCCGCTCGATGCAAAATCATTCTGATCTTTCGCCACCACCTTCGCCATGGTCCGGGCATCGGGCTCCAGCCAATCGCCGGATCTGGTCATCACTTCGGCCCGCACAGCAGCCGCACGCGCGATGTCACCGGCATGGCAGTTGGCGATTTCCTGCCCCATCATGCGCATCATCCGCGGCCGCAGAAGCAGCCGCCCCTTGTCTTCCGCCTCGATTTTCCGGCTGTTCGGGGAAAGCCGGCGGACGAGGATATCTCCATGGATCTGAAGACAGGGATCGGGCGAACGAAATGCGCCTTGCGCGATCTCCATTACGCCCGGCGCTTCTGTGCCGCCGTGGAAAAGCGTCCACGCGGAGGGGAGCATCCCCTTGGCTTCCCGCAGCACCGGCCCTCCGCGCCAGTTGGCAAGACTGGCCACGAAACGCGGCTTGCCAAGGCTGCCCGTGCCCGCCTGCCGTGCGAAGCAGACCGGATCCCCGCCGTCGGAGGGAAGCGATGCCTTGAGAGCCGACAGATAACTTGCGGGAATGACGCTGGCCGGTTGATCGAAATCCTCCCAGAATTCCTTACGCTCTTCATCGCCCAGCACGAGGTCGGTTCGCAGCCACCCCCGGTCGCGGTCCAGAATGATCGGCGAAGGCGCGGCAATACCCTCGCGGTACCCTTCCCAAATGGCCGCGCAAATCCCCGCGATGTCGGCATCCTCGCCGGCCGCCAGCACCGCGCTTGTCGCGAGGCGGACAAGATCGAGCGACCAGGGCATCACGCAGGCATCGTCGAAATCGTTGGCGCCCCAGACAAGGCGCCCTTCGGCATCGCGCCAAGTACCGAAGTTTTCGAGATGGGTGTCGCCGATCGCCAGCACCTGGCTCGCATCGCGCCAATGCGGGAGCATATCGAGGACGATTTCCGACCACCGCCAGTACGTGGCCCGCAGGAACGGAAACACGCCCTTGCGCATCTTGTTATGCTTGCGTTCCAGATCCTTCTCGACAAATAGCGCCCCCAACCGGGTGCGCTGCCACTGCTCGAACGCATGTGCGGAAGCTTCGATACCGGTCACGCAGCTCTCCCTGCCCTTTGTCCATCGCAGCCGTAGTTACGCCTGAAAGCGTTCGAGTGCACTTTCGCATTTTTTCGAAGAACCTTGCCCGGAGGAATTCAGCGATAACGCGCGCAAATTGAAACGCTCGCGCACAAATTGATGGATGCATGGATGACCGACCCGGCTATGGTCCGGACATCATGCAGATTCGATATTCCGAAGCCGCAACCCGATGCTGAGGCCCCGCAGGCGCGGCATCGCTTCCGTCAATGCCGAAGTACGCGACGGCATCGTGCCCGCCGCAGGCTCGATCGCCATGACGCCCGACATGGGCGCCCCGGCCGCCAGCAGGAACTACCGGCTGGTCGCGCTGATCATCGCTTCGGCCCTGTTTATGGAATTCGTCGACGCGACCGTGCTGGCCACCGCGCTGCCGACGATGGCGCGCGACTTCGGCGTACGCGCGCAGGACATGAGCGTGGCGCTCACGTCCTACCTGCTGGCGCTCGCCATCTTCATTCCCGCCTCGGGCACGCTGGCGGACCGGTTCGGCTCACGCACCGTGTTCCGCACCGCGATCGTGCTGTTCACGCTGGGCAGCCTTGCCTGCGGCCAGTCACCGACGCTGGAAATGATCGTCGTCTCGCGCTTCGTGCAAGGGATCGGCGGCGCCATGATGATCCCGGTCGGGCGCCTTGTACTGCTGCGCTCGGTCGCCAAGCAGGACATGGTGAGCGCCATGTCGTGGCTGCTGGTGCCGGCGCTGATCGGCCCGATCATCGGTCCGCCGCTGGGCGGCTTCATCGTCACCTATCTAGACTGGCGATGGATTTTCTACATCAACCTGCCGATGGGCGTTCTGGGCCTCTGGCTGACCGGGCGCTTCATCGCCAATGTCCGCGAAGAGCGGCCCAATCGCTTTGACGTGCTGGGCTTCGTGCTGAGCGGCATTGCGCTCGGCTGCCTGCTGTTCGGCTTCGAAATGGCCAGCCGACCGGGCCGCGAATGGATCTCGGCCGGCCTCGTCGCCATCGGCATCGTCGCGGGCCTCAGCTACATTACCCACGCCAAGCGGCGCGAGGGCGCCATCCTCGACCTCACGCTGCTGAAGGACGACACGTTCCGCCTTTCCGTGATTGCCGGTTCGCTGACGCGCATCACGCAAGGCGCGCAGCCCTTCTTGCTGCCCTTGATGATGCAGGTGGGCTTCGGCTTCACGGCTGCGCGCAGCGGCACCATCACCGTGGCGACCGCCATCGGCTCGCTGGCGATGAAAAGCTTCGCGCCCCGGATTCTGCGCCGCTTCGGCTTTCGCAGAGCGTTGATCGCAAACGGCTTCGTGGCAACGGCAGGCTATGCCGTCTGCGGCCTGTTCCGGCCGGACTGGCCGACCTGGGCGATGTTCGGCGTGCTGATGCTGGCCGGGTTCTTCATGTCGTTCCAGTTCACCGCCTACAACACGATCGCCTACGACGGCATCGACAAGCGCCAGATGAGCAGCGCCACGGCCTTTTACTCCACCTTCCAGCAGCTTATGCTCTCGCTCGGCATCTGCATCGCGGCGGTGGCCTTGCACCTTGCCACGCTGGCCCATGGGCATGAGACGCCGACCATCAGCGACTTCTCCTCGGCATTCTGGGTCGTGACCGCCATCTCGTTGTCGGCAACGATCTGGAACCTGCGATTTGCCCCGCACGCCGGTACCGAAATCAGCGGACACTCCGGACAAGCTATTCCGGCGCGTCAGGCAAAGTGATCCGCATTCCGCTTGCTTCAGGACATGCAGGACCGGGCGCGTGACAGCAGGAACGACTTCTCCACCGCGTTGCGCGTAAGCCCGGCGGCGGTTTCGAAGGCGACGCGCGCCTCGCCGAGGCGCCCGGCGCGGAACAGGAAATCGCCTTTCGCGGCCGGCAACGGCGCGTAGTCGCGCAGTACGGCGGCGTCCGCGATCTCGTCTATCAGCCTGAGCCCGGCCTCCGGTCCGAAGGCCATGCTGTGCGCCACTGCACGGTTCAGGTCGACGACCGGCGACGGCACGACGGCGCGCAGCCGGTCGTAGAGCGCCGCGATGCGCGGCCAGTCGGTATCTTCCGCCTTGAGGGCGCGGGCGTGACAGGCGGCAATCGCGGCTTGCAGAGCATAGGCGCCGCCGCTGCCACCCAGTGCCTCCGCCCGTTCCAGCGCAGCCAGCCCGTGCCGGATCAAGAGCCGGTCCCAGCGCGCGCGGTTCTGCGCGGTCAGGGGCACGAAGGCGCCATCCGGCGCCACCCGCGCCGCAAAGCGCGAGGCCTGAATCTCCATCAGCGCCAGCAGGCTTAGCACTTCCGGCTCCTCCGGCATCAGCCCCGCCAATATCCGGCCGAGCCGCTGCGCCTCGGCGCAAAGCGAGGTCCGGATCAGATCCTCGCCTCGGGTTGCCGCATAGCCTTCGTTGAAGATCAGATAGATGACCTCCAATACCGAGGCGAGGCGCACGGCGCGTTCGGCGCCGCGCGGGACTTCGAAAGCCAGCCCGGCCTTGGCGATGGCGCGTTTAGCGCGGACGACGCGCTGGGCGATGGTGGCCTCGGCGGACAGGAAGGCGCGGGCAATTTCCTCGGTCGTCAGCCCGCCGATCAGCCGCAAGGTGAGCGCCGCGCGCGCCTCGGCCGAAAGAACCGGGTGGCAGGCAGTGAAGATCAGGCTGAGCAGGTCGTCGCCGATATCGTTGTCGATGGCAGCGGCGATCCGTTCGGCAGCCGCCCCTTCATCATCGTCGCGTTCGCGGGCAAGTTCGGCATGCTTGCGCTCGCGCATCAGGTCGCGCCGCATCCTGTCCAGCGCACGGCGCTTGGCAGTCGTCATGAGCCACGCGCCCGGCTTTTCGGGAACGCCGGATTTCGGCCAGTCAGCCAGCGCGGCGAGCAGCGCTTCCTGCGCCAGCTCCTCGGCGCTGTCGACATCGCGAACCATGCGGGCCAGACCGGCAATGAGTCCGGCCCGCTCGATCCGAAACACCGCTTCGATCGCCCGGCGCGATTCCTCGCCCACCATTTGCGCTTATTCAGCCATCGGACTGCGGCTCCCCCGCGCTGTCGAAGATTTCAGCGAAGTCCTCCAGGCAGTAGACGGGGCGGATTTCCAGATCGCTCGGCCCCGGCATGGGATTGGGGCAGCGCTTGGCCCAGGCGATAGCCTCGTCCATGTCCTTGACTTCCCAGATCCAGAAGCCGGCGACCAGTTCGCGTGTTTCGGCAAAGGGACCGTCGATGACCGTGCGGGAGGGGCCATCGAACGCGATCCGCTTGCCCGCCGACGATGGCTTGAGCCCGTCGGCAACCACCAAGACACCGGCGTTGACCAGTTCCTCATTGAACTTGCCCATCGCCTCGAACATCTCTTTCGCGGGCAGTGTGCCGCGTTCGCTGTCCTCGGTCGCCTTCACGAATACCATTACACGCATGATCTCACTCCTTCGTGACCGGAGGCTTTTATCAGCCTCTCGATCTCTCGACGAACGGGACGACCGGAAATCGACACGAGACCGAAAATTTTTCCGGTCCGCGCATTTCAAAACCGGTCGAGCAGGCGGCCCACACTGGCCTTGGCAGCGTGATGCGGATCCTCGCACTGGCCGGTTTCCTCTTCGAGCCGGGTGCGCAGGCGGTCGATCTCCTCGGCGCTGCGGTGCTCTATGCCGATGAAGCCGTTGCGGGCATTTTCCAGCGCGCGCAGCAATTCGTCGAGCTTGGCCTGAAAGGCGGCGGCGTCGCGGTTCTGGCTATTCTGGATTAGGAACACCATCAGGAATGTCACGATCGTCGTCCCGGTGTTGATGACGAGTTGCCAGGTGTCGGACCACTTGAAGATCGGTCCCGAGATCGCCCAGACCACCACGACCAGAAGCGCGACGATGAAGGTCTGTGCCTTGCCGGCCGCCCCGGCCACGAAGTTGGCGAATGCGGTGAAACTCTTGTGCATGGGCGTCACTCTCCGGTTCGCGGCGCTGTCCCCCGCCTTGGCTGGGACGGACACGCCTCGTGCAGCCTAAAACGGTCCGATCGGCCCGGCGTTCCGCCGCAGTCGCCTGTGGCGCCCGCCGCGCCGGTATGGCACAATAGGCGCGTGCCGAACGATGCCGTTTTGAAAGAGAAAGAGCACACTGCTCCCGTCCTCCCATGGCAACTGGTGGGCGGGGCATTCCTCCACTTTGTCCTGCCGTTCTATCTTCTGGCGATGCTCGTCGCGGTGGTGCGCGATGCGCCGGGCGATGCCGAGGGCGTCCTGCATCTCGCCCTGCATCTCAGCCCGGCGCTGCTGAGCGGATATGCGGTGCTGGCCGTGGCCGCCACGACTGCCGCTGCGCTCATCGATCCCCTGCTACGTGCGCGGCAAAGGCGCCGTCAGGCGCGCGATCCCCGGGCAGCAGCAAAGCGGTCGGAGCGCCTGCTGCGCCATGCCATCGACCAGGCCCGCACATTGCCCGGTCCGCGCGCCGAGGCAGCGCTGGCGCGGCTGACATCGGCGCGCTGGAATCACGATGACCCGGCCTACCAGGCCCTCGCCCGCGATGTCGCGGAAGCAGTCGAGACCTCCGTCCGGGCGCTGGGCTCCGCCGCGCCGGAAAAGCGCGCGGTTCTGGCCGACATGGCCGCAGCCACGATCGAGCGCATAGTCGCCGCCGAGGCGGAACTTGCCGAGGCCGGGGCACAGGAAGACGAGAAGCAGGCCCGCATCATCGCGGGCTATGTAGAGGCGCGGTACGGCCCCTCACATTTTCAGGGTTAATTTATTGTATTTCACTGGCGAGCCGCTTGGAACAGGCGTAAATATCGCTCCGAGCGCAATTGGTGCGCTCGTTTCTTAGGTCCCAAGGACACCTCCCCAGATGACAAACATGTTTGTGCTCGGCGCTTCGGCGGTCGTGGCTCTCGTCGTCGTCTTTCTATTTACGCTGTCGCGCTGCGTTCGGTACGTTGGCAACAACCGTGTGGCCATCGTCGAGAAGCTATGGAGCCGCAACGGCTCGATCTCCGGCGGCCTGATCGCGCTGAACCGCGAGGCGGGTTACCAGCCCGACGTACTGCGCGGCGGCTATCACTTCTTCGTGCCGTTCCAGTATCGCGTCCACAGCCAGCCGCTGGTGACGATCCCGCAGGGCCAGATCGGCTACGTCTTCGCGCGTGACGGCGCTCCGCTGGGCCCCACCCAGACGCTGGCCAGCAATGCCTCCACGGCCGATTTCTTGGACGTGCGAGCCTTCCTGTCGAACGGCGGCCAGAAGGGCCCGCAGCGCACGATCCTGCGCGAGGGTACTTATGCCATCAACCTCTCGCAGTTCGTGATCATCACGCGCGACCAGATCTACGGACTGATCCTCGAGCGCAACGATGCCGACCTCTTTGCGCAGATGCAGGGCGAGATCGCCCGGCGCGACGGCTTCGACGCCGTGGTCATCAGGGACTCGTCCGACCAGATCGGCATCGTCACCGTGCATGACGGTCCGGCGCTCACTGCCGACCAGATCATCGCGCCCGAAGTCGGCACCGATCAGGCCAACCATATCACCTTCCACAACAGCTTCCAGGACCCCGAGAAGTTCATCGCCGCCGGCGGGCGCCGCGGCCGTCAGCTTCAGGTTCTGGTTGAGGGCAGCTACTTCATCAACCGCCTCTTCGCGACCGTGGAGATGGTCTCCAAGACCGTGATCGAGGTCGGCCATGTCGGCGTGGTGATCAGCTATACCGGCGCCAGCGGGAAAGACACCTCGGGCGAGGATTACCGCCACGGAGAGCTGGTGGCGCGCGGCACGCGCGGCGTTTGGAGCGAACCGCTGCTGCCCGGCAAATATGCGTTCAACACTTACGCTGGCAAGATCGTGATCGTGCCGACCACCAACTTCATCCTGAAGTGGGACCAGGACACGACCGGCCAGCACAAGCTGGACGAGAACCTGTCCGAAGTCTCGCTGATCACCAAGGATGCGTTCGAACCGACGCTGCCGCTCTCGGTGGTCGTGCATATCGACTATCGCAAGGCGCCGCTGGTGATCCAGCGCTTCGGTGACATCAAGAAGCTGGTCGAACAGACGCTCGATCCGATGGTCTCGGCCTATTTCAAGAACGTCGCGCAGCGCAAGACGCTGATCGAGCTACTTCAGGAACGCTCCGACATTCAGGAGCAGGCGGGCGATGAAATGCGCGCCAAGTTCGGCGGCTACAACCTCGAATTGCAGGAAGTGCTGATCGGCACCCCGCGCGCGGCGGCAGGCAACGACCAGATCGAAAAGGTGCTCCAGCAACTTCGCGAACGACAGGTCGCCGAGGAACGCGTCACCACTTACGAAAAGCAGCGCATCGCCGCCGAGAGCGAGAAGGCCTTGCGCGAAGCCGAAGCGCGCGCGCATCAGCAGACCTCGATCACCGAGTCCGAACTGTCGATCACGGTGCAGGAGAACCAGGGCAAGGCCGCGCTCAAGCGCGCCACGCAGGATGCCGAGCAGACCCGCACGCTGGCCAAGGCGGAGGCTGACCGCATCCGCCTGCTGGGTGAGGGCGAGGCAGCCAAGGTCGTGGCGCTCGCCGGTGCCGATGCCGAGAGGATCACGCGCACCGGTCTGGCCACGGCCGAAACGATCGAGAAGCAGGCCGCTGCTTCGGGCGGCGCGCAGTTCCAGCTGACCCGTCAGGTCATCGAACGGCTCGCCGATGCGCTGGAGAAGTCGGGCGTGGACATCGTGCCGCGGGTGCAGATCAACACCGGCGGCTCCTCGGGCGCGGAAGGCGGCGGCGCGCTGCAGGCGCTCATCGGCATGCTGCTCTCTGAAAAAGGCATGGGCATGATCGGCAGCCCGTTGGCGTCAGCGGCCAATGACGAAAAGGACCAGCCGGCGATCGCGGCGGAATAAGCGATAACCGTGCATGATAGGGGGCGGCCATGGGATGGCTGCCCCCTTTTCGGTCAGGTCGCTGGCGGCCAGCGCAGCGTGCCCCGGCCGAGCACGGAGATGGCCGCGTCGAGATCGCGGCCTTGAAGAGTCACGAACCCCTGCTCCGCCGCGCGTCTGGCAGCGCGTTTGACGATCAGCCGGATCGCCGCTTGCGTCATCGCGTTTTCGCCGATCGCATAGTCGCTTGTCGCAGGACGGGTGCGGCGTCCGCCAAGATTGCCCTCGCCCTGACGGTGGTTCCAGCCCAGCTTTGCCAATGGCACCGCTTCCCGCCCCTCGCGCGCCTTGGTGCGTACTACCGATACGCGGCGCAATAGCGGCCCCCGGTCGAGCCCGGCCACTTCGCGCCAGAGATCGATGCGGCGCACGGTTTCCGGCGTGAGGCGGACCCGGCGTCCCTTCCCTGCCCCGTCATTTCGGGCGGGCAGGATTTCGAGATCGACGAAGCCGTCATCGTGAAGCACCAGATGCGCGACGGTGACGCCAACGAGTTCGGAAACACGCAATCCCGCATCGTGGCCAAGCGACAACATCGCCGCATCGCGAAGGCCCGCAGGCGTGGTGGGACAGGCAGCGAGCAGCGCCTCCAACGTAAAGGCGTCGATTGCCCGCCCTGCATCGCGCCCGCGCGGTTCGCCACGGCGGCGCATCGCGCGACAGGCATCTCGTACACCGCCTTTCCGCGCAGGCCCGGGAAGTCCCAGCAGGTCGTGAACCGCCGTCAGCGAGGCGAGCCGCCGCTGCACGGTCGCGGGGCTGAGGCCGCGCCTGTCGCAATCGTTGACATAGGCCGCCACCCGCTCTTCCCGAGCCGGGAGGCCAGTCCCGCCATGGCGCGCATCGAAGGCAGCATAGTCGTCGAGATCACTGGCCAGGGCTTTCACGCCCGCCGGAGCCCGCGCCTCCAGCGCCCTGCGCAACGCGGGCTCGTCGAAGTCCGGCTTTGCCGAAACCAGCGAGCGCACAAGCCTCGTAAGTTGCTCGGTCCTGTCGATGGCCCCGCCGCTGCGGCGCTGCGGCAGCACCGCCTCACCCGGCAGGAACACTGTGACGACTTCGGCCGCGGCAAGTTCGAGTGATGATCTTCGCGTCATGGCCGGCAATTTCGTTGTGGCTTTGGGGATCGGCGGATCAGATTAACCGATCGCCCGCATTCAACCAACCCTTGCCGCCTGATGCCGGTTCAGCGCGGATCGCTGCCCTTGTCGTCCTTCTGCACCGGTTCCTGTGTCACTGGAGCGGACACCGGCGCCTGCTTCTCGGCCGGATCCGGCACGGCATTCTGCTCGCCCTTCTTGCCACCGGCAGTACGCATACCGGGACCGTAGACCGGCACAACAGGCTCCGTGACGCGCCCATGGAGAGCGTCGATCTCGGCCTTGCGCTGCCTCAGGTAAAGTTCGCGATAGGTCGCATAGGGGTTGTCCGACTTGCGGATCTTGCGGATCTCTTCATCGAATGCCGCCCGCTCGCCCAGTTCGCTGACGACCGTCATGGGCGCGGCCACTTCCGGTTTGGAGAACGGCTTGCCCAATACCGCCGGGCCCCAAAGATTGTCGACGGAATCGCCGATCACGTCGCGAACCGTCGTCGGGCCGATGAGCGGCAGATACATGTACGGGCCGGGCCCGACACCGTAATAGCCCAGCACATCGGCAAGGCCATTGGGGCGATACGGCAGGTTGAAGGGCTTACGCTTGGCGATGTCGACGATTCCGCCTATGCCCAGCGTCGTATTGATGGCGAAACGTCCGGCCGTTTCCATCGCCTTGCCGGGCTTTAGCTCAAGGAGATAGGCGGCGAAGATCACTGGCTCGTCGAGGTTGGTGAAGAAGTTGCGCAGGCCCTGCCGTACCGGGCGGGGCAGCCCCTTGTTGTACACCGTGGCAACCGGCTCCAGCACGGCTTTGTCGACAGCCTGCACAGCCTTGAACGACTGCTCGTTGACGCGCTCCATCGGATCGCCCGGCGGCGGCCGTTTGCGATGCGTAACGAGGATTTCCGAACCCTGCGTGTGCGGGCCAGACGCGGCATCGGGCGCGGCAGCAGGGGCGGAAACGTCGGGCGCGGCCGCCGATACTGGTGCAGCCGCATCCACCGGCGGTTCGGTTGCCGTTGCTGTTGCTGTTGTGGCGGCTTGATTGGAAGCAAGCGAGACTGGCGGAGCCACAGTCGCATCCGTGGCCTGCGGCACCGGAGTTACCTGCGCCAATACGGTTGCCTGCGGCGGCATAGCTATCTGCGGCGCGGCGACGGGATCGATGGCCGCGACGGTTCCAGCTTCGGGAGCCGTGGAACCTAGCATCAATGCGACAGCTGCGGCCGTCAGACTCATTCGATCGTCCTCGTCGGGCGGCCCGCGTCGTTCGCGCGCCTGTCATCTGCCATCTTCGGCAGACGCGGCTCTTTTGTGGGGGGAAGAATCCGCATTTGCGCGGCTAAGCGGGACGGACGCATTCGTCAATTGCGCCTTTCGACGAATGAGTTGCACTTACGACGAGCAGCGCAAACTATTTCCCGGCCGTTTGCCCCTGCGGCGCGGGATGGGTCTGAGTCCGCTGGGCAGCCTGTTGCCTTGCCCTTTGCGCAAACTGCTGCTGTTGCACCTCCTGATCGGCCAGCGAGGGGACATTCAGCGCCTCACGCAAGCTATCCGAGGCGAAAGTGCGGTCATAGGGGTCCTGCGTCATTGGCCCGTCTGCTACCGACTGGAATTGCGTACCCAGCACTTGGGGGAGCCCGCTTCTCTCCAGATAGCGGTCCAGCGTTGCCGAGACGATCCACACCGCACCCGGCCTTCCGCGCGCCACCGCAGTCGTGGCCAACAGATGCGCCTTCAGAAAATCGTCGGGAGCATCGCCATGCTGGAAGACGAAAGCCGCGCCCTCGAAATCCTCGCCGGAGTTGAGCGCACCGGCGTCGAGAAGCTCCTGCGTCCGCGACCGGCGCCGCTCATCTGCTTTGCTCAAGACAGTCCAGTCAATGGACGCAGCCTTGCGTTCCGACTGGTCCGCCTCAAAGATCGCCGTCATCTCCGGATTGCTTGCTCTTGCGATATCGCCCGAAGCGCTGCGCCCCGCACTCGCCCACCGGGACCCAGTGCTCGGCGCATCCGCGTGACCGATTTTCGCCAGATAGCGGTCCAGCGATTCCAAAGCGATTGTCAGAGCACTCGGCCTCCCGCGCGCCACCGCGACTATCGCCAGCAGATGTGCCTTCAGGTAATCGCCCGGCGCCTCGCCATGCTGGAAGACTGCGGCCGCGTGCTCGAAATCCTCGCCCGAGTCGAGCGCGCCGGCATCGAGAAGCTGCTGCGTCCGCGCCCTGCGACCATCCACCGCACGTACAGCGGTCCCGTCGGATGCGTGCTTGCGGTCCGACAGGTCCGCCTTGAAGATGCGCGTCATCTCCGGATTGGTCGTCCGTGTAACATCGATCGGATAGGTCCGCGCCGAGTCCCACGGCCCCATCGGGCCGCCGGTCGAACGAGACAGGCGCAGCGTCATTCCGCCGTCCAGCACCACTTTTGCATGTGCCGGATCGATCAGCCGAAATCGCACCCGATCCGGTCTTGAATGCGGATGCGGATCGTCGAACTGCAATGCGACGTCCCCGTTGGCCTGGGCCTCCCCCGACCCATCGCTCGTAATTGCGGGCCCGGTGATCTTCGAGAAGCTGAAGCCCTCCGTCCGGTAATGGTCCGGCCTCTGCCAGGTACCCTTCCAGCCCTCGGGGGTAGGGTGCAGTTCGAAGCGCAGCATCGCCACGCCGCCTGCACGCAGCTCCCACTGGCCGGAAAGATCGTCGGCCAGAGCCGGGCCGGCCACGAGCAAAGCCAGAATGGCAACGATGCGCGCAAGCATGGGACCTCCGCAGCCCGAATCCGGCCGCACCATCAACGGCGCGGACGACGATACCTAGGGCAGACCGTCATGGCGGAAAAGAGAGATCCCCGCCAAACCGGATTAACTTATTGATTTGCGATCGCCTTCCGAGCCCGCAACTGTTCGGAAAGATAGCCGATCATCGGCTGTTCCAGCTTCGGATTGATGGCCAGAAAGTGCCGTCGCCGGTCATGTTCGTCGGGAAGGCGGAACAGCACGCCTTCAGCGACCAGGCGACGCACGAGGCGCAGGGCCGTGCTCATCGGCGCGCCGGATGCGATGCAGGCGCTGGAGACGGCCACGAGGCGGCCCTCGATCTTGGCGAGCAGCAGATCAAGCAGCATTTCCCAAGCCGGATCGCCGAACAGCTCGCCGCCGCCGATCTCGCGCCGCTTGCTCTCCTTGCGCAGGATTTCGCGGATATAGGCGGCAAGTTCGCCGGGCTCGTGGTCCCGCTCCAGCCGGTCGGCAGTTTCCGCCTGCGCGGGGCCGATAGGGCCTTCGCTGCCGCTGCCCCGCGCCGTGGGCTCGTCGAGCAATTGCGCCAGACTGCGCAGTTCGAGGCTCAGGTTGCTGATCTTGCCGAGCAGGTCCCCGCGCGCGGCAGGCGTATCGCGCAGCCCTTTGGTACGCTGCAACGCCCGGCGCAAATCGGCCTGCTGAACCGGCTTTTCCAGAAAATCGACCGCCGAGGCCCGCATGGCGTCGATCGCGACATCCTTGCTGGCATAGCCGGTCACCATGATGAACTGAAGGCGCTGCCCGCGGAGCTCCGCGCTCTGCGAAAGGTCGTAGATCAGCGATATCCCGTCCTGACCGGGCATGTTGAAATCGACGATCGCGATGGAAACGTCGTGGTTGGCGTAGAGCCTTTCCGCCTCATGCGCGCTGTTTGCAACAAGCGGGGCATAGCCCATCGTCCGCAGGCTGAAGGCGCACTCCTCGCACCAATCCACATCGTCATCGACGATCAGAACGGTTTCTACCGGAGTATTGTCCACGATCTCTTCTTGGGCAGGCAGTGCAGTGGGCGTACCGGAAGGATTGAGGATCGCCCCTAGTCTAGTCCGCCAGTTCGGTACCATTTCGTTCATGTTCGGCGAAGACCTCCGAAGCTTGACCTAAGCAAGAATCATCAGTTGTCCAAATCCAACGCAAAGTATCGCGGCGGCGGCGATAGCACCTGTATCGGGACGACGAGCGAATCTGTCCGATCTATAAATTGCTCCGAGACCGAATAGAACAGTCCCGGTTAACACTATCATAGCCAATGCTCCTGCCGCGCCGAGCCAGATGGCGCCCGATGACAGAAGTTTAATCTGGCCTCCGGTCAATATGATTCGGCCCGTCCCGGAACGGAGCGCCGCGATTACTGCCGATATCAGGATAAGGCAAATCGTTCCCGACGCAGCGGCCAAGATTGCACCTTCTATCCCATTGCGAAAGAAGGCAAAAGCGATACCCCCAAACGCAATGGCCGCATAAAGAATGCCGGGCGGCCTGCGCCCCTCCCATGGAAGCACGACGACCGGCAGCACCAGCAGAATCAGGGCCGCCAGACGCAGGTATTCATAGCCGCCCATTTCAATAGCCTCCGTTGGTGACCGAAGCGCTCGCCGTCAGGTTCGGCGAAGGCAGCGGCACCATGTTGCCGTAGCGCATGATCGGGCTCTTGCTCATGTCGTAGCTCACCTGAACCTTGAAGACGCCGGTACCGTCGGCACCGGCGGAGATCACGGGATCGCTTCCTCCGCCCAGGATCGCGCTGTAGTTTTTCATCACGGCTGCCGCGCGCGCCTGAGCAAGGCTCGTGCGCTCACCGGTCGAAAGACCGGCAACGGCAGCCCGCGCGCCTTCCGACGCGGCCTGGCTGACACCGATCATGGCGCTGAAATAGATCGAGTAAATGATGATCCCGAAGGCCAGGAGCAGCAGCGCCGGAGCAATGAATACAAACTCCAGCGCCGCCATCCCGCTCGTGCATCTCAGCAGTCGTCCAAGAGTTCCGGCTGACATGCGCATCACGCGGGTCTCCTGATCAGGAAGGGAACAGGGCTGTGAAAGCCGCGCTGAGGCTGGATTTAAAAGACGTGCCTACTCCTGTGATGGCAGCAACGACAATTGCGCCCAGAACGGCATACTCGACAGCAGTGAGCCCTTGTTCGTCGGTCTTGAGACGGATCAGGAACTTGAGAACAGCATCCTTCATTGGATTACTCCCCTTGTCCTCCTTGAAAATTCCGGCGCCGCATGGAGGCAAGCGCGGCGCCGGCTCGGTGAAAATCAGACGAGCACAGGAACTCCACAGCGTGCGCCAGTGGTCCAGACCGTGGCCGTGCCGAGCTGAACGCCCAGTACCGCCAGCACATTGGTAAGCAGCGGATCGACCGTGTTTCCGATCAGTTGGGTTACAGGCTTCACGACAGTCGGCAGGACCGAGCCGGTGATATTCGACAGGCCCAGGAGTTGAAGAAGAGACCCCAGTGGACCGATCTGAATGTCGAGTCCGTCCGACCCGAGCAGGCTGGTGGTGAGGTCGCTCACGGTCTGGCCGATCTGCACTTTATTGCCGATCGTCCGCGGGCTCGCAGGCTGCGTGGGACTGCCGACTCCCGGCCCGAATGTCAGCGTTGCATCCGATGCCCCGGAGCCGGTGACCGGCTGCGCGATGGCCCGGCCCTTCACACTGATGGGAATGGGACTACCAAGCAGGGAAATGCTTACGATATTCGTCTGTTGAATATCCGCCGCGCGCATTACGGGCATCGATTTCGCCATCGGATCATAAGCCGAGACATCGCCGATATAGGCATTGACCAGCCCCGACCTTGCATGGACGGTAACGGTCGTGTCGCGCGCCTGCTCGGCCGTGTTGGCACAGTTTATCCCGGTCACTTCCGCCTGCGCCGCCGCCACGTCGAGGATGACCGGAAGGTGGACCTGAATCGAGGCCAAGCCGGCGAGGACCGGGGGAACGCCAAGGTTGATCTGGATCCCGATCCGCAAGGCAGACGTGCCGACCTGCGTTTCGCCCGCAGGTCCGAAGGCGAACCGGGGTCGGTCGGCCGAACCGCTCGACACCATCCCGATCTTCACCGTGCTGTCAGGCAGCAACTGGTTTATCGCCGTGGAAAGATCGATGGCAGTCGGTCCCGATTGGACCGCATAAGTGATGAGCTGGTAGGCGTTCATGCCCGCCCGCAGTGTCGGCGGTTCGTCGGCGCCGCCCACGGGCATGTTCTTCCACACGCCAAGGCCGAACAGGCCGCTGAAAGGCACGCTGTAGTTATTGCTGACTTGCCCCGCGAAAGCGTTCAGGGCGGCTTTCGTCTCCGGTGTCGAGGCGGCGTCGGCCGCCGCTGAGGCAATGTCCTTCAGCCCGTGAGACTTGCTCACCAGTTCGCCGTATGTGCCGGTGAAGCCCTCCTTGCTGGCGAGGCTGTCGAAGAACAGGCCCGCACTGACATTGCCTTGCATCAGGCTCTGAATGTCCGTCTTGCCCAGCGATATCGGAATGCCCAGCAAGGAGCCTAGCACGCCGTTGAGCGTCGAGATAAGCGGCGTGGTGATGGGAGTCAGCAGCGGTGAAACCACATCGGTCAGCACGTCCGATGTGACGCCAATGCCGGCTTCGTCGATCCGCGCGGCGGTGGCCGTGGCGGCAAGGTCGGGGATCGGGCTGGCAGAGCCGAGCACGCCGGTCAGGAAGCGCCGGCTTGCCTTGCCCGTGACGATCCGCACAGCGGTGGCCTGGCCGTTGCCGGGGCAGCGATTGAAGCTGGGATCGAAGCGATCGTCGCTGCCGAGCGCCGCGTCCGCGCAGTACCGGCCGACCGTTACCGACTTGAGGACGGAGGCATCGTATCCGTTGCGCGTCAGGTAATCGCGGGCACGCGCCTCGCCCTGGAGAGGGTTCATGGCCGCCGCAAGCGCGGCCGCTTCGGTCGCGGTGCGAAGGTCGCGGTTACCGAGGTAATAGAGCCCGGTATCGAGCGCGAGCCCGGCCGCCCCCAGCAGCATCACGCCCATCGCCGCGACGGCCGGGCCGATCATGCCGGACTGGTCCTTCGCGAGCGCACGCACAAAGCGACGGCAAGCCTTTCCGGTGGCCTCGGGCCCTGACCGTTCGCGCGCCCGGCGGAGACGAAGACTAGCCATGATCGCTCCCCGTTTCGGTTGCGGAACCTGCCGAAGCGGGAACCGCCAGCCGCGCCGCCTCGCTGGCGATCTGGCTGCGGATCTCTCCCCGCGACCGCACGTCGCGCACGGCGGAAAGCAGGGTTTCCGCCTCCGCTCCGCGCCCCGCCACCGTCAGCGCAAGGGCAAGGTTGTTGCGGATCACCGTTTCGTTCGGCGCCAGATCGTGGGCAGCCTTCAGCGCTTCCACGGCCCGCTGCGGTTGGCCGGACCGCAGCCGCGCATAGCCCAGTGCATTGCCGACAAACGGGTTGGCGGGGCTGGCATCGAGCGCGGCACCGTAGTCGCGCGACGCCTGCGCCCAATCGCCCAGCGCAGCAGAAACGTGGCCGCGAATTTCCAGCACCTGTCCGTCGCGGTCGTTCGGCGGAATGCGCTTCAGCGCAGTACGCGCCTCTTCGGTCTGGCCAAGATCGAGCAGGCAATTGATCCGCAGCACCAGCGCCTCGCGGTCTCGGGGATACTGGCGGTCGAAATCGTCGAGATAGGCCAGCGCGGCGCGCGACCGCCCGTCGACCCGTGCCTGCCGGATCAACGAGAGATAGAGCGTGCGGGTGGAACCCTGGTCGCCCGGATCGGCCAACGCTTCGGCCGGGTTGCCGTGCTCCGCGGCGGATGCGGGATGGGCGATACTCGCAAGAAGGATCGGCGCCAGAACCCTGGCTGCAAGTCTACTGCGCATCATGGGACCGAACTCCGCAAGGTATCGAGGATCGCCGCAACCGGTGGCCCTGCCAGCACGATGAAAAGCGCGGGCATGAAGAACACCAGCATCAGAATGACCATCCGCACGGTCACGGCGCCAATCGCCTCGCGCGCGCGGGCGACGCGCCGCTGCGAAAATTCGCGCACGAATTCGCGGAGCGAAGGCACCAGTTCCATGCCGTGGAACAGCGACTGGCGGAACACCGTGGCCAGTTCGCGCGCGCCGTTCACCGCCACGCGCGTGGCCCAGCGGTCGAACGCGACCTGATAGTCCTGCCCGCGATCGAGATCGTCGACCAGCATGCCCACAAGGCGGGCATGGTTGGGGACCGCCACCTGCTCATCGCGCGCGATCGCCCGGAAGCACTGGTCGAGCGAGACGCCGCTCTCCAGCATCATCAGCATGAGATCGAGCAGGAAGGGAAATTCGGCGGTAAGGATCCGCTCACGGGCGTTGGCCCGCATTTGCAGGACATATTTGGCGCCGATATAGGTCGCGCCGGCGGCGGCGAACGTCGGGAAGATGGGTGTGAACGGGTTGCCGGTGGCGGCCATGCAGGCCGCCATGCTGACCAGCGCGGCGGCAAGGGCAGCAGCCACGCGCAGCCATGCGAAAACCTCGATCGCGGACGGATCGAAATAGCCCGCCTTGCGCAGACGCTTCTCGACTTCGTCGCGGTCCCGCCCACGGATGTTGAACAGGCGCGGCAGGCGAAACGGCAGCCGGCCGGCCGGTGTCTGGCGCAGTCCATTGCCGTGCACCCGCTCCCGCAGCCGCGCGTCGATCCGCAGCAGCCGGTAGCCGACGCAAGCGACCACCACGCCGCCAAGCGACAGCGAAAATAGGATGAGCGGGAGCAGCGCGGCCATCAGAACGCAAGCCTCATCATCCGGCTCACCACGACGATCCCGATCAGTTCCAAACCGATCGCCATCACCGACAGCTTCTGTCCGCGCGCATCGTGAATGAAGAAGTCGATATAGGCAGGGTTCGTCGCCACAAGCAGGATCATGGCAAGCAGGGGCATCGCGATCAGCACCCGCGAGCTGATCCGCGCCTCGGAAGTCGCGGCGGCCAGTTCGCGGCGGATCCGCACGCGTTCACGCAGGATGGCGGCAAGATTGGTCAATGTCGCGCCGAGCGAGCCGCCGAACCGCAGATTGGTGCGGATCGCAGCGGCCAGCATGGAAACTTCCGGAATGCGCAGGCGATCAGCAAGCTGCTGCATGGTTTCACCGACCGGCGCGCCCATTTCCAGCCGCCGCGCGGTGCCGGCGAAGTAGCTGCGCACGATCTCAGGCGCATCGGCCAAGGCCCGTTCGAGCGCTTGCGAAAGCGAATTGCCGATGGCCTGAAGCTGGCGCACGCCGTCAAGGTAGAGCGGCAAAGCCTCGGTCAGCGCCTCGGTGCGCTTGCGGGCGCGGGCCTGAAGCCAGGACCAGGCGCAGAACGGAATCCCCGCGAGCAGCGCCAGCGCCGCTACCGGCCCGGCAAGAAACAGCACGACGCCGACTATCGCCAATCCCGCCAGAGCCAGATTGCGTAGACCTTGAAAAGTCATTTCGACTTGCGCCTGCGCCAGCAGCGGCGCGACGCGTTCGGGAACGGAAATCGGCACGATCGTCCGGACCGTGCCAAGGTGCGGCCCCGCCATCTGTCCCAGCCGGCGATCGATGGCGGCGAGCCCGCGCGCCCGCTCGACCAGGAGGTAAAAGGCGATGATTCCCAGAACCACCAGCGCCAGCGCGAGATAGGCGGCGGCCCTCACCATGCGGCGATCCCGGACGCTTCGCCGCCGCGCTTCGATCCTGCCGCAGTGGGCATCACGAAATCGCGCAGGCGTGCGGCATGATAGGGACGCGGAGAGAGCGTCTGGAATGCGCCCTCGCCCGACATTGGCGGCTGCTCGTCGAAGCGGAACAGTTCGTTGAGCGAATAGGCGTCGCCTTCCACCCCTGTCACTTCCGTCACCGACGTCACCCGACGCGCGCCAGTGGCCAGCCGCTGGATGTTGACGATGACGTGGACGCTGTTGGCCACGAAGCGGCGCAGCGCGCGGATGTCGCTTTGCTGACCCGCAAAGCCCAGCAGCATCTCCAGTCGGGCAAGTGCGTCGCGCGGAGAATTGCCGTGAAGCGTTGCCATCGACCCGTCGTGCCCGGTGGACATGGCTTGCAGCATTTCCACGACCTCGGTGCCGCGCACCTCGCCCAGAATGATACGGTCGGGGCGCATACGCAGCGCGTTGCGCAGGAGATCGCGCGCGCTAACTTCGCGGCTGCCGTCCACGCTGGGCGGCCGCGTTTCGAGGCGCACGACATGGTTCTGGCGCAATTGCAGCTCGGCGGCATCCTCGATGGTGACCAGCCGCTCGCGGTCGCCGATGCAGCCCGACAGGACGTTGAGCAGCGTGGACTTGCCCGCACCCGTTCCGCCGCAAATGAGGATATTGAGCCGCGAGCGCACCGCGCTCGAAATATAGGCCGCCATCGGCACACTCATTACGCCGCTGTTGACGCAGTCCTCGACCGTCAGCGCCTGAAGGCGAAACTTGCGGATCGAAACGAGCGGGCCATCGAGCGCGATGGGAGGAATGACGATATTGACGCGCGACCCATCGGCCAGACGCGCATCGACAAACGGCGTCGCCTCATCCACGCGGCGACCGATCGGGCCGACGATCCGCTGGATGATGTTCATGAGATGGCCGTCGTCGCGAAAGCGCGTCTCGACCTGTTCGAGCATCCCCGCCCGTTCGACGTAAATCGTGTGCGGGCCATTGACGATGATGTCGTCGATGGCGGGATCGCGCAGGAGCGGCGCCAGCGGCCCGAGGCCGACTACTTCGTCCTCGACATCCTCGATCAGCACGAGCCGCTCGGCGCTGTTGAGCGCAAGCTGGCCGCGCCGGCTGCGGCTGCTGATGACCTGTTCGATCTCCTGCCGAAGCACCCGCTGGTCGAGCGCCTCGGCCGTCACGCCCTGCGCTTCGAGCTGGTCGATCACTTGCTGGCAAGTGAGCGCCTTGACCGCCTGATAGGAGTCGCTCATCCGCTGGGCCGTTGGCTGGGCCACCGCCGCGCGGCCTTGTCCGCCTGCATGGCGCAGGATTGCGTCGTCGGCAGTAAGCAGGCTCATGCGGACTTCTCCACCAGACGCAGAACCGCGCGGCGCATCCGGTCGATGCCGACCCGCGCGCCCTTTACCGGCGCTGCGATGTTGCAGGCCCGGCGGATCGCCTGCGCATAGCCGCCGCCGTCGCGATCAAGCATCATCGGCTTGCCGGCATTGAGCGCATTGCGCGCGCGAACGCGGTCGGTCTGGATGCCCATCACCGCATCGATCCCCAGCACATCAGCCATCCGGCGCCCGTCCAACAAGATCCGGGGATCGTGGTCCCAGACGATCAACCGCACACGCGTCGCCGTCGCGGTGTCGAGCGACACCTTTTCCAGCAAGCGGCGGCAGGCATCGAGTTCGCGGATCGACTGGCTGCAGACGACTTCCACGGCCGAGGCCTGCGAAGCGAGTTCGCGCAGGAGCCCGGCATGCTTCAGACTGCCCGCGCCAAGCACCACATGCTCGAAATTGGCCCGCAGCAACTGAATGAGCCCGACGATGTCGTTCGGACCGATGCCGGCCGGTTCGGCACCGGTGCCGCCGTCGAACGTCAGCAGCGACAGTCCGCTCGCCTCATGGCGCGCCAGCGCGTCGGACAGCAGGCTCGTATCCATTCGGTCGATGTCGGAAACGGCGGCGGCCAGACCGTAATCGACCTTGAGATCGAGATAGGCCTCAGCCGTGCTCGACGGCAGCGTACAGTCGACCAGCAGGCTGGCGGCGTCGCTCAGGCTGTAGGCCAGCGCCATGTCGGTAGCCAGCATCGCCATGGCTTCCTGATCTGTGCCGAGGACCAGTGTGAGACGCCCGAGCCGGCCCTGCGCCGTCATCGAATTGTTGAGCAGGCGCGTCACCACTTCCGCGATGTGCTTGCTTTCGGAATTGCGTGCGAAGACGTCGGCCGCGCCCGCCCGGATCGCCTGCAGCACCTGATCGGCGTACATGTCGTCCGTCGCCACGACCACGCCGCGCCCGGGCGCGGCGTGCAGGACGTGACCGATCGAGGATGCCAGCGAACGGTCGGCGGGCACCGATGTATGATCGATCACGACGATGCCCGGGCCGGAGAGATCGGCCAGCTCCATCGACTGGATCATCTCGACGTCGACATGTTCGCCCACGGCTTCGGCAAGGCGGCGTTCGAGCGTGCGATCGACGGAGAGAAGATTGATCGTCGGCATGTCAGCGCCTCACTACCCCAAAGGAACCCACGGCCTGATCGACGCCGTCATTGCCCACGATCATCTGGCCCATCGTCGGATCGACCGGCGTAATGGATGCTGGAAGCGGCGCCGGGACGGCGTCCGGCTCGACCAGTCGCGGCGTCGCGACGATAATCAGCTCCTGCCGCTCCCGCTGGTTCTGCTGCCGCTTGAAGAAGGCACCGAGCACGGGAATGTCGCCCAGCAGCGGCAGTTTGTCCTTCGAGATCGAGCTGTTGCTGTAGTTGAGCCCGGCGATAACGAAGCTCTGGCCGCTGCCCAGTTCCACCGTGGTCTCCGCCGACCGGCGACGGATGCCCGGCACGGTGTAGCCCTGAAGCTGGACGCCATTGTTGTAGTCCAGCTCACTGACTTCGGGCGCCAGCTTGAGAACGATATGGTCTTTCGAGAGCACGAAAGGCGTCACTGTCAGCCGCACCCCGAATTCCTTGTACTGGATCGAGATGGTATTGCCCGAACCGCCGTAGGACTGCGGCACCGGCACCGGAAACTCGCCGCCCGCCAGGAAGCTGGCCTGCTCGCCCGAACGCACCAGCAACGTGGGCTGGGCCAAAAGCTGCGACAGCCCGTTGGAGGACAGCGCGCTGAGTACCGCCCCGATCCCGCGATTGGGCGCCGACAGGAAAAGGTTGAACGCGCTCTGGAGCGGCGCTGTAGCATCGATGCTGAGGCCAGTGCTGGTAAAGCTAGAACTGACCAGGCTGCTGGGCGAAATCACCGCGCCCTGAAGATCGCCGGCCAGCTTCGAAAAGCTGAAGCCAAGCGCCCGGAGCGTGGAACTGGACACCGCGGCAAACTGGACATCCACGGCTACGACCTTCTCGCCGGGCCGGAAGCCCGCAGGCCCAGCCCCGCCGCCGGATGCTGCCGTCTGCGCGGCCTCCACATTCACCAGCGTTTGGCCGAGCACGCTGCCGTCGGCGGCATAGACCGTAAGCTGCGCCTCGCCTCCGCCGACCCCGGTCACTTTCAGCGAACGGGATGTCGGGGCCGAAACTGCGATCACGCCTTCGCGGCTGACCTCGATGCGGCCAATGTCATCCGCGAACGAAAGCGTGCGCTTCTCGTCGACCTGGAGCGTTTCGCGCCTGGATCCAGCCTCCTGCGCGCGCGCGGGGGAAACGGGAAGCGAGACCGACAAGGATGCCGCCGCAACGGCAAGACAGGAGGCCACGAAGGGTTTCAATGCGGCGCACTCCCTGAGTAGATAGTTTGGCTGTTACCGCCGACCACCAGTTCGATGGCGTGAGGTTTGGACGCCGGACGGGGAGCGGGCCGCACGGCCGTTCTCTGGACAATTTTCGGTGCCGCTCTGACGGGCGCGATGGAACGCAGCGCCGATGGCGCCAGCGATCGCGGCGTTTCTTCTGCCGCCAGCTCGACCTGAGCCTGATCGCTGGGATTGCGCAGCGAGAGGTAAAGCGCACCGGTGTTCTTCGCGAGCGAGAGCCTGGACACTTGCTCCGGCGAAAGTGCCAGCGTGACGGTCCGCGCGGGCGGGGGCGGCGCGCTCACGTCAGACGCGATGCCTGCGTGCGGCGGCGTGCCCACCACGACATCCCCCACGGCGAGCACCGGCACCATCTGGAGCAGAGTCCGCGCCTCGCTGCGGCCGCTGCCCCGTGCACCGCTTATCGCATCCTCGCCGGGGTAGACGACTTGCACGTCCACGCGGTCGCCCGGGCGAACCAGACCGGCCACGGCGATTTCCGCCGTCGTATCGATGCTGATCGCGCGCATCCCCATGGGCACGCGAATGGCCAGCTTGGTCTCCTGATCGATCACGCTGCGCGGGATGAGTGAGTTGGCCGGAATATCATGCGTGGCGACTTTGCCGAGCACTTCGACGGAAGATGCTGCGGTCGGAAACTTCGCAAGGTCGGCCGTCGCGTTGCGGATCATATCCGCGCGGATCGTTTCGCCGGTCGTGATCGTCCTTGTCGTTGCGACCAGCAGGGGCCGGGCAGGCGCCACATTCTGCGCGGCAGCATGCGCGGCAAGATCGGGCACGGTCTGACTGGACCTGCCAAGTTCGCGAAGCCCCATGACGGCGAAGCTGCACGCCGCCACGAGTCCGACGCCTATCGTCAGCTTCGCTTTAGAACCCAAGCGCATGCAATCACCCCCAGAACACCTTGCGCTTACGCAAATCGATCGGCGGCGTGGCATCCAAAACGGATCATTTTCCCACTTTGCGCGATCGGAATGCGATGTTGCGTGCCTACAATATCCATTCTCGGATTCCGCAGCGTGTGGAGAAGAAGCCGATGCGAGGGCATCGAGGGGGACTACCGGATTTGCGTTTTGGCACGCCGCATTCGGCTGCGGGCCGTCCGCACCGCAAACCCGCGGGTCTCGACCGCGCGCGATGAGGCAAAAGTACTTCCGATCATGTCCGTATTGGTTCTTTTACCTGGTTTTCCTGGTCTCAATGATGGGGAAGAATAATGTTGCGTCGCACAATTAACGGCGATTCCGGCGCGCAAAGATGAATTGTCTTTAACCAATTCCGCATTTCTCGCGCGCCAATGCAGAAAAGAACAGCGCCTGATCCTTATGTTCGTTCGGCGGAAAATCGAAATGGCAGACGATGCTTGTTCCATGCCGCCGCAAATGCCCCATAAATCTTGACCAAGAGAGATCCTTGCAAATGAGGCTTAAGCGGCAAATGATGCCCATTGGGGGTCCGCGTCGACTTGGGGGAGCGCACGCAATATGAGAAACATCGACAATACGGTGGTCGAACTCGCGTCCTTTGCGGCGAAGCGGGAGAAAGACATTGCGCCGCCCGAGCTCGACGATCCGCTGCCACAGGAAGGCGGCAAGGCCCGGCGATTTCTGACGCCGCTGTCCTTGCGCATGCGCGCCTGGGAGGACGGAACCCAGCTGTTTCCCACGGTCATCGGCTTCGGTGCGGTGATTTTCGCACTGACGGTCCATCGTGCACCCTTCGCCGCCATGCCCGCCGCCGCCGCGCTGGGCGCGTTGCTGGTGCTGACCAACCGTTTCAAGCTCTCGCTCATCGCCGCTGTGTTCGGCCTCAACCTCCTGCTGAACGAAAGCGCGCGTCACGCGCTCGAATGCTGGATACTGCTCGGGCTGGCGATCCTTGCAATCGCCATTCCCCGGCGGCTGCTACCCACGATGCTTCAACCCCCACGCTGGACATGGGTGCTGACACTCGCGCTGGTGATTGCCTGCCGTGCCACGGGATTTCTGCTTGCGGGTTCCGGTGGCGCAATGATTTCGATCATCGGCATTCCTTGCGCGGCGTACCTTGGCTGCGGGGCCGCGCGGCATCTGGCGATGGGGGACGCACGCCTGCTGACCTGGGGCGACGCCGGTCTCGTGCCAGTGGCGCGCGACTTGCTATTGGGTCGGATCACCAGCGGGATGCTTCATGATCTGGCGCAGCCGCTCAATGTGATCTCGATGGCCAACGGCAATCTGGGCTATATTGTCGAACAGCTCGACATCGATCCGGCACGCAAGGCCGATCTTGCCGATCGCGTCGCCAGAATTGCAACCCATACCGAGACGGCGGCCTATATTCTGGGGCTGTTCCGCGGTTTCGGCCGCGACGGCAACCGTGAATTGACCACGCTCAACGTGCGCAGTGCGCTGGAACGCGCGGTCGCCGCCACCAAGTCCAATGTGCGCCATCATGGCGTTTCCATCGACCTTGCCGGAGACGGGCTGGAGCATTTGATCCCCACCCAGCACGGCGCGCTGGAAATGATGACGGTTGCCGCGCTTCTCAACGCATTTGCCAGCTTCACCGCGCCCGACGGCGCCAAGCGCAAAGGTAAAGTGCGCTTGATGGCCCGGCTGAGCCCCGCATTCGTGGTGATTTCCGTGCAATGCTTTGGCGAGGACGGGGAAAGGGTGCCAGGGCCGATGCTCGATCATGCCACGCATTGGCTGGTCGAACATGTGGCCCTTGCCGCGTCCGGAGACTTTCGCTGCCAGTATTGGGGCAACACGGGAACGCGCTTTCTTATTCGTCTAGGTCGTGACGATATCTGAGGCTTTGGCGCCATCGACAATCGGGACGGTTATTTCGACGATAGCCCCCTCGCCGCCGCCCGCCGCCAGCCGCACGGTGCCGTTCACCGGGGCGAGAATGTCGCGGCAGATCGACAGGCCTAGGCCGGAGCCGCGCCGGCCCCTCTCGGTACGATGGCCGGGGCGCGTGATGGAAGCGGGATCGTTCGAAAGACCGGCGCCGTTATCCGTCACTGTGGCCCGCGCCGTGCCGCCCTCGCGCGCGACCTCCACCGTGATGCGGCCGCGCTCGCCCCATCCCTGATAGCGGCGGCGTTCGATTGACTCGATGGCATTGCGCACCACGTTCACGAAAACCTGTTCCAGCGCCACGTCATCGAGATTGACGCGGGCCGGACGGCCATCGGTGCGAAACTCGACCGAGATGTCCGCCGGTGCGAACATGCCTTCCAGAAAACCGACCGCGCTCCTGGCCGTCGCTGTCAAATCCGCCGGCCCCCGCGTGCCCACCGCTTCGAGCGGGTCGCCCTGTCCCAGCGTTCGCGCAATAATGATTTGCGCCCGCTCGACTTGCCCCGCGATCCGTTCCAGCGCCGAATTTGCTTCCGTTTCCGGCACGCCGGCCCGTGCCAGCAGATAGCGCAGCCGCTCTCCCGCAATCGAAATCGTGAAGAGGGGCTGGCGCAGCTCGTGAGCGATGGTGTGCGCCGCTTCGCGTGTCCGAACCGGGCCGCCGCGCAGGATAACCGCCCTTCCCCAATGCGCGCCGCCGCGATTGTCGGCCACGAGAACTTCCAAATTCCCTCCATCCGCCCCAAGCGGGTGCAAGATCGCGCTGGTTCCGCCGGAAGCGGCAAGCGCCTCCAGATCGCGCCCCTCACCGGGAGCGATCCGAATGGCCTCGTCGACATGGGTTTCAGGATAGCCGCGCCGGAAACGGATCGTCGAACTGGCTGTGTCCAGCCGGAAGTCATGAACCAGTTCCCCCGCCGTTCGCGCGCTCAATTCCGAAAGCAGCGCGCGCAGCGCGTGGGGATTGTCGAGCTGATTGGACGGGCAGTCAGACACGAGGAGACGCGCCCATGCTTTGCGCGCCCTGCGCGTCGCGATCATTCCCGAATTCCGGATCGGCATCCGGGCCGAGCATCGACGTGATCGCCCGCATAAGCGCCCGGGGCTGGACCGGCTTGGTGAGGATGTAGTGCTCTGAGGCCGCTGGAAAATGTTGAACCTGCATGGGATCACCACTCATGAAAAGGAAGCGGAACGGCCGGCGTCGCAATTCGGGGTGCTCAAGAATGCGCGGTATGATGTCCAGTCCGGATTCCCTGTCGAGCCGCACGTCGCACGCGACGACCTTGATCTCGGGACAGTCCGTCAGGACTTCGAGGGCATCTGTGAGATTGGTCGCGCCATGCGCGCCAACCTCATGCCACGACAACAGGGTTACCAGTTCCTCGACGATCGCAATCACATCGTCGATGACCAGCACTTCGCCGCGCCGCTGCATTTCAGTCCCCCAAAGCCGCCACTGGTGGCCAACATATCCGCAGGACTGCACATCCCATACCGCAACTATATCCGGCTTGCCTCCGACCGCAGCCTATCTGGCTGTACTTTTTTTCCGGGCGCGCGAACCGCGCCCGAAATCAGGCGCAGCTGCGCAGCGATGGCAGCGGCAGACGCCGGGGCATGCGGGCGCGCTGGGTCCGGCGTTCCCTTTCGAATTTCTCGAAATCGAGCGCGTCGATGGCGCTCGTCACCAGCGAAGCAGTGACCGTGGCCTCGCTCTCATCGAGGATATCGAGGGCGATGGAAAGCAGGTCGCTCGCACGCTTGAGGGATTCGATATTCATGTCCCAATCCTTTCCTGAGCAGTGTCTCTATTCGTTGGTGTGACTTAGTGGCGGCGTGTCCCGGCCGCCCGGCGAACCGGTTCCATGTTCAGGGCCGGCGGTTCGAGCAGGTCGTCCGCCGCCAGCCGGTCGTAGACGGGATTAAACCAGATTCTCCGGGTGCTGGCCCGGTTGCGCCGCGCACCGACGATCCATTGGACGCCCAGCTCGGCAACGATGTCCCACTGGTCCGGCGTCTCCACCCCGTCGGCGACGACGATGGCGGTCAGCGAGCGCGCCAGATCGACAAGATCCGCAAAACGCGCGCGGCTCAGCCCCGAACTGAACGCCGTGCGGATGAAGGCGCTGTCCAGCTTCAGCGTGTCGGGCCGCAGCCGCGCCACCTCGCGGATCGAGGCGCTGCAGGAACCGAACCCTGCCACTGAAAGACGGCCTCCCAGCGCCCGGAACACGCCAAGGAACGTGAAGGTGTCGTCGCGCGGCGAATGGGCTGTGGCTTCGTGGACCTCCAGAACGAGACGGCGCGCCAGTTCGGGCTTCTGCTCCAGCCGGGCCATCAGCTCGGTCCAGGCGCTGTCCTGGCCGCACAAGTCGAACGACAGGCTCTGAAGCGCAATCTCGATCGAGAGTTCCGCTTCCGGATCGGCTTCCAACTCGTCAAGAACCCGAATGACCAGCAACCGGTCCAGCAAGTGGGCAAGGCCGATCCGCACCAGCGCACGATAGGGCCGTGCGCAATCGAACTGCTCGCCGCGCTCCCCCGGATAGCGCAGCAGGGCCTCGTGCCGCAGTACGATCGAGGGATCCTCCGGGCTGAAGATCGGCCGCCATGCGAAGAAGGTCTCGCACGCGACATGGCGCATGATGAGCGGCGCAGCGATAGCCATGTCGGCCCGGTAGCGCATTTCCTCATGCTCGTTGCACGGGACCACCGCCAGCGCAGGTGCCACTGCCCCCTTGAGGCGGCGGAGCGCCATCCACTTCGCTTCGGTGCTGTGGCGGTCGACGCCGTCTTCGTTGGGATCGCTGTATCCGGCGGAAATCGACAGCAGGATATCCGCCTCGCCATAATGCAGCGGCGAAGTGCTGAGTGCCAGGCACAGCTCGTCAACCTGGGTGCGCACGAAGTCCGTCGCGATCACGGCGGCGTGTGCCAGCACGGTAAGACCGCGCGTGGTCACATCGACCACTTCGGCGGGCTCAAGGCACTGCTCGACGCCCTGCCGGATATGCTCGACCGCGGCGCAGAGCACATCGCTTCCGTAAGCGGCCTCAAGCGCGCGGGCATTGTCGATCCGCAGGACGACGAGATAGTTGCTGCGACGATCGGGTGGACTGATGCGATCCAGGTCAATCATGTTTGGGGCCCCCCAGCTGTGAAGAATTGATCGTGTTTCGGACTTGCGGGTTCGCGCTCACGGCGGCGGGCTACTGCCCGCCACCATGAAGCCCGCTGAGAAGCCCCGTTACCGGCGCAAGAATGGAACCGGTGCTTCCCGAACCGGAACTGACGCCGCCCAGGACGCCGCTCACAAGCGCTGTTACCGGCGCGGTAACGGCGGTCAGCACGGTGACGGTTCCGCCGGTGCCGGCCGCAGTGGAGCCTGTCAGGGTCGCGACCGTGCTGGTCACCGGTGCAAGGATCGAGCCGGTGCCGCTCGAACCCGAGCCGACGCCGCCGAGCACGCCGCTTACAAGCGTGGTAACGGGGGCCAGTACGCCGGCGGTACCGCCGGTGCCGGCCGCGGCAGAGCCCGTCAGCGTCGCAACCGTGCTGGTCACGGGCGCGAGGATCGAACCGGCGCCGCTGGAACCGGTACCGACGCTGCCCAGCACGCCGCTCACCAATCCGGTTACCGGCGCAAGGGCCGACGTGCCCTCACCCGTGCCGAGCTTGCCGACAACTTGCCCAAGCGAACCGTTCACCGCATCGAGAATGGGCGAGGTAACGGCCGAGACAACCGCCGTGACCGGCGCGACCACGGGCGCCAGTCCGGTCGTCACCTGATCCACGGCGCCGCCGACCTGACTGCCCAGCAGCGAACCGGCAAGATTGCCCACCGGCGCAAGCCCCACGGCCACCGCCTCGCTCGTCGTGGGCAAGGCAACATCGAGCACTTTGCCGTTCGACAACACATCGGCCGTCACCAGTTGCCCCGAGGCGAGGCCCGGATTGTTCGACAGCACGTTGACCCCGGCGAGCGTGTCCGTGGTGCTTGCACCGGTCAGCGCATTGTTGCCGGCATCCAGTCCGATCAGCGGACCATTGTACGTCCGTGCCGGATCGCCGTTCCCGCCGAGCGCACCGGTCACCCCATCGACCAGCCCGCCAAGCTGGCCGGTGACGGGCGCCAGCACACCGCTCTTGCCCACGACCGGAGACAGCAGACTGTCCACCGTGCCGAGCAGCGGCGAAGTGACACCGTTGACCGTGGAGGTCACCACAGTGACCACGGGCGAGAGCCCATCGGTGACTTGCGTCACGGTCCCGCCGACCTGGCTGCCGAGCAGCGCCCCGGCCAGTGAGCCGACCGGCGCCAGCGCGGCCTGAGTCTGCTCGTTCGTAGTGGGCAGGACGACCTGAACGACTTTGCCGTCACCCGTCAGCACATCGACCGCGAGGCCGCCCTTGCTGGGATCGGTCGCCGTTTCGGGAGCGACGTTGACGTTGATCAGCGTGCCCGAGCCGCTCGGCCCCAACAGGGATGTGCCGCCGACACCCACGCCTGCCACCGGGCCGGTATAGCTCGATGTCGTCGAGCCGGTCGGGCCGGTCGGGCCTGTTGGACCACTGGGGCCAGTCGGACCGCTTGGGTCGCTGGGGCCGCTTGGGCCGCTTGGGCCGCTGGGACCAGTCGGACCGCTCGGGCTGCTCGGGCCACTGGGACCGCTTGGTCCACTGGGACCGCTCGGTCCGCTCGGTCCACTCGGGCTGCTTGGCCCGCTCGGGCTGGTGGGAGCAACATGCAGCCCCGAACTGCCCGAACATGCCCCCAGCATGACAACGGGCAGAATTGCAGTACCCAGCAGCGCGTGCTTGCGAAGGGCAGATAAGTGACGAATTGGCATCGACAGTCTCCGGCTTGGCGGTGGCCCTGAGCAGGCCTTGTCTGTCGCAGTGCATACGGCGGCTGCGGGCGGGGACCGCATCCAGAAGGAGCCATCCCGGCCATGTCGCTTCCCGGCGCCCAAAGCCCCCGACGCCGCCAGTAACAAACACTGCGCGTGGCTACGCAAATCGGGAAACCGGCAGCGCAAAGCCCATGATCCGGCGGCAGAAGCACGCAAATTGGCGGGAGAAGCGGCGCAATTCCCTGCTTCGCCTGCGCAAACCGGCAAGTTTGGTTAAGTACTCAGTCTGGCTCAATTTTACGCACCGGATTGAATATCAATCGGTGCCTCCCGCCTGCGCGGAGCTACCGGCTCCGAAAACAAAGCGGCCCGGGCGAAGATCCACCCCGCCCGGGCCAACACGTTGTCTCGTTATTGAAAGAAAATGAGGGAGCGGCCGGAGACATTCAGCCGCCCCCTCACCCCACCTCGTTTAACAACGAGGTGCAGCGTGCTCGGCCATGGGGGGTCCTTGGGGCACCGAGCACGCCAGAGGCTATTTGTTCACGTGACCGCCCAGCAGCCCGGTGAGAGGGGCAAGCAATCCCCCCGTCGACGAGGTACCGGTGGTGCCGCCGAGCAACGAACTGACGACATTCGTGACCGGCGCAAGCACCGATCCCGTCGCAGTCGAGCCAGAACCGACGCCGCCGACCACAGTGCCCACCACGGCCGTTACGGTGCTGGTCACCGGCGCGAGCACCGAGCCCGCGCTGCTTGAGCCGGAACCGACACTCCCCGTCACACCGCTCACCAACGCCGTGACGGGCGCCGTAACGGCACTCAGTACGTTCCCGGTACTGCCAGTCCCGGTCAGAGTGCCGACCGTGCTGGTCACGGGCGCGAGGATCGAGCCGGTGCCGCTCGAACCCGAGCCGACGCTTCCGACCACACCGTTCACCAGAGCGGTGACAGTGCCGGTAACCGGTGCAAGGATCGAGCCGGTTGCACCCGAACCGGTACCGACGCCGCCGAGCACACCGCTCACAAGCGTGGTGACCGGGGCCAGTACGTTGGCAGTGCTGCCCGAGCCCGTGGAGCCCGTCAGTGCTGCCACTGTGCTGGTCACGGGCGCGAGGATCGAACCGGCGCCGCTGGAACCGGTACCGACGCTGCCCAGCACGCCGCTCACCAATCCGGTTACCGGCGCAAGGGCCGACGTGCCCTCACCCGTGCCGAGCTTGCCGACAACTTGCCCAAGCGAACCGTTCACCGCATCGAGAATGGGCGAGGTAACGGCCGAGACAACCGCCGTGACCGGCGCGACCACGGGCGCCAGTCCGGTCGTCACCTGATCCACGGCGCCGCCGACCTGACTGCCCAGCAGCGAACCGGCAAGATTGCCCACCGGCGCAAGCCCCACGGCCACCGCCTCGCTCGTCGTCGGCAAGGCAACATCGAGCACTTTGCCGTTCGACAGCACATCGGCCGTCACCAGTTGACCCGAGGCGAGGCCCGGATTGTTCGACAGCACGTTGACCCCGGCGAGCGTGTCCGTGGTGCTTGCACCGGTCAGCGCATTGTTGCCGGCATCCAGTCCGATCAGCGGACCATTGTACGTCCGTGCCGGATCGCCGTTCCCGCCGAGCGCGCCGGTCACCCCGTCGACCAGACCGCCAAGCTGGCCCGTGACGGGCGCCAGCACACCGCTGTTGCCCACGACCGGAGACAGCAGACTGTCCACCGTGCCGAGCAGCGGCGAGGTGACGCTATTCACCGTCGAGGTGACTGCCGTAACCACGGGGGCGAGCCCATCGGTGACTTGCGTCACGGTCCCGCCGACCTGGCTGCCGAGCAGCGCCCCGGCCAGCGAGCCGATCGGCGCCAGTGCGGCCTGCGTCTGCTCGTTGGTGGTGGGCAGCACGACCTGGACGACCTTGCCGTCCCCCGTCAGCACATCGACCGCGAGGCCGCCCGTGCTGGGATCGGTTGCCGTTTCGGGAGCGACGTTGACGTTGATCAGCGTGCCTGAGCCGCTCGGCCCCAAAAGGGACGTGCCGCCGACACCCACGCCTGCCACCGGACCGGTATAGCTCGATGTCGTCGGGCCGGTCGGGCCTGTGGGACCACTGGGACCAGTCGGACCACTGGGACCAGTCGGACCGCTGGGACCGGTCGGGCCGCTGGGGCCGGTCGGACCACTGGGGCCAGTCGGACCACTGGGGCCAGTCGGACCACTGGGGCCAGTCGGACCACTGGGGCCAGTCGGACCACTGGGGCCAGTCGGACCACTGGGGCCAGTCGGACCACTGGGGCCAGTCGGACCACTGGGGCCAGTCGGACCACTGGGGCCAGTCGGACCGCTGGGGCCGGTTGGACCACTGGGATCACTCGGACCGCTGGGGCCGGTTGGACCGCTGGGGCCACTCGGACCGCTGGGGCCACTCGGACCGCTGGGGCCACTCGGACCGCTGGGACCGGTCGGGCCGCTGGGACCGGTCGGGCCGCTGGGACCGGTCGGGCCGCTGGGATCGCTCGGACCACTAGGGCCTGTCGGACCGCTGGGGCCAGTCGGACCGCTGGGGTCGCTAGGACCACTTGGTCCGCTAGGTCCGCTAGGTCCGCTGGGACCGCTGGGACCGCTAGGTCCGCTGGGGCCAGTCGGACTGCTTGGTCCACTCGGCCCGCTCGGGCTGGTGGGGCCCGACGGTGATCCGCCAGCGCCTACCTTGAAACCAACGCCGTCCGCGCAGCCGGCAAGCAAAAGTGCAGGTATCGCCGTTGCACACAGCAGCGCATATCTGATGCCGCCCCTGTTCGCGTTTTTTGCGCGCCCGGCTTTTGTTGGCCCGGCTTTTGTTAGATCGTGTCTCATAGTCGACCTCCATGGAATTTGCCCAGTTCGCAGGAACCTAGGGCCTCCAATCGGTCCGATCGTGGGTAGAAGAAGCCGCCATGAGGGCAGTCGCGAGAGGTGGCTATTGGTGCCTCGCGCGCAGATTCGAAAACCCCTCGCAGGCCTACGCAAAACCACGCCGCAGCCCGCGAATTTGCGGACCATACGCTTTCAAGACGCGCGCAATCTTGCGAAAAAACCGGCAATATCCCGCAAAATCGGGAGCACCGCAGCGATTGTCGATTAGCGCCGGTGCGAGTGCAATTGGCGCCCGCCGGGGATCATCCCCCGGGCAGACCGTAACGGCGCGGTCAGCACCTCTTTCCAAAGGATCATCATGGCGGTCCGGCCTGGCACGGCAGGCCGAACCCCATCCGGGAGACGAGGGATTCAGAGTCCGCGAAATTCGCGTGTCGCGAATTTCCAAACGGTCACTCAGTCCTCGATATCCAGTTCGTCGTCCTGGCTTTCAACTTGCGCGCGCGCATCCAGGATCGCGGCCTCCAGAGCGCTGCAAAGGTCCCGGACCGACAAGCCCTCCGACACCAGAAGCTCGACGGAAAGCCCCTCGCGAACATTGCGCATCCGCCCGATCCGGGCACCGTTAAGCTCGATTACGCCTTCGACCTCCCGGACGCCGGACGCGGTTTTGCCTGCAGCCTTGAGACGGGCAAGCACTGCTGCGGCCGGGATCATCCGTTCGCCTGTCGCGGAAAGCCTCTGCTGCTCCTCGCCGATCACACGCGCCGTGGCCAGCACGCGCTCACATTGCTGCGGGCGGCGCAACAGCGGTGTCAGCACTTCGGAATGGCGAACGCGTAACTCGTCGCGCGTGGCGAAAGCATCGACCACTTCATCGGGCATCTGCGCCAACGACAGCAAACGGCTGAGCTGGCTGTTCGACAGCCCAAGCGCTTCGGCCATGCGCGACTGCACGCCGCCGTAGAACTGGTCCACCGCCTTCTGGTAACTGCGCGCCCGGTCCAGCTCGGTAATATCCTGACGTTCGCGGTTTTCGATGTCCGCAAGACGAAAGGCTTCTTCGTCGGAAAGCTCGACAATCAGCGCATTCAGCCGGATTTCCGGCCGCCCGTTATGGTTGAGCCAATCGACCGCGAACCGCCTGCGGCTGCCCACGAGAAGCTGATAGGGCAGGTCCGATCCGGTCGGGTTATGGCGCACCAGAACCGGTATCCGGTTCCCGTCTTCCAACGCGATGGAATCGATGAGCGAGCGGCAGCTCTCCGCCGAAAGACCGGGAACGTCGCGGGGATTTCCGTCCCAGACGCTACAGTCGGAGGGGCGAATGGATATCGCCCCGCGCGATCGGACATTGCCCTGGACGAACCCGGAAAGCCGCTCATCCAGCCGCGACAGCGCCTCGGCATCGGACGCAAGCAACTCGGCGGGCGCGGGCTCGTATGCCAGGGTTGCGAGGATGTCCCTTATGAAACCTGCCATCGATAACTCCGATCGTGCGACCTTGTGATGTCATGATAGCGGGCCGGCACGATCCCACCGTGCGGAATTAGGTTCGATCCGACTTCTTTGACATTTGAAGACCGTGCTCAGAAGCGCCGGCTTGCCGTCACGGCAAAGCCATGGACATGACGATCCGAGGCAAATTCGCCGGAGTAGGAAAGGCGAATGGTCAGCCGGTCTCCGCGCACCGCGGACAGGCCTGCGCCAACCACGGCAACGCTTCGGGAATAGTGGGATTCGGGAAGCGTGAATATCGGCGTCCCGCCATTCGCGAACGTCGCCTCGATGCGGCTGTCGGGATTGGAGCGCAGCTCGCGCTGCCATTGTGCCTCGACGGTCGGCCTGATTGTCCATAGACCTGTTCGGGCCGTCGTCGAGGCACGCAGACCGATGCTGCTGCGCACGGATTCCGTCTTGAACTGCGCCACGGCCAGGGAGGCCGCACCGCCGCGCTCGACGAAACCGCTTACATCAGCATAGCGGTATTGCAGCCCGGCGAAGGGTTGCGCCCGAAGGGCACCGAGCTGCAGGATGCTACCAGCCTCGACCGTGGCAGCGGCATTGTCACCGTCTCCACCGGTTCGTAGCTGGTCCGAAAATCCGCTCCAACTGATCTGACGGCGGAGCTTGTAACTGCTGCGATTGTAGAGCGCCGTTGCATCAACATAGAACTTGCCGGTCGAGTAGCTCGCATAGGGCCCGATATCGACGTTGAACTGGGTGATGCGCGGCTGCTGGCTGCGATCGAGATTGGCATCGATCCCGTCGATGCCCAGCGTGGTGCCCAGAATCAGGCCCTTGATCGGCGTGAAATCGATGCCGGCACGCAGCGAACGGCTATCGGAATTCGCCTGCGGCCGGTCCGTGCGGGCCTCGTATCCGGCTTGTTTGAGGCCGAAGCTCAACATGAAGTTGATGCTCTGGTCTCCCAGCTTGGGCGCGTCCCCGCTTGCTGCGGTTTCCCGCCGTTCGACCAGATAACCGCGAATTTCGCGGTCGCTGGCATCCATGGACTGGATCGCAAGCCGGGGCAGCAGGCGGTAGTTCTGCGGCGAAAGCTGGCCCAGCGCATTTGCGCGCGCGGCCGAGTCCGGCAGTGCGTCGATCGATTGCAGCATGTTGCCATAGGGCGTCGTTCCAGGTGACGCGATGGAATCGAGAGCATCGGCCACAGCCTGCTGGCCCGGAGTCGTGGCATCCGGACCATATGGCGCGGCATGGGCGCTTACCGAAAGAGCAGTCGCCAAAGGCAACGCCGTCAAAGACAGGCCCAAAGCTGCGTGGCGATAGAAGAGTTTTATATTAAAGCGCAAATTACACCCCCGAGGAGCGTCGAGACCCGATAACGCCTCTGACTACGCATTAATAAAAATACCAATTTTACGACTTACTCAAATCGAATAGAATTCCGATTGGTGCTTTATCGAAGTCTGTTTAGCGGCATATTTTTCGCTTCACGCCGACGAAACCGGCCGTTTTTGTCTTTCTGATCCGCATTTTTCGTAAATATCCGCCAAATCCCGAAAATATCGCTTCAGCCAGAGCCCGTGTTGCGAGAGCACCTCACACACCGGACGGGAATGGTTTCAATCCGGCTCTATTTCTCGTCAGTCTGGCGGCCCAACGGACGAGGATCTAACGAGCGATCCCGCAACTTGCGGCCAGCGCCAGACGAATGGCCGGGCCGAGCACGGCGATCGCGCCTGCCGCGATCGCAAGTCCATAAGGCACACTGTCCGTTTTCACGCGCCAGAACACCAGATGGAGCACCTGCATTCCTCCGCCCAGCAGGCCGCCGGCAAGGGCAACCGCCATGCAGAACGCGGGAAGATCCTGCGGAGGGACCCACAAGGCCATCGCCAGGATCAGCTTGACGTCGCCGCCACCAAAAAGGCGCAGCCAGAACAGTAAGACCAAAGGGATCGCCAGAAGTCCGATCGGCAGCACGTGAAGGAGCAGCGCCAGCAATCCCCACGCTCCCGCCCAGCCTAGCCAGTAAGGAACTGCCAGAAACGCGACTGCCAGTGAAAGCGCATTGGGAATGCGGCGCCCGGTCACATCGGTACAGGCGACCGCACCGCACAGCACCAGAAGTGCAAGGAAGCAGGCGATCACCATGTCCGGATGAAGCGGAGCGGCGGGAATGCGGTCCGAAGAGATCAGCACCTTCCACATGCGAGGTCGCCTTCAGCGCCAGTTGGGCCCTTCGATCCAGGTCACCAGACTCTTCCGGTTCCCCTCGCTCACCGGAAGGACGCGGTGTTGCAGGAAGGATGGGAAGATCAGCATGCTACCGCGATCGAGGAAAGTGGTGCCGGGGTTTGGAACGCCGAAGAACTCGAACTCGCCGCCCCGGTAGTCTGCCGACGGCGAGAGTTGCACAACAACTGAAAGCTTTCTGGCGAAGGGCCTATCCGATTCCAGCCAGACATCCTGATGCCAATCGTAGTGCCCTTTGTTCGTGGCCTGATACTCGGTGAACTGGACCTCGTAAGGCGCGACGATATCGGCGCCGAAGTTCGATCGGTTCGAGGCGTGAACGAATGACATGATGCGCGAGACGATGTCCTTCTCACGCCCGGCGTCGAGCCAGCGGATGGTCGAGCTGCGCTGGATGACATCGCTGCGCAAGTCTGCCGAAAATCCCACCGTCGCTTCCTGCGGCGCGTAATGCGCCGCGCGCTTGACGATCGCATCGCATTCCGCATCGGTCAGCGCCTTGGGCCAGACTTCCCAAATATTCTTCATATTCTCTCCACGTAATGCAGGTCACCTGAATTGGGCGCGGGCACCGCTCTTCCCGTTTTGCGTATACGCAAAGGACGCAATCAGACGGTCCGCGTCAGGCTGAACAGAAATCTCGCCTTGTTATCGTAATTGGGAGATAAATACTTGACAGGAACCGCGATTTGTGCAGACGCGACCCACCCCTTGATGGGCATCACGCGCACCCCGCCTCCGGCCGTTGCCAGCGAATAATTGGTCGCGGGCAAGAGATAAGCCGGTCGGGCAAAGCTGCGAGCCACTGCGCCGTCCGCATAAGTGAACAGTGTCAGGGCGTGCTTCCCCTTCTCCTTGCCGGCAACCTGCCAGGAAAGTTCGACTTGTGCGGCCACGCCCTTGTCGGCCGTGGCCACTCCGGCGGGATAGGCAATGCCCGCACCGTCACCGCCGAGCGAGAACCGCTCGGTCGTGGCCAGCAGGTCCTGCGTGTATTGTCCGCGCACGGTCGCCTGGATCGAAACCGACTTGGCAAGTTGCTTGACCGCAGTCCCTTGCAAGTTGGCCTTGCGGAAGCCGGTTTCCGAATAGCTCTCCAACGGCCGCGCACCCAAAGCGTCCAGCCCCTGGCTCAGGCTCAGCGACACGGCATAGCCGCCGGTCTTGTCGATCTCCGACCACGATGCCCCCAGCCGCAGTGCGCGGGTGCGGAATTGGCCGAAGGGCGTATCGAGATAATAGTTGTCGCTGTCGGTACCATCGAGCGCGGCCTGAACGGTCAGGTTCTTCCGATAGGAACGGATCAGCGGGTGCGAGATGGCGATCCCCAATTGCTTGGCCTCACCCAGGATGTCGGTGCCCTTCGTGCGCGTGCGGACATAGGCGCCGCTGACGCCAAGCGTCGTACCGTTGCTGCCGATCGGGGTGGCGTGGCTCAGCGTGTAGAACTGATAGTGGTCCGGCTGAAACGGAAGGTATCCGGAAACCCGTGTGACGTCCCCTTCGCGCAGGAGCCCGTTGACCGTGACGCCCACTTGCGCCTGAACGCCGGACACCACGTTGACCACGCCGCCATTGTTGATGTTGAGCGCGACTTCGACCTGCTTGCGCTTGACCTCAAGATCGAGCGCGACCTCGTCAGGCTTGGCCGTCGTCTTCAGCTTCGCCTCGACCGTCTGGCCGGGAATGTCGCGCAGCAGCGACAGCGTCCGTTCGAGCGAGGACTTGCGCGTCGGCGTCTCGGCCATCAGGCGCGCGAGGTGCTTGCCGATCAGACGGGTCGGCGTGCTCGACGATTGTCCGTTCAGCGCATAGCTGACGATCCGACCTTCGACCGCGCGGATGATCAGCACACCGCCGGTCGGCACTTGCGGCGGAATGGTCACTGCATAGAACGCGATGTCGCTGCGGGCATATGCGGCGCTCACGGCGTCCGCGATTTTTTGCAGGGTGTCTTTGTCCAGCTTCGATCCGGCGAACGGCGCGACCGAGGTTTGCAGGACACGCGGAGGCAGGGTGCTGCCTTCGAACCGGACCCGCCTCAGCGCCACCGCCGTCAAAGCGGGGGCGCCTTTCACTTCGACCGTCGGTGCCGGCGTTGCGGTGCGGACAGGTGCGCCTTGCGGAACGATCGGTTCGACCCGGTCGATACGCCCGCGGTCGATCGTCGGGACCGGGTTGGGCTGTCCGGGGATCTGGGCCCGCGAGGGCTGGGCCGGCAATGCACCCAGCGTCAGCGCGGCGAGCAGGAGCCAGACCGCACAGTGCCTCCGGATGCGGAGCGACGAGACCATATGGCAAGCTGAGCTGAACATGCGAAATGTCATTCCTGAGGGTTCGGCCGGGGCGAGCGAGCAGCGTCTGAAACACGCCGCGACGACCGCCCTGGTCTGCTTTTCCGCATCAGAATGAGATCGTTAGGTTCGTTGTGCACTTCGAAGTGAAGTCGTTCCGAGGGTAACGCCGCATGGCACCCCCGCAGCGCTTCCCGGAAGGGCGATCCGGGAACGGGCCAATGTCCGCACGGCACGCAAAGGGGGTCTGGAAACGCGGAAACCCGCACAAATGCCTACGCAAGGCGTCTTTCCGCCCCGAAGGGAAACGCACTTCCAGTAATGGGAGTAGCGGCGACGCCCGACATGCGAACATGCGTAATTCAGCCATTTTTCCGGGCGGCGGAACCAGATCAGGTCAATATGGCACCGAACATTCGCCGCGAGGGGCGCTGCGCAAAGGCCCCTCGATCGGTGCGCGCGAATTGCTTTCGCAAACGGACCCAGATGATGGAGGCTTCGGGCAAGGCGGTGCCTGAACGGCTTCAACTCGTCCGGGTTCATCTCGCCACGGGTCCGGTCGGAGGCACGCAAGGCGGGATTACAATCCTGCAATGCGGTTCTTATTCACGGCCGACCAAAACTGATATCCGGACAGGTCCGCTCCCATGCAATTACCGGCCCGAACGTTTGGGTGACAACGCGCCGGTTCGGCGCGCGCCGCGAATGATATTCGGGAGGATCTAGAAATGAAGTCCAGGTATCTGGTTTGCAACCTGCTGCTCGGTGCGAGCGCCCTTGGCCTGGCGGCGCCTGCCATGGCCCAATCCGCCGATGCACCCGCTGCTGCCGACACCGCACCGCAGGCCGCCAACCCCGCGCCTTCGGTTCCCGATATCATCGTTACCGGTTCCCGCGTGATCCGCAGCGGCGCGGCGAGCCCGACCCCGCTGACCACGATTTCCACTGACTCCCTCATGGTCGCCTCGCCCTCGGGCTCGATCTCGGACGCGCTGAACACGCTTCCGGTGTTCTCCGGCTCGCGCAATTCATTCAGCAACCCCGGCTCGAACGCGACCGGCGTGCAAGGCGGCAACGGCGCCGCCAACGTGCTCAATCTGCGCAACCTTGGCGCCACGCGTACGCTGGTGCTGTTCGACGGCCACCGTATTCCGCCCACGCTCTACAACTCGTCGGTCGACGTCGACCTGATCCCGCAAGAGCTGATCCGCAGCGTCGATATCGTCACCGGCGGCGTCTCGGCAGTCTATGGCTCCGACGCGGTTTCGGGCGTGGTGAACTACGTCCTCAACCGCAACTTCAACGGCTTCCAGGCCCATGCCGAAGTCGGCATCTCGCAGGAAGGCGACGCGGCCAACCGCGACATTGGCGGCGCGTTCGGCTTCAAGGTCGGATCGCGCGGCCATTTCGAGGCCAGCGTCCAGCACCGTGAAAACGACGGCATCCTCAACCGCGCCTATGACCGTGACTGGGACAATCTGGCTGCCGTCCAGGGCGGCGGGACGACTGCCAATCCCTATTACCTTGCGACCAATGTTCGCCTCAGCAACTACGCATTCGGCGGCTACATCTCCTCGAAGGGCGTGCTGTCGGGCCAGCACTTCGCCTCGAACGGCGTGCTCAGCGCGTTCGACCGGGGCACGCCGACCGGATCGTCATGCTGCCAGATCGGCGGCGACGGCGCCTATCAGAACAGCTCGATGATCTCGCCTTTCCGGGGCACGCAGATCTTCGGCCGCTTCGATTATGACCTGACGGACGACATCCACGTCTACGTGCAGGGCGCGGCCAACCTGAAGAAGAACACGTCCTACACCGGGTGGAACCAGCTTGCGGGCCTGACCTACAGCACATCCAACGCCTTCCTTCCGGAGGCTTATCAGGACCAGTTCGCCGCTGCCGGGCAATCCACTTTCACGATGAACCAGATCTGGTCCGGCGCGCCGCGTATCGAAGCGCTTTCGAAGACCCGACAGATCTACATGAATGCCGGAATCGAAGGCTCGCTGGGGGGCTGGAAGTGGGATGCCACCTATACCCACGGCACGTCGCGCCTGAAGACGACGATCAGCAACCTGCCGAACGCCCAGCGCCTTGCCGCCGCACTCGATGCCGTCGTCGATCCGGCGACCGGCAATGTGGTCTGCCAGGCCAGCCTGACCAATCCCACGCAGTATGGCGACTGCGTGCCGCTCAACATGTTCGGCCCCACCGCCAGCAGCCAGGACGCGCTGAACTATGCGCTCGGCAGCGTCGAATTCCTGACGCACACGAACATGGATGCCGCCGACGCAGCGATCAGCGGTTCGGCGTTCGATACCTGGGCGGGCCCGGTCAACGTCGCGCTCTCGGCCGAATGGCGCAAGCTGTCGTTCGATGCCTCCAGCACGGCGACCGCGAACGACCTCGCCGATTGCACCGGCCTGCGTTACAACTGCACGGCCACGACCACGCTTTATCCGACCACCTTCCCCAACAGCGACACGGTTTCGCAGAGCGTGAAGGAAGCCGCGATCGAAGTGGAGATCCCGCTGCTGAAGGACGTGGCCTTCGCCAAGTCGCTCGCGCTCAACGGCGCCGCGCGTTACACCGATTACAGCACCAGCGGCAGCTACGCGACGTGGAAGGTCGGCGGAGTCTGGGAGGTCAACAACGACCTCAAGTTCCGCGGCACGATCTCGCGCGATATCCGCGCACCTACGCTTTATGACCTGTTCCAGCCGGAAACCGTGGTGACCGGATCCTTCGTCGACACCAAGGATCCCAACCATCCGGTGACTGTCTATGTCCCCTCGATCAACAACGGCAATCCGGACCTGAAGGCGGAAGTCGGCCGCACCTACACTTTCGGTGCCGTCTACAAGCCGCACTTCATCCCGGGCCTGACGCTGACCGCCGACTACTACCACACGGTGGTAAGCGATGCGATCACCACGGTTCAGGGCTTCAACGCCGCGATCCAGCAGGCCTGCTATGACAGCAATGGCACTTCGCCCTATTGCTCGCTGATCCAGCGCGACGATAACGGCAATGTCACGGCCTTCTATATCAAGCCGCAGAACATCTCGAAGGTGCGTACCTGGGGCATCGACGGCGAGCTGGACTACAACACCTCGCTGGCGGGCCGCGCGCTCGGTCTGCGCGTACTGGTGAACTACCAGCCGCATATCTACTATGAACAGCCGGGTGTGGCGACGATCGATCAGGGCGGTGCCGGTTGGGGCCAGAACGGCCTGATGCCGAGCCCAAGCGTGCAAGTTGCCGGCTTCCTGAGCTATCAGGTGAGCGACGGCGTCAAGGTTGACCTCTTCGAGCATTACCGCAACGGTTTCCGACGCAGCGGCGTCGAGAGCCAGGTCTGGCTCGATCCTCACGTGAAGAGCTATGCGACGACCAACCTGACGGTGACGTTCGACACCGGTTCGGCGCTGAAGATCGCCAACAGCTCGTTCTACGTCAGCGTTTCGAACCTCTTCAACGCGACGCCGCCGCTCAGCGGTTATTACAGCGGCACCACCTCTGCCGGTCAGGCCTACGAATTCTCGGACGATCCGACCGGCCGCGCCTTCCTTGTCGGCTTCCGGATCAAGGGCTGAGACGGCCCTCATGGCGAGACGTCACAAAGTCGCGCTTCTTGGCGGGCTGGCTCTGCTGGGTTTCCAGCAGGTGCCGGCCCGCGCGGAAACGCCGGAACCTTCGGGGCAGGCGGCCGGAGACGCCGCGACCAGGACCACGTTCGTGCACCTCGCCAAGGGTGTTCCCGGCGTGCTCTACGAACCGGCATCGCCCGGCCCCAAGGCCGAGACGGCGATTTTCGTCATGCATTCCTCGGCCGATTACCTCAGCTTTTCGGCATGCACGGAACTGTCGCGCCGGGGCTACCGCGTGCTCTGCGCCAACAACAGCACCAGCAAGTCAGGCGCATCGAATGACGGCATTCTCGATTCTGTCCTGATCGAGGCCAAGGCCGGGGTCGCATGGCTGCGCCAGCGTCCCGGCGTGAAGCACGTCGTGCTGCTGGGCCATAGCGGCGGCGGTACGGTGATGAGCGCATACCAGTTCGTGGCAGAGGGCGGGCTAAAGGCCTGCCAATCCGCCGAAAAGATCTGGAAATGCCCGGATTCGCTGGCGAACCTGCCCCCGGCGGACGGCCTCATGCTGATCGATTCCAACTGGGGTCTGGCGGCGATGACGCTGTTCAGCATCGATCCCGCCGTCCGGAACGAGACCAGCGGCCTCGCGCTCGATCCCAGGCTCGACATGTACAACCCGGCCAACGGGTTCAACGCATCCGGATCGCATTACGGCGCGGCGTTTACCGCCGCCTTCCTCAAGGCCGAGGGTGCGCGCAGCACCGCGTTGACCCGGCAGGCCGAGACCCGCCTCGCCGCGATCGAAGCGGGCAAGGGCAGCTATTCTGACGACGAGCCTTTCGTCGTGCCGGGCGCAATCCTGCTGGGCAGTAACAACCGATTGTTCTCGCAGGACACCCGCCTGATGTCGCACACGCAGAAGGCATGGCCGCTGCTCCACGCCGACGGCAGCGTGACCACGCAGGTCATCCCCAGCGTGCGCGTGCCGCAGAACACCCGCAACCAGAGTCCCTCGCTGATGCAGGGCGCGCTCAAGACCTCGGTGCGCAGCTACCTCAATTCCTACGCCATCCGCACCGGGCCGGACTTCGGCTATGACGAGACGTCGGTCCGCGGCGTGGACTGGACTTCGACGTACGCCAGCCCTCCCGGCAACGTGCAGGGCGTGTCCGTGCCGCTGCTGGTCATGGGTATGACCGGGCACTGGGAATACCTCGCCAGCGAAACGATCTACGAACTGGCACATAGCCGCGACAAGTCGATCGCTTTCGTCGAAGGGGCGACGCACATGTACGACACCTGCAAGGCGTGCGAGCGCCATCCCGGCGAATTCGGCGACACCCAGAAGACGACGTACGACTACATCGACACCTGGCTGAGCAAACCCGGCCGCTTTGCAGCGGCACATTAATGAGAGCCGCTTTGCGGTCGCGAAGTGAACGACGAGAAGGATTGAAGATGCGCTTGAAGCTCGGCCGCTGGGCCTGTCTCGCCACGGGGGCCGCGCTCATTGCTATGGCCGGTGCGGCCTCGTCCCAAGCCCTGCCCGCCAACACTATGCCGACCAGCATCGGCCATGACCGCCAATTGCTGATCGCAGCCCTGCCCGCGAAGGACAAGGCGCACGGCCTGACGGTCACCAGTCCGGCCTTCCCGGCGGGCGGCGACATTCCGCTGGCCAGCACGCAATATGGCGACAACCGCTTCCCCGGCCTCGCGTGGTCGAAGGGCCCCGCAGGCACGCGCTCCTATGTGGTCGTGGTGCAGGGCATGCTGGCGGCGGACGGCGCTCCGGAAGCGGGAACCAGCATCCACCTCGTACTCTACAACCTGCCCGCCGGGACGACCGCCCTCCCCGCCGGAATGACCGAGGCGCCCGGCGGCGCGGCTTTCGGGCCCAACGTCCACGGCGCGGGCGCCGCCTATGCCGGACCGCACACGCATGACGCCGCCCGCCACGCCTATCACGTGCAGGTCTTCGCGCTCGATACCGTGCTGTCCGGCGATCTTGGCGGTAATTTCGATGCGCTGAAGCAGGCGATGGCAGGTCATGTCCTTGCCTCGGGCGATCTTGTCGGCTTCGCCTCGAAGCCAGTCTTGCAGAGCGCAGGCACACTGGCCGCGACCACGCCGATCAAGGTCGAATCCGGCCAACTCACCGGCGCCGCGGGCCGGGATCCCGATATCGCCGTCTACAAGGGCATCCCCTATGCGGCGCCGCCGGTGGGGCCGCTGCGCTGGCGCGCGCCTGCCGCCCCGCTCGCATGGAACGGCGTGCGCAAAGCCGATACCTTCGGCCCCGCCTGCCCCCAGCCCGGCGGCGAAATGGCGCGCGGATTGCCGCAGAGCGAGGATTGCCTTGATCTCAATGTCTGGACCGGCGCCGCGCCCGGAAGCGGTGAAAAGCGCCCGGTCTACGTCTGGATCTACGGCGGCGGCTTCATCGGCGGCACCGGGGCCAGCCCCGAATTCGACGGCGAGGGCCTTGCGAAGAAGGGCGTCGTCGTCGTCACGTTCAACTACCGCGTCGGCGTGCTCGGCTTTTTGGCGACGCCCGAACTGAGCAAGGAATCCGGCCACGCAGCTTCCGGCAATTACGGCCTGCTCGACGATGTCGCCGCCCTGCAATGGGTCCAGCGCAACATTGCCGCGTTTGGCGGCGATCCTGCCAAAGTGACCATCGGCGGCCAATCGGCGGGCGCGGGATCGGTGGGTTTCCTGTCGATGTCTCCGCTCGCGAAAGGCCTGTTCCGCGCCGGCATCGCCGAAAGCCACGCTCGCTATCCGCGCGATACCGAACTGCGCTATCTCTCGGTCTCATGGCGCCCGCTCGCCACGGCCGAGAAGGCGGGCGAGAAATATGCCGCCCAGCACGGTGCCAGATCGCTGGCCGAACTGCGCGCCCTGCCCTGGCAGAAGCTGATCGAAGGCAGCTCCACGATCGACGCCGATGTCGAAACCGGCAGCGACGGCAAGCCGCCTCTGTTCCGTCCGGTGGTGGATGGCTGGGTCATCCCGCAGTCCTACTGGGACACCTACCAGTCGGGCGGTCAGAACCAGGTTGCCTATGTCGCGGGCAACAACAAGGACGAGACCGGCGCCGTGCCGGAAACCGCCTTCGCCGCCCTGCGCGCCAGCAAGGCTCCGCCGCGCGCCGGCATGCCGCAGACCAATGTCACCGTGGCCCTGTTCGAGGCCTCCGCCCGGCGCAAATTCGGCCCGCTGGCAGGCGAGTTCCTGCGCCTCTACCCGGCCACCACGGACGAGGAGGCCGCGCTCCAGAACAACGCTGCCGCGCGCGACAACTCGCGGATTTCCACGTGGCTGTGGGGCACGTTGTGGCGTAAGGCTAACACGCTGCCACTGCACACCTACTTCTGGACGCATGCCCAGCCCGGCCCCTCGCACGATACGCGCGGCGCCTTCCACGGCTCGGAAATTCCCTATGCGTTCAACAGTCTGGACGCGGTGAACCTGCCGTGGACCGATGAGGACCGCCAGATCGCGGAACGCATGTCGTCCTATTGGGCGAACATCATCAAGACCGGCAACCCCAACGGCCCCGGCCTGCCCGATTGGCCTGCCTATAGCGCACAAGTCCCGCAAGTGATGGAGCTGGGCGACCACTTCGCCCCGATCCCGGTCGCCAGTCCAGAGAAGATCGACTTCTGGAAGCGCTTCTACGCGACACAGCCAGCCTGGTAATACGCTGACAGGCCGTCCGAAATCGCCCTCACCGGCATTTCGGACGGCCGGTCTGTTTTGCGCGGTTCATGTCCCCATGGCCAAGATAAGGCCCGATCGCGACGCCCGATCCGCTGGCGTCGCCCCGCCCGCCCCATAGACTGCCCGGAACAGATTTTGCCGGGAATCCATCATGCGCGTACTCCCTGTAATGCGAACCGTAGCCTTGATCGCCCTGGGCGGCGCCCTGCTCTCGGCCGGATCGAAGTCGATGGCGGAAAAGCCCTCTGCCCCGCCGCCGCCCCCCCCACCTTCGCCCGCCGGTGAAGCCGTTCCCGGATGGAATGAATTCCTCGACGGTCTGCGCGACTTGCCCGACCGGATACTGGCGCGCCTGCCCGCCGAGCAGCGATCCGATCCGCAAATCCGGCAGGAGGCGGCGCGGCTTGCCCTCTCCGCCGTCACGGCGGCGGGGATAGATGCGCTGGCCTCCGATCCGGACCGCCCGACTTTCGTGCCGCAGCTCAACAATTACCTGACCACCGGACAGCCCAACGCCGACACCAATTACCGCTCCGCCAAGATCGCCCCGGGCGGCGTCTACCGGCTGCGCGGCCAGCGCGGCTCGATGAATCAGGCCCGCATTGCCGAGGCCGGCCCTCGACCGCCGCAGACGCCCGGCACCGTCAACCTCGGTGCGCCAAGGCCGGTGCATGACATCGAACTGCTCAAGGTCGATGCCGCAGGCCGCTACGACGTGATCCTGAGCCCAACGCGTCCGGAAGGCTACACGGGGGACTGGTGGCAGTCCGATCCCACCACCAACATGCTGCTGGTCCGGATGGTCGCATCGGACTGGAGCGCCGAGAAGGAACCGACTCTCTCGATCGAGCGTCTGGACGTCCCCGCGCCGCGCCCTCGCCCCTCGGCCGAAGTCCTGGCCGCACGGCTGCGCGCCATCCCGCAGGCCGCAGGCTTCATCGCCCCGCTGCTGGTCGACCGGCCCCAGAAGCTTCGTGCCGAAGGCTTTGTGAACAAGCTGAAAGCGGTGGACATGAGCCAGATGGGCGGCCTTGCCGGGCAGTTCTATTTCGAAGGCGCCTACGATCTGAAGAGCGATGAGGCGCTTCTGATCGAAACCACGCAGCCGGAAAAGTGCCAGTACCAATCGCTAATCCTGACCAACGATCTCTACGAAACCACCGATTGGTACAACAACCAGAGCAGCCTGAACGGATCGCAGCTCCACAAGGACAGCGATGGCATGGTCCGCATCGTCGTCTCCGAGAAGGACCCCGGCGTGCCCAACTGGCTCGATACGGCGGGCTTTGCCACGGGCGTAGTGCAGGGCCGCTGGATGGAGTGCTCCAGCCAGCCCGTCCCGACCGTTCGCAAGGTGACGCTGACGGATCTCGCCAAGCTCCTGCCCGCAGGCACGCCCAAGGTCACACCTGCGGAGCGGGACAAGATCGTGCGGACCCGGCGCTCACAGCTTCAGGAGCGCCCGCTCTGGTAGTCTGAACGGAAGCGCGGGCACGAGACCCGCGCTTCTCACGCCGCCGAGCCGGACGGATCGCCGCGCAGCACGCGTTCCAGAAACAGCTGGAATCCCGCTGCCGTCACCGCAACATTATGCGCATCCACGCAGCGCGCGTCGTCCTGTGCCACGTGATGGAAGCGGTGAATGCCGAAGACCCCGGCGACCGCTTGATATCCCGCGCCGATCACTTCGTTCAGCTCGCCCGCCGACAGGACATCGCTCGGGTACGGGGTTTCCAGCCCCACGTGCCCCGCGAAACTGCTGCGCGCCAGTGGCAGCAGCGATCGGCTGACCGACAGGAACCGCTGCGGATCGATGCTGGGAAGCGGCTGCATCGGCCCCGCCGCGTCGTGCCAGTCCCTTCCCGCGACGTTGGCGCCGAGATGAAGCCAGAAATGCGTTTCGGCAGGTTTCGGCGCCGTCGCCTTCAGCGTTTCGGCAGCGCCAAGGTTTTCGTACTCGTGGCCGCTGTTGCAGATGAAGGCGAGGTTGTGGTCCTGCGCCGCCTTGCTCGCCCACCGGGCGAGCCATAGCCATGTCGCGATCCCCGGCCCGCGCTCTGCCGCGCATCCATACCATCCCGATCGCGGTGTCGAGACGGCGAGCCAGCGGTCCTTGCCGCGATCGATCCGTCCCACGAAATTGAACGCCGGGCGGCGACCGCCGGTGCCGACGAGATGAAGCGTCGCCGCTTCCCGCTGTGCCGCCGCTGCCAGAAACGGCTGCGCATCCTCGGGCGCGAGCACGGCGACGGGCCCCGGGAACATCGCTTTGCGGCCATCGGCATTGAGCGCGATGACTTTGCCCGTCGGCCCGTTGGTGACGATGATCGCCGCCTTCGCGCCGGCGGCAAACGCGGCGAGAACCGGCTCCCTGATCGGCTTGGCCAGCGCGGTGGACCAGCGTCCGAATGGCAGATCGATGAGGGCGATGGCGCTCTCCAGCGGAAAATCGGACCGCCCGGCGGGATCGACCCGCACCACTGTCCCGGTAACGCCGTCCGGGCCCGTCGGGGTAACGATGGGCTGCGGCCAGACGGGCGCCTTGGCCGTGCCGGAGGTCAGTTCACAGCGCTCTGCGCCGAAAAAAGGCGTCGACACGTCCTGCCGCTCTACCGCAAACCCCAATCGCTGGAGTTCGGAGGAAAGCCAGTTTCCGCAGGCAATGTCGCCCGGGCCGCCGGCTTGCTTGCCGCCGAAGCCGATATATCGGGCAAGATCGGCCGCGACCGTGTCGGTGGCCGCCCTGATCTCGGTCATTGGCACGAGTGACGGGATGCCCGGCAATGCCGCCGCTGCCGGAAGGGCCGCGCTGCCCGCCAGAAAGCTGCGCCTGCTCGTCTCATGCATCGTGCGATCCTCTTGTTCGTCCCCTTCCGCTCTCCGGTGAGGTGGCACCGGTCATTCTACAGGGCCTTTTCAATGTCAACCATATCAGTAGACAATGTATCGGATCGCCCCTTATAAGCCGGACGCGAGAGAAATGTGCCGGAGGCGAGAATGCGAATTCGTTCAGGTATCAAGGTATTGCTTGCAGCATCCTCGATAGCAGCACTGATGCCTGTGGGTGCCGCGCCGGCATGGGCAAAGGGCGCCGACATACCCGAGGCGGCAGCCCCATCCGCCGCCATGACCCGGGTTCTCGACTATGTGCAGAGCCAGAACAGCACCGGATTTCTGGTAATCCAGGACGGCCGGGTTCTGGCCGAAAAGAACTGGCCCGCGCCCGAGGGAGACGCCCAATATGCGCTCTTCGTCTACGGACACGACACGCACGGCGCCTTGCTTGAAGACGTCGCCTCGCAGCAGAAGAGCTTCGTATCCGTACTTGTTGCCATCGCCGCCGACAAAGGGCTGCTGGACGTGACCCGTCCGGTCTCGGATTACATTGGCAAAGGCTGGTCCAAAGCAACGCTCGAGCAGGAAGCTGCGATCCGCGTCATCGATGTGCTGACGATGAGTTCGGGCCTCAATGACCAGTTCGCCTACGCGGGGCCTGCCGGTACGACGTTCCACTACAACACCCCGGTCTATGCGATCACCAAGCGCGTGCTTGCAGCCGCAGCGAAGCAGCCGCTGGACATCATTACCCGCGATTGGCTGACAAGCCCGCTCGGCATGCATGATACGACCTGGCGGAAACGCCCGGCAGCGCTCGCGAGCGTCGGCAACGATACCGGCCTCGTGACATCTCCGCGCGATACGGCGCTTTTCGGCCTGATGATCCTGAATGGCGGGCTGACAAAGGAGGGGAAGCGTGTGGTCTCACAAGCCGGTCTCCAGGCGATGTTCACGCCTTCCGGGACCAATCCGGCTTACGGCAGGCTCTGGTGGCTCAACGGCAGCCCCTTCACGGTAAAGGCGCTGGCCGGCCGCAAGGATGGTCCGCTGATCCCTGCCGCGCCGTCGGATCTCGTTGGAGCTCTCGGCGCCTTCGACCGGCGGCTCTATATCGTGCCGAGCAAGAAGCTCATCGTGGTGCGAACCGGCACGACCGCTCGCGATACCGATTTCGACCAGCAATTGTGGTTGCGGCTTACGCAGGCGATCGATTGATCCGATGAGCCCCGGCTAGCCGCTGACCTTTTGCTGGAAGAAGGTTTGCTGAGAGCGGACGCGGCGCTATAGCCTCATTTTTGTTATCGATAGTGTCCCGGCAATTGACATAAGTAGGTGTATAGCTATCTTCGAATAGCTATACAGAAACCACATCCTTTTGAATAAAAAGGGATTTGTTTGGATAAAATCCCCGAAAGCACCGCAGATCGCGATGCTTTGACTCTTTCGGCTCTTTTCCTGGGTCGTATCCAGGGGGCAACCCGGTTGTTGCCGGAACCATGCTTGCGAGTGCTGGCAGCGCGCATCATTCGCGAAAGCCTCATCTCGGCCCTCCGGCAAGAGGGCCATTCCTTCACCGATCAGCGCTTCCACGAATGGTTCGCGGGTTTGAAGACGCTGAGCGATGATCCAGGACACAATTTACGCCCTGCCAGGGCCATCTGCCAAGCCATATTGACGGAATTTTCCCACAGTTCGTGGCTACATCTCGCTGAGGCGGCGCAAAATTTGACGCGCGCGTTCATGGCGCCCGCCGACTTCATCCGCAGCGGCCACGAAGCGATGCACGAAGATCTGAACGCCCTTGTAGCGGAAGCACGCCGTCTGCTCGCCGGCATGGATCCACTCGAAGACGAACTCCCGTTCAGGGCAGTCTCGGCGCTTTTCAAGGCTGTCCGGACGAATGTGTGCTTTGGGCTGCAAGAGGCGGGTCTGAAAATGATCCACGGCCCGGAGCGAAGCTTTGCCCACGAAGTCCGCGTGCCGGAGAATTCGCGCTGGGCACTCGACATCCTTGCCGGCGAGTTCCTCTCATCACCTCAGGGGCTGCCATTGGCCTTCCCGCTTCCGTCGCTGGTCCGGCTCTCTGCGCCTTGCGGCTTCCCCTATGAGGACGTGTCGGATCCCCTCACCCCTTCCCACTGTGACGACGCGCCGGCCGCTCTCCGGGATGCCTTGTGGCAGCTCGACCGTATGCTGGGCGAAGCGGCCGAGCAGGTTGATCTGATCCGCGAGCAATCCGGCGGCAGACGTTCCAGCGGACGCAGTACGCCGGTCCTGGAATTCCTCGCCGGGTTCGGCCCGCTGCGCAGTGCGCAGATTGAACAGCTTGTCGGCGCATCCCGGCTTGGCGTGCGGACCATTCTGACGGCGATTGCCGAAATGGGGCTGGTCGCTTCCGAGGCTTCGCATAATCGCACCTTCATGTATCGCTATGCCCCGTCTGCGCAGACCGTATCCGGTCAGAGTGAAGGGGCTGGCGAGTTTGCGTTCTCGCGCGATGCGCTCGATGAGTACGAGGCCTCGATGAACGCCATCGATGAACTGCTCGGCCGCACGTCCGGCTCGGCCGACAAACCTTAGGACAGAAGTGCGGTCGCCATCCGGTTTGAATGGTGGCTCCTGCCCGCGGCTCCTTCATCCAGGCCCGCTCCTCCCTACAGGCGAAGTGTCAGCCCGTAGCGCATCGGGCACAAGCGGCCGCGGTGAACAGGCGGAGGCGGAGGCCCTGCGATGAGTCATTTTGGCCTCATGTGATGCCGAAATGCCATTTTCTCTGCGTTTTTGCCCAAAAAAAAGGCTCCCTCAGAGCCTCGTACAGAGCAAAGACGGGCGTTCCCCGACCCAGAGTTCATCGCGAGCGCCACGGAGCTGTAAAGGGCCTCCAAGGGCAATTTGGCGCATTTCGGGTTTTGTTCGCACTGCTGCGCACAAAAAAAGGAGCTTGAGCGCTTTCTGCGAGTCCAAAATGCGCTCCCGGTCGTCCGAGTGGGTCTGCAGCGGCGATGGGGATCGGAAAGGACCTTTGAGGCTTCCATGACGGCATGCGATCGATGATGGCGCAAGGGCGAAGGCGTTCCAGTTCCCTCATCGCGTTGTGGGCGCGGAGGTCATGTCATGGTCCGCGTACGATCGGCAGGGCACAAGTTTCAAGACGCTCGCAATGGAACGGGCGGCAGGCGAACGTGGTGCGATGAGCAGGCGGGGGATGTGAGGCCTACTTTTTTCAAGCAGCCGGCGCAGTGACAGGTACGCTTGGTCTCGCTGGGAAAAGGCAAACACGTTTGGCCGGTTTAGCGACTGGTCCGCTTCGTCCGCCCGAAAGAGCCTGGCCGTGTTCCGGGAGTGTCGCTAGCGGCGCGCGGCCGAGCGATGCTGACAGCATAACGTGAGGTTTGATTTGCAGCCGATATCAGGGGCTGGGCCGAAGAGCTTACGTTGAAACACGCAGTGCTTGGCCCAAGGCGATCAGAACCACCCGACGTTCCGGAGTTCAGCGGCCTCACCGTCTGATTGAACCCGGGCGGCCAGCCCTATGTTTGGGCGGTTTTGCGCACGCTCGCCGTAAAGCGCCCTTCCCTCTGTCCCAAAAATACCGAAGCTTCCGGCAGTTAGAATCTCATTTAGGGATTCTGTTACAAGGTTACAGGCCCAGATTGCTCCCGAAAGCCACGGGACTCCGATGAGTCGCGAATTTGGGCTGTTCCCGAAAGGACGTGCATCCGTTCCTGGAGTGTCGAGGCAGGCGTTCCCGGAGTGTCGAAGGGGTGTTCCCGGAGTGTCGAAGGGTGGGGTTTTCCTGTTCCCGTAGTGTCGATGGACCGTGAAAAGCGCCCGGTTTGGGTGCGAGGTTGAATTACTTTGCGCGCATGCTTCGCAGAGAAGGTTCAAATCTCGGAAGCCGTCCCTTTCGAGTGAAGCGTCGCGGACATCGATCCAATCCTGACGCGACACTTCGGGAACGGCCCCCCTTCCCTCACCTGACCTGAATGCCGGGCCCGCTTATCCGCGCAGCGAGCGGCCGTTCTTTTCGTGATGGCGGCGGACCCAACCGACGAAGGCGCGCTGCCAATCGGCAGGCGTCCGTTCGGGGCTGGCCCCGATCCAGCGTTCGAAATCCGCGTGGAGTGCATGGAGATCCCAGCCCGGGCACTCGCGGCGCAGAAGCGTGATGGTCTCGTCGGTCATGAACCCGCGCGTTGCGGCATCGGACAGACCGACGATGGTGGTGCGGATGAGTTTGCGGGCATCCACCACGTCTTCGGGCGCGTTCCCGCCGGGAACGGCCTCAGCGGATGATGGCTGTGCGCGCTGGCTGTCATCAGTGCCGCTTGGCGAGGCGGCCCGTTTCCCCGGGGAAACCCGCTTGGCCGCGGCGACCTTGACCGTGGGATCGGCAGACCCTTCTTCCGCCGCGGCCTCGGGCAGCACCATTCCGGCGCCGCCCTTCCCGTCCACCCGGCGCATCCGCAGCATGGGCTCGCCGTCCTTCGCGGTCTCGACCGCAAGGGCATAGCCCGGCAGTTCGTCCTTCTCGGCGAGCTTGAGCATCTCGAACTTGAAGCGGCGATATTGCCCCTCGGCACCCGACTTTTCGAACAATACGGGCATCGAGATCGCGAAACCGGCCTCCCCTGCCCCGCCGGCGTGCTTGCGCGCGACGCGGTAGAGCCAGCGTTCGCGGCCGCCGGTGATGTCGAAATAGGCGCGGTCGATCGAGAGCACGCCGCCCTTCATCATCACGCCTTCCCAGAACCAGTTGGACAGCTCGATCGTCATCCCGCGTGAGCGTTCGGTCCGCTCGTCGACCAGCTGGGTCCAGCCATCGAGCCAGGAGAATGTTGCCTCGCGGCGGTTCTCGGCGCGGATGTTGGTCTTGATGGTTGTCGAGACGAGCCGATCGAGCGCCTGACCCAGCAGTTCGTAGGCCCGCCCGGTGGTGGGGCGGCCAATTGCGCGGAGCAGGTCGTAGGGCATGAGATGGAGTTTGCGCGGGACATCGTTGGCGCCGCGCCGCGACATGTCGGCAAGCATGCTGGCGCAGTAGATCAGGATGTCTGCATCCCAGATCGTCGCCATTCCGTAGTCCGGGTTCGCGCTGACATGGACCCAGAGCTTTCCATCCGGGCTGGTATAGTCGATCGGCTTGACGCGCTTCGATTTGGCCAAGCTGAAGAAGGGGCGTTCCATCATCTCGCGCTGATCGCGCAGCGGCATGTCTGCGACATAGGGCAGGAACATGTCGAATTGTTCTGAGGCCGTCTCCGGCTTTTGGCGGCTCATGTTCGGATTCCGACTGGCAAGTGGACGTGGCTTTGCATTCTTGAAGCTTCGCCGGTGGTCTGTTTCCCCAGGGAAACAGCGTCGCGGCGAATTTCGGTGATTCTCGCCATCATGACGGGCACGCAAAGCAAGGGCAAATCGGCGCCGCGCGTGCCTGTGAAGAACTCGGAAGGGCAAGGTGGATGTGAATGGACCGGATCCGTAGGCCGGTCACGACCGAAGACGCTAACGCGGGGGTGACGGGTGCGGGCTGCCGGTTGTGTTTCCCCGGGGAAACAGGGGCTCGTTGAGCATGCTGGCATGCTGAACGGGCGCGGCAGGGCTCACTGGAGAACAGTGGGCATCCGACTGCTTGCAGGATAGGAGAGAAGGGGGAGGGGTGGCAGAGCACAGCTGCAGCGGTGCCGCTCGTTCACGGCGGTGGCACTTACGCCGGTAGTGTTTCCCCGGGGAAACAAGGAGCAGGGCAGGGGAAACGAAAAAAGGCGGGAGCTTTCGCCCCCGCCTTGTGTGATCACCCACCCGTAAACGTTTCAGATCGCTGCGCAGCCGATGGCCATGCAGCTTCTTCCTGCCGGTCAGGTCAGGGACGCAGGCCTTTGCCTTCGCCATCGAGCAAGTCGAGTAATTCGCGCACGGCATCGAGCACTTCATCGCGCGTCGCGCCCGAACCGGCATGAAGGCGCAGCGTTACGCCCTGGCGGTTGCTCGATTGCACCGAGGCCATGTGGCGACCGTGCCGCGAAAAGACCGACTTCGGTTCCGGACGAACACGATCGGCTTCCGGCGCGGCCAGCAGCGTTTTGATGACGTCGGCGGCAGGAACCGAAGGGCGCCCGCCATTGCGGCGGCTTGTCTGTTCACGGGCAAGCCGCTGGGCCTCCTTGCGGATCGCGGGAGACTTGGCGCTGTCGTCCAGTGCCTGCGCCAACGGATAGGCAGGCTTGAGCTGAACATCGGCAGGGGAGGCGAAAGCATCGAGGATGGCGTCCGGAATGGCCGCGACCTTGAGCATCTTTGACAGCCAGCCCTTGGAGAGCTTGAGCCGCTCGGCCATGCGCGTCATGTGGTTGCCGTAGTGCTGTTTGAGTGCCTCGGCATAATTGCGAGCGCGTTCGAGATCCGAAACGTCCTTGCGGGCGCGGTTCTCAAGATCGGCAAGCCGGAAAGCGGCCTCGTCGTCGAGCTGGACGACTTGCGCAACGAAATGCATCTCCGGATAGGAATGCGCACGCAGCCAGGCCACCGACCAGTGGCGGCGGGTACCGGCGATGACTTCGAAATCGTGGTCCGGGTCGCCATCGATGCGGCGGACCACGGCCGGGACTTTCTGACCGCCTTCGGCGATCATCGAATCGATCAGCTCGCGGCACGATTCCTCGGTGAGGTGGGTATAGCTGCGTGCATTGCCCGGCCAGGGGCGGACCCTGGCAGGATCGAGCAGAAGCTGCGTGACCTGCCGGACTTCGCCGCTGGCTACGCGGGCAAGCGCGCTTTCACGGCCGAGCAGCGTGGTGCCACGCGCGCGTTCGGCCCGCGGGACCACCGGAATGGCCGCGATATCCGTGGCTTCGGCTGCCGACGCGGTCGGTTCGATCTCTTCGTCGGAGAGCAGCGCGGCGAGATAGTCGGATTGCTTGCGGGCCATGGGCTTACCTCGAAGGACGCTCTGAGAGGGCAGGGGTATCGGAATTTAAAAAGAACAAATGGAAAACGCCGAACCTCGACGGCGTTCCCGAAAGAGCGATGCCGTCGCGGTCCGGAAGGGCATGGTCAGCCATTGACCAGCAGCTCCTCGTCCACTTTCTGGCTGCGGCCCCAGCCGGCGCGAACGAGCTGTTCGATCTGGCCCAGCGCCTCGTCGAGATTGGCGCGCGAGCGCTTGTGCGTACGCGCGGTGCCGATCGGCTTTTCCAGTTCGTAGACGGTCATCATGCGCATGGCGGCATGGCTGATCTCGGCGCTTTCGAGGATCGGGACCGGGAGCAGGGCAGGGCCGAAAGTCTGCTCCATGATCGTGCGGACCATCTCGTGGCTGGGATCGTTGCCGTCGAACTTCGAGCAGATCAGGCGAACGAACGAATAGTCGACCTCGATGCCGACACCGGTCAGCTGGTCGAGCACCTGGTCCATCATCGAAAGGAACTGCACGGTCGAGCAGAAGTCCGGCGTGGTGGCGGCAAGCGGCACCAGCAGGGCATTGGCCGCCTGCATCACGGCAAGGCTGATCGTGCCGAGCGCCGGCGGCGGATCGAGAATCACCACGTCGTAATGGCGCGAAAGATCCGTAAGTCCTTGCTTCAGCTTGCGGAAGCGCGCGGCCAGTACCGATTGCCCGTCGGAACCGGCAGCGGCGAGTTCGTACTCGACGTCGAACAGTTCAAGGTTCGAGGGGATCAGGTCGACATTGGGCCAGGGCGTGCGCTTGACCGCATAGAGCAAGTCGGCCTGGGTCGGGTCGATCGAGAGATAGGGGTAGAGCGTCTCTTCCCGCGTGATGTTGAAGTGCGGGTTGAAGCCGAACAGCGTGGTCGTGGTTGCCTGGCTGTCGCAGTCGACCACCAGCACCTTGTAGCCGTGCACCGCGAAATAGTGCGCAAGATGGGTGGTGACGGTGGATTTGCCGACGCCGCCCTTGAAATTCTGCACGGCGATCATCGCCGGAACGTCAAGCGGCGCGCGGGCCGGCGAGGCGCCGAGCACTTCGCGCATGTGCAGCATGTCCTCGATCGAGTAGCCGAGCCGGCGCCCGTTTTCCCCGGCGGGGGGAGGGGGCAGGCGGCCGTCGTCCTCTGCCATGCGGATACGGTTGGTGGAGCAGCCAAGCAGCTGCGCCGCTTCGGCGATTCCGGTGCGGACATTGAGTCCCTTGCGGCTTTCCGGCAGAAACGCCTTGCGCCGCAAGCGCTCGATCATCTTCTCTCCCGCCTCGGCAAGATCGCCAATCTGGGAAATGACGGCATTCGATTCGGCCACGCGGCACTCCATTGAAGCACTTTTGCGGGCAGGATAGGCAATTTCATTCATTTCGGCAATGGGATGGCCTATATTCCTGTTTGTAGTGCCACCCACCCCCTTTGAGACGCAATATCTTGGGGGCGGGCCTGTCTGGAGCCCTTTTTTCCAAACGGGCAGCAAGCTTGTTTGGCTGCCGTTCATTTGTTTGCCGGCGAATCATCGGAGGCGATTCAGGGCGGCGATTCGAGCCGGCGTTGTGCGTGGATACCGAACCGCCTCAAGGCCGAAAGCCCCCAACTTACGCCCGATGGCCGACTGCTTGAGGCCCACGAAGGGAGTGAGGGGTTCGCACCGTGCGGCGGCGTCCGGCTGGCGTTTGCGATCCCGCCCCAGCAAGTCGTTTCGCAGGCCATATCTGCGTCGTTGGTGATCCGCGACGGCGTCGTCAGCATCGGCTTCGTTGAAGCGGCGCACGGTGCCGGCGGGCAATTGTTGAGGAAGAAAGCGCGCGGCCGCACATCGAGGCGGGCGAACTGGTGCGGATGCTGGACGACCGGACGCTGCCGCCCGATCAGACTCCAATCGTTCAGGCGCCGGTTGTCAGCTTTCGTCCGCCGCCGTCTGCACCGACTGGAAGCGGTGGGCGTGGCGTTGCAGGCCGATGCGGGTGCGGCGGATATGGAGGACGAGCGCAGCCTGTGCGGTTTCAACCTCGCCCCGGATCACGGCATCGTAAAGCAACTGGTGCTCCACGTCATGCGTGCGGCTGCCGCTGGCGAAGGCAAGCTTCAGGTAAGCGCGGCGATAGCTCTGCGTGGTGTCCCAGACGCGCTCGACGATCTGCGCGAGAAGGGGGGTCTCGTGCCGCCGATAGGTGATCCAGTGAAACTCGCGGCCCAGCGCAATGGCCTCGTCGATGTCGGTGACTTGTTCGTTGCGCTCCATCACCCGCTTGAGATCGGCGAAATCACCTTCGGTGAGGTGCGGCATGCTTTCGGCGAGCAGCAGCGGCTCGATCCGCTCGCGGATCTCGTAGGATACCTCAAGGTCGCGCAAGGACAGGCTGGCGACGCGCGCGCCGGTATTCGGGCGCATGACGACAAGGCCGCGCGCTTCCAGCATGCGCAGAGCATCGCGCACCGGGATGCGGCTCGTTTCCAGTTCGGCGGCCAGTTCGTCCTGCTTGATGCGCGCGCCGGGGGCGATCTCGCCCGCGAGAATACGCTCGGCAAGGATGTCGGCGATGCGCTGGCTGGCCGCTCCCGAGCTGGCCAAATTTGAACTGGAAGCAGGTAACGTCATCAGGTTCCTTCGAAGGCCGCTGACGGCTGCATAGCGCTCCTGCCCGAACCAAGGAAGCTTCTGTCCAGTTCATCGAGCCGGGTGATCCCCAACATGGCCATCGCCACGTCGATCTCGTTCGCGAGCAAGGCCAGCGCATGGGCCGCCCCGGCCTGTCCTGCGGCGGCGCAGCCGTAGAGCGTGGCGCGGCCGATCATCACCGCGTCAGCGCCAAGCGTGATGGCCTTGATGACATCGGCCCCGCGCCGCACGCCGCTGTCGAATAGCACGGTGGCGCGGCCGCCCACGGCGTCGACGATAGCTGGCAGGGCATCGATGGCGGGCGGCGAGGAATCGAAGTTGCGCCCCCCGTGATTGGATACGGCAATGCCGTCCACCCCGTGCTCGACCGCGCGGCGCGCGTCGTCCGGATGGAGCAGGCCCTTGACCACCAGCTTGCCCGGCCAGCGGCGGCGCAGTTCATCCACGTCCTTCCAGTCCACTGAGGCCGAATTGGTGACGCGCGCGACTTTGCCGGTGATGCGGCCGCCGACTTCGGCGGGATAGTTGGCGAACTGCGGCAGTCCGCCTTCCAGCATATAACGCCCCATGACCGAGGCGAGCCAGCCTGGGCGGCGCAGGAAATCGCTGACGAGGCGGGCGTTGGGCCGGACGGGGTTGGACATTCCGGCGCGGCGGTTGAATTCGCGCAGCGGCCAGACCGGGGTATCCACGGTCAGCACCAGCACGTCGGCGCCGTGCTTCCCGGCAGCTTCCACCACTTGCCACGAAAGCTCGCGCCGTTCCCACAAGTACATCTGCATCCAGTGGCCGGCACCGGCGACCTTGGCGATATCCGCAAAGCTGGTGGTCGAACTGGTGGTCTGGGTGAAGGGAATGCCCGCCGCGGCAGCGGCGCTGGCGATGGCGCGCTCGCCCCGGTGCCACATGAGGTCGGCAATGCCGGTCGGCGCAATCACCAGCGGCAGGGGCTGGCGGCGCCCGAACAGCACAGTTTCGGCCGAGCGCGCGGACACATCGCGCAAAGTGCGCGGCGTGAGGTGCAGCGATTGCAGGGCCGAGACATTGCGGCCGATCAGCAGGTCGTCCTCGGTTCCGCGCTCCATGAACTCCCAGATCGCGCGCGGCAGCCGGCGCCGGGCAAGGGCGCGCAGCTGAGCGATGTTGTGGGCCTTCTTCGCTATGGCCATCAGGTCAGGCCGAGGTTGGCGGCGAACGTCGTGCCTTCGTATTCGGTGCGGAAGACGCCGCGCTTTTGCAGGATCGGCACGACTTCATCGACGAAGTTGGTGACGGAAGACGCCATGACCGTGGGCGTCAGGTTGTAGCCATGGCAGCCGGTTTCGCGCCAGATCTGCTCCAGCTTGTCGGCCACTTGCTCGGGCGTGCCGACGATCTGCGGCATGCCGACCGAAAGGCCCCACTTGATCGCCACTTCGCGCAAGGTGAAGGGGCGGTCGCCCAGTACCGAGGTGAAGGCCTTCATCAGCCCCTGCGAGGCCTGCGTCGCCTGTTCCTGCATCGGCTGATCGAGTTCGATGCCGGAGAAATCGACGCCCATCGTGCCCGAAAGCCGGGCAAGGCAGCCGTCGAGCGGCAGGCGCTCGACCAGATCGTCAAGGTGGCGCTGCGCTTCCTCCTCGGTCCCGCCAAGGATCGGCTGCACGCCGAACAGCACACCGGGCGCCTTGCGGCCGAGGCCGGTCGCGGCTTCCTGCAACTGGTTCATGTAGCGCTGCATGCCGGGCAGGTTGGGCTGGATTGCGAAGACCACGTCGCCATGCTCAAGGCCGAAGCGCAGGCCGCGCCCCGACGTGCCCGCCTGGAACAGCACCGGGCGCTTCTGCGGCGAAGGCAGCACCGGGCCGACCGTCTGGCACTTGTGGAACTCGCCGTCGAAATCGACGAACTTCACCTTGGAAGGGTCGGCGTAGATCCCGGCTTCCCGGTCGGCGAGGACGGCGCCTTCCCCGATCGAATCCCACAGGCGGTAGCAGATCTCCATGTATTCGTCGGCGGCGTCGTAGCGGCGGTCGTGATCGAGCTGCTGGTGGCCGAGCGCGCGGTGCTCGCCGCGCAAGTGGCCGGTGACGATGTTCCAGCCGATGCGGCCGCCGGACAGGTAGTCCAGCGTGGAAAGCTGGCGCACGATCGACCACGGGCGGTAGGAACTGGTCGACATCGTGGTGGCAAGGCCCAGGTTCTCGGTCACGGCAGCAAGCGCGGAAAGCAGCACGACCGGATCGTGGTTGGGCCAGCAGATGCCGTACTTCACCGCGTCTTCATGGCTGTCGCGATAGCGGTCGAACACGCCGGGCGTATCGGCGAAGAACAGGCCGTCGAACTTGCCGCGCTCCAGCGTGCGGACGAGGTCCTGCCACGCCTTGAGATCGGCCATCGCGTCCAGCCGGTTGTCGCCGGGCGCGGCCCAGCTGAGCACGGTGTGATTGATCGGTGAATGGATCTGGAAGCTGACCAGATGCATCTGCTTGCCTGCCATTGTCTCTCTCCTGCTTCCTTCGCGATGCGCGGATTTCAGCCCGGCGCATGCAGTCTTTTTGTTTCCGGCCTGTTTTCAGGATGCGACCGGGCCAATGGGCGGAACTGTCGGCCCGGTCGCCCCTGCTGGACCGCCTTGCGGTCCCCTCCCCAGGTGCAGCTTTTACGTTCTTAAGACGCGGCGTCGTTGAAGGCGCCGTCGTGGATTTCGATGCCGAGGTCGGCAATGATCTTGTCCATGCCGAGGATCTCGAACAGCACTTCGCCTTCGCCGATGCGGCGGCGGAATTCGACTTCGGCGGCGGCGCGGGTCTCGGCCTTGGTGACGGTCTGTTCGATGAGTGCGCGCGGGATCACCAGCACGCCGTCGGAATCGCCGACGATGAGATCGCCGGGCTCGACCTGAACGCCGTCGGCGACGATCGGCACGTTGACGGCGGCCGGTCCGCGTTTCTTGGGATGCTCGACGGAGACGGCGGTGGACCAGACCGGGTAGCCAAGCTCGCGGATCGCATCGACATCGCGCATGGCGCCGTGGACGACGGTGCCGGCAAGGCCCTTCTGTTTCGCGTAGGTGCAGGCAACGTCACCCCAAAGTGCACCTTGGTGCCCGCCGCCATTGGTCAGGACCAGCACGTCTCCGGCCTCGGCAACCCAGAGCGCGGCATGGATGGCAAGGTTGTCGCCGGGGAAGTTCCACGCGGTGACGGCCGGGCCGCAGAGCTTCTGGCCGGGGGCGATGGGGACCATGGCGGGGCTCATCAGGCCCATGCGCCCGGCGATCTCGCCAAGGCCTTCGTGCAGGTCGGCCACACCGAACTTCGCGGCGCGGGCGACCAGCGCGGGATCGGGCCTGGGAATGCTGCGATAGATCACGGACTTGAGTGGGGCAGTCATGCGAAAATCTCCGGATTGAGCAGGGTTTCCGGCCGCTCACCACGGCTCACGAGCGCCACCACGCGGGCAACATTGAGCGCCATGTCGCGCATTCCGGCCTCGGTAACGCCGGCGACATGGGGTGAGAGCAGGCAATTGGGCAGGGCGAACAGCGGATTGTCGGGGGCGGGGGGCTCGGCCTCGAACACGTCAATTCCGGCGCCGGCGATCTGGCCCGCTCTCAGCGCGTCGGCGAGCGCGGCCTCATTGACGATGCCGCCGCGCGAACAGTTCACTAGGATCGCGTGGGGGGACATCAGGCCCAGTTCCACCGTATCGATCAGGTTGCGCGTGCCTTCGGTCAGCGGAGTGTGGATCGAGATCACGTCGCGCCGCAGGATTTCCGCCAGCGGTAGCGGTTCCACCCCGGCAGCGCGGATGTCCTCATCGGGAACCACGGGATCGAAAGCGGCCACTTCCGCGCCGAAACCGGCACCGCAGATCTGCGCCACGCAGCGGGCGATGCGGCCGAAGCCGATCAGGCCGACGCGCGCGCCGGTCAGGTCGCCAAGGCGGACGGCCCAGCGTTCGTCCCAGCGGCCATCGCGCACAAGTGTATCCATCTCGCGAGTCCGGCGCAGCAGCGCCAGCATCATCGAGACGGCTCCTTCGGCCACGGCGGTGGAATTGTTGCCGCCCGGCGTATTGGCCACCATGACCCCGCGCGCGGTGGCAGCGGCAATGTCGATATTGTCCACCCCGGCCCCGTGTTTCACGATGGCTTTCAGGCGCGGCATCGCGCCGAAAACCTCGGGCCCCAGCGGGCTGGTGCGGATGACGATCACACTGGTTTCGGCAAGGCGCGGGTCCTCCCGCCAGTTCGCCGGAGCGATGATATCGTGCGCCTGCTCCATCCGTTCGACGCCGAGCGGATGAATCGGATCGATAATGCATACGAGTTCACGGGAACTCATGGGGTTTTCGCCTCTCCAAGCCAGTTATGTATACTTTTTTGTCTGATGGCTTGGTGAAGCCTCTTTTCAGAACGGTCAATGGGCAATAGGTCTTTCGCCAAGCAGGAGGCGTGCCCATCGGCGCAATGCCGTGGGAGCGATGCCCCGAAACAGGAGAGAGAGATGTTCGCTGCACCGCCCGCCGTCATGGCGGAATTGTTCTGCCGCATTCCCGACAAGTTCCGCCGTTTCGGCGAAAGCACCGAATGGGCGCGGGTGCAGCTGCACGGCGCGCCGGCCCCGGTATTCCTCGAAGGTCCGGTGTTCGACGCCGAGGGCAACCTGTGGGTGACGGACATCCCCTGGGGCCGCCTGTTCCGCATCTCGCCCGACGGCACTTGCGAACTGGGCTTCGAGTACGACGGCCAGCCCAACGGCATGAAGTTCCTGGCGGACGGGCGCCTGCTGGTGGCGGACCACCACAAGGGCATGGTGATCTGCGATCCTGCCACCGGCAAAGTGGAGACGTGGTTCGACCGCTATCTGCTGGAGCCGTTCCTCGGCTGCAACGATCTCACGATCGCCAGCAACGGCGATATCTACTTCACCGATCAGGGCCAGTCGGGCTGGCAGAATCCCAATGGCCGCCTGTTTCGCGTGCGCGCCGGAACGGACCGGCTCGAACTGCTGCTGAGCGGCATCCCCAGTCCCAACGGCCTCGTGCTTAACAAGGCGGAGACCGCGCTGTTCCTGGCCGTCACCCGCGCCAATGCGGTCTGGCGCTGCCCGCTTGTCGAAGACGGCGAGGTCGTGAGCAAGGTGGGGACCTATATCCAGATGTCCGGCGGCTCGGGTCCGGACGGCCTGACCATCGACGAGGATGACAATCTGGTCGTGTGCCACGTCGGCTTCGGCGCGGTCTGGCTGTTCAGCAACCGGGGCGAGCCGATGCTGCGGATCGACGTGCCCGAAGGCCGCCACACCACCAACGCGGCCTATGGCGGCCCGGACAACCGCTGGCTCTATTTCACCGAATCGAGCACCGGGACGGTCTATCGCACCGAGATGCCGGTTCCCGGCCGGCCGATCTATTCGGCCAGCATCTGAGACCTTACCAGTCCGGCGGGGCAGCTTGCGAGAGGCCCCGCCATTCTTCGAAGAACGGCGCCAGTTCGCCCGGAAGCGCGGCAACGAAGGCCTCGTCCAGCGGATAGTGCGGCATCGCTTCCGCCACCGCGTCGAGCAGGGCAAGGCCCTGCACGCGGTCCTTCGGCCGCTTGAGCGGATTGCGCTTGGCCTGCGCCGCCATCCAGAGCTTGTGGAGCGCAAACCAGCGCGGATCGGGCGCAACGATACGTGCCGGCGAGCCGTCGCGGCAACCGATCACCTGATCCACCGGGCGCCCCAGCAGCAGCCATTCTTGCTCGGGCAGCGGCACCGGGCGCGGCTGATCGCGCCCGCCCAATGTCGCCGCGCGCGACGGGGCCACCAGCAGTTCCACTTCGTAGGCCTTGGCATTGCGCGCCTGAAAATCGCGCTCGGCATTAACGGTGAACGTGGAATCGACCGCTTTCAGCATGTCCCACACGCGCCGCTCGTGCTCCTCGGCTTCCAGCGCGATCCATGCGAGGTCGAAGTCCTCGGTCTCGTCGGGCAGATCGATACGGCCATTGGCCTCGATCATGTAGGCGGCAATCGCATTGGTGCCGACGACCAGCAGGTGCGAACCCAGCAGGTCGCGCCGGTCACATTCGCGCAGGATCGGCCCGGCGTCGGAGGACAGCAGCGGCAGCCGCAGCGCGCGGTAGAGCGCCGCCGCTTCGGCAAGGCCCGGGCGCAGCGCGCGCACACGCTCTTTCAGCGCCGCTTTTGCTTCGTGATAGTCTGTAAACTGCGCTTCCCGTTCCGGCGTCATCGGCCCGAGGCTCTTGCCGTTGCCGCCTCGGTCGAAGATGCGGTAAAGGTATTCGTGGCCGTTCACCGTCTTGCGCCGCAGGTCGTAGGGCAGGGCGGCAAGGTCGCGCTCCGCCTCGATCCAAGTCTCGTAGCGCTGGCGCAAGTTGACCAGCAGGCGGGACTGCTCATCGGAGAAGGGGCGGACGCGGGCCATCCCCGTTTATCCCACAATTTCTACATTTCGTCAATTTGTGGGATAATGTCGCCCAGCCATTCGAAAATCCTCTGGCTGCCAGAAAGGTTCGGCAGGTTCCGGCGCGCAAGAGGCTTGCATAAGCTGCGGGCAAAGAAAAACCGGAAGAGGATTTGCCAATGTCGATCAGCCTGCTGCCGGACAATCCGGCCTCCTGGACCTATCGCCGTTTCGAGGACCTCTATGCGATCCCGCGCGAGGAGCGCGAGAAGCTGCAACTGGAAGCCGTGCGGATCAATTTTGCAAAATTGCGCAATCGGATCCCGGCCCTGAAGAAGCTCGCGGACCGGCAGGGCGTGGAGGCGATCGATCGGATCGAGGATATCCTGCCGGTCTGCTTCGATCACCGCGTGCTCAAGAACTATCCGATCCAGATCATCGAGAACCGCGATTTTGCAAAACTCACCGGCTGGCTGGACAAGCTGACCGCGCATGACCTCACCCGCGTCGATCTTACGGGCGTGACCACCATCGAGCAGTGGCTCGCCCGCCTCGAAGCCTATGGCATGCTGGTGACCTATTCGAGCGGGACGACCGGCAAGCTCTCTTTCGTGCCGCGTTCCTATGACGAGCTTGGCCCGTGGAAATTCCACTTCTTCAACGTCAACCGTGCGTCGAGCGGCGTCGATCCCTGGACCACCAAGCTGCCGACCTTCTTTCCCGGCTATCGCGGCGGCTATCAGACGATGCTCAAGATGATGAGCCTGTTCAATGTCGAGATGGCGGGCGGCGAGGCCAACTACCACACGCTTTACGACACCCACATCCCGGCCGACCTGATGGCGCTTTCCGGACGCCTGCAGGCCGCCGAAGACCGGGGCGAGGTGATGAGCCTCGGCCTCGATCCGGCATTGCTCGATCAGCGCGAGGCGATGATGCGGCAGGGCCGCACGCGCGAGGCGGACATGGAGTCGTGGTTCGGCAAGCTGATCCACGACTTCCGGGGCCAGCGCGTGAAGATCGGCGGCACCTTCGCGGACCTCTACCGCGTGGCCCGCGCCGGCCTCGACAAGGGGATGACCTGTCAGTTCGCAGCGGGCTCCATCGTCGAGGGCGGCGGCGGCATGAAGGGGTACAAGGATGCCCCCGCTGACTGGGAAGAACAGGTGAAGGCCTTCTTCGGGGTCGCGCGGCTGGGCAACCAGTACGGCTTTTCCGAATGCATCGGCAATGCGCCGATGTGTTCGCACGGATACTTCCACTTCCTGCCATACACCGTGCCCTTGCTGATGGACGGCGAAGGGCGCGCGCTGCCACGCGAAGGTGTCCAGAAGGGCCGGCTCGCGCTCGTCGACCCGATCCCCACGTCCTATTGGGGCGGCTTCACGTCGGGCGATGAAGTGACGATCCATTGGGAGGAGGACTGCCCCTGCGGTTGGGGCGGTCCGCGCGCCGCCAAGACGATCCGCCGCTTTGCCGAGAACGAGGGCGGGGATGACAAGATCACCTGCGCCGGATCGCAGGCGGCCTACAACGAGTTCATGGAATTCGTGGCGGGAGAGGCGTGATGGAACCGTTCATGGCTGACGCTCTCGACATCCCGATCATCGCGCGGGGCCGGGTCATCATGCCGGGCGAGGACGCGGTGCTGTTCAAAGGGCGGGGAGGCGCGGATTTCCGGCAGGCCGATCCGCATAGGCACATCCACGACCTTGTGCTTGGCGATACGGCGCGGCTGCGCGACCTGCACGATACGCCGATCCGTGAGATCATCGACCTCTTGGCAGAACTGGGCAAGCGCCTGCGGCTGGAGGACAACGAACTGCTCCAGCAGAGTTTTGCCCTCGCCCTGAAAGCAGGCGGGCTGGCCGAACCGATCCTGCGCGGCGTTTATGATGCGCTGCCTGCGATGTTCGATGCGGCGATGATGACGGGGCTCGCGGACAAGACCATCGGGCTCGATCATCTCGACGGCTGGGTGCCGGGGCAGGGCGACTATGCCAATGTCAGCATCCGCGCGGTGGGCACGCGGCAATTGCACATCACGGCGGGAAACGTGCCGGTGGTGGCAGCGATGACGGTGGCGCGCGCGGGGCTCACCAAGTCCGACATTCTCATCAAGTCGCCGTCCAACGATCCGCTCACGGCCAATGCCATCGCCCGCACGCTGATCGGTCTGGCGCCCGATCATCCGGTGACGAAGCATATCGCCGTCGCCTACTGGAAGGGCGGAGACGAATTCATGGACTCGCAGATCGTGCGCACCAGCCGTATCGACAAGATCACCGCCTGGGGCGGGATGAGTTCGGTGCGCCACATCCAGAAGTTTCTCCAGCCCGGCATCGACCTGACCGCGCTCAATCCGAAATATTCGATGTCGATGGTGGGCCGCGAGACGTTCCAGAGCGATGCCGCGATGGACGAGGCGGCGGTGGGGCTGGCGACTTTGGCGGGGTTCTACAACCAAACCGCATGCGCCAATACGCGCATCGTCTATGTCGAAAGCGATTGCGATGAGGCGTCGCTGGAGAGGGTGATCGATCTCGGCCGCCGCATGGTCGCGGCCTATGACCGGCTGCCGCCGCTGCTTTCGGTGCCGTTCACGGTGCCGAACCGCGAACTGGAAGCCGAATTGGCGGCCGCCGCGCTGGAGGACGATTTCTACCACGTGGAGGGCGACACGCTGAAAGGCGGCTTCGTCGTTTCGAAGTTCAACGACCGCGTCGAATTCTACGACAAGCTCTCCAATCGCGTGGTCAACTTCGTGCCGGTCGACGACCTTACGGACGTGCTCAAGTGGTGCGACGATACTACCCAGACCGTCGGCATTTACCCCGAGACCATCCGTTCGCGCCTGCTGGATCTGTTCGCCTTGGCGGGCGTGCAGCGGCTGGTTTCGCTGTCGGGCGGCGATCCGATGACGGTCTATGCCAATTCGCACCACATGCCGCCCGGCTCGCCGCACGACGGGATCGAGCCGATGCGCCGATCGGTGCGCTGGGTGGTGGACATGCGACCTGCTCCGGACGGTGTAGCGCTCGGCCTCGCGGCGGAATAGCATCCGCGTTCATGGACACCGCACACCTCAAGGCCTTCCTCAAGATCGCGGAAAGCGCATCGATCAGCCGCGCCGCGGAATCGCTGGGCATTGCGCAGCCCTCGCTCAGCCAGCAGCTTCTGCGGCTGGAGGATGAGATCGGCTTTTCCCTGTTCGAGCGCACCGCGCGCGGAGTGACGCTGACCGAGGCGGGTCATGTCTTTCGCGAACGCGCGCGACAGATCCTCCATGCGACCGAGCAGGCTGTTGCCGATGCCCGCCATTTGCGCGCCGATGCGCGCGGCCAGGTGGTTCTGGCGATGCCGCCCTCGCTGATGCGCGTGGTGGGTGCGCGCCTCGTTGAGGAACTGGCGCGACAGGCGCCCTCGGTTCGGCTGCGGCTGGTGGAGGCCTATTCCGGCGCGGCGCGCGGCTGGCTGGAAACGGAGAAGGTCGACCTGGGCGTTCTCTACGAGGTCCATCCGCTGCGCCACCTCGCCACCCGCACTTTGGCGAGCGAGGAACTGGTTCTGGCGGGGCCATCCGGCCGTTTTGCGGCCGATGCGAAAGTCGAAATTGCTGCACTGGCCGCCGAGCCACTGGTACTGCCCGGGCCGCAGCATGGCTTGCGGCAATTGCTCGATCGCGACGCGGCGCGGCTGGGTCTGACATTGCAGATCGCGCATGAGATCGACTCTCTTGATACGACGATCTCGCTGGTGGAGCACGCGGCGGCGCTGACCGTCCTGCCGCTTTGTGCTGCGGCGGGCGCGAGAGAGAAGGGCCGGATCAGCACCGCGTCCATCGGCGATCCGCCCTTGCGCCGGACGCTGACGCTCGCCCGCAACCCCTCGCATGTGCTCACCCATGCCTCGATCATGGTCGAGGGCTTGTTGTGCCGCGTGATGGCCGATTGCGCGGCGGCGGGGCTTTGGCGAACCGATGTGAACGGTGAATGATAGGGAGTGAATGATGGGTGAGGGCGTTCTGGCCGGCAAAGTTGCGCTGGTCACGGGAGCGGGACGCGGCATCGGCCGCGCCATCGCGCTGCGGCTGGCACAGGACGGCGCCCGGCTGGTCGTCCATTATAGCGGCAGCGAGCAGGGCGCACTGGAGACTGCAAAGATGATCCGCGATGCCGGCAGCGAGGCCATGACTGTCCGCGCCGACATTGCGCGGCGCGATGAGGTGCGGGCGCTGTTCGCGGCGATCGATGAGGGGTTCGGACGGCTCGACGTGGTGGTCAACAGCGCGGGCGTGAGCGGCGGCGGTTCGCTGGCGGATCTCGATGACGAACAGCTTGAATGGATGCTGGGCGTCAATCTGCGCGGGCCGCTCTACGTCGCCTCGGAAGCGGCGCGGCGGCTGGGCGAGGGCGGCCGTATCGTCAATCTCTCCTCCAGTCTCGGTGAGTTTCCCATGGCGGGATCAGGCGTCTATTCGGCCACCAAGGTCGCGATCAAGAGTCTGACCGAAAGCTGGGCAAAGGAACTCGGCCGCAAGGGCGTGACGGTGAACACTGTGATCCCCGGCGCCACCGCGCCGGGCATGATGGACAAGGCGCCCGAGGCCACGCGCGCCTTCTTCGAGAAGGCCTCTCCCTTCGGCCGGATCGGTACGGCGGGCGAGATCGCAGACGTGGTGGCGTTCCTTGCCAGCCCTCAGGCAAGCTGGGTTTCGGGGGCGCATATCATGGCGAACGGGGCCGCGAACACCTGACGTGATTTAACAATTAGACGCTGTTAAATTGGCGCGGTATATCGCCGCCATGGGCAGACGATCGGACCACACCCGCGACGAACTGGAAGCGCTGATCCTCGATGCGGCGCAGCAGTTGATGGAGGAAGTCGGCTTTGCCCGCTTCTCCGCGCGCGAGGTGGCCAAGCGCATCGGTTATTCGGTGGGCACGGTGATGCACGTCTTCGGCAGCGTCGATGCGCTGGTGCTGGAGATCAATACGCGCACGTTCATCCTCTGGGCGCAGTGGCTGGAGGAGCGGCTCGCGGCCGCGCAGGGGAGCGAGCGCATTCGCGCGCTGGTCGAAGGCTATTTCGATTTCGCCTCGCAGCGCCGTAATCTCTGGTCGGCGATCTACGAGCACCGCCTGCCCGAGACGATGGTCATGCCCGAGGATCTGGCGCGGCGGCGCAGTGGGCTGATGGCTATCGTCGAGCGCGAAGTCGCCATTGTCCTGCCGGAAGTGCAGCACGGAGAGGCGGCCCGCCTTTCGCGCTCGCTGGTGGCGACGGTCCACGGTCATTGCAGTTTCGCGCTTGGCGGGAGCTTCGCGCTGATGGGCGAGACGGAGCCGCTGGCCATGGCGATGGCGCGCGTCGTCGAAGTCCTGCGCGCACATGGCGCTGATCTCGACAGCGAGGATGCAGGCGGTCTCGCAGCCTGAATTTCATCCGGATCCGAAGTTCCAGAAGTGGTGATTGCCACCCATGTCACTTTACCAGAGGCTTTGGGTAAAGTGACACAGATGGAAAAAGTGACGGAAATTCGCGCTCTCATGCAGATTGTGGATTCCCACGGATTCGCACTTGTGCTTGATTCGTTCCATGTTGGAACTCCCGCTCAGCCGCCCGCCCGCCCCTGAACGCGGGCTCGACATGCCGGGGATCATGCGCACGATCGCCGTTCACTCGGCGCGGCCGCGCTATACCTTCATGGTGCTGGACCTCATCGCCCGCGTCGCTGGCCGGGGCGGAGCGGCCGGGCCGCTCGTGCGCGACGGCGAACAGCTGGTGCCGATCCGCGAATGGTTGTCGGCCGCCATCGCGCCGAGTGCCGCGCGCCACCATTACCGCAAGGCAACTGTCGAGGCCGTGCGGCGCGACATGGCCGAGCGCGGCCTGCTGCCCCCGGATGCGGCGCAGGCTCAGCAACTCGTCGACATGGAAGTTGCCGACCGCGTGCGCGTCTCGGGCATGACCGCCGTCAGCCGCGCGGTTTCCGAACTTGTGAAGGCCGGTCTCGTGACCCGCCACTATCAGGGCTTCCGCGTCGACCATCACAATCGCGGCGCCCAGCGCCACGCCGTCTATACCGTGCCGGCGCAGGTCCTTGCTGCGCTGGCACGGGGACAAGTGGCCTGAGGTATCCGGCGGCCGTCTATCACTCGGCCGGCCCGGCTGGCTGCGTCCGCGCTTGCCATTGATAAGCCGGGACCGTTTCGCCGCGCGGACGGTATGTCAGGCTGAAACGACGGCCTTCGCGTTCGACCTGAAGGGTAAGGGTGGCATCCTGTTTCCCCTGAAGGGCGTCCTGCGGAAAGCGGTTGAGGATCCGGTCGCCGTTTTGCAGGCCCGCCTGTGCGGCGGCGGAGCCGGGTTCAAGGCCTTTGACCACGCGGTCGGGTGACACCAGCACGAGTGGATCGAAGCCAAGGTCGAACCGCTGCAGCGGCTTGACCACTCGCTCGAAGCCCGGCCCGAAGGCATCGGACGGGGGAAGCACGGTTTCACCTGCGAGCATTCGGTCGAAATCGGCCAGTCCTTGCGCGCCCAGTTCCTCGCCCAGAAGCCGCTTCCAGAGCGCAAGGTCCATCGGCTTTCCGGCGCGCCGCTCGGCGAGCATCTTGCGCACGACATCGTCGAGCGAGCGCTTCCCCTGCGAGGCATGGCGAATATCCGCGTCGACCTTCGCGAAATAGAGCGAGCCCCGGTCATAGGGCAGCACGCGGATACGCGTATCCTTCCAGAACCCGTCCGCGATCCGGTCATTGGGCATGGCGATAAGCGCATTCGTGTAATAGCGCGCAGCGGTCGAATTGAGGTCGTCCAGGAAAGCCTGCTGCGAGATCAGCCCGGCGCGCCAGGGCAGCAAGCGCTGGTAGTGAACGGCAAGCCCTTCGCCGAACCACGAGAGGTTGAGCCCGCCCGGAGCATCCATCGAACCGCTCAGCGAATTGATCCAGGCATGGACCATCTCGTGCGCGAGCAGGCTCTGGAGATCGGTGATCGGGGTCGTATCGCTGAACGTGAAGGCGAAACTGTCGGTCAGCCCGATGCCGCTGCCGGGATTGAGCCTGTTGGTCCGGGCAAAGACGCCGAAGCTGGCAGGGCGCTGGTCGAAGAAGGCGCCGTAGAAGCCCTGAAGCCGCGCAGCCCAGCTCATCAACTCGGGTGCCTCGAAGCCGAAGCGGCCTTGCCAGGCGCCAAAGAAAGTACCCTTGGAATAAGAGCCGATCTGCCCGGCCATGTAATAGGTGTCGGCCAGCTCGGCGGATCCCAAGGGATGGCTGCTCACGGCATCGCCGGTGCCCAGACTGGAGATTCCGCGCGCAGCGGCGCCGGCGTGCGAAAGGTCCCAATGCACCGAGACATTGCGGAGCCTGTCGTCGGCGGGAAGCACGAGGAAGGCCTTGCCCGATCCCGAGATTCCGCCGTCCGCCGCGCGCAGCTCGTACTGCGGCTTGGCGAGTTCGGGCTGATGCGGGTCGATGGCGACGCGATAGGCGAGGGTCACGGGGCCTTCGACGGGACGCTGCGGCGTCCACTTGCGTTCGACGTTGTCACCGTCCTGCTGCGCGTCATGCATCGCAACCGGGATCACGCCTTTTGCGTCGGTGAAGACAAGCCCTTCCATGGTTGCGGCCGAGGTTTCGACCGTATTGGCCGTCAAGGCGATGGCGGCCAGCGCGCCGTCGTGCAGGGGATCCTCGAAGCGGATGACGACGTTCATCCGCGTCAGCGCGCCGCTCGGATCGGCGAGCGGGGCCAGCGTAACGGTCAGATCGGGCGTTTCAGGCGTGGATGCGGCGGCCAGCGGTGTGGAAGCCAGCAGGGCGGCGCCAAGGGCGATGCGAAACGAACGAGGGCGTGTCATGGTTCAAGGCTAACAGTCTGCGCCGGTGGGATTTGTGCAAAGGTCGCAGGCCGTGCGCGTCCGCGTGCATGAATTATGCACCCGAAACACTTTTGCCGGGCCTCACCTGGGGGAGTTCTACGATCAGGTGGCGGCCGAGGGCAGCGGCAGCCGGTGCGTCCACTTGAGTTCGGAAAGCGTTGCCGTGGAGCGCACATCCTCAACGCCGGGAAGGCGCAGCAGAGTCCGGAACGTAAAGTTCTGGTACCAGGCAATGTTCGGAGCCAGGACCTTGAGCATCACGTCCATCTCTCCGAACAGCGTATAGGCTTCCAGGATTTCCGGCGTGGCGTTGACCGCGCTGATGAAGCGTTCGCGTTCGGTGTCGGACAGGCGCGACATCTTGAGCTGCGCGAAAATGAACATGCTCTCCCCGAACTTTTCGCGATCGAGGATGGCCACAGTCTCCCGCACATAGCCATCTTCCTTGAGCCTCTGGATCCGCCGCCAGCAAGGCGACTGGGAAAGGCCGACGCGTTCGGCAATCTCGTTCGAGGATTCAGTGGCGTCTATCTGCAGGCGATCGAGGATCTTGAGATCGAGCCGGTCGAGTTCGGCAGGCAAATTTATGCTCCCTGACGTGTTCTGTTGGTTTGATCATGCCATGATCTGTCATCCTGACGCAACAAAGCGTGAGAAATTTCCAAACGCCGCGCTAAGGTTGATGCTGAACGCATGAGGTATCGAGGGCGGGGCGATAAGATGAAACGGAGCGAACTGGCAGTCTTCGATGCCGAAGACGTGCGGGCCTTGCTGGACTATCCGTCCTGCATCGCGGTCGTGCGCGAGGCCATGAAGGCGCTCTCGCGCGGAGAGACGCGGCAGCTGCTGCGCACGATGATCCACATGGGTGAAGGGCGGACGTTCGCGCAGATGCCCGGCGCGCTATCGGACAGCGGCATGTTCGGCGCCAAGATGATCAGCGTCTTCGCCGAAGCGGGCAATCCCGGCGTGCGCCGCCATCGCGGGCTCGTGACGATGTTCGAACCCTCGGAAGGGCGGCCGGTCTGCGTCGCCGATGCCGAGGAGATCACGCATATCCGCACGGCTGCCGCCACAGCCGTCGCCACCGACGCGCTAGCGCGCGCGGATTCCCGGATCCTTCTGCTGGTGGGCACCGGCGCGCAGGTTCATTCGCACCTGGAAGCCTTGCCGCTGGTGCGGGACTTCGACCGCATCCTGATCTGGGGGCGCGACCTCTCGCGGGCGCAAGCCGTGGTCGACCGCTGGAGCGGCCGGCTGCCGGTCGAAGTGGGCGCCGACCTTGAAGCGGCGGCGGGCGCGGCGGACGTGATCTGCACGCTGACCGGCGCGCGCGAGCCGATCCTGTTCGGCAAGTGGATCAAGCCCGGCACCCACATCAATATCGTGGGATCGAGCGGCCCGGGGCCGGTCGAGATCGATGGCGAACTCGTCGCCGCCAGCCGCTATATTGCCGACAGCCGGGCTTCCGCGCTCGATGCGGCGGCCGAGTTTCTCAGCGCCAGATCGGCGGGACTGGTCACCGACGCGCACATCGTCGCCGAGATCGGCGAAGTGCTGCTGGGCCGTATCGCCGGCCGCGAGAACGGCGAACAAATCACGCTCTACAAGTCGCTCGGTCATGCGGTGCAGGACCTTGCCGCCGCCGCCCACATCTACGCCAAGCACCAATCCGGGAACGCCTGATGCCTTCGAAGAATGCCGCTGCGCTGCGCTGGCTCGCCTGCTCCACGCTCGCCCTTTCCGCCGCCGCGCTCCATGCCGAGAGCGAGCGCTTCGCCGTGATCGACAATGGCGAGAACGTCGGCCACGTCTATGCCGAGATCGACGGCAACCACGTCACGATCGATCACGACGTCAAGAGCAACGGTCGCGGACCGACCATGCACGAGGACATCGTGCTGGGGGTCGGAGGCGTGCCCATTAGCTGGACGCTGACCGGCACGTCGACCTTTGGCAATGCCGTCGACGAGCGTTTCACGGCCAAGGGCGGGGCACTGTCCTGGGCCGACACGACGGGCAAGGGGGCTCTGAAAGCGAAGACATCCACGCTCTATGTTGCGCAGGAAGGCAGCCCGTTCTCGCTCGGCATCTATGCGCGCGCACTGCTGGCCGATGCCCACCATGCGCTGCCCGCCGCGCCCGGCGGCGCGCTCTCGCTGGAGGAAGAAGCGCCGGTCACGCTGGGCGGCACCGCCTACAAGGCCTATCTCGTCAAGGGCATCGGGCTGACGCCAAGCGCGATCCTGCTCGACGATGCGGGCCGCCTCGTCGCCGCCTATTCGCCGACGAACGCCACGCTGCGCGAGGATCTGGCGACGTATGCGGGCGAACTGGGCCGCATCGCCGCAACCCGTTCGGCCGAGCGCTTCGCGGCGATCCAGAAGAACGTCGCGCACAGCTACGACGCGCCGATCCGCATCCGCGATGTCCGCGTATTCGATCCCGCAAGCGGCAAGCTTGGCGATCCGGTTTCCGTGGTGGTCTTCGGCGATCGGATCGCTGCGATTGAACCGCTTGGCAGCCCGGCCTCGCCCGGCGAAGTGACTGTGGAGGGCGCCGGCCGGGTGGTGATCCCCGGCCTCCACGACATGCACGCGCACGTTTCGCTGCAATCCGCGCTGCTCTACATCGCCTCCGGCGTGACCAGCGTGCGCGACATGGGCAACGACAACGCGTTCCTGATCGACCTCACGCGCCGCATCGAGGACGGTGAGGTTGCCGGTCCGCGCATCGTGCGCAACGGGTTCCTCGAAGGGCGCAGCCCCTATTCCTCACGCAATGGGTTCATCGTCGATAGCGAGGCGGAAGCGCTGGACGCGGTGCGCTGGTACGGCGCGCGCGGCTACTGGCAGGTGAAGATCTACAACAGCTTCCATCCCGAATGGGTGCCCGCCGTCGCCGCCGAGGCGAAGCGGCTGGGCATGGGCGTCACCGGGCATATCCCGGCTTTCACCAATGCCGACGCGATGATCGCGGCGGGCTACGACGAAGTTACCCATATCAACCAGCTGATGCTGGGATGGGTCCTCGATCCCAAGGAGGACACGCGCACGCCGCTGCGCCTCACCGCCATGCGCCGCACCGCGGGGCTGGATCTGAACTCGCCGCGCGTCACTGCGACGCTCGATACCATGCAGGCAAAGCACATCGCGCTCGATCCCACGGCGGTCACGCTCGAACTGCTGATGTTGAGCCGCAATGGTACGATCAGCCCGGCGGTGGCGGGCTATTTCGATCACTTGCCCGTGGGCGTTCAGCGCAACCGCCGACAGGGGATTGCGCCGATTGCCTCCCCCGCCGATGCCGCTGCCTATGATGGGTCGTTCGTGACCATCAAGGCGTTGCTGCGCGACATGTATGGCCGGGGGATCACGCTCTTGCCCGGGACCGACGACCAGACCGGGCTCTCGCTCCACCGTGAGTTGCAGATCTATGCCGAGGCGGGCATCCCGACTGCCGATGTGCTGCGCATCGGTACGCTCGGCCCCGAGCGCTATATGCACCGCGATCAATCCTACGGCTCGGTCGAGAAGGGCAAGTATGCCGACTTCGTGCTGCTGGACGGCAACCCGCTGGAGGACATGTCGGCGCTGCACCGCATGGCCATGGTGGTGAAGGGCGGGACGGTCTATTTCCCGTCGGAGATCTGGAGCGAAGTGGGCGTGAAGCCCTTTGCCGCCGCGCCGAAAATCAGCGTGCCGCCGTCAGCGCCCAAGCAGGCGGCGCTGACCAATGGCGACGATGTGCACGAGGACTTTGCGTTCTGATCGGGAGGAACGGCAGGGAAGTCAGACTTCCCTGCCGTTCCTCCTGGCGAAGTACCAGACCGCGCCCAGCATGCCCCAGATCAAAAGCAGGACATAGGGCCGCCAGTCGGTCTCAAGCCCGACGAAGATCAGTCCCATCGCGCAGAGGGTTCCGGTGCCGCCAAGCATCATCATCTGGCGGCGGGCGGGGCGGAAGCTGGCGCTTGCGTGAAGGTCCGGCCGGTCGCGCGCGACGCGCAGGGCGCAGAAGCAGATGCTCGCATATTTGGCGAGATTGGGGATGTTCACGGCGAGAAACAGGAACGTCAGTTCCATCGGCATCAGCAGGCCTGCGCAGCCGATCGCGAAGACCGCCAGCAGCGCCATGTGCGGCACGTGCCAGCGCGGGTGAACCTGCGAAAGCACGCGCGGCAGCACGCCCGCCTCGGCCATGGCAAAGAGGCTGCGGCTGAACATCGTGAAGATCGAATTGAGGCTGGTACCAATGGCGACGATGGCCGCCAGAACGATCACCGGAACGGCAAGCGGGCCCATGAAAGCCTGTGCCGTCTCCAGGATCGGTGCCTTGCTTCCCGCCAGTGCTTCCGGGCCAAGAACCCCGAGCGCGACGAACGCGACGGCGGTGTAGAGCACGGTCGCCGAACCGATGGCAAGGGCAATGCCCAACGGGATATTGCGCCGGCTTTCGGCCACTTCCGAACCGGCCTCGGTCGCCGCCTCGATGCCGAAGAAGAGGCCCATCAGCAGCGGCGCGGCGGCGATTGCGCCATGGATGCCGTGCGGCAGGAAGGGTTCAAGGCGGGCCGGTTCGGCCGCGCCGAACCCGCCCCAGATCGCGAAGAGGCCGAACAGCACAATAAGCGCGCCGATCATCAGCGTCTGCGCCCGCGCGGCGACATGAACGCCGAAGATATTGGCCAGCAGCGCAAGCACGAGCACCGCAAACATCGTGGGCTTTACCGGAAGCGGCACAAGCAGCGAGACATAGCGCACGAGCACCAGTGCCAGGACGACCATTGCGCCCATGTTGGCGATGATCCGCATCCAGGCGATGAAGAAGCCGAGCGTCGGGCTGAGATAGCGCGATGGCCAGACGAAACTCGCGCCCGACACCGGATCGGCCGAACCGAGATAGGCATAGCTCACGGCGATGAGATACATCGGCAGCGCGGCTATCAGCACCGAGAGCAGCATCCCCGGCCCTGCGAGCGCGGTCGCGGGCGAGACCGCCGAGAAGATCGACACGCCGACGGCCGTGCCGAGACCCATCGAGACGACCCCCCACAGGCCGATGCCCTTGCGCAGGCTGCTGGTATGGTCACTCATGTGCAGGGATCCGCCTTGATGAACTGGACGAGGTCGGCCTGGAACCGCGCGCGGCTGGTATCGTCCGAATAGAAAACGTGCCCGCCGACGTAGTGCGCGTTGCGGTAGCGCGCCGTGGGCAGGCTGGACTGCGCGAAGAGATAGTCCGCCGCGCCGATCGTGGTGGTGGTGTCGTAGAGGCCGGTGCCGACGAAGAGGCGAAGGCAGGTGTTTGACTGCGCGTGTCGTTCCACCGTGGCCATGAAAGGCCAGTCCGCGAAAGGCGAATCCGCGCCGCCATAACGCCACTCGTCCTCGAAGCGGGCGAGCACCTTGTAGCTTGCGGCATCCGGCACTTTCAGCGTCGATGCCAAGTAATCGGTCATCGCCTTCCCGTAGATGTCCGAGATCGGCGACGAGGGATCGCCGGGCATCATCGTCGTCACTGTCGCCGGACGCGCCGCAAGGTAGCGCGCATCGTAGCGGCCCATGACCTTGCTTTCCCCGCGCAGCAGTTCGACGCGGAAGCGCTCCTTGGAAATGCGCAAGTCGTTGGCGAGGTAGAAGGCGGCGGGAATGCCGGTCAATTCCTCCAGCCGCGCGGCAATGCGCGCGCGTTCCTCCTGCGGGAGGTCGCGGCCCCGATAGAGCGCGGGCAGGTAGACGTCGCGGGCGAAACGGGCCGCCTCTGCCGTGACCGCCTCGGCGGTGCAGGGGGCCTTGAGCTTGCCATGGTAGCAGGCGATGGCCGCGAGCGTGGGCAGCGAGACCGTGTACGTCACCACGTTATCGGGCCTCTGCGAGGTCTCGATCATGTTGAGCGCCTGCCCGAGCAGGACGACGCCGCGCACGTTGCCGCCAAGGCCCATCTCGTCCAGCGCGTCCAGCATGGCAACGGCGCGGATCGTGCCGTAGCTCTCGCCAAGGATGTAGACCGGGGCTTTCTGGCGGTCATGGGCATAGAGCCACTGGCGCACGAGGTCCGCGGCGGCGTGGGCATCGCCGGAGACGGTGCTGTACGGCGCGGCGGCCGCGCCCTTGGGACGCTGGGAAAATCCGGTGCCCGGCGGGTCGATGAAGACCACATCGGCAAGGCCGTAGAGGGCAGATGCGCCGGGGATGTTTCCGGTCGAGGTCTGGCCGGGCGCCGCCGGGTCCTGCGGAACATGGGCGAGTGCGGGGCCCAGCAGGCCCATTTGCAGATAGGCCGAAGATGCGCCGGGGCCGCCGTTGAAGGCGAATATGACGGGACGTTCGTGCCCGGAGGCTTTCCGCGCGGAACTCTTGCGGGCGGGCGGCTGCGAATAGGACAGGAACCCGGCGGTGGCGGGCGTGGTGTCCGCGCCGGCTGAGACAGGGACAGTTCCCAGCTCGACGCGGACATGCTGGCCCAGATCAGGGGGACTGATCTCGGCAGCAATCTTCAATGCGATGGGAACCTGTCCCGGCGCCGGCTCTTGAGCCAGTACCGGGACAGGTCCCTGCAATGCCCCCAGCAGCGCAATCGCGGCGAATTTCATCGCTCGTCCTTGCGCGCTTTCGGTGCGACCCGAGGGCTTCGGCGAAGTGGGCATCATCGTGTGTCCGTATTTCGGTGGGTTTCGCGGTAGGTCAGCAGGCTGTCGGTCAGCGCCTGAAGCCCGTAATCCAGCCGCGATGGCTCCATTGCGAAACCAAGCCGGATATGGCCGGGCGCGCCGAAGTAGTCGCCCGGAGCCACCAGTACCCCGCAGCGATCGGAAAGCCAGCCCGAGAAGTGCAGCGTGTCCCGGATGCCAACAAGGCGGGGAAACGCAATGCAGCCGTGCTCGGGCAGGTCGCCCTCGGCAAGGCCCTGCGCGCGCCAGTGGTCGTGGTAGGATTCGATGATCGGCCGCGCCCGGCCAAGGACGGAAAAGGTGTTCTCGCGGAACCGCGCCGGGTTTTCGACGACCAGCGCGGCGATCCCGTGCGCCAGGTTGGAAATGGCGAATTCGACTTCGCGCGCCATGTCGCGGATCGGGCCGAGCGTGGCCTCGTCGCCGACGATCCAGCCGCAGCGCAGGGTGGAAAGGCCGTAAAGCTTGGTCACGCTGCTGATGGAGAGGAAATGCGACGAGATTCCGCGCGCGGCCGCCGGACGCGCGGCTTCCCCGGCATAGCCGCCGTAGACTTCGTCGAAGACGAAGGTGACGCCGCGCCGGTTGGCGATTTCTCCCAGCGCGCAGAAGGTCTCGTCATCGAGCGCCATGCCCGAGGGATTGTGCAAGTTGCTGAGCACGACGAGACGGGTTTTCGGCCCGATCGCCGCCTCAAGTTCGACGGGATCGATCTGGAACCGCGCGCCGCGCCGTTCGAAACGATCCACGCCATTACCGGTGGCATGGGCGAGATTGGCGAACAGATCGAAGCCCGGGTTTTCGATCAGGATACGTTCGCCCGGAGCCAGCAGCGCGCGGTAGACCAGCGACAGCGCGCCCGTCGCCCCGGTGGTCGTCAGCACCTGGCCTTCGCCAACGCCGTATTCCCGCGCCAGCGCGGCCACGAGGTACGGGTTTCCGCGAACGAATGTGCTCGTGTAGCGCGAGGTCACGCCCTTGCCGAAGCCTTCGAGCAGGACCTCGCGCAGCAGTTCGGTCGGTTCCGGCACCGAGCTTTCGAACAGGCCGACGAGCAGGTCGCGCGACGAACTGTTCCTGAGGATCGAGCGCCTGACCCAATCGGCATAAGAGGTCGTGGTCAGGGGGGGGCTTTCGGCCATGGGTCTGTAATCTACCGGAAAGTTCGGAAGGAACGTGAAGAGCTGCGGCGGTGCCGTTGAAACGTCACCGCCGCAGCCTCGATCACATCTTGACCTTGGCGCCGATCCAGAAGCGGCGGCCGAGGATGTCGCCGTAGGCGATCTGCGGGTAGGAGGGGCCTTCGTCGGTGAAGTTGTCGATACCGGCACGCAGCGAGAAGCCGCCGAGGTCGACTTGCGCCGAGATCGAGTGGGTCAGGTTGCTGTCGAGCATCGGATTGGGATTGTTCTCGATCGTCGCGTCGTATGCGGCTTTGGTCTTGTCGAGATAATAGGCCTGATAGCTCACCCGCACCTTGCCGCGGCTCCAGTCGAGGTTGAGACGGCCTTCCCAGGTCGGCTTCTCGTACGTGTTGTCGGTGCGCGTGAAGGTCTCGCCGGTGACCGAGGTGGTCAGCAGCGAATTGTGCGTTGCGCTCACGCCGAGGTGGAAGGTCCCGATGTCACCCGGCGCGAAGGTGTAGTCGAGCGCGTAGACTTCGCCGCGATACTTGACGACGCCCGCATTGAACGTGGTCGTCGTGCCGGTGACGATGGTGCCGCCCGGGCTCACGCCGTCCGAAGCGGCAAGACGCGTGAAAGCGTTGCAGACGGTCGGGTCGGGGGTCGTGTTGTCGTAGCAGGCGGAGGTGAAGTCCTCCGTGGTGAAGGCCGAGAGGCCGTCCTTCAGATCGATCTCGATGCGGTCGGCACTGATCGTCAGGCCCGGCACGAAGGCGGGCTGGAGAACGACGCCGTAAGTGAACGTATCCGAGATCTCGTTGCGCAAGTTCGGATTGCCGCCGGTGGTGATCGTGGCGCGCTCGAAGTTCTCCGACGGGTCCTGGAAGGCGGCGAGGCGCTCGGCCGCGCTCTTCCCGGCGTTGGTGCCGTCGGCTTCTACGCCGTAATTCGGGTTGGCCTGGAAGGCGGCCAGGCAGTTGGCCTGACGGACCGACGGGTTGGACCCGCTGCTGATACGGTCGGCATCGCAAGGGTCGAACCCGACCGAGCCCAGTGCGGTTGTCGAGGGCGCGAACAGCATGGCCAGCGTCGGCGCGCGGAAATTGCGGCTGCGCGATACGCGCAGCGTAATCCCGTCAACCGGCTGCCAGCGCAGGCCGAGATCCCAGACCTGTTCCTTGCCCGCGATCGAATTGTCGACAAGCCGCCCGGCCGCGCTTGCCTCCAGCAGGCGCACGATCGGCACGTTCATGGCCTGATCCACCAGCGGAATCAGAAGTTCGCCCGAAAGCTCGTCGGTGTTGTAACCGGCCTTCTGCGCCACTTCCATGGTGCCGCCTTCGAACAGGCCGAGCTGGTTCGCTTCGAGCGGGGTGTACGACACCTGCTCGTCGCGGTGTTCGTAGGCGAGGCTGAACTTGACCGTTCCGCCCGGCAGGCGAACCACGTCGCCGCCGATGGTGGCGAGCAGGTCGGTCTGTTCGTTGGTGTAGTCCTGACCGGTGCGCACGCTCACATAGTTGCGCGCTGCGGACGAGACATTGCCGTTGCCGAAGGGGTTGATCGGTGCGCAGGCGGGATCGTCGTTGGTGGTGTCGGCGTCGGCATTGATGCCGCAGACGATCTTGCCGCCCGATAGCACCGAGTCGATGGCATTGGCGTATTTCGTGTTGTCGACGTTCCAGCCGCGCGTCTTGCCGTTGACGCGGGCGTAGCTGCCCGAGACACTCCAGTAGAAATTGCGCTCACCGGCCGAGAAATCGCCGTCGAGAGCGAGCAGGGCGCGATAGGTGTCCGTCTTGTAGGTCTGCGTGTTGTCGGGCGTGAGGTCGTTGAAGTACTTCGAGAGGAACAGCGGCGCGCCCGCGGCGAACGCCGGGCGCGCGGCCGAAAGTGCGGCCTTGGCCTGGTCCGTCAGGTAGGGATTGTCGATCGTGAAGATCACCGGGCCGGCGTAAGTGCCGAAGTTCAGGATCGTGCGGCTCTGGCCCTGCGGGATCTCGGTGCCTTCGGTGCGCGCATAGAGCAATTCGGTGCGCAGCTTGATCGCATCGGTCACGTCATAGTGCGCGATAAGGTTGCCGGTGAACCGCTCTACCCCGGTGCGCAGGCCCGCAAGGTCGCGGTAGGCATAGCCGTCGCCGCCGCTCGAGAACGGAATGCCGACCTCGGTGCCTGGGTTGTAGGGAACGACGTTGCCGCTGGAATCGAATTGCAGCGGCGTGCCGTTCGACTGGGTGAGAAAGCGCGTGAACGGCGCGGGCGTGTTGAACAGCACGCCGTTGGAATTGAATTCCCAGAAGTGCGCGTCGAACAGTTCCTTGACCGACGGAATGCCGTCGCTCGGGCCCGTATCATCGGGATTGCTGACGGTCAGACGGCCGAGCGCGGAAAGCGGCCGGGCCGAGAACATCAGCGTTGGCGATTTCGCATAGCTTACATCGATTGCCACGTTGCCGCGGCCGCCGGCGAAGTTGGTGCCGGCCGTGCCGCGCAGGCTGTAGGTATGGAAGTCGCCGCGCGAGGCGATGCCGTTCTGGGCGTCGAGTTCGATGCCTTCGAACTTGTCCTTGAGGACGTAGTTGACCACGCCGGCAATGGCGTCGGAACCGTAGACGGCCGCGCCGCCGCCCTGGACCACTTCGACCCGGTCGAGCAGGCCCAGCGGAATGATGTTGGCGTCAACTTGCGCGTCGCCAAGGCCGGACGAACTGGTCACCATGCGGCGGCCGTTGACCAGCGTCAGCGTGCGTCCGGCGCCAAGGCCGAAGAGGTTGGGGAATTGCTGTCCCGAGCCGCTGCCATTGCCGCTGCCGTCGGCCTGATTGAGCATCGGGCTGTTCGAGGTAAGCTGGTTCAGTGCCTGCGCCGCGCTGGTGAAGCCGCGATCGGTGATCGTCTGGGCATCCACCACGTCGAGAGGTGCGCTCTCGGCGGCACGGTCGCGGCGGATGCGCGAGCCGGTGACGACGATGTCGTGCGCGGGTTCCTCGGTGGTCGAAGCCGCCGTGTCCTGCGCATATGCTGGCGTGGCGGCGAAGATCGCGACGAAGGCGGTGGAAACCATGAGGCCTGCCAGGCCCCCGCTCCTGCCCATTCGCTGCTGCTGCTCCCTGTTTGTCATCGAACTACCCCTCATGTTCTGTCTGAATTTCACCTGTTGGCGACGACCCTAGCCCAAGGCGTGCGGCAGGTTTTTGCGAAGTGCATGCGCGGCGGGGGGCTCCACGCATTGAAATTATCGCGCCAATGGCGCGTGAGAAATTTTTAGTCCTGCTTTGCGCGCTTTTGTGGATTGGAAATGAACGCCGACAGGTCTTGCACAAATTGACGGCTGGCGGCGGGGTCCTCGTACATCATGTGCCCGCCGGGATAGCAGTGCGCGGCGATCCGCGCGGCCAGCGCAGCGGGAAAATCGCCCGCCGCCTGCCGGTTGGCGGCGCAGCCGTTGAGCGAATCGTATAGCCCGGTCGCCACGAAAATCCGGCTCTCGGGCGCCTTTTCGAGCACGTGCTGCACCCACGGCTGCGAGGCGCTCGGCGGACCTTCGCCTGCCATGGCGCGCGCCAGCGATTCCTTCGTGATCGGGGACTGGTCGTATTGCCAATGCTCGCCCACCGGCAGCGCGGGCACGTCGATACCGGCGTACTGGCCGCCGGCGTAGCCGAGCTGGCGCCGGTAGAAATCCAGGATGGCGGCGCTGCCCTGCTTCTCGTCCTCGGCGGCATCGGTGCGGCGCATGTCGAAGATGCCCAGCGTCTTGCCCTCTCCGGCCATGAGGCCGCGCCGGAAATCGCGGGGCGAAACCCAAAGCGTCTTCGCATCGATCCGGGCGGGCGCAAGGCCGGTGTAGCGCGCCAGATCCGCGACCACTTTCGCACGCGCGGCGTCGTCCACTGCTTCGGGATGGGCAAGGGCGGGGTACCAGACCCGGCGCGCCCAGTCCTCGGACGCGGCAAGGGCAGCGGCAGGATCGGCCGCAAATACGGCGTCGAGCTTGCCCAGCGCGAGCGCGGTGGCGGTGCGATTGGGCAGGGTCAGCGCCCGCAACAGCGCCCGGTCGCGCTCCTCGCCCATCGGAATGCCGCCCGAAATGAGCGCGATCCCGGCGACCGGCTGCCCCTGGTCGATCAGCGCTTCCGCCACGCCTGAAGCGCGCCAGGTGCCGAAGCTCTCACCGACGAGATAGACCGGCGAACCCTCGCGGTGCTGTGCCTTCAGGAAGGTGCGAATGAACCGGGCGGTCGCTGCGAAGTCGCCGGTGGTCGAGTAGAGCCGCTCGGCCGCCTTGTCGGATGCGGCGCGGCTGAAGCCGGTACCGGCAGGATCGACGAACACGAGATCGGCGACGGCGAGCGGGCTGTCCGGATTGTCGGAGAGCGTCTCGCCTTTGAGAGTCCGGGGCCCGAGTGCGTGGAATTGCAGCAGGCGCGAATCCGCGCCGGGGCCGCCGTTCCATACGAATGCGATCGGGCGCGGCGTCGCGCCCTGCGGGGCGGCAAGATAGGCGGTGTAGAACAGGTCCGCGGCCTTGGCGCCGGTCTCGTCGGCAATGGCGATCGTGCCTGCGCAAGCGCGGTAGGCGAAGGCTCCGCGTTCGGCCGAAAGACTGCCCTGCGTGCCGCTCGCTCCTGCCGGGCAGGCGGGCGGGTTCGCTCCATGAGTGACAGCGCGCGTGTCAGCATGGGCCTGCGCAATATGCGGCGCGGCGATGGCGGCGAGCAGGGCGCCGAGGATGGAAAGCGGCTTGGCAGGCATGGACGGCCTTTCGGGATCGGACTGGCGCGGAGCAAGCTAGCGCAGCCTGCGCGGCAATTTTATGCACGAATGGGTGGTGCACCCGTTCGTCATGCACCGAGTTCTGGGGGCGCTATCTTGTCGCTCGGGTCAAATGCGCAATTCTTATGCGCAAGCCTTTGCCTAGGATGCGTAAATGATCCAGCGAACCGATTCGCCTCGAATGCCGATACTCTCGCGCCGGACCGTGCTTCGCGGATCGGCGCTCGTGCCTCTGGCGCCTGCCATGGCAGGAAGTGCACTTGCTGCGCCTGCTGCCGGTTCGCTGGCCCGGCCCGGCGATTTCGCGACCTTGAGCAAGGTCTACCTCGATTCCGGCACCATGCACCCGGTGCCGCTGCCCGCGAAGGCTTCGCTCGACGCCTATCTTCAGGCCCGCGCGGAAGGGCGTTCGTGGTCGAGCCACGATGTCGAGACCCGGATCAAGGCCGCCTTCGGCCGCCTGGTCAATGTCGCGCCCTCCGATCTCGCTTTCGTGCAGAGCACCACGGCGGGTGAGCAACTGGTGGTCGACGCGCTCGACCTTCCGGCCCGCAAGGGCAGCGTCGTTACCGACACATTGCACTTCTTCGGCTCCTTCTGGCTCTACGAACAACTGGGGAGGCAAGGTGTCGAGGTGCGCTGGATCCGCCCGGTGGACGGGCGCATCGATCCGGCCGCCTACGAAAAGGCGATCGGTCCCGATACCCGGCTCGTCAGCCTTTCCGTGGTCTCGACCTACAACGGCTTCGAGCACGACCTGAAGCGCATCTGCGAGATCGCCCACGCGCGCGGGGCGATGGTCTATGCGGACATCATCCACGCTGCCGGCACCGTCCCGCTCGACCTGACTGCGAGCGGCGTCGATTTCGCCGCGACCGCCTCGTACAAGTGGCTGATGGGCGATTTCGGGCTCGGCTTCCTCTATGTCCGGCCCGACCGGCTCGCCGGGCTCAAGCGGCCGCAATACGGCTATTACCAGCTCGATGGCTTCACGCCGCACGTCTATCCTTTCGATACGCCGGGAGACACGATCGCCGACGTGACGCCGCGCGCCGATGCCGAGGGCATGTTCGCGATGGGCACGCATTCGCACGGCGTGATGGCGCAGCTCGACTGGTCGCTGGCGCGGCTGCTCGAACTGGGTGTCGACAACATCACGGCGCATCGCCAGCCGATGCTGCGGCGCCTGCACGAAGCGCTGCCTGCGAAAGGCTATACCGTGGTGACGCCCCCGGAATGCCGCAGCCCGCTGCTTACTTGCGTGTTGCCCGATGCCTACAAGCGGCTGTCAGAGCCGCTGGAAAAGGCGGGGATCGCCATCACACTCAGCCGCAACCGTTTCCGGGTCTGCCCTTCGTGGTTCAACACGATGGATGACATCGAACGCCTGATCGATGCCCTCCCGGTCCAATCTCCCGCCGTTTCCTGACAGGACAGAACCACCCGATGACCCAGACGATCCTGCGCGCCCCTCTTCTTGCGCTCGCGCTTGCCGCGCTTCCGGCCACGGCCATCCAGGCACAGGACGAGAGCCTGCCGATGCCGCCGGTGTTCCTCAAGGCGATGGAGCCGATGGCGGAGCGCGATGCAGCGACCGAGCGGGTGATCGTGACCCATCACAAGGGCGCCATCGGCGGACGCACGATGGCCTACGACGCCATCGTCACCGAGACGCCCGTCTCCAACGACAAGGGCAAGCCGGCCGCCGTCGTTGTGACTTATGCCTATGTTGCGCCGGCCGCCAAGGGCGGAGCGAAACGCCCGGTGCTGTTCGTGTTCAACGGCGGCCCCGGCGCCTCGTCCTCGCCGCTGCATTTCTCGGCCTTCGGGCCGGTACGGATCGCGGACCGAAAGGGCACGACGCCGCACCTGGAGGCCAACCCGCATAGTCTGCTCGACGTGGCCGATCTTGTCTTCATCGACCCGCCGGGCACCGGGGTGAGCATGCCGGTCAAGGGCGCCGATGCCACCAGCCTCTTTTCGGTAGAGGGCGATGCCCGTGCGGTTGCACAAGTGGTGCAGCATTGGCGCGAGGCGAACCACCGGACCGACGCGCCCTTTGCGCTCGTGGGCGAGAGCTACGGCACGGCCCGCGCGCTGGCGATGCTGGGCGCAGAGAGCAAGGACAAGCTACCGCTGCCCGATGGCGTGGCCCTGCTCTCGCTGGCGATCGGCGACAACGATGGTCCGGTGATCTCGGACGTCTCGCTCCTGCCGACGCTCGCGGCGGTCGCGTGGTACCATCAGGCCGTCGACCGCAAGGGCCTGACGGTGGAGCAATACTTCGCCGAGGCGCGCACTTTTGCCGAGAACGACTACGCCCGCGCCCTGATCGCCGGGGCCTCGCTGGCGCCGGCCGAACGCGCGCGCGTGGCCGCGCGGCTGTCCGAACTGGTCGGCCTGCCCGCAGCGCAGTTTGAGAAGGACGGACTGCAACTCGACCGGCATGCATTCATGCTCGGACTGCTGGGCGCCAAGGGGCTGCGGACCGGCCAGCTCGATGGGCGCGTGACGCGCGCCATCAGCGAATCGAACATGCACCCGCCCTTCGACGATCCCTCGATGACGCTGGGCGCGGAAACCGGCACGCTGCTGGCGGACTATATCGGCAAGGAGCTCGGCTATCCGCTGCCGAGCGCTTACAGAACGCTCAATCTCGGTATCAACTTCAAGTGGAACTGGGGCAAGGGAGAGCTTTACAGCACGCTTCGGTTCGCGCCTTACCTTGCCGATGCGATAGCGGCGAAGCCTTCGCTCAAGGTCATGACCGTGGGCGGCTACTATGACATCACCACCCCGCTCGCGGCCGGGCAGTTTGCGCTGAACCGCGTGGGGATCGGGCCCGAACGGCGGACATCGCTAAGCTACGCTGCCGGTCACTCGGTGTTCGAGGACGAGGGCGAACTCACGCGTTTCGCCTCCGATATGCGGAGCTGGGCCAAGGCGCTGGGGGGCGCCGCCCACTGATCCTGCATGTCCGGGGCCGGTGTGCCGATCTGCACGGGCAGGTCGGTCGCCGGCTCCGGGCTTAGTGTGCGAGAAAGGCCGCGCAGGCGAGGTCCTGAACGATCGAGCCCAGCGACTTGTAGACCGTGACTTGCGAAGCGGCCTCGCGCCCGGCGTCGAGGCCGGCGAGAATCCTGCCGATTTCGGGACCGACATCGTCCTCGGCCGCAAGGCCGAGTTCGACCGCGCGCAGATACTCGGCCCCCTGTGCCAGCACGCCCACGCGGTGGTCGGGAATGAAGCGCGTGCGGCGGACCAGCGCGGGATCGATCTCGACCGGCCCGGCACGGCTTGAACCGACGGCATTGACGTGAACGCCATCGGCGACTTGCTCCGAAAGCAGGATCGGTTCGGCGGCGGCGCTGACCGCGCAGATCACGTCCGCATCCTTGACCGCTTCGTCCACGCTACTGGCCGTGCGGGTGGCAAGGCCGAAGTCCCGCTCGATCCGCGTCGCCATGGCGCGCGTCTTGGCGGGATCGCGGCCCCAGATGGAGACGGCCTCGAAGGGGCGGACATGGCGCAGTGCGGCGGCGTGGTGCCAGGCCTGCTCGCCGGTGCCGAGGATCGCGAGGCGCTTGGCATCCGCCCGCGCCAGCGCGTCAGTGGCGACGGCGGTCGCGCAGCCGGTGCGGATCGCGGTGACCTCACCGGCATCGACGACGGCGGCGGGCGCGCCGGTCACGGGATCGAACGTCACGATCACGCCCTGATGCGATCGGCCCTGCGCCGCCGCGCCCGGAAAGACGCTCACGATCTTGGCGCCGAAGCCCGATCCGGTGAGCGCGCCGGGCATGACGCCGAAGGCATTGCCCTCATCGAGGTCGATGATTCCGCGCAGCAATTGCTTGCTGCCGCCGGTCGAGAGCGCGATCATCGCCTCGCGCACCAGCGCGATGCCGGTCCGGTGGTCCAGCCGCTGCGCCACTTCCGCCGCATCGATCAGCCGCATGGTCACGCGCCCCAGATGGTTTCGGCGTAGCGCAGGAAATTCAGGCCGAGGATCTTGTCGATCCGCGCCTGCGAATAGCCCTTCGCCTCCAGCAACCGCGCGAGTTTGCGGAACTGGTCGGGGCCGCGCAGGTCGACCACGAAGGGGTAGGTATCCGGCCGTTCGCCTGCCGCGCTGATCCCGGCGGCGCGGCGCTCGGCGATCTCCTTGGCGAGTGCGGCGCGATAGGCGACGAGATCGTCGATCTGCGTCACCGTGCCGTCGGTGCCGATGCCCACGTGGTCCTCGCCGCACAGGTTCACGGCATAGTCGATGTGGCGCACCACGTCCTCGGCCGTCGCATGGCCGGAGAGGTTGAGGAACGGCATCGAGTAGATCCCCACGAACCCGCCCCTTTCGGCCACCAGCCGCAGTTCCGCGTCGGTCTTGTTGCGCGGCAGGTTGGTGACGGAGCGGCAGCCCGTGTGGTTGATCGAGATCGGTGCCTTGGAAATACGCGCCGCCTCCAGGCAGGTCTGCTCGCCGCTGTGCGACAGGTCGACCATGACTTTCGCCGCGTTCAGCCGCTCGACCACTTCGCGGCCGAAGGGCGTGAGCCCCCGGTTTTCCGGGGCCATCGAGCCATCGCCAAGCTGGTTGGCCGGGTTGTAGGTGAGCTGGATCACCTTGACGCCAAGGTTCGCGAAGATGTCCACGCGCGAGGCATCATTGCCCATCATCGCGCCGTTCTGGAAGCCGTAGATGACCCCCACTTTGCCTTCCGCCTTGGCCTTGCGGATATCGGCAGCGGTCAGGATTTTCAGCAGGCGGTCGGGATGGGCACGCATGGCCGCATCGGTTTCGGCAATGGAGCGCACGCTGAATTCGAACGGGTCCTGCGGGCCCGAAACGTACCCGAGCGTGACATTGACGGCCGTAAGCCCCGAAGCGCGCGCCTCTTCCAGCACGCGCGGGCTGAACAGGACCGCGTCGCCGCCTTCCGGACTGTTCGGGTCACCCAGGCCGCCCAGCGCGTTGATGACGATGCGCCCCGCGACCGGATCGCTTGCTCCCACGGCGGCCGCCATGGCACGCGGGCCCAGCGCGGCACCGGCCATCGCGACCGAGCCCCCTGCGATCAATGCGCGCCGATCAATCTTCATCGTCATTCCCCATTTCCTCGACCGTCACCGGCCGGTAGTCGGCGCGGGCGAATTCCTTGCCGCGCTTCACTGTCATGGCGATGCTGCGCACGTTGCCGATGTCCTTCACGGGATCGGCGGCGAGCACCACGAAATTGGCAAGCTTGCCCGCCGCGATGGAGCCGGTGTCCTTCGCCTGCCCGGCCGCTTCGGCGCCGACCAGCGTGGCGGCATGGATCACCTCCAGCGGCGGCATGCCGACATCGTGGGCAAGGAAGTCCAGCTCGTCATAGAGGGCGGGCCAGGGGCTGGCGACATCGGCCTCGAAATCCGTGCCTGCCGAAACCGGCACTCCGGCCTTCCATGCCTGTCGCACCAGCCGCGCGGTCGTCGCGCCGGTGCAGCGCAGCGGCCGGATTTCCGGGTGCGTCTTGCGCAGCTTGTCGTAGCGCACGAAAAGGCTGCCGGTGGCATCGACGATGGTGCCTTTCGCCAGCATCGCCTTGTAGAGCCCGGCGATCACCGGATCGTCACCCGTCTTCGCCAGCAGGCTCTCATTGACCGGGGTGTGATCCTCGTACGAGGCCAGCATGACCGGCTCGACCTGATAGGCGAGATAACAGGCGTGGCTGACGACATCGACGCCCGCCGCGATCACGTCCGCCGGGCGCGTCGGGAAGACCGCGCTGTGCGCCCAGACCAGCATGCCCTGCCGGTGCGCCTCGGCCGTCAGCTTGGCGATGAGGTCGGCCGGCAGGTCGGCATAGATCTTGATCGCGGCAGCGCCAGTGCCGCGCGCCAGCGTGATCGCCGTGGGAATGTCGGTGCTCTCGTCGATCGCCTGCGCCCAGGGGGCGGTGCCCGCCTTGTAGCCCATGCTGACCGCGCCGATGCGCGGGTCGTTGAAGAACGGCGGTCCGGCGGTGACGGCGGCGGCGCGGATGTCGGGCCCCGGGATTTCGCTGACCAGCGTCTGGCGGGACAGTTCGCTGACCGAGCGCAAGTCGTCCGCCATATCGCGGACCGTGGTGACGCCGCCGTAGAGCAGGCGCCGCAACATCGCCTGCGCCCGCTTTGGGTTGGGCGGGGTGGCCATGTGGACATGCGTGTCGATCAGACCGGGGATCACCCAGCGCCCCGCGAGGTCGACGCTGCGCGCCTGTCCGGCGGGCAGCGAGCCATGCGGCCCTACCGCGACGATGCGCTCGCCCTCGACGAGAATGTCCTGACCGGCGCGGGCCGGGGCCCCGGTCCCGTCGATCACGGTTGCGCCCGAATAGAGCACCCGCTGCGGCGGAGCTTCGGCGGCTTTGGCACCGGCAGTTACAGCAAGGGCGGCCAGCCCGGCGAGGAGCGTGAATTTACGGAAACGTGCGACCATCCGCCGTCGCTAGGACAGGTTTGACCGCCTTCGCAAGCGCCTCGCCGCAAGCGGGTGGGAAAATTCGAAAGTTTTTGCGCAGCGGCAGGCGGCCCGAGATTTCTCGACCGCCGCGCGCGGTTCGGCTAGGCCGATGCAGGCCGCAACCGGAGACGAACGAGGCATGCGCGATTGCGACGATCAGGCCGAGACAATCGCCTTCCTTTCGCAAGCCCATAGCTACGGCCTCGATACGCCCGTCGAGCGGATCGATACCCACGCCGCCCTGATCTTCCTCGCCGGTGAGCGCGTCTACAAACTCAAGCGCGCGGTGCGCTTTCCCTATCTCGATTTCTCCACTCTCGCGCAGCGCCGCAAGGTCTGCGAGGCCGAACTTGCACTCAATCGTCGCACCGCGCCGGACCTCTATCTCGCGGTCGAGCCGGTGGGCCGTCTGCCGGACGGTTCGCTTGCAATCGGGCAGGGCGAGCCGGTCGATTGGCTGGTGGTCATGCGCCGCTTCGCGCCTGAATGCCTGCTCGATACGATGGCGCATCAAGGCCCGCTCGATCCGCTCCTGATCCGCGAACTGGCCAATGCCATTGCCGCGTTCCACCAGAGCGCGGAAATCGTGATCGGGCCGGGCGCCGCACGGGTGCGCTCGGTAATCGAGGGCAACCGCACGAGCATGGCCGCGCTTCCCGATGGCCTGCTGCCTGCCGAGACCTGCGACGACCTCTGCCGCCGCAGCCTTGCCGAACTGGACCGGATCGCGCCCTTGCTGGACCGCCGGGCCTCGGACGGCCACGTAAGACACTGCCACGGCGACTTGCATCTTGCGAATATCTGCCTGTGGAACGGACGGCCGACGCCGTTCGATTGCCTTGAATTCGATCCCGAACTGGCGACATCGGACGTGCTCTACGATCTCGCCTTCGTACTCATGGACCTGTGGCGCCGCGGCCTCCACGGCGAGGCGTCGCTGCTGTTCAATCGCTATTGCGACATGTCCGGCGAAAGCGAGGGGCTGGAAACGCTGCCGCTGTTCCTGTCGATGCGCGCGGCGGTCCGCGCCCATGTCAGCGCGAGCATGGCCGCGCGTCAGACCGACCCCGCAGCGGGCGAACGGCGCCGGGTTGCCGCGCGCGGATATCTGTCGGCGGCGCTCACTTTTCTCGACCGACCGGTGCCGCGCCTCGTCGCGGTCGGCGGGCTGAGCGGCACCGGCAAATCGACGCTCGCGGGCGGGCTGGCCCCACATGTCGGAAGCGCGCCCGGCGCGCGGTGGCTGCGGACCGACGTGCTGCGCAAGCGCATGGCCGGCGTGCCGCCGGAAACGCGGCTGCCGCCTTCCGCCTACACGCGCGAGCAGAGCCGCGAGGTCTATGCCCGGCTGATGACGGAAGTGCAGGCGGCCCTGTGGGCGGGCCGCAGTGTGATCGTCGATGGCGTTCTGGCCGATCCGTCCGAGCGCGATGCTCTGGCGGAGGTGGCGCGCGCTTGCGAAGTCCCTTTCACCGGTCTGTGGCTGGAAGCGCCGGGCGATGTCCTGCGCGCCCGCGTCGATGCGCGCCGGGGCGATGCTTCGGATGCCGACGCCAGTGTCGTCGACCGTCAGCTCGGCTATTCGCTGGGCGATCTTGGCGGATGGGCGCGGATCGCGGCGCTGGGCGAGCCTGACGATGTGCTGGCCAGGGCGCTCGACATGCTCTCCGCGTGATGGATTGGCGCCGACGCGCTTCATGCAATTGAGTTGACCTTGCCCGTGCAGGGTATAGATCGGTGGGACAGGTGGACATGCGTCCCTATAAGTGGACCGCAACAGCGAGATTCTGACCAATGGCGACACTGCGCGAGGACAAGCCCGATGTCGAAGTGAAGGGCACGCAGACATTGATGCGTGCACTCGACATCATGGACGAAGTGATCGACGGCCCCATCCGCGCGGCGGATCTCGCGCGCAAGCTGGACATGAGCAAGACCACCGCGCACCGCCTTGCGCAGGCGCTTCGCTCGCGCGGCTATCTTTCGGTCACGAACGACGGGTTCGGACTGGGGCCCAAGCTGCTCGAACTGGGCGTGATGGCTACCGAACAGATCGACTTCGTGCGCGTCGCCCGTCCGTTCATGGAAAAGCTGTCAGACGAGACCGGCTTCTGCGTCTTCGTCGGCAAGCGCGAAGGCAACTGGTCGCGCCACCTTGATCGCGTGACCGGCCGCCAGCGTCTGCGCGTGGCGACCGCGCCGGGCGATCGCCGCCCTATCGCCGAAACCGGCCTGGGCAAGGCGCTGCTGCTCGACGAGGACGAGGCGGTATGGGAAGACCTCTACCGCGAGGCCAATGGCGGCAAGGTTCCGGCCAAGGCGATGAAGGAATACATCGCGCTGATGCGCGAGCACAAGGCACGCGGCTATGTGCTGCATGACAGCGAACTGGGCGACGGTGTGCGGTCGATTGCGGTGCCGATCCGCGATGCGCGCCGCCAGATCTGCATCGCCATCTCCATCGCGAGCGCCGCGCATTATCTGACCGACGATATCGTGCCTGAGCTTGTTGCCGCGATCGTGGCGGCGGCTGGCCGCATCGGCGAGGCCGTCGGCTACCGCGCGCCGAGGCGGTGAGGGAGGCGCGTGCGGGGTGCAGGGCGCCGGATAAGGCAACCATGACATCTCAATTCCGCTCAGGCTGAGCTTGTCGAAGCCCCCTGCGGGCGTGGCGCGAGGCCTCGCATCCTTCGACAGGCTTCGGATGAACGGGGTGGGTGGAAGTGGCGGAGCGCATTCACGCGCCCCGCGCCCGCCACTGGATCAGTTCCCCGCGTTCACCGGCTCGCCGAGATCACCGTTCGCGGTGTCCTGCTCCACCAGCGGATTGCGGCCCCAGAGCTGGTCGTAGCGCCAGCCCGAAAAGTCTTCCACCACCGCCTGCGCCTCGGGGCTGGTGGGCGTGCGGGCACCGCTGCGCAAGTGCTCGATCTCGGTCATGAGCACCGCGTGGGTCGCGGGCGAGAGGCGGAAGCGCATCGAGACGGCAACGCCGAACACCAGCATGCCCACCGTACCCAAGCCCAGCAGCAATGCGATGGTGTGAATGGCGCCGTCGCTCTGCCGCGCCGCGCCAGAGACGAAGCCGCCCGCCTGCATCACGAAGCCCACGCCCGCCACGGCTGCCGCCTGGGTGGCCTTGCGCACGAACGTCATCACGCCCGCGAAGCTGCCCTCGCGGCGGCGGCCGGTGACGATCTCGTCCACGTCGGCCATGTAGTTGTAGGTGGCCCAGGGAATGTAGTTGAGCGCGCCGCGTCCGAGGCCTGCGAGCACGATGGGGATCCAGACCATGTGGCTCGTGGCCGTAACGCCGCCGATCCACAGGCCTACCAGTGTGATCGCCCCTGCCGCGAAGCTGGCGGCGGCCATCTGGTAGGCGGTGCTGGGCGAGGCGCGCAGGGCCATGTTGATGGCGATCACCACTGCCACGAACTGCACGATGTACATCGTGCCGAGCAGGCCCGAGGCAATTGCGGTGGTGCCTGCCATCGCGAAGATCACGAAGAAGATGAAGGCCGCGTTGAAGATGTCCTGGCTGATATAGCCGCCGAGGTAGATGCCCAGATGCAGGCGGAAGGCGCGGATGCGCATGGTGGAAAAGAGATTGCGGTAAAGCGCCTTCAGCGCGTCCACCGGCCCGGCCGCCGTCTTGCGGTGGTCTGCGGGCAGCGGCGTGCCGCCGGGCATGTGACGCTCCCAGCTGAACAGGTAGAGCAGCCCTGCCGTCACCATGAACAGGCCCGAGAAGATCAGGCCCATGTAGAAGAAGGTATCCGCGCTGTCGCGCCCCAGCGTATTGATCAGCCAGAGCGGCAGGAAGCCCGCGAGGATCGCGGCGGCCTGTCCGAACAGGATGCGCGAACCGGCGAACTTGGCTTTCACGCGGTAGTCGCTGGCCATTTCCGCCGCGAGCGTTTCGAACGGGATGATCTCCATCGCGTAGACCAGCTCGAACAGTACGTAAGTGACGAGGTAGTACCAGAAATGCTGCCCCGGCAGCCACATCAGCGCGAAGCTGGGGAGCAACGGGATCGCGGCGAGAATGAAGAAGCGCCGCCGCCCGAACCGGCGGCCCAGTGCGGTGGTGCCGAAGTGGTCGGAGATATAGCCGATCATCGGCGAGGCGAAGGCGTCCAGCACCCGCGCCACCGCGAAGATCGTCGCTGCCTGTGCCGCCGAAAGCCCGCAAAACTGGGTGTAGAAGATCAGCACCCAGCCGGAGATGACCGCCATCGATCCGGCCCCGAGCACGTCGTTGGAGCCATAGGCGAGGTAGTTTCTCAGGCGCACGGGACGCACGGCCGCTTGGCTTTGGGGCACTACAGGATCCTTCACCGTATTGTTCTTTTACAGGGGCCGCCTTCGTGGGCGGACCGATTGGCGGCTGTTATTATGTCGGAGTAATCGTTTTGTCAGCAGGGACGAAGCGGATCGCCTCGATCATCACAGCGGGGTCGCCGCTTTCGATCGAAACCCTGTGCTGCCCCGCGCCGAGCGCGGCGGAGAGCGGCAGGGAAATGCGGTTGTCGAGCACGGCGCGGGCCCAGTCGTGGTCTCCGGTATGGCGCGGCACGTTCAGCGTTTGCGCGGTACCGTCGATGCGGACAGTGAGCCGCAGCATGTCGCCGTTGTCGGAAGGGTAGGTGGGCAGCAGATCGACCACCGCGCGCCAGTTTCCGGCGGGCAGGACGATGGATGCATTTGTCGGGGCTGAAGGTGCTTCCGCGGCCAGTACCGCGCCGTTGCGGCCGAGGCCGTCGACTAGACGCCAGCCCTTTGCGCGTGCGAATTGCGCGGGCGTCAGCATGGGCAGAACGGGAGCGGCCGGGACGGGCGCGGCATCGCCAACGGCGGGCATTTCGGCGACAGCGGGCACGACCGGCGGCGTCAGGCGGAAGCCGCGCCATTGGCCGTCGGCGGGCTCCACGGCCATGATCCCGCGCCACTTGCCGCCCGCGATCTCGCGGTTGTAGCGGCGGGTGAGGGCAGTCAGTTCCGCGTCGGCATCAGCGGCGATCCGTGCGCGGCGCCAGCTTTCCGCAGGGTCCGCGTCCCGCAGCGCGTCATGCGCCTCGGCGGCGAAGAAGCGGCGGTTGGCGGCGGCCGAGGCGGAGACCGGATAGTCCAGCAGTTCGAAGAACGCATCGGCCCGGTCGGCCGGGATCAGCGGGCGCAGCGCGGCAAGGCGCTGCTCCATCGCCGCGAACCCGGCGAGGCGCGCGTCGGCCTCGGCGATGCTCAGAGGACTGGCATGCGGCTTCTCGCCCGGCAGATACCACTGGAGATGCTCGGGACGGCGCGCGAAGTTGAGGCGGTAGTAATCGCCCAGCACGTCGGCGGCCTGCGCGCCGGTGCCCTGGCCCAAAGCGCGCTCGGCCCATTGGCCCACCCAGGTCCCGATCGGCTGGGTGCGTGTGCCCTCGATATCCCAGGCAAGGCTCAGGAAATAGTCGATGTCCAGTTCGGCGGGCTTGATGTCGCCGACATTGGCGATCCACATCTTGCGTGCGCCGTTGTCCCACGCGCGGCCCATTTCCTCTCGGATCAGTGCGGGCGGCGTGGTCGAAAGCCAGATGTAGGAGAGCGGCGCGCCGAGGTAGGAGAGGTGGTAGTAGACGCCGTTGCCGCCGCCGCGCGCCTGCTCGGCATCGTCGGGAAAGTGGCGCAGATAGCCGAAGTTGTCGTCCGTCCACATCAGCGTCACGTCGCCCGGCACCTTCAGCCCGGCGCGGTAGATGTCGAGCACTTCCTTGTAGGGCGTGAAGACTTGCGGCGCGCCGGCAATCCCGGCCTCGTCCAGCATCTGGCGCTGGTCGGCGAAGACCTGTTCCAGCGCGGCGCGGCGTTCCTCGTCGGTCTTCGGGCCGATCATGCCGCTATCATGGATACCGCGCAGGCCGAGCGTCCAGATCGTCTCGTAGGCAGCATTGCTGCGGACCCGCTGGCGCCAGTAATCGCGGATGGCATCGCGGTTGGTCAGGTAGTTGAAGTCGTCCGCCTTGCCCGTCCATTCGCCCACATTGTTGCGCAGCATCGGTTCGGCATGGCTGGTGCCCATGACCACGCCGTAGCGCTCGGCCAGCGCAGCATTGGCGGGATCGGCGTTGAAGGCGCGGCTGGCTTTGTGCATCGCGGGCCAGAGCGTGTTGGCGCGCAGCCGCAGCAGCAGATCGAAGACTTTCGCATAGGTCTTCGGCCCCGGTGCGGGTTCGTTCGGGGCGAAAGTACCCTGCGCCCAGGGCACGAGGCCCCAGTCCTCATCGTTGATGAAGATCCCGCGATACTGCACCGAAGGCGGCCCGAAGCGCCGCGTTCCGGCGGAGACGTAGAGCGCGTCATGATGTTCGGGCGGAACGTCCGCCCACCAGTGCCACGGCGAGACGCCGATGGCGCGCGAGAGTTCGTAAGCCCCGTAGGCCGTCCCGCGCCGGTCGCTGCCGATCACCACCAGCGCCTGCTTCACGCCGGGCGCCGGGTCGGGCACGGCGGCGATGACGAAGCTTTCCCATGCGCCGCGCAGCTTGGCAGCATCGATCCGGCCCGCCGCGACAAGCCGGTCGATGCCCGGGTTGCGGCCCAAAGTGCCGATCCAGACCTCAGTGCCCGATGCCGCTTTGACGCCGGTGACGGCGGTCAGGTCACCGCGCAAGTCCTCGGCGGCGATGCGGACCACGTCGTAGTCTTCCGGCGCCGTGACAACTTGCGCGACCCGGCCGTCCTTCGCGAGAGCAAAATCCCCGCGCGCAGGCTCGAAATGCACCCAGTCCTCATGAGGCGGCGTGGCGGCCGCCTGCGCCGGACCGGCGAGCGCGAAGCCCGCCGCCAGCAACAGGGAAGCCGCCCCGCGCATCGTCAGATATAGGTCCGCAGGAACTCGGCCAGCGCGCAGATGGCAAGGCTCTGTCCATAAGGCATCGAGGTGAGCGCGATGTCTTTGTAGAACTGGAGCGTGTCGCCCATCGCCGTGCCGAAGCTGACCTGCTGAAGCTCGCCCGTCTCGTCGATATTGGCGAGCACGCCGCGCACCGCCTTGATGCCCACAGCTTCGTATTCGCGGGGCAGGTAGCCCTTGCGCACGGCCTTCAGGATGCCATAGGCGAAGCCCGCCGTTGCGGAGGCTTCAAGGTAGCTCGTCGGATCGTCGATCAGCGTGTGCCACAGGCCGGTTTCCGCGTCCTGCGCACCAGCCAGCGTGCGGACCTGCGCGGCCAGCGCATCGATCAGGAATGTGCGGAAGGCATCGCCGGGTTCGAGATCGAGCAGGTCGATGATCTCGGGAATGGCGATCGTCACCCAGCAGTTGCCGCGCGCCCAAAGCGCCTCGGCAAAGTTGTGGCGGCCGTTGAAATCCCAGCCGTGGAACCACAGGCCGGTCTTCTTGTCGGCCAGGTACTTGATGTGGATCAGGAACTGGCGCTTGGCTTCTTCGATATAGTGCGGGCGGCCCAGCAGCAGGCCGATCTTGGCCAGCGGCAGCACGCTCATCATCAGCGTGTCGTCCCACAGCTCGCCGGGGTTCTCGTCGTTGTAGACGATGTGCTGGAAGCCGCCTTCCTCGGTCTTGGGCAAGCCATCGGGCGCCATCAGCCACTCGGCCCAGGTGTCCAGATAGGGAATATAGCGCGGATCGCCGTCCAGCTCGTAGAGGTAGGCCAGCGTGATGAAGGGCGCCATCGTGTTGATGTTCTTGGTGGGCGTGCCCTCCGCGAAGCGGTCCTCGAACCACTGGCGGATGATGTCCAGCGCCTTCTCGTCGCCGGTCTGCTCGAAATAGCGCCACATGCCGAACAGGCCGACACCGTGGGTCCATTCCCAGCCGGCCCAGCCCTTGGTGTCGATTACGCGGCCGTCTTCGAGGTGCAGCAGGAATTCGCCGGTCTCGTCCTTGATGTTGACGAGGTTATGCATCAGCAGGTCGATCGCCGCGGTGACCTGCTGGCGGGGGATGTCATGGGTTAGGGCGGCCACTCAAGTTCTCCTGTGGGCGTAGCTGCGGCGGGGCGCGGACCGGGTCATTTCAGGACTCCGTAATCGCGCGCCATTTGGCGATAGAGTTGGAGGAAGGCGGGATCGGCATCGTACCGGCCGCCATGGTTTTCGGATTTCGCTGCGCTGGCGACGGGCCCCGAAGGGGGCGTTGCACCGGGCGCTTCGGCTGCGTTCAGGCCCTGCGACAGCAGATCGGGGCGCGGGCCTTCCCCGGCATTGCGGCCGTCCTTTAGGAAGATCGCCTCCTGATGGCGGGTCGGCTCCCAGATGAAGCTGCCCCACCCGTTCGGATGGGCATGGATCAGGTCATTGAGGTAGCGCTTGCGCGAGGAGTACTCGATCGCGAAGAAACCCTTGTCCGGGTAGCGGCGGCTGAATTCGGTGAACGTCCGCTCCCAGTCGCCCTGCGCCGCCTGCTGGTAGCAGGAGAAGCCGAGCGCATCGAAATCGACGCCGCGCGACATGAGATTGTCGGTCCAGTACTGGACGATCGGCCAGTGGCGGCCGAGGTGATTGTGGAGCGCGATCGGCGTTCCGGGAAGCTGTGCACGGGTGGCGGCGATCCCGGCCTTCAACAGCGCGGCGAACTGGTCGTAGCCGCCCGCGCCCGGCACGTTCATGTGCACTTTGTCGGTCACCGGATTGCCGGTGGGAATGGTCAGCGGCACGCGGCCGTCGGGCCAGAGCATGCCGAAAGTCGTCTCGTTGCCCAGGATCGCCAGATCGGGGGCGACACCGGCGGCTTTCATCGCCGCGAACGTCTCGGCGGTATGGCGATGGATGGCTTCGACCAGCTTGGGGAAGGGCAGGTTCGCCCATGCCGCGGGCTTGTCCTGATGCTGCGGATCGGCCCAGGTGTCCGAATAGTGGAGCGTCACCGAGAGGTGGAAACCGGCGGCCTTGATGCGCTGCGCGAAATCGATGGTGTGGGGCAGGTCGCACCACGGGCCGCCGGGCTTGCCTTTCGAATAGCCGTTCGCGGGATCGACGAAGAGGCGCAGCTTGATCGCGTTGAAACCGGCGTCGCGGAAGATGGCGAGCGGGTCCTTGCGCTTTGCGCCCTCGTAATAAGTCGCGCCTGCCGCTTCGTCCTCGGGGATCCACGAGACGTCCGCGCCAATCAGATAGGGCCATGGGCGTGCACCTGCCTTCGGCGCGGCGCTGGCCATGCCGGGCAGCGCGGCAAGGCAGAGCGCGCCGGCGCTGCCGATGCCCAGCTGGCGGCGGGTGAGCGCGTCCAAGGTCACTTCAGCTGATCCGGGCGGGTGGGCGCAGGGACCATCTGCACGGGGATTCCGCCCCGGACGTTGCGCAGCGTGACGAGCTTAACCGCTTCCAATGCGTCGCCGGGGGCGCCGTCGCTCGTCACTGCAAGGGCGACATGGTTGGTGCCGTGATGGTTGAGAATGCCCTCGGGGATCGGGAAGACCCGCTGCGGGCCGATGTGGGCGACGAACTGCCCCATGTTCCAGCCGTTGATGAAGATCAGCACCCGGTATTTCGCGGCCGAGCGCGGGCTCTCGGTGTCACCGAAGGCAAGCGCGATAGTGGCGTCCTGCCCCTTGGGCACGGCGAGGTCGAACGCGGTGCGATACCATGTCGTACCGGGCGCGGCGCTGGTCGCGGGAACTTGGGCGGCGGTCCACTGACGGTCGTCGAACAAGGGCAGGTGCCAGCCCATGCGCTCGCCGTAGAGGCCGCCGCTGTTGGCGGGGCCGCGCACGGGATCGGCAAGGTCTTCGCCGCCGCGCTGACCCTGGATCTTCCATGCAATCGGCACGGCGAAGCTGCGCCCGCCGGGCTGCGAGATCGAGGCCGAGATCAGCCCGCGCGCTTCCTTGTGGAAGTCGTCGGAATCGAGGTCCCAGTTGTGGCCGTTGTTGCGGACCATGACCGAAAGGACATGGCTGCCGCCTGCTTGCGCCTCGGGCGGAAGGTCGAGCGTGACAGTGCCCGTGGTGATGGGGCGGGGGAGGCCGCTGGGCGTCTCGGCCTGACCGATGAACTTGCCGTCGAGCCACGCCTGAAGGAGACCGGAACCGCCCGCGCCGTAGAACAGCGAGACGGTCTTGGCGCCGGGATTGCCCTCGAAACGGCCGCGATACCAGACGTCGCCTTCGTGGAAGCCGTAGGCATCCATGGCGAGGTTCGGCTGGCCGTCGGGGCGCTGGGTGATGGTGGTGTTGGGGCGGTTGCCGCCTGCGGCCTGCCATGTGCTGTCATCGAACGCGGGATCGGCTTCGGGCGAGCCCTTGGCCATGCGCCAGCCGGTGAGCGTGGGAAGCGCAATTGGCGCGGGGCCGGGCAGCGGCGCGATGGAGGTGAGACTGCCGATGGCGCTGGGCTTGACCGCAATGCGGGCGCCGTCCCACGAAAGGGTGCGGAGGCTGCCGGGCGCCCAGACTTCGATCGGACCGGCCGCGCCGGTGTCGCCGGTGAGGGTCAGGGAGCCGCCCCTGAGCGCGGCGCTGCGGACGAGTTCGGGGCCGCGCACCAGAACGGGTCCGGCGGCGGTCTCGGCGCGGGTGTAATGGGTGCCTTCCGCCTCGTCGGCGAGGATCAGCGTGAGGTCTTCGCGCCCGCCTCCCGTCACGCGCAGGACCGTGCGGCTTTGATGCGCGTAGGTGAGTTTCAGGTCACCCTTGGTGTCGTTAAAGGCGCTTTGTGCGGAGCCCTCCAAAACCTCGACTTTCGGGGCGGAGGCATAGCGCAGAACGGTCTCGCCGGTCTCGCCCGCGCGGCCGTAGAGCAGCAGGAGATCGCTGGTTCCGGCTTTCGATACCGACTGCAGTTCCGAGGTCGAATAGACCAGCCGCTGACCGCCGAGATTTACGCCCGCGACCAGCCACTTGGCGTCGAAGCCATTGAGTTGAATCGGGAAACTGTAGCGCCCGTCCGGCAGCATGGCGGTCACGGTGAAGGCCGCGCTACCCTGTCCGTTCGACGGCTTGTGCGTCACCAGCAGGAAGCGCGCGCCGGTCTCCGGGCTCTTGTTGTGGTAGACTTGGATGTCGGGTGAGGAAACATCGACCGCCCCCGCCGGGACCATGCTCGCAAGATCGGGCACTGAGGCGATCAGCCCGCCAAGCTGCTTCATCTCCAGCGCCTTTTCGCGCAGGTTCCGCGCCTCGGAGATGGCCGCTCCGTAGTCGTAGCTGGTGAACACCACCGGGGCGGGCAACCAGCCCCAGCTGGTGCCGCCATAAGTCATGTAGAAGCTCTGGATACCGATGCCGTTGGCCAGATTGGTGCCGTAAAACACCCGCTGGAACCGCTTGCCGCGCTGGACCGCGTTGCACTCGTAACCGCCGTTGGATCCCCAGTAATCGAACCAGCCTCCGCCGAATTCGGCAAGGAAACCGGGAGTTTTCGGTGAGGCAGAGGCACCGCCCTTGGCGCCGCCGGGGCCGTAGAAGCCCCAGTCGGGCGCGGCCACGCCGCGCGTCGGCTTGCCGTCCACGGTGCAGGTGCCGCCGGGGTAGCCGTCAAAGGCGTACATGTCATTGGGGCCGTGGACGACTTTGTCCACCAGCGATCCCTCCGGCACCCAGTAGCCGTTGCGGCCCTGATCGTTGTGGAAGATCGGCACGGTAATGCCGTCGGCGCGCGCCTTGGCGTAGAGGTGATCCATGTAGCGGCGCTGGGCGGGCGTGGTCAGCGCCAGTTCGTTCTCGATCTGGTGGAGGATCACCGATCCCTTATGCCCTTTGCCGTCGCCGTTGATCTGGTGGCGGGCAATGATCGCGTTGATCTGCGTCAGCCACTCATCGGCGGCGGCCATGTATTCGGGATCGTCGGTCCGGGCGCGCGCCTTCTGGTTGACCAGCCAACCGGGGAATCCGCCGCGCGACAGTTCTGCGTTTACGTAAGGCCCGGCGCGGGTGATGACCCAGAGGCCCTCTTCATCCGCCATCGTCAGCAGCCGGTCGAGATCGCGGATACCGCTGAAATCGTAGACGCCCTGCTTGGGCGAGTGGTAGCCCCAGTCGAAATAGAGCGCGACGGTGTTGAACCCGCTGGCCTTCATCTTCTGCAGCACGTCGCGCCACAGGTCCGGGCTGGGCAGGCGGAACGGGTGGAACTCGCCCGACCAGATCACCTGCCGCTTGCCGTCGATCATCAGCGAGCGCGCGTCGAACGAGACGCGGCCGAATTTCTGGACCGGCGCCGAAAGATCGGCCGTGGGCTTCGCCTCCTGCGCGATTGCGGGAAGCGGGACAGCCGTCAGCAGCAGGGCGGTGAGCAGCGCGCGTTTCATGCTGCTCAATCCATGTGGAACATGAGCGGGAGCGGCCATTCCTTCGGCCGATTGTCGGGTTCCACTTCCATCAGAGGGGCCATATGGTCCCACCAGCGGCGCATCACCGGGTGATCGGGCAGAGTATCGCGGGTATTGCCGGGCGCGGCGCGCAGCACGGCGAAGAGCGCCAGGCTCTCCTCGTCGAGGAAGATCGAATAGTCGTAAATCCCCGCTTCGGTCAGCAGGGCGGAGAGTTCGGGCCAGATCGCGTCATGGCGGCGGCGATATTCCGCAACCGTGCCAGGCTTCAATTGCATCCTGAAGGCGTGGATCGACCCCGTCCCGGTATCCGGCACCCCTATTCTCCCGTTGTTCCATTATGTGGATATCAATACCGATATTTGGTAACCGATCCACAAGCCCCGGTCAATCGTCATTTGGCCGGAGCGGCGTGCGCGAAAAGCGCGGAAATGCGACGTTTTCGAGATGGATGGGCGGTCGCGCCTCGTTTGCCAGTGTTTCGGCGCTGAACCGATCCACGGAAAGCTGTTCCACATGGCGGGCCCAGAGCGCCCATGCCGGAAGCACGCCGAACATGCTGGGTTCCGGGTAGGCATTCGCGTGATCGGGCACGGCGCGCGCGGCATCTTCGGCGGTTCCGCCCGCCATTCCGCGCGCCCCATAGACGAGATGGACATCGCGCAGGACAATCGATTCGATGGGCCGCTCGGCCAGGCCTGCGAAAGCGACAGGGAAGCGCGGATCGATTCCCCGCGCGTCGATCTCCGAAAAGACCACGCGGCGCACCGCGCCGATTCCAGTCCCCTCCGGCCCGCGCCTGCGGTCGCCGAGGCGCACGAACAGCGGCGCGGTGGTGACGTCGCGCAGGACGAGGCGGCTGGCGACGACGTTTTCCATGACGCCGCCGTCCACCGTCTCCAGCGCGAGGCCCCGGCAATGGGTGAAGGTGCAATCCTGCACCACGACATTGCGGTAGCCGCCATTGCTTTCGGTGCCGAGCTTGATGCGGCCGGTCACGCGGTCGCGATCAGGCGCGAATTGCTGCGTCTTGCGCCGGGTGCCGTCGATCAGCGTGCCAAGATCGTAGCCCGAGACCGCGCAGTCGCGGATCATCACGTTTTCAGCCGCGATAGATTCGCCCAGCGCAAGGCTGGACTTGAGCACGATGCCATCGTCGTTCGGCGAATTGACCTTGCAGCCGCGCACCAAAGTATCGCGCACGCTGTCGAGGTCGATGCCGTCGCGGTCGGTGTCGATGGTCAGGTTCTCGATCAGCAGCGCGCTGGTGCCGGTGGCGAGAATGGCAAAGTGCCCGCCCTTGAGAATGGAGAAGCCGGATAGGCGGATATTGCGGCCACGCTTCAGCGCGATGGCCTTGTTGCCGAGGCCCTGCATCGCCGCCACGGCGGGTTCAAGATCGGCGATCTGCCGCTCGCTCATGCCCTGCATCGAAAGCGGACGCTCGCCAGTCTGCGCCTTCCAGCGCGCGCCGGGGCCATCGCGCGTGAGGCCAAGGCCGTGGATCAGACCGGGGCCCTCGATGCTCACGTCTTCAAGGTCCTCACCCCAGATCAGGCTGTTGCGCCAGTGGCTATGACCGAAGTCCTGATAGAGGCCGGGGGCGGGCTCGGGCAGGTCGTAGCTGCCGCCGTGGAGCGCCGGATCAGCCGCGACGATCACCGCGCCGCGATCGAACACCAGCCTGATCCGGCTCTGGAGGCGGATCGAGAAGCAGAGATAGCGACCGGCTGGAACCACCACCGTACCGCCGACGCGCGCGGCTTCGGCAATCGCGGCGTTGAAGGCCGGGCTGTCGATCGCCGTGCCGTCGCCCTTTCCGCCGAAGTGGCGGACATCGAAACGGCCCTCGGCCGCGAGCAGGGATTGCGGCATCAGGGCTCCCGTCAGGCAGAGGCCGGAGAACAGGCGGCGAGGCATGTCCATCCGCTTAGCTCCCTTCCGGCTTGCTTTCGTCGAGCGGAATGCTGGGCGCGATCGGCATTGCATCGGGCAGCGGCGGATGGGCGGGATCGAAGTCCCCAAGCGTGACGTAAGGCGCGAGTTCGGGGATCTTTTCGCGCACCTGCCGGGCGATGGCGGCGGCGAAGAGCCAGGCGCCGTAGTTGCTGTTATGCGTCTTGTCCTTGCCGTCCTCCGCAAAGGCGCGCGGCGAGACTTCGGGGCCGAGCGCCTGCATGATCGCGACGCTGTCGCGGTTGAGGTCGATCAGCGGCACGTTCTCTTCCGCCGCCACCTTGCGGACCGCGGCGGCATAGGCGCCGAGCGTGTCCTTGATCTTGCCGGCCGCGTCGAAATTGCGCCGCTCGGGCGAGGTCACCAGCACGGGATGGACGCCGCGGCGGCGCGCCTCGGCAATGTAGCTGCGTAGGTAAGCCGGATAGGTCAGTTCGGGATCGAGGTAGGTCATCGGCCATTCGGCCTTCTGGTCGTTGTGGCCGAACTGGATGAACAGCCAGTCCCCCGCGCGCACTTGCGTCAGCACCTTGGTAAAGCGCAACTGCGCGATGAAGGACTTGAGCGTCGCACCGGACTTGGCGTGGTTGGCCACGGCGATGTGGTCGTCCAGCATCGCCGGCAGCATCTGGCCCCAGCTTGTGAACGGCTCGGTGTACTGGTCCGCCACGGTGGAGTCCCCGGCAAGGAACAGGCGCGGGGCCTGCGCGGGCTCGATGTGGATGGCAGACACGCGCGGCTGGCCGAGGAATTCGAACGTCAGCTTGTCGTCCCAGCTGAAGCTGGCGAGATCGCGCTCGTCCAGCAGCACCGTCTGGCCGAAGCGCGGCGCGCCTGCGGGCTGGGCGGGAAGGTGGGCATCGCGCACGTCGACAAGAAAGCTGCGGGTAACCGTCTGTCCGCGCCGGGTGGCGACATCGCGCAGAAACAGGCGGCGGCTCTCGGCCTTCACGGTAGTATTCCCGGCGCTGCGCTTGTCTCCCAATGTCAGCGTCACGCGGTAGATGCCTTCGGGCAGCGCCACCGAATAGAGGAACCCGCCGGAGGGATCGCGGCGCTCCACGCCGCTGCCGCCGGGGCGGAAGGCGGGCATCTGCTCGGGCGTCTTGCCGGCAAGATCGATCTGGATCGCGGGCACGTCGGAAGCGGCACCACCGGTGACGGAGGCAAGGGCCAGAGCAAGCGCCGTGGTCAGGGACATGTCGATCCTCTCCAGATCATTTCATCATGGGCCGCATTGGGATTATGTCCCATATGACGGTTTATGATCGCATATATCGGGAGCAGCGAAAGTCAATCCGCGCGGGCCGGATCCGGTGCGGCAAGCCGTTCCCGTCATGCGTGGAATTAAGGGGTATGGATCGTTTGGAAGCGATTTTGACTGGAAATGATCGAAAGTGCCATATATGGTAACACGTGATCCCACATAATGGGACTAACAACAGAGCCATATTGGGAGTGAGATAATGGGTAGGGCGACCTCCAAGTCCGTCATGTGCAGCCGCGTATCGGCCCCGGCGCTGGCTCTTGCCGCGCTGATGTCTCTGTCTTCACATGCTTTTGCGCAGGATGCCGCGCCTCAGGATGCGAGCGCGGATCCGGCACCCAGCCCCGAGGACATCATTGTTACGGGCTTCCGCGCCTCGCTCAACGCCGCACTGGCCGACAAGCGCGACCAGACGGCCGCGATCGACACCATCAAGGCCGAAGACCTTGGCAAGTTCCCCGATTCCAACCTTGCGGAATCGATGCAGCGCATTCCCGGCGTGGCGCTCCAGCGCGGTGACGGCGGCGAGGGCAAGAACATCTCGGTGCGCGGCCTGGGTGCCGATTTCACCCGCGTGCGCATCAATGGCATGGAAGCCGCCGCGCAGACGGGCGGCTCGGACATCTACGGCGCGGGCAACAACGGCCGCAGCTTCGACTTCAACGTCTTTCCGACCGAAATCTTCTCGGCGCTGACCGTGCGCAAGACGCCCTCGGCCGATGTCGAGGAAGGCTCGCTGGGCGCGACGGTGGACCTTTCCGCGCCCCGGCCGATGGATCAGGCGCAGGACTTCGTGTTCTCCGCCACCGGGCGCGGCGTGTGGAACGCGCTGTCCAAGAAGGTCGATCCGCGCGCTTCGGCATTGGTCTCCAAGAAGTTCGGGGACAGCGGCTTCGGCATCCTGGGCTCGCTCGCCTACCAGAAGCGCACCACGCGCGAGGTGGGCTATTCGGCGGTGGATATTCTTTCGGCCAACCAGAACGGCATGTTCTGTTCGCCGATCGGCTTCGCGCCGCAGAATCCTGGCAACAGTGCCGTGACTGGAGCGGACGCGAACAACTGCTCTACTGGCAATCCGCGCACCAGCACCACCGATGCCTACCAGACCATCTACGATGCCCGCCGCGAGGATATGCCGAATACCGCCGGCAGCGGCGCGTTCTTCCCGCGCATCCCGCGTTACCTGAATTCCGACCAGACCCAGGAACGCATCGGCGGCACGCTGTCGCTTCAGTATAAGCCGGACGACGATACCGATATCTCGCTCGACTTCCTCTATTCGCGCCTGAACGTCACGCGTGACGACAACTATATCGAGGCGATCTCGTTCGGCCGTTCGGCGTCGAACCAGGGCTACCCGATGATGTCGATCAAGGATGCCCAGCTTTCCGATCTTGGGTCGGTGCAATATGCGCTGCTGGACGGCGTGGACGTGCGCTCGGAGGGCCTGCACTCCAAGTATTCCACCACGTTTAAGCAGATGAACCTGAACTTCATGCACCGCTTTACGGATCGACTGACGATTGACGCCAAGTTCGGCCTCAACCAGTCGGTCTGGAAAGACAAGGTGCGCATGCAATACTTCATGGACGCGCTGGATACCGACAATTTCTCGATCGACTATACCGGCGGCGGGCGTACTCCGGTGCTGGGCTTCGGCTTCGACGTGTCCGATCCGAACAACTTCCTCTACGGCCCGACGCCGGGCGCAGGCATCGTTACCGGTGGGTTCAGCCTGCAAGGAAAGCCCGCCAGCAACACCACCGATGGCGTGCTGGGCGAGTTCAACGCGCACTATGACGTCTCGGACGCGTTCAAGATCCACGCCGGCGGCCAGTTCCGCTCCAGCGACTTCAAGCAGCGGCTGACCACCTATTACACTGCCGATACGCTGGTGCAGGCGCTGCCCTCGGGCGTCTCACTGGCGGATATCACTACACAGATCACGGGGATGGACAAAGTCTGGGGCCATGGCGCTCCGTCGAGCTGGGCAACGCTGGACTGGCAGAAGCTCGCGGACACCTACAACCTGTTCGACGCGCGCACTTGCACCGGCTGCGGCGAAACCAACCCGGGCGTGAAGGAAGAGCAGAGCAGTGCCTACCTGATGGGCACGTTCGACTTCTCCGATGCGGTGGGTTTCGGCCTGCGCGGTGACGTGGGCGTGCGCTACATCCACACCTGGCAGCGTTCGACCGGCTACATCAACCTGTCGGACCCTACTTCGCCCACCGGCCTCACCGGCCAGTTCCGTGCCGTTTCGCGCAGTTACGACGACTGGCTGCCTTCGGCCAACATCGTGTTCGAGCCGGTGAAAGACCTGCTGCTGCGCCTTTCCGCCGCCAAGGTCATGTCGCGCCCGGCACTGACTTCGCTGGCGCCCACGGTGACTATCAATCCCACCACGCGTTCCGGCTCGCTGGGCAATCCATTGCTCGAACCGATCCGCGCCAATACGTTCGACGCGGCGGTGGAATGGTACTTCCGTCCCGGCTCGCTGCTCTCTGCCGCGTTCTTCTACAAGGACATCAAGACGTACGTGCAGAGCGTGAACTCGCTGGTGCCGTTCAGCTCGCTGGGCCTGCCGAACGAACTGCTGATCGGCAGCAACACTACACCGGATGAGCTGTTCAACATCTCCACGCCCACCAATACACCGGGCGGCCCGCTCAAGGGCGTGGAACTGAACGCGCAGATTCCCTTCAACTTCGTCTCGGGCTTCATCAGCCACTTCGGCGTGCTGGCGAACTACACGCACGTGATGTCGAAGATCAATTACTGCCTCTCCAGCTCGGGCGGCGTCTGCACGGTAACGACGCGCGACGATCTGGTCGGCCTGTCGAAGGATACCGCGTCGGGCACGCTGTATTGGGAGAACGCCAAGTTCTCGATTCGCGGCACGATCAACTATCGCGGGCCGTTCATTCGCGGCATCCCGGCCTCGCCCGGCAGCGATCTCGTGGGCAACCACGCGACCACGTATGTCGATGCCTCGGCCTCGTACAACCTGACGGACAATGTGAAGCTGATCCTCGAAGGCACCAACCTCACCGACGAGCAGAACAGCCTCTACACCGACAGCGAGCGCCAGGACACGCTGTTCCAGACGCGTGTCGGCCGCACGATCTCGGCAGGCGTCAACGTGAAATTCTGATTTCGAAGATCCCGGCGGGGCCCTCCCGCGCCGGCACTGACGGCTCCCGGACCTCCATCCGGGAGCCGCTTTTTCAGGTACCGCCCATTCCGCCTTCGAGCGCGGCGAGAAGCCTGCGGTCGATCCGCACCAGCGAACCGTGGCGCGCGCCCGGCGGCATGACGAGACGGTCGCTCACATCCTGCCAGTGGATCATGTCGCGCGTGGCCATCGCGCCCCAGTGGCCGTCGCGGTAGACATCGTAATAGCAGATGAGCTCGGCGCCGATCCGGGTTGTCATCGGGCCTTCCACCCACGAGGGGGTGAACGGCTCGCCAAGCGGTGCGAAGGGCCCCAGTGGACTTCCTGCCGAAGCGGCACGCAGCCACTTGCGCGGCGGGTTCACGGTCTCGTCCTTCACCACCAGCCAGAGGCCGCCGTCCGGCGCGTGCGCAAACGTGCCGTCGATCACGCTGAAGCCGGGATCGTAGAGCACTTGCGGCGGGGCGAAAGTCTCGAAATCGGCGGTGGTCGTGTACCAGAGCCGGTGATTGTAGCCGCTCTCGGAGGTGCCTGCCGTTTCGGGGAACCGGCCCTCGACAGTGCTCGACCAGAAAATCACCGTGCGCCGCGTGGCCGGGTCGTAGATCGCCTCGGGCGCCCAGCAATTGCGGGTTCCCGGCACCGAGGCCATGACCGGCACCGCGCGCTGGGGCGTCCAGTTCACGAAATCGCGCGTGGTGGCATGGCCGATCGTCACGCCTTCCCACGCTGTGGTCCAGACGCAGTGCCATGGCGCATCGGGCCCTTCGCCGCGCCAGAGGAAAGGATCGCGCAGCAGCTTCTTCTCGCCGACTTCGGGCACGAGGAACGGCTTGCCGCCGCCCCCTACGCCACCGAGCGTGCGGAAGGTGAAACCGTCCTCGCTGACGGCCAGTTTCAGTCCGTCCGCCTCGCCCTTGCCGGTACTGAAATAGGCGAAGAGCAGCGGACCTTCGGGCTCGGCAGCGCGGACGCGCGCGGTCGCGCAGCCTGCGAGCGCCGCCGCGCCAAGGCAGAGCGAGCGCCGGTCGAATGCAAGGCTCATCGCCGTACCTCCTTTCGCGGAGTGACTTCCATGATGGCGGGGCAGCCGCGGTCCTTCTCCTTGGGTTCCGCGCGGCGCGCTCCACTCGCATCAAAATTCGGCGGCATAATTTTGTTCCGATATATGGAATTCCATTCCTTAATATGATTGACTGGCCGGGTTTCGCAAGCCATCGATATGCCGGCGGCAGAGAGGAGTAGTGAAGGTGCGGATATCCTGGGGAAAGGGAAAACGAACACTCGGATTCATCACCTTAGCCAGTGTTGCAGTTCCGGTCAGCGGGTCGGCTGCCGAAACGGGCAAGGCAGCAGCTGAGCTTCGTTCGCACATTGCCATCTCGGCAACCGCAAGCGGCCCGACGATCGATCCGAACATCTATGGTCAGTTTGTCGAGCACCTCGGGCGCGGTGTGTACGAGGGCATCTGGGTTGGCCCCGATTCTACGATTCCGAATGTTCGCGGTATTCGATCGGATGTTGTCGCTGCGCTCCGCCGCATCAAGGTCCCCGTCATTCGTTGGCCGGGCGGCTGTTTCGCGGACGGATATCATTGGCGAGACGGCATCGGTCCGGCCGACAAGAGACCGCGCGGGCTCAACGCGGCCTGGGGCAAGACGCCCGAGACCAATGCCTTCGGCACGCACGAATTCATGGATTTCCTCGACCAGAT
>NZ_CM166475.1:0-1645000 GCF_056857025.1 Novosphingobium sp. BL-S-33 | reverse complement strand
ACGCCCCTATCCAGCGCTCTGCGGACGCCAGGAATACTGCGGGTTCCGCCAGTCGATCCCGTCGAGCAGGCAGGCGAGTTGCGAGGCTGTCAGCGACACCATCCCGTCCTTGGCCGATGGCCAGACGAAGCGGCCCTTCTCAAGCCGCTTGGCGTAGAGCGACATGCCGATCCCATCGTGCCAAATCAGCTTCACCAGCGATCCGGCCCGCCCGCGGAACACGAACAGATCGCCGCCGTGGGGATCGCGCTTGAGGCCCTGCTGCACCAGCAAGGCCAACCCCTGCATCCCCTTGCGCATATCCGTGTGACCCATCGCAATCCACACACGGGCGCCGGAAGGGATCATCGCAACGCCTTCAAGGCCGATGCCACCAGCGCCGGCGATGCGGAGGCAAAGATGCTGATCCGCTTGCCGCGCGCGAGGTCGATGACGATCGCCGGTTGCCCACCAGCGTGCGCGCCCTCGGCATCCTCGATCATCACGGCCGCGGCGAAATCGGGAGCGGGCAAATCATCGGCCTGCGGCTCAGCCTGCATCTCGCGCAGCTTCCGCCGCCAAGTATAGATCAGCGCTGACGAGATATCGTACCGCCGGCAAACCTCGGCAACGCAAGCGCCGGGAGCGAACGCCTCGTTCAGAATCTCTAGCCGCTCCTCGTCGCTCCAACGGCGCCGCCGCTCCGGCCCGGAAAACACTGTGATCTGCCCCATCGACCGCTCCAAAGCGCACTCTTACGAGCGCACTTAAGACCCGTCCCTCAGCTCATCGACAAGGCGGGACCCGCCGGATGGGTACGCTTCGCCTGGCCCGCCGCGAGGCACAATGGGCGATCAAGGCACTGCGCGACGAGCAGTTGCCGCTCTTTGCGGCCATGGAAGCGCGCGCTGATGGCTTCATCCACGAAATCGTCGAACAACCCGTTCTGCTACGCGCGATGACCGAGGGCAGGGAGGTGGTCGAGGACTATGGCCACGTCGGTCTTACCCTGCGCCGCCATCCGGTCGCGTTTCTGCGAGAGCAGCTGGAAGCCAGGAAGATCGCACCCTGCCGTTCGCTCGAGGCCATTCGCGACGGTCGCCGCGTCTCGCTCGCCGGCCTGGTGCTGGTGCGCCAGCGGCCAGGCTCTGCCAAGGGCGTACTCTTCATCACTATCGAGGACGAGACAGGCATCGCCAATCTCATCGTCTGGCCGCGCATGTTCGAGGAGAACCGGCGGATCGTCATGGGCGCGCGGATGCTGGGCGTCGAGGGCGTGGTCCAACGCGAGGGCGAGGTCATACATGTGATCGCCAGGAAGCTCATCGATCTGACGCCGCTGCTCTCGGCAGTCGGACATGAGCGCGATGCGGCCCACGAGGCTTTCCCACTTCCCTTCGGGCGCGGCGATGGAGCGAAGAATTGAGGCGGGCCTGATCCGCGCGATCCGGTTTCCAGGCATCCAGAGCCTCGCAATATCCTCGTTCCTGACCGGCATATCGACACGTTCGGGAAGGGGCGGAATTTCAAGTGAGCGAGAATGTCGCCTTTTGGCCGGTAGGCGACCGTCCGGTTCAGAGTTGGGTTTAAGGGATAGCTGCCGCTCACACGGCGTCGGCCGCCGACCAGCTTGAGCCGTTCCGTACCATTGCTAGGAATGTCCGCTCTTACCGACACCTATCGTACTGCCTTCCGAGAACTGCAGTCGGGCTCCTCACAATGCCTTCGTCGCTTCGAGCAAATGCGAGGAGCTGTTTGCAGATCAACGCATACGCGTTGCTACGATGACCCCGTCTTCAATTTGCAAATCCATCGAAAGGGGGATGTCGTGAGTGGAGATATCCGTGGCGATTGTTTGGAGGCCATCGAACACAATTGCGCTTTGAGCCGAGATGCGGTCCATTAGAGCGTTTTCGTTCCGCAAAATTTTGGAGCGCTCAGCCGCGCTGGAGACGGCTTTGATTTTCTCGCGGAGGAGCCGGTCTAGCTCACCGGCGGCCTCGCCCTGCGGGAACAAGGCTAATACAGAGGCTCTGATATCCTGAAGCCGATCTTCTTTACGCTGTTCTCGTCCAGGGAAGGCAGAGAGGAGCTGCCAGCCACATGCTCGCGCCCGTAGGCACAACAGCATTTCACGATAGAGCTTGTCGAGCGCTGCCTGTTGCTCATCAAGCGCCTTGATATACTTACCCTGTCCAACCCACTCTTCGTCTTTCAGAATCTTCAGGGCTTCGGTTTGGCTGCGGATGTCGATAGCAAGATGGTCCTGCACCTCCAGCAGCTTGGTCTCATGCATTTCGATGACGTGAACCACCTCTTCCGAGAGCTCTCCGGACATCACGGAACCGGCAATCTGTTCAAAATAGCGGATCGATCCTGTCAGGACTGATCGACGCTCGTTCTTTTGGAACGCAGCAACATCCTCAATGGCTTCCTTGATGTCCGAGAGCTTCTCGCTGATATCGGCGAGATGCTTTTGCGCCAGCATAGCTGACGCAATATTGAGAGCAGCGCCGGAGGTGGCCAGGGTCGAAAGCTTCCCGATATCGAGTTTGGCGGCCCCGGCCAATTCGTTTGTGCCGATTTTGCGGACCGTGCCGATAAGGCTACCGTGCTTGACGCTCTCCACCAATTCGGTTCCAGCCGGGACAATCACATTCATGTAATTGCTTTTGCCAACCTCCACGGCCGTCGCCATGCCGGGTACAGCCTGCAAAAGGGGATTCAACCGGCTAATCCCAGCGTCATCCTTACTGACCTTGCGCCATCCAGCGTCCGAATCCGATTGGCTGATTTGGGCAAGCGTTAGGACAGGGGTGCCACTATCGTTGCTGATGACCAAAGCATCAGAGTGACTGACAGGCACTGGCGTCGAGCTTGCCTCCCTGGTCCTCTTATTGGCACGCGCAACTTCATTATGCGTCCCGCGTAGGAACGCGACTTGCAAAAGGCAAGAGGCCAGATGGGGCCATTCTGCGGCGCCGAAAAAACGGCTGGCACCCTCGGCAGCTGCTTGACGAGCCTCGTTTACGGCCGCTTGCTGCTTATCCGTTGGGATCGACGAGAGCCGTTTCGACGTAAAAAGGTTGAGTAGAGCTGTCTCGTTGTCGGCCAGATGGTCCTCTTGGGCAGGCAACCCCAGCTGTTTGCACAACGCGTTGATCATGCGCTGATACGACGGACGGCTTCCATCTGTGATATTCAGTGCCTTCTGGCCAAGGCGGTAAATCTCATCGCCGATCTGATCGGTGTACCGACTGTGGTCCGGGACATGCCGTTCATAGGCCCGGCTAATCTTGAGTACGCTGAGAGGCGTCTGCGTGAGCGTGTCGACCAAGGGCGCTAATTGATCGTTATTGCTCATACCCAGAATCTTGTAGATGACTGGAATGGCGGTGACATTCGCTGGGGCGTTCATGCGGGCTATACCGACCTTCGCTTGGAAAATGGCTCGATCCGATGTCCGCCAGAAGCTGATGGAGGTCAAGATGTTGTCACTCTGTCAAATTGCTCCGCCGACCGAGTAGTTGGTTTTCCCAGAAGCTGACTTCTTAAGGCATCGCCTGAAATGGCGGGAAAGTCCCAGACCCTGCCCATCACAGTCGACGGTCACTCAGTCGCCAAAAGCTGATGCCAAGGTGCGGACGGTCCGGTTCAGCAGCTCGCGACCAACTTAAGCCATTCCGCGATCCGCGCGAGAATGGCCGCTCGTTCAAGAACCGGCCGTTCGCTCAGTAGTGAGCATCGACCCTCGGAGAGCATAAAGGTTGTATCAAGACATATCCATTAAAACTCTGTCCGCCCGATGACGCTGAACCTCTCCCTCGTGACCAATGAATTCGCGATCTGCGTGACCGATCGCCGGTTGTCGGCGCCCGCAGGTGGTATCGTCAGCGAGCGCGGCAACAAGCTTACTGTTTTCCAGTGTCGTGGCGCCCATGGCTTCATTACCTATTGTGGAATTGGTCGAGACATGAATGGGCAATCGCCCAACGATTGGATTGCCGATAATCCGCTTCTACCGTCGCTGACATTTGACGAGTTCCTCACGGCTATCAAGATTATCGGAGATAGTCGCCTCAGCCCGCTGGCGGCCAAGGGGTATGACACCCGCCACTCCTTCGTGGTCGGCGGCTTCGCCGGTGGAGTGCCGGTCCTCGCCATGATCTCGAACTTCGAGTCGGTTGGCGAGGAGGGCGCGCGCGCCGTAGCCGATCCGGCTCTCTCGATCAGCTTCGCCGTAGCCAATCAGGCGGCGCCTAAACCGATAATCGTTCTCGCCACAGGCGATATCCCCATCAACCGGAAACACTGCGTTGCGCAGATCGGTAAACTCCTGAAAAGCGCCGCCCAGCCGCCCATCTTGATCGCGAAGATGACCAAATTGATCCGTGACGTTGCTTATGCGGCGAACCGGAAGGGAAGTGTCGGCACCAGCGTAAATAGTGTGGTCGTTCGCCAATATGGCATCATAGACATCGGTAGTAACGTGGTGGGCGGAACCACCCTGCTTGAACCCCCTAACATGATCTCTCCGGGAATGATGGTCCGCGACGTCTATATCGATTTGGGCGGAGGCGATGGGGGCTCGCGGTACAGCCGCGTCCATCGCAAAGCCCTGATTCGCGAGTGCCGATGCCCTAATTGCGGAACACCAGTGCCCGAGGGCTATCATCAATGTGGCAAATGCGACGTCACTGTACCCGCCTGACCGAAAGTCGACCGGTCCGTCGCTGCGTCGGAGGCCCCGCCATCGCTCCCCTGCAAAAGCTTCCTTGACGATCAGCCCTGCTCATATCTGGTCACCGGCACGATCAAGCTCAAAATGTCTGGTTCTGACGTAAGCTGCCATCGGCCGGCAGCATGTGGAATGACTGGAAAGTCCCAGACCCGGTCATAATCTGACGGCCCGCTTCCAAGCATCGTGATTTTGCGGTCGAACGGCTTGGATGGGCGCAAAGCGGCCTCTGGGTGGTCGACCCTTCCTTGCCGCTCAAACCCTCATTTTCCGATTCTTGCTGCGACCGGTCCACTTCTCCCTTCAGGCAGACCAAGACTGGAAGTCCGCTGCCCGACGGATTTGCAGACCCCTTGGGCCCTTGGTAGCTTATGGCGAAGTGAATGCCCATTAATGACCGTCGGCTCCAGATACCTCGGTGGACTATGTCACGGACGATCGGGGATCATGGCAAAAGCGGGATTAGTCTCGATCGTAGGAGAGCTTCGGATACCAATCCGGCCCCCGACCTTCAGGCGTGAGATCGAGTAGATTCCAGAGCGAGGCTATGTCAGGCGCAGTGCGTGGGTCCTGCCCTGGATCGGCTGCCTCCGCCGGCATCTCAGCTGAATAGAAGACACGCACCGCGTCACCATCGCGCTGGTATATGACCAAGGCGGGATACTCGTCGCCCTCGGGCGTAAGTACACCCAGATCGAGTGCATAATCGTCTCCAACCGTCTGGATGAAATCGAGGTTCCGCCACCCGCGCTCGTCGGCGAAGGCTTGTTGGCGTGCGACCGGACTGCGACCCAGGATCGTGAGCGCGGCTCGCTGCTTCACATCAATGGCGTTACCATCGACGCTCCCCAACCAGTTCGTGCACATCGGGCAGGGGCGATCACGCTGCGGTCCGAACATCCAGAAGTAGGTGATCAGCGTATTGTGGTCGCCGAACAGGTCAATCAGCCCGAGATCGGCCCCTGCCGCGTCGCGAAAGCGATAGTCCTTCTCGATTAGCGGGCCGGGCGGTAGCGCCCGACGATGCTCGGCCAGACGAGTCATCCGGCGTCGAAAATCGATCTCCTCTGCCAGTAGCCTCTCGCGGGCTTCTGAATATTCCGCGCTTTCATTGGGAAACGCCGCCTTGCGATGCCTCGCGAGCTCACCAGCCGGTTTCAAGTTGGCCTCATCCACCATCACTCTCCTCGAATAGCGTGCCGGCATCGTCGGATATCGAAGCGTTCCGTTCCCATGTTCCCATAATCACCACGATCAGGCCAAGTTCCTCCCAAGTCTGTCAAGCGTGCACTAACAGCGTCCATCTAGGCTTGACCATAAAGCCGGCTGACACATACGGTGTTTTGTTCACGGCCATTCGGCGATCGATTGAAGAGGCGAGCATGCAGCAGCAGGTTTCCGTCATTACCCTGGGCGTTCGTGACCTTGAGCAATCGAAGCGCTTCTATAACGGTGGCTTCGGATGGAAGCCGGTCTTCGAGAACGAGGAGATCGCCTTCTACCAGATGAACGGGTTCGTGCTTGGGACTTGGCTCCAAACCAAGCTGGAGGAGGATATGACCCGCAGCGGACTACAGCGGCCCGGCGCGTTCGCGCTCGCCCATAACGTGTCGGCCAAGGAAGAGGTGAAGTCGGTCATCGCGCGACTGGCCGGGGCGGGCGGCAAGATATTGCGCGAACCAGACTCGCCGGAGCACGGTGGATTTCGGGGTTACGTCGCGGATCCAGACGACAACGCATGGGAGATTGCTTGGAACCCGGCCTGGGACATCGACGAGCGGGGCCTCGTAACTTTCGGATCCTGAACACTGCCCCATGAAAGGGCGCTCACCTGTTGGCAATGCTTGCGCTCAGACTACATTACGCACCATAACGCACTTCCCATACTCCACCAGCACGTCGACAATCGCCCAGTGCTCCGTTGGTGGCGCCGGCTCAGCGTTCACCATGGTTAAGAAGAAGGCGTTGAAGGTGCATCCTTGCCGAGCGCTCAATGGCAGGAGGCTGGCGGGTTCTGGTCATTTTAGGCATCCAGAACGGGGAAGCGGACGGGCCGCTCTTGGGAACGGAAAATCGGCGCCTGAACCGCAAAGGCGCGGGCGAAAGTCTATCGGCCGCTGAAACCGAGATCGGACGATCAGCTCCTAGCCGTGAAGAGACCGGCAGGTTTCGGGAAAGGATTGGCGAATAGCCGCCTGTCGCAGCTGACGATCCGGGCGAACCACTACCTCAACGATAGTTTCGCTCTTGGAGGGCGCGCGCCATTAGCGGCTGCCCGGGGTAGGCTCGCTTGCTACCCCGGGCAGGCGTTTAGCCACGGATGAACGCGAGCATATCTCGATTGATTTCGCTGGCGTTTGTGGCGGCCATTCCATGCGGGTAGCCGTCGTATGCCTTGAGAACGCCCTTCGCGAGTAACTTGACCGCAAGCGGGGCTGCGTCGGCAAATGGGACGACTTGATCATCGGTTCCATGCATGACCAAAGTCGGAACCAGAATTTTCTTCAAGTCCTCGGTAAAGTCCGTTTCGGAAAAGGCCTTGATGCAATCGTAGTGCGCCTTTGCGCTGCCGACCATACCTTGGCGCCACCAGTTCTGAATCAGACCCTGGCTGATTTTTGCGCCCTTGCGATTGAAACCGTAAAAGGGGCCGGAGGCGACGTCGAGATAGAACCGGGACCGATCCTCGGCCAGGGCCTTACGGAAACCGTCAAACACTTCGATCGGCAGGCCGCCGGGGTTGCTTTCCTTTTTGACCATGACCGGTGGAACGGCACCGACCAAGATGAGCTTGGAAAGAGCACCAGGCTTGGCGCGCGCCGCATAATGCGCTGCCTCACCACCGCCCGTGGAATGGCCAATGTGAACTGCCCCCTTGAGGTTAAGGGCGGACACGAGTGCTGCCACGTCGGCAGCGTAAGTATCCATTTCGTTGCCGGTATCAGTCTGCGTCGACCGGCCATGGCCGCGGCGGTCATGGGCAATGACGCGGTAGCCTTGCGACAGGAAAAAGAGCAGTTGGTTGTCCCACTCGTCAGCGGTCAGTGGCCAACCGTGGTGAAACACCAGAGGTTGGGCATTGCGCGGCCCCCAATCCTTGTAAAAGATCTGGGCGCTATCTTTTGCGGTGATGAAGTTCATCTGATTATCTCCATACGCGTGGTTTGGTGGAGTTGATCCGAAGCCGGATGCAGGCCAGCCGATGCTGCCGGCAATCGCGGTTACAGCGCCGGACACCATGAAGGTCCGCCGTTGCAGCATGAATTGTTCCAGAATTGGCATGACGATATCCGTGCCTGAGTTGTGCTTCACGTTTCACTCGAACAATTCGAGAAAGCGTGGCACATGTTGTTTGTCGGCCGGCGCAAGTTTTGAATATCGTGCCCAGGAAGAGAGCGACCTATCCTTAAGACCTAAAGGCACTAGCGTGGGGGAGTAATGGCCGGTCAGGCGGCGCCGGTTAGTTTCATACTCATAGACCAGAGCCTTGCAGCCAAGTCCGGATCTGATGCCCACGGCTTCACTCCGCTCCAAATGCCAGGATCAGACGGGGACTCGGCGGCGATATCGCAGTCTTCGCAATAGACTCCACCTTTGCCGTCGAGGTCGGTCGAGATCGCACACCATAGGGGGGTGGCCGCTCCTTGCGCCAAGGTTTTCCGGTCGTTCTCCGGCGCTATGATGGGCTCATCTTGCTCGTCCACGACCTGGTGATGGCGCAGCGTTTTCATGGAGACATGCTTGAACAGGCCTGTCAGCACCGAACCGGGGTGAACTGAAAAGGCACGAACGCCATCTTCTTCTCCCCGTTTATCCAGTTCGAGCGCAAACAGGGCATTTGCGGTTTTGGCTTGTGCGTATGCAATGACGGGATCGTAGGGGCGGCGCTCGAAATTGGGATCGTCGAAATCGATACCTCCCATGACATGGCCGCGCGAGGAAAGCGCTACGACGCGGGCGCCACGCGCTGCCACCAGTGAGGGCCAAAGCTTCTGCGTTAGAAGAAAGTGCCCGAGGTGATTGCAGGAAAGTTGCATCTCGATCCCTCGTCGGTCGCGGCTGAACGGGATGGCCATGACGCCCGCACAGTTGATCAACAAATCGAGTGGCTTTCCTTTGCTGGCGAAGGCGGCAGCGAAATCATCGACGGATCGCAAGTCGCTGAGGTCCACATCTGCAATTTCGACCCTACCGATTCCTCGGAGCATTTCATGGGCCCGCTGCATGGAACGAGCCGGGACTACGACTTCGGCACCAGCCCTGGCTAGATGGCATACGATTTCACGACCAAGGCCTCCCGCTCCGCCCGTTACAATGGCCGTCCGTCCCGTAAGGTTCACTCCGGCCATCACCTCTGAAGCGGTCGTAAAAGCTCCGAACTTCGAACCAATTGGCATCTGTTTGCGGATCATCATGCATCTCCTTCTATTCGAGGAGAGCTAGGCAGAGACGTTTCCGCTCACCATGTTTGTGGCCCCTGAATTCTTTCGCGATCGTCCCAACATGCCCATGGATCCCCTTTCCGACCTGCTTGCATTGATCGAACCGGAGGCAGTGGCATCGCGTGGCCTTTGCGCCGGCGGGAACTGGGCCCTGGAGTGCAGCGAGGCCGATGGATTGAAGTTCATCGCGATTCTGGAGGGCAGCGCCTGCCTTTATTCGCCTGACCATGGCACATACCCGCTTTCTGCGGGCGATGTCGTGTTGTTCAATGGGAAGCTACCGCATGTTTTGGCCAGCGAACCGGGCGCGCTCGCGATACCGGGCTGCGATTTTAGCGAATTGGTTGTGTCAGACGGTTTCCGTCGCATAGGGGACGGAGCGAGGGTCACACTTGTCGGTGGCGGAGCCAAGCTGAACGGCAAGCGTGGTCACGTCCTGCATGACCTTCTGCCTCCGCTGATCCTTATGAACAGTCTGGAAGCGCCTGATGACGTCGTTGGCACTTTGGTTGAGCGTATGGCGGATGAACTTCGCCGTTCCCGAATCGGACACGGCCTGGCTCTGCCCAGATTGGCGCAACTCGTTATTCTTGAGCTCGTCCGTGGTCATTTCGATGGGCTGTCCGCCGATAGTACCGGGTGGCTTCGTGGTATCGCCGATCAGAAAATCGGGCCGGCCATCGCGCTGCTCCATTCACGTCCAGCATTCCTCTGGACAGTCAATGGAATGGCGAAGGAAATCGGGATGTCGCGAACAGCGTTCGCTCTGCGTTTCAAGGATGCCACGGGCTTCGCGCCAATGGCATACCTCACCAAATGGCGGATGCACCTCGCTGAGGATCTCTTGACGCGCGGCGACCATAGCATTGGCGCCATTAGCCGAATAGTTGGCTACAGTTCAGAGGGGGCGTTCAGCCACGCGTTCAAACGCGAGCGTGGGCTGTCGCCGAGCGACGTGACGCCAATCTCTTCAGCCCGCGGTTCCCACTTGGTGTAGTAAAGACGGGGCTGCTCAGGGGTACGGACCGGTCTGTGACGTGGGATCCTTGGAGCGCAAATATTCAGCTCGACTAAGGTTGTCTTTGATAACGAGGATCAATAGTGTCTTCGTTATGAGCCAGATGTCTGCCAGCGTGGAATATGGAATTCACTGCCTCCTATGGCTTGTGGATGCCAAAGACCGACCGCGAAGCGGCCGCGATCTCGCTGAATTCCAGGGCATCTCCCCTACCTTCGTGATCAAGATTTTCGGCAAGCTGGCAAAGGCGGGAATTGTGCACGCCTCGGATGGAATTCGAGGCGGCTATTTGCTTGCAAAATCGCCGGATCAGATCAGCCTGTTGCAGATCGTCGATGCAATAGATGGTCGCAAACCTCTGTTCGTTTGCCACGAAATCAGGGGGCGCTGCGCTGTCTTTGGCGACCGTCCGCCCAACTGGGCGACTGACGGTGTCTGTTCGATCCATGCCGTAATGCTGAAGGCGGAGAAGGCAATGCGCGATACGCTGAAAGGATGTTCGCTTGCCGATATCGGTCGGTCGGTTCGGGACAAGGCTTCGGACGGGTTTTCTGGAGACGTAAGCGTCTGGTTCGACGGGAGGCTCAATTCGCGAAAGCGCAGGGCCAAGGGTAGCGAACAGAAAATGGATTTGGGGGATACAGCATGAACGTTAGCATCCACGTCGACGAGTCTCCGCTCGTTCTGATCGTTGACGACGACGAAGACGTCCGCATGGCAATTGAGGAGTTGCTGGTTTCCGTCGGGATGGAGGCGCACGGGTTTGGATCTACGCGTGAGCTTCTCGATTCACCCTTGCTGCAGCGCGCTTCCTGCCTCGTTCTTGATGTGCGTATGCCGGGAGTGAGCGGCCTGGATCTGCAACAGCGCCTCGCGGCAGCAGGCGTTTCGAGACCGATCGTCTTCCTCACCGGACATGGCGATATTCCGATGTCGGTTCAGGCCATGAAGGCCGGTGCGATAGATTTCCTGACCAAGCCGGTTCGGGATCAGACGCTGATTGATGCCGTTATTGCAGGCGTGGAACTCGATGCCAAAACCCGCGAGACTGCAAAGGTTGTCAAGGAACATGTCGATCGCTTCGAGACGCTGACGCCTCGTGAGAGCCAGGTCATGCGCGAAGTGGCGCGCGGCCGGCTCAATAAGCAGATTGCCTATGATCTTGGCATCACCGAAATCACGGTCAAACTCCACCGCAGCAACGTCATGAAGAAAATGCAGGTCGCTTCGATCGGCGAGCTGATCCGGGCATGGGAAATCCTGCCCGAAGAGCTCCGCCAGGGCCAATCGGCCTAGACCTTAGTATGGTTACAATGGTTGCCCGATTGAGCGACATATGCCTCATTGGCCTTAGGCCGCTCGTATGAGGACTGTTCTGCTTGTCGAGGATACCCATCGTTGCGATCGTGGACGATGATGATGCAATTCGCGACGCTCTTTCGGAATTGCTGATGGTTGAGGGGTATGCCTGTCAACCGTTCGAGAGGGCCGCGACGTTTCTGGCCGAGGCCGGGCGGGCATCATTCGATTGCCTGATCACTGATATGCGCATGCCGGGCATGAGCGGGCTGGAGCTTCTTGAGCATCTGCGTGCTCTTGGAATTGATTTGCCGGCCATAGTCGTCACATCGGTGACCGACGACCAGACCCGTACGCGCTCCCTCGCCGCTGGAGCCCGAGCATGGCTGGGCAAGCCGGTTGCGGACAGGGACTTGCTGCGGGAATTGAGGCTGGCGCTTCAGGGCAGAGACGTCGCACTGCCCCAAGGGTTTTCCGAATGAATCCTGCTGTGCCGGAAACGGGTGCGCTCACAGGCGAGCTGCACATTACCGATCTCGCATCGGAAAGCATAATCGTCCTCGATCACGAAGGGGCGGTTCGATACTGGAACCCCGCCTCCGAAGCGCTCTATGGCTGGCCGTCCCTAAGCATGATCGGCCGGGTGATAGACGCGGTATCGGAACAGTCGCCAGAAGATCGAGATCATTGGCAATTGCTGCTTCGGGAAGGCGCCTGGCAGGGTCAGGCCCGCCGCCGCACGGCGTCAGGTAGCGATGTGACCGTTGATGTGCGTCGGTATGCACGGTTTCATGCGGACGGCTCGCTCAAAGACATTGTCGAATATGGCCGACGCGCGATGGCCGAGGGGGAACTGGAAGGCACGGATTGGCATATCCCTGACCGTCTCATGGCCGCCAGTTGGGAGATCGACATTGCGGGCGCCCGCGCGCTCATCGAGGCGGTCACGAACGCAGGCTCGCAGGACGCTGCCGATGACGCCGAGGCACGGTTGTTGGCCGTGGTCCAGGCTAGCCGCGTAATCAACGTGAACGAACGCGCGGCCCGGCTCGTCGGTGGGAACCGTGGGCCGGCTGTGATGATCGACCAGTCCGTAGCGGCATTCTGGCCTATGCAAAGCCGCGCCGAGCTGGGCGCCTTGATTGTCGAGGCGGTGAATTCCGGCGTGGTAGGGCTGGTTCACAAGCGGCAGCTTGCCTCGGACGGAATATTGCGCGAGCCGGTCCTGACCTTGTGGCTGGCCGATACCCCAGGCCGCATTTTCGTTGCTGTCACGGGGACCGCCGATGACGATCGATCCTACCTCTACCTTCGGGCGAGCGAGGCGCGCTATCGCAAGCTCATCCACCATATGCCGACCGCCCTTCTTCAGGTGGACGCAAGCCATATGGGTAAGATCTACAAGAGCCTTTGGGACAGCGGCGTGGGGGATTTCGGTCGCTACCTGGACGAACACCCCGAGCTGGTCGACTACGCTGCCGAAACGGTGACGGTCACGGATGTAAATCGCCGCGCCGTGGAACTGTTCGGCGGCGAGAATGCCCTCGATCTGACCCGGCCGGTCGGATATTTGTTCCTTGCCGATCGCAATGCGCTTCGCAATGTGATGATTGGTCGTTTCAAAGGGCAGGCCGGTCATAGCGAATTGACCAAGATCCGGACGTTCGATGGCAGAATCCTCGATGTCCAGCTTTCCGTAACCTACCCTATCTTGCCCGACGATCTGGATGTCACGATCTTCAGTATCCAGGATGTGACGGCTCGAGTGCAGATGGAGGCGCAGTTGCGCCAGCTGCAGGCGGATTTCACGCACGCCGCGCGTATTTCCACCCTTGGCGAACTGACGACTTCGATTGCCCATGAGGTTAATCAACCGCTTGCGGCAATTCTAACTAACGCCGAAACCAGCTTGCGGTGGCTTGCCAGACCGGAACCTAACCTCGCAAAGGTCAAGGAATTGACGACGCGGATCGCGGCCGGTGCAAATCGGGCCAACGACATTGTTCAGCGCATTCGCGGAATGGCAGCCAAGCACGAGCCGGAGCAATCCGAACTCGACCTGGCCGAGGTAGTCCAGGAATCGATGCTGTTCCTGCAGCATGAGATCGAATCCCGCAGCATTAAGATAACGACCACCGTTGCCAAGGAGCTGCCCAAGGTACGCGGCGACCGCATTCAATTGCAGCAGGTGGTCGTGAACCTGCTCATGAACAGCATTCAGGCTCTTGAAGCGACGTGCAGCACCGAGAGCCAGATTATTCTTGCGACAGAATGCGATGAGATTGGCAGACTGCGTTGCACCATTCGCGACACGGGCCCAGGCATCTCGTCGGCCAACATCGATCATGTATTCGATGGTTTCTTCACGACGAAGGAAGGGGGACTGGGGATCGGTCTTGGCATTTGCCAGTCGATCATCATCGCGCACGGGGGGGGCATTACTGCTGCCAACCATCCTGACGGCGGCGCGGAGTTCTGCTTTACCATCCCGCGTTGCACGGGTTCGACCTCGGCCTAGCCAGTTCGCCGCTCCAGCTCATCTTCGTCGTCTGCGGTCGGTATTCGTCCGGACGGGGCACACGATTGCCCCGGGCCGACCGCCTTTACAGGCGAGGTATCGACCATGCCTGGGCAACAATCGCGCGGCTGATGCTGAACCTTCGGCATTGTGCTTGCGGGACTGACTTCGCGAACGTGTCGTCTCGCCAAGGGGTCTCTACTCGCCTCGCAAACCGCATTGCCGAACCTATACCGTAGTATGGTTCAAACCGTTACTCGACCCAATCGATCCCATCGGGACCCCTGCGTAGCCTTGTCGATGCCGTGATTAAGGGCGGCGTCACGAGGATAGGAACATGAAGCAGGATATTTTCTCTCAGGCGGCCGGAGCAGGTTTCGAAGAACTGGTTCCCTCGCGCTATGCATTGAAGGTCGGTGAGCTTGAGGTGATGGTGGTCAGCGACGGCGTGCTGCCTCTGCCCACCTCGACGATGTCGACCAACGTCGATCCGGAAACCCGAGCCGCATGGTTCAAGGAGATGTTCGTGGGGCCGGATGCCTTCGACTGGGCGCTGAACGTCCTTGTCGTACGCAGTGGCTCCCAGACCATTCTTGTCGATGCCGGGCTCGGTGGGCAGTTTCCTGGCTTTCCCCGCGCCGGCCAGTTCCCCAAGCGCCTGGCGGCAGCGGGTATCGATCTCGCATCGGTGACCGATATCGTCATTACCCACATGCACATGGATCATATTGGCGGGCTGCTTGTCGATGACGTCAAGAACCGGCTGCGTCCGGACGTTCGGATCCATGTCGCCTCCGCCGAAGTCGAGTTCTGGAAATCGCCCGATTTCTCGCTCACCGACATGCCGGCGCCGGTGCCGGACGTCCTGCGTTCGACGGCCACGCAGTTCATGGAACTCTACAGCGACAAGATCCACACCTTCGACAAGGAATATGAAGTGGCGCCCGGCGTTGTCGCCTTGCTCACCGGCGGCCACACTCCCGGCCACTGCGTCGTCCGATTGACGTCCGGCGGCGAACGGCTGACCTTCGCGGGCGATGCGATCTTCCCTGTCGGCTTCGATCACCCCGACTGGCACAATGGCTTCGAACATGATCCGGAAGAGTCCGTGCGCGTGCGCGTCGAACTGTTGAAGGATGCGGCAGTCACCGGCGAACTGTTCGTGGCGACGCACCTTCCGTTCCCGTCTGTCGGCCATGTCGCAGTTGACGGTGCATCCTTCCGCTGGATCGCGAACTTCTGGGATTACTGACCGCTTGCATTCAGCGCCTGCTGAACAACGGGCGCCCCAGTGCTTTCGAACACATTTTTGAAGACCGCCTCGCCTCCTCCCCCCTCGGATGGCGGTCTTCCGAGCCGCTGGACAGCCTTGCTGTCCAGCGGCTCCCCACCCCCATCTTCGATGAAAGGAAACCATCATGACCATTCAGATCGCCTACTCGACCACCGCCCGCGCCACAGGTGGCCGTGACGGCAAGGCTGGAACCATCGACGGCAGCTTTTCGGTCGCTCTCGCCACACCGAAGGAACTCGGCGGAAATGGCGAGGGCAACAATCCCGAGCAGCTGTTCGCCTCGGGCTACGCGGCCTGCTTTCTGGGCGCGATGAAGTTCGCTGCGTCGCAGAACAAGGCGTTGCCGCGCATCCCGAGCGATGCCTTTGTCGAGACCACCGTCGGGATCGGCCCGCGCAGCGACAAGGGCTTCGGGCTTGCCGTCAAGCTGGTCGTGACCCTTCCCGGCGTTGAGCGAAGCGCTGCAGAGGCGCTCGTTGCAGAGGCCGATACGATTTGTCCCTACAGTCACGCCACCCGCGGCAACATTGCTGTCGAGATATCTGTTGCCTGACCGGAACTGCACGGGCGCCGCGTAGGCGGCGCCCGTGCAACCTTTCAAGCTTTCCCGAGCAAGCCCTTTGAGCGGTGCCATCCATTGATGGCGCCGCTCAAAGGGCTTACTGCCGATGCGCTCCAGAGATCGCGTATAAAGCCGAGGCGCTTTTTGGCTCTTGGCGTGCACGTGTGATCTTCCAAGGACCACGCGTTTTTGCCAGCGCTCACACGCGAATCCGATCAGCGGTGCCTTATCTCGAAAAGAGCCCCTCAGATGCGGCGACGCGGGAGGGGGCGGATTGCTTGATTACCCCTTAACGGCCGGCAAAGGTCGACACCCTCGGGCTCAATCGACTTGTGGTCGAAGCTACGACCGTGGAGCGCGTCCGAGCGAGGCCAAGTTGCCATTTCCGGCCTCCGTACGAGACTACAAGACCGAGCACCACCATTAAGGCGCCGGAGATGCCGGCGACCATCATGGCAACGATTATCGGCTGCAACGCGGCAGAAATGCGCACACGCCTTTCCGAAAACTCGTGCTTGAAATTGATCACCTGAGGATCTCCTCGTCGGACAAGCAAAGCCGCATAGACGGGGAGGGGCTGTGGAATGCCCGGCCTCGACCTGTGCTTCTGCATCATTCGATGCTGCCGTTTCGCTGGTCATCATAAGGCAGGGCGCGATGCTTGTGGTGGACGCGAAGTGCCAGGAGAACCCATCCGGAAGTTTAGGGATGGGCACCCCTAGGTGGCGTCAGACCCACCGAGAGGCAGCAATGGCGCGATGAATCTGCTACCAACAACGGTTAGCGGGGAGGGGCGCCCACTCCAGTCGTCTGCGGTATTCCGCCGAAGAGTGCACGCAAATCTTCCGGTCGAACCAGGATGTCCGCCAAGGTGTAGCTGTCGAGAACATTGAGGAACGCCCGCGTCGCCTCATTCAGTACCTTGGGCAGCGTACAGGCTGGCGCGATAAGACAGGATCCGCAGTCCACGAGCGCGAAGCCGGTCTCGGTGCGCCGGACAATCGCGCCGATGGTGATCTTGTCTGCTGGTTTCCCCAGTCGGAGCCCGCCATTTCGGCCACGCACGGTCTCAAGGAATCCAGCCTGGCCCAGGCTCTGGACCACCTTCATCAGGTGATTGCGCGAGATATCGTACGCCTTAGCAATTTCGGCGATCGATGACATTTCGCCTTCATCGCGGGCACCGACATGAAGCAGCACCCGCAAGGCGTAGTCGGTATGGAGGGTCAGTTGCATGAGCGGCTTGCCCTGCGGAACGTGGTGGCGCGCTGAGGCAAACGCTCGTTTGACGATAATCCACCTAACGGGCGGGATTCAACGGTTCCGCCAGCATGCCCGATCATCCCATGCCCCTTGATCACCGGCAGCTGATCCATGCCGGCACGTATTGAATTCGTGCTGGTATTCGCTTTCTCGCCCATCGGCAAACTTTAAAGATGTAGTTGACATGCGTATTTTGTTTCAACCATAAGATGTACATGATACGCATCTTATAGGAAGTGGCATGGGTGTTCCGATGTTGATCGACGAGGCCGATATCCAGCCATTGGTTGAGCGCTTTTACGCGCGAGTCCGCGCCGACGGGATGCTGGCACCTGTGTTTGCGGGCGTCGTCGACGACTGGCCGGCGCACGAAGCGCGCATTGGCGATTTCTGGTCTTCAGTCATGAACACAAGTGGCCGCTACAAGGGCAGCCCGGTAGCAAAGCATCTAGGCCTCGCCGGCCAGATCACCCCAGAGCATTTCACTCGTTGGCTTCAACTCTGGCGCGAAACCAGCAACGAGCTTCTACCTCCTGCCAATGCAGCAGCGGTTCAGGCCAAGGCCGACCGCATTGCCGAAAGCCTGCAACTCGCGATTCAATATGCACCTTCCGACAATTCCATGGCTGCAAGCCAAAGGAGTTCGTCGTGATCCAGACCCTTTCGCCTGCAACCACCGCAATCGTAAGGGCAACTGCCCCTGCGATTGCCGGGCACGGCATCGCCATCGCCGCCATTACGCTGGCGCGCCTCCGCGATCGAACTGCCGTGGAGGGGAACCGCATCTGGCAGGACGAAGCCGGTGTTCAGACGCATGCGCTGGCGGCTGTGCTGTTCAGTTTCGCGCAGAACATCGAGAATTTGATGATGTTGGTGCCGGCGTTCGAAAGGATCGCTTCTAAACACGCAATTGGGCGGACTGTGTCCGAAGTGCTTCCCGAAGCCATCTCTTCGCTAGTAGCGTCGATGAAGGAGGTGTTGGCCGAGACGGCAACGGATGAAGTGCTACACGCCTGGCACGATGCCCTGTTGTCGTTCGTCTCCATGATGAAAGCTCGGCGTGTCGACCTGCCGGCAGGCGCGGCCGTGGTCGAGCGCCAACCCTGTAGCGCGCAAAGATTTGCAGTCGCCGCCAACGTCCATGATGCGGGGCTGTTTGCGCCGGCGCTGATTCAACCGGAAGTTGCAAACTGGCGAAACGGTGCGAATCTTCGATAGAGAGAAGCTGAATTTGCGCCCTACTTCATGACAGGCAAAAGCCTCTCGGACACGAAATCCATGAAAGCCCGAACACGCGCAGGCGGCCGTCGGGCGTAAGCGTGGACGAATTGCAGCGGTATTTGTGCCATCGGGAATTGTGGGAGCACTTCCTCCAGCACGCCGCCGGCCAAGTGCGGCGCGACGACCGAATGCAGCAGTTGGGCAATGCCGGCACCACCCAGAGCGCTTCGCAACATCACCGTGCCATCGTCGACATCCAGGCGTCCGCTTGGGAGCATCGTTGTCCCATCCGCGAACAGCAGCGGGTAAGGGCGATTATCCTGCAGGTATCGAATATGGCTGTGGTGGATGAGGTCTTCTGGCCGGCCTGGTCGGCCAAAGATTTCCAGGTAGCTCGAAGAGGCTACAAGCCGTAGCTGGATCAGACCGATAGCACGGACGGTCAAACCACTGTCCGGCAACGACCCGGCGCGTAGGGCCACGTCAAATCTTTCCGCTATCACGTCGACATGACGGTCCGTGATGCTTGCTTGCATCCTGAGATCAGGGTGGTGCGGAAGGAAATCTCCTACAATCTCATCCATTAGCGCGTTTCCGAGCACCGTAGGCATCGTCACACGCAGAGTGCCTTGTACACTGCCTCCCGGTCGCAACGCTTCGTCCGCAGTTTCAAGGTCGCGCAGCAGAGGGGCCACACGATCGAAATAGGCCTGTCCCTCGTCGGTCAATGTCAGGCTACGCGTCGAGCGCTGGAACAATCGAACTTCAAGCCTGCGCTCCAGACGCGCAATGCTTCGGGAAATGGCGGAAGGGGTCGTGCCGAGGATGCGGGCTCCGCCGGAAAAGGATCCCGCTTCAACCGATCTCACGAACGCATTCAAGCCTTGGGTGCGGTCCATCTATCTATGCTCATCGGGAAGAAATGATTACGCCGATGGAGGCCTAACATAGCGAAACGGCAAAGGCCATTTGTGTCACACCGATATGGAGTGACAAGCTATGAGTGGACTTTCAGGAAAAGTGGCCGTCGTAACGGGCGGAAACAGCGGCATCGGTTTTGCCGCAGCCCAGGCGCTCACCGCAGAGGGGGCGCGAACGGTCATCGTTGGGCGTCGCAGTGATGCTGTTGACGCGGCTGTGGAGGCGCTGGGCCCGCTGGCCATAGGGCTGGTCGGCGATATCGCAGATATTGAGACCCACGATCGCGTCGCAGAACTGCTTCGGGAGCGGTTCGGGGGCGCCGACATTTACGTCGCGAATGCCGGCGTCAATGTCATCCAGCCGAGTGACGCGGTGACAGTGGAGGATTACGACCGGCAATTTGCGGTCAATACGTGCGGCGTTTTCTTCGGCATCCAGAAAGTGCTGCCTGTAATGCGCGACGGCGGTAGCATCATCCTCACCAGTTCGATTGCAACCGGCAAGCTGCTAGAGGGCCATGCTGTCTATGCCGGCGCCAAGGCCGCCATCGAAGCATTCGCCCGGAGTTGGGCGATCGAACTCAAGGCGCGGCGCATCCGGGTGAACGTCGTAAGCCCTGGGCCTGTCGATACACCGATTTTGGGCAAGCTAGGCGTACCGGATGAATTGCGTGCAGGATTTGAAGCCCATCTGGCGCAAGTCATTCCGCTCGGCCGCTTGGGGCGATCGGAAGAACTCGCACGCACCATCCTTTTCCTGGCATCCGATGAATCGAGCTTCATCACTGGCGCCAACATTCCGGTCGACGGCGGCATTTCCCTGACTTGATCCCGCCGCTCAGGGCCGATCCTTCGAACGATCGGATCCATGCTCCGGCTCAATAGGCGCCATACTTTGGGTGGAATCGTCCTCGCGGTTCCACGCCATCCGGATGGACTTTGGGGCAATAAGCAAGGCCGACGTCGCCGCGTATCAAGGGCTTGTCACGCAGAGCCCCACGCGCTCGGCGGGGCGCCCACCAAATCAACCGCCCTTGGCCCACACTGCGGGCCACGCTTGAGCGCGGCCAAAATACGGAAGGTTCAACCTATGAAACATCACCTGCTCAAATCGCTCGCTTTTGCCGGAGCTGTCCTGGCTGCCAATCCCGCCATGGCCGACGCTTTCGAAGGCCCGTACGCCGGTATCGATGGCGGCTGGATCCAGAACAGGATCGGCACTGCGCAAACGAACATTGGGACCGTCACGGTCGATCGGTCGCAAGACGCCGCGACCGTCGGCGTTTTTGCCGGATACAACTACAAGCCGGCAGACAAGATCGTGCTTTCCGCAGAAGGCGGCTTCAAAATGAGCTTTGATGATCAGCTCACACATGCCGGCCGCGATACCCTTGCCAGTATCGACCCCGAATATGCGTTCGATGTGGGCGTTCGGGCCGGTTACCTCGTCACCGGCAACACGCTGCTCTATGTTCGCGGTGGTTACGAGAACATGCGTGCGTCGGTTCGGCGCGTCGATGCAGTCGCTGCACGCTACGGCAAGGACAGTTTTGATGGGTGGTCGGTAGGGGGCGGCGTCGAACGTGCCATCACCCAAAGAGTCTCGGCGCGCGTAGAGTACCGGTACAGCGATCTCGCTGGAAGCGGCGACAGGTTCGAGCAGCATCAGGCACTGGTTGGCGTGGCCTATCACTTCTAGCCTGCTCAGGCGCCAAGCGATTACGTGGCAGGCTGCTTGCTCATGGGCAAGGGGCCTGCTTCGCGCAAGCTCCACCAAAGCATTGGATGAGAGGGAAGAGAATGGATAATGCACAGAGCAGCGTTCTGGATTTCTGGTTCCGCGAACTCACGCCGCAAGACTGGTTCGGAGCAGGCGAGAAGTTCGATCCGATTGTGCGCCGCCGCTTCGGCAGGCTTCACGAAGAGGCGGCCGAAGGGGCACTCGACGGGTGGGCTGCCACGCCTCTCGGGCGCCTTGCCCTGATCATAGTGCTGGATCAGTTCTCGCGTCACATCCATCGTGGCACCCCCTTGGCATTTGCGCAGGATAGGAAGGCACAAGACCTGACGCTCGATGGCATTGCACAAGCCATGGACCTTCAGCTTGCCTTCAGCCAGCGCCATTTCTTCTACATGCCGCTGATGCATGCCGAAGACGCGCGGCTCCAAGGCGCGAGCATTGCGCAATTCACAAAGCTTAAGGAATTCGCCGAGCAGGTGCTCGAATATGCGAAAGGTCATGCCGCTCAAATCGAGTGTTTTGGCCGGTTCCCGGCGCGGAACGTCGCTCTGTCGCGCCCGTCATCGCCGGATGAGGAAGCATTCCTCGCCCGAGCCGAGGACGACGCTGCGGATAGCGCGGGCGATACCTTGGATAGCCGGCCCTGAACCTTTGGATAGGGTGACTCATTCTCGACAGCCCACCGCTTCGGATACTACAAAACGAGTGTCAGCCGAACTTTCTGACAGCCACAAAGGTAGATGTGATCGAGTTTCAATTTGTTTATGCGGAAGCAGCTGCAATGCCTTCGCATAATATCTGGCAAGTCGATCTCTGATTTAATCGAGAAATTCGCGACGGCCGAGGCTGCATCGCTTCGGAATTCACCCGCATTCATGGACCCATAGCGTCTGTGGATTTGAAATTCTGCAACCATCGCCAGCATTGGCAGCATCAACATTAGGAGATTTGTCATGTCCAAGAACATCCTGATAATCGGATCCGGCTTTGCGGGCGTAATGGCTGCGCTTGCGGCTTCCCGCCTGCGTCATGAAAAGGGCGCTTCGCCCGCCGACCTGACGATCACCGTCGTCGCTCCCGAGCCGGAAATGGTGATCCGCCCCCGCCTCTATGAACGCAATCCGGAACAGATGGTCGCGCCATTGTCGGACCTCTTCGCGGCCACCGACATCAACTATCATCAGGGAAGCGTCGAGAAGATCGATAGCGCGGCATCGACGATCACTGTCGTCGACCACGACGGAGCATCGTCGGTGTTGGCTTACGATCGGCTGGTGCTTGCTGCCGGCAGTGACGGCTTCGCACCTCCAATTCCCGGCCTCGCCGAATTCGGCTTCGCCGCTACCCAGCTTGCCGAGGCTGTGGCGCTCGATCGGCATCTGCATGCTCTGGCAGAGCGGCCCGCTTCTGCTGCCCGGAACACGGTCGTGGTTGGCGGGGCCGGCTTCACGGGCCTGGAATTCGCAACGGAGATGCCGGAGCGCTTGCGCGAAATTCTTGGTGCAAATGCAGATGTCCGGGTCATCATCGTCGATCGATCCGAACACGTAGCGCCGGCGATGGGTATCAATCCGAGACCCTTCATCGAGGAGCGCCTGCGTGCTCTGGGGATCGAAACCCGTCTGAACGTGGGCGTCGCCGCACTGGATGCCGAAGGTGTTACGCTGAGCGATGGCGAGCGCATCGAGACGGCTACGGTGATCTGGTCGGGAGGCATGCGGGCATCGCCGCTGACCGCTCAGTTGCCGGCGGAGCGTGATAACCTGGGACGCATTGTCGTTGAGCCGGACCTGCGTGTACCGGGAGCGCCCGGAATCTTTGCAACCGGCGATACGGCCAAGGCGAAGACCGATGCGGCCGGGAACTACGCCCCCATGTCGTGCCAACATGCGCGTCGCCTGGGTGCCTTTGCCGGTCACAACGCTGCGGCCGATCTGCTCGGTGAGCCGGCGCTGGCCTATGATCAGCCGGCTTACGTGATATGTCTGGATCTTGGGCCAGAGGTCGCAATTTTCACGCGTGGATGGGATGCCCAGGTCCAGATCACGGGCGCAGATGCCAAGAAGGTCAAGCAGGAGATCAACGAGGTCTGGATCTATCCGCCGGCTGCCGATCGGATGGCAGCCTATGAAAATGTCCATGCGGCCCGAACCATCGATTTCTGACCATCGCGGTCTTCGGTGAGTGGAATTGCGGCGAGTCCAACAGCGCTTGCCGCAATTCCACAGCCTAGCCAGGGAAGCAGGTCTCTACTGCGAGGAGCGTCCCATGTTTCTGTTCAGTCATGATTGGTCGAGCAGCGGTTATCTACACAGCGAACCAACCTGCGATGACCTCCGCTCTATTCAGGATCTCCCCGACGGTGCGATCCGCGGAGAGGACACCTTGTCCGAGCTCGAGCTGCGCGTAATTGGGATTTCACTACTGGATTGCCCGGTCGATACCAAAAAGCCTTCGCGGTTCGTTCGCTTTAAGCGTTGGATATTTGGCGGCTATCCTCCCAACAGACTTGCAAACGAGCGCCTGGAGGCCTTGCGCCAGTATTGCATTCAGGTTCGCATTTTCGGCGGTGTGTTCTCTACCGACGAGCGCAGCGTGGCGCTGGCTTACGGGTTCTCAAATTCCCTCTTGGACCAAGCCGCCACGCTCGTCGCAACAAAGCAACGTGGATGATGTGGAAGGTGGAAGTCTCGTTTTGCTTCGGCGAGTGCTGATGGGAATGACCGCTTCCGGGATCGGCCCAGTTGCCTCTGGACGGCAACAATCGGGCGAAAGCCGATCGACCGCGGAAGCCAAGATCGGATGATCAGCTCCTAGCCGCAATGAGACATCCCCCCATCCGATTTCTCACCAGAAAACCGGCGGCGGTAGATCACAGCGTCGAAATGCCGCGACCAGAGTGTTGTGCATCAAAGTCATAATCGTCATCGGACCGACGCCTCCTGGGACAGGTGTGATCGCACCCGCGACCGTCACCGCAGATTCAAAATCGACATCGCCCAGCAAGCTATTCTTGCCATCGCGAACGATCCGCGTGGTACCCACGTCGATCACCGTAGCGCCCGGTTTGATCCAGCTTCCCTTGATCATCTCAGGCTGGCCGGATGCGGCAACGACAATGTCCGCTTGCCGTACTTTGTCCGCAAGGTCGCGCGTTCGGGAATGAGCGACGGTGACCGTGCAGCTCTCATTCAGCAGAAGTTGAGCCATTGGTTTGCCGACGAGGATCGACCGGCCGACCACGATAGCATCCAAGCCGGTAAGGCTGCTCAGTTCCGACTTGAGAAGCATCAGGCAACCGAATGGCGTACATGAGACGGGTCCAGGTATTCCTGCTACCAACTTTCCAGAACTTTGAGGGTGTAATCCGTCCACATCCTTGCTTGGGTCGATCGCGCTGATGATCGTGGCCTCGTTGATGTGGTCAGGAAGGGGGAGCTGGACCAAAATACCGTCTACGGCATCGTCGTCGTTGAGCTGGGCAATAAGGCATAACAACTCGTCCTGCCCGATGTCGGCGGACAGTAGATGTTCGACACTGGCCATGCCCAGGTCGATGGTCTTCCGAACCTTGCTGCGCACATAAATCTCGCTGGCCGGGTCGGAGCCTACCAGGACGACCGCCAAGCCCGGTGTGCGCCCGACCTGTGCGGTGAAGTCCGGCACTGCCGCCGCAAGTCGACTGGCCAGCCTCTCGGCAAATGATTTTCCATCTATGATCTTTGCGCTCACGTTGGGCTCCTTCGGCGGAAGGTTGTTCGGATTTCTCCGATTGCCCAGGCGAGCGGCTTTTTGTGCGCGGTCCCCGATGGTGGCCCATCTTGATCGCCAGTAACGCGCAAGCGAGCACCTAGCCCTGAGCTACTATCTGGTCAAGCTGGAGCTCTTTAGCCGGCCAAGGCTGCTGCGATTTATTACGGAAGCCGGTCGCGTTCGGCGCTATCGTGCTCGCGAGAGAAATAGCCTTAAGCAAACCCAGCCGTCACATGCTGGGACCAAACAGCTAAGCAAGAGCGCGCCAACACCACTCCGGACCCTAGCAGGGCCTTTCGGACCAAGGTAAGCGGACGGGCGGCTTCCAGTATCGTCAGATCAACCGCCGAGCGACCGGAATCGGGCGGCTCCCGTCAGTCTGGTTCACCCGTGAGCGAACGGCAGCATTTCGCTATTTTAATCTGGAAGGTGCCGTTCCGGACACGCCGACATTGCTGACATCGAAAAATCGCGCGAAGAAGCCTCTATGAGCAGTCTCACTATAACCTACCAACACGCGTCTGACGACGATTTCGGGCGGCTCCGTGTCGAGGTGGAAACAGACGAATTCGCTGGGCGAGGCGGGTTCTGGGTTCAATGGCAAGATGTGGAAGAGTTTGCTGACAGCTTAGCGGCCTACCCACTGTCCGCAGTGAACCCGCCAAGTGCGCGGTGGGGCTTCGAGAAACTCGAAGGCGACGACCTCATCATTGGACTGGAAGTGAGGCCGGCGGATGCACGCGGCACATTGCTGGTGTTTGTCGAAATCGCTGATGATTTCGATCCCAGGCGGAGAGTGCGGGTAGTCTTCGCTACCCATTATCCGCAGCTTGAAGCATTCCGACAGGAATTGGTGAAAGTCATGCAGCGGCAGACGCAAGCGGCAGTTCTTACAGGCGAATAACGTCCGCTTGCCCCAACAAATCGGAATGGCAGAGTTGTAGGGTTTTGATCCGAAACCTGCCTGACCGGCCCCGCCGACATACCTGCCGATTACTCTTCGGCAGTTTCGATCCCGATTAGGTCGAAAAGAGCTTCAAAATGAATGGCGACCATTTCTGCGCTCTCGTGGCCAGCGACCATATCTATTGTCACCACAGGCCATGGCGATCCTCCACGGAGGTCGAACGCCAAGTACTCTCCGCCTCCGCTCCCGCCAAAGACGAGAAAGTCCTTCGGCTTCGCGCTGCCATCATTTGGCTGAGCAATACCGTCGATAACGGTTTGCACCGGGTCCAAGCAGAGAGTGTAAGGATTTACTGGTAGTGGCCCCTCACCACCGTTGCTGAATTCCAGCAGATCAATGTAGCGCTTCGGTAAATCACCCGGTGCGACGGCGCGAAGGCGCTCTATATCGGCTGCTGTAGCTCCGCCCGCCTTAACCCAGTCACGTCCTTCCAGCATTATCCACCCCAGCGTATTCCGATCATCACAGCGCGATTTGCACTTGGTCGCGTGCAACGGTCAATGTCCGCTTCCCCCGACATTGCAGACGTCCGATGTTTACGCTGCTGTGAGACCATCCCCCCAGATCCCAACCGTTTCCGTAAACTCACCAGGATCGCAGGCTTCTATAGTCACCCTGGTCGGAACAAAGCTCTTCCCGGAATAGCTTGGAACGGCATTGTATCGAGTGATTTTGCCTTGAAGCGCTAGCGGTTGGATGATGTTCACGTCAGCCAGCTGCTTAAGGTCTGCGGCGAAACGTGGGACAAAGACAATATTTGCCGGATGGTCGTCGCCTCCGAATATTTCGGGCAATAAGCGCATCGGAACCAGTACACCTTTTTCAACAAGGCGGTTCGCAAGTTCTCGCGATGTTATCGAAGAATAGTCAGATCCTATGTTTTCGCTCTTCTTTCGGAACCAACCCACTACAATTCTCCATCAAGGATTGGCTTCCCTTACCACTCGCCCGTCATTTGACCACCCAGCATTTCGCACCGTCATGTCCGCTAACCCCAACATCCGAGGCGTTCGGGCTGGCAAGTCATTTCGCCATTTTCAGCCATTCGCTCGGGCATCCCGAACAAAGTCTACCCGTTGCCCAAATGGCTGCGGAACGTCTGGCTAGAGGGCGGCCCCCGTCAGCCCAGCTCACCGGCGAACGAACGACAGCATTTCAGCATTTTAATCCAAAACCTGCCTGACCCGACACGTCGCCATTGCGGACGATTGTGTGAACAAACTACCTTCAGGTTATGATCATGCTGCCAATGCTCGCCGCTCTGCTGTTCTCCACAACATCGCAAGATGGGAGAATAGTCGCTTCTGACGGTTCGCCCAAAAAAATCCTGCCCGTCTGTGACGACGCAAGAGAGCAGTACCGCGTAGCGAAGGTCAGGGCGAAAGCACTGCAACGAGAATACCAAGTCTGCATTGGTCAACCGGGTCCGCGTCAATGTGGGGCCAAGCTGGAGGCTTGGGGTAAGGCTCTAAACATCGTGAGCGGAGCAATTGACAACCAGGCAAATGCCTGTCGCCCCATGGTGTATTGATGATTGGGTTTCGGCCGCTCTCCCCCGCATCCGAGCCGACTTTGCGGGCACTTGGCCTGTCGCTAGATTGCCGATCGTTGGAGGCACATGACGTGGAATATTTGGACGGGGCATACCGCCTTCATCGACAAGAAGATGTTGATCGCTTCACTGCGCTCGCCATCGAGGCATTTCCCGATTTCGCCGGGAGAATTGAATGCTTCGGAGCGGACTGGCTGGGGCGCCAGTTTGCGACCGATGCACAGCGGATAGTTGATGGAGCTTCGCACGTTCTCATGCTTGAACCGGGGACAGGGGAAGTACTGGAGATACCCGTGAATCGAGCGGCATTCCATGATGAAGAACTAATGAACGAGCCTGATGCAGCGGCGGCGTATTCATTTTTCCAGAACTGGATACAGACAGGCGGTTCGCGCCCGAATTACGACCAGTGCGTTGGTTACAAGCTCCCGCTCTTTCTCGGTGGGACAGATGATGCGTCAAATCTCAACCTTATCGACTTTGACGTTTACTGGAATCTCTCGGCCCAAGACTTAGCGCGTGTTCGTGGGTTGCCTATCGGAACGACAATACGAGACGTCTCTATCTCAGACTAGCGAAGCGCAGCTAACTCTCATCTTCCACCATTCAGGGGTTAAAGAGGTTTTGATCGATGTTTGCCGAACTGGATGCTGATCTCAATGGTGACCCAGTGCTAGTCGCCGGATCTGCATCTGAAAGTCAGATAGACGCTATTCAAGCATTCGCGGGATTTCTGCTGCCTCCCAGCTACCGTGAATTTGTGAAGCGGTTCGGCGCCGCTCTTGTAGGTCCATATCCCGTCTATGGAAGTGGTGCTTCTGATGCCATGAGCAAAGACGATGCTTCTGTAATTGATGTTACCAAGCGCTTCAGATCAGATGACTGGCCCTATTCTGACAGGTCGCTGGTCGTTTCGACTGATCACGCGGGAAATGCGATCATGTTGGATGAAAAGGGTTCGATTCATCGGTACGACCATGATGCAAGAGCGATCGAATTCATTTCGTCGTCGTTCGAAAGCTGCGTGCAATGGTGTCTTACCAAGTAATCGAACGAGTGTCCGCTTCTCCCAACAAAGCGGAATGGCGGATTTTCACGATTTTAATCTGAAACTTACCGTACCAGCCACGCCGACCTTGCGGACAGTCGGCGATCGAAGCAAACTCCAGCAATGACAGCCTATGCAGCAGTTGATCCGGCTATAGACGCTTGGGCGCAAGCGACGGTCAAAAAGCTCTTTACCGACTGGGCGGATCAGCCCGCTAGGTTCGCTTACCTGCCGGGACTACGGCCGTTCGAGTGTTTTCAAATCTCAAAAGACCCGCCCTTCGCCGGTCGTATTGTTGTATCGGCTCGATCCGTCGATACCGATGACGAAAGCGAGTTCGACGAGTGCTGGGAGGGAGCAACTGACGCGCTTCCCATTCTCTGTAGCGCGACAAACTGGATGATGATTGCGCGTCAATCAGGATGAGAATGTGATTGTCGCAGCGCGTCGATCAGTGCCCGTTTAGATTGTCGCTGGCAAGTTCGTCGTTCTCATCCTGATTGTCGCGGATGGTCTCGAGAACCTTTGGCGTGGTGTATGCGGCGGGCCGCCCGGCACCGGTGCGTCTGGCCTGAGCGGTGCGCCGCCGGTAACTTTCGACGTTCATCTCGAAGATGGTGGCGTGGTGGACGAGCCTGTCGACAGCGGCGAGCGTCATCGCGGGATCGGGGAAGACCCTGTTCCACTCGCCGAAGGGCTGGTTGGCGGTGATCAGCAACGACCGTCGCTCGTAGCGCGCGCTGATCAACTCGAAGAGCACCGATGTCTCGGCTTGGTCGCGCGAGATGTAGGCGAAGTCGTCGAGAACCAGCAGGTGGTATTTGTCGAGCTTGGCCATCGCGGATTCGAGCGCGAGTTCGCGCCGCGCGACCTGCAGGCGTTGCACGAGGTCGGAGGTCCGGGTGAACAAAACCCTCCAGCCCCGCTCTACCAGCGCCAGGCCGATAGCTGCGGCGAGGTGGGTTTTGCCGCCGCCGGGCGGACCGAACAGGATGAGGTTGGCACCTTGCTCGAGCCAACCATCGCCAGCGCACAGGGCCATGACCTGGGCCTTGGAGATCATCGGCACGGCATCGAAGGCGAAGCAGTCGAGGGTCTTGCCTGCGGGTAGATGTGCCTCTGCCAGGTGGCGTTCGATCCGACGCCGATCGCGTTCGGCAAGTTCGTGCTCGGCCAGCGCGGCGAGGAATCTGCTGGCGGGCCATCCTTCCTTGTCTGCCTGGGCGGCGAAGTCCCCCCAGATGTGCTTGATGGTGGGCAAGCGCAGTTCGTTGAGCATGAGGCTGAGACGCTGTGCATCAATCATGGGAGTTGCGTTCATGCGGCTTCTCCCTGTTCGATAAGTCCGTCGTAGATCGAGAGCGGCACCAGTTCGACCACGACTTCGGGCAGATCGGCAGGGTCCGGACAGAACCGGGCCCGCAAGGTTGTCAGGCACGGCGTTCGGCGCGCCGCCAGGTCCTCGGTCAGGAGCCCCGCGAGTTCGGCCTCGCATGCACGCTCGTGAGCCATGGCCAGAAGTTCGACGGTGGTGCGGCAGGCTTCCCGCTCGCCCTGAAATTCCAGCAGGTGGTCGAACATCAGGCGATAGGCCTCTCGCGGGAACAGGCTATCGCGATAGACCAGCCCTAACAGTGCCATGGGCTTACGGCGCAGGGAATGGATCACGTGCCGGTAATCAACAACGTGGCCGTGCTTCCCGTTCATGCCTGCGCGTCCGCGCGGCAGGGTCATGAGTCTCGTGCCGCCGATGAAGAGGTCGAGGCGGTCATCATAAAGGCGAGCCCGCAAACGGTGCCCGATCAGGCGGGATGGGACCGTGTAGAACACCTTGCGCAACGTGAAGCCGCCCGAGGATGTGACCGTCACGAGGATCTCCTCGTAGTCGGTGGTGCGCACGTCCGGCAGCGGCTGCAGGAACTTGCGTTCGGCATCGATCCCGGGGCCGTGCCGCCGGTTGCGCGCATTCACGACCTCGTCGATGAAGCGGCGATAGTCGGCAAGGTCGGAGAAGTCGGCGCTCCCGCGCAGCAGCAGCGCATCCCTAATGGCAGCCTTGATATGGCCATGGGCACTTTCGATCGCGCCGTTCTCATGGGCAACGCCCCGGTTGTTCCTCGTGGGCTCCATTCCATAATGGTCACAGAGCGCGTCATAACGCTTGGTCAGGTCGACCCTGGCATCCGCGTCCAGATTGCGGAAGGCGGCCGAGAGGCTGTCGGTACGATGAAGCTTCGGCGCGCCGCCTGCGGACCAGAGCGCGTTCTGCAGCCCTTCGGCCAAGGCGACAAAGCTCTCGCCGCCCAGGATGATGTGCCCGTGTTCGAAGCCGCCACATGGAAGCCGGAAGTGATAGAGCAGATGGTCCAGGGGCTGTCCGGCGATGGAAACTCCCAGATCGTCCATGCACGTAAAATCGGACAGGCCGAGCCGCCCGGCCTCGTGCACTTGCCGGAAAATGACTTCGCGATCTTGCCCGTTGACGGCGCGCCAGTCGCGAATGCGCCTCTCCAGGGTTCGCCGGGAGCCGAACTCCGTCTCGGGATATCGGCGCCGCAGCTCCTCGAAGATCGCTATGGGCCGAAGGCCCGGGGCAGCCTCTAACATCGGCACGACAACTTCATCGAAAATACCGGCAAGGGGATCGGGTCGGCGCCGGCTGCGCGGTGTTTGCCGCTGCGATGGCAGCTGGGTGGCCTGCAGAACCCGATAGCCCGTCGCCGGACTGAACCCGGCCTTCGCCGCCGCCAAGGCGACGGGGTCATAACGTCTGTTGGTCATGAAAAGTCTCACTTGATGATCGTTGATGTGTCGGCCGGCCACACGTCAGGTCCTCCTCCCCGGAAAACCCGATGCATAGCGGCCACCACGACCATCACAGGCACCCGGCAAAGAGTGCCTCCGGTGTGTCGGGACCGGCTACGGGCTACGCCCTACGCCGATCCCGACACACCGGATTCTCATCTTGATTGTCGCGCTTTCTCGTCCAGATCGCCGCGCAACACATTCTCCTCGAAAAGGCGACCGCTGCTGTTCAGAAGTGGGTGCAGCGTCCAACGGGGAATGGCGGCTAACCCCAACATTTCTGTCATTCAGCGCCTGCTTCGGGACTTCCCGATAGCTGCCAATCGTTCAGGCAATTTTGTCCTGGCGGCGTAACAATGCAGACCGACCGCTTTCGGGATCATCGAAGCAGCTGCCGAATGACTGAATCGGGCGCGTGGCTGCCGTCCCGCCGTCGACCCTTTGTAGCCATTCAGCCGCCGATTTTCTCTCCCTAGGTGCAGAACGGCTGCTTTGGTTTCTCGCACCGGTACGGCTGTTCTGGGCTTCGAGCAACGAGCGCAGGTAACTGCGGCCGTGGCCGTTTGGCTCAAGTGGGCCACCGACACTTCGGATGACTGACTGGCCGATCTGCAATTGACGGTCGAGCGTCATCCATTTATATCTGACTGGTCGGATATAAATGGATGACGCCAATGGGCCGCAAGAAGAGTATTGATCAGGATCGGATCCTCGACGCGGCCGAAGCCGTTGTCGCGAGTGTCGGCGCAGCCCGTCTGACGCTGGAAGGCGTTGCGCGAGAGGCCGGCATCAGCAAGGGCAGCGTCGTCTATGACTATGGCACCAAGCAGGCACTGGTCGAAGCCATGGTCGAGCGAGCGGTAGCGCGGGACAATGCCTTCAACGAGGCTGCGGCCGGGCAGTTCGAGGGTGGCGAAAACCCGACGCTCCAGGGCCGTATTCAGGCCGCGTCGCAGCCATTCCCCGACGAGTTTCGTGCGGTCGCATTGAACATTTGCGCAGCGCTCGCGCAGGACCGTACCTTGCGCTCGGCAATCCAGAGCAATCAGACGGCCGTGATCAAGCGGATCGGCGATGAAGCGGGAGGCGCGAGGGGACCCATGCTGGCCTATCTCGCACTCGAGGGCCTCAAGTTGCTCGAAACCCTCGACTACCACCAATGGTCCGACAGCGCGCGCGAAGCGCTGCTCGGGGATATCCGCTGGCTGGCGTCCGGCCCTGCGGACTGATCGTGCCAGACCTTTGCCCGTAACCTAGAAGGCAGAAAATTCATGAACGACCATCAAGCCATCGGAGGCGATTGCGCCTCCGATCCAGAACTGCTGTCTCCGCTCTTTCTTACCGGGGGTAGTGGCTATCTCGGGCGCAACCTGATCCGCCATTTTGTCACCAAGGGCTTCGAGGTTGTAGCCCTCGTCCGCTCGCAGAAGTCTGCTGATGTGGTCCGCGCGCTTGGCGCCCGGCCCATCGTCGGACAGCTTTCGAGCCCGACCGTGGCCGAGGCGATGAAAGGGTGTCGCTCGCTTGTCCATGCCGCAGCGCAGACGAGCCACGGCCCTGAGACGCCTGAGCACGTCGCGGTCAATGTCGAGGGAACCCGCGCCATATTCGCAGCTGCGCGCCAGGCTGGGGTCCGGCAGGCCGTGCATGTCAGCACCGAGTCAGTCCTCCTGGACGGCCGGGCACTCGTCAACGTTGACGAGAACCAGGCGATGCCTTCGCGCTTTCCCGGTGCCTATTCGCGTACCAAGGCTGAGGCGGAGCGGATCGTGCGCGGGCAGAGTGGCAATGGCTTCGATGCCGTCATCGTGAGGCCGCGCTTCGTCTGGGGACGTGACGATACCACTGCCCTGCCGATCCTGACACAAGCCGCGCGTTCGGGGCAGATGGCCTGGATCAACGGAGGCGAGTACCTGACGTCAGCCACACATGTCGCCAATGCTTGCCATGGGATCGAGCTGGCCTTGCTGAAGGGCCGTGCAGGTGAGGCTTACTTCATCACCGACGGTGAACCCTCGACGTTCCGCAGTTTTGTCTCCCGCTTGCTGGAAACGCAGGGTATCGCTCCTCCTGAAAAGGCAGTGCCTTCCCGGCTCGTCGGCACCGTCGCCCGCGTCGGTGAATTTGCGGCTCGACTTTCCGGTGGCCGGATCAAACCGCCGGTTACCCGGCAGGATCTGGCAACCATGGCTGTGGAGGTGACGCTGGATATCACCAAGGCCAAACGCGATCTTGGTTATGCACCGGTGGTTTCGGTGGAAGAAGGCATGGCGGAACTCAAGCGCCTCGCGTCCGCCGGCGGAGATCAGCAGAAGTAGGCATTGGGCATGGGAGCAACGCCCGGCTGGCCTGCTTCCACCCACTCCAATTTGCCCTTGAGGAACGCCAGTGCGGCATCGAGTTCGCGTTGGCGTTCCTCAAGCCTGACGATCTGCTTGCGCAGAACTTCACCGGTCCGCTCCGGCGAGCCGGCACCCCGGCGGTATTCCTCGGCGAGTGCACCGATCTCTGCGAGCGAATAGCCGAGGGACTGTTGCAGCCGGATCATTTGCGCAGCGGTAACGTCGTCGGCGCTGAACACCTGATAGGGGTTGGCGCCTCCTTTCCTTGTACTGCGCTCGGGCTTCAACAGGCCCTTGGCGATGTAGAACCGCACCGTGTCGACCGAAAGTCCGGCCGTCTTGGCGAACTGCGAAATCAGCATGAAAAAGCCTTGACCATGGACCATACACCACACTTATAGGTCCTGCCTGTCGATATCCGGAGTTGTTCAATGACTGGCATAAATCGTCTCCCGCAGATCGCGCTCGGCAATGGCGGTCCCGCCATCGGCATCCAGGGGCTGGGCTGCATGGGCATGAGCGAATTCTACGGTGACACCGATGAGGTCGAATCCCGCGCCACGCTGCAGCTTGCGCTCGAACTGGGCGTGACGATGTTCGATACGGCGGACGTCTATGGAATGGGTGAGAACGAGCGCTTCCTTGCGCCGTTCATCCAGGCGCACCGCGACCGGGCCGTGATCGCTACCAAGTTCGGCTATGCCCGGACCCCCGAGACCCCCGACGACTGGAGCCTCGACAACCGGCCTGAATTCATTCGCAGCGCGGCTGAGAACTCGCTCCAGCGTCTCGGCGTCGAGGTCATCGATCTCTACTACATGCACCGCCGCAGCACCGATGTGCCGCTCGCGGAATCGATCGGGGCAATGGCGGACCTCGTTGCCGAGGGCAAAGTAAGGGCCCTGGGCCTTTCTGCAGTCAACGCGGAAGAGCTGCGCGAGGCGCATGCTGTGCATCCGATCGCCGCGCTTCAGTCGGAATGGTCGATCTTCACCCGCGATATCGAAGCGGAGATCGTGCCTGCGGCCGTGGATCTGGGGGTCACGCTCGTGCCCTACTCGCCGCTCGGACGCGGAATGCTGACCGGCCAGGCTTTTGCCGAAAATCTGAGCGCAGGAGATGCCCGGTCCTACTTCCCGCGCTTCTCTGCCGAAAACCGGGAGGCGAACATGCGTCTCGTCGCCAAGATTGAAGAGATCGCCGCGGGGCAGGGCGTTACATCGGCGCAGATCGCGATCGCATGGCTTTATGCCAAGGCCGGTGAACTGGGGGCGGCCGTCTCGCCGATTCCCGGCACGCGGAGCCGCAAGCGCCTGCAGGAGAATGCGGCGGCCGCGTCTCTGACACTCGACCGGACGGCAATGGCGGAACTCGAGCCGCTTGCACGCAGGGTCGCGGGAATTGCCATCTAATCGAAATTCTCGTCGGGCGCCCGATCTGGGCGCTCGGCCTTCGGCTGGCCCCGACCCTTGTCGGCCATTCAGCTGCCGATTCTCCGTTCCCAGATACGGTCGGTCCGCTTTATCATTCTGAACGCCGAAGGCTGGCCGATTTCGGAATGGCGGCCAACTGGTTAAGAGGGGCAGATAGCTGCCTGTCGCCTTCTGGTCTTGGGCGTCGGCGGAAACCGAAGTTCGCTGTCGTTCCGTTCGTGCCCCGGATCAATTCGTTCGCAGATATTTCCAGCGCCTCCGGAAGCGGACATAGCCGACGTTGCGAAGGGGCTCTTTCGTAACACCAGATCAATAACCGACTTCCAGCGTTACGGCAGTTAGTCGGCCTTTGATCTTGCCGACCAGCGTTACGTTGCCGCCTGGCGAGTCTGGACTGTTCATGGCCATGATCGCGCTGGTTGTCATGCGAGCCAAGAAAAGCGGTTGAAACGTTGTTTGACCTGGTGCGGTAATGATAGTGGTTTTCCCGCGATCATCGGCCCAAGCGCCATACCCCCAAGCTGCTCCGATCAGCCGTAGCGATCGGCCGGGAGGCGGCGAGGGGAGGGCACGTTCAGGAAACTTACGCTGTTCCTCGCATTCGATTTTGGTCAACCGCCCGTTAGAGAGTGTGCCTCCCTCGTAATCAGCTTGCAGCGAGTAGCATCGGTCATCGCTGAATTTGAGAGTGACTGGCAGAAATCCGGGAGCCCATGCCGCGACGAGAGAGGATTTGCTCGTTTCCGCTATCGCGAACGCGCCAACGACCTTGGCATGGCCTACAGCCGAACCCCGCTTATAAGCTGGATCGACGTGGATCAGATTCATCACGGTTGCATCAGGAATACGGGTCAGCCTTGGCGCGGCGGGGTCTGATGGCGCCGCGACCCCCGGCTTCGAGCCTTTGCCACTATATCCCGAAGGCGGAACGAACTGCGCATGCGCGCTGATGGCCGCCGCGGCCACGACGACCGCTGCAATCATAAAGCCAGATGTCGAAGTTTTATTTTTCATTCGCTGCTCCTGTGCCAAGGCAGTTTACGGCTATGATAATAAAGAGCTACCCCGCTTGCTCGTTGCAAAAGGGTTCCCTTTTGCACTGCCCACCCTCTCTGCCAGATCAACAGCTTGTCTGATGCAAAAGGCCGTTGCAGAATGGCGGCTTCGCGAGCGGGCATTCCCCAAACCTGCCCGCGCGAAATCCACCCATGATCGCCGTTTCGGATGGCCAATCGCACGATTAGCAGCGCGTAGCAGCCTCATCCGTGGTCGACCCTGCCTAGTCGCTCAGGATCCGATTTTTCGTTCCCAGTTGCGGCCTGTTCGCTTTCCCAATCTGGATGCCCAAGAGTGGCCGGTTGCTGACTGTCGTGTTTGGAGCGTGGAGTGGCGATTTGCTGCCGCTAAGCCATGTCGGAAGACTGTGCCAGCAGAGGGTATCTGACAGCGGTTACGCGCATTCGCCTCCCCACGAGCGGCAAGAGACGGTGTGCAAGGCACGTTCCCGGCGGAATTGCGTATCGCCTGCGGGAAAACATGTGATTGTTGGCACCTGACTCCGCCGGTGGGTTCACGCTGTTTGTTTACAACTTGAATTTATAGCGATCCATGAAGGAGTATATTTCGTGCTTTCATGGCTTACGCGTCGCGCCGACAGTGAACTGGTTATAGTTGTCAGTCTGGATCGATCCTATGACACCGCATCATGTCGCAAGCCTTTGTCTGGACTAATCACCGATCTTGGTTTTGCAGCCGGTCACAATCAGCCCATCACGTTCCGACAACCGCGAGAGCGAGAAGCCGACAATTCGGTCCTCTATGATCGACTTTCTATCCAGCAAGACGACGATTGTGACGGAAACGGCCGCGTAGTGCTACGCGAACAATTAGCATACGACCTTCATCACCGATCAGAGATCCCTTGGACGGGGATACATGTTTCACTTCATATGACCGCTGAAATAATGGGCCGCTATATAAGATCCTTGGGAAACTTGGCACTTCCATCCGAAAGCTTCACCGAATGGCGGGGAGTGATTTTCAGATTTTCCGTCCGCAAATTCTGTTTTCCGATGCGGCGTGGTGGTTTTGACCTGAAGGAGGATACTGCCAGCATCGGAAAACTACGCGAGATTCAGAACTTCAAAATCGACCGTTTCACAGTGCAGAAGCTAGAAGATACTGAAGGCAAAAGGATAAATGCCGTCGATGGCTTGCCTGCGGGCTCTGGCGATGTGACGCCAGCCCTATTGATATGTTCATGACCGACAATCACATATTTTCCGGCACGGCAGGTTTCAGGCGTTTGCCTGTGGCCGCAGAATGACCAGCTTGGGCGCGTAGCTGCCAAAGTCCCGTGCCCTCCCCCCATCAAAAGCGCCGATAAAGCGGTCGTACCCGGCGCTGAGCCGACCGATGCAAAGCGGCCGTACGTTCATTGTCGCAACGCCAGAAAAAAGGCAGCTTCTGGTGAGCGACATCAACTCACCAAATTAGAAATAAGACACCAAGGACCTTCCCTCGACACCCGAGCAATCATAATCGTGATACGGCGGAGCTGTGAGCGAGAACCAACCGGTCATCGCCCTATACGCCGGCATTTCCATCTTAAATAGGAATTTATTATTTACATGCACGTCAATTTTTTGAATAATTAGGCCGTCTAGGTTATCTGATGGAGGCGCAGGCCTCACATATTCTCCAGAATTCATCGAGCCGCTTACGAATGATACGTCTCGCTCTGGATTTACGTCTCCAGAATTAATTTCATGCCTCAGTCGGTCTGCGGCTTGCCTCCATTGCGGCTTCACATATTCGAATGTTCGGCAAACATCTTTGAAATGCTTTATCGATCCTTCACTTGGCTTTGAACTGCATCCAGACAAGCACAGAGATCCGATAATAGAGATAAAACCCGATGCGCTTCGATTTGCAAACATTTGACATCCCGCGATATAATACTTCATAATCATCCGAGATTTTCTTAGAGCCCGTTTAAGAGTTCTCATGGATGGACAATTCTTCCGAGCATAAGGCTGCCGAGGGCGATGTGGACATAGCCTCGGAGACGTCTATCCCCAACAAACCGGAATGGCAGAGTTACAGCGTTTTAATCCGAAACCTGCCTGACCGGCCCCGCCGACGTTGCGGGCAATTGATTTTGCCTCTTTCGCACCATTGATCGAATGCAAATCCTTGAATAGTCCATTCACATGTTTCTGAGCTTCATTTGGCACTACCGGGGTAAAGTTCCCGTACCGATCGACATACCGCAGGCGATGTCTTGGATAGCCTAGAGGGTATGTTGGCGGAGCAAAGCAAGGATATCGTCATAAGAGGTGAGAATTGCATTTCTTTCAGCATCCCGGCGCCGCTATATTCGGGCGGAAATAGGTCGGACGCTATGGTTCTATTCGACAGGGGATCGTTTTGGCTTGATTGCGATGAAGGCGGGTCAATGCCGATGTTGACGTTCGACATTAGCTGCCTTTGGGCTTTTCTTTTTTGCCTGACCCCAGTCGCAATCGGTGCTGGCGTGAGCATAAGCGATCCGAAACATGGGGCGCTGATTGCGGTTGCTGGGTTCTGGTGGCTGTACGGCATGAACCAAATTCTGGCTCGCATTAGAATTCCGTGGTTGCTTCACCGAACTCTGCAGCGCTGCACTAATCTTCCGTTGTCCGCTAACCCAACAACGCGGAATGGCGGATTTTCAGAGTTTTAACCGGAAGCCTGCCCTTCCGGATGCGCCGACATTGCCGTCATTGAAATCCTCTGCCAGCGCCTTGTGACGGCTCATGGGCAGGAGTTTGCATATGTTCGATCCGCAGGTGATGAAGGCGCTAATCGACATCGCGATATTCTTGGAATTTTCGGACGATCGGATCATCGACCCTGACGCCGCGGTATCGGCATTGGAAGATTTGGCAGCCAATTTACAGATGGCGACACCGGAGACTCGCGCCGAACTCACGCAGGGTATCCGATCCTTGGTTGGGTCTTATCCTGACCGCGTCGAATTTGTGTCAGATCTTCCAGAGACTCTCGGGATTGCTTAAGAATTCCACGTCGTCTGGGACGGCAGCTTTCCCCAACATTTCTGCCATTCAGCGCGCTCCGGAACTCCCCGATAGCTGCCCATCGTTCAGCCAGAATTATGTCCATGCGGCGTAGCAACGCTGATCGTCCGGTTTCAGGATCGCAGAAGGGGGCGGCCTAGGTCTGGAATCGGGCGCTTGCCGCCAATGGATTTTTAGCAAGCTGGACGTTGGGAGTGTCTTGTTTCCTGAGCCGGGCACTCAAAACCAGAAAGTCGCGAAGGTCCCAGACCCAGTCATGACCCGAATGTCCGCTGCCAGGCGCGGCACAATCACTGTCGAACGGGTGGGATGGGCGCATTCCCGACTGGCGCCCTAGGAGGCGGGGGCGCGATTATGCGATCAGGTGATGGATGCTAGGAACGATCCAGGATACCTGAGCCGGAAAAAGTGTGATCGGCGGTCCCTAAGGTGTTTTGACGTCAGCCTTCTGGGGCGGCCTACCATTCAGAAAGGCCGCCCCAAAAATTCTTAGACCTTGGCTTCAGCAGGGCTCTGCTCAGATGGCAGTTCGGAAGAGGACGCCAATGTCGCTGACCCAGCAGTCGTCGAAGCTGCGTTCTTCGCAGCAGGAACCGCGATCCGGAGCTTAGCACGGCTCTTCTTCGGGGGCGCAGACTTGGCGGTCGCTGCAGTCTTGGCCTCGGGCTTGACTGTCGGAAGCTTTGCCGTCTTGGCGACTTTTTCTGCGGCAGGCGCAACGGCATTCGCAGCGGCTGCAGTAACCTCGGCCGTCTCGAGCTTCGAGGCCTTGCTCGCCGCAACGGTAGACTTCTTGCCGGCCTTAGCTCCCTTCTTGGGAACTGTAATTGGCTTTGCGGCACCTGCTTCGGTGGTAGCATTGCCGATCGTGCGGGCCATGCGGCGGCCAGGCTTGCTGACAGAAGTTGTGGCGGCGACCGGCTCACCCTTCGCTGCAGCGGCCTTTTTGGCTACAGGCTTAGTCTCCTTGAATACTGCCGCGCTGGCAGACGCCTTGGGCACAGGCTCACTGACTGACTTCGGCGCTGCCTTTGGGGCATTTTTCGGTGTCGCGTTTGAAGACTTGGCTGCTGGCGCCGTCACGGAAGACGGTGCTGCAAGTGCCTGCGTTACCTTGCTCGACGGATTGGTCGTAGCCTTGGCCGTCGGCGCGGTTTTTGGACCTGCCTTCTTCGCAGCTCCCTTGGTGGCCTTCGCTGCTACGGGAGCTTTGGCCGCTGCGGATTTGGATGGCACGGCGGCAGAAGCCCCTGTACCGGCTCTGCTGCCACCAAGGCCTGCTGCTTTGGCGAAAGCGCGGCGCTTCTCGGAGTAGCCTGCCGAAACCATGGGGTAAGTGGCGGGAAGGTTGTAACGCGCACGGTATTCTTCGGGAGTGAGGCCGTTGCTTGCCAGGTGCCGTTTGAGCGCCCTGTAAGGCTTCCCGTCGATCAGGCTGAGAATGTGTTCGCGGGAGGTCAGGCTGTCTTCAACCGAAACAGCGGGTTTGAATTCCGGCGCTTCAACACTCTGCTCCTGCGCGGCTTTTCCTGCGAGTGCGCTGCGCGTCGCCTCGATCAGGCCAGGAAGAGCATCGCTTGAAACAGTATTATTTGAGACAAAGGCGCTGAGCAGTTCAACTGTCAGGCGAGCGAGCTCGGGCTGCTCGGTGTCGGACATCGAGTTTCCCTCTTGGGAGATTTATCGGAGGACGCCGTTCTCTTCCCAATTCCTTCCCAAGTAAAGGCGCATTTTTGCGGGAATCGGTGTGCGAATAGTGGGCCTCGGCCGGATCGCTATACTGGAATTGCCGGTTTGCCCGAAAACGGATCATGCAATCGCCCGCTTACGCAAGCTGTCCTTCATGGTTTCGATCTCAGGCGAGACGCTGGTCCCGCGATAAGCGAGTGAGGTCTCGTGGCGCACGAAGGCGCCTTCGCGCGCCGCGCTCAGCCAATTGAACGACCCGACACAATAGACATTGTTGTCGGCCATCACGATCTTGCTGTGCACGTCCTTCACTTCAATGACAATGGCGCCGGCGCCTTCAAGGTTCTGCTTTGCCGCCGTAAAGCTCTCGACGGCGCCTTTGTCCTGTTTGCCCCGCCATTCGTTGAGAGCTCGGTCGGTATAGACTGTGACCGAAACGCCGGAGTTCGCAGCGGCCTCGATGAGCGGAACGATCCTGGCACCCTGCAGTCCGCGATCCGTCAGCCAAGGTGTGACGATGTGAATGTCGCTTCGGCATTCTTCGAGGACGTCGCGCAAAAAGCCGTCGTGCGCATCGAGGTCGGTGAGGTGCACCAGACCTGCTTCGCGTGTGAGATCGGGCCGTGCAGGCGCGTCGAAGAACAGCCGATTGCCTTCGTGTGCCAGAAGCCGCTGTCTCAATCGGCCGCGCGGGCTACCCGGTGCCGCGGCCGAGAAGCAATCCATGTCGCCGAACACGAGGAAGCTGTTCATCGCCCGCGAGACTGCCACGTTGAGCATGCTGGCCTTGGCGTCGATGAAACCGCCATCCGCGTGCTTGGAGTAGGTCGGAGAGAACAGGATTACCGGCCTTTGACCACCCTGGAAGGTATTGATCGTGCCGATAGTGACATTGGCGCCGGCAAGGCTTTCCTGGCGGCCGAGCGCAGACGTGATCGCCCGTGCCTGACCTGCGAACGGGGTGACGATGCCAACGATCTCGTCGAGGCGCTTGCCGGGATAGGAGGTCAGCAGTTCTTCCTGTCGATCAGCCAGCCACCGAGCGATCGTTTCGGCTTCGAGAGCATTTCGCCGGCTGCCGCCAGCGATGGAATCGCACCGACCGTCGATATGAAGGTAGCCGAGCGCGGGGAGCCCGTCGCTCTTGCGGGCATCCGATTTGAGCCCGCGCTTCGGCTGCAGTTTTCCACGATAGCAAAGGTCGTTGCAGTAGCCGACGATCTCGTCGAAGCACCGGCGATGCTCGTAGAGCATGAGGCCGCGCTCGAGATCGGCATCCTGATGGAAGCGGGACGCATGTTGAGCAATCCTCATCACACTGCCGGACGAAGCGGCGCGTCCTGTCTCGAGGAAGGCGGTCAGATCCGGACCGTTGTCGTCGCCGCCAATGAGCCCGGCCTGCCTCAGGTTGCCGACGTCGATCCGGCTGGGCACGCTCCAGATCGGCTCGATCTGGGCCGTGTCGCCAATGATCATCGCACGCTTGGCGAGAGCAAAGGAAGCACCGGCGATTTCGGGAGTGACCTGTCCGGCTTCGTCGACGATCAGGAGATCGATCTGGCCATAGAGGTAGTCCGGCAGGAAATCACCGTCCTGGAAGCGGCTCGCACAGAGCAGGCGCGGTAGCATGTAGAACGTCGAAACCGCGCAAGGTGTCAGTTTCATCCGGCGGGACCACCGCGCGGTCATCGGGATCCTGCCGGTTTTCTTCTGCTTGGCCGGAATGTCCGGATCGGCCGCCATGTCGAGCAGCCAGCGTCCTTCCCAATAGTGCGTCGTCGTCAGGAAGATCGGGAAGCGAAGCAGGCGATCCGCAGCCTCGTCCGCATCGGCGAGCGTCATGGAGGTCGCAGCCTCAGGACTGATAGAAAGTACCGCGAGGGCACTGGCCCAGGAACCGAGCGCGGTGGTTTCGTCCGCGATAACAGCGTCGGCGCGGCCAAGTGCCGCAATATGGTCGCCCATCGCCGACTGTGCCCGAGCAACTTCGGCCCTCACGGAGGACGAGATATCACCCAGACTTGTCCATTCCGGCAAAGGGCCGGACCAGTCTGATGCAAGGGCTGCCCGTGCTGCAGCAAGCCGCCGCCTTGCGATCGACGGGAGCCAGCCAAGCAGGGCGTGAAGAACCGGCTCGGAGGCCTGGTGCCGATCCCAGAGGCTTGAGATTGCTTGTGTACGGTGCAACTCGGCTTCGGCCGCTTCCAGTGCATTTGCCCGATTGGCACGCGCTTGGCGCGGATCCGGGCCCAGTTCTGCAAGAACCGCCGCCCGCGCTTGGAGAAGAGCCTGCCAGGCGTTCTCGATCGCCGCCAGCATTTGCACCTGTTCGATTAGCCGATGGTGCAGCGCCGCGACTACGGTTTCGACGGTCAGGGATTGGAGGTGCGGAAACGCTTTGGCTGCCGCATCAAGGTAAGCAAGGCGGCATTGCTCGACTTGATCGGCCTCTTCGAGACGGTCGAAGAAGGCGGCGATCTGATAGGTCTTGGCCGCATCGCTCTCGCGGCGCTTGGATGGGAAGTAGGACCCGAAGCTGCGAAGCGCGGGAAGCCATCGCCCGGCGAAAGGTCCGGTACCCTTGGCATAGTCGGCGCCGAACGCATCCAGGATATTGGTCACGGCCTGGTTGTTCGTCGAGGTCGCGACGATCAGTGGGGCTTCACCCTGCTCGATCGCCGCCTTGGCCCAGAGGGTGGCGATGACCGAGAGGAGCATCGTTGTCTTGCCGGTGCCAGGCGGGCCGTTGACCGCGAGGACTTCGCCGTCCTTCGATGCCGTGAGGTGGGCAAGCGCCTCGCGCTGCGCGGGGGCCAGTGCATAAGTATCGCTGGAGTGGCCGAGCCGTTCCGCAAAACGCGAGTTTTCGGGCAGGCATGGCTCGGTACGCTGCTCTATCTGACCGGCGAACGTGGTCAGGAGCGGCCCGTACGCGCCGTCGAGTTCGATCTGGTCGTAGAGCGCAAGAACGCTGGCGGACATGCTACCATGCCCATCCGAGCGCTGGACATATCCGTGCGGCACCACTTCGAAGCGTCGGTCTTCCTCGATCGCGGATGCGACCGTCTCCATAAGGCCTTCCGCGTGCTCGACGTAGTCCTGCCATTGGCAGTCTTCGGATAGTGGATGCGTGGTGACAAACGTATCGAGCGCATCAATCGTGCCCACCGTAAAGGCCATGCGATGCAAGGGCTCGAGAATGTCGCGCGGGACAACGCTGCTGACCGGGCGAATGAGGCGCCCATCGCGGGTTACCATCATCCGCGTCGCAATCGGTGTCACGATTTCCGGGAGGCTGCCGCGCTTCTGGCCGCGCTCGGTCCGGGAGGCAAAGACGAAGGGGCGCAGGATGATCGCGCAGGTTTCATCGGGCGAGGCGTTGGCGCCGAACAGGGAGGCAACCAGGTTTGCCGGGAGGCGGCCGGCGTTGAGGCTGGCGTGGTCGACGATTAGAAAATCGTCCGCGTCCTTTTGGGTGAACGTGCCGCGCCCCAATTCTGCGTCCGCCAGCGAATTGCGCCAGTACTTGGTAACCTTCTGAGTATCGCTCGTCATGATGTGCCGCATGCCTTCGTGGCGCGGCATTGTCATGATTAATGTCGAGTAATCAACCGGCGGATCATTCAATCATCCAATACGGCGCGGAATTGGACGTCTTTGTCGCCCCGCTCATCGCGACAGCAAGTCAAAACGGCGTCTGCCGGTTCTGAAGTGCACTCGAAAGACACCCGGGTGCACCAGACAGGCACTGTGACCGGTCGCTGATTTGCGGGACTCTCTGCCTGACGCCAGCGGATGTGATCCGCGGCGCGCGGAGGCTTTCATGACACCGACGAAACTCCTCATCGGACAGATGATGGTCGTGTTCGCGATCGTCCTTGCCGGTGTCTGGCTGGCAACCCAATGGGCAGCGGCGCAGCTTGCCTACCAGCCCGAACTGGGCAGCCCTTGGTTCGTGCTGCTGGACCGTAGGATCTATGCGCCCTGGGCGATCTTCCTCTGGTGGTTCGAGTTCGATGCCTACGCGCCGGTCGTGTTTGACGAGGCTGGCGGCATTGCGGCATCGAGCGGGCTCGTCGGCTGCGCGGCGGCCATCGTCGGTTCGGTCTGGCGCGCGCGCCAGCGCAGCAATGTCACCACGTACGGATCGGCGCGCTGGGCGAGCCGCAAGGATATCCAAAAGGCGGGCCTTCTGGCCGACGAGGGCGTGTTCCTCGGGCGGGTCGGCGCCGACTATTTGCGCCACGATGGGCCCGAACATGTGATGGCCTTTGCGCCGACGCGTTCGGGCAAGGGAATCGGCCTTGTCATTCCGACCCTGCTAGGCTGGTCGGGTTCTGCCGTTATCCACGACATCAAGGGCGAGAACTGGCAACTGACCGCCGGCTGGCGCGCGCGCTTTTCCCATTGCCTGCTGTTCAATCCCACCGATGCGCGTTCAGCCCGCTACAATCCATTGCTGGAAGTGCGCCGCGGCATCCACGAAGTCCGCGATGTCCAGAACATCGCCGATATCCTCGTCGATCCCGAAGGAGCAGTCGAGCGACGGGGCCACTGGGAGAAGACCAGCCACTCACTTTTGGTCGGCGCGATCCTCCACGTTCTTTACGCGGAAGATGAGAAGACGCTCGCACGCGTCGCCACCTTCCTGTCCGATCCTGCACGCAGCTTTGCCAACACACTTCACGCGATGATGTCGACGAACCATCTCGGTACCGAGAGGGCACCGCAGGTCCATCCGGTCGTGGCGTCGGCGGCACGTGAAGTGCTCAACAAGTCGGTAAACGAACGCTCCGGCGTGCTCTCGACGGCAATGTCCTTCCTGGGTTTGTACCGCGACCCTACGGTCTCGGCAGTGACGGCAGCTTCCGACTGGCGCATCGCCGACCTCGTCGATGGGAAATACCCGGCCTCGCTCTATCTGGTCGTTCCGCCTTCGGACATCAGCCGTACCAAGCCGCTGATCCGACTGATCCTCAACCAGATCGGTCGGCGCCTTACCGAAGAACTGCGGTTCGAGCATGGGGCGGACCACAAGGGCGGCCGCCGGCACCGGCTGCTCATGATGCTCGACGAGTTTCCCGCGCTCGGCCGTCTCGACTTCTTCGAAACCAGCCTGGCGTTTCTCGCTGGCTATGGTGTCCGCGCATTCCTGATCGCGCAGAGCCTCAACCAGATCGAGAAGGCTTACGGCGAGCACAATTCGATCCTCGACAACTGCCATGTGCGCGTCGCGTTTGCGACCAATGACGAACGTACCGCCAAGCGCTTGTCCGATGCCCTCGGGACCGCGACCGAGCAGCGCGCCATGCGCAACTACGCTGGCCACCGCCTCGCGCCCTGGCTCTCGCATGTCATGGTCAGCCGCCAGGAGACGGCGCGGGCACTGCTGACGCCGGGCGAGGTCATGCAACTCGATCCGCGCGAAGAACTCGTGCTTGCCTCCGGCACGCCGCCGATCCGGGCCAGCAAGCTGCGCTATTTCGAGGAGCCCTCAATTGCGCAGCGGGTCATCGCGCCGCCGCAGCTGAGCACGAAAAGCTATGCTGATACCCCGCCTGCGCGGAAGGACGACTGGTCCGGGCAGGTGCGCGACATCGACCAACGTTTGGCGCCGCCCGCCAGTGAGTTCGCGGAAGAAGAGCCGGAAGGCAAGAAGGCTGTAAATGGGACCATTGACCAGGCGCCCGCCGTTGAAGTCGGCCCGGAAATCGACGGTCCTCCTCAGGAGCCGCAGGTCGCCAGCGATCCGCTGGGTCTCACTGTCGATGACGATGATCCGGCACTGGACAAGCGTGTCCTCGATCAGGCGGCCCAACAGCGGCTCGTGCGCATCACGTATGCGCTGGGCTCCGCCGAGCGCGCCGATCAGTTCGATTTGGAGCTCTGAGCATGACGAACAAGGTCCGCTATCAACTGTTCCTGCCCGAGCCGCTCAGTGCCCGTCTCGTCGAGGAAGCAAACCGGCCAGGTGTCACCAAGTCGGCTATCCTGGTCCACGCATTGACGGTCTGGCTCGACAGGCGGGTGACGAACGAACTCGACGATCGCTTCGCTCGGCGGCTTGATCGCATCGCCGAACTGCTCGAGCGCCTCCTGCGCGACAGTCACATCGAGCTTGAAACGCTGGCGCTCTTCATCCGCTATGAGCTCGCGATCAATCCGCCGCTCGCGGAAAACGATGCTGCAGGCCGCGCGGCGGCATCGCTGCGCTTTGATGCATTCCTGTCCCAGGTTGCCCGGGAGGTAGGGCGGGGCAAGCGCACGCTCGATCACGAGGGCGGGCGATGAGCGGCGAAGAAACCGCTGCCCGTCGCCGCGCCATGCTGCGCACCGCCATGGGCCCGGCCATCGAGGCAGCTCTCGCGGATCCGCGGGTCATCGAGATCATGGTCAATCCTGACGGTGCACTCAGGCTCGATGTGCTCGGCGAGGGAAGGGCGGATACCGACGTGCGCATCGCAGCCGAACAGGTCGAGCGCATCATCCGTCTTGTCGCGAGTCACGCCCGCGCCGAAGTCCATGCCGATAGCCCGATTGTCTCAGCCGAGCTGCCACAGCACGGCGAGGGTGCCGGCGAACGCTTCGAAGGCGTGCTGCCGCCGGTTTCGCTGGCGCCGTGCTTCTCCATCCGCAAGCCGGCCGCGCGCATCCACACGCTCACCGACTATGTGGCAGACGGCATCATGCCGGTGGAAGCCGCGGACATGCTGCGCGCCGCCGTACTGGATCGACGTAACATTCTCGTCGTCGGAGGCACCAGTTCGGGCAAGACCACGCTCGCCAATGCGCTGCTCGCCGAGATGGCTGCGCTCGATGAGCGCGTGGTGCTGATCGAGGACACGCGCGAACTGCAAAGCCCGGCGCCCGATACAGTCGCCCTGCGCACCCGGCAGGGTGTCGCCACCATTGCCGACCTTGTCCGCTCAACCCTGCGGCTGCGCCCGGACCGGATCATCGTGGGCGAAGTGCGCGGGCCCGAGGCGCTCGACATGCTCAAGGCCTGGAACACCGGCCATCCCGGGGGGATCGCCACGATCCATGCCAACGGCGCATCGGCCGCGTTGCACCGCCTCGAGGGGCTGGTGCAGGAGGCGGTCGTCACGGTGCCGCGCCATCTCATTGCCGAGGCTATCGACCTCATCGTCGTCATCTCGGGCCGAGGTCTTGGCCGCCGGATCTCGGCCATCGCCAATCTCGACGGCTTCGATGCGGCACGCGGCGAATACCGCCTGCACGAGCTCTGCTTTCCGCCCGTCCCCCTCCCTTCCAGCAAGCAAGGAGAATGACCCCATGAAGACGTCACGACTTCACCGCCTCGACCTGCGCCCCGCCTCGCTGGCGGTGGTTGCCGCTGCGGCATCGCTTTCCTTCGTCTCTTCGGCCTGGGCCGCGGGCTCGGGAATGCCCTGGGAGCAACCGCTCGAGCAGATACTCGAATCCGTGCAGGGCCCGGTCGCCAAGATCGTCGCGGTCATCATCATCATCGTCACCGGCCTGACGCTGGCCTTCGGCGAGACTTCCGGTGGCTTCCGCCGGCTGATCCAGATCGTCTTCGGGCTCTCGATCGCATTCGCGGCTTCGAGCTTCTTTCTCTCGTTCTTCAGCTTCGGCGGCGGAGCGCTGATCGCATGATTGCGGCCGGCCAGCACATCGAGGGCTTCGAGGTCCCGATCCATGTCAGCCTTGGCGCTCCGATCCTCCTCGGCGGTGCGCCGCGCGGGATCGCGATCCTCAACGGCACACTCGCCATGGCCGTCGGCCTCGGGCTCCAGCAGTGGCTGGCCGGTCTCATCATCTGGGCGGCGGGACACAGTCTCGCTGTGCTCGCCGCCCGGCGCGATCCCGACTTCGCGCCCGTGCTGCTGCGCCACTTGCGCCAGAAAGGATATCTCGCGTGCTGAACCTCGCCGAATATCGCAGCAAGGCAGGCCGCCTTGCCGACCATCTGCCCTGGGCCGCGCTGGTCGCGCCGGGCGTCGTCCTCAACAAGGACGGCAGCTTCCTGCGCGTCCTCGAATTCCGCGGGCCCGATCTGGAATCGGCAACCGAGGCAGAACTGGTCTCGATCGCAGCGCGCGCCAACAATGTCCTGCGCCGCTTCGGCTCGGGCTGGGCGCTGTTCTTCGAGGCCGAGCGGCGCGAAGCCGCGAGCTATCCCGACGATCCTTTTCCCGACGCGGCAAGCTGGCTCGTCGACCGCGAACGCCGCGCCGCTTTCCTCGCCGAGGGCAAGCACTACGAGAGCGCCTACTACCTGACGCTGACCTGGCTTCCTCCCGCCGACAGCGAGGACGCGGCCGGCCGCCAGCTCGTCGAGCGTGCCGACGATGAGAAGGGCCGCGACTGGCGCGCCTCGCTCACCGGCTTCATCGCCGAAACCGACCGGGCGCTCGATCTGTTTGCGGGCTTCATGCCCGAGATCCGCGCGCTGGATAGCAAGGAACTGCTGACCTATCTCCACACGACAATCTCGGATCGCCGCCATCCCGTGCATGTGCCCGAAACCCCGATGTATCTCGATGGGCTTCTCGTCGACACGCCGCTGGTCGGCGGGCTCGAGCCGATACTGGGCGACCGGCACATCCGAACGATCTCGGTTCTCGGATTTCCGAACCTGAGCCGGCCGGGCATTCTCGATGCGTTCAATCACCAGGACTTCGCCTACCGGTGGGTCACGCGCTTCATCGCGCTCGACAAGTCCGAGGCGACCAAGGTCCTGACCAGCCTGCGGCGGCAGTGGTTCAACAAGCGCAAGTCGCTGACCGCCATGCTGCGCGAGGTGATGTACAATACCCCGGCGCAGCTCCTCGACAGCGATGCCGACAACAAGGTTGCCGATGCCGATCTCGCACTCCAGGCGCTCGGCGGCGATCACGTGGCGTTCGGATACCTGACGACGACGATCACCGTCAGCGACACGACACGCAGCGCGGTCGAGTCCAAGATGCGCCAGGTCGAGCGCGTGCTGGGCGGGCTCGGCTTCACGACGATCCGCGAGCGGGTCAATGCGGTAGAGGCCTGGCTCTCCTCCATCCCGGGGCACGTCTACGCCAATGTCCGCCAGCCGCTGGTCCATACGCTGAACCTCGCCCACCTGATGCCGCTCTCGGCGGTCTGGGCCGGACCCGCGCGAAACGATCATCTGGGGGGCTCCGTGCTGCTCCACGCCAAGACCTCGGGTTCGACACCATTCCGGCTCTCGACCCACGTCGGCGACGTCGGGCACATGTTCGTGGCCGGGCCGACCGGGGCCGGCAAGTCGGTGCTCCTGGCGCTGATGATCCTGCAGTTCCGCCGCTACGCGGACGCCCAGGTCTATGTGTTCGACAAGGGGCTCTCGGCGCGGGCAGCGGTGCTGGCCTGCGGCGGCGCGCATCACGCCCTGGGACTGGGCGGAGAGACCGGCTCGCTGGCGTTCCAGCCTCTGCGCGACATCGACGATCCGGCGCAGCGCGCTTGGGCTGCGGAATGGATTGCCGCGATCCTCGCGCAGGAGAACGTGACCGTGACCCCGGAGGTGAAGGATCAGGTCTGGCTGGCTCTGGGAAGCCTTGCCAGCGCGCCGCCCGCCGAGCGGACGATCACGGGCCTCACGCTCCTGCTGCAGTCAAAAGCGCTGCGCACAGCACTTGGGCCCTACACGATCGACGGGCCTTACGGCGGCCTGCTCGATGCCTCGGAGAGCACCCTCCATCTCGCCGACCTCCAGTGCTTCGAGACCGAGGCGCTGATGGGGTACGGATCGGTGGTCGGGCCGGTGCTGACCTATCTGTTCCACCGGCTCGAGGAGCGCTTCGATGGCCGCCCGACCTTGCTGGTGCTCGACGAAGCCTGGATCTTCCTCGATCATCCGCTGTTCGCTGCGCGTATCCGCGAGTGGCTCAAGGTTCTGCGCAAGCGCAATGTCTCGGTGCTGTTCGCCACCCAGAGCCTGGCCGACATTGCCGGATCACCGATCGCGCCGGCGCTGATCGAAAGCTGCCCGCAGCGCATTCTTCTGCCCAACGACCGGGCGGTCGAGCCGCTGAGCCGGGAAATCTACGAGCGCTTCGGGCTCAGTGAGCGGCAGATCGAGCTGATCGCGCGGTCGACGCCGAAGCGGCACTACTACCTGCAATCGGCCCGCGGGAACCGGCTGTTCGAACTGGGCCTGGGCGATGTGGCGCTGGCGCTGTGCGGCAGTTCCGATCCGGCGACGCAGGCGCGGATCGACGCGCTGCTCGCCGAGCATGGGCAGGGCGAGTTCTTCGCGCGCTTTCTCGCCGGAACGCACGCTGCCTGGGCGGCCGACCTGATCGGAACCTATCCCGGCAATCGGGCGTGGCGCCCCTGATCCCAACCTCCCTCTGTTCCCAACATTCTCGTGATCCCAATTTCAAGGAGAATGACGATGAAGAACTCGTCTTGCCCGTGCACGGCAAAGCCGCGTCACAAATTTGGAACGGGCATTGCTGCGTTGGCGCTGATCGCTGGCAGCGCCTTCGCTCTCGATGCAATGGTCGCCAGTCCGCCCGCCCATGCGCTGGTGGTCTACGATCCGGCCAACTATGCGCAGAATGTGCTGACGGCGGCGCGGGCGCTCCAGCAGGTGAACAACCAGATCAAGTCGCTGCAGAACGAGGCGCAAAGTCTCGCGAATGAAGCGAAGAACCTTTCGACGGTGAGTTTCCCCGAGCTGCAGGCGCTGACCCAGACGCTCCAGAAGATCGACACGCTGATGGGGCAGGCCCAGAACATCCAGTTCAAGGTCTCCAGCGCCGACCAGCAGTTCAGTAAGCTCTACCCCGATGCATTCAGCCAGTCGCTGAAACTCGATGATCAGGTGACGGCTGCGCGCTCGCGCCTCGACACTCAGGTCGCAGCCTATCGGCAGAACGTGACGATGCAGGCGCAGATCGCCGAGAATGTCGAGGCCGATGCGACGACAATGAATGCGCTGGTGCAGCGCAGCCAAGGGGCCGAGGGCACCTTGCAGGCACTGCAGGTGACCAACCAGCTTCTCGCGCTGACGGCCAAGCAGCAGTTCCAGATCCAGCAGATGCTGGCCGCCCAGTTCCGCGCCCAGGCCGTGAGCGACGCCAATAGCGTCCAGTCCGAGAGCGAAGCCGACGTGGCGACGAAGAAGTTCCTGGGCACCGGCACGGCCTACACGCCGAACTAGGCAGCCGCTTTCCTTTCCCGACAGCGGCGGCGGATCGCCTCTCCTGCCGCCGCGCCCGCGGGGCACGTGCTCCATCCCCGGCCGTGCCCCGCGGGCACCCACCACCTTAGTGCTGCGCTGAGCGCGTTATCGCGCGTCTGGCGCACTCGCCCAGACAGGATGACCGCACGTGGACGACCTCAACATCATCGATCAGTTCATGACCGCCTTCATCCGCTACATCGACAGCGGCTTCGGTCTGCTCGGCGGCGATGTGCGGTTCCTGACCGCGACGCTGATCGCGATCGATGTGACGCTGGCTGGCCTGTTCTGGTCGCTTGGGGGCGAGGACAACGTGCTCGCCAAGTTCATCCGCAAGGTCCTCTACGTCGGCGCCTTCGCCTTCATCATCAACAGCTTCTCGACGCTGGCCGACATCATCTTCCATTCCTTCGCGCAGGCCGGGATCACGGCCGGTGGGGGATCGCTCACTGCGGACGATCTGCTTCGCCCCGGACGTCTGGCTGGCACTGGGTTCTCGGCAGCATGGCCGCTCCTTGAGCAGGCCTCGAAGCTTCTTGGCTTCACCAGCTTCTTCAAAAATTTCCTGACGATCGCAGTGCTGCTGATCGCTTGGCTGCTGGTCATCCTCGCCTTCTTCATCCTCGCTGTGCAGATGTTCGTCTGCATCATCGAGTTCAAGCTGGTAGGTCTTGCCGGCTTCATCCTGGTGCCTTTCGCGCTGTGGAACCGGACGAGTTTCCTTGCCGAGCGCGTCCTGGGGCACGTGGTGAGCTCTGGCATCAAGGTCATGGTGCTCGCCGTCATCGTCGGCATCGGCTCGAACTTCTTCGATCAGTTCACCCAGGCGCTGCAGGGGCAGGAGCCCGACATCGGACAGGCCATGAGCCTGGTGCTCGCTAGCCTCGCGCTCTTCGGTCTCGGCATCTTTGCGCCATCGGTCGCGAGCGGCCTCGCATCGGGTGCTCCGCAGCTCGGGGCAGGAGCGGCGGCCGGTACAGCGCTGGGCGCCGGCGGCATCGCCATGCTGGCAGGGGGAGGGGCGGTTGCCGGCGCACGTCTCGCCGGCACCGCGCTGGGCGGCATTCGTGCCGGGACTTCGATGGGCAGCAGCGCGGCGGCCGCAAGTTCGGCCAGTCATGGCGGCGGGGCTCATACAGGATCGACGACAGGTCCTTCGACGTCATCTGGCGCGGCGGGTCATAACACAGGTCCTTCGACACCTGGGGTATCCACGTCCCGGTCAACTCCCGGCAGAGCTGCACGATCGTCGCAATCCGATAGTTCGACATCTTCTCCGTCCGCCCCGGAGACGGCCACCAGCACTGAAGGCGGAGAAGGGGCGCCTGCCTGGGCCAAGACCATGCGCGCCGAGCAGACCGCTCGTCATCGCCGCGATGTCGCCATCCACGCCGTCCAGCAGGGCGATCGCGGTGGCGGCGCCACCACTCCCGACATCAGCGAAAGGAACGACTGACCCATGCGCTTCAAACGCAGCGTCCAGCTCTATGGACGGACACCGCTTCCCGAGACGCCCTTCCAACGCGCCGCACAGCTTTGGGACGAGCGGATCGGCTCCGCCCGCGTCCAGGCGCGCAGCTGGCGGATCATGGCCTTCGGCTGCCTCGGACTATCCTGCAGCATGGCAGGAGGCCTCATCTGGCAGTCGTTGCAGAGCCGGGTGGTTCCCTATGTCGTTGCGGTCGACAGGCTGGGTGAGCCGCGCGCGGTCAGCGAGGCGGAGGCTGGCTATCAGCCCACGGATCCACAGATCGCCTGGGCCCTGTCCAAGTTCATCGGACACGTGCGCGGCATCTCGCTCGATCCCGTCATCATGCGTGAGGGTTGGCTCGAGGCCTACGACTTCTCGACCCAGCGCGGCAGCCGGTTCCTCAGCGAATATGCCCGGGCCTCGGGTGCGCTGACGGGGCTCGGCGAACGCACGGTCTCGGTTCAGGTCACCAGTGTGGTTCGGGCTTCGGACAGAAGCTTTCAGGTGAAATGGATCGAGAATGCTTTCGAGCGTGGCAGCGCGGCAGGCACGAGCCACTGGACCGCGATCCTCACCGTTGTCCAGCAGGCGCCGCGCGATAGTGAGACGCTGCGGAAGAACCCGCTGGGGATCTACGTCGATGCCATCGACTGGAGCCGGGAACTCGAGGTGCCCGCTCCGGTCGCCGCAGCTGCACCGGCAGGCGCGGTCAACGAAGAGGAGGCGCCGGCTACGCGCGGTCTCCCCAATTCCAATCCCGACCAAGCCAAGGAGGTACTGCCATGAAGACTTCGCTATTGGCCGCGGCTGCCTTTGCCGTGGGCGTTCATCCGGCGGACTTGCCGGCGCGGGCGAAGCTGCCGATCAGCGGTATGAGCTCCTACGGTGTCGAGCCGTCGCCGAATGCCTGGGTTAATGCGCGGCAGGTTTACCTCTGGTCAGATGGCACTGTGTACCACGTCTATACGCAGCCGGGCATGATTACGGACATCGCGTTACAGGCGGGCGAGGGGCTGATCGCGGTCGCCGCTGGCGATACCGCGCGCTGGGTGATCGGCGATACGGCGAGTGGGAGCGGCGAGGACAAGCGCACGCATATCCTGGTCAAACCGTTCAGCACCGGGCTCGAGACCAACCTCGTCATCACCACCGATCGGCGCACCTATCATCTGCTGCTGACCAGTCGGCCCAGCGCCGGCATGTCCGCGCTCTCGTGGAATTATCCGCTCGACGAGCTGGTCGCGGTCAAGGCTGCTCAAGCTGCGGCCGAGGTCGCGAAGCCGATTGCTGCGGGGTTAGGTGTGGAACAACTCTACTTCGGGTATGCAATCACCGGCGACACGCCGACCTGGAGGCCACTCAGGGCTTTCGATGATGGCCGGCAGACGTTCATTGAGTTTCCGGCCTCAATCGGCGTCGACGAAGCCCCGCCGCTGTTCTTGATCGGTGCCGATGGTGCAGCCGAACTCGTCAACTATCGCATGAAGGGCCGCTTCTATGTGGTGGATCGCATCTTCAGCGTCGCTGAGCTGCGTCTCGGGACCAAGAAGCAGCAGGTCGTGCGCATTACCCGAGGTGGCGAGGGGAGGGGGCGCCGATGAGCGGGGAGTCGGAAACCGGCGCATCAGCGCCTTCCGGCGGCGCCGTGGCGAATTCGGCGGCGATGCTGGAAGCGCTCGAGCAGCGGGCGTCGTCGCCCGAGAAAGTCGATCCCGAGACCTTGGCACTACGGGCACAGCCACCCCGCGTGACGCGGTTTCGCAAGCAAGTCATCATCGGTGGAAGCGCAGCGGCCACGATCGCGCTGGTGGGTGTGGCGTGGATTGCTCTCGCGCCCCGGCTCGCCCGAAATGCCGCGGTCCAAACGGAATTGGCCCAGCCCAATCGGAAACCTCCCGATGACGCGCTCAGTGGGCTGCCGAAAAGCTACGGGGATGCGCCGAAACTCGGGCCGCCGCTGCCCGGCGATCTTGGGCGACCGATCTTGAGAGCGCAGCAGCGTCAGTTTGCGGATACCGGCATGGCAGCGCCCGTCACCTCTGGCATTGACGATGCGCGGCAACGACAGGCTGCAGAGCTGAAGGCAGCGAGGCAATCATCGCTGCTCATTCAGGGAGCGCACACAGCCACCGGGACACAAGGTGTCGCCGCTGCAACTGCGCCGGAGGCTTCGATTGATCCGGGACTAGCAGCGAATGGCGATGCATCGGGTTCGGCGGCGGACCGCAAAACCCAATTCGCGGAGAAGCTCGACGAGCGCGGCGATGTGAACCCGCACAGTCTGGCGATCCAAGCTTCGCCCTACATGCTGATGGCGGGCAGTGTTATCGCGGCCAGTCTCGTCACGGGCGTGAATTCCGATGTGCCAGGCATGGTCATTGCACAGGTCACACAGAACGTGTTCGACAGCGCCACGGGGCAGACTCTGCTCATTCCGCAAGGGGCAAGGCTGGTCGGCAAGTATGACAGCGTCGTGGCCTATGGGCAAAGCCGGGCATTGGTGATCTGGCAACGCCTGGTAATGCCCGATGGCAAGTCGGTTCGGCTCGATAACATGCCGGCGGCTGATCCGTCGGGCTACTCGGGCCTCTCGGACCGGGTGAACTACCATACTGGACGGCTGCTCAAGGGCGTCGGGATCGCTACGCTTCTTGGTGTCGGCACCGAGCTCTCGATTACCGGCGAGAGCGATCTGGTTCAGGCGGTCCGGGAGTCCGCCCAGACCAATGTATCTCGCGCGGGGGATCAGCTCACGCAGCGCAATCTCGATGTTCAGCCAACCATCGACATCCGGCCGGGTGCGCCTGTGCGACTCTTGGTGCGGCAGGACTTGGTATTGGCGCCCTGGAAAGGGGAGGGCAGACGATGAGCACGATCAAGTTGGGGAAGCTTCCCGACAAGACGCCTGTGAAACTGGCGATAACAGTGACGCCTGACCTCCATCTGAGCTTGCAGGACTACGCGGCCGCTTATGCAGTCACATATGCGACTGAAGTGCCGATCGCCGAATTGATCCCGGCTATCCTGAGTGCGTTTCTGGAAGCGGATCGTGGATTTCAGCAGCAGCGGAAGGGGAAATGACGATGGATAATGAATTTGATATCCGCGCGCCTTCCGGCGGGATGGAGCAGATCAGCGTGCGAATTTCCGATGCCGTACGGTTGACCGGACTGAGCCGAACAATCATCTACCAAATGATTTCCTGTGGCGATTTGGAAGTGGCCAAAGTCGGTCGATCGACCGTGGTCATCGCTTCAAGCCTGCGCGATCTTGTCATTTCAAGGCGAATGCCGCCCGCGCCGCGCCATGCTGATGACTGCTAAGTTGGACGATCCGGAACGTCTTCTTCAGATCCCAGCTGGCCGCTTAGCAGCCCTTTGTTCAGGTCATATCGCGCTTGCTTTGGAAGCCCGGTCCGAAGGATGCCAGGCCGCATCACGGTTCTGACAGGCGAGATGCGAAACCAAAGCGCCATCAAGGAGGACAGCCTTGTCGCCACGACTGTCGTCACTGAGGGGGCAGCAAAGATTACCCTCGTGAAGCGATTGACGGAAAATGGCATTTCGGTCGGCGGCGGTAAGCGGCCGGAGCTGCGATCAAGGATATCCAACGGGTGTCTGTCACACAACGGAGCGCACGGCGCGGCAAGATGGAGGGTGATCAGTTCCACAGGCAATTTGCCCGCAGGGAACGGCATGACATTGTCGCACTACTGGCTTGGTCACTAGGGCTTCAATTCCGTATCTTCCGACTTTGGTTTCCCGGATTTCCTCCCAACGCTGGCCATGCGTTTGCGAATTTGCGCTGCTTTCCGCGCCACCCCGATTTTCGGGTTCAGCGCCAAGGCTTGCTGGTAGCTTTCGAGCGCATCGCCGAACGCGTTTAGAGCTTCTTGGCACAGTCCGCGGATCTTGAGCGCCAGCGGGCGCTGGCGCTCGTCGAATTTTGGGGCAGCGAGTGTTGCTGCGATGCTCTCCAGAATTTTCGCGGCATCGTCAGCCGTCAGGCCGTCGCCGGCGTCTTGCACCAGATTATACAGCATATGGAGATCGTCGCCGCGATACTGCGCCTCAAGCCACTCGGCACGATTGAGCAATTCGCCAGTGAGCGAATAATGGCACATCTCACCGTCGGAATAGACGAGGCCGACTGTCTGATGATCTTCTGAAAAGCGATACGTGCTGGCCCAACCTGTTTCCGGGACCCAACTCGCGAGCTCCTGCTCGCCATCGAGATCAAACACAACGAGCAACGAGTTATCCGTGCCCTTCGCATGGCACGTCTGACAGACCGCTGTGCGTCCGTCCGGTGAGAGACCATTGTTCAAGAGATTGGCTGAAAATCGTCGCTCGAGCAGCGGCGCGCCGGAGGGGTGAAAAGCACGAAAGACACCTTGGGCGGCGGGCCCGAAGAGCCAGTCATTGATAATGAACCTGCCATCGTCTGCAACGTGGCCATTGTTGGGTCTTTCCGCATGGCCTTCGGTCAGGAGATGTCCGTCTTGAAAAAGAAGAAATCGGCCCGGTCCCTCGGATCTGGATCCGCCCCGCGTCCCGGCATCGTTGGCGTCCCGCCAGGCGAGGACAAAGCGGCCATTGGCGGAGCGGCAAAATTGCCCGAAAAAGTTGCGCGAGGGGATCCGCAGGAAGCGATCACCGATCGTTTGGAAGTCGATCGATTCTGCTATTTCTTCACATTCATTTTCGGTGCTGGCGCGTGCAGAGCGCCTGGCCAGGATCGACTTGAACCATCTCATCGTGCTTGGTCCCGAAGTTCAGGAAGAAGAGCCGGACAAGCTGCCTCGCTCGCTTAGGCATAATCCAAATCTTTGTGGAACGGGCAGCCAATTGCAAGCCCATGATTCGCCAATATCCAGATCTCCACTATTTCCATCACCGTGACAGGAGCGGCTTCTTGTTCTAAGCGACATAGGATGAGCTCTGCGCAAAATTACGCTCAAACTCCAGCGGTGTGCCGTATCTGTGGCGGCGCCCCAACGATCCGCTCCCACTTGTTGCCCGAAGCGTTTGTGAAGGAAGTGCAGACAGCGCCCAAGTCCGGCGAACAACATATGATTCATCATGCCAACAAGGGTTTTAAATGCGCCTCTAAGACCGGTCGCTTTGAAAAAGGCATTCTCTGTCAGCCTTGCGACGGCCAGCTCGGTCGGCATGAGGAACGAGCCATCACCCTGCTACGGCAACTGCGTCAACGCAGGTTGGGGCGCAAAGTCGGATCGAAAATGAAGATCCGCGAGCGCACGATACCGGTGCGTATTCCGGACAACGATTAACTTGTACGTTTTGCATGCGGAATCCTCTGGAAATACGCGTCGACCCCGGATGCGGACCCGGCCCATCTTGATCTCGGCACGTTCCTGCCAGTCATCGAAGATATATGCTTTCACGATTCCAAGATCCCACCCGACGTCGACGTTTTTCTGGAACGCGACCTCTTCCAAGTCCTGGCTTTTAACGACCCGACGGACGTTTTTTATTATCAGACACCGTCCATGGGGATGCGCGGGAAAGAACAGGTGGCCCGCATGGCATGGTTCAACGTGGGCGGGTTCATGATCTATGTTCGGATCGACCGCGAACCAACGGACCTAGCACCGAAGCGCTGTTGGATCGAGGGAAAAAAGCAGGCCCACGTCCTGGTCTCGCCGCGCACTTTTGAGCAGAATATGGGTGTTGTTGTAGCGATGCGCGAGGTGCAGGGTGACCTTGCTCGCCTCAATCCGAAGCTGACAAACATGCTCAAGGCCAATTGTTGAATCGAAACTACGGCGCCATCGGGACCACGAACATTCGGTAGTCGGCCTTGGTCTTGAGAATTTTCCAAATTCTCGACGAATTGGAAAATTGAGCGCGGCACGAGCTGCAATCCTCAGCCGAGATCTTGACCACTCGCCGCATTCTGGCTGAAACCGGGGGCATCAAAGGACGAGGGCGCGGGAAACTTGGCGACTGTAGATTACCTGGGTGCGGTAGCTTCCAACGCGGGGGATGATTTCCATGTCCTGTGGGCGGCGCGAGAAATGCTGCGCATTCTCGATCCGGCAAGCGATGTCGAAGCGGTCAAGGTAGAGGGCCTGCCGGACAACGAGATTCATTTCGAGCTCGGCGAGCACGCTCAAGCCGCCGATGTGACGCTGGTGCGCAAGATTGGCGACAAGCAAGTCCATCGGTACCTGCAGCTCAAACATTCCGCCTCGAACCCAGGGGCCACCTGGACGTGGTCTAGGTTGCTCAACCGCCGAACGGCAAGCAAACCCTACAGCAGCGTGCTCGGAAAGCTTGCCGGCTTGATGGAGGGAACAGCCTTCGCAGGCGATTTTGCCATCGTCACCAACCAGCCTTTGGCGCCCGCAGTCTCCTTGGATGTTACTAGGCTTCTGGCCAATGGTGCGAAGCAGTCGGCGGATGATGTCGAGCTTATCACAACGCTGACAAATGCGTTGGGTCTCGGTAAGCGCCAGTTGCTTACCTTCCTCGCGAAATGGGACCTGTCGGGGTTCTCGTCATCCTCTCGTCTATCGATGGAAAGCGAACTCCTGGTACGTCTCGCGGCGCTGCATGATGCCGATGTACGCAACGACGCCGAGCTCTTGCAACGCCGTGTAGCGACGTTGATGCTTCCAGAAAGCCGTCTCGACCCACCCATCACGCGGGAACTCTTGATGGTCTGGCTCGGGATTGGCAACGAGCAGGCACTCTTTCCCGCGCCTTCGCAGCTGACGCCGGCAAGCCCCTACTTGCGTCGGGCAGTCCTCGATGTCCTCGGTGCGCGGCTCGCCGCGCCGCAGGCCAGACCCTTGCGCCTCCACGCCGGCGGCGGTTGTGGCAAAACCAGCCTGCTGTGCGACATTGGCTCGGTCCTACCGACAGGGTCGCAGGTCCTGATCTACGATTGCTATGGAGGCGGATTTTTCCTGACCTCCGACCAGAAACGGCACCTGCCCGAGATCGCCTTCGGACAAGTCGCCAACGAACTGGCCGTGCGGTTCCGGACTCCGTTTCTGCTCCGACGGTATGGCAGCGCCGAAGCGTTCGAGGCATTCCGCAATCGCGTTGCGATCGCTGCCGATCTCCTGGCCCAGCGCGAACCCGGCGCACAGCTCGTTTTGTGCTTCGATGCGATCGACAATGCCCGGAAAGGCGCCATCCATTGGCAGGAGCCTTGTTTCATCGAAATGCTCAGCCAGGCCTCGACCTGGCCCGCGAACGTGCGGATCGTGGTTAGCTGCCGCACCGCGCGCCTCGCCGAAGTCGGGAATGCCAGACTATATGATGATTTCGAAGTCGACCCGTTCGATGTGGACGAGGTTCGTGAACTCGTCGCACTCCGGCAACCGACTTGGCCACGCGGGTTGGCCGGTACATTTTGGGATCTGACGGGCGGGATCGCGCGGCGCATCGTCTACGCCGTCGACGGGCTGCCCGAGGACGGCGCGGGGCGAGCCATCGAGCGGCTGATGCCTAAGGCCATCGGAATCGATCCCCTTTTCGAGCAGCGGGTCGACGAGGCGGGCAAGCATCTCGGCGATCCCAGCAGAGTGTGGGAGGTGCTCCAGGCCCTCGCGCGACTGCCGCGGCCAGTGCCTAGTCAGTTCCTCGCGTCGCTCGCCAGGGTTTCATTGGCTGAAATACAGGACATCGCCGTGGATGTGGGCGGCATCGCTGCGCGCAACGAAGGGTGGTCCTTCCACGACGAGGACTTCGAAGCGTTCGTCATCGATCGCCCGGACTATGATAGCGCGCCGCTGCTCGCACGGGCAGCGGACATGATGCTAGAAGATCGTATCCAGGATCGGTACTGCGCGACTGGGGTTGCCGAAGTGCTGGTGGCGGCGAACCGGCTCGATGCCCTTTACGCCTTGGTGACTCAGCCAGAGCCGCCATCGCAAGTGCTATCCAAGCTCGAAGCGCAATTCGTCTGGTCACGCCGATTAGCCTTCGCTCTGCGCGCTTGCCGCGAAGCGGCAGATATAGCGTCGGCGTGCAGCCTCCTTATCGCCTCGGCAGAGGCGGTTGGGCGAGCGCGCTTGCTGGACAAACTCGCCATCGAAAACCTAGACCTTGCAGCGAGGTTCGCGGCCGACGAGGCAAACCGCCTCGTCATGATCAATCAGAGATACCGCAGCAAGCGCCCGCGCCTGCGGTTAGAACTTGCCTGCCAGGCGGCTGCGGAGCAGCCTGGCGCGGCGCGAAAGCACCTACGATGGTGGTTCGCTCATTTGCAAGAACGCGACGATTCCGATCAGACGAGTTTCGACGTTACCGCGAAGGACATTGCCGCCGAGTATGCTGTCATCGCTGCCTTGGAGGGTAACGACGCGGCGCGTGAGCGCTTGATGCAATGGAGTCCGATTGGCATTTGGCTGGCGGTGTTCCGTGAACTTTGCGTCCGAAGCGCCGGCCGTGACCTTGCCGCGATCGAGGACAACCTTGCGGCGCAGTTCTGGCCGCCGCGCGCGCGCGCGCCGATGATGGCCGCGGCCTTGCTGGCTGGCGCGGATGCCGCCTCTCCTGCAATGCGTCAGCATCTATTGTGGTTGGCCAAGGCAAAACCGACCCGATGGCAACATGCGCACAATAGCAACGACCACACGCCGATTCTCGGATGCCATGAGGCCGTATTGCTGGTGGCGGAACGCGCCTTGGCGCAAGACGACCTCCATCCCGCAATTCTTGCCCTCATCGACAGTGCCTTTCCTCGCCCCGAGCTGGACGAACCCCGGGATCTCTACCGTCTGCGTTCTGCCGGTGCCCGGTACGCGCGTGCCCATGCGATCCGCGAGGCGATTTCGAGGTCGGAAATCCCCATCGCCGATTGGCTACCGCCCGAGCGCGAGGTTCCAAAGCCGGTGGAAACACGTCGGCGGCCAGGCGTTCGCACCGAAGCTTCGCCCGAACAGCAGTGGAACGAGGCGCTTCAAGAAACCACGGTCTTTTATCACCGTCTGGTCAAGGCCGCGCGCGCGACGCTGGCGGGCCTCGGCACCGATCCTGCAGCCGCCTGGACGCAAGTCACAACAGCCCTCCGTATGTCGGGTGGATATGACCATACCTCGCGCCGCGATCCGGATGCGGCGATGCTTTTGATGCGCAATCACATTGTCCACGTCGCACTCAACGGAAGCGATGTTGCAGCAATGGTTGCGGATTTGAGGTCGGTTCTGAAAAGCTGGTCGGCGGACAGTTTTCAGCGCAGTCTGGGTCTTGCCCAGGTTCTCGCAATGATTCCCAGCGCGCATGCAGCGGTCGGCGGGTTGCTGACGGATCTCTGCACTGAAATCAAACAGCATCCGCTTCCCGCCAGTGACCGCGTGAAGCTTCTTTCGCAATCCGCCCGTATTGCGCTGCCGATTGACGAATATCTTGCGGACTGGCTTTTCAGTGCCGCCGTTGAAGCGACAGATGCGGTCGACTTCGAGGCTCACAGCGCACTTGCCGCGGCTGGCGCAATCGCAGCGCAGGGGTTCAATGGTACATCTGCAGAAACATCCGCTCTGGCGGCGCGTCTCGGCAATGCTGCTGGAATGATCGTCGCCTCGCTGGGCGACGGGGGCAATTTCACATGGGAGCGCGTTGCTGGATGGGTTGCTTCGGCAAACCTGTCGACGGGTGTAGCTGCTGCGTTGAGATGGCACGACCAGGGAATCGTGGGTTTACATGATAGCCTACCGGCAATCCTCGAGGGTCCCTCACGATTCACCTTCGCCCAGCGAGTCGCGATCGCCCGACTTGCTTCGCACGATGATCTCGATATCGATCTGGCGATCGGTAATGCGGGAGCCGTACCGCGCTGGTTCGTCGCGGCGGAGCTGGCCACCTTGCAGAAGAGTGGTAGAATTGATCACTTCCTCAGAGGATACGCCTTGCTCGATGGACGGGCAGCACGTGATGCCAGTGATCTGGTCGCTGCGGCAGGTCCTATCCGCGATCGTCTTACGGGATGGCGAATTCAACCGAACATGGAGGAAGACGGGGAGGGCGGTCCGCCAGCATCTCCCAACCAAGGGGGGAGCGAGACGGGCGCCGTGACGGCAGATGCGCTGCCTATCGCCGATGAGGCGGGAATTCGCAGCGCGCTTGTCTCGCAACACGATCATCGCGGGCCTAATGCATTCCAGCTCATTACGATCGCGAAGCGGCTGGCGAGCCCGGCGCTTCGGATCAAGTTTCTGGATATCGCGCTGCAGTTCGGAGGAGCCGATGGCGCCTTCGGGCAAGCGATTCCTCAAATACTGGCAGCTTGGTCCGGCTATCCTCCAGCAGCAGCTTGGGCACAGCGGAACCTGCCGGGCTATATTGTCGGCGCGCTCAGCGACCTGTTTCCTTGGCGGTACGACGATGCCGAGATTGTTGAAGCGGCGTTGGCTGCGACAGGGTTGGGCCCGAGTGAACAGGCGAGCACCCTGTTGGATGGGATCGTACGACAAGGCGAGGCGCTTAACGGCGATCTCCTTTACACATTGACCGGTCTTATTGCGGCGCGCACGCCCAAGGATCGGCGCGTAGCGTTGTTCGAATCTCTGCTCACACGGATAGAGGCGCGCACCACGCATCCTTCGGTTGTGACACTGACCCCCGAGCTCGCAAACTTTGGTGCTGCCGAAACGGTCGCCGCCGCCCTGTTCGCGGCAATGGGCGATATGGATCGTCGCATCCGCTGGCGCGCCTCCCACGCCGCCCTTGCTTTGATGCGAGGCAACGATCCGGCTTGGGATGCCCTCGCCCGGTCTCTGGATACCGAAGGTGATGCGGCCTTCAATGGTCCGCCATTTTATCGCTATGCCGCGCTCGAACAGCTCTTGATGACGCTCCAGCGCGCGGCAAACGAGCATCCGGTCGCCGTCGTTCCGCATACCCAGATGATCCTCGCATTGATTCGCCGTGAGCCGCACGCGACCTTGCGCGAATTGGGGCGTTCGATATTGCTGGCGTTGGACCGTCCCGAAGCCGCGCCCCTTGACCAGGCTGATCGGGATTATGTCGAACGGCTCAATCGCAGCCAGTTGCCGCCTGCTCCAGAGGAATCGTTCAGGTCCCGACACCGTTCAGCGCAAGAGCGCGATCGTCAGCGGAAGTATCGCTTCGACGAGACGGACGCGATTCCCTATTGGTACAATCCAGTCGTCCGCTTGTTCGACATTTCGATGGAGGCCTTCCTCGACCGAATGGAACATTGGCTTCACGACGAGTGGGGGCACGTCGAGACGGACACGCATTGGGCGCGGGAGCCGCGGCCCGAACGGCTGGGTGACAGTCTTGATTCGCGCAGGCACGGGTCACGACCGACCATTGAACGCTGGAGCTATCATATCGAGTGGCACGCGATGATGTGCGCGGTGGGCGAGATGATAACCGAGGTTCCCTTGAGAGAGCCCAAGAGCGATGAAGGGGGGCGTTATTTGGAGTGGCTTACGAAAGCGTTGCCCACTTTGGCGCCGCAATGGTTGGAGGATCTGGTTACCTCTCCGCCGCTTGAGCCTCGCTTCTGGGGCATACCGCCCTTAACGCCGGCACAGGGCGGCCATAGCGAGGACAGCCGTGCAATTACCCCTTGCGATTGGGATGCAACGATCAGCCCGCAGGTTTTCGACGCCGAATGGATCGCCGGTGAGGATATCGTCGTGGCCGGCGATTTCGAGTTGAACTGGCGAGACGGCACGCAAAAGGTGGCAATCCATTCGGCGCTCGTGAGGCCCGAGACGGCATTGTCGTTGGGTAGAGCGCTGGCGACGATCCGCGACCGCATGGATTTCGCCTTACCCGATGCCTGGTATCACGACGATTATGATACACCGGGCTTCGAGCTAGAGGCCTGGTTGCGTTCACCAGAATCCGATCCACGAGCGGATAAGTTCGACGTGCGGCGCGGTGCGATCGCAGGCATTCCTGTCGAACCAGCGGGCGCTACGAAGGCCGAAGGACTGCACTTCGATTTCGACAAATCCGCCTGGTGCGCGCAGGCAGGCGTTCCACTGTTGTCGATCGACCAATGGGGCAGCGAAGATGCACCGCATGGCCATGGGTGGCGTGCAACGGCAGACCGCGCATTCCTTTCGGGCTTGCTCAAAAAGACCGGACGCAGTCTCATCGTCAATGTCGAGATTTCTCGGGACATCCGTGACGCGCAGGCGGAGCGCAGTCCCACCCGCTGGCAACTCTACGTCGTCGAGATGGACGGTAATGTGACGCGGGTCGAACCCCTTCGGCGCAATCTTGGGCGCTACCTTGTACGCCGGGAAGGACTGACCGACAGTGTCGATACCCTCGGGCGTTGGATGCTGCACCGCGCCGCTGAACTCGACGTTCTTCGCAAGGATGTGGACGATACTACGCGCGCCTTCCTCGACGAGGAAATGGCATCCGTATGCGCGGCTTTTCACGCGCGCCTTTCCGGTTAGGCATTTACGTAGGGCACGAGTGCCAAATATAAAGTTGGATCGAGAGCAGGTAACGAAGGCCGGGAGGCTCGACCTCCTATCGTGACGCTGCGGATATGATCCAATCTCGAAAAGGGGGGGCTCGAGTATGGCGCAAACGCCGAAACGCAACGCAGCAAACAAACTGGAGCGTTCGGAAATCGCGCTGATTAAGCGCATGATATCAGAAGGTATTTTGAACGATCAGGACATCCTTGCCTACTTCACGCGGCCAACTCGTAGCATCAACCACGCACGGATTGCCGAAATTCGAAATCAGACAAAACACCGCAACGTAGCAGCCGCCAACCAAGCAGAGCTTGGTACATTTTTGCAGGCGTGGCCACAGATTGATCCGGTCACTGGGGCTCACCTGCGCGGCGACGAGTTGCTCGTTAAAGCCCGCGAAGCGATGCTCCAGGCGGTGCAGGGCTTTAACAATCCCCGCGCCTATTTTAAAAGTGAGATGTTCATCGTCATCGCGGTAATTGCTTACACCTACCTCCTTCACTGGCACTACCGTCGAAGCGGCGTTGACATCCGTTACAAACGAACGGTGGACGGTGTGGAGACCGTCTTGAAGACGCGACACGGAGCAGACAAACATTGGGAGCTGGAGGCATGCATCGATTACGCAGAATGCCCTCTCGACGCTCCGACGATTGCCAACCTCAGGTTTTTGATTGCTATTCGGCATGAGATTGAGCACCAGCTCACCAACCAGATTGATGATACGATCTCAGCGAAGCTGCAGGCCTGCTGCTTGAATTTTAACCGCGCTATAAAGGAGATTGCAGGCGCGCAGCACGGCCTCGACCGAGATTTATCGCTCGCCCTGCAGTTCAGCGGTATCAGCAGAGATCATCGTAACATTCTGCTCTCCGAGACGGACATGCCGGCTCACATTCAAGCAGCTCACACTGAATATGAAAATGGGTTGACCGACGAGATGGTGGCTGATCCGCGCTACTCATATCGGGTCGCATACATCGAGCAAGCCGTGAACTCGCGAGGGAAGGCGGATCAAGTCATTGAGTTTCTGCGCCCGGGCACTGAGAAGGGTGACCATGTTCGACTGGCGTTGAAAGAAGTCGAAAAACCGAAGCTTAAGCCGGGTCAGATTGTTTCCCTGATGAGAGAGGAGGGCTACCCGCGCTTCAATTTGCATCATCATACACAGCTTTGGCAGGCCGCGGACGCTAAGGCTCCGGGCAAAGCATTCGGGACGACTTTGGCCGACGGCGCTTGGTATTGGTACCCGGCGTGGGTCGACCAAGTTCGAGCGCATGTACAGGCAAATGCACATCAATATGGACCAGAGCCAGTTGGGTAAAAGCAGTCGAGCGCCTTCGAAATGAGCACAGATAGAGTCCTGTGATCCGCTGTTACGATTGGTTGCTTTCATCATGCGATGTCGGTCAGACAACCGCCACATGGCGGCCCATTCCCTGCTCTGCGGGATCGATTTCTTTCACATAGTCTTTCAGTGGCATTCGAAGATGTAGCGGCCGGGCTTTAGCGCGCCCTGCCGAACCAGCGAATAGATTTGCGGATTGCAGGCCGAACGCTCCGAAAATCGCCTTGGGCCATGCCAAAATCCCTGAGCCTGAACGTCGCTACCACTGCGCGTTCCCGTCTAGGTATTCTTTTTTTACTTCACGCTGGTAGATCAATCGTGGCACATCCTTGAATGGCCACTCGCGCTGCACCCCAGGAGGAACTTTTATCAAAGCCATGGCGACTGAGGCTGCGGCCAATGAGGCGCTCACCGCGGTCAGCGAAGTGCCCGAACATGCTCACGAGTGGCTCGACTGGCTGGACGAGCGACTTGCCCAGTGCCAAGCCGGCTATAGCGCAGCTCCAGATTGGCTAAAGGGGCACGCAAACGGCGAAGCTTCCGCCGCGCGCGACTATGCCGGCCGTGAACTGCTGGAACTGGTCCAGAACGCTGCAGACGCGGCGGCCGAGGTCGGTGGGCGGGGCCGCGTCCGCATCGAGATCAACGGCGAAGGCCTGCTAGTGGCCAATACCGGAATGCCGTTTCGCACGAAGGGCATCCGTTCGCTGATGACGGCGCACACCAGCGACAAACCGGAAAGACAAGCTACGTTGATCGGCGCGAAGGGACTTGGCTTTCGTGCGCTTCTCAACTGGTCGCATGAGCCGTTCATCACGAGTGGAGCGCTGGAGATCGCCTTCTCACGCACGCATGCCGCCGCTCAAGTGGAAGCGCTTGCAAAAAAAAAGCCCGAAGATCGCGGCCCTCCTGAAGGAGAGCCGAACGGTACCGGCTCCGGTGCTGTGTTTCCCCGCAGCTGGGACTGCATTGACCCTACTGGAGCGGCAAACGCCGCGCACATTGTTCGCGCGGGCACGCGAACTGCGCGCACAAGGCTACGACACGGTGGTTGCAGCGCCGTTCGATGATCCCAGGGCACGCCAGCAGGCCATCGCGCAGCTCGCGGAATTCCGGCCGGACTTTCTCCTTTTTGTCGAAGCGATCGATGAGATCGTGATGCAAACCGACGCACAACCCGAGCTACGCTGGATGACTGTTCCGGTCGAACAGGATCGCTTCGCAATAGAGGTTTCAAGCCAGGGCCGTGTCAGTTTCAGCGAATGGTATTGCATGCGGAAACGAGGCGATCTGCCCGATCCGCAATCTGAGGATGGAGCTACTCGGCCATTTGAACTGGCAATCGCGATCCGGCCCGAGCTGAGCGAGGGAACCGGCCAGCTTCACTGCTTTTTTCCGACATCCGTATCGCTTCCGTTTCCTGCACTCTTCCACGCGACCCTCGAACTCAACTCGAGCCGCAAACTGCTCAAGGACAATTCCGAACTAAACGAAGGCGTACTGCGCGAGCTAGCGGTCTTCTACGCCGAGATGCTGACACAACTGCGCGAGAGAAAACTGCTGAACGACACGATCGCCCAATTGACCCGGGCTAGCGTCTTCCCTTCTGTACTGCAGGGCTTCGAAGCGCAGGTTTATCTGGCGGCGCGTGCCCAACCGCTGGTCCCGACCAACGGCGGGCGTCATGTCACCGCCGATCGCGCCATACTGGGCCCAAAAGGCTATGGTAGCTACCTGCCGAAGCGCTTCTTCCGCACTCTGGCGCGTTGCCGAAACGATCGCGACCGAGAAACCCTAGCTCGGCTCGAGATTGGCGAACTCGCCCCCCAAGCGATGTTGGACACATTGCTCGATGCCCCGCTGCGCATGGACGAGCGTGCCCGTGCAATCGTGGGTATAGCCACGAGTTTGCCAAAGAGGTTTCACGACCGACGGCTGTTGCTGGACACCGGTCTGACCCGATTGACACGCAACAACAGCTGTTTTCCGCTGCCACAGAGCGGCAAGGCACCAGCACTGCCGCGCTGGGCGATCGCAAAGTTCATTCATCCCGAGTTGTGGCAACGCATCCAAACCCAGATCCCCGGTACGCAGCGCGCCCGCTTCGAGGCGGTAAGCGGCTTTGGCATTCACGAGTTCAACGCAGCCGGGATGATTGCATCGCTGAGGCGGCAGGCTAACGACTTGCTCGAGCGCGGGCATGCCGATCCGGACAAGGTCCGCCGCGAGCTGATCGCCGCGCTCTACGCGTTGCGCAAGGGCGTCGCGAGAGACAGTGCGGCGCTTGGTGTTCGCGTCGAGGTGATCTGCGTTGATGGTGTCTGGCGCGAGGCCAGCGAGGTTCATCTTTCGCATGGTTATGGCGATGCCGGAGGGATCGTATCTGCACTTTATGCCACGCAGCCAAGACGGCTGCTCGGCCTTGCGGCTCCAAACGGCCTCCGCGAGCCGGCCGATGACCATGCCGCATTCTTCCGGTGGCTTGGCGTACGCACCTGGCCAATGGAAGAAACCCGCAACGTCCCTCCCGCTCTGCGCGCAATCGTGGTTGCCGCTCTTCCCGCTAAGTTCGAGGTTACGGAAGGCAATCATCGGCGTGAGATCAACCGCGACGCGCTCTCCTGGGATTCGACGTACACCGCTCAGCATGACTGGATTGCAGGGCTGGATGAAATTCTGTTGACGGCACCGAGCGCTGCGATCCTGGCCTGGCTCGCGCTCGACCCACGCTTCGACGCGGTGCGTCCGACCACATTCAAGACGAGGCTCAAGGCCAGGTCGGGTGCCGCGGGATACAAGCCCTATCACGGCGCTCTGCCCGATCTCGTTCGCGAGAGCCTTATCAGCGCTGCCTGGCTCGACACGACTGATGGTGGCAAAGCCGCGCCTCACATGACCATGGTGCAGCCCGGTGCGCTCAGCGTTCTGTTCAAGACACCCGCACCACCAACGGTCGAGCAGGAAACTGCCTTTGGTCTTACACGCCCGCTCTGGCTACGCGGACTGGCCAACGCACAGTTGCCGCAGGGCCTGGCCGATCTTGGCGAGGCGGCAGTCTACCGCCTGCTCGCGCAGCTCAATGACCGTGATCCCGGTGCTGACACGGTGCGCCGCATCTACAGCCAGATCCTTAGCGTCGAGGGATTCTCTGCGGTACGCGCACCGGAGGAGAGCAGGGTCTTTCGCGAAAAGGGCGAGGTGCAGGCGCGCAAAGAAGGGGCCATCGTGTGGAACCCGGTCCGGGACACCCTATACCTTGATCGCGACAATTTCCCTTCCGCTGCCCGCGAGCATCTTGCGCTCATCGACCTGCCCGCCCGGCGCAGCGCCGCCGAAGTCGAGGCACGCTTTGGCATTGCGCCGGTCAGCAAGCAGCCCTTCAGCCTGACCATCGGCCGCACGGTCGAGGAGGCCGGCAGCGTCTCTGCGCTTCTTACGGCACGCGTCGCGGACAGCTTGCCCTTCATAAAGGCATTGCGGGCGGCAAACTCGATGGAGTCGGCGCGATTGCGACGCCTTGAAGCGCTTGAACTCGCGGTTGTCGTCGAGGCAGAACTGGAGTTCAGCCTTGGCAGCAGGATTTTTGCCGGCCAGCTCGAACCCGGCAAGTACGTGCTTGATGGCGACCGATTGCTGGTCTGTGTCGATGTATCGGAATCGGAGGATGAGATCGTGCTGCGGGCGATCACCGCGATCAGTGATGGGCTTGCAGAACTGTTCGAACTCCAGGCAGGCGACGACTTCGAAAAACTTCTCGCGCCGCACAACGATGCGCTGCGCATGCTTCAGCTGCGCCGCCTGCTCGCCAACCAGACTCCCGAGGAAGTCGAACGCCTCATCGCCGGGCTTGAACTGGAAATCGCGCGGTGCGAGGCCCCATATACGGTGGATGCTGCGACGCTGGCGACAGCGACCAGACCGGGAGAAACTGAAGATACCGGCGAACCCGGCAGCGCGGCGGAGTCCTCTATCCCGCTAGCGGATCGGGGCAGCACGGCGGGTACCGGTGGCTCCGAGGACCGCGCCCCGCCGTCTGCGCCCGCAACGCCGCCGCCTCCTGCCCCACCGAGGCAGCGCCCCAAGGCAACGCGGGTCGAGGTAACCGTTCTCGATCTTGAAACCGGCACCTCGAGCCGGACCGGATGGAGCCCTGGGATCAGGAACGGAGGCGCCACCTCGTATGGAACTGGCAGCCGCGATCCCGCGGCGCCACGAGATGCCGAGGAATGGACGGCGCTGCTCGAACAAAGCCAGGGACGCTTCCCACTTAACGTGACCCGCCTGCAAGGCCGCGATGCATTCGGCTGCGACTATCTGAGCTTCGCGAGCGAGGCGGATCGCAGGGCATTCGAGGCTGATCCGAGCCTGGTGGCGCTCATCGTGCGGTTCATCGAGGTCAAGTCGGGTACGGTTCGTCTTACCCAGAATGAACAGCGGGTCGCCCGTCGCGAGAAAGCCCGTTACCATGTGTATCAGTTCGCGTTCGATACTGCCGGACGTGGAACTGCCCATGTCACGATTGTCGCTGATCCGCTCAGTCATCGCAGCGCCCTTGCCCGTGAATGTGAGGTGCGGCTCGACCTGATCCCCACCAGGCAGAAGTTGCGCCTTTCCGCCAGCTGACCGAGCAGTGGCGTGTTCAGAGCTGGGAAACTGACATGCATCGCGCCCTGCTTCACGTGCCGGTGAAAACCGGCCCGGCACCGGCGGGCTATCATGCGCGGGCCGGCAGTGTTGATCCAAGCGCATCGATGATGCGGCAATCGGCGACGGTGCCGCTATCGCCGCAACCGATCACGGCCGTGAGTTCGTTACGCATCGCCGCAAGATCGGCCAGTTTGCGATCCGCTTCGAGCAGATGGTCTCTAGCGATTCGATCAATAGCCTCCGATAACTGCTCACTGATCGCAGCTGGGAACGATAGCTTATTCATACAAGCCGCTCCGAAGCGGACCGAGCACAAAGTCCCATTGGCGGCCGTTCATTATGGTCGACCACTCGGTGAACAAATGGCCGCTTCGGAGATGCTCACAGGAGGTGCTGAACGGCGGCTCTTTCGGCGGTTCGGATTGGAGAGCAGGGCAGGGCAGGGGACTTTGGTAGCTACGCGCCCCTTTTCGGATCTCTGACACCTAATACAGCGATGCCGAAAGCGGAACGCCGACTTTCCTTGGGTAGCCGTTTCACCTAAAGGCAGGATGTGGCGAACGGTCCCATTCAACCTTGGGGCGTTATATTTATATTGCGCGACAAGAATGCGGGAAGAGGGGTGTGATGTCGGTTGAGTTAAGGGCAGGGGTTGTTTCGAATATTAGATTATTCGCGCAAAAGGCAGAAACTGGAAAAGTTTCTTTTGCTGAATTTGACCTTGATGGCGCTCGTTCGCAATATTGTGTCGGCCTTATACACAACTCCGACGATCCCGAGCTCCCTCCCTTCGGTGACGGCGATGAATTACGGGTAACGGGAGTGCATCGAGGGTCTACATTCAAGGTTTATGCGATCGAATTGGCACCGAATGATATAATTATGAGCAATAGTTCTGCATTTTCCTTGACTGCCGGATTGTTTGCGGCATGCGTTGTGCTATCATTCATTTGTGTATTTGTCACAATAGACACTGACGTGATTAGAATGCGCATTTTGTTAGGTATGATGATTGCGTTTTTGGCCAGTTTGAGCGCCCATTTGATTTCCTGGGGCCTCTGTTTGAGGGCTGCGAAAAGGATGCTGGAGCAACCCTAAGTACGTCATTTTCCGGCCGCCTGCAGAGAGCAGCGCCCCGTAAATGGAAGCGCGGTCGCTATCCGGAAGGTTTCGGGTGGCCGGCAGGGCCAGCCGATGACTGGAATTGCGGGCTTCCAAACAATGCAAACGCTGCGCGCTTAATGCATTGCAATTATATGAAAGGGACCGATCGGTCTCGTCACGGCCATTGCCAGCCTTTCATCGTGGCTGATCTCTCGGTGAACGAATGACCGCTTCGGAGACGCTCGCAGGAGGCGCTGAACGGCAGCTCTGTCGGCGGCTGCCGTCGGCGAAAAGGCTGGGTTACGAAGAGCCGGGCAGGGCCTTGCAGCTAACCGCATTTTACCAGCGATATGCGGAAATACCGGTCAGACGATAAACATGTCGCCAAGGTTGGCAGCGTTTTTGGCGTTAATGCGGTCAGGGTTGATGTGCAATCTGGCCCCGGTAGCGCCGGGGCCAGAATTCTTCATTAAAGCGAAACGGGAACGGGATCAGTGGTTTCGGCTTCCGGCAACGGCTTGATCTTCAGACCAGTCATGAGTTTGGGTAGCGCGGTACCGATAGTGCCGAGCCCCTTGCCTTGCATACCCAGCAGGCTGGCGGCGGTCTTGAACTCGCCGATACGGGTCATGAGCTGAGGATTGCTTCCGACCGATTTGACCATGCTTGGAGCTGCGCTGGCGAGCTGGACGTTACGATGAATGCCGAGCGCCAGGTTGGCGATCGCAGCGCCAATAGCCGCCTTTTGCCTCGCATCGCCTGCCTTGTAGGTCGCAGTGAGGTCATCGGTCAGGTTTTCACGCGACGCCATAACTTGAAGATTTTGCTCGAGCTGGCTGCGGTGAGCGTTAAGTTCGCCGAAGTTCTGTGCACCATTAATCGCAGTGATTTCTGCCTTTTGCGAGGCAAGACCGCCGCGATCGTTGAGCGCCTGAGCCAGCAAAGCGGCTGAGATCATGACATTCTTGGTAGAACGCATAGCACCATTCAGAAATGCGCCCGCGTCCGCGCTGGAAACGCTTGTCTCCGAACTGCCGCCGAGGGCTTTCTTGCCCAGACCGCCCAGACCACCAAGCTGGGCAGACACCCCAACCGGTGCCGCGAGCACAGCGGCGGCAAGCAACAGAGTTATCGGTTTACGCGTAATCATCGGTATTGCACTCCTCAAACAGATTTGGTCAGGGAATTAAAAGTCAGGACGAGAGCTTGAGAGCTGCGGCGGCTTCTTCCGCTACGGGCAATGCTTGGCTCACAAGATCGGACTGGAGCATCGCAGCCTGCGCCTCGGCGCCAGAGTTTGCCGGCATGCGGGTTGGAGTCAGCTTAGTGGAAAGGCCGCTGGCCCCAATTTTTGGGTTCGACGCAAGCGCCCCTTGGTGCAGCGTGTAGCCTATGGTGACCTGGTAACCAGTCGCCACGGGCGCAACGGCTAGAACAGGTAGGAAGCAGGTATCGACCGAGGCTTCCGAAGCCGCCCCGAAGCGGTCCCAGCCGGCAAAGCTGGGAGCATAGCTTTTGAGGATAGCAGGAAGGCCTGTCAGTTTCACAGGCGCGGCCATCCGCCCCGCCACCAACGCCGATGCGACCGCCCCATAGGCAGGCATTGCAAGTTGCCCCCGGTCGTCGACGGCAGGAATTCCATTGGCAGCAGCGCACTGCCCGACCGTCTGGCGCATCGCTGCAGGGACACCCGCCGCTTCGAGCGCCACCACTTCACCGCCATGCAGGGCTAGTGGCGTCACGCCAGCATCGCTGACGACAAGGCCGCCGGACACTGCTTGGCGGGTGGTCACATCGCCCACGGGCACCATGACAGGTCCGGCAAGTCCAGTGAAACGTCCCGCCTGTCGCAGAACCGGAAACGTTTGCCCGATCCCTGCAGAACCGCCGGAATCCGCCATGAGCAGGGCGCCGTCTCTGCGCGAAAGCGGCAACAGGCGAGGCTGCGGCCGAAATGCGCTCATGGTCTTTGCCACATCTTCAAGCGCGTTGCGCAGCACCGCTTCTCGCCGTTGTGAAAGAGGCAGCCGAATACCTCGGCTGATCTTGTCTTCGATCACGTTATGACCTTGCCAAGTCCCGATCGCGCGGCCGGAAGCATCCACCAGCGTTACGAAAGCAAATGCCTCGTACCTGTCCACGGTGACGCCTGGTATTTCGCTGGGACGGCTGACCGGATCCAACAGAACCACGCGTGCGCTGGCCACGTAATCGGGTAGACTGCGCTCCTCGGACCTGAGGTTAGCACCGGCACCATCGAGGGCGAGCGTGCGCAAGCGTGAGAACGACGCGTTGACCGGGACCGGAGCAAGTGCACTGCCACTCCCCAGCGCGTTTTCCAGTATTTGGCCAAGCCAAACGGGTGCGTAACCCGCCGGCGCATGTTCCACTACGGTAAGTACGCTGGGTCGCGCCAGTGTTTCTACCGGAGCGGTCGCCATGCGGCTCAGGATCTGACCCTCGCGATATCCGCCAAGCTGTGCTTCGACGACTGCATAGTCTGGCCCGGCGTAGAGTACCCTGCCGTCACCGTTGATGCCGTCCCCCTTGCGGAGTCCGGCATTGCGGCCCTTGTTCACGATATATCCGGTCTCGTCCTTACCCAAGGAGACTGAGCCGAGCACTTTTGCGGTCTGCTGGTAAGGATGAAAGGCTTCCGCCGCTTCCGCGACCAATGCCAGCATTGCAGCGTTTAGGTGCGCCGGGAACTGGCGCGCCAATTCAGCGTCGACGGTTTCGACAGATTGCGTACCCTGCGCGATATCGTTGCTTGTACGGGTAAAGACGACTTCACCAGTGGCGGGGTTGGTGATGTCCAGGGTCAGCGTGATTGGCGCATAAGCATCTACCCCGCCGGGCTTTGGAACTGTGGCGCGTCCTGCTCGGGTCAGACGAAGCGAAACCGCCAGCGTACCGCGGAGCCGCGCGGAGGGTGTCGCGTCAACGGGAAGATGCGCGCCGAACTTTGGCTCGACATTGCGAAACCGCGCAGCGACCGCCTGCGCAAATGCGTTACCGATAACGACGCGCTGATCCTTGCCCAGCATAGGACAGAAGAGCGGGTCGACCATGGTAGCGCCCTGCGAGGCGCGATCCTCGCAAACTCCGCCTTCGAACCCATAGAGAGCAGGCGCGGCCCAGAGCCATGGCGCTCCGGCATCCTGCGCTTGGGATGGGATCGCCGTTGCCAGGATAGTGCTCAGCGCTATCGACGACACAGCCGTGCGCACGCAGGCGGTCCTCATCGCCTTAAGCCCCGGCGCACGTCGACAGGCACAGGACAATCGCTCGGCCGTCGACGGTGGACTGCATGCCAGCGAAGGCAGGGCGGCCGCGCAGTTGCTGGAAAAGCGCAAACTGCAGGGGCATGTTGCCCGCATATCGTACGGTCAGTCGAAGTTCGGTCGTGCCGGACGAGACGAAGGCCTGCATTTGCGCGCCGGGTGTAGCGGAGATCGCGTCGAGCAGGTCCTGTTGCAGACCCATATCGAGCTTCGCAGCGCGTAACACTAGAGTGTAGTCTGCCTCCTGCCTGGTATCTTGACCAACAGAGGCGGTCGCCTTCGAACGCCAGTAGCGCTGGATTTGAGGTCCTAACCTAGCTGCAGCCTCTAGCGACAGCTTCTTCGCCAGATTGCTCGCACAGTCCTCTGGGCTGATACCCAGTGCGGTGGCCGGAAACACACCACTTCCGATGACGCGCCCGTCGTCACTGGCCGCAGCGCCGGCATCGAGCTGGCCGGAACACAGCGCCTGGCCGCTGGCGGGATCTTGCCCGGACTGGGTGACCTTGAACGATCCGCCCAGGAAGAAGGGGGTGTTCTTTGCCTTCAGGCTTCCCAGGAAACCTGCAAAACTGGGGTCGCGCTTGAGGTCCTGATAGCGCGGAACGCCCGAAGGAAAATAAGATGAAAGCGCCATCCAGGAATCCGCGACCTGGACATCGTAATCAATCAGGGCACCGTTCAGCCCCTGACGGATCGCATCCCCGTCAGCGCTCTGAGGCGGCTTCTGGTAGACCACATGGGAGTGGTAAGAAACGTCGTCATGAACTTCCGCCTGTACATTGGTGCGGTCGGCGAAGGATGCGGACGCAGCGTAGGCGCTGGAGGCCTTCGTTGCTGACGCACTGGATGCACGGTTCGAGTAACCACTGGCCGAGTTGCCGGAATAGGCGCCTGCACTTGCTCCGCTCGATGAACCCGCCACCGATCCTCCCCGACTTGAAGCACCAAAGCTGGATGCCCCGCGCTGGCTATAGGCCCCCGAAACGGAAGTCCGCTGCGCGCCGGAAGACGCATTGCTGGAGGCCGAAGCGCTACGGTAGCTGGAGCCGCCCGCTTCCTTCGAGGATGCAGTGACGCTAGACGTGTCGGAGAATGATCCCCCCGTGCGGCGGTCGTAGTCGACATTCACTTCGGCGGGAGCGGAAAGATCGCTCGCTGTACCATCATCGCGATCGAGATAGACAAGGATCAACTGGCGATTGCCGTCTGCCCGCTGCGAGGCGCTTTCCAGTCCATAGTCGGATAGCATTGTGCGAAACCACGCCTGATCAATGTCGGCTGTAAGGTGGACCAAAAACTCGTTCCCCACCCGTTCGGAGGTCTGTGCCGAGATCATGTCGTCGCGGACCTGGCCAGCCATGCGATTGACAACATCCGGGGTCGCTTCACGCAGGCGACCATTACCGATCGTCGTGATCAACATGGAGCGCACAATGTCGCGTTTGGCTTCCAGGATCGCTAGATTGCGAACAGATTCAGCATCCTTGGTAATCAGGGCGCGGCCGTTACCTTGGATGGTGTCGGCAAGCGCAGGGGAGGCTATCAGCAGCGGGGCAAGGCAGATGGAAGACGCGCGCAACCAGGCGCGCAGGCAAGCACGATCGTTCATCGCGGGAACGGTCCTATCAGTAGTGTGAAGGGAAAAGGATCAGAAGTCGGTGTCGAGAACGACGTCGCCCGCTTGGATATGTGTGCCGCCGTTCGATTTCTCGTGAATTGCTACACCATTACCTGCCTGCTCTTGAGGCGGCTCAGCGGCCAAATCACGGCGAAACGTTTCATCTCTCACAGGGCTGGTCTGGTCGACGAGGGCGATAAACCGTTTGGAGCCGCTGATGTTGGCAAAGGCGGGGTCTTCAAGAGCGTGAGCGGCATCGGGTAGACCTTGCGAGATCGCAACTTCCAACGCGTTCAGAGCACTCGCTTCGTTACCGACGAGTGCCTCGGCGCGGGCCTGCTCGAAGTGGGCGGCGGGATCCTTGGGATGTGTGTTCACTTCGACGGCTGCGAGTTCCGCCGCTTCGCCGTAATTGTGCGCGGCGATGGCGGCGCGAACGCCTGCCAGTCCCTCGGGATCTTTATGCCCGGAGAACATGTTGCAGCCTGCCAGCGACACACCAAGGCACAGCGCAAGCGCTGCCAACCCAGTGAATTTCATATTGGAATACCCCCATAATTGCCGACGACCTGCAAAAACAGGCTCCCCCGCCGACCGTCGTTTATTTTCAGCGACTTGCTAAAATGCGTATCCGTGTTTTTTCCGGATATGCCGCGAATGAATCAATTGAGGCAGTTCGAAACCGGCGTATCCGAGGGCATCCAGCAAGCCTTATCCCGTTTGGAGTGAACGTGGACGACCACTTCGCTATGCCCGCTCCGGTCGAGCACCGACTTCACCGCTACCATCACCTACGATCTAGGCGGAGAGGTCGAGATTGCGCTTTCAGTTGGTTCATCGCTTCGCTGTCCCGCGCTTTGGGTGCCGGCAACGAATACAGCCAGTACGGCCGCACTTGGAAACTTCATAATAACCCCCGTTATCGCCGCCCGCCTAACGTCGGTTCAACTGGCAAACAACGATTAAATTTTGTTATCCGGATATTAGCTCGCCCTGCAGCTGAGGTGCTGTTCAGAGTATCAAAATACCAACTTCTGATTTTCTTCCCAACGCTGCGCATCAATGCCCATTCAATCGAATGTAAGTCATTCGACCTCGGTGTTTGATATTTATAGAGGGCTTGGTCGCCTTCCGGTTGCTGGTTGAAGGGGAGTGCTGCACAGTACAGACCGGCTCTCGCAAGACGACGGCCACCGTGTAGCGGCGCCGAGCTGATGGCGGCAATTTGCCGTGAGCCAATCCGGAAAAAATCCGGACAGCAAATTTTTCCGATCAACCCCAGGTGTTTGCAAACATCAGGATCAGAAGTCACCGATGGCCTTGCTTGAGGTCTTTGCCTTTCGGCAATTCCGAAATGGATGCGGGCAACCGTATATCTTCCGGGTTTTGCGCTCCGGTGACATTTGCGACATGTCGGAACGATGACTTTTCGTGACGATGCTTACCTTTCTGAGTCTATTCTGCGGGCCATCACGCCGCGCATCGGTGAACTGCCTTTGGTTGCACTCTATGCGTGCGCTTTCGGGTTGCTCCATTGGTCCGCGAGTCCATGGAGCGGCGCGGGCTTTTTCTCCCTCTGGTATCCACCGGCGGGATTGCGGTTCGCGGTATTATGGAACCGTGGAGTGCGGATCGCGCCCTCGCTGATGCTGGCCGAACTCTTCACCGACTGGGTCATGGGGGCAGTACCGATCGGCGGGCCGGAGGCGTTGCAGGCGATATCAGGGATCCTGCGCCCCGGTCTGACGTACGGAATGGCGCTGACCGCGGTGCGAAGCATTGCACGCGGCAGGGGTGACGCGCTTGCGCTGCCGCCCATGACTTTCGGCATCGCCGCCGTTGTTGCTCCGACACTCAATGCCATACTAGTTGTGCCCATCGAAGCGGTTCTACCCGTCAACGCAGGCCGCTATCACATAGGCGTCGACATGGTAATTTCGCTGACCAGTCTTGCGGTGGGCGATCTGTTGGGAATCCTGGTTCTCGCGCCGCTGCTGGTCTGGCTCGCTGCATCTTTCGATTCGCCGGGGCACAATCGCTTTGCGATGCCTCCAGCTCGCCCGATTCTGGAAGATGCTATCGTCATGAGTGGGTGCCTGCTATTGACGATAGGCCTGTGGCATGCCGGGCTGGGTGCGCAGCCGGCTCCGGGATTGTTAGCGGGTTCCTGGATTGGGCTGCGACACGGCCGGATCGGTGCGTGGCTGGCAATTTTGGTTCAACTTCTCCTGTTCCTGCCATATTCAGCAGGCTCACTCGATGATGCCGTGCGCTTGGAACTGCACCTGGGCCTTGCGGCAGTCGTGCTTGTGACCTGGCTTGCCGGCAGTTTCTCTGATGCCCAGAAAGAAGCGCGCAGACTTATCGAAAAGCGCAACCGCCTGCTTTTTCAGGCTGAGCGGCTCAAGACATTGCGTGCCATGTCGGTCGCCGTGATCCATGAGATCAGCCAACCGCTCTCCACCCTCGCGATCGAGGCCAGCCATTTGCGTTCGGCTACCGAGAAGCTCGATCCCGCCGTTGTCGAGAGTGCGGCGCTTGTCGATCGCAAGGCTCAGGCGCTCTCGAACCTGGTGCGCCGTCTTCGCCGCTTCGGCGGACGCGATGTCGACGAACCTTCCGCACTGCCGGTTGCAATGCTTGTGCAGACCGCGTGCCAGATTATAGCTGCGGAACTCCGCGCCAGCGGCGGTAGCTTGCAATGCCCATCCGTTTCGCCGGACCTCGTGATCCAGGCGCAGGAAATCGAGTTGACCCAAGCGCTCGTAAACCTTCTGCGCAACGCTATCGTCGCCAGTCCGGGACGGGTCATATCCCTCCGCGTGTCTGCCGCGCGCGAAGATGTGCGAATTGAAATAGGCAATCCGATTGCGGCATCTGGACCGGGCAACGGAATGGGAGTGGGTCTCGTCATCGCTCGAACTATCGTTGAGGCGCACGGCGGTACGCTCGTCCGTGAAGATCAACCCGACTATGTGCGTTTCGTTCTTTCCCTACCTGCACTCGTTGGAGCTGTCGCATGAACGGCGGTTCGCCTGGCAATGAACTGTTGGTTGCAGTGCTTGATGACGATGCGGACCTGGCCACTTCCGTGGCGCGCCTGTTGGGTCGCAACGGCCTTGCCGCGCGGGCTTTCGTGTCGCCGGAGGAGTTGCTCGCGACATTACCCGGTTTTACGTTCGGCTGTGTGGTCAGCGACATTCAAATGGGCGCTATGGATGGCTTCGCCTTCGCCGACGCCCTGCGCGTCCAAGATCCCGCAGTTGCGCTGATCTTCATGACCGCGTGGCCGACGACTTCCCATGCGGTCGATGCAATCCGCCGCTACGGAGGCCTCGACTATCTGGAAAAGCCAATTGATGAGTCGCGGCTGATTGCTGCCGTCCTGGAAGGGCTGACGTGGTCCGAGCGGGAGCGCCGCATCTTGGCCGCAACCGCTGGATTGACGCGGCGAGAGCGCGAAGTCTTTGACCTGCTTGTACGCGGACATTCCAACAAGGAGATCGCTGATCGCCTGGTGATATCGGCTCGCACTGTAGAAGACCATCGTGCTTCCATTGTCGCGAAGACGCGCACCAATGGGCTGGCACAGCTCATTGCGCATAGTAGAGGCGAAGAAATCTAATCTGTTTCCTAGAGGCCGGGAATTTCCCGGATCGACCGGCACTGGAAACGGCGCCAGCATCCAGTTGCGACCCGAAGGCCGGCTCGTAAACGTCGAACCGGCCGAGCCTAGGCCGGTGGGGGAACCTTTGGGCCCCCACCGGTCATTTGCTGCCGAGGATTCGTTGGATATCTGCTGTGTGCGGATCTTACGGCACAAGCCCGCTTCGATGATGCCGCGTCGGGCATTTTCGAAGCGGGTTCTCTACGCGCGTGAGGTGCCTCTGGCTGAGGCCTCATCATATTGATTCGCCAACTGGCCTTAAAGTTCGACAGCGACGAGGATGACTGCGCGCAGTTGCAGGATATGAATTGCGCCGGATTTATCGGTTCGCGATGCCTGGTTAACGAAAGTCTCGTTTCAAGGGGACCCTTTGGTCTCTGAACGTCGGCAATGTCGGCGGAGCAGGGCGGGGCGCTTCCGGTAGGTCGCGACCACAAGCTGACGCATTAGTGAAAGGCCGGATTAGGGGAAGGTGGTTTGCCTGCAAGCTTGCGCCACATGAGGGTTCAAGCAGCGGGACGTTTGGCTACAAAGCAGCTTCTCTTCGCGCAAACGTCCCGCAGCAGTCCAAGATGGCTAGATCGCGGCAGTCAGTGAATGTCGGGATCGGCCAAATCCTGCCCCCGCAACCAAGCCCGATCGTCCCGCTCTGTCCGGCGACGTCCACGGGCGGCCACTTTCCCAACCATATCAAATATTTTTGACCATCCCGGCGGGCCATCATGCGTCCCGCTGTGTCCCGCTCAATGCACCCACAGTCATTTGCTCTGGGGGTATTTTTGGGGGTACTTTTTCCGCGATACCCCCAGATGGATACCCCCACGCGGTGCTTACTGAGCTCGAGGTCAAATATGCAGCGAAGCGGCGGCGGCCGTACAAGCTTGCCGATGGCGGCGGCCTGCATGTCCTCGTGCAGCCCAATGGCTCCAAGCTGTGGCGGATGAAATACCGCTTCGCCGGCAAGGAAAAGCTTCTCAGCTTCGGTCAATACCCCGACGTGTCGCTGACCGCGGCCCGTTCCAAACGACACGAAGCACGCCAACTGCTGGCGCTGGGAAAAGACCCCGCCAAGATCCAGCAGGCCAAAGACGAGGCGGAGGCCCGCACCTTTGAGATCGTCGCGCGTCAGTGGCACGCTCGCCGCGTGGATAGTCTCAATCCCGCCCATGCGAAGCGTCTGCTGGCGCGATTGGAACGCGACGCGTTTCCGGCGATCGGGTCCACTCCCATTGCCGGCGTGAAGGCGCCCGAAATACTGGCGGCGATCAAGGCCGTCGAAGCGCGCGGCGCATTGGACGTGAGCAGGCGCGTACTCCAGTCGATTGGCCAGATCTTCCATTATGCGATTGCCGAAGGGTTTGTTGAGCACGATCCCTCCGCGCATCTGACAGGTGCGCTCAAGGCGCGTCCCAAAGTGCGGCACATGGCGCGGCTGCCACTGCAGCAGCTTCCCGAACTCGTGCAGGCCATTCAAAACTACGACGGGGAAGAGGATCCCCGGCGCCGCGAGATCACCCGTGAGGCGATGCTGTTCACGCTGCTGACTTGGTGCCGGACCAGTGAGACCCGCTTTGCGGCGTGGACGGAGTTCGAGGACCTCGACGGCGACACCCCGCTCTGGCGGATCCCCGGTGAGCGCATGAAGATGGACCGCGAGCATATCGTGCCGCTCTCCTCGCAAGCAGTCGCACTATTGCGCCGCCGTATGCGCACGGCCGACCGCGAGGATCTCGTGTTCCCGGGGACCAAGCCAGGCAAGCCGATCTCGCAGAATACCATGATCTACGCCTGCTACCGCATGGGCTATCGCGGGCGCCAGACCGTGCACGGATTCCGCGGCATGGCCTCGACCTGGGCCAATGAGCAGGAGATCTACAACTCCGACTGGATCGAGATGGCGCTCGCGCATTCGGAAGACGACGACATTCGCGGCGCCTATAACAGCGCGCTCTATCTGACACCTCGCCGCCGCATGCTTCAGCACTGGGCGGATACGGTGAGCCAAGCTGACAAGCAGCCGGCGGAGAAGTCGAGCGGCGACGTTGCCGAGGCGGCCTCCGTATCCGAGATCGTACAGCCAGCACACGGCGGCAATGTGTTCGGCTTTTCAATGACAAATCGGTTCGAGTGGCAGACTTGCCTATCCACTGATCAAGATTGAGCCTTTCCTAAACAGGCCATTCCTGGAGTGCCGGCACCTGCCGGCCCGAAGGGCCGTATGTGGGACATTCGCGACTTTCTGGTTCTGAGTGCCCGACTCAGGAAACCAGACGCTCCCAACGTCCCGCTTGCTAAAAATCCATCGGCGGCAACCGCCCGTTTTCAGCCATTCAGGCCGACCATGATCAACACTGATAGCTGCCGCAATACTTGCGTCTGGCGCGCGCCAATTTTTTTGGAGCGCCTCATTTCATTGAAATTGCACCACCGGCCCTAGGAATGAAGCTGCACCGACCTCGGGTTTCCCCTGATGGCTACGGTTACATCGGTGCCATAGCCTCGGCCACGCAAACCTCGATCCGCGGAAGGTCACGCATCGGATCATCGAAGGAAGTCTTTCAAGAGGATGGCAATCTCATGGCCTCGGCGCATTCCAACCCAACCTCTGACCTCCTGCCGGATTCGGCTATCAGCGACGCCTACATCTATCTGCTCGGCCGGCTGCTGATTACCCGGCAGCAGCAAGTCGACTTTGACGAGGAAGGATTTGTCTGGAACGAATTGGTCCATCGCAAACCAGGCCAGGTTGCCTGGCCGAACCCGAACCTCGATGTCGCCTATTCCGAGGCATGGGTGACAATCGACGAAGTCAGCACGCTGCTGGTGACAGTGCCCGAGATCACAGGCCGTTACTATACAGTGGAGTTCATCAACGGATGGGGCGAAACGCTGGCCAACCTCAACGAACGTTGCCACCCCGACCATCCGAATGGGTTGTTCGCCATATGCTTCCAAGGCAGCGACGTCGAAGTCCCCAGCGGCGCCTTGCGCGTGGATGTGCCGGCGAAAACCATGCGCGTGCTGCTTCGCGTCGAACTCGGGGCGAATTGGGATGAGGCCATCGCTCTCCAGCACCAGTTTAATTTCGAGATTTGGGGAAAACTGCAGGCGCCTGAAATTCCCCGTACCGTGATGTTCGACATGGCACATCTACCTGGCGTTGAAGCATTCGAGTCCGCCGAGCTTGCCATGCAGGAAAAGGATCTGAGCCCACTGGACGACATGCAGGCAAAAGTTCGCGCCATCGTGAGTGAGATTGCCGATCCCGAGCGCCGGGCCGAAGTCGATCAGATAATTCGAACGAAAGCGCAGGCGGACTTTGCAGCCGCTGCGCCTTACATCGGGCGGGGCTGGATCCGCAACGGGTGGGCGCGGGAAAGCTGTTGCGGGCACTGGGGCACGGATTGGTTGACCCGTACGACCGTAAACTACGGTGGCATCTGGGCCAATGTGATGGAGGAAGTGGTCTACTACCGCGGGGCCTTGGACAAGAACCTGAGCTGGGTGGAGGCCGACGGTACCTACTCGCTCACCTTTCCGGCGGACGCGCTGCCAGAGAAATTCGCGCGGTACTTCTGGTCGATAATCGCGGTGGATCGTCAGTTTCGCCACGTGCTGCCCAACCCACTCGAACGCTATCTGCTGAACAAGGAGTCCGGCGTAGTTAGAAGTAGCGACGGTTCGCTCACCTTGTATTTCGGCCCTGCCAAGCCGGATGATGCTCCCGATGCCAACTGGTTGCCGACGGGAGCCGGGAAGCCTTGGAGCCTGACATTTCGCTTTTATGGGCCACAAGGCGGCGTTGCTGACGGAACTTACTATCCGCCGCCGCTTATCCGAATTGCATGAGCCGGTTGCCAGCTGTGCGCCCAAACTTGTCGTTCGGCGGCTACTTCCGCGAGTCCGAAGGTGGACAGCCAGCCTTGTCTGGGCGGCATTCACACGAATGGTCGCAAATGGCGAATTGGCTCACTGACCTGCTCGCCTTGAATACGGAATAGTGAAAGCGCTCTATGCGCAATCGGAGCGATTGTTTTTGGCCATCCGCTGGCCCCAATCAGCGATCGCTGCTGTCGGCGTGAAGCGTGCGCTCTGCAGGGAGGCAATTTGGGCGAACGTCTGTAGTTCTACCCGTTCGGGTAGTCCTGAAGCCCCACCTTGGGATTGTAGCCCGACCGGGCAGCGTGGATATCAGGCACCGTTATAACCGTTGCTATTACGGCTCAAAGGAGAAGCAATGTTCTGAGCCGTCTTATCGGCAACCGCGCTTTGCCTTGCCGCGCCCGTGGCAACCGAGATTACGCCGTTCCTAGCACGCTCCGGTCCGCGACATAAACGCCGGCGGAGACGCCCCCCGGATTGCTTACCCGACGCTCCCAGAGCCCGAGGAGATTTCCATGCTACGCATTCTAGCTACCAGCCTGATCGCCTTGTTGTCTGCCTCTTTAGCTGAAGCAAAGGTCGTGCAGTTTCCACCGACCTGCAAAGTCCAGGATATCCCAACCAACGCTACCTCGCTGCACGTACGCATCTGCGGAAGCGGGCCCGCCGTGGTGCTGCTGCACGGTTACGGTGAAACCGGCGACATGTGGGCGCCGCTGGCCGCAGACCTTGCTCGCGATCATACGGTGATTGTGCCGGATTTGCGCGGAATGGGGCTCTCGGCACTACCAGTCGGCGGGTATGACAAGAAAACGCAAGGTCAAGACATTGCCGGCGTGCTCGACGCGTTGAAGGTTGGCCAGATCGATCTCGTCACTCACGATATCGGCAATATGGTCGGTTTCGCCTTTGCGGCCGAGCATCGCGATCAAGTGAAAGCCTTCGTGCTGATGGATGCGCCGCTTCCCGGCGTCGGCCCTTGGGATGAGATCCTGAAAAACCCGTTGCTTTGGCACTTCCGCTTCGGCGGTCCCGATATGGAGCGTCTCGTCGCCGGTCGCGAGCGCATTTACCTCGACCGCTTCTGGAACGAATTTTCCGCCGACCCCGCAAAGTTCGACGAAGAGTCCCGCCAGCATTATGCTGCGCTCTATGCTCGGCCCGGCGCAATGCATGCAGGTTTCGAACAGTTCAAGGCGTTCGATCAGGACGTCAAGGACGATCAGGCTTTCCTGGCGACCGGAAAGCTGACGATGCCGGTCCTGGCGGTCGGCGGCGATCACTCCTTCGGCCCGATGATGGCGGTGGTGATGCGCGCTGCCGCAACTAATGTGAAGGAAGGCGTCGTGCGCGACGCCGGCCATTGGCTGATGGAGGAGCAGCCGGGGCAAACCGTGTCGATGGTCCGCACCTTCCTGGACGCACAGAAGTGAGCCGGGTTTTGCTGCTCGCCTTCCTGGCGGGAACCACAGCCGCGACTAGTGCCCATGCCGCGCAGCGCGGCGAGATTCGCCTGACGCAGACCGAAATCGCGGCGCAACATCCCGCTTCCGGCGGACCGGGAACCTCAGGTGTCGCCGGTATCCAGACCGTCGTTCTGGCAGGCGATCCCACGGCGGCGGGCCCGTATACGATCGAGTTGCGAGTCCCCGCGAACACCAAGATCGCGGCCCACACGCACCGCGACGATCGAACCGCAGTGGTCGTCTCGGGCACATGGCATTTTGGCTATGGCGCGGTGGCGACCGCGGCGGCGACGAAGGCGCTGGGCCCCGGCAGCTTCTACAGTGAGCCGGGCGGCGATGCCCATTTCGCGATGACCGGGGCTGAACCGGTGACAGTCATCATCAGCGGCTACGGCCCGACCGATACCATTTTCACCGCCGCCGCGCATTCGCAGCAAACGGAGAAGCAGCCATGACCTCACCCGCAATCATCCGTGATCCGATCGCCGACCATATGCTGACGCCGGAAAACGCGGCGCTGATCATTATCGATTTCCAGCCGGTCCAGGTTGGATCGATCGTTACGATGAACAAGCGGCTGTTGGTCAAGAACGTTGCGGCCCTTGCCCGCACCGCCAAGCTTTACGGCCTTCCTGTTGTCCTCTCGACCGTCAATGTCGCGACCGGACGAAACATGCCGACGATCCATCAGATCACCGATCTGCTGCCGGACGTCTCTCCCATCGATCGCACGTCGATCAACGCATGGGAGGATGAGGATTTCGTGGCCGCCGTGAAGGCCACCGGCCGGTCCAAACTCGTTATGGTGGCGCTGTGGACCGAGGTGTGCCTTGTCTTTCCCGCGCTCGACGCGCTGCGAGCAGGCTATGAGGTCTATGCCGTCGTCGACGCCGTCGCCGGTACGTCCGAAGCAGCGCATCAAGCGGGGATCGACCGCTTGGTCCAGGCAGGGGCCGTTCCCGTCAGCTGGATCCAGTTCGCTTGCGAACTCCAGCGCGACTGGGCGCGCGATGCGACCGTCCCAGGCTTCGCAGATATCGTCTTCGCAGAGGTTGGCCACTGACGGCGACGAACCGTCCATCTATCAATCCAAATCTCGATGGAAATCCATATGACTGATGAAAAGCGCAATGTTCTCGTCATTGGCGGCAGCCGCGGTATCGGTGCCGCCATCGTGCAGCGATTTGCCGAGGCAGGCGACCGGGTGACTTTCTCCTACGCAGGGTCTGCAGACGCGGCGGCTGCGCTCCAGAAAAACACGGGCGCCGTTGCGATCCGTTCGGATGCTGCGGATCGAGAGGCGGTCGTCGCCCTGGTCAAGTCGCGGGGTAAACTGGATGTTCTGGTGATCAACGCCGGGGCGCTCGTGCTTGGCAATCCGCTCGACCTGGATGCTGATGCGGTCGATCGGATGATCGATCTCAATGTCCGCGCACCATATCATGCGGCCGTCGAGGCTGCTCGTACGATGGGAGACGGCGGCCGCATCGTCATGATCGGATCCGTCAATGGTGACCGGATGCCCTTTGAGGGCGGAGCGGCTTATGCGCTGACCAAATCGGCGATGCAGGGTATGGCCCGCGGGCTGGCGCGTGACTTCGGCGGGCGCAACATCACCGTCAATGTCGTCCAGCCGGGACCGACCGATACCGACATGAATCCCGGCGACGGCCCGATGAGTGATTTCATGCACGGCTTCATGGCGATCAGGCGCCACGTCCGTCCCATGGAAGTCGCGGGCATGGTGGCCTGGCTCGCCGGACTGGATGCGGGCGCTGTTACCGGCGCTATGCACACCATCGATGGCGGCTTCGGAGCCTGAGACGTTCGCTGCCCGCGCGGCATGGCTCGCGCCAAGCCTGACGCAATGCCCCTGTGCAATTTGATCAAAGGACCAAGCCTATGAACGTCGATCTCAGCGGCAAGACCGCACTTGTCACTGGTTCGACCGAGGGCATCGGTTTCGCCGTCGCGTAGGGTCTGGCCAAAGCTGGCGCGGCGGTGGTGATCAATGGCCGCGCTCAAGCGAAGGTAGACGCTGCTGTCGCGCGTATCGGCGGAAGCGCGCGCGGCGTCGCTGCAGACCTAGCGACGGCCGCCGGGCACGATCTTCTGGTCGGAGAAGTGCCGCAGGCGGATATCGTTGTGAGCAATCTCGGCATCTTCCAGCCCATCGATTTCTTCGACGCGGACGATGCCGTCTGGGACCGACATTGGCAGGTCAATGTGATGGCAGGCGTGCGCCTCGCCCGATTCTATTTGCCCAAAATGCAAGCGGCTGGTTGGGGCCGTTTCCTGCTGCTCGGGTCGGAATCTGCCTTCAACATTCCCGCTGACATGATTCACTATGGCGTCAGCAAGACGGCTGACGTCGCTCTCGCCCGCGGTCTGGCGAAGCGCATGGCCGGCACCGGGGTTACGGTGAACTCGGTTCTGCCTGGGCCTACGCTGTCCGAAGGCGTTGCTGCGATGCTGGAAAACGAACGGGCCGCATCGGGCAAACCGATTGAGGAGGTCGCTGCTTCGTTCGTGCGTGCCTCTCGCTCAACGTCGATTATCCAGCGGGCGGCGTCTGTGGAGGAGGTCGCGAACATGTTTGTATATCTCGCATCGCCACTGGCCTCGGCGACGACCGGCGCGGCGCTCCGGGTCGATGGAGGGGTTATCGATACTCTGATGTGAGCCCGGATGTGGCGATTGGAGATTGCCGAAAATGCAAGCGTTGTCCATACGTTGCTCATGGGTGGGGGGGATCTGGCCTCCGGTAGTGGGAAGAGGCCAGCTGAATGACCCGGTCTTGCAAAACCAGACTTGGCCACCTTGCGTTTTCGATAACACTACAGTTCGTCGGAACTGCCTGCCTGGCCCAATCAGCCTCCCCCGGTTTCGAAGCGTATAAGCACGTCCGCGCTGCGGCCGACGATGGCGCCCCTGACGGTCTCCTGAGAATTGCGCAGACGTCCGACGGCTACATCTGGCTTGCCGGCGACGCACTCTATCGCTTCGATGGCGCGACCTTCGAGCGGATTGACTGGCCGCAAGGGTCGGGCAAGCGTCACGCGTCGCCCTCAACGCTCATGGTAAGCGACCGCGGCGAGCTTTGGGTCGGATTGCGGGACACTGGCGGGGTTGCCGTTTACCGGCAAGGCGAACTGCGGGATATGCATATGCCCGATCCACCGCGGGGCCTGGCCGCTCTTGCACAAGCGCCCGATGGAACAGTCTGGGCGTCCTCCATGTCGCTTGACAAGCGGCTGGAGCGGAAACGCGGGAACCGGTGGGAGCGCGTGGACGAAGCGCTGGGTCTGCCGCGCGGGTATATCATGGACCTGATCGTGGCGCGAAGCGGCAGGCTGTGGATCGCGCTCAGCGCCGAGAATGGAGAAAGCGGCTCGCTGGCGTATCTCGACCCCCACGCGGTACGGTTTCAAAGAGTGCCTGTGCAACTTTCGGGCCGCCCCAAGATCGCGCTCGATCATAGTGGAGCGCTCTGGGTCTCGGACGCAGCGGGAACGCGCATTTTGTTCGACGCCCGGGGCATGCGCAAGCAATCGACCATCACTTTTCCCGCAGTGCCCGGTGTCACCCGCGCCGCTATTGCGTTCGATCGCAGCGGTGGGCTTTGGGGCACGACGGCGTCTGTCGGAATTTTCCACATTGCCAGCCCCCAAGCCCCGTTTGCCGGTCCCGGAACGCGGGTTCGCCGGTTCGATGCGGCCAACGGCCTCACTTCGGACACCACCTATGCCCCGTTTGTCGACCGTGAGGGGAATGTCTGGATCACGACGGAAAACGGAATAGATCAGTTCCGCCGGTCCGCGGCACCACAGGACACCGCCGTGCCCAGCGATTCACAGCACGGCCTTTCGATGGCCCGGGCGAAAGACGGGAGCATTTATGTGGGTTCGCGCGGGACAGTGTTTCGCGTGTCCGCGAACGGTGCAGCGGCACCAATCCTGAAGTTGCGCACCGATGAAATTTCCATGTGCCCTGCCCGAGGCGAGGGGGTCTGGGTTATCGAGCCCGGCCAGCTCATTCTGCTGCAAGGCCAGCGAGCGCAGAGGCTGCCCGGTTATCCGGGAGGAGAAGCCAAGATCGCCTGCGCCGAAGATGCCGCTGGGCGCCTCTGGCTTGGCCTGGCCAGCGGCGTGCTCCTATGGCGAGACTCATCGGGCTGGCATCGGGCCAACGGAGCGCTGGACAGCCTCAAGATTTGGGATTTGACCACGACGGCGTCCGGTGATCTTGCTCTCATCATCCCGCCCGACGTCGCCATTCTCCACGGCAATCGGCTTGAGAAGATCAGTCTGGAGCGCACGGGTATCGGAACGCCCTGGGCGGTGATGCCCGGCAATGGCCTGACCTCGCAAGACTTGTTCGTCAGCGGAAGCGCAGGCCTTGCCCGAAAGCGCGGCAATCAATTGCGAATTCTCGCCGAAAACCGCTTCCCCTGGATCACTTGGGTAAGGACGCTCCAGCAGACAAGGGACGGCAAAACTTGGCTGTTCAGCAGAACCGGGGTGTACCAGCTTGCCACGGCCGATCTGGACCGCGCGTTCGAAGATCCACACGCACCGCTGCCTTTTATCAAATTTGACGCGTTGGACGGGCTGGCGAGCACGGTTCAGCAAGGCGGCTTCGCAGGCCCGCAATCCGCCGTTGGGGGAGACGGCAGAATCTGGTTCCTCAATCGGCAGGGCGCGGCCTTCTTCGACCCCGCGAAACTTCAGCCGAACATCATGCCCCCGCCCTTGACTATCCGGTCGCTTGAGAGCGGCGGCAGAACATGGCGCGATCCGGTCAATGTCACCCTTCCCCCCGATACGCGCACGGTCAACATCGTTTACGCAGGGCTAAGCTTCACGGTCCCGCAGCGTGTGCAGTTCCGGTACAGGCTGCAGGGCGTCGACGACGCCTGGATCGATGCGGGCGCGCGGCGGACTGCTTCCTATACCAACCTCGGGCCGGGCAGATACAGCTTTCGCGTCATCGCACGAAACAGCGGCGGCGTGTGGAACCGTCAGGGGGCCACTCTGGCATTCGAAATCGAGCCCACCTTCATGCAGAGTTGGCCGTTCAAGTTGATGTGCGCGGCGGCGATACTGGCGCTGATGTGGCTTGCCTATTCGTTGCGGCTGCGCACTGTGGCCGACCGCATCCGCATGCGCATGGCCGAACGGGCGGAGGAACGCGAGAGGATCGCGCGTGAACTGCACGACACGCTTTTACAGTCTGTTCAGTCGCTCACGCTTCGCTTTCAGCTTGCGGCAGACGATCTGCCGGACGGGACGCCCGCGCGGGCCTCGCTCATCACCGCGATCGACACGGCGGACAAGGTCATAGCGGAGGGTCGCGATCGGGTGCGTGAACTACGCACGCAGCAGGATGGCGACTTGCAGCAGATCATTTGCGACCTCATTGCACGGCTCGAGTTCAGCCCGTCCGTCGTCACAACGATCTCCTCCGACGGAGAGGCGTGGCCACTTGAGCCGGCAGCGCTCGAGGAAATCACCCGGATCGCAAGTGAGGCACTTTTCAACATCCGCCGCCATGCCCAAACCACCGAGTTGAGTGTCGAGGTTCACCACGGAGCAAATCTGCAGATCCGTTTTGCGGACAATGGTTGCGGCATAGACGCAGAAGTAGCCCGGGTGGGAGAGAAAGCTGGACACTACGGATTGGTCGGCATGACCGAACGCGCGCGGCGGCTGCGTGGCCGCCTTGTCATCCAGCGGCGCGCCGATCACGGCACCGAAGTCTTGCTGACGGTTCCAGGAGCGATCGCCTACCAGTCCCGCAAATCACGACGATGGAGTTTCTGATGCCCTCACCCATCCGTGTTCTCATTGTCGACGATCATCCGATGGTTCGCGACGGCATTGCGGCCTTGCTCGACCGGCAGCCGGACATGGAGGCCATTGGTGAGGCCTGCAACGGTGACGAGGCGGTTGAGAAGTTTCGCCAGTTGGCGCCCGACCTAACACTGATGGATGTGCAGATGCCAGGTATGGGCGGAGTCGAAGCCATCGCGGAAATATGCCGCCTGTCACCTGATGCACGCATTCTGGTGCTGACCACCTACCCTGGAGATGCAAATGCGGTACGTGCTATACGTGCCGGTGCTGCCGGCTATCTTCTCAAGAATGCCATTCGCGGCGAACTGACTGACGCTATTCGTTCGGTCCATGAGGGGCGCCGCGCGATCTCAGCCGACATTGCGCATGAAATTGCTACGCACGCTCTGGGCGGGGTACTCACCGAACGCGAAATCGAGGTTCTTAGATTGGTTTCCGAGGGGCAGACGAACAAAGAAATTGCGTCAAGGCTGAACCTGTCAACCGATACGGTCAAAGCGCAGCTTAAATTTATATTCGAAAAACTAGGAGTTCACGACCGCACTCATGCCGTAATAATCGCCACGAGGCGCGGATATATCAATCCTTTTTTATAGCATGGCCGCATCACATTTATTTATTCATGAGAAATTTCGCAACGGCTGCGGCCTAGCAGGACCGTGTCGGATTAAACGGCAGGTCAGCAGCCGCCCCTTACCGGCCTTCGGTCGCTGATTTTTCGTGCCCAATCAGACGCATTAACGAAAGGCCGGTTTCGGTGAGGCGCTTGGCCCCGCCAAAGGCGGCTTTGTCGGCGGCTCCGGAATGACCGCTTCCTGGTTAAAATAGTGAAAAGCCGCCATCTGTCAGGTTTTGTCAGGAGCCGCTATTCCGACAGCCTGAGAGAAACGGATTGAGTTGGTCGGCAAGCGACCCAGTGTGAACGACAGCTATCCCAGTTTCTGCGCTCTGAACCGGACATTCGCCTATCGGCCAGATCCAGTCATAACCTGACGCATTAACGAAAGGCCGGTTCGGGGGCGCTCAGCGCCGTGAACGGCGGCTTATGTCGGCGCAGCTGCAGCAAACAGCAGCAAGGCTGACCCCGCAAGCTGGCGGACAAAACGGGGAGGTTGCTCGGCAACCTCCCTACGTCCCCTCAACGGACTAGGTAGACTGGGGGCAAAAGCTCGCGCAGCTCCGCACTCATCGCACCGAGTCTGTTGTTCGCGTTTAGAACGCAAACCCAGCGCCCACCTGCCAGGTTACGCGGTCGTGATAGCCTTCGTAACTCAGGCCGGCTTTTGCAACGACATGCTCATCAAAAGCCTTGGATGCGCCGACGGCGATTGCCACATTGCTGCCTGTTCCGCCCACGCCGACGCCGACGAGTCCTTGTCCGGGTTCAAAAGCCTGCGGAATTCCCCCAAGAGCCGCGTTGCGTGCATCGCCTGAATCGATACGCTTACGCATGTCGTCCAGGTCAAAGCGGATGCTGGCGATTTGGTTGTCGGTGTAGGAATTGGCCTGGGCCAGCGTTGCGGTCAGCCGCGAATTGAGCTGTCCCACATTGACGGCATCTGTTGCGTTCGTCCCTGCGGCGACATTTGTGATACGTCGTTCGCCTCCTGCCGAACCGACAGACACGACATTCGCAGCACCGCCATCGGTTGACCCGGCCCCCAGAGCAACGGAATTGGCGCCGCTGGATTGCGCCGCATAGCCAAGTGCCGTGGACGCCGTGTTGGTCGCGGTTGAATAGTTGCCGGCCGCAAGGGCGTGAGAGCCCGACGCACGCGAACCATTGCCACCTGCAGAGGCATCTGCTCCCGTGGCTTCGGGAGCGACGCCGGCAGAAGTGTTGTCCGAAGCGAAGGCCCCCGCTTTCGCACCGGTGACGAGGTTGGTGACTGCCAGCACTGCTTCGTTGGTCGCGTTGAGCTGGCTGCCGTTAACTGCGTCGGTGGAACTGGTGCCGAGCGTGCCGGCAGCGACGCTGGTCAGCTTTCGGTTGCCCGCGGTTCCGGCAAAGCTGACCTGTGTGCCATCAGTGGCCGCGCCCACAGTAATGTCCGCGCCGGGCGCTGCTTGCTGGACCAGTCCAAGTGTACCGTCGATGAGGCCGGTGATGTTGCTTGTGTTGGTCGCTACCTGGTTGCCAAGGTTGGTGATGTTAGTCGTGTTCGTTGTCACCCGACTGTCGAGTTGGGTGATATTGGTCGTATTCGTTGTCACCTGGGTGTCGATAGCGCCAAGAGCGCTCCCCACGTTGTTATATGCAGAACCCTGCACGGTGTAGCTCGGCGCTGAGATTGAGCCGTCGGCATTGACAACAGTACCCCCGCCCAGCGCGGACGCCGTGCTTTGCGACGCTCCAAACAACTGGCCCCCGTTCACGCCTTCATTGGAACCGCCAGCTACCGTGCCGTCAGCCACGTTTATCAGCTTGCGTGCACCTGCCGTGCCGGCAAAGTCGATCGCCGCACCATCGGTGTCCTTGCCCACCGTCAGATTGGCACCGGCCGCTGCCTGCTGCACGAGACCAACCGTACCGTTGGTGATGCCGGTGATGTTGTTCTCGATGGTCGTCGTGCGATTGTCGAGATTGGTAAGCGAGTCACCTACGTTATTATAGGTATTGCCGCCAATATGATAGGTCGGCGCGCTGATCGAGCCGTCCGTATTGACGGTCGAGCCACCGCCTAGTGCGCTGGCGGTGGAACTGGCGGTCGCATAGAGTTGCGAGCCGTTGACAGCATCGACAGAGGTCACATTGACCGCGCCGGCAGCGACGTTGGTCAACACTTGCGCTGAGCCGGGAGCCGAAGCATCGCCGCCAATGGCAATCAGCGACAATTGGTCTGTACCGGTGCGCTGCACCGGGCCGATCGTGCCATTGTTGATGGCGTTGATGTTGGTGGTCAACTGGGTATCGACCGCGCCAAGAGCGCTGCCCACGTCGTTATAGGTTGAGCCCTGCACGGTGTAGCTGGGCGCAGTGATCGTGCCGTTGAAATCGACAGTCGAGCCGCCGCCTAGCGCGCTGGCTATGGGGCCGGCTGTCGCGTAGAGCTGTGAGCCGTTGATAGCGTCGACCGAGATTGCATTGACCGCGCCGCTCGCGACGTTGGTCAACACCTGCGCCGCACCGGGAGCCGAGGCATCGCCGCCGGCTGCAATCAGCGACAACTGGTCCGTGCCGGTACGCTGCACCGGACCGATCGTGCCATTGGCGATTGCGGTGATATTGGTAGTCAGCTGTGTATCGACCGCGCCCAGGGCGCTGCCCACATCGTTATAGGTTGAGCCTTGCACGATATAGCTGGGCGCAGTGATCGTGCCGTCCGCATTAATGGTGGTACCGCCGCCCGCCATATTCGCCACAGAAGCGGCCAGCCCATAAAGCTGGGTGCCATTGACTGCGTCTGTAGAGGACAAGTTGATGGCGCCAGCTGCGACGTTGGTGACGATTGTTCCTCCAGATCCAAGAACAACACGGCTCTTACTGGAATCCTCATATAATACCGCATTGGCGCTCAGGTCCTCCAAAGCGCTATTGGTCGCGGACAATTGGGAGCCGTTGACCCCATCGGTGCTCGATGGATCGATTCGCCCGGCCGCAACATTGGTAATGGTTCGCTCCGCGTTTGGCGCGCCGACACTGACAGTGCTCAACGGATTACCGCCAGCAAAGCTATAGGTAATGCCATTGATGACGGTCGACGTCGTGGCAATAGGTGCGGCTACGGTAGATCCATCGCCAAGTGCGATCGCTCCATCGAGCCCCGCAGCGATCGAGACATTGTTGCCCAGCACGAAAGCATTGTTGGCGTCGATCACGTTGTCGTTACCAACCGCATAACTGTTATTTCCGTTAACGGCGTTGGGATCGCCGATCGCCCCGCTCCCGGAGCCCGTGACGATATTGCCCGCGCCAATCGCGATCGCATTTGCACCCGTCGCTTGGGCTCCTGTACCGATTGCTGTCGCTGAAGCGCCGCTTGCTACGCTATTGGCGCCCGTGGCCGTCGCGCCTTCATCAGTCGCTTGGCTATTCAATCCCAAGGCGGTGCTGTTAGTGCCGGTCGCTTGGCTGGTCGTACCGCATGCAACACCGTTCGAAGCAACTGCGGCTCCGTCCCCCGTCGAGTCATTGAATGGCGTCCCGGCCGCGTTCCCCATGCAGATGAACTGCGCCGCAGCAGGCTGCGACAGAAAAATGAAACCGGCTGCGGCAACAGTGGCGGAGCTTGTCAGTAAGCTAAAGCGATAAGCCTTGGCATCGATTTGCATTGATCGTCTCCCCTGGTTCGCATCCGTGGACAGCCAACACAGCGCACCAATAATAACGACGCCACACGGATTTGAGTCAAAGCTACCGACGATCAATAATTAACATCTATTAGTATAAGTACTGATTCTAGCTATCACCGTCCCTGATATTTGATTATATTTTTACAAACTGCTCTAAGGGGGTGTTAAGCAATTTGGATATGAATTTACCTTCGTTTAATCGCCTTATCTGTGGCTAGAATTTTCCATCTAAACCCTCGCAATTGCATGATTAGACCACGAATTACTCCACTCGAGGGAGGGGCTTTGCCGATTTTATCGATCGGGAGTTTTTCGGCGGGGCTCTGCCCCATTCTCGCCATTCGCCCCTGCCACACAGGGCTCGGGATAAAGTGACAGGGTAAGCCCGCGGCCGCTCTGGAGCTTAGTTTGAAACTGCGAAACCCGCCCTCCATTAACGCGACTTACTACGGAGGTTATGGCGGTTTTCGGTGTGACCGGCTTTGGATGACGGCTCGGGAAAAGTCGCCATTCCCCGAGCTTGGCCAGAAATTGGCATTCAATGCAGTTCGATTCTCCGGCGAAGCTTTCGGAGTAACCTCAGTCATTTCTCCATCGGACCTGAGGGTTCACCCGGATCGGCACACCGCTGGCGCAATGGCACTCTCGCCATATCTTGTCGGGAGTTTCGTGATGCCGAATGGAAAGCCCAATATCCTCTTTATCATGGCCGATGACATCGGTTGGTTCAACGTAAGCGCCTATAATCTGGGCGTCATGGGGTATCGCACTCCCAATATCGACCGCATCGCCCGCGAAGGTGCGCAGTTCACCGACTTCTACGGCCAGCAGAGCTGCACGGCGGGGCGCGCTGCCTTCATCACCGGGCAATCTCCCATTCGCACGGGCCTCACCAAAGTCGGGATGCCGGGCGCCACGCTGGGCCTCAGTTTCGAGGACCCGTCCGTGGGCGAGTTCCTCAAGCATTTCGGTTACGCGACCGGTCAGTTCGGCAAGAACCATCTGGGTGATCGCAACGAACACCTTCCCACCGTCCACGGTTTCGACGAATTCTTCGGTAATCTCTATCACCTCAATGCCGAGGAAGAACCGTATTACGACAACTATCCGAAGGACCCTGCCTTCCGAAAGAAATTCGGCCCGCGGGGTGTGCTCAAATCCAAGGCGACAGACAAGGACGATACCACTGTTGACGAGCAGTTCGGCAAGGTAGGCAAGCAGACCATCGAGAACACCGGCCCCTTGCCCAAGGAGCGAATGGAAACGGTGGACGAGGAATTTCTTGGTGCAGCGCTGGATTTCATCGAGCGCAAATCAAAGGACGATGCACCGTGGTTTTGCTATTTCAATCCCACCCGCATGCACGTCTTCACTCACCTGAAGCCGGAATCCAAGGGCAAGACCGGTCTTGGCGTCTATCCCGACGGCATGGTTGAACTGGATGGCTATGTCGGGGAATTGCTCAAGAAGCTCGACGATCTGGGTATCGCGCAGGACACTGTCGTCGTTTTCACCACGGACAATGGCGCTGAAGTATGCACCTGGCCGGATGGCGGTGCCACGCCGTTCCGGGGTGAGAAGGACACCAACTGGGAAGGCGGTTGGCGCGTTCCCTGCGTCATGCGCTGGCCCGGCGTGATCGAACCGGGGCGTATCGTCAACGATATCGGGTCCCTACAGGACTTCATTCCCACCTTTGCCGCCGCCAATGGCGAGCCCGATCTCGTGGAAAAGGTCAAGAAGGGCTACGAAATGGGCGGCAGGACCTACAAGGTTCACCTTGATGGGTTCAATCTCCTCCCATTCCTGTCCGGCAAGGAGGAGAAATCGCCCCGCCAAGGCTTCATCTATTGGAGCGACGATGGCGATTGCATGGCCATGCGGATAGGGCGCTTCAAAATCGTGTTCGCCGAGCAGAGAGCCGAGGGACTACAAGCATGGCGAGAGCCGCTATCCGCAATGCGGATACCGAAATTCTATGATCTGCGCGCAGATCCGTTCGAACGCGGCGAAGACAGCATTAAATACAATGATTGGTTCATGGAGAACAATCACTTGCTCTACGGCGCGCCGCCGCTGCTGGGACAATGGCTGACGAGTTTCAAGGAATTCCCGCCGCGCGCCAAGTCGGCCAGCTTCTCAATCGATCAGGTGGTGCAGAGCCTCATGCCCAAAAGCTAGTTGACGTCCGCCTTACGCTTACAGACGTGTGAGCGGAAAAGCCTGCTGGGGAATGTAGCTGGATAGCGGCCCCGCGTCATAAAAACGATCGCTGCACCCCTAGCTCGTCGGAACTTCGATACCGCCAGCAATATGCATGGTGACGACCAGCAAGTCATCGCCAATTCGAGCTGGATCTCTGGCGCGGCGCCTGCGGAGCTTTCTCAGGTCATTTCCCGATATAAGAAAGGGCAGAAACGTCTAAAGTACTACTGCATAATATTGGAGGGTGTGGCTGTGCATATTAATCGCGATAGGCCGTACGATTCGGACAGAACTCATTGTTCTGAGAGTTTTGCGAGTCGAGTTGGGGAATTGTTATATAACAAGAAGCCGAAATTTGGCGGAAGTTTCCGCCATTTTGACAGGGATGCGGCTTTCTATCGAGCACGAGGCCAACTCCGATCGGCTTGATCATGGTCGAGCCACGATTACAAAAGAATGGTTATTGGGAAGGGCTCCGCGCGGCAACCGAGTGTAGCCACTCTTTCCAACTCAACTGTATTTCAACCCCGGAGCGGAGCCGCCGGCTGCGACGGCAAAGGCTGCTGTCAACGTTGGCGGTGGTCGCGCTGCTTCCAGGTTTCGCACCAAGGGCTTACGCCCAATGCGCATCAAACGGAGAAGCCACGAATGCATCTTCAGCGGGCGGCTGCGACGCTAATGCAGTAACCGCCCGTCTCACAGTTGCAGCAAGCGCGGATACGCCGATTTTCTGGGACGGCACGGACGAAACCCTCTTCAACAACGGCACCGTGGATGGCGGCGCGGGAACATGGTTGGCGGCGGCCCCCGACACGAGTTGGACCGATGCATCGGGTGCCGCCAACACGCCATGGTCGGCTGACGGCGTAGCCGTCTTTCAGGGCGCACCGGGAATCGTCACGATAGACGACAGCGCGGGCAGCATCACGTTCGGCGGGCTTCAGTTCGCTGTTTCGGGTTACGGTATCACGGGTGGCGACTTGACGACGAACGTGCCTGACACCGTGATCGCGGTGGGAGACGGTTCGCCGGCAGGTTCGTCGGTAACGGCAACGATTGCCGCCTCGATCCAGGGGACAGGCGGAATTCGCAAGACGGATTTCGGCACGCTCATCCTGACCGGCGACAATGGGTTCAGCGGCGGGACCGTCATCGACGGCGGCAGCCTGCAAATCGGCGATGGCGGCACCAGCGGCAGCATTGTGGGGGACGTGGTCGACAATGGCACCCTGATTTTCAATCGCGCCGACCGGACCACTTTCGAGGGAGCCATCACGGGAAGCGGTACGGTCGCCAAGCTGGGCGCGGGTACATTGACGCTCTCGGGCGCGAGTACCTACTCGGGTGCAACGACAGTTGGCTCCGGTACGCTGCTCGCAAACGGTTCTCTCGGCATTTCCCCCGTGACAGTCGCCAGCGGCGCGACGCTGGGCGGGAGCGGTATGATTGCCGGGCCTATCACCATAGCGGACGGGGGCCACCTGTCGCCGGGCGACGGCGTAGGTACTCTTTCGCTCGGGAGCCTCGTTCTGGGCGGCGCTTCGATTCTGGACTACGATCTGGGCATCCCGAATGTCGTCGGGGCCGGGGTCAATGACCTGCTGACCGTCAACGGCGACCTCACGCTCGGCGGGACGCTGAACGTGACCGATGCCGTCGGCTTTGGAAACGGCGTTTACCGGTTGATCGATTTCAGCGGGTCACTGACCGACAACGGTCTGGTCCTGGGCACGCTACCGAATGGTTTCGATGCCAACGAGTTTACGGTCCAGACCGGTCAGGCCCATCAGGTAAACCTCGTCGTCCAGCAGCAACTGGCAGCGGGTGCAAATCAGTTCTGGGACGGTGCCAATCTCTTGCCAAACGGCGTTGTCGACGGCGGGTCCGCAACCTGGTCCGCGGCGACGGTCAACACGGACTGGACGAACGCCGCCGGTACAATCAACGCGGCCTGGGCATCGAACAACCTTGCGATCTTTCAGGGAACGCCGGGCACCGTAACCGTCGATACGAGCGCCGGCGCGGTCAATGTCCAGGGGATTCAGTTCGCCGTCGATGGCTATACGATTACCGGCGGCGCCCTGACCACGACCACGGCGGCGACGGCCATTCGCGTGGGCGACGGTTCGGCCGCCGGTGCGGGCATGAGCGCAACCATTGCCGCGGTCATTCAAGGCACCGGCGGCTTGAAGAAGACCGATTTGGGCACGCTCGTTCTCTCAGGCAGCAATACCTATTCGGGCACCACGACGATCACGAGTGGAACACTGCAAACGGCTGCTGCTGCCGGGCTGGGGACAGGCACCACGCTGACCTTCGATGGTACCGGAGCGACTGCTGGCAGTCTATTGTGGACCGGCGCGGGGACATTGGCGAAGCGCCTGACGGTTGCGGCAAACGCCACCGGCACGCTCGCCACCGGGCCCGGTGCCGCCGTGCAGATCACGTCCCCCAGTTATACAGGCAATGGCGGTGCCGGCACACTGAACACGGGCAGTACGCTGTTCCTGAACGGCGGCATTACCTTTGCGAACAATATCGCGAGCGGGGCAGGCGGCGCGTTCTACGTCGGCAGCGGCACCCTTTCGGTCAATTCCGGAAGCGCGGACTTTGCCCTCACGGGGAATACCGCCACCGGCAATGGCGGCGCGATCGCGTCGACGAATGTCCGCAGCATTGCATTCACCAGCGCGGGCGGTGCGTTCAATCTCGTGGGTAATACGGGGGCGCAGGGAGGCGCGATCTACAGCGGCACGGTCTCGATCGATGGCGCATTCAACGCCATCACCATTGCGAACAATCGCGGCACTTACAGCACTGCCACCTCCAGCCTGACCGATCTCAGCCGAGGCGGCGGCGGCGCGATCTATGCCTACAGCACGATGCTGATCAACAACACGGCGGCAGGCGGCACGCTGACAATCGAGAATAACTCGAGCGGGGCCGATGGAGGCGCACTGCTGGCGCAAAAGGGCCTGACCATCAGCGGCAATTACAGCGACATACTAATTGATTCGAACAGCAACCAGATCACCAGTAGTTCGCGCGGCATGGGCGGGGCGATACGCGTGACGGACGGCCCGCTGCTGATCGATACCGTAACAACGGGCGACATGATCATGCGCGGCAATGTCGCTGCCTCTTTCGGGGGGGCATTGGACGCTGCCTATAACAACAGCACGATTACCCTGCTGGGGAGTTATCGCTCGATCAGTCTCACCGACAACATTTCTACTTTGAATGGCGGCGGGGCATTAGGCGCCGGGAACGCGATGCTGATCGACACGGCGACGCAAGGCGCGCTGGAGATCAGCCGCAACAGCGCAAAAACCTCAGGCGGCGCGCTCCTCGGCTATTTCGAGGGGATGACGCTCAGCGGCAGCTACGGCAGTATCGTCGTCGATGACAATTTGGTCTCGGCCACGACCGGAACCGGCGCCGCGGGCGGCTGGGGCGGTGCTTTCTACACGGAAAAGGCCTTGCTGATCGATCCTTCGGTCACGGGAGGATTTTCGTTCACCAACAATGTCGCGGGTATCAGGGGCGGCGCGCTGGCGACGGGCACCGGCGGCGCGATCACGATTGGCGGCAGTTCCGCCGGGCTGCTCTTTTCCGGCAACCGGACCAGCACGCTCGGGCTCGGAGGGGCGATCTATACGGAAGGGCAGGTGACGATCGGCGGCACCCACAATGCCATCGTCTTCGAAAACAACACCGGGCCCACCCGCGGTGGAGCCATCTATGCGGGTGCCGGATTCAACCTCTCGCTGGCGGCGGGGACTACTCTGACCGCCACCGGCAACAAGGCCGCGACGAATGCCGGGGGCGGTTTCCTGTTCGCCAACGCCGGTAGCATGGTCTTCGACATCGGTACGGGCGCGGCGGCCACTATCGGTGACAGCACGTCCATTGCCAATACCGCCGACAGCATCGCCGCCGGGACCACCGTGCAGCTTTTCAAGCGCGGCGCGGGCGGGCTGACGCTCTGGGGCGCCAATTCCTATACCGGGATGACGAATGTGGAAGCCGGCACATTGCTGGTCGACGGCTCACTGGCGGGTGCCGCAACCGTGTCATCGGGCGCGACACTCGGCGGCACGGGAACCGTGAGTGGCTCGGTGGCGGTTCAGGACGGAGGGCACCTCGCGCCCGGTGACAGCCCCGGCACGCTGACCATTGGCGGAAATCTCGTTCTGTCCGGCGCGGCGATCCTCGACTACGAGTTCGGGCAGGCGGGGACCGTCGGCGGCTCGTTCAACGATCTTGTTATCGTCGGGGGCAATCTCACGCTCGATGGCACGCTCAACCTGACCCAGTCGAGCGGAGGCGCGCTGGGGCCGGGCATTTACAGGATTTTCAATTACGCCGGCACACTGTCGAACAACACGCTCGATTTCGGAAGCGTGCCCGCCGGTTTGCAACCCAATACAAACCTGTTCATCCAGACCGCAGTTTCAAAGCAGGTCAATCTCGTCGTCAGTGCGGGAAACATGACCTTCTGGGATGGCGGCAATGCCGGGCTCTACAATAACGGCGCCGTCAATGGAGGAACCGGAACCTGGACATCTGCGCTCGGCGGTGCGGCCTGGACCGATTCCGCGGGCCTTGCCAACCGTCCCTGGACGGCCGACAGCTTCGCCGTCTTCCAGGCTGTGCCGGCAACCGTAGTCATCGACAATACCGATGGCCAAGTGGCCTTCTCCGGGGCCCAGTTCGCCGTGGGTGGTTATACGATCGGCGGGCAGTCGCTTCAGACCGACACGGCGGATACGGTGATCCGCGTGGGTGACGGTACGGCGGCCGGTGCGTCGATGACCGCCACGATTGCGGCGGTGATCCAGGGGACCGGCGGCCTCGACAAGACCGATCTCGGCACGCTGGTGCTCTCGGGACAGAATACCTATTCGGGCGGAACGACTGTCACCCAGGGCGTGCTGTCCATCTCCGGCGACGGCAACCTTGGCGCGGCGGCGGCCGGGCTGACGCTCGATGGGGGTACGCTGCTGACCACGTCCGGCATTGCCTCGGCGCGTGCGGTGAATCTTGCCAGTACCGGCACGATCAACAACGGCGGCAATACGGACGCCTTTTCAGGGGTGTTCTCTGGCATGGGCGGCGCCGCGTTCGCGGGCGCGGGAACCACGGTCCTCACGGGAGAAAATACCTATACCGGTGGGACCACGATCAGCGGGGGCACGCTCCAGATCGGCAATGGCGGAGCAACCGGCAGCCTCGTCGGCAATGTGATCAACAATGCCGCGCTCACCTTCAACCGATCGTCCGACTATACGTTCGGCGGTGCCATCGGCGGAGCCGGAGTGCTGAACAAGCTCGGCGGTAACACGCTGACATTGAGCGGGCAGGTCAGTTCTACATCGACGAGTTCCGGCGCGGTCTCCGTGCAAGCGGGCGCGCTGACGGTTACGGGTGCGCTGGCCGTTACCGGCGCTGGCGGCGGGATCGCCATCGCCAGCGGCGCCGCGCTGAACATCGGCAATGGCGGGACGGCCGGGGCGGTTTCGGGCACGATCAACGACAATGGCACGGTGACGGTCAACCGCAGCGACGACCTTGCGCTGGATGCACTTGTTACCGGGACGGGGGCGCTCACCAAGCTGGGTAACAACACCCTGACGCTGACCGAGGACAATACATATACCGGCCTGACGACGATCGCGGCGGGAACGCTGCAACTCGGCACCTCTACCCAGAGCGGCAGCGTCACCGGAGACATTCTCGACAACGGGACGCTTGTCTACGCAGGCCAGCAGAGCGCGACTTACGGGGGGACAATCAGCGGCTCGGGCGCGGTGATCAAATCGGGCGCCGGCGATTGGACGCTGACGGGGCTGAACAGCTATTCCGGCGGCACGGCCATTACCATGGGCACGCTGATTGTGCCGACCGACGCCAGCCTTGGTCTTGCCGGAGCGCCGCTCTCCTTCGATGGCGGTACCTTGCAGTTCACCGCTACGGGCCAGCCCCAGAACCTGCGTCCCATCACTCTCAACCTTGGTGGCGGGACCATCGCTGCCCCTGCGGACGGCCTGACGCTGGCCGGCCTGATCACGGGGGCCGGCGGTCTGACGGTCCGGGGCGCCGTGACAGTGCTGGGCAACAATACCTATTCGGGCATCACGACGGTCGCCGCCGCCAGCAGCCTGAAGATCGGGAACGGCGGCACCGCGGGCAGCATTTCCGGCAACGTTTCCAGCAGCGGCAGCCTGATCTTCGATCGTTCGGACAGCTTCGATTTTGCCGGAACGATCACCGGATCGGGGTCGGTGGAACAGGCCGGAACCGGCACGACCGTGCTGACGGCGAACAGCAGCTACACCGGCGGGACCACGATCAGCGCGGGCACACTGCAGATCGGCGACGGCGGGGCGAGCGGTACGATTGTGGGCAATGTCGTCGACAATGGCCGGCTTGTGTTCGACCGGGCCGATGAAATCACATTCGCCGGAACGGTCAGCGGTACAGGCGGGCTGGGCAAGGCGGGCAGCGGAACGCTGCGGCTGACCGGAGACAGCACGTACGCCGGCGGCACTTCGGTCGATGCCGGGCGCCTGCTGGTGGGCGGTTCGATTGCGAGCGCCGTGCAAGTCAATGCGGGCGCAACTCTGGGCGGCGAAGGGACGATCGCCGGCACCGTGACGGTCCTGGACAGCGGTCACCTGGCGCCGGGTGAAGGGATCGGCACGTTGACCATGGGGTCTCTGGTGCTCTCGGCCAATTCGCAGCTCGACTATGAACTGGGCCTTCCGGGTACCGTCGGCGGCAATGCGAACGATCTCATCAGGGTCGGTGGCGACCTGACGCTCGATGGCATACTCAACATTACCGACGAAGGCGGCTTCAGCCAGGGCGTCTACCGTCTGATCGACTACGGCGGCGGCCTGATCGACAATGGGCTGGCATTGGGCAGCCTGCCCAGCGCGAGTTCGGGCGCCGGCTTTCTCATTCAGACAAGCACGCCGGGCGAGGTCAACCTGGTCGTGCAGAACGGTGGCTTTGCCCTGCAGTTCTGGGACGGTCCCAATCTTGCGGGCAACGGCCTGATCGACGGCGGCACGGGGGTCTGGAACACGGCGGCGTCGAACTGGACGGGCGCGGATGGCGCCGTCAATGCGCCCTGGCAATCCGGTTTCGCGGTTTTTCAGGGCACGGCCGGAATCGTGACTCTGGGCGGGAACCTTGCGTTCGACGGCATGCAGTTCCGCACCGACGGCTATGTCATCACGGGGAGCGGCTTCACGCTGGCGGGCACGCCAGACACGATAATCCGCGTGGATCCGAATGTCTCGGCAACGATCGATGCGCCGATCGTCGATGGAAGCGGCGGCGCGGCAAGGCTCACCAAGACGGACGATGGCGTTCTGACACTGGCGGCCGACAATGGCTATACCGGAGGCACCGCGATCGACGGCGGCACTCTTGCGATCGAGCGGGATGCCAATCTCGGCGCGGCGTCAGGCGCACTGGAGATCGATGGCGGCACGCTCGCCACGACTGCCAGCTTCAGTTCCTCACGTATCGTCACGCTCGGGCTCGATGGCGGAGCCTTTGCGCCGCAAGCGACTACCACGCTGACCTTGACGGGCACGATCGGCGGTTCGGGGCAGCTCGCCAAGCTGGGCGCGGGCACGCTGGTTCTCACGGGGGCGAACAGCTACGCCGGGGGAACGTTGGTGACGGATGGCGTGCTGGCCATTGCCAGCGATGCTGCTCTGGGGAGCAGCGACAGCGCACTCGGCCTCGACGGCGGCACGTTGCGCTTCGACGCGGGCTTCGATCCGGCGCCAACCCGTGTGGTCACGCTGGGCGCAGCGGGTGGCTCGATCGATACGAACGGCAATGGTGTCGCTTTCGCTCAATCGGTCGGCGGGACTGGCGCTCTCTTCAAGCTGGGTGCAGGCACGCTGATTTTGGCGGGAGACAACACGTACTCCGGCGGCACGACGATCGCGGCAGGGACGCTGCAGATCGGCAATGGAGCGGCTTCGGGCAGCGTGCTGGGCAATGTCGTCAACAACGGGACGCTCGTGTTCGATCGCAGCGACCAGTACATCTATGCCGGCGTCGTCAGCGGGAGCGGCGCGCTCGTGCAGGCGGGCAGCGGCACTACGATCCTTACTGTCGACCAGAGCTATTCGGGCGGCACCGCGATCGATGCGGGCACGCTTCAACTGGGCGATGGCGGCACATCCGGAAGCCTGTCAGGCAATGTCGCCAACGCTGGGACTCTGGCCTTCAACCGTTCCGACGACGTGATCCTGACTGGCATCGTCAGTGGAACAGGCGGTCTGTCGCAACTGGGACCGGGCCTGCTCACCATTGCCGGTGCCCAGAGCTATACCGGCCCCACGCAGGTTGCAGCGGGCACGCTCGAAGTTGCAGGATCGCTTGCAAGCGGCGCGGTGGCCGTGGCGTCGGGGGCTACGCTGACCGGCGACGGGCGCATCGATGGCGTCGTCGCGATAGCGTCCGGAGGCCATCTGTCGCCCGGGCCGCTTGCCGCGCCGGGTGGCATCTCGCTGGGCGCGCTTGTCTTGGCCGACGGGGCGCAACTCGACTGGCAACTGGGTGAACCGGAAGTGGTCGGAGGGCCGCTCAACGACATTGCACGGGTCGATGGCGATCTCACGCTTGACGGTACCCTCAATGTCACGGCCAGCGGCGGGTTCGCCTTGCTTCCGGGAAGCTACAAGCTGATCGAATATGGCGGCGCCTTGACCGACAACGGTCTGGCCGTCGGCCCATTGCCCGCCGCGTTTGCGTCCAGTCAGGTGCAGACGGCGATTGCCGGGGAGGTCAATCTGATCGCCATCGAGAACGGCCTTGCGGTGCAGTTCTGGGATGGCAGCAACCAGACCGGCGACGGCGTCGTCTCGGGCGGCGACGGCGAATGGAATCAAAACGCGACCAACTGGACCAACGTCAACGGCCGGATCAACCAGCAGTGGCTGTCGGGAATGGGGATCTTCAGCGCCCAGGGCGGCACGGTCACGCTGGGGGAGGACGTGTCCGCCGTCGCACTGCAGTTCACGGCTGACGGCTATCGCATCGCGGGCGCGGGCAGGACGCTGACATTTGCCGATCCGGCGAATACCGGCTTTGCAGGACTGATCCGTGTCGATGCAGGGGTAACGGCTGAGATCGCGGTGCCCATTGCCGGTTCGGCGGGCCTGACCCTGACGGATCCGGGCACGCTGATCCTCTCGGCGGACAATAATTATACCGGCGTGACGACCATCGAACGGGGCACGCTTCAGATCGGTGCCGGAGGTATCGGCGGCTCCATTCGCGGCGACGTAGTCGACGATGGTACGCTCATATTCAATCGGTCGGATACCGCGACCTATACGGGCACGATCAGCGGCACGGGATCGCTGGAACAGGCAGGCACCGGCACAACGATCCTGACCGCAAACCATAGCTATATAGGCGGCACGACAATCACGGCCGGCACGCTTCAACTGGGCAATGGCGGCGCCTCCGGTAGCGTATCGGGGAATATCGTCGACAATGGCACGCTGACCTTCAACCGCAGCGATACGGCAACCTATGCGGGCATCGTCAGCGGGAGCGGCGCACTGGTCCAGGCCGGGCCCGGCACCACCATCCTCTCCGCCGACCACAGCTATACCGGCGGGACGACGATCGCCGCTGGCACGCTTCAACTGGGCAACGGTGGAACCACGGGAAGCGTTGTCGGCAATATTCTCGACAATGGCGGGCTTGTTTTCGATCGCAGCGATGTCGTCCTGTTCGGCGGTACCATCAGCGGCAATGGATCGATGACGCAGGCCGGCACAGGGCGGCTCATCCTGACCGGCGCCAATACCTATGGCGGAGGCACGACGATTGCCGCGTCCACTCTGCAGATCGGCAATGGCGGCACTTCGGGAAGCATCGAAGGCAATGTCGCGAACAACGGCGCGCTGGTCTTCGACCGCTCCGACACGATCGAATATGCAGGCACGATCAGCGGGCCGGGTTCGGTCACGCAAGCCGGGACAGGGACTCTCAGCCTTACCGGCGCAAGCAGTTATGGCGGAGGAACCGTGGTGAATGCGGGGATCCTGCAGATAGGCACCGATGCAAGCATTGGCGCGCCCTCCGGCGGCTTGACCTTGAACAGCGGGACATTGCGGTGGGCGGGGGCGTTCGACCTCGCCGGGACGCGGGTAATCGACCTGGGGCTCGGTGGCGGAGACTTCGACACCAACGGCTTCGTCACCGCGATCAGCCAGGGAATTACCGGCACGGGCATCCTTGTGAAATCGGGAAGCGGAACCCTCAGCCTGAATGGCGCAAGCAGCTATACGGGGCCGACTGCGGTCGTGGCGGGCAGGCTTTCGGTCAATGGATCGATCCGATCGAACACCGTGGTCTATCCCGGCGCCACGTTGGCGGGCAGGGGGACGATCATCGGGGACGTCCTCAACGAAGGAATCATCGCGCCGGGCAACTCGATCGGCACGCTGACGATCGCCGGCAATTATCGCGGCGATGGAGGTTCGCTGCAGATCGAGACGGTGCTTGCCGGCGACCAGTCGCCCGCGGACAGACTTGTCATCTCCGGCGGGACCGCCACGGGATCTACGTCGATCGATGTGCTCAACCAGGGCGGCCTTGGCGCGCTGACGACCGGTGACGGTATCCCGATCGTGCAGGCCGCGAACGGGGGCAAGACGGCCGCCGATGCCTTTTCGCTGGCGGGACCCGTCATTGCCGGGCCCTACGAATATTCGCTCCATCGCGGTAGCGCCTCTGCAAGCGACGACTGGTTCCTGCGCTCGGTTTCGAGCAATCCCGGGCCCTCGCCCCGCCCCGATTATCGGCTTGAGACATCCCTCTACGCGGCGATCCCCGCCCTGGCGCTCAGCTTCGGACGCAATCTGCTGGGTACGCTGGACACCCGCGTCGGTGAAATTGGCGAAAACACTGCCATCGCCAAGGATCGGGGCACCATCTGGGGCCGGACCATGGGCCGCTTCGGCCATCAGGAAGGCAAAAACCTGATCTTCGGTGCCGGGCCCTACTACGACTATGATTTCTATGCGTTTCAGGTGGGAGCGGATCTCATCCGCAAGACGGACGGGGATAAGGCGGACTTTGCCGGCGTTTATGGCGCCTACGGTTCGGGCCGCGCCGAAGTGACGCATTATACGAACCGCAGAGCCGGTCAGGACCCCTTCGACAGCTACTCGGCGGGGGCCTATTGGACACACTTCGCACCCGCCGGCTGGTACCTTGATGGTGTTGTCCAGGGCACCTGGTACAAGATGAAAGGGCAGTCCACGAGGTTGAGCGAACTCCGGACCGACGGTTTCGGAATCGCGGCATCTCTTGAAAGCGGATACAAGATCCGCTCGAACGGGATTGCCATCGAACCTCAGGCGCAGCTCATTTTTCAGTCGGTGTCGCTGGAGGACAGCGGCGATGCCGCAGCGACAGTGCGGTTCACCGGGATCCAGTCGCTCGCGGGCCGGGCCGGCGTGAAGCTGGCGCAAACCTGGATGCGTGGCAGCGGCACCGATGCACGGCCCGTAACCGCTTGGGTGCGGGGCAATCTCTGGTATGAATTTCTCGGCAATCCCAAGACCGAGTTCTCATCGGCCGATGGGCTCGTCCCCCTGCGCGCCGATCTCGGCGGAGCCTGGGGCGAATTGAGCACCGGCGTCACCGCCCAGCTGACCGGCAATCTGTCTTTCAACGTGAGCGCGGGCAGCGAAATCGGCATCAGCGATGGGCGCCGCTCTTACGAGGGGCGCTTTGGATTGCGGCTCACTTGGTAGATTACGAGCAACAATGAATGATCGGCGGCTGTAGCAAAGCGGCGCAGGGAATGACCGACATGTTGGCGCTAGGTCGTGTTGACAAAAGGGATTCCCAATCAGGTTGAGTTCTGATTCAAGCCTGCTTTTTGGAAGGGCGGGCATGGATCGCGGCGACCTGAGCGACGCAGAATGGGAATTGATCGGACCGCTGCTTCCGCCTGAGCGCGGCAGACATGCTCGGCCTGCCGGAGATAACCGGCTGTATCTCAATGGAATGCTGCACGTCCTGCGGGTTGGCTGCCCCTGGCGCGACATGCATGAACGATACGGGAAGTGGAACTCGGTCTACGTGCGCTTCCGCCGTTGGGCCGAGCAAGGCGTCTGGGATACCATGTTGCAGACGCTGGTCGATCTCGGCCTGACCGACGACTGGCAGCACATGATCGACAGCACCATGATCCGGGGCCACGTGTCGGCCGCTGGCGCTAAAGGGGGACTTGTAAGGAGGCTTTTGGTCGATCACGCGGCGGCTTTACGTGTAAGGTCCACGCCCGCTGCGACAATCAGGGCCTGCCTCTCGGCTTCCACCTGACAGGCGGCGAAGCGTCCGATTACGGTGGCGTCAAGGACCTGATGGCCATGCCGGTGCCGAAGCCCAAGGCTTTGCTCGCCGACAAAGGTTACGATGGCGACCGCTTTCGCGAGGACCTGCTCCTGAACAACATCCTGCCCGTCATCCCGCCGCGCTCAAACCGCAAGGCCCCAGTGCATCCCGACTATGGTCGCTACCGCGATCGCAATCGGATCGAGCGTATGTTCGGCTTCCTCAAGCACCAGCGCCGCATCGCCACTCGTTTCGAGAAAACCGCACTTTCCTACCTCAGCTTCCTCAACCTTGCTGCCGCAAGGTTATGGCTGAAGCATTTTGTCAACGCGACCTAGGAAACGTGCTTGAACATGTGGATCAGCACACCGCCATTTAAGGGCTCCTCTCTTTCGATCTCGTAGCCGAGCGAAAGGTAGAGTCGCACATTCTCCTCAAACTGCGAGTTCGTATACAGCCGAACGACTGCCGATCCAGCGCATACCGCGAGTTGTTCGGCGTGTGCTACCATTTTCCTGCCGTAGCCTCGCTTCTGGAATTTCGGCTCAACGGCAACATTTTCAATGAGCAGTCCGTCATCGCCTTGGATCATTTCGACAAGCGCGGCTAAGTCTTGTCCAACTAACAGCAGATCAACCCGATGATCTTGGATCATGGCTGCATGGTCTGCCTGCATTGGCATAGGTTCCCGCCCAATCACTGGCACCCATTTGGCATAGGCCGAACGAGTCAGCGCCGTTACAGCGTCGGCATCGCCGATCGTGGCAATTCGAATCGTCTCAGTCATGACTAGCTTATGGCCGATCCCGGGTATGGGCGGAACAGGTTCAAGCGACGAAGATAATGGCGCAGCCGGAAGTCCGCTTTGCTTGAGTGGAGATCTGTAAACGGTCAGACTGAAAGCGGCCAGAACTCCCCAACTGCGGATGCTCCGATGACGAGAATCGTGGGCCCTAGAAGAACCCACCGATGGCAGTGCGCGCGCGTTACCAGACGTGCGCCCGCGAGCACCTGCGTGGTGTAAAAACGTCCCGGTTCAGATCCCACTATGGGATCTGAATTCTGTGCAGGAACTATGTCGTAATAATCTGTTTTGTAAGAATAATGTTCCGCTGCCGTTGTCAGAATTAACGATCGCGGAAGATGCCGTATCTTGGGGGTGGTTTGGGGGATATTGGAAACATCGGAAAACCGAAAAATAGTTTGTTTTCATATTATTAGTCGCTCGTGCTATGTCCTGCCCCCGCAACCACATCCAGTCCTGATCCGACCGTCCCGCACCGTCCGGCGACGTCCACGGGCGACCATTTTTCCAAGCATATCAAATATTTTTGACCATCCCGGCGGGCCGTCATGCGTCCCGCTGCGTCCCGTTCAATGCACCCAGAGCCATTTGAATTGGGGGTATTTTTGGGGGTAGCATTTGGGCCGATACCCCCAGATGGACACGGCCCATGGCGCTCACGGAACTCGAGGTCAAATACGCGGCAAAGCGCGGCAAGCCTTACAAGCTCGCCGATGGCGGCGGATTGCATGTTCTCGTCCATCCCAATGGTTCCAAGCTGTGGCGCATGAAGTACCGCTTCGCCGGCAAGGAAAAGCTTCTCAGCTTCGGTCAATACCCCGACGTGTCGCTGACCGCGGCCCGTGCCAAACGACACGAAGCACGCCAACTGCTGGCGCTGGGAAAAGACCCCGCCAAGATCCAGCAGGCCAAAGACGAGGCGGAGGCCCGTACCTTTGAGATCGTCGCGCGTCAGTGGCACGCTCGCCGCGTGGATAGTCTCAATCCCGCCCATGCGAAGCGTCTGCTGGCGCGATTGGAACGCGACGCATTTCCGGCGATCGGATCCACTCCCATGGCCGGTGTGAAGGCGCCCGAGATACTGGCGGCGATCAAGGCCGTCGAGGCGCGCGGCGCATTGGACGTGAGCAGGCGCGTACTCCAGTCGATTGGCCAGATCTTCCATTATGCGATTGCCGAAGGGTTTGTTGAGCACGATCCCTCCGCGCATCTGACAGGTGCGCTCAAGGCGCGTCCCAAAGTGCAGCACATGGCGCGGCTCCCACTGCAGCAACTTCCCGAACTCGTGCACGCCATTCAAAACTATGACGGGGAAGAGGATCCCCGGCGCCGCGAGATTACGCGAGAGGCGATGCTGTTCACGCTGCTGACCTGGTGCCGGACCAGCGAGACACGCTTTGCGGCCTGGCACGAGTTCGAGAACCTCGACGGCGCGAACCCGCTCTGGCGCATCTCCGGCGAGCGCATGAAGATGCAGCGCGAGCATATCGTCCCGCTCTCGCGTCAGGTCGTGTTGCTCCTCCGGCGCCGCCTGCGCGCGACCAACGGCGAAGGGCTGGTGTTTCCGGGAACCAAACCGAGTAGTCCCATCTCGCAAAACACCATGATCTACGCCTGCTACCGGATGGGCTATCGCGGCCGGCAGACGGTGCACGGCTTTCGCGGCATGGCCTCGACCTGGGCCAACGAGAAGGAGATCTACAATTCCGACTGGATCGAGATGGCGCTCGCGCATTCGGAAGACGACGACATTCGCGGTGCCTACAACAGTGCGCTCTATCTGACGCCGCGTCGCCGCATGCTCCAGGACTGGGCGGATACCATAGGGCGCAGTGGAGATGCGGCGATCGAGAAGCGAGCGTCTGCTTATGACAAGGTCGAAACGGACGCCGCTGCAGAACCAGAGGAAGGAAACGTCATCCGATTTCCTTCAAAGCTATAAACACCTTTAGAGTAGAGACTGTCCATCACAGCAACGGGCTCCATCTCGATCGCTTAAACTTCGCCACCGATCCCCGGAAGCCGCCATCACATTGGTGCAGAGTGCAATGACTGCGTCGGTGGTCGATCCGGCACCTTGAAATGGGATTCGATTGTGTCCAGCCGCAGATTCTTGCGCATCGTCTTGCGTGAGAGCCCGGGCCATGATCTCACTGGGCGAACCCATGCAGCTTCGATGGCGTTGTGTTTTGCGGACTCAGTCCTTCTTTACGAAAGGCGCAATAGCAGTCAGGAGTTTCCCGAGGGTCTCGGCCGAGCGTTCGAGTTCTGCTTTTTGCTCAGTATTGGGGGCGCTATTTCGATCAATCTCTGCGAGACCACAAACAAGCTTCGAGTACGAAGTCTGATCCGGTAGTTCAGATCCGATAACCACGGCAGCGATCCTGGCTTCTGCCGAAGTCAGTTCATTATGATAGTATTTGATCTCGGTAAGGCTGTATTTGTAGAGTCCGAGGAAGAAAAATGCAAAAATCTCAATTGAAAGGACGAGCGAGATGCGTGGTGCAAAACTGTATAGAAACTGAGATATCGTGACGTTGGCGTAGTTGGCCGTAAATACAAACACGCCTAGGGTCGTAATTCCAATAATGGTGGCCACAATGCCAATCGAGAGGTTGAGATTGCCTCTAAATTCAAGCGCCTCGATCTCTCTGCGCATTCTGTTGACCGATTGTTCCATTAAATCGGTGTATCGCTTGGCGCGATCATCGGCCAGAACGCGCTGGCTTATCCGGGCCAACAGTTCGGTATGTGCCAGATCATCGATCTGATTCTCAATCGCCTCTCGAACCTTATCCTTGTCGACCTTGCGAAGATCGTTGCCGAGACGTGCAGCGAGACGTTGAAAAGAAATAATTTTCTTTGTGTCGCCGCCAAACGGCAGGATGCTATCCGGGAAAGCCGAAGATCGTCTTCTTGTTTTGTTCAGATAAGTCAGCGTGGCCATAAACAGCGTGGCGGATGCGGCGGCGAACAGTGCAAGTAATTTGGCATCATGGGTTTGGGTAAAATTTTCAAAATCCGATTTGTTCAGGCTGGACGTGGAACCAATCAGTGCAATCAAAGCCGCGGATAGACCCATCGTTGCGGGTACTACCGACATCACTAGGTGTTTCAGTTCTTTGAGATAGTGTTTCTTCAAGAGCTTCAGTTCGACCTTACCCGCAGACACCTTCTATCCCCCTATGATTAAGGGGGGGTAATGCAAAGTATGGACGGAATGTTCAAGGCGATATCGAAGGCGCAATTCGACCGAGCGACGTCGCCCTAACGATAATAATTTGTGAGATTAAGTGCAAAACGAGGTCGAGTTCGCACGGTAGATTGTGCTGTGAACGGTCTAATCGATCTATTTATCTATTAATCGATTGAGTATGGGACTACTTCCCGCCGAAAGCTATCGATGGAGATGTCTTTTCCGTTAGGAGGAAATGCTCTCTGGTCGCAATTATGCCGGCTACAAGTTCGGCATGAAGCTCCGATAGGTGTGGCGGGGTGGCTCAGGTTTATTTCGTCCGCGTAAACGAACTCTGCAGCGAAGTCGACTTCACACCCTAATGCAACGGCGTAGCGACGAGGGCGCTCCGCGTAGCTGCCGGTCGGCTTCACAAGACCTTTCGCCATGGAAACGTAGCGGACGCCATCTGGCATCTCCGCGAGCTGAATATGAATTCTATCAGGCACCGCGGCAGCCTCATGGACTACCCAAAGGGGGCAAGCGCCGCCGAAACGCGCAAATCGAAGGCGCGTAGCCGAGTGCCGTTTTGTGATGTTGCCGGCCAGGTCGACGCGGCAGAAATAAACTGGCGTGCCGCGTGCGTTTGGGCGCTGGAGTGTGGAAAGCCGGTGACAAACTTGCTCGAAGGTCACATTGAAAAGGTGTCGGAGCCTATCAACGTCATGCCGCATGTCGCGCGCCATCGAACGAAATTGCTCGTATGGCATCAGGATCGAACCCGCCATGTAATTGGTTAGGCCAATAGATAGAAGATTCCGAGCGGTTTTGGAGCGGACGTCTGCGTTACTTGAAATCGTCGCGATGTCTTCGTTGAAGTGCGTGCTGCTGATGTGCCAAGCTAGGTGGAACCTAAGACTGTCGTTCGCTTTTGCCGTATTTATCGTGAGTGTACTTTGTTGTTCGTCGAATAATCGAACAGGCCCTTTGTCTGAAAAAATGAGCGAGATATTTTTATCATTGAGCCACGATACCAAGTTTTGGGTTGATGGTGACAGAGTATCATTTGCCAATTCGTGAGAGAAAGCCTCTGCTAGGCGATCTAAATCATCGACATAATTGTTGATGTTGTGAAACCAGTCGCGGACCTCCTCCCATGGTAGCCTGCCTCCAGCCAGATTGTCTGCGCCCAGAGCCTCGTCGAGCATCTCGAGGCGCTGGGAATTGTCTCGATTCACGCGTGCAAGCTGGATGAATGACTCTGCAAAGCTTGGGAATTGTTCCACGATCTTGCGAACTTGTGCGGAGGATTGCGGATCCCGTGAGTGCGTGTCCGACATTGCGTCCTCGAAGGCGCGAAGAAGTTCGGCGCTTTGATCGACGGGGACGTCCTGCCACTCCACCGGAAAATTGCTCCGCAAGCGGTCGAAGATTGCGGGGGTCAGCGGGCGATCGTCGCTTTCGAGCTGCGACAGATATGATGCGCTGATGCCAATAGCTTTGGCTAGATCGGCTTGTTTCATCCCGCGAGCAGCACGCAGGCTCCTCAGCGTGGTTCCTGCGAAGGTGCGGCGCAATGTCATTCTGCGTGTGTAGTTTGCAAACCTCTAGTTTGCAAATTTGCAGATTTGCATTGGACAGCGATCCATTGGCCGCGCAGTTAGGCCGGAATCGGGTTTGTATGGATAGTGGATATGTCAGCCAATATCGCCGAAATGGAGAAGCGCCGCGCCGCAGCAAAGCTGGGTGGTGGTGAGAAGCGCATTGCCGCGCAGCACGCCAAGGGCAAGCTGACCGCGCGCGAACGCCTCGATATCCTGCTGGACGAAGACAGCTTTGAAGAGTTCGACCTTTACGTCGAGCATGACTGCACCGATTTCGGCATGGAGAGCCAGAAGATCCCGGGCGACGGCGTCGTTACCGGATCGGGCACCATCAACGGCCGCCTTGTCTATGTGTTCAGCCAGGACTTCACGGTGTTCGGCGGCTCGCTCTCGCATCGTCACGCGCAGAAGATCTGCAAGCTGATGGACAACGCGATGAAGGTTGGCGCGCCGGTGATCGGCCTCAACGATTCCGGCGGCGCGCGCATTCAGGAAGGCGTGGCTTCGCTCGGCGGCTATGCCGAAGTGTTCCAGCGCAACGTGCTCGCCTCGGGCGTGGTGCCGCAGCTTTCGCTGATCATGGGCCCCTGCGCAGGTGGCGCGGTCTATTCGCCGGCGATGACGGACTTCATCTTCATGGTGAAGGACAGCTCCTACATGTTCGTCACCGGGCCGGACGTGGTGAAGACCGTCACCAACGAAGTCGTCACGCAGGAAGAACTGGGCGGCGCGATCACGCACTCCAGCAAGACCTCGGTGTCCGACCTCGCGCTGGAGAACGATATTGAGGCGCTGCTGGCCGCGCGCGATTTCTTCGACTTCCTGCCGCTCAACAACCGTGAGGAAGTGCCCGAGCGTCCTTGCGCCGATCCGTGGGACCGTGCCGAGGAAAGCCTCGACACCGTGATCCCGCCTTCGGCCAACCAGCCTTATGACATGCATGAGGTGATCCGGAAGACGCTCGACGAGGGCGATTTCTTCGAGGTTCAGCCGCTGCATGCCGGGAACATCATCGTCGGTTTCGGCCGGATCGAGGGCAAGACCGTGGGCGTCGTCGCCAACCAGCCGATGGTGCTGGCGGGCGTGCTGGACATCAACTCGTCCAAGAAGGCCGCGCGTTTCGTGCGCTTCTGCGATGCCTTCAACATCCCGATCATCACTTTCGTGGACGTTCCGGGCTTCCTGCCGGGCACCGATCAGGAACACAACGGCATCATCAAGCACGGCGCCAAGCTGCTGTTCGCCTATGCCGAGGCGACCGTGCCGAAGATTACCGTGATCACCCGCAAGGCCTATGGCGGCGCTTACGACGTCATGGCGTCCAAGCACCTGCGCGGCGATCTCAACTATGCCTGGCCGACCGCCGAAATCGCGGTGATGGGCGCCAAGGGCGCGGTGGAGATCATCTTCCGCGGCCTCTCGCCCGAGGGCATTGCCGAGAAGACCAAGGAATACGAAGACCGCTTCGCCAACCCCTTCGTGGCGGCAAGCCGGGGTTATATCGATGAGGTTATCTACCCGCACTCGACCCGCAAGCGCATCGCGCTGGGGCTGCGCAAGCTGCGGACCAAGAGCCTCGAAAATCCCTGGAAAAAGCACGACAACATTCCGCTTTGATAGCGTCACGGATCGCGGCGCATCGCCTTTGGGCGAGCACCGCGATCCACCCCAGCCGCGAAAGACGGCACGCATCGAAAAACCAGATTGGGAAGTCAGGTCATGGAAGACATCTACATCGTCAGCGGCGTACGCACGGCAGTTGGTGATTTCGGCGGCTCGCTGAAGTCGTTCATGCCCTCCGATCTCGGCGGCAAGGTCGTGACCGAGGCGCTGGCCCGCGCGGGCGTTTCGCCTGAGGACGTCGGCCATATCGTCATCGGCCAGGTCATGCCGACCAGCGCCAAGGACGAGATGCTCAGCCGCGTTATCGGCCTTAACGCGGGCGTGCCGTTCGAAGTGCCTTCGATGACGCTCAACCGTCTTTGCGGATCGGGCGTGCAGGCGATCGTTTCGGCCGCGCAGATGATGAAGCTGGGCGAGGCGGGGATCACCGTCGCGGGCGGCGCAGAATCGATGTCGAACGTGCCCTATCACGACCACGGCGTGCGCTGGGGAAAGAAGATGGGCGACAATACGCAGGAAGACGCACTGACCGTCGGCCTGTCGGACGCCATCGGCGGCTACCACATGGGCATCACCGCCGAGAACGTGGCGGAGCGCCACTGCATCTCGCGCGAGGATATGGACACCGTCGCTGCGACCAGCCACCAGCGCGCCGCCAAGGCTATCGCGGAAGGCCGCTTCAAGGAGCAGATCCTTCCGGTCGAAGTGAAGACCCGCAAGGGCGTCACCGTCTTCGATACCGATGAACATGTTCGCGCGGACACCACGGTCGAGACGCTCGGCGCGATGCGTCCGGCGTTCAAGAAGGACGGCACGGTTACGGCGGGCAATGCCTCGGGCATCAACGACGGCGCTGCCGCCGTGGTGCTGGCTACGGCTTCGGAAGTCGAGAAGCGCGGCTTGAAGCCGATGGCCAAGATCGTTGCCTGGGGCCACGCCGGCGTTGAGCCTGCCTACATGGGCGAAGGTCCGATCAAGGCGGTGCCGGTGGCACTGAAGCGCGCCGGACTGTCGCTCGACCAGATCGACGTGATCGAGAGCAACGAGGCTTTTGCCGCGCAGGCTGCCGCCGTTTCCAAGGTGCTGGGCTTCGATCCGGAGAAGGTGAACCCCAACGGTTCGGGCGTTTCCATCGGCCACCCGGTCGGCGCGACCGGTACGATGCTCGCCATCAAGTGCATGTACGAGCTGAAGCGCACGGGCGGGAAGTACGGCCTTGTCACCATGTGCATCGGCGGCGGGCAGGGCATCGCTCTCGTGCTTGAGAACATGGCCTGAGCCTGTGACGGAGGCGTTGCTCTTCCTTGCTGTCCTGACGGTGTTCTGTTGGCTGACGGTATGGGAAATGCGACGCTTCGGCCGGTTGAGGCTGCAGATTGGACGGAGCGGGGTAGAACATTGGCTGACAGAAAACGAACGGCCGAAGCTGTTTCGAGCGGTGCTGGTCTTGATGTCAGCTCTGCCGGTCCTCGTTGGAAGTATGATGCTAATGTCCCAACTGAAGGTTTTTGCTAAATGAAGCTGGGTCGTCTCAACCATATCGGCGTCGCCACGCCGGATCTCGACGCCTCGATCGCGTTCTATCGCGACGTGATGGGCGCCACCGATATTACCGAGCCGTTCGTGCTGGAAAGCCAGCAAGTGCGGGTCTGCTTCGTCAACACACCCGGTGAAGACGGCACAGCAGGCACGCAGATCGAGCTGCTTCAGCCCACTACGCCGGATTCGGCCGTGGGCAAGTGGCTGGAGAAGAACCCGCTCGGGGGCCAGCACCACATCTGCTACGAAGTGCCGGACATTCACGCCGCCAAGGCGTGGTTCGAAGGCCTTGGCAAGCGGGTGCTGGGTGAGCCGCGCATGGGCGCGCATGGGACGCTGATCTTCTTCGTCCACCCCAAGGACATGGGCGGTCAGCTCACCGAGATCATGGAAACGCCCAAAGAGGCGCATTGAATAGAAGCCGTCGCCCAAGCTCCACCGTCATCCTGAACTCGTTTCAGGATCCATTTCGCCTCCGGGCGACGACGGTGAGAGGGCGAGGAATGGATCCTGAAACGAGTTCAGGATGACGAAGCTGCAAGGGTAGTGCGATGACCGAGGGACCGAACATCAACGACTGGAAGGCAGCCGCCGACAAGGAGGTCAAGGGCAAGGACCTGACCTGGAACACGCCCGAGGGTATCGCGGTAAAGCCGCTCTACACTGCCGAGGACGTGACCGTCGATCCCGGCCTTCCCGGCTTCGCGCCGTTCACGCGCGGTGTGCGCGCCTCGATGTATGCCGGCCGTCCCTGGACCATCCGCCAGTACGCGGGCTTCTCCACTGCCGAGGAATCGAACGCCTTCTATCGCCGCAACCTTGCGGCAGGTCAGAAGGGCCTTTCGGTCGCCTTCGATCTTGCCACCCATCGTGGTTACGACAGCGATCATCCGCGCGTCGTGGGTGACGTGGGCAAGGCCGGCGTCGCCATCGATTCCGTCGAGGATATGAAGATCCTGTTCGACGGTATTCCGCTCGACAAGATGTCGGTCTCGATGACGATGAACGGCGCGGTGATTCCGATCCTGGCCTTCTTCATCGTTGCCGGCGAAGAGCAGGGCGTCGATCGCAAGCTGCTCGACGGGACCATCCAGAACGACATCCTCAAGGAGTTCATGGTCCGCAACACCTACATCTACCCGCCAGAGCCTTCGATGCGGATCATCTCGGACATCTTCGGCTACACCAGCCGCGAGATGCCGAAGTTCAACTCGATCTCGATTTCCGGCTATCACATGCAGGAAGCCGGCGCGACGCAGGTGCAGGAACTGGCCTTCACCATCGCCGACGGCGCGGAATACGTGAAGTACGGCGTGGCATCGGGCCTCGATATCGACAAATTCGCGGGCCGCCTGTCGTTCTTCTTCGCCATTGGTATGAACTTCTTCATGGAAGTGGCCAAGCTGCGCGCCGCGCGCGTGCTGTGGCACCGGGTGATGACGGAGCTTGGCGCCAAGGACGAACGGTCGAAGATGCTGCGCACGCACTGCCAGACTTCGGGGGTTTCGCTGCAGGAGCAGGATCCCTACAACAACGTCATCCGCACCACGATCGAGGCGATGGCCTCGATGCTGGGCGGCACCCAGTCGCTGCACACCAACGCGCTGGACGAGGCGATTGCGCTGCCGACCGACTTCTCGGCCCGCATCGCCCGCAACACGCAAATCATCATCCAGGAAGAGACCGGCATGTGCAATGTCGTCGATCCTTTGGGTGGGTCCTATTACATCGAATCGCTGACGCAGCAGCTGGTCGACCAGGCCTGGGAGATCATCGAGCGCGTGCAGGCCGAAGGCGGCATGGCCAAGGCTGTCGCCGCTGGCTGGCCCAAGGCGATGATCGAGACCGCTGCCGCCGCCCGTCAGGCCCGTGTGGACCGGGGCGACGATGTGATCGTCGGCGTCAACAAGTACCGCCTTGCCAGCGAAGACCTGCTGGAAACGCTGGAAGTGGACAACGCCAAGGTCCGCGAAGGCCAGATCGCCCGCATCAACAAGATGAAGGCTGACCGTGACGAGGCTGCCTGCCAGGCCGCGCTCAAGGCCCTGCGCGACGGTGCCGCCGCGCCTGCCAGCATCGAGAACAACCTGCTCGCGCTCGCCGTCGAATGCGCACGCGCCCGTGCGACGCTGGGCGAGATCAGCTCGGCCATGGAAGACAGCTTCCAGCGCTATGGCACTCAGCCGACCCCGGTGAAGGGCGTCTATGCCGCGCCTTACGAGGGCGACAGCCGCTGGCAGCAGGTGCTGGATGGCGTGCAGGCGGTGGAGCGTCGCCTTGGCCGCAAGCCCAAGGTGCTGGTCGCCAAGATGGGTCAGGACGGTCATGATCGCGGTGCGAACGTGATCGCCTCCGCTTTCGGGGACATGGGCTTCGACGTCGTTTCCGGCCCGCTGTTCCAGACTCCGGAAGAAACCGTGGTGCTGGCGCTGGAGAGCGCGGTCGACGTGGTCGGCGCGTCCTCGCTGGCCGCCGGTCACAAGACGCTGATCCCCGAACTGATCCAGAAACTGCGCGCAGCCGGCCGCAGCGACATCAAGGTGATCGCCGGCGGCGTCATCCCGCCGCAGGACTATGAATTCCTGCGCAATGCCGGCGTTCAGGGCATCTACGGCCCCGGTACGAACGTGGTTGAGAGTGCTGCCGACGTACTGCGCCTGCTTGGCCACAACATGCCGCCGCTCGGTTCTTCGCTGGAAGTAGCATGAACGATCCAACAGCAGGAGAGTTTGCAGAAAATCTCCGCAAACCATTCGGTACGAATACCTGGAAAACGGATATCTGATGTTCAAGAAAATCCTCATCGCAAACCGGGGCGAGATTGCCTGCCGCGTGATCAAGACCGCGCGCCGCATGGGCATTCAGACGGTGGCCGTCTATTCGGACGCCGATGCCCGCGCACCGTTCGTGCAGATGGCCGATGAGGCCGTCCACATCGGCCCCGCGCCTGCCGCGCAGTCGTACCTGATTGCCGATAAGATCATCCAGGCCTGCAAGCAGACCGGCGCCGAAGCCGTCCATCCGGGCTATGGCTTCCTGTCCGAGCGTACCTCCTTCGCAGAGGCGCTGGCCGCAGAAGGCATCGAGTTCATCGGCCCTCCCGTTGGCGCTATCGCCGCGATGGGTGACAAGATCGAGTCCAAGAAGCTTGCCAAGCAGGCCGGCGTCAATGTCGTGCCCGGCTTCGTCGGCGAGATCGAGGACACCGAGCACGCCGTGCGCATCTCGAACGAGATCGGCTATCCGGTGATGATGAAGGCCTCGGCCGGCGGCGGCGGCAAGGGCATGCGCCTTGCCTACGACGAAAAGGACGTGCGCGAGGGCTTCGAGAGCGTGAAGCGCGAGGGCCTGAACTCCTTCGGCGACGACCGCGTCTTCATCGAGAAGTTCATCCTCAACCCGCGCCATATCGAGATCCAGATCCTGGGCGATAAGCACGGCAACATCCTCTACCTGAACGAGCGCGAATGCTCGATCCAGCGTCGCCACCAGAAGGTGGTCGAGGAAGCGCCGTCGCCCTTCGTCACCGAAAAGATGCGCAAGGCCATGGGCGAGCAGTGCGTCGCCTTGTCGCGCGCGGTGGGCTACTATTCGGCCGGTACGGTGGAACTGATCGTCTCGGGCGCCGATCCGACGGGCGAGAGCTTCTACTTCCTGGAAATGAACACCCGCCTTCAGGTCGAACACCCGGTCACCGAAGCGATCACCGGTGTCGATCTGGTCGAGCAGATGATCCGCGTCGCCGCCGGCGAAAAGCTGGAGATGACGCAGGCCGACGTGAAGATCGACGGCTGGGCCATCGAAAACCGCGTCTATGCCGAAGACCCCTATCGCGGCTTCCTGCCCTCGACCGGTCGCCTCGTGCGCTATCAGCCGCCGGTTGATGGCTGGGACGACGACGGCTCCGCAAACGGCCGCCGCGGGATCGACGGCGTGCGTGTCGATGACGGCGTCTATGAAGGCGGCGAAGTCTCGATGTTCTACGACCCGATGATCGCCAAGCTGATCACCTGGGGCGAGACCCGCGACGAAGCGGCGGACAAGCAGGTTGCCGCGCTCGACCTGTTCGAGATCGAGGGCCTTGGCCACAACATCGATTTCGTCTCGGCCATCATGCAGCACCCGCGCTTCCGCTCGGGCGAGCTGACCACGGGCTTCATCGCCGAGGAATATCCCGAAGGCTTCACCGGCGCGCCTGCGTCGGAAGAACTAAAGGGCAAGCTGGCTGCCGTTGCCGCCTTCGTCGCTACCGCGCGGGCAGACCGTGCGCGCCGGGTCGACGGGCAGCTCGCTTCGCGCCGTCTGGCGCCGCCGTCGGAATGGACCGTCCTCGTTGACAAGGCGCCGTACGAAGTCGTCATCGACGATGAGGACGTGACGGTGAACGGCATCTCCGTCGATCTCGCGATGGAATATACGCCGGGTGATCGCCTGATCGATGCCGAGATCGACGGCGAGGCCATCGGCATCCGTGTCGCGCCGACCCGCACGGGCCTGAAGATGACCACGCGCGGGGCGATCCACGACGTGCTGATCCTCCCGAGCCACATCGCCTCGCTCAACAAGCACATGATCGAAAAGATCCCGCCGGATCTCTCGAAGTACCTGATCTGCCCGATGCCGGGCCTGCTCGTCGCGCTCCACGTGGGCGAGGGTGACAAGGTTGAGGCTGGACAGCCGCTTGCCGTTGTCGAGGCGATGAAGATGGAAAACATCCTGCGCGCCGAGAAATCGGGCGTGGTGAAGGCGGTCAACGCCAAGGCAGGCGAAAGCCTTGCAGTGGACGCGATCATTCTGGAAATGGAGTGAGTTCGATGAAGATCCTCGTCCCCGTTAAGCGGGTGATCGATTACAACGTGAAGCCGCGCGTAAAGGCGGACGGCACGGGCGTTGACCTGGCCAACGTCAAGATGAGCATGAATCCGTTCGACGAGATCGCGGTCGAAGAAGCTATCCGCATCAAGGAAGCGGGCAAGGCTGAAGAGATCGTGGCCGTCTCGGTCGGCCCGGCCAAGGCGCAGGATACGCTGCGCACCGCACTCGCCATGGGTGCAGATCGTGCGATCCTCATCGAGACCGATGCCGAAGTCGAGCCGCTGGCCGTCGCCAAGATCCTCAAGGCGATCGTTGCCGAAGAGAATCCGGGCCTCGTGATCCTCGGCAAGCAGGCGATCGACGACGATTCGAACCAGACCGGCCAGATGCTCGCAGCCCTCACCGGCCGCCCGCAGGGCACGTTTGCCAGCAAGGTCGAGATCGACGGTGATCACGTTGCCGTGACCCGCGAAGTCGATGGCGGTCTGGAGACCGTGAAGCTTTCGCTGCCCGCGATCGTCACCACCGACCTGCGCCTCAACGAGCCGCGCTATGCTTCGCTGCCGAACATCATGAAGGCGAAGAAGAAGCCGCTCGATGTGAAGACCGCCGCCGATTACGGCGTCGACATCGCTCCGCGCCTCAAGACCCTCAAGGTCTCGGAGCCGCCCGTGCGCTCGGCCGGGGTCAAGGTTGCCGACGTCGATGCGCTGGTAGCCAAGCTCAAGGAACTGGGAGTCGCCTAATGAAGACGCTCGTTTGGGTCGAACACGACAACGCGTCGGTCAAGGACGCAACGCTCCACACCGTCACTGCTGCCGCCAAGCTGGGTGAAGTTCACCTGCTGGTCGCAGGCGCTGGCTGCCGTGCCGCTGCCGAGGCTGCCGCGAAGATCGCCGGCGTCGCCAAGGTCCACGTGGCCGACAACGCCGCCTACGAACATGCGCTGGCCGAAAACGTCGCGCCGCTGATCGTGGAACTGATGGGCCACCACGACGCGTTCCTGGCGCCCGCCACCACCACCGGCAAGAACGTCGCCCCGCGCGTTGCCGCGCTGCTCGACGTGATGCAGCTGTCGGACATCCTCTCGGTCGAAGGCGAGAAGACCTTCACCCGTCCGATCTACGCCGGCAACGCCATCGCCACCGTCGAATCGAGCGATGCCAAGCTGGTGATCACCGTGCGCGGCACGGCCTTCGAGAAGGCCGCTGCCGAGGGCGGTTCGGCTGCCATCGAAGACGTCGCAGGTGCCGGTGACGCCGGCCTTTCGAGCTTCGTGGGTGCCGAACTCGCGAAGTCCGAACGTCCGGAACTGACCAGCGCCAAGGTGATCGTCTCGGGCGGCCGCGCGCTGAAGGATTCGGAGACGTTCGAACAGTACATCATGCCGCTCGCCGACAAGCTCGGCGCTGCCGTCGGCGCCTCGCGCGCTGCGGTGGACGCGGGCTATGTGCCGAACGACTATCAAGTCGGCCAGACCGGCAAGATCGTGGCTCCCGAAGTCTACATCGCCGTCGGCATCTCGGGCGCGATCCAGCACCTTGCGGGCATGAAGGACTCCAAGACCATCATCGCCATCAACAAGGACGAGGACGCCCCGATCTTCCAGGTCGCCGACGTCGGCCTCGTGGCGGATCTGTTCAGCGCCGTGCCGGAACTGACCAAGTCCGTTTGAAATGTTCGCCTCCGCTGTCAGGGCGCTCAGGCGCCCTATCCGAAGGAAGGTTGCGGTATATGGAGGTTCGCCGCAAGGTGACCAGGAATAGAGTTATAGCGTTTCAAGGCCCCTTGCTTTGAAACGCGGGCGCCGGGCGGGTCGGAGGAGGGCCTGCTCGGCGCATGACATCGAAGACCGGATTGGTTCCATCGACGAGCGGAACAATTCGGCTGACGAGGAGGCCGAACATGGGCATTGCGGATCGAGGCGATTTGCCGATGTGCGCACCTCACACGGCGTCTCATTTCCGCATTGAACGCGAAATCGAAATCAATGGCATTTTTGCGGACATCCGCCATTTCGGTTGGAATGAGGGCAGTCGCGCTCTGTACGAGCCGAATTCATACTACCTTGATTTTTCGCTCGGCCCGCGTTGCCCAAACTCGCGATTTTTCAGGACCGCCAACGAATTAGCCGATCCTCCGGGAAACGTCGTGTTTCTCCCAAAGGGCGGCGAATTTGCGACGTGGAGTGAGCCTGGCGAACATAGCCTTCTTTGCCTGACGTTCGCTAACGAGCGCGCCGAGGAACTGTTCGAAGATGAACAGCTTGCTGATCTGGCTCCTTGTCTCGATGTTCAGAGCGTGTCGATAAGGCAGGGCCTAGCCCGGTTGGCGAATGAATTGCGGCATCCGGGATTCGGTCAGGCTATTCTGCTAGAGAGCATGGCGCTCCTCCTTGTGGTCGAGCTGTGCCGCCATTTCCAGAAATCGGGATCTCCACGGGATGCCGGATCCGGACAAATGCCGGTTTGGCGATTGCAGCGAGTGAGAGACAGGATCGAAGCGGACTTGGGCACCGACCTCTCGGTATCCTGCCTCGCCGCCGAAATTCGCACCAGTCCGAGACATCTCATCCGTACCTTTCGCGCGACCACGGGAGAGACGTTAACCGGCTATATCGCCAAGCGCCGTATCGCCCGGGCTCAGGAGCAACTTCGCGACGATGCGATGATGATCAAGGTTATCGCCGGTAATTGCGGTTTTCAGAGCCCGGCCGCTTTTTCGGCGGCTTTCCGGCGGGCAACCGGCCTGACGCCACGCGAATATCGCGAGCGCTCAATCAGTTGCACACCGTCATTCGACATGACCTCCTGACAATAGTTTGGCGCGAACGCGGCACCGTTCTTCGTTGTCGTGAGCCCCAATGGAGAGCCAGAATTCGTCATCGAAACAGGACGGATTCGCATCATGACTACGTACCTCGACCGCCTCATCGAAGACCCGACAAGCTTTCATGATGCGCCCTATGATCTGGCATTTACGCTTGAGCAGGAGGAAATTGACAGGCTCCATCTTGCGGGCGCGCGCAAGCGCTTCGCACAGCTCCGGCCGGGTCTTTCCGTTCTCGACCGGTTGGCCCGAGAACAGGGGATCGAGACGATCGAAACGATCGATGACCTGGCGCCGCTGTTATTCCCACACACCGTCTATAAGTCCTACCCGATAAGCTATCTTGAGCGAGGCCGCTTCGACAAGCTGACCAAGTGGCTTTCGGGCCTTACGACGAGCGATATCTCTCATGTCGATGCGTCGGGAATAGAGACTATCGATGACTGGATCGATCTGCTGGATGCCGCGACCGACCTGACCGTGCAGCATACTTCGGGCACCACCGGCAAGCTAAGCTTCGTACCGCGCAGCAAGGCGCAGTGGCGAGAGACCATTATCCACTCCGCGATAATCATCCGCGATTGGTGGCCGGAGCGCGGCCCGGACATCCTGAAGGACGGAATGCCGATCATCATCCCGGGCTATCGCTACGGGGCGGCTGCGACGCAGCGAGGGAATGGCATCCAAATCGAACTCTATGCCAAGGGTGAGGAAAATGCCCTTTTTCTCTATCCAGAATCCCGCTTCAGCGCGGATATTGCTTCGCTCGGTGGGCGGCTGAGGGCCGCTGAGGCGAGGGGCGAGGCTGGTGCCCTCGCTATTTCTCCTGCGCTGGCGGAACGCCGGGAGGCTCTGCTCGAGCTCGAACGCCGAAGACCGGAAGACCTCAAACATTTCTTTGCCGAGGCGCAGCGTCGTTTCGGCGGCAAGGATGTCTATGCCACGGCTATGTGGGCAATCCTTTACGATTGGGCGGAAGAGGGGCTGAAACGTGGTCTCACGAACGTTTTCGGTAAAGGCAGCGTGTTGCTGACCGGAGGGGGAAACAAGGGCAAGGAGCTTCCGGACAATTGGCGCGAGCGCGTGCTCGAATTCCTTGGATTCGACACGATCTACGAAATGTATGCCACCTCGGAATTGATGGGGCTGTGCATGATGTGCGAGCAGGGCCACTATCACATCCCACCGATCCAAATCCCGTTTCTGCTCGATCCGGCCACGGGTAAGCCCCTGCCGCGCAAGGATGGCCAGACCGGACGATACGCTTCGTTTGACCTGATGCCCAATACCTATTGGGCGGGGCTTGTCACGGGCGACGAAATCACGCTCTCAGGCTGGCAGACGCCCTGTTCCTGCGGCCGTACTGGGGTGCACATCATCCCGCCGGTTCGCCGTTACAGCGAGAAGGAGGGCGGCGATGACCGCGTAGTCTGCGCCGGCGCACCCGAAGCTCATGACAGGGCGCTGGAATTCCTTGCCGAACTATCGATGTGAGAAAGCTGATGAACGATGACTTCCGCGTTCCTCTCATTATCCGAGGGCAAATCATCGATGATGGTGATGTCCTCTATGGTGGACGCCGGGGAGGCGTATCCTTTCGTGCCCCGGATTTGGCAAAATACGTAGCGGACTTGCCGCTACGCACGCCGTCGGCGATGGCCGATCTCTATTCGCTGCGGTTCGAAGAAATCCTCGATTTCCTGGTCGCGCTGGGTGAACGATTGGACATCGGACGGAACCGCCATCTTCAGCAGGCATTTCGTCTGTCCTGCCTGACGTCTGGACTGTCCGAAAGCATCCTGCGCCGCCACTTCCAGCATATGGGCGCGACGTTTGATCGCGGGGAGATGCGACGAATGATGGAGCGTTCGTGCGGCGTCGATTATCTGGAAGGCTGGGTTGACCAAGGACCGAGCATTTTCCCTGGCCTTTCCGCGCGCACGCGCGCTTTCGGGGCACGAGCTGTCCATGTCATAGCCGGCAATGCACCTATCGTGTCGATATTGACAGTAATCCGCAACGCGTTGACGCGATCTGATGCGATTATAAAGTTGCCGTCGAACGATCCGCTGACGGCAGCGGCGATCGTCCGGACTATGGCCGAGATGGCGCCGGAGCATCCATTGTCCAGACACATATCCGTCGCCTATTGGAAAGGCGGCGATGAGCTGGTTGAACCGGTGATCTATGATCCGCGGGGCATCGAGAAAATCGTTGCCTGGGGCGGTTTCGATTCAGTGAAGCACATCACGCGCTACCTCCAGCCAGGCATCGATCTCATAACGCAGGACCCCAAGCTCTCCGGAACGATCATCGGAAGGGAAGCCTTTGCCGACGACGCAACCATGAAACAGGTGGCGCGTCGCCTCGCTCTGGATATTGGCGCACAGAACCAGGAGGGCTGCGTTTCGGCGCGCGTCATCTACGTCGAAAGCGGGACAGATGATGTCGGACTGCGCAACGCCAACCGCCTGGGCGAACTCACCTTCGAGGCTCTCCAGCGATTGCCCGATCATCTCAGTACGCCTCACAAGGCATTCGACACAGCACTCAAGTCGGAAATTGATGGCGTTCGCCTTAACGATGAAGAGTACCGGGTTTTCGGCGGGCGATCTAATGAAGGCGCGGTGATCGTCAGCCAGGATGACTACCCAGTTGATTTCTCTCGGACACTGGCATGCCGCGTGGGCAATATCGTCCCGGTCGATACCACGGATACTGCGATCAATTCCGTGAACGCCTACACTCAGACGATTGGGATTTTCCCGGAAAGTCTCAAAGAGGCGCTGCGCGATCGCTTGGCTTATCAGGGAGTTCAACGGATCGTGTCGTTGGGGGGCGCTGCGACCATGCAGCATAACATGGAGCGGCAGGATGCGATCGAGCCGGTCCGCCGGATGGTGAAGTGGGTGACCGAGGAACATGCACCGGGTGAACTCTTGGCCTCGTTGGCGGATTGAAGGATTGAGCCATGCCCGACGCAGATTTGATCATCCGAGGCGGCACGATCGTCGACGGGACCGGCGGGAATCCATTCGTGGCAGATATTGCTGTCCTCGACGGCCGCATATCTGCCATCGGGGCGAACCTGGAGCGAGCCCGAGAAGAGATCGATGCCAATGGTCTCCTCGTGACGCCGGGCTTCATTGACATCCATACGCACTACGATGGCCAAGTGACTTGGTCGGACAGTTTGGTGCCGTCCGCCGAACACGGCGTCACAAGTGTAGTCATAGGCAATTGCGGGGTTGGCTTTGCGCCATGCCGCGCGGGCGACCGAGAAGCACTCGTCAATGTCATGGAGGGTGTTGAGGATATCCCCGAGGCTGTCATGGCCACGGGTTTGCCGTGGAACTGGGAGACTTTTCCGGAGTATCTTGAAGCGCTAGGCAACTGTGGGTGGGACGTAGACGTCGGCGCATACATTCCCCACTCTCCCTTGCGCGTCTATGCGATGGGCCAGCGCGGCCTGGACCGAGAAGCGGCGACGCCTGCGGATATCGTCCGTCTCTCCGAGCTTGTCAGCGAGGCCATGGATGCCGGCGCACTGGGGTTTGCAACCTCGCGCTCGCTCGTCCATCGTCGCGGGGACGGAGCCTTCATTCCCTCCTTCCAGGCCGCGTGCGAAGAGTTGGAAGCACTCGCCCGGGCTGTGGGAGAGAGTGGACGAGGGGTCATTCAAATGATCCCTAACCTCGACACTGCAGACTGGTCGGGCGACATCGATCTGATGAAGCGAATGGCTTGCGCTTCCGGCAGGCCAGTGACGTATTCGCTGGCCCAGTGGGCCGGAAATCCCGATGGCTGGCGGCAGACGATGGACGCGCTGCTGGAACATAACCGTAGCGGAGCGGCACCGATCCTGGCTCAGGTCTTTCCCCGGCTCATGGGAGCATTGTGCGGCCTTTCCACTTCGGCAAACGCCTTCAGTTATTGCCGGACCTATCGGGCGCTCGAGGATCTGCCATTACCTGAAAAAGTAAGGCTCATGCGCGATTCACGCTTTCGCGAACGACTTGTGGCGGAAGAGCCCGATGAAACGCCTACGCCGCTCCACGCACTGCTGCGAACATGGGATAATCTCTTTCCGCTCGGTGATGAACCGGACTACGAGCCGTCGCCCGATTCCAGCATTGCATCTCTTGCAAAACGACGTGGAATCGAACCGGCCGAACTCGCCTACGAACTGATGCTGGAACAGGAAGGGAAATCCTTAATCCTGATGCCTTTCTCAAACTATGCGCAGTGCTCTCTCGATCCGGTGCTCGCCATGATGAAGGATCCTTGCAGCATAATCGGCCTGGGAGATGGAGGAGCGCACTACGGTATTATTTGCGATGCCAGTTATCCAACGACAATGCTCGCCTACTGGGCACGCGACCGCGCCGGTGAGCGACTTTCCGTCGCGGCTGCTGTCAAGGCGCTTAGCGCTGATAATGCCGCCTTTCTCGGTCTGCACGACAGGGGGCGGCTGGCACAAGGGCTGAAGGCCGACATCAACCTGATCGACCATGCAGCCCTCAGGCTTCACGCCCCGTACGTCGTTCATGATTTGCCGGGAGGCGGTCGCCGCTTGGCGCAACATGCGTCCGGATATCGTGCGACGATGGTTAGCGGCGTCATCACTCGTCGGGATGGCGTCGATACCGGCGCACGCCCCGGACGGCTAATCCGGGCAACCTGAGCCAGCACTCCATCAGCTTGCTCGGGGTCGCACTTTGGTGCCGGCGGTCAATCCGTGGCGAATGAAGTCCGTTGCCAGGAATTCGTGCGGGAAGCCTTTCGGAGTGAAACTGGCCGCTTCCAATCGATCGAGATGGTGCAGATCCAGCGAAACGCCGAGAGCGGCTACATTGTCCTCATATTGCCGCATCGTTCGTGCACCCAGCAACGGCGAGACTACGGCCGGGTTCGCCAAAGTCCAAGCGATGGCCGCTTGTGCCGAAGTAGCGCCGACGTCGTCGGCGACTGCCTGAACGGCGTCAGCAATGGCCAACGTACGAGCGTCCAGCTTGCCCGCAGCGGCCAACATGGCGCCGCGTCCTCCAGTGTCCTGACCCTCTCCGTTGCTCCGGGCCGCGTATTTGCCGGACAGCAAGCCGCTGGCAAGAGGAGACCACGGCATCACGCCAATGCCGAGTGCTTTTGCAGCAGGAATGAGATCCCGCTCGGCGGTACGCTCCACAAGATTGTATTCGGCTTGCAACGCTGCGAACTGGGTCCAGCCGCGCAGGTCGGCCATCGTCTGCAATCGCGCCATCTGCCAGGCGGGCGTATCGGACAGACCCAGATAAAGAACCTTGCCCTGGGTCACCAAGTCATCAAAGGCGCGCATGATTTCGTCTGCGGGGGTGCTATCGTCCCAGACATGGAGAAATAGCAGATCGATGCGATCGGTGCGAAGCCGGCGCAGGCTCGTCTCAACGGTCTGCATCATGTTGCGCCGGCTGTTTCCGGCAGCATTGGGATCTCCAACCGATCGCGTCAGGGAGTATTTGGTGGAGAGAACCAGTCTGTCGCGCTTTGCCTCGGCGAATTTGCCCGTCAAATCTTCCGAAACGCCGCCTGCGTAATATCCTGCAGTGTCGATGAAATTGCCGCCCTGATCGACGTAGGCATCGAAAATGCGTCGGGATTCCTCTTCGCCAGCGCCCCATTCCTCGCCGAATGTCATTGTACCCAGAGCCAAAGGCGAAACTCGTAAGCCCGAACGGCCAAGCAGCCGGTAGGTATCGAGCGAAAGCGGTCCTGTATGCGTGCGGTTCATGGCTGTGTTGGCTCTCTCTGCTTCGGTCACGACCCAATGCATCATGCGATGGACGGGCCATCCCCCGTCGTGCGGCAGGCCGCCGAACTTTCCGCTATTGATGTTGCCAAGGCCGACGATGCGTTGCGCGCCGGCCGACGACAGCCCGTCGCGCAACTGCGTGATGCGGCCGGGCGGATAGACGCCGACCGACTGGGTGGCCACGGAGACATGGGCAATCGCCTCCGCTAGGCTGGAGACGGCGACCACGTTGACAAGCTTGCCACCGGGATTGAATGCGACCGGATCGCTTGATCGAACAACCATTCCGGTGCCGTCGGGTTGTCCGAACACACGGTAAATCGGCTCGAGATTGCCGAGCATATCGAGTTCGTCCAACAATGCCTCGGGAGGACGTGGTCCGCCTTGTCCATTCCCATACCGAACATCCTTGCCCATCTCGGCTACGAGAGCCTCACAATAGGCATCAACTTGCGGTAAGGATCCCTCGACGAACTGGAAGCGAGCGCAGCTACATGCGTCCTGATTGAAAGCGATGATATCGGCCGCGCTGCGCCGGGCGATCTCGGCTATAGGCAATCCTGCGAAAGCCTCCTTGCCGATCAGCGAAATCGAGATCTTGGGGTCGAAGGATACGATCTCGAAACCGGCAGCTGCATATTTCATTGCATGGCGAACGGCCGCTTCGCCTCCCCACACTGCCAGCTTGTCGAAATACTGGGATCTGAAGATGTGTTCCTCGATCGCGGTATCGCCGCCGCGCCAATAGGCCGCCGAGAACGAGCGTGTCACCGGGTGATTGGGCCCGACATCAGCCATCGTGCGCAGAAGTGCCGTGGCAGTGAACATGTCGTTCGAGGGCATCTTCAGCAAATGAACGCCCTTGCTGATAGCCCCGCGCACGATCGTCACTGGCGGCACGATGGGGGCATTTCCGGCAAGAATATGGACCATGCGCGGCGGAAACGCCCGGATGTCGAAGGCTTGGCCCTGGATATCACGTCTAATCCAGCCGTCATTCGCGCCGAGCCAACCGAGAGATTGCTCCGCCTCGGCTTCGACGGCCTCGCGCGTGAAGAACCAACCGATGTCCCTGTAGCAGTTTTCCAGAATCCGCGCGCCAAGACTATTGCAGTGAAGATTGAGGGCTGCCGCTTCCTGTAGATGGGCATTTTTATCGAAATCGAGTGCCTTGCCGACCTCGACGAGGAAATCGACGATTTCCGCCAGCGGCGTTTCGAACGCAGGTCCGGGGTCGCGTCTGGGCCAAATCAGCGCGTCGAGATCCAGTGCAGGGCTCATCACCGGGCTCGCGCTCGCTCGGGAGCGATGCTCGACTGCAGCGTCGAGCTGTACTTCTCCCTTTATGACGTGCGCTATCAGCAGCCTCGGCTCGTTGGACATGCTTTCCGGTCGCATGACTGTTTCCTCGTTCAAGCCGCGAAAGTCGGGGGAGACGAGATCGACCCGCGGACGTAGGAGTCGATGGATCCCGCGCAGCTGAGTTTGTCCTCGCCCTCTTCGAGATCGGCATAACGAGCTACCGCGTGGATCACCGGTGTCTTAACCCCTTCAAGGCCCGATCCGAACTCCACCTGCACCTTGTCGCCGGAAATCACGCCGCCCCAACGCGCATCGGCGAGGATGTCGAAAAATGCCATACGCCCCTCGACGAGGCCCATGTCACCGGTCGTGCCGAGCAGATGTTCGCCGGACTTGTCGAGAACCAAGGGGACGATCCACGGGGGTACCGCATAAGACTCGGTCGGCTGGATCTTGGCGCAGAAGCCGCTCATCTCCACCATTGCATAAGAACTGGTAATCCGGTCGGGCGTGACGCCGAAGAATTGCTGGATTTGTTCCCGGTAGTCTGCTGGGACCGCAGCGCCCTTCGTGCCTCCCCCGAAGCTCATCAGAGTGTCGGGGTGGAAATCTCCGTTCTTTATCCCGCGCTTTCGCAGCGTTTCTACGATCTGCCAGGCAACGCCGTACATTACGCCGATGTAAAGGGGACTGTGCCGGCGGTCTTCCAACAAGTCGATCCAGGTCTCGAACTCGGCTGCACGCTTGATGCGGCGGACCTCAAGTTCGGCTTCGTAGGCTGCGATCTCGCCTGGGCCGATCTTGCCTGCTGCCAACAAACGCCTCAATTGCGCAGGCCTCATAGCATCGAACGCACGGATCGGATCCTCGCTCAATCGGTGCAGTTCGCCGGGCGCTGCCCAGCGAGGAAAGTGGCGGTTGCAGAAATCGATCATCTTATGGGTGCCGCGCTCCGGCATCATCGTGAAGACCGAGCGCGAGTGATCGGCGACGTAGCTGGGCGTGGACAGGTCAGCGGCATGCAGACAGGCCGTGACGCTGATGTCCCGGTCCTGGTCCGACTGATCCAGAAATGAGGATTTTCCAGATGTTCCGCTCGAGGCAAATACGTGGTGGCCGGCCAAACGTGCGCGGTCCAACCACTCATCGATGTCGCGCACGTCCGACACGTCGATGTTGTCTGTGGGATAGGTTGCGAGGGTGCCAAGCCATAGGTTCATGTGAGCCCATTGCCCGTTGTCGACAAAGGCTTCCGGATAGCTTTTGTAGTTTGTGTGAGCGAAGAGAAGGGGCACAAGATCGGACAGCCCGTCTATGCTTTCGATCCCTGCCTCTCTGGCGCGCTTGTTCAGCACACCAATCTGTCCGCGCCGCTCGGAAAAACGTTCTCGTGCGGCTTCGAGCTGCAGTTCGGCCAACTGTTCCGGGGCGTTGCGGAATGGGTCTGCTGATCGTGCAAGTGCGATCAGTTCGTCGACGGCGCTCATGGTTGCGGCACTCCCGTTCGCTTGTGCCGCAGCACTATAGGAAGAGCTGTGCAGCATGCTGCAACTATGACTTTCAACACGAGGACATAGTGTCGCCGAAGCGACGTCATGTTGCGGCAAATGATTGGGGGGCAACGAACGGCCAATGCCAGGCACGACGGATTCCGATCTTCCCAAGGCGATGAGGCCAGGGCGCCGGCCCTAACTCGGGCTGGCTATCTTTCGGCAGGGGCATTGCCTGCCATCAGTCCCCATGGTGCCCCGATTGCAGATCGGGGAGGCGAATATGGCGGGGCCGTTGCAGGAAGTGCTGGCATTTTTCGATGAAAGCGGCGGCACCGCGCAAGACATGATCTCGGCAATGAGGAAGCGATTCACGTCCGTAACGCGCTGGGAAAATGTTGGCGTGGCGACGACAGTCGGAATCGAAGAAGCGATGGCCTTCGTTGAGGGTTTCCTGGCCCGCATTCCCTTCGAGCGCTGCGAAGTCGTTGTTCACCATGCCGCAGCTCATGGCAACGTCGTCCTCACGGAGCGCAGCGATATTTTTTACGGAGCAGACGGCGCGGAACTCGTTTCGCTGCGGCTGATGGGCGCACTGGAGATGGACGGCCCGTACATTACGGCGTGGCGCGACTATTTCGACACCAAGGGCTTCTGAAAGGCGATAGCATGGCAAAAGGAAAAGCTGTTTGGGCGCAAATCGCGCCAATGCCTGGTGAGGAGCTGGTCGCGGCGGTGCGGAGCTACGAAGCCGCCGGAGTAGAGGGAGTTTGGGCACCCCAAATGTTTGGGGCGCCGTTTTCGACCCTCGCGGCCGCCGCGCCTGCCACGCAGAAACTCAAACTCGGGACGGGCATCGCCTTGGCATTCGTGCGCAGCCCGCTTGAGACCGCTTGCAGCGCGGTTGATCTCGATCTGATCAGTGGCGGCCGTGTCGTGCTGGGACTTGGCTCCAGCGCGCAAAGCCAGACGGAAGGATCGTTCGGGTCGACCTATGGAAAGCCGCTTGCACACATGCGCGAAGTTGTGGGCATGATCCGCAAGATTGTGGCTCTCGGCCACACCGGCGAACTGTCGCAGCTCAAGGGCGATTACCACAGTCTAGACCTTTCGCACTTTCGCCTGTTGCAGCCGCCGGTGCGAAATGAGATTCCGATCTATCTTCCTGCAGTATTTCAGAAGGCTTGCCTTCAGGCTGCCGAGATTGCCGATGGACTGCTGGGCCACCCTCTGTGGAACGAGGCCTGGATCGAACGCGAGGTCATTCCGAATATCCGGGCAGGGCTAGACAAATCGGGACGAGAGCGCGGAGATTTTTCGCTCAACCTTTCGATCTTCACGGCGATTGATCCGGATCGCAAAGAGGCCATCGAAGATTGCCGGGCGACCGTGGCCTATTACAGCCAGTCCCCGCAATATCTGCGCTATTTCGAGGAGATCGGCTTCGGCAAGGAAGCCTCCGCTATCCAGGCGGCATTTGCTCGAGGCGATCTAGCGGCGATGACTGCCGCATGCCCGGACGAGATGGTGGAGAGCATCGCGGTTGTAGGCGATGTAGACGAGGTGCGCGCCGGCGTGGCTAGGCGCGCAGCGGCGGCAGACGCGATTACGCCCGTAATTCCGCATTATGGCCTCTCGCCCGAAAAGAGCAGGACATACAGCGTGCGGCTGGCGGAGGCTTTCTATGGCTGATCCAGTGCGCCAACCGATCGCCTCGATGGCAGGAGCAGGTGCTTACAACCGGCATTCCGGTTTGCAGCATGCCAATCTTCATTCGGCGCTTCCTCTCTGGGAGGAGGCAGTGGGAACTATCGCTGCGAATTCCCAAGGCTTGGTTCGGATTGTGGACTACGGCGCCTCGCAAGGGCGCAATTCGCTGCTTCCTATGGGCACAGCCATTGACCTTGTGAGGGATCACAACGGCCAACGAGCACTGGAGATCATTCATACCGATCTCCCATCCAACGATTACACGTCATTGTTTGGGCTCCTTGCGACCGAATCGGACAGCTACCTTGCGGGCCGGCGCGATGTATTCCCGATGGCGGTGGGCCGGTCCTATTTCGAACAGATTCTACCCTCCGACAGCGTGGACTTGGGGTGGTCGTCCAACGCCTTGCATTGGCTCAGTCACAACCCCGTCAATGTCGCCGATCACGGCTGGGCCGTATACAGCAGCAGCGTGCTCGCGCGCGAAGCTGTCGATGACGTGCTTGCCCAGGATTTACTCAATTTCCTGCGGGCCCGGTCGCGGGAATTGAGGGTCGGAGGGCGTCTGGTGTGCCAGTTCATGGGGCGTGGCGGCGACCGACATGGCTTCGAATGGATGGCTGGCCACTTCTGGGCAACGCTCCTCGACTTGAGGCGCGAGGGCCTGCTCGATGACGACGATACATTCATGGCGACCTCTCCATCGGCGGGACGTTCCCTGGAGCAATTGAAGGCGCCGTTCGAGCAAGGGCTCCTTCCTGACCTCTCGGTAGTTCACGTGTCTTGCGTCCGCTCGCCAGATCCATTCTGGGATGCCTACCGCGAAACCGGGGACGCGGAGGCATTCGGCTTTCAGTGGGCGTCGATGATGTGCGCGGCGAACGGCCCCAATTTCCTGGCCCAGATAGGCCGCAACAGAGATCCGGAACGCCTGATGGAAGAATTAAGAACAAGGCTTGCCACGCGTCTGGCCGCTGATCCGCAGCAGAGTGTTTCCTATCTCGCGCTCCTGTCGATCCGAAAAGGGAGCTAGCCACGCGGAATGGACGATCAACGAAAGTCATATCGGAACGTGTAGATTTCCGAACGGCACCTTGGTGAAGGCAGCGGAGAAAAGCGGTGAGCGATATCGAGAAAAATAAGGCAATTGTACGGCGTTATATGCGGGCTGTGGAGGAAGGGGATCTCGAGACAATCGAGGCTTTGCAGCACCCCGATTGCCAATGGTGGATATTGGGCCATGGCGACATGACACGGGCGGATTTCATCGCCAGCGTGAAGGGCGGATTGCTGTCGGCTGAGCGGCGCACGGCGAACGTTGTTGGAATCACCGCTGAAGGTGAGCGAGTTGCCGTGGAAGTGAGCGGCGAGATGGTTTTTCCCGACCGGGTCTATCGCAACGAGTACCATAACCTTCTGATCATCCGAGATGGTCAGATCGTTTCGGGCAAGGAGTACATGGATACGCGCGCGGTGGCTGAGGCTTTTTCGTCCGGCGCTTGAGCGCGTCAATATTTCGCTGCTCAAGCTAGAGTGTATTTGGGATGGCCTGATGCCCCCAAGCGGCCTCGCCAACTGCATCGGACGGTAATTCGAGAGCGCCTGCTTGAGGTGCTTTTTGGGAAAGAAAATGGGCATTTTTACCCACGCGTGCCTCGGCACCAATGACTTGGGGCGGGCAGCCTGCTTCTATGATGCTGCGCTGCTGCCGCTCGGTATTGCCAATTTGGGGCCGTTTCAGGAACAAGGTCTCTGCTATGGGCGCACTGTTCCGGAATTGCTCATTCTGCATCCCCTGGAAGGCCGCGCGACTTCGTCAAATGGTGCGACCTTGGGATTCAAGGCGCCCAGCAGGCTTGCGGTCGACCAGTTTCATGCGGCCGGGTTGGCGGCGGGCGGAACCGATGCAGGGGGGCCGGGACAGCGGAATGCGGTCCCCCACGCCTATGGCGCCTATTTGCTCGATCCCGACGGTAACAAGATCTGCGCCTATTGCTTCGATCCGTGCTGATCGGATTTCCGCCACTGAACCCTATCGGATTGCAGGTTCGCTTTCGCACCTCCCCGCCATCCTGCCCACATCGGGAGACGAGAATACCCAGGAGGACAGCCCATGCATGAAGCTGCATTGCAATTGCTCAAGCGGACGATGGACGATCAGTTGGCCCGGACCGAACACCCGAGCGACTTTCCTGCCTTGCCGCCCATTCCGGCTGGACGCTACACCGATCCCCGGTTTGCGGCCCTCGAGAAAGAAGGGCTGTGGGATCGTGCGTGGTTGCTCGCCGGCATAGCTTCGGAGCTGCCAGAGCCCGGTTCTTACCGACTCTTTCAGCACCTCGATCGATCCGTGATCCTTTCCCGCGGAAAGGACGACCGGATTCGCGCATTCCACAACACCTGCCGGCACCGCGGTTCGCCCCTCCTGCTTGAGGAGGAAGGACGGGCCTCGCGGTTCGTCTGTCCTTACCACTCCTGGAGTTACGCGCTGGACGGTGCCTTGAAAGCGGTGCCCAGCCAACACGATTTTGCCTGTTTCGAAAAGTCGGACCACGGATTGGCAGAAGTGCGCTGCGAAACTTATCGCGGCTTCATCTTTATCAATTTTGATGACGCGGCGGGTCCTTTGCGCGAATTTCTTGGCGAATTTGTTGCCTTGACCGAAGGATATCCCCTCGAACGCATGGTTGTGAAGGACCGGTTCACGGTCGAAATGGATTGCAACTGGAAAATCGCCTATCACAATTTCCTCGAAATCTATCACGTCAATACTGTTCATCCAAAGACGCTTGCACCGCACCTCGATTCCCGCAGTTTCGTGATAGCTCTTTACGACGGTGGCCATATGCGTTTTGGCACGCGCAAGAAAGGCGGCGTTTCGCTCTTCGAAAAGCCGCCTGTGCAGCCTGACGATATTGCCGACGTCTTTCTCGAGAACACGGTCGCATTGCCCACTTTTCCGAACACGTTCTTCTCGCTCGATCCCGTAGGTTTCAATCTGCAATGCTTCTGGCCGGCCGGGCCGAACAAGTCGATCATGGAAGTGCGCCAGATGGGATGGGCAACGGATGACGATGCCGACAGGGAATATTGGGGCGAAATGCGAAAGGCCACCGAACACATCCTGTCAGAGGACCTTTGCCTATTCTCCAGCATACAGCAATCGCTGCGCAACGGCGCATTGTCTTCTATCGTTACGGGTTATCAGGAGCGCGCCCTCTATTGGTTCGAAGAGGAAATCGACCGCCAGATTGGTCCGGATCGTGTACCGCGGGACCTTCAGGTGCAGCCGCGATTGGGCTCCTATTCCACGCCCCATAGCGAATGAGCCGGGCAAGCCGACAAGCTGCGCGATCGTCGCGGTGAACCTATCAGTTGCGCCGTCATATCGTCCATGGGCGGCATGACGGCGTGGCTGATGCGATATACTTGGTTTCCGCCGAAAATTTGATGAGCAGTTTTGGAAAAATGAATCCAGTTGTTTGCGGCAATACAAGCGCATCGGCGGAGCGGTCAAATTCTCCTCGGGGAATAGCTCCGCCGCACTGGCTCATGAAGATGGATGCGGCGCGCGCGAATATCATTCGTCGATTAAACGCGTCATGTGGTGATTTGCATGCATTCAAAAGTTGAAGAACGAGTAGACAATTTGGAACGCGCAGCTCTCGAGTTCGAGGGAGCACAATTCGCAACGCGCCACCTTCTGGCAATGCTACTATCCAGGCTCGACAGACATGAGGCTGAAGAATACTTTCGGGAGCTGCAATGCACCGGGCGTAAACACGTCGTCGAGCTCGGTAAGGCCCGCTTGACCGGGTATCTAGATGAGCTTGAAGCAGTTCGTCACGCTGCTTGCCTGGCGAGAACCCAGCCAGTTACGCCCTTGCGCGTCGTTTTGTGAAGCCGATTGCCCGAGTTTGGTGGCCATCAGACGGATTTCACGACTATCGCCCTCATCAGATGTCGACGTAATATCCCTCGCAGCAGTCATTAATTCGGAGACAAATCAGAGATAGTCTTTGCCAAGGTTTCAGTTTCGCTGGCCAACGCAAAGTGCGCACCATCACAGGTGGGCGGAGTGTGGGACAGCGTGGGTTTGGGTCAGTTCAAACCACCGGCTACCTTGTTTTTTTAAGCGCTCGTAGCGCGCGGGTAGCGGCGATCCGTCCTGCAATACCGGACACACCGCCGCCGGGATGAGCGCCTGCACCGCCGATAAGAAAGCCGGGAAATGGCGGCCGGGGGCCGCCGAAACCGGAAGCCGGACGGTGCACCCCCGATCGCAGGGCACCGAAATCTATGTGGGTGACGCACCCATTGCTGACGTTGAGCCGCTTTTCCCGTTCGCGCGCGGTTTCCACGAAGCGCCCGACCTCTGTGTCGAGCCCGTCGTAGAACTCGCCAAGATGGCTTATGATCGAGGCCATCGTTCGGTCCTTCAGCTCCGGGTTCCAGCCCTCGCGCGCATCCACAGCAACACCGGGCAAGTAGATGTAGGCCAGCGAACCGCCCGCCGGAGCCTGTGAAGGATCAGTATTGGACAGCGGGCTGAGGGACATCGCGTGACGTTCGGGAATGTCGCCGCGTCGCGCCATGGCAAATGACTGCCGCACTTCGACGGGCGTTCCGATGAGCCCCACAGCCTTGTCGAGATCGGCATCGTCATGGCGCATGTCCTGATGTCGCTTGAGCCGCAGCGGCCCGGACATCGCGACATTGGCGAGAAACGGCGCGGCGTTGGATCGGTTCGACGGGGCGTGCTCGATACGTTGCAACAATGTGCGTGAAACGCCGCCCGGCGTCGTCAGGCGCATCGCCGTTCTGGGATCGCACGTCGCGATCACCATCTTGGCGCGTATGATCCGGCCATTTTCCAGCCGCACGCCTTTGGCCGCGCCGTCGTCGACGATGATTTCCGCGACCGGCGCATTGAGCTCGATCGAGGCGCCCGATGCTTCGATACTGCGAGCAAGCGCGTCCGAAAACGACTGGAGGCTGCCGATGGGTTTACCGGTGCCGTATTTATGCGTGACGGCGAAGATCATGTACGCGGCAGCATTTCCGTCGTCATCGATGGGACCGGCGCCTGCGGCGATTCCCAGCAACAGCGCGATTGTTGCGGGGTCTTCAAACCTTTCGCAGGCGATCTGGTCGGCGGTCGCCTTGGACATCGCCACCAGTTCGTCTTTCAGCCGGACGTTGCGGACCGCGCTTTTGATCACCTTCGACATATTCCGCACGTCGGGGCGTCCGGGCTCGGCCATCATCATGGGAAATCCGATATCCATCATGACGTTCAACGTCTTCATGAAATCCAGATAGGCCTTGCCGTCGTTGCGGTTGATGCGGGCGATGTCTTCCGCCGTGCGGCGATAGTCATAGAAGAGGGCGATAGAGCTGCCATCGGGATGGAGGTAGGCGTAAGTGGGATCAGGATCGACAGTCCGCAGGCCGTATTTATGGAGATCGAAGTCCTCGATGATGCCAGATTTGCGCGCAAACAGCAGTTCCACGGCGCAGGGCGTTACCAAGTGCTCAGGCGCTTCCGGAATCATGTAGCCCGAGCTCGTCATCCCGCCCACTTTCGCAAGGCGCTCGACGACGACGACTTTCTTGCCCGCACGCGCCAGATAGCCTGCGGCCGCCATGCCGTTGTGGCCGGCTCCGATAACGACGACGTCGACCTCGTCCATCATTTCCCGCTATCCCTTAGCAAATCAGCCGTTCGCCGCAGCCGTGTACGCCTTGCCCCATTCGGCGAGGGCAAGAAGGCGCGTCTTTCGGTCTGCCTGGATGCGCGGGATCTGCGCTTCATCCGGACCGTCGGGCACGATCACAAGGGGCTCCTTGCCCAGGCTTGCAAGGGCCAGTGCACAGACGTTTGCGGGATCGTAGGCGGTCGAATAGTCCATCCCGAGCCCTTCGGTCGCCCGGCGCAGGGTCGGAGTGTCCATGATCGGGGCGGCAATTCCGAGGATATCTACGCCTTGTCCGTCGAGCTCTGCCCAAAGCGATTCCACGAAATTCAACTCGAAAGCCTTCGTCGCTGAGTACATAGTCAGCCAGGGCTGGCCGCCAAGTCCGGCTCCCGAAGACATGACTATGATCCCCCCGCTGCGCCGCTTGACGAGTCTGTTGCCGAAGCCATGAACGGCTTCGACGACATTGGCTGCATTCATGGTCAGAAGGCTGAGCGCTCGATCAACCGGCTCTCCAAGGAAACTGTTGCCGGCCCCGTCGGCCCCGGCGTTCGAAACGAAGAGTCCGATATCGAGATCACGTGTCTCTTCGACGAGCCGGGAGCCCGTTCCCGATTGCGTGAGATCGGCAACCACCGAGCGAAACGCAATCCCGTACAAACCGGCGAGCCGTTCGCCCAGTTGATCCAGGGCCTCCTTGCGGCGGGAAACGAGGACCACGTTGATGCCCATCGCCGCAAGTTGTTCTGCATAGCTTGCACCGGTTCCTTCCGAGGCTCCGGCGATCACCGCCCAAGGGCCGTAACGGCGTGCAAATTCGGCGTGATCAAGCGGGGGAAGCTCTACTGTTCGCATGCTGGAATGATCCTTGCCCGGGTAACCCGTGTCAGTTTGATTCATTGCGCGGATGGCGCTTGTTACAAGCTGACGGGGAAGCTCCGTCCTATCGGGAGGCAGGGAGCATCCTTGTTGATTGAAAGGACTGGGACATTGCAAGGTCGTTAATGTTCCAAAACATCGGAAAACTACCATTCCGCCCGACGTTGATATGGATTCTTGCGGCAAAGGTGTTAATCCTTGCCCGGTGGAAACGGCCTCGCCTCAACGACGTATACGGATTCTCCGGCGAGCAACCGAAATTTTCCTCGATCGCGGTTATGCCGGTGCGACGATCGACGACATCGCGCAGGCTGCCGGTGTGGGGAAAGTTGCGATCTATCAGCTCTTTGGTGACAAGGTGGAATTGTTCGCCGAATGCATGATCGACGCTGCGAAAACCGCTTCGGAAGGTACCCGGTCTGTGCTGCGCTGTGATGAACCGGTTCGTGACGTACTTGTCGCGTTTGCCGAGCAGCACATTCGCCAGATGCTCCGGCCGGTCTTCGGCGCCAGGCCGTTCTACGAATTTATTCGGGTGCTCCTGAGCGCTTCGATCACACATCCAGATATCAGTGGACGCTGCCTCGATATCCTTCGGACCGAGGAAGCCGCCCGGCTGAACGACTACTTCCAAGCGATGATTGATCGGCGGACGCTGGCAGGGGGCGATGCAGATTTTCTCGCGCGCCAATTCATGCAAACGATCTTCTTTACCAATGTGGTCATTTTGGAGCCCGCAAGCGCAGAGTGCTACAGCAATCCGCGCGTTTCCGCGGAAAATGCAGTTGACCTGTTCTTGAATGGATGTGCGCGAGGCGCTCTGCGATGTCTGGCGGTTGCTTCAGATTGACGTGATCGATTCTGAATTCTCGTCGTGCCATCATCTTCGGCCAGGCCCTGATCTGCTCGCATCATGAAGATGCCAAGCTGGCCGCTTGACACTAATCCATGAGACGCACCCTATCCTTGGAAAGGCGCGAAGATGCAGGGGCTCCGCAATTCTATAGAATATGGAATTGCATCGCCGCCTCCCTTCGCCAGACGTGCCTTCCGGCCCGAGCCTGTTCGGCACGGAGCCGGTCAGTACGCCGCCGACCCGCCGCCAGGCCGTTCTTGAGCGCCTTCGCAGCAGCATCGTTTCAGGAGCCTTGCCCCCCGGTACGCTGCTGCGCGAAACGAGTTTGGCGGCGCATCTGGACGTCAGCGCGACGCCCGTTCGCGAGGCACTTGGCACGCTAGAGGCCGAAGGGCTGGTCGAGATTGAAGTGCACCGCCTGAAACGGGTTGCGCGCATTGACTTTCGCAGCATGCGGGACCTGCTTCGCGTTCAGTCCGAGCTGTGGCGGCTTGGATACATATGGGGCATGCCACATGTTGGCGCAGGGCAGGTAGCTCAACTCGAACACGCACTTGCGCGCTACCGAGCGTGTTTGGCGAGCGATGATTCCGCAGGCGCCCTCACTGCTGGGCTGGATTTCCATACGATCTTCATCGCGGCGTCAAGCAACCAGGAGCTGCTGCGCTCAACGCTCGACCGCAGAGCCCTGATTGCAAGGTTTGTCCTGCTGCACGGTCTTCAAACGATTTGCCCTCTCGGGCTTTCCCAGCATGAAGCGATCCTTGCCGCCTTCCTGGCGAACGACCGCTCCGCAGTGCTCGCTGGTGTCGACCGCATCGCCACTCGCCTGATCGCGCTGGCCGAACAGGGGTGCGAGCTGTCCGACAATGTTGCTGAAAATCAGAAAATATCACTATACGAAAGAGATACCTGAGATGGATTTCGAACTCGAGGACGAATACCGTTCCTTTCGCGACACCGTGCATCGCTGGGTCGAAAACGAGGTGCCCAAGGAGTGGGCGCGAGCGCTCGAGAAGGACGAGCATGCCTACCCCTATGCCCTTTGGGACAAGCTGACTGAGGCGGGCTTTCACGGCGTCGGCATTCCCGAGGAATACGGCGGGCAGGGCGGCGACGTGGTGATGCAGATGCTGCTGGCCCGCGAACTGGCGCGTTCCCTGGGTGGACTGGCATGGATCTGGGGGATCACCAGTTTTGCTGGGGGGAAGTCGATCGGTCTCTACGGATCTGCCGAGCAGAAGGAGAAGTATCTGCCGTTGATCGCTTCCGGTCAGCTCAAGGCCGCCATCGCATTCACGGAACCGGGGGGCGGTACCGACCTGCTTGGCGCGATGACGACAACGGCGGAACGCGTCGATGGCGGCTGGAAGCTCAACGGCGAGAAAACCTGGTCCTCATCTGCGCATGTCGCCGACTATCTTCTGGTGATTGCACGAAGTGACAGGAATCCGGAGAAAAAGCATCAGGGACTGACTCTTTTTTGGGTTCCCGCCAAGACTGCCGGAGTGACGATAACCCCGCTCGCCAAGCTCGGCATGCGATCGATGGGGAGCTGCTCGATCCATTTCGAGGATGCTTTCGTCGCAGACGAACAAGTGCTCGGCGAGCCGGACAAGGCCTGGTACATGTTGCTGCCCACGCTCAACAACGAGCGGATCATGGTCGGCGCGTTCTGCCTGGGCGTCATCGACGGCGTACTGGAAGACGCTGTCGCCTACATGCAGCAGCGCAAGGCATTCGGCGGGATCATCGGCCGTTTCCAGAGCCTGCAGCACTATGTGGCGGATATCGCCACGATGCAGAAGACCACAGAACTCATGCTGCATTTCTGCGCCGACAAGCAGAGCCGAGGCGAAGACGTTGGCGTTGAGGCGAACATGCTGAAACTCATCGCGTCAGAGAATGCCAACGCGGCCGCAGATCTCGGCATCCAGATCCTGGGCGGCATGGGCTACTCCGCAGAGACCGACATGCAGCGATACTGGCGGGACAGCCGGCTCTGGCGGATCGGCCCGATCACCAACGAGATGGTGCGAAATGGCATCGCCGAGAGCCTCGGGTTGCCCCGATCCTTCTAAGCGACAGGTGCAGGAATGACCGGCCCCGGAAATGGGGCGGGACAAACGACAGGGAGTGTGGGAGTGATGATGTTTCCGGAGCAGCCGATCCCCGATCACGTGCCGCCAGCCTTGGTGAGCCGGGACTTTCCATTCATTTTCGGAACGACGACGGACAAAGATCCGTTCGACGATCTGGCCATGAGGATCCATGACGGACCCGAAATCATTTACGCGGCCCATGCCTATCCCGGAGGAACGGGAGCATGGGTGCCACGCCGCATGGCGCATCTTCGCGAAATCTATCTCGATACAGAGCACTTTTCTTCCACCGACTTTTCGCCTTTCTCGAAGCTGGTCGGTGGAGCGTGGATCAATTCGCCGGCGGAACTCGACCCTCCGGCGCATGGCCCATTCCGTCAGATGGTGAACCCGGCCTTCACGCCCAAGGCCATGGCGGCGCTGGAAGACAGGATTCGGCACTATGCGGTGGAGTACATCGAGACCTTCGCCAAGCGCGGGCAGTGCGAATTCATGGGCGAGTTCGCATTCGAATTCCCGATCAAGGTCTTCATGGAACTGATGGGTTTGCCGCTCGACCGGGTCAGCGAATTCATGGAATGGGAAATGAACCTCTTGCATAACCACGATTTGTCCAAGATCGCGGATGCCACGCGCAGTGTGCTTGACTATCTGGCCGGCGAGATTGCCGACAGGCGCGCAAATCCGCGCGACGATCTCATTTCATTCGGCGTGCGGGGCGAGATAGAGGGACGTCCTCTGACGCAGGACGAACTGCTCGGCTTCATGTTCAACCTATTTATCGGCGGGCTCGACACTGTCTCCACGAACATGGGCCTACAATTTCGCCACCTCGGCACACACGTTGAAGACCAGGCAATTTTGAGAGCCGACCCTTCACAGATCCCGCATGCCATCGACGAATTGATGCGGGCATACGGGGCGGTCACCACGTTTCGTACCTGCAAGAAGGAAGCGGTGATAGGCGGTGTGCAGTTCAGGCCGGGAGATAAGGTCGCCATGTCGACAACGCTCGCCGGGCGGGACCCCGACGAGTTCGAAAATCCCTGCGAGGTAAAGTTGGACCGGCGGCCGAGGCACGTCGGCTTCGGCTTCGGCATACATACCTGCGTCGGCATGCACCTGGCTCGCCGCGAATTGCGGATCGCGATGGAAGAGTTCCTGGCGCGGATTCCGGAATTCCGCCTTGCGCCCGGTCATCGGGTGCGTTGTCATCTGGGCATGATCCAGCCAGTGGAATTGCCGCTGGTCTGGTGAGGGTGCGACGGAGCCGTTTCCAGGACAGTCGCTGCTTTCTGACAGGAGAGCGCCTTGGAAACGGCTTTCGAGCCTAAAGGTCGACGCAGGCTTCGTCGAAGTCCAGCCGGGGATTGCGGGGATGGAGTCCTGCCGGATCGCCGTGACCGATGTTGCACAGGAAATTGCTTTTCCAGCGGCCATCCGGGAAGAATTCGGAATCGAGGCTGGCCGCATCGAAGCCCGACATAGGACCGCAATCGAGACCCAGGGCGCGGGCGGCCATGATGAGATAGGCGCCTTGCAATGTCGAGGAACGGGCGACAGTCTGCGCGACGAGTGCGTCATTGCCTTCAAACGTCGCCCGCATGTCCCTTGCGGGAAACAGCTTGCCGTAGAATTCATAGAACCGTGTGTCACCCGCTACGATCACAGTGCAGGGAGCCTGCATGACCTTGTCTCGGTTGCCGGCGTTGACGTGAGGCAAGAGCCGGACCTTGGCATCGGCCGAGCGGATGAAGACAAATCGGGCCGGATTGCTGTTCGCGGTCGTCGGGCCCCACTTCGCGAGTTCGTAGAGGTTCCGAATGGTCTCCGTGCTGAGCGGACGATCTTGCCAGGTGTTATGCGTGCGGGCTTCCCGAAACAGGAGGTTCAGCATCGTGTCGTGTTCGAGCGTGGTTGCGCCAGTCATCCTCATTCCTCGTCAGTGGAGTAGGAACCGGGAATTCCACGCTCGATCCATTGGCGATGTTCGCGTGCGAGGATAGCTTCGGCCTCTTCGGCCAGAAGCGCCATCTCCGCGATCTCCCAGACGCGGTGGTTTCCGGTCGCATAGGCGCGGGCGTTCTCGCGATAGAGGAGCGCATCGATGATGTTGCCGTGCAGCTTGTCAAGAACGCGCGTCACTCGGCCGGGCGTGCCCATTACCAGGGAATTTGGCGGAATAATGGTGCCGGCGGGCAAGAAGCTGTGAGCAGCAACAATCGAGCCGTGGCCTATGACGCAGCGCTCCATGATCGTGGCACCGATGCCGATGAGGCAGCCGGGCTCCAACGTGCATCCGTGCAGGACTGCACGATGTCCAACTGTACAGTAGTCGCCGATGATGGTCGGGTCATTCCAGCCGATGTGGATCATGGCGTGATCTTGCACACTTGCGCATTTTCCGATGCGCACATGACCTCTCTCGCTCCGAACGACCGCGTAAGGCCACAGACTGCAATCCTGTTCCAGCATGACGTCGCCGAAGATCCGGGCTGTGGGATCGACGTAAGCTGGTAGAGAGCCGATGCTCGCCTCGGTCACGATATCGCCGTTCGTTGTCTCTGTTGCTACCCCTGCGCAGCATCCATGGGCCGTCCCTCTCTAAATGGGCTGTGGATGCTGCCACTGGGGCGATCGCCTGCCTAACACGCGATCGCCCCGGCATTTTGGATCAATAGGCACCCGGCGGAGAGATCGGATCGGCTCCGGCAAGGTTCCGGCCATAGATTTCGTAGCCGATGGTCGGGATATTCTGGATGTGGCGGAGAGCCATCGAAATATCGCGCCAGTAGCGGTTGATCGGCTTGTCCAGCGCAAAACCGGAAGAACCCGCCTGGAACATCAGCGATTCACTTGCACTGTGAACGAGTTCGACCATCTGGGCACCGCCGGAGCGCTGCTTTGCCTTCTCGGCGAGGGTGAACTCCTCACCCTGCGCAACTCGGTCGAGCTTGGCTGTGAGGTTGAACAGGATCAACTTGGCCGTGTCGATCATGGCGGCCGCTTCACCAAGGTCGCGCATGTAGGCACCGGAATTGGTGCGCGGCGAAATCGTCGTCGTCAGTACGGGCTTCTTCGGCGATTCTGCCGTAACGATCTCCAGCATGCCCTCGACTGCGCCAATGAGCTGGGCAATGCCGGTCGTGCGAACCACCGGAACGGCAGGAAGGAGGTCTGAAGGCGCGCCGAAATGACGCTTGGTCCGATCGATCTGGCCCGCGCGTTCGTCCATCAATACCATCTGGTCATCGGGAATGAACACGTCCTTTGCTATCGCCGTGTCCGACCCGGTTCCCTGCATGCCCGAAACGAACCAGGTGTCCTCAATAGTCATGCTGTCCATCGGCAGATAACACATGCTGATGCCCGGAACGACCGGCCCGTCGTAGCCTTCAAGCACCACGCCCTGTTGCGCCCACTTCGACTGGCGGGAGCCGGACATGTAGGGCCATTTACCGTTGATGATCCAGCCGCCGTCCACCTTGCGCGCCTTGCCCGGCGGGTTGTAGGCGCCGCACACGGTCTGCGGGCCCTCGCCAAAAATCGTGTCCTGGACACCGTCGGGCGCGAGACTGGTGATCCAGCTGGTGCCGTTGATGATCTGCATCACCCAGCTGACCGCGGGGTCGCCCTTGGCGATTTCCATCTGGACGCGGCAAAAGTCGGTGGTCGAGAGTCCGAAGCCGCCGAGGCGTTGAGGCAGCAGAAGCCGCAGGAAACCTTCCGTCTTGAGCATTTGATCGACGGCCGGGGTTGGGCTGCGCCGCTTTTCCCCTTCAGGCGCTTCCTTTTGCAGGAATTCGCGCAGGCTGCGCGCCTTTTCCACTAGGCCGTCGGCCACCGCCTTGTCGGCGAAACCGGATTGCGTGTCTGATTCGAGCTTTGCTACTGTTGCCATGAAATCATCCTCTCGTATTTTCGGCTTGGTGGCCGGCGATTTGCATTGCGATTTCGTGCAGCCGATCGGGAGAACCGTTCCAGAGTTCCAGCCACTCACCAGTGGCCGGAATGATCAGCGTGCTAAGCTGCAGGCGAACGAGCGTGTCGCAGAATGTGTCCCGGTCTATGGTATTTCCGGTCAGTCCTTCGAAATAGTCGAGCACGGGTTCGAGAGCGCGTTGCACGGCGGCCTTGTGACGGCCGAAATGGCTGCGCAGGAAACTCAGGTGAAAGGCAGGTTCGACTTCGAAGATCCGTTCCGGCGACCGCTCGATCGTAAAACGGCCGAAGAATTTCATGACGGCACGGAACCGCTCGATCGGATCGGGAATGCCTTCGCCAGCCTCGACAATGCCCTTTTCGAAACTGCTGCAGATGTATTCGCTGACTGCCGCGAGCACTTCTTCCTTGGACGCGAAATGACGATAGAGGGTCCCGCGCGACACCCCGCTGCTTTCGCTGATGTCACTCATCGACAGTCGCCGCGTGCCGATTGTTGCGATCGCGCGCAGTGTACCGTCCATGATCTTCTGGACGCTGCCCGTGCTGTCGGTGGCGACGACTTCGCTCCAGTCGGTGTGCGGCGTCAGTTTCATGTTTGGGCTTCCATTTCGGCAAGGTTGTGCGGAACGCTTACATAGCCGGGCAGATGCTGACCGCCATCGACATTGATCAGCTCGCCATTGACGAAACGCGACATTTCCGAAGCGAGGAAGAGCACGACCGGTCCGATGTCCTTCTCGGGATCGCCCGCGCGCTTGAGCGGATTACTTGCTGTTGCCATTTCAAGGAAGCCGGGCACGTCCTCTGCCAGCTGCGCGAACACCTGGCCCATCCCTGTCGGTGCGATCGCATTGGTCCTGATGTTGAACCGGCCCCATTCAACCGCAGCGGTGCGGGTCAGGCCCAGGATCGCCCCCTTGTTCATGTTGTAGTCGGCATGAAGCCATGCACCCGTCTGGGCGTCGATCGAGTAGAAATTGACGATCGAGCCGCCGCCGCGTGCCTTCATGTGCGGGAAGGCGGCACGCATGGCCCACCAGGTTCCCCAGGTACCGATCTCGAGAGTGCGCTGGAGCATCTCATCGGTCTTCTGTTCCAGCAACACGTTGGCAGACAGCTGCGAGGCATTGTTGATCAGGATGTCGAGGCCTCCGAACTCGGAGACGACCCGCTCGATCATGCCTTCGACGTCGTCCTTGATTCCCATGTCCGCCGAAAGGCCCATGGCGCGGGTTCCGAACTCCTGGCTTATCTCGGCCGCAACCGCTTCCGCCGCCGCGCCGTCGCGCCCGGTAATGAGGATATCGGCGCCCTCACGCGCCAGACAGCGGCTGATGCCGTAGCCCAGCCCTTTTGCCCCGCCCGTGACGATCGCGATCTTGCCCTGAACCAACCCAGTCAAGCAGCTTCTCCTGCAAATTGTTCGCCCAGCGCCCGGTCCATTTCCATGCGTTCCTGGCAATAGTCCTGCGTAAAAACGTAGCCCCGCACGTTCTTGTCGTTGTCGCGGAACAGGTACTTGAGCCCCCGCTCGTCGTTGGCCGCTTCCTCCCACCGCCCGGCAACGCCGATCGGAGCCGGAAGCAGCACCACCGGGTAGGCTGTGGTCTTGACCTGCACCGAGAGCGGCGGAAAGTGGATATTGGTAGGTGTTCCGAGCGCACTGGGAGCGATGGCGCGCGCTGCCGACATGATCGGTGTTACATAGGCTGCGAGGCCTTGCGGATATTCCGCGCAGTCGCCGATAGCGTAGATGTCGGGATCGGAGGTCCGCCCGGTCTGGTCGACAGTAATGCCCCGGCCGGTCTCCAGCCCCGCCTCACATGCCAGCGCGACATGAGGGCGAAGACCCACCGCTGAAAGCACCGCAACGGCTTCAATGACCATGCCGCTGTCGAGCTGCGCGCGAACCCCGCTTGGAGACTTGTGGATGGCCGTGATCTTGCTGCCTAGGTGCCATTCGACGCCCTTGGTAGCCAGCGCATCACGGATTCGATCACCGACCCCGCTGGGTACCAGCTGAGCCAAAGGATGGAGCAGCATGTCCACGACTACCGGAAAATAGCCTGCGGCAGAAAGATCGTTCGCAAACTCAGTTCCGACAAGTCCGCCGCCCATGACCAGCACTCGCCCGCCAGCGGGCAGCCGCTCGCGAAACTCGCGGTAATTGTCGAGATTGTTGACCGCAAGAGCCCGGTGGGCCGCGTCGCCATCGATCGGCGGCCGCACAGGATCTGCTCCAAGCGCGAGGATCAGTTTGTCGTAGAAGATCGGCCCGCCAGTTGTCAGTACAGCCTTGTCCTGCCGATCTATGGCCTCGACGAGGCGTCCTGCGCGCAGATCAATTCGGAGCTGAGCCGCCATTTTCTCACCCGGCGTGGTAATCAGGGCGTCGGGCATTTTGCCCTTGGCCAGTGCGGTGGACAGCGCCGGTTTGGAATAGAAGTGGCCATCGTCCTGCGTCACCAGGGTCAACCGGGCGTGCGGCGCGAGCTTGCGTAGCTCCCGCAGGACGCCGTAGCCGGCGAGGCCGCTCCCGATGACGACGATGTGCGGGGATGACGTCACCGTGCCCGTCCGATCAGAGGAAGATCGCAAGATTGGACATTCCCAGCGTGGATTGGTCGACAATGATCTCCCTTACGGACAGCTTGTAGTTGCCATCCACAAGACGCCAGACGTCCCGGCGCTCGGCGGTAAGCGTCTCGTTCTCCGGATTGTCGAAGCGGCTGCGCTCGACGAAGAGGTAGCTGACCACTTCATATTCGCCGGTCTTATCGCTCTCGGCGATCCGCACATTAGTGACGAACCGCCGCGTGCGCGAGGGCGGGTCTTCTGCCCAGGCGCTCTTCGAGAGACGACCAGTGCGCATGAGGATCGACCCGTAATTCTCGTCGAAATGCTTCATCGTCCGTACGACGTCACGGTCCTTGTTGGGGCCATTTCGCGTGAGACGCAGCGGTGCCGTATAGATCAAATCCTCCGCAAGGAAGGCGACCCAGTCGTCGAAGCGCCGCTCGTCGAGCGCAGCCGCTTCGTCATAGAGCGTTTCCAGAATGCGGTTGTAGACCTCCGAACCGAGCGGTACCCGCTTGGTGGAAACAAGACCGCGCATCACTCCAGTCTTGTCGATTGCGGCCGTGGCGTAGTTCACCATGTCGTGATCCTCCCAGTCTCAGGCTTCGGCCATCAGATTGTAGTAAGCCATCCACCAGGCCCACTGCGTGTCGTCCTTGGTGAAGCCGGGATAGAGATCGCCGCCTCCCACCCAGCCTTCCGGCCGCTCGTGGCCGTGAAGCGCCTGGTACTTGAGCGTGATGGTCTTGCTCATGTGGCCGCGTGCATTGCGCATGATCTGCGGCCAGGTATCGGCGTCGTCCTGCTCGATCGTTCCGGAGGTGCCGGTCGACCAGATGGCGTTCTGCAACATATCGCGCTTTACGTCCTCAGGTGCGTCCTTCTCCGCGAAAATGAAGTTCACGAATTCGACCCTGTCCGGCCCCTTGGGAACATAGGTGTGCAGCGACAGCGCGCCTGACGCGCCGCCATCGGTGCGAGGCGCAAAGATGAATGCGATCAGCACGTTGGGGAACATGCCGCCGACTTGCGGGGGGATCGTCGCTAACTGGTTGACCTGATCTTCCGTCAGATTCTTGAAGAGCTGAGGGATCAGGTCCTTGGTGATGCCGGGCGGCGAAAGTAGATGAAGGCGCTCTTCGGTCGACTTCCCTTCAAAACTGACATCCGCAAACATCTTGAAGGTTTGGGCCGCTTCCAGACAGCGCAGGGTATGGCCTTGCGGAACCGAGATATCGACACCGTACATGCCGGGCGCCGTATCGTAGATCGATTCGGCAGTACCGCCCATGATCCCGCCTTCCATAAGCGAGCGGTGCAGCGTCAGAGTATGGAAGCCGTCGGATCCCGACTGTTCGCCAGGGATCTTCCAATTGCAGGGCAGCACGAAGCGCTGCGGCGGGCCGAGCATTTCAAGGCCGTTATCGGTACGGCAGAACAGCTGATCGAGATAGAACTTCGCGTCGCCGAGGTAATCGTCGAACGAAAGATCCTCGTTCCACGTTGCGAAGATGAGGCCGCCGTACAGATGGACGCGGGCCTTCTTGAGCCCGAGTTCTTCCTTCTGGCGCTTGTTGCCGTGCATCTGTTCCTTTTCGATCGGGGCGCCGATAAAGCTGCCATCGGGTCGGAAGGCCCAGCCATGGTAGATGCAGCGGTGGGCATGGGCATTGCCCGCCTCGGCAGTGCAGACCTTCATTCCGCGATGCGGACACACGTTGAGCATGACGTGAATTTCGCCGCTACGGTCGCGCGAGACGATGACATTGTCCTCGGCCATATCGCGCATGACGTAGTCGCCGGCCTTGGGAATCTCGGACTCATGGCCCAGCAGGAGCCAGGTTCGCGCGAAGATGCGCTCCATCTCCAGCTCGTACAATTCCTTGTCGTTCATCACACGCAGCGACACTTCGTTCATCTCGCGGTCGATGAGATTGTCGAGCGTCGTCCCGTCGCTGAGTGTCAACCCAGGGTGGTGCAGCATCTTCCTCTCCTTGGAAAATCCGTGTTTGATCGCGTTATACATATTGAACGAAATCTGTTCAAGCTGTAATAATCCGAAAAAAGGAGAGGACTATGAGTCAGAAGCTGAAAGTCGTGATCGATAAGGCCGCATGCTGCGGATACGGCGTCTGCGCCGAGATCTGCCCCGCGGTGTACAAACTCGACGCCAACGGCATCGTATACGTGGACGACGAAATCGTGCCGGACGGCCTGGAAGAGCTGGCACGCGAAGGCGCCGAAGCATGTCCGCAGGCCGCGCTCGCAGTGGTCGACGCCTGATAAGGGCTCGGTCGGTGGTACAAGAATCCTGATTCGCCCTCTGGGCGAACCTGTCGCCGGGAAGGTCTCAGGACGGAGCGGCTAGAGGCAGCAGTGTCAGAAATCAGGCAGGACGGGAAACCACGGCACTATGGCAAGCGGCACCGAAATTCTTTTCAGGCCATGTGAAGTCGGGCCGCTAGCGCTGCCCAACCGCTTCGTAATGGCGCCGATGACGCGAAATTTCTCGCCTGACGGGATTCCGTCAGCGGGTGTGGCGGACTACTACCGCCGCCGTGCCGAAGCGGAAGTAGGTCTGATCGTCACGGAAGGCATCGGGGTGGATCATCCTGCTGCCGTCGGCAGGGAGACAATGGGGGGCGGAGCCTCGCCGATCATGCATGGCGAGGCCGCGCTTGCGCGGTGGCGCGCGGTCGTGGACGGGGTCCATGAGGCCGGGGGAAAGATCATTCCCCAGCTATGGCACCAAGGCGTCATCCGAGTCCCGGGAACCGGCTATCATCCCGACGCGCCGTCTGCGCGCCCCTCAGGCATCTGGGGCCCACTCGACAAGGCGATGGTGCCCCCGGAATATCTCGAACAGGTTCGCGAGCCTACCGCGCCGCTGACAGAGAACGAAATCGCCGACATCATCGCCGGGTTCGCACGAAGCGCGGCAAATGCGAGAGCCGCAGGCTTCGATGGCATCGCCCTCCACGGTGCACATGGCTACCTGATCGACAGCTTTCTCTGGGGAGAGACAAACCTGCGAACGGACCGGTGGGGAGGCGCACTCCCAGACCGCGCCAGGCTTGCGGCAGAGTTGGTCCGGGCAGTGAGGGCCGCGACGGCGCCCGATTTTCCGATCATGTTCCGGTACTCGCAGTGGAAATTGCAGGATTACGATGCGCGAAATGCGCAAACCCCGGATGAGCTCGAATCCTTGCTGACACCGATTGTCGAGGCGGGCGTGGACCTATTTGACGTCAGCACCCGGGTGTTCTCGGCGCCCGCATTCGACGGCTCCGATCTCAGCTTGGCGGGATGGGTAAAACGGCTTACGGGCCGGCCAACGATAGCGGTGGGCGGCGTCGGCCTCTCGCGCGATTTGCAATCGTCGTTCGCCCAGCCGACCGTGATGACCAACAATCTTTCGCTTGTGGCGGAGCGCTTGGCGAAGGGTGAGTTTGATCTGGTGGGGGTGGGAAGGGCGCTACTGATGGACCCGCAGTGGGTTTGCAAGATGCGGAAGGGAGAGAGCGTCAATCCCTTCCGGCTGGAAGCTTACGGGTCGCTGGATTAACGCTTAATGCGTGTCACAGGCGGCAAACACTTGAATCCGGGCGAGGTTGGTGCGCTCGGGCTGAGCCGCCATGTACCGCACGGCATCCGCAACATCCTCAGGTTGCATCGGCGGTATGAAACTGTCCCAGGCCGGCTGTCCGCGTGACTTCATGTCCTCGAATATTTCCGTGCTGGTCGTGCCCGGCGAAACGATACCGACTTTCACTCCAGTGCCGGCCAATTCGACCCGCAAACAATCGGTGAACCCCTCCAGTGCTCGCTTCAGGCCGCCGTAGACACCGACACCAGGTGCAACGATGTTGGCGCCGATGCTCGAAATATTGATGATCTGGCCTCTGGCTGCCGATTTCATTGTCCGTGCAAACAGAGTACTGGTGCGAACGACCGCTTCGTAATTGAGCGCCATCATCGGTCGCAACTGGTCGAGATCGAAATCGTCGATCGGTGCCGCATGAAGAATGCCCGCATTATTGACCAGAATGTCGGCTCGCCCGAACTTAGCCAGAACGAAGTCGTGCAAAGCCCGAGCGGCGTCGGGATCCGCCATGTCGGCTGAATGGACACAGGCATGCTCGCCAAGTTCGCCCGCCAGTGAGGCAAGGCGTTCGGCGCGGCGGGCGACCAGCACTGTCCTCGCGCCCGCCTCGGCGAGCGCTCGCGCAGTGGCCGCGCCTATCCCCGACGATGCCCCGGTTATAATGGCGACCTTACCTTCAAGGGCGTTCATTACCGTCACTCGTGCGCTCCTGTCTCTTTCAGCCGGATCAACCGCTTGCCGTGGTTTTCCCCACGGTAAAGGCCCGCAAGGGCATCCGGACAGCTCTCAATCCCGTCGAGTATTTCCTCGCGCCACGTCAGGCGGCCCTGCTCGGTCCACTCGCGCAGCTGCGCAACTGCGGCGGCGTAACGGGCCATGTGATCGAAGACGACGAAGCCTTCCATTCGTGCCCGCTTGACCAGAAGGTGGCGTTCCACGCGCGGACCATCGGGCCAGGGAGCCCAGCGGTCCTGCGACGCTGTTCCGCAGACGATGACACGGCCGCCGAGCGCGAGGTGGGGCATTACCGCGTCGCTGATCGGGCCGGCGACGTTGTCGAAATAGACGTGGATCCCCTGGGGCGCGACGCGGCTCAAAGTGGCGGCCACGTCCTGGCCGCGGTAGTCGATCGCAGCCTCGAATCCAAACTCCTCGACACAGCGCCGCACTTTGTCTGCTCCCCCGGCAATACCCACCGTGCGGCATCCAAGGATATTGGCAATCTGGCCCGCGGCGGACCCAACCGCGCCTGCGGCCGTGGATACCAGCACGGTTTCACCGGCGCGCGGCTGCCCGACAAGCGTGAGGGCCAGATAGGCCGTGACGCCGTTTATTCCCAAAATGCCAAGCGATGCGCGAAGTTCTTTTTCGCTGGTCTTCTGAAGGATTTGATCGGCCGCTACGCAAGCGAAATCCTGCCACCCGAACCATCCTGCGACGTATTCGCCAACTTGGAAATGTTCGTGGTTCGATTCGATGATACGGCCTGAGGCGAGGCTGCGCATGACCGAGCCCAGGGCCACCTGGTCTCCGTAGTTACCGACGTCGGCGATCCAGCCGCGCATGGCGGGCTCGACCGAGAGATAGTGATTTTGTACAAGTATCTGGCCCGGACCGGGACGGTCCACCGGAGCGCTGCGGATTTCGAAATGCTCGGCCTGGGCAATGCCTGCCGGACGAGAGCGCAACCTGACCTGCCGGTTCGTCGCCATCAAAAACCCGCTCTGACCATCGTGAATTTCCGGCGGGATATCCGCCAGCCTTCTGCCGTGCGGATCAGGCAGTCGTCATAGAATCCGGCCGCTCTGGTCGCGCTGCCTCCCGGTGCCGGGTCGGTCAGCACAGCGTCCACATAACTGCGGGCCAGAATCTCGCTATTGCGGCTCTCGACCACGATATTGGTTATGCGGTGAAGCGTCGCGCCTAGATTGCGATGCGCGGATTCCATGTACTCGGTGATCTCGCGCGGTCCGCGCCATTGACCGAAGCTGCCGTAATCCACTTCGCAGTCATTCGCGAAGCAGGAGCGAAACAAGGGCCAGTCCCGGGTATCGATGCCGGTCGCGTAGCGCAGCAGCAGATTGCGGATTGCGCGCTCGTCATCGGCCGCGACAGGCGATGTTCTCGTCAGGCTGCCTGATGTCGGCATGCTCCATCCTCCCGTTTTTGTTACTTGCGACGATAGTGCGTAATCGGGGCGACTTGCCCGTCCAAGGATAGGAGCTTGCGGGGACACGCCCCTATTTTTTACGATTTATCTGGCCCATCATTTCGTCGGCAGAGCATAGGCGATCAATTCGTCACTCGTTCCAGACAGCATGGCTGCATGGCCGCCGGCCGCGATGACGACAAATTGGCGTCCGCTGGGCCGGGACCAATACGTGGTCGGCGATGCATTGCCGCCGGCTGGCAACCGTGCTTTCCACAACACCTGCCCACTTTCCGTCGCAAGGGCGCGAAATACGTGCTCCTGAGTCGCGCCGATGAAGGTGAGGCCGCTCGAAGTCGTTAGAGACCCGCCAATGTTCGGCACCCCCATAGGTATCGGTACGAGCGAAGGCAGAGCCAGCGGCCCGCTGTCGCGCGATGAGCCCAAGGTACGGGACCATACCAGCTTGCCGGTTCTGAGATCGACGGCGTTGATGCTGCCATAGGGCGGCTGCTGACACGGGATCGCGAGCGGCGAAAGAAAGGGTGCGATTTGCGCGGCGTAAGGCACGCCCTGTTGAGCCGCTGGACCTCCCACATTGCTCATGTGCGCTGCATTCATCGGCTTGATGCCGCGCCGGTCCGCCTCCGCTCGGGAAATGAGGCGGTTGTAGTTGGCGACCTGGTTGTTGTTGACGATCATGAGGCCGCGTCTCACATCGACGGAGACACCGCCCCAGTCGATCCCCCCAAGGTAGCCAGGCCACGTAATCGTGAAGCGGTCTGTCGAGAGGGGTGTCATTTCGCCTTCGAAACGGGCTTGCCGAAAGCGGATGCGGCACAATGCCTGATCGATCGGCGTGAGCCCCCACATGCTCTTTTCCGTGGGAGCCGGGCCGCCGAAACTTGGCATCGCGGCGGAAAAGGGCTGGGTGGGAGATAGTCGCTCACCGGCGACCGCTCCGCGGGGAACAGCGCGTTCCATTACAGGCAGTAGGGGTTTACCCGTCATGCGGTCCAGGACGAAGATCTGCCCACGTTTTGTGGGTTGTACAAGTCCATGGATGCCGCCGGGCAGGTCGAAGAGAGTAGGCTGCGCCGCAACATCGTAATCCCAAAGATCGTGATGTGTCGTCTGGAACGACCAGCGGACTGCTCCTGTCTGGGCGTCAAGTGCGACAACAGCGCTGGAGTAGCGATCGTCCAGCGCCGTGCGGTGGCCGCCGAAGTAGTCAGGCGTTGCGTTTCCGGTTGGCACATAGACGAGCCCCAGAGCTTCATCGGAACTCATCGGAGCCCAGCTATTCGGCGTGCCTCTTGTGAATGTCGCGCCTGGTTCCGGTGAACCGTGATCGTCCGGGCGGCCAATATCGAATGCCCACGAAAACTCGCCCGAAACAGCATCGAACGCGCGGATGACGCCCGAAGGCTCCTGCGTTCGCTGACCGTCGATGATCCAGCCGCCGACGACCAGCCGTCCGCGAACCAGCGCCGGGGGCGAAGTGACGAAGTAATAGCCCTTTTCGACGGACCCAAGGCCCTTGGTGAGATCCACCTGGCCGTTCTGTCCGAAGGCGCCGCAGGACTGTCCCGTGGCAGCATCGAGCGCCAAAAGCCGAGCATCCAGCGTAGCGGTATAGATACGTTCTGAGCAGGTGCCCGTCGCGCCGGGCACGCGGTAATATGTCACGCCGCGGCATACAAGGCCGTAAACGCCTTCGAGGTTTGTCCTTGGCGAGTGGCGCCAGAGCTGGCGGCCGGTTTCAGGGTCGAGTGCGATTACATCATTGTTGCCCGCGCAAATGAACAAGCGATCACCGATCTTGAGGGGATTGGTTTGAAAGGCCGTGCCCTGCTTGCCGCTTGTCAGTTTGCCCGTATGGTAACTCCAGACGGGTTTCAGATTGCCGACGTTTGCTGGTGTGATCTGACCAAGCGGTGAATAGCGCGAGCCTCCGCGGTCGTTGCCGTAGGCAATCCAGTCACCTTCTTCCGAAGCTGCTGGTGCCGGTCCCCAAGCTGTGCTTGTGGCAGCAGGTGTGCGGTCAGCCCAGAACGCCGCCCCGATCCCGGCTATCCCGATTACCGCGAGGCCAGGCCAAAGTAGGCGGCCGCCGGGCAGGGCTGCCTGCTGGCCCACATGCCGGCGGTACCAACCTGTCAGCATGTAGAGACCCATGACAGTCGGCATTGCGATCCGCGGCGCCAGTGCCCAGCCATCGAGGCCGCACTCCCACAGCGCCCAGCATAAGTTCACACAGAGAAATACCCAATAGAGCAGCGCAGACTTTGCTTCCCTCCGCCATCCCAGAACTGCGCAGACAAGCATGACAAGGCCGCTCAGCACATACCAGGGCGATCCACCCAGCAAGGCGAGCTGGGCGCCAAGGACTGTCAGGGTACCGCCTGTTGCGCCCAGCAGCACCAGGAAAGCATGATTGAATAGGCGTCGCATGTCACCGCCTTGGGTCTCAGGATGGAAAGTGAGCGCGAACTCAGGACGGCAGTTGTTCAGCCAGCCAGTCCGGGACATTGATCCGGTAGCATTTCTGTTCGTAAAGGCGGCTGATCTTCCAGCCCTGCTCGGTCCGGATAAAATCGTGAATATACCAGAGGCCAAATACGAGCGTGTCGCTCGATTGCCCCTGCGAGACGGTCATCGGATTGTAGCATACCGTCTTGGTCCGGGCGGTATCGCCATCGATAGCGTATTTTGTGGTCGACACTGCGTGCTGGTAGGCGAGAATGGGAGATAGCCCCTCCACGAGGAATTGCTTGATCTCGGTCAGTCCGCCGCGCACGCCCACCATTTCTGAATAGTCTATCAGCGCGTCTTGCGTGAAGAACTCGTCAAGCGCGTCCCAATCGCGATTGTCCACGGCATAACAATATCCCACGATCAGGTCCTGCAGTTCAAACCTGTCGGACATTTCCTGCATGCTCAGGGTCATGGCCTCTCCTCCGTTCGATATGGTGCGATCGCACGGGCGTTCGTCCTGGCCGCCTTTCGTTGGGTAGGTGGCAGCAGGTGCGGGGATCGGGATGACGGGCTACGGCCTGCGCGATGGGCGGGCCAGATATCAAGCAAGGAGAATACTGATGGGCCTGGCCCCGTTCACTGAAGCCGATTTCGTCCTGTCCAAGGAGAAGCGGGCCGAAATCACAGCCGGACTGACTGAGCGGCAGGCTTTCATGGTCACGCAATGGATGGACCTGCACGAAGTCATCAATCGGGGCGATTGGGACGGCATGGATGCCTTCTTCAACACCGACACCATGACGTATGACAATCCGAACCGGCCGGATCTTGGCACCTACCATATCTGGAAGACCTCGCCGCAGGGCCTCTACAAGACGTTCCCGCCCAGCACTTACCGGACTTTGAAGGCATGGGGTCGCGGCGACGATGAGGTCTGCGTGCTCTGCCATCACTACGGCAAGCACACTGGCGGTCCCTACATGGGTGTTCAGCCGACAGGAAACGAACTCAACGTCCTGTGGTTCTCCTGGCTGCGTTTCCGCGGCGACAAGATCGACCACATCTATTCGATCTCCGACGTGCTCTCGATGCTGAAGGACCTCGAAGTGATCGATGTGCCTCAGCCAGTCGACCCCTACAAGTGATCGAGCACGCCCCGGCCGCCTGCGTTGTCGGGCGGTCGGGGTGTGAAAAGGCCCAATCTTAGAGCGGGACTTGCGGCATAGCTCGCCAAGGGTTTGACGTGGGGCTCTCGGGTGCCTCGGGGTATCGGCGTCCTTAACGCTGAGAGTTTCCCAGTAGCGGCTGGCGTCTCATTCGCCCGTCTTGGCCATCTCATCGATCCAGCCGTTGAGTTTCGCCCAGCTGTCGCTGCGCGTCGAGGCGAAGTTATGGCAATGCGCAGAACCAGCGAGCGGCATCAGGCTGATACGGCGCGACTTGCCGTAGAACGACGGCTCAAGAAGCGGATCCGGACTGACGTCAATGTCCCCGAAATGCAGATAGACGGGAACATCGATCGCGGCTGCCTCATCCGCCACGCCGCCGGGCACTATCGCCAGGCGGCCGTAGCTGTTGGGCGTGACCGAGGCGCGGGAATCGTCGGCGGCAATGACGGCTTCAGGCACGTCAGGGGCGTGGAAACTCGCGCGCATCGAACCCCGATCCGCTTGACTGTAACCACTGCCTTCGACCCGCTTTTCGAGATCTGCACGCACTTCGTCCGGCAGATCGAGGCTGATATTGGTGAACCCAAGGATCGCAACCTGATCGAAGCTGCGAAACGAGGCCTGCTGAATGATCGTGAGCATTCCGCCCATGGAGTGACCGATGCCGCTGATCCGTTTGCGCTTCGCTGCAAGTTCGGCGCCGAAATCTCCAGCGTCGATCCGGCACAGGATGTTTGCAAGCGCCTGATGGTGCGCCTGCGCGCCGAGCAGGGGATTTAGCAGTCCTTCATCGAGTGGCTTGGAACTATCCCCCATTCCCAGTGCGTCGAGGGTGAGGACGGCCTTTCCCTGGGAGAGGAAGTAATCGATGAAGCTGTAGCCGGGGTGACCGTCAATCCATGCATCCCAGTACCAGCGACTGTACGATGCGCCATGTAGGCAGACGAGCAGGTCGAGAGCATCTGAAGGCACGGTTTCGGGCAGGGCCAGCGTAGCGGCAACCGTGAGTGGCTGCGCGAATTCGATCGCGGGTGCAACGGGTATCGACAGCGTTAATTTGGACACGGTTGCTATCCTGTTTCAGAGGCTGAAGCCACCGTCGACGATGAGGGTCTGACCCGTCACGTAACCTGCACGCGCTGACGCAAGGAAGGCCACGGCGTTGGCGATATCGCCTGCGCTGCCAAAGCTCTGGAGCGCGATCCGCTTGCGCTGGGATTCCCAGATGTCCGGTGTGTAGAGAGTTGAAAGAAATTCGGCGCCAAGCCCTGCGTCGATGATGCCTGGTGCGACCATGTTCGCCCTGATGCCGTATCGCCCTTCTTCTTTCGCAACAGCCCGGCAAAGAGCCTCGATACCGGCTTTGGGAACCGATGAAAGCGCATCGCCAGGGGGGAAGCAGTAATTGGCAACCGATACGACCGCGACGAAATTGCCGAAGCCCTGCGTCCGGAAGTGCGGCAGGGCATGGGCAACCACGCGGGTGAAACCCATCAGTTCGATCTCGATGACTTCGCGCCATTGCTGTTCGACGATCTGACTGACGAATGGCTGCGGAATTTCGACGCCGCTGGCGTAAACGACGGTCCCGATTGCTCCGAACCGCTCCACGGTGCTGCGCATGGCCTCCTGGATCGAAGCATTGTCAGAAAGGTCGCAGCGGACCGCGAGGGTGCCGCCGTTTCCGCCCATTGTTTTGGCGACTGCGAGGGCTCGCTCCTGGCTGGAACGATATCCAATGGCGACTCCGTTCCAGTCAGAGGCAAGCTGCCTGCATATCTCGCTTCCGAGGCCGCCGGTTCCGCCAATGACTATTGCGGCTCCCCGGTTCATAAAGGCAGATGCTCGGCCAGATGGCGCAGCAGTCGAACTGCGAAGGCATCGTTCTGGTCGCCGGTGAACATGTGACCGACACCCTCGGCGATTTCGACCTCCAATTGCGGTGTGAGGCTTTTGAAATGGCGAACGCTCTCGTCCGAGACAAGTTCGCTGAGCTGCGCCTTCACCAGCACGACGGGTGATTTCACCCTGCCGGCCGCTGCGAACAGGGATGCGCGTTCGGAAGGCGGATGCAGGAATTCGGGTGCGGTTGTGCGCGGATCCCAATGCCAGAACAGCCGGCCGTCTTGCTTCCGCATCGACTTGGCCAGCCCGGATACATTGGCAACGCGCGGTTGGCCCAAATGGCGATGCAGAGCATCGGCTGCGTCATCCAGCGTCGCAAAGCCGGCGTCGCTGCTGCGAAAGAAATCGCGAATGCCATCCACGCCGTCATCGACGATCAGCGGCGCCACGTCCGCCAGCATGATGAGCCTGACGAGATCGGGATGACGCGAACCGCCGACCAGTGCCGATTGGCCGCCTCGCGATGCGCCGACCAGCGCAACGGGCCTGGAGAGACGGGTGACGATGGCTTCCACATCGCGCCCGTAGGCTTCCAGCTCATAGTCGCCATCGGCCGCCCAGCCGCTCTCGCCATGCCCGCGCAAATCGAACGTAAGTGCATAGTAGCCGGCCTCCGCTGTCCGCCGTGCCGAACGCGTCCATGAGCGCCGGCTTTGGCCGCCGCCATGGAAGAAGCACACTGCAGGAGCAACAGGGTCGCCGAAGGCATCGGCTACCATGTCGAGATGGTCACCGGGCCACGTAGTTTGGGAAGCGGTGATCATGCGCAAGTCTGCCGATCACGCTGCCGCGACCGGGGGTACCAGTTCTGCAAAGGAAGGATGTTCGCCTGGCCCGCGGTACGCGAACTTGCCCGGCGCATGGTGCCACTTGCCGTCGTTCCTGCTCTCGTAGGGCGAGGCGACCTCGATAAGGCAGCCATGGGTGCTTTTCGGGCCCACCCAGCTCCATTTCTGCCAGGTCATGTCCGGGTCGTTGTAGGTCTTGCCGCCGCCAAGCACCTGAATGCCTTCTGCGGCCAACTTCTCCATCGCGTCCGGTACGTCGTCCGTAGCAAAGCAGAAGTGATGCACGTGCTCGCCGACCTTTTCGAGGCGGTCGCCCATTGGCGTTCCCGGAGAGGGCTGGATGAACTGGATTTCCGTTCCGCCATTGTTGACGAAAGTGGCCCACCGCATGCCTGCATCCGCACCGCTCGAGAATTCGTCGTACTTGACGATACGCTCTTCCAGCGATGCAGGGTCGAGAACGCGCAGGATCTTGGTCCAGTTCTCGATGGCGGTGTCGAGGTCGCGTACGACCATGCAAACGTGGGCAAAAGGTCCGCTAGGCATAATCTCTCTCCTGGAGAATCTTCAGATTTCTATTGTTGCTGTGCCGGAATTGACGGTACCGCGCCCGTCCACGTCGAGCTTGAATTCGCAAGTGACCGTGCTTCCATCGATCGCCGTGACCTTGCCGGTGACGACAGCGCGATCCTCGCCATAGACATTGTCCAGAAAGCGCGAATCCATCTTCGAAATCCGGCCTTTGGGGAAGGCACGCATGAGCATGTTCATCATGTAGGCCACGTTGATTGGCCCCTGGTTGATGACGCGGTTGCCCAGGCCCTTCGCCTTCACGACTTCGACGTCGAGATGGATCGGATTGGGATCCGCGAGAAAGACCGCCCACTGCTTCATTGCATCGGAGCTGACGCGTTCGATGGTGAAGGAAGGCAGTTCGTCTCCAACGTCGTATGTCATGCCGCAAACTCCTTGCGGGGCAGTACCCACACGTTGTCGGTTTCAAGCACTTTGGTGCCGTCCAGCAGGTGCAAACGGAGCCGGTAGGTCAGTACGTCCATGACGCCGAGCTTGCGGCTGCGCTTGCGGACGAGATCGAGGATTTCGCCGGTGACCCTGTAGCTTTCGCCCACCTTCAGAGGGGCGTCGAACGTTACGCCGCTCGAGCCCATCATCGGACCGTCCTCGACGTCGAATTCGCAGGCCTCGCATACGCCGGCCACCGTCTTGCCCATCGCGACCTGGGTCGCGATGTAGTAGTAGATCGGATGCGCAGTGCCGTCAGGCGCCGGCTCGATGCCGGTCGAACGGCACAGCGCAGCGTTTTCCTCGGCACTGATCGTGAAGATCGCGCTGCCGTCAAGAGAGGTGCCGGCAGCGTCTGGGGCAGGGGGCAGATCGTCGAGATCGCTCATGACCATTTCCTTCAGAAAGAGCGGGGCAGCCCGAGGCTTTCGGCAATCGTGTTGCGAACCATCTCGTTGCTGATTGGCGTCATTCTCAGGATCCGATGATCCCGCCAGTAGCGTTGCATGTCCGTCTCTGCGGAATAGCCCATGCCGCCCAGGATCTGGATGCCTAGATCGGCCGCTTTTACTGCATTTTCAGTGGCGACCATCTTGAGCATGTTCGCCTCGACACCGCAGGGCATGCCGTTGGCTTGCATCCATGCGACGTTGTTGAGCAGCAATTCGGTCGTTTTTTGCCAGGTGGCGATATCCGCGACGTAGTGTTGAAGGATCTGAAAGCGGCCGATGATGCCCCCGAACGCCTTGCGCTGCTTCATGTAGTCAAGCGCGTCTTCAAGTACGCCGTCTATCGCACCGAGGCACTGCGCGCCGACCATGATACGCTCGTTGTTGAGCGTCGGCAGCATTGCGTACCACGCCTGCCCCGGTTCCCCGAGCACGTCCTCATCCGGGACGAAGACATCGTCGTAATGGACTTCGCACGAACCCATCGCCCGCATGCCAAGCTTGGGCAGTAGCGAGCAGGTAATGCCGGGAGATTTGGCATCGACGAAGAACATCGTGAGGCCGTGATGCTTCTTTTCGACATTGCGATCCGTCCGCGCGAGGACAAGAAGCCGGTCAGCCGCCTTGGCGGCCGTCGTCCACATCTTGGCCCCCTTCAGCTTCCAGCCACCCTCGACCTTGTCCGCGTAAGTCTTCATCGCGCCCAGGACATCGGTTCCGCCATCGGGTTCGGTCATCGACAGCGAGACGCGAAGCTTGCCCTGGGCCATCGGCCTCAGCCAGCGGTTCTTCTGCTCTTCGGTTCCCACCGCACCGATCGTCTTGGCGCCTCCGAACGAGGTAAGGCCCCACACCCAGAGCAGCCCCCCTGCCGTGCGGGCAAACTCGCGGGCGAAGATCATCTGCATCATGACGTCGCCGCCCAGCCCGTCATATTCTTCCGGGATGCCGATGCCGAAAAAGCCTTGCTCTGCCAGCTTGTCCCAAAGCGCGTAAGGGTAGTTTTCCTCGTCGGCTTCGAGCGTGCGCATCCAGTCCTTCGGGGCTTCTGCGTCGACCCAGCGGCGCACCACGTCACGGAAGGCCTGCTGCTCGTCGGTGAGCGAAAAATCCATTGTACTTCCTGTTCTCTTGCGCCCCCAATTGGCACCCATCCGGTGCGCTCAGAACCTATCGTCCTATAGGGTCGGCCCTGCGTGGAAGCGAAACATCTGGTCTACCATCATGGTAAGCTGGCTGGTGACGGGCGCCTGTTCGATGGGATCGCCCTCGGTTCCGACCGTGTTGATCGCAACCCCGAGAGGTGTGGGCCAACCGCGCAGGGCATGGGTTATGCTGCGAAGCTGCTGGAGCGTTCCAACCGCAGCCTGCCAGCCAGCAGCCGTGGCGATTGCGCCGACCGGCAGGCCGTCGAAGTAGCAGCGACTGTCCCGGTTCGTATCCTCGACATAATCGAGCGCGTTCTTGACGAAGCCCGATATCGCACCGTGATAGCCCGGCGAACCGATGATGATGCCATCGGCGGTCCGAAGCAGTTCAATATAACGCCGTGCTGCGTCGGAGCGCTCCTGATTTTCCGGTGCATACGGGGGGAAATTGATGTCTTCGCCCGAAAGGATGGTAGTGCGTGCGCCGCGCTCCTGCGCGATTGCTAGCGCTTTACGCAGGGCGCGTTCGGTCGATGACATGGCGCGCATGGTGCCGCCGATGGCGATGAAATGGGGCTGAGTCATATCAGATCGACAATCCACCTTCGACCGGAATGACCGATCCTGTCACGTAGGCTCCGGCGCGAGAGGCCAGATAGATGGCAGCGCCCGCCAGGTCTTCCGCAGTACCGGTGCGCCCGCGCGGCACCATGCCTTCGACCATTTTTCTCATCTCGTCGGACGTGATGACGGTCATCTCCGTCTCGAAGAAGCCGGGCGCGATGACATTGGCCGTGATGTTATCGCGGCCCAGTCGTTTGGCGAGACCCTTCGCCAGCCAGTGGATCGCACCTTTGGATGCCTGGTAGGCGTAGTTCTCCTTGGGACCGACCTTGAGAGCGCCTACCGAGCCGATGTTGATGAGGGATGCCGGCCGTTCCTTTGTCCCGCCGGCGCGCAGTAGAGGGAGAAATTTCTGAAGCAGGAAGAACGGTGCCTTCAGGTTGAGATCCATGACCTGGTCCCAGTCCTGCTCGCTGTAATCGTCGATAGGCGCCTCGGCCATCGCACCGGCATTGTTGACCAGGATATGAAGCGCATTCTCGGCTTCACTCACGCGGGCGACGAGAGCGTCCACTCCCTCCAGGGATGAGACATCAGCGGTTAGCCCGATGCATTGACCCCCGGTCGAGGTGCTGATTTCCCGGGCGGCATCGAGCACTTTGGCCTCGGTCCGCGCGCAGATATAGACCTTGGCGCCGGCGGCCGCGAAGCCGGTCGCTATATGGCGCCCAATGCCGCCGGAGCCGCCCGTCACGACGGCGATGCGGTCCTTCACCGAGAACAGTTCTGCGGGGTTCATGCGTCTACCTTCAATCCGGCGATTTTAAGGATCAGGCCGGTGGTGCCTTCGGGATCGCCCACCAGCAGAGCATGGTCGCCGGGATGTTCGTGAATGTTCCAGCCGAGCGCGCGCGCGCGCTCGTGCATCGCCGTCATTACGGTCACGGCGGCGGCGATATAGTCCACCGGTCTTGCGATGGTTTCGCTGCCCTTGGCGATGGCGCCCGCTGTCGCCTTCATTGGCTGGTCAGAAAGGTTGTCGAGCAGCCACTTTTCCCGTGCGGGATCCATGAGGTGCGGATGCTCCTTGGCAGCCGCACGCTGCATCTCGTCGACGCCCGAACCGATCGGTCCCTCGCCGGCTTCAAGCAATGCATCGAGCTGTGCGACTTGTTCCTCGGGTACATAACCCATCAGCGAGGCGATGCGCTCGCCCGAATGGGCGATAATGGCGTCGAGGTAGATGATGCTGGCGATGCGGTCGCCCACCTCTGCTATGATACCCGGCGCCACGGTGCCTGCATAGCTGTGCGCTACCAGCACGACGTCATGCAGATCTTCGAATTTGAAGACGTTGACGATGTCGCGCACGTGGGTCTCGTTGCCCACATCGCGGCCGATGAGATGGCTGCGCTCGCCAAAGCCGGTAAAGGTCGGTGTGTAGACCTTGTGCCCTTGCGCTTCGAGAATCTCCCGGACGTATTTCCAGGTCCAGCCGCCCATGCCGCCGCCGTGAAGAAGAACGAATGTGGTCATGGCAATCAGGCCTCCGCTGGTTCGGTGTTCTGGATAAATTCGGGGAATGGGTCCGGCCCCCAAAGGAACATGCTGTCGTCAGGGGCGTGGTTGGCCGAGGGCCAGTCCACATCCGCAGGAATGAAATCGATGTCGGCGGAATACTCGCTGAAGCTGCCCCAAGGATCGCGTACGTAGTAGAAGTAGTTCGCACCCAGCACGTGCTGGCCGAGGCCCCAGTTGGGTCCGTAGCCGGCGCGCGCCATGCTTGCGCCGCCGAGACCCACTTCCATGACGGAACCCACGTCCCAGCTGTTGTGATGCATACCGCGGCGGTCGGAGAGCACGAGTGCGAGCAAGTGGTGATCGCTCCCATGGACACCATGGAGAAAGGCAACAGCGGGCTCGCTCTTGTCGGAGAGCCGCAGGCCAAGCGTCCGCTCATAAAAGTCGATCGCGGCGTTCACGTCGGTGGTGAAAATCGCAAAGTGCGAAAGACGCCGGGGGTGGACCTTGGGTGCCTTGCTGTTGGGAATCGCGCCGGACTTGCCGGGTTCTGAACTCGTGAAGCTGAAGCGGCTCTTTTCGGCGGGCGTCGCCTTTTCCGCAACGCGGACGTTGATGGGAAGGCCGTCGAACCCTCTGAACCAGATACCCTTGGCTTCTGCGTTGTCAGGTGCCGGGATGAATTCCACACCGGCGCGCTTGAGGTGGCCGCGAAACGTCTCCTCCTCATCCGCGAATATCCCGAAGCTGAGATAACGCAGCCGCTTGGCATCGCCTGCCTGGCTGAGGACTGCCCACCTGTGCGGATGACCCTGCGCATAGAGTTCGAGCCGGCCATCCGCCTCGCGCACGTCCAGACCGAAGAGCGTGTAGAAGCGTCGTGCCTCGTCGAGGTCGGGCACTTCCACCGCAAAGTGATCGATGGAATGGACACCAAGTACATTGGCGCGGCGACTGGCGATGCTTTTCTCGTTCATCCTGTCCTCCATGGCGGCCGAGCGATGTTCTGGCGCATCGCTCGGCCCGAAATCACGCTGCCTTGATGGGATTGACCAGCAAGCCGATTTTTTCGATCTCCACTTCGCACACATCCCCGTCCTTCATGAAGAGCGGAGGATTGCGGGCAAGTCCGATGCCCGACGGCGTGCCCATGACCAGCACGTCGCCTGCTTCCAGCGTGAAGCATGTGGAAAGCAAGGACACCGTATCGACAACATCGAAGACCATGTCAGAGGTATTGGCGCTCTGAACCACCTGCCCGTTCAGCCTGGTCTCGATCTTGAGCCCAGCGCCGCCCGCGGGCAGTTCATCGGCCGTGACCAGCCATGGACCGAAGGCACCGGTATCGTCGAAATTCTTGCCCACGGTCCATTGCGGCGTCTTGAGCTGATAGTCGCGCACGGAGCCGTCATTGAACACCGAGTAAGCGACGATGTGGGACAGCGCGTCTTCCTTTCCGATGTTCTTTCCGCCCTTGCCGACGATTGCGACCATTTCAGCCTCGTAATCGAGCTGGTCCGATGTGGCCGGCTTGATGATCGGTGCGCCGTGGCCGATCAGGCTCGAATTGAACCGTCCGAAAACTGTCGGGAATTCGGGAACCTGAAAGCCGCCTTCGGCAGCGTGATCCTTGTAGTTGAGACCAAGGCACAGGATTTTCGGCGCCTTGATGAGCGGAGGCAGAAATTCAAGGTCGTCTTGCGCGACGCTCTCTCCCTGGGCCAGGACTTTGCCGCCCGCCTTTGCGAGCGCTTCGCCGCCCTGAGCGACAAGGTCGTCCAGATCGTAGAGTGCCGCGTCGCCGAAAATCGCCTTGATGCCGGAGCCAGTGTCCACCGCAACGCCGATGCGACCGTCCTTCGAAACTTTTGCCAAGCGCATGATTCGATCCTTTTCCAAACTCGGGCACCGTGGGGTGGCTCGGTCGGCTCGTCAATCTGAAATATATTCTAAGTACTCAAATATACCTCTAGCGTTTACCTTGCATTTCGTTGCTGCTATGGAGACTGGGATGACAAAAAAGCTCAGCCTCACCGAGCAGGCCTATCGCCGGCTGCGGGACAATCTCCTGACCTGCCGCCTTGTGCCGGGGGAGCGGATCAACATCAAAGACGTGTCGGACAACCTGGGGTTCAGTCTCGGTGCAGTCCGAGAGGCCTTGTCGCGCCTGACGTCTGAAGGGTTCGTCGTCCTTGACGATGCGCGAGGCTTTCGGGCAGCGCCGATTTCCATCGCCGATCTGACTGACCTCGTCATGGTGAGGAGTGACATCGAGGGACAGTGTCTTCGCCGCGCCATCGAACGCGGCGGCCTCGATTGGGAATCGACGATCGTGAGTGCTGCCCACCGTCTCAGCAAGACGCCGACACGCGATCCCGACATGCCGGAGCGGCTCAATGAGGACTACGCCGAGGCCCATGGTGACTTCCATCATGCCCTCGTCGATGCTTGCGACAGCCCATGGTTGCTGCGCATGCGCGAATGGCTCTACGCTCAATCCGAACGATATCGCTACCTCACGGTTCCGCTCGCAACCGGCGAGCGGGATCTGGTGCATGAGCATGCCGAAATCGTCGAAGCCACGCTTGCCAGGGATGCGGATCGGGCCGTCGCTCTCCTCAGAAGCCATCTCGAGGCAACAGCCAGGCTTCTGATCGATGGACAGACCGACCCGGCGGGTGAGGCGAACCTGCGTTTCCTGGATGACAAGGCCGCCTGACACCATTTTCAGCGTTGCCTTTGCTGGCCCGTGCCGCCCCCGCTGGCCGGCATCAGCATGTTGCTCATGCCGCCGTCGACAAGCACATCGATACCGCTGATGTGGCTGGCCTGCGAACTGGCGAGGAACAGGATGGCGTTGGCGACATCCTCGGCCAGGCCGAGTTTACGCAAAGGTATACTGGCTTCCCGCTCTTCCCGGCGCGTCTTGTCACCGTAGCCGGCGGCCGTCATCGGCGTGTAGGTAGGACCGGGAGAGACGGTATTGCAGCGGATGCCATCGGGACCCCACTCAATGCAGAGTTGCCGGATCAGCATCAGAAGCGCCGCCTTGCTGCACGAATAAAATCCGAGCCCCGGCGTGGGCTGGGTGCCCGACATCGAACCTGTAGCAATGAAGGCACCCTTGCTGGCTCGCAGGTGCGGATGCGCGGCCTTTGCTAGCAGCCAGGTGGAGCGAGTGTTTACCGCGAAGATCCGGTCGAAGTCGGCAAGTGGCTGGTCGACAAGAGCGCCACCCATGATGATGCCCGCATTGCTGATGACTGCATCGATACCGCCCATGTGGGCGAGTGCAGCCTCGACGATGCGATCGCCGCAGTCGGGCTCGGCAAGATCGACGACGCAGCCCCCTGCCGCCGGCCCAATTTTGCCCGTCACTGCTCCAAGATTGGCCTCGTCCCTGTCGGCGAGGAGCATTGAGTGCAGGCCGGGCAACACTTGTCCCGCCGCCAGCAGTTCAGCGCAGGCGCGGCCGATGCCGCTGGCTGCACCAGTAATGACCACACGCATTCCATTCTCCCTTTGCGCGCAGCGCCTGATCAGTCCTTGAGACCAAGCTCGTCCATCAACGCGCTGCGCAGCTTGAACTTCTGTATCTTCGATGCCGACATCGGCCATTCGTCGATGAACCGGATGTGCCGGGGCACCTTGAACGAGGCAAGGCGCGCCTTGGTAAAGGCGATCAATTCCTCCGGCTCGACAATCACGTCGCCGTCTCGCTCGATGTAGGCTGCAGGGATTTCGGCCAGCCGCTCGTCCGGCAGGCCAACGACCTGGGCAAGACGAACAGCCGGATGCGCGGCCAGGACCGCTTCGACTTCTGCCGCCGCGACGTTCTCGCCGCCCACCTTGAGCATGTCCTTGAACCTGCCGTGAAACATCACATGCCCGTGCGCATCGATCGAGCCGATGTCGGCGCTGTGATACCAGCCCTCGCTGTCGAGCGCCTGGGCCGTCTTCTCAGGATCTTTGTAGTATCCGTCGAACAGATTGTAACCGCGGATCAATATCTCGCCCCGTTCGTCGACGGCTTTCTCCAAGCCTGTTTCAGGGTCGATGATTTTCATTTCGATGCCGGCAAGAGGATAACCGAGCTTTCTGAAGCCCATTTCCGGCTCCATCCCGTAGCCGCCGGTGGTCACGATTCCTGTAGCCTCCGTCATGCCCATGGTCCCCACCTGCAACATACCGGGAGCCTTCTCCCGGTATGCCTGACCGACCCGGTCGGGCATGAAGGCAAAGCAGCTGTTCTGGAGCCTGACCGAGGAAAGATCTGACGTTTCCCAATCGGGATGCGCGATCATTGCCTGATGAAATGTGACGAAGGGGAGGAACATCATCGTCACGCGCTCCTGCTCGATCTGGCGCAGGCTTTCTCCGGCGTCGAAATGCGGCTGTCCGATGAAGGTACCACCTACCTCCATCGCGCCGAGCATGCAGAGCATTGCGGCGATATGGAAAAGCGGCAGCGGCGACCATGCTCGCTCGCCGGGCTGGAAGGCCCAGCGATAGTGCGCCAGGTTGTTCGCCTCGCGCGTCACGGCTTCATGGCTTAGTAGACAGCCCTTGGGATTGGCCGAAGTGCCGGAGGTGTACAGAATCATCGCGGTATCACGTACGCGAACAGTGAGGCGCGCCGCATGGATTTCGTCTTCGCTGACCTGTTCGGCGGCTTCATCGAACATCGCCTGGTCGATGAAGCCGGGAACCGAACGACCGCCAAGCATGATGATGCGGGAAAGCTTCGGTGCCGCGGCAAGTGACAGGCGAGCAGGATTGTCGGCACTCGCCAGGTCTGCAAACGCCTCGTAAAGCCGGGCACCGAAGTCGACGTGTTCAGAGACAAGATCGTTTGTGACGATGGCTGCAAGGTCGGCGTTCTCCGACACGTACGCCATCTCTGGTGCCTTGTAGCGGGCATTCATGAGAACCGAGACGGCACCGCACATCGCATTTGCGAAAAGCGTTTCGACGAATTCGATGCTGGACGGCAGCAAGATGCCGACATGGTCGCCCCGCCGAATCCCGAGCGCCCTTAGCCCCCTCGCGCGGCGCAGAACACTGGCCACGACTTCGTCATAAGTCTTGCGTTCGCCCGGAAAAACCAGGGCCTCCCTGTCCTTGCCCTTGTCCCACCCCGCCAAGAGGTGATCACCCAACGTCGTCGCGGTGATGCGAATTGCGGCGTCGTCTTCACCCGTCATGCTCACAAAAGCTCGTCCTCAAAGTTCGTCCCTGCGCGATGAGTGCGAGATTGCAGCGAACCCGCGATCCTGCGCCTTTCGTTGGATAGGTGCGGACAGGCTGGCCAGACCCAAGAGCAGGATCACGAAAACACCGATCACTGGCCGGGAAATGACGATGGAAGCCTATATCTACGATCATGTTCGCACGCCGCGCGGCAAGGGCCGGCCCGATGGCGCGCTGCATGAGATCACTTCGGTCGAAATGGCGACACAGCTGCTCAAGGCCTTGCAGGAGCGCAACGCACTCGACACCGCCTTGCTCGATGACGTTATCATTGGCATGGCGCAGCCGGTCGGCGAACAGGGCGGTGTCCTGGCGCGCGCGGCAGTTCTTCAAGCCGGCTATGCGCAATCGGTGGCTGGCCAGCAGATTCACCGATTTTGCGCGACTGGCCTCGATGCTGTCAGTCTCATCGCGGCCCAGGTCCATTCCGGCATGATCCAGGCCGGCATCGGGGGCGGCGTTGAATCCATGAGCCGGACGGTCATGGGCTATGATTCCGGTGCCTGGACGTCGGACCCGGCTGTTGCATTCGGCAACTATTATGCGCCGCAGGGCATCGGCGCGGACATCATCGCGACGCTCGACGGCTACACCCGCGAGGATGTCGACCGTTTCGCGGTCGAGAGCCAGCGCAAGGCGGCCCGTGCCTGGGAAAACGGCTATTTTCGAAATTCCATCGTGCCAGTGAAGGACGTGCTGGGCGAGGTCGTGCTCGATCATGATGAGCACATGCGTCCGGGCACCACGCTGGAGAGCCTGGCAAAGCTCAAGCCCGCATTCGAAGGCTTCGGGAAAGCCGGTTTCGAAGCTGTCGCAAAAGCGCGGTACCCCGAGATCGAGGACCTCGACTACGTCCATCACGGCGGCAACAGCTCCGGTATTGTCGACGGTTCCGGGCTCGTCCTGGTCGGCTCACGGGCGTTCGGCGAGAAAGCGGGGCTCAAGCCCCGCGGGCGCGTCCGTTCCTATGCCAATATCGGTTCTGAACCGACGATCATGCTGACGGCCCCTGCGGAGGTCTCGCGCAAGGCTTTGCGGGCCGGAGGAATGATGCCCAAGGACATCGACCTCTGGGAGCTCAACGAGGCCTTCGCCAGCGTAGTTATGCGCTTCCAGCGCGACATGGACATTCCCGACGACCGGATCAACGTGAACGGCGGCGCGATCGCCATGGGACATCCGCTCGGCGCCACCGGCGCGATGATCCTCGGCACCGTGCTCGACGAATTGGAACGCCGCGACGCCGAAACCGGCCTCATCACGCTGTGCGCGGCCAATGGTCTTGGGACCGCCGCTATCATCGAGCGCGTCTGAACGCTGCTCCATTCCTAGAAAAAGATCGGGACACACCCATGAAGACAATGCGACTGGAGAAGGCCGAAGACGGCTTCGCGATCCTGACTCTCGATGCCGAAGGTTCGATGAACGTCGTCAACGACGGCTTCATTGCGGGCATGACGCAGGCCACCAGGCAGATCGCACAGGACGACGCCATCAAGGGCGTTATCCTGACCTCGGGCAAGAAGTCGTTCATGGCCGGCGCGGATCTCAAGCAGCTGGTCAATGGCTTCGATACGCTCACACCGCTCGAGGCCTATGCGTTCTCGAAGCGGGCGACCGACATGCACCGCGCGATCGAGCAGTCGGGTAAGCCGTGGGTTGCAGCGATCAATGGTTTGGCGCTGGGCGGAGGTTTCGAACTCGCGCTGGCCTGCCATCATCGCATCCTCGTCGATGATGCAAAGGCCACTGTCGGCCTGCCCGAAGTTACTGTCGGTCTCCTTCCCGGATCTGGAGGCACGGTTCGGCTCGGTATCATCGCCGGCATGAAAACGGCGCTCGACCTGCTTCTGACCGGCCGCGCCGTCGCGCCTGCCGAAGCGCTCAAACTGGGCATCGTGGATCAGGTGGTTCCCGAAGCGGAACTTCTCGATACCGCCCGGACGTGGCTGGCGAGCGGGCCCGACCCTGTCAAGCCGTGGGACGTCAAGGGCTGGGTTCCGCCTCAGAAGAAAGGGCTCACGGTACCGGAAGATTCCGCCGCGTACATGATGGCGACGGGAGGCCTTGCGAAGAGCGGCTATAATCAGCCGGCTCCGCTCGCAATTCTCAATTCGCTGTTTCAGGCATTGCAGTTGCCGTTCGACAAGGCGCTCGCAGTAGAGGGCAAATACTTTGCTAAGCTGCTAACCGATCCGGTCGCCCGCAACATCATTCGCACGACCTTCATCTCGAAGCTGGCAGCAGAAAAGGGCGCTCGCCGCCCCGCAGGCTATCCCAGGTTCGAAGCGCGAAAGGTCGGCGTGCTGGGCGCGGGGATGATGGGTGCGGGAATTGCCTACGTTGCGGCCAATGCCGGCATCGACGTCGTCTTGATCGACCGCGATGTGCCGACGGCGCAAAGGGGCAAGGACTATTCAGCCAAGGTACTCGACAAGCTGGTCGAAAAAGGCAAGGTGACGCGGGACAAGGCCGATGCGGTTCTTGCCCGCATTGTCCCGACCGACGATTTCGGCATGCTCCAGGGCTGCGATCTGGTCGTCGAAGCCGTGTTCGAGGATACCGCGATCAAGGCGGAGACCACGAAGAAGGCAGAGGCAGTGCTGCCGCCCGAAGCCATTTTTGCTTCTAACACCTCGACTCTTCCGATTTCGCAGTTGGCGCTGGCTTCGAGAAGCCCGGATCAGTTCATCGGTCTGCATTTCTTCTCGCCGGTCGATCGCATGGGTCTGGTCGAGGTCATCATGGGCAAGCAGACCAGCAAGGAAACGCTGGCCAAGGGTCTCGATTTCATCGCGCAGCTCCGCAAGACGCCGATTGTCGTCAATGACAGCCGCGGCTTTTATACCAGCCGCGTGTTCCAGATGCTGATCCACGAAGGAGCGGCCATGCTGGCGGAAGGCGTGCCACCGGCAGTGATCGAGAATGCCGCCAAGGCAGTTGGCATGCCGGTCGGTCCGCTCGCGCTGCTGGACGAACTCACGCTGGATCTGCCGCTCAAGATCGTCGACCAGGCGATCGCGGAAGAGGGCGAGGCCTATACTCCGCCGGCCGGCGTTGCCGTCATGCGCAAGATGAAGGACGAGATCGGACGCTCCAGCCGCAAGACCGGAGGAGCCTTCTACGACTACCCTGAAGGCGGCAAGAAGCACTTGTGGAAGGGGCTCGTCGAGCACTTCCCTGTCAATGGCAGTTGGGACATCGAGGAACTCAAGAAGCGCTTTCTATTTGCCCAGGCGATGGAGACGGCGCGCTGCCTGGAAGAGGGCGTGTTGGAAACACCGCAGGACGCCGATCTCGGCGCGATCTATGGGTGGGGTTTCCCGACGTGGACCGGCGGAACGATCAGCTACATCGATACGATCGGCATCGGCTCGTTCGTCGGGGAAGCGGATATCCTTGCCCAGCGATATGGGCCCCGTTTCCTGCCTTCCGCGTGGCTGCGTGAGAAGGCATCGCGCGGCGAGACCTTCTACACTGCCGAAAGCGCCGACGAGGCCAAGGAGCCCATGCCAGCATGAAGCGCCTGATCTTCGAGCCGGAGCACGAGCAGTTTCGCGACAGCGTCGTCAAGTTCATGAGCGCCAATGTCGGCGCCCATGCCGAACGCTTTCGCGAACAGGGCATGGTCGATCGCGATCTTTACCTCAAGGCAGGCGAGCAGGGATTGCTCTGCACCTGGGCCGAGGAACGGTACGGGGGTGCGGGAATCGACGATTTTCGTTTCGAGCAGATTATCATCGAGGAGAATATGCGCCACGGCGACATAGGCTTCTACATCAATCTCCATAACGATTTGGTCGCGCCCTACATCGCCAAGCTCGGCACACAGGAGCAAAAGGAGCGCTGGATGCCCGGCATCGTCAGCGGCGAGACTATTCTTGCCGTGGCGATGACCGAGCCATCTACGGGCAGCGACCTTGCAGGAATGCGCACGAGCGCGGTCGAGCATGACGATCACTGGGTGCTCAACGGCGCCAAGACATACATTTCCAACGGCATTTTGGGCGATCTGGTTGTTGTCGCGGCACGGACCGATCCGGCCAGCCGCCATGGGCTTGGCCTGTTTGTGGTGGAGCGCGGCTTCGAAGGCTTCGAGCGCGGGCGCAAGCTCGCCAAGATGGGTATGAAGGCGCAGGATACCGCCGAGCTGTTCTTCAGCGATGTCAAAGTGCCCAAGCAAAACGTGCTGGGCGATCCGACGCAGGGCTTCAAGTATCTTGCGCGCTTCCTGGCACAGGAGCGCCTTGTGGCAGCGATCGGTTTCATGGCCACTGCCCAGACTGCCTTCGACCTTACGCTGGACTACGTGAAAGAGCGCAAGGCCTTCGGAAAGCCGATCGGCGCGTTTCAGAATACGCGCTTCAAGATGGCTTCCATGCGCGCGGAGCTCGATGCGATCCAGACGTACGTGGATCAATGCGTGATCCTGCTCAACGCAGGCGAACTCACTGCCGAAGATGCCTCCGCTGCCAAGTTGCTCACGAGCGAACTGGAGGGCCGGGTGATGGACGAATGCGTCCAGCTCCACGGCGGGGCCGGGTACATGGACGAGTACCGGATCAGCCGGATGTACACCGATGCCCGCGTCAGCCGCATATTCGCCGGCACGAGCGAGATCATGCGCGAGATAATCGGGCGCGGGCTCGGGCTCGACGAGCGCAAGCTGACCTGACCGAAGGGAAACTCGCTATGCTGAACCTTGAGCGCATGCGCGGTTACCGGGTCCCGATCGCGCAGGACGTTTGCGATCCGCGTTCCGCCATCCTCTACGCCCTGGGCGTGGGAGCGGGGCTCGCCGCCATCGATGAGAGCCGCTTCCTCTTTGAGCGTGACCTCACCGTTTTGCCAACCATGGCGCTTGTGCTTGGCACGCCGGGGTTCTGGCCGATGGCTGCGGAACTCGGGTGGGACTGGCCGCGAATTCTGCATGGCGAGCAGAGCTTGCGTCTTCATCGACCGCTGCAACTGGGCCAGGTCATTCATGGCCGGATCGAGATCGGAGAGGTCGCCGACAAGGGACCGGGCAAGCCCGCTCTCGTTCGGGCGAAGCGGATACTGACGACGCCGACAGACCAGCTGATTGCGGAGGCAGAGGAAATCTGGGTCCTACGGGGCGAAGGTGGTTTCGGGGGAGACCGATCTCTCGTTCCGCTTGCGGATGGACAATGTCCCGATTTTCCGCCGGATGCAGTGCTTGACCTGCCTACGGCGGCTAACCAGGCGATGCTATACCGGCTGACCGGCGACCGCAATCCGTTGCACATCGATGCCGGAACGGCGGCGGCGGCGGGGTTCGAGCGCCCGATCCTCCACGGACTGGCGACGATGGGCCTCGTTAGCCGCGCATTGATCCATTTGTGCTGCGGCGGAGACGCGTCGTTGCTGACGCGCATGCATGTCCGTTTCACCGCGCCTGTGTTCCCAGGCGAAACCATTCGGACCGAGATCTGGCGCGATGGAGATGACATTCGCTTTCGCGCGTCTGCGAGAGAACGCGGCGTGGTGGTGATCGACGGGGGCAGTGCCTGCGTTCAAGGATTTGTGAAAGAACAGGAAGAGGTCACGTGAAAATACTGGATGGAAAGGTCGCGCTCGTTTCGGGATCGGGGCGGGGCATCGGCAAGGCGATCGCGCTCAAATTGGCTGGCGCGGGCGCAAATGTCGTGGTCAATGACCTTGACGAAGACGTGGCCCGCGCCACCGCGGCCGAGATCGAAGGACTTGGCGTTCGCGCCGTCGTTTGCGTCGGCGACGTTACTGATCCGACTTTTGGCGATACCTTCGTGTCCGCAGCAGTCGCGGCTTTCGGCACGATCGATATCATCATCAATAATGCCGGCTATGCCTGGGATTCGGTGCTTCAAAAGACCAGCGACGAACAGTGGATCGCGATGCTCGATGTACACCTGAGCGCGCCTTTCCGGATTCTTCGCGCCGCGCAGCCGATCATTTCGTCCGCAGCCAAGGCCGAGATCGAACAGTACGGGCGTGCCAAGCGACGGACAGTCGTAAACATTTCGTCAGTTTCGGGTCTTGGCGGAAACCCGGGGCAGGCCGGTTATGCTGCCGGCAAGGCAGGGATTGTCGGCCTCACCAAGACTGTGATGAAAGAGTGGGGGAGATACAACACCACGGTCAATGCCGTCGCCTTCGGCGCGATCATGACGCGTATGACGGCTGGCGAGGCTGGCAGTTCAACCATCGATATCAAGGGCAAGAAGATCAAGGCCGGGGTCAGCGACGAGATCCTTGAGGCCATGGAGAAAGGAATTCCCCTCGGGCGCGCAGGCACTCCGGAAGAAGCAGCAGGAGCCGTCTATCTCCTTTGCATGCCGGAGGCCGATTACATCACAGGTCAGGTCATAGTCGCGGGGGGCGGCTGGCAGCTCTGACCTGTGGAGCGAGGGAGGAACTATGTCCTCCCTCGCTCAAGTCTTTTCGCTGCCGGAGGAATGCGGTCCTCGGAGGATACGGCATCAGGGATGAGCCTGGCTGGACGCTCGTCCCTCTGCCGGCATCAAGATCACCCGCAGCCGACTACGCCGCCATCGACCGGAATTTGCGCGCCGGTGACATAGGCTCCTGCTCGCGAGCAAAGGAAGACGACAATTCCGGCGATGTCGTCGGCGCGGCCCAGCCTGCGCAGCGGAATATGGCTGAGCAATTTCGGGTCGACTGCATCCTCGTCACGCATGTGAGCGGTCATTTTGGTAGGGAAGAAGCCCGGTATCACGGCATTGACCGTGATGTTCCGGTCGGCAAGGTCGCCGGCGAGATCCCGCGTCATCATGTGGACCGCCGCCTTGCTGGCAGCGTAACTGTAGGCATTGAGCCGTTCGGCCTTCATGCCCGCCACCGAACCGATGTTGATGACCCGCGATGGATCATCGGCCGTGCCCGCCGCGACCAGTTCGGGAAGGAGTTCGCGCACAAGAGTGAAAGGCGTCTGGACATTGACTGCCATCACGCTTGGCCAGGCCTTGTCGGGAAAGGTATCGATAGGGCCGCCCCAGGTCTTGCCGGCGTTGTTGATCAGGATGTCGCATTGGCCCAGCGCGCTGCGATACAGTGCGGCAAGCTCCACCGCGGCTTCCGGAGTAGACAGGTCTGCGGCAAGCGGCAGGCATGGCCCGAGACCCGACATTTCCGCCGCGGCGGTCTCACACACATCGGCCTTGCGCGATGTGATTGCCACGCTAGCGCCTGCGCGCAGAAGACCTTCAGCGATCATCCGCCCCAACCCCTGTGCGCCGCCGGTGACGAGGGCTTTCTTGCCGTGCAGGCTGAACAGATCGCTCACATCGTCACCACGACTTTGCCGAACTTGTGCTGGTCGCGAAGGTGAAGAAGAGCTTCCTTTGCCTTCGCCAGAGGGTAAGTAGCCTCGATGACCGGCTTGATCCGATGCTCGCCGGCGAACGCTAGCATTTCCCGGAAGTCCTGCGGATCGCCGACCTGACTGCCGACGATGCTGGCGCTCTTGAGGAAAATATCCGTCGCATTGAACTTGACCTCGTTCCCGGCGGTCGACCCGTAGATGACTATGCGCGCACCCGGGTTGATGGCGCGGACATAGTTGGCAAAGCTGGGTGACGGTGCACCATCCAGGACCACGTCAATCCCGCCGGTCAGCTTGCCAACCTGCTTTCGCCAATCCGGGTCGGTATAGAGCAGGCCGCCCTTGGCACCCATCTCGATCGCCCGGTCGAGGACTTCCTGGCTCTCACCGGTCACATAGACGTTCGCGCCCTTGGCGACGGCGAATGCGAGGCCGAACGTGGCGACTCCGCCGCCGACCCCGCTGATCAGCACAGTTTCTCCGGCCTGAAGCCGGCCCTTGAACATCAGAGCCCGCCACGATGTCAGCGCTGTGAGCGGCATTGCGCCGGCTTCCTCAAAGCTCATGAAGGAAGGTTTGGGAGCCAGGTTCTCGGCAGGGATACAGATGTATTCGGCGATCGTCCCGGCAAATGGCATGCCCAGCAAACCGAAGTCTGCAGCGGGCGCATGGCGATTGGGGCCCCAATTGCGGGCCGGATAGAGAACGACTTCTGAGCCCACGTCCACGCCGCTAACGTCGGCGCCGACCTTGTCGACAATGCCTGCGCCGTCGCAACCCAGCGTTACCGGCACCACCATGCCGGGATATTGTCCATGAGAAATGAACAGTTCTCGGTGGTTGATCGAGGCGGCTTTGAGTGCGACTCGCACTTCCCCGGGACCGGGTTCCGGCGTTTCGACGTCGGCAACGCGGGTGGATTCAGGTCCCTCGGCGTTTTCGAGATACAGGGCCTTCATGGTCAACCTTTCCTAGCTTTTGGCCCCGGCAGCTTCGGGCGGCCTGCTTGTTTCGGGCGTAAAGACGGCAATTTACGAAAATTCCCGGCCATCCGGAGCAGGACAATATCTCCGGCTCGCGAGGACCTATCTGCGGATAGGAAAAAGGATTGCGTTTAGGATTTCACACGTCAGAATATATTTCGGATCAAAAAACAAATTGCCACAAGGCATGTCCAGGAGAGAGCCATGAAAGTCATTCCGACGAGCGCTTTGCCGCATCGGATAACGCCGACATTGATTGAGCGCGCTGCCATGAGAGACCTGACGGCCAAGGTCCGCGATTCCCGATTGACGATGGTGTCAGCGCCCGCTGGAAGCGGAAAGACCACCTCGATGCTCTACTGGGCGGACCTGCTACGCGCGCAAGGCCACCCGCTCCTCTGGGTGGCGACACGTGCGGGGATCTTCAACAAGGCATCTTTCCTCTCTGCCCTCAAGGCAGCAGGCGTTGCGGCCGGCCTTCCTTGGGAGCAACTTTCCCTGGATGGCGACGATGCGCCCTGGCTCGAAGCGTTGTCGATAACGATCGACCCGCGGCCCGTCCTTGTCATCGACGATGCCCATCTGCTCGATCAAGCCGCTCTCGATTTTATCGCACAGCTATCGGCGACAGCTCGGGATGCCCTGTGCATGATCGTTTCTGCCCGCGGCGCGATTGGGCTTCCGCTGGCGCGTATGCGCGCATTGGGTTTCCTCAATGAAGTGGGAAATGCCGATCTCTCACTCACGATCGCGGAAGCGGCTCAGCTGGTAACCCAGAGCATCGGAACGCCGATCGACTCCAAGGATCTTCAGGATATCGTGCGGGACACGCAAGGTTGGGTATCCGGCGTTGTGATCGCCTGCGACTTGTACCGCCGCGGCAAACAGGGGGCCGGCAGTCCCAGGTTGACGGGCTTGCGTCCGGAATTTGCAGAGTACTTCCATGAAGAGGTGCTCAGCCGTCAGCCAGAGGACGTTCGCCGCTTCCTTGTCGATACGTCGATCCTGGATGAACTGACCCCTTCTGCCTGCGCGGCGGTCACCGGCGACGAAGATTCTCGCGCGATGCTTGACCATGTGTTCCGCCAGGGGCTCTTCCTGAACGCGATCGATCAGGAACACAGTCGATACGCGTATCACCGCCTGTTTCGTGAGATGGTCCTTGGACGCCTGATGGACAGGGCGCCCGCACGGGCGGGCCTGATGCATTGCCGTGCCAGCGACTACTTCGCCGCCAACGATCAGGCAGTCCTGGCCATCGAGCATGCCCGACTGAGCGGCGATCAAGCATTTCTGGCCCGCCAGCTCGACCAATTGGCGGAACAGCTGACCTATACCGGCTATCTCTATCGCATCGACGAGTTGGGCTCCGCCTTGCCATGGGCGGAACTGGCCCAGCACCCTTATCTGTTGTTGGCTCTGGCATGGCGGCGCATTCGCCAATTGTCTTTCACCGCCGCCCAGCGCTTTATCGACGCAGCGCGCGCTATCCTCGAGACCAAGGTCTCCGAAGGAAGGGTCGATGCGCACGATGCGGATCAGATCGATCTGATGATCCGTCATCGCCTGGTCATGCTGGCCGCCGCGCGCGACGACATGGTCAAGGTTGAAGCGGACGCGGAGCCGCTTTTGGTCGAGATGGCCGAAAGCCATGCCTATCTCAGCTGTACGTTGCTTGCCCAGCTCATGTCGGCACGGCGCGAACTCTACCACTTTCAGGACATGCTCAAGCTGGAAGCGGAAACTCGGCGGGCGCTGTCCAGGCCGGGTTCGGATTTTGCCTCGATTGCGCTCAAGGCCTCCGTTGCCCCGACATTGATGGCACAAGGCAAAACGCCCCTTGCCGAGCGCTTCCTCGAAGAAGCCTTTACGCTTGCGAAAGGGTTACATGGCGAGGGCTCGGGACTGGCTGCCTTGCCAGCGCTCCCGCTTGCGGAGCTGCTTTACGACGCCGGCGATCTAGATCGCGCGGCTGACCTGGTCGAACGGCACTTGCCCGTCGTGCGACAGTGGGGATTCGCCGACCAGATGGCATCCGGTTATCTCGTCGATGCTCGCCTTCGCGCGGCGCGCGGCGACCTTCCCGGCGCGCTTGTCACTCTCAATGACGCGCATCTCGTTGCGATAGAATGCGGTCTTGATCGCATGCGCGCCTTCATTGTTGCCGAAGAGGTCCGTCTGCTCGTCAAGGCGGGCCAAATCGAGGAGGCTGAGCGGCACTTCCTGGCCGGCGATCCGCAGATCGACGGCGAGCCCATACCGACGCTGCGGCCGACGCGTCGTAACGAGTGCAATGCGATCGCCTGGTTGCGCATCGAAATGCAGCATCACCGATTGACCCGGGCGCGCAAGGTGGCCCATCGCTGGCTGGAGTTCGTAAAGCGCGCCGGGGCCATTCGCTCGGCCGTAACCTTCGAATTGCTCCTTGCCGAAATCGCGGTGCTCCAGGGCAATCGCTCCGAGGCTCGCCGCGCTGTGCGTGCGGCGGTGGAAATGGCGGAACCTGCCGGCTGGATGCGCACGTTTATCGACGAGGGCGAAGTCATTTCCGCTCTTCTTACCGAGGCCTATTCCCACGGTCCTGAACTCGAAACACCTGCCGACCGGTTCGCGGTTCACTTGGTCTCCCTGATGCGAAATGGCCCGCAGATCGAGACAGACGAGGACGAGGACGACGATTTCGGGCTGACCGGTCGCCTTGCCAACCGGGAGGTGGACATTCTTACCATGGTGAGCGGCGGTCTGCGCAACCGGGAAATCGGCGATCGGCTGGGACTGACCGAGGGAACGGTCAAGTGGTACATGCAGCAGATCTACGACAAGCTCGGTGTTCGCCGTCGCCCTCAGGCGGTTCTGCGCGCCCGCCAACTCGGAATCCTTCCCTGACGAGCCACCTCACTGCCTATCGAAGGATAGATTGCGGGCGGCGAGCCGGCTGCCATCGAGCGGCTGCGGGAAAGGAAACATCATGGCCAAACGAAAAGTCATCATCAGTTGCGCAATCACCGGAGCGATCCACACACCCTCGATGTCACCCCATCTTCCGGTGACGGCTGACGAGATCGCGGAATCTGCGATTGGCGCGGCCGAAGCGGGCGCAGCGATCATCCACCTTCACGCCCGCAACCCCACTGACGGCCGGCCCGACCAGGATCCCAAGCTTTTCGAACCGTTCCTCAAGGTCATCCGCCAGCGCAGCGATGCTGTGCTGAACCTGACGACCGGGGGACATCCCTCGATGACCGTCCAGGAACGCATCCGTCCCGCCCAGACTTTCGCGCCGGAAGTCGCCAGTCTCAACATGGGCACGATGGGTTTTGGATTGTTCCCGATGCTGGACCGCTTCAAGGAATTCAAACACGCCTGGGAGCCAGCGGCGCTGGAAGCATCGCGGGACTTGGTATTCAAGAATACCTACGCGGATATCGAGCATCTGCTCGGCACGCTTTCGCCTCTCGGCACGCGTTTCGAGTTCGAGTGCTACGACACCAGTCACCTCTATAACCTGAAGTACTTCCTGGACCGGGGCTTGGTAAAGGCACCGCTCTTCATACAGACATGCTTTGGCATTCTGGGCGGGATCGGCAGCCATCCCGATGATATCATGCACATGAAACGCACAGCAGATCGGCTGTTCGGCGATCAGTATCAGTGGTCGGTGCTCGGCGCGGGTGCCCGCCAGATGAGTGTCGTCGCGATGGCTGCGTCCATGGGAGGAAACGTGCGCGTCGGATTGGAAGATTCTTTGTGGGGCGGCCCCGGGCGTCTGGCCGAGACCAATGCTGAGCAGGTGCGCAACGCGCGCCAGATCATCGAGGGCATGGGGCTGGAAGTGGCAAGTCCGGACGAAGCTCGTGCCATTCTCGACCTGAAGGGCGCGGACCGGACAAATATCTGATGCCGGAACGGTCAGGGCCGCTGGTCGGCGTGCGTATCATCGAGATCGATGCGATCGGCCCGGTGCCGCTGGCAGCGATGCTGCTGGCCGACATGGGGGCGGACATCGTTCGGGTCGCGCGGCCTCCCTCCGCTGGACCCGGTGACTGGGAGGACGTGGGCGGTGATATCCTTCATCGCAGCCGAATGGTCACTTATCTCGATCTCAAAAACGAGAGGGACCGCAGCAGTCTGCTCGACCTGATCGAGCATGCAGACGGTCTGATCGAAGGCTATCGGCCAGGAGTGATGGAGCGGCTGGGTGTCGGTCCGGATGTCTGTCTTGCCCGTAATCCCAGCCTTGTGTTCGGGAGGATGACCGGCTGGGGACAGAGCGGGCCGATGGCCATGCGCGCGGGACATGACATCAACTATCTCGCAATCACAGGGGCGCTGCATGCCATGGGCAAGACCGGGGAGCCGCCGCCAGTCCCTCTCAATCTCGTCGGTGATTACGGCGGCGGCGCGATGTTCCTCATATTCGGAATGTTGAGCGCCTTGCTTTCGGCACGGCGGACGGGGGCGGGCCAAGTGGTTGATGCCTGCATCACGGACGGCGTCGCGTCGCTCATGAGCCTGTTCTACGCTTGGCAGCCGAAGGGCCTTTGGAATGATGCACCCGCATCCAATCTTCTTGACGGCGGTGCGCCGTTCTATCGATGCTACGCCTGTGCCGACGGCAAATTCGTGGCCGTGGGCTGTCTGGAACCCAAGTTCTTTGCGCAGATGCTCGAGGGTCTGGGCCTTGCAGGTCGCGGTTACGATCAACATGAGCGGGCGGGGTGGCCTGGGATGGAAGCCGATTTCGAAGCGGTCTTCCGGACGCGTACGCGCGACGAATGGGGCGAGACCTTTGCGTCGACCGATGCCTGCGTGACGCCGGTCCTAAGCATGGCCGAGGCTCCGGCGAGCCCTCACAACAACGCCCGAGATACTTTCGTCACCCTGGGCGGCGTAACGCAGCCGGCGCCATCGCCCCGTCTCACGGGGACTGTCCCGGCAATCACCGCCGGGACTGAGGCCACCATCGCGGACCTCATTCGGGCTTGGGCGCAGCCGCGTTATTGAAACTCGCAGTGACCATACGCCTCGCAGGTGGCGGTGGTAAGTATCGGCGGAGCCCCGGCTGCCCAGTCCATAAAACTGAACAGTTTTGCCCTCTTTTGTATCATTTCCTCTCCGAAGATAGGTGGTGAAAGACCGTGAATAGCGGCCATTCAGAGTGCTTTGAAAAGCCTGCGAAGAGACAGGCGGCGGGAGAGAGAGTTGATGAAATCGCGTTTGCTGAGACTTGCGCTGTTGTCGGCAGGAACGACCTTGGCCGTCCCGGCGTGGGCGCAGGATGAGAACGCTTCTGCCCCTCAGATGGAAAGCGCGGCGACGGGTGACATTATTGTCACCGCTCGCCGGCGCGAGGAGCGACTGCAGGATGTTTCCGTCTCCATTTCAGCGTTTTCCGCTGAAGCGCTCGAGCGCAGCACGGTCCAGACAGTGAGTGATTTGAGGACAATTACGCCAGGGTTCACGTTCTCGGCTGAAGGCGGTAAGGACAACGTGGCGCTGACGCTTCGCGGCATTGGCCAGCTCCCACTGGGTGAAGTAACCCCGGGCGTCGTGATCTACGTGAACGATACGCCGCTCCCGGCTGTGGGATCGAACGTGCCGACTTACGATATAAGCAGCATTCAGGTTCTGAAAGGCCCCCAAGGCACGCTGTTCGGGCGCAATACGCTCGGCGGTGCGGTGGTGATCGGCACGCAAAAGCCGACATACCGTTTCGAGGGCTTTGGCGAAGGCACATACGGCCGCTTCGACTATCGGGAGCTGCAAGGCGCGATCAACATCCCCATCGTCGAGGACAAGGTCGCGTTTCGCGCCGCGGGTCAGATTCGCCGTCAGGACCCGCGAACGATCGCCTTTGACGAGGGCCCCGGGTTCGACAATATCCATCAGGACGCCTTCCGGCTTTCGCTGCTGATTGAACCCTTCGATGGGTTCACCAGCACCACCGTATATGAGTATTTCAAGGGCGACGAGCTGGCTGGCGGGCTCTATCTTTTGCGTCAGAATTTTCCTTTCGCGGCGCTGGGCCTCGCGGCCGTCGATCCTCAAGTCGATGCCGCGTTGGCAACCCAGGCTTCCAATCGGCGCGGATCGTTCGACGGGGGAATCGACGGAGGTGCCTCGTATCGCAAGGCAACTGCGATCACCAACGACACGTCTTACAGTTTCGGCGACATGACGGTTCGGAACATCTTTGGTTATCGGAAGAACTACAGTTACCAGCTGATCAATACGGGCGGCCTGCCGATACTCCAGATTCCCACCGGCCTCTCCGCCCCGCTGCCGGCATCGGTGCCATTCACGCTGTTTACGGCGTCGTCGGTAATTGACCGCCAATATCTCACCAACGAGACACAGCTGCTCGGCAACTTCGGCGCGTTCAATTTTATAGCGGGCGTCTTCTACAACAACGACAAGCCCCACGGGCCCACCGGATCGCAGTTCACCGCGTTCTCGGTGGGCGGGGTTCCCGCTCCTGCGGTCACGTCCCATGTCCGTAACCGAAACTGGGCTATTTATGGGCAGATCGGGTACGACATAACCGACAAGCTGAAATTGAACCTGGGGGGACGCTACAGCTGGGACAAGGTTTCAGCGTGCGGCGGCACTATCGGGACCAGCTATGTGGACGAAGCGACTTGCCTGGCAACCGCGAACACCGGGGCAATTGATGGCGTGGGCACAGTATCGAACAAGGGGCAGGAGCCCAGTTGGACGGTCGGCCTCGACTACAAGGCGACGCCCGATTGGCTGCTCTATATCGTATCGCGTCGCGGCTATCGTGGTGCCAACGTCAACACGCCGAAATTCGAAACCGTCTATACGACTGGTGGAACCGATCCTGCTTGTGTCGCAACCGGAGGTGTTTGCCCCGATCTCCGGCCATTCCAGAAGACCAACGAAGAGACGATTACCGATCTCGAAGTCGGTTCCAAGTATGACTATCGCGTGGGAACCGCGCGGGGCCACCTCAATATTGCAGCTTACTATAGCAAATACAAGAATGCCCTCCAGTTCCTGAATACGCAGACGACCGTTCCCAACGGAACGCCGGATTCTCCTTCGAATGGTTCGCTCGCGGTCAATGCGGCGAACTTGCGGATCTGGGGCGTCGAACTCGAGGCCTCGATAAGCCCGGCACGCAGTGTAACCGTCGGCTTTAACGCGGCCTATACGAACGTGACGGTCGAAAGCCTTACCCTTCCCGCTGATTTGCCGCCGACGATCGTGCTCGGAAAGGATCAGATCAACAAGTATTCACCGAGCTTTTCCGGTACGGCCAGCTTCAACTGGATCCTCCCGGTGCGGCCCGCGAATGGCGAAGTCAGCTTCAATGCCGACGTATTCATGACCGCCGATTACGGTGGCCAGAACGGCGAGAAGCTGCCCGGCTACGAATTGGCGAATGCGCGCCTGGACTGGCGGGGAATTGCGGATACCGGGATCGATCTCGGAATCTTTGTGAAGAACGTTTTCAACGAAAAGTATTTCTCGGCCGCGAGCGTGCTTCTCCCGTCCTTCCCGACGAGTTCCGTTTATGCCGGCGACCCCAGGATTTGGGGCGTGTCGGCAAAGTACACGTTCTAGAGCGGCCGGAGCGACCGGTATGAAAATCGGCCTCGAACTATCACGGAGAATGTTGTGATGCTCGACCAACTGCACCTGAGCCACGATGATGCAAATCGCATTTACAGCGCTCTCACTTCGATTTCCCTCAACGAAATGATGGCCACGGCGGAGGCGATGACGCTCGCCGCCCATGGTCCGCGCATGACATATTCGCGCAAGGTCTTCATCCCGCTGACCAAACTGTGCCGCGACGTCTGCCACTATTGCACTTTCGCCACCACGCCCGGTCGGATCGACAAAGCCTACCTGGCCGCGGAGGATGTACTGGCGATAGCGCGCGCCGGTGTGGCGGCAGGATGCCGCGAGGCGCTTTTCACACTCGGGGATCGACCTGAACTTCGCTACGGAGCCGCACGCGACGCCTTGGCCAGATTGGGGCACGAAACGACCCTTTCCTATCTCGGCGAAATGGCAGCGCTCGTCTTGAACGAAACCGGGCTGCTTCCGCACCTCAATCCGGGGCTGATGGGTGCTGCCGACTATGCCTCACTGCGTCCGCATGCGGCCTCGATGGGCCTGATGCTTGAAAGTAGCTCGCAGCGCCTGTGCGAGAGAGGAGGGCCGCACTTTGGATCGCCCGACAAGGAGCCGGCGCGGCGGCTTGAGTCGATTGCTCAGGCAGGGCTTGCCAAGGTTCCTTTCACTACCGGCCTGCTGATCGGCATCGGCGAAACGTGCCGCGAGCAGGTTGATGCACTTGTCGCCATCCGCGACCTGCATCGCCAATACGGGCACATACAGGAAGTCATAATCCAGAACTTCCGCGCCAAGCCCGGCACGCAGATGGTAGATTTCCCAGAGCCGGCATTGGATGACCATCTCTGGGCCATCGCGGCTGCTCGTATCATCCTCGGCCCCGAGATGACGATTCAGGCTCCGCCAAATCTTCAGGAAAGCCATAATTTCGCTCCGCTGCTTCGCGCTGGCGTCAATGACTGGGGAGGAGTCTCTCCGGTAACGCCTGACCATGTCAATCCGGAAGCGCCTTGGCCGCACCTCGACATGCTCGAACGCGCCACCAATGCCGCCGGGCGCACATTGCACCAGCGCCTTGCGATCGGCCCCCGCTATGCAACGGCCGCAAGGCAATGGGCCGCGCCGCCTGTCGCGGCAACCGTTCTTCGGGCAATCGATGCTCGCGGACTGCCAAAAATCGACGATTGGGCCGCGGGCAGAGGCGATGCTGCGCCGCAGCAGATCTCGGCGGGTGGATTTGCGGTATCCCCGCGCATATCGTCGATACTTGACAGCGTGAAAGCCGGCCACGTGCTGGGCGAAGCGGATATCGTGTCGATGTTCGATGCCGAAGGAGCCGACTTCACAGCGATCGTGAACTTCGCCGATCGCCTTCGCAGGGACGTAGTGGGCGAAACGCTGACTTTTGCGGTCAACCGAAACATCAATTACACCAATATCTGCCTCTACAAATGCGGCTTCTGCGCGTTTTCCAAGGGTAGTACCAAGGCCATGCGCGGGCCGGCATATCGGCTCGATTTCGCCGAGATTGGCCGCCGGTCCGCCGAAGCCTGGGATCGCGGGGCCACCGAAGTCTGCCTGCAAGGCGGTATCCACCCCGATTACGACGGTAACACCTATCTGGATGTACTTCGCGCAGTGCGTCAGGCGGCGCCGGATATCCATATCCATGCCTTCTCCCCGCTTGAGGTGACGCACGGCGCGAGAACATTGGGGCTACCGCTCGAAGACTTTCTGGCCCGTCTGAAAGCAGCCGGGTTGTCGACGCTGCCCGGCACGGCCGCCGAAATCCTCGATCCCGAAATCCGCGACATCATCTGCCCGGACAAGGTTACAGCGGACGAGTGGATCGAGGTCATGCGTGTCGCCCACGGCGTTGGACTGCGCAGCACCGCCACGATCATGTTCGGCCACGTCGAGGGATATCGTCACTGGGCACGTCATCTCCTGTCGATCCGATTGCTTCAGGACGAGACGGGTGGGTTTACCGAATTCGTCCCGCTGCCTTTCGTCCATATGGAAGCGCCGATCTGGCAAAAAGGCCTGGCACGGTCGGGTCCGAGCTACCGCGAGGCGGTGCTGATGCATGCCGTCGCCCGTATCGTGCTGCATCCCGTGATCGCCAATATCCAGGTCTCGTGGGTCAAGATGGGGCCTGAGGGCGCAGCGGCGATCCTGCAGGCAGGTGCAAACGACATGGGCGGCACCCTGATGGACGAGTCGATCACCCGTGCCGCCGGCGGCGTCAACGGGCAGGAATTTGGGCCGACGCAAATGCGGGCGCTCGCCGCTTCCGTCAACCGGCCCGTGCGCCAGCGCACCACCTTGTATGAAGATCCGCCGGTTCGTCACGGCCATTGCATGGAGACGTTATGATCGATCTTTCCTTTCCGTTGCGCGACAAGGTGGCTCTCGTCACCGGAGGCGGCAGCGGCATCGGGCGCGCTACCGCCCGCATGTTCGCCCAGCGCGGCGCCATGGTCGCCGTCGCCGGCCTCGACGAGGCGCCGCTGCTTCTGGTTGCCGAGGAAATTGTCGCCGCTGGCGGGCAGGCATTGCCGATTGTCATGGACGTGACGAGCGAAGACGCGATCGCAGGGGGCGTTGCGCGCCTCGCGGATCGCTTCGGCAGGCTGGATATTCTTCACAGTAATGCGGCGCAGACCGGCGAACTGCAGGAGGATGGCCTCATCGATGCAATGGACGCGGACTTTTGGGACCGCACGTTCTCGATCAACCTGCGCGGATCCATGCTTTGCGCCAAGCACGCCATTCCGCTCTTGCTGACGAGCGGGGGGGGCTCGATCATTTTCACCGGCTCCGGCAAGGGTCTCGCCGGCGATCTTGATTACCCGGCTTACGGCACGTCAAAGGCGGCCTTGCTGGGACTTTCGCGCTACATCGCGACCCAGTACGGGAAGCAGGGCATTCGCTCCAATGTCGTTGTCGTGGGCCTAGCCATGACCGAGGCGCTTGACAGGAACATGCCCGAGGCGGCGCAGAAGCTGATGACCGAGCACAATCTGGTCGACCACCTCGGCAGGCCCGAGGACATTGCCGAAGTGGTCGCATTTCTAGCTTCCGAGCAATCCCGCTACATCACGGGAGCAGCGATCGTCGCTGACGGCGGCTTCACTTCGCACTCGGCCGTCTATGCGGACATGCTGCGCTTTGCAGCGATGGATACCGGAGCCAAGGCATGACGCAACCTTCTATTGCCGTCGTTGGCGGCACGGGAAACCTTGGTGCGGCTATTGCCTGGCGGCTTGCCCGAGCAGGTTATGAGGTCGTAATCGGATCGCGAAATGCCCAAAGTGCGCAGGACGCGGCATCGGGGTTGGGGCACGGACTTCGCGGCGCGAGTAACGTCGACGCGGTGGCAGGAGCCGATATCGTGATCGTCACGGTTCCCTTCGCCGCGCAGCAATCGACGCTTGCTGACATTGCGCCGCATGTCGCAGGAAAGCTGGTGGTGGATACTACCGTTCCCCTAGTTCCTCCCAAGGTCATGCGCGTGCAACTGCCCGATGAGGGATCGGCAGCCATGAGAGCGCAAGCGGCTCTTGGCCCCAGTGCCGTGGTCGTGTCGGCGTTCCATAACGTCGCTGCCCACAAGCTCGCCCAGGACGTCGATGTCGGCTGCGACGTCCTCGTCTTCGGAGACGACAAGGAAGCGCGGGGACGGATTGTGGACCTTGCCGATGCCATGGGGCTTCGCGGCCTTCACGGCGGTGCGCTTGTCAATTCCGCCGCAGCCGAGGCGCTGACCTCCATCCTCATTTTCATGAACAAGACGTACCGTGTCGACGGCGCCGGCATTCGGATCACGGGCGAGCTTATCCCGCCGGATCAGCAATAGGCAGCGGCAATGATCGAAATAGTCGAATTGAGCGGCATCGGCGAAATCGCGCCCGGCGACGACCTCGCTGGGATACTTGGAGATGCCCTCCAACGGTGTGGATCGCCGCTGCGCGATGGGGATGTACTCGTGGTAACCCAGAAGATTGTCTCGAAGGCCGCGGGACGGCAGGTCGATCTTGAGCAAGTCGAACCGGGTGAGCCGGCCCGCGAACTGTCCCAATTGACGCGCAAGGATCCGCGCATGGTTCAACTGGTGCTCGACGAATCGAGTGAGATTGTGCGAGCGGTTCCCGAAGTGCTGATCACCCGGCACAAATTGGGTCACGTCATGGCCAACGCGGGGATCGATCGTTCCAACATCGGTCCATCACTGGGCGCTCGTGCACTGCTGCTCCCCTTGGATCCTGACGCAACAGCGGCGAATTTGCATAGCGCGCTTGGAGTGCCGGTAGTGATCTCGGACAGCTTTGGAAGGCCCTGGCGCCTTGGCGTGGTCTGTGTTGCCATCGGCGCAGCGGGCCTGCCGGCTCTCCACGATCGCCGCGGCGAACTCGATCGCGACGATCGCCCTCTGGAAGTCACTCAGGTGGCGCTGGCCGACATGATAGCAAGCGCGGCAGGGTTGGTGACGGGTGAAGGCGCAGAAGGCATACCGGCCGTTCTCGTCCGCGGATGCCGCCTTGAGGGGATGCCGCGCAAAGCCGCCGAACTGGTACGCCCGAGGCGCGAAGACCTGTTTGCATGAACGGGGCGCCTGCGCGCCTTCGTATTTGCAATTAGCTCCGCCGCAGGACTTGCACGATGAGAAACTGGATCGCTGTGGTTCCCTGGAAACAGGGGAGGGAAACGAAGTCGCGACTGGCACCGAGCCTGAGTGCGAGAAAGCGGCAGGCGTTGGCCTGCACAATGGCGGCGCACGTTGTGGGCTGCCTTTCCGGGATAGAGGCAATCGAATCGACTTTCGTCCTGGCGCCTGCCAGCGTGGAAGGTTGGCCGGTGCAATGGCTGCGCGACAGCGGCTTTGGTCTTAACGGCGAACTGAACAGGATCCGTGAACATTTCGGCAGCCGACCGCTCCTTGTTATCCATGCCGACCTGCCTGCGTTGGTCGGTGAAGACGTGGAGGGGCTGCTTGCCGCGGCGCAGGCGACGGGACGCGCATTCGCCCCCGACCGGCATGGCAAAGGCACCAATGCAATCGCTCTTGCGGACTCGGGCTCGTTCACCTTCGCATTCGGTCCTGGCAGTCTAGCACATCACCGGGCGCAGTCGCCCGGTGCCGCCATAGTCGAAAGGGCGGGCCTGGGTTTCGATCTCGATACTCCGGCCGATCTCGAACACGCAGTTTCCCGACGCCTGATCAGGCAAGCCGCATGAGCATTCGCCGCTCGTCCCCCTTCCTAAGGAAAGGTGCGAGCACGCCGCCGCGCTTCACTATCCGCCCGACATCGTGAGAGGACAGCAGATGAAACTGAACGTCAGTGTGCCCAACAGCATGCACGTGGCTGCGATGACCCAGCCCTGGGAGCATGCCCTGACGGGCGACGATATTGGGCATGCGCTGAAAATTGCGGACGATCTCGGCTTCAACAAGTGCATGCTGGGCGAGCATTTCATAATTCCCCGTGAGCACATCGAACTGTCAGGCGACCATTACGTTCATGGAACAGTGGCTCTCGCATTCCTTGCCGGCCGAACCTCCAGGATGAAAGTCAGCTCTTCGGTCACGATCCTGCCCCTCCAAAACCCGATCGTCCAGGCCAAGGCATGGTCTACGCTCGACTGGTTGAGCGGTGGGCGGGCGACCGCGCTGTTCGGCGTGGGATGGCTCAAGGAAGAGTTCGACATGCTGGGAGTGGATTTCCATAACCGGGGACGAATGGCCGACGAGTACGTGGCTGCGATCATCGAGCTTTGGACCGCTGACAATCCGGAATTCGACGGCGAGTTCGTGAAATTCAGCAATGTCGGGTTCGCACCGAAGCCGGTCCAAGAGCCCGGCCTGCCGATCTGGTTCGGCGGCGACGCGGAAGCTGTTCTCAAGCGCGTGGCAAAGTTTGGCGACGGTTGGTCTCCGTTCAGGACACCGCCCGAAAAATTCCCGGAGTGCCTGGATTTCATCCGGTCCCAGCCCGAATATGACGGGCGCCCCATCGACTTGTTCTTCGCGCTCGAAATGCTCAATGTCGGTGCGCATCACGAAATCATGGACGACCCGCGCGCGCCAGGAACTCGCGATGCGCAGAAGATCATTGACCAGATCGGATGGCTTCGCGACCTGGGTGTCAACGAGACGATCGTCCCTCTGCCGCCAGGGATTGGTGGAATGGATGAATACGTCGAGCGGCTGCAGTGGGTCGCGCAAGAGATCATGCCGAAAATCTGAACTGGGCCGTCGGAACGACGGGTTTGGTGAGCGCCGTTCCATCCAAATCGAAAAACGGGAGGTAGCAATGACCCAGTATGATGTGGTCGTGGTGGGTTCGGGCGCGGCAGGCATGACTGCCGCGCTGCGCGCGGCGGCGGCGGGGAAGTCGGTGATCGTTCTCGAGAAGGCATCGCATTTTGGCGGAACGACCTCGATCTCGGGCGGCGGTATCTGGGTTCCGGTAAGCCCGCAGGCGCGGGCCGCCGGGGTCGACGACAGCAAGGACAGGGCGCGGCAATACGTCCTGGATGTCATAGGTCCCTCGGCCGAGCCGGCGCTCATTGATGCCTACCTCGATGCAGGGCCCCGGATGGTGGAGTGGCTGGAAAAAAACAGCCGGGTCGAATTCCTGCTCTCGCCGCCGAGCAGCGATTGGTATCCCGAAGTTGACGGCGCAGCCGATCACGGTCGTTTGCTCGCCCCCAAGGAGTACGATGGCAAGAAGCTGGGCGAACACTTCGCGCAGCTGAGGCCCGCGCGGGAAGAGTTCAACGCGCCGGGAGGCTTCATGATCGACCTGTTCGATCTGCCATATCTTGCGCAAATGCCCTCGGCGAAATCGCTCGTGCACTTCGGCAAGCTGGCTGCCAAATTCGGGTTCGACAAGCTTCGCCGCTATCCTCGCGGCACGCGTCTCACGATGGGAAATGCACTGGCGGCTCGTCTCCTTCGCTCCGCGCTCGACGCGGGGATTACGCTGCGCACCGATGCGCCGGTCGATCATTTGCTGGTGCAGTCCGGCCGGGTGACCGGCGTTCGGGTAGGTGACGAAGAGATCGGTGCAAGGCTGGGCGTCCTGCTGGCATCGGGTGGATTTTCCGCCAGCGAGCAGCTTCGCAAGGCTTATATCCCTTTTGCCGAAAACCATGTCTCGATCCTCCCCTACGAAAACACGGGCGACGGCATGAACATGGGATTGGAGGCAGGCGGCGCGCTTGCCGAGGAAAATCTGGTCAACGCGGTATGGGCGGTGGTCTCCAAGCTCACACGGCCCGACGGATACGTGGCACGCTATGCCCATCTCATCGATATGTCGAAGCCCGGATGCATAGCGGTCAACGCCAAGGGCGAGCGCTTCGGTAATGAAGCATCTGTGCATTTCGTTGAAGCGATGCACCGTGACGGAGCGGTTCCGGCCCACATCATCTGCGATGCCGATTTCATCAAGAAGTACGGTATGGGCATGGTCTATCCCGGTGGCGGCGGTCTCAAGAAGCTTATCGCGGCGGGCTATGTCACCGAGGGGCGCAGTCTCCGCGAACTCGCGGAGAAAATCGGCGTAGACCCTGATGGCCTTGTCGCCAGCGTGGCCAAGATCAACCGCTATGCGGAGATCGGGCATGACGCCGACTTCGGAAAGGGAGAGACACAGATCGACATCGAGATCGGCGACCCCCGGAACAAGCCCAATCCTTGCCTGGGGCGCGTCGAGCGGGCTCCATTCTATGCGATCAAGATCTACCCGGGCGATGGCTCGACGACCGTGGGCCTCAAGGTCGACGCGCAGTTTCGCGTGGTAGGGGGAGACGGCACACCTGTTCCCGGTCTTTATGCTGCCGGGTTGGATGCCAATTCGATCTGGCGAGGCAAATCGCCTGCGCATGGGTGCAACGTAGGTCCTGCCATGGTCACCGGCTTTATTGCGGGCAATTCGATGGCGCAGGCCCTGACACTCGCAAACTAGCTCTCAAGTCACATACACGGCGCTTCTCGTCCCGGCGGGAAGCGCCTTGTGCTGTGCATTGCCGGAGGACAGCGGCAATACGGCTGCCGAGGCGGCCCCCGCGACGCATCGGTTGATTGACCATAATCGCCGCCATCCGCGGCGGAGCGCGCAGCAAGGAACGTGACGAAGGTCGACGGCTAGCGCGCTACGCGGCAACGCCGGTTCATTCGGCACAGAATTTGGGCCGCATCGCCGCACCGTGAACGCTCCCCAGCCTCGTGCCGTCGGACGCGTCCCAATACCCACGCCAGAACCAGACCCGCCCATCGAAGTCGAGATCGAACACCGCCGCGACGAGCGTTGTTACGAGCCGTCAATCCCAAAGCCGGCGCGCTGTGCCTAACCATTCCGTAGAGACGGGGCCGGCGTCGCGATTTCCCGGAGCACCGCAGTAACACTCATCGTACAGATCACTTCGTCGCGCCAGCTCTCGGCAGATCGGATCGGCACCCTGGCGCAGCTGGGCGACTGGAAGGGCCGATTGATAGTTGGCCCTCGGTGGCAAGCGCCACGCGCAAGTGGGTTAGGTCGAGATGGGGACCATGGAGGAGCACCAAAACCTGCAAAAAGCCGTTTCCCAGGTCTCCGTCGAAGGTCGGGGTGGTCCCTCTCTTCGGGCAGGTTGCGCTTCGGTTGCGCCTGCGATGCTCGGTATCCCGGATGCAGCGTAAAATCGGTCCGCAAAGCCGGCAAGCTCCCTCGGCCCAGGTTCGAGGGTCTTCGCCGGGACGGACGACGCTGTAACACAAGAACACATCAGGAGAGTTCGATGGACCCACAAGCCCAACCGCAATACCGCAATGCGACGGTCGATCCTGATTGTGTGCCTCGTCCTTATCCCACCCGAACTGGTCATCTGCCGACCTCGATGGAGGGGATCGATGCCGCGTGGTTGGGATCGATTATGGCCCACAAGTATCCCGGCGTCGCGGCACGCAGCATGGAAACGGTCCAGCTGCTGAACAGCCACACGACCAAGTGGCGCGTCAAAGTGGATTGGAACGAAGCGGGGCTTGCCGCCGGGCTCCCCGCGAACCTGTGCCTGAAGGCCAACTGGTCGGGCAGCTTCGACAATGTCGATATCCATGCCGTCGAGGCCCGGTTCTATCATTTCCTCGCCAAGGAAATGAAGGTTCCCACCGCGCAATGCTATTACGCCGACTGGGACGACGATGGCAGCGCTCACGGCCTGCTCGTGCTGGAAGACCTCAATGATCGCGGTGGACACTTTGGTCACAGTACGCAGCACTCCGGCATCGACATGATCGCCTCCAACCTCGAGGGACTGGCTGGTCTTCACGCCGGTCTCTGGGGAAGCGAAAAAATCTCCAAGGCCAATGCCCCGTGGCTGCAGACGCAGATGGATACTCCGGTCGACAGCGACCAGGTCCGCATCATGTGGCAGTGGATCGACGACAATCTGAAGGATCCGAATTTCCGCGCGATCGCGCCAAAGCACTATCTTGACGATCCGCGCCGCGTCGAGCGCGCATTCGACCGGCTGGGCGAACTTGAGCGTGCCTATGACGCGCCCTATTGCATCGCACTGGGGGATTGCCACCAGGGGAACACCTATATCCTGCCTGGCGGGGAAAGGCTTTGGTTGGATTGGCAACTGGTGCGACGTGGACGTCCGTGGCGTGATCTTACTTATTTCCTAGTCGGATCGCTGACCATCGAAGAGCGGCGCGCCCATCACAAGGATCTGCTCAAGCAGTATCTGTCTTACCTGACCGCGACGGGCGTTCCCGGAATTCCCAGTTTCGAGGAGGTCTGGGAGCAGACACGCTTGTGGGTGATGTACGGAATTCAGGCGTGGGTCGCCAACCACGACTCCTGGGGGCAGAACGGGTTGCCTATGAACGAGCGGTTCTTCGTCGCGGGCGAGGAACTGGGGACCTGGAAGATCCTGCTGGGAGAGTGAGGGTGGGACTGGTTCAGGGAAAAATCGCCGTCGTCACGGGATCGGGATCCAACATCGGGGAAGCATGCGCTCGCAAGCTCGCCTGCGAGGGCGCCAAAGTGGTTCTGGCAGACATTAATCTGGCGGGAGCAGAGCGCGTGGCGAAGAGCATCCGCGCCGCCGGTGGGGAGGCGATGGCATGTCCGCTCGATCTTGCAGAAGAGGCGAGTATCGCTGCATTGGTCTACGCAGTGATCACCGCTCATGGCCGGATTGATGTCCTGCACAACAATGCCGCCAACACCGCCGTCAACCAAATGGCCGCTGACGGTGCTCTGGTCGATATGGACGCAGCGGTTTGGGATGCAGCGTTTCGTATCAACACGCGCGGCACGATGCTGATGATCAAACACGTCGCTCCCCACATGATCGCCGCGGGCGGTGGGTCGATCATCAATACAAGCACGGGCGTTTCGATCCTCGGGGATGTCTTCAACCCGGCCTATTCTTCCTCGAAAGGAGCGGTGAACAGTCTTACGCGCAACACTGCCGCCCAGTTGGGCCGCCAGAACATCCGCTGCAACGCCGTGATGCCCGGTTTGGTTCTTACACCGCAGGCGCGCGAAATGATGCCTGCAGAACAACTGCGCATGATCCAGCGGCATGTCCTGTTGCCACGAGAAAGCGTGCCTGACGATATCGCCGGGGCCGTGCTGTTCCTTGCCTCGGATCTTTCGGCATTCGTCACGGGCCAAGTCTTCTCGGTCGATGGCGGTATCTGCCACCACACTCCATATTTCGGCGATGTCATGGATATGCAAGCGGCCGCACACTAATGAAAACGGAGCGGTTAGTCGCAGACTGACCGCTCCCCACAAGATTACCTGATCGGCTCCGCGGATAACGCGGAGCCGAATTGATTTCAGAACTGGACCTTGGCAACGACCCCGTAAGTGCGCGGATCGCCTACAGCTACCGAATTGACCGGGAAGCTCTTGAGCAAGACATCCGCAGCCGCGAAATATCGCTCCTTGGTCAGATTGCGGACGAAGAAGCTGAGATCGACGCCAGTATGAGCGATGTTCTCCCAGTCCAGGCGCATGTTGACGAGATTGTATCCTGGCAGCTTTTCTCCATATTGACCACCGAAGTCCGCAGTCATGAACAGGTCACCGCTCAGCACCAGATCACCGTCCGCCGGACGGACAGGTAAAGTCCAGTTCGCGCTGAAGGTGCCGGAAAAGGTCGGTGCGTATTTGTTTACGTCGGAAGCGGTGAAGGAAATTCCTTCCACGTCGGGCAGCGTGAGCTTGTCTACCCTCATGTGCGTATAAGCGCCGTTGAAGGAGACCGTCAGGTTTCTGCTGGGGCTGACGGCGGCATCCAGTTCCACACCATAGATCGACAGGTCTGCGGCGTTCACGCCGAATGAACCGTTGGTGGGACTGTCCGGGGCGGAAGCGGGAATCAATGTTTGCGCGTTCAGAAATTGCAACGCGTTTTTATACTTGCTGTAATAGGCTGCTGTGTTGATGTGGCCGTGGGCACCGGCGATGTTGAACGTCCATTTCTCACCGATCTCGATATCGGTAAGCGTCTCTTTCCCGGTTTTCTGAAATGGCCGCAAATCAACGCATTGACCCGAGCCAGATCCGCAGGCGGGGTCGGTTCCGCCGGTCGTAAAGCGCGTTTCGAACAGCGGCGTGTTGACATTGACACCGCGGTAGCCACGACGGCTTACCACATACAGCAGAAGGTCAGGCGCGGCCTTCCAATCCGCACCAATCGTCCAACTGGGCGCGGAGCCGCGATTGGATACCACGCCGATGCCGTCGGGAAGATTGAGCTCTGCAAGCGACCGGCAGGTCGAATCCTCGGCATAGGAAGTTCCGATGGCGCCGCCGCAAGCCGACACACGGTCCCAGCTGTAGCGCAGGCCGGCGTTGAGCGTGACGGCGTCCGTCACCTTGTAGGAGATCTGTCCGAACGCAGCGTAGTTGGTGTTCCTGACATTGGCGGTGACGACTGCGGCAGGTGTTCCGGGCGTGGTGAATGCGGAGAATGTCGAACCGGAGGGACCATCGGGTGTGTCATGGCTATAGAAGCCGCCGAGAATGAAATTGAATCGGTCGAAGCTGCCAAGGAACTGCACTTCGTCGGTCAGATACTGGCGCTGAATCAGCGCAGCCGCATGGAATACCGTGAAGGGAACATCCACCGGACTGCCCAGTGCGGCGCCCGGCAGGTACATCGGGCCGAGAGCAGAAGTGTTGATCAATTGGTCGCTGCGATTCTTGCGATAACCGAAAATGTTTCGCAGCGTGAATTGGCCGAAACTTGCGGATGTGTCGTTCGAAATGCCCCAGTTGCGACGATTGGCACGGCCGGATCCCGAATCGTCCGTGAAAGCACCGTAGAAATTCTGCTTCTGCAACGCGAGATACTGCGCCGTCTGAGCATCAAGGGAACCGCCGATCAGTGCACCTGCAGCCGCGCCGACGGATGGGGCGAACAGGTCCGTAAAGCTGAAGTTCTGGCGAAGCAGATAATACCCTGAGGCAGATTCCCTGGCTTTGAAGTAGTCGAAAATGGTCGTGCTCTTCAGCCAGTCGGCGGGCGTGAAGAGTACCGAGGCTCGTGCGCTGTCCTGATGGACGTCATTGAACCCATCGCCGCCGTTGATCGAATATGTCATCGGATCGCGCCGTCTGATCTGTCCTGCAACGCGGATGGCCAGAACGTCCGCGATGACCGGGACATTGAGGGCGCCCTGAACTTCGCGATAGTCGTAATTGCCGTAAGTCCCCTGCAGATAACCGCCAAAGTCCTGGCCAGGTGATTGCGGGGATATCAGAACTGCACCGCCAAGGGTGTTGCGGCCGAACAAAGTGCCCTGCGGGCCCTTGAGGACCTGGATGTTGCCGATATCGAACGTCGGCACGTTCGAGCCGAGAGAGGCAAGGGGCACGTTCGCGAAATAGGTAACTACACCGGGCGTGACTTCGCCAGTCGGTATCTGCCCGATCCCGCGAAGTGAAACCGAGGTGTTGTCCTTGCCGCCTTCCGAACTGAATGTAAGACCGGGCGAGATAGTCCGAATATCGGCAATCGTCTGGACGCTGCTACGCTCAAGGGCGGTATCGGAGAATGCTACGACCGATACAGGCACGTCCTGAAGCCGCTCCTCACGCCGCCGCGCCGTGACGACGATCTCGCCGGTCAGGGACGGGGCGGCGGAGGACTGCGCTTCAGCGGTCTGGTCGGGCGTGGGCGGGCCATCGGCGGCCCAGGCCTGAACAGGAAGCACGCTCATTGCACAGAGCCCGGTCCCCGCTACGATGCGGACGAATTTAGTTTTCATGTATCGCCTCCCACTTGCGTCCGGCTTCTTGCGCCGCGCGTAGATATTCCCCGCTGCTAATGAACGGGCAGACGGCGGGAGCTATAGAGATCTATCTCGTTTCGATTCCTATCTTCGGAGGGGGCGAGGCCCAAATTGGTTTCGGTTTTTCTCGCGCAAGGATCTGCCTTCGAAACAAGCAGATTCTGGTCGGCGACGAACATTGAGCAGAACCTCGCTTTGCCTGCTTTCGCTCGGTCTCGGCACTTCGCGCTTCACGGAATATCGGCATTCTTCCACGTCGAGGTTATGCGCTGCGAGAATTCTTAGCCCGTTCTTTGACAACGCTGTTTGCAAATCGCCCGAAATTGAATAATGACGAATTTGTCATTATAGGAGGCGGGGATGCAAATCGGCACGTTTCACACTGGTAAATTGACTGTCGCCTGCGTCGAGAATCCTGTGAACGCGGCTCGCGCATTACGCCCATTGCTCGCGGCAAATGCCGACAGATGCGAAAAGGAACGCTGCATCGTCGCGCCGGTGATGGAGGCTTTGCGCAACTCCGGCTTGTTTCACATTACTGCACCCCGGCGCGCTGGAGGGCCGGGGCATAAACTGATCACCCATATTGAAACGGTGGCGGAACTCGCTCGTGCCTGCCCGGGCACCGGCTGGGCCTACGGTTTGCTGAGCGGAATAACCGGTACTGCTCTTGGATTAGGGCCGTCGATGACAGAGCTGCTTTTTCGTCATGGGGGTGAACTGTTCTGCAGCGCATCGGCGCCCAGCGGCAACGCGACGGGAGTACCCGGCGGTTACCTCGTCTCGGGACGGTGGGGATACGGTTCCGGATGCCTTCATGCCGATTGGGCGCTGAACGGCATCATGCTTGATACAGCGGTTGGCGCGCAGCCAGCCATGGCATTCTTGGACCTTCATGATCCGGCATGTTCCATCGAGGACAACTGGCATGTTGCAGGTATGGCCGGCTCGGGGAGCAACATGATCGTTGCCGAAAACGTGTTCGTGCCGGAAGAGTTGATCCTGAAACCCAGTGATACACCTCCACCAGAAGTGCTCCTCGAGATGGAAGGTCTCGAGGCGCGGGACCGCTGGCCGATGGAGCCGTTGTTCCCGCTGGGCGTGTTGGCGCCGATGCTCGGCGCAGCAATGGCGATGCTGGAGCACGTAGTAGAAGTGATGGACCGGCGGCCGGTCGTAGGCTGGACTTTTACCACTCAGACTGCCTCCGAAGCCCTGATCGGAATGACAGGACGCGCGGCAATGGAAATCGACTCGGCCTGGCTGCACGTCCGTCAAGCTGCCGCGATGCTGGACGAGGCGGCACAGCAACGGGTCTTGACTGGATACGACAAGGCGCGGATCCAGGCGGACTGTGGTTATGCCATGGAACTACTGCGTGGGGCAGGCGAGCGGCTGATGGACGTGGCCGGACCTGGTGCCTTCGCGTTGTCCAATCCCTTGCAGCGCTTCTGGCGTGACCTCAGCGTGGGCACGCGCCACAACGCGCTCAATAGCCATTTGTCCCTGGAGCTTTACGGGCGGGCAATCACAGGCCGTGCATCGAACATCCGCCTCATTCCCGACATCGGGCCGGTGCCTGTCCTTTCAAACGACCGATAACCCTTTCACCACAGGAGAGAAAACGATGCCCATTCCAACACCTCAGGCAATCGCGACCTTCCTCAAAGAGCAAGCCGAGATGTTCACCGCCGGGCGGCTCGACGATTTTTTGGCGGCGTTCAGGGCTATCGCGCCTGGAGGGTTTAGGGTGCAGGATCCAGCAACAGGTCCGATCCAGGAAGGGTGGGACAAGCTGGAGGCGCTATGCCGTGAATATGCGGGCTGGAAGCTTTTCGTGGAAGATGTGAAAGTCAGCGGCAACGAAGCCGTAATCTACGTCCGCAACGAAGGGGAATATCAGGGGCAAGCCATCACTGCATATAGCATCGAACAGTATGTGTTCAGCGATGATGGCAGCTTGCTTGCGCGCTATTTCCATCCCATGCAATAGGACAGCATGTCCTCGGTTGCCTCCCACCTTCAAGAGCCGGATCCGCGCAGCAAGGCAGCAGCGCTGCGGCGCGAGCGGATGCGGCAGAGGCTGATTGAGGCGGTACTTGAACTCTACCAGCCAGGCCAGCCCGCGCAGCATGTCCTCATCGACGACGTGATTAAGCTGGCGGACGTCTCGCGTGGGAGTTTCTACAAGTATTTCGATTCCATCGATGCGGTAGTCGAGGAGTTGGCGGAGGCGATGACGGTGGGCATGATCGCCGATTATCGCCGCTTGTTCGAGGATATTTCTGATCCACTGGTGCGGGCCGTGGGCGGTGCGATGATGGTGATGCTGCGCGCGCTACACGATCCGCGGTGGGGAGGCTTTACCTGCCGCATCGACTTTGTGGATTATTTTGCGCGCGAGCGAGCGTTTGACCTCATGGTTCGCGATGCGGTGGAGGGTGCCAGGGATGGTGGCCAGATAATGTTCACATCGGCGGACGCCGCCGTAGACCTCATCGTGGGAATGACTGTCGAAGCTCGGCGGCGCCTCGTTCGCGGAATAAGCGATCCGCATGACTATATGGACGAGATGATCCGATGCACATTCTGCGGGCTGGCGGCAGCCCGCGACGTAGTGGCTCTCGCATGCGAGCAAGTACGGTTTCGCATCTCCCAGGAGGCAACCGAGTTGGACTGGTGGTCAAGTTCGATCGCACATGGGTGATCTGCCTTATTCGATCGCCGTCGGCCGTTCTTGAACGAGGCGTTGCCGAGCCGCACATCCATTCAGTATTTTCGCGTTGAGAGTACGCTTTGCGTCGCCAAAATCCGGTCGCTCCGTCGCCGCCAGCAAACCGCAATCGGGGCTTCATCGCAGCAAAGCCGGCCAATCTGATGGTCCGGATTCCGCAGCAGGCAGCGATGACAAGGTGGGCAGCGCACACATCCGCTGCGTACCATGGCCCGGTGGCACCAATTTCGCGTTTCGCCTGCACGGGCATGCGCGGGGGCAATCTTAATCCCCGACGCCGGCCCGTGGCATTCTTTCTCGGCAAATGGTGCAATAGGCTACGCTGATCAGGCCGGCGCCGGAATTGCCGTGCCTGCTCGTGTCTTAGCGGCAGCGACCAATTGGAAGAGGCCTGAATTGTACTGGGTCAACTGTTCCAGCGTTAGATCGCGGTAAGGCGTCATCGGGCAAAGCGAATCGACCACCTCCCAGAAGGGTTCGATCTTCTCAAGCACCTCATCGACGGGTCCGCAGGTGACGAAGGCCTCCACCATCTCGTCGGAGACATTGCCGATCACTTTTGCAATGTCTCCATGTTCGCCGAGGCTCAGTTGGCAGGCCCGTGCCTGATCTCCAAAGCCGATCGCCTCGAAGAATGGCTCATATTCCTTGTAGCCGGAATAGGCGGCAACCGTAGCACGGCTGTCGTTGATCGCCTGCTGTTTGTCGTCGTTGACCGCGATCCAGGGCCACGCATTAATCTCGATATCCTGACGGCTGCGGCCGTGCTTTGCCAGTGTCTCATTCATGAAGGGCAATTTGCTCCTGGTGTAGGCCGCAGACCAAAGGGCGTGCACCATGAGCCCGTCGCCGATTTCGAGCGCCAGCGCGGTCATCTTGTCCTGGAGCGCCGCGATCCAGATCGGAATGCGCTCGCGAACCGGCGGCGGGGTCAGCATCATTTCCTCGAAATCGGCGGTGAAGTATTCGCCCTTGATCGGATCGAGGCCCTTATGCGCATTGGCGATCACGTAACGGATGACGCCGACGCTCTCCCGCAGGTGCGTCAACAGCTTGCGTTCCGGCTCTCCGTACATGCCGGTCACGCAGCTCTTGATGCTGGAGCCAAGGCCCAGCACGAAGCGCCCTTCGGAGATTCGGTCAACTTCTATCGCCGCATAGGCCGTTTCGAGAGGACTGCGCGTGCCGACGATAGCCACGCCAGTGCCGACCTTGAGGCTACGGGTCAGTGCGGCAGTCGCCGTCATCGGAATGAACGGAGGGCCGTAAATCTGCAGAGAGAAGCAGCCTTCGAATCCGACCTGCTCCATTTGCTGGCCAATGCCGGCCATGATCGGGGCGGAAAGAGTGGGCATGACGCCCCACCAGCGGCGCTCCGCGCCGACGGCATTGACAAGCTCGGGCATGAGTACTCCGAAGATAAAAAAAGGGCGGACATTAATGTCCGCCCAAGGGGAGAGGTCAGGTCAGAACCGGAAGAGTTCCTTGCGAAGTCCGATGATCTCGCTGCAATCTGCGCTGACGTTGTCGCGATAGGCGAAATCGCCGTTGGCTTGCCGATCGGCCAACTCCATCATCGCCATGCGGTAACGCTGACCGGCCTGGTCGAACTTGCTGTGGAGGTCCTTGCGGTCAGTATGACGCATGTAGCGCGGGCTCTGCGGGGAGGTCATGTAGCTGTCCTGGCGCGAAACCTTGTAGCCAGCTTTCGGCATGACATGACGGAACATGAGCCCGGCATTGGTCGTGTTCATCACCATTTCCATGCGCGTGCGATCCCGCGTTTCGGGTGTACACGGATGGAAAAGAGGGACGTCGTCCCCTGGGCTGAACCGGCCATAGGCGATCGCGCAGTGCGAGCGGAGGTAGATGCGAATGACCTGGCGCACGTTTTGCGTGGGCTGCCTGATGCCGCTGAAAAACTTCATCACCGGCGCGACCGACTTGTTCACGCAGGTGCGAACCATGGTGACCGTTTCGCTGTCGTAGAAGGTTTCCACCGTCTCGCTGTCCGATCGCTCATCCCCCACGACATCGGCATGAAGGAAATCGGCGTGCGTAAGGTCGATTAGGTTTTCGAGGCTGATCGGTGCAGCGCTCTCAAAGCGTACTGTCGCGGTCATGTGCCGCGGAAGTCCGCCGTCCGGCGGCAGGAACGGCAGGCTCGGAAGGTGTACCGGATCTGCTGCGAGCGGATTGCCGAACCAGACCCACACGACGCCGTAGTGCTCCATCACCGGATAGCACCCGCGGGCGTCGGTATATTCGCTCTTGTCGCGCGCTATCCGCTCGTTCGGATGGAATTCACTGGCGATCACGCTGCCATTCTCGCGCCAGAGAAACACCGGATGGGAATAGACCGCACGTCGGACGGGCTTGGCCGTCACGGAATAATTGTGCGCGACTGGAAACCACGTATCGCGCATGACGATATTGTGCGGCACCCAGCGGTTGATCGCATTCAGCGCGATCTGGCCGGTGCCGGTGCCGGAAGGGGGACTTCCGTCGTGTTCGGCGGAACGATCAGCGACTTCAAGCATCTCTAGGTTCTCCTTCAGGCCGCTTCGGTCTTGTCGCGCACGAGCGGGGTCTGTTCGAGCATTGCGCCGCGCAGGTCCTCGCCGTGCAGTGAGACGGTGGGTTTCGTGGCGCGCAGCCTGGATCCATCTACCGAAGACAGCACCGAAAGCGGATTGATGCCCCGCAGAATTGCGCCGTGCAGGCCGGGTTGGCGCACACCCAGTGCAGATCTCCAACGTACAGCCGTTACGCCCCGCGCCGAGGGAACGGGACACAGCACCGCTCGCACGAGCTCGTTGAATTGATCATCGCGCAGGATGAGCGTGGTTTGACCGGTCTGCGGGTGCGTCCGCGTCAGCAACGTCAGCGGAAATTCTGCCACAAAGTGCGATGGCCAGTGCGGCGTGCTCCACTGACAATTGCGCTCCATCACCAGCATGCCATCTTCTTCATGAAGTTCGGACATGAGATAAGGCGTGAAGCGGACGCCCCTGATCTTGAGGATCAGGCTGGGATCGTCATAGAGCGCATTGAGATACTCCTGATGGCTGCAACTCACGTTTGCAGTGCCGCAGTAGTTATACTTGTCCTCGGCTATTAGTGGAACTTTCGCCTTCGGGTCCAGGCACACACGTACAAAGCCGCCTTGTTCGAACACGCCGAACGCGTTGGCCTTGTAGACCGGCGGAAACTTCTGCTGGTCCTTCATGTTCGGGATTTCCTTCAGGCGCCCGGTCTCGCCGTCATAGCTCCATCCGTGATAGCCGCACTGAATCCAGCCATTGTCGCGGATGCAGCCGAGCGAGAGAGGAGCCCTGCGGTGCGGGCAGCGATCCTCGAGCGCGCGCGCAATGCCCTGGTTATCCCGCCACAGCACGAGCGGCTGATCGCCAATATCGACCGACAGGGGCTTCTGGGAGGTCACTTCCTCGGAACGGGCTACCGCCCACCAGAGATCATTCTCGAGACTCATAACGTCTATCCACTCTCCCTTTTGATTAAATTGACGCGTGACAATTTATAAGTCAATGACTTTTGAATATGGCCTTCCAGATGCTCGATAGACCTCAGCGCGCCCGCGGCCGTCCTGCCCAGAATGCCGACCTGGCGCTGGATGAGGACAAGCTTCTGGGCCTTGCGTTCGCCACATTTGCAGAGCGCGGATACGAGGCAACGACCTTGCGCGACCTCTCGAAGCGGCTGGGCGTCAGCCACAATCTCCTGAATGTACGTTTCGGACGAAAGGAGGATCTGTGGGTCCGTGCGGTCGATTGGCGGATGGCCCAGGCCTCTCCCTTCGTTGAAATTGCTTTCGACGAGCAGGCTGACGCCGAAGTGCGTCTGCGGCACCTGGTGGAGCGGTTCTGTCTGTGGGCGGCGAGAAACGGCGACATAGTCGCGCTTACCAACGTCGAAGGTTGCCGCTCGACCTGGCGACTGGATCACATCGTCGAGCACTTCGTGCGGCCATTCCAGCGCAGGCTGGACGATCTTCTCGATGCGGTTCGGCGCCAGCGGCCCGTCCACGGCCTTTCGACGGCTGCCCTGATGGCCCTGCTTGTGCAGGGCGTTGGATACTATTTCTGCGCGGTCCCGATGCAGCAACGATTGGGCGCCGGGCATGAGGTCGACGCGGACCACGCCGACCAGCAGGCAGCCCATTTGGCCACTTTTCTGCTGGCGGCCTTGCTCCCGCCTGTCGCGTGAACAACGCGGCGGGAGCAAGTGCAAATCACTTGTAGGGGTCGACGGGCTGCGGCACGTCGATCACACCGATGTCCTTGAGCATCGAGAGAACGTCCGAAATGCTGAAGATGCTGACGATCTTTTCGTCCTTGAACTTGACGATCGAGAACCAGTTCACCTGGAACTCGTTGCCGGTCGGTTGCACGCCCATGTACGGGCCGCCTACGTGCTTGCAGTAGTGGGTCGCATAGATCCAGATCTCGTCGTCGCCCTTGCCCACCGCGTCGATTGTCTTGTAGGCGGCGGGAAAGAAGGTCTTGTACAGCGCAACCGGCGAGGTCTTCCACTGATCGTAAGTCCCAAGATCCGGCCGGTTGGGGTTTCCATACCGAAAGTCGGAATGGAAAAAGCGGTCCATGCCATCGAAGTCACCCGCGTTCAGGGTTTCCTGAAGGTCGGTCCAGTGCTTGACCATCTTCTTCTGGGCATCGGTGAGCAACGGGGATGCGGACACGTCCAGTTGTTCGCGAATTGATTCTTTCCAGGCCACGTTTGTCCTCTCTCTCTTTCTCTGTTCAGTCTATTGGTATTATCAATCCTCGGGAGCGATGGTCACGGTAAGACCGGACAACGCATCCGTCATCATCAGCTGACACGACAGTCGTGACCTGTCGCCGCGGTGCGGCGACCCATCCAGCAAGTCGCTTTCATCCTCGGTCACCGGAGGCAGCGTCGCTGCAAACGAGGGATCGACGTAGACATGGCATGTCGCACAGGAGCAGCAGCCGCCGCAAAGAGCCAGAAGTTCGTCGAGGCCGCAATCGCGAATGGCTTCCATTACCGATGCATTCGCGGAAGCCGCGATCGTCTGCTGCGAGCCGTCACGGGTAATGACATTCAATTCAGGCATGGCATTCCTCTGCTGGAGTCTGGTCGATGCATGGCTGTTAGCGAGCGAGCCTCGGCTCACGACCTGCCGAAAGACAGGTCGCGGAAGGAAGTTACGTCACTTCAACCTCGACATCGAAGCGGTCGAAATAGAATCCGAACGGCCGGCGCAGCTCTTCCGCTGTGACAAGGAAATCTCGTTCCAGGTCGTAGACGATCTTTCCTTTCGATTGTTCGCCGTGCTCGGCGAGATAGCGATGGAGTTCAGCCAACGCTTCGTCCGTCAGCTCAACGCCTGCGATGCGATAAATCTCTCTCAGTATCCGGTCCGGGGCTTGCGTCCATTCATCGAAATAGACATCGATTGTCTGGTCCGCTGGCAGGACATCGCGGTCCCTGACGCAGGCACGCAGCAACCTCTGATACCGATCGGGCCAGTAGCCGAGCGGTTCCGCGATATCGACGGTCTTGCGCAGCATCCGGGCAGCGTAAGTGTACATCGTAAGCTGCGAGCGGATTGAGCCGACGGGATCGCGATGGGTCAGCACGAAAGTCGCATCCGGGAATGTCTTGTAGAGGGCCGGTAGCTGTTCCATGTGCTGCGGGCACTTGATGACCCACCGATTAGGGCCGTTAAGAAACGTCAGGATTTGCATGCATTTGCGCAAATAGGCGTAAGTTCCGGACTGATCGTGGCTGAGATAGTAGTCCCGCCAGCGCGGCACGAGGGCAAGCCATTCTATGAGATAGGAGGAGAAATCGACTGCCTGCAGCTCGATGTCCTCGCTGATGTGGTCGGGCGAGAATTCGTGCATGATCGCCATGTAGGGCAGTATCGATTCCATTGTGCGCCAACCTTGTTCGGCCTTTGTCCAGCGCGGGTTGGAATCTTGAGGTGTGGGCGTTTCATCGGGCGCTGCTACCGGCGCGATTGCCTCCCACCAAGGCAGGGAACGGAACCGGCGGTCTGCCGCAAGCAACCCCAGCAAGTGCGTCGTACCGGACCTTGGAAGGCCGGCAACAATGATCGGCCTCTCGATCGGTATTTCGAGAATCTCGGGGTGTCGCTTCACGATATCCTCGACGCGCAGACGTGTTGCTGCATAGCGGATCATCATCTGGAACAGATTTGCCCGTGTCACGGCAGAGGCGTTTTCGTCCTCGTCGATGGACTGGCACCAGACCGCCAGACGTTCCTGAAAGTCCTGGGCGCCGAAATCCGAAAGGCCCGTCTGCGCCATGGCGGCTGCCAGAATGACCTGCGGCTCGAACACAATATGCGCAGCGGCAGCTTCGGCGTCGGCGAGCACCTGCTTCTGGATTTCGTCGAGCACGGGGTGATGAAGGTCGGTGATATCTATAACGTTGGGGCGCGTTGCCCCCTTCTGAGCGGAATCGACCATGTCACTCTCCCTTGGCCTTTGCCGCATTTAAGGAGATGGACCCTGTCCTAGGCAAGGTGATCGGGCATCGCAGCTCTGCCAAATCCTGCTTCATAACGCCAGTCGCCGTGCGCGGCGGGTTTCGGGAAAGGGCGCCTGGGAGAGTTTGATGGACACTGTTTCACAAATCTACGACCTGCCAGCCACTCCGGAGATGGAGTGCAGGATCGAAGGACGCATCGAACTTCCTGGCGTGGTGATGGAACTCCATCGATACCGTTTTTTCGGGCGGCAGGAAGGCATCTTCACTTCGCATCGCGGGTTTCTGGATCTTGCCTTGTCGCCGCGGCCAGGCCGTCCGCGTGGCGGCTTTGAAAGCGGCGGGGAGGGAGCGCTGGGCGAAATTGTCTTCGTTCCTGAGGGAAGCAGGTTGCATACGCGCTGGGGTGACGGTGAGCAGAAATCCATCTGTTGCGGATTTGACGGAGCCGGTTTCGATCTCGCGGACGCGCGCCGTCCAACAGCCGATGTGGGTTTGGCATTGCTCGATGTTCGCAGCGCGGCGGTGCGCGCAGCTCTGAGGCGTATTGCGGGCGAAATTGCACAGCCCGGGTTTTGCAGCGAATTGCTGGTGCAGGCAATGTGGCTCGAGGCGGCTATAGAGTTGCAGCGGTATTTGCGGCTGAATTCGGGGGATCGAAGCGCGCGCAGCGCACTCTCGCGCCGTCAAATGGAGCGAATTAACGAGCGGATCGAAATGCCCGGAAAGCCGCCCTCAATTGCCGAAATGGCAAAAGATTGCGGTCTTTCCACGCGTCATTTCTTCCGATCGTTCCGAGCTGCCACCGGCGAAACGCTCACCAGCTACGTCACCGAGCGCAAAATCTTCAGAGCCAAGGAGAGGCTCAGCCAGACCGAGATGGCTATCAAGGTCATAGCGTGGGAGTGCGGTTTCGATAGTCCCGCCGCGTTCTCCGCCGCATTTCGCAAGGCGACCGGAGTGACCCCGCGGCAGTTCCGGGATGCCCTGATGCACTAAGGCCGTTTGGCGATGGCTTTGGCAGGGCTGCGAAAGTTCCGATTGTTGATGTGAAGGCCGCAACGGGCAATCTTTCGCCGAGCGGGCCAGACTTCAAAGCGGTCACTGGGAGATAGAGCGTGCCGGAGAACCTGTTCGACCTCAGCGGTAAAGTGGCATTGGTCACAGGGGCAAATTCCGGGCTTGGCTTCGGCTTCGCGCGGGGGCTTGCCCGTGCAGGCAGCGACATCGTGATCTGGGGACGCCGGCGGGAGAAGAACGAGGAGGCGGCTGCGGCCCTGCGCGCCTATGGAGTCCGGGTATTTGCTGACAGTGTGGATGTGGCCAGTGAGCCGGCCATCGTCGCCGGGTTCTCACGCGCGCTCGAAGCCATGGGGCGGATCGACACGCTTGTTGCCAACGCAGGCATCGCAAGCCAGGTGCCGTTCACCGAAATGGACGTCACACGGTATCGTCAGCTGATCGACGTCAATCTCGACGGTGCGGTCTTCACGCTGCGCGAAGGTGCACGCCACATGAAGGCCCGCGCTGAGGCTGGCGATCCGGGGGGCTCCCTGATCATTTGCGGCAGCGGCTCGATCTTCCAGGGTGTGCCGACAATGGCGCATTACGGTATCGCCAAGGGGGCGCTCAATGCGCTTGCCAAGGCGCTGGCAGCGGAGCTCGGCCACTTCGGTGTGCGCTGCAATGTCATAGCGCCCGGCTTCATCGAGACGGAAATGACGTTCGCGGACCCGGAGATCGGCCGAAAGATCGCCGATATCGTCGCATCGAAAGCGCCGCTGGGAAGGGCAGGAACCCCGGCCGACCTGGAAGGCGCTGTGGTCTATCTGGCGAGCGACATGGCAGCATACCACACCGGTGACACGCTCGTCGTCGATGGCGGGAAGATGTCGGCCAACTGACCGGACGGCAGGTGCGAGAGGGTATTTCGCCGCCAGTCTGGAGCCTAACATCAGGAGGATTGCATGTTCGCCCGGCCAAACAGCCTGCACAGTCAGGTCGCCTACGTCACCAATGACCTGCCCGCTGCCATGGCGAGGCTCAAGCAGGAATACGGTACGCCCGGCTTCTTCGAGATGTGCAACATCCAACCAGGGGAAGATCCCACAGGCAAGCCGGTGCTCAAGATCGCCATTGCGGTCGTGGGGGGCGTCGAAATCGAACTGATCGAGCCGGTGGGCGACACTGCGCCGCTGTTCAGGGATTTCCTGCCGCAAGGGGATGAGCTTGCTATCCGCTTCCATCATATCGCGACCCGGATCGGCGGGCCAATGGCGAATTGGGAAGCGCATCTGGGCTCGATCGATCAGGATCGCCACCCGGTGGTGTTCGAAGGCGCGGTCGGAGACATGCTGCGCTATGTCTATACCGACGAGCGCCCAACGCTCGGGCATTTCGTTGAACATGTCTGGATGTCTCCAGAATTGCTTGCACAAATGCGAACGCTGATCCCGAGCTTCCCCCCGGTGGAGGGCTGAGACGATGACCCTCGCGCTATCCCGCCTGAACTTTCGCGATATCGGCGGAACGCCTACCTCAGACGGCCGAAGGGTTCGGCACGGCATTCTTTTCCGGTCCGAGGGGCCGGCCAGTTTCGTCGAAGATCACCGCGAAGAACTGGTGAGGCTTGGTTTTCGCAGCGTTGCGGATCTGCGCTCGGACATTGAACGTCAATCGGCACCCCACGATTGGTGCGGACCGGATTGCAGGCTTCTCAATCTCGACATGAATACCGACCTGCGCGCGCAAGGGGAGGATATGTGGGCATCGCTCGGGCAGGAGCCGAGTGCCTCGCGTGCGTCGGAAGTAATGGCGCATAACTATGGCCTGATGCCCCAGGCTTTCCTGCGCCATTTGCCGACAATGGTTGAGGCACTTCTTTCCCGCGAAACACCGATGCTGGTTCATTGTACGGCCGGCAAGGACCGGACCGGGGTCGTCGTGGGACTACTCTTGGAACTGCTGGGCGTTCCGCGAGCGGTGATTGCCGAAGATTACCGCAAGTCCGATGTCTTCGGGGAAAATCTGCGCATGTCGGATCATCTCAAGCGTGACCTTGAAAAGACGTTCGGCTTCGTGCCGCCCGACGAAATGGTCGCAGTGCTGATCGGCGTTCAGGACAGTTTCCTCGCGCGCGCCTTTGACGAGATGGAGAGCCGGTGGGGCGGCGTCGACGGTTATTTTGCCGCTGCCGGAATCGATGAGGAACAGCGCGCGGCGCTGCGCGCGCTGCTTGTCACCGACTAGGCGCGAGGTTTGTGCGGGCATGACGACAATCGCGGCCTTGACGACGATGCCGGGAAGCGGAGCGACCCAAGGTGCAGCATGGATCGGTCGCAGAAAGGTGGAGAGCGATATGAGCGATAACGGCGTATTCGAATGGGAAGACCTTCTCGACCAGCTTCGTCCGCTGGGTCAGCAGATGCGCGATCGCATTCCCGAGCGTCTCCGCAGCGATCCGCATGTCATGCAGGAATCGATGCGGCTCTTGCTCTCCGGAGTGCTCAGGACCGCGAACGATGCAATCATGCACGATCGTAGTCATCCGATCTTCGTCCCCGAACTCAATATCTGCCAGAACATCTTCCAGCCCAACGCAGACACCATTTACAAGGCGGCGCTGATCGAGAAGGGCGGCACTTACCGCATTCGCGGCGATCGCGGCACCACGCGAATGATGATCCTGGCCCAGCTCGGTCCCGACACGCTCCGCACGGGGAAGCATCATCCCGCCCAGGATGCGAATGATTTCGACGACCTGCGGATTGCGCCTGACGGCAGTTTCGACGTTATCCTCTCGCCGCAGCGTCCAGCCGATTATGACGGCGACTGGTGGGAGCTCAAGCCCGAGACGGAAAAGTTGATGGTGAGGATCGTGGCCTGCGACTGGGGTTGTGAGCGCGAGCCTCGCTTCGGCATCGTCCGCCTGGATGCCGAACATGCCGCCAAGGGAAGACCAAGCCTTGCCCAGCTCGCGCACCGGTTCGCGGAGATTCCCATGACGGCGGCGGTATGTGCGATGGCATTTCCCGACAAGGTCCAGAAGCTGCGAGACGAAGGGCTGATCAACACTCTGAAAGTGGCTGATTTCTCGCAGATGACGGGTCTTGCTCGGCAGTCGTACTATGAAGGCGCCTACGAACTCGCCGAGGACGAGGCCCTCATAACCGAAGTGCGGATCCCGAAGGAGGTCGGGTACTGGTCCTTGATCCTGACCAACGAGCTCTACGAAACGACTGACTGGTATCACAATCAGTCCAGCCTCAATGCTGCGCAGGCCGTGGTCGACGTCGACGGCGTCTTTCGGGCTGTTATTTCCGCGCGCGACCCGGGCGTGCACAACTGGCTCGATACCTCGGGCTATTCCAGCGGCGCGGTGCAGGGACGGTGGTTCAACACTGACGAGCGTCCAACCCCCAGCATGAAGAAGGTGAAATTGAACGAGGTCCGCCAGTATTTGCCGGCAGGCACCGTTTTGGTGGCACCGCACGAACGCGCCGAGGCAATCCGCGAGCGGGCGCTGCGAGCGCATACCCGCATCATCTGGTGAAGGACGGACGCGATGAACGACGCACTCTCGATGCTGCTCGATTACGAGGCGATCCGCAACGTCAAGGCGCGCTACTGCCGCATGCTCGATACCAAGGACTGGGAGGGGTTCATCGACCTTTTCACCAGTGACGCGGTGATGGACGTACAGGAGGATACCGGACACGCGCCGATCACCGGCCATGAGGCGATACTCGACCAGGTGCGCTTTGCAGTGGCGGATGCCCGGTCGGCCCATCAGGTTCATTCCTCGGAGATCGATCTCAAAGGGGATGAGGCGAGCGTCGTGACTGCTATGCAGGACCGCGTCGTCTGGGCGCCGGGCAAGAGCCCAATACCCGGCGCGCAATCCATCGCCGGATTTGGTCATTACACAGAGCGTTATGTCCGCCAGGCCGGGTCATGGAAGATCGCCTCGCTCAAGCTGACACGTCTTTATGTCGAGGTTCATCCCGAGCCTGTCTTTTGACAGGTTGCCAATAGACGTCGCGGACGCAAACCTGCGGCGCATAACGAACCGAGAGGATTTCAATGACGCTGGCGGTGGAACCGGGAGCACAGGCGCTTTTCGACAGGTTCGGCACGTATGTTCTGCCGGGGCGTGTCAACGACCCACGGCGCGGCATCGAAGAAGCCCGGGAAGCCGAGCGGATCGGCCTGGGGTGCGTGTGGATCTCCGAACGCTATGCGCTCAAGGAACCGGCTGTGCTCGCGGGCGCTGTGGCTGAGGCCACATCGAAGATCCGCATAACGGGAACCATGTATGCGACGATGCGCCATCCGCTGGTGACTGCAAGCGTTGCGGACATGATGCAGGCGATGAGCGGGGAACGGTTCCGCCTCATGTTCGCCCGCGCGGTGCCGGCCTATATGAAGATGCTCGGATCCCCGCCCATCACGATGGAGCGGCTTGCCGATCTGATCAGGATCTGTCGCCGGCTCTGGGCCGGCGAAAAGGTCGATTACGACGGCATCCTCGGCAAGTTTCCGGCCATCAACCTGACCGATCGCCACGGAGGAACGCCCCCGCCGATCATTTTCACGGCGATCGGGCCAAAAAGCCTCGAATTTGCAGGCGAGCACTGCGACGGCGTGCTGCTTCATCCCTTCGTTTCGGCGCAGGGCGTGAAGAACAGCACCAGGATCGTCCGCGAGGCCGCGGAAAAGGCAGGGCGCGACCCGATGTCAGTGCGCATCTACCATAATATCATTGTCGCTCCCGACCTGCCCAAGGACGAGGAAGAGGCCGTGGTCGGCGGGCGCGCGATCACCTATTTCGAACTCCCCGGTTTTGGCGACCTGATCGTCGACATCAACGGCTGGGACAAGAAGGTGCTCGACGACATTCGCGCCCACCCCAAGATTGCAGGGCTCAATGGAAAGCCCGCCGACCAGGCCTATACGCGTCAGGAGCTGGTCGATGTCAGCCGTCTCATTCCCCAGCAGTGGCTGGACGAGGGGGCTGCAGTGGGAACGGCAGCGCAGTGCGCCGATCAGCTGGTGTCCTTCCTTGATGCAGGCGCCGACGAAATCCTACTGCACGGCTCCTCCCCCAAGGACATGGGTCCTCTCACGAGCGAACTGAAGCGCGCATTGGCTGCAAAGGGACTGTGATCATGGACGTGCTGACCCCCGATCGCATTACCGTCCAGTTGCAGGATTGGCTGGCCGGGCAGAAACCGCAATGGCGCCAGATCCATGTTCGCCCCCTCGACGTGACATTGGGGGCGGGCTTCTCTGCCGACATCTTCTTCGTGGAGGTCGACTATGTCGACGAGGCAGGCCCCCAGGCGCAGACACTTGTAGTGCGCCGCCAGCCGATGGACCTGGAAGTCGTCTTCGGCAGCAGTCTGGCCCTTCAGGGGAAAATGATGGCCGCGCTCGATGCGCGCGGAGATCTCCCCGTTCCGCCATGGATCGGGATGCACCTCGATCCCGAGATTCTCGGCCTGCCTTTCCTCGTGATGGGCAAAGTGGCGGGTGAATGCGCCAAGCAAACCCCGAACTACAATCTTGAAGGCTGGCTGGTCGACATGGCGCCGGAGCAGCGGCGCGCGGCCTTTACCAATGCCATATCGGCGTTTGCCAGCCTGGCGAGTATTGACTGGCGCGACGGGTTCGAATTCCTCGCACAACCCGAAAACGGTGAGCCGGGCCTCGATCAATACGTCGGTGCATTGGAGGCGTGGCACAAGGCCGCAGGACGCGGGCGGGCAATGCCCATTGTCGATACGGCGATGGCTTATGTGCGCGCCAACATGCCGCAAGATGCGGCCGTCAACGTACTGTGGGGCGATCCCACACCGTCCAACGTCATGTTCGCGCCCGATGGCCGCGTCAACGCGCTGATCGACTGGGAACTGGCGGCGTTGGGACCGGCCGAGCTCGACCTTGCATGGTGGCTTTACTTCGACGACCTGTTCGGTCGCCGGTTCGGCATTACCCGGCTTGAAGGGCTGCCCAGCAAGCAAGAAACGATCGCGATCTGGGAGGAGACCACCCGGCAGACGGCGAGAAACCTTGAATACTACGATATCGTCGTCGCACTGCGCATGGCGCTGGTGGCGATCGGCGCGTTCGACCGCCAGGTTGGTATCGGCAATATCCCTGAGACCAACAAGTCGCTGAACGACAACTTCATGACGCTCTACCTCGCGGAACGTCTGGGTTTGCCAATCCCGGAATTGGGTCCGGATTTCGTTGCTTTCATGAAGAACCTGACACCGGTCGAAGACAAGGCCTGAGCGACCGGATTCCATACCGGATCGCGGCACCTGGGAGAAGTACGGCAATGGCGCAGCACCGTGAAAAGCGGCCTGCATGAACGCGGGCGCTTGTGAACCGGCGGTTTTGGAACCGCAAACCCTGATCGCGCGCGCGCGCGATCTCACGGGCCTTACGGATTTCGGAAGCGACCTTTCGTTCATGGCCGGCTTTCACCGTCTGGTCGAGGCGGTGGAGACGATGGATCCGCCGCCGCAACTGCGCCAGACAGCAAGTGAGAAGATTGTCGGCCTGCTGGCGACCCGGCTGCGCTACATCGAGGATGAGAAACGCCACCCGGAGATTACGCAGCAGGATCTCGGCGACCCTCTCATAGTCTGCGGTCTGCCGCGCACAGGGACAACGATCACCTACGATCTGCTCTGTCTCGATCCGTCCGCGAGGGCGCCGCGCGAGTGGGAATGGTATATTCCCTGGCCCGCTCCTGAAGAAGCAAATTTCGAGAGTGATCCGCGCATCGGCCAGGTCCAGGCGATCTACGAGAATTGGCTTAAGCATGCCCCGCAGCTAGCCGACATCCAACGCATGGATTGTACCCAGCCCGGCGAATGCAATCATGGGATGATGCTGCATTTCGCCAGCACCAATTTTCCGGCCGAGCTCGGTGTTCCCGATTTTGCGCGCTGGCTGCAGGAAACCGTGCCCGAGGGACAATATCGCACGCACCGGAGAATGCTGCAGCAATTCCAGTGGAAAGGCCCGAAGGGACGGTGGACGCTGAAGTCGCCGCAGCATCTGATGGACCTGCCTGGCCTGCTGCAGGCCTATCCCGGTGCAATGCTGGTCTGGACCCACCGCGATCCGGTTCTCACCTTCTCCTCGCTCTCGAGCATGATTGCAGGTTTCCTTGCTGCTGTGGGCGGCGCAAACGACCTGGCGGCGATCGGGCGATCGGTCGTCGACACCTGGTGTGCGGCGATGGCGCGCGCGACAGAGGCGCGGTCGGGCGATCCGGCGTTGGAAGGGCGCATCCTTGACCTTGCTCACCGCGATGTCGTCAGCGATCCAATGGCTGCAATCGAACACATCTACAGCCGGTTCGATCTGCCATTTTCGGTGCAGCACCGCGATCGCATCGCCCGCTTTCTTGCCGAGAATCCCGCTGCGAACCGCTTGGGGAGGCATCGGCACAGTCCGGAGCAGTTCGGGATTGATCCGGCCGAGGTACACGCGCGCCTTGCCGGATACTACGCGCGCTACGGCCATCTTTTCGACCATTCATAGGCCTGACCTGGGGAACGAGACCATGGGCATTCTCGACCGTTTCCGCCTTGACGGGCGCACTGCAATCCTGACGGGCGTTGGTCCGGGAGTGGGGGAACATGTTGCACGGGCTTACGCCGAACTGGGGGCGAATGTAGTGATCTCCGCCCGTTCGGGGGATCGTCTCGAACGGCTGGCAGGAGAGATCAATGCGGCCGGCGGCGGCCGCGCTGCCGCCATTGTAGCGGACGCCGGGAAAAGGAGTGATCTTGAGCGGCTCGTGGCCTGCGCACGCGAAGCCTTCGGTCCGATCCACATCATCTTCAACAATGCTGCAGCCGGGGTCGTATATGCCACCGATGGCGGGCTTTGGGCGAACAACGACGAAGTGTGGCGCACCGCATTCGACGTCAACGTCATGGCGACCTGGTGGCTGGCCGAACTGACCGAAGCCGACATGAAGGCACATGGGAAGGGTAGTATCATCTCGGTGCAAAGCTGCGGCGGTTTCACGCCCATCCCGCCGGCTGTCGCCTATGGAGTATCGAAAGCAGCGCTCCACTTTCTGGTGCGGGAACTCGCCAAGTCGCAGGCCCCGCACACGCGCGTGAACTGTCTGTGCGTCGGTTCCATGAGCCCCGATGGCCAGGAAGCGGCCATCCACAAGGGTCTGGGGCTGGCAGAGCGGAACGCCATCAAGCGCTTCGGTGCCGCGGACGAAGCTGTCGGGGCGGCCATCCTGCTTGCTAGCGATGCCTCCAGTTACACTACGGGAAGCACGATCTTCGCTGAAGGCGGTAGAGTGGGAACGATATCATGACGGTCAATCCGCTATGGACGGAAGATCAGGCTTCAGCCGAGCGGCTGGCCCTGCGCCTCATCGAACGGCCTGACGTTCGCGCTGCACGCGAAAGCGCACGGCAGATTCTGCTTGGCGATCCGCTATCAAAGACGCTCGATGGACGAATTGGCCTCGATCGTGCGCTGGATCAATGGGTCCTCGGCCTTGCTATGCGGGAAGCTAACGGCGATCCCGCCGATCCCAAGGTCGTGTGGAATATCAGCAATGCGCCTCGGAATTGGTTCGGTCACATCTTTCCCGGCGCCGCCGTCGCGATCGATAATCCGGATAATATCAATCGCGAGATTCCGATCGACGGCGATGGCGGGTACGCGGTTCAAATCCGCTTCTCGTCTGATCCGCCCCAATTCAGCATCGTTGCAGAGGTCGAGCCCGAACACCATGCCGGCCTCGGTCGAAATCTCGGTGCGCTCACTCTGCAAGACCTGTTGCCGCTCTGCGATTCAAGTCGGCGCGTGACGGTCACGGTGGGGCCTGGGGACGGCGGGCCGGCCCATCTGAAAACCGAGCGCGGTGCGCGCATCCAGGTCTACACGCGCGACAGCCAATGCGGCTGGGAACAGGTACCCGCTGAAGTCAGGGTCAGTCGCCTCGACCAATTGCATGCATCGATACCACGCAGCGAGGAGGATATCGCCCGCATCATCATTGCCGACATGCCAGCCTGGGTGACGTTCTGGTCGCGCTTCAAGGACGACTTTCTCGGGTATCCGCAGCCCAATCGGCTAGTCGGACCTCAGGGGCGGGATGGTGGCTGGGGTTATCTTGCAGGAGGTCGTTTCGCGCTCGGGGACGGCGAGGGGCTGCTCATCACCATTGATCCAGCAGGAAGCCGTTACACGGGTATCCAGGTTGCCGACCCCTGGACAATATCGCCCGATCCAATGCTGCGCACGGTAAGTCTTGCTGGCTCACAGGTTGCGCCCTCCGCCGACGGCACGATCACTTATGTCCTCGCCGGCGTGGATGCCGGTATCGCCAACTGGATCGACACCGCAGGGCTTGGGGAAGGCTGGGTATTGCTGCGGTGGCAAGGCGTGCCGGAGGGAAGCGATCCTGCGGCATTCATCCGCGACGTGCGCGTCGTCGATCTCTCGACGCTTGGGGATGGTGAAGGACGGCTGCCGCCCTCGGATATCGCGCTGCGGCGCAGGCAATTGGTTGACCGGGCCCGCAGTCACGGGCTGCGGACCGCCGCAGCGAAGTGGAGTAAGGGCTGATGCAACCCAATGGCTCGATTCTCGAACTATGCCAGGTCGTACGCGACATGGACCGTGCGCTCGACCACTGGACGAGGGTCATCAAGGCAGGACCTTTTTTTGTCTTCGACGTGCCGGTGTTACCGGGCCAGATCTATCGAGGCGAGCCAACGCAAGTTGCACTGAAGGTCGCCTTCGGATTTTCCGGCGGCCTGCTGATCGAACTTCTTCAGCAGACGAACGAGAGACCATCCGTCTTCACCGAGATGCTGGATCGCAGCGGAGAGGGCTACCATCACGTCATGCTGCGGATTCCCTACGAGGAGGGCGTTCAGCGGCTCTCGGCTGAAGGTCATGAAATCGCTTTCAGCGGCACGATGCCTTCGGGTGAGCGCTTTGCATTGTTCGATACCCTGGCCGCCAACGGGGGGTTCATCGAATTGATGGAACTGTCGGGAGCCATGGAAGCATCGCTTCAGAGGATGCATGCAGCCCATCTCGAATGGGACGGCATCAGCCGGCCCATTCGCGCCATCGCCGATCTTGCGTGAACCTGCTGGCAAGAGCCTCGGCCCGTTCGCCTCAAAAAGTCATGGCTCGCGGCGAGACCGACCGGTAAATCCGCCTAGAGCTTCTTGATGTCGTCGGTCGACATGCTCGTTGTGACGCCCTTTTCACCGGCGGTCAGCGTGGCGACAGGGATCGTGATGAACTTGCCGCGGAAGATGATGCGCACAGCGGTCGCGGTACCGTCGCTATCCGTCAGGACCCGCTCAACTTTGCCGATCCGTGTGCCGTTCGCGGAATAGACCGCGTCGTTCCGCTTTACCGCTGCTCCGTCGGCAAGCGCAGGAACGGACAGGCCAAGTGCCATGAGTGCGATGATTATCTTCTTCATGCAATAAGATCCCCCCAATCAAGGTTGGCGGCGTGGTGGCGCAGGTCTTGCCGTCGATCAAGTGAAAAATGATACACTTGAGAGAAAAAGTGTTCTACCTGTCTCATGCGAGGCAAAAAGTCCGCCTAGGGAGAGCTGCCAAACCTATGCCCAGTTTCACGATGCGTGACCGTTGGTTTCTGCTGCTTCTGGGCGGAATCTACATGCTCAATTTCATCGATCGCACCATCATCGCGGTGGTTGGCGAAGCGATCCGCCGCGATCTCAAGCTCACCGATCTCCAGCTTGGAATGCTTGGAGGATTGGCCTTCTCGCTCTTCTACGCAGTCCTTGGAATTCCACTTGCCCGTCTTGCCGAGCGGTATAGCAGAGTGAAGATCATCGCGGCCGTCACTGTCATCTGGTCGCTGATGACGGCTCTTTCCGGCATGGCGGGGAGCTACGTTCAGCTCCTGATCTGCCGCATGGGAGTAGGGGTAGGAGAGGCAGGATTCACGCCGGCCCTCGTTTCCATGATTTCCGACAGGTTTGAGGCCAGCCGCAGGGCGGTCGTGTTCTCGCTCATTGCGCTGGGGGTCCCTATCGGCGGCGCGGTTGCCGCAATTGCGGGAGGGGCGGTCGCCCAGACATTTGGCTGGCGCCTTGCCCTGGTCTGCGTTGGATTGCCCGGGATTCTTCTGGCGGGCATGCTGATAACGACGATCCCTGAGCCCGCTCGGATTGATGCCGGCAAGAGCGCCGATACGCCAAAATTCGGCGCTGTACTGCGCAGGCTGGGCCGTTCGCCCGCTTTCCTCTTCCTTACCGCCGGGAGCGGATTTGTAGGAATGGTCGGCTTCGGTACCAACCTCTTCCTGATTCCGCTGCTTGTCCGGCGATATGAATTGTCCTTGTCGCAAGCCGGGCTCGTCTTTGCATTGTCGTTCAGCCTTGCCACGATGGTGGGACAGGCAAGCGGCGGATATGTCATCGCGAGCCTTCTTCGCCGCGACCTGCGTTGGGGAGGCTGGGCACCGGCGGCGGCCGTTGCTCTAGCCTTTCCACTCTATCTGCTCGCTATCTACCAGGACGACTGGCGCTGGCTCGTGGGCTTCCTGTTTGGTGCGACGGCCCTGCTTTATGCCTTCACGCCCGCAATCATGACAATAACCCAATCCCTCGTCGAACCCAGGATGCGCGCTTCGGCAGCGGCACTTCATTCCTTCGGCCAGACCGTGGCGGGGCTTGGACTGGGGTCGGTGCTCCTGGGCTATCTCAGCGATCACCTTGCCGCCTGGCGCTATGGGGCCGGTTACGCGAGCGATTGCGTGGACGCCGCGGGAGGTTCGATGACTCGAGCCTGCCTTCAGGCTGCGGCCGGCGGGTTGCAGCTCAGCATGGCGGCAACAGCATTTGTGCTGGTTTTGGCGGTCTTTCTATATTTGCGCGCCGCAACAAACCTCCCCGCCGAAGCAAATGCATCGTGAGAAGCTGTAAATTTGTCGCGTTTCGGCCAACGGGCAGCTGTCAGGATGACGTCGACGGCCCAGCTATGCCACGATTTGAAACATGTCGATCAAGTGGCCGAGGCGCCGCGCATGAGAGGTAGAAAATGGGAAAAGCAGGAGTCATCGGGTTGGGTCAGATCGGTGCCGGCGTTGCCATATGCCTGGCACGATCTAAGCAACTCGCGGCAGTCTACGACATCCGGCCGGATGCATCCGACACGCTGGACGGCGTGCCCGCGGTAGAGAGCTCCCCTGCCGCTGTTGCCGAGCAGGCCGACGTGATCGTCATCGCTGTCGTCGATGCAAAGCAGACGATCAGCGTGCTCACCGGCCCCGATGGAGTGCTTGCGCGGGCGCGTCCGGGCATGACCGTCGTTCTCGTGGCGACCGTCTCGATCGAGGACTTGAACGCCATCCGCAGGCTCACGGAGCAAGCCGGAGTGGAGTTGGTGGATTGCGGCGTGACCGGCGGCCCGAAATCGCGCGAACACGGGCTCGTCTGTCTGGTGGGCGGCAGCGATCAAGTGATTGACCGGGTTCGGCCGGTGCTTGACGGCTTTGCCAAGCACGTTGCCCATATGGGCGGTCCAGGTTCCGGCATGGCTGCAAAGATTGCACGAAACGTCATTGTCTTTGGGGGACTTCGCGCAGGATACGAAGCGTCGATATTGTGCCGCAACGCCGGCGTCGACATCCGTCAGCTCAACGAGGTGATCGAGGCCAGTTCCGACAGTGTAGGGGGGGCGCTGATGCTGGCCATTCGCGACGACCCGTCGTCGAGCAAGAGCGAAGCGGCGGTGCGCGAATATACCCGCTCACTGATGGTGAAGGATCTCGACGCCGCGATCGACCTTGCGCAGAGCTACGGGATTTCGCTTCCGCTTATCGAACTGACCCGCCGCACCGACCTTGCGGTTGTCGGCCTTGAAGCAGTATTGGGAGAAAAGGCATGAGTATCGACGAAACACAGTGGCAAAAGGGTCTCGAAACCTTTGATCAGGTTTATGGGCCGGGTTCCTCGGACATGGTGCTGCCATTCCGGAACTCATCGTTCAACCAGGAGATCGTCGGTAATCAGTTCGCCAACCTTTGGGCAAGCGATGTCCTGTCGATGCGCGAGAAGCGTCTGCTCGTGCTCGGTGCAACAGCCATGCTCGGCCGCACTGATCTCGTCGAAATTCAGATGAACGGCGCCTTGATCAACGGGGAGTTCACCGACGAAGAGCTCGATTTCATTCCCCTTTTCACGCTGTTCTATGCTGGCGCAGGCAATACCACGGCGCTCTTTAGGGGGATCGAGGCCGCCAAGGCCCGGCGCCGCGATCGCGTCGAAGCGGCCCAATAGGGAACAGAGATTTCAAGTTTTCGGGAATGGCCCGGCTCGCACGAGCCGGGCCATAATTCTTTAGGCGATTTGTTTCTTTTGCGCGCGGCGAATGGACCGCGATGCCAGCAACAGCACCAGTCCACCGGCAAAAGTGAACAGCATTGCCGTCCCTATGCCCCATGCGACTCCCACGGTCCCGCCCACGAAGTCGCTGACAGCCCCGATCAGATAGGTCCCGGCGCCAACACCGATCAGATTTGCGCCAAGTTGCACAAGCGATACGGCAAGACCGCGCAGGCGCGGGCCGGCTATCGTGACGATCACCGCATAGATCGGGCCGTTGTAGGAGGCGCTCAGGAAACCGCAGGCCATGAGGAGCGCTTGCATGGGACCAGTTTGTGAAACGACCACCGTGCCGATCCCGGTCAGGGCAGTAAGAATGGGGATCACCGCGCCAAAGAGGGCGGTTCTTGCCGGATCGAAGCCGCCGCGCTGGCGATTTATCTGATCGATTGCCCACCCGGCAAGGAAACCGCCCACCGAGCCGAGGCCGCCGTAGGCAATGGCGATGGTGATGCCCGCGCGCGAGATCGGCATACCATGAACGCGAATGAGGAACGTCGTAAGCCAGGTGCTCATCCCGTAGATGCCGGCCGCAATCAGAATGATGGCGGCTATGCACAAGAACAGTCCCGGCCGCGCGGCGAGTTGAAGGATGCGTTCGGCAAGACCGGGCTGGCCCTCGGCTGGCCGTGCAGGCACCGGATCGTCGTAGGCGCCTCGCTGCGGCTCACGAACGGTCAGGAACAGGATCGGCGCCAAAACAAGGCCGGGCAGTCCAGCTGCGGCAAAAGCCCATCGCCACCCACCGACCTGAACGATGGCCCCTCCAATCAGGAAGGCGAGGGCAAGACCGATGCCCGAACTCAGGTACCATATGCCGATAGCCGTTGCCCGCCGTTCCTCGCCGAAATAGTCGCTAAGGAGTGACATTCCGGTGGGAGAGCCGGCAGCTTCTGCGGTGCCGACCGCGGCCCTGCCGAGAAGCAGCGTCCAGAAACCGGATGCCAGACCGCATAGCGCTGTTGCGCCGCTCCAAAGCGCCAGTGCGATCGCCATCAGGTTGCGCCGGTTCAGGCTGTCCACCGCGATGCCGAAAGGCAGCGCGGCCAATGCGAAGAATATCCCGTATGCAAACCCGGCCAGAATGCCAAGCTGACCATCGGTGAGTGAGAATTCCTTGCCTACCGGTGCGAGCACCAGACCGATGATCGCGCGGTCGATCCCATGGCAAGTCTGCGATAGTGTCAAGATGCCAAGCACATACCAAGGGTAGCGATCGGCGGATTTGACTGGGTCCGGAGCTCTCATCGCACGGACCCGGTTTTGACCGAAAGGTTATGCATAGGTCTCCCCGTTGTGACGAGAACAGCCTAGTCCCCGGGAAACGTTCCGCCATCCACGGCCAATGCCGTCACTCGGCCAGATCGTGTCGCGCATGGGCCAACGGGATAAATTGCCGACAGCACTTTCGGGCATCTTGACGACCTACCCGAAGATAGAGGAATTGGAGGCGGCACAGGTATCTGATGCCCTCATAAAAAAAGAGAAGAGGCAGAGGTAACGATGTTTCGTCCGGAGAGCGATTGGACCGGCCAGGACAGGTTCGGCGTCGATGATTTCTACATCGAAGCGTTGGCATCGGTGAACGATGCCTGCGTCGATATCCGGCACTTCAATTGGGTGCGGCCCTGCAGCGGCGTGTTCAGCCCTGAAAAGCATTACCTCGACTATTCCCTCAATACCCAGCCACGTCGCAGCATGCTTTCGATGGGGCGTTCGGACGGGTTCGTGGCGAGTGGCGACATGCTCTACATGCCGCCTCACCGTCAGTACGTGGGTGAGCCGGCCCTGCAGGAACGTCATCTCGTTTGCGTCGCGCTCGGCGAGGCCTTCCTCGAAGAACTTTTCGATGGCGAACGCCCCTTCCACGGGCTGGAACCTTGTGCCGATGTTCAAAATATCGCGATGCGGCGCTTTTTCGAGGGGCTGGCGGCAGAGCTTCGTGTACCCGGATTCGCAAGCCAGGCCTTGATCGAATCCATGCTCATGGGACTTGCCGTGGAACTGGTTCGGCATGTGAGTCCACAGGAATTCGGCGCCGGCAGCCCACGTAGTACACGGCAAGTGCGCCATATCGTCGACTATGTGATGGATAATCTGGCGGCGCCGCTCGGAGTTGCTGACATCGCTCGTGGTTGCAATATGAGCGTGCGGCACGTGGCGCGCGTGTTCAAGGACGGTACCGGCGTAAGTCTGGGGGAATTCGTTGCGCGCAGCCGGATTGCTCTCGCCAAGGAACTGCTGCGCGGCGACGGCACGCGGATCAAGGAGATCAGCTGGCGCTGCGGCTTCAGCAGCACCTCGGCTTTTTCGGCCGCGTTCCGTGTGGCGACCGGCCAAACGCCCAAGGACTTTCGCTGCCAGCCGCGGCAGGTTCACTGACAGACGCCTGAACATATCGAGCGACGGCCAAAACATGTCGCGCCGCAGTCATTAACTCCGCAACCGCTATGGAGGAAAATCCCCCGCGCTTAGGTTCCTCCCCGCGTCAACGTGCCGAAACAGGCACGGAGCAAAACAAAAACGACGTGGGAGGAACGGATGACCAAGGCTGTCATACTGGCGACTATAGCGACAGGCGCGTTGATTGCTGCGTGGGGGCAACCCGCACACGCGCAGCAAACACAATCAAACGAAACTACCGGGATCCAGGACATCATCGTTACGGCTCGCCGGATCGAGGAGAGTCTTCAGACCACGCCGATTGCCGTAACGGCGCTCAGTTCCCAGGCACTGACGACTGCCAAAGTCGAAAACGTCGTGGATCTTCAACGTACGGCGCCCGGCCTGGTGATCGGCCGCGGTTCGGCGGGCGGCGATGGCATCGTGTTCGTGGCCATTCGCGGACAAGGAAACCTTCAACCGATCCTCGCCAACGATCCGGCAGTGGCGACATACGTCGACGGTGTCTACATTCCGCGCCCTTCGACCGGCATGACCGACATCCAGGATGTCGAGCGCCTTGAGGTGCTGCGTGGACCTCAGGGCACGCTCTTCGGGCGGAACACGACCGGCGGGGCTATCAACATCATCACCAAGGATCCAACCGACCAACGCGAAGGCAGATTCAAGGCGGAGTTTGGAAACTACAACAACCTCGGTGTTCAGTCCACGATCAACCTCCCCTTGGCCGAAGGGCTGGCGATCCGCGTCAGCGGCGCGATCAACGATCGCGATGGCTACGGGAACAATCCACTTACAGGTCGGGATTTTGCTGACAATAACAGCAAATTCCTGCGCGGTAAACTCAAGTACATTGGCAATGGCTGGGACGTCACTCTTTCCGGCGACTGGAACCGCCAGCGAAACAGCGGGCAGCAGATTGCTCTTTGGACCTTCAATCCCGCAATTGTCCCTGCTCCCTTTCAGCCGGGTCTCACCGCAGGTCTGCTGACCAAGGACAACTGGTGGGACAATACCGCTACCGGTACCTCGGTGCCGGCAGGTATTGGCAGACTCACGCCGCAGGCGCAGGCTCTCTATGGGGTGCAGCCGTTCAACACTCTGGAAGTATACGGTTTTTCCGGCACCGTTAATGTCGAACTGGGCCAACTCAATCTGAAGTCCATTACTGGCTATCGTCATTCGATGAACTACGGCCTGAGCGATACCGATAGTACCGCGGTTCCCTTGCTCGGGACCTTCGCTGGATCGGGGTCCTATTACCTTTCCCAGGAACTCCAGGTTTCGGGTAACGTAACGGACGGGCTCAGCTTCATCGCCGGTGCCTACGCCGGGAAAGAAAGCGGCTACGAGTTCAGTCGATCCCAGATCTTCGGCGGCCTCATTCGCGATTCCAATGCGGACGTTACCAACAAGACGTTCGGCTTGTTTGCGCAAGCCTACCTGGAGCTGACCTCGAGCCTGCGCGCCGTCGGTGGCTTCCGCTACACGTGGGACACCAGGGACAGTGTTTTGCACAATGCCCAGGTATATGGCCTGCCCTATGACGTGCCGGTCGCAGGCACGCCCACCGGCATCAATTGCACGGTCACTCCCACCGAACCGGTCACGGCCACGACCTGTAATCAGGACCAGAATGCCAAGTTCCACTATCCTGCATGGAACCTCGGTCTCGACTGGCAGGCAACGGACGATCTCTTCCTGTATGTCGCGACACGCGGCGCGGCGAAGGCCGGCGGCTGGAACCTGCGGGCAGGCGGGCTACCGGCATTCTCGCCGGAAAAAGTGAAGGATGTCGAAGGAGGTCTGAAGGTGGATCTCTTCGATCGGCATCTGCGCTTCAATACGGCGGTCTTCCATACTTGGAAGAGCGACAACCAGGCGATCGTCAACAGCTTCGTTCCCGGGATTGGCGTTACGCAGTATATCCAGAACAACGGCAAGGTGCGGATCTGGGGTGTCGAGGCCGAAGCAACTGCGGTTCCCTGGAAGGGTATGACCGTCAGCCTCAACGGGTCGCTTCAGGACGGCAAGTACGTCAAGGGCACATTTAACGAAATTCAGGTGGTCCCGGGCAGTGGCTGTACCAACGGATCGGGCGTGACAAACGGCTGTGTTGTCGACCTGAGCGGATTGCCGCTGCTGCAGCTGCCCAAGGAGCAGCTCAACGTCAGCGCGACCCAGAAGGTTCCGCTGGGTGCGGGCAGCTTCGCTGTTACGGGCGCCTATTCCTATATTGGGGCTCAGCATTTCGACGCGGTGAGGGCGGCCGATCAGGCATCCGCTGCGACCAAGGCCGCCTACGACACTGAGAACAGCCTCGGACGCGTGCCGGGATATGGTGTCTTCAACGGCCGGATCGCCTACCAGTTCGACAACCCCGACATCGAAATAGCCGTCTACGGACGGAACATCACCAACAACAAGTATCTGCTGCGAAGATTCCCGGATCTCTATCGGACCCTTGGAATTGTCGCAGCCTATGTCGGGCAACCGGCGACCTATGGGGTGGAATTGACGTTCAACTACTGATCGGCCGCGTCGAGGCGAACTATTGAGTAAGCGAGGGGACAACTTGGTCCCCTCGTACACGTCCGGGAGAATTGTGAGAGATGAAACGGCTAGAAAACAAGGTCGCAATTGTGACTGGCGGCGGCGGCGGCATCGGTACGGGTGTTGCGCGGCGGTTCGTTGAGGAAGGCGCGCTGGTCGTCGTCGCAGATGTTTCCGAAGAGGCCGCGGCGCGCACTGCTGCATCTTTGGGAGAAAAGGCGCTCGCCGTACAGTTCGACGCGGCCGCGCCGAAGTCGGTCAAGGCCATGGTCGACAAGACAGTCGCGCACTTTGGCAAGTTGGACATACTTCACAATAATGCGGCCATGACGGATCCGGTCAAAAGCCCGCAGGATACGACCGCAGTCGATATCCCGATCGAGATATGGCGCGAGATCCTCGACATCAATCTCACTGGCTACCTGCTCGGATGCAAATACGCGATTCCGCACATGGTGGCTGGTGGCGGCGGCTCGATCATCAACACCGCCTCGAATTCAGGCTCGGCAGGAGATCTGGCCCGTATCGCCTACGGTTCATCCAAAGCCGGTATCATTGGGCTGACCCGGTACATCGCGACGCAGCACGGACGCGACAACATTCGCTGCAACAGCGTGGCCCCCGGTGTCGTGCTGACCGAAGCGCTGGAAAAGACGGTGCCGGGTCTCAAGGAGATCATCCAGCGGCATATATTGACGCCCAATTTCGGAACACCTGAAGACATCGCTGCGCTTGTGGCGTTCCTGGCGTCCGACGAGGCTCGCTACATTACCGGTGAGAACATCTCCATTTCTGGCGGCGGCCTCGTCCATCAGCCGCATTATGCGGATCTGCTTGCCTTCATGCAGGCAGCGGACTGATCGATGCCCAAAACCCGCATTCGGACCAGGAAGCTTCTACCGGGCAGTCCGATGGAAGTATCTAATAGCCAACCGGCCGCCGGCAACTTTGTAGGTCTCGAGGCTGGTCAATCTGACCGTGCCGCTATCGGTCTGAAGGTGATTGGCGACATAGGCGGCGCCTTCCGTTCCATTGACTATCACATCAAGAAGTTCGGTGGTGCATTTGCCCCCGTATTCCTTCCACATGGCGGCCATCGCGGTGGGGCCGTCGACTGCGGAGGATCCGACATATTCGATCGTGAAACCGTGGGGCCCGAGCGAGCGAAAAAGCGCATCGAGGTCTTCGCGCTTGCCTTCGTTCCACAACCGGTAGTTGTCCCTGATCGCCTGCTCAAGATCCGGAGTGATTGCGTCGCCCATTTGCGTGGCCTCCATTGGCTGCGGATATTCCACCAAGCCGCATTCGCATCCGTGCAGCGGGCGACGCACCCATCTTTGGCAAGGGTTGCCACTTTCCGTTGAGCTCTGGAGAATACCATGACTTCACTCGCCAAATCTTCGCTCCCCGCCCATGTTCCGGCCGAATTGGCGTTCACGTTGCCTCTCTTTGCGCGCAAGGTCGTCTATGAAAATCCGCAGGAAGTTCTGATCCCGGCAATGCACGCCGAGCTTCCGCCCGTCTCTTACGTCACTAACATTTTTCCGGGGGATCAACCCGGCTGGCTGCTGAAAAACGCCGAAGATGTTCAGGCAATGCTCCGCGATCCGGACAACTTCACCAAAAACGGCATGGGAAAATGGGCTCAGAATATTGGTGAAGACTGGCTCGTGATCCCAACGGAAGCCGATCCGCCGATCCATACCCAGTACCGCAAGGCGCTGAACGGCCATTTCGCGCCGCAGAAGATGTTTGCAATGAAGGAACAGGTCCGTGAACGCGCGCGGTCTCTCATCGGCGCCTTGCGAGAGCGGGGACAATGCGACTTCATTGCCGACTTCTCGGAGAAGTTTCCCATCTACATCGTCCTCGACCTTTTGGGCCTGCCGCAGGGACGAATGACCGAGTTCCTGAAATGGGAGAAGGAACTGCTCCATTCCAACGACTGGGAAGTGCGCGGAAATGCCGTGCGAAAGGTAAAGGCCTACCTGCTCGAGGAAATCGCAGCGAGGCGCGAGCAGCCACGCGACGATTACATCACCAAGGTGCTCGACTTCGAAGTAGACGGGCGGCCCTGGAATGATGACGAGGTCTTGGGGCACTGCTTCAATCTCTACATCGGCGGCCTCGATACGGTCACGTCCCTGCTGGGCAACATCTTCAACTATCTGGCATCGCATCCGGAAAAGCAGAACGAACTCCGAGCCGATCCTTCGCTCATCGTTTTGGCTGTTGAGGAGTTCCTGCGCGCCTTCGCACCTGTCACCGTGTTTCGCATCGCGACCAAGGAGATCGAAATTCACGGCCAAAAGATCATGCCTGGAGACTATGTGGCCTTCAGTTCGCCGGTCGTGGGTCGCGATCCGGTATTTTACCATGAACCGCAGGAAATCCGGTTCGACCGCAAGGCGGCGCACATGTCATTGGGGAGCGGCATCCACAAATGCCTGGGCATGCATCTCGCCCGGCTGGAGTTGCAGATAGCAGTGGAGGAGTTTGTGACGACGCTGCCCGAATTCAGAATCAAGGACGGCTTCAAAGTCCCCTATTACGTCGGCAACATCTTGCACGTGCCCGATCTTCATCTTCAATGGGATAGCGCATCGGCCTGACAGCTGAGCGTCCGGGAAGCCTTGTTGGGCCTCCCGGACGCTCAGGAGTATCAGCCATCCAGCCTAATACTCTGCGCGTTCCGATAGCGAATTTTCCAGCCTAGAGTGGTTGATCCGACTGCATCGGATCAACCACTCTAAACTTCTGGTTTGGCGCGTTTTCCGAGTCATCAGGTGGTTCCACCTGATTAGAAAACGCTCTAGCGACCGATTGGGTAGAACACGGATTTCTGGTTCTGGTATTCGTGAAGCCAATCCGGACCATACTCGCGACCGATACCTGACCTTTTGTAACCCCCGATCGGCGCATAGGTCATCCGCCCGGTCCCGCCATTCAGCATGACGCTGCCTGCGCGAATCTGCATTGCCATCTCATACCCTTTGGCAGCGTCAGCCGTCTCGATGCCGCCGTTGAGACCGTATCTGGAATCGTTGGCGATGCGGATGGCCTCGTCATCATTGTCGAAACCGATCACGCAGCCGACGGGCCCGAAGACTTCCTCCTGCGCGATGTTCATCTGGTTGTCGACATCGTCAAAGATCGTGATCTCCGTAAAATAGCCCCTATCGAGCCCCGCCGGCCGTCCGCCGCCGTGAACGAGCCTTGCGCCTTGATCGCGGGCCTGCGCGATCATGCGTTCGACCTTGCTACGCTGGCTCTCGCGGATCAGCGGGCCCATCGTCACCGTTGGATCGCTGGGGTCGCCGATCCTGAACTGGCGGGCGACAGCGCAGACGGCCTCGACGAATTTGGCCCGCACACTGTTGTGCACCAGAAGCCGCGTGAGCAGAGCGCATCCTTGTCCAGCATTGACCGACAAGACAGCGGCGGCCATTGCCGCGGTTCGGCCAATATCGGCATCGTGCCTGACGATCAGCGCCGACTTGCCGCCCAGTTCCAGATGAACGCGCTTCAAGGTCGGGGCCGCCTGCGCCATGATCGCAGCGCCCACGTTTTCTGATCCCGTGAAACTGACAAGATCGACGCGCGGGTCGGTAGTCAACAGCGACCCCACTTCCGGTCCACCGGTAACGATATTCAGCACGCCCTTGGGCAACCCGATTTCTTGCGCGATCTCACCGAACAGCAAAGCGGAAAAGGGCGTAAATGGGGACGGCTTGAGCACCAGCGTGTTGCCTGCCAGCAAGGCAGGTACGATTTTCGCCAGGTTGAGCAGGAAAGGGAAATTGTAGCCGGTAATCCCTGCAACGACGCCAACCGGTTCGCGGACTACCGTCGTGCCGCCGATTTTCTTTGGACCCTGGGGATCAAATGGATCGGCGGTCACGTCGATCGGTAACCGGACACTATCGTCCCGTGCAGAGTGGTTCAGCGCGGCAAGCAAATGGTCGAGCGGGTTGCCGACCTGCATCGTATGGGTGACGCCTTGCGAACAGCCGACCTCTGCCACGATTAGCGTCGCGATCTGGGCTCGACGACCATCCAGTGCGGCATGCATCTTGCGAAGGTATTCCGCGCGCTCGGCCATCGCCATGCGAGGCCAGACACCGTTATCGAATGCATCTCGCGCCGCGGCGATGGCTGCGTGTGCCGCGATGCTATCGCCCACGGGTGCCCGGCCGATTACCGCCTCGGTTGCCGGATTGAGGATGTCGTCCCGATCGCCGGCGGCTTCGGCCCAGGCGCCGTCGATGTAAAGACCATCGAAACTGGTGAAGGGAATAGTCAAAGTCCATCATCCTGCTGGGGCCGCAAAATCATTTCCGCGGCGTTGAGAGCGATCGCCATGGCCGGCGCGTTGGTATTGCCCGACACGATGGTCGGCATGATCGATGTGTCCACGACCCGTAGACCGGTGACGCCGCGAACGCGCAGCTGCGGGTCGAGCACCGCACCCGTATCGCTTCCCATCCGGCAGGTCCCGCAGATGTGGAACGATGTGCCGCCAAGCCCGATGGCATTCGCGAGGATGTCCTCGTCGGTTTCGAGGCCCGCCGTGGCGCCGGTTTCCTCGATAATCCAGTCCCGCAAGGCCGGCTGCCGGGCAAGGTTGCGCAGCCACCTGAACAGAGCCAGGAACCGCTCACGATCGTTGGCGCTCGCAAGGTGATTGGCATCGATGGCAGGCGCAGCATCGGGATCTGCCGAGGTAATCCTCACTTCGCCCAGACTGTCGGGCCTCATGTAGTAGGCGATCACCGTCAGGCCGGGGAATGGGTCGAGAACGACCGCGCCCTTTTCATCGGTATGAAACGAATAGAGACCCATGCCCACTTGTGCGTCGGGTCGCTCGAGCTGCGCTTCTGTCTTGATGAAGCCGCCAACTTCGTGCGCCGAATGGGTGAGGGGACCGCTCGAGGCAAACAGGTAGCGAAGGAACGATGCGACCAGACCAGCGCCCGACAGTCGCTGGTTCAGACTTTGGCCGCGAACCCGGAAAGTGAAACCCAGATATCGGTGCTCCTGCAGGTTGGCGCCCACCCCGGGTGCATCGACTACGACCGGAATACCTAGTCCCTCCAGCAGGCGGCGTGAGCCGATGCCCGAGAGCTGCAGAAGTTTCGGACTCTGGATCGCACCCGCACATACGATTACTTCGCGCCGTGCTTGCACCTCGAAAGTTTGACCGGCCTTGCGCGCGACAATGCCGCAGGCCCGTTTGCCTTCGAACAGGATGCGCAGGACATCGGTGCCGGGCGTAACGTCGAGATTGGATCTCCCACGCACGGGTTTCAGAAATGCGCGCGCAGCCGAAAAGCGTTTGCCATTATGCGTCGTGGTCGGCTGATAGCCCATACCGCCGTCGGTGACCGAAGGGATGTCGTTCATGTCTGCGACCCGAGGAATTCCGGCTTGCTCACTGGCCTCCAGGAACGCTTCGCAAAGTGGATCGCCCGCGGGATGAACACTGACCTTCAGTGGACCGCCGGTGCCGCGCCATTCATTGGCACCAAGCGCGTGGTCCTCGAGTTCGACGAAATGCCGGCCCATTTCCGTCCAGCCCCAGCCATGACAGCCCGCCCGTTCCCACGCGTCGTAGTCGGCCGGAGCGCCCCGGACATAGACCATACCGTTGACGGAACTTGAACCGCCAACCGCTCGGCCCTTGAGCCACACTTCGTGTGACGCGTTCCCGCCCGGGGATACCTGATAGTCCCAGACATGCGGGTTTCCCGGGGCAAGCAGTTTGCCGATGCCGCGCGGCATCTTGATCAGAGGACTCTTGTCGTCAGGGCCCGCCTCGACCAGCAGCACCGAAACGTCGGGATCGGCAGACAGCCTGTTTGCCAGAACGCAGCCGGAGGATCCGGCGCCGACAATGATGTAATCATAGATTTTTTGCTGCATGGCGCGGAGTGAACATGCTGGCACGCTATGCCCACCTGTCTGAAGGAAGGTCGGCGTACCTTCTGTCCAAGAAGCGGAAGATTTGCGGGCCAATTTTTTGGCAGTCGCCATATTGAGGCGGCAGCATTGGCGTAAGCCGCCTCCCGCCGCCAAAGTGGAGAGGGCTGGGCCGGGCAACATGTTCCAGGCCACGATCCTGCGTTGGCATTCGCGGGAAATCTGACGAAATGGGGTGCACACCGATTCCCTGCGCCGGTGCGCAGGTCACGGTCTGAACGGCCCAAGTCTCTGGTTTAAAACGCCTATCAAACACTGACCGGAATGGCACAATAGGCCATTCCGGTTTGCTGCAGTTCGCATGCGGTGCGTCAGCTTGAGGCGGGCTTCGTAACTGGAACGGGTTCCACGCCCCGATAGTGCGTCAAGAACGCACAGCGTCTCTTAGTCCCACTGAAGTTCGAGGCGGGGCACGAAAGTGATATTGCCCACGAAATATTTCGGTTCGAAACCGTCTTTGAATCGAAATTGCGGAATTTCTTTCAGAAACAGTTCCAGGGCAGTCTGCAGTTCGAGCCGGGCGAGATGCATGCCGAGGCACTTGTGGATACCCCCGCCGAGCGCCACATGCGCGGCCTTGCGATCGAAACGGACCTCCGCTGGGTCTTCATGGATCTTCGGATCCTGGTTCACGACGGGCGTGCTGACCGAAACATATTCGCCCGGCATGATCTTCTGCCCGTGAATCTCGATTTCGCGCGAAGCGATACGGAATGCCGTAACTGGCCCGTAGACCCGAAGAAACTCCTCGACCGCCAGGACCATTCGATCCGGATTGTCGCGCAGTTCCTGCTGCTGATCAGGATGGCGTGCGAGATGTGCGAAGATATTGCCCAGCATGGTCGTGACCGTGTCGAGACCGCCGAGAAAAAGATTGAAGCAATGGCCGAGGACCTCTTCGTTATTCCACTTGCGGCCGTCTTCGGCTTCGAAGTCGAATATCTTGGTGATGTAGTCGTCCTGAGGAGTACGGCGGCGAGCATCGATCTCGGACTGCAGATATGCCACGACCTGGCGCACCGCGTTGCTGCGCACCTGCCAGTCATTGGTGTGCAACATCTCCTTTTCCCAGACCAGGAACTCGGCCATCCGTTCCTGCGGAAGTCCCAGGAGGTCGAGAACGATGAAGATCGGGTAGCGTTCGGAAAATTCGTTCACGAAATCGCAGTGGCCGCGGTCTTTGAATGCCGCGATGAGGTCGCTTGCGCGCCGCCGCAGCTCGTCCTTCATCGCGGCCATCTTCTGCGGCGAGAATTGGGGGTTCAGGGCCTTGCGGTAGAAACTGTGCATCGGAGGGTCCACCTCGGTGGGCACGACCAACCAGTCTGCGCCGATGCTCTGGGACCACTGGCCCATGCCGTTCTTGGTGAAATTGTCGGGATCGCGCAGCATGGCCATGGTGTCATCATAGCCGGTGAGCAGCCAGCCGGGCTTGTCTCCGGGGAAGATGTTGGTGACATACGTAATGGGTCCCAGCGTGCGGTGCATCTCGGGAATGAGCGTTTCCTGAGGGCAGTCCTTCACTTCCTCACGAGCGAAATAGGGCAACCACTTTGCCATCTCGGCCGGTACGTGGGGAGGAATTTCCTGTGTGGGTGCGCTCGCCATCAAATCTTCTCCGAATCCTCTTTGCCCCGCTGGCCAGACCGCTCGCCTGTGCGCTGCCGTTCTGGTTTACCGAAGCGTCTAGTCCTGTTTCGCGCTGCGATCAGACGACGGGAAATGCGTCAACGCCTGGCCTGCGCAACCTTCCATAAGATAGGCGCCGGTCCGCCGTTCGCTGCGAACCGGCGCCTTGGCGCGTTGCAGTCCGGTCAAAGCGGTTTGGCCGGTTGTTTAGGAAATACCGGCGGCTCGCATTCACAGGGGTCGTCGATGAAAGACATTGGCCACGCCCTTGGTGGCCGGGAGTACCTGCGCGGCGGCGCCGGACGAAATCTGCGAAAGCATCTCGCTTCACTGCTTCCGGTGCCTTGCGTGTCGGCACTTCGGCTACCCCTATCAGACCGCGCGACGACTATGGCGAATGGGCTGAGCCATATCCGATTGGTCGCCCGCGGCCTGGTTAGGGGCACTCAGGCGCCGATTGGTTGGCCCAGCGGATATTCCAGTCCTGATGTGGAAGCGGCGTTCTCCCGGATCAGTTCTACCATGGGCAGACGGACGCCGAAGCGAGCCGCCTCGGCAATCGCGACCTCCAGATCCTTCACCATGAGCATCTGGAAATATTCGCGAAGCTTTGTCTCGTCGGCATTCCCAGCCGCTTCGGGACGTTTCGCCATGGCAAGGGCGCCCTCAAGCCCGCCGCCAGCGGTCGGGTCGCCTGACAACGCGAGAGTGAGCTGATCGAGGCTGACGCCATAATTGCGCGCAATAACTGCCCCTTCGTAACCCGCTCTCATGCAGCCGAAGTACGTGGTGTTGCGAGCGATCTTGGCGGCCATGCCGGCTCCCGGGCCGCCCATGTGAAGGACCTGCTGCGCGAATCCGTCGAATACGGGTTTGGCGGCCGCCAGATCACCGTCTTCGCCGCCGGCCATACAAATAAGGCCATTTTCGGCAGATTTCGGTCCGTTCGTGACCCCGCAGTCGATGAGAATAACGCCGGCATCCTTGCACATCGCCTGCGCTCCGGCGAGATCTGCCATATTGATCGTCGACAACAGAATGACGGTCTGGCCGGGTTTATTTGCCGCGAGCACTCCGTCCGGTCCGGAGAGGACTGCAAGGGTTTGCTCCCCGTTGAGGACCGCAATCAGCACGCAGTCCGAAGCCTCGGCCAAGGCACGGGGGCTCGAGGAAATTGGGGGCGCACCCTTAACGCGATCCGCGGCTGCCGCCTGGACGTCATAGATTGCTGCAAGCTGGCCGGATCGCTGAAGGCATATGGCGACGCCTCCGCCAATCGATCCCAAACCGATAACGCCGCCGGTCTTCATCACTATTCTCCTGTATCGGAAAAACACTGGTGCTGCCGAGGGGATCTCGACGCTTCCAGGATAATTCAAAGTCAAAAAGGGGCGGATCGCGTCCGCCCCTTCATGGTTGTTCTGGCTATCAGAACCTGTAGGTCGCCTCGACGCCCCAGGTGCGCGGTTGGCCGAGATAGAGGCTGTTGTATGGGGCATTCGGCAAAATGACCGAAACGCCCGCCTGGTATTGAACGTCAAACAGGTTCTTGACGTAGAAGCCCAGGTCCAGCCCCGTGCCGGCAATTCCCTTGACGTCGATACGCCCGTTGGCGAGGGAATAGCCCTTCAGCTGGTAGCCTTGCTGGCCGCCGTAGTCGGCCGTCATGTAAAGATCGCCGCTGATGATGACATCGGCATTTGCCGGATGGACCGGCGTAATCCAGCTGGCCGTGACGGTACCGGAGAATGTCGGTGTCAGCTTGTTGATCTGATCTGCGCCGAAGGATCCGACATTTGGTCCGAGTTCGCCATTGGTATTGATGGGAAGCAGCTTTGCCACGTCCGTTTTTGTGATGGCGCCGTTAAAGCCCAGAGTCAGGTTGCGATCAGGCGACACACTGGCATCGATTTCCACACCATAGATGTTGAGATCGGCCGCATTGATGATGATCGAGGAGGGCGGCGCGTCCAGGGTTCCGCGAGGAAACAGGAAGTTGCCGGAATTCGACAGGAACTGCGTGGCGTTGTCGTAGCGCGAATAGAACGCCGCGACATTGAGCCGCCCTTGCGCACCGGCCACATTGAAGCTGAGCTTTTCACCGATTTCGACGTCGGTTACCCGTTCCTGCTTGATTGTCTGGTACCCGCGCAGATCCACGCAGGACATCGAGTAGGCCTTGGATGGGCAGGTGACCGGGGCGGATTCGAACAGCGGGAAATTGAGGTTCTTGGGGCGAACGCCGCGGCGGCTCGTGATATAGACCATGAAGTCCGGGCTGATCTTGTAGTCAAATCCAACGGTCCAGGTCGGATAGTTGTCCTTGACCGATGCCTGTCCGAAACCGTCGCTGAATTCGGTCGGCGTCCCCACCCGATCGGCGATATTCTGCTTGCACTGCGAGAAGTCAACCGATGCGAAGGTGGCCGTATTGCCAGGATTGTAGCAGAATTCCGACTTGTCCCAGCTGTAGCGACCGCCGATGTTGAAATTCAGCTTATCGGTGAGCGGGATGCCAAATTGCCCGTATACCGCGAGACTCTGGTTTTTCACATGGGTAGTCGTGGGCGGGACGCGGCCAAGCGAAGAGAACACGGTAAATTGGTCGCCGGAGGGTCCTGCTGGGCCGTCGACACTGTAGTAGACGCCGAGAATACCGTTCAGTCCGCCCGAACCCTTGTAGATGAACTGGAAGTCGTTATCGATATAGTCGCGAACATAGCGTTGTTCGGCGTAGTAGGTAATGAACGGCTGGGTAACAAGGCCGCCCAGGAAGGGGTTCGCTACGCCTCCCTGATCCAGCACCGGCACGGCAGCAGTGTTGATCGACTGGTCATTCGTATTCTTGCGATAGCCGAAAATGTTCCGGAGAGAGAAGCTGTCGCTCAGCTCAACGTCGGTCGTGTTGACGACCGCGATCGACTTTCGATAAGCCCGGCCTCCGTCGATCCCGCCGTCGAACGCGCCGCGAGGATGCGCCTGCGCGTAAGCCTCGGCGAGGCTTGCAAGCTGGACGGCGGTGGCAGCCCGACTGGCGCTGCCAAGGAGCGGTAGGAAAACGGCCGACTGGAGCGGCGCGAAATCTGCCTTGTAAAGGTAGAGACCGGATGCCAGTTCGTCGGCCTTGAAATATTCGGCGACCGTCGTGTTCGTGATCCCCTCGGTCGGGGCGATTGTCAGCGACACACGAACGCTGTCGTTCTTGATGTTCTCGAAGCCGGGATAGCTGTTGGCTTTCGGATCCGTAGCGCCCAGGGCCTTCACTTCAGGCAGCGCGAAGAAGTCTGCGTCCAGAGAGCGGATCCTGGGGTCCTGACGCCGGATCTGGCCGGCAATGCGCAACGCGATCTTTTCCGACACGATCGGGACGTTGACCGCCCCTTCGATCGCCCAGTAGTTCCAGCGGCCATACGTGCCTTTCACGTAGCCTCCGAAATCGTACAGGTCCGGTTGAACGGTATTGACGAGGATCGCGCCGCCGAGCGTCGATTTACCGAACAGAGTACCCTGGGGTCCCTTGAGAACCTGCACATTCGCGATGTCGTAGGTAGGAATGCTCGACCCAAGGCTGGGAATCGCGATGTTGTTGAAATAGGTTACAACACCTGGGGTCGTAAGACCGACGGGAAGCTGGCCTACGCCGCGCAAGCTCACATTCGTCGTGCTTTTCCCCCCCTCCGAATTGAAATTCAGGCCGGAGGCGATTGTCCTGACATCCGAGAGTTCCTGTACGGTCGAGCGCTGGAGAGCGCTGCTGTCAAATGCGGCGACCGCAACCGGAACATCCTGCAATCGCTCGGCGGTTCGCCGAGCCGTAACGATAATTTCCCCGGTACTTTGTGCGCCGGCGGTGTTTGCCGGAGCATTGTCTTCTTCCGCCCAGGCCTGGCCCGAACAGATCATCAGGGCGCTCGAGCCGAGCAATACCCTACAAATGCCCTTTTTCATTTCCATCTCCCTGCCGACTCCGATTTTCTTGCAGTCTACTGGTGGTCCGCCGCAGGGCTACCTATCGAAGGGTGGGGCGGTCCTGTTTCCATTTAGGTTGCGCAAGATCTCCGACCTGAAAATACGCAATAGGTGAGGTGTCACTAGACTGCCGCAATGTGTTTGGGAATCCGAAGCGCGGGGCACATTTTCGCTGTTTCCGGCGTGCTAGTCTTCCAGTCGCAAGGCGATCACAGGCCGTGCGTGAGCACGCCGGACAACTGTGTCGAAGCGGTCTCTCTCATACGAATGGTTGAAAACGCCTCGTGTGCAATAAGGCGGATCGATGCTCCGATAGCATTTAGTAAATGGTCCTTCAGAAGCACCGCCTTCCGCAGGTGAAAGCCGTCTCATCCGACAAACCCTATCCTCGGGTGGGTGCTCTTCGCATGGGCGCTACTCACGATCCAGGAGAACAAATCCGGGGAGGGGTGATGGGTAGCCAGAGCACGACAATGAAGCGGTGCACTTACATGGGCGCGATTGCAGGAACAATGATGTTCCTGGGAATCTGGCCGGTTGCACATCTCTTTCCGCCGCTCGCGCCTTCAATGCCACATGCTCAAGTAGCCCAATACTATCGCGAGCATCAGGTCGGGATATTGGTCGGTGGCATTCTTATAACCTCGGCATCGGTCCTGTTTTTCCCATTTCTCGGCGCCTTGGCGACATTCATGAAGAAAATTGAGGGTCCAATGTCTCCGCTGACCTGGTCGTTCGTGATGATCGTTGCTTATGGGTTTGTAACACTGTTTTTCGCGGGGCTTTTCTTCACCGTCGCGGCCTATCGGCTGGATCGACCAGACACCGAAATCGTCATGCTGAGCGACATTGCGTTCTTTCTGTTCGTCATGCCCGCCGTCCCGGCGTTCGTGCAGAACATTGTCACCGGTATCGTGATCCTTCAGGATCGGAAGACGGCCCCGACGCTTCCGCGATGGCTGGGTTACCTGAACCTGTGGACTGGTGTTCTGTTTCTCCCCGGCCTCGCGGTCGGCTTGTTCAAGTCGGGTCCTTTTGCGTGGAACGGCGTTCTTGCTTTTTGGCTTCCAGCTGTCGTTTTCGGCATATGGTTCAATGTGATGATCTTCGCTATGCTGGCGGCGATCAAGCGCGGTGCATTGGCCGGCGAATGACGGACAAGCAACAAACAACACCTGCGATCAAGACGCCCGCCGGTCGTATACCGGGGGAGGAAGGCGTGTGGGTCTTCATTGGCGGCGACCTCATAGTCTTCGCAGTATTTTTTATAACCTACGCTGTCGCACACCGGCAAGAATCGGCCCTCTTCGAGACATCCCAGCGATTGCTTGATCGCCACCTCGGCTTGCTCAACACGCTACTGCTGCTGACCAGCAGTCTTTGCGTAGCGCAGGCCGTCACCGCTGTCCGAAAAGGCGATCGTCGCGCACGCCACTTCCTGCTTGGTGCGATTGCACTCGGTATGGGTTTTGTCGCGGTGAAGGCTGTCGAGTACTCGGCAAAGATCGCTGAGGGGTTTACGCTCAATACCAATGCATTTTCGATATATTATTACATGTTTACCGGTATTCATCTGGTCCACGTCGTGATCGGCATCGGTGTACTGTGTTTGGCCGCGTCGCAGATCGAATCGTCCGGTCAGATGCGCGGGAGCGTGGCCCTCATTGAGGGGAGCGGTGTGTTTTGGCACATGGTCGATCTCCTGTGGATCATTCTCTTCGCGTTGCTCTACTTGTTGTGAGGGGAGCGTTAATGCCTTCAGTTCTGCAAAATCGCGCAATCATTGTCTGGACGATCTTGGTCGCTGCGACGCTCTTTTCGTTCGAAACGATGGTAGTGGGGCGTGATGGAGCCGCCCGCTGCGTGATCCTTATCGTCGCGTTCGCCAAGGTGACTCTGGTCGGGCGTGAGTTCATGGAGCTCAGGCACGCACCGAAGTATCTCCTCTGGCCGTTTCAAATATGGGTTGCGGTCCTCGGCGTGGCGCTCATCGTCTTGTTCCTGGCCTGACCGATATATTAGAACGCGTCGCCTGTTCGTCCGACGACCGTCATCCTCCTTATGCCGCTAGTAAACAAGGTTATGGCGGGGCGCTCATGAGTAATGGTCTCGACGTGACCGTATTGCAGGCGGGCGATCGAATACATCAGGTAGAAAAATAAATTTACTTTAAAAATATAAAAATCGTGGGAAGGATTTTTGTTATGGTGATCGGTCGATTGGGCTTATGTCTTGTTTTGTTGGCCGTTATTCCAAATTCGACGTGTGCTGAACGGTCCGATTTCGTTCTGGCATCGCTTGGGCAGCCGGATTTGCCGCGAGCTTACGCGTCGTACGCACCGACTTGTAATAGCCCGTGTGGTTGGGCGGCGCTCCCCTTCGCGCGCTAAGTTCCATGCACGTCGTCTCCGCCGCATGGAGCGTGTAGAACGCGTTTTGTGCAGATGGGCTGAATGCGCGATGCGCGTGCTTCAACCAGATGGCCATCGCCGGGCGGGAACCGGAGGCGAGTATAGCCATCGGCGAGCGATTCCCCTGGAAGGCGTAAGCGCAGCAGGATCAGGCTGTCATCGTCTCCAGGAACGACGATCATGCCTGCCTCTTCATCGAGGAATCTGCGTCGACCTTCGGCGAGGATTGCGGCCCCGTCGGGGCGGACCGCCAAAATCTGCCCGGCGCCCCGCGGCGTCGTTGCGGCGTCTTTCGTTTCGGCGAGTGATGACCACGGGCGCACCGCCAACAATCTAGCGGTTTGAGCGCCATCATGCTTCCGGTCGCGATGGAAAGTGCAAGCAGCGGTGCGACGACGATTCCCAAGTGGCGATGATAGCGTAACAAGGCGGCACGTGTCAGGCGAGCGGGCCATAGCCGGAAGGCGAAGGCCCGGTGCTGCCGCCACCATAGCAATACCCCGATATCACGAACGTCATCCTGAAAGGCGCGGCGATGTCAGTGATCGTTTCGCCGCATGCGCCCACCAATAGATCACGATGGAGGTTGAAGAGCCAGAGTTCGGACCTTCCCCATCGCGGCGAGGAGGAGGCCGAGGCCCCCCTCCCAACCAGCGACGAAATTGTTTGCTGAACCTTATTCGAACATCGTCGTCAGAAGCTGGTCTGAATGCGCAGGAAGGCTTCGCGCGAGCGGCCAGGATAGACGCTGGCGTAGTTCGCTGCCGACCAATATTGCTTGTTCCCGACATTCTCGATCGTCAGCCGGATCGCCACCGGCCGTCCGGCAACCTGCATCGCATATCGCGCCCCGAGATCAAATCGCGCATAGCCGGGCAGGAATACCGTGTTGACCGGATCCAGCGCGCGTTCGCCCTGGTAATAGAGCCCGGCATTGACACTGAAGCCAGGCAACGGCGTGGTATATTCGACAAACATATTCGCCTGCCAGCGTGGTACGTTGGCGGGGCGCTTTCCTTCCGTTGCCGCATCGCCGGTATCGATCTGCCTGGCATCGAGATAGGAAACGCCTGCGATCAACGCGATATCGGGCGTGACGCGGCCGTTGGCGGTCAGCTCAGCGCCGCGATGGCGTTCCTTGCCCGCCTGGACATAGTAGTTGTCGCTATCGACATATTGCAAAGTGCGATCGATCTGGAAGCCAGCGGTGGCCAAGTTGATGCCGAGAACCTCTGCCTTCGCGCCGACCTCATATTGCTTGCTACGCAGGGGATCGAGATATTGCCCTGCGTTGCGGGTGTTGTAGGGCGCGACGCCGCCCTGCTCGAACCCTTCCGAGTAGCTGCCGTAAACCGAGACGCGCGAAGTGATCTTGTAAACCAGCCCCCCGTAGGGAACGCTGACATCTTTCTGATATCGGCTGCGCGCACCGCTCGCCGGGGTGGAGATGTTGCGATAATCGACAAAGCGATAGCCAGCTATCGCGCTCAGGTGATCGCCGATATCGATCACGTCGCTGACGAAAAGGCTCAGTTGGCGGTTGTCGATCCGGTTCTTGGCCGGAGCGGTGAAGGCTGGTTCGGATGTATAGACCGGACTGAAGATGTTGCCGACCGTGATGTCCTGCCCTGCGGCATCCTTGAGTACGGCGAAACCGCCCTCGCGCGAGTCATATTGCCGCGTCGAGCCACCGATCACGACATGGTGATCGAGCAGTCCCGTCCGCACATTACCCGAAAGGAAGCTGTTGATCGACCATGCCTGATAGGACTGACCGGGCGAGAGATAGATGTCACCGCTCAGGATATTGCCCTTCGCGTCGACCGAATAGACGTCCGGGAAAGCGGCGTCGCGAACATTGCGCGAAAACGAAGCCTGGGTCGTTATACTCCACGTATCCGACAGTTCGTAATCGACCCGTCCGCCGAGGTTGACCGTCTCGGTACGGTAACGAAGCCAGGGTTGGCCGAGCAACGTACGCGGATTGAAATGGGGCGGCAGGCTGCCGTCCGGCTGCGGACCAACCACCGGCTGGGCCGCGAGCGAGCGCCACTGATAGTCGCCATCGAGGCGGATCAGGAGCCGCTCTGTCGGTTTCCAGTCGATTGCGACACCGGCGAAAAATTTGCCGAGATCGCCGGCGTGGGTGAAGTCGCCGACTTTCTCGCCTGCGACATTGATCCGATAGCCGAGCGTTCCGTCGGATGTCAGCGGCCCGCCGCTGTCGATCGCGGCATAATAGCCGTCATGCGTGCGCAATTGCGCCGTGAGTGACGTGAAAGGGTCGGCCGTCGGACGCTTCAAGATATAATTTACGGTGCCACCGGGCGAGTTTACACCATACAGGAAGCCGGACGGCCCCTTCAGCACGTCGATGCGCTCGATATTCTCCAGCGGTACGTCGAAATAAGGTGCGAGCGCGAGGCCATCGCGCCGCATGGTGTTGGTGAAATCGACCGGGAACCCTCGGATACTGATGTTGTCGAATGCGCCGCCAACCGCGTTGTCCTGAACCGAGGGATCATTCTTCATGACGTCGAGCAAGGTCCGTGCGCCCTGCGCATTGATCAGGGCGGATGTATAGGATTGCACCGACAGGGGAAGGTCTTTGGGATCTTTCGCGCCCAGGGCGCCGACATTGACGTCCGCTACCTCATAGAGTGAGCGGCGAGGCGCAGAGACGATGATGTCGGTGTTGCCGCCGCCCGTTGCGCTATCTGGCGCCGCGTTTTGGTCGGCGTTGCCGGCATCGGCGTTCGCTGCCGTGGATGAAATCGCAGCCGAAACCACGAGCGCGACTAGAGACGCCGAGCGGACAAATCCTGCCCGGGATATGAATCCCCCCTGAAAACTCACAAACCATCCTTCTTGCTAATAATAATGAGTCGCATTTGCCTTAGCTAAGGCCGTCGACAATCGTCAAGGTGGGCCCCGCGTTGACGCTAACACCTTGGCAGCCTTTCGCGACCCCTTCGCAACAACGGCAAAGTCCTCCGGAGGCCAAGTTCACAACAGCGCTATTTGCGCGGATAGGCGGCGATTTTAGATGCGCAACGCAACGCTTTGCGATGGTGTTTCAAAGCTCGAATGCGATTGCTTCGCATGACTGGGAATGCGGCCGTCCATTGTTATAAAATCCCAATGTACCTGAACGGTGCGCAAAGAGATTTGTGTCTCGAACCACGACGATGCCGCCTGTAATGTGTCAGGCGCCATGTAAAACTGGTCCCCCGTATTGCCTCACGACGCAATGTTACCAGTCAATATTATGACGTTTCCATCTCGGCCGCACCTTCGCTCCCCGTCGCGGCGGGGAGCGAAGGTGCGGCCGAGATTATCCATTCCCCTTCGAGGATAAGGCTCTTCGCCCGGATAATTCGCCAAGCCTTCACCGACCTCTGAACGGTCCGCAGATGTCTGGCGTTGAAGGTTAGGGGTGCAATTCGGATCAATCGCTCAAGAATCTCCACTGCCGGCAGAGTGGGAGCCGCCGCCAGCCATTCCCGAATTTTCTCGGCGTAGGGATCGAGCATGCTGGGCTTTGGGGTTCGAGCCTTTCGGCGGATGTAGGGTCGTCGATGCGTCGAGCGTTCCTCTCCAGACTTCCAAACGGTCTCCAAACTGCTTGCAAAGCAGGGCAGATCGATTGCTGTTGGCTTTATCGGTTCTCTGGGCAATCCTCGTTGATCAACTCGCCGACCAAGATCCGCTTGAGCCGCGCGCATCGCCGCCAGCAGTACGACTGGATCCGCTGTCATTCGCATTTTTTCGAGCGCGGCTCTCGATAAGCGTGGAAGCTCGGCTTGTTCAAGGACGCGGGACACGGGCGTCACCGGTGGGTGATAACGTTTGGTGACCTTAGCGCCGATACGCTTCTTCTCGAGAAGCTTGAAAGAGGGCTGGAATAGATTCACGTGCAACCGAGATGCTGCGTAAAGTCTGGTCAGAGCCATGACGGCATCTTGCCCTTCGAAGCGACCGTATTCAACCAACCGGCGCACGATCGCACCGTTCTTCTGCTCGACCCATGCCTGATCGTTCTTCTTGTATGCCCGGGAGCGCGTAACCTCGAGGCCTTGGGATCTGCACCAATCGACCACGAGCTCATTCATGAACACCGAGTCATTGTCAAAGTCGACCCCGCGCAAGCGAAATGGAAAGAGCTCTTGCGCCTTGTGAATGGCCTCGATCACCAAGCCGCTTTCTCTCATCAGGACCGGGATACATTCCGTCCAACCTGTGGCGATGTCGGTCAGAACAAGCGTCTGTACAAAGGCGCCACCGGCGCTCACCCCGGAGTGAGCTACGAAATCTGCTTCGACATATCCCGGTAAAGGGGCGTTCCAGTCGTTGAATGTACGAACAGGTACCGCTCGTCGGATCGCTGAGCTGGAGCCAGGCCGTCTGCGTCGCCGGCCTGCAGCCACAATCCTTAATTCTGACAACAGCCGATCTATCGTTGCGGCGCTAACGGTGAGTAACTGCGTCCGGGTCTGTTCATCGATCACCAGACTCCCGTGTCGCTCAAGGGACGGCAGCAAAAGAGGAATCATAACCTTCAGACGCTTTGAGCAAACGCGGTCCGAGGTCTCCCATAGGACTGCCAGCGCGTCGCGTATGAGTGGGCCATATATGGCTCGTGCAACCTTGGGCTTTGGTCGTCCCGCGGGCTCCCGGAGCAACCGGATCGCATGCTTCCGATGATACCCTGTCACCGCGACGAACTCATCGAGGACGCGGCTCTTCTCAGACCAGGAACAAGCCCCGTACCGCAGCCTAATCGATTCCAGCAATTCCTTGCGCGTTGCCATGCTGATCCGCCTCAACATCCCGGGCTCCCTGCCATGCTCGCTCCGGGTTGCACTTTTGCTGAGGCAACGGGCATGGCGGGTAACTATTCAGGTGAGGCAATGCGGGGGACTCTTTCCGATGTCGCTTGATATCATTCGGCCATGCGGTGCTTGAAGATACAATGTTCTTATCGCTGTCAGACCCACCAACCGCAGAACCGACGTCTCTCCTTGTAATGAAACGAGATGACGCAACTCAGTTTGGACTCGGACTGATGCCGTTGCAGTGGGATGGTAAAAGCAAAACTGCGAAGAGGACGGGGTTGTTTTTCCCTAAATGGCCGATGGAGGCCGCAGAAAATGTAAAAGGTTTCGAGTCATTGGATTGTATCGTCGCGCTGGAATGACTTAATATTTAATTTACTCGCAACACAATAAAATTCTAATATCAATGATCGCTGTGCCGTGACAATCGAAGGTTGTGTTGCGTTTCCCAATCAAATGTCGATTGGCCGGCGATGTCCGCTTGCCCCAACAAACCGGAATGGCAGAGTTGCAGCGTTTTAATCCGAATACTGCCTTTCCGGACACGCGGCAGACATTGCGGACTTACGGGAGCCAAGATAGCGGTTACAGATGACCACCCACAAGCATCGAAAAACTTCGTTTGGCCCCGATTGGGTACTCATCAGCATCTGGTTCGTGCTTTTAGGCCTTCCGGTTGCCCTGTCTTTTTTCGATCTCTGGAAGCTAGGTCCTCGGTGCGATCTCGTGCAGATGCTGATCGCTTCTGCGATTCCGCTTTGCGCTGTCGCAGTCTTCGTATTTCGCTTCCGCATCACGTTTTCTGAGACGGATTATACATATCGGCGTTGGGGAAAGACGATTGTCGTTCCCTATGCCGCTATGGAGCGCATTGAGGTGACGAACCGCACGCCGATCGGTAAAGAGCCCGTTGGCGTGTTTGTATTGACCCGAGATGGCTCGCGTTACCCGTTCTGGCCGAAGCTATTCCCCCGACGCGCCATTGATCGCTTCATGGTACTGGCGCCCGTCGCAGGATAACCGAAAGGGTGATTACCGAAACCGCTGCGGTAGAAGCCGACGGTAACCTACCCCCATCAAAGCGGAATTGCGGAATTTCAGAGTGTTAACCGGAAACCTGCCGTTCCGGACACGCCAGCGTTGACGACGTCAGTAGTCGGTGGCTTGATCCGCTAATGGACGAACTGAGCGAAGAAGCAGAAGAGCTTTGGTGCGCGGAGCAACGGCAAATAGTCACTGGCTACCTGTCTCGCGAAGGGCTTATTTCTGCGAACGTAGGGGAATGGCCCGCGTGGCATGCCGCTCCGGTGGTTGCTGTGTGGGCCGTCGAAAGCCAAAGCCGCCCAGGTTGGGTCGGATGGTGGGTAATAACGGGGGATTTGCCAACGGATTACACAACCTGCCAAGCTGAGCGCACTCCTCGTCAAGCTCTGCGCGACATAGGCCAAAAGTGGAGCGATGCCGCGAAATTGTGGGCCAGTGGAAATCGGTGTGAGAGCTTTAGCCTGGGTTCGTCGGAGCAGGAATTTGAACTTGCCCCCATGCTGGCGGCGCGAGCGACAACGCTATTGGAATGGGCATCATACGACGACTTGTGGGATGATTAGCGCGACCGCTTTCCCCAAAATCTGAGCCATTCGGGCCGGAAAGCGTGCTCCCGATTTCCTGCCGTTCAGTCAGGCGCCGTCTAAGCAAAGCTAAAGGTCGGCTTCAGGGATCATCAGAATGGCCGTTGAGCGTCTTGAATGGGCGCATAGTTGAAGTAGCGCACCAGCAGGCCATCTGGCGCTGCGAATCCCATTGACGCTTCTCCGATAGGCGATTAGGCGGCGTTCGCAGACGAAGGGCTGGTTCGCCGCTTTTCGCGTAAGCGTTAACGTCAACCAACGCACGGTATCGCAGCCACCCACGGGTGGGATGCGCGCGTGCAGGGACGTCTACGTGCGAATTAAGTCATTGAAGGCCAATCATTCGGCCGCTCTCTATCTGGGCATTGTCCTGATCGGCGCAAATCTTCGCGCTCCGATCACAAGTCTCGGCCCCGTACTTGAAGAAATCCAACGCGATCTCGGGCTTCGCGCTACCGCTGCGGGTCTCCTGAATGCGCTCCCACTTGCCATCTTCGCGTTGCTTTCACTGATCGCGCCACGGCTTGGCCGGCGACATGGTCTCGAACGAGTCCTAGGCGCATCACTGATGGCCATCCTTATAGGTACCGTCACTCGATCTATGGCTTGGCCTGGCGCAATATGGGCGGGCACGGGCGTGTTGAGCGCGGGGATCGCATTCGGAAACGTCCTCTTGCCCGCATTGGTCAAGCGCGACTTTCCGCACCGCGCTGCTAGTCTTATTGGCCTCTACGCGGCGGCGATGGCCGGTATGGCCGGGCTCTCTGCAGGGTTAGCGGTGCCGATCGCGAACACGCCTGGACTGAGCTGGCGTTGGTCGATCGGTGTCTGGGCACTGCTCACGCTCGTGTCGCTTCTAATCTGGATTCCGCAGTTCAAGCGCGGGAATGACCCGCTCGCCATTTCTTCACCGGCGAGCACGGAGTCGTTATCGCCGTGGCGTCATCCGATCGGGTGGCAGGTATCCCTGTTTTTCGCTCTCCACTCACTCGTCTTCTATTCGATCGTTGACTGGTTCGCCTCCTTTGCAGCGAGCCAAGGAATTACGAATGCGTCCGCAGGACTGATGTTGCTGGTCTATCAGGTCGTCGCTGTCGCCACCAATCTTGGATGTACCCCGCTCATCCGGCGCTTTCGCGATCAGACCGGTCTCGGGCTCGCATGTGGTCTCCTGCTAGTGGTTGGGACCGCCGGCCTCCTCCTGTCACCGGGGCTTTCGCTGCTATGGCTCGCCATCGCGGGGTTGGGTGCCGGTGTCGCGATGGTCACCAGCCTCTCGCTCTTCGGGCTGCGTACACGTGACCACCATCAGGCCGCGTCGCTATCCGGTATGGCGCAGTTCATCGGCTATGCAGGTGCGGCAGCCGGGCCTCTGCTCGTGGGGGTGCTGCACGACATGACCGGCGGTTGGCGCTTGCCGCTGATCTTTCTCGTCGCGGCAGCCGTGCTCGTAACACTGTTTGCAGCTCTTGCTGGGCGAGCGCGAACAATCGAATAAGGATTTCAATCGGACGAGGGCTCGCTGGGAGCGAAAGCGCGGCAATGTTTGTTGCGGTGCCCGGCGACGTCCTGACCAAACCCGCGTGGAGGGGCGATGCGCGGCGGCAAGGCGGCCGGCACGGCTGCCAGACTCGTCGCCAGATTGCTGCGGCCTCGAGTTTCCTTTTCGGCGCGCGGAAGCGTCTCGTGATTCCGAGGCCAATCCAGCGGCTTCCGGGACCGGGATGACACTCAATGCACCGTTTCCTGCGATCGCAGCGGCGGAACTCAACGGCCGGCGGATGCGGCATGCCAATTCGGGGAACATGCCCACCTGTCGCGCTTGGCAATGACCATCGACGCCGCTGCATGATCGCACTTGTATGATGTAGACGGGTGCTGTAAGCGCCTCGCACCGCAAAGCACGTCCGTGCTCGGTCGTAGGCGTTAACGTCAACCAACGCGCCAAACAGACGAGTCAATTTTCCGACTCCGATGATAAGGCGCGACGACGTTCAATGGTCTTTTTCTCACACCATCGCTATCAACACCGCCGATCCGTGCGTTTCGGCGGTTGGAGTCCTGTAATGCCATCTTCCCGCCCAGATCGGGTCGGAGGTGCGCAGAGTCCTGCGCTCGCTTCCGACAACCTCATTTCCATCCTCCATCGCATCGCGTCCGCACTTGAGCGCATTGCCCCACCGGCAGCATCACCTGTCGATTTGGCGAGCTCTCCTGGCTATGTTTGGGCCAGCTCCCCGCCCCGCCTTTCGCCGGTCTCGCGTATCGACTACGTACCTCTGTCCGCGCTTGTCGGCATAGAGCAGCAGAAGGCGGAGATGCTGGCTAACCTGCGCGGATTTGTGGCGGGCTCGGCCGTCAACCATATGCTGCTGTGGGGCGCGCGCGGCACCGGCAAAAGTTCGCTGACAAAGGCCGTTCACGCGGTTGTCCATGCGGAGAGCGGTGGCCGGATCTCTCTCGTCGAGGTGCCAAGGCAAGAAATTGAAACACTGCCGGACCTGCTCGAACGACTAGCCGACATCGATCGGCGCTTCCTCTTGTTCTGCGACGACCTTTCGTTCGACGACGGCGACGCAGGCTATAAGAGCCTCAAGGCGGTGCTGGACGGCGGCATCCGGGGGTGTCCGATCAACATCCTCCTGGCGGTGACTTCCAACCGTCGTCACCTGCTGCGACGCGAAATGATCGACAACGAGCGTTCAACCGCACTTCACGCCGGAGAGGCGATCGAGGAAAAGGTGTCGCTGGCTGATCGCTTCGGCCTGAGTCTGGGATTCCATAATGTCGCGCAGGACGACTATCTGGCAATGGTGGTCGGCCATCTCGGCCCGCTCGCCCACGGTTGGGACACTGATGAGCTCGCGCAACAGGCGGACAACTGGGCCCGGCGACGCGGATCACGGTCCGGACGCGTGGCGGCCCAGTTTGCCCGCCACATCGCTGCACGGCAGGGGCAAGTCGCATGTTGAACGCGACCGAAACCTCGCCGCTCGCGCTGTTCGGAAATTCGCAGGAACGAGCGGCGCGTGCGATCGCGCGCATAGCTGCGGGCCAAGGTGTAATCGTCGTCGATGACGAGGATCGCGAGAACGAGGGCGACCTTATCTATGCTGCCGATGCCCTGACTACGGAGCAAATGGCGCGCATGATCCGAGACGGATCCGGCATCGTCTGCCTGATCCTGACCGCCGCAGCGGCGGATGACCTCGATCTTGCACCAATGGTGACTGACAACACCGCGCGGAACGGAACCGCCTTCACGGTCTCGATCGAAGCGCGGGAGGGCGTGACGACCGGCGTATCGGCTGCGGATCGCGTGCAGACCATTCGAACTGCCATCGCCGCCGATGTGCGCCCCGCAGACCTCGCGCGGCCGGGGCATGTCTTTCCGCTTCGCGCCCATCCTGGGGGCTTGGCTGCGCGTCGCGGCCATACTGAAGCGTCGATCGAGTTGGCCCGCCTGGCGGGACGCGGCACCGCCGGCGTATTGTGCGAGCTGATGAACCCTGACGGCACCATGAAGCGCGTGCCCGAACTCATTCGCTATGCGCTGGAGCACGACTTCCCGATCGTGACGATCGACGATCTTGTGGCCTATCGGTTGTAAGACGTGAGCCGGTGCGCTGGACGGAATCAGGGACGAGACCAACGTCTCATGCAATACATTTCCGGAACCACAGCACCGGCTCAACCCCTTCCGGCTCGCGCGACGGATCACCGAACATCCCTATGAATGATCAATCGCAGCATTGTGGCCAAATATCGTCTCCACTCTCGAAGAGGGCACAGATACCCTTAGACCGGGCATCCAAACTTGCGGGTCTCGATGAAAGGCAGCTTTCAGACTGAGCGATTGAAAGGCTGAACGACAGGGTTCGGGCGATTGCCGTCCTGCTAAGGTGATCGAATACGCCTGTCTGCTTCGGAAAGATACGGTCGGAAAGGCGAGAACGAGTTTCGCGCCTTTCCGTGTGGATGTGATCGAGTCCGGCTGCTGCCACCTCAAGCCGCTGATATTGAATTCGACTGAGCGATCACCTGCTGGAGGCAGTGCTCGATGCGATGGCCGATTGCCGGGCCGGCTCGGGTTCGAGTGCCGGGGAAGGGGGGCTGGTGATCGATGCCTCAGCCCTCATGACGCTGGGCGATCACGAAGTGAGCTTGCGGGAACGCGCGACACCGTGCGTGATCACGCCGCACATCGGCGAGATGGCGGCCTTACTGGAGCGCGAAGCAGCCAATGTCGAGCGTGACAGGGTCGCTGCCGCACGCGAGGCAGCGGCTCGCTTCAATGCCGTCGTCGTATTAAAGGGCGCCACCACGCTGATCGTGGACCCAGCCGGCCCATGTTTCGTGTACAGCGGCGGGAATGTCGGCCTTGCGACCGGCGGATCCGGCGATGTGCTTGCAGGAATTGCAGGCGCGTTGCTTTCTCGGGGGCTGCCCCCGCTGGAAGCCGCGCTCTGGGCAGTCTGGGTTCATGGAGAGGCCGGCCGACACTGTGCGGAGGCGACCGGGCCGGTGGGCTACCTCGCCCGCGAACTGTTGACTGCAATACCTCGGCTAATGGCATCAGCGCCGAGCGCAAGAGGCGTTCCGAACGATGCAAATCGCCCCAATGACGACGCATCCAAGTCGAAAGCAACGTCCAGAGCCAGATGACTTCTGTCCGGACCATCTATTTTCCGCAGTTGACGCGCCTGAAATGAGACCAACGAAAATGAATGGTCGCCGTTTCAGCACCGGATAACCTCGGGTGGAAGATAAGCTTCTATTTCTCCAGACAATGCCGAGGCGAGGAAGCAGATGGGTATCCCACTCTCGAAACCTCCGGAACGACGCGGCGGCCCGCGAATTAAAGGAGTCTGCCTGAAGGAGAGGACAGATGGCTGCACGTCCATACTGGAAAGGCCAGATCCGCCTGGCGCTCGTTTCGATCCCTGTCGAGATATATTCCGCCACCAGGAGCGGAGCCACGATCGCCTTCAATCAGATTCACGAGCCCTCGGGCCAGCGCATCAAATACGAAAAGGTCGTGCCCGGCATCGGTCCCGTGGACGTCGAGGACATCGTCAAAGGGTTCGAGTATGCCAAGGGAGAATATGTCTTGCTCGACGAGAAGGAGATCGAGGGCGTTAAGCTCGAGAGCAAGAAGACGCTCGAGCTGACCCAGTTCGTCGATGCGCATGATGTCGACATGATCTATTTCGATAAGCCCTTTTACGTCGTGCCGGCCGACGACCTGGCAGAGGAGGCGTTCATCGTTCTTCGCGAAGCGCTGCGGCGCACCCGTAAGATAGGGTTGGGGCAACTCGCCATGCGCGGCCGGGAGTACGTCGTCAGCATCAAGGCCTGCGGGCGCGGCATGGTGATGGAGACGCTGCGCTACGCCGACGAGGTCAACAAGGCGACGAGCTATTTCCGCGACATCGGCGATGCGGATCCCGACGAGGAGTTGCTCGACCTGGCTACCACGCTGATCGACAAAAAGACCGGCAAGTTCGACGCGGCCGAATTTCACGATCGCTATGCCGATGCCCTCAAAGAGCTCATCGAGCGCAAAAAGAAGGGCAAGACCCTCAACATCGATTCCGACGACGGCGGCAAGGATCCGCGCGGCTCGAACGTCGTCGATCTGATGGCGGCGCTCAAAAACTCGCTCGGCAGCACGGGCAGGGCGGCGCCCAAAACGACTGCCAAGAAGCCAGCCGCTAAGAAAGCTGCGAAGCCCGCCGCCAAGAAGCCGGCCACCAAATCGGCTGCGAAGCCATCGACGCGCAAGCGGGCCTGAGCCGTGAGGGAAAGCCTAGATCATCCCGCCCCAGGGCTTGGGGACGATGATGCCGCTTTCGCCGAAGGGGCGATAACGCTTTGGGCCAACCTCCTGACACTGATCGGAACGCATCTTCGCGAGACAGGCATGCCGCGACAGGAGGTGCTCGACATGCTCGCTATGCTGCACGAGACAAATGAGGAGACCATCCGCTCGCCACGCGCCCGCGCAGTGGCGTCGCGGCACCTGATGTCGGTTTATCGTGCTCTCGGTGAAGCCTGATTGCTCAGCCATTTGGCCCAAAGCGCCGGCGCCCGGGATTTCGCAGGTGCCGGAAATGGTCCTTGATACGCGCGTTGAAGAACGTCCCTGCAGAAGGTGCTCTGCGGAAGGCCTCAAAGAGGGACGCAGGCACGTCATAGTAGAGATAGTCGCCGGTCTGGTAGAAAGAGATCCTGAGGGTCCCGGCCTCGTCATCGTAGGCGATGTGATCGATCATCGAGGAGTGAGCGAAGCGGTGCGTGCGCATATCCTACCGATCGCACGGAGCAGCGGCTCGTTCCCGGCTCAGACTCGATCCGACTGCATCTTAGGGAAGATGGCCAATGCTGAGTTCGATAACCCGCGAAAATCCGACTTCGGGTCAGTAGCCCCGGATTTCCACTAAATGGCGCTGGCAAGCGACGATCAGCTGCGCGAGATGGCCCAGCATCGCGGGCTCAAGCTGCTGCGCTCCCGGCGGCGCAAGCCCGGCGTCGGTGACTACGGCAAGTATGGGCTGACGGATGAAAGTGGCAAGGCCCTTCTTGGTGTCGGCGAAAACGGGCTAACCGCCAACGCGCAGGATATCGAGGATTTTCTGCGTGCAAGCGAGCTTGGCACATGGAAGCAATCCGCCGAGGCGACGCCGCAGCGTTCACAACAGCCGAAAAAGCCTCCAGCGCCCGAGCCCGACGATGAAGATGCACCTGTTCGGCGGCGCTCCGGGCAGCGCCCGCGCCGCCGAACGGCGTCTGGTGCGGATAATCCGTCGCCTGGCAAAAAGGAACTAGCAGGTGGAACCCGCTCAAAACCGGCTTTGAGGCTCGTTCCCCAATCCAGACCGGCGCAGGAGAAACTATCCCGGCCCACCGAAAAGCCCAGATCAAGGAACGAGTCCTCGCCGGAACCCGTACCCGACCCAGTGCTGGTTGTCCGTCCAGCCGCCACCGCCGATAGCGAGGAGCTGGCGGCGCTGCTCAATCAGCTTTCCGGCGTGGCGATTGAGCCAAGCGAGGTGGAAACAAATCTGGCCATCGTCCGAAAGGCGAAGGCCGGGTTGATCGTGGCCGAGCTCGGTGGGCTCGTGGGTTGCTGTGAGTGGTCGATCATTCCGTCTGTCCATCACGGTGCGCTGGGCCGCCTGATCGTGCTTGTCGTCGATAAAGCGCATCGGCGGCGGGGCATCGCAACGGTCATGCTGGCTGAGGCGCAGAAGGCGCTGGCGAAGGCTGGATGCATGCAGGTCGAGGCGCTGAGCGATATCACGATCGATAACAGTCATAATTTCTTTCGCTCGCTCGGCTTTGAACAAACAAGCTATCGTTTCATCCGCGACCTCGGAGAATAGGGAAAGGCGGCGAGGGAACGAGTTCGGCTCAGCATCGATTAACTGGCATATCGATCGGAACCGACATGGCACGAGCCCTCAAGACAAAGCATACGCAGGCGGAGGAGCGTCTCGGAAAATATCGCGAGAAACGTGATTTTTCGCGTACCGCAGAGCCTTCCGGTGCGACCGGCCCCACAACCGGCAACGGTTTTGTCGTTCAAAAGCATGCGGCATCGCGCCTTCATTTTGATTTTCGGCTCGAGCTGGACGGCGTGCTGGTAAGTTGGGCCGTTACCCGGGGGCCGAGCAACAATCCCGACGACAAGCGTCTCGCAGTCCGCACTGAGGACCATCCGCTCGATTACGCGCGCTTCGAAGGCACGATCCCCAAAGGCGAGTATGGCGGCGGGACCGTGATGCTATGGGACAATGGCACGTGGGAAACGATTCCAGGTAAGGATCCCCGCAAGACCCTGACCGAAGGCCACCTCCATTTCGTCCTTCATGGTCGCCGCATGCAGGGCGAATGGATCCTCTTCCGCCTCAAGCCGCGCGGCAAGGAGAAGGGAGAAAACTGGATATTGCGCAAGGTGCACGATGAATTTGCAGGCGGGTCGGATGAGCTGACCGGCGCCAATCTCTCAAGCATCGATACCGGCCGCACCATGGAGGAGATAGCTGCGGGCAAAGCGGTCCCGAAGCGTAAGGCGAGAAATGGGAAACCCGTCACGGCTCCCAATCGGGATAGTGCCGGGCCGGGCCGAGGCAGGAAAGCGAGCTCGCCCCCGCCCTTCCAACCCGTGCAACTCGCCGCCTTGGTCGACTGTGTTCCACCTGGCGATCGCTGGCTCCATGAACTCAAGTATGACGGATACCGCACGCTTCTCGCCGTCGGCGGAAGTGAAGGGCGGGCCTACACCCGATCGGGCCTGGACTGGTCGGACCGTTTCGCAGCGCTCATTGCCGAGGCGCAGAAGCTTGGAGCCCGCAGCGCGCTCATAGACGGCGAGGCGGTCGTTACCCTTCCCGATGGCCGTACCAGCTTTCAGGCCCTGCAAACGGCGCTCAAGGCAAATCCCGAGGCCATCGACTATTTCGCGTTCGATCTTCTCGAACTCGATGGGGAGGATCTGACCGGTCTCCCGCTCATTGAACGTAAGGAAAAGCTCGCCGCCTTGATCAGCAAGGAAGGAGGCCGAATTCGCTATTCGGACCATATTGTCGGTAGTGGCGAGAAGCTCCTTGCCAGCTTCTGCGGCGCTGGGCTCGAAGGCGTCATCTCGAAGCGAGTGGATGCGCGGTATAGCGGTTCGCGCAGCGGCACCTGGGTCAAGACCAAGTGTATTCGCCGCCAGGAGTTCGTGATCGTGGGTTGGACACCGTCCGACAAACGGCGCGGATTTCGCTCGCTGTTGTTGGGGGTCAACGAAAATGGCAAACTGCGCTACGCAGGCAAGGTCGGCACCGGCTTTACCGGCGATGAGATCGAGCGATTGATGAAGATCATGTCGCCGCTCGAACGCGATGAAGCAACGGTCGAAGCGCCGCGCGCCGCCGTTCGCGCCGCACGCTGGATCGCGCCCAAGCTGGTTGCCGAGATCGCGTACATCGAATTTACCGATGAAGGCGTCCTTCGGCATCCAAGCTACCTTGGACTGCGCGAAGACAAGAAGCCCGAGGCAATCGTGCTGGAGGCAGCGACGCCTGTGGACCTCGCGATCGCTCCGGCCTCAGATGCCGTGCAGATCAGCAACCGCGGCCGGGTTATCTACCCGGAGGGAAAACTCACCAAAGGCCAACTCGCGGATTATTACGAGACCGTCGCGCCAATCATGCTCTCCTGGGCGGGAAGCCGGCCAATAAGCCTGGTTCGCTGCCCGCAGGGCCGCGCCAACAAATGCTTTTTTCAGAAGCATGATGCCGGGAGCTTTGGCAGCGCGGTCAAGCAAATCGGTATTCGCGAGAAGGACGGCCACGAAGAAGCGTACTTGTTTGTCGATACGCCAGCGGGCCTTCTCACGTGTGTTCAGATGGGTACCATCGAGTTCCATGGCTGGGGTGCGCGGATCGAGGATATCGAGAAAGCCGATAGACTTGTATTCGATCTCGATCCCGACGAGGGGCTGGACTTCAAGGACGTCGTCTCGGCCGCACTTCACGTCCGGGACATGCTCGCGCAGATGGGGCTGACGACCTTTCCGATGGTCACGGGCGGGAAGGGCGTCCATGTCATCGCTCCGCTCATTCCGTCGGCGGAATGGGCGGATGTGAAGGACTTCGCTCGCCGCTTTGCCCTGGCGCTTTCTCAGGCAGAACCCGAACGCTTCACGGCCGCTCTCGCAAAAGCCAGGCGCACTGGGCGGATCTTCGTCGATTACCTGCGCAACCAGCGCGGCGCGACAGCGGTCATGCCCTATAGTGCGCGCAGCCGCGAATTCGCGCCGATCGCGGTGCCGGTGACCTGGGAGGAATTGCGGGACATCGAAAAACCTTCGTATTGGCACATCGGCGACGGCGCCGAGATGGTGAAGCGCGCCGGGTCGAAGAATCTCGCCCACTGGGGGCGCGCGGACCAGATCCTTCCCGACCTGTGAAGGTCGCTGCCAGACGACCTGAAGCCGGACTTTGCTGTTCATGCGCTGCGCGATCATCCGCCAATAACAGGATCTCGCTTTGCGGCCCCCATCGTCTGGATGCGTTCGAGTGCCTCCTTCGATGGCGGGTCCTGGCAAATGTCCCACTTCTTTCCCCGAGGGTAAGCGCCAACGGCCAGGAAATCATCGCTCGCTTCGATCAGGCAATGGCCGGTGCCGACGGGCAATACGAGTGCGTCGCCCGCGTCAACGCTCACGATCAGGGCGCCTGGCCCGCCCAATACCAGCGAGGCGCGGCCGCTCGCGACGCCCAATGCCTCATGGGTGGTCGAGTGATAATGATGAAAGCCGAATATGGTGTCCCGCCATTTCGGCGGCCAGCCATGCCCTGCGAAGCGCTTCTCAAAGGCGTCGGCGATTTGTTCTCGCTCACCTCTTTCCACACTTCGGTAGACCAGTACCGGGAAACGCTGATTGTTGGGCACCCAGCCATGTGGATCGAGGAGGAATTTCTCTGGGGCCATGGGATGCTCCTAAGCTTTGCCCCGAACCCTGCGAGCGGGCTTATTGCTCAACTCGATCCACACGGGCGCATGATCACTGGTCTTTTCCCAGCCGCGTGCTCGCCGGTCCACCTTGGCCGCCACCAGAAGCCTGGCTGCACTCGGGTTGAGCAGGACGTGATCGATCCTGAGGCCCGCGTCGCGCTCGAAGGCGCCGCGCCAGTATTTCCAGAACGTGTATATGGCCTCATGCGGATGAAGATGCCGGAGCGCGTCGGTCCATCCCTGCTGGAGCAACCCGGCGTAAGCCGCTCTCACTTCCGGTGCGAAGAGAGCATCGTCGCGCCAGCGTTCGGGTGCGTAGACGTCGAGATCCGTGGGCATGACGTTGAAGTCTCCTGCAACGATCACCGGAGCGTCCAGCGCTACAAGCTCCGCAAGACGATCGCGCAGTCGTTCAAACCATCTCAGTTTGAATTCGAACTTGGCGCTCGGCCGCGGATTGCCATTGGGAAGATAGAGCCCGGCAATGAGCGCTCCGTTGATAGCCGCTTCGATGTAGCGGCTCTGCATATCCTGTGAGTCGCCAGGAAGCCCGCGGCGGGTCTCGTGAATCTCACCGACCCTGCTGAGAATCGCGACACCGTTCCAGCGGCTCTGTCCATGCCAGATGGCCTGATAGCCTGCCGCCGCGATTGCAGCTTCTGGAAACCTGTCCTGCGGCGCCTTCAGTTCCTGCAGGCAGACGATGTCCGGCTCGGCAAGCTCAAGCCAGCGCAAGAGCACTGGAAGACGCCCATTGATGCCGTTGACGTTGTAAGTTGCAATTTTCACAGGGTCTGGCCGCTCCTGCCCTACGGCGGAAAACTGGAAGATGGCATCAACCCCGCTCGCTCCCAACGTGAGAGCGTCGGCGGCCGAAAAAGCGGGGCCTTGTCAATTGACTGCATTTCCGCCCGGCTCGTGCGCGCGGCGAACAGCGCGCGGGTTGGCCACCCTTGCTGCCTGGTGCAAAGGCTCTTCCGCGGCATCGCTTCCGGTCCTTTTCGGGGTTATGCCGCCGACCTGATGCACGCGAAATCGTTGCCGTAAAGGTCACGCATCCAACTCTGGATTTGGTCATTCACGGCACGGTGCAGGGCCTTAAGCCGGCGCACGTCCGGCTTGCCACCTTCACCCCGAACTTCAGCTTGCTGGATTGCGAGCTCAAGACGTTCTCGTTCTTTGCGCAGCAGGCTGAACAGTGTGTCTGCCATGATCATGCCTCGCGATTATCAAGTGTGCGCATGACAGCCATAATGTCGTCGAACCGAAGTGGTTCCGAAGCGCCTGGCGGTCGCCTCAGATCCCGATTGACCTTCCACGGCAGAGGCGTCCCATGCCCACGATGAAAAGATCGCGCGCCTTACCTCGGGTGCAACCTGGGGATGTTCCATGAATTCAAAGAGATGAAAAATTTGGAGAGGACATTGTGTTGCCTCCTTTCTTCCAACTCTCCTCGCTGCGACGGGCCTGACCTGTCGGATGAAAAAATCTTCTGATTCGCGATTTGATTCAAGACTCAAGTGAGGGTGTATTAGGGTTAGTCGCCGGCGCTCGGAAAAACCCCCGCTCGCTCTTCGACTGCGCAAGAGCTCGGGTTGCTCGTCGATCAGTGACGTCATGTTCTCCCTCCACGGACGGCATTGATGCGTGCGCGCTTCCGCGCTTCCACCCATGGGACGCATCCAAGTCACATCCGTTAGCTGGAAAAAGCAGATGAATCGGCAATTGAATAAGGCTGCGCCCTCATCGAGCGGCCAGCCTGCAACAGTAGAATTGCTGGGACATGGACCGCATGGGAAGGTGGCTAGCTCAACAGGTCCGAGGTCATGAGCGGTATTTTTGATGAGATGAAGGTCTCATTCTGCCTAAGTCAATCTACGTGAGGTTCGCTTCTGTACGCTTGAACCACCGCACATCGGCGCAGTCGTTAGCTAGGCAGCCGTATGTCTTTTAGCGCCGGGGCACGCCGGGATGTGGAGGATCAGTTTTTCCGGCGCCAGCGACATTGGCAAATGAAAGACCGCAACACGCGGATGCACCGTCTGATCTCGGGGAACGCGATCCGGCTTCGTGCGATTCAAGCGGTATGAAAACGCAAGAGGACGCGCTGGCCCATTCCGGCGAGGCAGGAATAATAGTCGATGCGCAGGAGGCGGCGGAAAACGCGGGCCTTGTCTATGTCAGTGATGACAGTCCGGGGATCAGCCGCCAAACTTATCGTGGCAAGTTTCGCTACCGCGATCCGCGCGGTAACGTCGTCAAGGACGATAAGACCCTGAAGCGCATTGCATCGCTGGTAATCCCCCCGGCCTATGCCGACGTCTGGATTTGCGCGAAACCGAACGGCCATATCCAGGCGACTGGCCGCGACGCCAAGGGCCGCAAACAGTATCGCTACCATGCCAAGTTTCGCGAGGTGCGCGACAGCACGAAGTACGAGCACATGCTCGATTTCGCCAAAGCCTTGCCAGCCGTGCGCGGGCGGATCGACGCCGATCTCCAGAAGCGCGGCCTACCACGCGAGAAGGTTCTGGCTGCGGTCGTCCATCTGCTCGAGACCACGATGATCCGCGTCGGCAACGCGGACTATGTCAAGCAGAACAGGAGCTACGGGCTTACGACGTTGCAGGACCGCCATGTCGCGATTGAAGGATCAGAGCTTCGCTTCAACTTCAAGGGCAAGAGCGGCAAGCAGTGGAAGCTCAGGCTCAGGGACCGGCGCATCGCGAAGATTGTGAAGGCGAGCCAAGATCTGCCGGGTCAGCATCTCTTCCAATATATCGGCGAGGACGGCGCGCAGTACGAAGTCACTTCGAACGACATCAACACCTACCTGAAAGAGATCTCGGGGGCGGACATCACCGCGAAGGATTTCCGTACCTGGAATGGTACGGTGCTCGCTGCGCTGGCACTTGCCGAATACGAAAAGGTGGATAACGAGGCCGCCGCCAAGCGAAACGTGCGCGCGGCTATCGAAGCGGTGGCCTCGCGCCTGGGCAACACGCCGACGGTCTGCCGAAAATGCTACATTCACCCTGAGGTGTTTGACAGCTACTTGAGCGACGAACTCGTGCTTGAGGCACGGGACGCGGTCGAAAAAGAGCTGCGGGACGAATTGTCTCGGCTTCGCCCCGAGGAGGCAGTGGTCCTCGCTTTTCTGCAACGTCGCCTGGCGGACAAGGCCAAGATCCCCGCACTTTGAAACGCGGCGGGGTCGTGGAACGCGCTCCTGCCTCGTCCGTTAATTGTTCGAACCCTCTATCACGGTGACGGCATGATTAATTCGCAGAACGCTTTCTCTCAGCTCGTCCCATTCACATCTTTGGGCCCGAAATCGTTCTTGCCGAAACCCGACAACAGAAGCTTCAATGTTGCCGTGATTGGCACATACGCGCCGCGTAAATGCGGCATTGCGACATTTACCGAAGATCTCCAGACGAAGGTCGAGACTTTTTATCCTCGCACGAGTTTCGAGGTTTATGCACTCGACCTGCACGAGGCGGCGCCGCTCTACGGCGATCGCGTCAACATCATTAACGTTGACGAACCGGAGAGTTACCGGGAAGCGGCCCGGCAGATCAACCGTTCCGGCGTCGATGCTGTATGGCTTCAACACGAGTACGGCATCTTCGGCGGGCCCGATGGAACTCTCGTTACCGAACTGGTCGACAGGATCGAGGTACCTCTCATCGTCACCTTCCATACGATACTCTCACAGCCATCCGCTGGTCAGCGTGAAATCCTCGGACATATTCTGGCGCGTACTGATCAAGCCATGGTCATGTCAGAGCATGGCCGCGGCCTTCTCACTGAGCTGTATGGTTTTTCGCCGGATCGTATCACGGTGATTCCCCACGGAGCTCCCGACCGACCGTTCGGCCGCGAGGCGGGCTTCAAAGCGCGCCTCGGCATAGCGGGGCGCCCTGTTCTCATGACATTCGGCCTATTGGGTCCGGGCAAGGGCCTCGAGCAAGCGATCGAGGCGTTGCCCGCGATTACTGCCAAACATCCCGATGTGCTCTACCGGATTGTCGGTGCCACGCATCCCAATCTCGTCCGCGAGCAGGGCGAGGCATACCGAAAACTGCTCGAAACGAGGGTCTTGGCGCTCGGGGTCGAAGATAATGTGCAATGGGACAATCGCTTTGTCGGCACTGAGGAACTGCTCGATCAGATCGAGGCCTGCGACATTTATCTCACCCCTTATCCAAACCTCCAGCAGTCGACGTCCGGCACGCTGAGCTACGCTGTGGCTCTAGGCAAGGCTGTTGTTTCCACACCGTATATCCACGCCCGTGAGCTGCTCGCCGATGGTGTTGGCTGCCTCGTCCCGCCAGAAAAACCATCAGCTATCTCGGCGGCGGTCAACGACCTTCTCGATCGGCCAGATTTTCTGGCCGGCTTGAAGGGACGCGCCTATGCGCGCGGCCGGTCGACAATATGGTCGCGCTTCGCGCAGGCGAGTTCAGACCTTATCAGCAAGGCGGTTAAGGAACAGGCTTCCGGGTTCGGTGCCTGTGGCAGCCGGACGCCTAAGACAAAGGATTGCGGTAGTATCCGGCTCATAGGCTCCGCTGCGACCGCCCTGTCCAGTCCATGAAGGCAAAAACGCAGCATTCCGCAAGGTCGGGTTGAAGCGCAACAAGCGGGAGCGCATTGCAGCGCGTAGCGTTGCTAAAGGTTTTGCCTCGCACCGATGATGACAGGTTCCAATGATCTGCTTGCACGGTGAGCGGGGACGATGGCCCTCGTTCGCGTCATTTCTGCGCGATCGAAACAATCATCGGTGCAGGCAGGGTGATCGAAGCCCGGCTGCCGATCCAGCTTGATGCTGCCCGGAAAGCTTTGTCGGCCGATTGAGGCTAGAAGAAGCGGAGTGATCGATGAGTAGGGCGTCGCTTTCAGCCTGTCCAAGCCGCGCGGTAGACGCCGCGATGCAAATTCGAGGATGCGGTGGCCGTGACGCGCGCGATCTCGGGCGCGGAAACCTGGCTCTTCGACTTGCTCGAACGTAAGACGAAGGACCCCGGTCTGCTGTGGCTACGGCATGATCCCTGTCGGTTCGCTTCCGACGTAGCTGCCCGGTTAGCCGACTCCGAATAACCTGGCGGATTCGTTTAAATCTCAGATTAAGAGTGCTTCGTTGTTACCCAGTCAGCTGCCGGCGTAATTATGGAGAGAAGACTGTTTTCGGTATATGGGTGATGCGGCATGCGAGATCGGCTTCTCCAGAGGCGACGACGTAGTAGCTTCCAGCATCTACAATCCCGGTGGTGAAAACGACATCTCGCAAATACATTTGATGCTCTATCGGTTTGGTGAGTTCCGGACTAGGTTCTATGAGCGGTTCGTGGCTCGAACGAACAGTAATGCTGGGGTCGTCACTGGCCAGTATTGACCAATAGGTTCGATAAATTCCAACCAGTTCTTTCGGTTCGACGCCGTGCCAGAGAGACAACCATCCACCATCCTCGATGCCGTTTGTCAGCAGGGGAGGGCTTCCCCCGCCCATTCGCGCGGTGGCCAGGGTTGCGGCATGTGGCCGAATTCCAGGTTTAGGGAATGGCTTCCAAAACCGTCCGTCTGGCGAATGAGCGAGATTTATCGATGGTCCCGCGCGCCATTCGCTACCAGGCGGGTACGCAAAATACGCATCGCCAAGGGGGCGGGTCTGTGCCCAGTATTCATTATTGATCAGGCCCTCGAACAGCAGCATGTCCTTGTTCTGATGGTCCAGGAGGATGTCAGCGAATGTCCAATCCAACCCGTCGCTCGAGGTGTACAGCGTAGTGCACTGCCGCTCGGGACCGATCGAGCAGGTTGTCATGAGCCATTGACCTTCCACGTAGCTGATGCGCGGATCTTCCACGCCGTAGCATTGCAAGCCGTTTATTGGCGCAATCGCCTTATCGTAGTGAAACGCTAAAGGCTTCAACCCGTCCGGGGTCAGTTCGACAGGCAGTAGCCATGAGAGCGAAGTCAGGACCATGATATTCCAGCCGCCTCCACGAAGTCGGACTGTGCGGGGATCCGATGTGTCTACAAGCTCCAATGGCCACGCGTCGGTGACAAAACGGCCCCCGCTCGCGGCCTCCCAGCGAATCGTGTGCAGGTGGCCGTCAGCTATCGGATTGCGCAGTGCCTCTGCAACGCGCACCATCAACAGCAAATTGCCATTGGGCAATCTGGTCAGCCCCGGATTGAAAGCACCCAGCACGAACGTTTCTGCTTCGATGTGGCTTGCGAGCGGTGAGCGAGCCAGATCGATGTCGTCCGGGAGAACCACCAAGGCGTCGACGTCATATTTCATTGCTTTTACCCCCGACAATTTGGCCGTGGCGTCGGTCTACGCCGCCGGCGGGACCGACCGCCGGGCATCTGTCATGATTTCGGAACCCGGGGCCAGTCCGCCGGTCGAACGACGCGGCGCACTGGGTCAGTGCGAGACGGCCGAGCCCGGTTGGGGTTGCGCACCGCGCAAGGTCGCTCCCCGATGTCCGCGAACTTAAACTGGAGAAATCCGCGGGATCGTCAGTAGCTGCCTGGAGGATCACTGGCAGGAAAACTCCCGTCGACTTGTTCGTCCACGGCATCCCAATCGTCGTTGCGGATGCCCGATTGCTCCTCTGGTCCCGCATTGCGAACAATGCCCGACGAGCCCACGGGGCCGCGGTCATCGTCATCCAGCCGTTGCGATGCTGCGAACTTTGAGTAGAGGAAGTAACCAACTCCGGCGAGGATTCCTAATCTCAGCAGTGCACGCATTGTTTTTCTCCATTTTGGAAGTAATTGGCGAGAGCTTGGTGCCTTTGCCAGCAACCGCGTTCCGCATAATGCAACCAGCGAGATGAAATCTGGCCAAATCGAAAGGTGATTTGAGCTGGATATCTTGGACGAAGAAGCCGAAGTTGCCCTATCTCGCTATGGTGCTTTTTCTTTGGAAACGTCGCATCGGCTTCAGCCCGCTCCTCCGGTCGCTCCAGTGTTCTGGCCCGGGTTGAGCCGCTCATCCTCTTTGTCGGGATGAAGTTCGGCTTCGTTGACGCGGGCCGAGTGAGCTTGCGAAACGCCCTTGGATGGCTTGCCTTCGGTTTTTGTCCCACGCCCGTCGGGCGTGGATGCAATTCCGGTGACGTTTCGCGGATCCTCGGCGTCGTATTCGGCCATGGCATTTCTCCTCTCCTGTCATAAGGCCGGCACAGGCAAAGTCGTTCCCGGCGAACGGCGAAGGGAGTTGGTCATCCGGGTTGCTGCAGGGAGAACCGCGCAGGCTTTGCCGCCGCAGTCCGAAAAATCGTCATGATATACGTTAAGGCGGAACCCCCGGCCCGGTTGGCGAATCGTGCCGCAGAACCCGAGATCCGACCGAGGGGATAAATGGCACCTGCGAAAGTCATTCCATCTCCCTGTAGAGTTCTGTCCATCGTTTTGGCCGGCGGCAAAGGAAGCCGTCTTCAAGATCTGACAAACGATGAAGCGAAACCCGCCATTCCGATCGGCCCGGATTTCCGGCTCATCGATTTCACTCTAGCAAACGTGGTCAATTCGGGTTTGCGCAAGGCAATGGTGCTGACGCAGCATGCGCCTGCGACACTGCACGAGCATCTCGAGCAGGCCTGGCATTTCGACCGTTCGCCTTGCGCGTTCAAGGTGCTTGACGGTGCCGACCATGGGCCCTTCGCCGGCATCGCCCAGGCCGTCGCCGGCGTGATGGAAGCGATCGATAGCTAAGCACCTGATCACGTCGTCGTGCTGGCAGGAGACCACCTCTATCAGATGGACTATCGTCCGCTGATCGCGCGTCACCGCGATCGGGCGGCCTCGGTCACGGTAGGCGTCGTTCATGTACCGGTCGCACAGGCCAGCGAATTCGGTATTTTGGCCGCCGATCCTGGCAATCCTAAAATGCAACTGTTTGCTCCGCGCTGAGTTCACGAGAGGGTAATGCAAAATGAGGATTGCAGAATGGCTGAACCCAACCACACGACCACCATTGTCGAAGGCCGCCGGAGCTCTGCCGCTGGATTAATAATTGCAGTGGCTATTTTGATAGCCGTGATTGCTGGCGTGTATTTCTTCAGCCAGACGACGACGAGCGAAGCCCGCAAGGACAACGCGGTCGAGAATGCCGCAAACAGCGTCAGCAACGCCGCTGAGAAGGCTGGCGACGCTGCTCAGGATGCGTCTAAGCATTAATCCAAGCGCGAGCTTGCGCCGGAGATCACAATGATGACCGATCTCACCTTCACATCCGCCGTTCGAAAATGGGTACCGGATCGCCACGCGGTGCAGTTGGATGGCCAATGGGAGGCGAAGCAATACAAATTCTATATCGCGGGCGAAGTGCTGGAGGACATAGCCAGACTCGGCCGCAGAGTGGACGCCGAAACCGCTATTGCGATCTTCGACGACAACTTGGGTATCCTGCTTTCGGCGGCTGACCGGATTTGGGCTAGCGGAGACAAGATGCAGGATACCTACCTGATCACGTCGGAATATCTGGAAGAACTTAAGATCTTCGACCCTCGGCTCTTCGATAATCGTTTTGACGGTTGAGGGTTGCGCTGGGCTTTCTCAAGCTCCGATCAGGGTGCCTTACATCGAGAAGTGGTCGTCCGAGGGCGGCTCCCGCACCGCGCGGTTGCCTTATGATAGCGGGCAGAAACTGGGCGACGAAAGCGGACCACCGTCTCGCGATTCTTGGTTGCGACCGTCACATCTAGATTAGCGCCTCCATACCTCGATCGCCTCGTCGACTATCGCGCGGATTGCAAGCAGCGGATGGACCGCAGGCACACGAGTTTCGCAGTCCACGTAAGAAAACAGCCCCTTGGCTCGCCGATGCATGGACACGAATAAAATTGAGCCAGATCGGTCGGGTGTACCAGCTTCGTGACCACATCGTTAGTTCAGCAGATCGACTGCTTTTTATTTCGCCATCAAATCACAGCGCTGCCGACACCGCAGATCACGGGACATGAGGCTCGAAAACGAGCGCTTTAGGTGTGACCAATCGGTGACTGGCCATCTTGCATTGAGAAGGGCCGAGCTTGGAGAAATCTCGGTTGCAGAAAGCTAGGCGATGACCTCATTTGGTTTGCGCCTCTTTCCCATTTCCAAACTCCTTCATGGTCCCAAATAACAGAGATTTTGGACCACTCAGTGAACCGCGCCGGGATTGCCGGAGGCCAGTTTTCTTAAATTAGGCGGCCAGTGGGACGTCGTCCAGCATGGCATAGTAGCGTTGCTCGGCTTCGACCGGCGGAATGTTTCCGATCGGCTCCAGCAGGCGCCTGTTGTTGAACCAATCGACCCATTCCAAGGTAGCGTATTCGACGGCTTCGAACGAGCGCCAAGGGCCTCGACGGTGGATCACCTCGGCCTTGTAAAGGCCGTTGATCGTTTCGGCCAAAGCGTTGTCGTAGCTGTCGCCTACGCTGCCGACGGATGGCTCGATGCCGGCTTCAGCAAGGCGCTCAGTATACTTGATGGACACGTATTGCGATCCGCGGTCGCTATGATGAATTAAGCCGCCGCGGTGAACAGGGCGTCGATCATGGATCGCCTGCTCCAATGCATCCAGCACAAAGCTGGCGTGCGCCGTCCTGCTAACGCGCCAGCCCACAATGTAACGGGCGTAGACGTCGATCACGAAGGCAACGTAGACGAAACCCGTCCAGGTAGCGACATACGTGAAGTCGGAAACCCAGAGCATGTTCGGCGCCGGAGCATGGAACTGGCGGTTGACCTGATCGAGCGGGCACGGCGCCGCCTTGTCCGAGACCGTGGTGCGCACCGGCTTGCCTCGGATCACCCCTTGCAGGCCAAGATCTCGCATCAACCGCTGGACGGTGCAGCGTGCAATATCGAAGCCTTCGCGCTTCATCTGCCGCCATACCTTGCGCACACCGTAGACGCCGAAGTTCTCGGCAAAGACACGCAGAACTTCGGGCTTCAGCTCTTCATCCCGCCGGACGCGAGCGGATTGCAAAGCCGGGTCTCGCCGCTTGGCAAGGCGCTCGTGATAGGTGGATGGGGCGATCGGCAGAACCCGGCAGATCGGCTCGACCCCATAGGCATCGCGATGCTCGTCGATAAAGGCAATCATCGTTTGAACGGGCGGTCGAGCTCCGCCTGGGCAAAATATGCCGACGCCTTGCGCAGGATCTCATTGGCTTGCCGCAGTTCGCGGACTTCACGCTCCAATGCCTTGAGCTTCTCGGCGGTCTCCGTCGGCACGCCACTGCGCTTGCCGCTGTCCACTTCGGACTTCTTCACCCATTTGTAGCGCGACAAACTGGATGATGATTGCGCGTCAATCAGGATGAGAATGTGATTGTCGCAGCGCGTCGATCAGTGCCCGTTTAGATTGTCGCTGGCAAGTTCGTCGTTCTCATCCTGATTGTCGCGGATGGTCTCGAGAACCTTTGGCGTGGTGTATGCGGCGGGCCGCCCGGCACCGGTGCGTCTGGCCTGAGCGGTGCGCCGCCGGTAACTTTCGACGTTCATCTCGAAGATGGTGGCGTGGTGGACGAGCCTGTCGACAGCGGCGAGCGTCATCGCGGGATCGGGGAAGACCCTGTTCCACTCGCCGAAGGGCTGGTTGGCGGTGATCAGCAACGACCGTCGCTCGTAGCGCGCGCTGATCAACTCGAAGAGCACCGATGTCTCGGCTTGGTCGCGCGAGATGTAGGCGAAGTCGTCGAGAACCAGCAGGTGGTATTTGTCGAGCTTGGCCATCGCGGATTCGAGCGCGAGTTCGCGCCGCGCGACCTGCAGGCGTTGCACGAGGTCGGAGGTCCGGGTGAACAAAACCCTCCAGCCCCGCTCTACCAGCGCCAGGCCGATAGCTGCGGCGAGGTGGGTTTTGCCGCCGCCGGGCGGACCGAACAGGATGAGGTTGGCACCTTGCTCGAGCCAACCATCGCCAGCGCACAGGGCCATGACCTGGGCCTTGGAGATCATCGGCACGGCATCGAAGGCGAAGCAGTCGAGGGTCTTGCCTGCGGGTAGATGTGCCTCTGCCAGGTGGCGTTCGATCCGACGCCGATCGCGTTCGGCAAGTTCGTGCTCGGCCAGCGCGGCGAGGAATCTGCTGGCGGGCCATCCTTCCTTGTCTGCCTGGGCGGCGAAGTCCCCCCAGATGTGCTTGATGGTGGGCAAGCGCAGTTCGTTGAGCATGAGGCTGAGACGCTGTGCATCAATCATGGGAGTTGCGTTCATGCGGCTTCTCCCTGTTCGATAAGTCCGTCGTAGATCGAGAGCGGCACCAGTTCGACCACGACTTCGGGCAGATCGGCAGGGTCCGGACAGAACCGGGCCCGCAAGGTTGTCAGGCACGGCGTTCGGCGCGCCGCCAGGTCCTCGGTCAGGAGCCCCGCGAGTTCGGCCTCGCATGCACGCTCGTGAGCCATGGCCAGAAGTTCGACGGTGGTGCGGCAGGCTTCCCGCTCGCCCTGAAATTCCAGCAGGTGGTCGAACATCAGGCGATAGGCCTCTCGCGGGAACAGGCTATCGCGATAGACCAGCCCTAACAGTGCCATGGGCTTACGGCGCAGGGAATGGATCACGTGCCGGTAATCAACAACGTGGCCGTGCTTCCCGTTCATGCCTGCGCGTCCGCGCGGCAGGGTCATGAGTCTCGTGCCGCCGATGAAGAGGTCGAGGCGGTCATCATAAAGGCGAGCCCGCAAACGGTGCCCGATCAGGCGGGATGGGACCGTGTAGAACACCTTGCGCAACGTGAAGCCGCCCGAGGATGTGACCGTCACGAGGATCTCCTCGTAGTCGGTGGTGCGCACGTCCGGCAGCGGCTGCAGGAACTTGCGTTCGGCATCGATCCCGGGGCCGTGCCGCCGGTTGCGCGCATTCACGACCTCGTCGATGAAGCGGCGATAGTCGGCAAGGTCGGAGAAGTCGGCGCTCCCGCGCAGCAGCAGCGCATCCCTAATGGCAGCCTTGATATGGCCATGGGCACTTTCGATCGCGCCGTTCTCATGGGCAACGCCCCGGTTGTTCCTCGTGGGCTCCATTCCATAATGGTCACAGAGCGCGTCATAACGCTTGGTCAGGTCGACCCTGGCATCCGCGTCCAGATTGCGGAAGGCGGCCGAGAGGCTGTCGGTACGATGAAGCTTCGGCGCGCCGCCTGCGGACCAGAGCGCGTTCTGCAGCCCTTCGGCCAAGGCGACAAAGCTCTCGCCGCCCAGGATGATGTGCCCGTGTTCGAAGCCGCCACATGGAAGCCGGAAGTGATAGAGCAGATGGTCCAGGGGCTGTCCGGCGATGGAAACTCCCAGATCGTCCATGCACGTAAAATCGGACAGGCCGAGCCGCCCGGCCTCGTGCACTTGCCGGAAAATGACTTCGCGATCTTGCCCGTTGACGGCGCGCCAGTCGCGAATGCGCCTCTCCAGGGTTCGCCGGGAGCCGAACTCCGTCTCGGGATATCGGCGCCGCAGCTCCTCGAAGATCGCTATGGGCCGAAGGCCCGGGGCAGCCTCTAACATCGGCACGACAACTTCATCGAAAATACCGGCAAGGGGATCGGGTCGGCGCCGGCTGCGCGGTGTTTGCCGCTGCGATGGCAGCTGGGTGGCCTGCAGAACCCGATAGCCCGTCGCCGGACTGAACCCGGCCTTCGCCGCCGCCAAGGCGACGGGGTCATAACGTCTGTTGGTCATGAAAAGTCTCACTTGATGATCGTTGATGTGTCGGCCGGCCACACGTCAGGTCCTCCTCCCCGGAAAACCCGATGCATAGCGGCCACCACGACCATCACAGGCACCCGGCAAAGAGTGCCTCCGGTGTGTCGGGACCGGCTACGGGCTACGCCCTACGCCGATCCCGACACACCGGATTCTCATCTTGATTGTCGCGCTTTCTCGTCCAGATCGCCGCGCAACACCCATTCCAGCAGCGTGTGCCCCGAACACCCGATCTTCTCAGCAACCGATGTGATCGCAGCCCAGCGAGAGGGATAATCGCCTTCGTGATCCAGAACCATCCGGATCGCCCGCTGCCGAACCTCAGGGGCAAACTTGTTCGTCGTCTTGCTCATCGTAGACCCTTCCTCTCAGGAGTTGGGGCCTCCGGCAATCCCGGCGCGGTTCACTGCAGTGCTCGCGATGACTGGACGAGAGGTTCAATTGCGACGTTTCATCACCGTGTTTGCCATGAGTTTGGGGGTTACCGTTTGCCTTTCCGTGGCCTTCCCAGCCGTAACGCCACTCCTCTACTTAGTGGGGCATTCCCCCCCGTACGTTCCAGCCTCCGGCACTGAGTATGCGACGGTGCTCGAGGCGCTGCGCTCGGGCGAACCTATGGACATCCGTCTTGATCGGCTATTCGGGATCCTGAGCTTTCCCAGCTTCCATGCAGCCAGCGCAGTGATTTTCGTTTGGGCAGTATGGCCTGCCGTTTGGCTTCGCTGGCCCATACTTGCTCTTTCGGCGGGCATGTTCGTTGCGACACCAATCGAGGGAGCCCACTACCTAATCGACGTTATTGCAGGCGTCTTGGTTGCTGGAGTCTCCGTCAGCACGATCATGGCACTGGAGAAGGCGCATGCTGCAAAGTGGCAATTTTCGAGCGGTGAGAGCGCGGAGACCGCGTAAGGAGCCGGCACCTTACCTCACGCGGGGAAGCGAGAAGCCGCAATATGCCTGAGGTCACTTGCAGACGAGAATTCGTCAGACAATAATCTGCCACCCTCCACGCTCAAGCGGTCACGGAAGCGTACGCCGGCCCGATCGAATGTCGGCTACCCCCAACATCCCGGTCACTCGAGAGGATGGCAGCGCTTCCGTGAGCGGAATGGCCGATTTTCAGAGTTTTAACCGGAAACTTGCCGTTCCGGACCCGCTGACATTGCGGGCATTGAAAGATCGTGGGAAGGCGACGAAATGAGCTATCGGGTCTTCCCCGCCCTGAGTGCCACGTTTTTCGTGTCGATGCTTGCTTGGTCGTTCTGGTCTGGTCAAATTTCACTGATGTGGGGCTCATATCGCCGTGACAAGAGCCCGATCATGTTTTGGTTTATAGCTACCGTAATCGTCGCATACGCTGTGCTCTCGGTACTGGCTGTGATTGCATGATGGTAATGTCCGCTCCCCCCAACAAAGCGGAATGGCAGATTTTCAGCATTTTAACCGGAAAGCTGCCGTTTCAGACACGCCGACTTTGCTGACGTTTGCAAACTGTGCCAGAGTTGCGTTTACTATGGGGGGCGGATGAAGACGATACTCTGGCTGGCAATTCTGGCATCGCCTCAAGTTGCTCTAGCAGAACCGCTTGAGTGTTGGAAAACCGTCGCGCTTTATCAGCCTAAGGCTGGGGTAATTCCCACAGGTGCAGTCGCCAAAGAAATCGCAACCATCTACCTTCGCCAGATATATGGGGCAGAGCAAATCCGGAATGAATCTCCAATTATCGCGACGCTCCGTGACGGCGTGTGGACAGTGGAGGGTAGTGTCCCGCCCGGCGCGGACGGTGGCGCTGCCATCATCCGCCTCTGTCGTCGTAATGGGATGGTCCTGAGCATCATTCACGAAAAGTGATGACCACTTCCCCCGACGAAGCGGAATGACGGATTTTCAGAGTTTTAATCTGATACCTGCCGTTCCGGACACGCCAACATTGCGGCCATATAATGGGCATGCGATACCAGCGTCATGATCTGGTGGGGATGGAAATCAAGGCAGCGCTTAGCTCTCATGACCGGGATGTGCTGCGTAGCCGCAACCCCGTGGCTTGCCCTTGGCTGGTCCACGCAAGACAGGCGGGCATTGATTGGTGGCACCGCATTCTTGTTCATCCCACTGATTGTCGGATGGTTGCTCTACGTAGGCCTTGCGACCGGCCGCATGCCGTCAGCTTATGGTCGGTCAGAAATGCGCGATACATCCCCAACCTGGTTCTGGCTTACGGGGAGCCTCTACGCGGGGCTGCTGGTCCTTTGGCTCTACATTATTCTGACGTCGTGGTCAGTGGCACCGTTCGGGGCTTCTGATGTCCGCTTCCCCCGACTATCCGGAAGGTCTGCTCTGGAGTGAGTTGTCCCTAAGCAGACTGACGGATTGCAAGGCGTCCAATCGTTCTCGACTGAAAGTCATTTGAACAATCATCTTTTTGATAAAATCAAAGATTTTTTAAGATAACTATCAATAGTAAAATCGCCACTTTTAGAGTACCGTGCATAAATGCACATATTGATTCGAATCGCCTTACCAATCGCAATGATTGCGGCGCCCCCGGTCATGGCATTTGCCGACAGTGGGAGCCCGGTCTTGGCGTTCGATTATGATCCTGATGTAAATTTCGCAAAATTTCACACCTATAGTTGGCTGCCTCGACGGGACGATAACGCAGACCAAGCTGATTACGATAGGGTCAAAGCATCAATGGACAGGGCGCTTAGCGCGCGTTTCAAGCGAGCTGCGCCGAACGAAGTAGGCGATTTCGCGATTGCGATTTCGGGAGTGTCAGGAAAGCAGGGGGAGTATCAGGGCGCATATAGCAGTAGTTACGGTGATCGGACGTCGTTTCTCGTGGCCGATATTTACGACACTGCGACCAAGCGTCCATTCTGGCACGGCGTGGTCCGCTCTACACCAGGCAGCCTGGACTCGGCCGTCGATGCTCTCGTGAAACTCTTCCCGCCTCCGCCAAGTTGCGACTTGAAATCGCCTTGGTGCCGCGCTCCAGCCCAAAGGAAATGAGGCGAAGGAATTGGTGGCTGCAAATGTTCGGCGTCTGCCATCTTAGCGAACTTCCGTCGATGCTTCCCGCCCCTCCATTCATGTCCGCTTCCCCTGACAAAGCGGAATGGCAGAGTTGCAGGGTTTTAACCCGAAACCTGCCTTTCCGGACACGCCGACATTGCGGACGTTAAGCGCGGCGAGGAATTAAATCGAAACACGTCAGCGATGAACCTTCGGCAACAAAGGTGCAGCGAGGTTGGAGAGCATCCGGACCAGCATCGCCGAGAGCGATGGTAAAGCTGTCTTTGTAGCCTTGAGAATTGATGCCGATCCACGCCCATCCAATGGTCTTGGCAATCGCAAACTCAAATGAAGGGACGTGCTTCCAACCCAGGTCAGAAGGCAAGTTTTCGCGAGTGATAATTACTTGATCTGTGTCTGGCTCTACTGTCACAACGATAGCTGTGGATCCCGTACATATTGCAACCGCGTCCCAGCGCGCAGACCCTTCGTTAATGACTGAGGGGTTCAGGCCGAGTACGTCAGTAACTATTTCACCTGAGGCCGCATCCCAATCGAAGCGCAACGAAAAATGCTCTGTCATACGAAATATTAGCTCGTGGTGCGTCCACATTCCACCCATGCCGGTCATGGAAATGGCATCACGGATGCCCCGAACCGGAACGGCCGGATTGCGCGACTTTAATCCGAAATCCGCCTTTCCGGACACGCCGACCTTGCAGACCTTTGGGTGGCCGGTAAGAAGCACATTTGAGCTTGATCGATGAGCCTTCTGGGACGGCACGAGATTATGCGACTAACTTTGGAGAAGTCACATTGATAAAGGTGGTGACAGCCTTCGCTGGGATCACTGTGATCGTGTTCGGCATTATCTCTGCCTACGCGCTATTCGTTGGCCTGACGTTTGGCTTTTCGTTGTGGGACCCTGCCAATCTCACGATTACTTGGCTTTGGCTTGGTGTCGTTTGCGCCCCTTTGCCTATCGCTATTGCACTGAGATGGTGGCGAACATCGTTGCCCCTTATGTGTCTCTCATTAGCCGCAGCTTGCGCCCTGTTCGCACCTTATGTGCTGGCCTTCATATACCGCTGGTAGCGTTATTCCAAAACTCGATTTTCAACGGCCGCTTCCCCCAACATTGCTGTCGTTTTGGGTGGATCATTCCTCGCCTCAAAGCCGTCATATTTTCAGGAAGGATGGAGGCGGACGGAATGGAGAAATTCGTCCGATGGGAATTCATCGAACGCTGGCACGTCGGGCGGAAGCACCAGCCAACGCTGTTTCCGCTTTGTAAATATATGGGCGGAGGGGATGATGGACTGGCTTTCGTCAAGCGTTCCAGCTCGTAAGAGGACGGCTTGAGGAACGTGGGGATGGAGGTTGAAAATTTCGGTGTAGCATTTGGCGCAAAAGCTAGCGGTCACGGCCGCAGCGCTCGGCTCCAGTCTAGTGGCGACGACTAGCGAGCCGGTTACGACAATCTCGCTCGGTTCGACAAAGGCCGTTTGATCAAACGCAGCCCCGGAACGCGTCTGGCAGTCAAGGCAATGGCAACATAGTATTAGGAGGAAATCATCGCGAGACAGAAGGTAACGCACTGTTGAAGCGCCCCGCGAGCGTGGAGGAGCAGGCACATGCCGCACTTTTCCTGCTCGACAATGCTAACATGACCGGAAGCACCCTTTACTGCGATGGCGGATACAGCTTGCGCTGAATCGCCTTTGGACGATCAGATCCAAAGCGACGGTGATGGAAGGAATATGCTTGATAGCGATGTGATCGGCGAAGTGTTGTATTCACAGCAAAATCGACACTCAGTCCGGATGATTGTGGCCGACAATCAGCAAACGCGCAGTCTTAAACGCAGAAAAACCCGAAAATTTGGGTTGGCACAGTTCTTGATAGAGGCCCCTCGACCAAACGTTCGAGGGTTCCATGACCAAGTTCTTGAATACCGCTGCCACCATCACGCTCTGTGGTTTCTCTATCGTCGGTTATGTGCCGCAGGCGATCGCTGCGGACAGTGCAGCCGAAGCTACTCCGGCGGAAAGCGCAGGCGTCTCAGGTAGTGAAATCGTAGTCACTGCGCTCAAGCGCGAGATCAAGTTGCAGGATGCGCCTGCCAGCATCACGGCGATTTCCGGAGACGCGTTGCGCATGGGGAGCATAGATTCCGCCAACGATCTTGCCCGCGCAGTTCCAAGTCTGACCATCACCGATGCCGGTCCGGGACAGCGCCGTATCACCTTGCGCGGTATCCGCAGTGCCGGCGACGCACAGGTCGGCATTTACTACGACGAGACGCCAGTCGCAGGCCCGCCAGGCACCACCAGCGACCCGGGCGGGAGCCAGTCCGATTTCAAGTTGTTTGATCTGGAACGCGTCGAAGTGCTTCGCGGGCCGCAAGGCACGCTGTACGGCGCGGGATCAGTAGGCGGCACGATCCGCCTTGTCACTCATAAGCCTGAATTCGAATACGGCGGTGTCGTCGATGTTTCGGGGACTGCGACTGAGGGGGGCGGTCTGGGATATCAGCTCAATGCCGCACTGAACGTTCCGATCGTGAAGGACGTGCTGGCCGTGCGCGGCGTTTACTTTCGGCGCTACAGCGATGGTTGGGTGGACAACCCCGGTCTTGGCCTTGAGGGGATCAATTCCGAGCATAGCGATGGAGGCCGCGTTCTTGTGCGCTTCGTCCCGGCATCCTGGCTGACAATCGACGGTGCCGCGCATTTCCTGTTTTCCGAGGGCGGAGCCAGTACCTGGTCGCCAAGCGCCGGGAAGTACAACGCCGTTAATGCTTCCCAAGTGCCCTATTCGGACAAGCAACGACTTTACAGTCTTTCGGCACGCGCGGAACTGGGTTTTGCCGATCTTGTCGCGACAACCAGCTATCAGGATCGCGATACACTCGTGACGCGCGACCCTACTCCGCTGTTTCGCAGCTTGAAAACCCGCGCGACGTGCGCCACCCACTTCACTTCGGCGGTTTGCGCGACCAATACCGGTTTCGCGGCCTACAACGCCTATGTCGATGGATTGCTGCCGGTCATCTACTACCAGCCGCAGTCGGTTACCGACTGGACGAACGAACTACGCCTGCAATCCAATGGAAATTCCTGGTACCAGTGGACCCTCGGGGGCTTTTACGAGGATCGCGATTCCAAGGTTCTTTCCGAGGCGCGCCGCACGGACGCTTCCGACGGCTCGCAGGCTGCCGGGGCCGCGCCGCTATTGCAGCGGCATGTTGTTGATTATCTGAAGCAAAAGGCGGCTTTCGGCGAAGTGGCGGTCACACCGTTGCGGGGGGTCACTCTGACGGGCGGCCTGCGGTATTACAGTTATGACAAGACCGTGGGCGGGGACACCACAATCGGGCTGGATATCCTGCGCACGTCCGTCACGCCTTGGGCGCTGTACAAGACCAAGAACACCGGTTGGCTCTACAAGGGCAATGCAAGCTGGAAAGTGACCGACGACATTCTGGTCTACGGTCAGGTGGCAACCGGCTATCGGCCCGGCGGCGTCAATCAGGTACTTGGGCTTGCGCAGGCGCTGTCTTACAAGCCGGACAAGCTGACCACTTATGAAGGCGGCATCAAGACTTCGTTCGGCGGAGATGCCCTGATCCTGAATCTGGGCGCCTATCTGACCGACTGGTCGGATATGCAGGTAAGCATCAACAGCGGCAGTTTCCTTTATCTCGGCAACGCGGGCGCGGCGCGGATCAAGGGGGTCGAAGCGGAAGCCACGCTGAATCCGACGCGCGGGTTGACGTTTAACATCAACGCCGCGTTCACCGATGCGAAGCTGACGCAAGACCAGATTCCGGACGGCGTTACGCCGCTGGCGACCACGGCCCGAAAGGGTGACAAGATTCCGTTCATTGCTCCGCAGACCATCTACTTCGCGGGCCAGTACGAATGGGGGCTTGGCTCGGGTGGTTGGACCGCCCTGGTACGCGGTGACCTCAGCTATACCGGCGCTTCACGGGCCGACTTCCGCCCCACTTCGACCAGCTACCGCAAGGTGGGTGACTACACGCTGGCCAACGCGCGCATCGGCGTGCGCAACGATCGTTACGGCGTGTTCTTCTACGTCAATAATTTGACGAACACGGTGGCCCGTACTTCCGCCGGCAATACGCTGGGCGGCACGACGGAGATCGTCACCACCGTTCCGCCGCGCACTTACGGCATCAATCTCACTGGCACGTTCTGACGCAAGCGAAAGAGCAGATATCATGAAGCACTATTACCATGTGCGCGCCGCTATCGGCGCGCTTGTCCTTGTGTCAGGACCGGCCGCCCATGCGGACAGCCTTTCCGAAAAGGACTCTGCCGCCATCATCGCGGGGATCGACGCCCGCAAGGCGCAGCTTGCCGCCAATGCCCGCAAGATCTGGGAATGGGGCGAAGTGGGCTTTCATGAAGAGCAGAGTTCCGCTCTGCTCCAGCAGCAGCTCAAGGCCGCCGGTTTCACGGTGACGGCAGGGACCGATGCAATCCCTACCGCGTTTACGGCCACTTATGGCAGCTCGGGCCCGGTCATCGCGCTGCTTGCGGAATATGACGCCCTGCCGGGCCTGTCGCAGACGGATCAGCCGGTGGAACAGTCGCGCGGCGGCGTGGCCGGCCATGCCTGCGGCCACAATCTGCTGGGAACCGCTTCGGTTGAGGCTGCCATCGCGCTGGCCCGCTGGCTGAAGGCGAGCGGCACCCCCGGCACCGTGCGCCTCTACGGTACGCCTGCGGAAGAGGGCGGTTTCGCCAAGGTCTATCTGGTGCGCGACGGCTTCTTCAAGGACGTGGACGCCGTGCTCAGTTGGCACCCCAGCAGTTCTAACGGCGCATTGCAGGGACAACTGCTGTCGATGGTCACGGCCAAATTCCGGTTCACCGGCGTCGCCTCCCACGCCGCGGTTGCGCCAGAGCGTGGGCGATCCGCGCTTGACGGTGTGGAGATCCAGAACGTGGCGGTGAACTACCTGCGCGAGCATGTGCCGTCGGACGCGCGTATCCATTACACGATCACCGACGGCGGCGACCAGCCCAACATCGTGCCGGCCCATGCGGAGAGCTTCTATTATGTCCGCCACTATGACCCGCAGGTGGTGCGCGACGTGTTCGACCGTGTGGTGAAGGCGGGCGAGGGCGCGGCGCTCGCCACCGGAACCAAGTTCGAATACGAGATCATCGGTGGCAGTTTCGGCACTTTGCCGAACGATACGTTGGGGCGCGTGGTCGATGCCAGCCTGCGCCAAGTGGGCGGCTATAGCTATACGCCCGATCAGCAGCGCTATGCCGATGCGATCGCCAAGACGCTGCCGAAGGGGGCGGCAAAGGATGGCCCCTCGGTGATCGGCGCCTACGATTTCGGGCGCAAGAGCCCGGCGTCGTCCGACGTGGGCGATATCAGCTGGGTGGTGCCGACGGCCAGCCTTGGCACGGCGACCTGGGTTTCCGGGACCGCGCCGCATAGCTGGCAGGCGGCTTCGGCCAGCGGCACGTCCATCGGCGTGGAGGGCGCGGAAGTGGCGGCCAAGACGCTGGCAATTTCGGGCGCGCAGTTGTTCCTGAACCCCGAAACGCTGCGCGCGGCCAAGGCCGAGCTGCAGCGCAGCCAAGGCGCCGATTTCCACTATGCGCCGCTGCTGGGCGATCGCAAGCCGCCGCTGGACTATGCACGCGCCAGTCTGCCGGAGGGGCGATCCGGCAAGTAATCGCCCGGTCCGGTTGACGAAAAACCCGCCGTCGCAAGACGGCGGGTTTTCTGTTTCCAACTTTCGCCCTTCGCCTTGAAATGCGCCTTAGGGCGTATTTCAAGGCCGACTTCATCGATTGCGTTCGAGCCGCTCGTATGCCGCTTCCAGCGGGCGCGGATCGACCCAGTCGGACAGGGCGAAATCCCGTTCGAGGAAGCCGAACAGGCCCAGCGCCTTCTTCTGCTGGTCGAACAGGGCCAGCCGTTCGGCATCCAGCGTGGGGTGCAGCGTCTTGTGGAAGTCCGCGCCGTAGGCCTGTGCTACCGCCTCCACGCTGCCGCGCGTTTCGAATTGCAGGATCTCGTGGACTTTGGCGACATTCTGCGCGGCCCAGTCGGCGGCGCGCAGCGTGGTTTCCAGAAAGCGGACGAGATAGTCGAAATGATTGTCGATCAGGCTCTGGTGAACCGTGATCGGCCGCGGCGTACCGTTGTTCACGCGCGAACTGCGGTTGGGCAGCGCGTCGAGATCGATGCCCACGACCACGCCCGCCTCGCGCGCGCCGTCGAGTGCGGAGGCACCCTTGACATAGACCGCGTCCACCGTGCCGGCGGCCAGTGCGTCGATCGCCCAGAGCCTGTTGAGCCCGCCCCGGTCCTGTCCGCCCGATGCAGGACGGTTATCGCGGCCGGCCCCGCCGATATTGCGGATGGTGCCGCCCACTTCGACCAGCTCGACATCGTCGAACGTCAGCCCCGCTGTATGAAGCGCACCCTTGTAGCCAAGCAGCGACATGCCGCGGGCGATGCTGGTGCCGCGAAGATGGCTGGGTATTTCATGATCGGTCCAGCCGGGCAGCGCCAGACGGTGACCCTTGAGATGGGCCGGTTCGGTGATGCCGGAATCCGGCCGTACGAGGATGAGCTGGCTTTCCTCGATCCAGGTCAGGCCCACCAGCTTGGTCGGTTCGCCCTGCGCGCGCGCGGCGAAGGCGAGGATGTTGCCGCCCTCGCGGATCAGCGTCGGCAGGCGGTGGTCGTAATGGCGAAGGGCGATTTCCGGCGTCGATTCCTGCAAGGTGCGCACCGGGATGCTTTCACCGGCGAATTCCTCGGTCAGCCAGCCCAGCTTGTATGCAAGGCCGGTCGCGGTGGGCACCGGGCAGCGGGTGAACCAGATTTCCTCCGGCGCGGCTGATGCGGCTTGCAGCGTTTCGGTTTGGGTAGCCATTTCACGGGTCCTTTCGTTTCACGACACGGCTGCGGCAGGCGTGCGGTGATGCTGGTTGACGGGACGGTCGAGGCCGAGGTGATCGCGCAGGGTGCGGCCTTCGTATTCCCTGCGGAAAATCCCGCGCTTCTGGAGTTCGGGGACGACGAGATCGACGAAGTCCTCCAAGAAGCCCGGATTGAGCGGTGGGATCAGGTTGAATCCGTCGACGACGCCCTGCGTGAACCAGTCCTCGATCTGGTCGGCCACTTGCGTGGGCGTGCCGATGGCGATGCGGTGGCCGCGCACGACGTTGTAGCGCAGTACCAACTGGCGCAGCGTCAGGTTCTCCCGCTTGCCGAGGCGGACGATCTGTTCCCAGCGGCCCTTGCCGTTTTCCGGCACCGGATAGTCGTCGGGGATCGGGCGATCGAGCGGTAGATGGCTGACGTCCTCGCCGATCAGCTCGATCGGGCCGGTGAGGTCCACCTTGGCCTGCAAGGACTCGAACTTTTCGCGCGCCTCCGATTCGGTCTCGCCGATCGCGAAGGAGAGGCCGGGGGTGACTTTCAGCTGGTCGCGCGCGCGGCCATAGGAAGCCAGCCGGCCTTTCACATCGTCATAGTATTCGCGCGCATCCTCCACGAACTGGGCGGCGGCATAGATCATCTCGGCGTGCCGGGCGGCGAAGTCGCGCCCGGTGTCCGAATTGCCGGCCTGCACGAAGACGGGATAGCCTTGCACCGGCCGCGCCACGTCCAGAATCGCTTCGGATCGGAAGTGCGGGCCCCGGTGCGAAACCGGATGGACGCTCTCCGGATCGAGGTAGTGGCCAGATGCCTTGTCGGGATGATCGAAGGCGTGATCGTCCCAACTGTCCCACAGGGACTTGGCCAGGGCAATGAATTCGGCCGCGCGTTCGTAGCGTTCGGCATGGCCGAGCGGATCTTCCACGCCGAAAGTGCGGATGGATCCGGGCGAGAGCGAGGAAACCACGTTCCAGCCCACGCGCCCGCCGCTCAGGTGATCGATCGATGCCATCTGCCGCGCCAGCGTATAGGGATGGGCGAAGTTGGTGTTCACGGTTGCGATCAGGCCGATGGAGCGGGTCGAGACGGCGAGGGCCGAAATCAGGCTGAGCGGCTCGAACCCTCCCCCTGCGGGACGGCGGCCGATCCCGCGCAAGTCGTCCGCGCCCATGCCGACGAAATCGGCGAAGAACACGCTGTCCAGCTTGCCGCGCTCCGCCGTCCGGGCGAGGTGCAGCCAGTACGCGAAGTCCGGATCGCCGCCGCCCGGCGATCCCGGCAGGCGCCAGGATCCCGGATGATGGCCGTGGCGCGTCAGGAACACGCCGAGGGCGAGCTGGCGCTTGCGGCCGGGCTCCCGTTCCTGCCCGCCCATCAGAACGACACCGACACGGCGCCGCCCCAGACGCGCGGCTCGATGATGTACTTGATGTAACCGAAGTTCGCAGAGGGGATGATCGTCGATGCCGCGTGGCTGTTGGTCACGTTGCGGGCAAAGACCGAAAGTTTGATATCGCTCGGCAGCTTCCACGAGAGCGAGGCATTGCCCAGCCACTTGGCCCCCTGTTCCAGCGGGGCGGTCTGCGTGCCCGCGTTGAAATAGAGGTGGGATCGGTACGACCAGTTGGTTTCGGCGACGATCTGGTGTCCGTTGCCAAGTTCGAACGTGTAATCGCCGGCAACGCTGGCAGTGACGTGCGGCGCCCGCACAAACTGGTTGCCCGAACAGTCCACGCCGGCCTTGCAGTTCGGGAACTCGGTATACTTGGTATCCAGCAGGCCAAGCGTTCCCGACAGGTGCAGCGCGTCGATCGGGCGGGCCGTGATCACGGCTTCCGCGCCCTTCGACCAGCCCTTGCCGGCATTGGAAAGCTGGCTGAGCGGCAGTTGGATGACGGTGACCTGGATGTCGGTATAGTCGTTGTAGAACGCGGCGAGATTGGCGGTCAGGCGGCCGTTCAACCATTCGGACTTGAGGCCGATCTCATAGCTTTTCACGTATTCGGGATCGACGGTAGCCACCTGGGTCTGCACCGTCGCGCCGGTGTTGAAGCCGCCCGAACGGAAGCCCTTGGCATAGCGGGCGTAGACGTTGAGATCCCGGGTGAAATTGTACTTTGCCGTCGCATCATAAGTGAAGGCGTTCCAATTGCGCTTTTCGTCCTGCACGGCGCGTGTCGCGATGCCGGTCCCGGTGACGGAATTGCGCGACCAGAAGGCGACCGTGTCGAGATAGGTGAGCGTGCCGTTGCCGCCGGTGGCCGTGCCGATCGTGTCTAGATCGATCGCCTTGTCCTCCCAGGTGTAGCGGCCGCCAACAATAATTTCGAGATTGTCGATCGGCTCGTAAGTCACGTTGGCGAAGAGGGCGTAACTGTTGTTGCTCTGGGTGAACTGTGTGTTAGTCCAGCTGGTGCGCAGGCCCACGGTGTTCGGCAGTACGGCGGTAACCGCCTCGGAATCGAGCTTTTCGTAGTAATAGTGGGCGCCGGCGATCCACTTCAGCCTGCCCGTATCGGGCGAAGCCAGCCGCAGTTCCTGACTGAAGACCTTGGCATCTAGACTGCTGTAGGTATGAGTTCCTTCGTGATTGACCTGGGTGCCCAGTTCGGATCGGTGCTTGAATTCGTTGTAAGCAGTAATCGAAGTCAGATGAAGGTCGCCGACATCCCAATCAAGATTGAGTTGAGCACCGCGCTGGCGCAAATCCTGCCCGCTGTTACCGAATGAGAAATTGTTCTTGTAACCCTGAGGGACTGGAAACCCTGCAGGGTCTGTCGAACCCAGACCCTGATAGATGATATCGCCGACGTTTTTGTAATCGCGGTACTGCAAGCGCAGCAAGGCTTCGAACGTGTCGGTCGGTTTCGCCAGTACGGAGAAGCGCGCGGCCGCCTCGCGGTTCTTGCCCATCGGCGTGCCGTCATGCTGATTGGTGGCGAAGCCGTCATCGTCGCGAAAATGTCCGGCGAAGCGCACCGCGACCTTGTCGTTCAGTGGTCCGCCCCAGGCGCCTTCCAGAAGAGCGGAGCCGTAGCTGCCGTACTCGGCGCGGGCATAGCCGCTGGCATCGAAGGAGGGCTTGCGGGAAATGAAGTTTACCGCGCCGGCCGTCGTGTTCTTGCCCCAAAGCGTGCCCTGCGGGCCGCTCAGCACTTCGACGCGTTCCAGGTCGAAGATGGGGAACGCCTGCGCCATCGGAATGCCGATATAGACTTCGTCCTGATAGACGCCGAGTGGGCTGGTCTGGCCGTTGCCGGGCACCGAGTTGCCGATCCCGCGCAAATACCAGCGCGGGGTGAGGTTACCGACCGAGGTATCGGCGCTGAAGTTGGGCACGAAGCGCGAAACGTCGCTGGCGCGGGTAATCAGCCGGTCGCGCAGCGTGTCGCCGCTCAGCGCGACGACCGATGCGGGCACGTCCTGCACGCTCTGCGTACGTTTTTGCGCGGTGACCAGAATGGCACCGTCGCCCCCCCCCGAAGGGTTTTCGTCCGGCGTAGTTTCGGCTTGGGCCTGCGATGAGAATGCCAAGGCCAGCGCCAGCGCGCTTGCCACGCCGATGCTGCGCGCGAGAGGAGATTGGAAAGGCGCCCTGAATGCCATGACTTACTGATTCCTCGTTTGCGGGATCTGGATGACGCAGTGGCCGGGGGGGCCGGCACCACGGTTCGCAAACAGAAGAGCAAGTGGCGTGCCACTTGAGAAAATGGCTATTTTTCTGGTGTTATCGGCAGCGTTTCGATCCCTGCTGCGCAGAACGGCGCATGGGGTGTGCGAATTTGGATGGTATTCTGCGTGATAGGATGCAGCGGTCAGATCAGGCCGAAGTTCCTGAGGTGGGTGCGCAATACGCTGCGTGTAACGCCAAGCGCGGCAGCGGTTCGGATCTGGTTGCTCTCGAAGCGGGCGAAAGCCGTGCGCACCACGTTCTCCACCGTACGGTCAAGCAGTGCGTCCTGCTTCTCTTCCAGACACCGTTCGACCAACTGCGTGAGATGTTCGTCCAGCAAGATATCTGCGGAAGCAGCCGGGCGTGTCTGCATTTGGGGCGTGTGTTCGAACAGGGAGACGGGTCTTCTTGGTTCCACCGGTTGCAGCGCAAGGTCGTCCGGAGTGATCTGACCATCGGTGCAGGTAAGCGCACCGCGCAGGACGGCATTTTCCAGTTCACGAATGTTTCCGGGCCAGGAATGCTTGAAGATTGCCTCTTCCGCGCCGGCCGTAAGCTCCAGGCGGCCCGCGCCGATTTTCGATCCGTGCCGCTCAAGGAAGTGGCGCGCCAAGGGGAGAATGTCGGCGCGGCGTTCGCGCAGTGGCAGCAACGGCAGCGGGACAACGTTGAGGCGATAGAACAGGTCTTCGCGGAACCGCCCTGCGGCCACAGCGCGGACCAGATCCACATTGGTGGCGGCGATCAACCGCACGTCGAGCGCGATCGGCTTGCGCGATCCTAATCGCACCACCTCCCGTTCCTGCAATATGCGCAGAAGTTTAACCTGCAATGCCGTCGGCAAATCAGCCACTTCGTCAAGGAACAGGGTGCCGCCGTTCGCGGCCTCGAACCAGCCCGCGCGCGCGTCGGTCGCGCCGGTGAAGGCACCTTTTTCGTGGCCGAATAATTCGGATTCGATCAGGGTTTCGGAAAAAGCGCCGCAGTTCACGGCAATGAAGGGGCCGTGCCGGCGGTTGCTCAGAGCATGGACGTAGCGCGCGACGAGTTCCTTGCCAGTTCCGGTTTCTCCCGCGATCAGCACGGTTGCCTCGCTTGGCGCCGTGCGCTCGATGAGCGGCACAAGCGTGCGCGATCGTGGATCGGAAAACACGAAAGCGCGCGCCCGGATGGCGGGAATGGCGGGATCGTTCGGATCGAGCGACAGGATCGTACTGCCCGAATTCACCTCGCCGGAACGGGGCTTACGGTCTTGCGCTAAAGCCATGGGACGCACCTTCCACGGTTTCGTATCGTGTTGATCGGTATTCTCTATTGATTTAGTCGAGAATGCAATTAAACGAACCCGTCCGTCATTTCTGCCGTGGTTTTTTCACGTCAGGCTGCGCGATCGGCCGAACGCAGCGCGAGCGCCGCTGTCAGCGGGCGGGAGTCGACCCACACATCGATGTCGACGGCGTTTTCCAGAAAGCCATACAGTCGCAGGAACTGTTCCTGCAGGCGCAGCATGTCGATCCGTTCGGGGGATAGGTTCGGATGTAAGGCGCGGTGAAAGCCTTCCCGATAGGCCGCCTCGACACCGAACGGGCCGGAAAAGGTCTCGCGCGCCAGGATGTGCCGCAGTTCGGAAAGATGGCCTGCTGCCCAGTCGGCGGCGCGAAGGCTGCACAGCAGGAAGCGTACGACGACGTCAAAATGCTCTTCGATCATGCGGCGGTGGGTCACGATCGGGCGCGGGGTGCCGTTGTTCACCCGTGTCATCCGGCTGGGATAGGCGTCGAGATCGATGCCTACCTCCAGCCCCAGTGCCTGTGCGGCTTCCGCTGCGGCGGCGCCTTTGACGTAGACGGCATCCACCTGCCCATCGGCGAGTGCCTGCAGGCCGGACCACATGCGATGCATCATCTGCGGTTCGGAGAAATCGACCAGCGGCGTGGGCACGTCCACGAAGTGCACGTCTTCAAGGCAAAGGCCGCCAAGGCGCAAAGCACTCTTGATCCCATGTAGTGACATGCCCCGCACGACCGAGGCTCCCCGCGTCGAGACATAGCTCGGCAAGGCGAAGCGCAGTCCCTTCAACTGCGCAGGCTCCAGCACGTTCTCGCCGGGGCGTACCATGATCGCCTGGCGCTCGTCGATCCAGGTCAGGCCGATCACGCGCGTTTCCGCGCCCAGAGCTCGCGCGGCAAGTGCCGGAATGTTGCCGCCTTCGCGAAACAGGCTGCGGATCATGCTGTCGTGATCCCGCTCTGCGATGCGCAACCGATCTTCGCGCAGCCAGTCGACGGCGATGCCGTCAGGCCCGAATTCCTGATCCATCCAGCCGAGTGACCAGGCGATCGACGATGCGGCCGGCACTGGGGAGCGGACCAGCCAGATGCGGTCCAGTAAATCGGTTTCGCTCACGCCCTTCGGCCCCATTGGCTTTCTATCTCCATCCGCAAGATCATGAGACTTGGCAAAGCAAGGCCCATGCCACTCGAATTGCCGACGAGGCTCTCGCCCGGCCGGCGGCAAGACGGCGAACGGTATCCGGCCCGTCGCTGTTCAGATCGCTACGGCTGCTGCGCAATTTTGCGCAGTGGGCAGGAGTTTCCGCGCAGAGCTTTACGATTTCAAGCAGGTTTACCGCGGGTGGCATGGTCCGTGCTTCAGCCGACTTCGAAATGCGTTGTCTTCGAAACGCGAGTATCACCGAAGGAGGTTCTGGAATGGCGCTCAGCTTCTACTGGCATCTGTCGACAGCGGCGTCGGCCGATCGCGGGCGCGGCGAATGGGGGGAGGGCGACCGGCCCTGGGTTCCGGCCCGCGATGCCGGCAGCCGCCGCTTGCAGATCAACCATTACGACTATCTGACCCAGATCGCCCGCGCCGCCGAATTGACCGGCTTCGACGGCATTGTCATTCCCGACGAGCCGGAAGGTGAGGAGCCCTGGATCGTGACCGGTGCGTTGCTACGCGAAACGCGGCGCCTGAAGATCGTTACCGCCGTCGCGCCCGGATCGGCCTCGGGCGTCTACCACGCCAAGATGGCGTCCAGCGTCCAGCGCTTTTCTGACGACCGGCAGGCATGGTTGATCGAGCCCGGACAAGGTCTGCAGGCGGGTGACGGGGTCGCAGTGGCGGATCGTTCCGCCCGCACGGTCGAGCTGTTGACGCTGCTGGAAGGGGTGTGGAGCGATGGACCGTTCGACCTCGAAGGGCGTTACTTCGTCGTCGAAAAGGGCGGTCTCGGCGGTCTCGTTCAGAGGCGAAGCAGGCCGCCTATATGGCTGCACGGCGCGGACGCGCCGGGCGCAGAATTGCTGGACCATGCGCAAGTGCTGCTGATCGACACGGCGCCCTCGTTGGAGGTTCTGGCCGATCTCATTGCCGACGCGCGCCGTGCCAATCCAGTGCTGCGCGTTGCCGCGCATATGCCGCTGCTGGCCCGCGCAGAGGAGCCGGACGTGGCGGTCGAGCGCGATCGCCGTCATCTGCCCCCTTCGGCGCTGGTCGGAACGTACGACGCGGTTGCCGCGGCTCTGGCGACGCTTGCCCGCGCCGGGCTCGACATCGCCGTACTGTCGGCGCCCGACCAGATTCAGGAAGTCCATATCGCGGGCGAGCAGGTCATCGGCCGTTTTCGCGCCGCTGCGGCCATCGCGGCCTGAAGGAGAATCCCGACATGAGCATCGATTTCTACTGGCGCATTCCCACTCACGGATGCAGCAGTTCCATTCGCGAACGCAATTCGAACCGCGGCGACTGGTCGCCGCTGGCGCCGGGCAATCAAACACCCGGGCTGGTCGATGGTGGGCCCGACGGCACCAGCTATCTCGATCATATGGCGGAGATTGCCCGAGCGGCCGAGATTTCCGGATTTGCCGGCGGCCTCCTGCCCTCGTTCCCGGTTACCGATGATCCCTGGGTGATCTCGGCTGCTCTGGCGCGGGCGACCAAGGCGTTCCGTTTCATGATTGCGTTCCAGCCCGGCTTCCTCAGCCCGGTACGTGCCGCGCGCATGTCGGCCAGCCTTCAGCGGGCGACCAACGGGCGAGTGGTCTACAATATCATTACCGGCGGCGGTGGACCTGGACAGCGCTGGTGGGGAGATCCGTTCGATCACGACGATCGCTACGGCCGTACCACCGAGTTTCTCGACGTGATGAAAGGCGTGTGGAAGCATGGGCCGTTTACCCACAAGGGTCGCTTTTACGAAGTGGCGGATGCCGCGCTTTCGCCTGCTTTGGCGCGGGAGGATTTGCCGACGGTCTACTTTTCCGGATCGTCCGAGGCGGCCTTGCAGTCGGCCGCGCGCCATGCGGACTATTACCTTTCGTGGCTGGAGCCGTTTCAGCAGCTTGCGCAAAAATTCGATGCGGTAAAGGCGCGCACAGCCGAACTGGGGCGGGGCATCAAGTGCGCGATCCGGGTCGAGGTCGTTGCGCGCCGTACGGAAGAGGAGGCCTGGCGAGAGATCGAGGTCGGTTTTGCCAATGTGAAGGCGGCGAGCCGGGATGCTCTCGGCGGACAACGCGGCGATTCAGTGGGAGTGCGCCGGTTGGCTGGGCTGGGCGTGGCAGACGCGCGCGACTATCGCGACCTTATCGTCTCGCCCAATGTCTGGGGCGGTTTCAGTCTGCTGCGACCTGGCCCGGCGCTCGGCATCGTCGGCAGCTATGAGAACGTCGCCGCGCGGCTAGATGAACTGATCGCCCTGGGCGCGGATTCGTTCATTCTGGCAGCCACGCCGCACCTCGAAGAAGCCTACCGCGTGGGCGAGGAAGTACTGCCGTTGCTGGGCCATCAAGCGGTCCAACGGCTGGAAGCGGCGGAATAGGTTAAGGCAGCAAAAAAGGGCCCGGCGCGACCAGATCGTCGCGCCGGGCCCTTTTTCTCGTCAGGTCAGGATGGGAGCGGATCCCACCAGCCTTCGAGCTTAAGATCCTTGATAGCCTGGTCGACGTACTGCCGGTCGATCAGATGGGAGACGTCAACTTTGGTCCGCGTCAGCCCGGTGCGGAAAGCATAGTCGGATACGAAGTCGAAGTGTTCCTGGATCGCCGGGCTCGGCAGCGGTGAAAAGCGTTGGCGCCAGGGCAACTGGTTGTTGTCGGCATCCTTGACCACTGCGGCCAGCGGACTGCCGCCCAGTGTGCCCCATGACAGCACGGTATCGCGGTTTTGCTCCTGGCTCGACCAGTAAGCCTGCCGGACGAAAGCCGTCACCACCGTCTGCACGATGTCGGGATGCGCCGCGAGGAAATCCTTCCGGGCGAAAGTGCCGGCGGCCATCTTCCAGCTTTCCGGCGCATTGCTGGTGGACCAGAGGATGCGTGCAAGTCCCTTGTCTTGCAGCACGTAGGCTTCGGCCTGGATGAGCACGATGGCGTCCACCTTGCCGCTGGTCAGCGCGGCCTGGCCTGCCACTGCGTTGACGTTGATGATCTTGAAATCGTCCAGCGTCATTCCTTGCGACTGGACGTAGCGCGCAAAGCCGGCCTCCCACGGACGGCCGCGATGGAGTGCGATCCGTTTGCCCTTGAGATCGCGCAGGGTGCGGGCGGTGGAATCCTTGCTGACTGCAAGATAGATGTTCGTGCTGCTTCGGCTGGGCACGACAAGGCGCAGATCCACTCCGCCTGCCATTGCGATGACGGAGGGCAGGTCGCCATAGGCGGCCATGTCGATGGTCTTGGCCGCAAAACCTTCGTTTACCACCGGCCCGCCGACCGAGGCGGGAACCGGCACCCAGCGCGCCTTCCAACCTTTCTTCGCCAGTTCGGCGTCCAGCCAGCCATCCTCCTGAATGCGGGCGAGGCCGCCTATGAATTCGTTCTTGCCGTCCTTCGGGGTGACGATGCCGGCGATATCGACGATCTTCTCGTCCGCTTCCTTGCCCGATGGCGAGCAGGCGCTGGCCAGGGCGAAAAGCGGCAGCAGCAATGCCAGTAGCTTGCGACCTTTTATCATGATGGGAATGCTCCGGGAAAAGCGATCAAACGTGTTGTTCAGGGCCGAGATTCAGGGGCGGGTCCTGGCGGGAAAAGTGACCAGCGTGCCGTCCTCATCCCCGCGCGGTTCGTAGGTGAGTTCGGCCAGAATCTCGTCCTTCAGGCGATGCAGCAGTGGCGAGGCGCGGTCGCGCGGGTGGGGCAGGTCGACATCCACGATCCGGGCGATGCGCCCGGGGCGTGAAGACATGACCACCACGCGGTCGCCAAGGAACAGTGCCTCGTCCACGTCGTGGGTCACCATGATCATGGTGGTGCCGGCCTCCATCCAGATGCGCTGCAATTCGGCCTGCACTTTCACGCGGGTGAGCGCGTCGAGTGCGCCCAGCGGCTCGTCCAGCGCCAGCACCTTGGGCTCGTTGACCAGCGCGCGGGCGATAGCGGCGCGCTGGGCCATGCCGCCGGAAAGCTGGTGCGGATAGGCATCTCCGAAATCGGAAAGGCCAACGAGGGCAAGGTGCTCGGCCACCAGCCTGTCCCGCCGCTCGCGCGGGAGTTTCTGATTGAGGAGCGCGACTTCGACGTTCTTCGCCACCGTCATCCACGGGAACAGGCGGTGGTCCTGAAAAACCAGCCCGCGCTCCAGCCCGGTTCCGGCAACGCGCGTATCGTCGAGCCGGATCTCGCCGTCGTAGTCGGTATCCAGACCGACGATCAGGCGCAGCAGGGTGGACTTGCCGCAGCCGGAAGGCCCGACGATGCTGACGAACTCACCCGGCCGGATCGCCAGATCGATGCCGTCCAGCACGGTCAGGGCCTTGCCACCCATGGCATATTGCTTGGAAAGGCCGGAAATGCGCACCGCGCCGGTGCCGGTGTGGGCTGGGCGTTCAAGCGGATCGCGGACGGTTCTGGGGTCGGTCATGGCTGAATCCTGATCTTTCGGCACGCTCGTCGGGGGGCGGGAGGGGGCGGAGGGAGCGAGCGGGTGGGGGGCCTAGTTTGCAGTAGGGGCGGGCTGCCAGCGCAGCAGGCGCGCGCGCAGCCATGCGAACAACTGGTTAAGCGCAAAGCCCATCACGCCGACGCAGGCGACGCAGACCAGCACCACGTCCGTGCGGGCGGCAACTTGCGCGGCCATCATCACGGTGCCGAGGCCGGCCGTGGCGCTGAACAGCAGCTCCACGCCGATGGTCGCGATCCATGAAAAGGCCAGCGCCTGCGATATGCCGGTGAAGATCAGCGGCAGGGCGCTGGGCAGGGCGATCAGGCGCAGGGCCTGCATCCGGGTGAAGCCGTAGAGCCGGCCCACTTCGGCATGGCGGCGCTCGATCGCCTGCATGCCTTTCTGGGTATTGAGGACTGTGGGATAGAACGCCGAAAGCGATACCAGCAGCAGCTTGGCCCCGTCACCATTGCCGAACCAAAGGGCGACGAGCGGCAGCCAGCCAAGGATCGGCACTTGTCGCAAGGTGGTGATCAGCGGCGATGCGGTGCGATCCAGAATGCGCGAAAGCCCGGTCGCGATGCCTGCCGCAATGCCGATGGACCCGCCGATCAGCAGCGCCGTCAGCGCGCGTTGCAAGCTGGCCCCGGCCTGAAGCAGCAGCGTCCCATCGCTCAGCATGTCCACGAAGCTGCGCGCGATCTGTTCGATCGGAGCGAAGGCATAGGCGTGGCCGGCGCTCTGCCGCGATTCCCATTCCCACCAGCCGAGTACCAGCGCCGGGAACAGCAGCGCCAGAGCGGCGGGCCTGAGGCGTACCAGAAGGGGCTTCATGCCTGCCTCCAGCAGGTAAGCCGGCGTTCCAGACGCACTACTGAACCGTCGAGCAGGAAGCCGATCGTTCCGGCGACGATCACGCCGCAGAGCACCACGTCGATCTGAAAGAGCTGGCGGCCCATTTCCATCATCTGGCCAAGGCCGCTGTCCGCCGCGAGCAGTTCGGCGGCGACCAGCGAGAGCCAGCCGCGCGCCAGGCCGAGGCGCAGGCCGGTCAGCACTTGCGGCACGGTGGCGGGCAGGATCACCAGCCGCAGAAATGGAGCCAGCGGCAGGCGATAGAGGCGGGCCACTTCGCGGTGGCTGGCGGGAATGTCGCGCACTGCGTCATGGGTGGCCAGCGCGGTGGGGAAGAAGCTGGCAATCGCGACGATCACGATCTTGAAGCTGTCTTCCACGTCGAAGAACAGGATCAGCAGCGGGATGAAGGCGATGACCGGCACCTGTCGGATGCAGGTGAACGTGGGCCAGAGCAGCCGGCGCACGCTGTACGACAGCGCCATGGCGACCCCGCCGGCAAGTCCGAACGCGCTTCCGATCAGGAAGCCGCAGGCGAGCCGGTAGAGGCTGGCGGAAACATGGCGCTCCAGTTCGCCGCTGGAAACAAGGTCGAGCAGCGTGGCGCCCACCTGTTCGAGCGGCACCAGCACTTGCCGGGGCCAGATACCGCTGAGCGCGGCGATCTCCCACAGGAGCAGGATGGCGGCCAAGGGGGCGAACCGAAGCAGCGCGGCGGAAAGGGACCGCGACGTTCGGGAACTTTCTGCTGGCACGGCGGTGCTTCTCCTTCGGCCTTTGCGGCCCTTGTGAAGATCAGCAAGGTCCGTGCCAGTCTCGCACCCGTACCGCGCCCGTGCGGGAACCAGCGCGAACGCAGGCGGAAGCGGTTGCCCGGTTTCGCGCAACTGTCGAAAATTGCGCAGCGCCCTGCGTGGATACGACCAGTTCGCGGTTGGTGTCCGGCGCTGCGCATATCCGCGAGGCGCTGCGCAGTTCGGGCCAATCGAGATGCCGGGTCGATGGGGTGAGAGCGCGGTGTTTCGGGAGTTTCGTACCGGTTCGCGCCGATCGGCACGCTTGTTGCTTTTCGCTGTGTTCCCAAACCGATGCGAAAGGTCCGCAACGATGCCGACATCCGATTTGCCGCAATCTCCGGCCCGCCGTTTCAGCGATAGTCGTTTCGCCCGGGCAGCGCTTGCAGGGGCGGCGATGATGATGGTGGCCGCTACGACCTCCGCGCCGGCTTTTGCAGAGCTGGCACCGCCGCCCAACCCGGAGCAGGGCGATGGCCGGGTATCTCCGTTCTACGAATGGAAGCAGACGATCCCCGCTACCCCGGGCAAGTTGCTGCGCAGCGAACTTTTGCCCGAGACGATCGGGCTTGCCAGCGCGGGGCGGCAGCTTCGCATCCTCTACAGCTCCACCAGCGGGTTCGACAGCAAGACGCCGATCGCCGTATCCGGCGCGCTGTTCCTGCCCAAGGGCAAGCCGCCCAAAGGGGGCTGGCCGGTGATCGCCTGGGCCCACGGCACGGTAGGGCTTGCCGATATCTGCGCGCCTTCATGGGCGGGGCGGTCCTATCGCGATACCGTCTATCTCAATCGCTGGCTGGATGAGGGTTATGCCGTCGTCGCCACTGATTACGAAGGACTGGGTGTGCCGGGGCCGCACCCGCTGATCAACATTCCGGCGATCTCTTACGGCGTGCTGGACAGTATCCGCGCGGTTGTGAGCGGTGTGCCGGATCTTGCCAACAATGCGGTGATCGTCGGCCAGTCGCAAGGCGGTGCGGCAGCGTTCGGCGCGGCGTCCTATGCGCCCACTTATGCGCCGGACATTCACCTGAAGGGCGCGGTCGGCACCGGCGTTATCTACAACCGCTCGCCCGATCTGGGGCCGCTTCCGCCGCCGCCGGTGAAGGCCAACCCCAACGTGTTCGATGAGGCGATCGTCTACAGCCTGTTCGGCTTCGTGGTGGCGCAGCAGTTCGATCCGGCGCTGCAATTTTCGGATGTGTTCAGCGCCAAGGGTATCCCCCTTGCCGTAAAAGCCCGGACAAGCTGCCTTGCGGCGGTGGAGGCCGATGCCGAGTTCGGTGCCTTCACCCGCGCCGAGACGATTCTGGAAACGCCGGGCGAACGCTATCGCCGCTATCTGGCCACGGCCGATGACAGGGCGGCGCGTTACGGCCGCTATCCCACGCTGCGGCTGCAAGTGCCGATCTTCATCGGCACGGGCGCTTCAGACCTTACGCCCTCCGCGCTCAACCAGTTGACCCTGATGAAGGATGCCTGCGCGGCGGGTTCGGTGGTGGAGGGGCACGTCTATGCGGGACTGGGCCACAGCGCGACGGTGAATGCGTCGCTACGCGATTCCATCCCCTTCGTGAAGAAGCTTTTCGCCGGAGAGAAGATCACGCCGATCTGCGAGCCCCGTCTGCAATAGCGTGGCTCGGCCGCGCTGCTGCAAACCGTGCGGCGGGCGGGAGAGATGCTGCGAAAGCACCACCCGCTCCTACCGTAGGCACCGGCGCATATCCGCGGGAATTCCCGTTTTTCCGGGACGGTGGATGGTCTGGCACCCTTGTTGCTTAAGGCAAGCGATGAACCGCCGGGCAGTGCTGCCGGGCGGGGCCGCTAAGGATGGAGTGATCGATGCCAGTCGAATTCGTAGGCGGACTGTTTCCGCGCAATCAGCTCAATCCCTTCGGCGCTTACGGTCAGGCGCCGGATCTCGAATACTTGCGCGACCTTGCCCGCGCGCATGAGCATGCCGGGTTCGACCGGGTGCTGATCGCCAATGGCGGAGCGGACCCGATCTTCCTTGCCGCCCATGCCGCTGCCCATACCGAGCGGCTGGGTTTCATGATCGCGCATCGCCCCGGCCTTGTCGCGCCCACCGTCGCGGCCCGGGCTTTCGCCACGCTGGATCACACGACCGGTGGGCGCGTGCGGCTTCACGCGATCACCGGCTTCGCGGCCGAGCCGGAGCATGGCGAAACCTTGGTCGACAAGAACGAGCGCTATGCCCGGGCCGATGAATATCTCGAAATCATCCGCCGCTCCTGGACCGCGACCGAGCCTTTCGACTTTTCCGGCAAGTACTACACAGTGAAGGGGGCGTTCCTGCCGGTCAAACCCCTGAGCAAACCCTATGTCCCTATCTCGGTCGGCGGATCATCTGACGCGGCCTATCATGTCGCGGTCAGGCATTCGGATCTCTATGCCCTGTGGGCGGAGCCGCTGGCGGACACGGCGCAGCGCATCGCCAAGCTACACGTGGTCGCTGGCCAGCAGGGGCTAAGCGCGCCGCGCGTCAGCCTGTCGGTGCGCCTGATCCTTGGCGAGACGGACGAGCTGGCCTGGGCCAAGGCCCGCCGTATCGAAGCGCAGCTACGGGCCAACCACGGCGGTTCGCTACGCGGCGATCGCGGCCAGAGCGGCGGAGGGCAGCGCCAGCTTGCCTTCGCCCAGCAGGCTGAACGGTTCGACCGTGCGCTGTTCCTCGGCACCTCGACGGCGATCGGTGGGGGCACGGATTCCACGTCGCTGGTCGGCACGCCCGATACGGTCGTGGCAGCGCTGCTCGACTACTACGATCTGGGAGTCACGACGTTTCTGAGCCGGGGCTACGATCCCTATCACGATGCCGTTGAATACGGCCGCACCATCATTCCGGCGGTGCGGGAAGCGGTGCGCCGGCGCGACGACGAGGCAGCGATCCGGCTTCGCGCCTGATCGCATCGATTGATAGATCCTGACCCTGGCCATTGCGGACAAGGGCAAGGCGGCGTCCGCGGTGTACAACCCGGACTACCGCATCATCCAGAGTGAGAAGGGTCTACCCCATCGCGACTGGATGGCGCGCGGCGCAGCGCAGGTACGGCCGTCAATCCCTGTGCGGCCGGCACGCTGCGCCGCTTGGCGGCTGCCCGTCAGCCGGCTTGCGCCTCCGCGATCACGATGGCCAGCAGGCCGGGAAATCGCTCTTCCAGATCGTCACGCCGCAAGGTTGCCGCGCGGCTGTTGCCCCGATCGACCTGACGGATCAGGCCAGCATGGCGCAGCACCTTGAAATGATGCGTGAGCGAGGCCTTGCTGACCGGAAAGCCAAAGGACGCGCAAGTCCGCTCGGCGCCGTCCGGCAGAAGAGCCAGCGTGGCGACCACATGACGGCGCAAGGGATCGGCAATTGCCGAGAGAACCGTGCCCAGTTCCAATTCCTGCGCGGAAGGATGCCCGTCGCTATCAGGCATCAAGGTAAGCCTTCCATATTACCTTCTCCATAGGTATGCTTATGATCATACCTATGGAGATTGTCATGTCCAAGACCGGAATCGACCTGCCGCTGCCCCAGCCTGGTGAAACCGGACCATACGCCCTGACCGGCACCGCGCGGGCCAAGACGGGCCGAGCCGATGCGCTGGAGGAACGTCTGGTGGCGTTGGTGGCCCCGACCCGGCTGGAAGAAGGCGCTCTGGCCTATCACGTCCACCGGGACCGAGGGGACCCGCTGCAGTTCCACTTTTACGAAGTGTGGCGTTCGCGCGCGGATCTGCAGGAGCACCTTGCCATGCCCTATGTCGCTGCGTTCCTTGCCGACAGGGCCGATTATCTCGATGGCGATCTGGATATTATCTGGCTTCGGATGGCCAGCCCCTATCCGGCAGAAGGCGTTCGCACCCTATCGTGATGGACCGGCAAGCGGATCAGTCGGTCAGTTTGCCGTGCGAATCCGCCTCGCCCTTTCGCCAATAGCCCGCGGCCTTGGTCCATTCGCGCGGATGGCCGCGCTCGGCGGCGAGGTAGTCGCGCACGACCCTGGCCACGGACGTTTCCGCCGCGATCCAGACGAAGCCGTCGCCTGTCGGCAGCGCGATATTGCGCAGGGCGGAGAGCAGCGCTGTGGGATCGTCTGCCTGATCGCTGGGCCGGTGTACCCAGATCGCGCTGTGCCGTGTGGCGGTAGTGAGGGTCTGCTCCTCCTCCGCCGAAGTCACGGCGACGACGCTGATCGCCTCGACGCCAGCTGGCAGTTCCTCGATACGGCGGGCGATGGCAGGCAGCGCGGTCGCGTCGCCGATCAGCAGCCACCAGTCGAACGTCGGCGAGACGACCGCCGAACCGCGCGGACCGCCGATTTCGATTTCGTCTCCGGTCTGGGCCGCAATGGCCCAGCGGGTGGCCGGGCCGGCTTCGTGGACGGCGAAATCGATGGTCAGTCGCCGGGCATCGCGGTCGTAGGCGCGGGGTGTGTAATCGCGCTTTTCCTGCCGGTCACCTTCTTCGGCGGGAAGGAACAGCTTGATATGATCGTCTGCGCCCAGGCTGACGAAATCCGCCAGTTCCTCGCCCGTCAGCACGATGCGGATCATGGCTGGGGTGAGGTGGGCCTTCTCGGCCACGGTAAGGCGCCGGCGGCGGGTTTCGTGACGGTGACGGATAATTTCATGCTTCATGCGGCGGTGCTCCGAAAGGCTCATGCAGGGAGGTAGCGGCTGACCTCGATACCCGTGCCCACGGGCAGCAGGATGCTGGACATGCCGGGCAGGGCGCGCACGGCGTCAGCATAGCGCTGCACGTTTTCGCCGCCGGGACGGATCATGTTGTCGGCAACCACGATCGCGCCGGGATTGAGCTTGGGATAGAACGCTTCGAGGCAGGGGACGTAGAGGTCCTTCCAGAGATCGAGCAGCACGAAATCGATCTTTATGTCGAGCGCCGTGATCAGTTGCACGGCATCGCCGACGCGGAAGTCGATGAAGTCCGCCAGCCCCGCTTCCTGTGCTTTTTCTCGGGCATGGGCGGACTTGTAATCCTGAAGCTCAAGCGTGATCAGCCTGCCGCCAGAGGCACGGGCCGCGTCCGCCAGCCAGATGCCCGAATAGCCGTAGGAGGTGCCTATCTCGAGTATCGTCGGCGCTTCCTGACTGCGGGCGAGGATGTTGATCAGGCGGCCCGTTTCCGGCCCGACAGCCAGCAGGCGCTCGTCGATATCGGCGCGGGAATCCGGACGCGGCAGGGTACGCTCCCGTTCGATACGGGCGTGATACCCATCCAGCACTGCCGAGACGTTTGCATCCATATTTCTGTTCTCCGGCCGGGACCTTGCGGTCGTTTGACGATTGGGCGCGCATGGCTTGGCTACGCACCCCGCCGGTAGAACCTATCGCCATCCAAGATGGCGTCAAGATATATCGCAATATTATTTTATGATGCGTCCAGTGCAGCATCACCGGGGGGAGGATGGCCTGGTGATGCTGCGCTGCACGACATCCGTGGCGCTGCTGCCGAAAGTGGGAGATCAGAAATTGACGCCGAATTGCGCCATGATCGATCGTCCGCGCGTGGGCTGCAGGAAGGTGTTGGTCGATCCGGCTAGGCCGCTCACGAAGTTCAGCTGGTTGGTCAGGTTCTGCACCTGGATCGCCGCGTTCCAGCGCGGCTGGCGATAGAACAGACCAAGGTCGAGGTTGTAGCTGGTGGGAACGCGTACCGTCTTGCTAAGATTGAGCCACCAGGGGCTGGTCAGCCACCCTGAAAGCTCTGCGCCGAAGCCTGAAGGATGGCGCCAGTCGATATAGCCGCTGAGGTTGTATTTTGGGATCTGCACGGCATCGTAGCGGCCGGCGGGAAGCTGGTTCAGCACGTTGTTGTCGCTGAACACGGTGCCGTTGTCGGGCACGAAACCGCGCGGGGCGAAGCCGATTTGCGTTGTATATTCGTTGTAGGCGGTCAGGTAGTTGAAGTTGATGCCGGTACGCCAGGCTTCGCTGGGCTGATAACGCAGGGTCGTTTCGATGCCCTTCACGATAAGACGGGCGATGTTGTTGAACTGGTCCGGGCTCTGGTCGCGCGCCTGCCGGAAGCCGGCCAGCGTGAAGAACAGCTGGTTCGCGATTGGCTCGGCCTTCAGACCAACCTCGTAGAGTTCGCTCAGGCTATCGAACTGGAGCGGATTGAGCAGATTAGCAGTGGCGCCGCTGCCCCAGCTTAGCCCGTTCGCAAAGCCGCCGGTATTGATTGCGATGGAGCGGTCGTAGGTGAAGTAGATGGTCGAATTTGCGGTAGGCTTCACGTAAGGGCTGACCTGAACCGAATAGAGCTTGTATAGCCCGCTGTCCGCACGGTCACTCCCGCCCGGCTGAACGAAGGGGTTCTTGATCGAGGCATCGACCCAGCTGTGACTCGCCCCGGCGTTGAGGCCGGCAAAGCTCCCAAACTTGAGGTTGTGCTGGGTGAAGATCGTGGTCGTGCTCCATTTCGATTGCGACGTGTAGGATGCCACCGATTCCGCGTAGAAGCCGTTCCCCGCATAGTACATCGGGGGCAGGTTGAGCCAGCCGAGCGAGCTGGAATACTGCGGTACGCCGGCCGTTCCGATCCATGCCGCGTTGCCGCCATTGGGGTTGGACGCGGTAAGCCCCAGAAGATCGCCCGGATTCTTGGTGGAGGGATCGAGCGTCAGATCGTAGGCGTAGATCGTCGTGCCGAAACTGTTGTTCGCGGCGATCGAACGGTTGGTTTCGTGACGGTAGATCACACCGGTATTGCTGTCGTCGTCGATGCCGAGGCCGAACAGATTTGTGAAACGGTGGCGCAGTTCGAGGCGGTTGTCGAAGATGCGATCGCGCGATTGTACCTGAAAAGATCCGACGGCGTCGGTGGTATCGTTCGAGCGCTGGTAGAAGGTGCTGTTGACCAGGCTGGTATTCTCGTTGAATTCGTAGTTCAGGTGCAGCTGGGCGGTGATGCGCTTGGCGGTGTTCTGGTCTTCAGCGCGCTGCGAGCGCTGGGGTGACAGCTTGACCAGTTCGTTGCCCGCCAGCGTTGGGTCGTAGACCCAGCCGCGCACAGTGCCGGGGCGGCTCTGGGTATTAGGCGAGCCGGACTGGAACGAGCCGGGGACGACGACATACTGACCGTTGGCGTTGCGGGCACGCTGCACCCACCCCAAAGTCGCCGAATCCGCGGCGCCAGACGCTAAGACGGGCGACCAGTAAGTCGCGCCGTTCTGGATGATCGGTGTCGCACGGCCGGCATGGTAGAGACCGTTGTCGACCAGTTCCTGCGTGGCGCGGTTCCAGCCGTGGGTAACGTTCCAGTCGTAATAGTTGTCGTAGGAGAGGTTCAGGTCCGCGTGGAACTGACTGGTCGGCCGCCAGGCGAGAGCGCCGTAGAACGCGTAGTAGTTGTTCTTGACGTTGTCGTAGTAGTCGTCCTGCTTCTGGACGGTCACACTGGTACGATAGGCCAGAGTATCGCTGATCGGGCCGGTATCGTCACCCGTAATGGTGAAGGCGAACTTGCTGTCGCCATCGGGAATGAGCGTGCCGATGCGCGTTGTCAGGCTGGAACGGCGCTGATCGAAATCCGGCTTCTTGGTGATGTAGTTGATATAGCCGCCGCTGCCCGTCACCGATCCGAAGATCACCGAGGACGGCCCGGCGACGATGTCTGCCCCTTCGTAGGCATTGAAGTTGGCCGGGTGACGCACGGAGTAGCCGCGCTGCCCGTCCTGGAAGATCTCAGTGGCCTGCCCGCGCAATTGTGGCGCGATGCCCGCGTTCTGGCCGCCGCCACGGGTGATTCCAGGCGTATACTTGGCGAGATCGTCGGAACTAAGGATGATATCCTTGGTCAACTGTTCGGCGTTGATTTGCGTAACCGAGCGCGGCGTATCGAGGATGCTTTCGCTGGTGCCGTAGATCGATATCGGCGCGCGTGTCGGCAGGATCGAGGTGTCCTTCTTCAGCCGATCGCCGTTGACCGTAATCGCGTTGTCCGAACCTTCCGCGCCATTTTCCGGCGCGCTTTCCATTTCTTCGCCGCCCGCTGCAGCCACATCACGGCCGTTTGTTGCGCTCGCCCCCGCTACTCCCGGAGCGGCGAGGCCGAGAACGCTGATGCCGAGAAGATACTTGGTGACGCGCATTAACTGCTCCTGCTTCAAGCCGGTCGACCCGGTGCTTTTTGCGGGTGAAGCCGAACGCCCCTGTTGCGCGTCCTTGTGGATGGCCACCCCCTTGCAGCTCTCAAAGCAAAGCGCGTGCCAGAGCGATTTTATGCGAAATATCAATGGAATCGATTGTGATATCTGGTGAATTGCGCGCAACAATGCTGCGCTTTGAACAGTCGAGCGGGCGCCGCGGCGACGCCATCGCCCAGTAAACAAGGTGCAATGAGCAATATAGGGTCTGGCCCGGGTCTTGCTTCTCGTCAGGCAATGGCGGGCAATGCGCGCGAAATGCAGCAGTTCGCCATGGCAGCAACGGCAGCGCCGTCACGATCGAAAGGATGAACGCACATGGCAGTCAAGATTCTGTGGTATCTCACCGCGCCCGATGGCGTAGTCCCGTGGGAGGAGAAGGGGCGCTGGGATACCGGCTTCGATCATCTCCAGCAACTTGCCGCAACGATAGACAAGCTGGGCTTTTACGGCGCCCTGCTGGCGACGGGATATGGCGGCAACGACGTGCTGACGGTGGCGGCCGCTACCCTGGCGGCAACCCGGCGCATGACATTTCTGGGCGCGGTGCATCCGGGGCTAATGTCGCCTGCGAAACTTGCGCAGATCGCGCTGACCATCAACAATTTCTCGGGTGGTCGGCTGGCACTCAATGCCGTCAACGGAAATGACGCAACCCAGCAGGCCTATGGCATGCATCTCGCCCATGACGAGCGCTACGATTACAGCCTCGAATACTGGCGCGCATTCAAGCATGCCTATTCCGGCGCGCCCGAGGGATTTCATGGCAAGTACATCCAGCTCGCGCCGCCGCCGGGCCGTGGCTATCGCCCCGCACATGAAGGATCGGAGCGCGATCCGGTGCCGCTTTGGGGCGCTGGCACATCGGCGCCCGGCGTGGCGCATTCGGTGCAACTGCTCGACACCTATCTCAGCTTTGCGGATACGCCGCAGCGACTGGGCGACAAGTTCCGCCGGGTCGGGGCCGAGGCGGCCAAACTGGACCGCACGCTCGATTACGGTACCCGCCTCCAGATCATCGTGCGCGAGACCGAGGAGGAAGCCTGGGACTATGCACAGTGGCTGGTCGATCAGACCTCGCTCGATTACGCGCTGCAGTCGCTGAAGCGTCAGTTGCCGCCGGGCGAAACGCTGGAAACCTATCGCAGCGCGGACGATCGGGTGAACCGCAACCTCGACGCGATCCGCAGCGGCCGGCTGCCCAAGGCGCGCGATTACGAGATCTATCCGAATATCTGGACGGGCCCTGCTCTGCACGGTTTCGGCCTGCTGGGGCCGGGCGCCGGCACTACGCTGGTCGGCAGTGCGGAAAACGTCGCCGCCCGCATTCGCGAGTTCGAGGCGCAGGGGGCGAAGTCCTTCATCCTGTCCGGCTGGCCGTTGATCGAGGAGGCTCACCGCGTCGCGCACTTGCTGTTCCCGCTGCTGGAACTCGATCACGGTTTCGAAGTGTCGCTGCTCAATGCCCGCCGCGCGTCCGCGCTCGCACCGGTCGTCTGAAGGAGAACGCAAGATGACGATTACTTCGACAGCCCCGGCGGCCACCCCGTCTGCCGGAACCCTGACGGCGGAAGCGCTCGACCAGATTTTCACGCAGGCCCGCAGCAACCACAGTTTTGTCGACCGTCCGGTCGATGACGCAACGCTGCACGCGCTCTATGACCTGACCAAGCTGGCGCCGACCGGCTTCAACGCGCAGCCGGCACGCTATGTCTTCGTGCGCAGCGATACGGCAAGGCAGCGGTTGGCACCCGCGCTGTCGGGCAGCAACCGGGAGAAGACGCTGGCGGCACCGCTGAATGTCATCGTCGCCTGGGACAGCCGCTTCTTCGAGCATTTGCCCGCGCTACTGCCCGGGAGGGACGTGTCCGCCTTCTTCGTGGAAGAGGAGCGCATCCGTTCGGCGGGGGTATTCAATGCGGCCTTGCAGGCGGCGTTTCTGATCGTGGCGGCGCGTTCGCTGGGCCTTGATGCGGGACCGATGACCGGGTTCGATGCCGCCGCGCTGGACCGCGAATTCTTTCCCGATGGACGCTGGCGATCTCTGCTGCTGCTCAACCTGGGATATGGAGACCGCAGCGCGATCGGTGAACGCGGGCCCCGCCTCGCTTTCGAGGAGGCGGTGCAGATACTGTGACTTAAGCCGGAAGGGCCGCGCACCGTTTCGCGGCCCTTCCGGCAGCCACCGTCCTGCTGCCCCCAGTCAGGACGGTGCGAAGTTCAGGACGGTGCGAAGTTCAGGACGGGGCGAAGATCAGGCGGGCGCGAATTCGCGGGTGTATGAACGCCCCTGTTCCAGTAACCCGGTGCGCTTCCATTGGAGGTCCAGAGCGCCTTCGGTATACGCCTGCGCGCCGCCAATCTGGGCTGCGATGGCCTGCAGACGCGCAGATTCCTCGATCAGCAGGATAAGCTGCGCGGTTTCGGCAATCCCCTTGCCCCAGAAGTTCGCGCCGCCATTGCTTTCCAGAAGGCCCGGTGGCGGCGCCAGATCGGGATAGGCGTCCAGCCGCGCGCGGATCGTGTCAAGCACGCTGACCCGGCGTTCGAGATGATTGGGGATTTCGCGTGCCAGCAAGTGGCGCTGGGCGGCGACGTAAAGGATCGGGAACGGCTTGTGCGCCAGCGACCATGCGGCAAGATGCGGGGTATGCGCATGGATCAGCGTGTTCGCGCCCAACCGGTCTTCGTTCAGCACGGATTCGGGATGATCCGAGAAGCGCGAGGTGGCGACCTTGATGCCGTTTTCGCGCGACCATGGTGCGGGGAAACGCAGGGAAAGCAGCAGGTCGCGTCCCGGCACGCGTTGGGCGATGTTGAAGATGAGGCTGGCGGTCAGCGTGCCGCTGTCCTTCAGGAACCGGAACGCGTGGGCGGCCTCGTCCGCGGCGCGGGCGATATAGTCGGCCAGTTCGGCATCGTCGGCATGATTGTCGGCATGGCTCATGGGTCGATCTCCCTTATTCGGCAGGAATGTGGTTTGCAGCACGGTTTTCGGCGGCGACCAGTGCAGTAGCTTCTTCCAGCGGACCGCGATCGATCCACGCCTCGACATCGAAATCGGCGGCAAGGAAGCCCCAGGCGAGCAGGAAGTCCTTCTGCGCCGAAAGGCCTGCGATATACGCATCGGTCAGTTTCGGGTGCAGGCTGGTGGCGTAGTGCGGGAAAGTGGCGGCAATGGTTCGGCGGTCTGATCGGCCGTCCTCGCGGGTGAGGGCATCGAGCGCTTCGCCGGGATTGGCCTCTGCCCAGTCCGCCGCGCGGATCAGCGCGGCAATGTAGCGCACCACCAGATCGCGGTGCTCGGCCAGGAAGCTGCGATGCACGGTGAGCGGGCGCGGGGTGCCGTTGTTGATCCGGCGCAGCGGATCGGGCTGGTCGGTCAGCCGCACCAGTTCGCGCAGGCGCTCGGCGTGTTCGTTGTAGAGCCGCAGCCCCGAGGACTGGCGCAGGAACACGGCGTCCACGCGCCCGTCGAACAGGGCATCGAGTTCCGCCGCGCCGGAACCGCGCGCCTGATCGGTGCCCGGCCCAGACCTCTGTGCCGCCGTCTGTACCGATGTCCGTTCCACCGGCACATCCACGAAGGTGACGTCCTCCGCCCCCAGGCCGGCGATGGCAAGGGCGTTGGCGAAGCCGTGGAAGTTCGCGCCGCGCTGAAAGTCGATGGAGATGCCGGCGTAAAGCGGAACCGCCAGTCGCTTGCCCCTGAGTTCGGCCAGCGAGCGGATGCCGCTGTCCGTCCGCGTTACGATCGACTGGAACTCGTCGACCCAGCTGATCGCCAGCACGACGGTATCGGCGCCGTTGGCCCGTGCCCAGATCGGGGGAATGTTGCCGCCTTCGCGGAACATCGCGGGAATGGAATGGTCGAAGTGGCTTTCCCGCACTGTGCTGTCACGGGATTCCTGAAGCGAGCGGAGCACGGCACCGCCGGCCGCGAATTCATCGTGCAGGAAGTTCTGCTGGATCGCGATGGTGGATGCCGTCGCGCCGCCGCAGCGGGTGAACCAGATTTCGGTATCGCTCATCAAGGTCTCCTGTGGTGGTATCGGAATGGGATCAGGCGCGGCGCCACAGCGCGTCTGTGCGCCACGCGGAAAATGCGGTGCGGTCGGGCGTGACGCCGCCGATCGGACGGGCGCTTGCGTCCTGGTTGTTGGCGAAGCCCCAGATCAGCAGGCCGCCGCGATCGTGCTGGATGCGCTGCGCCTCGCCGACGAGGGCCTTGCGCTTGCCGGCATCGGGCTGCGCGGCGGCTGCGGTGACGAGGCGGGTGAATTCGGGATCGTCGAAATGGGTCCGGTTCCCGGCCGATCGCGGGCCGTCGTGCTGTTGCAGCGTCAGCAGGACCGGGCGCGAGACGCCGACGACGGTGCTGAAAGTCCACGCATTCTTGTCGGGGCCGTTGAAGATGGAATCGTCCACCAGCCTGATCTTCACATCGACCCCGGCCTCACGCGCCTGCTGGGCAAAGACGATGGCCGCGTTTCCGCCCGCGCCCGCCGTGGTGACGAGTTCGACGGCAAGGCCGCCGCCGTGCCCGGCCGAGCGCAGCAGGCTGCGGGCCTCGGCAAGGTCGCGCCGGCGCTGGGGAATGGCGTGGTCAAAGGTGGGATCGCTGGGCGAATAGAGGTCGTTGGCGACGCGGCCCTGGCCGTGTAGCACGCGGTCCACCAGTTCCTGCCGGTCGGCGATCAGGCGGAAGGCTTTCGCCACGCGCGGATCGTCGAACGGGGCCCTCGACAGGTTCATGGCGAAGCCGTGCCAGGCGTCGGTTTCGGACGAAACCACCCGGAACTGGTCGGACGATTTGAAGAAGGCAAGCTGTTCGAAGCCGATCGTCGGTGCGACGTCCACCTGGCCCGTCTGCATCGCCTGCAGCCGTGCGATGGGGTCTTTGAAGTCGATGATCTCGACTTCGTCCAGATAGGGCTGGCCGGGCTTGTAGTAGTTCTCGAACCGGCTGAACACCGATCGCTGTCCGGGCGTGAAGCTCTTCAGGCGATAGGGGCCAGCGCCGACCGGATTGTTCACCGGGTCGTAGTCGATCGGTACGATCCCGCCCCAGCTCATCCACAGTTCGGGCAGGGCGGCAAGGCCGTGGCCCGGATCGAAGGGAATCCGCACGGTCAGCGGGTCCAGCGCGCGGACCTCTTGGCGGCGGAGCGAGGGCAGGTAGGATCCGTAGGGAGAGGCGAGCTGCGGATCGGTGAGCCGCCGGATGGAGAACACCACGTCCTCGGCCGTGATCGATTTGCCGTGATGGAATTCCAGTCCCTTCTTTAGGCGGATCGTCCATTCGGTGGCGTCGTTGTTCACTTCGGCGAAATCGGCAAGGGCAAGGCCGGGATTGGCCTGCCGGTTCCATTCCCACAGCTTGCTGTAAAGCGCCCAGCCACGGAATGAACCGGTGCCGAGCGGCTTGTGCGCGTCAAGGTTGCCGGTCTGCGCGCCGGAAATGATGGCGATGCGCGCCTTTCCGCCGCGCCGCGGAGGCCCCTCGGCAGAACCGGTGTCGGCCTTGTCGGTCCCGCAGCCGGAAAGCAGCCCTGTGCCCAGCATCAGTCCGCCCGACAGCACGGCGCCACTGGCCAGAAATGAACGGCGAGACGATCCGGTCATTGCGCGGCTGTTCGCAGGCAATGGGCGGTTTCGGGCAGGGGTAGGGACACGGACGCTCTCCTCGAATGACGGTACGAAGGGGAGGAGCAAGGGGCGTGCCAAGCACGAAAATCGGAGGTTTCCGGGGCGTGATGCGAGAGGAGGAGCCGATGCGAGCTGTGGGTTTCGCACCTTCCCTGCTGGGTTTGAAACACCCACGCCAGAGCGAATTGGAGGGCGGTTCATCGGGTCGGAGTCATGGGGCGGAACGTGGCGGAGACCGCGATCGCGCAACCCGCGCGTCTAGTGTGCCTGGACCTTTTCATCTCGGCTCCGGCCCGGTTCTTCCCCCTCAGTCGGTCGGGCCTTCCCGCAAGTCCCCTGGCCTATGCCCATCGCCATCCGGCTATTCGCATGGGACGAGGGACAACCACGCCTAGTTCCGCAAGGACGCCCTCGACGCCGGCCCGATACTTTTGTTCGGCTGCGTTTCTCCTCCGGCGTAATCCCGCGCTCGCCAGCGGGGGCGGTACTATATCTGCTGCGATCGTGCTTCGCGGACCGCCCTGCGGGAGCTTGCGCAGAACCGCCCGCATGCTGGTGATTTCTGCGCAAGGTGGGCACGCTGGCAGGACGGTCCGCGCCAGCGAGATCGGGAAAATTCGTCAGGTTCGCGATGCTGGCACGGTTGCTGCTTTGGAAAGCGGTGAACCATCTGGAGTGCCGTCATGACCATCGAGTTCTTCGCCCGCCTGCCTCTGCACGGCGAGACGCAGTACATTCCGGGAGACAATCGCAATCGCGGCGACTGGAACCGTCAACCGCAAGCCAGCACCGGCGCGGTGTCCTCGTCCGAAGTGGGCGACGATTTCGCCTATATCGACTATCTTTCGCAAGTCGCCCGCGCCGCCGAGATCAATGGCTTTTCAGGCGCGCTGCTGGTCAATGCGCCGTTTGGGGACGAGCCGTGGATCGTTTCGGCGGCACTAGCGCGCGAGACGAAGCGGCTGCGCTTCGTGGATGCCTTCCACCCGGGCCATTTCAGCCCCTGGCAAGCGACGCAAATGGCCGCGAGCTTTCAACGGATCAGCGGCGGGCGTCTTGTCTGGAACGTGATCCAAGGCGGTTCGGACGGCGTGCTGCGCGCCAATGGCGAACCGCTGCCCCATGACGAGCGCTATGCCCGCGCCATCGAATTCCTCGATCTGGTGAAGGGGTTCTGGACCAGCGAGAGCTTCCACTACAAGGGCCGCTATTACGAGGCGAACGGCGGCGGGCTGCGCGGCCCGCTGGCGCGTGCGCCGATCCCTGCGATCTGCTCGGCAGGCACCTCCGACGGCGCCAAGGAACTGGCCGCCAAGCATGCCGATTACTACCTCGTTCTGGCGGAATCGCCTGAACATGTTGCCCGCAACATCGCCGATGTGAAGGAACGTGCCGCAAAGTACGGCCGTGCCGATCAGATACGTTTCGGGGTTTCGGTCGATGCCATCGCCCGCGAGACCGACGAACTTGCCTATGCCGAGGCCAAGCGCTTCTTCGACGAGGGCGTGCGCGCTGGGACCGTAAAGGCAGCGGCGGAACGCTCCACCCAGATGTCGGACACCAACCGCGCCCGGTTCGAACGCTATAACGGGCGGGAGGTGAACGACTTCGACGATCTGTTCGTGGAGCCGCACTTGTGGGGCGGGTTCGGATATATCGGCATTCCGCCGGGCTTCGCATTCGTTGGCAGTTACGAGAATGTCGCCGCCAAGATCCGCCAGTTCGCCGATCTCGGCCTCTCGTGGTTCTTCCTCAACGGCTATCCGCATCTGGAAGAGATCTACCGGCTGGGTGAGCATGTCCTGCCGCGTTTCCGCGCGCCCCGGCTGGCTCTGGCGGAATCGGACGGCGGCGAGCAGGAAGTGCCGCTGGTGTCGGGCGGCGGCCTTGCCGCGCGCGGCAACGGTTGAGGGGCGGGGCAATGAGCAGCGTTATGGACGACCTCAGCCAAACCGGCCTAACCCGTCGCAGCCTGATCGGCGGCGCGGCGGGTGCGGCGCTACTGCTGTCCGGCTGCGGCCGCAGCGGCGAGAGCGCCAGCGAAGCGCCTGCGCAGCCCCGGCGCGGGGGGAGGCTGCGGCTCGGCATTCTCGATGGTGAGCGATCGGGCAATCTCGATGCGCACAAGCCGCTCGGCCTTGGCAGCACGATCCGCGGCTTTGCCATGTATGCGAAGCTGTGGGAGTGGAGCGACGAAATGCTTCCTCAGTTGGCGCTGGCGGAATCGGTGGAGCCGAACCGCAACGCCAGCGCCTGGGACGTGCGCCTGAGGCCCGGGCTGGAGTTCCATAACGGCAAGACGATCACCGCCGAAGACGTGGCCTTCTCGATCCGGCGCATCACCGATCCGCAACTGGCCTCTCCTTACGGCGCGCTGGTCTCGCCGGTGGACCGGGACGGGGTGAAGACGCTCGACGAGCGGACCGTGCGCATTCCCATCCGCGAGGGCCATGGCTTCGTCGCGCTGCCGGAAACCTGGACCAATTTCGGCGGCATCGTACCCGTGGACTATCATGCGGTCACCAACCCGGTGGGCGCGGGGCCCTACCGGATCGACAAGTTCGAACCGGGTCAGCGCGCCACGTTCAAGCGATTCGACAATTACTTCAAGCCGGGCAAACCCTATCCTGACGAACTGGAGATCATCGAATTCAAGGACCAGACCGCGCGCATCGCCGCGCTGCTGGCAGGGCAGATCGATCTGGCCAATGCCATCCTGCCCGAACAGGCCGGACTGATCCGGCGGGACAGTCGGGCCCGCATCCTCGTTTCGCAGACCAACGGCTGGCAGTCCTTCGACATGAACACGAAGGAGGGACCTTTCGCGGATGTCCGCGTGCGGCAGGCGTTTCGCCTGCTGGCCGATAGGGATGAACTGGTCCGCCGCGCGCTGCAGGGCGAAGGACGGGTGGCCAATGATCTCTACGCGCCGCAGGATCCGACCTTCGACCATGCTATTGCGCAGCGCCGGCAGGATCTCGATCAGGCGCGCAGCTTGCTGCGGCAGGCCGGGCAGGATGGGTTGCGCTCCGATTTGGTGGTCGGCCCGACTTATGTCGCCTCTGCGCTGGTGTTGGCCGAACAGGCGAAGCGGATCGGCGTGGACTTGCGGCCGAGGCAGGTGGACGCGGCGACGTTCGCAGGCCCAGCCCGGCGCGGCTGGCAGATCAGCACGGGGGGGACGCTGGGCGTGCCATGGCTGTCCACCGCGTTGCACATCGATGCGCCGACATCGGTGGGGAACAAGACCAACTTCAACGATCCGGCGTTCACGCAGCTGTTCGGGCAGGCGCTGGCCGAGCCGGACCTCGCGGCGCGTTCGGAGCTGGTTCACCGCATGCAGCGGATCCAGCACGATAGCGGCGGTCTGCTGATCTGGGGGTTCGCCAATACGCTGGACGGCGTGGGGCCGCGCGTCGGCGGGATAAGGGCGGAACGCTCGCACTTCCCGACCTGGCGCTTCGACCGGATGTGGGTGTGAGCATAACCCGACAGTGATCGTACCGTGGCTGCGCAGATTTGCGCAGATTTGCGCAGCCACGGCACAGCGCCTGCCAAAAGCAGCGGATCAGCGCGCTTGGCACGGCCCTTGCTCTGCTGGAGGCATAGTGGAGTTCCAATGACCGACAACGTTCACACGATCGGCGAGACCGCAACGGCGCGTAACCTCGACCGCATTCTTTTTACGCGCTGCCCGGTGCCAACCGCGTCGGGGATCGCCCATTCGCTCGGCTGGCTGGAAGAGGAGTTCGCGCGCGACGGACTGCGCGTCGAAGCCCTTCAGGACAAGCCGCGCGCCATGCGGGCGCATCATAACGAGCATGATCTGCACGGTCTGTTCCGCGAAGGGGGCAATATTCCCGCGCTCGCCACCCGGGCCAGGGGCACCCAGACGCGGGTGATCGGCCTAACTTGGATCGATGAGTGGCAGGCGATCCTTGTCCGCCGTGAGACCGGCCCGATCGAGCCCGCGCAGTTGGCGGGCATGCGGATCGCCCTTCCGGCCTGGAACGTTACACGCGGCGGCAGTATCGCGCGAGGCATGTCGCTCGCCGGCATCAAGGGGGCTCTGGGTATCGCCGGGCTGACGCTGGAGGATGTGACTTTCGTCGACGTACCGCTGGCGTCGCCTTCTGAGGATTCGGCCGTCAACCTTGCCCGCATGTGGTCGGGCATTGAGGCGCTGGCGGCGGGCAAGGTGGATGCGGTCTACGTCAAGGGCGCATCAGCGGTCGACGCGGCGCGGCGGGCCGGTGTTGTCGTAGGCATCGATCTCGATGGCTATCCGAGCCGCCATACCCGCGTGAACAACGGCACGCCGCGCCCGATTACGGTGAGCCGCGATCTGCTGGACAACCATTTCGATCTGGTCGTGCGCTTCCTTGAACAGACGCTGCGCGCGGCCGACTGGGCGGAGCACAATCTGCCGGCGCTGCGCGGCATCCTCCAGAGGGAGACGTATGCGGGTGCCGCCGATGTGGAGGCGGCCTACCGCAACAATTTCCACCGCGCGCTGCACCCGGACTTATCCGAGGAACGCGTCGCCCTGCTGAAGCAGCAGGCCAACTTCCTGTGGCTCCACGGCTTCCTCGAGCACGACGTCGATGTCGATGCGTGGATCGACCGCAGACCGCTGGCACTCGCTCTCGAACGGCGCGCCCGCGCGCATGCCGCCTGATTTACCTGAGGAGAAACACCATGGCTTCCACAGTTCAGACTCCCTCTGCTTCGGCCCCCTCCGCTCCAACCGGGGAAAAGCTCAATTCGGTCGTTCTCGATTTCGCCAACGATGTGGTGGCCCAGTCCGCCGAAATCTTCCGCGCCTATCGTGAGACCGGCACGATCACCGCCAACGGCACCGTCGGTTTCATCGAACGCGTGCCCGGCGAGGACAAGATCGTCACCGTCAACCTGCCGCATCCTTTCGACCGCAGCATTCACAGTGACAAGCCGCTGAATTTCTCGGTCACCGGGCTAGACGGTTCGGCGTGGAAGGGCCGTCCGAACGGGCGCTACCTCAAGGTGTTCAACCAGAACCCGACGATCACCTCGCTCAGCCACGTCCATTCGCCCAACCTTGGGGCGTGGGCCCAGACCCATCGCACTCTGCCGATCAGCTACGTGCCGGTGCAGCGCTTCCACCTTGCCCGCGAACTGCCGGTCTATATCGATCGCCGGCAGGACGAATCCGATTTCATCAACGAAACGCTGGCCGAGAACCCGTTCACGCCCGCGATCATCGAAGCCAATGGCGGCGCCACCGTCTGGGGCTGGAAGGGGCTGCGCGATCTGGCCGAATTCATTCTGCTGCTGGAAGAAGGCGCCGATATCCAGATCAAGGCGCAGGCCCTCGGCGGCTCGCGCACTTATGGGCCTGGCGTACTGCGCCAGCAGTGGAAGATGAGCAACCGCTACGAAGAGGCGCGTTCGCTCGGTCTCCTGCCTGTCACCGACCTCGACTGAACCAGGAGGCGCCCCCCATGATTTCCCCCCCGTCCCCCGCCGCCCGGCCTCGGCCCGTTAAGCTGCTATGGTATCTGACGGCTCCCGACGGCCCATATCCCTGGGCCGAGGAAGGGCGCTGGCAAACCGGCTTCGACCATCTCGAACAGCTTGCCGTTACCATCGACAGGCTGGGCTTTTACGGGGCGCTGCTGGGGTCGAGCGCGTATGAGAGCCTTGCCGTCGCCGCCGCGATGATCCCGGCGACCGAGCGGATGAAGTTCCTCGTCGCCCAGCACCCCGGCGAGCTTTCGCCGGCGGTGCTGGCGAAATACGCGCAGACTTTCGATCATTTTTCGAACGGGCGCCTGCTGTTCAACGTGGTCAACGGCAACGATGCCGGTCTGGCCGCGCTGGGCGTGCACTATCCGCATGACGAGCGGTATGACTTTAGCTTCGAATACTGGGATGCCTTCCGCAAGGTCTATGCCGGGGACCGGGCCGGTTACGAAGGACAGTTCGTCAAGCTGGCCCCGCGCGCCGAAGGCGGCGCGCCGATGAGCGTCTGGTCGGGCCCCTATCAGCCAGCCGGCGTGCCGCTGTGGGGCGCTGGCACCTCGGCGCCGGGGGTGGCGCATTCGGTGAAGCTGCTGGACGTCTATCTTAGCTTTGCGAACACGCCGCCGCTGCTGGGCGACAAGTTCCGCCGCGTCGGCGCGGAAGCGGCCAAAGTCGGCCGAACTTTGGAATATGGCACGCGCCTTCAGGTGATCGTGCGCGAGACCGAGGAAGAGGCCTGGGCCCATGCCGAATGGCTGCTCCAACGTTCGTCGGTGGAACATGCCCTGCGCTCCATCCGCATGCGGTTGCCGTTCGGCGAGACGCTGGAAACCTATCGCAGTCCAGACCCGCAGGTGCAGCGCAATATCGACCTTGTGAAATCGGGCCGCCTCCCAAGCGCGCGCGATCTGGAGGTCTATCCCAATGTCTGGGTGGGGCCGGCCTGGTTCGGGTTCGACATCATGGGGCCGGCAGCGGGGACCACGCTGGTCGGCAGCGCCGAGAACGTCGCCGCGCGCATCCGCGAATATGCCGAGCAGGGGACCGGTGCCTTCATTCTTTCCGGATTTCCGTTGATTTCCGAGGCGCACCGGGTGGCGGAACTGCTGTTCCCGCTGCTCGATCTCGATCACGGTTTCGATGTGCCCGCGCTGCGCGTTGGTCAGCCCCGTGCAGCCGCAAACGGTGCGCTAGCTCAGGCAATCCCGGTCCCGGAGCCGGAAAAGGCGCCGGCCTGACGCGGCGCGGCACGCGCGAGCCTGAAAAAGCGAAGATCCAGCAACGGGTGAATGCGATGGCGACGATCTATTCTTCCCCGGCCCTACAAGAGGCCGAACGACGCGAGGCGGAACCTGTCATCAAGGATGCCGGAGCGGCGCGCGCGCGGCTTGCGCTCCCGGCCTGGCTCCCCTGGCTGGGCGGGCGGATTCTCTCGGGGCTGGCGACCTCCTTCGTCATTTCCGTGCTGGTTTTCGCGGCCACGCAGGCGCTGCCTTCCGATCCGGCCCGCGTGATCCTTGGCCCCGATGCCACTGAAGACAGCATTCGCGTTTTGCGCCACCAACTGGGGCTCGATCAGCCTATATCGATCCAGTATGCGAGATGGGCCGGCAACACGCTGACGGGCGAGTTTGGCGAGTCTCTCGATTCCAGCGTGCCGGCGGGCAAGATCGTCGGGGACCGCTTCGAGAATTCGGCAGCACTGATGGCGGTCGTGCTGGTCCTTGCAGTGCCTCTGGCGTTTCTTGGCGGTGTGGCTCTGGCGATCCGGCGGGATAGCCGGTTCGATCGCTGGACGATGAACGCGATCATCCTGTTCAAGGCGCTGCCAGCCTTCGTGCTGGCAATCGGACTTATCCTGCTACTGTCGACCACGGTGTTTCCCATCCTGCCGGCGGTGTCATTGCTCGATCCCGGCGTCTCGCCTTTTTTTCAGCCTGCCTATCTGGCGTTGCCGGCGCTGACGTTGATCCTGACCGTTGCGCCGTTCCTGCTACGGCTGGTGCGTTCGGCCATGATCGAGACGCTGGAGGCCGAATACGTGGCCGCCGCCAGGCTGCGCGGTATCCCTGAATGGCGCATCATCTGGGCCCATGCGGTGCCGAATGCGCTGGTGCCGGTGATCCAGGGCATTGCGCTCACGAGCCGACTGCTGCTGGGCGGCGGGCTGATCGTGGAAGTGGTGTTCAGTTATCCCGGCATCGGCAACGCCCTCAACGCCGCAATCGACACGCGTGACGTTCCGGTGATCCAGGCGATCACGCTGACCATGGCGGTGGGCGTTGTCGTGATCAACCTCCTTGCCGATGTTGCGACGGTGCTGGTGACACCGAAACTGCGCACTTCTCCGCGTCCACGTCTGCGCGCGGGCACGCGGGCAAAGCTCAAACTGAAGGCAGGCGGCGTATGACTTCGGGGCTTTCTTCCTTACGCCACGATCCGCAGGCGCGTCTTGGTTTCACGTTTGCCGCGATCGTGCTGGTGATTGCTCTGCTGGGCCCGCAGGTCGCGCCGCAATCGCCGCTGGCGCTGGTCGGCCCGACCTATGGCCTGCCCGGCGGGGGAGCGCTCTTGGGCTACGACTATCTCGGCCGGGACGTCCTTTCGCGCTTGCTGGCCGGCGGGCGCTCGGTCTTGTGGATGAGCTTTGCGGCATCCGCGATCGCGCTGGCTTTCGGCGCAGTCATCGGCATTGCGGCGGGGCTGTCGCGGCGTCGCATCGACCATGCGGTGGTCTGGGCAACCGACGTGCTGCTGGCCTTTCCCGATCTGATCCTGGTGCTGCTGGTAGTATCCATGCTGGGCCGCGCGCCCTGGCTGATCGTGCTGACGGTGGCGGTTTCCTTCGTGCCCGGCGTGATCCGGCTCGCCCGCGGCGTGACGCTGGGCGTGGCATCGCAGGAATATGTCGAAGCCGCCAAGTTGATGGGCTATCCATGGTGGCGGGTGGTCCTGCTGGAAATCCTTCCGAATATCGGGACACCGCTGCTCGTCCATCTCGGCATCATGCTGACCTGGGCGGTCGGCGTGCTCTCCGGCCTCAGCTTTCTGGGTTACGGCGTCGCGCCGCCGGCAGCCGATTGGGGCCTCATGATCAACGAGAACCGAGCCGGGCTGATGATCCAGCCGTGGGCCGTGCTGGCCCCGGTAGCAATGATCGCCTTCTTCGCGCTGGGCACCAATTTGCTTGCCGAAAGCGTCGCACGGGCCGGAGCACGGATCCCTTCCCGTCGCGGCCTGAAATCACGAGCACGCACGCAGATGCGCGGAATCAAACGTCGCCAACGGGAGAACCGGGCATGAGCGTCGTCCCCTTCGTGAAGACCTTGCTCCAGGTGCGGGACCTTGCCGTCTCGCTGGAGGATGGCACGCCGATCGTCGAAGATATCAACTTTTCCGTCGCACCGGGTGAGATCGTCGGGGTGGTGGGCGAAAGCGGCTCCGGCAAGAGCAGCATTGCCACGGCCCTGCTTGGCGATGCGCGGGCGGGGGCGGTAGTATCGGGCGGTTCGGTGATGGTGGATGGGCGGGATATCGTCTCGCTGGACGCTGCGGGGCGCCGCCGGATGCGGGGTTCCGTGATCGCGCACGTGGCGCAGGATCCCGCGCTGGCGCTCAATCCCATGCGCCGGATCGGATCGTTGCTCGATGAGGAACTGCGGGTTCACCAGCGCGAACTCGGCCGGCCCGAGCGGGAGCAGCGGATTGCGGAGGCTGCCGCCGATGTCGGTCTGCCGGCCAACGCGGAATTCCTTCGCCGCTTTCCGCATCAACTTTCCGGGGGACAGCAGCAGCGGGTCCTGCTGGCGCTAGCCGTCCTGCTGCGGCCAAGGCTGATCGTCCTCGATGAGCCGACCACTGCTCTCGACGTCAGCACGCAGGCGCGTGTGCTTGCGACGATCCGTGACCTGTGCCGCACGCGCGAAATTGGCGCAGTCTATGTTTCGCACGATCTGGCCGTAGTACGCGAACTGGTGGACCGGGTAGTCGTACTCTACGCCGGGCAGATCGTCGAAAGCGGATCGCGCGACCAGATCTTTGATGCGCCGACGCATCCTTATACGCGCGGTTTACTGGATGCCGTTCCGGACATTTCCGGAAGGCACTCGGTTCGGGCCATTCCCGGTCATGCGCCGGCGCTGACGGAGCGCGGTGAAGGGTGCGCCTTCGCACCGCGCTGTATCTTGCGCAGCGCGAGTTGTAACTCGCGGCCGGTGCTGCGCGATTTCGGCGACAGGCGGCTGGCGGCCTGCCACCATCCGATCCGTGCGAAGCGGGACGAGGCGCCCGTTTCCCTTCAAAACGGGGGGGCGGGAGGTGGCTCGACGCCGCCGGTGCTCGCGGTCATCGACGGCATTTCTGCAAGCTATGGGGATAATCAGGTCCTGTTCGATGCCAGCCTCGTGCTGCCCAGGGGCCAATGCACGGCACTGGTGGGCGAGAGCGGTTCAGGAAAGACCACTTTCGCGCGCGCGCTGGTGGGCGCCGTGGAAGACGTCGACGGCGTGTTCACCTATGATGGGCAACCGGTTCCGCTCTCTGACGAACGCAGCAAGGAACTGCGGCGGCGGATCCAGTATATCTTCCAGAACCCGTTCCGCGCGCTCAATCCGCGCCAGACCGTGGGGCAGATCCTGCGCACGGCGGCGCTGCACTTCTTTCCGATCCGTTCCGCGGATGCCGACAAGGAAGTCGCGCAGGTTCTGGAGCGCGTGGCATTACCGCCCGACCTGGCGGGTCGCTATCCGCGCGACCTGTCGGGGGGAGAGCGACAGCGGGTGGCGATCGCGCGCGCCCTCATCTGCCAGCCCGAACTGCTGATCTGCGACGAGGTTACCTCCGCGCTCGACGTATCGGTACAGGCCGCGATCATCGACCTGCTTCGCCGTCTTCAAAAGGAGTCTGGGCTGACGATCCTGTTCGTGACCCACGATCTGGGGGTAGTACGGGCGGTCTCTGATTTCGTGGCGGTCCTGCGCCATGGCCGCATCGTCGAGCACGGGGAAAGCGAGCGCGTGCTGGACCGGCCAGAGCATCCTTATACCCATGCGCTCGTGGCAGATTCCCCGCGTTTGCGGGATACGGCAGCGTAACCGCATCAGGCTTGAAAGCCCAGCTTTCGGGCGCTCAATAATTCTCAACTGTTTTAGTAGACAATCTGTGTTAGCCTCGTTCTCGACAAGTGGAAGCGGACCACCGCACTGGCTTGAATGCTAGGAGCGACAAAAGTGGGACCTTCGACATGCGCGACACGATCCTGAAATTCGAAGTTTCGGCCCTGGCCATCCGGGCGCGGACGTTTATCTTCTCAGACCCTCGATCGAAGGCGCTGCTGCCGCTGATCGAACGCACGGCCCCCAGCAATGCCACGATTCTGATCACCGGCGAGACGGGCACCGGTAAAGAACTGGTTGCCCGACACGTCCATCAGCAGAGCGGAAGGGCCGACCGGCCATTCGTAGCGGTGAACTGCGGGGCGTTTTCCGAGACGTTGATCGAAAGCGAACTTTTTGGGCACGAACGAGGGGCCTTCACTGGTGCGCACAACGCCCGGGAAGGATGGTTCGAGGCAGCCAACGGAGGGACCCTGTTCCTTGATGAAGTGGGCGATTTGCCGCAGTCGCTTCAGGTCAAGTTGCTGCGCGTCCTGCAGGAACGCGAAGTGGTGCGCCTTGGCGCGCGGCGTGCCGTCAGTCTCGACGTGCGATTGATCGCGGCGACTAACGTCGATCTGCGCGCGGCGGTGGAGGCCGGGAAATTCCGTGAGGACCTCTATTACCGTCTCGGCGTGGTCACCCTGCCGTTGCTCCCGCTGCGCGAACGGCGAGCTGATATCCTGCCGCTGGCCCGGCACTTTCTGGGGGTCTATGGGGAGAAATCCGCTTCTCCGGCGATCGAGTTGAGCCCGGATGCAGAAGATCTTGTTTTCCACTACGCATGGCCCGGCAATATTCGCGAGCTGGAAAACGTCATCCAGCGGGCCAGCCTGGTTGCTCCGGGCAAGCTGATCGAGCCCGAACACCTTGGATTGCCCAGCCACAGGCAGGTCGAGGGGCCGATGCCTGCGCGGGATGCCGAAGGCTTCGATCAGATTCGCGCCACACTTGCGAAGCTCATCGGTTGCGGAGAGCCACAGTTACTGGACCGGCTGATCGATCTTGCCGTTCGCGAGGCCTTTGCCTCGTCGAATGAAAATCAGGTTCGAACCGCGCAGGCGCTTGGCGTCACGCGCAACGTAATCCGCACTTATTTGAAAAATGCTGGGCTGATCGGCGAATAAGGGTACGCGGCGGATGGCAGGATCCGCCGCGCCCCTCACAACTGTCAGGATGCTGCCGAGAGCGTGGGGCGCTCATCGATCAGGTCGCCGCTCTGGCGCTGATAGGCTTCGTAGAGCGCTGCGTAAGCGCCGCCTCTAGCCGTGAGATCGGCATGACTGCCTAGTTCGACAACCTGACCTTCGCGTATCACGGCGATGCGGTCAGCATCGCGGATCGTGGCAAGGCGATGGGCAATGATGATCGCGGTGCGCCCTTCGCACAAGCGGCGCAGCGCGCGCTGGATCATGCGTTCGGTATGGACGTCGACGGCGGACGTCGCCTCGTCAAGCACCAGAACGGCAGGATCGGTCAGGTAGGCCCGAACGAGGCAGACCAGCTGACGCTGACCATGGCTGAGGTTCGCGCCAAGCGGCCCGACTTGCGTGTGGTAGCCATAGGCAAGGCGTGCCAACACTTCGTGGGCGTCCAGCGCGCGCGCGGCAGCGACCAGTTCATCGTCGCTCGCCTCGGGGCGGGCCTGACGCAGATTGTCGAGCACAGTGCCGCTGAACAGCACGTTGTCTTGAAGCACCACGCCGACATGGCGGCGCAGTTCGGACTGGCGCATGTGTTTCACGTCGATCCCGTCTATCAGGACCTGGCCGCTCTGGGCTTCGTAGAAACGCGTCAACAACTGGACCAGCGTGCTCTTGCCGTGGCCCGTAGCTCCCACCACGGCCACGACTTCGCCGGCATGGATGTGCAGCGAAAGATCGTGCAGCACTTGTGGCAACGTGCCGGGGGCGTAGGAGAAACCGACCGAGCGGAATTCCACTTCGCCGTGCAGGACTGGGACCGGAATAGGCTCTTCGTGGTCGAGGATATCGGGCCGGGTATCGAGCAGGAGGAAGATGCGTTGGGCTGAGGCAGAGCCGGAGGCGTAGCGTTCGAACAGGTCGTTCAGGTCCTGCAAAGGGCCGAGAAAAAGCATGACGTAGAAGAGGCTCTGCGCGAGCTGGCCCAGAGTGATCTGCCCTTCGAGCAGGCCATAACTGCCGACCAAGAGGATCATCGCCATGCCGGCGGCATTGAGCAGCCCACTGAGCGGGGCGAACCATCCTGAACGCATATTGCCGCGCACGAGGGAGCCGTCGAAGTCCGAAAGCAGTTCGCGGTAACGTTTCCTGTTGGGCTCCTCGCGCACCAGTTGCTGGATCATGCGCACCCCCGAGACTGTCTCGACGAGGTGGGATGTGAAGCGGCTGCGGTTTTCCGCGACTACAGCCCAGCTCTTCTGGGAAACACGCTTGAACAGCCAGGTGCCGGCCACAAGGAAGGGAACCACGCTCGCCAGCGCCAGCAGCAGTAGGGGGGACATGACCCACAGCATCAATGCCGCGCCGGCAAACCGCAGAATCGCCGAAAGCATGTCCGGAGGGCCCTGCACCAGCAGGGCTTCCAGCGCGTCCACGTCGCGGTCCGCACGGGAGAGAATACGGCCCGCCTTGGTCCGGTCGAAATAGCCGACGCTGAGCGCCTGGATATGTTCGAAAATGCGGATGCGCAGGGTGTTCAGTACGGTCAGTGCGGCGGAACCGGCAAGATAGCCGGACAGTCCCGCGAAGACGAAACGCGCCAGCCAGGTGGCCGCAAGGCCGAGACTGAGCCAGGCAAGCAGGCGTTCGTCCAGCGTCCAGCCCCGGGCATCCTTGACAAGGCCATGGTCCAGAAGCTGGCCGATGAACCAGGGGCGGGCGAAGACGATGCCGACCAGCAGCGTCTCCAGCGCGAAGACGCTGACGACTTGGCCGCGCACCGGTCCCAGCAGCGGCACGAGGCGCCCGAACATGCCGCGATCGAGCGCGTTGCGCGCCAGCATTTCCTCGATTTCGATGTCACTCAGGACACGTTTGTTGTCAGGCGGCGGCACGGTCGATTCCCAGCAGGTCGCGATAAAGCGGGTCGTGAAGAAGGTCCTCGTGCGCGCCGCTGGCGCGGATGCGGCTGGCGGCAAGAACGAGTGTGCGATCGGCGAGCAGGACCGACGACAGCTTGCTGGTGATCAGCAGCACCGTCATACGCCCGCCATGGGCAGCGCGCAGGCCGCGTATACCCGTCAGCACATGGCGTTCGGTGACGGCGTCGAGCGCGCTTGTGGCATCGTCGAGGACGAGAATATCGGGCTGCGCCAACAGCGCGCGGGCCAGACAGAGGCGTTGGCGTTGGCCGCCGGACAGGGTAACGCCGCGGTCGCCGATCCGGGTTTGGAGGCCATCGGGCAGGCGCGCAAGCAATTCTCCGGCCCCAGCAAGGGCAAGCGCCTCTTCCAGTGCGCCGTCATCGGCGTCGGGCGCGGCGGCGCGCAGGTTTGCGGCCAGCGTATCGGAGAAAAGGAAGATGTCCTGCGGCACGACATGGACGCGCTTTCTCAGCGTGGGAAGATCGAGCCGGCGCACATCGTGCCAGCCCAGCGCGTCGGAGCCGATCGCCACCGAACCGCCGTTTACATCGGCAAGGCGGGGCAGCAGCGACGCCAGCGAACTCTTGCCTGCTCCTGTCGCCCCGACCAGAGCGACGATCCGGCCCGGTTCGACGGTGAGACTGCAATCCTGAAGGACGGCGGTGTCGCCGCCCGGCGCCAGCAGGCGCACCGCTTCTAGCCGGAAGCCGAGCGGGCCGCCGGGCAGAACCTCGCGTCCGCCGACGATCGCCGGCTGTTCGTCCAGCAAATCCCAGATCCGTGCGGCGGAGGCGCGGGCGTCGGCAAAGATGCGCATGACGCGGCCCACCGTTTCGACCCGGAAGACCAGCGTGGTTGCGATCAGCAGGGCGGAGACCAGCGCGCCCACGCCCAGCCGGCCGGCGGCGACGAGATGGGCTCCGCAGGCAAGGATCCAGACATGGCCCAGTGCCACCACCGCCTGCGGTATCGGAATGCGCGAACTGCACCAGCCCAGCGCATGGCGGGACTGATCGAGAAAGAACCCGACATGGCCGCGAAACTTGCGAATGCGCCCTTGTTCCAGCCGGAAAGACTTGATGACGCGGACGCCGCCGATGCCTTCAGACAGGTCCTGGTTCACCTGATCGTAGGCATCGCTGACATTGCGGTCGAGCACGACGAGCGTGTCGGTCTGCCGCACGAAGATCAGGAAGCCCAGCACGGTCAACAGGAACGGCACGAGGCCAAGGCGCCAGTCGTACAAGAACAACAGACCCATGGCCGCGCCCACCACCAGCGCGGTCTCCACCGTCTGGCGCCAGAAGGCGACCAGTGCGTCGCGCAGCTTGTCGGCATCGCGGGTGGTGCGGGTGATCATCTCGCCCATGCCGTGCTGCCAGTGGTAGCCGAGATGAAGCGACTGCACCTGCAGCAGTATCTTCTCGCGCAGGGTCGAGAGCAGCGACTGGCTGGCGCGGATGCTGCACATGCCCGCGATGTACTGCACCACGCCGCGCGTTGCGGCGAGAGCTATCAGCAGGGTGGCCCAGTGCAGGGCAATTCTGAGGTCGATGCTGCCATCGGCAAGCCGCCTTGCGGCTTTGCCACTGTTTACCGCGTCAAGTGCACGGCCGACCAGCCATTGCTGGAAGGCGAGGCTGAGATTGACGAATGTAAACAGCGCCAGCGTGACGGTGAACAGCACTGGGATCGTCCGATAGAGGGCGAGACTGCGGAGCAGCGGATAGCCGGCCAGCGGTGAAATGCTGCTACGGGGCGAAGATGGCTTTCCGCCTTGGGGTTCTGCATCCTCGGGCTTGAGATCCGGGGCAGCGGTAAGGGTTGCGATTGTCATGTCGGCCTGGGTCAATCGCCGGACGGCGGGGCAGGGCGGCGCACGGCGGCGGCGGAGTATTCATGCGGCGGCGTACCGTTTAGGTAGTAGTCGCCAACATGATGCAGGCGCCACCGGACGGGATCGTGCGTAGTGTGGACGCGTACGTCGACCCAGAAGCGATCGAGATTGAACTTGCGGTAGGAAGAGCTTGCGCCGAGTAGCGAGAACATGTCGCTGGAGATCAAGAGTGCCGCCTCGTCCGTTTTCACGCGCGCGGCGGCGACCGACAGGATCAATTCGTCGTCCAGCGCCTCGGGACGACCGGCGGCGATATAAGTGTCGTAGAGTGCGGCAGCGTCGCGCAGCAGAGATTCTGCGACGCGCAATGCCACGGCATAATCCCCAATGCGCTTAATTATGAGCGGTTCCTGCACCGCGCGCTCCACATCGGCGTCGATCCAGACGTTGGAATGGGCGTTGAGATAGCCGATCGCCGCCTCGAACGCGCCTCGAGCGATGCCAGCATCGATGGCGGCGTGAAGGATCTGTGCCCAAGTCAGGCCGGTGCGCTCCGGCTTTGCCGGTGTGCCGGCGGCGGGAGGCGTTACCTGCTCTGCGTCAAGGACCAGATTGACGAAGCGTACGCCGCCGCTCATCGAATGGCGCTGACCGAAAGCATTCCAGTCGTTGTCGAGTAGCAGCCCCTGCGTATCGCGATGGATGATGAAACCGATTTGCCCTTCTTCACTTTTGGCACCCGAGAAGATCCACTCCGCCAGATAGCTGCCGGTGGCATAGAACTTGGCGCCGTTGACCACCCATTTGCCGTCGGCTCGGCGTTCGGCTCGGACGCGGGTATCGAACTTGTGCTTGCCGCCCACTTCGGCCGCAGCATGTGCCAGGCGCTTGCCCGCGCGGACATCAGTCAGAATTCGGTCGCGCAGGGGATCGGCAGGTCGGTGCAATAGGCCGCGCAGCATCATGAAGTGGATCTGGACCAATTGACCGACGCCGCCATTGGCCGCCGAGATGATGCGCGTGATCTCGACGACGGTGGCGACCGACGCGCCGATCCCGCCGTACTCGGGAGGCAATGCGACAGTCGTGATCCCAGACCGTTCAAGGATGGCGCTCTGCTCATAGGGAATGCGGTTGCGCTGGGCAGGATCGGACGAGATCGCGGCGATCAGGGCAGCAGCGTCGTGCGCCGCGGCTATGGCTTCCGCCTCGCTGGAGAACCCACTCGCGCCGGGCGGCGAGTGAGGCGTCGCGTGGTCGAGGACCTGGCTTTCGGGTGGCACGCTCATGACGGCGAATTCTCCCTTGCGACGGTCTGCGTCGCCGTTTTCGATTTGGGGATGTGAGAATGCGAGGGGTTGGAATGCGTGGCGATGGCGATCTCCTGCTGACGCAGCCTTGCCGCGCGCCCGTATTCGTCAGGCGGGACGCCGTTCAGGTAGAAGTTTCCGATGTGGTGGATGCGCCAGCGGATCGGGTCATGGGTCGTATGGACGCGCGCGTCGGCCCAGTAACGGTGGAGGTTCCAGCGATCGAGCGTGGAATTGGCGCCCGTGAGCGAGAACAGGTCGCTGCCGATATGAATTGATGCGGCATCCGACTGGGCGCGGGCGGTGGCGACGGCCAGGATCAGTTCGTCTTCGAGCGCCCGGTTGTCCTGATCGTCCTTGAACCGATCGAAAGTCCGCGCTGCATAGCGCAGGGAGGATTCCGCGGCGCGGACCGCTACCGCGTATTCGCCGATGGTCTTGATCGTGTACTGCTCGTCCGCGGCGCGGGCGACACCGGCTTCGGGCCAAGGGCGCATGGCGTCACGGATATAAGCGGTGGCGGCCTCCAGCGCGCCGCGGGCGATACCGGTATCAATGGCGGCGTGCAGGATCTGCGGCCAGGTGAGGCCGGTGCGCGGCATGAAATTCGCAGCGTCTCCCGCTCTGGGCCCGGGTGCGAATCGGGGATCGACTTCGACATTGTCGAAGCTGATGCTGCCGCTGACCGAATGCTGCTGGCCATAGGCATCCCAGTCATCCGCAAGGACAAGGCCCGGTGCGTCGCGGTGAAGCAGTACGCCCACCGGCCCCTCGCCGCCGACGGCAGAGATCGAAATCCATTCGGCAAGATAGCAGCCGGTGGCGAACGTCTTGCGGCCATTGAGGCGTAAGATGCCTTGATCGTCGCGGGACAGGCGCGTGCCGCCGCCCATGCCTTTCCCCTTGCCTTCGGCGAGCGCGTTGCCGAAGCGTTTGCCCGCGAAGATGTCGGCGATCAGGCGTTTGCGAAAGGCATCGTCCGGGCGGGAGAAAACGCCCCGGATCATCACGTTGTGGATCTGCAGCAATTGCCCCACGCCGCCGTCCGCCGCAGAGATGATCCGGACAGTTTCGACGACCGTTTCGATCGATGCGCCAAGGCCGCCGAGTTCGCGCGGCACGTAGATGCTGGTGATGCCGGAGGCGGAAAGGATTTCGGCCGCTTCGTATGGAATGCGGTCATTCCGGACGGCGTCGCGGGCCAGCAAGGCGATCTTCTCCGCTGCGGCATGGGCGGCGGCGATGGCCTCGGCTTCGCTGGCAAGGCGGGGGGGAAGGATGGTTCCGGTCATTCTTGTTCCCGCTCAGGCCGTTTGCAGTTCGTGCGCGCTGGCGGCCGCCAGTTCGCGGCGGCGGACTTCCTCGCGCACGGCGGGGATGATCCAGCGGCCATAGTCCACCGCGTCGTAAAGGGGCTCGTAACCGCGGTTGAGGAATGTGGTGACACCGATATCGTAATAGTCGAGCAGCGCCGCGACGATCTGGTCGGGCGTTCCGACGAGCGAGGTGGAATCGTGGGTCGCGCCAACGGCCGTCGCTGTGCCCATCCATAGGCAACGGTCGTGCCGCTCGCCGCGCTCTGCCGCAGCGAGAAGGCGCTTGGTGCCGGTGCCCTGAACGCCGTGGAACAACGGGTTTGGCGGAGCATTGCGGCGGTTGCTGGCCAATTGCTCGGCGATCCAGTGCGCGCGTTCCCAGGCCTGTTCCTCGGTCTTGCCGATAATGAGGCGCACGGAGAGGCTGACGCGGGGGGCAGGCTTGCCGATAGCGGCTGCTGCGGCACGCAGTTTGCCGATCTGCTCCTTCACGTCCGCCAGCGGTTCGGCCCAAAGCGCATAGAGGTCGCAGTGCCTTGCAGCGACGTGGTAGGCGGCATCGGAAGAGCCGCCGAAGGACACCGGGATATGCGGCTGTTGCAGCGGCTTTATCGGGGTGAAGACGTTTTTGAGCTGATAGTATTCGCCTTCATGATCGAACGGTTCGTGAGATGTCCAAGCGCGGCGCAGGACATCGAGATATTCGCTGGTGCGGGCATAGCGGGCGTCCTTGTCAGTCAGAAAGTCACCGTTTCCAGGCTCTGCGGTGATGCCGGTGATGGCGTGCACGCGGATACGACCACTGGTTACATGATCGAGCGCGGCGAGCGATTTGGCCGCGTGCAACGGCGTCGTCAGGCCGGGACGATACGGGATCATGAAGCCGAGCTTTTCGGTGTGGGCCGCAGCAAAGCCGGTAGCGACGATGGATTCCCCGCCGCCGAGCATCAACACCCTGTCAAAGTCGGCCTGCTCATGCGCGCGGGCCAAGTCTCGTAGAAAGTCGAGATCAAGGTTCTGCCCACCACCGGCCGGCCCCAGAAACTGATTGCGGGCGGCCAGCGCCCCGACAAATTCCACCGGCATTCTTGTACCTCTGACTGGGCGCGAGACGCGCAATTCGCTCTTCGCCTATCAAGAGGTGTGCCAATTTGGTGATCGTGGCTGTTCACCGGCATTATCGCCAGTTCGTTTTCCGTGAGGATACTGCGTTTAGTTCAGATTTGCGCAGTAATCGGTAGGCAGGTGTTGAAAAATCAGAGCTGGCTGCTGTCGGAAGGGACGTTGCAACCGTCGCCGACTAGCCCGAGAGCAGGATGATAAATCCTGCCTGATTTGAGATCGGGAAGGGGGGGCAATCGATCGATTGCCCTGATGGCCGGTGTTGGCGCCGCTCGGGTAAGTGCTGTGACAGGGAGCAGCACAACCGCATGTCTCCCTAGCGAGAGCTGGACGATATGCGTCGTATCATTGCGATTTGGGCGTCGCGAATTGCTTCGGCGATGCCGGCGCTATCGTTCCGAAGCGTAACAAGAGAGCCTCTGCAACCGTAAGGTTTCATTACCACAGCTCGGCCGAGCCCGGTTTGTATAGTCTCCGCCTATAGCGCTGCAAATTATTGATATTTTAGGCTGATACATACGATAGCCAATCGTATGAAGAATGTTGGGAGACAATGCGTATACGAGCCGGTGAATCGTCGTCAGGCCCTCTGCCTATCAGGCGCTGTTGCCCTGGCGGCTATCCCATGCGGTTCCCATGCGGAGATACGCAGAACTCCCCAGGCGCGCGTAATTGTCGATAATGATTTTGCAGGTGACCCCGATGGTTTGGTCGCCCTTGCTCACCACCTGGCATCCCGGGCAACTCGCTGCGTGCTGATAACCACTTCCACGCTGGACCCCAAGCTCGCTGCAGGTGGTGGGCTGGACCCGGCAAGAACGGCGGAAAAAGGTGCCCAGCTTGCTCGAGAACTGCAGGCCAAGATGGGAGTGTCTTCGGCGACTTGCCCAGTGGCGGCAGGATGTGAAAGAGCCGGTTTGAGGACGAGCGAGCCGTCACCGGCAGTCAAGGCCATCATAGCTGAGGCGATGCGCGATGATCCGCTGCCTCTCTTCTTTGCATGCGGCGGGCCGCTGACCAATCTTGCGCAGGCGTTGCAGCTCGAGCCCAGGATCGGGGCGCGCATGACGTTGGTTTACTATCCGCGAACTTCGACTGTCAGTTTTCCAGCGCGCCTTTCACCTCATCGACCGCGCTCATCGCCTCGTCTGCGGCGCCCGCCGCATCATCTGCTGCACCCTGCATGTCAGGCACCACGTCGCGCCAGTTCTCACTCGACAAGCGCTCTGTCTGGGACATTGCTTCATGAGCTGCGTTCTGGGCGCGCTGTGCCGCTTCGGATGCATCGTCCACCGCGCTTCCTGCATCCTCCAGTTGTTGTTTGAGGCCGGAGTTTTCCTCCTCAAGGCTCGAAACCTGGTCTTCCAGTTCGGAAACCCGTTCTTCAAGCTCGCTTCGGCTTGGGCCGCCGCCGCACCCAGCCAGCGTCAGTACTGCCGCGGCAGCCAATGAGCGCATCTTTCCCCCCTCTCATTTGCCAGCACGGGCAAGAACTATTTCGTTAGTGCGTGCGGCCTATTGAAATCAACCTCTTGTCTGGTACTTGCGCCCCCTTCCAAACACCCAGGGGGGAACAATGAAGAAGACGTCGGCCGCAATTGCGGTCATGATTGCGCTCGTCGGTGCTACACCGGCATTGGCATCCGGCATCGTCGTCGAAGCCAATGGTGCGCGTTCCGAGGGGCAATGGGGCGGCGAGCTCGGCGCCGGTTACAAGATCCCGGTCGTTGCCGGCTTGCGCTTGACGCCGGCTGCCGGTGCCTTCCTCTACAAGGGCGACAACGATCGGTATTTCGAGGATGGCAATGGCGGCAATCCTCGGTGCCGGGACGGAGAGACCGGTCAGTACGCCAGCGACAGCAAGTGCAACAATGTCGCTGCCAGGTTCTACGGCCGCATCGAGGCGACATACACGATCCCGGCCACCCTCACGTTTGGCGCAGGCGCGCGGTACATGAGCAGCAAGGTCAGGCCTTACGGGACCCTCGGCGTGCCGTTGGCGCCCCGGATAGATCTCAAGGGCAACTTTGGCGACCATTATCTGGCCGCCGGCCCTCTCGCTCACTTCTGACTGATTGCAGGGCGGCCGATGGGCCGCCCTGATTTTTCCAATGCGATGCCGCTCGCACGGCCTCCGCCGGAGAAAGGACCTCTGGAACGCTATTTCAGCGCCGGTCAGTCCGTGAAGGCGCCCGCGGGCACGGGGGTTCCGCTCTGTTCGGTCCAGATCAGCTTTGACAAATCAAAGCCCATGGCGGTGGCTGCTGCCAGCATGCCCTGTGCTGTTTCCGGGCGCGGGCGGGGCGTTCGCGACAAAACCCACAGATGATGACGGTCGGGCGTACCGACCAGCGCTGTCTCGTAATCGGGCGTGATCGCAAGGACCCAATAGTCTCCCTTGGCGAAGGGGAACCAGCGCAGAAACTCGGGCAGGAAGCTGACCTTGAGTTTGGCTTTGCAGGCATCGACGGCCAGCGCCCGGCCGATGGCCCTGTCGGGCTTTCCATTCTCGTCGAGGAGCCGGTTCTCGACGCGAAGAGTCCCGTCATCATTCAAAGAATAAGTGGCCGTGATGTCGGTTGCCTTGGCGACCTCGTATTTGAGCGGAAGGCGGCAGATTTCGAACCACGTCCCGAGATATCGGACAAGATCGAGTTCAGCGACAGCGCGGACTTGGGTATTTTGCTCGGACATGAATACACCTCCTGCAGTGCAACCGGCGAATGTACGCGGCGGTTCCGTGTCCGTGTCGCCGCGATGAAGGTGAGGATGGATTGGGCCGGTGGTCAGCGGGAAGAGGAGGGGGCGCCTCGAAGACCGAATGATGCCGCCGCCGCTCCTGGCTTTGGGCAGTGCCATTCAGTTCCCTTCTCTCTTGCGAGAGAAAGCCAATACGCCGCTTGTCGCTCTCCCCGCATCCCGCTTCTGCCCGAAAATATCCGGGAGATCGCTCGCCGCCGGTACGCCGGCACGTGCCGCCGCAGGTCTGGTGCTCAATCGAAAGAGCTCTTGCAACTCTTCACGGGCTTTCGAAAGGAAATATGTTCGCGGGCTGAGGCGTGTTTTTATATATCCAAACGAAAAGGCCCGGCAGCCGAGTTGGGAAACCGACTGCCGGGCCAGTGTCGGTCAACTCGGAGGGAGCTGCCTTTGGGTCGCGCTGGACAGAATATTGAATATGCCTGCCACAAGTGTGATAGAGATCACGGTTTTGGTCTATTATATAGGCATGCAATCGATTTTCATCGTGTTATTGCTCAAATTTAACTTGGCGGCGGCCCGCCTCCTGCGTCACGGCATTCTGTGTGCGACTTTGAACACAGAGGGGCTGTCATGGGGGATGAAATTCTTGTTGAAATCATTGGGGCCGGCGCGGCGTGGGCGGCTCTACTGATCGTCACCACACCGTTCGTCGGGTTCGTATTGCGCGGGCTGGAAAATACCGATTGGCTATTGCAGCGGGCCCGCGTGAGCAATGCAGTACTAGAGGCTCATATCCAGCGGGATCTCAAGGGTCAGCGCATTGTCAATTCTGTAAGCGTACTGATCGCGGTTGGGCTCATTACGGCACTGTGGTGGCTGTCCAATGCAGCGGTCGCGCTGGTCGCGCTTGCGATCATGCTGGCACGGGTGCCGGATCTCAACTGGGAGATCGGTAGCGGTCGCCGGATCGGACGCACCGACATGCGCAAACCGGCCTTCTATAAGGCGGCAAGCGTGATCCTGTGGGCAGCATTGCCTATGTTGTGGTTCGCGCTCTATCACATGAGGTGAACTGGACAGGCAGCCGGGCGGCGTCGAACCTGAGTTCCTCTGAGATACCAGGTTCAATCCGCGGTGCCGAAACTGGCAAAATCGAGAGTATTGCGCGGGGAGCGCGCCCGACTTGATCACGCTGGGACGGCACGAAGCGCGCTGTGGCGTGATCGCACGCGGTCTGCGCGTATTTTGCCGATAATTCTGCTTGTCTGAAAAATTCGGTGAATGTTTACTGCCTCCACCTGGCTGATGGCGCTCAACCACCGGCAGCCACGGCAAAGCGCATCAACTTCAAATTCATCGATCGAGCAACGGAGCATTGAGGTAAACAGTCGGCAGGGGGCCGGGCGCATTAGGCGGGGTAGACCATGACAGACAGTGGCAGCGGGGATTCCACCCAGGGCAAGGGCGCGGCATCGGCCTATCAGCGAGAACTGGACGCGATCGAAGCCCGCCGATCAACGTATGACGTGGACCGTGGTGTGCCCCACTGCGGGCTCGCGCTTTCTGGCGGCGGAATTCGCAGCGCGACGTTCAGTCTCGGCCTGCTACGAGGCCTCAGTTCGCATAAGCTCCTCCAGCGTATCGACTACCTCTCCACCGTGTCCGGCGGCGGATATACCGGTGCATTCTATTGCGGCCTTTTCGCCAAACGCGGAGATGAGCAGCCGATAATACCTTCCCGATCAGGAGGTGTGGATGCACAGAATGGCGATCTTCTGGGCGGGGACGAGGCGCAGCGGGCGCTTGCATACCTGCGCCAATCGGGGCGTTATCTGACGCCCGATGGTTTCCGCGACTACATCTATGCAATTGCCTTGTTGTTCCGCAACTGGCTGACACTGTCCATCGTTGTCGGTATGACCGTGGTTCTTGCCGAGCTTCTTTGCGATGCGGCGCGCGCCGCGCTTCTACAGCTTTCGTCATCGGGGCCGCCGATACTGAAGGCAATCGCATCGCTTTATTCCGCACATCCTTGGCTGAGCCCGATACTGCTGCCGGCGTGCCTGTTGATTGTCCCCCTGCTGATCAGCGTGGGGTGGGCTTACTGGCTCACGCAAAGCGATGCAGCGGGGCTCCCGGTCGGGCCGCCATTCTGGGGGACCTTGCTGATTGTCTTCGCCTGTCTGTGGGCGCTGGTCAGCGGTGATGCGATCGAGACGCCATACAACTACCTTCTGGCGGTCTTGCCGGCCTTGGCGGCATTTGCCTTGCTATGCTGGTTGATTGCCGCGTGGCACAGTGCGCCGGCGGCAAGGGATAAGCCTGCGCACCTGAAGGCGATCGCGCAAGATGCCATACGGCACCGCCTGACAAGCGCCCAGGGAGCGTTGGCGCAGGCGTTGCTTTGGACCCTCCTGGCTGCTCTTGCCGATATGATCAGCGCATTCATCTTTGTGGAGGCGCGTAATATCCATTCGTTCTTTGGGGCGTCGATAGCGGGGTTTGCCATCCCCGCGGGTCGGTGGCTGGTGCGCCAGCTTTCGTCACTGAAAGTGCCGGGCTCGGGCAAGCCTTCGCTGTTGGCGCGCTTCGGCCCGTTTCTCGCCTGGACAGCGGCGCTGCTCTTCATTGGTGCAGCGCTTGTGTTCTGGGGCGGCCTTGCGCACTTTGTCGCCTTCGGTGGCAGCTCGTTCGGAACGCTTGTCTGGCCCCCGTGGACGGCGGCTGTGCTGTCGTGCGCAGCGTTCGTCATATTGGCCTCGATCACCACCGGCTTTGCAAATCTGTCGTCGCTGGCAACGTTCTACGCCGGGCGTTTGCGGCGGGCCTATCTTGGTGCTGGAAATCCGAAGCGGATCGGCATCGCCAAGACCGACAAGGACGTTCGGAGCGGCGTTTCTCCAAAACCGCAGCGTGTCAGCGATGCACAGGACGGTGACGATTTGGGGCTTGTCGAATACTACCGGGAAACCAGCGCGGGCGCACCTGTGCACCTCATCAACGTCACTGTGAACGCAACCCGGGGGCATGGCCCGGCAACGGTCCAGCGCGATCGCCACGGTCTCAACCTGACCGTCTCGCCCGATGGAATAAGCTACCGGCTCTCGCCGCAGGATCCACTCGTCCTGCTTCCGCTCGGGCAAGACCCGGCGCAGAACGCGAATGGGAATGCGGAGGGCCGCCAAAGAGATAGTGTACCGGGGATTGCCAAGGACAAACCCCATCCGGGGCAAAGCCTGCCCTTGTCGATGTGGGTGGGCATCTCGGGCGCTGCCTTCACCACCGGCCTGGGTTCCCAGACCAGCCTTGCGAAATCGGTTCTCGCCTTCCTCACCAATGTTCGTCTCGGTTACTGGTGGAATCACGACCGTGAGCATCGTTTCCGCTGGAACAGCTATCGACTGCTGTTCGACGAAATGTTCGGCAGTTTCCCGGGCGTTGAGCGGGCGCAGTGGTATCTTTCGGACGGCGGCCATTTCGAGAATACGGCAGTCTACGAACTCGTCAGGCGCAAACTGCCGCTGATCATCGCCTCGGACAACGGATGCGATCCTCACTACGGATTTGAAGACATCGCAAATCTCGTTCGCAAATGCCGGATCGACTTCGGCGCGAGCATCGAGTTCATCAGCGAACCCGAGGAATTGAAGCGCGTGGTACCCAATGCGCGTGTCCGTGAACTCTTCGCAGCCCCAAGCGGCTTCGGCCCGTCCGCCACCAGCAAGGATGCTATCGCAATGCTCGGGCGCATTCGCTACGCGGACAACACAGACGGTACGCTGATCGTGATCAAGCCGCGCCTGACCACCGACGGTCCGGCCGATCTTACGCGCTACCTCCTCGACAACGCCGAGTTTCCGCAGCAGACGACGATCGACCAGTTCTTCGACGAAGCGCAGTGGGAGAGCTATTACGAGCTGGGTCGGCTCATTGCCGTCAACCTGTTTGCGCCGCGCACGACCCAGGAATGGGAGCCTGCAAAAATGATGCCGGTAAAATGGTGACGTCCTGACCTCGAACGATGAGCTGCGCGGATCGCGCCGCCGCAGGTGGGCCATGCCCTCTGGCAAGCCGTTAGACCTCGGCTCGGCCGATAATGCTGCGGGCAGGATGCGTAATGGCTCCGCCTAGCGCAGATCATGGTCCCGCCTGGAATCGATGTTCATAGGGTAATTCCTGCATTCCCGCGCAAGGGGGGACTCCAGTGCCTCCATGCACGCGTCATCGCGAAAGGGCCGACACGTGTTGCCGTCGCTTCTTTGCTCGGATGCAGGGTCTGTTCCCGTATCGAAAGCCGGGCGGGCTACTCTCCTGTCTCGTGCGAGCGAGGGTCAATAGACGCAGATCTTGCGGTCGCTGCCCTGTAGCCAGCAAGCGGGATCCTGCTTGCTGCGCGTGAACGAACCTTGCGGAACCATCCTTGCGCCGTTGTCGTAATTGACGGTGACCTCGGTCGGGGACATCTTGTCGGCATAGTAGGCCATTCCCGCAACTTCGATGGCAAAGCTGCCATCGCCGTTGCGCGGGCAGAACGTGCAGACCTGCGGCGCAGCACTGTCCAGCACGCACTTGGCCGCCCGTCCGGCGCTGATCGTGCCGCCATCGTAATCCGGCGCCGGTTTGCCTGGCATGCCGACCCGCAGGGCATTTCCATGGCCGTCCTTTACCTGAGCCAGGACGCTCGGTGCAGCGAAAGCAAGGGCAGCGAAGGCGGCGATCTGGATGAGGTGCATGAGTGATCTCGCTCGGAGTCTTTTGAGGGGGAGTTCGAGGCGATGCCGCGAACCGGAAGTGTCCGGCTTGTGCCTATGCCGCCTCGTACTGGAGCGGGCTATCGGATGTCAGGTCGCCTGCAAGCCAGCGGGTGATCTCTTGGGCCCGGGCCAGCGATGCCTCGAACTTGCCGAACCGCTCCATGACGTCCTCATCGAGGATCGCGTCGAGATTGCGGATCACAACCGCCGTCCCCTGCATGTTCACGGTCGCCGCATTGTTGGCGGTCGTTCCATAATCCACGTCGACCCCGATGATGCAGTTCGCGCCCATCGCCATTGCCTTGGTGACGAGGATCGAGCGGGCCGTCGCCTCACCGCTGTTGACCTTGAGCGCCATGCCGGAATTGACATTGGTCGCTCCGAACATGTCCGAGAAGCCCTGACTGAGTTCGCTGAACATGCCCGTGCCAACCGTGACGTTCGCGGTCACCATAGACTTGATGCGGCAATCGGCGCCCGGCGGGACCTGCGAAATCGTCATCATCGGAAAATCGACGACGTTCGTCGTCAGGTATTCCTGGCACGCGTGGCGTTCGGTCCTGAGATTGAGGATCGCGGCCTCGTATTCGCCCCCGCCGCACTTCTCGCAGATTTCAGCGTACTGCGTGCCGGATACGAAGTTGAGGAGATTGGTCTGCTTGGCGCTGTAGCGCCGGTTCGGACCCTTGATGATTCCGCCGCTGGTGATCTCCGCGCCGCAATTCCCGCACGTATCGCTCATGTAACCCCCTGATTTTCCCGAAGGGCGGTCATGTCGCGTGAGGCTCCGGCTTGCAATAGGCTTACATTTTATTCCTTATTTATTCAATTATCGGGCTTTGCAACCAAACGACCCCCAGCAGCTATCGGAGGCTATCTTGGGTGCGCCGGCCTGAGCCCGCGTTGGCATCACCGTGCGCGACGAGCGCATGCGGCTCAAGGCCGCAGCAGAGCTCGCCCTGTCGATCGTCGAGCGGCTTTCCGATTACCCCGCCATTCCGGATCCCGATCAGTTCAAGTTGTCTCCGTGAGGAAGCCTTGATCTGAGGACCTGCTCGGCTCCGCGCACAGGTCTGGGTGTTTTGAGAAAGTGCGTTTTCAGTTCGATGGATTGCGTTTTGGCGGGTTCGAGAGAAGCGAAAGCGCCAGATCGGCCTCCGCTATCCTTCTCAGCAGTGACCATGAGAGCACGGGAGGTTCGAGCAGGAACTGCACGTCGCGATAAAGTTGCCTGGTCGATGCCAGCGAGAGGCGGCGGAATTTGCCGGGTGCATCCGGTGCAGCCACGATTCTTGCCCTCTCGATGAGTTCCATGAGGTAGTCGCGAACGCCCGGTTGGATCCCCGGCGTGGCGACGGTCTTGGCGATTGCCTCGATAGTTTCGCACTGCGTGCGCAGTGCCTCCCGCCTGTCTAGCATCGTGACCCCCGCTGCCCCTTGGGGAATTATAGGAAAGGCGAAGTCAGGATAGGCCGACTAAAAGGTCGATCAGACTTTTGGATGAGTGCGCCGTGATAGCACTGTACTGGCACAGCTCGAGACTGCCGGAGACCAGCATAGCCGTTGCGCATTGGTCCCGATCTTCGATCGCGGGCAGGGCGAGATCATTGTTTCCAGCAACCCGCTACACCTTAATCGTTCTGCGCAATCATGATCGGCCACCAGCGGCCTGTATCTTCGTAGACCTCCTCGGACCATCGATCGGTAAGACGACCGTCGCTGAAGTGCGTAGGCGCGACATCGGCCGGTTCGTCGTCGAGTTTGTGCAGGAGCACCGCGCCCCCGAATATGAAACCTCCCGGCGGCAGAGACTTGAACTCGCAGGCACCGGGATCGCAGACCTCATCGACCAGGAGAGCGAGCTCGCCGGCCGGGCAGGCGAAGATGCCAACCGATACCTTGTTGTGTTTCACGCGGACCATCCAGGCATTGTCAGCCAATCAAGTCTCCATCCATTTTCCCGTGCCTGGCTCCTTGAATGTCAGATCGAGGACGGGGCGGCGATTGAAATATGATGTCCGGGCTTGTCCGGATACATCGGACACAAGAGTGCGATCATGGCTAACCGGTCGGTAACTGCATTACGGTTAGAGGCGATCGACTCTCTGGGGGACCAACCATGCTTCGCACACTATCCGTTGCCGCTTGCCTCGTGCTGGCGCCATCTGTTGCTTATGCCGATGAGGCCGCCTCGCATCTCGAACTTGCCTGCATGGGAGGCGGCGCGGCGAATAAGGTCACCGACACGACTGCTTACGGGTGGGACAATCATGGGAATTCGGCCGGCGCCAATGTTGTGGGGACCCGCTCGGTCGGCTTCGAGGACCAGGTCAATGTCTCGATCGATGGCAGCGAAGGCCGGATCCGCATGCCGCGTTTCATGCTGCCGCCGATCCATGGCGGCGATGATGGCTGGTTCAAGCTCAAGTCGATCAAGTTCGGAGAGCGCGAAATTACCGCATCGGTCGCCGTCAATACGCTCAACAATCCCAAGATGCGGATCGACCGCTATACCGGCATGATCAGCATTTCAGGCAAGGCCGGCGAATTTACCGGTCGCTGCGAGAAGTACGATCCGGCGACCGAGCGCAAGGCGTTCTAAACCGGAGCCTACTGATGCCGCTCGATCACTTTGTCTCCCAGGTTCATCTGAAGCGCTTCTATGCCCCGGCCCTGAGCGGCAGGAAGATGCATGCCTTCCGCAAGACGGATGGCAAGTCATTCCCTTGCGGCTCCGAGGACGTTTGCCGGATAGCGGATGGCAATACCAATGAGTACCTGTCCGAACCAAGGCTAATCGAGGAATTCGCGAAACTCATCGAGCCGCGGTACAATGCCGCCTGTGCGGTCCTGGAACGAGGCGGGGTCGATCCGGACGCTGTCTTTGTCATCGCCGGCTTCGCAGCCTTCGTGCTGTGCTGCTCACCGACCGGCATGCGGCTTGCCTGCGCGCCGCATGAGGCCAGGCTCCCGATCGAGGCTGAACTTATGGAGCGCGCCGGCCTCCTCGATCCGCCGCCGCCCGACCTCGGCGGCAGAACGCTTGCGGAATTGATCGCGGATGGACAGATCGGCTTTAATGTCGATAGCAGATATCCTCAGGCGATCGGCATCAGCAACATTATCGGGCATGTCACGGCCTTCGGCAATTTTCACTGGGACGTCCTGCTGAACGACCATCCGGACACACCCTTTTTCACCAGCGACTTCCCGGTTGCCGTGGAGACCACTGCCGATTCCCGCGTTATCAACCGGATCGTTCCGCTCACGCCCCGACTGGCAGTGCGGATCTGTCCGCGAATTGAGCTTGCCGGAAAGAAGCTTGGCCCGACATTCGAGCACTTCAGTTATCGGATGGCAAAGCCGCCTCGCCAGGAAATGATCGCGCTGAACCGCCTGATCGTGCGCTCTGCTGAAAAGCTGGTCTTCTATCCTCTGGCGCGGTCGTGGGTTGCCGGGTTTGTCGCCAAGAACGCCGGATTCAAGGCTGAGGTAGAAACGCAGCACTTCCCCCATGGTACTGGTTTTTTGAGCATGTCTCGGACCGTGGTCCAGGAGCGATGATATCGAACGGCGCCCCCCTGCGTTAAGCTCTATGCCGCCTCGTTAATATGTCTGATCGCCTCATCTTCGCGGGCAGGGGCCATCGATATTCGAGCGGTTTCGGCCTTAGTGGACGATTTGTTCGCGCTAATTGAAAAGTGGGGGCGGCCTGTCATGAGCGGTCTCGATGCAGTCACTGCTCGCGAGTGTCACGTGAGCAAGCCACCCTGTTTCGCGCGACTCAGAGCGTTTTCTAATCAGGTGGGATCACCTGATGGCTCGGAAAGCGCGTCCAACCACCAGTTTAGAGCAGCCGAGCCGACGTAGTCAGATCGGCTGCTCTAAACGCGCCTGTTCAGGTTTTGACGTGCGCGTTGCATCATCCACTTCACCTTCCCGTACAACGCTTCGCGGCTTTCGAGCGCAACGTAGCCATCACCGCAATTGGTCTCGGCCGACAGCTCGGCATGCGCCCGATTGAGGCGTTTCAGGCGCACAATCTGGAAACCCATAACCAGCAGGCCAAATCCGACGATTTTTGCCATCCTCCAGAGTTCGTCGTGGGTAGCCGGGTTTAGGCCCAGCGTGTTGAGGTGCAGGAAGGCGACGACTTCGTGATAGAACAGCGTCGCGGCGGAAAGCAGGCATGTGCCGGTAATGTTCCAGTAGCTGCCTTCGACCACGCCCAGTGCTCGTGCACGATCGAGGTCCGCCTGAGTGAATTGCGCCGTCTGCAGCGTGATTGTCTCGAGCACAGTATCTCCGTTTTCAGCTTGTTTCTCCGTTATATGATGGACGAGCCGTCTTCTGGACCTTGGTGGATTTGGTAAGTTGCATCGCAGCTTACGTGTGCGCCTCCCGCCGACGGCGTGACCGCGCTCTATGCCGCCCGTGAAAGGCTGATCGCCCTCCATTTCGCGGACAGGGCACCGAGCCCCCTCGATTTGCGAGCGGTCTCGTCCTTCGGTTGCGATCGCCGGCGCCAAGAGGCGAGGGGTTCGGCCGGTCACGACCGGCCTCGATGTGGGCGCGCGGGGATCCCCACGCGCGGCGTTTTGGTGAGCCTGTCCCCTTGCGAAGCCGGCGGGTGGGCTCGCCGCCCGTCTAGGCCCGCCGGCGGCGCCTGCAAGCCGCGCGAGGCGCGGCTCCTCCACTCACGTTCCGGCCGCAAGCGGTGCAGGCGCCGCCCTGTTGCGGGCCCTGTCGGTCGTCCGGGCCGCCCACCCCCCGCCTTCGCCGGGGGAGGCCATGGTGGTTTTGGGGCGGGTTTGGAGGTGAGACATGCGCAGCAATCGTGAGGTTTCGCTTGGCCGCAGAGGCCCGGAAAACAGGGCTTCGCTTTATGACGAGGTGACAGCCCAGATCATTGCCCAACTCGAAGAGGGGCGGGTGCCTTGGGTGCAGCCTTGGAGTGGTCAGGCTGCCGCAGGGCCGGTGGCGGGGCTGCCCGTCAATGCCCTGATCCGGCGCGGGTACTCCGGAATAAACGTGCTGATCCTGTGGGGCGCGGTCATTGCCGGGGGCTGGGCTTCGCAGGGCTGGCTGACCTTTCGGCAGGCGCTCAGCGCTGGCGGCAATGTCCGCAAGGGCGAGCATGGAACGCAGGTGGTCTATGCCGATCGCTTCACCCCCGAGGCCGAGAAGACGCGGGCGCAGGAGAGTGGCGGCGATCCGCGCTCGATTGCTTTCTTGAAGCGCTTCACCGTCTTCAATGTCGCGCAGTGCGAGGGCCTGCCCGAGGACTTCATGCCCGAGCCGGTGGCGTTGCCCGAGCGCGAAGTCGTGCCGGTGGCCGAAGCCGTGATTGCCGCAAGCGGGATCGATTTCCGGATAGGCGGGGACAAGGGGTTCTATTCGCCGGGGCAGGACTTCGTTCAGGTCCCGCCGCAGCAGGCATTCCACGATCAGGTGAACTTCTACCGGACGGCGCTGCACGAATTGACGCACGGAGTCGGCCACTGTTCACGACTGGGTCGGAACCTTACCGGCCCGTTCGGTTCCAAGGACTACGCCCGCGAAGAACTGGTGGCCGAAATGGGTTCGGCGTTTCTCTGTGCCTCGCTCGGGATTGTGCCGACCGTAAGGCACGCCGATTACATCGGCGCATGGCTCGAAGTCCTGCGCGAGGACAACCGCGCGATTTTCCGCGCCGCCAGCATGGCAAGCAAAGCGGCCGACTGGCTGCTTTCGCGCTACGAGGCGAGCCTCCCCGAAGGCGAGGGACCGGACCACATGGGCGCCCCTGATGACGGCCAAGGTGACGAGGGGAGGGCTCAGCCATGACCCTGCTTTCCCGCTCCATCCGCTCGATGCTCAGTGCCAATTTCGAGCATTGCATGCAAAATCCAAAGTTCGACCCATTCCCGCTGGTCCGCCTGTTCAATCCGATGGGCCGCGCGGTCTGGCTGGTGAGCGAACTCTATGCCGATGACGACACCCTCTTCGGGCTGGCGGACCTCGGCTTGGGATGCCCCGAACTCGGGATTTCCTCGCTTCGCGAAATCGAGGCGATCCGACTGCCCATGGGGCTGACCATCGAGCGCGACATGGGCTTTTGCACCCGCCACCGGCTTTCGGTCTGGACGGAGGCTGCGCGCCTTGCAGGCTCCATTCCCGATGCCGCGTTGCTTCTGGACCGGCTCAGCCGCGAGGACCCTGCCGCCATCAGGCTTCTGCCCCGCTGAGGGCCGATGACGCGGGCGGTCGTTCACCGCCATTTCCAAGCCGGTCCGCCCGACCATTCCACCTGAAGGACGGACCGGCACTCTCAATCAGGAGTGCTAACCATGAAACTCGAATTTATCCCGCTGGACAACCTCTCTGTCAGCAAATCGAATATGCGCTACGCGCGTAGAGCCCCCGACGTTTCGGACATCCTGCCGACAGTGAGCGCGCGCGGCGTGCTGCAACCCATTCTCGTCAGGGCAAATTGCGGGGCCAATGATGACGAGCGCCATTACGAGATCGTCGCCGGATGCCGCCGCTTCCATGCTGCGCAGCTTGTCGCATCCGAGCGGCTCGCGGCCTGCGCCGAAGCCGGCGAGCCGGACCCCGAGATGGCCATGGTGCCCTGTGCAATTCTCGATGACACTGACGATGCCAGCGCCGTCGAGGCCTCGCTGATCGAAAACATCGCTCGTCTCGATCCGGATGAGGTGTCGCGCTGGTCCTGCTTTACCCGGCTGGTGAAGGAAGGTCGCAGCACCGCAGATATTGCCCTGACATTCGGCCTGCCTGATCTTGCCGTGAAGCGCATTCTCGCGCTCGGCAATCTGCTGCCGCGTATTCGCGAGTTGTATCGCGTCGGGGAAATCGATGTCCCGACCGTCCGCCACCTGACGCTTGCATCCAAGAATCAGCAGAAGGCTTGGCTGGCCCTTGTCGATGACCCGCATGCCTACGCCCCGCGCGGGTTCAATCTCAAATCGTGGCTGTTATGCCGAGGTCGGCATAACAGCCAGTACCTGCTTTTCGCGCCTGATGGGAGATTTGAGATCCAAAGCAAGGATGTCGGCTATCCATCGCACAAGCTCAGGAATTATGACGGTCGTCGCGTGATGTCGCGCTTCCTGTGCCTGCTCTCTTGGAACCGACCCAGCCCGAACGTAGAGCCGCTCATAGGCAGCATTACGGTTTGGCGGCCAGAAATGCGCATCAAATAGCTGACCCGGGCTGCGAATGAGGTGCACGTCAATGTCGATGCCAGCCTCAGCCAAGGCCCCTTCAAGGGCGGAGGGCCTCAACGGGTAACTATGCCCTTTTGGCAGTTTTGCGGTTTCTGAACGCATCGCGGCACAATGAATTTCAGATATTTATTTAGCAATGCCCAATCTCCCGACAAAACGGAATGGCAGGCTTTCAGTGTTTTAACTGGAAATCTGCCTTTCCGGACACGCCAACAAAGCCGGCATATTCGACATTGCCGAACATCCCGATAGCGGCCATTCTCGCGGGAAATTTTTGCGGACTACGAGAGGCGGCGGTGCTTTCCAATTCGACGAATAGGCTCAAATTGGCGGGTCTAAGTTTCCTATATGCCGGCAGTGTGTTCGTTCTCGACAAGCTGGGTGTTCATGACCTTGCCAGTCCATGGCTTTGGGTTTCCCTCGTCCCTCTTATTGTAATCTACGTAGGCGAGCGCGTCGGCTGGATTTCGATGTTTCGGGGAATATCACTCCCCGCGCTGTTACTGTGGGCCTCCGCGGACGCTGTGGTCTGGCTTGTGAACACCCAATCCACGGTGCCCGTGTGGATCGGATATTTCATAATGGGCTTGTTTTTCGGCGCTGCCGCCTTCGCTTTGATACGTACATGGACCTATCAGGATAATCCGCGCCACGTCCGGCTGCTAAAAGCCGCCTGTCCGCTTCCCCCAACCAAGCAGAATGGCAGGATTTCAGCGTTTTAATCGGAAAACTGCCTTTCCGGACACGCCGACGTAGCGGCCACTAGATCTTGCCTTGCCTACTCGGAAACAAGCCGTTCATTTTTGCAAGTTATTTAAGGGTTGAAGGATTGAGTCGCACGCGATTTCGAGACGGAATGAGGGAAATTCCACTATGAAGGCCACGTTAGCAACTTTTGTTCTCGCCCTCACTTTCCCGTCAACCGACTCTGCTGCGCAAGCTTTCGATAACCCGAGGGATTTGCAGCCGTATGGCGATCTTGGTTCTTGGCAAAAGGTTCTCGGCAAAGCCGAGATTAAACAAGAAGAGCAAGTTTATCAAAGCCGACTGGCTCATATAGGTATCAAGGCCACCGTCCATTCATGCCAGTTTGTCAGCCAGATTTCTCGCGGAGTAGCGGATGGGGCAACTGCAACTGGCGGCCTCTGCTCGATCTCGATCGGGCGTGAGGCTAAACGTGACTTCTGGGTTTGCGAAAACAATCTTGGATCATTCAACATAAGTGATGCTGAGCAATATAGTCTCGATTATGACACCTCGAAGAATTTCATAGGCAGTACTTGTTGGGGCTTTTGAATACGCGCAAAATCCGTACGGTTTACCCAAAGCAGACTGTCCGGTTTCTCCGACATCAAGGTCGTGCAGGCGGGCAAGAAAACCCGCCATATGGCGTCTTTCGCAGGCATCGCGACAATGAACCTACGGCCGCTTTGCAACAGTTGGCTTGGAGCCAAGAACGGCGGCTCCCGTCTGCCCAGCACACCCGCAGGCGAACGGCAATTTTTCAATATTTTAACCCGGAAGGCGCCGTTCCGGACACGCCGACTTAGCTGCCGTTGTTACTTGTCGGCCTGCTTGTTCAGTCGGGACATCTCACTAGGCTAAACATGCGCGTCTCCACCGCATCCGCATCGACCGCGCCACCCCGATCACCGTCCCCGAGGATCGCCCGAAGTTGCAGATGATCGCCCTCCAAATTGAACCCCATCGTGATCGCGCGGGGCAAGCGCTTGGCGCCCGGCTTTTTCGCTGCCTGCTTGATCGCCTCGGACGGCTCAACAGTTAGGATGACGTCAGTCGGTGAAGCATCCCCAACAAGAGCAATGTGGCCAAAATCAAACGTCCCGTCTGGCAGGTGCCAGCGAATTGTCTTGCCACTGAAAGTGGTGAAGCGCTTCCCGCACTCGCTAAGGCTGTTGGCCCACTTACCGTCAGCCATTCTGTCAAAGGTCGCGCTTTTTGTACCGCAGGCGGCTAGGACGAGGGTAGCTAGGGTTACAAATATCGTTCGCATAGTAGCAGCTTGTGCCTTAGCCGTGTTGCCAGACCGTAAACTGGTAGGCCGCTATGACACACTGATCGCGATTAAGCGGACGGTGCCGAATCCCCAGCAACGCTGAATGGCAGGCTTTCAGCGTTTTAATCGGAAATCTGCCATTCCGGACACGCCGACATTGCGGACGTTGATTGATGTCCCCCTCTGGTCGTGTCATGTCATGACGATGCGAGAGCGCTACGAACCTCCCTCGGATTTTCTGAAATTGGTTATCGCAGAGCAAGTGCCTCTGGCCGGTGGATTACACGCTGATGCAAACCTCCAAAGGCTAATAGAATTCACGCGGGACCCTGATCGGGTAAATCGCGATTGGGCCGTACTGCTTCTCAGCCAAGAGGGAGGCGACACATCCGCAGTGCGCGATGCCTTGTATCACGCGGCAACAGATGTGGACGATGTGGTCAGGGGCGAAGCGATACTCGGTCTTGCGGGACTCGATCCCGCTATCGCGCTGCCCTTTGTGCAAGTGGAACTCAGCAGGGATTCAGTCACGATCCCTATTTTGGAAGCAGCCAGCATTTGTGCCGATCCTTCGTTGATCGGTGACCTGAAAGTATGGAGCCAGCCTTCGGATCAGCCTTACGCAGACAGCCTCGCTGCGGAAGCATTGGCGGCTTGTGAGCGGACTGTCCGCTAATCCCGACGAAGCGGAATGACCGATTTTCAGGATTTTAATCTGATACCTGCCCTTCCGGAGACGCCAACATAGCGGACTTTTACTTACATCCCGCCTCGTCTGCGGTCCGACCGTAGTTAATTGCGGTGCCGTCCTTGGCGATGATCTGAAAACGCCCGCCGTAATCCTTCGGCTCCCGCATGTTTCGAGGGTCATCGGAGCGCTTCGACAGCAAAGGCCAAAAAAAGCCGATACCGCGTTCGTCGCGAACGAACACGTATTGCCCCGCTCCAATGGGCCGCAAACTGAGAGCCGGACTTACGGTGAAGTGGTACCCTTGTTTGTCCGGCTCTACCGAATAACTGAAGGTGCGTCGTTCAGGTTCTATAATCGTGATCGCGACCGCCCCGACTTTGAGAGACGGGACGCCTGACGCTGTATAACAACCCAGAACAGCGTTTCGGTTGATCGGTTCAGAACGTGCAAAGATCGCGATCAGCAGCACAGGGACCAGGATTGCCCCCATCGTCATGCAAAGAAAAATAATACGGACCTTGAGGGAAAGGCCCTCAAATATGCTTCCAGCCATGACCGAACACTGGCCTAAAGCCTTCGTTTCGTCATCGAAAATGTGTCTGCTTCCCCCAACATGGACGAACCCGCTTTCGCGGGAGGGGTGCGTGGTGAGAGGCAGGGGTATATCGTGAGGTTTTGGTCGGGGTGAGGTTTCCGTCCCAGAGTGAAGTTCCCTTGAACGAGAGGAACTCACGATGGCTACGATCTCCACTTCTGCCCCGATCAGCCCGCTGCGCCAGCGCATGCAGCACGACATGATGATGCGAGGCCTGCTGCCGCGCACACAAGACCAGTACATTCGGCACGTCCGGCGCTTCGCCGCCTACCTGGGCCGACCACCCGATACGGCAACCGCAGAGGATCTGCGCAATTTCCAGATCCACCAGCACGAGAGCGGAGCCAGCGCGGGCACCATAAACGGCGCGGTGTCGGCGTTGCGCTTCCTCTACACCGTCACGCTCCGGCGCCGGGACTTGGCACGCGCACTGGTCGCGACACGCCGCCCGGACAAGATGCGCGAAGTCCTCAGTGTCGAGGAGGCCACCCGTTTGCTCGAGGCGGCACCCGGCATCAAGTACAAAGCCGCGCTTGGCGTTGCCTATGGTGCAGGCCTGCGCGTTTCTGAGGTCGCGCATCTCAAGGTTGACGATATCGACAGCGAGCGCATGCTGATCCGGGTTGAACAGGGCAAGGGCGCGCGCGACCGCAACGCCATGCTGTCGCCGCATCTGCTTCAACTGCTCCGTCTGTGGTGGCGCGAGGGCAAGCGGCGCGGGGTGATGTTCCCGCATGGCTGGCTGTTCCCCGGGCGCAGCTACACCGATCCAATCTCATCGCGGCAACTCCACCGCGCCGTCCAGGAAGCCGCCGAGGTCGCGGGCATCCGCAAGCGCATCAGCCCGCACACCCTGCGCCACAGCTTCGCCACCCACCTGCTTGAACAGGACGTCGATATCCGCGTCATCCAGGTCCTGCTCGGACACGCCAAGATCGATACCACTGCGGTCTACACCAAGGTCTCGACCCGCACGATCCAGGCTGTCGCCAGTCCGCTCGACAGGGTTGTGGCCCTGATGGAGGGCAAGGCCCCTCCCGGCTGAGACCGTGCGCACCTCACTCGAGGTCGCCGATATCTTCCGCAGCGCCGGGCCCGGTTACAGGGCGGCCCATGCCGGACACCTGAGCCTCGCTCAGCTCAAGGTCATGACCGCGATCGAGAACTGCCGCACCGCAGCCCTCGGCGGCCACATCGAAGCGTGCCAGGACTGCGGGCATTGGCGTCTCGCCTACAACTCGTGCCGCCACCGGCATTGCCCCAAGTGTCAGGGCGCGGCCGCGCGCACCTGGTTGGCCGAGCGTGAGGCCGATCTCTTGCCGGTGGGCTACTTCCACGTGGTCTTTACCGTGCCCGCCGAGATCGCCTCCATCGCGCTACAGAACAAGGCCCTGGTCTACGACCTGCTGTTCAAGACGGCATCGGAGACGATGCTGACCATCGCTGCCGATCCCAAACACCTCGGCGCCCGCATTGGCATCACCGCTGTCCTGCATACGTGGGGATCGGCGATGACCCACCACCCGCACATCCACATGATCGTGCCGGGCGGCGGCATCGCACACGATGGCAAACGCTGGATCACTTCCCGGCCCGCATTCCTTCTACCCGTGCGTGTACTCGGCAAACTGTTCCGGCGCCTGTTCCTCGCCCGCCTGGCCGAACTCCATCGCGCCAGGCGGCTTGGCTTCTTCGGATCTCTGGCCGGTCTCGCCGATCCGCCCGCCTTCCAGCGCCACCTCGCCCCTGTCCGCAAGAAACCCTGGGTCGTCTACGCCAAGCCGCCCTTCGCCGGTCCCGAAGCGGTGCTCGCCTATCTCGCGCGCTATACCCACCGCGTCGCCATCTCGAACCGCCGCCTCATCGCCTTCGACGAGAATGGAGTGACGTTCCGCGTCAAGGATTACCGCCGCGACGGCGCCGATCGTCAGCGCGTCATGACGCTTGAGACCTACGAATTTATCCGCCGGTTCCTGACCCACGTCCTGCCCCGGGGCTTCCATCGCATCCGCCACTACGGCCTGCTTGCCGGCTCCGCGCGCAAGACGTCGCTTGCCTTGGCCCGTCACCTTCTCGATGTTGTCGCGCCGAGCGAGCCGCAGCCCGACCAGGCTGAAGACTATCGCCCACCGTGCCCGTGCTGCGGCGGCCACATGGTCATCATTGAGGCCTTCGTCCGCTGGCGGCAGCCACGTGCGCCGCCGCCGCCCACATTCGCCCGGATGCTTGCGCCATGACCCGGCATGGCTTGCGCCTCTCCAGGTTCGGCAGATCGGCACGCCGGGCAACCGCCCCGCACGCGCCTCATCTTATGACCACCTGGCTCGGCTCCCAACGAACGCCCTGGAAGCCCCTCTCCACACTTCCGAAACATCCCGGCACCGTCGGCGCTAGCCCGCGTCGCACCGTGCGCGGTGGCCCCAACCAGACCACCCCAAAGCACAAATCCCCATAGACCAGCCTATGCGGCCCGCGGGTTCCTCCATGTTAGAATTTCGTACGCAAGCGCCCGAAATCCTTCGACCTCTCTGCCATTCAGCCAATCTACGGGGCTATCCGAAAGCGGAAATTCATTAAGGGTGGAATTTGTTGACGTGGCCTAACGGCCTCTTGAGCCGCCACAATAAGGCGCGCCGGCGTTTAGACGAGCTTCCCGGCCTCGCGCCGCATGCCCGCCGTCATCCTGCGGAGCCTCTTAAGGTGATCGTCTGTACCGGTGATCCGAGCCATGGTGTCATGGTAGGGGCCAGTGCGCGCATCAATGCAGATGGGGGCGTCATTTGCGTTGAATGACGAAGCTCCCTACCTTCTTGCCCTCGTTGCTCCCCCTGTGGTTGTGGTACAGCCGATGGACCTGAAGTTTATCGGGTGTATTCGTTCTGATTGACAACTCGGCAATCTTCGCACGCGTGAACGTCGCGATAGCCTCGTTCAGCAACGCGTGAGGGCTTCGGCTTTCCTTGGCGTAATGGACGTTGCCTGATTGGCGGTAAACCACAAGAATCCAGTCACCATCGCCGGAGAGCAGCGCTTCTCCATTAAGCTCGTGCAGAAAAATCACCCGGCGATTTGATGGATCTTCAAGTGCATTCTCAGACGCGAAAAATCCGATAAGTAAAATTACACCGAATACAGCGACGGCGCCGAAGCTGACCAGAAGTTCAGTTGTCGATTGCTCTTTCGCCTTTGCGAGTGCATTTTCACTCGGGATTAGAAAACTGAACGCAGTAAATGCGATGACCTGCAACCGCCAGATTTTCATATCCGACTCCCGTAAGCCATAATATTAAATTATAGTTGCCGGCAATTCCTTATGCAACTGTGAGGCGGATCATATCTTCCTCCCCCGACATACCCAATGCGACCGCGCCGCATCTAGCGATGCACGCTGGATCGAGAACTTCCCCCCCGTACCCATCCGTCACCTCGTGGTCGCTGGTGACCTTGGTCACATTCAGCGCGAGAATGATCAGGGTCACGTCGCCCCATGCGCCCCTCCCGCGCGAGCGGGTTCGTCCAAGTCAGCGATACCAGTCCTTCGGCACCGTTGGCTGGAACGGCGGTTATGTTCCAGACCCGGTCGAAATCTAAATGCCTGCTTCCTGGCGCGGGAAAGCCGCGCTCTAACGTCTTGAATGGGCGCGTTGCTGCCGTCTCGCCCCGCCCCTTTGTCGCCGTTCAGCCGTTAATTTTCGAACGCCAGGTTCGGACGTTCCGCTCTTATGTTCGTTTTCAAGAGCGTTTGGCATGACAGTCTCCTTTCGTCGCTGACGACGAAATTTGGAAGTAAAGTTTGGTGTACGAAGTAGGAGACAGGGCTTTAGACGACGGTTGGCACACTCTTATTCGCGGGTTGGATACCGCATTTCCGTATGTTCGTCTGGGGCTGCCTCGGTCTTTTGTTCGGGCATAGACTTTAATAGTCCGCCACAAAGCGGATGCGAGGGTTCCCCACCGGGGCCCTGTCCCCAACTTCGTACATCAAACAGATGATATCGGCTTCGATTTTCTCCTTACTATGATTGCAGGCGTCCGCCTCAGTCCTGTGCGGCAGGTGAGACCTCTTGCCCAATGGCCCAAAGAAACGCCGCCATCTCGCGCGCAATCGCGGTTACGGCGACGGCCTTTCGCTTCCCGGCCGCCATAAGTTTTCGATAGCGAGCGCATAACCTGACTTGCGCCTTCCAGGCGATTTCCCGCACAGGGATTGGCAGATCTTCCAGGCGAGCTTGAAGCGTGTGGCTCACTCTAGCCGGGAAGCGATATGTCCACGCGCCCTCGACCAGCACCCGGCGCGCCCGCATGTTGCCTCCCTTCGTGATGCCGCCGCGCCTCACCCGTTCCCCAGTCGAACTTTCTGAGGGCACGAGCCCCAGATACGCCATCAACTGCGGGGCGCTGTCAAAGCGACGTATGTCCCCGATCTCGACAACAAAAGTGACAGCGGTGAGGAATGCAACGCCGCGCATCGCCTGATAGGCGTTGACGACGGGGGCCATCGACCAGGAGGCTGCCGTCTCGGAAACCTGTTTGGTGATCCTTTCCAAGCGGACTTCAGCATCCTCGATCGCTCGCATATATTCCTCGAGCACAATGTGGTGGGCTGGGTGCGTGAAGCTTTGCTTGGCCAGCCATCGACGATGGATCTTTGTCCATGTCGCCTTGCCTTTGTAGATCCGACCGTGTCGTAGCAGGAATGCCTGAAGCTGCTGGCGTGCTTTTCTCAGCGCGTCGTTGGCGGCTTCGCGCGCTCGTACAAGATCGCGTACTGCTTCATGCGCTTCGTCGGGCACCCATACTCGTGTCAACTCGCCAGCACGGTGGAGCCGAGCCAAGCTTAAGGCATCACGCCGGTTTGTCTTCACCCTGTCACCGGGACGCTTGGGGATAAGTGACGGTGCCACAACCTCGCAGTCATGACCCAGCCCCAGGATCTGGCGATAGAGATCGTATCCGGTCGGTCCAGCCTCGTAGCAAAAGTGAAGCCTGCCCCCGCGCTTTGCCAGCTTCGCCACCATCGCGACTACAGATGCAGGCTCCGACGAAATGTCACCAAAAAACCGCACTTCGCCAGTCCGATCACCTTCCGCAATTGCGACCGAGATCTTCAACTTTGACGTGTCGAGTCCGACGAAAAGTTCGCTATGCTCTTCCATGGTCCGCCCTCGCTTAAGCTTGGGGCACGGCGCTGGCCCTTCCGGCGCAACCCCCGATCCTAGCTTACCGTGGGGGCGGGCCACCTTCACCAATCGAACATACGGTCTTTCCCCTCTCCGGCACGCATGACTGGCCGATGCACGAACCGCTTCGCGGAGGGCGTAATCGGCGAGGTTCCTGCACGGATCGTGGGTCGCCCGGGGATTGAGCGTCGCGGGCGGTAGGTTGAGCATTCCGGCTCCTTTCAACCAAGGAGCCGAACGATGATCGAGTCTATTTCCGCCGCCCCCATCAGCCCGCTGCGCCAGCGCCTGATCGAAGACATGGAACTGCGCCATTTCTCGATCGAGACAAAGCGCAATTATATCCGCGACGTTGCACGCTTCGCGACTTGGCTTGGACGTCCTCCCGACAAGGCGACTGCGGAAGACCTGCGCCGTTTCCAGGTCGAGCAGCGCGAAGGGGGCATGCCGTCTCCCACCATGAACAGCGTCGTTGCCGCGCTGCGTTTCTTCTTCACGCACACGCTGGATCGACCGGATCTCTCCCGGCGGCTCTATCGTGAGAAGGTCGTGCGCAAATTGCCGGTCGTGCTGAGCCGCGAGGAAGTCGCGCGCCTGCTGCAGGCCACGACATGCCTCAAGCACCACGCCGCGCTGGCCGTTGCCTATGGCGCGGGACTGCGCGTGGCTGAGGTGTCGATGCTCAAAGTTTGCGACGTCGACAGCGAGCGCATGCTGCTGCGGGTCGAACGCGGCAAGGGCGGCCGATATCGCAACGCCATGCTCTCGGCCGACTTGCTCGCCCTCCTGCGCGAGTGGTGGAAGATCGGGCACCGTGAAGGCGTGATGCACCGCGACGGATGGCTGTTCCCCGGCCAGCACTACCTCAAGCCGATCAGCACCAAGCAGCTTCACCGCGTGGTCGTCGAAGCTGCCCAGTCCGCCGGGATCGCCAAGCACGTGAGCCCGCATACGCTGCGCCACAGCTTCGCCACGCACCTGCTCGAGGACGGGATCGATATCCGGATCATCCAGACCTTGCTCGGCCATGCCAAGCTCGAGAACACCGCCTTCTACACCAAGGTGGCAACACGCACCGTCCATGCCGTGGTCAGCCCGCTCGACAAGCTCGGGATCGTCATTCCGCCACCAGTCGCACCTGACGGCTGAGCCGTTGCGCGCCTCGCTCGAGGTCGCCGATATCTTCCGCAGCGCTGGGCCCGGCTACAGGACTGCCCATGCCGGGCATCTGAGCCTGGCCCAGCTCAAGGTCATGGCGGCAATCGAGAACTGCCGCACCGCCGCGCTCGGCGGCCACATCGAAGCCTGCGTGGACTGCGGCCATTGGCGGATCGCCTATAACTCGTGCCGCAACCGGCACTGCCCGAAGTGCCAGGGCGCCGCCGCGCGGACCTGGCTGGAAGAGCGCGAGGCCGACCTGCTTCCGGTGGGCTACTTCCACGTCGTGTTCACGCTGCCGGCGGAGATCGCCGCGGTAGCCCTGCAGAACAAGTCGGCGATCTACGACCTGCTGTTCCGCGCCGCATCGGAGACGATGCTGACCATCGCCGCCAACCCCAGGCATCTCGGCGCCCGTATCGGCATCACCGCCGTCCTGCATACCTGGGGGTCGGCGATGACGCATCATCCCCACGTGCACATGATCGTCCCGGGCGGCGGCATTGCGCCCGACAATGCCCGGTGGATCTCGTCGCGCCCCGCCTTCCTTCTGCCCGTACGGGTCCTGGGCAAGTTGTTCCGGCGCCTGTTCCTGGCCCGGCTGATGCAACTCCACGCAGCGGGCCGGCTCTCCTTCTTCGGATCCATGACCCATCTGTCGGAGCGCACAGCCTTCCTGCGGCATCTCAGGCCCACTCGCTGCAAGCGTTGGGTCGTCTATGCGAAGCCGCCCTTTGCCGGCCCGCAGGCCGTGCTCGCCTACCTGTCGCGCTACACGCACCGCGTTGCCATCTCTAACCAACGCCTTCTGCGCTTCGACGAGACCGGCGTGACCTTCCGCTACAAGGACTATCGCCGCGATGGTCCCGAGCGTCAGCGCGTCATGACTCTGACCGCCGATGAGTTCATCCGCCGCTTCCTGCTCCACGTTCTGCCCCGCGGGTTCCACCGCATCCGACATTACGGCTTGCTTGCCGGCTCATCCCGCAAGGCAAGCCTCGCCCTCGCACGACAATTGCTCGAGGTTGCCACCTCGCCAACGGCTTGTGCCGAAGAGGTCGCCAACGATCCGCTTCCGCCGTGCCCCTGCTGCGGCGGCCACATGATCGTCATCGAGACATTCACGCGCTGGTGCCAACCTCGCGCGCCGCCACATGCAGCCCTGCAACACCGGGAAGCCGTTCCATGACCCGGCATGGATCGCGGCCCTCGTGGGCCATCGCGCTCTCGCTTTGGCCATGGGCCCGCCTTGCGCCGAATGGTCAGAGCGCTCCTCAGAAAACACCGGATCGGCTGCTGGAACGCCTCGACGTCCCCCGGTCAGACGGCGAAACCAACCTCGACCGGTCCGTTCAATGGCGCTCGCGTCGCCGCTCCATCGCCATCCCGGCGGCCCCAAAAGCGAAATATCCATAGACCAGTGAGCGGGGCCCGCGGGTTCGTGCCTCGGAGACTTTCGTACGCCTATCGGCGCCCGAAACTCTTCACGGTAGCTGACTGTCGCGTTTGGAGCGCTGAGTAGCGACTTGCTGCCGCTAAGCCATGTCGCAAGGGGTTGCGACGCTTTTCCAATCCGAGACAGAGTGTATCGCGCATTCGCCTCCCCACAAGCGGCAAGAGATCGTGCGCAAGGCACGTTCCCGGCGGGGTCGCGTGTCGTTTACCGGAAAACATGTGATTTTTGTTAGGCGACACCAAAATATGTGATGTGTTCCGCGGCTACAGCGCGCGCCTTGAGAACTTGAGCAAAGACGGTCGTTATTTAGACCAAATTGTCTAAACTTCTTTCATTGGCCAATGCCGGGGAACGCGCAGGCCAGCGTCTGCAATCTCGGCCTGCAACCTGTCTGACATGCACAGCAAATAACTGCAGAATCGCGGCTCGATCCATAAATGCGCATCTCCGATCATCTCTCTTCGGAAAGCAAGATGACGCATCAGGGATGCTTTTTCCTCATGCGACACAGAAAGACGATCCTGGGTAATCCTGAACGAATTAGGGCGACTTTGCACTTCTGAGAAACTGTCGATCCGCCTCTCTACCACAAGAATGTATCGGCTGCCGATCGGTTCAGGATCTCGATCCCTTCTGACTTCAATTGGCACGAAGGTATGAACTCCGGGTTCCAGCCAGTCGATGAATGACTTCAAAGCTTCATCCACTGTCAGAACCGGCCCGCTGAACGTGGCGAGCGAGGCCAGCTTGTTGAAGTTTCCGCTAGTATCCTTGATGTAATAGAGAGGCTTTTCGTGGTCCCGTATGCATTCGTCCGCTCCCTCGTGTGCGGAGCCGAAGAACTCGCGACGCATGGAAAACTTGTTGACTGCGTGGCAGGCATACCTATGTGCGCCCGAGCGATTTTCATCTTGAAAGATCGCCTGTTCGCCCAAAGGCATTTGATCTGCAAAGTGGCGCTTGAGGCGCTCTCGCCAACCATCGGAGGAAATTCCAGCCGAACCTTCGAATTTACCCGGAAGAAAGAAGCCATTGCTTCCGGGCGGGTGGTTCATTCCCCAAACCAAGACAACCTCCGTATCCTGAATAGCTTGGATTTCTCCGCCGCTTCCGTTGGTCGTATGAAGGAATCAGCTTAAAGTTCTATTGCTGATGCGGCGTCGTGTCACACGACAGTCGGCTCGCGAGACATAGCAAACGGATATTCGACAATCAGGTGGTTTCCCGCATGGCCGGTTTGCTGAGCGCGCATTTGGACGTTGAATGACCGACTTGGGGCGCTTTGCTGCTCAGCACCTCATGTATCAATTGTCGCGCCACCCTATGCCGTGAAGAATCGGCATTCCGGCCAGTTCCGCTGTTCAGTTGGTTAGGTTTTGCCGATTGGCCGATCCTTGAGCCAGAGGCCGAATTGCCGCATGACCTCGACCACTGGCACAAGGCGTTGGCCATCCTCGGTCAGATCATATTCGACCGTCACCGGCACCGTCGCGAAAACGCGGCGACTGACCAGTCTCGCTTCTTCCAGCGCACGAAGATCGAGCGTCAGCATGCGTTGCGAGATGCCGGGGATACAGCGGCGCAGTTCGCTGAAGCGCTTCGGCCCATCGAGCAGATAGGAGACGATGAGCAAGCGCCACCGCCCGCCTAGCAGGCGCATGGCTTCCTCCACGGAACAGCCCGTCACATTCGTCCTTCGATTGACCCGGAACTGATGATCCGAATGCTGCTCATCGGCTACTGCCTGGGGATGGATCATAACATCTGCCTCTCACCCTCGCAGAAGCGTCCAGCCGTTTGCAGGTCTTCGGTCCCTAAACGCCGACATACTGTTCATCCAAGGCGTTTCTGGCTTGGCGGCATGAGCAATCGTGCTCGCGACTACCCGGTGGGTTTCGATTTAGGCGACCTCCTGTGTTAGGCAAGCCCATGTCCGACCGGTATTATTCCGACCTGCGCGCATTGCGCTGCGTTATCGATCAAGGCAGTTTCGTTGCCGCGGCCAGAGACCTTCGAGTGTCACGCTCTGCGCTCAGCGAGACGATCCGCCGGCTGGAAGGCCTTGTCGGCGTGCAATTGCTCAACAGAACAACGCGTAGTGTCAGTCCCACGCCCGCGGGCGAGCGTCTTGCCGCACGGTTCGGTTTGGCCTTCGAGGAGATCGAGGCTGCCTTGAGCGAAGCCAGCGCTATGGGGAGAGAGGTCACCGGGGTGGTGCGTGTTCACGCACAACGCCTGGGGTATGAACTCTTCCTGCGTTCGTTTCTGCCAGGGTTCGTTCGCCGCTTCCCCAGAAATAGTGTGGAGGTCCAGATCGACGACTCCGGCGTGGATATCGTTTCGGAGCGGTTCGACGTGGGGATACGGCTTGGAGAAATGCTGGATCAGGATGTCATCGCCTTTCATCTTCAGCCCAATGTGAGGCAGATTGCTGTCGCCGCCCCGGCCTATCTCGACGAATATGGCGTGCCGCTTCATCCGCGTGAGCTTCGCGATCATCTTTGCATCGGTTTCCGCTGGCCGGGCCATGCAGCCTTGTACAACTGGGAGTTCTGCGAAAATGGTGCGTGGTTCTCCGTACCAGTATCTGGCCCTTTGACCTTCAACGATCAGCGGGCAGCACTCGATGCCGCGATCGCCGGCGCGGGTGTTGCGTTCTGGCTCGAGAGCGAGGTCGAACCGCACATTGCCGCCGGACGTCTTGCACCAATCCTGACGGCCTATTCCGCCGTTTTCCCGGGTTTTGCACTCTACTACCCGCCACATCGTCATCGGTCCGCCGCAGTGAAGGCCTTCATCACAGCCTTGCGTGAGGTGGGAAACCATTGAGCGATTGTATCGGAATGACCGAACAACTCATCCGGAATGTGCGGTATTAACGTTATGGCACGGCCGCTCCAAATGATGTTCTCGACATCATTGGAGGCCGATATGGATACGAAGATCACTGCTGGAGATTTTGCGGGCAAAGTCGCGATCGTCACAGGTGCCGCTAGCGGTATTGGCCGCGCGACCGTGGAACTGCTACATGCACGCGGCGCATCTGTAATCGCCGAGGATCGCAATTCAGAGGTCAAGGCGCTTGCCCGGCTCGGGATCATCCCTGTTGTCGCCGATGTGGCGGACGAAAGCGCTGCCTGTGTGGCTGTGGCGACAGCGATCGAGCGGTTTGGAAAATTGGACATCCTCGTCAACAATGCGGGTATCATCATCAACAAGCTGGTGGTGGACACGACCCTCGACGACTGGGACCGAATCTTCGCCGTCAATATTCGAGGCGTGTTCCTGCATTCGCGGGAGGCAATGCGGGCGATGATCCCGAAGGGGAACGGCGCAATCGTCAATGTGGGGTCCTATGCCTGCTTCCAGACATTCCCCTCGATCTCGGCTTATGCGGCGTCGAAAGGCGCGCTTGCTCAGTTCACCCGAACTCTGGCGGTGGAAGCGATAGGCCATGGCATTCGCGTGAATGCGGTGGGCTCTGGGGATACCGTGACAAATATCCTCAATCTCATCCACGAGGACGGCCCGTCGGCGCTTGCCGACTATGGCAAACACGCACCCATCGGACGAGCCGCGCAACCTGAGGAGATAGCCAAGGTAATCGCCTTCCTCGCATCCGACGAAGCGAGCTTCATGGTTGGATCCGTCGCAATGGCAGATGGAGGAAAGAGCGTAGTGCTGCCCGCCTGACCAGTCCAGGGCGCGCTCCTTGAGTGCGACTTCCCTGCCAGCGGCGCGAGGCAGAGCGCGTTCGCCAATCAGCTTCATCACCCTTCAAGTATCTCGATGGCGCATTATGCGCTTACGTCTTGGCGCAAGCATGTCCTGATACTGGCCGCAACCGCGCCTTGGAGGTGAGTGTCGGGCCGCCGTCCTTCACCAAAAACTGACGATGCGAGGATCTCGTTATATAAGGATCGCTATATAACCTTGACGCACTCGCTACTCCATTATATAGTGATTATTATATAATGGAGTTCAGATGGCCCGGCCCCGCGAATTTGACGAATCCGACGTGTTGGACCGGGCCATGGCGGTGTTCATTTCGCATGGGTACGAAGGGGCTTCCATGGCCGCTTTGTCGTCCGCAATGTCTTTGACGCCGCCAAGCATCTACGCGGCGTACCAAAGCAAAAGAGGTCTCTTCGAGGCTGTCCTCAATCATCACGTCCTATGTCAGGGTGAAGCGCGCGCGCGCGTCCTCGCCTCGCCAACAGCGCGGGAGGTTGCCGAAGCGTGGCTCATAGAGGCCGCGAAGGGCCTTACCAATCCCGAGGAGGGCGCCAGGATTTTAGTGGCAGGAGGCCTTTCGGCTGGGCCGGGTAACGAGGACGTGCCGTTCGCGCTCGCCCGTCGCCGGCAGGCGAATGAGCTGGCGCTCTGGGATAGGTTCGAGCAGGCAAGGGCCGCTGGCGACCTTGCAGCCGACGCCGATCCCGCTGGCCTCGCCGCCTTCATCACGACCGTTCATGACGGAATGTCCGTCCGCGCCGCATCGGGCGCAACGTTCGACGTGCTGGAGCAGATCGCCCGCCAGGCCATGAAGAGCTGGCCAAAATAACGACAATCCGGATTGCCCGGCTGCATCAAGTCTTTCTGAGCATATCGCGTAGATCGAAACAGACCTCCGATGCGGGAGGGCTCAGCTCAGGGGTAGCGCATCAAGCCAAGGCATTCATCAACGGTCAAAAAACGGACTCTCGACATGGATCTCCAAATCGACGGCAAGACGGCTCTGGTCACAGGCAGCAGCAAGGGGATCGGCGCCGCAATTGCTCGGAAGCTCGCTCAGGAGGGCGCGACCGTCATCGTTCACGGCCGCGATGGCGTTCAAGCTGAAAGCGTCGCGCAGTCCATTATTAACGAGGGGTGGCGCGCCCGTTTCGTCATCGGTGATCTGACTTCGGAGAGCGACGTGCAGCGGCTGACCGAGGAGGCCGAGGCGACCAGCGGGAGGATCGACATACTGGTAAACAATGCGGGCGGATCGGGGGGCAATAAGGGGGCGTGGAACGGCGCGCAGGCTGCCAACTGGGCTGCTGCGTATGATCGCAACGTCCTGACAGCCCTTCGCGTGATTACGCGGCTGCTTCCCGGGATGCAGGCTGCGAAGTGGGGCCGGATCATCAACATTTCCAGTTTGGCGGCCACTGTGCCGCCTGCCGGCGCGGGCGACTATTCAGCCGCCAAGGCTGCGATCAACGCCATGACGGGCTCGCTGGCTAAGGCCGCGGCCGGCGACGGGATAACGGTCAATGCCATCTCGCCCGGCACCATCCACAGCGACACGTTCGATAAGCGTTTCCGGGAAACAGCAGCCGATCGTGGACTGGCAAAGGCAGACGCACCTTGGGAGGAGATCGAGCGGGCAGTTCTGCCGCTCTTCGCCCAAGTCCCAATGGGGCGGGTCGGCCACCTAGAGGAAATCGCCTCTGCCGTTGCCTTTCTCGCTAGCCCGCTCGCCGCCTACATCACGGGCATAAATCTCCGCGTCGATGGAGGAATGGCGGCGAGCGGCCTTTAGATCGCGGTTTCTCCTAAAGGAGATGGCCGCAGCGACGTATCGCATCGCTCGACTGCGAAGAGCAGGCCGACGCCCGTGGGGGAAAATGAAACGTGAGTAACAGTAAACGAGGTGTCATGCGGGAAAGGCAATTGGTGCCGGTCCCACAATCAATCAGTTTGGAAGCACAGGCGGCGTTGCAGCGTCTCGTGGGTGACGACGGCATACCCGTGAATGCATTGTACGACATGCCTGCCCCCGACGCGAAGGAAGCCTGGCGCGGCCTCAAGACGGCAGCCAACCTGCAATATGCATCCTCGGTTCGAGACCTAGGTGGCACCGTTCGCGCAAGCCTCGCAGCGATCAAAATCGGCGAGACCACGATTCACCTCGCTACGCCCGAGGACCTGGTTCGGTCAGATTGCGCCTATGTCGACCTACACGGCGGCGCGCTCGTGTTCGGCGGGGGCGACGCATGTCGCGAAGGTGCTCGTATGCAGGCCGACCAACACGGCGTCAGATGCTATGGCGTCGATTACCGCACACCGCCGGAGCACCCCTATCCCGCAGCGCTCGACGACTGCCTGGTGACCTACCGCCATGTGCTGGAGCGGCACGAACCCAAGAATATCGTGATCGGAGGAAGGTCGGCCGGCGGTAACCTCGCTGTTGCGATGCTGCTTCGCGGAAGGGAAGAGGGGCTCCCGATGCCCGGAGGCCTCGTTCTTCTGTCGCCGGAGGTCGATCTCACCGAATCAGGCGACAGCTTCCAGGTGAACCGGATGGTCGACGTAGTGCTGCCCGGCTCGCTCATGTCGGCGAACCTACTCTATGCCGACGGCGTGGATCTCGCGCATCCTTATCTTTCTCCGTTGTTCGGCGATCTTGCGGGACTGCCACCCACATTCATTCAGACCGGCACACGCGACCTTTTTCTGTCCAATGCCGTACGCCTTCACCGCGCGTTGCGGCGGGCTGATGTGGTGACCGAGTTGCATGTTTTCGAGGCCATGCCCCATGGTGGGTTCATGGGCGGCACGCCGGAGGATCGGGAACTGGCTGAAGAGACGGTCCGGTTCGTGCGGACCCGCTGGCGCCAAAGCCAGCAGGATGCTGTCCTCTAAGGGGCGGTGAGAGGATGTTCGTGCCTTGAAGATGAACGTGCCTATCGAAGGCAACGTTGTCGCTATCACGGGGAGCAGTAGTTCGGCCAGCTTCACGAGGACGTTTCCGCGGAGGTTGCGAAAGCAAACATCGAGAGCGGCGTGACGCCTGGAAAGCCTGCTTAACGGAGGTCTCGTTTTAAGGAGGACGCTTTGGATTCTGGACGACTGCCATGTCGGCGGATTTCGAGCTAAGCCGGGCAGGGCGCTTACGGCGGGTTGCGACCCATGCACGAACCCGCTTCGCGGGAGGGGCGCGTGGGGCCGCCTCGCCACGCCCCATTCTTTCCGTAAAGCCGCCAAATTTCGACGCCCAGGTGCGGACTGTCCGCTATTCCGGCAGTTCCCGACCAACATTCGCCGTTCGCCTCATCGCTACGGACCGCCCGTTTCTGGGATAAGCCGCCATTGGTGAAACCTGTCGATCAGGCATTGCGGACGATCAGATTTCCGGATCACTTGAAGGGACCTGATTGGAAGACCTAGCCTCAACAGCCGTCACCAACCGAGAGTGTCGCGCGCCTTATGCAGCTTGCGTAATCCCGGTGAATGCCTGGACGAGCGCGTCGAACGTGAACCTATAGCGGCTGCCGTTTCGCAGGTCTTCGTGCATCACGATCCAAACCGGCAGAGGCAGATCGAATGCGTCTGCCAGCACGCGACAAAGATCTGGATCGCGCCCGGCAACCACGGTCTGGCAAATGCCGATGCCGAAACCCGCGCGGATGGCTTCGAACTGGGCCGCCGCGTCGTCGACGCGCAGGGCGAACATCGAGCGCTCGATCCCCGGCAAATGGCGCATCCCTGCCCGGGTGAATGGCGTTTCGGCATCGAAGCCGATCAGGTCGTGTTCGCGCAGCTCTCCGATCCGGTTCGGCCAACCTCTTCGCTCGAGATAGCTGTGGTGTGCGTGAAAGCCCAGTCGGACGGATCCCACGCGCTTCGCCACCAGCGATTTCTGCTCTGGCTGTGCCATCCGAATCGCGATGTCGGCCTGGCGTTGCAGCAGGTCGTCCAGGTCGTCGGTCAACGCCAGCTCGAAGTGCAGCCTGGGTTGCGCATGTCGCAGGCCGGTCAGGATCGCCGGCAGATGGTGCGTTCCCACCGCCTGGCTGGCGGTGATGCGCACCGTGCCTTCCGGCATCCCCGGCGCGCCTTCGGCGGATCTGCGGAGCGCCTCCGCCGCGGCGACAAGCGCTTCGGCGTGCGGGCGCAGCGCCAACGCGTGATCCGTCGCTGACAGACCCCGCTGCGAACGGATGAACAGCTTGGCATCGATCGCCTGCTCCAGCGCATCAATGTGGCGGGCAATGCTGGGCTGGGTCATGCCGAGCGCGCGCGACGCAGCCGAAAGCGAGCCCTGCTGCAGCACCGCGGCAAAGCTGCGGTAGACATCCCAACTCGGTTCCTTGGTCATCTATTTTCGTATAGCGGATGCACACCATACGACAATTCCCGTTTACCTGCATCGGCGTCATCTTGCCTCCAGACAAACAAGGAGGCGAACGATGAAGAAAGCAGCCCTGGTGCTGGGTGCGACGGGTGGAGTGGGCGGCGCCGTGATGCATCGTCTGATCGCTGGCGGTTGGAGGATCAAGGCGCTGACCCGCCGCGCCGATGTCGACTTCCCGGAAGGATGCGGGGCGGTGATGGGGGATGCGATGGATTTCGCTTCGGTTGCATCTGCCGCCCAATACGCGTCGGTCATCGTCCACGCGGTCAACCCGCCGGGCTATCGCGACTGGGATCGCCTTGTCCTGCCGATGCTGGACAACACGATCCGCGCCGCATCTATCATCGGCGCCCGCATCCTCTTGCCGGGGACGATCTATAATTACGGGCCGACCGTGTTCCCGAACATTGTAGAGGACGCACCGCAGACGCCGAAGACGCGGAAAGGCTTGATCCGCGTGGAGATGGAGCAGCGGCTCCGCATCGCGGCGGAACAGGGGAAGTGCAGCGCGCTCATCGTCCGGGCGGGCGACTTTTTCGGCCCTGGTGCGGCGAACAACTGGTTCGGGCAGGGCATGGTGGCTCCCGGGGGCCGTCCCAAGGCCATTCGTAATCCGGGCACGCGAGGCGTCGGCCACCAATGGGCATATCTGCCCGACGTCGCCGAAACCATGGTCGGGCTGCTGGAGCGCACGGATCTGCCAGCCTTCGCCTCATTTCACATGGAGGGGCACTGGGACCATGACGGGCGCCAGATGGTGCAGGCCATCGCCCGCGTGCTCGGGGATCCCGTTGTGCCGATCCGTTCGCTGCCATGGTGGCTACTTCGCATCGCCGCGCTGGTGGCGACTACGCCGCGTGAAATGATGGAGATGCGCTATCTCTGGCGGCAGCCGGTCCACATGGCCAATGACCGGCTCGTGGCGACACTGGGCGGTGAGCCCCGCACGCCGCTCCTCGAAGCGGTGCGCGCAACGCTGACCGATCTGCAATGCATCTGAGGCCGCCGCAGGCGTGGTGGCGCGCGGTGTGCCCTGACCGTCACGCCTACCCTCGACCCACGCCCCTTCGACCTGCAAAGAGCGACGCCATGCAACTGTTAGCGCGGACACTTTTCGTTCTGATCTGGTCCACCGGCTTCAACGTGGCGCGGGCAACGACACCCTACGCCAGCGCGGAACTCGTGCTCACGGCCCGGCTAGTTATCATTGCGGTGCTGCCCACTTTACCATTCTGAGCGCCGAAGGCTGGCCGTGAAGAGACCGGCGGCTTTCGGATCGCGAAGGGGAGACAGCTGCCGTTCCAATATCGCCAACGTTACGGTCGTTGCAATCTGTCGTACCATCTGGCTACCTAACTCTATGAATACAGCCTCAATTGAGCATCTATGGTCGAGCTTGTGGGCGACGCACTTTGTCGACGGGGAGGCTCGCCTGCGATTCGAGTTGGGCGGCGAAGAGTTCGATAATACCGTCCAGCAAGTTCCTCGCTTTCTTCAAGCCCATCGTCGAGCATCTATCATAGCTGATACGCTGTTCACCGAGAACTGCGTGGCAGTCGTTGCTTGGAATGGGCAAGTGCCATTTCCAGCAGGACTTCCTGAGGAAGTGACGGACGGATTTGCCGCCTTGCAGTCCACGGGATTTGACAGGCCACTGATAAGCGAATGGCAGGCAACGCTTTATCCTGATCCAGATGACGAGGCGTATTTATGGACACTGCGCAGCTATGATCTGGGTCAAGACAAGTTGGCTCGCGACACCATTCTTTGGCACGCCATTGCCTGCGAGATGCCCATCTATCCGAGCGCTCCGGTCGTAACCTTCCTACTTGATCCTTTTGAATCTGTGATGCTGCATGTCTACGACGACCGAGGAATGGACGTGATTGCATTTGAGCCAGCCAAGCTTCATGGAATTCACGCCGATTTCGCCGATTGGCTTCTGGACCACGACCGTGAACGGATGGAGAAGCTGTTCTAGAACTTATGGCAGCAAACCCCCGGCAAAGCGGAATGGCGGATTTTCAGAGTTTTAATCTGAAACCGGCCATTCCGGACACGCCAACTAAACGGAATCTGGACAACTTCAGAGGCCGTCTTTTCGAAGCCCTGCCGATAATGCACCAATGCCTTTATGGAGCATGAAAAAGATCGATACATAGGCGAAAGGGAACGGCGGACAATTCTCTACACAGCTGTAGGGATTGTAGGATTCTTCCTCTTTATAAATGACCTAGTGGGCGAGATTAATGGCGGCGGGATCATATTGCTCATGTCCGGTATCCGAGCAGCAAATGCTCAAGTTCCGGCCATCGATATTGATAGAGCCGGCCTGAGAACAGTATTCATGGTGGGATGTGCCTTCGTGATCGCCAGCATCGGAATGGCATTGAAGGCCGACATCACCAAAAAGGGGCCGCAATTCCTCTTCATTTTCTCTATCATCGCTGGCGGATTCATTGCGGATTCAACGTTTGATGAGCCTCTGATCGACAGGTACATGACCGCACGTGGGTACAGCCATTGTGCTCGCCGGGATCACGAGGTGGGGCGCGGCAAAGGGAGTGTTTGGTTCGATAGTTATGTATTGAACGCTGCAGCTTGCTCTAGAGTTGGATCTGCGCGTTGACGTCCAGTTGCCCCAACCAAGCGGAATGTCAGGGTTTCAGCGTTTTAATCGGAAACCTGCCGTTCCGGACAGCCGGCGCTGCGGACATAGAAATTGCCTCTGATCGTACACTGTGGTCAGACTGGACTATGAGAAATTCATGCGTCTTTTTGCCTGCCTTGCAGCCGTCTCTTTGATGGGCTTTGGGTCCGATGCCGCATATGCGAAGTCGGCACGACACGGGCGACCAAGTGCTTGTGCAGAGGTGGTGGGAATTTTTCGATATTTTTGGGAAGGGAGCATGCTCTTTACTAGAGACTGTGGTGGCGAAGAGGCTTTCATCCCGCTGCTTGATGCCCCCAATATAATGGAAAAGCTGGGGCTTCGTAATAATGCCCCTCAGACTGGTACCCTCGATATTTGCGTCAAAATTCAAGGGAAGCCCGACTATCGGCAGCGCGACGATGTTGGTCGACCAGCCTATCTGATACGCAATGTGGTTTGGGCCAAACCTGCGACCTCATCCAACTATTGCGTGGAATAAAGTGACGTCCGCATCTTCCGACAAAGCGGGATGACCGATTTTCAGGTTTTCAATCTGAAAGTTGCCACTCCGGACGCGCCAACGAAGCGGTCGTTAACGATTCGTCTTATTATGCTTGAAACCCGCTGCGAATTAGAATTGGCGCTATGAGAAAAAGACCTCCCATCCTCTCTCCGCTCCTCACCTCATTTATGATGGCAGCGCTCGGGGCATGTGATAGCCGCGATTTCCAAACCCTACCGGATGGTGTGAACTCCGTAAGGGTCGAGATGGGTCTCTTTTCTAGCGAATGGACAGTAACCGTCAGGAACAAGGGTGGTAGCGCATCGGATACGATGTTCGCCGCAAACGATCATCAACTTACCAACATATATCTCACGCCAACAAATCAACTGGTGGCCATTGAGCAAGGTGGCAGTGATGCGTTCTTCGCTCTGCCTCAGGACAGCTCTCCTGAGGCACTTAATGGAAGCCGATACAAGGAACGTGACACGCGATCTGATACTTGGCGGTATATTGGTGTAATCCGAAACGGAGATTTCATTTCCGCAAATGAAGCGCCAGAATGCATAGGTTTATTGGGTGCAGGGAATTCACCGTACCGAAAAAAATACCAAGCCCCCGATTTTTGTTGAGAAGACTAATGCATCTGGACCCAAAGCGACGGTAATTCTCACAGCAGCTCGGAAAACTGCCAAGCCGCTTTCCCCAACAAAGCGGAATGGCGGATTTTCAGAGTTTTAACCGGCAACCTGCCGTTCCGGACACGCCAACTTAGCGGACGTTGCGGCTCCAAGCAGGTCGGATATAGAAGGCCACATGACGACCTTACTTCTTTGGACGCTCGCTTCACTCTCAGGTGCCCTATACTGCGCTGTGAAAGCCGTGATTGATTTCCGCACACGCAGATACGTTTGGGGAGTATTCGGGCTGATCAGCGCTGCGCTTTTCATTTTCACTCCCGTCCAGACCCACTCAGTGACAGTGGATTTGCCGGCAGCAGAGAAATGACTGCATCCGCCGGCAAAGAGGAATGGCAGATTTTTAGGACTTTAATCCGAAAGTCGCCTTTCCGGACACGCCGGCGTTGCGGACATTGATGTGCGTAGTAGGCGGTAGTCATGAGTGAGAGTTACGAAGGCTTGCCGCCCGAAGATCGCGCCGGCTGCATTTCAGCGGCGACCATTGGCGTACCCGTCCTGATACTCGATCTGGCCCGTGCGATGGGCGATGCAGGGCCGAAGCGAAACGAACTCATCGATCGCATCCCGATCTTCTTGCCCACTCTATTCATTGTGATAGCCATCTTTTTCATAAGCCGCGCGGTAGTTCGCTACCTGAAATAGCGTGCCCGCTTCCCCCAATATTGCGATCATTGAGTATTGCATCAAGCGCTCAGAGCACCAATTTAATTGCAACAAACACCATAGCGGCCCCAATCGGGAGACCCCAATTCAATAACCATCGTCTGAAGAGGTGCTGAGGGTGCTGAGATCGCCACTGCGTTGGCGAGACAAGCTCTCCATTCCTAGCAGCTGAAATAACTGCTGACATTTCTTCGTAGGTTGCCCCAAAGTGGCTCGGAGGCAATCTAAGCTTCCGACCAGTCGCCCTTTCGATGATCTGAAGCAATTCAACTCCCTGACTGCCATAGCTTTTTTCCGGGCCATCGAATTCTTGCCAGTTGTAGGCGGTTTCGCGCTCACGCATTGAGCGATTTTCCCAACGGATGCCTCGCAGAGAGATTTCCATTTTTGGAGGCCAACGTAGTTTTGCAAAAATAACGTAATCGATCCAAAGAAAAATTGGAGCAATAAATAGCATTACCCAAGCATTGCTCATCTTTCTGTCACCCAGGATGACGGCATCATATGCCAGAGCAAGAATGCCGAACGTGATAGGGGCCAAAAAAAGCGCAACCAATACGAACCGAAGTCGGTTGGCTTGGTAAGTGATGACGCCGTCGTGAAATTGCATGACAAATGTGTTATCATTGTCAGTGTGATGCGTCGATGCGTTCGACGTCGCTCTATGTCAGCCAAGCCCGGTCATCAGCGACACCGCACAGCGCTCACGAAAGCGGAATGGCAGTTATCTAGGGATTTAATCTGAAACCGGCTGTTCCGGACACGCCAACTTTGCGGACATCGAGCTGATAGCGTAGTTTGCCCTAAAATGCCGGAGACGAGAGAAGTGAGCACGGACGCGCGAAACTCAATTTACCTTTGGGTAGGCGGCTTAGCATTCTTCGGCCTTTTCTGGGCTGGCGTCCATTTTGCCGTTTTCAACGGCGTGTCGAGCATATGGCTTTGGCGGATGCTCGTCATTGTGACCATCATAAATCTGACCCGATTCATACGGGGTCTGTGGAAACGACGTGCGTCGAACCCTAACAACCCGAACCGCCGCTAATGTCCGCTCTCCCCGGCAAGCAGATCATAGAGCTCTGCCCAGCGCGGCTTTCCAAAGGCGGAATGGTGGAATCGCAGGATTTCGATCTGAAGTCTGCCAGACTGTACTCGCCGACGTTGCGAAAATTCGACGAGAACGGCATCCTTCGACGATGGCACAGCCGACAGATCACAATCCGCAGGTGGAAGGGCGTCTGGCACGGCAACTTTTCGCTACCGCTTTGATGTCCGACACGAAATGGCGGAAGCTGTTCGAAGTCGTCCAGGCGGCGCGACCGGATTTAGGGCGTATGATCGTGAAGTTCATCGATACTCCCGAGGATCGTCCCATGCGGTTTCCTCCCGATCTTCGTTGCCCTCGCGCTTATATGGATACGATCGAGTTCGGCCCCACAGCACTTCGAGCTATCGAGTGGCTAGAGTTTGAAGCTGACCTGTCCGCAGTCCTTGCTACGGTTGGTCGCTTTCCACTTAAGGTCGATGAGGGGCGCACGCGCGTAATTGGCTATAGTGACCCCTTCGACGCGAATGGCAGCTAACCCCAACATTTCTGTCATTCAGCGCCTGCTCAAGGACTTCCCGATAGCTGCCAATCGTTCAGGCAATTCTATCCTAGCGGCGTAGCAACGCAGACCGACCGCTTTCAGGTTCATCAAAGCAGCTGCCGAATGATTGAATCGGGGCGCGCAGCCGACCGCGGACTCAGCCTCACGGCTAAATAAGTGGGATTGGCAGTTCATTTCCACCATCCTCCGGGACACGATCTCGCTCAGAAAGTCCAAGCCCTGGCCTTGGTGCCGGGATGGTGTCCTTCGCGGAACTTCAACAGCGTCAACCTTGCTGGGCAGAGGCGCGTGGCCGAAGCTCGCTAACGATGACACCGATCACGATGAGTAGAGCGCCGAAGAGAGCCAGACCCGGCAATCGATCGCCGGCAATACGCCCAACGATACCGGCCCATACTGGCTCACCGGCATAGATGATTGTTGCCCGTGCAGGTGAGACGGACTTCTGTGCCCAGTTCATAGTCAACTGGATTATCGCGCTCATGATCCCGAGGCCCAGCGCAGCCGCAGCCCACGTGTAGGCGAAAGTGGGAATAGCTTCCCCCGCGAACGGCATCGCGAGGAATGAGAGTGCGCTGGCAACAAGGAGCTGGATGGTCGTAATCCGCGCACTATCAACTTGGGACGCGAACTGCCCGATGAGCAGAATCTCGCCTGCAATCGCCGCGGCGCTGACAAGAGTCGCGAGTTCGCCAATGCCAAGCCCGATATGGAGAACACCAGGACCGGCGAGGCAAACAAGACCCGAGAAGGCGAGGAAAATGCCGAGCCAAGTCATTGCTCTCGGGCGGCGGCGCATGATCACCCACTGCAGAAGCGGTACCATGGGGACGTAAAGTGCAGTCAGGAAAGCAGAGGTGCTGCTGTTGATCGTTTGCAGCCCGAATGTCTGAAGCGCGTATCCCAAGAAGATCGACGCGCCGATCATACTGCCTGCAACGAGCTCGGTCCGGGTCACGCCCAGAAGCGCTTTGTGGAAGAAGACCAGGCTAAGCGCGCCCGCGGTCAGAAACCGGACGCCAACAAAGAAGAGGGGGCCGACCTGCTGGACAGCGAGATGGACAATGAGAAAAGTCCCGCCCCACAGGAAAGTGATCGCAATCAAGGCCAACTCCTGGCGTGAGAACGCCACTTTACGGGACAGTGGTTGATGCATCATAATGCGCGTCTATGAGCAGTATATTGCACAGTCAAGTTGGCCGAGGCGACGTCCTCGCACACGTCGCCAGCAACCTCAGGCGGATCCGTCTGGCAGCAGGGCTGAGCCAGGAAGGGCTTGCGAAGGCTTCCGGGGTCAGCCGGCGGATGATCGTCAATCTGGAAGGCAGTGATGCCAATGTCAGCCTGTCCAATCTAGAGAGGCTGGCTGAAGCGCTCAATGTCAGTCTCGCGGCGATGATCGCGGATCCTGCTACGCGTAAAGAACGTATCGATGCTGTGACTTGGCGCGGCGTGGACAAGGCAAGCATGGGATTGTTGCGTGCGAGCATTCCGGCAGTTCGCGAAACGCAGCTTTGGGAATGGAGTCTTGCTCCTGGGGAGCGATATCCGGCTGATCCCGATCCTGATGGATGGCGACAGATCATCATAGTCTCGCAAGGAGAGCTGCGGCTTGAAAAACCCGATGGCAATGCAACCATCAGGTCAGGAGACTTTCTGATCTACGAAAGCGCTCAGACCTACGCTTACGTCAACGAAGGCAGAAAGGTCGTGCACTTCGTCAGCCTCGGAGTTTTTTGATTCCGGGAAGAGGTGCGCGGATAATTTCATTTTTGGCCGTAGTTTTTTGCGCCGGTCACGGTCGGAAATTTGCCGCCGGCCGCGACCGTCGTGCATCCTTGCAAGGATAATGTGCGCGAGAATTTAGCCGCCGCAGTTCTCTTGTGACGAATGTCGATTGAGGGACGTCGGAATTCCGCGCGCTTCTGAGGATTGCGCGCAACGGTCTAAGGCTGCGCGGAAAATCTCCCGACTTTCAAAAAAATACTCAACGTAGCGATTGACTAGTTCAAAAATTGAATCAATATTCCTCCCAACGACAAAATAGCCGGACGGGAGAATGCCATGAGAGCCATTTGGCCGACGGGCGCAGCTATGCTGGCGCTGGTTGCGATCGCCACGCCCCTGATTGCCGCACCTGCCGATACGATCCGATCGAGGGTGGACAATTACCGCGAGCTTGGGGCGGCGTTCAAAGCGGTGAACGATGGTCTGCGCGGCGATGTTCAGTGGGTGCTGCTGGCGCAATCCGTGCGCCAGATCCGGAATGCCTCGCGCGGTCAGTATGAATGGTTTCCTCAGGGCAGTGGGCCTCAGGCGGGCGTGAAGACACGCGCCAAACCGGATATCTGGGCGCAGCCGGCAAAGTTCAGAGCCAATCAGGATGCATTCGCCAAGGCGGCCGATGACCTGCAGCGAGCGGTCACCGCCAAGGATGAAGCAGCCGTCAAGGTCAGCGCACGAAACCTCGGCGGAGCCTGCAAGAGTTGCCACGACGCTTTCCGCGCACCGGAGGGCTGAGGTGAGCCGGGAGCCTGCGGCGATGCTTGCCGCATTTGCCGCCACGATCACCGCCATTGCTCCGGCCGGCGCAACCGCGCAGCCCGCCGATTTCGCGATCGCAGCGGCAGACGGATCGCCATTGCCTGCCGGTATCCGCACCAAACGGACCGATGATGGCAGCGTCTATGTCGATGCCCGGGGTGAAGTGCTCTATGGCATGGACATGCGCACGGTCCTGCGCTGGGCGCCGGATCCGAGCAAGTATTGCGCCGGAGCCTGCGAACAGGACTGGCAGCCACTGCTTGCACCGGCCGGTGCCGCGCCGAATATCCGCTTCCCAGATGGCTCGGGCAAGGCTGCCGATGCCGACGGCTATGTGGATCCTCGCAAGGCACCCGATTGGACGGTCATTGTCGGCGCGCAGGGGCCGCAGTGGGTCTACAAGGGATGGCATCTCGTGTTCACCCGGCATTCGGGTAACCGGGCGTCGACGGCGTTCGACGGCACGGACGGCATGACCTGGAACACCCTGAAATACGTGCCGGCCGTGCCGAAAATCGATGCGCCGAGCGGGATTACCACCGCATTTGTCGACGGCGCTTACGCGCTGACGGACAAGGACGGCCGCGTCCTGTTCACGGGAAAGTGCGAGCGCGATTGCCGATGGCATCCGTTGCCGGCGCCGATGGCGAGCAGCGGCTCCAGGGATTGGAAAGTCGCCCTCGCCGGCGATGGCCCGGAATGGACATTGCAGGGAAGGCGCGTGTTCGTGGCAGCGGAGAGCGATCCCCATGCCGTGCCGCCGGGGGCCAAGATCCTGCGGCCCTGAGATTGTGAGGGAGAGGCAAGGTGAATAATCGAAAAGTGCGCGGGCGCCTGCTTCTAGGGGGCATAGGCTGCACGTTTGTCGCAGCGGTTGGTGCCGGCGCCTTGCTGTCGCTGCAAGCTCCGGCGCAGGCCGATGCGATGGGAGGCAAGCTGCCGGCTCCACCGGCGGATGGGGTGATGGGCTTCGTCGTTCAGGACTTCGTGCCCCCGGTGCTTCAGGACAAGGCCGCTTGCCCGACTGGAACCAGCCCCAAGATCCGCGAGACCTATCTTGCGTCGCTGTCGCCTGACGAGCGCGTGCGGCTGGAGCGCAAGGAGAATGAGCCGGAACTGACCAAACGCTGGCAGGCAACCGTGTACGGGCCGAACGGCACCAATATCTGCTCGCAGCCCGATCAGTTCGACCGGCCGTTGCTGAAGACGGTACAGAGCGCGAATGCGGGCGGCCTCGATCTCGACGGCGAAGCTCCGGGCCAGAGCTGCAACCACGAAGAGTTCACCGCGCCAGACGGCCGCACCGGCATCGACAATCAGGAATACCGCGTGATGGGCTGCACGCTCGAATGGCGCGGCAAAGACGGCATCGGCGGAGACCTTCTGACCGGCATGCGCCAGTTCCATGCCTCGGGCGAATGGACGCAGGTCATCCTGCTGCGCGGTGTCGACAGTCTTGAGAACGACGACGATGTGGAGGTGATCTACGGCAATACGCCGGACCGGCCGCAACTCGACAGCCACGGCAATTTCCTGCCCGGTTACAGCTTCACGATCTCCGACAAGCCGCCTCGCCACCGCAACGTGCTCCATGGCCGGATCGTGGCCGGCGTTTTGATGACCGATCCCCAGGACATCAAGTTGACGCAGACCTGGGGGCAGGGCGGGCCGCGTGATATTCGCGGTACGCGCACGGCCTATGATCTGCGCCATGCCAAATTGCGTCTGGCCTTCCAGTCGGACGGGTCGCTGCGCGGTCTGGTCGGTGGCTATCGCCCGGTTTTTGATGTGATCCAGAGCCCGTCGATCGGTGGCGTGGGGGCCGCGCTGGCGGCCGGGATCGATTGCGCGGGGACGCTTGCGACGCTGCGCAAGTATGCGGACGGCATCCGCGATCCCAAGACCGGCAAGTGCACGGGCGTTTCCAGCGCCATGGAACTGCGCGCCGTGCCGGCCTTCGTCAACGACGTGCCGGCAGCGGCCCGTCCCGTCAGGAATCAGGCGCAATGAGACCTTCACGCTTTGTGCCGCTCGGTATCGCTGCCGCTGCGCTCGCCGGTGCTTTGTGGTTCGGCGGAGCAGGGTCGACCATTCCACAGGTCCATGCCGAGGCGAACGCTTCGCAGACACTTCTGGAGGGGCCGCAAGTCGTCGGCATGCGCCGGCTGACCGAAGCCCAGTATCGCAATTCCATTGCCGACATCTTCGGCACCGATATCCGCGTGGCCGGGCGGTTCGAGCCTATCGTTCGTCCGGCGCATCAATTGATCGCTTCCGGCGCGCGCAGTGCGGCAATTTCGCCATCGGGGCTGGAGCAGTTCGATGCGATGGCCCGCGACATCGCCCGGCAGGTCTTTGATGAGAACCATCGCGGGCAGTTCGTGGCATGCACACCGAGCGATCCGGCGAGTGCGGATGCCGAATGCGCACGGCGGACGCTGGCGCCGCTGGGCCGACTGCTGTTCCGCCGCCCGCTGACCGAGCAGGAACTGGCGCTCTATGTTCGCATCGCGGGCGAGGGGGCTGGCCCCACGAAGTCCTTCGCGAAAGGGCTGGAACTCGCGCTCAGTTCCATGCTGGTTTCACCCTGGTTTCTCTACGTGGTGGAGACGGCCGAGGCTGATCCGGTGAAACCCGGCATACTGCGGCTCGACAATAGCTCGCGCGCTGCGCGCCTCAGCTTCATGCTCTGGAACTCGACGCCCAATGCCAGTCTTCTGGATGCTGCGGCGGCCGGCAAGCTGACCGATCAGCCGCAACTTACGGCAATCGTCCAGCACATGGTCGCCTCGCCCCGCTTCGAACAGGGCCTCAGGGCCTTCTTCTCCGACATGCTGCTGTTCGAGAAGTTCGACGAGCTTGCCAAGGACCCGGTGATCTACCCCTACTTCAATCAGGATGTGTTGCAGGCACTGCCCGAACAGATGCTGCGCACGATCAGCACGCAGCTGCTCGACGGCGATGGGGACTACAGGGAGCTGTTCACCACCCGCAAGACCTGGATGAACAGGCCGCTGGGCGCTCTCTACCGGGTTCCCGTCAGCCAATCGCAGGGCTGGGTGCCTTACGAGTTTTCCGCAGGCTCCGATCGGTCCGGGCTGCTGGGGCTCGCCGGCTTCCTGGCGATGTATTCCCATTCCGGCCGCAGTTCGCCAACGCTCCGAGGGCGGGCGATCCGCGAGCTGCTGCTGTGTCAGCCCGTGCCCAATCCGCCGGGCAATGTGAATTTCACTGCAGTGCAGGATGTCACCAACAGGGCGATGCCGACGGCCCGTATTCGCCTCGATGCGCACACGACCGATCCGGTCTGTGCAGGCTGTCACAAAATCACCGATCCGATCGGACTTCCGCTTGAACGCTTCGACGGCATCGGCGCATTCCGGGCCAGCGAGAACGACGCGCCGATCGATGTCTCGGGAGCAATGGACGATGCCCATTTCACCGGCGGCGACGGCCTTGGGAAGACCATCGCCGCCAGCCAGGATGCGACGATGTGCGTGACCTCGCGCGTGCTGGAATACGCGACCGGCAGGCCCAGCGAGGACGGTGAACTCGTGGAGAGGCTGGAAAGCCGCTTTGCAGGCGACGGCTATCGCTTGCGCAAGCTCGTCGAGGCGGTCGCGACATTGCCTCAAACCTACGAAATTCCCCGCGAAGACCTGAAGGCCGGCACCGCGCAAGTGGCCAGTCGGCGCTAACGACAGGAGGATCATCATGGCATTCGACATGTCCCGCCGCTTTGCCCTCAAGGGCATGCTGAACGGCGCCGCCATTACCGTGGGCGTTCCGCTCCTCGATATCTTTCTCGACAGCAACGGGGAGGCGCTTGCCGCGACCGGGGCGCCGATGCCCGTACGTTTCGGCACGTGGTTCTGGGGTCTCGGCGTCAATCCCACCCGCTGGTTTCCGGATAAAGCTGGGCCGGGATACGACCTCAAGCCCGAGCTTGAAGTGATCAAGCCGCATGCCGGAAAGATCAATATCCTGGGCAACTTCAATGTCATGCTGGATGGAGCGCCGAACCTGCCGCACGTTTCGGGCGGCCCGGCGATCCGGACCGGACGCGCGATCACGGCGGAGGGCGGGCTGCCCGGTGAAAGCTTCGATGTCACCATCGGCGACCGGATTGGCTCGCGCACGCGCTTTCGCAGCCTTGAGACCTCGGCCTCGGGCGATCCGCGCAACTCGCTGAGCGGGCGGGGTGGGGGCAATCTCAACCCGTCGGAGGGATCGGCGGCCGGGCTCTATCGGCGCTTGTTCGGCACCGGCTTCAAGGATCCCAACAGCGCCCAGTTCACGCCCGATCCCGAAGTGATGGCGCGCCGCAGCGTCCTTTCGGCCGTGACCGAACAGCGCCAGTCGCTGGAAGGCGCGGTCGGGGCGGCGGACCGGCAGAAGCTCGACCAGTATTACACGTCGGTACGCCAGCTTGAGAACCAGCTTGAAGTGGAACTGACCAAGCCCGAACCGCTTCAGGCCTGTCTGGTGCCGAAGCCCGTTGCCGATCGCGCGGTCAATGCGGAGATCGAGAATGTGGTGACCAACCATGCGCTGATGACCGACCTGCTCGTCATGGCGCTCGCATGCGACCAAACGCGCGTGTTCAACATGATGTTCAACAATGGTGCTTCCTCGCTCACGCGGATCGGTAGCACCATCACCCACCATCAACTCACCCATGAAGAAGCGCTCGACAACCGGCTCGGCTATCAACCGGAGGCCACCTACTTCCTCAATCGCATCTTCGAGGCGTGGACCTACTTCGTCGGGGCGCTCGACAAAGTGCAGGAGGGATCGCGTACCCTGCTCGATAACACGCTGGTCTTTGCGCATTCGGAGACCGAATTCGCCAAGTTCCACACTATCGACAACATCCCGATGATGACGGCGGGGAGCGCCGGTGGGCGGATCAAGACGGGCATCTACGTCGATGGCCTTGGCACCCCGGTCAGTCGCGTGGGGCTTACGCTGCAACAGGTGATGGGAGTGCCGGTCGACAAATGGGGGGCCAAGAGCATGGAGACGGGCAAATCGATCGCGGAGCTGGTTGCATGAGGCTGTATTTGTCCATCGCGATGGCCGCAGGCGCGCTCGTTTCGATGCTTGTGCCCGTGATTTCCCATGCCCAGCAAGCACCGGCTTCGAGCTCGGTCCGAATGGTGGGCACAGTGCTCAATGCCGCCGCCATCGACAAGGAGCTTGCCTTCTACAAGGCAGCGTTCGGACTTGAGGTGGGCATGACTCTCGATCACGGGACGCGGCGCGAATACATGCTGCGCTTCTCGCGGGACCCGATGGAAGCCGGGCTGATTCTGGTTCACGACAGCGCCCCGGCCAGCCCCGCGCGCCTGACGCATGGCAATGCCTTTGATCGCATCGTGCTGCGCATCAGCGACATGGATGCGCTGGTTGCCCGGCTCGATGCCAGCGGTTTCCCTCACGAAGCGGTACGCAAGGTTGCGCAAGGGTATTTCGTTCTCCAGCTTCAGGATCCAGAGGGCTATCCCATCGAAGTGATCCAGAGCGGCGGTAAGGAGCATGCACGATGACCGCTTCTCGCAGACAACTTCTTGCGCAGGCATTTGCCGTGGCCGGCGCAGCATCCGTGGGAATAGTCCTTGGCAGCGATGCTTTCGCCCAGGGTGCCGCCCCCGTTTGCTATGATCCGGCGTCGCTGCCCTTCACGCAGAAAAGCCGCCGCAAGTCGCTCGGTTATATCGAGGCCTCGTCCGATCCCGCGCGGCATTGTTCGGCTTGCGCATTCTTCACGGCGACGGAGACAGGCTGCGGGACCTGCCAGATGCTGTCGGGCGGGCCGGTCAATGGTGGCGGCGTCTGTAATTCGTTTGCGAAGAAGGCGGCGAAATGAGTGCTGGAACGAGCGTCCGAGTCTGGGATCTGCCCACGCGGCTGTTCCACTGGTTTCTCGTGCTGTTGTTCGCGTTCTCCTGGTGGAGCGCGGAAAACCGGCACATGGACTGGCACTACCTGTCGGGCCTGAGCCTGCTTGGCCTGTTGGCGTTCCGCTTGATATGGGGCTTCGTCGGCGCCAGCACGGCTCGCCTGCCCGCACTGTTCGCTTCCCCGCGCGCGGCGATTGCCTATTTGCGGGGACGGGGCAATCCGCGCCTGGGTCACAATCCGCTGGGCGGTTACAGCGTGATCGTGATGCTGCTTTTGCTGGCCGTACAGATCGGCACGGGACTTTTTGCGACGGATGTCGATGGCCTTGAATCCGGCCCCTTGTCGTTCCTGGTTACTTTCGATCAGGGCCGTCTGGCGGCGGAAGTCCATGCCTTCAGTTTCAATCTGCTGCTTGCGCTGGTGGCGCTGCATATCGTCGCCATAGCTTACTATCTCGTCGTTCGGGGCAGAAACCTGGTTGCGCCGATGCTCAGCGGGCGGGATCCCGCGATCGGCGATGCGCAGCAGCAAATGAAGCCGGGGCACCCGGTTGCCTTTGTCATTGCCGCTTTACTTGCTACCTTGCTGGCCTGGTCGGTCAGCAAGGGTTTCGGTTTGTGAAAGGTACACCGCGCGAAGAGCTTTTAAGGCGCGCGTTTTCCCCCCAGGAAGGGGATACTGAGCGACCGAAAGGTGCTGATGACGAGATAGAATGGAGCGATATCGCCCCGGTCATCGAAGGGCTGGTCTTTGCGGGGCGCCCGATTGGCGATGCGACGGCGGAGGTCACGGAGCGATACGATCTTGGGCCTCGCGGATGCTACATCCTCAGCGCTATCAATCGCGGGATCACCTACCCGCAAGACCTCGCTTCGCTGCTCCGGATCGGGCGAAGCTTGGTGACGGCGGAACTGAATCGGCTCAATGCTGCCGGACTTATCGGCAGCACGCCGGGCAAAGATGATCGTAGGCGTGCCGAACTCAGTCTGACCGCGCAGGGTCGGGAGGCCAGTGAGGAGGTCCGACGAGCACTGGAACAGAGCATCCGCGAAAATTTGCGAGAATATTCGTTGGAAGAGATCAGATTGTTCGCGCGGATGCTGATGAATGTCTCCCGTCCTCGCGACTCCGCAGGCGATGACGAGGCTCTCGACCGGTCCTGATCGTCCATCTTATCGTTGCCGGGAAGCCAACCCGAAGAATGGTCATCAGGCCGTTGAATGGGTGATAAGCCGATAGCTCGCGCGACGTGGTCGGCTCGCTGCGGATCCAGGTTTACGGCGAAAAAAGGGCGGAGGCCGTGAGACCCCCGCCCAGTTGCTAGCTCGGAGAGAGCTTACTCGGAGGTATCAGCGAGAGCCAAAGGCGTAGCGCACGTTGATGCCGAATTCGCGAGGCGCCGTTGCCGTTACGCCGGTGTATGTGCTGGTCGCAGTGGCAGCCATGGTGCTGGTAGCGCCTGTCGGGATCAGATAGCTCGTGGACAAGGGGTTGGTTCGCGAGAGTGTTTTGGTCGTGTCCAAAATGTTCTTGGCGAACAGCGACACTTCCCATGCTCCCTTCGGATCCCTGATTCCGGCGAACAGGTTGAGCAAACCGTAAGCGCCGACGTCGTCGAACAGGTTGGTCGGATCTGTCTGTGAGTGCCCGTTAAAGCTGAACAGACCGCGCAGGTACCCATCCACCTTGTGGGAAATGGGGAGCGTATATTCGCTGGTCACTGACGCGCTAAACGGTGCCTGGAACCCGGAACGCTGCGAAACCTGGCAGGATGCGACATTGTTGGCGCCGACAGCTGCCTGCAACTGAGCCAGACTGGGAGCAGATGTAACCGAATCCGGAACGCCGTCTCCGTTCAAATCGTTACAGGGCACTGTCCCGTTCTTGATCTTGCCGAGCGAGTAGCTGCCGACGAGGCCGACAGACCACTGCGGCGTCACGCTGAAATTGAGATCGCCCTCGAGGCCATTCACTTCAACGGGAACTGCCCCGACGAAATTGAACTGCGATACCTGCTGTGCAAGCCCGGTGACGGCACCCGCTGCATTGCGAAGGGCAACAGTGTTGATGAAGTAGACGCCCTGGCCGCCAACGCGGTACGGATAATTTTTGAACTTCTGATGGTAGGCGGTGAGGTTGGCCCGCAATCTGCCGTCCATCAGGGTGCTTTTGACACCGAGCTCATACGACTTGGAGGATTCTGCCGGCAAGTTCGTGAACGAATCCTCGAGCGCGGAGCGGGCAAGGTTGAAGTCGCCGACTACATTGATGCCTGGGCGCCACGAGCTTCCGGTGCTTACATAAACCATCAGGTCGTGATTGATGTTGTACTTGGCCGATGCGGAGTAAATCCACTTCTTCGCATCCTGGCCGTCCGTGGAAATCGTATTTCCGTTCACAATCGTTTCGTCATTCGACGTATAGTCGATGTGGCGCAGGCCCCCCGAAAGCTCGAACGCGTCGCCGATATGTCCCGTCAGGTTGCCGAAGAACGACTGTTCATGGGAGGATCCGACGCGTTCGATCGGCGTATAGACCACGGAAAGCAGCTGCCCGGTTGGCAGGCCGATCATCGTGGGTGACGTCAACTCGGTTGGTGAACTGTTCTTGTAGTCGAAGAAGCCTGCCACATAGTCCAAAACTCCGAACATGCGCTCGCTGTTCTGGATGCGAACTTCATGCGATGTCGAAGCCGGGTGAGAAAACGTGGTCTGATACACGTCCCCAGGGAAGAAGTTGGCACCATCCTGGTTGGCCGTGGAAAATATCTTCTGTGTGTAGTGCTGCCCCTGATAAATCAGGGTCTGCCCCCACTGGCTCGCTTCCGCGCGCCAATTGTAGATATCGTAAACCTGACGGATTTCTCGGGCGTTCTCCTGATCGGAGAGGCGGTCCTTCGTGGAAATGAAGATCGGGCTTGCCGGATCGTCGGGATTGACCTCGCTAAAGGATGCCACCTGATCATAGGCATAAGACAGTCTGTCCAGGCGCTGATACAGCGCCTCAGCCTTGAACCAGTCAGTTGGCTGCACCAGCGCGGAAATCCGTCCGCTTTTGGTTCGCGCAAAAGGATCTCGATCCCTGAAGATCGTGCGAACGCGATCGCCATCGCCTTCGTCCCAGACGCCGGCGGCACGGATTGCGGCAATACCCTCGATAATCGGAATGTTGACGGCACCCTTGAAGTTGGTGGTGCCGATGTCATTTGCTGTCAGGTCGACTGTGCCGCCGAATGAATAGAGATCGGGCTTCTTGGCGGTGACAGTGATGGAGCCAGACGGCGCAGCCCTGCCGCGAAGCGTGCCTTGGGGGCCGCGTTGGACCTCGATCTGCCCGATGTCGTACATTTGCTGCAGGATTACACCGGCAGTGATCGGAGCATCGTTGAAATAGAATTCAACGGTCGGATTGTTACCGCTTGCCGTGATGTCGAAATTGACGCCGCGCATGCGCGCGTTACCGCCGGTGCCGTTGGATTCCGTCGTGAGTTGCAACCCCGGCACGATCGTGGAGACATCCTTGAAATCGCGCAAGTTGAGCTTGCTGACTTCATCCGAGGTCACGGTATCGATGACGGCAGGTACATCTTGCACATCCTCATCGCGGCGCCGTGCCTGTACGATGATGACGCTTCCGACTTCTCCATCGCTGACTTCGGGTGATTTGTCCTGCGCCACAGCAGGCGCCGAAAAACCCGCCAATGCCGCAGAGCACAACCAAAGCGCATGAACCCTCATTCAATCACTCCCATATATTGTACGACTCGTTTAATTGCTTTGGCGGATAGGAGGGGGGTGTCAATTTTTTGTCGGACAAGTTCATCCCGATATAGCCGTATTCGCTACGGCGATGGCTGGGGCACCTTCGTCGAGATCAGGCTTGGTTGAGCTTGTCGCCGATATGGGCTCTGCGCTGTACAGAGGCGACCTTCCTACGAGGGGCAGGGCGTCTCCGCGTTGAAATTGATCGCCGATTTAACTGCTTTCGGCGGAATTTTGCCGACTTCGGCTGAGGTCAAATCGTTCAGCGTGCGACGAGCGTAGTCGGACAAATGTCGAGTGACGCGCCGAGCAAACTGAAAGGACCGGGCAGACAAATAAACAGAGCGGTTCGCCACCTGCTTCTTTCGCCTGCCCGATAAGGTTTTCAGAGGGCTCGGGGTTCAGGCGAGCCAAAGGGAGGGAGGTCCCTTCTGATATCACTACGGATAGTATAATTGAGTTGAGTGTCAACGCGAAGTTCGAACGCAATCGGCCCGTATATTTGGCAATCGCGCGCGCGATCCGAACCAGGCTTTCAGGTACCCACCATCAAATTCAGCCGAATGCGATGGTGGGGACCCGCCATAGCATGATGCAGGTGAAGGCACCTCCCAACGATCAGCTACCCTGGATCAGACCTCAGGGGGCTTTGACGAGGCCACTGCTTCGCACTTCCCATGATCCGTTCTTTGGAAAACCCGGTGCTTTGCCGTCCGGCGCGCCGTCCCACCCACCAGCCATCATGGCCACGGCATAGAGCAGGGATCCATTGCTCGGAAGGTAGAGCGGGATGGCAGAAAACTGCGGCGAATGGCCGTTCGGGAGGTAGGTGTTCTTATCGGATTCCATCATCAGCGCTTCGATTGCCAGATCGGGTTCGCCTAGACGCGCAGCAGTCATTGCCATGACAGGAAATTGCCAACCGATGTCGCCATGCTTGGCGTCGAGTATCTTGCGGAAGGTGCGTCGCATCACTTCGCGATCGATGCCATCGCCGTTGAGCATTCCCAAGCTGCCGATGATCATCGGCATGGTCGTGTCGGTGGCAGTTTCACCGGTTACATAGACGCCGTCGCGAATTGGGAGGGGCGGCATGTTAGCGAGAATGTGATCCCACTTCTCTTCCCGGGGCAGGCCCAGCCGCTCGCGCCATAGCTGTGCTGTTTTAAGCCCATAGCGCCAGTACGTCAGTTCGAAGACGTGGTTCCATTGGCGATCGTGATCCTGGGCGTAATGTTCATTGGCGTCCGACAACGGAGGGCCGAGGCGATAGTAGCCGAGGCCTTTATCGAAGACGATGAACGACGCCATGAACTTGGCGCTTTCAAACACCATCTCCTGATGGAGCATCAGCGTTTCGCGGGTTGGCCGGTCGCGATAGCACAATTCGGCGAGACTGATCGGGTGAGGCTGCTGCCAAACGAGAAATGGCTCGATGTCGTTGGGCTTGAGATCGCCTTCGGGTCCGCAGCTTTTTGGCCAGCGCGCCCCGTCATAACCCTGCTTTCTCGCTAGTCGCTGCGATTTCGCAAGGATCCGGCGATAGAATCCGAGACTGCGTTCGAGCAATTCGCTGCGTCCCCACAGCGCAAAGTGCGCGCTATGGAAGAAGTGCATTTCAAGGTGGAATTTGCCGTACCAGCTGTTCGTAGTCAGGCCGGTTTCTTGAGGGGGCGTCGTGCCGCACGATTGAATGCGCGTCAGATATTGCGACAGTACAATGCGCCGTTCCAACTCCTTGGCGCGGGGGTCCGTGCAGCCTGCCAAATCTATCGAACCACGCGAACTCCAGAAATTCTCCCACATGGCCGTCGAAGCGGTGGCCGTTTTTGTGGGACTTGGAAGGTTCGCGGGCAGCGCCGACGGGGCAAACGCAGCAACAAATTCGAGCGTGCGGGCAGATGCCGATGGAGATAGCAGGAACGTATGGGGCGCCGTCTCGGCCAGAGAGGCATTGCCCTGCCACTCGAGCGCAACATCGTAGTGGTCACTGTCCAGATCGCGAGCAAAGTCGGCGCGCGACTTCCTACTCCGTCGCATGACGGTGCGATGGGCAGTAGGGCGATCCCATATCGCGCCATCCCCGACAAAACCGGGGAAAGCGAAAATCGGGCCTTTCTTGTGGGCTGCACCGGGACCGTATGGAAAGGCGATGCTGACGGCCAACTGCCCCTTACCGATAAGCGCCGATTCCACGCGGACCGCGATTTGAGCCTGCGTGGGATGGCAACTCGTCGTCACCGTCACGGGTTCGCCGTCGAACACGAAATGGCTTTTGATCAGGCCCTGCCACAGATCGAGCTCCTGATGGATTTCCGTCAGATCGCTCAGCTTTGCAGGCGTTCCGGCCTTGTCTTTTAGCATCATCGCGATGCGCCCGAGATTCATTCTGCCAGGCGTCGAGTACAGGTAATTGGAGGCGGCCTCCAATTCTGCCGGTGTGACACCCTTTTGGTAGACGAGATAGGGGACGTCCCGTCCATCGACCTTGCTGTTCGTCCAGGGGAAGTCTTCCAGTTTGAAGCCCTCTGGGCTCGGTTCTGTGTGGAAGCCCCATTGGGATTGGGTGGCGAGCGGAATGCCCTTTTTGTAATCGCTGGCAAAGGACTGGAGGCCAGTGACGTCTGTGGTGAATGCAAACTCGCCGTTCCCTACGGAGAGAGGGCAGTGGATGTCGACAGCGTTGAGAACCACTTTATGCCGATCGACAAGCGCGCGCCTGTCAGAATGGATATCGGCAGCGATCGCTTGTTCAGGATTCAAGCCCAAGCCGATGGCGGCCGCGCCGACCCCGCCAATTGTGCCCACTGCAAACTGTCGGCGGCTCACGCCTGCAACGTTTCGAATTCCGCTCACGTCAGTTGCCTCTCCATGGCCAAGCTCTCCGGCCGTAAGCCTACTTAAACGTCGAGGCGTATTTTAAAAGGCGCTTATCGAATTAGCGTTGATCGTAATCGGCAAGGCGATGGAGGGTGCCTGATTGTCTGCAACGTTTTCGGGTTCGTTACGTCGGCAATCTCCTGACAGCACAGACGGATTGAGGAGTGCCGTTAATTGCTGGTGTGGAGATTTAGGATGATGCGCCGGTAGCGAGTCAGCGCAGGAGTGCCGTTGTCAGTCACTGCAAGGATGACATGAGCGATGCCGCTCTTTGGGCAAGTGTGGGAGTCAATCCAGGCGGGGCGGCACGTAGAGGTGGCGATTATCTGGGGCCGGGCGGCGTGGGAAGCTGCGATAGTCACGGATCCGAGCGACGCGCCGGTGACGGCCCCTGCCTCACTGTACTGAAACCATTCGAACGCGAGCCCGTCATGGTCCGGGTCTCTGGAGTCGGTCGCATCAAGTGCAATGGGCTGCCCAATGGTCGCGTCGATTGTGATCGGCTCATTGCCGCCCAGCCCATTCACCACGACTTGCGGTGGATGATTGGCGTTGGCGTATGATTTCACTGTCCAGTCCATGCGGGCGGCGAAGTCATTCTGGAATGCCGTTCGCCAGCGCCAGATTGTTGCTTGATCCGAAGTATGGCCATCTACAGTGTCGGCCGATGTAACCCTCGAGAATGAATCCCCACCCTGCGTCCATATAGGTCGCGTTTCCCCGTACGGCTTGCGAAGCAAGTATCTTCCGCCCCAGCCTCCCCAGTCGGGGTGGTCGGACGATTGGAGGCCGTTGGGGATGAGACCCAAAAAAGACGGCGTATCGCCTTCCATGATGAAGAGGTAGCGCGGGTAGTGCTTTCCAAGAGGCCCTTTCGACCTGACGTTCGCGTCGAGCCATTCATTGCTGACGGATGTGAAATCCGCGCCCTCGCCGTTGCGGTAAAACCGGTCTCCGCTGATCCCGGTCCATGTCGCGCTCGCGTATTCCTGGCTGTCGACCGTCGAAGGCTTTACGATGTAGAACAGCTTCGGGAATTCCTTGCGGATCCACGCTCCAGCATCGTCCTGGTCGGAAATTGCGGAAACTCGCAATTTCTGGACGAAACTGTCGACTTCGCTCGGGCTCCGAGTTGCCTGTACACGTTGCAAGGCTTCCGCGAGTGTGCTTGCTCCGCCCCACAAGGTCACCCACAAAGGGCGGGCGTCGTTTCGGTCTGTAGCTGCAATCAGTGCCTTGGCGCCGTCGGAAAGGGACTGCGTGCCGATCGCCTTCAGCCCGTAGCCAGCGATGCCCTTTGAAACTCGCGCCTTTAGAACTGCCGCATCGGGCCAACCGCTTGCATGCTTGCGCAGATTGGGCAGGACCTGGGCATAACCGTCGATGACGTTTAACGCGATGTCAGGGGAAACCTTCGTTGGCTGCCAAACGGAGGTTGTTGCCGCGATTCCCTCGATGTCGAGTTCGTTGGAATAAACCAGTAGACGAACCAGTGACATTTGATCGTCGGGCTCGTTGCCTATGTCCGAAAGGACGAAGATCCTTGGCTTGCCGGGAGACTCCGCGGCCAGGACGGGTGAGGGCGCGATTGCGAGACAGCCGACAGCCGCCAGAAGCCATCTGGATAACGCAGATCGCTGCTGCACAAATGCCTTGGACATATGGGGCTTATGAGCAAACGCGAGACGAGTTCTCGATCCTGGTGTCATGAGGTGTCCAGTCGATTAGTCTGAACACCTCATCGTGGAATCTACGAATCAAAGCAACACGGCGTTCGTTTTTGTGAGCAATTGATGCGAGTCATCATTTTACAACGACGCGCACCCGTCTAAGATTTTGAATGCGCCCGAATGCCGTTTTGCGATCGCCATCTCGCTGGGAAATTCCGCGCAAGGCCGGAAAGTATGTGCCCGGCTTATCAAACCTATGGGTGATTGTGACGCTCGCGGTCTTGAGACCGGGCTTCACGGGTGATTGTACGGCAAACGTTCCAGCTCCTTCGAAATCCCATTCCGCCGCAATGACTGTGCCGGTTCCCGGAGGAACCTCGATCGTGCCCGTGAACGTCACGGTCTGGCCAGCGGCGATATCGGCACGTTCGCCCCCATCCACCTTGAGTGCGACGACGGGCTGGATGCCCCGTCGTTCTGCCGCGGTTGGCGGAACGATGATCTGCCCGTCGTCATAGCGGTAGTTGGTTGAAGCTGGAGGAGCGATGCCTTTTTCAACCCACAGCGCCACGTCGCGAAGCGCCTGATTGAGAACCGGTACGTAGCTAACGGTATGGATCGCATCCTCTTGCGAGTCGCTGTCGCCGTGCAAGGCGTGGTCCGTGAACCACAGCCGGAAATGGTCATCGGCTTTTGATCCGAAATGCTTCTCTACACGCGCGCGATACCAATCCGCCGACCAGGGATAAGCTTCCCGATCCCACAGCGATTCGACCAGGATCATCTTGCCCTCGAAATTGCCCTCGGGGATCGATCCTGCGGTCGCCTTGGTGAACAGCGGGCCCAGCAACATCGGTCGTTGAGGGTAGATCGGCTTGCCGTCAGCGCCGCGGAACTGGTCCCACACCTTGAATTCCGCTTCCGGCACCTGGTGCCGGTGATAGGTCTGAGCGGCCAGGAAGTTGCTGTTGTCGACCTGGACCTCATCGCCCTGGGCGAGCTTTGCAGCCACAGTGGGATCGACGATTCCGAATACAGCGGTATCGCCTTCGATCCTGCTCAACGTCAGCCGCGCGCCTTTCGCGGCTCCGGACAGGACGATGAGATCGCCGCCCAGGAATTGGATAGCAGGCGGCGGTGAGGACAGGCGGACGGCGACGACATACTGCGCCTCCTTGCCTTGCGCCGCGGCATAGCTGTCATCGACATTGCCCTTGGTCTTGCCGTTGGTCACGCTCGTTTCAAGCTTCTGGCGCGCGGCGTCGGCGCCGGTCACCAAGCTTGCGATCGTCGCCTTGTGCTGCATTCGGTAGCCGGTGAAACTCTCCGGGTGATCGAAACCATAATAGCCCGGCTTGGTCCAGAAGTCGGTGAAGTAGCCGGGGTCCGCCATGACGACGCCGCCGTAGAGCGCCGCAAAGCCGTGGATCCCCATCGTCTTCCATCCGAACCAGGACTGGAGCGGGAAGCCCATGCGCGTCACTTCATGCAGCGCAGCGGCCTGTTCGGTGTTCAATCCCGCATAGGGATCGCCGCTGCCGCCGGGTTCCATAGCGTCGACAATCTGCGGGAACTTGTCCTGCAGCAGCCGCATCGCGTGCATGCGAATGGTGAAGCTGTTGGGGATCGCCATGCTGGACCCCAGCACATGGGGTACGGCACCGTCCCAGACGCCGCGTGTGTTTTCCATCGAGCCGACAGTGCGATAGGCTCCGCCACTACCCCCATAGGCGTAGCCGTAGGGCCGCTTGCCGCCGTACATTTGGAGAGCGACGACGCGCGAATACTGAGCGGCAGCTGCGTTGGCGCGATAGGCGCCGATTGTTGGATCCTGTGAACCGAAGCCGGCAACGGCAGGGCCGCCGCCGTTGGTTTCGACGAAATAGCCGCCGCTGGCGATCGAAAAGCTGATCTTGTCGTTTGCCGGCGAACTAGGCTGTTGGGCCAAGTTCTCGTTGTCGGGAGCGGGCGTAAAGTGCTGGAAGAACCTGCCCTGGTATTGCGCCTTTGGCGGGAAATAGAAGGAAAACCGCGTGTCGGTGCCCTTGAAGCCGCCATGGACATAGCGATGGCGGACCGGTGCATCGCGCCATTCGTCCTTGTCGATGTAAGGCTGGGCAAAGAGAGGATCGGGCGCCGGAGCGGTTGCCGGGGAGGCGTTGGTATCGGTAGATGATCCCTGCGCCATGGTGCCCCCTGCAATTGCGGCCGAGGCCAGAGCAAGCCTGATGAGTGTGCCGGTGATGCCGTTCTTGTTGCGCGCGCGCTTCATGCCGCAGGCTCCGTATTCTCGGGATGGGAAGGGTGCCGCCGCCGCCCAGGAGAGAGGACGGTGGCGGCAGATCGGGCGATCAGAACTTCTTGCTGATTCCGAACTGGAACACGCGCCCGATGGAGGTGACCGCATAGCCGTCCAGCGAGTTCAGTGAACCGTTGTAGGGCGGCGGATCCTTGTCGAAGAGATTGTCGACATTGAAGGTGAGCGACAGGTCATTCATCACGCCGCTGCCCTTGAAGTCGTACTGTGCGAACATGTTGATCGTATCGAACGCCTTGATCTTCGACTGATTGAGGTTCGACGCGAGCGGAGCGACGTCCCAACCGCCAAGGTGGCGCCAGGTGGCCTGAGCACGCAGATTGCCGAAGGTTGCGCCCAGCGTACCGGTCAGGATGAAGCGCGTCTGGGCTTTGACCGTGTCGACGAAGTCCGCCCCCGCGACCGACTGCTCCTTGCGGTTCAACACATAGTTGCCGTTGATCTGCGTGTATACCGAACCAAAGCCTGTCGGGTGATCGTAGGCGAGCGAGAAGTCCAGGCCATCGGTGTTGACCGCGGCGAGATTGGTGCGCCGTCCGTCGGCAATCGAATAGACCTGCCCCTCGGTCACCGTATAGGGCGAGACTTGCGCGAGGCCGCCCGGCACTTGCGAGGCCAGCGCGTTCACCTGAGCGATCGTCGGGTTCATCACGTAGTTACCCGTGAAGAGCGTGTAGAAGGTCGACGGGTTGAAGACCGGCGGTATGTCGATGAGGTCCTTGAACCGGATATTGTAATAATTGAGCGTGGCGGTGAGCCCGGGCAGCGTAGGCGGCGCAATGTCGAAGCCCAGAGACCAGGTGGTTGCCTTCTGCGGCTTAAGATCTTCACCGCCACCGCCGAGGAAGATCTGGGCCTGGCCCGGCTGCGGGGTTACGGCCGGGTTGGCGAACAGGATGAATGGGAAGGCGAAGATCGTGGCGGGGGCTGCTTGGGCGCCGTCGGCAAGGCTGGGGGCCTGGAACGATTTGCCCCAAGTGCCGCGCAGCTTCAGACCGTCGAGAGGCTCATAGGTCGCGCCGAACTTCGGATTGAAGGTGCCGCCGAAATCGTTGTAGTGGTCGTAGCGTCCGGACGCCGATAGGCTCAGCGAGTAGAGGCCGCCCGTCCGGTTGTCAGGGCCGACGACAGGGACCTGAACTTCGCCGAATACAGCTGCGATCCGCCGGCTTGCCCGGTTCAACGGGATATCGTCGACAGCGCTTGCGCTCACCGTGCCGTTGATCCGGGATTGGTAGCTTTCGTAGCTGTACTCGCCGCCGACAGCGACTTTCACATCGCCGCCAGGCAGGTGAGCCAAGCTGCCGTCGATAACCACGCGCGTATTGGCCATCTCGTTCTTGCCCAGACCGTAGTCGAGGAAGTTCGAGATTAGCGGCAGGACGCCGCTGTTTGCCGGGTTGGACAGATTGTAGGGATCGAAGTTGCCGGTAAGGACCAGCGTCGACAGCGTGCCGTCGTCGATCTTCTCGTTCGCAACCTCAGATCGGCCGCGCCCGTAATTGGCCAGCCAGCGCAGTTGCCAGCCGCTGCCGAGATCGGCGGTCATGGTGGGGGTGAAGCCCCAGGTTTCCAGCTTGGTGCTTTGCCGCGTGTGCTCCCCCAGCACCGAGGAGAAGTCCATTGAAACGGACTGGGCCTGGAAGCTGTTGGCATCGCCGGTGTTGCGGTAAAACGGGTTGAACACGAGACCGGGGGCGAAGGGATTGATTGGCGCGATCGTGGCGGTCGCAGTGACCGGGCCGCCGTCGCCCTTATTCACGCGGTTCATGTAGAACGCGCGAACGTCGAAAGTGATGGGGCCGCCGTCGTCGATGGAGAGGCCGGCAAAGACCGAATGGCGCTGTTCGCTGGGATAGAACGTACGATTGTCGCTGACATCGCAGCGGTTGCCATTGCCAAGCGTCAGACCCGGAAGAGCGTAGATCGAGGAGCCGATCGAGACGTTACCGGCACCGCAAGTGAGGTCGAACGGGAGCCCGGTCGGGTAGTCGAGCCGGCGGACATAGTCGCGGTCGCGGCCATAGAGCGAGTCGTGCCACGAGTAGTCGTAACTGGCGTAGACGGATACAGAATCCCAGGTCTTGCCAACGGTGAGATCGGCATTGACGGATTGATAGTCGTCACCGACGCCAAAGCGGCCCTTCGCTTCGATGCCGTCGAAGCGCTTGCGCGTGATGAAGTTGATAACGCCGCCGACAGCGTCCGCACCGTAGATCGAAGAGCCGCCGTCGAGCACGATTTCGACGCGTTCAATAGCACCAGGCGCAATGGCGTCGGGGTCAGGCACGGTCTGGCGGACACCCATGCCCGGCAAGCGATGGCCATCAACGAGGATCAGCGTGGACGAGCCGCCACCCGACGCGCCGGGCAGGTTGCGCAGATTGGGGCGGTTGATCGTGATCTGGCTCGAACTGATGGCCGAAACAATCGGCGCCGAGTTGAAAGAGGCGGCCTGCGGGACGGTGGCAAGAAGCTGTGCCGTGGAATTGGCGCCGATGGCGGTGATCGCCTCGGAATTGATCGAGACCGCTTCCGATCCTGCCGGTGCCACGCCGCGCAGCAGCGTCCCCGTGACGATGATTTCCTTGATTTCTTTGTCGGTTAACGCCGACTGACTGTCCTGGTCGGGCGCGGCTTGCGCCAGAGCGGCGATGGGTGCGAGTGCCGCCAGCGAGACGCCAAGCAGTGCGCACTGACGGACGGCTCCGAAAGTCGTTTTCATATCCACTCCCCTGTATGGCACCTGCGGATTTTGTTCCGGGTTGCCGGTCTTTTTTTGGCGCCTGCGATATTCCTCCGAAGGTTTTCGCCCGCGTCCGTTCATAGGGGTGACAGATTCGCGGTCGGTTGTCTTGCTAAAAATTTAGATACTAAAATAAATATCCACGGGTCGGTATTGCCCGGGAGGCTGAATTGGCCGATTGGGTGGTGATGCGTTTAACCGATCAGGAATATAACCGCCTTCTGTTGCTCAAGAAGGTGCGGATGAGCGAGCCAGTGGCACGAATCGATCTGGTCGGGCTCACCGGGCTCACGGGGGGCACTATCACTGCGATTACGGCCGATCTCGTCAGTCGGGGGATCGTGATCGAAGAGAAAGTGGCGTCCAGTTCGCCGGGACGACCCCGTGTGAACCTGCGCATCAACCCGACCGGCAAATACGTCGTTGGCATGACTGCGACGGGCGAAGGCCAGGTGGTGACGGAACTGGTCAATCTGAGAGGCGAGAGCCTTGGTGCGTTCAGCACAGCCCTGCAACCGGCGACCAAAATTGCAGATCTGGCGCATCAATTTGTGTCGGCACTCGAGAATGCGGTCACCGATTGGCCCGTGAAACGCGAAGAAATCTTCCGGATTGGCGTTGGTCTCCCTGGCATCGTCAACAGTCGTACAGGAATTGTCGAGCACATCGTCACGCTCGAGCCGGGGCCTTGTGACTTTGGCGGGATCATCTCGCAGGCCTTTGGCATTCCAACGCTGGTCGATAATAACATCAACCTACTGGCCCGTGCGGAGCACTGGTTCGGGGCTGGTGCTCATTCCGATGATTTCACGTTGATCAATGTCGATCTCGGTATTGGTGCGGCGCTCTACAAAGGCGGACAGCTGATCACCGGTGCCCATGGGATAGCTTCGGAGTTCGGACATACCAAAGTGTTGCCGGATACTGGACTTCCGTGCTTCTGCGGGGCGCGAGGATGCCTTCAGGCCTATTGTTCCGTGCAATCGATCGTGCATCAGTCTTGCGAGCTGTTGGGAAGAGAGATCCCGTCTCATGAAATCATGCATGCTTGCTTCGACGGTTTGATGCGAGAACACTCGGCTGACTCAATCGACATTTGGCCGGTGCTGGAAAAGGCCAGCCACTATCTTGGAATTGCTGTCGCCAATCACATCACCATGCAGGATCCGGAGGCCGTGATCATTCTTGGGCCGCCTATAGCCAAAATGGAGAAGCTGCGCGGAGCGTTCTTCACCGCTTTGGAGCAGAACACGTTCCCAGCGCTGCGCCGGCGAACCAAGCTCCACTTCAAAATTTGGGACAAGAGCGCATTTGCGCGCGGTGCGGCCGCAATGGTCCTGGAACATGTTTACGCGGTGTCCTGAGGGAGGGTTGGTAGCCGGGTCAGGACCTAGGCCGTCGCAGCCATATGAAGCTTTGCATAGAAGTCGGCAAACATGAGTCGGGTATCAATGCTGCGGTAAAGACGCATCTTCCTCGTCCCGGTTTGCTCTTCGCGTTTTCCCTTCGCATCAAGCCGAGGCGTCGGAATTTCATCGAATTCGTGCGAGCCCCTGCTTCCCGGTATTCCGGACGTCAATGCCGTCACGGCGACGAGGGGACTATCGCCCATGGTCCAGATTTCCCCCATGTTGACCCTGTAGCGAGCAAGCATTTCAGGGCCTTCTAAGGCTCGCGCATAGAGCCAAGCACCTATCTTGCCGAGAGGCGCGACGGAGACTTGTAGTTCGGTCTGGGATACCGGGCACATAGCGTAAACTTCCGAGGGGATCTGCCAGATCGTGACATTGCTCTCGTTGAAGATGTACTGCGCGGCAAGCGGGTCCAGACTGAAATTGTACTCCGCCCCGAAATTGGCTGCGTTGCCACCAATCCAGACCAGCGTCATCTTTGCAGCGATCTCCGGCTTGATCATCAGAGCGCTGGCGATCTCGGTGAGACCACCTCCGACGGCGACAAACAGGGGGAGCTTGGTATCCGTCCGCATCGCTTCATCGATGATCTTCTGAGTGCCGCGCGAGAGCATCGGTTCAGAGGCAGCGGCAAGCTTGCGAACGGCACCGGCAAAGACGGGGACACGCTCAGTGGCGCCGGTCAGCGCGAGTATCTCGCGCGCCAGTTCGCTTGATCGTTCAGCCGTTTCCTGAGGGAGCAATGCCTTGGTTGCAATGATCCCGCGCAGATCAATGGATGGTGAAAGCACCGCATGGACGGCGGCAAACAGGCCGTCGAGGTCGCCGCTCAGATCATTGATGAACAGCATTCGCAGCCTGGGGCCCATCTCGGGCGAGAACGCCTTTGCCGAGCGGGAGGCAGTCCCGTCCAGGCTGGCGGCGCGGGCGGTCGATGAGAGAGAGGAGACCACTCCGGTCGCGGCCAGGATTTGCATCAGATTGCGGCGATTGATTGCCATTGGGCCAGTCTCCGGGCTGGTATGATTTGTCTGTTCTTAAGCGAATCTAGCAGGGGGCGACTTCACCGCCCGCCGCCCGTTATTGATGGTAGGCTTGTAGTTCGACCGGCCCGATAAGCCCCGCCGGACGAAGAGCTGCCTTCGGCAAATACGTTGGGAACGCCGTCCAGGTAATCTTGGTCGCGCCAGGCTGAGCATCGCCGATCAGGCGGTTGACCCAGAGATTTGCCACGCGCACTTCGAGCTGGTTGGATCCCGAATGCATCTGGTTTCCGATGTCCAGGCGATAGGGCTTGTGCCACACCGTCCCGACAACCTGGCCATTGACTCGTACTTCGGCCAGGTCTCCCACGTCGCCGAAGTCGACGGTCAGGCGCCGGCCAGGCTCCCATCCCGCAGGCGCGGTGAAGTCCTTGGTGTAGGTAGCAATACCGGAGAAGTAGCGAATGCCAGGTACATCGCTTTCGTTCAGCGGCGTCAGGCTCGGAAGTGCCGCACCTGCCGGTGCGCCTCGCCCCTCCTGAAACTTCACATTCCAAGAACCGTCCAACCGGATGGCGGGATTTGCTTCTGTCTGGGCGTAGGTCCGCGCGGAAGTTGTCGCTCTCTTTCGGAAGACCACGTGTACTGACTCTTCGGGGCCAAAGTTCAGCGGAATGATTGTTTCACCGTGTTCGATCCTGAAGCTGACTGGCTCGCTGCGGCCTGTGTCCGCGTGCCACAGCTCCGGCTCTTTTCCAGTCACGCGGAAACGAGCCTCGATGTTCTCCTGCCGATATTTCCTGTTCACGAGGAAATAGGTCTCGCCTTCAGGAAGCGCGCGATGAACGAAGAGGATCTGGCTATCGCCCTGTCCTCCATCGAAGTGGAAATCGGGTGCGACGCCGGCTTGCTCGAGCGCGGCACCAGCGTCTGACGTGGAAATGACGCGGCCCCGGCCGTGCCTGGTTTCCGCGCCGCCCGGCCACAGTCGTTTCACCAAGGCATCGAACGCGAGGCGGTTGTCTCCCAGGCTCGGGTCGGTAGTTGGGGGAGGGCCGGCGACAGTGGCGCCGCCTGCGACCAACGCCTCAATTTTCTTCAATACCTTCAATGTCATATGAGTGGAAGTGCCACCCAGAAAGAGCAGCTTGTAGCGCGCGCCGGCAGGTGTGATCAGGTCGGACCCTTCGTTCTGCAGCAAATTCACCAGTGCATCGGGGTTGATCAGATCGAAGGCGTTTGATTTGGGGGCACCCGAAATGCCCGACTTGCTGAAGAGAGAACCTGCGGGGGCCTCCTCACCGTAAAAGTAGGCGAGGTCCGCCACGTTCCGGCCTTGCTGGAGCATGAGCGCATTGCGTGCGATGTAAGTGACCCATGGCGCGGCAAGCTCAGCCCAGGTCTCGTGCCGGTTGAAATACTGTCCGAAGACGCCGAGCGAGAGGCCCGGCACTTTGTCGTCGGTTGGTTGGTGAACCGAGGTATGGATGACAGGCAGGTTGATACCCTGCGCAAACTCCAGATCGATAATCGGCCTCAATTCGGAAGGGCCGGTGGCCCAGGGCATGAGTATTGAGGTCATGGATTCGGCCGCAGCAATGTTTTGGCCGTAGAGATGGGCGACAGACGATGCCCCCTTCATGTCTGTCAGGAAGGAATTGGAAGGCGCAAGGTCGCGCGGACTGTACCACATGGCTGCCATTGGATAGTCGGCATGACTGCGCATGGTCATGTCGTCGCCAAGGGAAGGGCGGCCACCTTCCAGTGACTCGCCATAGACTTTGAGCCCGTTCTCATGCGCAACTTGCGCCACAGTTCCGTAGTGCGCCGATGCGTGGAGATCGGCGATCGTGCGCCTGAAATCGTAGAGGAAGCCATCCCGCTGCTCGGACGTGCCGATCACTCCTCCGCTAAGAACCGGAAGCCACGGAGTTGGATCGTAGCCGCGCAAGCGCTTGAATTCATCAATCAGGCCGGGAGTCCAATTGAAGGCGCCGACTTCGGTCGAATCCGTAACGAGGGCACGAACCCCGCGCTTTCCGATCAAAGCCGCTCCGGCCGTCGATCGGTACATGTCCAGATAGTGCTCCAGGTAGGACCGCACCGCGCGCGCATCGAGCTTGTCGACTTCAAGACCTGTTGCCTCATCCGTTGCAGGATGGTTCGTCTTGCCCACCAGCGACCATCCGAGACGGACAATCCGCCACTGGCTGTCGTCCGGTAAGGTTGGCGGCGTCCACTCAATAGATCCGTCAGCGCGCATCCGCTTGGTCAAATTGACGACGGCCTTAGGCGACGGGCCGATCTCTTGGCCGGGTTGGGCCCCGGAACCGAAGGCGTAGTAATCTCGCGCGACGGAGAAGCCGGCCTTGGTTTCAAATTGGTCGGTCCTCGGCTCGCTCGACAATCGCAACTCAGCGATGGGCAAGCCACTCGGCCCGCGTCCAATCCCCAATGAAGACAAGGCGGACAAGTCGACGCCAGAAGGTAGGCTAAAGCCGGAAGATGCCGTGCCGGTCCCGCTCGCCGCGGCAAAGACCACGCGAAAGCGCTTGCTGGTCACGGCAGGAAAGCTGATCGTCGAAGGAACATTGCTCACTTCGATATCGGCGACCGGGGACCAGTTCATGCCATCCTCGCTGGCCTCCAATCGAGGGCGAAGTCCCGCACTCATCGGCGTCGCGGCAGTGCCGGGGGCAAACAGTGTGAGAGAGCGCACGGTTTGTGGCTGCTCGAATTCGAGTTGCAGCACCGCCGGTTTTGCTTTGGTTCCGTTGGCCAAGGTCACTGCCGTGAGCAGGCTTGTGTCGAGCAGCGGGCCCGCATCTATCGGGTTGCCGTCGATGTCCGTTGCTCTCGGTGTCGGCAGTGGGCGGCTGGCTTTTACCGGGTACGCGAGAACGAGCGCATCCCTATAGAATTCCGTGATCGATTTGGCAGTTTGGTCGCTTCCTTCGGGCGGCAGATCTCCATACAGTCCGATCGTGCCTGCTGGCCTGGGGAGTGTGCCCGAGAACCGGCTTCCACCCGCAACCGTCACTTCACTCCAGACCAGTTTTTTCATCGCGTCTTCGGGCTTCACCCAAGGACCCCCGGTTTCCGACCAGCCAGGAGACGAGGCGATGCCCAGTTCCAGGCCCAGGCGATCTGCTTCCTCGGCTGCGAAACGGAAAGCATCCCGCCATTCCGGCGTCATGTAAGGAAGGCGTTTGTCGACAATCTGCGGTGTGGTCTGATTTGCATCGAAGTTCTGGACACCGCCGATCCCAACCCTCTTCATCCAGGCGAGGTCCTTGGCGATGCCCTCTTTGGTGATGTTACCATTCATCCAATGCCACCACACCCGGGGCCGGGCCGGTTGGGGAGGGTTTTGAAATGCCAGGTTCAAAGGATCGGTCGATGACGTGCTTTCATTGGGGCGAACCGAAGGCGCAGCATCTTCTGCCTGTATAGACGTTCCCTGCACCGCAAGCATGGCTATCAGGGATAAATTAAGCAGGCCGTATAATTTAATGCAGGCCATCGACAACCCTCTTCCAAATTCATTTTCTATATCGGGCGCGATGAGCCACATTCACTGACAATCCCGAGGGTGATCGAGTAAATCTCGTCAAATTATCGGCCGATGGCATAGTCGCCGCGGCTACCGAACCAATATCACCCCTACGCTCAGGCGCCGACTTTCTGGTGCCGAATCAAGCTTCCGCCAACTGAATGCAACTACAATCGCAACGACACGTATATTAAGTGGTTTGCGCGCACGCGCCATAAAAAAACGCTGCGTGGTGCGAGTTCAAGATTTTGACACGGAAGGTCTGGGCGAGCGGGCGAGTGAAACCCGCATCTTTGGATCTGCGCTTCCAGGACCACCGGCCGTTAGGGCCGTAATGCCGAACCAGCTCCCTGAAGACTGGAAGCCGGGTCGGCGTACGTTCGGTGGCGCTGGGTTGCTCAGGTAAACTCGGCCAGTGCCTGGCTTTCAAATGCGATCAGGTCCTCAAATCTTCCGGATTTCACTTTGAGGCTCCAATCCGGATCGACAATGAGCGCCCGGCCGACCGCGATCATGTCGAACTCGTCTCGTTCCATCCGACCGAGCAATCCGTCGATGCTGGTGGATGCAGCATTTTGGCCTTTGAAGACGGAGAGGAAGTCGCTGTCGAGGCCGACGGATCCGACGCTAATTGCGGCCTTGCCTGTAAGTTTCTTGGCCCACCCGGCAAAATTGAGGCCATGCTCGCCATCGATTTCCACAAACTCTGGCTCCCAGAAACGGCGCTGCGAGCAATGGAACACGTCGACCCCGGCATCGGCAAGTGGCTCAAGCCATGCCGCCATGCAGTTTGGTGTGAGGGCAAGCCGGGCCGTGTAATCCTGCTGTTTCCATTGACTGACCCGCAATATCAGCGGGAAATCGGGACCGACAGCGGCTCGGATCGCGGTGATAATTTCGGCTGCGAACTGGGAGCGCTCCGACAGCGACGGCCCGCCGTAGCGGTCAGTGCGCAGATTGGTCGCCGACCAGAAGAATTGATCGACCAGATAGCCGTGTGCACCATGAACTTCGATGCAGTCGAAACCGATGCGCTTTGCTTCAGCCGCTGCATTTGCGAAGGCCGCTACGGTATCGGCGATGTCCTCCTCGGACATTTCCCGTCCGCGTAATTGACCCGCCGCCTGAAGGCCGGACGGGCTCTCGACGGGGACGTCGGGCTCCCAATCATGGGTGTGGCTCTTGCACGCACCCGTGTGCCAGAGCTGGGGCCCGATCGCGCCGCCGGCACCATGGACGCTCTCGACTACTGATTGCCATCCCCCAAGCCTCTCGCCGTAGAACAGCGGGACATTGGGCTCATAGCGCGAGGCGGGGCGTTCAACCACGACACCTTCGGTCAGCAGCAGCCCGGTTTCCCCTTCGGCACGGCGACGATAATAATCGACGTGAGAGGCGGCGACGTAGCCATCCATGGCGAAGCCGCGCGTCATGGGGGCCATGACAATGCGGTTCTTGAGATCCATGCTTCCGATACGAATGGGCTGGAATAGCACGGCGGGATCGGCACTCATTAATCGGGCTCCAGAGCTGCTAAGCAATGGCCTAATTATGCATGTGGCCACGCGCGCCAGCCAAGGCGAGATTGTTTTGCCCCCTAAGTATCGGATCGCCGCTCGGGAACAAAGTCGCGGTCAAACATGGTATGCAAGCGTTCGATCACGCGTTCGAGATCGGCGCGATCACGATCATCGAGCTTTCGAAAATGAGCTAGGAAACGCCCCTGCGTTTCAAGCATGGTGGCAACCGCATCGACACTTGACCTCCCGGCATCGGTCAAGGCGAGCAGAAATGCCCGCCGATCGTTCGCGATCGGTTGCCGGATAATCAGGCCACGCTTCTCCAGCTTTCGGGCGCGCTCTGAGAGAACCGCGTGCGAGACATGGAGCGCCCGAACGAGATCGGTTGCGCGCAGGGCCTGTGGCTCGGCCATCATGATGGCGCCGAGCATGTGAAAGTCTGCGATGCTCAGCTCTTGCCCGGCTGCGATCCTGTTGAGATCGTTGGCCATGAGTTCACCGACTTTGAAGAGGTGCCAGATAGCGCCAAAGTGGGCGACCTCAAATCCGCGTTCGGCGAAGTACTGCTTGCCGCTCGCGATCTGCCGGGCCGGGCTTGTGGCATCGGAATTGCTCATAGGGCCTCATGTGAGTGGTTGCCGCTGTGCTCGTGGATACATGCATTCCCCGTCAAGTCCGGATCCGGATTGGATCGACGTTCTAGCTGACTGGCAGCCTGCATCAGCTCCAACTCGCTGAATTTCGCTGAGCCGGGCCAGGATGCAGGCGCCATCGCCGATCGGCTAGGCCGAGCCCATGTAGCGCCCGCCGTTCACACTGATGGTTTGGCCGGTCACGTAGTTGGCTCCTTCGGACGCGAGATAGGAGCAGGCAGCAGCAATATCCTCGGGCTTTCCTGGCCGCTTCATGGGCATGGTCGCCGCGTAGGTGTCGATGTCGACGGGCGTGTTGCTCCGCAGCATGGGCGTATCGACAAAACCGGGCGGCACCATGTTGGCCGTGATGCCCTTATCCGCATATTCGATGGCAAGGACTTTAGTCAGACCCATCAGGCCGGCTTTGGCCGAAACATAGTGCGCCATGCACGGCGCGCCGGTCTGTATGGACGAAGAGGTGATGTTGATGATCCGGCCCCATCCGGCCGACAGCATGTCGCCGACAATCTCCTGCGTGCACAGGAACGGCCCTTTCAGATTTACCGCGATCATGCGGTCCCAGTCAGCCTCGGAAAGCTGCTGGAAAGGCACGGTCCCGGTGATACCCGCATTGTTGACGAGGATGGTAACTGGCCCGAGTTTGCTGCGGGTTTCCTGTGCGGCCGCTGCGATATCAGAAGTATCTGCCGCGTTGACGCGCAAAGCCACGGCTTTGCCGCCTTCATCGCTAATACGTTTGGCGGTTTCCTGAGCACCACCTTCATCAAGATCCCAAATGGCGACGGCAGCGCCATCCTGGGCCAATCGGAGAGCAATGGCCCGGCCAATGCCTGAACCGCCGCCTGTAACAACCGCATTCTTGCCTTGAAGCGACAACATTCGTTCCTTTCAATCTTTGCCCCACTGACGCAGGCAGCCTGCCGGAGACGTCACCATCGCGGCCAACTTGCGTCTGGACGCCTGACCCGGGCATTGGGCCGACGGCTCTTCCATTATTGCCTCGTCCACGGATACCGCGGGTCGCCGGGAATTGGCGCAGTGAAACGGGCAGCACCAAGACAAAATCAGTCGTGACGTATAGCAAGGTGATATACCATTGGGCCATTCGGGCTCCGCGTGGGGCCAAACCCTGACGTTCCCAGCAGAGGGGGCTGGGGTCGATCGTTGCAACAGTCGGTGAGGGCCGCTTACCGGCTCAGGCAGCTGTCACTATCGCTCGGACACAGGGATAATATCGCGGATAATCACGAAATTAGAGCCATACCAATGATCGTTCCCCGACCTCCGACTGTCGCCAACCGATTGGCGAATCGGAAGACGAGAGGGTTTCATTTTCATCCGGGCATTTGCGGAATCGGTGCCATCGTGATGGGTGCCGGGTTCGGGCTGCTTTTTAGATATCATTGTATCGCAACGGATTCCCGAGGCGGGATACTCCAAAATTTTGAACAACGCGACGTTGCTTTGCTGCGATTCTGATGATAGCATCGGGACAGACGACCTGAATTGGCCACTTGGCAATAAAAGAGGGCGACTGGGATGGGGAAATCAGAAACAATCGTGACCGAGTTCCGATTGTAAAATCCTGACATGCAATAGTTATCGCGCCTTTTTGGTGCCGATGTAAGCTGTCTAATTGCTTCGCAGTAGATTGCGAGCGCCGCCTTCGTGCGTCCAAAAGACCCGCCAGAAAGATAAATTCTGCGAGCAAATCGCAGAGCGGGGGTAATAATTCATAACAGGGAGAGTGTCTTGAAATCCATAGCTTTTGTTTTGCTGGCTTCGACGGGCGTATCGGCGCTTTCGGCTCCCGCTCTGGCGCAGCGAGCCACCGAAACCACCGCCGAAAGTACCAACGTCATCATCGTTCAGGCACGTCGCCGCGACGAAGATGTACAGGACGTGCCGGCGGTAGTGGATACCGTTACGTCGGACTCCATCGCAAAGCTCAATATTCGCGACTTCAAGGAAGTGCAGACGCTGGTTCCCGGTCTGCAACTTGGTACGGAAGTCAACGGTGTGGGCGGCAGTGCAAAGCTGCGCGGCGTGAATTTCGATATCAATGCAAGCGGCTTCAATTCGACCGTCGAATTCTACATGAACGACGCTCCGATCACGGCCGGCGTTTTGCTTCAGCAGATGTTCGATATTGGGCAGATCGAAGTCTTGCGCGGACCGCAGGGCACCTTGCGCGGCCGCGCGTCGCCGTCGGGTTCCATCACGGTAACGACCCGCAAGCCGGACCTGATCTCATTCGGCGGCAACATGGACATGACCGCCAACGATATCGGCACGATCAACGTCAAGGGCGCGCTGAACGTGCCGGTAATCGAAGGTATTGCAGCAATCCGCGTCGCCGGCGTCTGGGATGAGAACGAAGGCGATCGGGTGCGTCCGATTACCGCCGGCCGCGATCCCTTCGAACGCACGAAAGCCGGCCGCATCAGCGGTCTCATCGAGCCGGCCGATTGGCTCAAGTTCGAAGGCGTCTACCAGTACATGGAACGCAATGCGGTCGGATGGGACCAAGTGGCGTCGTTTAGCGAAGTTAATCCCGATGCGCTCCCCAGTCCGGTTTTCATTTCCACAAAAGACCGGCTCTCGATCCAGACGCTGCCTCGTACCGTTCATCAGGTCTACAACGTCTACAACTGGCATGCAGAAGCAAGTCAGTGGGGTCAGTCGCTGATCTATCAGGGCCAGCACTATACGCAGAAGGTCTTGGCCAGAAACACACAAGATGGCGCGAACCTGTTCCCGGGCGAGGATGTGCGGCAGGTTACGCAATCCCAGGCCATCGCGACTTCGCACGAAGTGCGCCTGCAGAATGAGACGCGTCTGTTTGACGCGCTCGACTACGTAGTCGGTTTCTTCGACCAGAAAAATGACTCTCCTACCGATCTGACGCGGCCTACTCCCGTTCGTCTGCCGATCGCGTTCGGGGGCGGACTTGCTGCGGTTGCCCAGACGCCGATTTCCCGCCTCGGCGGTTCACATGAACAGTCCTTCTTTGGGAACCTTACCGGCCACATCGGCGACGCAACCGAGATTTCAGGCGGCGTCCGGCACATCGACTATAACTCGGACAACCAGCTTGTGGTGGCGGGGCAGACGATTTCCAGCGACGGCCAGGATGCCAAAAAGTGGATCTACTCCGCTTCGATCAAGCACAACTTCACGCGCGATCTCATGGTCTATGCCAGCACCGGCAGTTCGTGGCGCCCCGGTCTCAATGTCGTTGGCGATTTCAATATTACCCCTTCGGCGTTGGAACAGAGCTTCCTCAACCTGCCCGCAGAGACGTCAAAGTCATATGAAATCGGCTTGAAATCGACGTTTCTTGACGGCCGCATGAGGTTCAACCTCACAGGCTATCATCAGAAATTCAAGAATTACCCATACCGCGTTCCGGGCAACGGTGTGTACTTTGTCAACACGGCGGTCGATCGCAATAGCGCCGGGCAGGTCATCGGCACGCACCAGGAAGTGGCGCAGTTCAATTTTGTTGGCGCGGTCCCGGTTGAAGTGAACGGCGTCGAAGGCGATCTTTCGTTCGACATCTCTGATCGCTGGAATCTCGATCTCGTTGCCAGCTACTCGCTGGGCAAGGTCAAGGATGGCACCATCCCGTGCACCGACCTTAATGGCGACGGCATTCCCGACGTTGTGACCTCGGCGCCTTCGCTTGACCAACTCAAAGCCGCCGTTGGTGCGAACAACGTTTCCGCATGTCAGGTGACGCAGCGCTCGGCATTCCAGGCACCGTTCTCGGCGACCATCCAGAGCGAGTACCGTGTCCCGGTCTCGAACAAGGTAGATGGGTATTTGCGCGGCCTAGTGTCGTTCAACGGCAAGTCGCAGACCGACCCCAGCAACATCTTTGACGACGTCGGTGCCTATGCGCTTGTGAACCTGTTCGCCGGTATTCGCGACCCTGACGGAGCCTGGGAAGTATCGCTGTTTGCCAAGAACATCTTCGAAACCGAGAAGACGCTCACCCGCACAGATCCGCTAAGCACAAGCTATCAGCAGCTTGGCTTTGGTGGGTTCGGTCCGAACGGGCCCATCCTGACGGGCCCCACATCGCAGAACACGACCAGCACGTATAACGGCGTCACCATGACCGCGCCCCGCGAGTTTGGCATCAACGTCCGTTACGCATTCGGGTCACGCTAAAGGCGCAGCAATGCGTCCCTCCGGCCTGGAGGGGATGGAGCAATCCATCCCCTCCTTTTTTGTGCCGGACCGACCAGCTTCCGTCCGGTCAACTAGGCCAGGACGAAGGGCGAGTTACGCCATCGTTAGAGAGAGGTTTGCGCCGGCGATGCCTTCGCTGGAGAACCGAAGGCTAGCTGGGCCGGTTGTACCGGTGCCCCGAAGGATAAGCAGGGCACGCCCGCGATAGGTTTGTGCAAACGGTGCCTGGAATGATCCCACCGCCAGCGGATCGGCGCTGCCGAACCCCGCGAGCGCCGCCGGGCCGCCGATCTGGACATCGATCCTGCGCTTATCGTCGGGAAGGACGCGCCCCTGCGCGTCGACGACTTCAACAAGCACATAGCTCAGCCGATCTCGCTCAGCGCCGCCGGTAGCGGTTTCGACGGTGGCCTTGAGGCGTACGGCAGCGCCAACGGTTTCGATAGTGCGCCGCGCCAGCACTCTTCCGCCTTTGTATGTCACGGCTTCGAGTTTGCCCGGCGCGTATGGGACTGCGAATTCGGCCCGCCGCCTGTCTTTCGCAGTCATGTCCTTCGTGCCGACAGTCTTGCCATCGAGAAGGAGTTCGACGCGCTCACCGCCTGCGTGAACGCGCACATTCAACTTCTGTCCTTCGGAACCGGGCCATGTCCAGCTCTGGAGCTCGTCGGACCAACCCCAGTTCGAGACGTACTCGAACATTCCCTCGCCGACCGGGCGCTGCACGGCCATCTCCAACGGGCTGACACCCCAAACAACGTCGCGCGCCAGGGAAGACGCCTTCTGATGACCGATCAGATCGATGTCGCCGCACCACGCGTTCACCCAGGGGAAACTGGGCATATAGAAGGGCATAGCGTTCAATTTGAGCTGCTTGTTCGCTCCAATCCCTGCTTCGCCAAGGTAATCCATCGCGGTCCAGAGGAACTCGCCGAGGAAATACGGCGCCTTGTCGGAGAGCTCCTGATAATCGTAGACGTCCCGAGCGAAGGTTTCAGACGCATAGATCACGCGTTCAGGATGACGCGCCTCTTCCTCGACGATGTCCTCCAGCCTGTAATTGTAGCCCGGCACGTCGAGGAAAATGGTCGAGGCATTGTCGGCCTTACCGGCCCGTCCGGCATTCGCCGTCCCTTCGTCCGCCACCATTTCCTGACCCAGGACGCCATTCAGCGCAGCGGTGACAGGGCGTGTCGGATCGATCCTGCGCGCAGTATTGGCAAGCTTCCATTGCCATTCGACACCTTCGTCGGTGGCGCGGAAGGGTATTTCGTTGCCGATGCTCCACATGATGACAGAGGGGCTGTTGCGTGCCGACTTGACCATCGTTTCCAGCACCGCTTGCCAATGCGCCGCAAATTTCACCGAGAAATCCTGCGGTTCCTTGGCGACATGCCAGGAGTCAAAGGCTTCCTCGATGAGATAGACACCGAGGCGATCGCACGCTTCGCGTAAGCTACGCGATGCAGGGTTGTGGGACGAACGGATGGCATTGAATCCGCGCGCTTTCAGCAAACGGAGCCGGCGTTCATCGGCATCCGGGAATGCACATGCCCCCAAGAGGCCGTTGTCGTGGTGGATGCAACCGCCGCGCAGATGCACTCGCTCCCCGTTGACCGTCATTCCGAGCTTTGGGTTGAACGAAACGATCCTGATCCCGAATGGCTGGCGAATGAGGTCGATCGTGCGTCCGCCGCGAACGAGCTCACTTTCGAGCGTGTAGAGTTCAGGCTTGTCTGCAGACCAAAGGCGCGGACCGCGCAGGCGCAAGGTCTGCGATGTGGAGGTCGCCGCCGGCGCCGTAGCTTCCACAGCAACGCGCCCGCCGGGTTCAACAAGCCTCGTCTTGAGGACATCGCCGGGTTTGGCATCGACTACAGCGGTACCCACCTCGACAATGGCCCGGCCCTGTTCGAGCTTGCTGGTCCAAGCGCCAATGCCCCAGCGGTCGATATGGCCGGACCCATTGAGGACTTCCAGGTCGACGGAACGATATAGCCCGGAACCACTGTACCAGCGGCTGTTCCGGCCTTCGTTGCGCAAGCGTACGGCGAGAACGTTGTCGCCGGCGCGGTCCAGGTACGGCGTGAGGTCGTAGGCGAACGGCGCATAACCGAACACATTGGAGCCCAACAGCTCACCATTGAGCCAGACATCGCTGTCCAGATAGGCACCGTCGAAGACGATCTCGATGCGGGCGTCAGCTGGAAACTGGGAGACTGTGAAATGCTTGCGGTACCAACCTTCGCCGCCTTCCGTGAAACCCGTGGCGGTGCCACCGATTGCACGCTTGTTGAATGGACCGACAACACCGGGAGGGGCCTGGTCGGGCAGATCTTCTACGCTCCAGTCATGCGGCAAATGCACAGTTCGCCAGCTGGCATCGCTGAAATTGCGCGCGGACGCGTCCTGGGCGCCGCGCATAAAGAGCCAGTTGTCGTTGAAGTTTTGCCGCCGGCCACTTGGCGAGGGGCTTCGCCGCGTCTCTTGGGCAGCGAGTGCCACTTCAGGCAGGCCCGCAACCGCAGAAACTGCTGCGGCGGCTAGAACCGTGCGGCGGTTGGCCAGGAGGAAATTGGTAGCCATCAGCGCTCTCCCAGCGTCTTGAGCTTCACGTCGATGCGATCAAGCGCATCTACCTTCACGATCCCGAACTGGATCAGCGACCGGAACGAGAAATTGCCGAGATGCGGTTTGATCATCTCGTTACCAATCATCGCGTTGATGTTGGGGATTTCGGCGAGAACGATGGCCCATGCCTCCGGAATGTTCCTGAGATCCGCGATTGCGGTGTCGCGGGTGCTGAGCACGCGCGGAGTTCGCCGTGGCGCCGTGAAGGCGCGGGCGGCCGGGTAAATAGGTGCTTCCATCAGTTTCGTCCGTATTGAAGGATGGGAAGGGCGACCGTCGCGGATTTCGGATCCGGCAGGAAAATCGGGTTCGGCGCCGACGCTAGCTCATATTCCTGCTGCCGCATCGGCTCGGTCCAATCGCGGGTGGTCGATGCCCTTCGGTTCAGATTGAGGGCGGACAGCCGGAGTTTCTCGTCCGATTTCCTGCGAAAGGGCAAGGAAGCGCGCGATCCTCGCGACTGGCAGGACGAGAACCTAACGTCCGGATACCGGTAGCGCCGGGCGGTTATGGGCGCCGCCGCATTTGCCGCCAGTGCCTGGATCGTCGCCCACCATCACCGTCTGTCGAGGCACATGCTATGTTGGCGCTTGCGGTTCTCATCGAGATGAGACTTGAGGTAAGCACGGAGCAAAGTGAATGCCTCCGGTGTCATCGCGTCAAAGAAGCGAAACGCGAGGAGACCCATCCGGGCCGTCTCGCGTCCCCCGCCCCACCTACTTCTTCGCGGGAAGCTTCGCGAGCTCAGCGTCGATCGAAGCCAGCTTCTGATCGGTCACCATATCACTCGCGTATTGCTGGATTCCCCGCAGCGTCATGCTGCGGGCCATGTCAATCTGGGAGCTCTTCACCAGGTCCGGCAGGTACTTTACGAGAATGGCCTTTGCCGCCGGGTCATCCAGCAGTGTGCCAAGGTCAGTATCCTCAGTCGTGTAGTGCTGCGCGGCTGCCTGCGATTTTGCAGGCGCCTGGTTCGTGGGCGCCTGTGCGCCAGCTGCGGTGGCAAGGCCGAGGGCGAGCGCGGTGGCGATGATCATACGCATGGAAATTGCTCCTTCTCCAATTTTTTTGTTACGCCGAATCCTGACGTTCAAAGCCGGATTGGCGACACTTAATGTACAATGCGTATATATCAATGGCGCGGGTGGCTAGAGGGGAAATGAATGGGACGTGCGAAATCCGTCCCGGCAATGGATGTCATGCGCGGTCCATAATCGCGTCGTTCACATCTTGGGTCGCCAACGCGGTCCCCACGATCCGGATTGGTTGAGCCGTAATCGGTCGACAACCGCGATGACGAAGGCGGGTGGGCAGACGCAGCACCGTCGGATCCCTGAGGCTATCAGGTCTCACCGACATGACAAAGACGCGCGCTCGGCCAAGATCCCTGATCAACAAGGCCAGCGATTTCTTGCCTCACGAAATTCTCCACTTGAAGAATGGCGCGTGCCGCCTCTGCGTCGGGTCGCAATGCAAGAAACAGCTGGCGTTTCACCGCGGGCTTTCTCAAGCGCGCAAAAGTCAGCCGACCGAGCGCCGCTTCCCGGAGAAACGCGCTGTGGGGCAGGGCCGTGTATCCAAGGCCCGACTCGACGAGCTCTTTCATCAGGCCGTAGCTATCCGCCTGAACGGTCACATTCAGCTTTATCCCGGCCTTCGCGGCAACGGTGTCCATAAGGATGCGCAGGCCGTGGGAGGGGCTTGGTAAAATCATTGGCAAATCGGCAAGCCTGCGCAAATCGACAACGCTCTCCGTTGCAAGCGGCGAATTTGGCGGACCAACCAGCATCATCTCGTCTTCGAGCAGGCGGACCGCATTCACGCCATTGGGTGTCGGGCCATAGAGTATTGCTATGTCGAGCTCACCTGCATGCAGCCATTCGAGCAGATGGCCGGTGTAAGCATCGACGATCCTGAGTGAGATGTTGGGAGCCGACGCCGCAACGCGGCGGGCAAGGGCACCGGCCAACATTTGAACGACCGTTGGCGGCATTCCCAACACCACGTTGCCTTGAGCTTCTGTGGGCAGGGAGCGCACCTCATAGATGGCATGGCCGATTTCGCGAAGGGGTCCCGCGATCCTCGTGTAGAGCATTTCTCCGGCCTCAGTCAGGTTCATTCCTCGTGCGGCGCGTACGAACAGGGTGACTCCCAGTTCCTCTTCGAGCAGTCTCATCTGGCGACTGAGCGAGGGCTGCGAGATTCGCAGGCGTTCAGAGGTTCGGGAGAGCGATCCCAGCTCAGCGACCTGGGCGAAGTAACCTAGCCGTTTGAAGTCCATGCTGCGCTTCCTCGACGAATACGACCTATAGACCCGTTCTATATCACGCGACGCGTTTTGTCATGGTTTCGGCCAATGGCGCTTGATAAGCCGCCTCCATAAGACAGACCCATTGCCGAGAGAGACGCCATGAAGTTCGAAACAGTTGACCTCACGCCGCGCATCGGCACTGAGATCAAAGCCAGCAAGGCGGAGCTCCTTAAAGGCGGTCTTGCTGAGGAAATTCGCGAACTGCTCGAACAGCGCGGGGTCCTCTTGTTTCGCGAGTTGGGTATGACGGATGAGGAGCAACTCGCGTTCGCATCGACGCTTGGCGAGGTGATCCCGCAAGGGATACGCGGGATCTACAAGATCAGTCTCGATCCGGAGGTCAACGATACCGCCGACTATCTCCACGGGACCTACTACTGGCATATCGATGGCGCTCAGGACGAAGTGCCGACCCGCGCTTCGTTGCTGAGTGCACGGGTGCTTTCAGAGGTCGGCGGCCAGACCGAATTTGCCAACACTTACGCGGCTTACGATGAACTCGAACCCGCCATGAAGGCCCGTGTAGACGGGCTTCGAGTGATCCACAGCCAGGAATACATTCAGCGCGTAGTTGTCCCCAATCCGACTGAAACCCAACTTGCGCGCTGGCGCGAGCATGCGGAGAAATCGCATCCGATGGCCTGGACGCACCAATCGGGTCGCAAATCCTTGGTGTTGGGACTGACCGCCGGGCGCGTCGAGGACATGGATCCCAACGAAAGCCGAGCACTGCTCGACGAAATGCAGGCTTGGGCCACGCAATCGCGCTTCGTCTACCGTCACCACTGGACCGTTGGCGACATGATCATCTGGGACAACACTGGGGTAATGCACCGCGTTGAACCCTATCCCGCTGACAGCGGGCGCCTGCTCAGCCGGACTACGCTTCTGGGGGAAGAAGCGCTGGTCTGACGGCTCGGCCAATTTTTGGAGTGTGCGCCGCAACTGGCGCAGGCAGGCGAAAATAGCCCTGCGGCGAGGAGAGCGCCGCAGGGCTATTTTGCGTGAACAGCAGCAAAAACGCCTAAGGTCGGTTTTTTCGGCGGAAAGCCTCGCGCACCTTCTCCCCGTGGCGTTTGAACGTTTGTCGGTCGTTCGTGCGCGGAAATGGCGTGTCAGGCACGGGTACGCCCAGGAATGAGCAGAGCGGCTCCCAGCCTTGTTTGACATCGAACACCAGCAGCCGTTCCGAAGGAATGCGGGCTCGAACCTCTGCATTGTGGCGCTCGAAGGTAGAGATGGCATTGGTCTCGCTGATATCGTTGTGAAACGTTTGCTTCAGCACGATGGTCGACACGAATTGCATCGGGAACCTGGCCAGCGCCATCAGCAGACGTGCGGCCCGCCCTGGCATGTTCTGGAAGATGGTCTCGTTCATGCTGACATACCACGCGCGGCTCTCACGTACCGTCAGGATGACCTTGGCTTCCGGGAAGGCCTCGGCCAGTTCTGCATAATAGTGGCAGCCGGGCCAGTCGACGGTGGCACGATAACCATCGTAGACCTCTCTCCAGTCCCGTTCCTTGCCGCTTGCAATGCCATTCCAGATTGGTCCTTGGCGATGCATGTCGTCGATGACCTCGGTCATGTGGTGGCATGGCCCAAAACCAAGCTCTTCGAGCGCGCTTTTCAGCGACAGTGTACCTGTGCGTCCAAAGCCGGCGCCAATGACTTCTAAGCCCAAGCCTCTTCTCCACATCGGTTGAACGTGAGTTCGCTTTTAGGTCGTGAACCCATAAAGTCGGAATGGCCAGACTGTTGGCCTGGGAGGGGGATCCTTGTACGATTCTGCGATGAGGGTCGAGGCATCTCCCCACTGGACGGCCGCTGCGATGAGGTGAGCTGATGCTACTGATTGTTGGAACAGTGCGCCTACCGGCGGAGAACCTTGAGCTAGCGCGGCCCGTGATGAAACGCATGGCCGACGCCAGCCGTGCCGAAGACGGTTGCGTTCAATACGGCTACGCTGAGGATGTTTTTGATCGCGGCCTAATTCACGTCAAAGAGCTCTGGACAACTCAGGCGGCCCTTGATCGCCATTTTGCCTCTACGCACATCGCTGAATGGCGCGCAGCTTGGCCAAAGCTCGGGATTGGTGAGCGTGACCTGTGTATCTACGAGGTTGGCGAACCTCGGCGGACGTAAACTGATGGCGTGCGGATTATTAACAGCTGCGCCAGTTTAAGACTTTTTGCCTTTCATCTCGGAGCTGATCCTGATTCGGCGATGGAGTTCGGGCAGAATGTCAGTCGGCTTACTCACTGCTGCTCGGGGGCATACACTGCTGGAATGGCAGAGGGTTCGTGGCGGGGCGAAACACCTGGACGGCTAATCCCGAGTTTTCCGGCCGAATTTGTCCCTGCGGCCAAGGGAGATGCCTTCTCACGAAGGTGCCGATCGATGCTGGATTTGGGATGATCGCTCGTTCGATCCTGGCGTCCTCCGCCGTGCTGTCTCTTGACAAAACGCATAGGACGTAAATAAACGCGACGTATGTTATGTGGCGGATGGGATTCGTATTCCCTTATCGACCGGCAGGAGAGCGATCGTGTTTGAAGCAATGACGTCAGGGGAGCACATGCTCCGCCTCTGGTTGACAGCGTTCGTGGCGGTCGGGGTCGTGGCTGGCATCGTCAGCGGCTATTTCAAGGCCCGCAAGATCCAGCCTCGCGGATTCAAATGGAAGACTCTGCGCACAGAGGCCTTGGTGGCAGTTGTCACTATTGCGATCTCAGGCAAGATTATCGGCCTGTCGACCGGATGGCTCACGACGCATGGCTGGATTCGGTTCAACCCCGGCGGCGCCACATGGTGGGTGATCGGCCTGGAGTACGCGCTCTACTTCTTCCTGTTCGACACCTGGTTCTACTGGCTCCATCGCTGGATGCACAAGGAGCCCATCTACACCTGGGTCCACAAGCTTCATCACAAGTCCACGTCGCCGAATCTGCTGACGACACTATCGGTCAATCCGCTGGAATCGATCATCAACGGCGGGTTTGTGCCGCTGTTTCTGACCGTGTTCACAGTGCACGATGCAACGCTGGCGCTGATCCTGCCCACTAACATCTTCATGGGTCTCTATGTCCACTCGGGCTATGAATTCATGCCACGGTGGTGGAATCGTACATGGGCAACGAAATGGTTCATCACGGCCACATTCCACGACCAGCACCACCGCTATTTCAACGGCAACTACGGGGGCTACACGACGATCTGGGATCGCCTGTGCGGTACGATGCGCCCCAAGTTTGAAGCCGATTTTGACAAGATCAAGGCACGGACCGAAACGGTCGACCCGGCTGCAGAAGCGGCAGCCTAGGGTTTTGATCCACAGCGCAGGGGATTTCAGCAAGCCGATCAGCGGGCGGGCTTTCAAAATATACGAATCGTAGACATTGTGGGGCAACCGCCTTTGGTCGGTGCTGAATACACTAAGAAAATTCATGGGAGATCTTGGCATGTCGAATGCACGGCTACGGATCGGGCGGCGAGGTTGCTATCCTGATACCTCGCTCAGGCTTCTCCCATGACCCAGGCGCTTGATCGGCGGACGCGAAGCGACCGGGACCGCCGTCGCACGGTCGATCCAACGGCATTCTTTGCCACCGAGTTGCCGCGCCTTCTCGAACGCAACGGTCCTATCGCAGCGCAAGGGTTTCAGGCGCTGAACGCACCTCCCTTGACGCTGGAAATCAGTGGTGAAAGCTGGACGCTCACGTGCTTCGGCCAGACCATGTCATTGTGTCCCGGCGGCAGCGACGGTGCTCTGGTTATCAGTCTGACGCTCGGCCAATTCTCTGATTGGGCCCAGAACCAGATCACCTTCAATGGCTTGCTGGTCGCGCGACTTCTCGAATTCAGCGGCGGCAATTTGCGGGATGTGTCGGTTTGGGACTCACTGTGGATATGCCTTCTCGAAGGCTGGCCGCTCATTGACGAGGGTTTTGCCTTCCGCGCGCTCGATGGCTCTGCGCTCGATCTCGCGCAAACATTCACACTGCATGATGACCCCAGCTCCATCGCGCATTTCCTGCGCGAAACAGGGTTTCTTCATTTGCGCGGAGTTCTCGATGCCGACGAGGTCGCGAAGATCTCAGCGGATATGGATCACGCGCGCCACCGCTATGTCGAAGGCGATGGTCGGTCATGGTGGGCGACGCTTGTGGACGGGACCCGGACCTGCGTCCGGATGCAACATTTCGCAGAGCTCTCAACTGCAACGACACGCTTGCTGGCGTCGGAACGCTGGGAGCGCATGATTGCCATCCTTGAAGGGCCGGAAAATTTTGCGCGCAAGCCGATTGAAGGCAACATCATTGAGGCGCTTTTCAAACCTGTCGGCGTGGTTGCTGGGCCTTCGGACCTGTCGTTCCATCGTGACTGTCATCTCGGACGGCATAGCTATGCCTGTTCCCGGATGACGGTGGGCGTTGCAGTGACGGCGGCGGACCCTGCGAACGGCCAACTACGTGTGGTTGCCGGATCCCACAGGCTGGCAATGCCGGTCGAGACCGCCAAGTTGGCGCCGTATCTACCTGTCGTGGCTCTGGAGACCAGTCCGGGCGATCTGACGATTCATCTCTCGTGTACACTTCACGAAGCGACTGCACCGCAGTCTGCCGAGCGCCGCGTCATGTACACCGAGATTCCGCTGCGTGAACCGGACGACAGACTGATCGATACGTCGGTGGCTCAGCTGCGCGGGCAGGTCAACGAACTGCATCGGGACAAGGCGTGATGGACATTCGATGGCTTGCCAGCCTCGGTCCCATATATCCGTCGCTTACCGGTATCGGGAGTACGGACCGCGACGCTCAGCCGACCGTTCGAGGGCCAGGCCGGAGACTGCGAGGCTCGGTCGTCCAGAAGTTGGGACGCGAAATCGTATCCGGGCGTTATCGTCCCGGTGACGTCCTTGCAGGCGAAATTGCATACGCCGGGGAACTGGAAGTGTCTCGCGGTGCCTATCGTGAAGCGATCCAGGTCCTGACTGCCAAGGGTCTATTGGAAAGTCGGCCGAAAATCGGAACGCGCGTGCTCGATCGGTCTCACTGGAATGTGCTCGATCCAGACGTACTTTCCTGGGCATTCAGCGACCAGCCCGAGATCGGCCTCGTGAGGGATATATTCGAGCTTCGCGCTGTCATCGAACCGGCAGCGGCAGGCCTCGCTGCTGCGAGGTGTGAAGATCGTGATGTCGTTGCGATGAAAGGCGCGCTCGATGTGATGCAGCGCAAAACCCTTTCGACCGACGAGGGCAGGGCTGCCGACCGCGATTTTCATCATGCCATTCTTCACGCCACCCAAAATGCCGCGCTCGTCCATCTGACGGCCAGCGTAGGGGCGGCCGTCAGCTGGACCACGCAGTTCAAGCAGCAGGCAAAAAGCTTGCCGCGCGATGCGATAGCCGATCATGCGATGGTTTTTCAGGCCATTGCAGACAGGGACTGCGCGGCAGCCGCCGCGAATATGAGGGCTCTGGTCGAAATGGCCCTCGAAGATACTCAGCAAGTTATGGAGGGCATGTGAGGGACTTATCACGGCGAGGTGTGCTCGCAGCGGGCGGTGTTCTGGCCGCAGGAGTTGCCACGCGAGCTCTGGGACAATCGGCACGGAGCGAGAGTGCATACAAGTCTTTCCGGCCGGGCGAAATCTGGCTCGACACCAACGGCAAGCCGATCCAGGCCCATGGCGGATCCATGATCCACGCGGACGGTCGCTTCTACTGGTATGGCGAGAACAAGGAGTTCACCGCCGGCAAGTCGGATATCTGGACTTGGGGTGTGCGATGCTACGCCTCAAGCGATCTCTATAATTGGGAAGATCTCGGCCTTATCATTCCGCCGGTCGAAACCGATCCAAAATCGCCGCTCAACCCGCGATCGGCCAAGCTCGACCGCCCGCACATCATCTACAACCAGCGCACCAAACAGTTCGTGTGCTGGATCAAGATCATGGGAAAATCGGACCAGACAAGGACCGTCCTGGTCGCGGACAAGATCACCGGACCTTATACGATCGTTCGGAGCGACATTCGGCCGCTTGGCATGAGTGCGGGCGATTTCGATCTCATTGTGCACCCCGCCGATGGAAAGGCGTACATGTACTTCGAGCGCGTCCACAGCGAGATGATCTGCGCCGATCTCACCGACGATTACACGGATTTCACCGGATACTATTCAACCCACTTCCCGCATCCGGCGCCGCCGGCGGTTCGCGAGGGGCCGGCGGTCTTCGCCCGGCGCGGCAAGCTCTATCTCGCGACGTCGGGGACCTCAGGCTATTTCCCCAATCCGTCGGAGATTGCCGTAGCCGATACCTATCACGGCCCCTGGACGGTGCTGGGCGATCTGCATCCGCAGGATCGCTCGCGGACGTCATTCAACTCGCAGATCAGTTGCATCTTCAAGCATCCGGGCAAGCAAGACCTCTACATCGCCATGGCCGACCGGTGGATGGGGCCGCAAGATAGCGATGCGTTTAAGAGCGGAGAGACTTCGCGCCTACTGCAAAGCGCAATCACCAAGGCCATGAGCCGTCCTCGCGGCCAGCTAACACCTGAAGAAACGAAGGCGATGCCTTTGTTGGGCTTGAACGTGGCGACCGCCCAGTCTCGTTACGTCTGGCTGCCGATCCGCTTTCAGGACGACCGACCGGTGATCGAATGGCGAGCCGATTGGACGCTTGACGAATTCGCCTGACACTTGGTGAGCGGGCTGCTCGAGAATGGATGCTGGCACGTGCGCTGTGCCAGCATCCGCCTCCGCTTCATACAGGGATGGTTGCTAGAAGGTCCGGAAGATCGAGCCGCTCTGCGTGTTCCGTGAAGACTGGTTCCAACTGAGCTTCGGCAGTGTTCAGAATGCAGGCTAGCGTGAGATAGGTGCCTATCACGTAAAGCAATTCCATCCGCTCTTGCATCGAATAGAAATTGCCAAGCTTGCTCCAGGTCTCCTCATCGATCCGTTGATTGCTCCAAAGCCCGTCGGCGGCAGCGATGATCAGCCGGTCTGGCGTGTCCCATCCTTCGCCGGGATCCTCGGATTGCAGGGCCCGGAAATTCTCTCGTGTCAGACCTTCGCGCAGGCCCGAAAGCATGTGATGGACCCATTCGTAGTTGCTGCGGGCCCTCCAGGCGATGCGCAGGATCGCGATTTCCTTGGCGCGCGCGGCCAGAACCACGCCGCGTGAAACTGCCGCGTTGAACCGCAGCCAGGGTGCGGACAGCTGCGGATGGTTCGCGAGGACCAAGATCGAATTGAAATCAGACCCCTTGGCGCTTGATCCTGGCGGCAGCATGATTGGAAACAGATCCCGGACCTCCTCGGTCCACTCCTCTTCAGGAACGTTGGGAATACGCTGTTCTGCAAGCGGCATCGAATATCCTGACGTTGGTCCGCGCTGCAGCCGGGAGCGAACCGAGGCTGCGTGCGAAATTGAAGTGAGATCAATCGGGCGAGCGCGGCCAGGCAGTCGCGACAATGCGAGTGCGCTGCAGACGCAGCGTTTGGATCAGCCACAGACCGTCCCTTAGCGTGTATGTCTCGAAGTAGTGGCCGAAGCCGGCAAGTTCTGCAAAAGCGGACCCGACCGGCAGAAACAGCCTGTCGGTCATTGCCCAGATCCCGGTTGCCCCGGCATCGCCAACAATGTCGATTTCACAGTTGGGGGCTTGATGGCAGCTGACGATACCTGCGGCAGCAAGGCCATTGCCGGCGTAGGCGGCACGGCCCTGCAGCACAAGGCTGAGCTCAGGGAAGAAGTCCCTGCCACTCGCCGGATCAACGAAGCAATCAGTGTAATCGAGGACGCAATCAGGCGCGAGCACGCTACGAACGAGCCCGCCGTCGCCGGTATCGACGCCGCGAAGATAGCGTGCCTTGATCTGCTGGATCGCTTCGATCGCCGATAGCCTGTCGACGCAGGTCATGCAGTTGGGGGAGCCGCGTCGAGCCCTTCAACGATGATCGTGCGCCAGGTAGCGGCTTTCTGACGGAACGGGAGTGCATCCTGATATGCATCGCTGTTGTACCATGCGCGAGCGGCGTCCGCGTCGGGGAACTTGAGTATGACGACGCCATCGGGCGCGGTTCCCTCCAGAGCCTCGATCTTGCCATAGACGACCAGCGGCTGCGTCCCAAAGTCTGCCTGCGCCGATCCTGCATTTTCACGATTGCGGCGCGAATATTCCGCGATCGCCTCAGGGTCGGTAACCGGGCTTTCGCGATAGACGATCAGATAAGCGCTCATTCTTAATTCTCCCAATGTGCCGTACGGGCCTTCCCGCCGGCTGGATTGTCCCTGCTGGTCCAGTTTGACCTTACAGAAGATTGATGGCGATCTTGCTGAAGCTTGCTCCCGCTTCGAGGTGCCTCGCAGCATCGCCAAGACGTTCCAGGTCGAAGACGGCATCGATGACGGGGCGGGTCGCGTGCTGCGCAGCAAAGGCGAGCATCGCCACGCACTGCTCCCGGTTGCCCACTACGATAGGAACGATGGGCTTGCCGATGTCCTGGCCCCAACTCGCAGCTCCCTCGAGCCTACCAACCGCCGAAATGATCCCGCCATCGTTCAAAGCGCGAGCGCAGGCAGAAACCTCTGCCGCGCCGACAACATCCACTACGATATCGTAGCCCTGACCGTCTCTGGCCTGGCGGGCGGCCTCGCTCCAGTCGGGCATTTCGCGGTAGTTTATCAGGACATCCGCACCCAGTGCTTGGGCCCGCGCAAGCTTTGCATTGCACGAGGAGGTAATAGCGACGTGCGCCCCGGCAGCCTTGGCCCATTGCAGCGCCGCAATCGAGACGCCGCCAGTACCTTGCAGCAAAACCCATTCTCCGGGACGCAGTGGCCTTGCCGCGAACAGCGCATTCCATGCCGTGACGCCGGCACAGGGCAGGGTGGCAGCCTCGAGATCGCCGAGAGCGTCGGGCAAGTGGCACAGGCTTTCGGCATCGAAAACCGCGTACTGACGGGCAACTCCATCGACCGGACCACCGAGCATGGTTGCAGGCGGTCGTTGTCCGCTCAACCATCCTTGAGCAAACAGAGGGGAAACACGGTCACCCGCTGCGACGCGCTCCACGCCTTCCCCCACTGCGACGACGTGTCCGGCAGCGTCGGATAACGGAATATACTGGCGGCTTTCAATTCCAGGCAGCTGACCGCGAAGTGCCAGCAAATCGCGATAATTGAGACTTGCGGCCGTGAGCCGGACAAGCGCCTGCCCGGGACCTGGAACGGGAATGCCGACCTCCTTAATCGTAATACTTTCGATGCCGCCGCCGCTCGTCGCGAAGGCTGCTTTCATCGTGGCCATTGGTTTCCCTTTCTCGCTGGGCGCGATCCGTGCCTTCGTTCGGTCTCCACCTGCCAAGGATGGCATGTGGAGCATCCGCCGAGGCATCATCCGGCATCGTAGCGCCGCTTGATTTCCGCCATGCAGGCGATGTGGGCGTCGATATCGGCACCGAGTCCCTTGTCCGTAGTACGCACGCTGCCATGAGTACCGCCTGCGTCGCGAAACTGGCGCAAATGGTCTGCCGCTTCCTGCTCGCTGCGAGCAAACAGCGCGAGCAGCTCGCTGCCAAAGCAGTCTCGGTCGCGGCCCAGTTGTTCGAGGTGGTGCCGCACGTGGCCGAGCGCGGCGACACCGTTTGCACCGTCGGCGGCAAACACAAATCCATCGCCGAGCCTCGCGCCACGTTCATACGCGACTTCCGAATGCCCGCCGATCCAAATCGGAATCTTACGGCGCGGACGCGGGTTTATCCCGGCCCGGTCGATCCGATCGAAGCGACCTTCGAAGCTGAGTACAGGAGTCTGCCATAGCTGCCGCAAAAGCCCGATTTGTTCCTCGAACCGCGCAGCCCGCGTCCGAAAATCCTGGCCGAGCGCATCATACTCGACATAGTTCCAACCGATGCCGACTCCGAGCCTCAGGCGTTGCTTGGAGAACAAATCCAGGTCTGCTGCTTGCTGAGCGACCAACGCCGTCTGGCGCTGCGGCAGGACCAGAACGCCAGTCACGAACTCAAGGCGGGTCACACCTGCGGCAAACGCAAAAAAGATGAACGGATCGTCGAAGCTGTCTTTCTCCGTGTAGGGGCCAGTAAGCTTGGGCTCCCGACCCTCATGCGGACATTTGACTACGTGGTCTGGCATCAACAGGTGATCGAATCCGAGGTCTTCGGCGGCCCGGCAGAATGCGCGAAGGGCATCGGGGTCTCCCGGGACTTCGCGGGTTGGATATTTAACGCCAATTTTCATTGCGGACCTGCTCAGACGTGCCGGCGGCACGCTCCTCTCGAATATCGCGAGGATGCATAGCAACGTGAGAGGTGAGCGAACCAAGTCAAACTATGTCGGCAAGATATATAATTCCTCTATACCTTCCGCAGCCCGATTTGGACGTCCATGACGCGTCGTCTCCATCGAGTCGTGCGCTTTTGGCCATGTTCTTGGCATCTCGGTTGTGCGAGCACCCACCAAATGGAGCCCGTACCGGAACCTTGATGTCTAAAAATCGCTAGACAGTCGGCTAGATTGATCGCCGACCAGATATCTCCGTGGGCTATGGCTTCCCACTGATCCTTGTTCTCGGTAGCGTCAGGCTAACGGCCGCACAACCGAAACGGCGAGTGTTCTTCGATCAAGGTCGGTCAGGCGAGTACGAAGGCGAATACAACCACGTAAACGAACACGGTCACGGCCATGCCCAAGCCACGGAACCGAATTGAGAATGCGCTTCGATACAAGGATCTTCGACCTGCTGCTCGTCAATATGAAACGGTCTTGTATCGACAGACGCAGCAGCGCGATTGGCGGGAAATGTTCTTTCGCAACGATTGCGCGATGTGGGCCAAATGGACGTGGTCCAGGGTTTTCCCCGTTGGCGTTCCGCAGAATGGGGAGGACAGCGTGAGTTGGATCCGTCAATTCCTGCTCGAACTCTGGGCAATGCTGATTTTTGCATCGGTTATCGGATTTCTGGGACCGTTTGGGACCTATGTGGAATCCGATCTGCCCGCTCGCATTTGGGAATGGTGGACTCACCTGATGGGCGCCTACGTCCTTGTTCGGCCAGCGATCATCATCTGTAGTATCTTGGCAGATGCTACCTCGCTGCCCAAAAAGGCGACAGTTTTCTGGGGCGTCGTTATCGTCAGTCTGCCGCTTACATTGGTGTGGCAGTGGGGCGCCCATGTACTTTTTCACGCGCTCGGCGGCTTCACAGGAATATGGCCCTTTGCGCTGTTAAGTTCGGTGGCTGTGCTGGCAGTAGCGTGGTGGGCGCGGCGGGTTGATGGACAGCTTCGCAGCGAAGGTATCGCGACTGCCGCCGATGCGGTTCGATCGGTCCCAGCTAATTCTAAAGTGGCAGATAGCGCGACAGGTTATCGCGTAGAGACCGATTTGGAGCACGCTGTGGTTTCAACATCTTTGACGCCTCGCCTGGCGCACCGGCTCCCACCGCACTTCAACGGACCAATCCTCGCGCTCCAAAGCGAAGATCATTATGTCAGAATCCACGGCAGTGAGGGAAGTGAACTGGTTCTAATGCGCCTTCGCGACGCCATAGCTGAGATGGACGGTGTTCCCGGAAAGCAAGTCCATCGCAGTTGGTGGGTCTCGCCGGATGGAATCGCGTCGGTAAAGTCCGATGGGCGAAACCGAATCCTGGTACTCAAGAATGGTGCTTTTGCGCCGGTTGCCCGAGAATCAGTCCGTAGCCTCGAACGCAGCGGTTTTTTGCCCGGCGAGCGCTGACGGCCAAATTAAGCGTAGAAGGGCGGAAAGTCTTGCATTACCAGACGGACGCTCCGTTCATAAGCAGGTCGACAGTGAATGTCGCCTGTTGCCGAGCTTCTGCCTCGGTTACGGTCTGATCCAGCCCGCGCCGTTGCAGCCATCCCGAGTTGATGGCCATTATGGTCTGGGCAATCGAACGGGGGGCCTGGGACTGGATACCGGACTTTGGCCCATAGGTGTGGATCTCGTCGCGTAGATAGTCGACCATGTCATTGTAGGCGAAAAAATCTGGTCCCTGGGCATCGGCTCCACGGCCTGAAGCGCTCAGCGCGAGACGTGTGAACGCCCTCACCTCGGGCTTGCCGGACCAGACGAGGATCGTGGTGATGAACTGGATAAGTCGCTCACGCAGATTGTCGCTGAGGAATTGGTCCTGCTTCGACGTCACCTTGGACCATGAGGCCACGCGGTCCCGGAGCACGCCGTTGAGCAGGGCCATTTTGTCGGGAAAGCGCTTGTAGAGCGTAGTCTTCGGGACACCGACTACATTCGCCACCATTTCCATGGTCGTGCCGTCAAAGCCTTCGCGAAGGAAGACTTCGGCTGCTCTGGCGAGAATCTCATCGGTGATCGCTTGGGACTGAGCCTGCGAAGGACGTCCTCGACCAGTGGGCCGCGCAGCAGTGGCCGTCTTCTTGACTTGGGTCGTGGCCTTCGCTTTGGTCAACGCATTTTCCTCTTACCGTCTGAGGCACATTAGCGACACGCGGGTTTCGAGCAAGTTGCACTTGCGAGTTCTCGGCGGCTGAAATGCGATCACTCCGACTGTCAAATATAATATACGAAAAGTATATTAAGTTTAACACGGCGCCGAGTTTTATCCCATCGATTGAGCGGATGCGATGCCAACGACGAGCATCGATCAAGTCGAGAGAGGAAATGCTATTTCGCCGTCAGCTCTTAGGCAGCGGGGCCATGGGCCTTGCCTTTACCAGCTTCAGCGGAACAGTCCGGGGCGCCAGACCCGCTGAGCCGATCGAAATCGATACCCGGGGGACGATCGGCAATCTTGCCCATCTCTGGGAGGAATGCGTCGGTTCCGATCGCGCCGCCATCTCTCTACGCGAAGAGTGGCGCCAAGATCTGCGTCTTTGCGTGGCCTAGGCTGGTATCAAGTGGGTTCGATTCCATGGAGTCTTCGGCGACGAGTTGGGGGGTAAGAGGATTCTCGAAATGCACCGCAATGGCGGACTGAATTGGCAGAATGTCTAACGCGTCTACGACGAGTTGCTCGGGAACGGGGCCAGGCATTGAACGTTGGGCGCGGCGATCTATTTCGAAGTCCGTAAAAAGCTTAGCGGGGAGGCCCCGATATAGCGAAGCGACTTCAAAAAATTAATTCTGCGTTCGTCTGTATCAGATGCAGTATCTTGCCGATCGTGGCGGCGGTGCAACTTGATAGCATTGAGATCGCTTTGCATCGCACGAGATGACAGCGGAAGCCGTCATAAGGTGAATAGGCGCAGTAAAGTGGTCTGGAATCGTCCGGGCGGCTGAGACGTATGTCCAAGTCTTATGTGACTAAAGGTCTCGGCCCATGTCTCAAGACAATGGTGTCCCTCACGCCCGGCACTTTTCATGAAAACTGCCGCTTGCCTTGATGAGCTTCATCCGTATGGTTGCAAATGCGCCTTCAAAGGGTGTGAAGGCGAGCCAACTGCCTTGCTGGAAAAATCGCTCGGTGCATGCATCCGGGCCGCTGGCGTGAATGTCCAGGCCTCAGGCTAAAGACGTCGGTAAACGATTCCAAGTGTTGGCCCCGCGCGGCGAATGCCTCGCGGTCTCCGGCTGGAGAACTGCCCGTGTTTTTGGGCAAGAAGAACGCGTCTTGCGTGCGCGTATTCAAAACCCCTCTCATTGCAGGAGGGGTGATCTCATGCGGCTGAATATCGACGTAGATTGTTCGCGAGGCTCGACGCTCGGCGAAGGTGATCCGCTGCCTCCTGAAGATCGGGCTCCATTTCCGAAGGGGAACTGGATCGACCGGCTCTACCGGTCCCACCGCGATAAGCTTGTGCGATTTGCCATGCGCCACACCCAGCCCGATCGCGCGCCTGATGTCGTCCAGCAACTCTTCGCCCGGCTCGCTGCAAGGGGGCAGGAAAATCCGCTCGAAGTGGAGGCGCCAGGCGCTTATTTGCAGCAGGCTACGATCAACCTGATCCGGAGCGAGGCAAAATATGACCGGCGTCGCTGCGCAAACCTCCACGTCTGTTCGGATGACGTTCCGATCGCCGACGTTGACGCTGTCGCGGCCTCCGAGGCCCGCGACATGCTGGTCCGGCTCGAAGCGATCATGGCCGAATTGGCCCCTCGTACCCGCGAAATCTTCCTCGCTCACCGCTTTGACGGCTTCACCTACACAGAAATTGCGGTCCGGACGGGTCTGAGCGTAAAGACCGTCGAGAAACACATGAGCCGCGCGATCGGGCATGTCACTCGAAGGCTCGATCCATGACGCCGTGCAGGAAAGCGATGGGAAGGGAATGAGCCTCGAGCAGGATGCCGATGACTGGTTCGTTCGGATGCGGAGACCGGATGCGGAGGCCGTCCGCGACCAGTTCGAAGAATGGCGCGCTGTGCCTGGCCATGCAGAAGCGTACGAACGCAGGGTACGGTCGTTCGACACGACCATGTTTCTTGCCAGCACAGGCACTGTGCGAAACCGGGATCTCGACATCGCGAAACCCTGGGCGCTGCGAAAGTACGCAGCGGGAGCCGTTGGTCTCTTACTGCTGGGGGCGCTGGTTCTCATCGTAGCGCATCGCGATTGGAGTGCGCCGCAAGCAGTCTCCCGGATGGAAGTGGCGTCACTGGAAGAAGCTCCCAGGCGAATTGCACTTCAGGACGGGTCGACCGTAATCCTGGACCGCGGATCGAGGATGCAGATTTCCTTCGACCGGCATCGGCGGCTGCTGCGGTTGCTCGCCGGGCGCGCGCGCTTTGCCGTCGCACACGGACAAGCGCGACCATTCGTGGTCGAGGCAGGCGTGGGCAGAGTGATTGCGCACGGTACGCTCTTCGATGTGGAACTGTCGCCGAACGTTGTGAGGGTTGCTCTTCTGCGGGGCGCTGTCGAAGTGCGCAATGCCGCTGACGAGCATGGCAGTAGGAGACAGGACCTCACAGCCGGGCAGGGAATTGCGATCGAAGGAGGCTCCGTTGGCAAACCCACGCCGATCGTTGCTGCCGATAGCCAGTGGCCCAACGACATGCTGGTTCTTGACGGGGTGGAACTCAGTCAGGCTGTCACCGCTTTCAACCGGACTGCTCCCACTCCAGTCCTGTGCGAAGTGTCGTCGGCCCGCTCCATGAAGGTCACCGGGGCGTTCAGGCGATCGGATTCCGAAGGCTTCGCTCGGCAAGTGGCTGCCACATTCGGCTTAGGCTTCGAGAAGCGCGAAGATGGCAGTTTCGCGATTGTGGGCGGCGCGCGTTCAGGAAAGTAAGGGCACGCCGCTCAAGCGGCGATAGGCGAAGTGGGCAGGCCGTCAAAGCGCGGGCGGCCCATGTGCCTCGAGGTCGACCGTACTACACCTCACGAAAGTGTTGTCGTGGACCCGAACTTGTCTAGAATCGGGTGATTATGAAGACCGACCTCGATCACCTTCCCGAACAGAAGCGCGCCGACCTCAAGCGCGTAGTCGAGATTATCTTCTCCGAGTTCGGCGACGTTCTGGGGCTCGCGACGCAAGGGTGGAAGAAGCAAGGGCGGATCACGAAAGTGATCCTCTACGGTTCCTACGCAAGAGACGACTGGGTGGCGGATCCGGTGGGCGGGTACTTTTCGGACTACGACATCCTGGTCGTTGTCAATGACGAGCGCCTGGCCGACGAGGCAGAATACTGGGGCAAGGCGAAGGATCACCTCAACCGCGCATACGACATCACCAAGGTGCTGTCGGCGCCAGTGGGGCTCACTGTTCATTCGATGGCGGACGTGAATTTCCAGCTGTCGCGTGGAAGGCCGTTCTTTGTCGATATCGTGCGCGAAGGCATCGTGCTCTACGAGCTCGAGGCCCAGCAGTTCGAGCTTCCCAGGCCGCTCGATACCGGACTGGCGCACGTCGAGGCAGAGAACCATTTCAACCAGTGGTTCGAGAGTGCCAGTCGATTTCTTGCATTTGGCAAAATGGGTGTTCAGCAAGGTTGGAACAATCAGGCGGCATTTCTGCTGCACCAAGCGACCGAAAACTTCTATCACACGGTGCTTCTGGTGCTGAAGCTCTACAGCCCGAAGTCGCACAACCTCAAATATCTGCGCGGGCGGGCCGAAGACATCGCGCGCGACCTGATCCCTGTCTGGCCTCGCGACACCAAGTTCGGGAGCCGGTGCTGGGAACTGCTCTATCAGGCCTATGTCAAAGGCCGCTATTCGCCGCACTATGTCATTCGCGACGTGGAGCTTGAGTGGCTGGTCGAGCGGATCGAACTGCTCGAGGCCGAGGTGAAGGCGATCTGCGAGAGGCGCCTCGAGATTTCTCGGGCCACGTAACGGCCCGTTTTCAAGGCATTGCCGGTGAGAGTTGGTGGCGATGCCGGGCGGTCCCAAAAAAATTTGCCCTTAGCGTAGGGTGTTTCTGCACGGACGGCGCTTCGCCTCCGAAGGGTTCTGCCAAGAGCAGACCTCGGGGACGGAGGTTCATACGTGCGTTACCACCTACTGGCGTGCTGCAGCATGGCTGCGGCCGCAACGATGATCTGTGCGCCGGCTGCTGCGAAAGCCGATACGAGGATCGAGGTCCATCTTCCGGCGCAGCCGCTCTCCGCATCACTGCGCGACCTGGGGCGCCTCTTCGGCCGCAATGTCAGCGTCGATGATGCGGTGGTCAGGGACCGGCTTGCTCCTGCGGTCGATGGCAACCTGACATTCGAGGAAGCGATCGGCTCTGTCCTTGCCGGCACCGGATTGAAGTTCACGCCGTCTGGCGGCGGTGTGATCGTCAGCAAGCGTGCCGAAAACGATGCCGATGAGGGCGGCATCGTCGTGACGGGTTCGCGCATTCGCGGAGCGCCGGTCGCCTCGACGCAGCTCACATACGGCCGCGAGGAAATGCGCAATGCCGGGCAGTCGAGTGCGGATGACGTGATCCGCGCCATTCCGCAGAACTTCTCAGGTGGCCAGAATCCGGGTGTGGGCGCCAACCTGCCGGGCGGAAAAAACCTGGACGTTGGGGGCGGGGCCTCGATCAATCTGCGCGGGCTGGGAAGCGACGCGACGCTGACGCTGCTCGATGGCCGCCGGCTCAGCTTCGATGCAGCCCTGCAGAGCGTCGATGTCTCTGCCATTCCCTTCGGGGCGATCGAACGCATCGACATCGTGCCTGACGGCTCGTCGGCGCTGTTCGGCTCCGACGCGGTTGCGGGCGTTGCCAATATAATTCTGCGCCGAAACTTCGACGGGCTGGAAACGACGGCGCGCGTGGGCGGCTCGACCGATGGGGGCAACTTCCAGCAGCAATATGGGGCAACGCTCGGCAAAGTGTGGCCGTCCGGCCGCGCCATGGTCTCGGGAGAGTACGGGAGCAACTCCGCGATCAAGTCGAGCCAGCGCTCCTACCTGAAGGACACGTCACCGGGCCTCGAAGTCTTCCCGGCGATGCGTCACTACAATGCCGCGCTGACGCTTCGTCAGGACATCGCCTCCAATCTGACTTTCGATCTCGACGGTATCTACAACAACCGCCGGCGCGAGCAGGTGATGCCGCTCGATGCGACCGGTGACCTCTCGGTCAGCCGATACGACACGCTTCAGAAAGCCGAATCCTGGGCGTTGGCGCCGAGCCTGACATTGTCGCTGCCGGCGCAGTGGGAAGTGACGCTCGCAGGCAGCTACGGATGGAACAAGGTCTATTACGAAGGAACGGTTACCTACGGCGCGACCTCGGCGAGCGTGGGTAATGGCTTCTATCGCAATGCGACCGCCAATGTGGAAGTGAGCGGCAACGGCAAGCTTGTCGATCTTCCTGCGGGGGCAATCAAGGCGGCGTTCGGAACGGGGTATCGCCGCGACGAGTTTCACCGTGAGACGACCCTTGGGCCCAGCCAGTTCGTCGATAAGTCCCGCGACAGCTATTACGCCTTCGGGGAGCTCAGCATTCCCGTCATCGCCCCCGACCAGAACTCGCCTCTGGGCAAAAGTCTCAATCTGAGTGCGGCCGCGCGCTACGAGAAGTACCCCGGCATTGCTTCGGTGGCGACGCCCAAGCTGGGCCTGATCTACGATCCGACGAAGGACGTGTCGATCAAGAGCAGCTGGGGCAAATCCTTCCGGGCGGCGACCTTCTACGAGCAGTATACCGCCAACCCCGGATACCTTGAGGACTCCTATTACTTCGGCGGTACGAGCGGGACGGTGATCGACTTCCAGGGCGGAAATCCCGATCTGAAGCCCGAGCGATCGACAAACTGGTCGGCAACGCTTGTACTGCATCCGACCGCTCTCGACGGTGCCGAACTGGAAGTGAGCTACTTCGACATCCGTTATCGCAATCGGATCGTGACGCCGATCACCTATACGCGCGAAGCCCTGACCAACCCGGTCTACGCGCCATACGTCACGCTCAATCCCACGGTCGACCAGCAGAACGACGTCATCTCGCGGCTCATCACCTTCACCAACCTGACCAGCGGGCCTTACGATCCCGCCAGTGTCGTTGCGATCGTCGACAACTCCAACGTCAATGCCGGCCGTCAGGACATCCATGGCGTCGACATTCTCGGCCGCTACAGCTTCGATCTTGGCGAGGGACGTCTGAGCGCCTCGCTCAATGCAAGCTATCTCGACAGCAAGCAGCAGCTCGGCCCCGGCCAGGATTGGACACAGCTGGCCGGCACGCTCTTCAATCCGCCGCATGTTCGCGGTCGGGGTGAGCTGGGTTGGACCGGCGGCGACGTGACGGCCACTGCCGCAGTCAACTACATCGGGCCGGTCCGCGACATCCGATCGATGCCATCGATCAAGGTCTCCGGCATGGTCCCGGTCGACTTCACGCTGCGGTTCCATCCCACCGGTCTGCATGGACCGTTCGGCGGGATCGACGTGATCGCTTCGATCCAGAATGCCTTCAATGACAAGCCGGATACGATCGCCACCAGCTCGTTCCTCGACACGCCCTACGACAGCACGAACTATTCCCCGTTCGGCCGGGTGGTCAGCCTGTCGGTGACCAAGAAATGGTAATTCGCGTTCCAGCCATGCTCGCGGCGCTTGCCGCAGGCATGGCCTCGCCGCCGGCGCATGCCACCTGTGAAGACCTTATGCCATTGGTTGCGGGTATGCATGGGAAGAGGGACATTACCACCCGGGACCTCTCGCGCTTACGCGATATCGGATATCCGGAAGTCATGGGCGGACCAGCAAGTCCGCTTTCTCTCTCGCCCGATGGCAAGACCATTGCTTTCGTAATCACGCGCGGCGACCCGAAAACCAATTCGATCTGCTCGGCGCTGGTCACGGTCGCGACCGACGGCCGCTCTCCTCCCGTAGTGCTCGATAGAGGCGGCGCGCTTCCCAAACTGGCGGGCGTATTCAGGGGCGTGTTCATCACGACCGGTTTGCCTGAACTCATCACGCCCGCCTGGTCTCCCGATGGCAGGTCGCTTGCTTACCGAAAACTGGTCGACGGCGTAGTCCAGATCGTTCGCGTCGGAGCTGATGGCACCGATGCACGGGTGGTGACGCAGTCTCCGGTAAATATCGAGGATTTCTCCTGGTCGCCCGACGGGTCGCACATAACCTACCTCGCCAGACCAGGGGAGCTCGAGTCGAAGCGAAAGGCGGAGGCAGATGGCCTTTCCGGCTGGCGCTACGACTCGAGCATACTTCCCCAGCAATCCTGGGAGCCGCAGCCCTGGGCGAGTGACATCCCGCAGCAGGCCTTCATCGTGGATCTCGAGACCGGGGCGGTTCGGGCGGCAACCGAAGACGAGCGAACACGCTCGTGGCCGCCGCCCGTACCGGGTACGCACGGCGGCGCAGCGGTAAAGGCGAGCAATGGCGCGATCGCTTGGACCGCAGGGACGACCGATCATCCGGAAGCGCCGCTGCGCGTCTGGGCACAGGTGCCCGGCGGGCAGGAGCTTCCCTGCGGGCTGGAGCAATGCGCCGGGCGCATATCGCGGATATTCTGGGAACAAGGCGGGCGCTCGGTTCTGTTCCTCCGGCGTGAAGGCTGGAACGGCGAAGACTGGGCGCTTTATCGTTGGGTGCCGTCATCCGGCCGCATCTCGCTTGTCATGCGGACGCGCGATGCACCGACCGGCTGCCTCCAGGCATCCAGCGAGCTCATATGTGGCCGTGAAAATGCGACCACGCCGCGCCGCATCGCTGCGCTCGATCTGAAGTCCGGGCGCTTTAGAACTATCTTCGAACCAAACCCGGAATTTGCCGGTTTCAGGCTGGGGACGGTGCGCAGGCTGCGCTGGGTCAATGACCGGGGCCTCCCGGCGTGGGGCGATCTTGTCCTTCCACCGGGGCACGATGGACATGCCAAATTGCCGATGGTGATCGTGCAGTACCATAGCGCAGGCTTCCTGCGCGGCGGCATCGGCGATGATTATCCAATCTATCCCATGGCCGCGAGGGGCATGGCGGTTCTGAGCTTCGAGCGGCCACCGTCCTCCTCCTCGACCATCCCCGGTCTGAAGACCTGGGAAGAGACACTCGCCGCAGATCACAAGGACTGGAATGAGCGGCGCAGCCTTCTCTCGTCACTCGATCGCGGCATCGACGCGGCAATTGCAACAGGCTTCATAGATCCAGGCCGGATCGGCATCACCGGGCTCAGCGACGGCGCCTCGAGTGTCCAGTTTGCCTTGGTCAACTCGCGCCGGTTCTCTGCGGCGGCGATGAGCTCGTGCTGCGACGATCTGCTGAGCTCGCTTGCATTGGGAGGCTTTGCCTGGGCCGACGAGAACCGAAAAACCGGCTTGCCACCCTCGGTCGACGATGACCGGGAATTCTGGAAGCCGCTATCGCTGACCGTCAATGCGCGGGCGATTAACACGCCAATCCTCATGCAGCTTGCCGACCGGGAAACGCTGCTGGCGCTGCCCGCGTTCACCGCACTTCGCGAAGCCGGAAAGCCTGTGGAACTGTTCGTCTATCCCGACGAGTTTCATGACAAGTGGCAGCCGGCTCATCGCCTCGCGACGTACGATCGCTCGATCGACTGGTTCGCGTTCTGGCTTGCGGGCCGTGAGGACGCGGACCCGTCAAAGCGGGAGCAATATTCGCGATGGGAGGCTATGCGGATTGCCGGGAAGCGGGCGCAAACGCCCTGAATTCCGCTTTCCTATAGCCGCAATCTCCCCGCTGAAGCTGGCGCCGTGGGGTGCGTAATCCGAAATCTGAGATAGCTCTTACCTTTGGTGAATTGGCCGATTGGCGATTGTCCGGTTCGGGGCCGCAATAAGGAGATGTCTACCGTTCGTCCGGTGTCGGATTTCACCCGATGGACCGAAGCACCGCGATCATCCCACTGGACCAGGTTCGACATGAGTATTAATTAGGCTCATGGGCACCGCTTCCTCGAACCAGTCTAACATTTCCGGCTCCTGTCTTTGCGGAACCGTTCGCTTCAACATCAACGGCTCCTTCGACAGCTTCTTCCTCTGCCATTGCTCGCGGTGCCGAAAGGGAAGCGGCACGGCCCATGGCGCCAATCTCTTCGCGACTGACGCATCACTCCATTGGGAAGCCGGAGAGGCTGAAGTAAAAATTTTTCGCCTGCCTGGCACCCGGCATCAACGCAGCTTCTGCCTCGAGTGCGGGTCAGCGCTCCCGGATGTCCAGATGGATGGCGCACTACTCAAGGTTCCCGCAGGCTGCCTCGATGGACCCATCAAAATTCGACCGACAGCACACATCTGTTGCGCCAGCCGTGCAGACTGGGATGTCGATCTGGATGAAATCGTCATGATCGATGGCTCGCCCGGCTGAACGCCCCAAGTCCCTGGACATCAATAATGAGGATCCCTCGAAGACTTCGCCAATCACGTGTTTCCAGCTCGTCTGCCGCCATTCCTGAAGACGAAAGAGGAGTAGGGGGAGGCGGGCAAGCCGGCGCGTCACCCCAACCGGGCGCCTATCTATGCTGAGCAGCCAGGCGCAGTTCTGCGAGTCCTTCTTCGACCGAGACCAGCGGCGAATAGCCCAGTTCCTGTCTGGCCCTGGTGATATCGAGCGTCACTTCCACCGCCATTGTCGCCAGATCCTGCCGCGTTACCGGAGGTTTCATCCTGCCTCTGGTCAGCTTGGATAATATTTCGCCAACCCTGGCGACGGTATGGACCACCCATGAGGGCACTTCTTTGGCCGGTGGAGTAATGCCTTGCGTTTCCAGAATGCCCGATACGAGATCGCGAAAAGCGATCGGCTCGCCATCGGTGACGAAGTAGGCCTCGCCGCTTCTGCCGTGATGCAAGGCAAGATCGATACCGTGGCACGCATTGGCCACGTGCGTCGCCGAAGTCAGATATCGCCCGCCGTCGATCCAAGCCAGGTTACCCGAGCGAGCCGCTTCCACGAGGATCGGCAGCGCTGTCGTATCATCTCGTCCCCACACGAACCGAGGGCGCACGGCCATAACATCGAAACCTTCGCCCGCCGATGCGAGTGCGATGCGCTCCGCTTCGGCTTTGGTGCGCGAATAGGCACCCGGAAACCGTTTCGGGAAGGGGCGGTGCTCGTCGGCGTTGATCAGCGGCTTACCGTCGAGCAGCACGGATTCCGTGCTGACATGGACCGCGCGCGTGATACCGGCCTTGCGGGCCGCGGCAAACACGGCACGTGTTCCTTTGACATTGACTGCAACATGGTCAGGCGTTTCCGGACCATGATTGGTATGGGCCGCCGCATGAACCAGTGCGCAGCAACCTTTCATAGCCTCTGCCAGTTGCGGGTCGGATAGCCGTCCCTCAACGGGTTTCGCTCCAAGCGTACGGACAACGCTTGCCGCCTCGGGCGAGCGCACGAGCCCAACCACCTCGCACCCGACGTTCACGAAGTGCCGTATGAGATTGCGGCCGAGATAACCGCTCCCTCCCGTGAGGAAGATGTGCGAGCAGGGGCCAGGAGCGGAGGCGTGATTGCCTCCCTCCGCGATGCGGTCGGTCATGATTTGAAAGTGCCTTCAGTTGGGGGGAGTTCGGCGGAATGTCGTCAGGCCGGGCGTGCGGTCGCCAGCCAGCGAATGTCCGCCAGCAGGGCAGTGCGCTCCGCTTCGGGCCATTGATGATAGTCGAGAGATTCTAGCAGCTTGAGGCCTTCAAGCGCGAGATAGGCCAGCATCGGACCGCGCGCACCTTCCGCCTCTTCGCGAATGCGCGCGATCACCGCATTCTGATTTTCCTGGATGGCAGAGCGCAGCCCCTGATCCTGCGCCAGCGCCGCGCAGATGTTGAGAGCGACTGCTCGAAAAGCATCGGGAAAGGGCTCGGCCGCCGCCGTGATACGCCCATGAAGCGTGCGATTTTCGGCAGCGTCGCAAGCTTTCGCCGCTGCCTCGTTGAAGGCATTGTCACGGGCAACTGCGCGTTGGACCATGGCCTCCAGCAGCGCCTGTTTCGACCCATAGTCGTAGACGACGCTGCCCTTGCTGATCCCGGCTTCCTTTGCGACACCTTCCAGCGTTAGGCGCGCGGCGCCAGCGCTGGCGACGACCGCTTCTGCAGCATCGAGGATGCGATCATTATCGATGGATTTCTTGCGGCCCACGGGCATTCCAATTTATATCTGACCGGATGGATATAAATTGGAATGCGGTCGTCCGTCAATGATTCAAAGATGCGGCTGGAGCGGTTTTGGGATGGGCACGCAGCGTAATGAATTGCGAAAATGGCGCTCGGCTGCCGATGCCGCAGCCGACCCAATCCGGTCGTTCCGTGGCCAAATTTTCTGCCCTAGGTGCAGCCCTTCCGCTCTTCATTCTGAACGCCCAAGATTGGGCTAGTAGGTGCCGCCCGTTGCTGAGGCGCTCCTGCCCCTGTGGAGTTGGCCCGGCGCGGCGACCTCGCTGCCTCGGCGAAAACGGGCGCAGGCGTGCGATCTTCGAAACTGAATCGGGCCGCGTGCGCCGCATATTTGAGAAGCTTTTCACCGTTGCTTGGGCCGTAAAGGACCCGCGCTTGGTACAAGCCCCCTTGCATCTATGGACGCCGATGAACGTAGCTTCTGCAAGGGGGGTAGCGCATCGTTGCACAACGATGCCAGGAACCGGGCGCCTTCGCCTCCACCGCAGGTGCCGATGGCAAGCAACGTCATTAACGCGCGATAGCCGCTGGCCTCAAGATCCGCTACATCGTCCCGTCCGAGGCTTGCCTTTACGAGCCTGTAGCTGTTCACGAATCGCAATGTCCGGCGCGGCGAACGGTCGAGGATCTCGGCGACCATGCCCATGTAAGCTCGTTCGTCCGGCGTGACGAGAAGACTGCGGGCGCGGGGCCTTGTCTCCTTGACGCTTGCCCCCGCCGTGTCGATGTCATCCTGCGGCATGGCGTACTGATGCAGCTCTCTTTCACGCGTGGTCTGCTCGGCCCTCTGCCAACATTCGGTCTTCCAGAAAGTGGCTGATAATCGCTGTACAGTGAATATGGACTTATTGGCGAATATACGCTAGAGGGCCGTTATTCACTGGACAGAAAATATGCTAAAATTCAAAAATGAAGAACAGGAGCTGCTGGACGGGCTCGTCGACGCGATCGGCGGATTGCCCGAAGGACAAGCCTGGATCGAAGGTCGGGAGGTCGCGCTGACGCCGCGCGGCGGCCGAGTCGATGCCATTATCGAGGCGATGATCGCGGGTCGGTCGCTCAAGCTTCTAGTCGAAGCCAAGCGCGAGGCCTTTCCGCGCGACGTGCGCCAGGCGGTTTGGCAGCTCCGCAGCCACCTCGCTCATCAGAATGACCTCGAACGCGAGGTGGTGCCCTTCTTCATCGCGCGCGCCATCTCACCCGGCGCACGCGAGATACTGCGGGAGGAGAAGATCGGGTTCTACGACCAGGGCGGAACGCTCTACATCCCGGCACCGAACACCTTCGTCTATATTGATCGCCCCGTCCCGCCCAAGGACAGCAAGGCATTCGGGGCGATTTTCCAGGGCCAGCGCGCTCGGGTGGTCCAGGAAATCTTCGCGAGACGCCCGGACTGGGTGAGCGTCAAACAGATCGCCGAGGATGCCGAAGTCTCATCCGCCACCGCATCCGAAACGCTCAGCGAAATGGAGCGGCGTGAATGGGTGGAGGTCGAAGGCGCCGGGCCTTCGAAATTGCGCCGGCTGCGCGCACCGAAGCTTGTCCTCGACGCCTGGGCCGATTTCCTCGCCGATCAAAAGCCGCCGAAGTTCGAGCGCTACTATGTCTCGAGCACCAATGCCGAAGAGCTCGCCCAAAAGCTCGATCGGGCATGCGGTGAGGCGAATGCTGCTTATGCGGTGACGTCGGAGGCGGCCGCACAGGCTTATGCGCCCTATCTCTCGAACGTCTCTCAACTCCGCTGCCGGATCATCCCCGGACCCCAGCGCGATCTCGCGCTCGAACGCCTCCACGCCCGCCCGGTCTCGGAAGGCTGGAACCTCGCCGTGATTGAGACCAGAGCGCGCGGCGACGTCACCGTCGGCGACCGGATCGAGGGGATCGCCCTCGCCCGGCCGCTGCAGGTCTATCTCGACCTGCTGCAGGGCTCTGGTCGAGCCAAGGACATGGCCGCCCATCTCCGTACAGAAAGGCTCGAACAGTAATGGCCAAGCCCCGTACTATCGGTGGCTATGGCGCCGTTGTCACCGAAGGCTGCGAGCGGGTTCTCGTCACGCTGCTGCGCGGGCTCGGCCCGTGGAAGGAGTCGGTCTTCCTCATCGGCGGGCTCGCACCGCGCTACATCATCACCGCCCGTCCGCCGTCCGTTCCGCAGCATGCAGGAACAGGCGATGTCGACATCGTCGTCGACATCGCCATGCTCACCGACACGAAGGCCTATCAGACGCTCGAGAAAAATCTTCGCGCGATGGGCTTCGACCGTGCGGAGAACGACGCCGGTAAGAAGCAGTCCTGGCGCTGGAAAGCGCAGGTAAGCGGCGGCGCGACGATGATCATCGAATTTCTGGCGGACGCGCCCGGACTCAGCGGTGGACGCGTGACCGAGCTGCCGACCGAAGGCAACGTGACCGCGATCAACATCCCACACGCCTCGATGGTGTTCGACCTCCATGATCAGGTCGAGATCACCGCCGAGTTGCTCAATGGCGGTGGCCGCGCGACGGAGGTGGTCCGCTTTGCGGACATCGTCAGCTTCACCTGCCTCAAGGCGTTCGCATTCGACCAGCGGGCCGAACCCAAGGACGCGCATGACCTCGTCTATTGCCTGGAGCATTACGAAGGCGGCCAGGACGCTCTCTACGGCGCGTTCAGCGCCGCTATGGAGGGAGAGCACGGCGCTGTAATCCGAGAGGCCCTCGGGCGTCTTGCGGTCCGTTTCAGCGACCCTAATCCTGACGAGAGCTATCTTCGTGACGGGCCCACCGCCGTGGGGCGCTTCGAGGATGACGACGCCGACGTGGAGACTGAGCCAGAGCTGCGTGACCAGCGCATTCTCCGTCAGCGGCGTGTGGCCGACGTGATGAAGGATTTTCTGGCTGCGCTCGACCCGTCGGTGTCGAAATAAAGAGGTGATGGTGCTGAACCCGGTTACACCGGGAGAGGCACGCAAAGAGAGAAACAGGGCATATGGATATCGCCGAAGCTCGTCATCTTGATAGTGGCGCCAAATTATTCCGGGGCGATTTGCGCCTCCACAGTTTTGGCGGATCGCATGATGTCCAGGACAGTACGGCGACACCTGCTGCTATCGTGCACACCGCCATCACCGAGCAACTCGATCTGATCGCGATCACGGACCACAATGAGATCAGCGGAGTGGGCGCGGCCACGTTCGCCATCGAGGGAACGGATGAGGACACATGGATCGACGCTATGCTGCCGGCCTGGGGCAAGATCGCCGCTGCCTTTGGAATCGATCAACCGCCGCGCGAGGTCATATTGAGACAGATGCGGCACGGCTGAGGGTCCCCGCTTTGTTTCTCTGCCGTCCCGAAAAGGGAAAAAGTCGCATGTCCGGTTCTATAGAGCACGGCATTCGATGACTCGACTCTGAACGGCAGGAATGCCCCAGGACCCAGCGGTCATTCCCTACAAAAACGACCCTTCCCAGCCACTCAGCCGCCGATTTTCACTCCCCAGGTGCGGCCCGTCAGCTTTTCCGTTCTGAATACCCAAGACTGGCCGTAAAGAGACCGTCGGGCTTTGGCATCGACACGACGACAGCCGCCGTTCGTGGGCCGAAGCCCCCTCCATGAAGCCCGCTTTTTGTTAATGCGGCAAAGTGCAGGGAGTTCTTGCCGAAAATAGTCCCCCAAGTTGCCGTCTATCTGCGATATTTGAGGACAGTAGGATTCAGCAAGAGCTCAGTCGAGCGATTGCACGTTTCAATCGAACTTGCCCGGACAACCGGAAGCAAATTACGGCAAGACCGGCTTCAGCATCAACATCCGCGCCGCACACGAACAGATCGACCGCCGCAATTCCGTTTTCAGGCCAAGTATGGATGGAGATGTGAGATTCCGCCAGCAACGCAACACCGGTAACGCCCATGCCGGGGCCGAAGTGGTGCAATCGGATGTCTATCAACGTCGCGCGCGCGGCGGCGGCAGCTTCACGTAACGTCGCCTCGATCAGCGGCAGATCGCTCAATCCGTTGCACCCTTCGATATCGGCGATTACGTGGAGGCTGTTATCGGGGGTATGCGCCATTTCAGGCAAGACTTTCGAAAGGATGGTCGAGCTCGGAGAGCGCAGCTTCAGCGGCGCAGACGCCGCGATGATGGGCTTCTTCGAATAGCGAAAGGCCGCTCATGTCGGAATGGGCGAATAGCACTGGTGGATGCGCGGCGACGGCGCCTAAACGTGCAGGATCGGAGAGGAAGCCTGGCGTTGGCCGGATCATCGCATGGCCCCAGCGCCAGACGTCGATGCGCTCTATAACGCCGTCCAGATCGGGGTTCATCGCCAACAGGTCATCGCGCACCATGGTCTGCCATTCGCGCAGCGGGCGCGTCATCATGATCTTGCGCGCTTCTGCCGGGCTCTCTTTCGACAACGGCAGATACCATGTGAGTACGGTCGGCCCGCCGTCGTTTGCCTCGCTTTGATGCGTGGCGACCACGTAGCCCAGCGCTTCGCTGGCAGTCGAGACATTGTCCCACGCCAACGACACGCCCTTGCCTTCGGGATGGCGCCCCACGGTGACATTGGCGACTACCCACGGGGCATAGGACATGGCTCCCTCGGCCGCGAATTGCGGGGCAACGCGCGCGGCGACGAAATGCGGCATGGCCATGATCACCGCCTTCGCACGCAGTCGCCTGCTTCTGCGCGCGGTGTGATCGAACAGGTCCACCAACGCGCCGTCTCCATCACGTTCAACGTGAAACACGCTGTGCGCCGGTCGCAAGTGCGGGCGGATACGCTGCGCCATCAGGCTGACGAGGCGGCCATTTCCTTCCGGCCATGTCAGTTCGCGGTCGCCGTCGCCCTGGGTCGCCCAGCCCCGACGACCGGCGAAATAGTGGATGCCCGCCCATGCGGAGACATGCTCCGGCTCGCTGCCGTAATCGTCCCGGCAACAGTAGCGCAGATAGGCGCGCAGCACCGGAGAGGTGAAGCCTTCGCCATCCAGCCACTTTGCGAAGCTCACACCATCGAGCGCGCGGAAGATCGGATCGATGCTGGAATAGGCCATCGGAATGGCAAAGGCCGGGCGGCCGTCTGCGCCCACCGCCTTGCGATATGCGTCCATCCGCCGGTCGAACGCTGCGCGCTGATCGCGGTCGGCAGCGGTTACGCCGGAAGTGGGGTAGAGCCCTTCCTGCCAGCGCCCGCGCCACAGCAGGCGCTCCTCCAGGTCGGCGCAGAGCTGGTAGGGATCGTAAACAGGCACGCCTTCCTGCTCGCCCGTCATCATACCGAACTGGCGCAGCATATGGCGCAGCGCCGTTGCCTCGCGATTGGGTACCGGAAGGTAATGTGCGCCGAGCGGATAGGCACTCACGGCATTGCGGCCGGATCGCGCATTGCCGCCGGTCAGGTCTTCCATTTCGAACAGGGCGAAACGATCGAACCCCGCCTCGCCCAGCCGCCAGCCTGCGGCAAGGCCCGCCGCGCCGCCGCCGGCGATCAGGACGTCGATCTCCTCGACCGGTCCTTGCGGCGCGGGAAAACGGCGATCGCGCAACAAGTGGCCGCGCTGCCAGTCGGCGCCGCCCAGTTCGCCGGCAATCGCGGCTTCGCCGCAGCCGCCGAGCATCGCCGCACCTGCTGCAAGCGTACCACCGGCCAATAGCTGCCGCCTCGTAGGCTCAGCCTTCATATTTGCCCCATTCCTCGGCGAAGCTGCGCACGAGGGCCTGGTTGTCCAACCGGTTCACCGGTGTGGGGCGGCGGGCCATGTCGGGCGGAAAGTCAAACATCGCGCGTTCGCTAGATGCGGTCAGGAAGCGCAAGCCATGCGGCAGGCTCACCGCGTCGGTCAGCGGGCGATGCGCGGCCAACGTGAAGCCCCATTCGCCGAAGCTGGGCACGTAGGCATGGTATCCGCGCGAGGAGAGCCCGGCCGCTTCCAGCGTGCTCGCCACCGTCCAGTAGGAGCGCGGAGCGATCAGCGGGGATGTGCTCTGCACTGTCATCACCCCTTCGGGCGCGAGCAGGCGGGACACTTCGCGATAGAAGGTTTCGGTGTAAAGCTTGCCCAGCGAGAACTCGGTGGGATCGGGAAAATCAACGATCACCGCGTCGTACTGCCCCTGCGCCTCGCGCACCCAGCGAAAGGCGTCGGCATTGTGCACGGTGATGCGCGGCGAGGAGAGCGAGTGGTTGTTCAGCGCGGCCAGTTGCGGCGTATCGCGGAACAGATGCGTCATTTCCGGATCAAGATCGACCAGCGTGACATGCCGCACGCGCGGATCGCGCAGCACTTCGCGCGCGGCAAGGCCGTCTCCGCCGCCCAGGATCAGCACTTGCGCCGGATCGGCAACGCGGCCCAGCACCGGCCAGACCAGCGCCTCGTGATAGCGATACTCGTCCCGCGTGGAGAACTGGAGATTGCCGTTGAGATAGAGTCGCAAGTCCTCGCCCCGCCGGGTGATGACGATGCGCTGGTACGGCGTGGAGCGGGCGTGGATCACCGGCTCCCCATAGAAGGCCACTTCGGACCAGCGCTGCATCCGGTCCGCCATGGCAAGGCCGACCAGCAGGCTGGCTGCAACCACCAGCGCCGCCGCCATGTCCGCGCCGATCCGCCGTTGGCGGCGCAGGGCAAACAGCAGCGCCAGCGCGACCGCCACGTTGGCAAGGCCGAACACGAAGCCGGTCCGGATCATGCCCAGCCACGGCACCAGCACCAGCGGGAACAGCAGCGATGCGATCAGCGCGCCGACATAGTCGTAGGTCAGCACGTTGGACACCAGTTCGCGGAAAGCGAAGCGGTGGCGCAGGATGCGGATCAGCAGCGGAATTTCCAGGCCCACCAACACGCCGATGGCCAGTACCAGCGCGTAGAGTACCACGCGGAAATCGCCCACCAGCGGGAACAGCATGAACAGGCCCGCTGCCGACCAGCCGCCCAGCGCGGCGATCATCACTTCCACCCGCACGAAGACGCCGATCTCGTCGCCCCGTACATGGCGCGAAAGCCAGCTGCCCACGCCCATCGCGAAGAGGTAGGAACCGATCACGGTGGAGAACTGGGTGACGCTGTCGCCCAGCAGGTAGCTTGCCAGCGTGCCCGCAAGCAGTTCGTAGATCAGACCGCAGGTCGCAACGACCAGCACCGAAACCAGCAGGATGATCGCGAGCGAGGCGGGGGCCTTGTCATCATCCCCCATGCCCTCACCGCCCGCGGCGAGATCGCTTTCAGCCATGAACGGCCGCGGCGATGATGTTCGAGATGCCGATGGCCACCGCGCCCGCCAGCAGGGCGACGGCCGTGTTTTTGCGCTCGATGATCTCGCGCCAAAGTTCGCCGGGGGTCAGTTTGTCCACCAGCACGAAGCTGACGATGAAGATGACAATGCCCAGCAGAGCATAAAGCAAAGTCGCGAGGAAGACGGAAAGCGTGAGCATGTGTGGGCTCCCAAAAATCGATATTGCCGGAAAAGGACTTGCCGAAAATCACTTGTGCGTGGGGCCGCCGCCGCGTGCGCCGAAGCCGCTGCCAGTGCGAGCTTCTCGCTGCTCGTCGGAATAGGGGGACCAGGCGTAGAAACTCGTCAACGCGATGCCCCCCAGAAGCATCAGGCAGCACAGCACGTGGAAGATCAGGCGCGGGCTCATCGGTTTTTCCAGCCGCGATAAATGGCAAATGCCGGCATCACCATCACCAGAATGCAAAGCGTCCAGAAGTTGCCCTGCGGCATCGTGTTGGTCTGGACGACGATCTCCACGGGCACCGGATTGGGCTTGTCCGCTCCCCACCCGCCATAGGAACCGGCGCTGGAATTAGTGGAAGAATCGCTGGCGGACGTCGATGCCCATGGCGAGGGCGTGCTGTCCGGCGGGACGTCGGTGGGCCAGCGGTGCGCGCCGGCGTCTACGAAGACGTCGTAAGAGCCCCTGGGAATGTGCCCGAACTGGGTCGTGGTCCTGGTGCTGCCTTCGCTCCACGGGCCGTCGCTGTCGCTGCCGGTATAATGTTCGACAAGGCCGTAGGCATCGATGGACTGCCCCGTCGCCCGGTCGACCAGACTGTAATCGAGATCGACCCACTCGTTTTCGATCGTGCTGGCGCGCGCGCGGATGCTCACGAATTGCCAGGGACGGCTGACAGTAATGCGACCCACCCTGATGCCTTCTGCCGTCCGACCGAAGGGCGCTTCGATATCGCTGGTGCCCGCCGCCGATCTGCCTGCGAAGACCCACATCAACAGCGCGACGGTCAGGATCGTCAGCATCGAAGCCCCGAACATCGCGGGAATGTCGGAGGTATCGGATCGCCGTTCCGCCTGGAATAGCGTATAGCCGCGACCGCTGGAGTTGCCCCGCTTCGTTTGGCGTGCCGGTTCGGGCATGGAAAGACCGAAAGCGCTTTCCACCTGACCGCCCGGCAGCGCAACGAGCTGGGTCCAGTTGATCTCCCCGTCGGCTTCCTCGCGCGAAAGCGTGAAATCCCGGCATGTGTAGGAGGCGCAGAGCGCCCGATCGCCGCTGGCGATGCGCCAGTAGAATTCGCCGATCACCTTGTCGACGGTGGCCTCGCTGGCCTCGTCCTCCTGCCGGAAGCGCTGGCCGCGCCACTGGACGGAGCCTTCGCTTTCCTGTGGCCGATCCAGCAGCATCGTGCCGAACTGCCAGTCGCCGTCATACTCGACGAGCCAGCGATAGCCGACATAGGGGTTGAGCAGGAGGTATTCGCGCCAGTTGGACCACGCATCGCTGCGTTCCAGCGCGCCGATCACATCCCACTCGGTGTCGAACAGCTGCCCCCGGCTGCCCAACTGCAGTGTGAAACCGGCGGCAGCGCGGTTGCGCCGTTCGATGATCTGCACTTCGGGCCGCGAAACGTCGAGAATCGAGCCGCAATACTGGCAAGCAAGGTTGATCGACCAGCCCGCCGCCCGCACTTCCAGCGTGCCGCCGCAATTGGGGCAGGAGACCGCGCGCACGGCGCTTTTCGGCGGGTTCACCGCATCTGCTCCGGGATCGTCCAACCCTCGATCTCGCTCAACACGCGGGGCGCCAGATCGGCGAGTTCATGCCAGCTGCCCAGCCACGCCGTCGCGCCCTGCCCGTCAAGTTGGAGAGACAATGCCTCTCCGCCCGGCGTGCGGAAATCGACATTGGTCATCGTCCAGCCGGCACGCGGCGGAAACGGCAGATCGCCTTCTCCGCCAAGGCATTCCGCCTGCTTCACATCAGACACGGCATAATCCGCACCGTCCAACGTCAGAATCTGGCCCAGGACCAGTTCTCCCCCGTTCGCAAACCGGTGCGCCAGCGGCGCTGCCATCACATCGGGCCGTTCGGCGGTGAGCATGTACATGCCCATCGCCTCCCCCAGCCAGCGCGTCTGCCCATCAGCCGAGGCCAGCAACCATTCGTTCCACGAACCGCCGCTCCAGCCCCAGCGTACCCTGCCGGCGGCAACGAATTCGCTACCGCCGATCCGGAAGTGCGTGCCGATCTGCACCGGGGAAACATCGTCGGGTACCACGGCAACCTTGCCGATCTCCTCGACCGACTGTTCCAGTCGCAGGATCAGAGACTGGCAGTGGCTGCATGTCGTGTAAGGCGCGGAGAGCCCCCGCACAGGCAGGGCCGCGCCGCAGGACGGGCAATTGATCACGCCGGTGTTCCCCCCGATACTTTCGCGTCAGCGGATGCGCGAGAGCAGTTCGGCCTTCTTGGCGTCGAACTCCTGCTGGCTCAGCGCGCCGAGCGTGACCAGCTTGTGCAGCTTTTCAATGGTGGCGATGGGATCTTCCTCGGAAGCCGCTACCGAGGCTGCAGCCGCCGTGCCCAGTCCGGCCGACATCGCACTGCCCAGCGCCGTTGCCGCCGCCACGCCCGCGCCGATTCCGGCAACGCCGCCGTCCGCGCCCGCTGCCTGCTCGATCGCCTCGGCCGCCTGAAACCGGGTGTATTGCGCCAGATCACCCAGCACGCGCATCGACGACCCCTTATCGAGATGGGCCTGCACTTCCTCCGGCAGCGACACGCTTTCCACGTAGAAGCTCAGGCATTCGAGGCCCCACTGCGCGAAGGCCTTGTCCACTTCCACCTTGATCCGGTCCGACAGCGCCTGCTGGTTCGCCGCAAGGTCAAGGAAGGCAATGCCGCTGCCGCCCAGCGCCGTCGCCAGCGCGGTCTGGATCGCGGCGCGCAGTTGCGGCTCCAGTGCGGCGACCGAAACGCCTGCTAGCGTGCCCAACACACGCGAAACGAAGGGCTCCAGATCCGCCACGCGGAACGAGTATGATCCGAAAGCGCGGATGCGCAGCGCGCCGAACTCGGCATCGCGCACCGTCACCGGCTGAGCAGTACCCCACTTCAGCCCGTGCTGCTCCTTGCGCGAGAGGAACACGACGTCGGACTTGAAGGGCGACTTGAAGCCCTTGTCCCAGTTCATCAGGTTGGTCAGCACCGGCAGATTGGCGGTGTTGAGCGTGTGCAGGCCGGATTCGAAGAAGTCCGCCACGCAACCTTCGTTGACGAAGACAGCGGCCTGGCCCTCGCGAACCGTCAGTTGCGCGCCATTCTGAATTTCGCGATCCTCGAAAGGCACGCGCCAGGCGAGTTCGCCCGGGTGTTCCAACCATTCGATGACATCGACGAACTGCTTACGAAGAAAACCGAACATAGGAGGCCCGCACCTTTCGCGACCTACCCTAGAGGCTTTCCCATCCCGTGCAAAGAAGCGCGTGATGTGTATCGCATTATGCGGCCCTTCCGGCCCCTCAGAAGATCCCCAGAATTGCGATTTTCTGTAGTCTAAACCGACGGCCAGTTTCAGGCCATTCCGACCGTGGCGGAGACGTCAGTTAAGTTGAAATTTATGTGCCGATGCAGAGCAACGGGACAGGAATATGACTCCGATCTACCATCAACGTGGGAGATCCGGAGCAACCGTTTTTTTGGGTTCAGCGTACACGGAGCAGAATGACGGCAATGGGTGCGCATTTTCGGACAATCAGCCGATGACATCGGAACCAAGCCACGGAACTTGCGGTAGGTGACGTCGTCTTTTTCCGCTAGCAGCAGGCTATGAGCATCGTTCAGATCATACGAACTCGGGACTGCCCCGAAATGCCATGGAAGAACGGTGGCGGAACGACCCGAGAAATCGCAGTCTTTCCACCCGGCGCCGGCATGGACGACTTCCTTTGGCGGCTCAGCATGGCAAGAGTGGAGCATGGTGGCGCCTTCTCGACGTTCCTCGGTATCGATAGGACACTTGCGGTGCTGGAAGGCACCTTGCACCTTGAAGGCGACGGAGTGGATATCCGGCTTGATCCGCAGAGCGCCCCCTTTCCCTTCGATGGCGGCGCACAAATATATGGAGAACCTGCGGGCGGTCCGGTGCTCGATCTCAATGCCATGACCCGGCGCGGCGAGTGTACCGTAAAGATGGCCCGCCGGGGGGCAGGCATAGTCACGGCAAGCTCAAGCGCTTCCTTCCTTGTCCTGCTGGAATCGCAGGATCTGGAGAGTTCGCCAATGGAAGCGCTGGACTGCGCCGTGTTCACTGGCAAGATCTTACTTGAGGGTGACGCGATACAAATTGATTTCATCAGCGAATGCTAAGTTCTTGACCGAAAGCAGTCTTTCAAGTGGCGGGGCTGGAGCGACGGCTGCTTCCCAGCTTCCGCCTACCGATGTCGACCCAAGCCGGTCATTCAGCGTTCAATTGCTGTTCCCTAGGTGCGGACGGTCCGGTTATCCATCGGAACCGATCCAAACAGGCGGTGTCACCGGCAAAGCAGCGCTTGCCGGCTAACATGAGCTCCTTGGACCAAATGTAATACAGGTTCTGGGCAATGCCTTCGGGGCGACGTAGTTCGGCGATGCGGTCCTCGCGGTGCAATCCGTCCAGCACGATCGGATCTTGTCCTCGACCGAGAAGTGCCGCCGCGCCTGTCGGCGAATGTCATTCACCCAGGGTTTCGGTAGCGGCCTTGGTCGGCGATTTTCGCAAGGAGGGTAGGCTTCATCTGCGTTCCTTCGTCACCACGACGAGGCCCAAACCCTTTTTAAATCTCACCCCTGATCGATGCCTTGAGCGCTGACGCCGGACAGATGCTAGGATCGCCCACATTGAACGGCAATGTAGTCTATTCTGCAAATCACTTCGTCGCCGGAACGACAGAAGGCGCCGCAGCGACGGGAGGTGTGGTAGGTGCAACTGACTTCGGTTCACCCACAGCCAATGGTGCTGGCGCTGCGCTGGCAAAAGCAAGCGGCACGTCTTCGTCAACAAAGCCGCTGACCGCAGCGCCGACTGGAACTTTGGCGCTCGTACCGGTCATGAAGAAACCTGCAGGCAGAAAAACGATCGCCGAAGTCGCGACAGCACCTACACCACCTGCGACGCCCTTGTCATCAAAGGCGCCTGACAGTCGAATCTGCCTGCCATTGACCATGACATATAGCAATTCGGCTGACAGGTGGCCTGACTTTCCCCACATGCCCTTGTTGCTCACGTCAGTAACTTGACCAACAGCAGGACTCCCCCCAGGGATCACAACTCGGCCGTCGACCAGCACATCGCCAGAAGTTTCCAGTCGAAAACGCTGTCCAACCCGAAGCTTTTTGCCCTTCGTCGTCAATTCCTCAACCAACTTGAGCGGAACCGCTGTACCTGTACGGAGAACCGCGTTTTGTGGGTTGGAGACAGGCAGCACCACGTTTGCGGTTTGAGCGCTCGTAGGATTTACCGCTTGCGCACAAACGGCGGTAGGAACGAGCGATGCAGCGATAATCACTGCGAGCGAAACCGATTTCATTAAAAACTGCCCCCTAAGCCTTGATAGGCGGTGCTAGCTATGTGCTCGATAAGTTTACGGTCAAGTTCCAAGCATAATTACATTTCTGTAACCGCGCGCCTGTCGCTTTCGGGCTTGAGATAGTACCGCGCATTCGCGTCACTCACGAGTGCCGCTATTAAGACCAATCCGAATGTCATATCTTTTTCATCTGGCAGATAGAAGCGATCGGGCTGCTGCCATCCCGATTGCAGGACTGGATGGGCTCGCGCGACACCTTTCATGCTGCTGACTGGCCAGATCAGCCGGCGACCCATCCGAGACACTCAGCGGCCAAATCTGTGTTTTCAGGAGCGGACGGTCGGCTCTTCGGCGACTGTCGTCCAATTCCCTCAGATCGATGGCGACTACGCGGACGACTGTACCGATGACAGCAGTCGCCCACTGATCGTAAACTATGGTTATTCGGCTTCTGCCATCCACTGCACGGCGTCCTCACCGGCAGGAATCTTCAGCGGTGCGTTCGGATCGGTGGCGGCCTGCCAGACCGCCGCGGCCACATCGGCTGCATGGGTTACCGGACCACTCTCTTCGCGGAAGCCGGCGATCATGCCTTCGATCATCGGCTTGTAGTCGGCATTATCCAGACCCCGCAGATGCGGCATGGCATTGCTGCCGAAGCTTGTCTCGGGCGAGCGCCCCGGCAAGACGATATGCACGCGCACGCCGAAAGGCTCCATTTCGACCGCGAGGCTCTCGGTAAGCGCGTTCACGGCCGCCTTGCTTGCGCGGTAAACACTGACCAGGGGCAGCGGCTTAAGCGTTGCCGAGGAGGTCACATTGATGATCGTGCCGCTTCGGCGTTCCCGGAACTGGGGCAGGATTGCCTGCAACATGGCCAGCGTTCCCAGCGTGTTGGTTTCGAACAACTGCCGCGCGGTGTCGGGCTCGATCAATTCAATCGGGACGGCGGCGCCGAACCCGGCATTGTTGACCAGCACATCGACCGTGCCGGCTTGCGCGAGTACGCTCGTGATGCTGCCCGGATCAGTAACGTCGAGGGACAGAACGGAAAGATTGTCGGATTGGGGCAGGATATCGGCCTTGGGCTGGCGCATCGTCGCGATGACGTTCCAGCCGTTTTGGAGGAACAGTTTCGCAGTTTCGAGGCCAAAGCCAGAGGAACAGCCGGTGATGAGGATGGTAGGCATGACAACGTTCCTTTTGGTTTGCGGTCGTCCCACATATGGCCATGGATCGTCAGACCATCTATGGTCAACTGTCTCGAATCCATTGGCGATAGTCCTGTAATGAATGTCGATCCGCTTGCCGAAATCGTGACGCTTCTCCAACCCTCGGCGAGTTACTCCAAGCTCGTCGAATATGCCGGGTGCTGGCGCATTCGCCGTGATGTCGAGGGCAAGCCAATCTTTCTCGCCGTCCTGGAGGGCGAATGCCGATTGGTGTCGCCGGGTCGGCCGCCAATCATCGTCCGCGAGGGCGATTTCGTGCTGTCACCTTCGACCAATGATCACATCGTCGAAAGCATCGATGCGCCGTCGCACGCAGTCGCAATGGTGCCGACGGAGATCGGCGAAGGGCGGTTTCGGGTCGGACAGCTTGGCGATCCTGTCAATCTCAGGATGCAGGTGGGCATTTGCAGCTTCGCCTCGCCCAATGCTGCTTTGCTCGTATCCTTGTTGCCGGCGATGATCGTTGCCCGCGGCGAGCCGCGGCTCGCGCTTTTGCTGCAACTGGTTGCGGACGAGACCCGGATGTCCCGACCGGGACGCGAGCTGGTGTTGGAGCGCCTGCTCGAAGTGCTGCTCATTGAGGCGCTGCGATGCGGGGCCGATGTAACGTCGATACCCAGCGTCTCGCGCGGGCTGGCCGACGACCGCCTGGTCTCCGCCTTGCGCGCCGTACACGCGCGACCCGCACATAGCTGGACCGCAGCCGATCTTGCGGCCGAGGCTGGTATGTCGCGCTCGGCCTTCTTCGCACGCTTTAATCGGATCGTCGGGATGCAGCCGATGGAATATCTGCTGGCCTGGCGCATGGCACTTGCAAAACGCCTCCTCCGCACGCGCGAACTGGCGATAGAGCGTATCGCCGCACAGGTCGGCTATGGCTCAGCCAGCACGTTCAGCACTGCCTTCACTCGCCACGTTGGAATGCCGCCGATGCGATACGCTCGGGCAGTAATCGCTGAATAGCAAAAACGGCGGGATTCCGTCCGAAACTGCCATTTACTTTGGGAGTTGGAACGGCGACATAGTCCCAACTGCCACCTACCGATGTCGACCCCTGTCGGTCGTTCAGCCCGTGGTTTTCCGTTTCCAACTGCGCCTGCCGGCTTCTTCATTTTGGATGCTCAAGACCGGCCGGAATGTGCGCACCGGTCGTCACACGCCCTATTGGACCAACCCGCATCATGCGCTAGGCGACAGGAATGCGGGGGCTGAACATTGCGATTGCCGGCTGTGGGCCGTGCGGGCTGGCTGCGGCCCTGTTGCTTCACCGTGCCGGGCATCACGTTTCCCTGTTCGAACGGTTCGAGACACCTCGGCCTATCGGGTCCGGACTGATGATCCAACCTACGGGGATGGCGGTCCTTGACCGGCTCGGCCTGCTGGACGCGGTGCTGGCGCGCGGCGCGCGCGTTGACCGCCTGTTCGGCACGGCGGGCAAGCGGGTCGTGCTCGATGTGCACTACGCTGCGCTGCGCCGTCCAGACACCTTCGGCATTGGCATACACCGCGCCAGCCTGTTCGCGGTCCTGCACGAGGCCGTGCTGCAATCGGGCATTCCCCTCCACTCCGGACGTACCTTGGCCGCGAGTACGCTGCTGGGAAACAAACGCACGTTGCGCTTTGCCGATGGCCAGACGAGCGGCCCCTACGATCTCGTCGTCGATGCCCTGGGCACACGAACGCCGCTTGCTCAACCGACAGGCCGGGAACTGGCCTACGGAGCACTGTGGGCCAGCCTGGACTGGCCTCAGGGTGCCGGATTTGATCCCCACGCCCTTGCCCAGCGTTACGACCGTGCGAGCATCATGGCGGGCGTTTTGCCCATCGGAACACCACCGGGCGCGACTGTGCCGAAGGCCGCTTTCTTCTGGTCGCTCCGGGCGGATCGGCTGGACGACTGGCGCGACGTTGGACTTGCCGCCTGGAGGGCGCAGGTCGCCGCGCTCTGGCCCGATTGCGCTGCGCTACTCGATCAGATCAACGATCCGGATCAACTGACTTTCGCGCGCTATGCGCATCGCACCCTGAACTCGCCGGCGGAACCGGCGCTGGTCCATATCGGTGATGCATGGCATTCCGCCAGTCCGCAACTGGGGCAAGGCGCCAACATGGCGCTGCTCGATGCCTGGGCGCTGGCGCGTGGTCTGGAGCATGCGGACACGGTCGACGAAGGCGTTCGGCACGGCATCCGGCTGCGCCGTCGCCATGTCCTGACGTATCAATGGCTGACTGCGCTGTTCACCCCGGTCTATCAATCCGACAGCCGGTTGCTGCCGTTGATCCGTGACCGTCTCGTCGGCCCCCTGTCGAAGCTGTGGCCGGCCACTGCCATACAGGCATCGATGGTGAGTGGATTGGTAGGCAATCCGCTCCGCCCGCTGGGTCTGGAAGACGATCTTCAGATGGCCCGGCCCGTTGAGGAAGCGGCATGACTGCCACTTCGGACTATGGCGATCACCCGATCATCGTGTTCGACGCGATGTGCGTGCTGTGCTCCGCCAATGCCGCCTTCGTGCTGCGGCATGACAAGATCGGGCGGTTCCGACTTGCCTCGATGCAGGGGGAGGTCGGAGCCGCGCTCTATCGACGGTTCGGCATCGACCCAGCCAATCCAGAAACATTGATCGTGGTGGAGGGCGACACGGCCTTGCGGAACAGCGATGCGGTGCTGGCCATATGGGCAGGCCTCGATCGTCCGTGGAACGTGCTGGCAATGTTGCGGATGGTGCCGCGCTGGCTGCGCGATCCGGTCTATCGCTGGATCGCACGGCATCGCTACCGATTGTTCGGGCAGAGGTCGGCCTGCTGGATACCGACGCCCGAGCAGGCCGGCCGCATCCTGTGACCCGCATTCTGCTCCTCGGCGGCTATGGCGGCTTCGGCGGGCGCATCGCCCGGCGGCTTGCTGCTGCGGGGCATGAGGTGCTGGTCGCGGGCCGGTCCTTCGACAAGGCGCGGGCCTTCTGTGGGGAAACGCCGGGCCTGATACCGCTGGCACTGGACCGCAGCCGGATCGCTCAGGCTTTGGGCGAGCACCAGCCTGGCATGGTGGTGGATGCATCGGGTCCGTTCCAGGCGATGGACCATGCCATTCCGAAGGCCTGCATCGCCGCCGGAGTGCATTATATCGACATCGCCGACAGCCGCGATTTCGTGTGCGGTATCGCGGTACTCGACGCTGCGGCGAAAGACGCCGGGATCGTCGTCCTTTCCGGCGCATCAAGTGTGCCAGCCTTGTCGGGCGCGGCCGTACGGCATCTCGCCGGGGGCATGGACAGGGTCCGTTCGGTCGAAATGGCGATCAGTGCGTCGAACAAGGCGGCGGCGGGCCCGGCCGTGTCTGCGGCGATACTGGGCCAAATCGGGCAGCCCATGCACCTGTGGCGGGGGCAGCGCTGGACGCAAGCCTTCGGATGGCAGGAGATGCATACCGCGCGGTTCGAATGCGCGGGGGGCGAAGCGATCGCGCGGCGCAGTGTTGCGCTCGTCGACGTGCCTGACCTTTCCCTCCTGCCCCTCAGGCTGGCAGGCCGTCCCGCCGTCGCTTTTCGCGCGGGCACGGAACTGGGGTTTCAAAATTGGGCGCTGTGGTTCGCAAGCTGGCTAGTGCGCACGCGCCTCGTCGCATCTCTCGCGCCGTTTGCATGGCTCCTCAACCCGCTCCAGACACTAACCCGTTCGCTCGGCAGCGATCGGTCTGCCATGATCGTGCGCCTGTTCGGCGATACGGCCGGACAACGAGTGGAGCGGCGATGGACACTGATTGCGGAACGGGGGGACGGGCCGGAAATACCGACCTTGTCGGTCGCGCCGATCGTCGCGCGCATCCTTTCGGGCAAGGCGGCGGCGGGCGCGCGCGATGCCGGCGAGGCGCTGACGCTCGACGACTATGCCGATGCGTTCAGGCAATTGACCATCCACTGCTGCACGCAGGAACTGACGGCATCGCCCTCTTTGTATGAGCGCGTGATGGGCGACCGCTTCGCGCAACTGCCGCTGGAACTCCGCACAATCCACGATGAGCATCGCGATGCGGGCGCGACCGGAGAAGCGCAAGTAACGGGCGCCGCGAACCCCATCGCCGCATTCGTCGCCCGGATCGTGGGATTCCCGAAACCCGGCCTCCATCGCCTGCACGTCCATTTCCGGGAGAGCGGCGGGTGCGAAACCTGGACCCGCGATTTCAGCGGACGGCGTTTCCGCAGCCATCTCAGTCAGCGCGGTTCCCAGCTTGTCGAGCGGTTCGGCCCCCTGCGCTTTGCCTTTGACCTTCCCAGTGACGCTCAAGGTTTAAGTATGGTGATGCAGCGGTGGTGGATCGGCCCGCTGCCTTTGCCGAAATTCATGGCTCCGCGTTCAATCGCGAAGGAATGGAGCGAAGACGGGCGTTTCCATTTCGACGTCCCCATCGCGCTGCCGGTAATAGGACGACTGATCCATTATCGAGGATGGCTGGAGAAAGCGTAAAGGGCGAGATATCCAAGCATCCCGTTTCTTTGTCTGACTGCCACCGACCCATCTTTGTCGTTCATGGACAAAATTTCGATCCCCAGGTCCGGACCTTCAGCTATTCAAACCTCGCACCCTCCAATGACGGCAAGGGACTGATCGCCTTCGAAACAAAGACACTCCAGCCGTCCGTTGGCTGGCAGATTCGCGGGGGCAGAATTCCTACTTGGTACTCCTACTATCGACCGTTCAATTCCTACCGGGACGGATCCTTCGCATCCGAGACCAGCTAAGTCTTTCCCCCCAAGCGTCTGCGGGTTCGCCCCGATTGGCGGGAACCAAGAGGGCAGGCGACTGTATTGCCCGGGCTGTCGACGAATTCGCGATGGAGCAGGTATGACAGGATCTACGGCAACCGTTCCGGTGACGGTGGACAATTTCAGGCGCGCCGAAACGGAGCTTTACCTCAAACAATTGTCTGCGCAGGGCGCGTACGGCCAATTCAAACATGATCGCGACGCGCCAGCCGCGGACAATCAGGCCGTCATCCGCCTGAACCGCGACACGCTCTACAGCTATGCGGTGCTGGACCTGACTTCGCCCGCGACCATCGTGAAGAGCGATACCGGCACGCGCTTTCAGTCGCTGATGGTGATCAACCAGGACCATTATATCAAGCTGGTCGCCTACAAGCCGGGTACCTACCAGCTCACCCACGATATGGTGGGCACGCGCTATGCGGTAGTGGCCTGCCGCACCTTCCTGAACCCGGCCGATCCGCTGGATGTACAGGCCGCGCACGCCGCCCAAGATGGAATCGTTTTGAGCCAGGCCGACGCGGGGAGGCTCGAACTGGTGGATTTCGACCAGACCCAGCGCGCCAGACTGCATGACCTGCTGAACGAGCTGGCCGCGTTCGAGCCGGATCCGAAGGGGCGCTTCGGTGACGAGAAGGTTGTCGATCCGGTGCATCACCTGATCTACACCTCGGCCGGCTGGGGCGGGAACGCGGCCGAGGACGCAATGTATATCTCGGGCAGCGTACCGGCGAACGACGGCACGACCAGCTATGTGATGACGCTCGCGGACGTTCCGGTGGACGGCTTCTGGAGCCTGATCGTCTACAACAAGGACGGATTTTTCGAGGCCCCGGTGGACGCTGTTTCCTTCAACAGCGTCACCGCGACACCGAATGCGGACGGCACGGTGACGCTGCATTTCGGCGGCGATCCCAAGGCGCCCAATTACCTCCGGATCATGCCCGGCTGGAATTACATGCTGCGCCTCTATCAGCCGCAACAGCCGGTCCTCGACGGCAGCTGGAGCGCACCGATTCCAACGCTGGCAGAATAAGGGGGAAAGGCATGACTGCGAACACGACGATGGCCGCCGCGCCGCTGGTACCGGTCAATCTCGACAATTTCATCCGGATCGAAACACATCATTATATGAAGCAAGCGGTGGACAAAGGCTGCTTCGCCAAACTCTTGCATGCGCGTGGCCCAACGCCGGTGGACCAGCAGATCATCATCCGCCTTAACCTCGACACGCCCTACAGCGAAGGCGTGTTCGACTTGACCTCGCCACTGACGATCACGATGCCGGACCCAAAGGACCGCTTCCAGTCGCTATTGGTGATCAGCGAAGACCATTATATCCAGCATGTCAGCTATGGCGCCGGCACCTACAGCTTCACGGCTGACAGCGTCGGCAGCCGCTTTGCCTATGTCTTCATACGGACCTTCATGGACTCGCTCAGCCCCGACGATCTGACAGCCGGCGCCGCCCTGCAGAACCAGATCCAGGTGGAGCAGGCGTCGATAGGTTCATTTGAAGTACCCGCCTGGGATCCGCAGAATCTCGCCAATGTGCGCGCGGCGCTTCTGGCCGGGGCTGTATACATGCCGGATGCAAAGCGGGCCTTCGGACGGCCGGACCAGGTGGACCCGGTGCGACGGCTGTTCGGAACGGCGGGCGGCTGGGGCGGCAATAACGAGCATGACGCTTTCTATTTCCCGTTCCAGCCCGCCGATAATGACGGCAACACGCCCTATGTGCTGACGGTCGGGACTGTGCCGGTGGACGCCTTCTGGTCGATCACCGTCTATAATCAGAAAGGCTATTATGAGGCGCCCGAAAACGCGATCTCGGTGAACAACGTTACCGCCAGCCCGAACGAGGATGGCACGGTAACGATCCATTTCGGCGGCGATCCCCAGGCACCCAACTATCTGCGGATCATGCCCGGCTGGAATTATCTGGTGCGATTATACCGTCCGCAGCAGGTGATCGTGGACGGCGACTGGCATTTTCCCACGGCCTCTCCAGCGGCAAAGTTATGAGCAGCATGACCAACTCAGGGACAGGGTGCTGCCCATCGCTAATTGCAACTCTTAAGGCTGAACTTGAGTCTCGAGCGACCAAGGTGGGATGATTTTCTGCTGTCCTGCGACGACCCTTATAAGACGCTGAGCGATCAAATCCCGGCCCCTAGGTGCAGACCGTCCGGTTTAGGTAGCTCGCGACCCTAGTGCAACGTTCGCTGATGGGCTTTGAGAGGCGGCTTCCGCTAAGACTTACCATTCGTGGAGCGCGGAACTGTCCAGCAACAAGTCCCGATTTCGGCCGTTCAGCTTCCCCTATGCCATGCAGCGTAGCAACGGTTTGCCATACGCGTCCTCAATAAGCGGCAGGTCGCCGTGACGCAGGATCTCAATGGCTTTCAATAGGGCATACTGGTGATCCTCGACGTTCGACCCGTCTGTCGTTGCTCCGGGAAGCGGCACTCTGCCAGACCCTTTCCGATCGTCGTCCGCGAAGAGAGACCAAGCCGCCCGATGAAGTCGCGGGGATAGGACTGCGCTGATTCCGGTCGTTTACGGACGAGTATGACCGGCGACATCGACACTTCGGCGGTCCCGGCTGGTCGCCAAATCGGCGCAGCGCAAGAAACTGTTGGGTGCCTGCGATGGCAAAGTCGTGCGTCTGTTAGATGATACTCAATTCGACCGAATGTGCTACTTTGCTTCAGCGGTGACTGGCGGGTCCAATATGAAAGAAGGCGATGCTTGCGAAAGAGAGCGTGAGGTGTGCGTGGGTGGCCGCATTGATCGTGGCATCGTCACTGCTATGCACCTCGGCCCTTGCGCTCGACCCTCGTCGGCCGATCAACAGCTACCAGCATACGCGCTGGGGAACCGCCGAGGGCGCTCCTGCCATTATCACCGCAATTACCCAGGACAGGCATGGGTATTTGATCGTTGGAGCTGCAACAGGCCTCTATCGGTTTGACGGAATTACCTTCGAGCTTATCCGGCCAGACGATGCGGAACTGACGCGGGGGCGTGTAGTCCATCTCCTGCAAGGAAAAGATGATACAATCTGGGCCTTTTACGACACCGGCCAAGTCGCGAGCTATCGCAACGGCAGATTGACGCGCGATCGGACGATCCCAAAAATCCCGGCGAAGACTCCAGCAGGCGCCGTACAGACGTCAGATGGAGACCTCTGGATGGATGGCAGCGGATCAGGGACCGGAATCCTACGTCGCCATAACGGCAGTTGGCAGCCTGTAACAGCAGAAGCGGGGATCAACCCGTCCGAGTGGGCAAACATCTTCCTGGCGGCACGTGACGGCTCGTTATGGATCTCAACCAACCACTCTCTTCTCGTCAAACGACAAGGAAGTGAGCGCTTTGAGACGCTGAAGCCTGCGACCTTGCGAACGGTCCTCAGTCAGGACCGTCAAGGGCAGATCTGGGCATCCGATAGTCACGGTACAGTCGCGATCGACGCTCACGGGCGATCAATGGGACAGGTTTACCTGACGCCAAATTTTCAAAATTTTACCGCCAAAAGTCTCTTCGACCGCGATGGCAACCTATGGATGGCCAACGGTCAAGAGATTTTACGAGTTCGCACGCCGGGCCAACCTGTTCGCTCACCAAGCGGGCGCGTCTTGCCGGCCGTGGAGCGGTTGACGGCCAACGACGGGGTCGGCGCGAATACGACCATGTTTGAAGATCGCGAAGGCAATATCTGGGTCGGTACGTCGCGCGCGCTGCACCAGTTTCGGGACGTACCTATCTTCCTGGAGCCGATGCTGGCGACTACATCTGCTGGCTCGCAAATAAGCATGCTCGCAGCCTCGGACGGGACGGTCTACATGGCGGTGGGGCAATCCTTGTTCCGCGCTCGGCCTGGTGCCAGGCCAGAGAAAATCGCTAACCTCGCTGCTAGTGCAGATTGCCTCACCGAAACCAATGATGGGGCTATCTGGCTATTCGAATTCGATCGCGTTGTTCGGCTTCATAAGGGCATAGCCACCGAAATGGTGAGGTCGAAAGACCTTGCCAGCTTCGGCGTTTATAATGACGGTGGATGTGCGGCCGACAATTATGGCACAGCCGTGACAATCGAAGGTTGTGTTGCGTTTCCCAATCAAATGTCGATTGGCCGGCGATGTCCGCTTGCCCCAACAAAGCGGAATGGCCGATTTTCAGAGTTTTAACCGGAAACCTGCCATGCCGGACACGCCGACATTGCTGCCGTCGGCAGCATATGTCACCATCTGGCAATGAGGATCATTTCGATAGCTATACTTTTAGTGCTCGGCGGCTGCGACCAGCAAAGTCAGCGCATTTGGAACTGCTCCTCCAAGCCAATAAATGTTACAAAATTACTAGATAATGGTCGTCAATATAATGATGTGATCAAGGCTCGAAGCTATCTCGCTTCGATGCATGGTGGTGTACAAATTATTGCACTCGAAGTTGGCGATAAGGGTAATCGGCACATCATTTGGTCGCGGGAACAATCTGGATCAGACTTTTCCTCTTCTGCCGATGATGCTTGCGGAACAAAATTGGATGGGGTCGCTGGCGAGCAGCTTTACGACCGCTAACCTAGGCAAAGCGGAATGGCAGATTTTCAGGATTTTAATCCGAAAGCCGGCTATCCGGATCCGCCGACATTGCGGACATGACTTCCGTTGCTAAAGTCGTACGATGTCTCTTGAGATTGCTATCCCGGTCGCTCTTTTCGGCGTACCGATCTATGATCGGCTATTAACCTCGCACGCTGCGTCATTCATGCCCAGCCTCAGGTACAGCTATACGCCGTTCACTAGGCTTAGATGGTTGAGTTGCATCGTTCTTTTGATCCGTACTTTCATCACGTTCTTACTGGCCGAGCCTCCGGAGCAGAGAATCTGGGTGGGAGTACCGTGGCTGGCTGCGATGTTCTTCCATGGTGTTGTTGCCATGGCCGACCTAGTTCGGCAACGGCGGGACGCAGCTACTAGGCCTCACGGCAACTAACCCCAGCAAAGCCGAATGGCAGGCTTTCAGCGTTTTAATCGGAAATCTGCCATTCCGGACACGCCGACATTGCAAATACTCTGCGGGCGTCAATGCTCGTCAAACTCCGCGCACAGTGTAAGGTGTTTCCATGTATCTGTTGCCTATCGCCGTTGCGGTATCACTCGCAGCCCTTGCACAAAGTGCTACGATTGACTGCCATGCCGGGCCGTCCGATTTTTTGAGTGGCAAACAATACTGGAGCGGCATACCAGCGGACGTGGAAACTCCGGTGAAGAACCGGATTTATGTCCTGAAGTCAGGGGAAATTACCTGGAACCATTATCCCCTTACTATTGATGAGCTAGATTATTTATTAAAGCAAGTTCGCAACTCCGGTTATCACCCCCTGACCCAATTTGAGTGGGATGATAGAGCCCCGTGCAGTAGCATTGAACTCGTGCGCAGCATGATGCGACAGCGGCTAGGATGCGCCCATTCACGAAATTGTATGGAAGGGGCGGATCCGCGAGCAGTGCTTCCGGCTAGCCGCCCCTAACGTCCGCTTCACCCAACTTTCCGACTTTGAGGGCGCCTGATTCGGTTGCCGAGAGCGGTCGGTCATTCAGCCGAAGGGCTGCTTTTCAAGATTTTAACCTGCAAGGGGCCTGTTCGGAGCCGCCGACAAAATCGCCATTCGCTATGCGATGATTAGCCGCTAAAGCTGCCAGATGTTCATTAGGTTCGTAATTGACGCATTGGATGAGGATTCAGGTCGGCGGCAGGGGCTGTTTCAAGCTGGAGAAGGTCTGGCTTTAAGTGGCCATATGAATTTTGATGATCTCGAATATCTCGAAACTTTATATTCTTGGTTCAAAGCTAATCTGCCTGTGCCGACTCGTTTTGCACTTTCTGCAAGGCCCCATGCTAAAGCACAGGCGTTAAGCTGGTTTCGCGCCACTTCAGTCGAGCATATTGATCAGATGCGAGAATATCAGCGGGTTTTGGAGCAATACGGCCTTCAAATCACCATGCTTAAAACCAGACGCCCCGGCTACATCGTGTTTGAAGATCAGCATCAGGTGGTTGCATATCCATTTGCCGATACCCCGTGTTAAGTGTCCACTAAATCGGCCTCTCTGTTCAAAACCAGCCGGTCAGCTTTCCCCAACAAACCGCAATGGCAGAGTTGCAGGGTTTTAATCCAAAACCTGCTGTTCCAGACACGCCGACTTTGCTGACGTTTGCAAACTGTGCCAGAGTTGCGTTTACTATGGGGGGCGGATGAAGACGATACTCTGGCTGGCAATTCTGGCATCGCCTCAAGTTGCTCAAGCAGAACCGCTTGAGTGTTCGAAAACCGTCGCGCTTTATCAGCCTAAGGCTGGGGTAATTGCCACAGGTGCAGTCGCCAAAGAAATCGCAACCATCTACCTTCGCCAGATATATGGGGCAGAGCAAATCCGGAATGAATCTCCAATTATCGCGACGCTCCGTGACGGCGTGTGGACAGTGGAGGGTAGTGTCCCGCCCGGCGCGGACGGTGGCGCTGCCATCATCCGCCTCTGTCGTCGTAATGGGATGGTCCTGAGCATCATTCAAGAAAAGTGATGACCACTTCCCCCGACGAAGCGGAATGACGGATTTTCAGAGTTTTAATCTGATACCTGCCGTTCCGGACACGCCGACAAAGGAGACGTTCAAAGTTATCGCTAGCTCAGTAAACCGTGCGGCAGGGCTGGAGTTGCCACCAACGGAGATGAAGTCGTCCAGTATGCACCGCCACGCAAACGCGGTCGCCGACAGCGCTTGCATAGTAATCCACACCGCTCACATCAAAGAGCCCTTCTGTCGTCGTATTACTGAACGCAGCTGCGGGGCCTGCGAGCATGATATAATCACCGCCCCCCTTACCGTGCGTGCGATGCATTTGAGTAATAACGCCGGGCACGACGCGCGGAGGCAATGCCTCGGTCCCAGCGTTGACGAGCTTTACAAGGGGTTGAAAGAAAAGCGCGCCAACGAAAAAGCTTAGCATGATGCGCACTGGCCAATCAATTTCCTCGGAACTGTCTTGGCTCAGATGAAACCGGCGCCGCAGAATATAGAATCCGATGGCAAATGGCATGAAGGCTAAAGTAGCCAACAGCCCTGTAGTGAAGGGCGCGATAGGCGTATAGCGATCGGTCATCGCTAGCATCGTGAAGCCGGGCACCATGATCACGAGCATGAAGGGTAAAGCAAATCGACGCCGGGTAAGTACAGGCGGCAGAAACAGTACGACCATCAGCCAAGCGATGCAGCCTGAGGCGGCAGATCCGAGAAGGGCGCCGCTCACCGGCGTGAATGAAGAGGGCGACGCGAGATTACGACTTTGAGGAATTCGCCAAATGACCCGCGTCCGCATCATACGCACCGTCTGACCGCTCTCGTCGGGCATAGGTTGTACGCTAAAATGGGCGCGTTCCCTAAAAAGTCGGCAAGTCAGGGCATCGAGCAGCGGCGTACCACTGGACTGAGTTACCGTGCATTGACGGAGCAAGCCGGACGCATCGACCTGCAGCAGAACAGCAACCGTGCCTTGCGCATTATCTCGCAACAAATCGGCGGGATAGTCCTCGGAGCGGATGATCGCCGCCGGATTGGTCAGTGTGATTCCCGAAGAGTGGAAGGGTTCATTGCCACCGTCCTGGCGCGTGATAGCAGCCGCAGCATCGCCGGACTGCTGTGGTCCGGCAGTAGAAGCAGTACCAGCAGCGCTAGCGGAAGGCAGCAGTCCAAAGACCAGCGCTGCGATCGGCCCCAACCATCCGCGTTTCATCAAAATTCCCACAGCGCGCAATTTCATTTTGCCTCCCTAGCCCATTTTTCAAGGCTGCAAAGGGCTGTGGGCGATGTCCGCCCCCCCCCCCCCCTGTACCTCGTTCGAGTCCGCGTAAGCCTGTTGTAGGTTCTGCGGACGGGCCACCCTGTCGGGAGCGACCAATTCGCCCCCTGCGCCTTTAGCACCTGTCAAGCGAACCGCAGATTTGACCCCCAGCGGACGCTTGCGACAGGGCTCCGCGTGGTGCAGCAAGGTGCAATGATTAAAGCCGTCATCGTAGCTATCGGAGCTGCAGCAACACTGTGGGCGGCGGCAGGAGCATTTGCTGAAGCCACGCATCAAAGTGTTGCAGGGCACCAGTTTGAAGTTCCAAAGGATCATTTATTCGATGCGAGGATCCCATGGCTTCCCACACCTGGGAGTGACCGCTTCACCTTTCTTTTCGAACCAAATCCCAATCCGGATAAGATTCCGAAGCACCGGGTGCTGGTTCAATCGCTAGAAGGTCGATGTAATGGTAGCCTATCTGAATTGATGCGCGTCGCATGCGGCGTGGATCGTCAACTCGTGAATGCAAAACCCGAATACGAACGCCGGGAGAATGAACTTGGATCGTGGTCTTCGGATTTATTTATTATCGAGCGCGATACACGAAACGGGTCTATCCTGAGTCAAGAGGTTGCTTACTGCCAGCTATTTGAGCCTAATCCGGTGCAGCCCAAACCCACAAACCTCTGCACGACGATTTGGGGGTACAAAGGAATGCTGCTTCAGTTCAGTTTCGATGAGAGCGAAGTCAATCAGCTTCAGGGAATGAAAGCCCAGGCCATGAAGATGCTGGACCGTTGGGAGGTCAGCTAACCCCAACTTTCCCACTTTGAGGGCGCCTGATTCGGCTTTCAGGAGCGGCCGACCGTTCAGCCGAAGGGCGGCTTTTCAAGATTTTAACCTGAAACCTGCCTGACCGGACCCGCCGACATTGCAGCCATCGGAAAACGAAACGATCAGCGATGCCGAATGAGCCAAAGGACGCGCTTAGTTCCGCTGTCTCTTCCGGACGGGTCCACGGTAATCCTGGACCGGGGTGCGCGGATGCAGATTTCCTTCGATGGGCAGCAGCGGCGTTTGCGGTTGCTTGCCGGGAGGGCCCGCTTCTCCGTGGCACACGAAAAGGCGCGGCCATTCGTCGTTCAGGCAGGGGCGGGGAGAGTAATTGCCCACGGTACACTCTTTGACGTGGAACTTGCGCAGACTGTTGTGAGGGTCACTCTGCTACAGGGCGCTGTCGAAGTGCGCGATGCCGGCGGCGGGCATGGTCGCAAGCGTGAAGAACTGGCAGCCGGCCGGAGCATCGCGATCGAAGGCGGCTCTGTCGGAGACGCCACGCCGATCGTTGTTGCCGACAGCCAGTGGCCCAACGACATGCTTGTTCTCGACGGCGTGGAAATCGGTCAGGCAGTCGCTGCCTTCAACCGCACTGCTCCCACTCCTGTCCTTTACGAGGCATCATCGACCCGTCCCATGAAAGTCACCGGCGCCTTCAGGCGATCGGATCCGGAAAGCTTTGCTCGGCAACTGGCAGGCACCTTCGGTCTTGGCTTCGAAACGCGCGCGGACGGCAGTTTTGCGATTGTGGGTGCATGACCTGCGGGCTTGCATAAAAATTTCTCACGAAGCGTAGGGTGTTTCTTCAAGGACGGCGCTTCGCCTCCGAAGGGTTCTGCTGAGAGCAGACCTCGGGGACGGAGGTTCATAAGTGCGATATCACCTACTGGCGTGTTGCAGCATCACTGCGGCCGCGACGATGATCTGTGCGCCGGCTGCTGCGAAAGCCGATACGAGGGTCGAGGTCCATCTTCCGGCGCAGGCGCTTTCCATATCACTGCGCGACATAGGGCGCATTTTCGGCCGCAATGTCAGTGCCGATGATACGGTGGTCAGCGATCGGCTTGCAGGCGCCGTCGATGGCAACGTGACCTTCGAGGAAGCGATCGCCTCCGTCCTTGCGGGCACAGGTCTGAAGTTCAGCCCTTCTGCCGGCGGAGTGATCGTCAGCAAGCGTGCCGAAAGCGATGCCGATGAGGGCGGCATTGTCGTGACGGGATCGCGCATTCGCGGTGCGCCGGTGACCTCGGTGCAGCTGACTTACGGACGCGAGGAAATGCGCAATGCCGGGCAGTCGAGCGCGGCCGACGTGATCCGCGCCATTCCGCAGAACTTCTCCGGCGGCCAGAATCCCGGCATCGGCGGCAATGTAACCGGCGGCAAGAGCGCCGATATGGGAGGGGGCGCTTCCATCAACCTGCGCGGGCTCGGCAGCGATGCCACGCTGACATTGCTCGATGGCCGCCGCATGAGCTTCGATGCGGCCATCCAGAGCGTCGATGTTTCGGCGATACCGTTCGGGGCCATCGAACGGCTCGATGTGGTGCCTGACGGTTCCTCGGCTTTGTTCGGTTCGGATGCGGTGGCGGGGGTCGCCAACATCATCCTGCGCCGCAATTTCGACGGCCTCGAGACCACGGCGCGGATCGGCAGTTCGACCGATGGCGGGAATTTCCAGCAGCAGTACGGCGCGACCGTCGGGCAGGTCTGGTCCTCGGGCAGTGCGATGATCTCCGCCGAATACGGCAGCAATTCCGGCATCTGGTCGAGCCAGCGTTCCTACCTTGAAAACCGGTCACCGGGGCTCGAAGTCTATCCCGCCCTGCGCCACCACAATGCAGCCGTCACGGTGCGGCAGGAACTGGCGCCCGGGCTGACATTCGATCTCGATGGTATCTACAACAAGCGGCGGCGCGATCAGACCATGCCGCTGAATGCCGCGGGCGATCTCTCGGTGAGCCGGTACGACTTGTTGCAGAAAGCCGAGTCCTGGGCGGCTGCTCCTTCGCTTCGGCTTGAACTACCCGCCGACTGGGAGATCTCGCTGGGAGGAAGCTACGGCTGGAACAGGGTCTACTACAACGGGACCTATACCTACGGCACCGTGGCATCGAACGCCGGCTACGGGTTTTACCGCAACGAGACTGCCAACATCGAGCTAAGCGGCAACGGCAAGCTTGTCGATCTGCCGGCAGGGCCGCTGAAGGTCGCGCTTGGCGGCGGCTTTCGCCAGGACAAGTTCGTTCGCAAAACCTACCGCGGCCTGACCGAGCATGTCGATGAGACGCGCGACAGCTACTACGCGTTCGGCGAGCTCAGCATTCCGGTCATCGCGCCTGATCAGCAGTCCGCATTGGGCAAAAGCCTCGATCTGAGCCTCGCTGCGCGGTACGAGCATTATTCCAACGTCGGATCGGTCGCCACGCCAAAGCTTGGCCTCATTTATGCGCCGCTGTCCGATGTCACTCTCAAGGCCAGTTGGGGCAAGTCCTTCCGAGCGCCGACCTTCTACGAACAGTACATGCCGACGCCCGGCTATCTCTACAGCGCCGCCACGTTCGGCGGCACAACGGGAACGGCCATCTATGTCGTCGGCGGCAATCCCGATCTCAAGCCCGAGCGCTCGACCAACTGGTCGGCGACCGTGGCCTTGCATCCGGCGGCGCTGGACGGAGCGGAACTGGAGGTAAGCTATTTCAACATTCGCTATCGGAACCGGATCGTCACGCCGATGGCCTATCCCCGGCAGGCTCTGACCAATCCGGCCTACGCGGATTACGTGACGCTCAATCCCGATGCCGCGACGCAGGCCTCGGTGATCGACCGGCTGGTGTCGTTCACGAACGCGACATCCTCGGCCTACGATCCCGCCAGTGTCGTTGCGATCATCGACAATTCCAACATCAACGCCGGGCGGCAGAACATCTACGGTATCGATGTCCTGGGACGCTATAGCTTCGATCTCGCCGATGGGCGGCTGAGCGCCGCGATCAACGGCAGCTATATCCACAGTGAGCAGCAGATCCAGGCGGGGCAGGCCTTCACCCAGCTCGCGGGTACCCTGTTCAACCCGCCGCATTTCCGGGGACGCGGCGAGCTCGGCTGGGCGAGGGGAGGCATCACGCTCACCGCTGCTGTCAATTATATCGGCTCGGTCGAGGACAAGCGTACGGCAACCCCGGTGAACGTTGCGAGCATGGCACCGGTCGATTTCACGGTTCGGTACCGAACGGGCGAGGAACATGGCCTGCTTGCCGGCATCGACGTGGTCTTCTCGTTGCAGAATGCCTTCAACGACAAGCCTGATACGATCGCCACGAGCAGTTACATGGATCCACCCTACGACAGTACGAACTATTCGCCGTTCGGGCGCGTCGTCAGCCTGACGGTCACCAAGAAATGGTGAGGACGATGACCAGCCTGCTCGCGCTTGCCATCGCGAGCTTTGCTGTAGAGCCCGCCCTTGCATCCTGCGACGACGTATTGCCGGCCCAAGCCCTGACAGCGGCGCACGAGCATCGCGACGTATCGCCCGAGGATCTTGTCCGGCTCCGCGTGATCGGCTTTCCGGATGTCATATCCGGAACGGTCTCGCCGTTCGCGCTTTCGCCGGACGGACGGCATCTCGCCTTCGTGGTTACGCGCAGCGAACCCACCGACAACACGATCTGCAGTGCGCTGGTGGTTGTGCCAATGGATGGAAGGAACGTCCCCACCCGGGAGCAAGCGCGCGTCGTGGATATCGGTGGGGCTCTCCCGTTGTCGAGAGGCGTCTATCGCGGTCTCTACATCACATCCGGAGTCACCGAACTGATAACTCCAGCCTGGTCGCCCGATGGCAAGATCATCGCCTATCGCAAGAAGGTGGGCGGTGTGACGCAGATCTACCTCGCGAAAGTCGATGGCAGCGGAGCCTCTGCCTCGACGCATTCCGAGATCGATGTCGAAGATTTCTCCTGGTCGCCCGACGGGTCGCAATTAACCTACCTCGCCAGGCCAGGGGAGCTCGAGTCTAGACGCCGGACGGAGGCGGCTGGTCGCTCCGGATGGCTCTATGACTCGAGCATTCTCCCCAACGAGTCCTGGGACCCACGCGCCTGGGTTCAGGACATTCCCCCTGTGGCGTTCACTGTCGAACTTGCGAGCGGTACGACGAGGGCGGCGAGCGAGGACGAACGCGTGCGCGTGATCCCCGCGCCCGCTGTCGGAGGCTTCTATGAGTTGGAAGTGCGCGCGGCTAACGGCGCGTCGGCGTGGACCGAGCGGGTGGGCGCCAATCCGGGAAGCGACCAGAGGCTTTGGGCTTTGCTTCCCGGAAGGGAGAAGCAGGCTTGCACGCAGGCAGAATGTGCTGGACGGATCGTCCAGACCTGGTGGGACAGCGCGGGTACTTCTTTGGTGTTCCTGCGCCGGCAGGGGTGGAACAACGAGGAATGGGCGCTCTATCGCTGGACGCCTGGGGCAGGCCGAGTGCGTTTGATCACTCGTACGCTGGATGCTCTCACCGGATGCCTGCTCGCAGGCGGCGAACTGGTCTGCGGCCGGGAGAATGCCGTCATGCCCCGGCGTGTCGTTGCGATCGATCTGAAGTCAGGCAAGAGCCGCACCGTGTTCGATCCCAATCCCGAATTTGCCCGTTTCAGGCTGGGCAAGGTTCAGAGACTGCGCTGGAGTAACGATCGCGGGCTTCCTTCCTGGGCGGATCTCGTGCTGCCGCCCGGCTATGATGGGAAGTCGCGGCTGCCTTTGGTCATCACTCAGTACCACAGCATGGGATTCCTGCGCGGTGGCACCGGGGATGACTATCCCGTCTTCCCGCTTGCCGCCAAAGGCTTCGCTGTCCTGACCTTCGAACGCCCGCCGAGCGTGTCGACGATAACGCCGGGCGTAACGGATTGGGACGAGGCCCTGACCGCGCAGTTCAAGGGGTGGGCAGAGCGGCGGAGCATTTTCTCTTCGCTGGATCGCGGTGTCGACAAGGCCGTCGCGACGGGTTTCGTCGATCCTGACCGGATCGGCATCAGCGGGCTCAGCGACGGGGCTTCGACGATCGAATTCGCGCTCGTAAATTCGCGGCGCTTCGCTGCGGCTGCAATGAGTACCTGCTGCGACGATATGCTGAGTTCGATGGTGCTGGGCGGCTTCGCGTGGGGCGATCACAACATCAAGATCGGTCTGCCGCCATCGGTAGACAACGATCGCGACTATTGGCGGCCGGTGTCGCTTTCGGTGAACGCGCGCAAGATCGACACGCCGATCCTCATGCAGCTTGCCGATCGGGAAAGCCATCTGGCCCTTCCTGCGTTCGGAGCGCTTAGGGAAGCCGGCAAACCCGCGGAGATGTTCGTCTATCCCGACGAGTACCACGACAAGTGGCAACCCGCTCACCGTCTGGCGGTTTACCGGCGCAGTATCGACTGGTTCGCCTATTGGCTCCAGGGGCAGCGCGATCCCGATCCGGCGAAGCAGGACCAATATGCCCGGTGGGACAAGCTTCGCGCAGCACGTGACGCTGCAAATGGCGCCGCCAAAGGCACAGCCCGCGCAGCTAGCTCGCCATGATCCCTTGTGCCCAGGATTCCGCATCGACCAGTTGCAGGATCCGCCCGTAGATCGTTCCCTTCAGGCGCTCCGTGTCCCTTAGCGCCCTGGCGAGTGCGGTCGTGTCGATCACGCCCGCGCTCGCCAGAACACCGTCAAGAAGATGCTCGGTCATGGCTTTCCTGTTCCTCTCAAGGAGTCCGAACAGGAAGCTTTCGGGATTGCCTTTGCCATGTCGCCAGGCGACTTCCGGCGGCAGGAGGCCCTCGAAGGCGTTCCGTGCTGCGGCGCGGTTGTTGCCGCGGCCAAACCAGTGCCAACTGGGAATAGCGAGGCAATGCTCTATCAGCGGCTGGGTCACCAGCGGAGCGATGCAGTTCATTTTGGTGCCATGGGGGCCATCTTCGACGTAGCCTTGTGCCGCAATAAGGATTGCAATGTGGGCGCCGCGCCCCGGGAGCGCTTCATTGGGCGGCACGAGCCAGGGATGGCTTTCGGTGCCGGCTGCCTGTGGTTGAAAGTCCCGCGCCAGCAGGCGGGTGTCCGCTTGCAACTTGTAGGGGCGAGGTCTCGCCCATGCGCGTCGCCGCGCTTTCCAGCCAATCCGCCAGCGCGACACCCCTGCCAGCCCGCCGATGTCGCCGCATACCCTGCGGAAATGGCGTATGCCACCCGGTTCCATGAGGCAGTCGGCGGCGAACGATACGGAACGCAGTGAGCAGAACACATTATCGCCCCCGCCGCCGTCGACAATGCCGTCGCATCCCAGTTCTTCGGCCACCTGCGAGGCGATCTCGAAGGCCAGTTGCTGGTAACCTCTCGCCACGGCCCGGGGCGTGCGTGCAGCACCGATGCGCGCGAAGTCGTATTCGGGGACCGCCATTGGTCGCTCCACAAGGCGGCGATCGATGTGGCCGGCAACCCGGCGGGCAAAGTCCCGTTCGTCGCCGCCGTGATCGCGTGTTGCGAGGTTGAGGCAGGAGAAGCTGCGCCCGTCGGCGGCAAGGCTCGCAGCAAGGACCGAGGAATCAAGCCCGCCTGAAAGCATCAGGAGTGGATTGGTCAGCCGCAAAGTCTGCGTGGCGACCGATGCTATGCACAGCTGTCGAAGTCGGCGCGTGGAATCCTCGAGATCGTCGATACTGCGCCTCGCCGTCACGAAGGACCAGGGCGACCAGATATCCTCAAGGCGGATCCCGGCTTGCTCTATGAGCAACCGGGATCCGCCCCGGAGCTCCTCGATCCCGTTAAGCGACGTTGTAGCAAGGCGCATGTCGGCAAACACCAGCTGCCTTCCGATGGCTTCGAAATCGAGAATGAAAGGCTGCCCACTTGCGGCGCGGACCAGGTCGATGTCCGATCCGGCGATTGCACCGGAGCCGGAGCGCATAAACAGACAGGGCAGGGCGCCGAACGGACCGCGTACCAACGAAGCGCCGCCCTGGAGTCTTACAATGCCCAGGTAGGAGCCCCAGAACGCCTCGAACAATCTGGTGCCAGCCGATTTGACAATGGCGCGATGCGCTTCGGCCGAGACCGATTGCAACGCCTGGTGTGTTCCGGACTGATAAAGCGCTCCAAGAATTATCCCATCTTCGCCGAGGTTGGTGATTGCTGTCGAACTGCCAGCCGCAACGATCACCTCGGCCGTGTCGAAAACGATTTCAAGATCGTTGGCGGCCGCGGCGGCCAACATTCTTTCGCGTTCAGGCTCTGCAAGCGAAATGCCGGCAAGGAAGCGGCCCGCATTCATACGATCAGGATCGGCGTGAACCTGTCCGTCCTCTCGGGGCGCTCGTTAATCAGGGTTCCGCCCACTTGAACCCATGCATGTGCCGCGAATGGGGTGAGGCGTACGCCGAGCACCAGAAGTGGCTTGATCTCAAGGGAAAGCAGGCGATGCGCGATGGCGAGGGACCAAATCAGGCAGCGTCCATGCGTATCGATCAGCGCCGAAGCCGTTTCGAATGAGCCGGCGACATGGGATAGTGTGTGCTCGAAGCGCGCCTGAGCATCTCCGCTCGAGTAATCCTCTCGCAAGCATGCCTTGCGCTGCGCCAGATGCGCTATCGTTCCGGCAAGACCGCGCAGCTTCAACTGCATCCGGCTTCTCAATATCCATGAAATGGCGATCAGGGCGCCAAGCGCCGTCGAGCTCTCGTTGTCCCCTGGCAGCGCGCTCGTGGCAGCCGGCGCGTTGCACTCAGTAATGCCCTCCAGACGCGATCCCGGGACGGACAGATTCCGGGCTTGCAAGGGCTGCGAAGCACTATCGCCGACGGGAGAGTCTTCTATGCGCCTGCGGAAATCTGCTTCTATTGCAGGCGAGAGACAGAAATAGCGATCGGAGGGAAGATCGAGGAAAACGAGCCTGTCTTCGGTGACGCAGAAGGACAGGCCGCCGTGCAGTGCATAGGCCATGGCGATAATCCGACAGTCAGGGGACGCCGAAAGGGATGCGTGAACGTATCACGCATCCCTCTTGCTCAGTCTTCGGCGAGACCCGCGACCGGATCGCCGATGCCGAGATCCGGGTTGAGGCCGCCGTGGCCCTGGGTTTCGACGCTGGCGGCGCCGAGTTCGATCACATCGTCATTCCTTTCCATGTCACTTCTCCTCGTTCAATCGCCGCGGGATTGCGGCAACGAGAAGTTTACGGCATTCCTGTTAATACTTGAAATATATATAGAAAATATAGACCGAATGTTATCTGCGAGACGACGTGTTTTGAAAAATGGCGATTATTAATTTTGGAATGATCGATATTCTTGCCTTGTGATACTCTTGTATGAGTACTTTAGTCGATCTTGCGCCTTGATTCAGGGACTCGCTAATGGCCCGAATCTCGGCGAAAGTGTTCGGGATGATGCTCGATTCGATTTGTCGAATGTAAGCGAGGCGGTCATTGGACAATGCGACTTGCATCACGATCTCGGCGCTGCGCGACCGAGCCGCAATGAATGCGAACAGATCGGCTGCGTCGTCCGGTTGGGTCTCGGAACAGATCGGGCGGTATGATCCGTGGCTCACGCGCAGAGCCGTTCGCACGAGTTCGTCATTCCACCGGTAAAGATCGCGCAGCCCGATCTCGGTGACGGCTGGCACGTGAAAGCCGTCGCTCGCGCGCGTGTCGACAAGGCGTTCTCCAGCGAGGCGATTCAGCGCATCGCGGATCGGTGTCGCGCTACTGTTGAATTCCTGTGCAAGGCGGGCAGGTTCCAGCCGCGCACCAGGCGCGAGGGAGCCGCTTGCCATGGCGCTTTTGAGCCTGTCGTAGACCCGCTCCGTCGTAGTTCCTGCGTTCATGGGAGCGGCCTGCGGCTGGCTGGCGCGCCAATGCTTTCGAAATGCGGCATGTCGTCCACATCGAATTCCGCGGTCCGGCGAGGATCGAACACGCTGGCGAGGGATCGGGCCTCCAAGTTGGCGAGGTATGCGAAATGCCCGCGATAGCCGACCAATGCAGGGAGTTCGGGCGAGAATTCGCCCGAGACCCTGCCTTCGCGGGACATCGGATCAGTGAACATGGAATACCTCCCGATGGCCGTCGCGATCAGGAGCGGGCGCGTAGATGCCGCCGCGTTCGAGCAGGGTCGGGGTGTCCTCGTCGATCCCGATGAGCATCGCGCCGAGTGTATTGCCGTCCACGATCTTGGGCATGCCGAGCGGGCGGGATCGCCAACCGAATGTCAGTATCTGGCGCAGCCATGGCAGGTCGGCGACACCGCTATAGCGCTCCACGCCGTTGGCGAGGGCGAAGGCGACAAGGGCGTGCACGAGCTCGTTCCTTGCCTCGCGCCGCTCGGCCGCCGTCGACCGACGCTCGAGGCAGAACCGCGTGATTTCCATGGTGGTGGGCCCGCGCGGGATGGCCTCGTCGCACAGGGCCGGAAACAAGGTGTCCAGTATATGCGGCGCGGTGGTCGGCAGCAGGCGCGCCGATGCGCGGTGCGCGCCATCCTTGTCCGTAAGGACGATATACATCGCCGCTTCGTTGTCGAACTGGTCAAGCTCGAAGCGGCCGGCAAGTACGGGCAGGTCCCAGCGCAAAAGGTCGATGAAGACGCGCTTGCGCGCCTCGAACATGTTTCGAAGCACGGCGTGCTCGCTCACCTTCGGAGATTTGGACAGGCAATGGATCATAGCGAACCTCCTCTGAAAAGGTTCGCAAAACTGCCCTAGGAAATTCGCCCGGCGCTATGCACGGTTCCGTGTATAGGAGCCGCACGGCACCTCGGGGTAACTGATCACTCCGTTCCGACATGCGAGGAAAGCCAGCAATGGTCTGTTCAGCGCTCCCAGCCTTCTGCCGGCCTCGTTGAGATGGCGCCGGACCGTCTGATGGCTGATCCCGAGGATTATCCCGGTCTCCCAATCGGTCTTGCCGGCCATCATCCAGATCAGGCACTCGCGCTGGCGTTCGGTCACGAGCGGAGAGTCGATGCATTTCATGACTTCGGCAAGGCCGACCAGTCTTCGCGCCGCGGCGAAGACTTCGGGTGCAATGAGCCGGGCGAGGATGAGACCATCCTCGTTGAGCGAACGCCCCGGCGCCGTGGCGAATGTGCACGAGCCCAGGAATTCGCCGGGTACGTTCGAGGGAACGGTAAATCCGTCGCAAACGCCGTGGCGCCGCGCAAGATCGAGGAAGCGTTCGTCGTTGGCGCTGTATTCGATGAAATCAGCAGCTTCGCGCCAGAGGAAGGGATTCTGCGTGCGGCCCGATGCCCGGTGCACGAAATCGCGGCCGACGAAGCCGTTGCGGTCGTAGAAGTCGATCCATTCCTTCGGGTAGTTAAGCAGCCGAAAGGCCTGCAATTGGCCGGACCCCCAGTCTGTGTGGTGGCCGATCGCGTAGTAGTCGCAGCCGACATCGCGGGTAATATCGCAGAGAGTGAGGTCAAGACTGTGCAAGTCGTCGGCTGTCCGGATGAGCTCTTTGTATTTCCGGTACGCAAAAGTGACGCCCATGCGCTGACCCGGCTCTTCGCGGCGTCTCAAGCCGCCAGGACGCGTCGAGCCGTCCTTTCCGCTTTGGTGCGAAATCGCCTCGGGCCCTCATTCCCTCCGCGATCCGCGTTTCTACGTAGTACGCAACATATCGTCGTTCCGACGAGCGACAATGTGATCTGTGTCACACAACTGTCATGCAGGCGGTGAGCAGGCCGCGCGAGCTTGTGACAGGCCGGTGCGGCAATGAGCGGAATTGGCGCGATGCATCGCCCTACCGCCATCTTGCCAAGCTCGATCGTGCTGCGCTGATGTGGGAATGGCTACGCCGCGATCCCGCTTATGTGGAATGGTACGACTGTGCAAGCGATGCAACCCGGGGCGGAGGCGATGGGGAGGTGACCCGAAAATGGGGGCTTCACTTTCGCCGAGGACCCCGCAGTCGGTGCCTGCGGGGCTAAGCTTATCTGGAGCGCGGAGCTCGATCCCGGAGCTCTCAAGGTCGAGGCGCAACGTGTACCCGCGGGTGATCAGGACGCGATCGATCCGCTCTGCTTCAAGGCATGGCTAAGCCTGGTGAATGGGCCCGGTGGGTACGAGCACGTTGTCCTGGCGGACGGACCGTATCGGATACGCCTCGATGTTGTTGCCGGAACGCTCCGGGACGGGCCGGTCGTTCTCCATTACAAATTGGCGGGCGTGCATTCCCTCCGCCACCGGATCCTGCCGCTCCGACGACTGCTGGCTCTGTGCAGTCACAAGCGCTTCGCGAGCTCGCTGTTCCCACCGGATCCCCGGATGGAGCGCTTTGCACACGCGCTGAGAGTGGGTGACGCGCTCAGCGATGGTGCAAGCATCGCGCAAATAGTGGACGCTTTTTACGGAACCGAGCGCACCGCGCAAGACAGCGGATCGGAATCTCTCAGATCCCGTATCCGCCGCCTTGTCCGCGAAGCGCGGGCGATGGCGGCGGGCGAATATCGGTGGTTGATGCGCAAACCTGGCGATGTGCACACGCACGGGTTCCGGGAGCCTTTTGGTCCCGGCAAACGCACCGGCCCGAACCGAACTGGCTATCAATAAACGCAGATCTTGCGGTCGGTCCCTTGCACCCAACATGCAGGATCCTGGCGGCTGCGCGTGAACCTGCCTTGCGGGACCAGCCTTGCGCCATTGTCGTAGTCGACGACGATCTCGTTGGCAGAGACCTTGTCGGCATAATAGGCCATCTGCGCGACATCGATCGCAAAACTACCGTTGCCGTTGCGCGGATAGAACGTGCAGACTTCCGGTTCGTCGGCGTCGAACACGCATTTTGCCGCGCGGCCGGCGCCAATGGTTCCGCCGTCGTAATCCGCAGAAGGCTTGGCGGGGAGGCCCACCTTCAGCGCGTTGCCCTGGCTGTCCTTGACCTGGGCGGAAGTCGCCGCGGCAACGAGAATGAGCGGACAGCACAAGGCTGCGTAAATGGCACGCATGGGACTACTTTCGGTTCGCTTGATGATCCGGGGAATGTGAAGTTCGGGAGCCGGGAGCCGGGAGCACCCAAACTCCCGCACTTCGCCGACAGTCGTTTACGTGGCGGAAATTCCCAGCTTCTTGCGTCCGCGGCTCTTGGGTGCTGGCGGCGTCTCTTCGACGGGTGCCTTGTGCGCCTTTGCTGCTTTCGCGGTGACCGGCAGGGGCGCTTTTGCGCCAACAGCCGGCTCGCTTGGGGGCACCGGAGCTTCACCGGTCTTTGCGTGCGCAGAATTTCCTGCCTTGACCTTGGTGCCCTTCTTGCGGCCGAGACCGATGGTCTTGGCAAGTTCGCGGCGCCGCTCGGCATAGTCGGGCGCGACAGTCGGATAGCTCGCCGGCAGGTTCCAGCGGCTGCGGTATTCGTCGACCGAGAGCCGGTGGTCCGTCGTGAGATGCCGCTTGATCGTCTTGAACTTCGAGCCGCATTCCAGACAGACGATTCCATCGGGCTTTACCGAAGCGCGGATCGAGACGGCGGGCACGCGCTCTTCTGCGACTGGCTCGGGAGCCTTGCCGAGACCGGCGAGCGATGCATAGACCGTCTCGATTAATTGCGGCAGCTGGTCCGATGCTACGGCGTTGTTGCCGACATGTGCAGAAATGATGTCGGCCGCGAGGGCAAGTAGAGCTTCATCAGCCATTTGTTGTGATCGTACCCGAATATTTTAGTTGGAGAAGTCGATCTCGGACATTCCCTGCCGTAGCGCAAGTACATTGAGAAAATTATCGTACGAAATATTGTCATAGCCGGGACGACCGGGCGAGCGAGATGGGGGCGCTTTGTGGCCCCAGGCGGTGATGTTTGCAGCCCATTCGGCTGACAGCGCGCCCAATACGGCGATGGATCGCAATGCCCGCATTTTTTGGGCGATGGTTGAGGGAAATGGGATCGTTTCCGGTGTGACGCTGCGCGAGAGCGTTCGTCGCGGCGGCCCGCCTCAAGGTCATCAGATTAGTCCGGGAATGCGCTGGCTGGCACTACAGTTCCGCTCTGCAGGGTCCAGATCAGCTGCGACAGGTCGAAGTCCATGGCGGTTGCTGTCGCGAGCATGCCGTCAACCGTTTCGGGGCGAGGCTGAGAGGTCTTCGACAGAACCCAGAGGTGATGGCGATCGGGCGTTCCGACGAGCGCGGTCTCGTAATCGGGCGTGATCGCAAGCACCCAGTAGTCGCCCTTGGTGAAGGGGATCCACCGCAGATATTCGGGCAGGAAGCTGACCTTGAGCTTTGCCTTGCTGGCGTCCACGGCCTGCGCCTGGCCAATCACCCTGTCGGGCTTTCCATCCTCGTCGATGTGCCGGTTTTCGATGCGAACGCTGCCGTCGTCATTCAGCGAATATGTCGCCGTAATGTCGGTGGCCTTGGCATCCTCGTATTTGAGCGGCAGCCGGCAAATCTCGAACCAGGTGCCAAGGTAGCGACCAAGATCGAGTTCGGCGACGGCGCGGACTTCGTTGGTTGGCTGGGACATCAGATACCTCCAGCCTTGTAACCAGCGAATTGGCGGGGAGGTTGCGCATGCCTCGTCACAATCCTCTCGCCGAGCGATCCGCCCGGGATCGAGGAGGATAAGGGACGGCGGCGGCTCAGGGGTTTGGAGAGCCTGCCGCCGTTGCCGGGATCGGCTCCCACCTTCCGGCTCCCTTCTTCCTGCAAGGAAGAAAGGCAATATGAACGATCCGAGTACTTCTGCAATCATCTAAAGGGGTTAGGTGATTATCGGGAGGGTCGAGGTCGCCATAGATACAGGGGAGGTCGCGCTCCTTAGGGCTTGGCTTCAGTGCGATCGAGATGTGCTATTCGGCCTCAAATTCGCCGGCCAACCAGCGGGTGATTTCCTGGGCCCGGGCGAGCGATGCCTCGAACTGTCTGAACTTCTCCAGCACGTCCTCGTCGAGGATAGCCTCGAGGTTGCGGATCGTGACCGCTGTCCCCTGCATGTTCACGGTTGCCGCGTTGTTGGCGGTCGTCCCGTAGTCGACGTCTACACCGATGATGCAGTTCGCGCCCATCGCCATTGCCTTGGTGACGAGGATCGAGCGGGCCGTCGCCTCACCGCTGTTGACCTTGAGCGCCATGCCGGAATTGACATTGGTCGCACCGAACATGTCGGAGAAGCCCTGGCTGAGTTCGCTGAACATGCCCGTGCCAACCGTGACGTTCGCGGTCACCATCGACTTGATGCGGCAATCGGCGCCCGGCGGGACCTGCGAAATCGTCATCATCGGAAAATCGATGACGTTGGCCTGCAGGTAGTCCTGGCACGCCTGGCGCTCGGCTTTCAAGTTGAGGATAACGGCTTCATATTCACCCCTCCCGCACTTTTCGCAGATTTCCGCGTACTGCGTGCCGGAGACGAAGTTCAGGATCTGGGTCTGCTTGGGGCCGTACCGGCGATTTGGGCCCTTGATGATGCCGCCGCTCGTGATTTCCGCGCCGCAATTCCCGCACGTGTCGCTCATGTAAGCCCCTGATTTTCCGAACAGCGCTCATGTCGATTGAGCGGAGGGCTTGCAAGGGGCTTGCACTGTGTTCCTTATTTGTTCCATTATTGGGGTATGGAACGAATCGACGCCCAGCAGCTATCGGATGCCATTCTGAATGCGCCTGCCTGGGCGCGGGTCGGCATCACAATGCGCGATGAGCGCATGCGGATGAAGGCCGCAGCCGAGCTTGCCCAGTCGATCAAGGAACGCCTGGAGGACTATCCTGCCATACCAGATCCCGATCAGCTGAAGCTCTTTCCGTGACGGCACTTTGATCGAGAGTGGAAGCCGCAGGCCGGGCCATGGGGCGGCCGCCGGCTTGTGCGATTTTCAGGCCGGCAGTTGGCGCTTCGGCTGTGCTGAAAGCACTGAGAGAGCAAGGTCTGCCTCTGCGATCCGGGTCAGCAGCGACCAGGACAGCACGGGAGGCGCGAGCAGGAACTGCACGTCGCGGTAGAGCTGTCTGGCCGACGCCATCGCAAGGCGGCGGAATTTGCCGGGCGCGTCAAGTGCGGCGACGATCCTCGCTCTCCCGATGAGTTCCATCAGGTATTCCTGAATGCCCGGTTCGATACCCGCCATGGCCACGGCACTGGCGATAGCCTCGATAGTCTCGCACTGCCTCCGCAATGCATCCCGCCTGTCCACCCTGATATCCCCGACTGCCCTTGGGAATTTATAGGGGACCCGCGTGCGGTATCGTTCGGTAAATAGGTCGGTCAGACTATTGGATGAGTAGAGGTTGGATGGGGCCGTCGAGGCCATTATGCCTTGCGTCTTCGCTTGTCGGACAGGGTGCTTAAATCCCGTTGAGGGCGCGGGGAAGGGCGGGAACCGGGCCTTTGAAGACGGCGTCTTTGCGAAACGGCCATGAGTTAATGGATCGATCGCACCTCAAGTTGCCCGTCGGCAACCGTGAAGAGTTTCGGGCGCCGGTAGGCGTACGAAAGTCTCCGAGGCACGAACCCGCGGGCCCCACTCACTGGCCTATGGATATTTCGCTTTTTGGGCTGCCGGGATGGCGATGGAGCGGCGACGCGAGCGCCATTGAACGGACCGGTCGAGGTTGATTTCGCCTTCTGATCGGCGCCCATCGAGGCGTTCCAGCAGTCGATCCAGTGTTTTGAGGAGCACTCTGACCATTTTGCGCAAGGCGGGCCCATGGCCAAAGCGAGAGCGCGTTGGCCCACGAAGGCCGCGGTCCATGCCGGGTCATGGAACGGCTTCCCGGTGTTGTAGGGCTGTATGTGGCGGTGCGCGAGGTTGGCACCAGCGCGTGAATGTCTCGATGACGATCATGTGGCCGCCGCAGCAGGGACACGGCGGAAGCGGTTCCGTGGCAACCTCTTGGGCGCAGGCTGGCGGCAATGGGGCGACGTCGAGTAAATGCCGTGCAAGGGCGAGGCTTGCCTTGCGGGACGAACTGGCAAGCAGGCCGTAATGTCGGATGCGGTGGAACCCGCGAGGCAGAACGTGGAGCAGGAAGCGGCGGATGAACTCATCGGCGGTCAGGGTCATGACGCGTTGTCGCTCGGGACCATCGCGGCGATAGTCTTTGTAGCGGAAGGTGACGCCAGTCTCGTCGAAGCGCAGGAGGCGCTGGTTCGAGATCGCAACGCGGTGCGTGTAGCGCGACAGGTAGGCGGGCACGGCCTGCGGGCCGGCAAAGGGCGGCTTCGCATAGACGACCCAGCGCTTGCGGCGAGTGGGCCTGAGATGCCGCAGGAAGGCTGTGCGATCCGACAGATGGGTCATGGATCCGAAGAAGGAGAGCCGGCCCGCTCCGTGCAGTTGCATCAGCCGGGCCAGGAACAGGCGCCGGAACAACTTGCCCAGGACCCGTACGGGCAGAAGGAAGGCGGGGCGCGACGAGATCCACCGGGCATTGTCGGGCGCAATGCCGCCGCCCGGGACGATCATGTGCACGTGGGGATGATGCGTCATCGCCGACCCCCAGGTATGCAGGACGGCGGTGATGCCGATACGGGCGCCGAGATGCCTGGGGTCGGCGGCGATGGTCAGCATCGTCTCCGATGCGGCGCGGAACAGCAGGTCGTAGATCGCGGACTTGTTCTGCAGGGCTACCGCGGCGATCTCCGCCGGCAGCGTGAACACGACGTGGAAGTAGCCCACCGGAAGCAGGTCGGCCTCGCGCTCTTCCAGCCAGGTCCGCGCGGCGGCGCCCTGGCACTTCGGGCAGTGCCGGTTGCGGCACGAGTTATAGGCGATCCGCCAATGGCCGCAGTCCACGCAGGCTTCGATGTGGCCGCCGAGCGCGGCGGTGCGGCAGTTCTCGATTGCCGCCATGACCTTGAGCTGGGCCAGGCTCAGATGCCCGGCATGGGCAGTCCTGTAGCCGGGCCCAGCGCTGCGGAAGATATCGGCGACCTCGAGCGAGGCGCGCAACGGCTCAGCCGTCAGGTGCGACTGGTGGCGGAACGACGATCCCGAGCTTGTCGAGCGGGCTGACCACGGCATGGACGGTGCGTGTTGCCACCTTGGTGTAGAAGGCGGTGTTCTCGAGCTTGGCATGGCCGAGCAAGGTCTGGATGATCCGGATATCGATCCCGTCCTCGAGCAGGTGCGTGGCGAAGCTGTGGCGCAGCGTATGCGGGCTCACGTGCTTGGCGATCCCGGCGGACTGGGCAGCTTCGACGACCACGCGGTGAAGCTGCTTGGTGCTGATCGGCTTGAGGTAGTGCTGGCCGGGGAACAGCCATCCGTCGCGGTGCATCACGCCTTCACGGTGCCCGATCTTCCACCACTCGCGCAGGAGGGCGAGCAAGTCGGCCGAGAGCATGGCGTTGCGATATCGGCCGCCCTTGCCGCGTTCGACCCGCAGCAGCATGCGCTCGCTGTCGACGTCGCAAACTTTGAGCATCGACACCTCAGCCACGCGCAGTCCCGCGCCATAGGCAACGGCCAGCGCGGCGTGGTGCTTGAGGCATGTCGTGGCCTGCAGCAGGCGCGCGACTTCCTCGCGGCTCAGCACGACCGGCAATTTGCGCACGACCTTCTCACGATAGAGCCGCCGGGAGAGATCCGGTCGATCCAGCGTGTGCGTGAAGAAGAAACGCAGCGCTGCAACGACGCTGTTCATGGTGGGAGACGGCATGCCCCCTTCGCGCTGCTCGACCTGGAAACGGCGCAGGTCTTCCGCAGTCGCCTTGTCGGGAGGACGTCCAAGCCAAGTCGCGAAGCGTGCAACGTCGCGGATATAATTGCGCTTTGTCTCGATCGAGAAATGGCGCAGTTCCATGTCTTCGATCAGGCGCTGGCGCAGCGGGCTGATGGGGGCGGCGGAAATAGACTCGATCATCGTTCGGCTCCTTGGTTGAAAGGAGCCGGAATGCTCAACCTACCGCCCGCGACGCTCAATCCCCGGGCGACCCACGATCCGTGCAGGAACCTCGCCGATTACGCCCTCCGCGAAGCGGTTCGTGCATCGCCCGAATGCAGACATACGGGGGCCATTAGGGCAATCCTAAAAGCTGACGCTCCGGTTTAGCCTCCAATCGCGTGCAGTGGCCTGGTCATTGAAACGAAATCGTCCTCTCCGGAGGCACTTGCTTTGCCTTTGAACGGAGTAATCGAGCACCACCGGGGAGATGATCAATGGCGCGTTTCGGACGCAAGCTCATGGGCGACGAACACAGGCCCAAGGTTTCGTGGCTGAACCGCCCCGTTCCCAACGAAGCGTGAAACAGATTTTTGATTACTCTACCAACCAGTTAGTATTTAACTGGACAATGTGCGACGGTTCCGCGAAGCCATGAATGTCGCCAGAGCTTTCGCTCAATCGGCGACGAAAAATCAAAAAATGGCAGAGGCTAGAGTGATGAAATGGGTATCAGCTGCGTTTCAGGCAGCCTTGGTCGTGGGCACAGTAACGAGTGCCAATCCGGTTCATGCTGAATGGATCGCAAGTTGGTCGGCGGCTCCCCAACAGCCCCACCCCGGGCTCGGACCAATTCCCGCAACGCCTTCGTTCGAGAATCGCACACTGCGCCAGATCATGAGGCTGTCTGCCGGGGGATCAGCGGTGCGGATCCGAATTTCGAATACGTATGGTCTCAAGGCGTTGACAATTGGCAGCGCCAAAATTGCCCTGATCGACGAACGGGGGCGGGAAGTCCCTGGGACTGGACGAATGCTCACATTCGCCGGCGCAACATCCGGCACCGCGCCCAGAGGCGCGCCATTATTGAGTGATGCGGTAGCCTTGCCTGTCCCTGCCTTGGCCCGCGTTGCCGTGACTATATACCTGCCAGGCGACACCGGTCCCTGCACGTGCCACATGATGGGGCTCAGCGATACCGAGGTTTCACCGCCCGGCGATTTCACCGCGTCCGGCTTTACGCCTGAAAAAACAATCGACACGCGTCCATTTGTGGCGAGCGTGGAAATCGATGCTCCCGCCAGCGCGGCAACTGTGGTGACTTTGGGCGATTCAATTACCGACGGCGCAGGATCTACTCGAAACGCGAATAAACGTTGGCCTGATTACCTCGCCGAACGCCTTGCTGCGCGCGGAGGCAAGGTATGGGGTGTGGCCAATGCTGGGATAAGTGGGAATCGCGTGCTCGGCGATGGCGCGGGTGAGAACGCGCTGGCGCGCCTTGACCGTGACGTGCTCTCGCTCCCGGGCGTCAAGGCTCTGATCGTATTCGAGGGCGTCAACGACATTGGCACGGCCTTTGGAACCCTATCGGGCCCTGCGGCCGATTACATCAGGGCGATGCCGGATCGCGCGACCGATGCGCCGCACCTGATCGCAGGGTACCGCCAGATCATCGATCGTGCACATGCCCATGGCATCAAGGTCTACGGCGCGACCATCGCACCGTTCAAAGGTGCCGACTACTGGACTGCGCAAGGCGAAGCGGTTCGACAGGAACTCAATCGATTCATTCGCAGCGGTGCATTCGACGCGGTGCTGGATTTCGACCGTGTGCTCTCCGATCCGTCCGACCCTCAGGCCATTCGCGCGGGCTATCACATGGGTGACCACCTCCACGGCAATGATGCGGGCTACAAAGCCTTGGCCGATTCAATCGATCTCGAGCTGTTCGCGCACTGACTGAGCACTGCGGAAAGCCGATCCAATATCGGCTGCCCAGCTTCGTTTCATTTCAAGCCAAACTGCAAAAGGTGGCGGGGGCTCCGGAGCCCCCGCCAAGGCGCGTGGACACGGGAGTGCCGCCCACGATTCCGGTTCCTGGCGGTATCGCGGACCCATGGCCCTAGCGCCCGTCCGATATCGGTCGTCAATGTGCGAGAAGCTTCGCGATCCCCCCTCACGGTTGACTGTCCAATTGCAGAGTCACCGGTCCCATCAGTCCACTCTTACGCGGCTTGAGATTGTTGGTGAGCCACATGGCCTCGGGCAAATCCACGCTGGGGGGGCGAGAAGCAGCCGCATTTGACAAGGAATTCACCACCTTGATTGCAACCATGTTCTCGCCCGCTCGCAAGGCGCGGGAAATATCCAGTCGGTAAGGCGACCTGAGCAGCGCGGGAAAGGCTTTGCCGTTGACCGTCACTTCCGCCACATCGCCAACTTCGCCCAAATCGAGAATGGCTTCGTGATCGGTTTCGAGGTTCCGATCAGACAGATTCAACGTCGTACGGTACTCACCGGCGCCTGAGAATGTCCGCAGTTGTGGCAACTGCGACCAATCGCGAAGCTCCGGCAATTTTATCGTAGCCGTGCTTGCCTGGCCTGTCGCGTCGTGCCCGCTGGCATTGAGGTCCCAAGGGCCATCGAACGCAATTTTGCGGCTGATCGAAGGCAGCACGTTCTGCTGAAGCCCAGGCTTCCCCTCAGGATTGAACACGATCTGGATAGCGCCCTTGGGCGGGACCGACAGCGCAATTGATCGGATCCCGCCCCCGGCGATCCGCGATGGGATATTCGTGATCGCACCCGTCCAGGCATCCCATTGCTGGGGCAGACCTGGCGCTGAGATTTCGACGCTGCCATTGAATGGCTGGTCTGAAGGATTTCGGAAAAAGAAGGTCTCAAGCGAACCGATCCGCTTGTGAAGATAGGGAATCCCCGGCGAGCCAATGAAGGTGACGGGGGCTTTCAGGTTCGATGCCAGGGCTTTTGCCACCAAACTCTCGTCCAGGACGGACCGAGACTGAGACGATTTGAGCACTTCCTGAACCCGTGTTTGGACGCCGCGGCTCTGGTCGTCAAAGTTGGCAAGACCTTCGCTGTAGGCGGGCAATTTTCCGACGAAGATCACGCTGACGCCCGCGTTGGATGCCCTGGCCAAGGCGTCAGCCACATCGGGACGCAACCAGTCGGCCTGGACGATCACGGCTTTGTATGAGGCGGCGCCGCTCAATTGGAGTTGCCCGCCGTTGAGGTGGGCACTGACCAGTGCATCCGCGTTGACGAAGTCGAACGGGTAACCGCTATCGACGAGAGCATTGGTCAAAGCCGTGTTCCCGGGGCGGTGGATATCAATTCCGGTTCGGTTCTCCAGTACGGCCACCGGCGCCACGTCGACGCCTGCCTGCGAGAGGTATTGGAGCCTGGCGATGTATCCGTTGATCGCCTTCAAGTAGGGCCAGAACGTGTTTCGTTCGTTCATGAAACTTGCGAAACTACCGTTCGCGACACCTGTGTTGAACGGGCTCCAACCAGGACAGGCGCGATCGTCGTACTTGTACGGGTAACCGTGATAGACGATCTGGTTGACACCGGCGACCACCATCTCGTCCGTCTTCTCAAGCAGCGCCTGCGGGTTGGTCCAGTAGGGATCCCCCATCGCGGCGAAACTTTCGCTGGAGACAATGCGCTTGCCGTTAATGTTGGCAGCCGACGAGGCAATCTTCATCGCATCGAACGCACCGTTGGCGATCATTTGCTCAGTTTCAGGGATCGAAGCTGCGCCGTAAATCCTTAGCAGATCACCTGGCGCGCCGTGGGCCTGGACCCGGGTAAGCATGCCGTGCGCTGCCGACCATTTGTTGAGAGGCTCATAGTATCGCTCTGCGATCAGCTCGCCCACCGTGCGCCAGTAGTCCCTGCGGACAGCGTCGCCTTGTGGTCCGCCGCCGTAAAACGGGCCGCTGTAACCCCAATTGTAGCCGTCGATATATCCAAATTGCATGAGATACGGCAGATGGACCCTAAGGTCGTAGCCCCGGCGACGGCTAAATTCCTCCAGGAAATCGTCGCTCCAATTGATCTGCGTCGGTATCTCCAGGCTATCGACAAAGAGTGCCCGCAGACCAGAACGACCACCTTCCTTCAGGGCAGAGTCCAGAGGCTCCCCGAAGGCGCGCATGTAGGTGTCGAACGCCCGTTCGTTCATGTGGTCCAGGATAAGGCTGCCTCCGGGAATCGCGTTGCCGACGACATGGTCAGCCAGGGCAACGCGCCCGAAGGCGATGATCTGCCAGTCGCCAGGAGGCGCTTGCCAATCGAGAAAACCTTGCTTGTCGACGTTCGCTGTGAGGTCGATGGTGGTCCCAGGCGCCATCTCGCCCGGCGTGGCAACTGCACCTTGCGCGCCGGGAAATGGCGATGGCGCGAAGGCTGGCGTAGACCCCTTGAAGGCTAGAAATGCAAGGGTCCGTGACCTGGCCTTCAGACGCTCGTCCCAGCCTGCGGGGTTGGGCTGCACGGGATCGCCCAGGGCTTGATGTACGAATGAGCCGGTGGCTGAGATCGAGGTCGCGGGCAGTTCCAGCACGAGACGCACGCGCGTGCCACCCGCCACGTGATATGTTCGATACTCGACCCCAACGGGGGCCAGCTCTGGGGTTACTTGCGGTCCACCACCCGTCGGCCAGCCAGACCCAAGTGTCAGGTCGATCCACATCCCCCGCGCCATTGCGGCCTGTGCGGCGGCCTTGACGTTATGGAAGAATTCCGGGGTGCCAACACTGCGGATACGCGCTTCTCGGTCAGCCGGCAGTGTTTTGGCAAAGTTGAGGAAAACGGGCTGGATTTCGGCACCTCCGAAACCCGCATCATCCATTGCAGCCAACTCACCCCGCAATTCTGTCGGAGTGACGTCGTTGCCCGGCCACCACCATCGCACCATCGGCCGATAGGCCTTCCCTGGATTCTGGAACGTCTGCTGGACAGTCGCGGGTGAAGGCTCATCGCCAGCTCTCGACGGTGTTGCCAACAGCAAGCTCAGCGAAGCCGATCCCGCAAAAAAGAATGTGCGGGACAACCTGCCCGTTCGAGAGAAGTTCAAAGGATATTCCTCATTCGAAACATATCCGCGCCGGGCGACCTCCGCACTCGGATCATTTGCAGGTGTAGCTTTGCGCAAGATCGGGGTCGGAGCCCTGCTTGAGCCTTGCCTGGGCCGGATAGGCACAGATCAGCCGCTGCCGGTTCGGTGCATTGGGAATGCGTCCGACAATACCAGTGGGTGCGCGGCCCTGTTCGACCCAGTCCTGCATCGCCGCCGCAACATTGGAGCCTGGATCGGCTGAAGGTTCTGGCGCCCCATTCTGCCCGAAGTTGGCTGGCCCCGTTCCTCCGAAGCAATGTTGCATGCCAGGCACCATATAGAGGCGCATGGATTGAGCTGCCCAGTTGCTCGCCGCGCGCAATTGCTCGTAATAATCGATCGAAAGCTCCGGCGGCGCCGCTGCATCGCCCCAGCCATGATAAATGATCAGTTTTCCGCCTCTGGCGAAGTATCGCCCAAGATCGGCCCCCGGGTTCAAATCCTTGCCGACCATCTTTTGCAGCCGAGCCGGATCATTCTGGAAGTCGAAACTTTGCACCGTCGCGATCGGGGTGGAGGTAAAGTCCTTGAGCAGAGCTCCTGAGAAAATCGCGTGAAGCCGGGGAGCAGGGCCGGCAAAGATCCAACCATCCCAACCTAGATAAGCCGGGTCTGCGGTCTCCACGCCGGCCGGCAGATAGGCCGGCGCGATCTGTTTGCCGTTTTGATCCTGCGGACCGGCGTAGATCTGCTTCAACGCTTTGAGTTGTGGGTCTGAAAAGCATGATTTGGAATTTGACGTCTTGCACGAGAGCTTACTGAGATCAGGCTTGCAAGCGCGCGGATCCGCGATCAGGCCATCAGTCTGCCCGTCGAGCGCGTCACACTGGCGGACCACTTCATCCCTCAAAAATGCAGCCTGAGAGGCCTTGATCTGAGCGCCTTCCGCCGATTGCGCCCGAACCGTCCACAGCATCGAGGTGGCAAGCTGGGTGAAAGAGGATGCCGGAGCACCAGCGACGATCCCGTCATAATCGTCCGGGAAGCGCGCGGCTTCCATCAGTCCCTGCCGTCCCCCGTTCGAGCAGGACACAAAATAGGAATGATGCGGTGTGCGTCCGAAAAGTTCGAGACTCAAGCGCTTGGCAATGACTGCGGTCTCGTGAATCGCCCTCCATCCATAGTCTCGAACTCTCTCAGGATGGTCTTTGGCCCATCCCGCATCGATGCCGTTTGCCTTGTGGCCCGTATCTGTCGATGCACCTACCTGCCCCGCCTTAATGGCCTGCGCTAGTTCCAAGTACGAGATCGAACCGGCGAAACCGCCATTCCCCGCTCCGTTGAGGCGGCCATCCCATCCTTGAAGCGGGAGCCAGACTTCGAAGCCGATGTCGGATCCTGCTTCAGGGTGAAGGGCGCCTGTAACCCTACAAAAAGCTGGAACATCCTTTACCGGCCCGCCGGTTCCCAAGCCGGAGATCGGCGGAAGAACGGCCCCTTCGACGGGATCACCGGCCTTGAGGCTCTTGGCACTCGTGATCGTGGCATGGTCCCATTTCAAGGAGGCAAGGTTGTCGCAGGCAGTCGGCGACTTGGGAAAATACGCGGTTTCGTGCGGCCCACTTTGTGCGCCCCCACTGCCACTTCGATCCTGCGCAGGTGAAAGGCAACCTGTCGCTGCGGCGCATAGGGCGGTCGTGGTCAACGCAGCCCCGACTAGGTGGCGGCCAAATTTCATGATGGTAGTCACTCCCCAAACAGTGCCCCGGTGCGATCTCACACGATGAATCGCGGGAGATCGCAGGCAATCGTGAATGCTTTGCCGAGTGGATTTAACGAGAACCGAACGCGAAACGTGCGGTCACGCCGAACTCGCGCGGCGGCGTCACTGTCAGACCGGTGTACCCTGACGTCAGCGTGGTCGATGCAACTCCAACCGGTACGCGGAACGTGGGAGCACCAAGAAATACGTCGGTGGGCGACGTGCTGTAGGGCGTCGCATTGCGGGAGACGATCTTCGTCACATTCGTGATGTTCTTGGCATAGGCCGAGATCTCCCAAGCTCCATCAGCACTTCTTATCCCGCCGAAGAGATTCAGCAGACCATAGGCGCCGACATCGTCATAAGGGTTGTTTGGATCGTTTTCTGACTTGCCCTTCCAGGCCAGCAATCCCCGGGCAAATCCGCTGATCCTGTCGTTGATGGGGTGATTGTACTCAGCCCGCACCGATCCGCTCCAGTCAGGCTGGAAGGTCGCACTTTGCCCTCCGCCAGGGCATTGGGCCAACCGTTCGGCACCATAAGCTTGCAGCATCTGGGCGAGAGTCGGCGCAACCGTGTCCGCTATCCCGTCCTGACCAACCGCTCCAGTCGCGTTGATCAGTGCATCGGTGCACGCCAGTAGCGCGTTACCGATTTTGCTTTGCGACCAATTGAATGTTGAGGTGATGCTGAAATGTTCCGAAGGGTTGAATGCGACCTCACCTTCGACACCATTCACGGTAACCGGAACAGCACTGATGAAGTTGAACTGTCCCCGCTCCTCTGCCCCCTGACTATTAACGTTGATGAAATAGACGCCGCTTCCAGCTGCGCGGAAGGGATAGTTTTTGAATTTTTGATGATAGTAAGTAACGTTGAAAAGAACTTTCTTCTCAAACCAGTCAGATTTCAATCCAATCTCGTAGGACTTGGAGGTCTCAGAATCCAAATACAGGTGCGCAAGTTCGTTGGGCGTATAGGGAGCGGTGGTAAAATCGCCGATCGCTTGCACTTGCGGACGCCAGGAGCTCCCGGTCGAGGCGTAGACCATCAAGTCGTCGGTAAACTTGTGCCGGACCGTCGCGTTGTAGATTGTGGTGCTGCTCTTGAAGTCGTTTTCCGATCCCGCCGCCTGTGTGCAGTCAGGATAGACTTCCTTGGTGCAGCCGATGAACAGTCCTGCACTGTCATTGACGTAACGGATATGGCGTAAGCCTCCCGACACTTCGGTGGACTCACCCAGATGTACCGTCAAATTGCCGAAGAAGGATTCCTCCGACCCATTCCCTTTCGGAAGATAAATGTTGGTGTGGTTCACGGAGGGCGGGATCGGCAGCGGGAACGTAATTCCCGGTGCGATCTGCCCATAGAAGCGCAGCACCGTATCGGTAGTCAAAGAAGTCTCGGGCTGGCCAGTCAGATGGAAATATCCGGCGACATAGTCGAACAGGCCCAGAACCCGCTCGTCGTTCTGGAGGCGGACTTCGTGAGTAGTGCCACTCGTTTGGGTGTGCGTCGTCTGACCGACCACTAATGATGGGAAGAAGTTGGCAATGTCTACTACGGTGAAGGGGTCATAGCGCGTGGACGTATGGGAACCGGTGTAGATAAGCTTCTGGCCGGCGAAAGACAGCCCAGCATCCCATCCGAAATACTTGATATGCTGCGCCATTGTCCTGGGATAAGATGAAATCGAGAGCCGGTCAGCCGGCGTGATGGTGCCGTAATCGGGGGCCCCCGCCGTTGGCGTGAAGTTGGGATCGAGTTCATTGAACGACTGAACCTGATCGAAGGAACGGGACTTGCTTTGCAGCGCCTGGTAAATGAAGCCCAACGACAGAAAATCGGTCGGTTCGGCTAGCGCGCTGGCACGGATGGAGCGGGTTTGGCGATACGGGCTGATGTCGCTGTTTACGCTGGATACCCGGTCCCCACGATTTTCATCGCTAAGGCCGGCAATGCGCACGCCAAGCTTGCCCTCCACGATCGGCACATTGATGGCGCCTTGAAAATTCTTGGTATCGGCCGATCCGAGAGTTCCGCCGATGTACCCGCCTGGATTGAACAGGTCCGGCTTGCGTGTCGTGATCGTGATTGAGCCTGACGGAGTTGCGCGTCCTCGTAAGGTACCCTGCGGGCCGCGAAGCACCTCAATCTGGCCAATGTCGTACAGGGCCTGCAAAACGAAGTCCGATCCGACGGGCGAATCGTTCAGGTAATATTGAATCGTGCCGTTATCGCCTGACACGTTCACATCATGATTGACGCCGCGCATCGACGAGCTGGAGCCGATGCCGTTCGCATTTGGAACCAGAGACAAGCCCGGAACAACATTTGTAATCTCACGAAAGTCGCGAATATTCAGCTTCTCGATCGTATCGGAAGTCACCGCATTGACGACCAGCGGCACGTCCTGCAGGTCTTCGTCACGTCGCCGTGCCGTGACAATAATCTCGAGGTCACTCGCCGAAGCCGAACGAGATGCATCCGGAACTGTTTGTGCCTGCTGTGCATATGCCGGTGCAGCCAGTGAAACGACGCTCACGCTCACCATGGCGAGCTGACGAATAGCCCTCATATCATCCTCCCCTATTGATCCGCCTCATGTCGGACGAATTTTGTATTTGAATGTTTTAGGAGGTATGCATGCGCTCTCCATTCCCATCTGGTAATGCCGAGATTGCCGAGTGCCCGAGATGAGCGATCCGAATTTAATTCCTTTGATTTCAGCTATCTTTGACGGAATTTACGAAGACCCACCATGGCAAGGCTTCGTCGATCGCCTGCGTCACCTCACGCGCGCCGACCATGTCATATTTGCAGTCGACCCCCCGGACGAACACTGGTCCAGGATGGGAACAGTCGTTTCAGGCTCCGCCGATCCCAGCGCACTGGAAAGCGCGCTCAGCGGGATGCCAGGACCTGGGGCGATGCCTTGGCGCCAGTCATACCGGGATGGCGAACCCTATTCACTCGACGAATTGGTTCGGACGGCCGAGGGTCGCGGTGACGAGGTAGTCACGCAGTTGCTCGGACTGCATGGCATCGTCGCCGTTCAACACATGCGGGTATGCGAACCGAGCGGCATTGCCGCGTGGCTGACGTTGACACGATCCAAAGGACAGTTCGAGCCCCGAGACGCGACTCTTCTGCGTCACATCGCCCCAACCTTGCGAGGCGCCCTTCAGTGCTTCGTCAGGAGAGAACGAGAGAGTTACGCCTCTGCACTTAACGCCGATGCGGTTCACAGACTGCAATTCGGATGGATCACACTGGACGCCAACGGCACTGTTCTCGATTTCGACAAGCAAGCGGGAGATGTCCTTGCCACATCGAAGGTTTTGCGGCGGGCGCGCGACGGCAGCCTGCGGGCCAGCCAACCGGAAGTGAACGCACGCCTTTGGCAAGCAATTCAGCAAGTTTCCCGCGATCCGAACAGCCGAGCCCACGCAATTTCGTTATGCCGAGAGCCTTGGCTGGACATGTTGATAGTTCCTGCCCGTCGCAAATGGGTCGCTACGCGCCGAGCTCCAGCAGCGATCGCGTATGTCCATGGAGACAACTGGCTACTGGTCGATCGGCAGGAGCAACTGGCGGAACTGTTTGACCTTTCCCCTCGCGAGGCAAAAATGGCACTGGCTCTCAGCCGTGGAATGTCAATTACTGAAGCGGCAGGCGAACTTAAATTGACTGTGGGTTCAGCTCGAATGTATTCAAAGCTGATCTACGCAAAGACTGGTGCTAGAGGCTTACCGGACTTAGTCCGCATCGTCATGCGCAGCGTGCTCGCTATTACGCCGGAACTCTAATCGCCCAAAGGGGCGTATCGATTTTCCGAGCTGTGCGGGGCAATTTTCTAAAAGGATTCATGTATCTGTGCGCAATCGGCCGACGTGAGACTCGATCGTGCGATTTTGGGTGTGTGAACAAATTTCAACCTGAATGACTGTCGGCCACCGCATGCCGCGGGCGAGAATGTCAGCTATCCTGGGTCGCTTAGCCGAAACTGCCGGTCTCTTCACGGCCAAGTAGTGCCTTTCGCATTGCCTTTCTGTCGCGAGAGGCGGAGGCCTGCGCCTCTCGCGACCGGAACGACTACCAGTTCAGCCCGGCCCGCACGTAGAGATAGCGGCCGTTGAAGCCGAAGGGTGAATAGTACGGGAAGCCTACAACACCGGTAGTGTTGAGCGCAGCGGGGACTTCGCGCGGATAGACGTCGAACAGGTTGCTCGCGCCGATCGCCAATTGCGCGCCCTTGGCGGGTTGATAGCGCAGTTCTAGGTCGGTGATCGTAAGCGATCCTGTCCGGTAATCGGCCGAAGCGGTGGTACCGGGCTGGAGCACGTCGCCGTAATAGGTCGCACGCAGTGTGGCGCCCAGTGCACCGTGCGACCAGTCGACAGTGCCCGTCACCTTCTCGCCCGGCGTGCCTTCCTCGATGGTGAGGATACGGCTGCGGGCGAAGAGAGTGGGCGCCGGTTCGAGCACCGATGTGGAGGTCGGCACCTTGGTCACCTTCACGTCGTTGACGTTGCCGGCCAATGTGAGGTCGAAGGTGTGCTCGCCCGCGTGCAGGCGGTAGTGCGCCACGGCATCGATGCCCTTCGCGGTCGAGGCAAGCCGATTGATGAAGAAGCGCGCAGCCGAGACGTTGAAGGGCGCCAGCAATGCCGCGACTTGCGGGCTGAAGCTGGCCTGGATGTTTTCAGACAGACCCAGTTGATCGCGGATATGGATGCGGTAGCCGTCGACCGTAAGGTCGAAGTCGCCGCTGCGCACGACGAAGCCTGCCGAAAGGTTGGTGGACTTTTCCGGTTGCAGCTTCTGTCCGCCCAGCGCCACGGCCACGTCGCTGGTGGACGGATAGGTACCCGTCAGGATCGGTACGCCGTTCTGAACCACCGAGGAGACGGAGGTGAAGTACTGCTGCTGAAGCGAGGGCGCGCGGAACCCGGTCGAGGCGGTGCCACGGATCGCGAAAGCCGGACTGAAATCGTAGCGAAGCGACAGCTTGCCTGTACCCGTCGATCCGAAGTCCGAATAGTGCTCACCGCGCCCGGCAAGGCCGACCAGCAGCTTGTCGGTCACTTGTGCTTCCAGGTCGAGGTAGATGCTCTGGTTGCCGCGATGCCGGTCCACTTCGTTGAGCGGAGAGAAGCCCAGGAACCCTTGCGCGCCCGGCGCCGCGCCCGCGACCGGATTGGCGGCATAGTCGTAGGAGGCCGGCTCGCCCGCCTTGATCTCGAAGCCTTCGCGCCGCGCTTCCGCACCGAACGCCACGTTGAGCGACTGGAACACGTCGAACTTGCGCGAGACGTCCACGCCGCCGACGAGTTGATCGTAGATCAGCGCGCCGTCGTAGAAATCGGTCTGGGATGAGTTGCCATAGCTGTAGTTGGCTGAGTCCAGCGTCCGGAAATCGATCCGGTTGCGCCCGTAGCTGACGTTGACGTCGACGTTCCAGCCGCCCAGATCGCCCTTCAGCCCCAGCGCCGAGTTGAGATCTTTCGAGCGGGTGTTGATGAGCGGCAGGAAGCCGTCGGGATAGATCCCCGAAACAGCCGTGGCCGCACTGGCAAGGCGGGGGAAGGCCGCGCTTTCGCTTTCGCGGTGCTGATAGCCGAGCCAGCCGTAAAGCTGCCAGGTGTCGCCGACCGAGGTGCCGGCATTGGCCCAGAGGCTGTACTGTTCGACCTCGGGATCACCAAAGCGCCCGGTGACGCGGCTGGGCGTAACGCGCGGGTCGAAGTCGGCCCGATTGGTGGGATCGCGGTTCACGTATTCCCCGGAGAGCGTCAGGTACCCTTCTTCGCCGAAGCCGATGCCCTGCCACGCCGACGCGGTGATCGCGCGTTCCCCGGTCACGCTGCGACTGCCGCGCGCGGTGTCGATATCGGTGTCGTAGATGCCGTAAGTCACGTTGGCGCCGCCGCCCGATCGCGCTTGCCGCAGGCGCAAGTTGATGACACCTGCGATGGCGTCCGAACCGTACTGCGCTGAGGCACCGTCACGCAGGACTTCAATGGTCTCCAGCGCCACAGTCGGGATAGTGTTGAGGTCCACCGCCGCTGAACCGCGCCCGACCGAGCCGTTGGTGTTGAGCAGGGCCGCAGTATGGCCGCGCACTCCGTTGATCAGAACCAGCGTCGCGTCGGGCGAAAGGCCGCGCAGCGTTGCCGGGCGAATGGCGTCGGTGCCGTCCACGGCCGAGGGGCGGGGAAAGTCGATGGACGGGGCGATTGCCGCCAGCGCTGCGCCCAGTTCGGTGGTGCCCTGCCTGCGCAGGCTGTTGCCGCTCAGGACATCGATGGGCGAGGCGGAATCGAGGCGCGAGCGGCCTTGTGTACGTGTGCCGGTGACGACGATTTCGGATTGCTGCGTTTGCGCGCTTTGGTTGGCTGGCGCTTCATCGGGGGGGTGTGCCCAGGCCGGGGCCTGGATGGCGACGAGCGCAGTGCTCGCCGTCAGAATGCTGACGGTACGTCTCAAGTTCATGCTCCCTGTGAGAGATTGTTATCGTCGCACTGCCCTCAGCATGGCGACTTTGGGTGGGATTCCTATGGAGATGCTGCGTCGGCGGGCGTCACGCTGGCTGTCGTCTGGCCGAACAGAATCCGCCGCGCTTCTTCGCTGAGCGGGGTTCCGGAATCGGGATTTACCTCGGCCACCAGATCGTAGGCACGCTGCGTTGCGGGGCGGAGCGTGATCACTTCGAACCAGCGCTGCAAGTTCGGAAAATCGTCCAGCGATTGGCCAAGGCGTTGCCACGGCACGATCCACGGATAGCTAGCCATGTCCGCGATCGAATAGACTTCGCCGGCCAGGAACGGGCGATCCGCCAGCCGCTTGTCGAGCACGCCGAACAGGCGGTTCGTCTCGCGCGTGTAGCGCTCGATCGCGTAGGGAATCTGCTCCGGCGCGGCATAGCGGAAGTGGTTGTTCTGCCCCGCCATCGGGCCAAGACCGCCCATCTGCCAGAACGTCCACTGCACCGCCTCACTACGCTCGCGCGGGTCGGTGGAGAGGAATTTCCCGATCTTTTCCGCAAGGTATTGCAGGATCGCGCCGGATTCGAAAACGGCCAGCGGCGGGCCGCCATCGATAGGATCGTCATCGACGATCGCGGGGATGCGGTTGTTCGGCGCGATTGCCAGGAAATAGGGCAGGAACTGCTCACCCTTGGCGATATTCACCGGGGTAATGCGATAGGGCAGCCCGGTCTCTTCCAGAAATATCGTGATCTTGTGACCGTTCGGCGTAGTCCAGTAATAGAGATCGATCATCGTACCAACCCTTTCGCAGCTGAGAGATCAGGCCTCGGGTACCGTTTCGGTTTCCGGTTGGGGGACGAGCCGCAGGTACGGCTTCACGGTCGTCCAGCCCTCCGGGAACAGCGCCGCCGCGGCGGCATCGTCCAGAGAGGGGACGATGATCACGTCCTCGCCCGGCCGCCAGTCGGCGGGCGTCGCCACCTTGTGGCGGTCGGTCAGTTGCAGGCTGTCGATCGTGCGCAGGATTTCCTCGAAATTGCGGCCGGTGGACGCGGGATAGGTCAGCGTCAGGCGCAGCTTCTTCGCCGGATCGATCACCAGCACGGTGCGCACCGTGGTCGTCTCGGAGGCGCCCGGATGGATCAGGTCGAGCAGGGTGGAAACCTTGCGATCATGATCGGCGATCAGCGGAAAGTTGAGCGCGGTGCCCTGCGTCTGCGCAATGTCTTGCGCCCAGTCGTGATGGCTCTCCACCGGATCGACCGAAAGACCCAGAACCTTGACGCCGCGGCGGTCAAACTCGGGTTTTAGACGGGCGACGGTGCCCAGTTCAGTGGTGCAGACCGGCGTAAAATCCTTGGGATGCGAGAACAACACCACCCAGTCCGCACCCGCCCAGTCATGAAAATCAATGCGGCCTTCGGTCGAATCCTGCGAGAAATCGGGAACTGTATCGAAGAGCTTGAGGGACATGGGATCACTCCTTTTGTCTAGGTGCCGTAAAGCGGTCCGTTCCGCGTGCCCTGGGGCCCCGCGAAAATCGGATGGGAAGGGAGAAGTGCCTGACGCTGTCGTCCCGGCGATTGCTGGCCGTCCCGCAGTGAGAACATCTCACGGATCGGAGGCGGCAGCCACATTCTCAACTTATTTACTGGAGAATATGAGTCAATCACAAGATTTGCTTCGGGAAGGGCAACGGATCGTTCTTCGCCGGTATCAGTTTGCCCACTACCTCCTGCGGGCTCTCATCCTCCCAGCGCTTCAACGCACCGGACAGAAGACTGAGTTGGGAAAACACGTCGTCGAACTTGGCAGAAAGCAGTTCGCGTCGCTGCAATTCAACGCCCAGCGTCAGAAAGGATATGTCAGAGGCGACGAGAAGGCAGCTGCAAGCGGCGTCGCATGCAGTATGCAACAGCATACGCACGAAAACAGCTCATAGTCTCTGATCGTGGCCCGAGGAAAACACTTACGGACCGCCAGACCGACCTGTCGGTTTAACCGGCACGAACCGCATCGTCGGGCGCGTTACCGCCTCGCAGATCGCTTCGGCATCAGCTGCGTCATTTTTTCCCCGCTTCACGTAAGGTTTCACATAAACGGGCGGCATAAGTCGGACCTCGTGTCCCAGACCGGTCAGTTCACGCGCCCAATGATGGGAAGTCCCGCAGGCCTCGATGCCGACGAGACACGGCGAAAGCTTCGCGAAGAACGGCAGAACCTGTGCTCGTTTCAGCGCCTTGCGCACAACGACAGTGCCTGCCGCATCAACACCGTGAACCTGGAAAACATTCTTGGCCAGATCGAGGCCGATCGTGGTAATTTCCATGGCGGATGGCTCCTCTGCTCGGGTTCGCATGACAGCAACCCATCTTGGCACTCAGATGCCGTGAGCGGGAGCCATCCACCCTATCCGGAATGGTGCCCTATTCCTCGTCCAAAGACGCTCCGATTGGCGAAATTGACCGATCGCGACACTGCGGGAAGATCGTCCGGGAGATAGTGCGGCGGCAGCCTCGACAGTGATCTGGAGGGCTCGAGCACGAACGGGCAGTATCGCGGAATGAACTTCATGGATGTTTGAAGGCTTGCAAACTCGGCGGCTCCATGCCGTCATTTCAGCAGGACTCCCGCGAGATTTATATGACCCGGTTTGAACTCGAACCCATCACCGAGCGCATTGGCGCCTACGTGCATGTCGCCGCGCAGGACATCCTCAATGAGGGTATACCTGAGAAGATCATGGCCGCGCTGAACACGTACAATGTCCTCGTGTTCCCCGAGGTTCACATGACCGATGACCAGTTTGTCGGTCTTTCGGATTATTTCGGCGAGAAGCACGATCTGGCGGCAACGCAGGACAATTCGGAAACGAGCAAAAAGGGCATCTACCGCATCGAACTCGATGCCCGCGCCAAGGACAAGAACCAGCTCGATTACATCGCCGGGAACGACCTGTGGCACATGGACGGCACGATGTACAACGTGCCGGGCAAAAGCACTCTCCTCAAATGCGAGCGTCCGGCCAGTGAGGGCGGCCACACCGAGTTCGCCAGCCTGTTCGCCGCGTATGAGGCGCTGCCGCAATCCCGCAAGGAGCAGATCGAGGATCTGCGGGTCATCCACTGCATGGAGGCAATCGGCGTCCAGCTTTACGATACGCCCAGTGAGGACGACTTCGCCCGCTGGAATGCGCTGTTCCCGGCCACCGAGCATCCGCTCGTCTGGCATCAGAAGGACGGCCGCACCTCGATGCTCATTGGCGGGACAGCCTATGACATCGGCGGAATGGACCATGCGCAAGGCCGAGCCTTCCTCGACGACCTTCTCGCCTGGTCGACACAGGAGCAGTTCACTTATCTGCACCGCTGGAAGAAGGGCGATATGGTGATGTTCAACAATCCCGGCCTGCTGCACCGTTCGCACCCGTACAATGCGGCATCGGGCCGCATCATGCATCGCACGACCATCAAGGGCACCGAAGAGATCGAAAGCGAACGGGTCGCGAATTGACCCGAGCCCGTATCCAACCGCTTCGGCCGACAGCGACGGTTTTCCGCGCCGCGTAGCCGTAGCCGGTCATTTTCCACTTATTGAACAAGAGGCCCGCACATGAGCGATCCCATCCTCGACTGCTCGGACATCGATCAGTATCTCGGCAAGCCCATTACCTCGTCGCGCATTCGCGAACCCATTGCGAACAATGATATTCGCCGCTGGGCGCATGCGATGCACTATCCCAACCTGCTCCACTACGATCCGACCTTCGCGGAAGGCAGCCGTTGGGGCAGGATCGTCGGTCCGCAGAGTTTCGCATGCGCCATCGACGACGGCATGGGGACCTCACCGGCATGCGTCGGCGGCATCCCCAATTCTCACTTGCTGTTCGGCGGTGAAGAATGGTGGTTCGAGGATCGACGCATCGCTGCGGGCGACTGGGTTCATAACGAACGCATTCCCTTCGACTATGTGGTCAAGGAAACCAAACTGGCCGGGCCGACATGTTTTCAGCGCGGCGATAATTTCTACACGAACCAGCACGGCCAGCTGCTTGCGAAGCAGAGGTCCACGGCAATCCGTTACAATGCCGCTGCTGGCGGCGCGAACGTCAACAGGGACGAATTCGACGAGCCCGAATGGACCGACGAAGAGATCGCCCTGCTGGAAATTCGCAAGCTCGGCTGGATCCGAATGCTTCGCGATCTGGGGCACAAGGAGCGCTGGTGGGATGACATCAGCATAGGCGATCAGTTGCCCGAGCGTGTGTTCGGTCCACACAGCATCGCAAGCTTCTCTACCGAATGGCGTGCCTGGATCATCAACACCTGGGGCGCTGTGCAGGTTCGCAAGATCGACATGATTGCGCTTGGCTTCACGCCAGAAATGGCGGGATGCGAGAATGACCCTGACATGCTGCTTGAAAATCCGGAGATCACCGACGGCGCCTATTACGGCCCATCGCGCGGCCACCTTTTCCCGAAGTTCGCGCGCAAGATCGGGATGCCGCGCGCCTATGGTTACGGGGGCGCGATGGGCGCCTGGGTCGTGGACTATCTTTCGGGCTGGGCAGGAGAATACGGAATGGTGGTCCATTCCGCGGCTAACTTCCGCGGTCCTGCGCTTTCGGGCGATGTTACGATTCAGACGGCGGAAGTGGTCGACAAGACCATCGACGCCGAGGGGCGTCATCTGGTTCACGTCAAACATCATATGGCGAACCAGAAGGGGGTAACCATGGCTACCGGGACGGCTGAAATTCGATTGCCGAAGAAGCCGGGCTGACACGGTTGCTGCGTTGCAGGCGGTCTCGGGAGTCAATCTCGAGACTGCCTGTGGGCTCCACGGTTTGTGACTTCAGACGTCCGCTCACGCGCAATTCAAGCAGGAAGGCCCGGCGAAGGTTGTTTGCCATTTACGCCATTATCTGCAGTGCCAACGGTTGGAACAACCCAGCGTCGCAACGAACACGTAGACGCGCACCGTCTATGCTTCAACGCACGCGCTTCTCGCTGAAATCAATCGGAAGCTGATGACCTGGCGGTGTCTCAAAACGCGTCGTGCCCCTGGCTTCGGCAGCAAGCTGCTGAAGACATCCTGCCGCAACGCGCTCGACCGTGCGCCGGCTGACTGCGAAACCCAACTTCTCGCAGCAGACCCTGACGAACAACGTCGGCATTACGGCGATGGCGGAAGAAACGCTCTTGTGGCCGTTCTTCATGGCCGACCAGCTTCCCAATCGTCGCTCGGCGTTGGCAGGGCTGTCATCGCCTCGCGCTCAAATACTGCTCACGGTCGTGCGGGACCAGCACAACTCGCGCGCCAGGCGCTTGTTCCCCCAACCAAGCTTACTCAGCCTCAGCATCGCTGTAATCTCGTCCGGCTCAAGCATTGCTTCCCACCACAATGCAACCGCGGAGTCTGTCGCATCACACTTCATCATCTTTCCCTTTCTTCTATCGCAGGGGGGCAGTTTCAGTGAGGAGAGGGGGCCAGTTTTGCACGTCGCCTGACAGCGGGCTCGTTACATCACATCGGGCGGCCGAAGCCGCGGGTCTGTAATTGGCTTGCACACCCGACCCCAGGTTTGTCGATGCGACGCCGTTGACTGAAAAGGACGAAGTTTGCAGCCTCAGTTTCTCGGAATTTCGCAAATATTTCTCCAAGTAAGCGAGGCCTGCGTGGGCGAGAAACATCGATGATAACAGAAGACATTGACGGATCGGACTTCGAGAGATTGAATGCGCCGCTGCTGCGTCACTTTACGGTCCTCGTCACGGAACTGGGCGGTGATCTGCCAGCATTGTTGTACGAGGCGGGTATATCCACCCATAGCTTCTCGGAATGCTCGGGGGGTCTGACCTATACGCAGGCGATTCGTCTGCTCGATATCGCCTCCCGGCGAGTCGAATGCCAAGATTTAGGCATGCGGCTTGCGTTGCGACAATGTGGGGGCGCCGGTTTTGGCACTCTCGGCAATGTTATGCGCAATTCGAAAACTTTCGGCGACGCCCTCAGGTCGGCCAGCGAACATTGCCGCGCGCACAGCCGGGCCGCTCGGGTCTGGCTTTCCAGCGACACCGAACATTCGACGACGTTTGCAGGCCATGAATTGCTGCTCAGCGATACGGCCAATCGGGCGCAGCTTATCGAGCAGATCTTGCTTATCGGTCACCTTGAAGCATTGGAAATGACCGGCGGATTTTCAAGAGCGCGGCGAGTGCATTTTCGCCATGAGCCGGTATCTTCACCTGCTCTGTATAGGCGCAATTTCGGATGCGATGTCCTGTTCGGAGAACCGGCCGACGGCATCACTTTCTCTTCCGAGGACCTGAGCCACCACGTCATCAATCAGGACGCCTACGTCTACCGGGACATGATCCGCCATCTGGAAGAGAACTTTCCGAAGCGCGGGCTTCCCGTCGACGCGGAAGTGCGGGGACTGGTGCTTCGTTCGTTGGCTATGGGGGACAGCTCGAGCGACAGTGTGGCTCAGGCACTGAACCTCAACCCTCGAACGCTGCGGCGAAGGCTTCGGCAGGAAGGCGTAAGTTTTCAGGAACTTAAGGACGAGGTTCGCCGCGAGCTCACGCGCTATTATCTTGAGCGAACAGATCTCGAATTTCGCGAGATTTCCGAAAAACTGGGGTTTGCGGAACAGTCGATTTTCTCTCGAAGTTGTAGGCGTTGGTTCGGAAAATCACCCACGGAATTCAAAAGCGCATTGTGTCCGCGCGATGAGCCTGTCCGGAAAGGTCAAGCCAAATGCGGATGAGTTGGCGCATGCTCCACCCAATGAGAACATAAACTGTGCGTCGGACGAAGTCGTCCGGCTCTCGGATCAAGGGAGGGAGAGCAGGGTGCGACTGCAATCCCCTATGCACACGACAATCATGAGCTCGGCCTGGCGCTGAGCTCTGGCTGTCCATTATGACCGGCCGTGCTGCGATGCACGGCGCGATGGGCCGTGAGCAGGGGAAATCAGCCAAATCCTGAACTCGTCCCGAGGAATCGAGGACGAAAGAACGAGTCCAAATCAAGGCGTCTTGTTGCCTCGATCGGCCGCAAAGGTCGGCGAGTCGGATCTAACTGGGAGGAAAAATAAGTGGCAAGAATGTACAAGTATTCGGCCCGTCGATTTGCGCTTGGGGTGGCATCAATTGCTGTCATGCCGACTGCTACGCTGGCGCAGACCGATGCCCCGCAGCCCGCGCCGGACCAATCGGCTGCCGAGCAGGTAACAAGCGAGCCGATCGTTGTGATCGGCACGCTCATCCGCGGCATTGCTCCAGCCGGTAACAATGTTATCGACGTCGACACTGATCGAATCCAAGCGACGGGCGCTGCCTCGACCAGCCAGGTCCTCAGCACAATTCCGCAAGTCGGCAACTTCTTCAATGGACTCCCAGCGGGCGTCTCGCAGCAGCCCGGGGCCAACACCAGCAACCCCATCAACCGCCCTAACCTGCGCAATCTGCCGGGTGCAAATACGAGTGGCGGTGCGCAGACGCTTGTCCTCTTTGACGGTCAGCGCGTCGTCGGTGCCGGCATTCAGCAGGTCGCCGTCGATCCCGACATTATCGCCCCGGGCGTGATCCAACGGGTCGAGGCGATGACGGACGGCGGCTCGGCAGTTTATGGCTCGGACGCGCTTGGAGGCGTGATCAATTTCGTCACCCGCGATCGTTTCAACGGTGTGCAGGTCGACGCCCGATACGGCATCGGCGAGGACTATCAGTCGGTCGATGCAAGTGCGATTGCCGGCAAGGACTGGGGGTCAGGTGGCCTCTACGTCGCATACGGCTATTCCCATCACGACAGCGTGTTCGGCTCCGATCGGGACTGGGTGAAGCAGGTCGACTGGAACACCAATATTCCGACTGGTCGCAACTGCGCCGAGCCCAACGTGACTGTCGGCGGAAGGTCCTACATCCCATCCGGATCCGGTATTGTGGCGGGAGGCCCCAATGTCTGCGATTTCTCGGATCCCGTCGCCATCTATCCGACGACGACACTGCACACTGTCTTCGCCCGGCTCAACCAGCACCTTTCCAGCAATGTCCGCTTCGACATGACGGCTTTGTACGCCAATCGCTCGATCGATCAGATTGGCGGTACGTTGGGGACGGGCGCCCTTGGCACGGGCGCAGCGGGTCAGGCGACCCTTACCAGCGCTTCGCCGTTCTATCGCCCGACGGGCGATGCCAACGCGGGTCTGCCTCAGGTCGTCAAATACGACTACAGCCCGCTTTACGGAACCCGTTCGGCGACGCAGGAAACCGATCTCGAGACATGGCGTGTGGCGCCTTCGCTCTCGGTCGAACTCGGCTCAGATTGGGAATTCAGCGGCCTGTTCAGCTACGGCCTGTCGACGACTTCGTTCAGCAACGCCCAGATCAGCGCAGCGGCCCAATCGGCAGCTCTCGCGGCCGGCACACTCAACCCTTACGACGTGGGCTCGACCGCTCCGGGCGTCGCCTCCGGATTGCTCCGCTACGCCACGGGTACCGGCCGGAACGAATTGTTCGACTACCGGGCCATCGTCAACGGGCCGGTGTTCGCGCTTCCCGGCGGCATGCTGCGTGCCGCCGCGGGCTATGAGCACATGCAGGACAACTTCACACGGCGTACGTCGAATGCCTCGACTTATGCCCTGCAGGATCCGACGAACTATACCCAGAAGGTAGACTCGGTCTTCGGGGAGCTGTCCATTCCGATCGTCAGCGACGACAATGCCATGCCGTTCCTCAACGAGCTGACACTCTCGGCATCGGCGCGGTACGACAAGTACAACGACTTCGGCGACACCTTCAATCCGAAGTTCGCGGCAACCTTGCGCCCGGTCGAGTGGATCGCGATCCGAGGAAACTGGGGCAAATCCTTCACCGCGCCTTCGCCGGTTGATCAGCTTGGCGTTCTGGCGTCCTCGGTGGCGACAGTGCCTGCGGCATTCCTGCGCACACCGCCCGGGGTCACCGCAGGTCCCGGTGAAATCGGCCTGTTCGTCTCGGGTACGGCTCCGGGCATCCAGCCGCAGAAGGCGACAAACTGGTCGATCGGCGCACAGATCGATCCGCCGTTCGTGCCCGGGCTCACGCTGAATGCGAGCTATTACAACATCGACCTTACCGGCACGATTGGCCGTCCGGTGACCGGCGCGGATCTCAGCGATTACTATGCCAACTTCCCGCAGCTCTACGCAGTTCGTCCCAGCGGCCAGGAGCTTGCAAACTACCTTACCCAGTTCGATCCGGCCAATTTCAACTTCACCGTTGCGAACCCTACGTCGACCAGTCAGGCGATTATCACTTCGGGCGGCACGAGTTCCCCGGTTCTTGTCGCGCTCGACACGCGGGCAAGAAACCTCGGGACCGCAAAGCTCGACGGGATCGATTTTTCGGCAAACTATGTGCTCGACACCAGCTTCGCCTCGTTCGACGCGAGCGTTGCGGGCAACTACCGGCTTTCGCAGAAGTCGCAGGCGCTTCCTTCGCTGCCGGTCGCCGACGATTTGGCGTTCAATACCCCGGTATTCCGCATCCAGGGCACCTTGGGCACGCGGGTCGGCGGCCTTCGGGCGCAGATCACCTGGAACCACACCTCGGGTTACAAGCGAGGTACGGTCGAATTCGGTCAGACCCGGGTATCCGCCTTCGACGCAATCAACTTGTTCTTCAAGTACGACGTGAAATCCAAGTCTGTCTGGGCAAGCGACTTGTCCTTCACGCTGAACGTCCAGAACCTGTTTGACGCGGCGCCGCCCGAGTTCCGCTCGGCTGCCGGGCAGGGCTACGATACCACACAGGGAAGTGCTTTCAGCATCGGCCGCATCGTCCAGCTTGGCGTGACCAAGAAGTTCTGATGGTATGTCGGACCGCACGACCCGCAATGGTCGGGCGGTCCGCGGCCTGCTTCCTCAGTAGCGATGTGTGGTTTGCGTCATATCTTTGTTCCAGCAATTCTGGATGGACCCACGGCCGGTTCGATACGCTTGTCGCCATTCCGGGCGGAAGCGCTTGCCAGTAGCATTTGAGCGGGGTTTCTCGGTTTCAGGAAAGGCCACAATGAACGACTACCGCATTCAATCCGGTCCGACGCATTTCGACATCGATGCACGCGATGCGCAAGTTTCGGGAAATCCCCGCATCGCCCCGTTGGACCCGCACGAGTTTACCGATGAGGCACGGCAGCTGATCGCGGAGACTTTCTCCAAAGTCGAAGCCATCGACACGTCGGACATTCCATCCATCTTCGGCATCATGTTCAAGCATCCCGGGCTATACCGGGCTCAGTTGCAATTGGGCAACGAACTTGGCCGGGGCGGCTGCATCCCTGCGCGCGAACGAGAACTGGCGGTGCTGCGGGTCGCGTGGCTGTCGCGAACGCCCTACGAATGGGGGCAGCACCTCGTATATGGCAAACAGGCCGGACTTTCGGACGTGGAAGTCGAGCGCGTCACCCAAGGGTCGAATGCTGAGGGCTGGGATGACTTCGATCGGGCAATCGTGCGCGCGGTGGAGGAGCTGATGGGTGACTACGCCATTGCCGACGCCACGTGGGAGGTGCTGGCCAGTCGCTGGAGCGAACCGCAACTCATGGAATTACCAGGCCTTGTCGGACAATACGTTATGGCTGCGATGGTATTCAACACAATGCGCTTCGACCTGCTGGAGGGAAACACCGGATTGCGCAGGCGCTGAGAGCCGCAGGCTCGATCGATTTCCCAATCATCCCATCGCGCTGGCGCTGAAAAAGCGGGGCCGGTGGCCTGAAGGCGCAGGTGCATACATTGTCGCCTTCGCGGACAAGCACCGGCAGCTTTTGCATCCGGCGAAAAAATGCACTCACCCCGAGGAGAGAACAGATGAAAATGATCCCCGCACCGCTTAACGGAAAAGTCGCCGTCGTCACCGGCGCTGGCTCGGGCATGGGGCGGTCGATCGCTGAGCGCTTCGCTCGCGACGGCGCCAAAGTGGCGGTATGGGATATCAATGGCGATGCCGCAGCCGAAACCGCCAAGGGCATCACCGATGCTGGCGATGTCGCCATCGCCCTCGCCGTCGATTGCGCCGATGAGGCCGCGATCAAGGCGGCAGCGGATGAGACCCGAGCCGCGCTCGGCCCGATCGACATTCTAGTCAACAATGCCGGTATCGGCCCACATGTCCGGTATTTCGACCAGGACGTGGCCATGTGGGAGGAGATGCTCCGCATCAATCTGACCGGACCGCACTTGTGCATCCGCGAGATGCTGCCCGCGATGCTGGATGCCGGGTGGGGCCGGGTCATCAACATCACATCCTCCTCGACTCAGAGCGGTTCGCCTAGCCAGGCGCATTATGTCGCCAGTAAAGGCGGCTTGCTCGGACTGACCAAGGCGTTGGCCCTCGAATTCGGCAAGAGCGGCGTCACATTCAATATGGTCCCTCCAGGGTCCATCGACACGCCCATGCTGCGCCGCGCGACAACGCTCGATATGGAAGCATTTGGAAAGACCATCCCGGTCGGCCGTCTGGGGGTTGGCGAGGACATCGCTGCCGCTTGTGCCTACCTCGCTTCGCCCGACGCTGGTTACATCACCGGCCAGACCATCAGCGTCAATGGCGGCAGATACATGGGGTCTGCCTGATTGCGCAGACCCCTGTCCGGCAGGATATTTGGTGGATTCTGACCGCGGTCAAGCGCAGTGTTGGATGCTGAACGAACTCTCCCTGTCACTTCCGATCAACGAGTTGTCAGCAGGCCGAGCGCGGCTCCGCTGTTCGTTCGGCGATCTTGTGCTGGGTAATGAGCGGATTTTCCTGCCGACCCATCGTCCAGTTCTTTCCCAGCCGTACAGTCGCATTGGGCGCGCACCAGATCTCACCCGAACTGTCGAGCGCGGTGACCCAGATCAGGTTATGTTCCTGGCCGTAGTCGATGATCCCGATCGCATAGCCGTCGCCTTTGCCAAGAACGTGCAGGGGAACAGTGGGGTTGAGCTGCGTAAACATGCGGCGAAACTCTCCAGGAATGACCGGGCCGGCGCGACGGGCGCACGCCGGCCCGTCGTGGCTTATTCGCTCTTGTCGGTGCCCGGCTTTGAGGTCTTCGGCGCCTTGCCGTCCTCGACCCGGCCTTCGTTGCGAAGATCGCGACCTTCTTGGGCCTTCTTTTGCGCCTCGGGCGACTTGCCGTGCTCGTTCATCTCTTCCTTGATGTAGCCGGCAGCTTCCTTGGCCTTGCCTTCGATGCTCATGGTTCTCTCCAAAGTACACATCCAACGCTCTTGCGTGGTGTATACTAATTGCACGAGAAACGATTTGGCTCCTGTGAACAAAAGTGATCATTTCGCCGTGCTATATTCATCGATAACTAAGTATTTTAGGGTGTCTCGGGAACTTTTTTGAATTGTTCCGGAGTTGGTCAGCGGTCAGCGGGTAACGGCCAATGGTCAACGGGATGCGCTGGCGTGCGATGCATCCGTCTGAGGCGCCGGGATCAACAGGCTTGTCACACAAGCCGTGCCGATGTGCGGCGATCGGCGGGACGGATGGGTTTCAGCCTCTTGGACGGCCGGATTAGCGGGCAGAATGGGTAGTGCTCCCCCGCGCCTGAGGCGCGAACGCGCTCTATGCCGCGCGCGGACGGGCTGAACGCCCGGTTTTTCCGTGCACACGGCACCGAGCCCCTTCGGGTCTCGTCCTTGCGGCCACGATCGCTGGCGCTGCGAGGGCACGCCTTCGGCGCGCTACCCTGCAAACCGAGTCCGAACAGGTGGTGGATGAGGTCGGTGAGGGTTCGGCGCAAGATTACGATTCGCGTGTGACCCATGGCGCTGGGCCCGAGGAGCGTGAAGAGGATGCGGGGCCGGAAGGCGATCGGCAAGCAGCCTGAATAAATGATGGGAGGCGGGCACCCCGCCTCCCATTCATCCGCTTGACCGGACGCGAAATTTTTGCGGGGAGCCCGCGCCCTGAAAGGCGCGGGCTCCCCGCTGATACCAAAAGTACATTGCCGCAAGTCCAGCCTGGTGGCACGGCCTTGGGTGAGGGAAAAAAACGGCCATGACTGCACTTCAAGCCATCGAGAAACTCGTGTCCCGGCTTTCGCCAGAGCCGGTCTGCGACGACTGCATCGCGCAGACGCTCGGGCTTTCGCCATGCGAGCATACCGAACAGGCTGCGCGCGAACTTCTCGGAGCCGGCGGCTTTGAGCGCAGCAAGGATGTCTGCAGTCTGTGCGGCGAGACGCGCCTCGTCACGCGGCAGCGGTGACGAACAACCGAGGCATCACGCGGCAGCAGTGACGATTGCCGAAGCTTCATCCGGTGATGACGTTTCGGGCCGAAACGACCGCCGAAACGACCGCCGAAACGACCGCCGAAACGACCGTCGCGGCTGTGTGCATTATGCCTCGTTTCGGGAACGCCCTGTCGCCACCTTGTTGCCGTACTGGGCAGAGCCGCTAGGCGCTCGGGCGCGGCCCGGTGCCCCCCATTCAGGGCCGCGAGCCACTTTGTGGGGGGACCGTCTCACCGCCCCCCGAGGCGGTCCCTTTACGAACCCGCCATTCGGCATTTGCCGCGATCAGAACGCATATTGATTGAAACTTGCGGCTACTTCGGCCGGCTTGCGGATGGTGCAGAGCTTCATTGCCCCTTCCCAGAGTTCGGCGCTGCGGCGCGCCGCCTCGCGGTGCGCGATGATGAGCGCTCCCATCAGATCTTCGGCCTTGAATTCGAGGCGCCGGGCGACGCCATGTCCATCATCGCTAAAGCTCAGCGTGTAGATCTTCATCCGCTTCCTCCAACCTGCCCCCAGGTATTTGCAGCGTATTGGTGCCTGCGGGTTTCGATACTTTCGGAGTGCATGAGTGATGAGCCGGTTTGCGTTGGAACGTTTCGCGCGAAAGCCGGTCTGCCGCGTTTTGCTTTTGAGTACTCCGATTTCTCCGAACGACTTCATGCGACACCGGTTTCCTTGAAAGAGCGTTCATTTTTTGTAAGATTCGCTGGGCTTTGGCGGCCTTCTGAAAGCTTGGGCTGCTGGCGGCGATCCTGCGCTGCATTGGGGATCACCCGGGCATCGACCTCGGCCCATTCCGGCTGGCAAGGGCAGCGACCTGGAACAGTCGCGCCCCCGCAAAACCATCGCGCCCCGCTTATTTCCCCGCCCGCCGGAGGCGGTCTCCTCGCGCCCGCTTGCGCGTTCAAATAAGCTCGTCGCTCCGGTCCGGCACTAAAGCTGCCGGCCTTCGGTTCGCGGAGGCGCTGCAACTGTCCCCTTGGTCTGCCCATCGCCCGGAAATGGTCCGGAGCGAGCAATACCAAGGAGATCATGAAATGCCCGCAATCGGATATGTCACCCGCGATGGCCACAGCTTCAAGGGCCAGCTTAGCACCCTCTCGATCCGCGCCGAAATCGAGATCGCTCCCAACTCCCGCAAGACCTCCGATGCACAGCCCGATTACCGGGTAACGTCCTCCGGCGTCGAAGTCGGTGCCGGCTGGCTGCGCCGCAGCGAGGCGTCCGGCAACGACTACGTGTCGCTGAGTCTTGCAGCCCCGGAATTCGGGCCGCGCCGGCTCTACGCCAATCTCGGGCGTGCTGCCGGGCAGGATGATGAAGACAGCTACGCCATCATCTGGAATCCGGCCGACTGACCGCTCGGACTGGCACCTTCCCCGCGCCGGAAACGGCGCGGGGATTTCCTGGCGGATGCGCAAAACGAGTGTTGTCCTTACCCGGAACTCGTCTAGAATCAGCCGATTATGAAGTCGGATCTCGATCACCTTCCAGAAGAAAAGCGCCGCGACCTGAAGCGCGTGGTGGAGATTGTCTTCGCTGAATTCGAGGATGTCCTGGGGCTCGCCACGCAGGGCTGGAAGAAGCAGGGACGGATCATGAAAGTGATCCTCTACGGCTCCTATGCGCGCGGCGACTGGGTCGCGGATCCCGTCGGCCGGTACTATTCCGATTACGACATCCTTGTCGTGGTGAACGACGAACGCCTCGCGGATGAGGCCGAATACTGGGGAAAGGCGAAGGATCACCTCAACCGGGCATACGACATCATGAATTTGATCTCGGCGCCGGTCGGCCTGACCGTCCATTCGATGGCGGATGCGAACTTCCAGCTTTCGCGTAGCCGACCGTTCTTCGTCGATGTCGTGCGTGAAGGCATCGTGCTGTACGAGCTTGAGGCCCAGCAGTTCGAATTGCCCAAGCCACTCGATACCGCTGTGGCACACATCGAGGCCGAGAACCATTTCAAGCAGTGGTACAGCACCGCGCAGCAGTTCCTGGTACTTGGAAAACTCGGCATCGCCGGCGGAATGAGCAACGTAGCCGCATTCCAGCTCCACCAAGCCACAGAGAACTTCTACCACACAGTGCTGCTGGTCCTGAAACTCTACAGCCCCAAGTCGCATAACCTGAAGTATCTACGCGGGCGAGCAGAGGACATCGCCCGCGACCTGATCCCGATCTGGCCGCGCGATACCAAGTTCGCCAATCGCTGCTGGGAACTGCTCTATCAGGCCTACGTCAAGGGGCGGTACTCGCCGCATTACGTCATCCGCGACGTGGAACTCGAGTGGCTGGTCGAGCGCATCGAACTGCTCGAAACCGAAGTCAAAGCGATCTGCGAAAGGCATCTGGGCAAGTCGCTGGATTAAAAAACGAACACCTGCTGGGGGTGTTTCTCGATGATCGGCGTCTTTGCTGCGGACTTTTCCAAAGCCGGGGGGATTATGAGGACCGATCTCGACCATTTGTCAGATCAGCATCGACGTGACCTCGAGCGGGTTGTGCAGATCATTTTCTCCGAGTTCGAGGACGTGATTGCTCGGGGAACACAGCCGTGGAAGAGGCGGGGGCGGATCCTGAGCGTCATTCTTTACGGCGCCTACGCCCGTGCCGATTGGACCGCCTCTCACAGCGAGGGCCACCCATGGGATTACGATATCCTGGTCGTCGTCAACCATGAGCGGCTCGCCGACGAAGTTGACCATTGGAGCAAGGCGAAGGACGCGCTCACCCGCGAATACGCGGTAGCCAAACGCATATCGGCACTGCCAAATCTGGTGGTCCATTCGCTCGATGATTTCACCGCGCAGCTCAATCACGGACGGCCGTTTTTCGTGGACCTCCTGCGCAAGGGGATAGCCCTTTACCAATGCAGCGCGACGCGGTTCGGGATACCCAGGAGGCTCAGCCGCGACGAACTTCGCCAGCAAAGCCAGCAGCTTTTCCACCAGTGGTTCGACAGCGCCAAAATCTTCCTCGATATGGCGGATTTCGCACTGTCGCGAGGAGCGAACAACCATGCCGCGTTCCAGCTTCATCAGGCCGCCGAGCAATCGTATCAGGCCGTACTTGCCGTCAAGACACTCCACTGCCCGGGGACGCATCACCTCACGTTCCTGCGCGCCCGGGCCGAGAACGTCGCGCGCGAATTGATTCCGATCTGGCCGCGCGAGGACAAGTTTTCCAGGCGCTGCTTCCAGCTCCTGCACCTCGCTTACATCAAGGGCCGCTACTCCCCCTACTATTCGATCAGCGACGCCGAACTGGACTGGGCTTTTGAGCGGGTTCAGGCGCTCCAAACGGCGGTTCAAGACATCGCCGAGAAGCGGATTTCCAGCATCTGAAGGTTGAATATCGTGCTGGGTCTGCAGAAAAATGGCCCTTGTGAATTCCGGCTTGCAACAATCGTCAACTAACAGACTTGTCCTCCTTGGGGACTGCGGCTCACCTTTGCTGCAGGTTGAAAGGCTGGGCAGATGCCGCGGGGGAAAGTTCTGAATTTCGACACCGGAAAAGGCTATGGCTTCATCGCGCCGGTCGATGGCGGGCCCGACTGTTTCGTCCATATCTCGGCTGTGATCGCATCCGGAATGTGGACGCTGACGGCCGATCAGCAGGTTTTCTATCAGATATTGATCGCAAGGAACGGCAAAGTCTCGGCGGTCAATTTGCGCGGCATTTCTCGCGAATGAGCGTGTAGCTGACAATCGCTTCCTCGCCATTTTTCGAACCCTGGAATACGATCTGTCAGCTCAGTTTGTCATGATCGAAACGCCAGCGACCCAGAAAGGCGCCATCGTCATATTGATGGCTCATGGCGAAGCCGTCGGGCCGGGGGGAGTCGAATTTACCTATAGCCGAATTCGACCCTGCCTGAAGCATGGATTGTCCCTCATTTGAGTGTCCCCCAGGGCGACAACGTGTCGCCCGGCGCACGGAAGGGACACCATGGAAAACTCCGACGAGATCGATCGGGCGCGGGCTGCGAAGCGCGGTTCGCCTTTCCTCAACACGCCGCAGGCAGCCGCTTATCTCGGCATCTCGATCCGCCTGCTTCTGCGATATCGGCGCAATGGGGGTGGGCCGATCTTCCGGCGCCACTGCCGTTTCATCCAGTACCACATCGACGATCTCAACGCCTGGAGTGAGGCGAACTCCGACCGGGCCTTCCGCCGATGAACGGGCCCGACGTCGCCGGCGGCGACGTACCGATCCTGCCAGTTGTCGAGGCCTGGAAGACCCGATGGAGCCGTTATCGAAGGCGGCGAGCCTTGGTGCTTGGCATCGCTTTCGCGGGCAGCCTGCTGGGTGCAACCTTGGCCTTCCCGCCTGCACCGCGCCTTCTCTGGAATGCCAGTCCCAGCGCGCCGATGGGCCTTTACCTGGTATCGCCGGGAAGCGACCCGCTTCCGGGCGATATGGTGATTGTCCGCATGCCCCGCCCCTGGCGCGACCTTGCCGCCTCGCGCCGTTATATTCCCTCGAACGTACCATTGGTGAAGCGCGTCGTCGGCTATCCGGGACGCGAGGTTTGTGCACTGGGAAACGAGATTTTTCTCGACGGCGCTCCACTGGTCGTACGCAAGGCGCGCGATGGGAAAGGGCGGCCCATGCCTTGGTGGCAAGGGTGCCGCGTGCTCGCGCGCGGTGAATATTTCCTCCTCATGACGGCCAGCCCGGATTCCTTTGACGGGCGGTATTTCGGGATAAGCCGCAGCTCGGACATCATCGGTCAGGCCTATCTGTTATGGGAGCGCTGAAAGCGATGATCGTCGCCGCGACGATCATCGCGGCAAGCCCTGTCTGTGCCCAGGATCTGGAGCGCTGGCAGCCCCATATCGAAGAGGCGTCGGCTCGCTTCGGCGTGCCGTCGGCATGGATCCGGAAGGTGATCTGGGCCGAGAGCCGGGGCCGTACGCAGATCGGCGGCGCACCGATCCGCAGTCCCAAAGGCGCCATCGGCCTCATGCAGCTCATGCCGGGCACCTGGGCGGAAATGCGGGCCCGCCTTTCGCTCGGCAGCGATCCGGACAACCCGCGCGACAACATTCTTGCAGGGACATTTTACCTGCGACTGCTCTACGATCGCTTCGGATAAGCTCGACGGTGAGGCCCTGGTCCGTACGTTGCTCGCCTATAAACGTGGAGAGCCGAGGGTCTGCGCGATGGTCGCAGTACCAAGCGTCGAAGACGAAGACCGCCGTCGCATCTGCCGGGAGCGACGCTCGCTGGTGATCGAGCGCATCCGGCACGTTAACCGAGTGAAAGGCCTGCTGTTCGCGCAAGGAGTGGGCGACTACGAGCCGCTGCGCACCAACCGGCGGGCTCGGTTGGAAGAGCTCACTACCGGCGACGGACGACCGTTGCCACGCCATCTCAAGAATGAGATCGAGCGCGAGCTAGACCGGTTGGAGTTGGTTCTGGGGCAGATCAAAGACGTTGAGCGGGAACGCGATGCGATGCTGGAACTAGACACGGCGATCGAAGAGGCTCCAGCGTCAGCGTCGGCCAGCGCTCGTCTGCTTCAATTGCGCGGTATCGGCCCGGAATTCGCTGGCGTGCTTCATGCCGAGGGGTTGTTCCGCAGCTTCAGTAATCGACGACAGGTCGCCAGCTATGCGGGACTGGCGCCATCGCCGTGGCAAAGTGGTGCGATGGACCGAGAGCAAGGGGTGTCCAAAGCGGGCAATAAACGGCTGCGCGTCACGATGATCCAAGTCGCATGGCTGTGGCTGCGACATCAACCAACATCAGAACTGACACTCTGGTATGAGGAGCGGGTGCGAACCAACGGCGGCCGCGTCCGCCGCGTGATGATAGTGGCTCTCGCGCGCAAGTTGCTGATCGCGCTGTGGCAATTCAATTCCGCTGGCGTCGTGCCAAAGGGCGCAATCCTCAAAGCAGCCTGACTGGGTACTCATAGAAGATTTCCTGCGGGGCGACACCCGCCGGATCCAGGTAGACGGACCGTCGATCCCCCTTGGCTTCGATTGCCGATAAAAAGGTTGGTCCCGTTTTCCTGAGCCAAACCCGACGCAAGCGGGATTGTGGTGTAGCCGTGCATGAGCGGCGACCGGATGTGAGGTTAGAGCGGACCGGTTGATGGGACGCTTGTTGCAACAGGCTCAGACCATGGATCTGATATCGAGAGACAGCAAATGCCGTAGCTAGACCGACGATTGACACAAAGCTCCCCATGTGAGGGGGCTTTGGCTAATAGCTGTGGGAATCCAGGAACGTGAGCCCGTCGGCCATAAAAACTACTGTTGCTTGAAGAGGATTTCGGAAAGCTTTGCCTTTGCATTGTTGAAATCCAATCGGCAGTCGTCCGCACGAAAGGTCTGTGCTGACAACGGCGCCATCCATGACGGACGTTCGAGCCCGGATCAATCGCTGTTCGCCGCGCGGCGCGCCTGCTTCCGTTCCATCGCTCCATTTTCGGCAGGAACGATGACCACCTCAGCGGTTTGCATTCGCATCCACGGTCGATCGTTCTCACCTTTAGCGAAGGAGCCAAGCCGACCATGCAAAAGCTTGCCGAGAATTTCTGGAATTTCCGCGGCTCGTTCAAGGTCGCAAAAATCGTCAATCTTGGCACCCAGATGTCTCTGGTGCGAAGCCCTAGCGGGCGTTTCACCCTTATCGACAGCTACGGCGTGTCCGGTGACGACCGCAATGCGCTGCTCAGCCTTACCGGAAACGGCGATGCAATCGACACAATTATCAATGTCCACCCCTTCCACACGCTGCACTGCGCCGCCGCCCATGAACTGGCGCCGCATGCGCGGTTGTTCGGCACACGGCGGCACCGCGAACGGGCGCCCGAACTGCCTTGGGAAGACGACGCGATAGAGGACCAGACAACGCAGGCCAGGTTTCAGGATCTCGACTTTTCAGTCCCTGCCGGGCTCGATCTGGTGACCGCGGATGACGCCGTCCATGCCGCCTCCGTCCTCGTCCGGCACCGGGAAAGCGGCATCGTCCATGTCGACGACACGCTGATGGTGCTGGCGGCGCCTGGCTTGCTCGGCCGCGTTCTCCCCCAGTCGCGGCTGCGCTTTCATCCGATGCTGGGAAAGGCACTGCAGCACCGCCCCGGCGCCGCCGACGATTTTGCAGCTTGGGCGCGGGCTCTGGCACATAACTGGGCGAAAACGCCGATCGTCTGCGCCGCCCATTTGGCCGTGCGGCGCCTGCGTCCCGGTGCCTGGCACGAGGAAGTGACGCATGCGCTATCCACTGCCGACAGGACACTCGACCATCACCGCGCGCGCCACGGCTGATGCCGGCGCATTCTCCCCAATCTACCGGAAGCACCCAGCCCATGAGCGAGAATCAAGCCCGCACGATTGTCTTGCAGACCGATGTCGCGGTAATCGGCGCCGGCACCGCCGGTCTCGCTGCCGAGCGCGCCGCGCGCAAGAACGGGGCCTCAACCCTGTTGATCGATCCCGATTTCAACGGGACCACGTGCGCGCGGGTGGGCTGCATGCCCTCCAAGCTGCTGATCGCCGCAGCCCGTGAAGCCGCGCGTATCGGGCGAGCGAGCCTGTTCGGGATAGAGGTCGATGGCGTCAGGATCGATGGTCCTTCCGTCCTGCAGCGCGTGCGCGCGGAGCGTGACCGGTTCGCCCGCCTGGTACGCGAGTCGATCACCCGGCTGCCAAAGGACGTGGCGATCCACGCACACGCCCGTTTCGAGGGGCCCGGCCGCCTCATTCTCGACGACGGGCGGCGCGTGGAAGCGCGGGCGATCGTCATCGCTACCGGCTCTGCGCCGATCCTGCCCGCGCCTTTCGCGGCGCTGGGGGAGGCAGCGCTCACCAGCGACACCGTGTTCGAACTGGCGGACCTTCCGAAGCGCCTTGCGGTGGTCGGCTCGGGCGCCATCGGCCTCGAACTGGCGCAGGCGTTCGCCCACCTTGGCGTCGAAGTCGCGCTGTTCGACAAGGGCGAGCGCATGGCCAAAGTGCGCTGCAACAAAGTCCATGGCCGGCTGCGCGAGGTTCTGGAAGATGATCTCGCCCTGCATCTCGGCGTTGAAGTCACGCCCAATACTGCAGAGCGTGGCGTGCGCCTGAACTGGAGCGGCGCGAGCATGGGCGAGGCGGAATTTGACAAGGTGCTCGTCGCCGTCGGGCGAAAGCCGCAGCTGGGCGGGCTCGATCTCGACAAGGCCGGGCTCGACCTCGACGATCACGGCGTTCCCCGGCATGAGCGCACGACGATGCGCTGCGGGGAAAGCGCTGTCTTCCTGGCAGGAGATGCGGCGGCGGATCTGCCGCTTCTGCACGAAGCTTCGCACGAGGGCGCCATCGCCGGCCGCAACGCCGCTGCCTATCCCGCGCCGATCCCGGCGGCGCGCAACACGCCCTTTGCCATCACTTTCACCGAACCGGTGCTGGCCACGATCGGCAAGGCGGAGGAGGAGGGCGCCGTCACCGGATCGGCGGATTTTTCCGATCAGGGCCGCGCGCGCGTTGACGGGCTCAATTGCGGGGTGCTGACTCTCTACGCCTCAGCGCCCGACGGCAGGCTGATCGGAGCCGATCTGATCGCGCCTGCGGGCGAGCATCTGGCGCACATGCTGGCCTGGGCGGTGCAGGGCGGCTTAACTGCGACGCAGCTTCTGGCCATGCCCTTCTATCATCCGACCGTCGAGGAAGGATTGAAAAAGGCACTGCGCACCATCTGTGCCGTTACCCCCATCGCGCTCCCTCCCGATCAGGATGCGGGTACGCCCGCGGGCGCGTAATGGCCCGCTTCACGAAAGGACAGGGCGTGAGCTGCCAGAGCTACGAGAGACCAATGCCGCGAAGATAGGAAGCTCGCTTTCTTTTACTCGCTTCGGCTTTCGCAACATCGCGCGGAACATAGGGACAGGCCGAAGGTTAGAAGAAAGAGCTGCTCGAAAAGGTCGGCGCAGCGTTTGCATAAAGGAGAGCCCTCATGTTTCGCTGGGCCATAATTTTTGCCGTTGTCGCGGTGATCGCGGCGCTTCTGGGCTTTGGCGGAGTAGCAGGTCTTTCTGTCAGCCTTGCAAAGCTCTTCTTGCTCGTTGCGGTCGTAATCCTTGTTCTTGGCTATTTCTTCGGTCGCGGCAGAAGAGTGCCTTGAGGCATGACGGTTCGACATATTGCGGTTCGCCAGAGACTGTCGGCCGTAACCTGAAGTTTCAGATCTCACGGCAGGAGGCTCTCGAGCGCTCGCTCCTGCCGTGACCTTTCATCCCCGCCCAAATGGGAGGGGACTCGAAATGTGCGTTCTTTGGCCGGCGTCACACGTCGGTTGGCGGCGTTCGCTTGCGCCGCCGAAATTCTGCGACCTTGGCCTTGTTTCCACAGGCCGACATCGAGCACCAACGCCGATCACCAGAGCGCGAAGTGTCTACGAATTGGATCGTACAGGTAGGCGACTGACATTGGCGAATGTTCGCCGCGTCCTCGTTGCCGAACAGGTGAACTGCTTTCCTTGCCAGGAACGACAATAGACCCGCGACCGATCCATCGAGCGTAAGCCCGCCGTCCGCACCCAGGACCGGCGCCGCCGCCGGGGCTGCGGCGATGCGATTGAGCTCATCGCGTGCATCAGCGTCGAAGTCCGACCCTTCCAGCCCTCCAGCGAGTTCGAAAATCGCCTCCCGTAGGGAGCAAGCTGTTGCCAGGTCTGCCTCTGTCGCACCGGGCGAGGATGCCACCATCCCTGCCGATACCAGCCAACGGTCGAGATCTTCCGGCGTTGCCAGCAACTCGCGAGGAGCGGGCTTGAGTCTGCCCTGAAGCGTCGCTGCCAGATCGATTGCGGCGTTGCCGCCTCGAAACCGAAAGCCATCCCGATCCTCGGGGAGGGAAACCGCCGTGCGATGTTTTCTCATGTAACCTTATTGACAGGTTTCTCGGATCGGCGCAACTGATGTAACCGCACAAAGAAGTTACATGGAGGCCGCCGTGAATCATCGCGTCTCGTTTGCGTCTATCGCCGCTGCTTCATTGCTATCCGGGGCCGCCCCCGGGGCGGCGCAATCTCGGGAAGACATCACTTCGCTGCAGGGCACATGGACGATGGTCTCCGCCTACGAGATCAAGGCCGATGGCACGCGCTCGACCAATTACGGGGAGCATCCGCTTGGCCTGCTGACGATCGATGCTGCACACCGATACAACATGCAGATTTACAGGGTCGGCCGGCCTTCCTTTGCCAGCGGGGATAAAGCACGCGGTACGACGGAAGAATACCGGCAGGCGGTGGTGGGATCGAGTACGCACTTTGGCACCGTCGCGATCGACAGGGCTAGGCACAAGCTGGTGTTCGATGTGACAGCCGCCTCCTTTCCCAATTGGCAGGGCAAACGGCAGGAGCGTGACTATACCTTCAAGGATGGCCTTCTGACTTATGCCGTTCCAGCCGGTGCATCGAGTAGCGGAATAGTCGCCTATTCGGTCTGGCAGCGCCTCGACCCGTGAAACGACCATGATCGAGGAAATCGCGAATTCCGCTTGGGCGGAGCACCAAACCCACGTTTCGGCGCAGTTTTCTGCCCTGCTCGCAGCTATTTCGCGGCATATCGCCCAGTTCGTGCCAAGCCTTCCTTTCATGAGAAGTACCCAGAACATGAGCGATATACTTTCCAGGCAAACCGTTGTCGTGATCGGGGGCGGAAGCGGCATCGGCGCAGCAGTGGCCGAACTTTCGCGCTCGAAGGGCGCCCGGGTCGTTGCCATCAGCCGATCCGGCAGCGCTCCCCAAGGCGTGCAACCAATCGCACTCGATGCCTGCGATCTCGATGCGCTCGGCAACGCCTTCGCCGCCATTGGTCCTATCGATCACCTCATATATACGGCAGGTTCGAGAAGCACGGCAACGGCGTTGCCCCTGCTTGATCCCGACGACCTGTCGCTGGCGTTCGACATCAAACTCTTTGGCGCAATCCATGCCGTTCGATTGGCCCTGCCTCATCTATCGGCTCACGCGGCGATAACATTTACCTCAGGCCAGGTGTCCCGCAAATATGGCATTGGCAGCATGGTTAGGGGCGCAGTCAACGCCGCTACCGATGCGGCGGCCCGCCATTTGGCGAAAGAACTGGCCCCGCGCCGTGTCAATGTCGTCAGTCCAGGCATTGTGGACAGCCAAGTTCACAAACGAAGTGCAACACCAGGTTATGGTGTTGTCATGGGAAGAGCTTACGAACAGCTTGATCTGGAAGAGCGGTGTACGATTGCCCGTCTTCATGAAGACGGGCAATCACTGCGCCAGATCGCGGCAGCTCTGGATCGCTCGGCATCGACTGTTGCGCGGCGATCTGGACGAGAAAGCGCGACAATCAAGATGAGAATCCGGTGTGTCGGGATCGGCGTAGGGCGTAGCCCGTAGCCGGTCCCGACACACCGGAGGCACTCTTTGCCGGGTGCCTGTGATGGTCGTGGTGGCCGCTATGCATCGGGTTTTCCGGGGAGGAGGACCTGACGTGTGGCCGGCCGACACATCAACGATCATCAAGTGAGACTTTTCATGACCAACAGACGTTATGACCCCGTCGCCTTGGCGGCGGCGAAGGCCGGGTTCAGTCCGGCGACGGGCTATCGGGTTCTGCAGGCCACCCAGCTGCCATCGCCGCGGATGGCGCCGCAAGCCCGGCGGATCCTCGGTCCGCTTCATCGCCAAGCGCCAACCCATCGCCATGCGCCCGGACGAGGCCGCGGATCGGTCCCGGCCCGGCCACTGGGAGGCCGACTTCATGCTCTTCGCCCGATACGGCCAGGCCATCCTCGTCGCCCATGAACGCTCCTCGCGCTACACCCTGATCTGCCATCCGCCCGACCGAAAGGCCCGGCGCACCGCCGACCTGCTCGCCGCCATGCTGCGGCCCTGGCCCGCCGCCTTGCGCCAAACCCTGACCCTCGACAACGGCACCGAGTTTGCACAGCACCACAGGTTGCACCGTCTCGGCATCGATACGTTCTTCTGCGACCCCCATGCCCCATGGCAAAAGGGCGGCGTCGAAAACGCCATCGGCCGCCTCAGACGCGACCTGCCGCGCAAGACCAACATCGAGGATCTCTCGCCTGCCCACTTTGAGGACATCATCCAACGCTACAACAATACACCGCGAAAATGCCTCGACTTCAAAACACCCGCCGAGGCATGCTCTCTTCAACCGTTGCACTTCGAATGTGAATCCACAACACCCCAACCTGGGGGGAGACCGGGTCCGATGTCCGTACGGCGTTTCTTACCCGCGTGGCAGCCGGGCTTTCGGTGGAGCGGGTCGGCACGCCGCAAGATCTGGCTCACGCCTATCTCTTCGCCATGAGCAACGCCTTCGTCACGGGATCGGTGATCGACGTCGATGGCGGCGGGCTTTTGTAAACTGGGAGGTAAAGAGCGTTGACAGTCCCGTACTGGTTCCAGGCCTCAAGAACCTGAGAACTGCGACGCCGCTCGCCAGAACACGAGCGATGTCGCGCAGAAAGTTCCACCGCTTTGGCGCAGACAGCTCAGAGCCATCAGGGAGTTTGAAACACAGTCCCAGACTGATAGGCTGGGTCCGTGGAAGATGCAGACGCCGAGCGCCAGAAACTGATCGCCGCGTTGGGCAGGGTGGCCTGCGGCGAGCGATCAGCACTCCGCGAAGTCTATGAGAAGACATCGGCGAAGCTATTCGGCGTGTGCCTGCGTATCTCCGCTGACCGAGAGGCTGCGGAGGATATTTTGCAGGACGTGTACATCAAGGTGTGGAATCGGGCCGACAGGTTCGATCCCGGACGTTCCAGCCCGATCACGTGGCTTTGTGCGATAGCGCGCAATGCCGCGATCGACTGGAGCCGGGCATCGCACCGGCTTGGAACTGCCGGCACCGTCCCGCCGGAAGAGACCGCTGACCAGATCGCCGACAATACCTTGCCGGCCGACCAACGGATCGAGCAGGACCAGCTTCAGGCGCGCATAGTGTTCTGTCTTGACGAACTGGAGCAGCGGCAAAGCGATTCCATTCGGGCCGCCTTTTTCGATGGCCTGACTTATGCAGAGTTGGCAGAGCGCATGGCCGTGCCGCTCGGTACCATGAAAAGCTGGATTCGACGTGGGATGCAGCGGCTGAAGGAGTGTATCGGTGATGGCTGATACGCCGTTGCCTCCCGACGAGCGCGATGCTCTGGTTGCCGAACTGGCACTTGGCGTTCTGAGCGCAAGTGAGCGTGCAGACGCACTTCGGCGCCTTATGGCCGATCCCAACTTCGCGCCTGAGGTGATCCACGAATGGGATCGACGGCTCGAACCACTTTATGACCAGTACGCTCCGATCCAGCCACCTTCGCACCTATGGGCAAGGATCGAGACGGGCATTGCCGGTGCTACGTCTTCAATTGACCCTGGCAATCGGCGGTTGCGCATTTGGCAGGGCAGCGCGCTCATGGCGGGTCTGGTTGCTGCCTCGCTAGCGCTGATGCTGGTTTTGCGTCTCTCGCCCGCCACCACGGCAGGTAATCCGCAACGCACGGAACAAGTCGTCATCGCCCAGTTGACCGGGGCGCCCGATGGCCCCGTGGTTCTCGCCCGCTTTGATCCTGCAAGCGGACGGCTTGCGCTACGTCCGTCCGGCATAAAGCCGGGCACATTGCAGCCCGAGCTCTGGATCATTCCGGATGATGGTAAGCCGCGATCGCTGGGATTGATTCCGCGCGATGCCGAAAGTCATGTCCTGGTCGGCGCCGCGCTCCGAGCGTACATGACGGAAGGCGCGACACTGGCTGTCACCATGGAGCCGGGTGTCGGCGCGCCCCACGCTGCCCCCAGTTCCACCCCGATCGCTTCCGGAAAAATATCACTGATCTGACTGCATCCAGCGGCAGCCCGCCGTCGTAGCTGTCATGCACGCCCGCCTTTCGGGACGCGCGACACAGGAAGGATGCCAGGATGTCAAATATCCTCACGAAGCTCTCTCTTTCGCTCGCTGGCGCGGCGCTGCTCGCCGCCGGCGCGCCGATCGTGGCGGCAAGCATGGGAGCTAACCCGATGGTCGGCGGCGCCGCAATGTATCCATCGAAGGACATCATCGACAATGCCGTCAACTCAAAGGACCACACGACGCTAGTCGCTGCGGTGAAGGCAGCGGGTCTGGTCGACACGCTCAAGGGAGCAGGGCCGTTCACCGTCTTCGCGCCGACCAATGAAGCTTTTGCCAAGCTGCCTGCCGGTTCCGTCGACACGTTGTTGAAGTCGGAAAACAAGGCGACGCTGACCAAGCTGCTCACCTATCATGTCGTTCCCGGGCGCCTGACCGCCAGGGATATCGCCGCGAAAGCGAAGATGGGCGGCGGCAAGGCCGCGCTCACGACTGTCGAAGGCGAGAAGCTGACTGCCTGGGAAAAGGACGGTGCCTGGTATCTGACCGATGCCAAGGGTGGCACCGCAAAGATCACTATCGCCGACGTCATGCAGTCCAACGGCGTCATTCATGTGGTGGATACGGTGCTGATGCCCTGAGCACAGGCTCGGGGCGGGAAAGCCCGCCGATCGTGGGGGTCGGCGGGCTTTCCTTTTGTAAATCCTGCAAATGTTGCCCAAGCTCCAGGGCGCGCTCGGGCAACCAAGTGCGGAACCGACCGTTGGTCTGATTGTGTCCCCGCAATGGAACCCAATGGCGATGATCACCGTCTACCATCTGGAGAATTCGCGATCGCAGCGCGTGCTGTGGATGCTTGAGGAACTTGGCCTTCCTTATGCAGTCAAGCGCTATGAACGCGATCCGAAAACGATGCTCGCGCCGCCAGAGCTGCGCTCTGTGCACCCTCTGGGAAAATCGCCGGTGCTGGTCGATCGCGATCCATCCGGCGCGAACCGTATCGTCGTGGAAACCGGCGCGATCGCCGAATACCTTGTCGACAAGGCAGACGGCCGGCTTGGCAAGCCTTATGGCGAGGATGCGGCGATGCGTTATCGCCAGTTCCTGCACTATGCCGAAGGCTCGTTGATGCCGCCGCTTCTGGTCAATCTGGTGCTGGAGCGCATACCAGTTCTGGGAAAAGTGGCGCAGAAGCGCCTGCAACCCATGATCGACGTGCATCTGGATTTCGTGGAGCGCGAATTGAGCGCCCGTCCCTGGTTTGCCGGAGACACATTCACGGCAGCCGACATCATGATGAGCTTTCCGCTCGAAGCAGCAAGGGATCGCGGCTTCTTGACTATCGGCCGGCCGATGACCGGGATCTGGCTCGAAACGATACAGGCAAGACCCGCCTATCAGGCGGCACTCGACAAAGGCGGCCCCTATCGGTTTGCGTGATTCCGACGATCGGCTTGGCCCTCAGGTAACGGTCACTCTCGCGCAATTTCAGGGAAGCAGCCAGATAGGGTGTCCAGGATAAGGCGCGCTTCTAGCTTCGCCGCCCGAAGTGATAGCTCGCACCGACCACCGATCGAATGACCTTGTCTGGCATCGCTTCCGAGGCGGAAGCGATGAACACGTCGCCGCTGCAATGGCCGGGAATGACATAGTCGGGATCGATTGCCTGCATCATCGCCACCGTCTCCAACGCCTGCGCCCTGGTTTGGGGCGGGACGAGATGAAACCCTCCGACAATGGCGTGGATGCGATTGACGCCGGAAACAGCCTGTGCGCGGCGCACGGTGTTAATGATGCCGCGATGACTGCATGAGCCAATGACGACCAGCCCGCGGCCTGCCACGTTGTACACGGTTCCCAATTCGTGGATCGCGTCATCTACAATGAAATCGACATCGCGTTTTGCCGGATCGAGCAAGGCGCGGTTGCAGTTCTGACCCGGAAGCATCGCAGTCGGGACGCGAGGACGTTCGGTCGTTACGAACGGAATTTCGCCCGTGGTGAACGCTTGTCCGGCGACCGACTGTGGGTCCGGCGACACGACGAGCTGAATGCCGGCCTGTCCCAGTGCAGCGCGATCAATTGCGCCGAAGGATGATGTCCCGGGTGTGACACCGCGCAGCCTTGCACAGAACGCTTCCTCGCCGCCGACGAACAAGGGTGTGCCACGACGGACCGCTGCAGTTCCCAGCAGGCCATCCAGCCCCCCGAAATGGTCGTAATGTCCATGGCTGAGCACCATCGCATCAAGCGTAGCCGGATCGGCACCGATCAGCACAAGGTTGTTGAGCAATGCCTGCGATGTGTAGCCAAAATCAATGAGAACGTTTTTTGGTGTCGCTCCAGAGCCCGGCGTGCTGCGGGCAAGAAGCGAATAGCCCCATTCGGCAGAGTAGGTCTGATGATAGTCCCGTGCTGGGTGCGGGGGAGACACCGATATATCGGGGCGTTCGAATTCCGTCATGAATACGTTGGCGAAATTGTCGACGACGACCGTCAGATTTAGTGAATCAACGAGCGGCACTTTCAGTATTTCTGCGTCGGCCGCGCGCGGAAACCGAAAGAGCGCTGCGACTCCCAGACCCATCAATGCTCTTCGATTCAGTTTCATTTCTTCATCCCCGGCTTGCATTCAAGCTCACTGAGCGCAGGCGCCCGGTCAAGATTTCAATTGGATCGGTTGTCCTCTTTGCGGCGGGTTGGAACTCAGCAACCAATAGACTGAACTTGGCCCGATTCGGTGTGGCCGAAGTGTGAAGTCCTCGAGCAGGCGCGTACGCGCGCCCAAGGCAACGCCGACAGCCCGACCGTATTGGCAGAGTTCCGCTCTCTCGGTGGAGGTCACCCGCCATGGACGGAGGCGGGCCATTCATCTGTCTCGAGCGGTTCGATTTGCTCAAAGTCGGCTTCGGAAAGCGCCAACGCCAGCGCATCGCAGCCAAATCTGATCATTCCGGCAGATACGGCGCGTAGAACTTCATCCAGTCCCCCAACTGCACTGGTGGCCACAACCACGTAGTTGATCTTACCGGAGCGGCATTCGATAAGCGCATCAACGGCTTTCCCGACGTGTTTGCCGTTGGCCGTAACCACGGGCATGCCCTTCAAGCCCGCTGCCGTGAAAAGGGTGGCGCTGGCCGATCTGCGGCTCGCCGAGGTTGCCGACCTGGCGCCATCTTCGTGGGCGGTCTGGCGTCCCAGCCAGCGCCATACACCGACAAGATTGACCAGCGTCAAAAAGGCATTTGCAACAATCAGAGAGGGTTGCCCCGACGCAATGCCGACTATCGTCCAGCAAATTGAGCCCAGGGTGAACACGGCAAAGCCCCACCCGGTCACGCGGGCGCCGATATTGGCGGCCGTCATCATTGCGGCTGTCATGGTGGCAATCGGGGCAATCCAGTTAGCGAGGTCGTTCATTCTGGCTACCCTCGTTAATCGGGCTGGAGGTTCGCTATCCCGATCCGGAGTGGGCCTGTCCCGGTGTCTCCGGGAGCGCTCAGTAGCGGGACAGTAGGCTGTCTACCGTCCGGGTGACTGAGCGATCCTTGTCGCCTTCAGAGCGTATGTCTTTTTCCAGCGCGGCGCGAATTTCACAGATTTGCGCATCGGTCAGATGCTCGATGCCCACGAACTGGGACCGGGCGCTCTCCTGAGACCGCAGGATTTCATCGAGTTTGGCCTGCATCGCCGCGCCGTCGCGGTTCTGGCTGTTCTGAATCAGAAATACCGCAAGGAAGGTCATGACCGTGGTGGCAGTGTTGATGATCAGTTGCCAGGTGTCGGAGTAATGGAGCGCCGGGCCGCTCACGGCCCAGAGAATGACAGCGGCCACCGCGACAACGAAGGCCGAGGGGCGGCCCATCCAGTTCGCTGCTTTGGAAGCGATTGCAGTGAAGAAGCGATCCATAAGAAATTCCTGAAGCTGGAGACCGCAAAAGCGATCAACACGGCAATCGCACCCATGAGGAAACGAAGCTCGAACTGGCTTTGTTGCTACGCTCTGAAGAGAATTAGCGGGCGAGCGGGCTCTGCTCTGCAAGGTCATTCCGGATAGTTGTCGCCGCCACGCCGGCCTCGCCCATCGCGTGGCTGATTTGATCCAGCCCTTTGCTCACGTCGCCTGCCGCGTAGAGCCCCGGAACCGTCGTTCGCTGGTGCGCGTCGACGACAAGGCACCCGTCGGCACTGCATTCGGCGCCAAGGGCGCTCGCGAGTTCGGAGCGGATTTGCGATCCAAGCGCGGGATAGACGGTATCGAACGCAAGAATGCCCTCGGGGGTAGGAACCAGGATAGCTCTGTCCTCAAGCTGCAACGACGAGCAGGGGCCGTCGACCAGGTGCACGCCCAGATTGCCCAGCATTTCCCTTTGCCGCGCTGAAAGGTCGTGGCAGCTGTCGGGCGCGATCAAGGTCACCAAGCGACTGTACATTCTGAGAAAGATCGCCTCGTTGTAGCCGTGGGTATGCGTGCCGAGGACTGCGACCTTTTTGTCCGTGACTTCATAACCATCGCAAATTGGGCAGTAGCGGATCAAGCCTCTGGCAAGCGCCTCGTCGTGCACCGCGCAAGGCAGGTCCGGGCGATTGTTCACAACGCCTGTCGCAAGCAGGACTGTCCTTGCCGTCAGGCGGAGCTTTCCCAGTTCGGCCTTAAAGCCGCCAGCGCTCCGCTTCAGGTTCGTAACAGAACCAGAAATGATGTTGCCGCCGAACTCCGCCGCCTGCTCGCGCATCCTGCCGAGCAATTCCTTGCCGGAGATACCTCCAGGATATCCCGCGTGGTTGCGCGTATGGGGGATCAGCGCAGCCCGACTGTTTCCGTCATCGATTATCGCCAGCTTGAGGTGGAAGCGACCCAGGTAGATCGCTGCGGTTAACCCGGCAGGCCCGCCACCGATAACAAGACAGTCAAGCAGCTGTTCCATGACGGATCTCAGTCGATCGATCTTCGAGCGCTAACGGTCAGAGGCGCGTTTTGATCTACCTTTCCGGCAAGTCCGGGCACTTCGTCGAGTTGATGTACCGCGGTAAAGCGGCCACGGTCTTCGCGGTAGCGCACGATCTCAAAGCCATGGCCCGTCAGGCAGTCCACAGTGTCGAGTTCCTCGGCCGTAGCTGTATTGATGTCGATCCGGGATTCCATGCCGACTCATCCTCTGCCTGCGTAAACGTGACCGATGAGCTGAACGCCTGGAGGGCTGGCCAGTTGCCCGTGGTGGCAAAGCCGCAGAAGCAACCAAAGCCGCGCGCAACCCTCACGATGTTGCTGGGGTTACGCATGCTCGGTAAATGACGGGAAACGAACAGCGCGTAAACGCTCGCGGCGCCGCCTCGACATAACATGGAGGCGCCGCCCTGGCTGTAGGGCGGCATTGTCGATGCTACGCTTTATCGGACGAGGCGATGAAGGAGATGATCGTGAATATTGAGCGACCACCCTCAGAAGTGCGGGTTTTCGGGTGGCTGACGCTGCCAATGCTCAAGACATTCGGCTATCTGGTTTCCACAGCAAGCGTCATCCTCCTCGCGATTGTGTCTTGGCCCAAGGCAAAGGAGGACCCGCTGCTTATGGGCTGCCTGTTTGCCGGCGTAGCCACATCGATCATTGGGATGTTCTGCCGCTGGCTGACGTACCAGATCGAGAATCGTGCCAAACGCGGAACCTGAGATCATCACGTTCTCCCGGTTCAGAATTCAGCATTCTTCAAACGGAAGTCGGGATCCGTACCCAGCAGCAGTGTATCTGTCTCATAGCCTCACAAGCGGATGAATCTGCGGTCGCCGATCTAACGAAGCGGAGTCCAGAGTGGCTGACTATCCTTCCAGTTTCGGGCGCAGTCTTTCCTCGAAAAAGCGGATGAACCCGGATTGATCCGGGCCAATGCCCGTCAACACGATGTGATCGAAACCGGCATCGAGCGCTTTCTCGATCGCCTCCAGATGTTTGCCCGCATCGGGGCCGGCCGGGATCCTATCGGCGAGGTCGTCCGGCCGGACGAACTTCGTCGCGGTCTCGAAACCCTCGACGGTCGGTATCTCGCTGTTGACGGACCAGTCGAATGCCGAAAAGCGAAAGCGCTCATGCGCGATCTTTCGTCCCTCGTCCTCGCTGGACGCGTAGGCGAGGGCGACTTCGACGTATTTCGGACCATGCGGAAAGCTGCTCGCAATTGCCCGATCGGGATCCGTCGTCATGATCCCATCGGCCTTGGCCCGGGCAAGTTCGATCGATGCCGGGCCGCTGACGCCCAGAACGATGGGAAGGAGTTGGTTCGGCAGGTCGAAAACCTGCGCGTGATCCACGGTGAAGTAGGCGCCCTGAAAATTGTGCGCGCCCTCCGACCACAGGAGGCGGAAGATGTCGATGGCTTCCTCCAGCATGGCGTGCCTCTCCGGGATCGACGGCCAGAGTTCTCCCGTGACATGCTCGTTGAGCCGTTCGCCTGCGCCAATGGCGAGCGAAAAGCGATTGTCGCTCATGACCGCGATGGTTGCGGCCGCCTGAGCTATGATCGCGGGGTGATAGCGGATGATAGGGCAGGTCAATCCGGTTGTGATCCCGACCTTGGACGTCGCGTGCGCGATCGCCCCAAGCACGCTCCAGGCGAATGGCGCGTGCCCCTGGTCGAACAGCCACGGGTGGTAGTGGTCGGAAATCGAGACGAAATCGAACCCCGCCTGTTCGGCGGCGAGAGCGTTGGCAACGAGTGCCTTGGGCCCGTGCTCCTCGCTCATCAGCTTATATCCGAAACGCGCCATCGATCGTCTCCAGTAACGTCTGGTTCCAACGCCCCAAGGGACGATAGGTTCGCCAGACCGGTGCTCGATCCTGAACGGCAGGAAGGTCGGCGGCGTCCTGGGGCAAGTTGGCGAACCTTTGACCTGTCAGAGGTCTAATTTACGACTGGTCTCACAGGAGCTAACGCCATTGCTTCAGTTCTCAGCCTTCGTGGGCGTGACAATAACGGCACCATCATCGACCTTGAAGATGGTTCAGAAGTATCCGTTCTGGCGACGCGGCAGGGGAGGTCGTCGCCCGTCTCGACCTCGATCCTCTCGAATTCGTGAGCGGCAAATATGCGGGAGACGATCTCCCGAGGAATCCGACGAGGGCGAATACGGCGACGAGTGAGATCGGTCAGATCGCCGCCAGCTGCTCCGATAGCGGGGCGGAATGACGGAGAGTCCTCAACCAAAGCTGCCCCGCTTCGTTTTCTCGAGGAAGGAGCCGATCATGACCGAGACCGCACCGATGATCCATGAAGATGCCCTGCCGGGGCACGAAAGCAAGCTGGAGCCGCAACCTCAATGGCAGCCGCGTTATCCGGGGTCCTCCCGCCTTGCCGGCAAAGTGGCAATCGTGACCGGAGCGGACAGCGGCATCGGGCGGGCGGTGGCGGCTCTCTTTGCGCGCGAAGGTGCGGATGTCGCAATCGTGTACCTGTTGGAGGACGACGATGCCGAGGAAACCCGGCGCATCGTGGAAGGCGAAGGTCGCCGCGCCATCACGATCCGGGCGGATGTGGGCTCTACCGAAATGTGCGATCATGTTGCCCGGGAGACGATGAAGGCGTTCGGCCGGATCGACGTGCTCGTCAATAATGCCGGCGAACAGCACCCCGACAAGGACGTTACAGACATTTCCGAAGAACAGCTTCGCCGCACATTCCAGACCAATATCTTTGGCATGTTCTTCATGGTGCAGGCGGTTCGGCCACACCTCAAGGCGGGCGCTGCCATTGTCAATTGCACTAGCGTCACGATGTACAAGGGAAGCAAGGAATTGCTCGACTACAGCGCGACCAAGGGGGCGATCACGGCGTTCACGCGTTCGCTTTCGGAAAATCTGGTAGGCGAGGGCATCCGCGTGAATGCCGTTGCGCCTGGTCCGATCTGGACACCGCTCAATCCTTGCGGCGGGGCCAGCGAGAAAAAGCTGGAGCATTTTGGCGAAAGCACACCGATGGGACGGCCCGGACAGCCCAACGAGGTGGCGCCTTCATTCCTGTTCCTGGCTTGCGAGGATGCCAGCTACATGAGCGGGCAGGTGCTCCATCCCAACGGCGGGACTGTGGTCAACGGCTGATTTGCCCGGCCGACCGGCCTGCGAGTACACAAGACTGGGATGATCAGATGCGTGCATTTCCTTGCCCGAATTGCCACCGACTGCTCCATTTCGAAGCGCGGCTCTGTCCTGGGTGCTCTGTCACGCTGGGGTATGATCCCGCCGCGGACACTTTCCGGTTTCTTGCAGACAATGCGACCCAGTGGCGTGATGACGGCGGCGCCTCGGCCGAGGTTGTCGTTTGCGCCAACAACGACGATTTTCAGATCTGCAACTGGCTTGTCGAGAAGGACGAACCGACCGCCCTATGCCGTGCGTGCCGGCATAACCGCACAATTCCCGATCTCGCCGGACCCTCCGTACCCGCGCGATGGGCTAGGATAGAGGAAGCCAAGCGCAGATTGTTCCATACGCTTCTGAAATTGCACCTGCCGCTGGAGACCAAAGTAGCCGGGCAGGCAGGCGGGCGGGGACTGGCCTTCGATTTTCTTTACGATCGCGCAGCCGAAGCTGCGGGAACGCCGCAAATCCTTACCGGCCACGATGGCGGCGTTATCACGCTCAATCTCGTCGAGGCCGACGATGCCGAGCGCGAGCGCATCCGGCACGCGGTGGGCGAACCCTATCGCACGCTTCTGGGCCATTTCCGGCACGAGGTGGGGCATCATTTCTGGTCGCGCTTGATCGGCAATGATCCGGACGAGCTGCAGGCATTCAGGCAGGTATTCGGCGACGAGACAGCCGACTATCAGGCAAGCCTCCAGGCGCACTATGGCAGCGGTAACGGCAAAGTGTGGACCGACGATTTCGTCAGCTATTATGCTACTTCGCACCCTTGGGAGGACTTCGCCGAAACGTTTGCCCATTATCTGCATATCGTCGACGTGCTGGCCACTGCGGGCGGTTTTGGCCTTTCCTTGTCCTCGATCGAGGAATGGGCGGGTTCTTCTCCCTCGTCCCCTGTGCTAGATCCTTACACGGCCGACGCGGCACAGCTCGCCGAAAGAATGGCGCCGCTGTCGTTCAGCATGAATGCCATGAACCGTGCGATGGGACAGCCTGATCTCTATCCGTTCCACCTTTCGCCGTCGATCGTGCGCAAACTGGATTACGCCGCGCGGTTGGTAGCGAAAGCGGCTGTATCGGAAAGGTGAGAATCCATCGACGCCGTGCCGCAGGAGAACAACGCCTCAACCCGCCGGAGGGCAACACATTCCCGGAATGCATTCCGACGGGTTCTTCGCCTCCGAGCCTGAGGCTTTGAAGGCGCGAACGGGTTTCCGGGATTGGCGCAGGCGAAACGTCAAAGCAATTTATCGAGCGTGATCGGCAGATCGCGCACCCGTTTGCCCGTGGCGTTGAAGACCGCATTGGCAATGGCAGCGGCGGTGCCTGTTATCCCGATCTCGCCTATGCCACGGGCGCCCATCGGGGTGTGAGGATCGGCTATGTCATTCCAGATCACGTCGATTTCCGGCACGTCCATGTGCACGGGTACGTGATATTCCGAGAGGCTGGGGTTCATCACCCGTCCGCTGCGCTCGTCGAACTGGGTCTCCTCCATCAGCGCAAGGCCCATGCCCATGATGATGCCGCCGCGAAATTGGCTGGCGGCGGTCTTCGGATTGAGGATGCGCCCGCAGTCGAACGATCCGAGGAAGCGGCTGATGCGCGGCTCGCCCGTCACCGCATTCACGCGCACTTCGCAGAACATCGCGGCATGACTGTGCATCGACCAGTGCATGGTTTCGAGCGGATCGGGCGGGCTCGCCTCGACGGTAAGGCTTTTCTGCCCGGCGCGCCGGAGGATCGAGGCATAGCTCTCCTGGCGATCGGGCGCGTCGTGCTTGCAGAGGCCCCCGTCGCGCCCGGCCACTTCGTCCGGCCCGAGGCCTGCGAGAGGGGAATCGTTCCCGGCGATCCGCAGCAGTTCTTTCACCAGCGCGCGGTGCGCTGCGATAACCGAGGCACCGATGGACGCGGTCTGCTGGGATCCTCCCGCCAGTACCACGCCGGGAAGAGTGGAATCGCCATAGTTGAATGCAACCGCATCGAGGGGAAGGCCCAGCCGTTCGGCCGCGACTTGCGTTTGGGCGGTCGCGGTGCCCATGCCCATTTCGTGCGCAGCGATATCCACCGTGGCGCGGCCCTCGTCGGTCAGCGTGATCCGCGCGGCGCCGCCGGGCATGCGGTAATACGGATAAGTGCCGGTGGCGCAGCCCATGCCGATGAGCCATTCCCCGTCGCGGTGAGCTGCGGGGCGCGGACTGCGCAAGTGCCAGCCGAAGCGCTCGGCGCCGGCGCGCCAGCTCTCGGACAAGTGGCGCGAGGAGAAGGGCAGGCCGGAGAGGGGATCCTTCTCCGGCTCGTTGCGCAGGCGCAGTTCAATGGGATCCATGCCGAGCGCTTCGGCAAGTTCATCCATGGCGCTCTCCAGCGCAAAGGTGCCGACGGATTCTCCCGGCGCGCGCATGAAGGTGTTGGCCAGCATGTCCAGTTCCACGGTCTGCACATCGAGCAACATGGTCTCGGCGGCGTAGGCGCTTCGCGTGGGCATGATAAAGGGTTCGGGGAGGACGTTGTGCCTGGTCTTGGCGGTGGTGCCCGTATGGATCAGCGCCGCGAGTTGGCCTTCGCGGTTTGCGCCGAGAGCGACGCGCTGCTCTGTCAGCGATCGCCCGCCGATCAGCCGGTAGACACCCTCTCGCGAGAGCACGAGGCGGATCGGGCGCCCCGCCAACTTTGCCGCGGCAGCGGCGATGATCTGATGCTGCCACAGACACTTGCCCCCGAAGCCGCCGCCAACGAAGGGTGACGTGACGACGACCTGGTTCTCCTCTATCCCGAACATGCGCGCAATCGACCAGGCGGTGTGGGCGACGAGTTGGGAAGCGTCGTGAATGCGCAGTGTGTCGCCGTCCCAGGCGACGGTTGCGGCGTGAAGCTCGATGGCATTGTGATTGTGGCGGGGCGTTCGATAGGTGCGATCGATCCGCACTTCTGCTGCGGCGAGGGCGGCCTCGGCATCGCCGCTGGCATTGTGGAGCGGCTGCCCCATGAACAGGCCGGGCGCAGTGCCCTGCGCCATGGCCTGCGCGAAGCTGGTGGTGGGGGGCTCTTGCGCATACGTCGCGCGGACAAGCGAAGCGGCATGATCGGCCTGCTCCTGCGTCTCGGCCAGAACGACGGCGATGGGCTGGCCGTTCCAGTGCACCCGGTCATCCTGCATCACCGGCAGATCGTCCCCGCCGGCCGCCTTGGCAGCCGACATGAACACCGGCGGCGGGGTCAGGCGCGGGGCATTGAGATGCGTCATCACTGCGACCACGCCGGGCGCCGCTTCTGCCTCGGCAGTATCCAAAGCAGTGACGCGACCGCGCGCGATCGTGGCGTAGGAAAGCGCGCCGTAGACCATGCCTTCGAATGAGAATTCGGCCGCGAACCGTGCATTGCCCGTTACCTTGAGCGGGCCGTCGATACGTGAGACGGGCTGGCCGACGTGGCCATGGCGATGCTGGATCAGCGGGTCGGGCTTGCCGCCGGGAACCCAGCTGTCGGGCGCCAGCGCAACGGCCTTGGCCATCATTCCCTGCATTGCGCCCTGGGCCGCTTGCTTGGCGTCTTTTGCGATGCTCATGCCTGCTCTCCCGCCAGTTCGCTCAACACGGCTGCGATCGTGCGACGCGCCAGTTCGATCTTGAAACGGTTGCCCGGCAGCGGCTGGGCTGCGGACAGTTCCGCATCTGCTGCGGCGAGAAAGACGGCCGGTTCCGGCGGTTTGCCGCGTATCAGTGCTTCAGCCTCGTGGGCGCGCCACGGTTTGTGCGCTACCCCGCCCAGTGCGAGACGGACATCGGTGACGATGCCGTCCTGCACGTCCAGCGCCGCAGCGACCGAGATCAGTGCAAAGGCATAGCTCGAGCGGTCGCGCACCTTACGGTAAGTGGAGTGCCGGGCAATGGAGAGCGGGGGCAGGACCAGGGCGGTGATGAGTTCGCCGGGCTCCAGGCATGTGTCTATTTGCGGAAGATCGCCTGGCAGGCGGTGGAGCTCGTCGAAGGGGAGACTGCGAGCGCCGTGCACGCTTTCCACATTCACGGCCGCGTCGAGCGCCGCAAGCGCCACGCACATATCGGACGGATGGACAGCCACGCAGCAGGGGGATGCGCCGAGAATTGCGTGGTAGCGGTTGAAGCCGTCGATGGCATCGCAGCCCTCGCCGGGCTGGCGCTTGTTACAGCGGGACCCGCCGTTGTCGTAGAAATAGGCACAGCGCGTGCGCTGGAGCAGGTTGCCGCCGACCGTTGCCATATTGCGGATCTGCGCGCTGGCGCCCCCGACGATGGCGCGCGAGAGCATGGGATAGCGGGTGCGGATCAGTGGATGCTCGGCAACCGCGGTATTGCGCGCAGCGGCACCGATCACGAGCCCGCCATTGGCGCTTTCACCGATATCGGCGGGCATGCCGGTGACGTCGACGAGAGCAGTGGGGCGCTCGACTGTTTCGCGCATGAGGTCGACCAGATTGGTCCCGCCGCCGAGGAAGCGGGACCCGGCAGTCTGCGCTCGCTGCACGGCCTCGCTGACATCGGCGGCGCGGGCATAGCGAAACGGGCTCATGGCACCAGTTCCGCGAACGTCTCGACAATGGCCTCGACGATGCCGTTGTGCGCGCCGCAGCGGCAGAGATTGCCGCTCATCCGCTCACGCAGTTCATCGTGGGTGAGCGCGATGACGGGGGCGGCAAGGTCCCGCGTGACATGACTGGGTACGCCGCGCCGCAGTTCCTCGGCCATGCCGATGGCAGAGCAGATCTGCCCTGGTGTGCAATAGCCGCATTGGAAGCCGTCATGTTCGATGAAGGCCGCTTGCAGGGGATGGAGCCCCTCATCCGTAGCAAGGCCCTCAACCGTAGTTATCGCCCGCCCTTCGTACTGCACCGCCAGGGCGAGGCAGGACAGAATGCGTTCGCCGTCGGCGAGGACTGTGCACGCCCCGCATGCGCCCTGGTTGCAGCCCTTCTTGGTGCCCGGCAGGTGAAGATGCTCGCGCAGCAAGTCGAGCAGTGACACGCGTGGGTCGTCGGGCAGGGAAACTATCGTACCGTTGACGGCGATGGTCATCGCAGTGCCTCCGTAATATCGGCAACCGGTTATTGTCTGCGCCTGGCGCAGTGCCATCCACCCAACGTCACGGATGACGCTTGGTGCCTGAGCAGTGGAGCTTCTTCGACATTGGGCCGCTCGAGGCCAATTCCGAACGCGGCATTCGTCTGAGCTAATCTTCCAATGATTCTCGTTATTTGACAGTCGCCTTTTCACGCCGGCGCCATCTGCATCGCAGCAAAAAATAGGCTTGCTGGATTTCGCCGATCAAAATCACACGAAAGCGGCATCTATTGTCTAATGAATGTCTTTTCTTTGGGATCTACAAGCAGGGAGGTCCGCGTGAATTATGTCCGATCGACGCTCACGCGCTGCGGCGTTCTCATGGCGCGCCCCGCGGCGTTTCTCATTCTAGCCGTCTACTGCGCTGCATGGGCCATTTTTGAGCCGAAGACATTGGACTGGCATGGCTATGCGACGCTCGCCACATGGCTGATGACACTGTTTATCCAACGCGCCGAGCACCGCGACACACAGGCCATCCATGCCAAACTCGATGAGTTGTTGAGGCATGATCCCAATGCACGGACATCACTGGAACACGAGGATGAAGCTGAGCCGGAAGTCATTGAACGCCACAGACAGGAAGATCAAACCTGATCCCTGACCGGCAGGGCCATGCCCTTTGCTCGCCATGCAGTTTTGCAAGGAATTTCAACGAGAAGCGGGCTCAAATTCATGCCGGAACGAAATACTTCGGCCTTACCCGTTTTCCCGGTTTCTCGTGCGTCGCAAACTCGCCGCAACGTTTACACAAAAGGCCCACCGGATCGCCTCGGAAAGCCCGGGCGGCGACCGCCCCGCGCCGCCTGATAGACATGTCGCCGCTCAGTCTGACATCATGGGGCCAATCCCGCGTCCGGCTGCGCCGGCCGCTTCAGGCAGCCGCTGGCCTGGCCCGCACGAGCCTCGCCGATGGCATAAAGTGCGCGCATATTGTCGCGATCGAACAGCGGGGCCTTGGTATCGATTTCGGTAGGCACCAGTGCACAGAGATGAAACGGTATGCCGCGTTCCCGTGCAAAGGCCTTTAGCTCGTCGGCATTGTTTCGATCGAGCTGGCCGAGAACCGTCCTCAAGGCATGCGACATGATGGTCAAGGTTCTGGGCTTCACCATCTCGAAATCGGGCTCGAGGACGCCGTTGTATATGAGGAAGATCGCGGCATTGGATCGCGGGGCGGCCGGGTTGGCCGCGATCAAGCCTGTCGGCAGCGTGAAGAAACCGCCGATGGCGCCGCCGTCGACGTGCATCTCGCTGATCCGGCGACCGCCGATGGTCGTGTCGATCAGTACCGGCGGGAAAGCGCCGGGAATGCTTGCCGAAGCGAGCAGGACACGCCGAAACAGCGCGGCGCGTTCGGGTTCATTACTCGCAGCGATAGCGCCCATGTCCCAGATCGTGCCCTGCTGAGCGTCGAGCTGCGTGGTCATCACTAGCAGACGCCGCCCCCGCCGATGCTCGGCAGCTATCCGGTCGAGCAGGGCGGGGGTGACATAGCGCGCGATCAACGCGGCGAGCGGCCGGCTGTCGAGCAGGCTCGGACCGCCGAGAAGGCCGCCCAGAACTCGCTTGCGGTAAATGTCCTTGCTGCTGATATTGGTGTAGATCGCCGTGAGCGTGGAATCTTCCGCAGATCCCAGAAACGCGAAAGGCGCGATCAACGCCCCGGTGCTGACCCCGGTGACGATATCGAATTCGGGGCGGGATCCCGTCCGGGACCAACCGGTCAGGAGGCCGGCACCGAACGCCCCCTTATCCGAGCCGCCCGAAAGCGCCAGCAGCGTTGCAGGCGCCGCGAGCCCGCTCGCCGCGCGATCCTGACGCAAGGTCTCGCCCCACCGGCTATAAGCGGCGTCATCGCCTTTGGCCCAAAAGCGGACGGGCTGTGCCTGCACGGCCGAGGTCTGCGCCAGATCGCCCAGACTGTAAGGCGTTCTGGGCGGCATGGTCGCACAAGCAGCCAATATCGAGCTCATCAGTATTGCCGCGAGCAGACGTGAAAAGCTCATACGTCGATTGGCCAGCGTGAGACCGGCAGCCATGCGCTTTGGCTGAGATCCTGCACTGCGATGAGAAAGTGAAAGCCGATCAGGAGAAGGAGCCACGAAGCCAGTCTCTCCGAGCACGCGTCGAAGACAGTTTACCGTCCATAGGAATGCGACCCCACGAGAGATTTCCAGATCTGCCTCCATTCAATCAGCGCGATATTCCAGAACGCTCTCCTCGCGCATCGGTGGCGGATCGATAATCAGGCACGTGCTTTTTTGCGGCTGCGATTACTGAAGCTGTGCCGGCACATCCCTCTGGAACGCGAAAACGATGGCGGCGTTAGCTTTCAAAGGAGGGGTGAGGAAGTTGGCAGGACCGTGGAACGAGCATCATTCCCAAAGCGCCTCGCGCGGCGTCAGGCCAAAATCCCGGCGGTGCTGCCGGGCGCTTTGTCGGCAACGGCCCGCCCATGAAGCGTCTAGGCTCGGCCGGGCTCGGCGATTCTGGAGACTGGGCGCTGAACTCAATTGCGAAGTCGAACAACAGACGAGCGCTGACACCTCGGAACCACCCAAGCAGGTGGGTTGAAAGTGACTGGAGTCCGGTCTGACCAAAACCTGGTCCACCGGAGCGGTGCATCTGTTCACATTATGTTCGCACCGTGCTAAACCGGTTCCATGGAAGCTGCCACTGATCACCCAGCCACTGGGAAGGAGAACCCGGGCCCGCGGGATCCCTCGGCGCGCGCCGGGATTCGCCGATGAGCAGGAGAGCTGGCAGTGCAGATCTCCCCCTCCATGGCGGACGGGTGCCGGCGTGGCTCAGTGAGCGCATGGCCAAGCTCGGTGCGGTGATTACGCAGGCCATTGTCGTCGAATATGGCCGCGATGAGTTCCTGCGGCGGTTGTCCCATCCCTTCTGGTTTCAATCGCTGGGTGCGGTCATGGGAATGGACTGGCACTCGTCGGGCGTCACCACGAGCGTGCTCGGCGCGCTGAAGCGAGGATTGGCTCCCCTATCGGGAGATCTTGGGCTGCATGTCTGCGGCGGACGGGGCAGGCACAGCCGCAAAACGCCGGCCGAGCTTCTGCAGGTGGGAGAGCGCACCGGCCTTGACGGCGCTGCCCTGTCCCGCACCAGCCGCCTTGTTGCCAAAGTCGACAGCGCGGCAGTTCAGGACGGCTTCGATCTCTATCTGCACGGCTTTATCGTTGCGAACGACGGGCGCTGGGTCGTGATCCAGCAGGGCATGAACGATAGCCGGCGGCACGCCCGGCGCTATCACTGGCTCAGCGAGGGTATCGAGGACTTTGTCGATGCGCCGCACACTGCGATCGAAGGGCGGAGCCAGGGGGAAATCGTCAACCTGACCGACCGGCGCGCGGCAGGCTCGCGCAGCGGTCAGCTTGATTTGCTGGGAACCGCAGGCCCCGATGGTATCTTGAGGGAACTGCGCCGTATCACGCCGCAAGCCCCACCTGAGCAAGGCATGCTGCCCCATCTGGTCATGCCGGATCACCACGAGGTCCGTCCGGAAAACATCATCGAGAAGCGCCTGCACGGTGCCCTGGCTGCGGCCGCGGAAATGGGACCCAAGGATTTCTCGCAGCTCCTCCTCGTCCCGGGCGTGGGCGCGCGTACCGTTCGCGCGCTGGCCATGGTTGCAGAAGTCGTGCACGGCGCGCCGTGCCGGTTTAGCGATCCGGCTCGCTTCTCGATGGCACTCGGAGGCAAGGACCGGCATCCATTTCCCGTGCCGACCAAAGTCTACGATCATACGATCGCAGTCATGAAGTCCGCTGTGCGCAAGGCCAAACTGGGCCAGAGCGAGGAACTGGCAGCGATCAGGCGGCTCGACGAACAGGCTCGCGCGCTCGAAGCGGTGGCGAGAGGCCCCTCGTTCGATACCTTCATCGCAGAGGAAATGGCCCGTTCGCACGAATATGGCGGACGGAGCGTCTTTGGTTGGGAACCGGCTTCCGGCCAAAGCACGCAAGCCAGATTACGCGCCAAGCGCTAGCGCGGGCCACGAATGCCTGGCTGGATCATTGCAAAGTCTAACGAGCTTCACCGTCCTTGCTCGAGTTTGTCGCAAATCAGGGCGGTAGGGAACAATCCGGCGTGTTTCCGTTTGGTTGGAGGATGAACGAAAACTCATCGACCGTTTCGCACACGGCTCTCGCAGCGCCCGGTGCAATTCATCAGAGCCTCGATCAGCAAGCAAGAACACTCTTCGCCGAGGCATCTGGGTGGGTTCAGGCCCATTCATTCCATATTGCTCTGGCAATCGGACTTGGCGTGGCCGCCTATGCGCTGCTCAGTCTCGTGCGGCGATGGGGCGTGAAACTCTGCCGGCGAGAGGCGGGAAGCGCGAGTTGGTACGGAATTGTCGCCAGCGCTCTTGCCCAGACCAGCCAGGCCTTCATGATCCTTCTCTCGGCCCGGCTTGTCGTGGCCTATTCCGATGCGCCGCCCCTCCTGGCCGCCACGATACGGACGCTTTTTACAATCGTCGTCGTTTTTCAAAGCGCCCTGTGGCTACGAGAGATCGTATTTGGCGCGATCGAGCATCGCACCCGTGACCAATCCCACGGCGGCAAGGCTCTGGTCAGTGCGCTCGGCATCATCCGATTGCTGGTCACGATCGCACTTTTCGCTGTCGCGGTTGTTCTCGTGCTCGGAAATCTGGGCGTCAACGTAACCGGCTTGATAGCGGGCCTGGGCGTTGGCGGCATCGCCATCGGTCTTGCCGCGCAGGGCATTTTCGCAGACCTGTTTGCGGCGCTTGCGATTCTCTTCGATCGCCCGTTCCGAATTGGCGACAGTATCGCCTATGACGACGGCGCCGGGACCGTTGAGGAAATCGGGCTCAAGTCCACCCGCGTGCGGGGAGCTGCCGGTGAAGAGCGGATTATCGCCAACAAGAAGCTGCTGGATTTTGAGATCCTCAACACAACCCGCCGTCTTCACAACCGCTTCAAGTTCGATTTCTGCCTTGGCTATGCGACTCCGCCGGAACTCATCCTGCAACTTCCGGCAATACTGAAGGAGGTCGTGGAAAGCGAAGGTCACACTCTCATCCACGGCGGTCTCAATGGATTTGCCGCCAAGGGGCTCAGCTACGATGTGGAGTTCGAATCGAAGGGAACCGACTTTGAGGCAGATGCCCGCGACCGCCTCGCGGCCGCGATCCTGGCGTGCTTTCGCCACCATGAAATCAGTTTGGCCTATCCACCCGAGGTCAATCTGCGAGCGGCGGACAAGAGTGCCCCGCCTGCCAGCCTGAGGGCGCAAGCCCGACACTAGGCTCACCTCGGGCCGCCCTCTGGCCGCATCTGCTCGAGTATTTCAAACGGGAAGACAGCGAAGGTGGATGATTTGGAAGCGCTCGAGCCCGAATTGATCGGGCTTGGACGACCTGAAAGTTTTCCAGGGCAAAATGGATGGTCCGACAAGGGCGGACATCCATTAACAATCTTGCGTCATGCGGTGACGTAAGCCTCTGGGACATCCCATTCTTTGCTGTAATACGACAAGGCAAGAAACAAAAAGGCGCGCCGGGCATTGGGAATAGCAAGACTTCATCTCCGAACGGGAGAGCCAATTTGCCCAATCCCCAGTCATTTGGCCGGAACATGCGCCAGACGCGCACGGCGCTTAATCCGCTCCAGGCGGTTTTGCTGGCATTTCCGGTCGCCCTCTTTCCTACCGCGTTGCTCACCGACATTGCCTATCTCGAAACGGCAGAAATCCAGTGGAGCAACTTTTCCGCGTGGCTGATAACCGCAGTCCTGATGATCGGGGCCTTTGCATTGCTCTGGGCCCTCATCACCGCGTTGAGGAAGGGACCGCCTCAGTCTCGAAGGCACTATCGTTTGCACGCATTACTGCTCGCTCTCGCGTGGCTAGCGGGCCTCATCAACGCCTTCCAGCACAGCCATGACGGATGGGCGTCTGTAGGAACGCTCGGGCTCGTGCTTTCCGTGATCAGCGCCGTTCTTGCGCTGGCGGCAGGATGGCTCGCCTATTCGGGTGCTAGGATCGAGAGGATGGAGACGGCTCCATGAATCTTCGCGGTTTTGCCTTCTGCACGACAGGACTCTTGCTCGTTCTCGCATCCTGCGGGAGGAGCGAATCCAATCTCGACCAGACAGGTTCCCAGCCCGATCTGCCGAAGCAGCACCAAACACTCCTGCCGCCGATGAACATCGCGACACCGGCAGGATGGGGACGTGAAGCGCCCCAGGCGCCTGCCGGCTTTACGGTGACGGCCTTTGCGACGGATCTGAAGGTTCCGCGTCAGATCCTGGTGCTCCCGAATGGCGATGTTCTGGTGGCCGAGGGGATGGGAGGCGCCGATGCGCCCAAGTCGCGTCCCAAGGATTTTATCGCAGGCTATATAAAATCGCTCGGAAAGACGTCGGTGAAGGGCGGTAACCGCGTAACTCTGCTGCGCGATACGAACCACGACGGCCGACCTGACTTGCGCACGGAGTTCGCGACGGGGCTCAATGCTCCCTATGGTCTCGCCTATGTCGACGGAAATATCTATGTCGCGAACCAGGACGCGGTAATCCGGTTTCCTTATCAAGACGGCATGACCCAGGCGGCGGCACCGGGCCAGGAACTGGTGAAGTTGCCCTCTCGCATCAACCATCACTGGACGAAAGCGATGACCGTCTCGGCCGATGGATCGAAACTGTACGTGGGAATAGGATCCAACAGCAATATCGGCGAACGCGGCCTGAACGTTGAACAGGACCGCGCGGAAATATGGGAGATCGATCGCCAGACCGGAGCCCATCGGACTTATGCGCAAGGCGTGCGCAATCCGACGGCGCTTGCGATCAACCCCGCCAGTGCGCAGCTCTGGGCCGTGGCCAACGAACGCGATGAACTGGGACCGCAACTCGTGCCCGACTACCTCACTTCGGTGCGCGACGGGGCTTTCTATGGTTGGCCCTACAGCTATTGGGGACAGAACGTCGATCCGCGCGTCTATCCCCAACGACCCGATCTCGTCAGCAAGGCGATACGCCCCGATTATGCGCTCGGCTCGCACGTCGCGACATTGGGCCTGACATTCGTGGCGCAGGGCGGATTGGGTGGCCCATATGGTGAGGGCGCGTTCGTCGGCGAGCATGGCAGTTGGAACCGTCAGGACCTGGCCGGCTACAAGGTTGTCTGGATTCCCTTTGCGGGCGGACGGCCGTCGGGCAAACCACAGGATTTCCTGACCGGATTCATAAAGGACGGCCACGCCCGGGGCCGGCCTGTCGGCGTAGCCTATGATCCGGTCCGCCATGCGCTGCTGGTCGCTGATGATCTTTCCAACACCGTCTGGCGAGTGGCTCCGGCGAACCGTTAGCAGAGAATTCGAAGCACGGCGGGAAGGGTCGGTTGGTTGCTGGCCCTCGAAGTCCGGCGCGAGAGTGGCTGATCGTGTGCCTTCGAACGGCACCCCTCCAAAAAACCAGGTCGACCACCCTTGGTCGAACCGGTGTCGGAATCGGCCACAAGAAAACCTCGAAGCGTTTGCTGGCGGTCCTGAACGGAGGAGGTCTGGTTCCGCAGGGCGTCCTGACAGCGTGCAGGTGGGAGGCGTGAGCCCGTAAGCCCATCCCGGCGAATGCCGGGCAATGACTGCCGACTGGAACGGCTTCCCGCTGCTGGCGGTTATTTGCCTGGACAGCATCACTGCCAAAGGAGGCCGAAATGACGAATGATGGGTCGCGACCGAAGAACCGGGAAGTGGAGGATGAGATGATCCGTCCGCCGGCAAAAGAGGGCGAGCCCCCAAAATCCGCAACGGATGCGAAAGGGAAGGGATCGGCATCAAAGGGCAAATCGCAGGGGGGCTCCCCCCCGGGGCAAATCAGGGAGGTCGATCAGGATAACGCCGATGTGCCCGACAGCTAGTCCGCGATCCTCATTGGAGCGCCTGCCGCATTTCGGTCAAGGGAATGAACAGCGATCCCAAAACCGGGATGCGCTCTAAAGAGCCCTGAAGGACGGGTACTCCGCAGGGAAAGCCGGTTTATCCTAATCGTGGTTCGCCTCTTTCTTCTCCGGATGCGCCATGATGACATGATGAGGCGAGTTCGGCGCGATGGTCGCAGGTAGGGCGAACGTCCTCATACGGGCCAAAACGACATAATGAGCGGCGGTCCTGCGAGAAGAACGAGAAGAGACAGCGGCGCACCCAAACGCGCATAATCTGTAAATCGATAGCCTCCGGGCCCCATGACAAGGGTATTGCACTGATGACCGATCGGCGTCAGGAAATCGCACCCTGCGCCAATTGCCGTAGCCATCAGAAACGCGTCCGGTCGATATCCCAGATCATGGGCAAACACGGCCGCGATTGGTGCCATCACGAGAACCGTCGCGGCATTGTTGAGGAAGGGCGTCACTGCCATCGAAATCAGGAGCACCATCGCCACGGCTCCCCACGACGGCAGATGCGAAGCCAATCGGGCCAATTCGACCGCGAGTACGTTTGAAGCTCCGGTGGTCTGAAGCGTTTCGCTGACGGGGATGAGCGCACCCAGCATGATGAGGATTGGCCATTCGATCGCCTTGTAAGCATCCTCGGCTGGCAAAGCTCCGGTGATGAGGACAACACCGGCTCCGGCGAAAAACGCGAATGCGACCGGCACGAGCCCGGAGGCGGTCGCGATCATGGCGCTGGCGAGGATGACGATGGCGAGCCACCCCTTGCGCTCGCGTCCCAGGCGGATCGGTCGCTGCGCCAAGGCCAGCACTCCAAGTTGGGAAAGCTGGCTCGGCATTGCGTCGAGATCGCCCTGCAGCACGACGATATCGCCGGCCTGTATTTTCACTCCGCTTGGCTTGTTTTTGAGGCGCGAGCCTTCACGAGAGATCGCGATGAGCCTTAGGCCCATACGCTCCTTCAGCATCAGCCGGCCGGCATTGGACCCAACCAGGACGGATCCGGCGGTGACAACGGCTTCGATAACGCCAGTCTGATTGTCCGAGTGATCCGAAGCATCGGGTTCGTGGAGTATGAGGCCCGCGCCCGCGATCGCGCGTTCCAGAGCATCGGGATCGCCCATCAGGATCAGGATGTCATTTTCCTCGATCACCGTATCGGGCAACACCTCGGCGCGAAGCCCATGCCGCAAGACCGCCGTCACTTCGACAGAACCTTCCTGGCTGTCGACGAAAGACCCGACCGTATCTCCGATGATCGATGCCTGCGCCGTCACTGTCGCCTCGGTCGTGTAAGCCGAGATATTGAGCGCCTCTCCCATGGTGACAGGCGCCTGACGTTCCGGCAGCAGCCGTTTGCCGAACTGCAGGAAGACGAGACCGATAACGAGCAATCCAAGCCCCGTTGGCAGGTAGTCGAACATGCGGAAGGGCTGGCCCGTCATCTCTTCCCGCACGCGGCTGACGATAATGTTCGGCGAGGTTCCCACCATGGTCGTCAGGCCGCCCAGGAGCGAAGCGAAAGCCATGGGCATGAAAAACCGGGATGGATTGGTTTCACTCCGCTTTGCCAATTGCGAGGCGGCGGGCATCAGTATTGCAAGAGCGCCGATATTCTTGATCAGCCCTGAGGCCGCACCGACAAGCGCAGTCAAGGCGAAGAGCTGTGAGCCGGGTCGGCGCAAGCGGTCCGCCAGCCCGTCCACCGCCAGTTCCACCAATCCGGAGCGCTGGACCGCCGCCGACAATACGAGCGCGGAGGCGACGATAATGACGATGTCGTCGGAAAAACCGGCAAATGCCTTGTCAGGTGCCACGAGCCCGAGCGCAACGCTGGCGAGAAGGGCAATCACTGCAGTGACGTCAAACCGGAAGCGGCCCCAGATGAACAACGCCATCATACCGCAGAGAAGGCCAACCGAAAGCCATTGCTGAAGATTCATCACACCCCGCGCAGATTATTCTCGTCCAGCGAAAATGGCCCGCATCGATATTTGTTCGCTTCAAGCCCATCATTCTTTTTTGGCAGCGGGACGTGAGGTTGCCGTTCAAAACGCAGGTATGCATCAAAAATGCGAAGGGCCGCCAAAGGCGGCCCTTCCATTGTCAATCACGCAGATGGCTCAGCCGAGCCGGACCTCCGCAGCGGAGGCCATGCTCAAATGTGCCTTTTGCGGCATGCGACAATGAGACATCAGACCACCTCCTTTCCGTTGTTGAACGATGTTCTCGAGGTAATGCGCGATCCGCGCCGTTCAAGCCCCATGGAATGGCCCGCCCCCGGATGTATGGCGCGGGCGGCGGTTGCCAATCCATTGTCTCGCCGTAACGTTAGACGGCCGAGGGCATTGACAGCTCAAAAGTAGTCCCGCCAGCGCCTGATAGGACCTGCATCGTTCCTCCGTGGGCTTTGGCAATCTCGCTGGTGATGAAGAGGCCGAGCCCAAGTCCGGGCCTTGCTTCGCTGCCCTGCGAGCGTGTGAAAGGCTCGAAGAGCCTTGGCAGGAGTGCCGGCGCGATCGGAGCTCCGGCATTGGTGACGGAAAGGCTGAACCGGCCGTGGGCGCTCTTTGCCCGAACCTCGATCGGTTCCAGAGGAGCCCCGTGGGTAAGAGCATTGCCGACGAGGTTCGAAAGCAGCTGCATGATCCGGTCCACGTCGCAGGTAACGGGTTCGCCCAACTCCAGCTCGACGTTGATCCTCGCGTCGGGATGGACCACCTGAAGTTCCGAAACGATCTCCCGGATCGGGGTTTCGAGGGTGTATACCGTCTGCAGATTGAGCGCGAGACCGCTTCCCAGCCTGCCGCGCGCAAAATCCAGCAGATCCTCGATAAGGACCTCGATCCGGCGCGTACTTTGTCCCATTCTGTCGATGATCAATGAGGCCTTCGGTGGAAGGTCCTGTTTGGCAAGCAGTTTCGTACCGGAGATGATCGCGGCAAGTGGGTTGCGCAGGTCATGTCCAAGAATGGCAATAGAGCGCTCGCGGATTGTGGCCGATCGGTCCGCATCGGCAAGTTCCTCTTGCTGGCGGCGCAGGTCATCCTGCAAGTCCAGCTGCAATCCGATCAATGTGGCGAAATTTTCGAAGGTAGCCACGATGCCGGGAACGGACAATTTGGCTGGAAGCGGATCCAATGCACACAGGGTCCCGAAAAAACTGCCATCGCGTTTGAAGATCGGGAGCGAGATATAGCTCTCAAAGCCATATTGGCGCGGGGTGTGGTGCTCGTGAAACACGGCATCTGTCGACACCTGATCGATGATGACACCGGTGCGGGATTCCCGAATTTCGTCGCAGATCGTAGTCTTGAGGTCGAGCGCACCGCCCACTTCCAGTCCGAACGCGATTTCGTCTCTGACGGCGCAGGCCGTCCAGCTCGTCTCGGTTACCTTCGCCACCGCAGCGAAGCGCAAGCCGGTAATCCGGCAGGCGATCTCAAGGATTGAGGGAACCGCGTCGATGCGACCGACTGCATCGATATCCCTTGAGATTGCATCCGTCATCCGTTTCGACCTAGTCCCTGAAAATCGTCAGTAAAAATGACAGATGATCCTCGATTCGACGGCGTGGTCCGGTGAGTTTTATCGAACCGATGTTTGATCTCGCTTCCAAGGTTCATCAGAGCGACGTCGATTTCGACTGCTGGTGGCACGGTTTCTAGCGCACGTCGATGGTCCGGACCTCGTTTTTTGATTGGTGGGCCGGGTCTTCGTTCCAACCAGTCTGAGCACTGAAGCGTTCTCGCCGGATCGCAACAGCGCACCTTCTTGACTCTATGTGGCTTTGGCGGCCCGGATGACCTCGCATCCAACGGGCGACATTTCGGCAACCAGAAAACGCCGAACACGTTAGTGCAGGAGAGGAGAAGATCTCATGAAAGTAGCTCTTGTTGCGGCCTGCGCCGCGGTTCTCGTCGCGTCTGGTGCAGGCGCTCAATCCCACAATCCCGCCGTCAAGGATCCGACGGTGGAAACGACAAAGGCCACTGCGAAGGGACACAATTCCTTCACCGAGGATCAGGCGCGCGGGCGCATTGAAAAGGCCGGTTACACGAACGTCGGCAAGCTCCTGAAGAACGAGAACGGCGTGTGGCAGGGCAAGGCCCTCAAGGATGGAAAGCCGGTGATGGTTGCTCTCGACTACAAGGGCAACGTGACCGTCCACTGACCAGTATTCGCGGAGAAAAATAATGACCAAGACCATAACGCGTCTATTTGACAACTATTCGGATGCCGCAGAGGCAATTCGCGAACTCGAAAGAATCGGCGTTCCGCGCGGTGATATCAGCGTGATCGCCAACGATCCTCATGCCAAGCATGCCGGTGTGCATGAAGGTGTGAACGAGGACGGGGAAGTCACCGCAGGAACCTCTGCCGGCGCCGTGTTGGGCGGCGCGGGCGGATTGCTCGCCGGGCTCGGTATGCTGGCGATTCCGGGCCTCGGCCCGATCGTGGCGGCAGGATGGCTTGCCGCAACGGCGGTCGGTGCCGGCGTGGGTGCCGTCGGCGGTGCGGCGGCCGGCGGCATTGTCGGCGCTCTCAAGCATGCCGGTCATTCGGACGAAGAGGCCCAGGTCTATTCCGAAGGCGTCCGGCGCGGCGGTGTCCTGCTGAGCGCCAAGGTCAACGATGCCGAGGTCGAGCGCGCAAATGCGGCTATCGACGCCGTGCCGTCGGTCGATATCGCAGCGCGTGGCGCAAGCTATCGTGAGGCGGGATGGACCCGCTTCGACGAGACCGCTCCGGCCTATTCCGCCGAGGAAATCGAACGGGATCGCGCGATCTACGGACTGCCACCGCGCTATTGATCAAACGTGACGCTCGATATCCGAGCGGGAACGTCCCTGCAGGCCGCTTGCTTTGGGGAGAAAGCAAGCGGCCTGCAACGGTTTCAGGCGGTCTGACGCCCGCGAAACCAGAATCCTCAAGGAATGCGGGTCTCCAGCGACGCTCGAATCGCACGCTGTGGCCTAATGGCGATGTGGTCCGGATAGCTGCCGCTCACGCTGGGCCGCTTGCCGACCAAGACAATCCGTTCCTTACAGGCTGTCTGAATAGCGGCTCTGGCCGCTAGGAGACTGCCAGCTTCGGAGACGGGTTGCGGAGATAGCTGACACTCACGCAGAGTCGACTGCCAATCCAACCCGACAATTTGACGGACAATCTAATCACCAAATGCGGTCAGCCCGCTTCCCTACAATGGCTTGCCGCGGCTGATCGACGAACTCACCCTGGCCAAGGGTGACGGCCGTATCGCCGCCCGCATGAAAAGCCTTGCCCGGGTCGATCTGCTGATCCTGGACGATTGGGGGCTTCAGCCGCTCGACGGCAACGCCCGGCACCACCTCCTCGAAATCCTCGAAGACCGCTACGGTCAGCGCTCCACGCTGGTCACCAGCCAGCTTCCGGTGGCCCGCTGGCATCAGACCATAAACGATCCGACCTACGCCGATGCGATCCTGGACCGCCTCGTTCACAATGCACATCGGCTCGAACTCGAGGGGGAATCCATGCGTCGACCCGCAGCTGCAGCCGCTTGACCAAGGCGCCAACATAGGTGACATCCACGACCAACGATCAGGCGCTTCAACTGCGCGATCAGATCGGAACGCTGCGCGGCATCAAATCGGAATGCCTGCGCGCGATGGTCGGAATCCGCACACATGACTGTGTCACACCAAACGCGGCGCGCCAGGATCACGGCACCTGCCGCGTTGCGAATGGCAACGGTATTGATGAAATAGACGTCCTGGCCGTCGACGCGTTACGGATAATTTTTGAACTTCTGGTGGTAGGCGGTGAGGTTCGCTCGCAACCTGCCGTCCATCAGAATGCTTTTGACGCCGATTTCATACGATTGGGACGATTCTGCCTGAAGGTGCCATTGGCGTTCTGACTTCAGGGTGACTCGGCCAGCTAGGGAAAGGGGCGCTAACGTGTGATCGCCACGCGACGCCGCCAAGGATGATGGGAGAAATCGCCAGCACCACGGGAATCGTGAATGCGTTCACAGCAGCCTTAAGTATTCCATCAGTTGCTCTCTCGAACCAATTGGGAGCTCACGTCATTTTGCGGCTGGGAAGCATGGTGGCGATCATCGCCGGTCCCGCGCCGAGCAGAACCGGAAGGACGGTCGCAAGACTTTCTCCAGCGACAAGCGCCAACACGGCAAGCAAGAGGATCGTCGCTGGCAAAACGTAGGTGAGTGGAACTGCTATCCTATCCCAACCGCTCTTGGTCTGCTTTCGCCAAAGGTCGAGCGCTTCTGGCTTCTCGGTCTGCTTCACGAACGCAGCAAAGCTGCGATTTACGAGGCAAGGTGCGGGATTGAGCGTCACAAGTCCGCGGCGAATGAGCGAACGGATCGCCAGCGCCTCTTTGATATTGATGACGCGGCCGCGCGCGAGATTGTCGAGGATGACGCGTTCGGCAAGCGATGATGCTACCCAGATGTGCTGGTAATGCTCGATGAGCATCCCGCGCAAGTAGTCCACCGCCGCGCTATCAGTTTCAGGCCTTACGGAACACGCCCAGCGTACCACCGGGTTGAAATAGATCTTGTGGTATGCGGTCTGTGAAATGGGATAGGAGTTCAAATTAAGCTTGTTCCAATCCGCCTTGGTCGGCACATCGTCGGGATCCAGCAGAGAATCGATTACCGCTCCCGGCAGCTTCTGCACTTCGCCAATCAGCGCTAGAATACCATCGGCCTGTTCCTCGTCAGGCTTCGAAAAAACAGCCGGATCCAGGCCGTAGGGTTCGACGTTATTATTCATGAGATCCTCCCTGACTTTGTCGCGAGAGGTAGCCGACCAATCGAACTTGCCCTGCACTGGAAGGCTGTAGGTCTTGAAGTCCTCGAACAGGCGGCTCCAGCGCATCTGTTCTGTCAGGGAAAGTCCTTCGCGCAATTCGGCAGCATCGCGCTCCTGTGCCGACTTGCCATCGTGCTCGAGCATCACAACTTGTTCGCGTTCGTAGGCCTGCAGGATGCGATCAAGGGGAGAAAGATCGGTCATGACCACCAGATGGCCGCCGGTGGCGGACTCCCGATCCGAGGTTTGTACTTTGAATTTTTCGCGCCAGACCCTTTCAGCTTCAGCCGAAAGCGTCTCGAGTGCGGCAAGTGCAACCACGCGAAGCGCCGGATCCTTGAGTGCAATGTCCAGTCCCGTAACCACTACCGAGAGGCCGTTCTTCAAGCGATCGAGCTGATCCTGGAGACGCTGGCTGTCCACTACGGCCGCCAACGCATTGAGCCCATTTTCTCTCGCTGCGGTCTCGGAACTTGGAAGCGTGGTGTCGAGCGCAAGGTCGAACCCATCCGCGTTCCCTATGAGATCGTAGACGAGGGCCACCGGTCCATTCAACACAACCGCTCGAGCCGGCAACCGAGGCCGCCGCTCTCTCTCTTGGTCCGGGTTGTCCACGGGCTCCGAATTTACACGCGCATTGGAAGAAGCATTGGCCCGCCCGCTCGCAGGTGTTGCGACGGCCTCGCGAGGAACCTTGCCCCTGAACAGACCAACGATGACAGTCCGGGCAGATTTCAACAGCAGAGCCGCCCGAGCCGGCAACTGAGGCCGCCGCTCACTCTCTTGGTCCGGGTTGTCAACGGGCTGCGGATTTGCAAGCGCACTCGGGCAAGCATAGCTCCGCCAGATTGCAGGTGTTGCCACGGCCTCTAGCGGAACCCCGAACCCGAACAGACCAACTACAACAGCCCGGGCAGACTTCCACAGCAGCACAAGAGCAGCAGCAAAACCGAGCAAGCACCCCGGAACCCCTGGCCACCAAAAGAGATCCGACCTTTCGAGATCGGCAAGCGACCATCCAGCCACCCTGACGAGCGCAATCCTGCCGTCAGCGCCCACGCAATAGCGCGCCTCGTCCTGTCCCTTGGCGTCGCAACGGAAAATCGCAGGAAGGGGCCCCACGCCAAGCCAGCGATGGAGCAGGAGAGACGCCCACTGCGGATCATCCAGCGTGCGATTAGCGCCGCTATAAGCAAGGCCCGGTAAACCGTACCATTTCTTGCTCGGATCTACGCATTGCTGCGGCGAGCCTTGGCTGGTTTGGGCTTCGGTTCCGAATGCACCAGTCATGCCGTAAGCACGGCCGATGGCCAATAGTGCTTGCCGGTTCTGCACCCAGGCCTGTCCCAAGTGATTTACTTCACCGCCGGCATTTTCCCGAATTTCGGTCCCACGAGAATCGACGTAGGCCGCACACATCGGTACAACACCGATGGCCAGCATCATGCCCATCAGGAAGAGCTGAAATCCACGCTCGTCGTCGCGCTTGAGCACTTCGCGAGTTTCATCGTACTTGTGGTCTTTCCTGTCTCTCCCTAGCCAGTACCAAGCCAGGAATGTTGCCAGTACCGGCAGACCCACAACGACTAGCGCGTTCAAGCCAGGGACATTGATTATCTGGCCGAGAGTCTCTTCGGAAACAGCCAAGATGCCCACGAAAAGCAACACCACGACCGACATCCCCGTCAGCCAGAGACCAGCTTCCCGCGTTTTCTTGCCGCTTCCCGGATGTGGCCATAGCCAAATCCAGAAGCGTGCCCCGAAAACGACGCTCAAGAGGATGACCGCAATGGCCAGCGTCGCTGCAGGAAAGATCCACAGAGCCGCAGCCCAACCGATCCTGTTGGCCATGCGCTGGTCGATGGCGCTCACCTCGCGGTAGACCAGCAGCACCCATGGGGTGCCGGGCAGCCCCACTGCAGCGAAGTTCTGCTTCATGCCGCCAAAGGCGGCGGTGAATTCGAACAGCTCGGGTGGGGTTCTGCCGATGGGCGTGTAGCGCGAGCGTGCTGCTAGGCCGGTAATCAATCCACGAGCCGTGGTCGATTCCATCGTCTGACCCAGTTTGAACGTGTCGATCTGGTGCGCTGCGCTGCCAAACAAATATGGCAGCTCCGGATCGCCACCATTGACCACGACGTAGCGCACGCCCGCCGGCAAGACCGTTGAAAGGAAGGTGCGCAGGACGAACGCCTGCGTAATTACGCCGTGCCTGGGTCCCTTCTCAATTGTCCCGCGCGCACAAGTTTTATGCTGTCCCTTCGCAAATTGCGCGTTTGGGTTGAGAGTAAATGCATTGGTGACGATCACTTTCCCGATACCGTCATTCTGCGAACGCACGGCATCGACGACATAGCGCGGTGAGATATCCAGTCCATTCAACACGATCGGCCGTTCGGGTCCATCGGTCTCATTGGCAAGAGCTCTCATAAAGTAGCGACGCGTACTCACGAGGTTGCGCGTCCCGGTGTTGCAGCGCCAAGCTAATGGTGAGAAACCGGGAAAGGCGCTGCCGCGTTCACCGAAGACCCAGATCGAATCGCGTTTGGGCCAGTCCAAAGTGGGAAAATTCGAGGTCGTCTGTAGCGGCAATTGCAGAAGCCCATCGCTGCCCTGGTTGCCGTTGGAATAGTTGGCATCCACATCAGAACCGTCGGCGTACTGGCAGGGATGTGGCAGTTCGATTGCCGTTCCGGCTAGCGGAATCTTGCCCTTGACGCACTGGATTGGCGCGAGATCAAATGGCTGCTTCAACCCGTCGCCTAATTCATTGCCAAACTGGTTTGCCATCTGGCTGGCTGTCGTTGCAAGTTCAGCTTTGGCACGTGCGTGCAATGCGAGCCCATCGAACATCGCCAGCCCCAGCAGGGTGACCAAAGCCACAGCACCCAGCAATCCAAAGACTACCGTTCCAACTTCCAGTGAGGACAGGTCTCCCGCGGTCCCAAGAAAACGAAGCTTGGCAATCGGCACGAGCAAGATCGCCAACATAACCACCATCACGAAAAGCGTAACAACGTCGGGAGCAAGTGCAAAGGCGCGGGCATTGAGCGCGTGCTTGGGGACAAGGCCAATCAGCAGGCACCCGTTCGGGGGAGTAAGAGCCGCTGAACCAGGTACAGTGGCAGCCGGCGTGCCTCCATCTTGCGCCGACTTTCCCTCCGTCGCCGCTTTGGCCTGGTTGGCTGCATCGTTCGGCACCGCACAGTGCGTCATCTCAGCACCCTCGTGCAAATTGATCGGGCGAAAGTAGGCCACATAGCTTTCGCCTGCGACGACAACATCAAGCGGCTTGGCAGCACGCTGGGCTTCTACCACGGCACGACGCTCGCGACTGTCAATCTCGGCCTGGGTGAGAGCGTTCTGCTTCGAGGCGACCATCAGCGCCTGCGAAACGATCTGTCGGCTCTCCTCCTTCAATGGGACAACATCCTTGATGTCGGTCACCGGCAGACCGGAATTACCGAACGCAGCAAGCATGCGGCCGTTGGGATCAACCAGCAGAATGTCCTGAAACGTGGGCGCATTAGTGGTTATGTTGGCAATCGCCTCAAGCGGGATAGCCATGCCATATTTGAAGCGCGGGCACGGCCCCTTGGCGACTCTAGCCGCATTGGGAAACAGGGGGTTCAGAACGGAGCGCTTGGCGCCATTGTTGATTGCCACGCCGGGATCAAGTGCCCTCACAAGGTCAGTATAGTCGCCGTTCGGAGGCGGCTTGACCTGACTGGAAGCCTGCGCGAGCTCCATGTCCCACTGCCATAACTCAGGCAATGCCAACGCACCTTGAATCTTTAGTCTCCTGCCGTCGTCAACCGACACCTGTGCCGGTTGCGGGGCGCAATTGCTTGCCTGGGAAGAGCCGTCAGCGCCGTTCCCGCTGCCCTTGCCGCCCGATTCCAAGCGATAGTTTACGAAGAGTGTGCCGGCATCCGGACTATCAAGCCGCGCTCCGGCCTGCCACTGGCCAGATTCCCCCTCGACCGGGTCGGGCCGTTCGAGGCGGTCGCGCAGAAGATTACCCCGCGCGATGCTTACCGCTGTTTCTGTCCAGCCCTCAAATGATCGGCCGACAATATCGAGCTCCCGATAGTTGTCCCGATCCTCGGCCTCGTGCCAACTATTCCCCCGTATAAGTGTCACCGCAACGAGGAGGATACCTAACCCAACTAGCACCAGCGCAATCACCATCAGCAACCGCTTGCCCCGGCTTACTGCAGGTACTGAGCCTAGCATTGCACCGGCTCCTCACAATGAGTGGCACCGCTTGGCGTGTGATGCGGCCGAATTCGTTTCAGTAGTGTCGACGAATACCCCACTGCCACCTCTGTCAAATATTTGACGACGACAGGCAATCACTATTTTATAATACATGTAAATAACAACCATAACCCAAGTCTTCGTTAATGAAAATCAAAAATTCCATCGGGAAATATACGCGTCACTTTTAAGTATATTCCCTCGGCGGGAATAACCGGCTCTACGACGAACCCTGCAGTTAAAACTGGAAACTCAGCGTAAACACGATGCGTGCAATTGAGTGTCCAATTGGATCGCCTAAAAGTAGGTCTCGGTGCGTGGTGGGGTTGCGCTAAACGAGACCTCGGCATAGCCTCTACCGACATGGAAAAATCCACTCTGAAGGAGTGCCGCCAGGTTGGTGCCGGGCGTGAATTTCAAAGGGCTTGGTGGGTAAATATCGTTTTGAATTGATGGCTTAGCCGATTGCGGCACGCAGGCCGCATAAAATACGGATTGTGCTGAAAAACTTCGCGTACAGCCAGGAGGAGGCAGCCGATCACTCCACGGAAAATTCAGCACTCACATCAACATCGCTGTCTTAGTATCTGATTCAAAATTATCCGGCATGATTTCATGATCTTGCGATGCGGCGGGTAAAGAGCTGGATCGACGCGATAAAGAGCCATGCGATTGCAGACGCGATGGTCTGCTCGCAGTCTTTTGCGAGCCGGCGGTTTCGGCTGATCCATGCGAGGGTCCGTTCGACGACCCATCTCCGAGGCAGCACCTCGAAGCCCTTGGCGGTGTCGGATCGCTTGACGATCGCAATGCTCCACTTGCCGATGCGGCGCAGTGCGTCCTTGAGCTTGGTTCCGGCATAGCCTCCATCAGCGAACACATGGCGTAGCCAAGGGAAGCGGCCGACGATTTCGGCGAGCACCAGCGGCGCGCCAACGCGATCCTGGATGTCGGCGGTGTGGATCACGGCGTGGACGAGATTGCCTTCGGTGTTGGTCAGGATGTGCCGCTTGCGCCCGTTGACCTTCTTGCCGGCGTCATACCCCCGTGGCCCGCCGCTTTGCGTGGTTTTCGTGCTCTGGCTGTCGATCACGCCAGCGCTGGGCGACGCCTCGCGGCCCTGCGCCTCGCGCGCCACCATCAGCAAGGTGCGGTTGATCGTCAGCCACAGGCCGTTCTCGCGCCAGAGGTAAAACCAGTGCCGCACAGTCGAAACCGGAGGATAGCACGGCGGCAACATCCGCCATGGCAGGCCGCCATGCAGCAGATACAGGATCGCCTCGACAATCCGCCGGATCGGCCACTTGCGAGGCCGTCCGACATGCGATGCGGGAGGAAGCAGCGGCTCTAGAACCGCCCACTCGGCATCGGTCATATCGCTTGGCAAAGCTAGCCCGCTTCGCGCATGTAGGGCGCGAGTGGTGTCGGTCTACATCGTTGAATCCACGGTAGTTTTTGGCGAAACCCCTGAATCAACGACGGGTTCAGCCCTCAAGCTAACCTGCTGATACCACTCAACTTAGTTTTCGATCAGGCACTTAGGGAAGAACCTAATCTGTCAGGCGGAGGCGAAAACGCGCCGAATTGAGCCATATTCCCCCCACTCACAGCGTATTACGGGTTGATGACCTGAGCCGAACCGGAAGTTGCGGCATGCCTTGCCTCCTTACATCAGGACCTTCGGTTCCGATGAGGTCGGCCCAGTATTCACCATTCTTTTGGTGCATGCTCACTCCTTGAAGAAGGTGCATGAATCAGAGACGCCGGTTTGTTGTTCACACGGCGTGTGAAAGCCGCACTACGCCCTAGTCCATTCCCAGTGCCCAAGCATGCCCGAACTGAAGATAGACGACCGCACCGTTTGGCCCGTAGGCGGCATCTACTCCTGCATCAAACCCCAGTTTTCGCGCAAGGCGATAGCGAAAACCACCTCCGCCAGCCCAGATCGCGCCGGAATCCTTGAAGATCTTGCGCGTCCCCGCATCGGTCGCACCAACCCCGCCAAAGGCAACCAGGTACCATCGTGGGCTGAGACGCCATGTCGTTTCCAGTTCCGAACTCAATACGTTCATGCCTTGAAATTCGACCGCCTGGACGCCGCGCAGGGTGATATATGGCGCAAAATAGGCGGGCAAATTCCCGCGAATGGCCTTGAGATCGAATTTGAAGCCGAGACCAAGTCGGGGTGAGATTTTCTCGAAGGCATAGGTTGCGAAGTTATAGACCTCATAGTCGCGATCGCTACCGAATGCGCTGCGATTGAACTTGCCCTCCAGATAGATATTCATCCCCTTGGTGGGCGTAAGCGAATTGTCGCGACTGTCGAAATGCACTCCGAGACCGAGCGCGCCTGTGCGGAGCGTATTATTGAAATCTCTCGCAAAATCCTCGGGTAATCCGGCGATATCGAGCCTCGAGCTAAGCTTTCGAAAGTCGATAATCGGTCCGATTGAGAAGCGCTCATCGTCGAGATGCCAGAGCGCCGAACCTAGGATGCCATAATCATAGTGATTGGTATATTGGACACCCTGCGGCGCGAACACCGGAAAAGCATCCAGTGTGATGTTCGCATGCCCGATGCCAATCTTATAATTCAGGCGCCCGTCGAATGCATATCCGTTTCTGAAGAAGGCATAGCCATCTGACCCGTTTCCGGTCTTGAAGGCTGCCACGACAGTCTTGGTTATCTGACGCGGCCGTTCCGGATTGCTGGAAAGAAATGCTGCCGCCAATCCAAACCCGCCATCGACAGCCGGCTCGCTGATGATGATCGGAACCGGTATAAAGCCGCCCTTGCCGAGAAACTTCGAGAAATCGAACCCGTGATCATCATCGTCGATGAATCGATGGAAGAAGCCTTTCTTGATTGGCTCGGCCCGTGCTTCAGACGAAGGCCCCTCCACCGGCTGGGGAAGCGCTTCAGGTGGCGGCTCGATCGTGTCGGCAAAGACAACCGATGTGTGCGACGAAGTATCCTGCGCGTGCGCAGTGCGCGGGAGCGTCGACGCCAATGTGACGATCGAAATCGTAGCCAGATATGCGAGATTGCATGGGGGTGCCGCCATATAAGCCCTGCCTAGCTCGGTGCTATTTGGTAGATTTATAAATGGCCAAGAGATCACTATAGGGACACGTCCCTTGATCCAGATAATCCTATCCTATGCCGCGAGCACGGGAAACGACTTTTCGCGAGCGCGCCGCCTGCCTTTTCGAACCATTCAAGAACGTGGACGGACAAGGGGATAGCCGCGGCCATGCCGGCGCGGCCCGGCGATCCCAAGGCGATTGATCTATCGGCTTTCGGCCAGTGTCGCGGCGGGACGGCGCCGGGTATGAGGCCCTGCAGGACAGTGCGCCCTGCGAGCAGGACGGGGCCGCGACGCCTACGGCGAACCGCTGAGTGGCAGAGGCGGTTAAGCCCCTGCCATTCGCGTGTGCTCACCGATCTCGCAAACTTTGCCCGATCAGGCCGCTTCGGAAGTCTTTTTGCTTGTAGCTTTCCGCCTGGCCTTGGGGCTGGCAACCGCTTTGGCGGCCCTTCCGCTTGCGGCCTCGACAATCTCCGGTTCGGCGGTATTCGACGGCGGAACTTTCGTTGCAGATGCCTTGGCATGAGCAGTCCCACCTGACTTTCCCGTGACTGGTTTCTTTCGCCCGAGGCCGGTCCGGATCGCCAGTTCGGTGCGCTTTGCGGCATAGTCTGACGAAACCATGGGATAGTCGGGAGGTAGCTTCCAGCGCGCGCGGTACTCTTCCGCAGAGAGAGCATGCTGGCTGCGAAGGTGCCGTTTCAGCGTCTTCTGTTTTGCTCCGCACTCGAGGCAGGTGATCCCATCGGGCTTGACGGAGGCGCGAATCGAAACGGCAGGTGTGCGTTCCGGCGCGACAGGTTCCGGCTCCTTCCCCAGCGAAGCGAGCGTATGGTAGATTGCCGAAATCAGCTGGGGAAGTTCGAAAGTCGAAATGATGTTGTTGCCGACGTGCGCGGAAACGATGTCTGAAGTCAGATCGAGAATTCTGTCGTCCGTCACTTTAACCTCTCCCCCTATTTTACCCGGTTGAACTTATGCGTGTTCTTTGGCGGACATGTAAAGTCGGCAATTTCATACCTTCCGGTGCATGGCTCCGATCATAGTGAGCGGGGCGAGGCTGCGGTCCAGGAAGGAGCTTGGGGGGACAGTGCACACCCCAGCCACGTGCGAATAGCTGGGGTGTGCACCTGCCCGCGTCGCGAAGGCTCCGGGGGGCGGATGAGCTTCAATGGTCATGCGATTAGCATTTTTGAGCAACGATCGTCGCAGACCAACGCGAGCGCAGGATCTATAACACGCCTCGTTAATGCGTAAATATAGAATCTGAGCGAATTTCACTATTAATTTAAGATGCGTAAACGTTCCTGCCACAAGTTCGGCGAGAATATCGTATTCAATTTTATTACACCTATTGAATCTTCATGGAATCCTCGAAATCGAGGCCTTGAAGGAGTACTCTCCTCCATCACTCGCCCGCACATAGTATTGCTGTCCAAGCATAGGGTATGCGACTCCTTGCCGGCGTGCGTGGCAGGCGACTTCCAAAGGGTGAGGGTGTGCCAGGTAAGGACCGGTACGCCGAGGGCCCTCGAGACGTTCCAGCCCATCGCGGCGTTTCCGAGTACAGAACTGCCGCTCCCCTGTAATGGTTACGACATTGATATTGCTCGTTTATGCATGCATCCCGACGATACAGATTAACACTACTTTGGCAGAAGTGTGTTGGGAGGTCTGGTGAGGGCGCGGGTTTCGGATCAGGCGCGCGCGGCGCGTTGCGGGCCGCATGGGCAGGCAAGGTGGATCGTCGCGGAGCGTGGCAGCGCCGCGGCCTATGACGGATCCGGTCGGCTTGTCGCGTTCGCGCTGACGACAGGCCGTCCTGCATGGTCAAACTATGCATCGTTCGAAGCCTCGGGCAACGACATCCGCTTTCGCACGAAAGATCGCGGAACGATGTCCTGCACGATGGCGGCGGCTCGCGGCGCTTCTTGATCTTCAAAGCCTCGCCCGGCTTGCCCAGCGGCCCACGGCCAGCACGATCGCCACATTGAGCATCATGCCGACGACGATGACGGCAATCGCCCCGACAATGCCCGGATCGCCAAGGTGCGGAAGCAGCAGAGTCCAGGGCAGCGCCAGAAGCAGCACGAACACGCCGCTCAACGGATCCTCGGCAACACCGAGCCATCCGTGAGCGGAAGCGGGGATCAGCAGAAACGCACCAATGCAAAGCAACACGTAGAGAGCCGAGATACCGATCGCCCATTTCATTGCCTGTCACCCGCTGCCGGTTGGAAGGGATAATTGACCGGACCATCGGCAATTCACGCCGCGATCCGGTCACGATGCGGTCAGTGCTTGCCGAGTTCGTCCCACTGTTCGACCCGGCCTTCGGCACGCCCGGTGCAGGAGACCTTGCGTCCGTAATTGTCCGAGAGGATTACTTCCCAGAAGCCCGGGCGCAGCGCGCTTACCGTGCCCAGTTTGCCGTTCGGGCCGAATGCGTCCTGGCAGGCCTTGATGGCTGCCGCGCGGCCATTGGATTGTCCGCCACCACCAGCGCCGGGCTGACAGCGGTAACGGTCGGCCTCGGAGACATCGGGCGCACTGCAGTCGAATCCTTGAGCCGTATTTGCGGTGCCGCTCTTGGCGCTCTTGCCGCATTGCTGCGGTGTCGCCGTGTCTATCCGAGCGACCCGGCCATTGCCGATCGAAACCGCCGCGCACGTGCGGCTCGAACCGTTCCACCAGAACTGCGTGCCTTGCGTCCGGGCGAGTTCATAGCCGCGATTGGACATCTCGTTGTCCAGCGAACTGCCGCGCATGCCCACTAGATCGGCGAGGGCGGAGGGCGGTTTGGCCTGTGCCAGTCCCACCACGCCGACGGCCAGCGCCAATCCGCCCATCACCATGTACCTGCTCTTACCCATCGGAATTCTCCTGCTGGAAACGATGCGAGTAGTCTTTGTCGGTCAGCGACACTTCGGCGAGGTGCCGATATCGGCGATGTTGGCAACGCGGCCGTCGGCAACGCCCATCTGAAGGCATTGCCGGGTCTGCCGGTTGTACCAGATCGAGTAGGCGGTGTTGCCGCTTTTCAGCCCGTCCACATTGGCAAAGCCCCGGCGGCGCATCTCGTCATCGGCGGACGAGCCCCGCGCGCCTTGCAAATCCCCGACATTGACTGACGGGCTGTAGCCCGCTCCACTACGGTCGTAATCTCGGTAGCTGGTCTCTCTTCCGCGTTGGCGCACGCCGGCCTGATACCCTTCCGAATAGGCATCGGACTTGTCGTAATTGTGGTAGCTCTGTGCATAGAGGCCATCGCGGTAGCCGCGCTCGTAAATGGTATCGCGCTCGTCGTCGTAGTGCTTGCCGTCGTCATGATCGTGGGACTTGTGGCTGAGCGCAATCGCGCCGAGCAGCGCAACGGCGGCTGCTCCCGCCACGATCGCTCCGGTATTGTTTCCGCCCGAAGCCTTCTGGTTGCAGTCTGTCGGCGGCGTTCCTACGATCGAATCGAAACGTCCGTCGACTGTCGCCACGGTGACGCATTGCTTTGACGAGCTCTTCCACCAGTTGCTCCAGGTGCGGTCATCCCCCTTGCTGGTATTGATATGGACGTAGCCGCGCCCTTCCAGTGCCTGTTCGCCCCCGGGGGCGCGGCTGCCGACGAGATCGGCAATGTCCGATGGGGCTTGCGCCAGTGCTTCGGCCGGAAGGACCAAAGAGGTCAGAAGGTAGGCAACCCGTACTCCTGTGCTCGTCATTCACTTGCCTCCGTCGGATAGCCGCCGTGTCGCACCGGCATGGGAAAGTCGTGACAGGGGTGCTCAGTCTCCCGTGATGACGACATCCGGCACTTCGTACCGTTCATCGCCGATCGAGATGAGGTTGAGGTCTGCATTCCGGCTGACTTTGAGGAGGGCCTTGGCCGAACCATCCGCCTGGTTGGCATCGAAGCCCACAGCTTTGCCTGCAGCATCGAAGAAGATGGCGCGGCTACCGCCTCCGGGCCAGAATACGGTCAATATCGCGGTTCGATCTGCCGCGCGCGATACGCCGAATTTGCAATCCGTCGTTGGCTGGCCGGCATGACGTGCGCACGGCAGCCCGCCCGTGGCATTGAATGCCGTTCCGGCCACCAGAGCGTCGCCTGCACGGCCAGATGCGGTGCTCTGGCTGCTTTGATCGCCAGGGACTGAAATCAGCGAGAACCCGCTTACCTGGGCAACGACCTTGCCGCCTGTGGCCGTGATAGCCTTGACGGCTGCGGCGTCCGATCCGCCGGGGCAGGCGACAAGAGCCGCCGTATCGTCGAGGAATTCGGCCGTGGCCGGAGATTCACCCACTCTTCGACAAGGATCGCCCTTCGCGGGATATCCCTGGTCGATCGCTCGGAGCGAAACCGGCCACGCGGGCGCCCTGACCGATCCCAAAGTTCCGGTGACCTGTTCGGACGGTGGACCGCTGCGGTCATTACAACCGCACGCGACGCCCACGAGGAAGCACACTGCAAGGATTCGGTAAAATCGCACCATAGCCGACCTCAAGTGCCGAGCGGTTTGACCAATTGTACACACAAAATCAAAGCATTGATGTCGGCAACTTCTCACTTTTGATTCAATTGTCCAAACGCTTTTGAAAATTTTCTTGGGTTCGATGTGCGGCGTATGGGTATTTACCATATTGCCTTACCGGACCGGCGGCTTTCTGAAAGCGTATTAATCTCGCTGGATGCCATGAATGGGCGTGTTGCCAACTGACAGTTTAGCCGCAGTGCAGTAAATTCTGGTCCGTCTAGGCAACTTGCCAATCCTTGTTTGGGGTCTGCCCCGATAAATAGATGTAGGGATTTCCGATAGGCTCGGTCATCAATTGCTTGGAGATCCCTGTCATGCCCGATATTAGAGGGAGTTGCCTTTGCGGCGGCGTCAAATACGCAATTAGCGGGCCAATCTTGGGCGCCGCAAACTGCCATTGCACGATGTGTCGTAAGCAGCATGGCGCCGCATTTCGCTCGAGGGCTCGAGTCAAGGCAACCGACTTCCGTTGGATCGAGGGCGAAAGTCTCGTCAAATTCTACGAATCATCTCCTGGCACCCGCAGAGGGTTTTGTCGCGAATGCGGCTCACCCATCGTGAACCATGTTGACACGAACGCGGTGTCCGGCGGCTTCAATCCTGCCGGAGAGACTTCAATGCTTGGAATTCAATTGGGAGGCCTAGACGACGACCCTGGCTTGTCACCGACAGTGCACGTTTTTGTGGCCGACAAGGCTCCTTGGTTCACTATTACGGACGACTTGCCCCAATTTGCACGGATGCCCGGTCACTAGTGACATTGAGCAAGTCGGCCAGCAGCGCCAGCTTTGGCGATAACACCCTTAGTGGAATGGAACTGTTGCAGGTCTGCTTTTTCATTCGTTCTCGCGTTACGTTGCTGCGGGCGGTGCATATCCGATCGACCGAACTGTTCGCGGCTAGATTGCCGGATCGGCAGGTATTGGGATCTGCGGTCGATCTGATGAACGGCCGAGATGGTGCGCTGATCGGACTTGCTCGGCATTCCATCCTTCGAAGAGGAGAATTCTCGACGTCAATTTGGATTGGAGGCCCATCAAATTACGGTCGAGATCCATCGTTGCTGGGCGCAATGACGGGGGCGCTAGTCATGTGAATCTAAAATTCGCCACATAACGAGCCACGCCGGGTAGGGCGCTTGCTCCGGAACACGCCTCTTCGCGGACGTTCAGCGCGTTGTCCGCCGATGCAATAACCGGCCATTCGATTTGGCTTCAGGTCAAAGTTACGTGGTCCTGGCTTCGGACTTTGGGCTATCCGACGCGAGATTGCTGCGACCCGTCCGCGGCAAACCCCACGACTGTACATTTACCGATTAGGCCCACCGGAGCGCCCGATCGCCACCTCAGAAGCTACAGTCCCGCCATAGGCTGTTCCTATGCTTATGCAAAAAATGCATATTTTACATGATGTTTTGAATGGGTGACAAAACGCGAGAAAATAAACAGGAGAGGTAGATTGCCCCATAAAATGGGTCGCCGAAGCTTTGTCGGGTCGACGATGGCGCTCATGGGTGCTTTGATGGCGCCCTTAAATGCATTCGGCAAACAGCCAGCGTTGGCACGGGTGATCCTCGACAACGACTTCGCCGGCGACCCGGATGGGTTGTTCCAACTTGCCCATCACGTACTGTGCTCGTCGGTAAAGATTCCGCTGATCGTCGGATCGCACCTTCCCGCCAAGTTCGGCGGCGGGCACGATGCCCAGGATGCCGCTGGCCGGGTCGGCGAAGTTCTCGACCTCATGAACCTTGCCGGCACGTACAAGATCATGGCCGGATCAGAAACACCAATCCAGTCACGCACTTCCTGGAAACCCAGTGCGGCATCAGCTGCCATCGTCCGCGAGGCCCTGCGCGAAGACGCTACCGAGCCCCTGATCTATGCAGCCGGCGCAGGGCTGACCGATCTCGCACTCGCGTGGCTGTCTGAGCCGCGCATTGGTCGCCGCTTAAAATTGATCTGGATCGGCGGGAACACTCACCCCGGTTTTGGAAATCCCGCAGCCAAGCAGGCCGAGCCGGAATTCAATTTCTCGATCGATCCGGTAGCGGCGCAAGTGCTGTTCAACGAGTCCGATATCGAGATCTGGCAAGTGCCCTCTGATGCTTACTGCCAGATGCTGTTCAGCACGGCCGAGCTTGAAGAACTCGGCGCGCAGAGCCGTCTGGGCGCCTATCTGAAAGCCAGGGTCGATGCGATACCGGAGATGTTCGCCAAGATACCGGGCGTCCCCCCAGTGGCCATGACCGACGCCTACGTCCTGGGCGACAGTCCGCTGGTGACATTGACCGCGCTGGTTCCGCCAATGCAGCCAGACCCTACTTCGAGCCGGTACAAGTTGCTGCCAACGCCAAGGCTGCTCGACAACGGAAGCTATGAAGAACGTCCGGGTGGACGTCCCATGCGGGTTTACACCTACCTCGATGCGGGGCTGACATTCAGGGACATGCTGGCGCGTTTCAGGCTTCATTCTGCCGCATAAGCTCCGGAACAAATGCCTGTCTGATTTCATGGCTGGGCATGCCCGCCCGCCTTTTCACCAAGGACTCCCTATGATCGACCGCCGTTCACTCATCGCCGGTGCTGCTGCGTTCGCCGCGGCGCCCACGCTTGCCGGGAAGGCCGCCGCCGCTCCTGCACAAAAGCGACCCTCGCCAGGATCGGCCAGCTTCCCTTCCGGCTTCCTGTGGGGCGCAGCAACCGCTGGCCACCAGATCGAGGGTAACAACACGAATTCCGACCAGTGGCTTCTCGAGAGTGTGCAACCTACTATCACTGGCGCGCCGTCGGGGGATGCCGTCAATAGCCTCGAGCTATGGCGAGATGACCTCGACCTTGTAAAAAGCATGGGGCTCAATGCCTTTCGCTTCAGCCTTGAGTGGCCCCGCATCGAGCCGGAACCGGGAATGTTCTCGCGCGCCATGCTCGATCACTACAAGGCCATCATCGATGGCTGCCGCGAACGTGGTATTGCCCCGGTGGTCTCCTTCAACCACTACACAACGCCGCGCTGGTTTGCCGCCCAAGGAGGATGGTTGCATCCCGATGCGAGCGACCTGTTCACTCGTTTCTGCGAGCGGGCGGCCAAGCATCTGGCAAGCGGAATAGCAATCGCGACGACCTTGAACGAGCCGAACCTGCCCCGGCTTCTGCCCTTCGTTCTGCCCCCTCAGTTCATGGGAGGCTTGCGCGCCAATCTGGCCGCAGCCGCAAAGGCTGCGGGCGTACCGCGCTATCTCGTGGCTAATACTGTCTTGCCGGAGGACGTCCCCGCCCTGACCGCCGCGATGATCAAGGGCCACAAAAGTGCGCGTGCCGCGATCAAGGCAGTGCGCCCCGACCTTCCTGTCGGCTTCACGCTGTCGATCGCCGACGACCAGGCCGTCGGCCCGAATTCCATCCGAGACCGGATGCGGGCCGAACTCTACGGAGACTGGCTGACAGTGGCGCGCGGCGACGATTTCGTCGCCATCCAGAACTACGAACGGATTCTGTGGGGCAAGGATGGCCGCCTCCCTGCGCCCGCCGGCACGCCGCGCAATTTCCGCGGCGCCGAAGTATATGCTCCGTCCCTCACCGGTGCGGCGCGATACGCCTATCAAGCGACCGGCAAGCCGGTCTTGGTAACCGAGCACGGTGTCGGAACCGACGACGATACGATCCGCGCCAACCTTATCCGCGACGGGTTACGCGAGCTTCACAAGGCAATGGCCGAAGGTGTTCCCGTGCAGGGCTATATCCATTGGACCCTGATGGACAATTACGAATGGGGCGCTGGCATAGGCCACGGCGCCTTTGGGCTTGCCAGCGTCGATCCGGTTACGTTCAAGCGGTCTCCCAAGCCAAGCGCGCAGGTTTTAAAGGCAATCGCTCAGTCAAATTCCATATCACTGGCTTGAGGGGCTGGCAGCCGGACTCGATCAGGGAAGGCGCGAAGCCTGTTCTCGCTTTTCCGCTCTGCAAGCCTACCGCCATGCCCTCGCGGGCAAGCCGCTTTGCGCAGGCCTTGCTGATCCCGGATGCTGCGCCGGATACCAGTGCCGTTTTGTTGCTCATGTCTTTCTCACCTTTCCCATGAATCAGGCCCTTCTTAGAAAAGACCCGGCCGGCGAGGACCGCCGATCGGGCAAGGAGGGACCGTAACTTCGCTGTGCCTGGAATTCCTTCTGGATGCCGATCTGGAAGACACGGGGCGAAGGCAACGCTCGGGCCGTATCCCGCCGGGCGGGCTTTCAATTACCCACAAGTGGTTCGGCGGCGAGCTCGACCCCAAGTTGGATGTCCATGAGTCGGGTCCAACCTCGCCACATGATCATGTTGCCGGGCGGCGGATCGTGTCGTCGACCGAGATAGCCGCCCAAGCGCGCGATCTCAGTCAGGTACGATGAAATCGGCGGCGCGGTTGCAGTCATTCTCCCGGCGCGGGCGGCAATTCGGTCAATGATCTCGATTTCGGTGGCTGTCAGTGCGGACCCGGGATCATCATTGGGGTGCGCTCTGTTCAGCATCGTGAGCCAGAAGATTCGCCAGCCCAGAATGCAGAATATGGCTATCAGGTTGACCAGTCGCTCGGCTGCGCGCAGCTTGAGTTTCTCGGCGTTGAAGCCTGACTTGAGGATCTTGAAGAACAGCTCGATCTTCCATCTCATCGAGTACCAGGCCATTTTCTCGATCGCCTCCGCGGCCGTTCCGACAGGAAGATCGGTGAGCAGCTTCCAGTCGATCGGTTTGCGCCCTTCGGGAGGGTCGACTTCCACGGCGTGGATCACGGTCAAGCTGAGTGGTGGGTAGCGCCGCGCTTTGCCAATGGGCGGCAGAACGCCGATGCGCTTGTACTTCAGGGCCAGTTTCACGCGGCTACCGTCGGCGATCTCGAACTGGTGATGTCCCTCGACAGCGACCTCGGCCATCTCGGCCGACACGGTGTGCTTGCCGTCGCCGGCCAGACGATCAACGCAAGTGCGGACGACAAAGTGGGTCCCGAGCTCCTGCGTCGCGCAGTAGAATTCATAGATGTCGTTCTCGCGATCGCCGACGTGAACGATGCGGGCGGGATCCCCTCCGAGCAATGCCGTCGAGCCGCGCATATTCTCGAGCCAGCGAATGCTTTCTTTTGTCTCGATCGGCACGCGGGTCTGTTTGACCTTGCGTTTGAGCGCCAGCAGCCCTTTGAATTGTGCACGGCTCCAGAAGCGGGCAGCTGTCAAGCCGAGGGGAAGCCCTTCAAGCGTGATGGCCAGACTGGCATGCATCATCACGCCGCACAGCTTGTGCTGGCGCCAGCGGCCTTCCTTGTCGCGCCCGCTGTTCACATGCTTGGTGTAGCCGATGCTGTCTGGTGCTGATCGCTGGTAGACGAATTCTGTGGTGTCCTGCAGCACCAGCAGGGTGCCATCGCAGATGGCTGCACGACGCGCTGTCGCTTGGAAATGGCCAGCCAGAATGTGCTCTTCGGTGACCGAGCTGTTCGACAAGAAGCGGTACGCCGCTTTGGTGTTTGCCCAGTCTTCGCACGCCAACGGCAGCGGCTGACCTGTTGCGCTGTCCAAGCAGCACATCAGTTTGCGCAGCCGATTACCAAGCCGAGCATCGCCGAACCTGGTGTTGTCTATTTCTCCGTCGATCCAGGTCTCACCTTCATCTCCGTCGTTCGCCATGGCACGCACCCCGCAGGTTCCGTGCCTGAGCAGGAATCACAGCCGAGTCAGGGGCTTCAACCGTAATGCGCCCACGGGAATCACGCGTGCGACCACTTGTGGGTAATTGAAAGCCGGGCGGGACCTGATCGAAGATGTCGTTGAACCCACTTCCTCTACTGCGAGTAGGATACTGAATATAGCGCCTCGGGCTGTTGTAACGCTGCTTCCCTTGATAGCGATCTTCAGGGTTTGCAGGATAGAGTCGCGCGGATATTTCTAATTAAGTATGAAAAATTCGAATTTGCATCGAATTTGGCGACGATATTTGCGGCACGAGAATCGCGATCAACCCGCGTTGGTTAGATCCTCCGGCTTCAAACATGATACTAAATGATGGATTTTCCGTCTGGTTAGGCTGACGGAATTGGCGATTCTGGCAAGTTCAAACCGTCTGTTATCGCGGCGGCGAAGTTCTGTGAGTGACACCGAAGTGTCGCGATCCGTCAAGTTTAGGGCCTCTTTTGCGGGTCATCTGGCCGCAAACGCCGAAGTCGCTTCGGCGACTAAACCAAGAGACTGCGCGCAAAATCCGCGACGCAGCCAGGGAGATTTTCATGGCAGGCTTGTATACCGCGCGATCCGCATCCGTTCTCATGATGGCCTGCGTGACGGCCAGTTGGCCGGCCATGGCACTCGCCCAGCAATCGACAGGCGACAAGGCTGCGCCCGCGCCGACCTCGACGGAAATCGTGGTCACCGCCCAGCGCCGCGCGGAAGCATCGCGCGATGTGCCTATCAGCGTCACCTCGCTGGGACCGGAGCAGCTTGCTACCGCCAACGTCGAAAAGCTGTCCGACACCGCAAGGATCACGCCGGGCCTGCGTTTCGATACACAGGGCCCTGCCGTCCAGCCGACCATTCGCGGCGTCGGCACCGCCATCACGACCTCCGGCGGCGGCCCCAACGTCGGTATCTATGTCGACGGCTTCTTCCAGGCCAACACCTACATGTCGGACTTCGATCTGCTCAACGTGAGCAGTATCCAGGTCCTGAAGGGTCCGCAGGGAACGCTGTTCGGCCGCAACACCACGGGCGGCGCGATCATCATCACCACGGACGATCCCAGCACCGAAACGAGCGGTGAGGCCAAGATCAGCTACAGCCGCTTCAATGCGGTGAGCGCGCAGGCTTATGCCACGTTCGGGATCAGCGACCGGGTCGCGATGGACGTCGAGGGGCTCTACCGGCGCAGTGACGGCTATTTCACCGATGTTTCGAACGGCAACGACAATATCGGCAAGTCCGAGGACTGGTCGATCCGGGTCGGCATGAAGGCCGATCTGACCGATGACGTTTCGCTGCTGCTGCGCTGGATCCATGCCGAGACCGACGATCCCACCACCCAGTTGGTCAATGCCTATGTAGACCAGTCCGGCGCTGCCGGTTTCTTCGACAAGGTGTCGGCGGCCGGGCAAGCCATTTACGGAATGTCCAGTTCCAAGGGGCTGCCGCTCGTCTATCTCTATGCGCCGACCTCGACTTTCGCGACCAAGCCGGGCGACGTCCTGCTGAACACTCCGGTGAGCTTCCGGTCGAATTCCGATGCCCTTCAGGCCACGCTCAAGGCGGACATGGGCTTTGCGGACTTCACGTCCTACACGCAATATCGCAAGGACCTGTCGCCCTATTACGGCGATCTCGATGCCACGGCCATCCCGATGTTCAACATCTACGTCGGCGTGAACGACGAGACTTGGAGCCAGGAATTCCTGCTGAATTCCAAGCCGGGCTCGCCGCTGCAATGGACCGCCGGGCTCAACTACTTCCAGATCCGCGACACCTGGGACATCGGAGCCAGCTTCGGCGGATTGCCCTATGCGCCGTTCGGCGGATCGAGCACCACGACGAAGTCCTATGCGGCCTTCCTCGATGCGACATATCAGGTGAGCGACAAGCTGTTCCTGACGTTGGGCGGACGCTATAGCCACGATATCGTCGGCGATGCCTACTTCATCACCAATTTCACGACCACGAGCTTCACCGGACCCAACGGCGAAGCCATTCCCTGGACGGGCGGTGCGGGTGTGCACATTCCGGTTTCCACCCTGAAGAACGACAGCTTCACGCCTCGCGCGGTGATCCGCTTGAAGCCGAGCGAGGAATCGAGCGTCTATGCTTCCTACACCAAGGGCTACAAGGCCGGCATCCTCAACGTCGGCGGCTATTCGCAGCAGCCGGTGAAGCCGGAGAAGATCAACGCCTTCGAAGTGGGCTATAAGTACGACGACCGGGTGTTCTCGGCCGATCTTGCCGGCTTCTACTATGACTACAAGAACTTGCAGGTTTCCAGCTATCAGAACGGCACGGCCCAGATCCGCAATGCCGCGTCCTCGGAAATCTACGGTCTAGAGGCGCAGCTGCGCTACAAGGTCAGCAGCGCGTTCTCGGTGCAGGCTGGCGCGTCATGGACCCATGCTCGCTACAAGTCGTTCACTGACGCGCCTTATTACAGCTACTGCGATCCGGCGGTCACCGATCTTGCCAATTCGATGGCCTGCATTCCGACGACGCTCGGCGGCACCGGCCCCGGCGCGCTGACGCAGACGTCGACTGATGCCTCGGGCTTCAAGATGCAGCGGGCGCCTGAGTTCACCGGTAACATCGGGGCTAGCTATGGCCTTGATCTCGGCGGCGGCAGGCTGGCGCTGTCCGGCAACCTCTACTATACCTCCAGCTTCTACTTCGATCCTTCCGAGCAGTTCAAGCAGAAGGGCTACGAAGTTCTGGCCCTGCGCGCGGAATGGACCGATCCTTCCGATCGCTATACGGTTGCGGTGTTCGGGGACAATGTCACCAATCGGCGGTATAGCACGCAGGTGCTCTTTAACACCCTGGGGACGGGTGCCGTCTGGAACTCGCCCGTTACGTACGGCATCGAATTGGGAGCGAAATTCCGATGAAGGAAGTCCGCTCGCAATGGACCCGCCAGTCGGTTCGCGATCGGGCGGCACTTTCATCAACGCGGAGCCGGCCGTCGAATACGGCCTGACGGACCGTGGCGGATGCACTATTCCGTCGCTCAGAGAAGCGCGCGGCGCCGCTCTTTGGGCGGCTGGCGGTACAACTTTGAAAGCGACACGAGCGGTCGTTGTTTCGATTGGGCGGGCGTGTCGCGCGTGCCTGGGTTATCGAGACGGCGGGCTCTACCGGCCGGACTGGACCATCGTGCTGTTGGCGACAACTTCGATGCGATCCGGGATAAACTACCGCTTGTGGACCTTCCATCCTGCAGAGGACGGCTTTCCGCTGCGCATGGGGCAAAGCTTCGAAATGGTGCGCGCCGATTAACGGCGCGCATCCAGCATTTTCATCAGGGCGCGACGGCCTCTTCCAGGAAATGGTCCGCGGCTTCACCCAGTGTCCGCGTGTCTGATCCGTCGGGGAGAATGGCGCGCAGAAGGTCTACATCCTTTCGCAGCAATGCCGCTCCGTGGGAAAACGCCTTGGGTTCGGGCAATCGCGCATAGACTTCGAAGCCGAAGCTGCGCCCGCTGCTGGCCTTGATGAGGTCCTTCAACGCGTCGGGCGCCATGCCCAGAGCCCGGCCCGCCTCTATGGCGGCATGGGCATTGCCCATGTTTGCCGCCATCAGGGCATTGTTCACGATCTTGGCACGCTGACCGGCACCGGCACCGCCGAGATGGACGAGCGTACCTGCAAAGGCTTTAAAGATGGGGCGGGCCTGCTCGAAGGCGGCGGCGCTTCCTCCACACATGACCGTCAGCGTTCGGGCTGCGGCTGCACCGCCGCCTCCGCTCACCGGCGCGTCGACAAACGCGATTCCTCGCGCCTCACAGATGGCGGCAAGCGCTTCGCAGCTCTCCGGCAGGACCGTCGAATGCACCGCCAGCAGGCTTCCCGGACGCATCGACGGGACGAGCGCGTTGCAGATCTCGGCAACACCGGCATCGTCGACTACGCAAAGGCCCACATGATCGGCCGCCGCTCCAAGAGCCGCAACACTCTCGGCCAGCACGGCTCCCTTTTCGGCGAAGGGCTGAAGCGCTTCGCGGCGCCTGCCCCAGACCGTAAGCGGAAAGCCGGCGGCGAGCATGCACTCTGCCATAGGGCCGCCCTGGCTTCCGAGGCCGATGAATGCCGTATTCAACATTGCGAAATCTCTCTCATGCGTCCCAGCTAAGGCCGGCCTTGTAGTTCTTGATCATGGCCAGGACCGCGCCCTGAATGACCGAGGCTTTCGGCCATCCGGCATGGACGGCATACTGGAGGACAAATTCCTGCAATTCTTCTGGCGCGCAGTTGCCGCTCGCCATGGCTGCAAAGAAATGCGTCTTGATCGGCGTTGTCGCGCAGCTTTCCGATACGCCAACCAGAGTGATCCAGCGGCGCGATCGCTGGTCCAGTCCGGCCCGTTTCCACATCTCGCCGAACACGAAGCTGTCGATACCGGCCTCGAAATAGGGCGTGACCGGCGGAGGTCCCGGAAAGCCCATGACGGCGTCGAACTCATCGATCCCCTCCTGGGTGCGGACTTGCGGATCCCATGGTTCGCTGCGGATCGGCGCGAAGGGGCAGGGCGTCATGCCCAGTTCGGCGGCGACGCGGGTGATGGCGCGATCCAGTTCGAACCCGCGCGACCAGCCGGTATAGACGGCCAGATGCAGCGCCGCTTCGCGCAGTTCGATCTGGCTCAGTTCGCCGCCGGAGAGCGCGCCGCGGATGTAGTCGTCGAGCAGATCGGCCGGGCCGTTGCTGCACGCCGCGCTGGCAATCGCGATGAGGTAGCGTGTGCGGCGGTCAAGGCCGGGGCGGTTCCAGATTTCCGCGAAGACGAAATCCCGCCAGCTTGCTTCGACAGGACTGACCGGTGCGGGGATGTCCCGCGCGGTCACGGCCTGTCCAACGGTCTGGCCGCGCTCCGTGCGCTCTTGGGGATCGAGCAATGTCATCCGATGTCTCCCGTTCAGGCCTTGATGGAATCGATCACATCCTGCGTGATGCCTGGCCGCCCCGGATCGCCCGCGAGGAACTCGCGATGCTTTTTCTCGAGGAAGGCGTCCGGATCGGCGGCGACTTCGACCAGTGTCTCCCACGCCTCTTCGTGCGTCGGGATGAGGATGCGGCCGGCCTCCATGCCGTCGGACAGGACCTTCGCCGTCTCCTGCTGGGTCTTGACCGCAAGGTGGCTGCCAGGCGCGCGCATCACGTAATTCTCGCTGAAATGCTTCATGGCATCGGGCGAACTCGTCATGACAGGGCCCGGGCAGAGGCAGCTGACGCTGACGCCGAACTGCTTCAGATAGAGCGCGAGGTTCTGCGACATAGAAATCACGGCCGCCTTGGAGGCGGCGTAGTGAACCCGGCTCGCGGCGAAGGGATAAAGACCGGCAAAGCTGCCGGTGTTGACGATATGGCCCGATCCATGCGCGATCATGCGCGGCACGATCACGTTGTTGGCGCGGACCATGCCGAAGAGGTTCACGTCGAACATCCGCTGCCATTCCGTCATCGGAATGTCCTCGGGATTGCCGCCCGAGAGGATGCCGGCATTGTTCATGTGAATGTCGAGCGGGCCGAGTGCCTTTTCTGCCGCATCGATGGTTGCGGCGACCGAAGCGTCGTCAAGCACGTTGCAGTGGAACCCCACCGCCTCCGTGCCGGCGTCTCTCAGGATCTGCGCAGTTTCTTCGGCGCCTTCGCGGCTGATGTCGGCCACGGCGACGCGGGCGCCGCGGGCGGCCCATTCCTGAGCGATGCGGCGGCCGATATTCTGGCCTGCACCGATGATGAGCGCGGTCTTGCCGGCAAAAGTCTCGGACATTTCAAGCTCTCCTTACCCGTTTGCGGGGCCCGTTTTTCCGGGTCGTTTCGTTCAGATGCGTGGGTTTTCAGATCTTCATGGCATGAAGCAAGTCCGAAGCGGCGCTGATCCCAGCGCGCAGTTCGTCCTCGTTCGTTTCGGCAGTGTAATCGGCAGGCACGACCTCTAGATCGAAGATGCCCTCATAGCCTGCGTCCAGCACGTCGCTCATCATGCGCTGAAGTGGCAGGTCGCCCCGACCGATATGGGAACGACCACCTTTCCCGGAGATTGCGATATCGCCGATCTGGACAAGCGCGATATGCGGCATGGCCCGATTGAGGGTCTCGCGAAGTCCTCGCTCCATCCAGTTGTTGCTGAAATCGGAAACGATGCCGAGGCCGGTCATCTCGGCGATCTCAATGGCATCTGCCAGCGTCGTGCAGAAAGAGGCACTCGTCCTCAGGCTCGGCTCGAACGCCGCGATTACGCCGCATTCGCGGGCATGCGCTACGGTCGGTGCAACCGCTTCGGCGAACAAGGCCAGATCTTCGTCCCAATCACAATTTACCGTGCGTCCGGTCGTGAAATAGATCGAATGGCCCTTATGCGCCGCGACCAGATCAATCATCGCCTTCTGTACTGCGCGAGTTGCGTTCCATGAGGATCGATCGCCAAGCTGGAAGCCGGCGGTGATCAGCGTGCTGATGTGAATGCCGGCATCGTCGAGCGCGCCGAGATGGCGATCGGGATCGTCCGCAACCTTGTTCATCAGCAGTCCGGCATGGCGCACGCCCATGTCCTTCCACAGCGCCAGTTCGCGCTCGAAAGGCCACTGGAACGAACACATCGCATCGACGGAGAGGCGAGGGTGCATCATCAATCGTCTCCCGCCAGCGCCGCTTCGAGTCGCCGGATTTCGCTTTCGAGCCAGCGGACTTCGCTGAAGTTTTCACGTCCGGCAGCTTCGAGAATGGCGGTCTGGGCGGCAAGCTGGAGTTCCAGCGCCCGGCGATGGGCCGGCGATCCGTCCTTGATAGCCTCTGCCACATGCAGCGCCTTGAGCGGCTGGTTCTCGGCAAGGTAGCGCGCGGCAAGGTCGAGCGCGGCCGAGCCGCCTCCGGCAAGCTCGATAAGATCGCCAAGGACGGCTTGCGGCGGGACTGCGTAGAGTTCGGTCGAGGATTCGTACCGGAACCAGCCCAGATGCTCTTCCCAGATGGAACGGACGATCCAGGGAACCTTGCCGTGGCCTTGCGGGATGGCGAGTTCGGGCGGCAACTTGATCGTTTCCATCAGCTCCCAGAGCGGCTTGCCGGCGTTCATGCCCTCGAACGTCGCATCGCGCAGATATTGCGCTGCATCGCGCATCCTGGTGAGGCTGGCGCGAATGTTTTCCGCGCCGCGCACCGGTTCGCCGTGTCCGGTGATCAGCAATTCGGGCTTCAGGTCGATCACCCGCTGGACGCTGTCGATGTACCACTGAACATAGCGGTAGCGGTCGCCGCGAAGGGTGTAGAGGTTGGGCACGTGTCCGAAGATCGGGCCGGTCATGTTCCCGGTGAAGACAGTTCTGTCGTCGGGCAGCCAGACCACCAGAGAATCGACCGTTTCGCCGCCGGGAACCGAATACAGCTCGAAGCGGCGGCCGCCGAGTTCGAATGCGTGACTGTCGTGGAACGTGGTGGTCAGCACCGGTTCGGGCCGTTCGGTGAGTTCCTGCTTCTGGTCGCGGCTCCACAGACGGCGCGACCGCGCGCCCATGGCCTGGCCGAGGTCGCGGAACTGTGTGCGGACGAAGGGCAGGTTGGCTTGCCCGATCGTCTCGATGTCAGGCGTGTTGAACGTCGGCCAGCCGCCGATGTGGTCCTCGTGGCTCTGAGTGAATACGATCTTGCGGATCGGCTTGTCGCTCAACGCATCGAAGCGCCGCTTGTTCTCGGCGGCGCTGTAGATGATGCCGGTGTTTATGAGCACGCTGCCGGCCGGGGTCGTCACCAGATAGAGGTTCGAGACGTCCTTCGACATGAAGATGCCGCTGCCCAGATCGACGGCATCCTGCTTGCCGGCACCGTCATTGATGATTTGGGCGTTGAGGGGTTGGTTAGCGTCGCGAATGGTGGATTGCATGTCGTTTGCTCCCGGCCGCGTAGGCATGGTCAACAGCGCGATGAAGGCTTGCTCGCGCCGCGAGTTCGCCCTCCATCGGCCTAAGGTTGGCTTCACTTGACTTCCTGCTTCACCTGAAAGCGATCGGTGTAGAATGCGAAGCGCTGGCGCAGCGCAGGGATGTCCAGGTTGAAGTCGCCCGCCAGATCGTAGACCACCCGTCCGTCTTTCCCGCGCGGGTGACTTTCCATATAGTCGCGCATATCCGCCACGCTTTCGGCGCAGGCTTCAAGTCCGGCGAATTCGAGAACGCGCTGGGCAGTGCCGACATCGTCCGCGATCACGTCGCCGAACAGGATGTCGAGCCGCTGCCCGGCAGAGACTGCATCCATGTCGCGCAAGTAGGCGCGCAGCATGCGCTCGATGCGGTCCACCCAGTACGCGACGTGGGCCTGGATATCCGGCTGCTTCTGGTGTGCCAGTACGGAAAGGCCGCGCATCGTCAGCACCGATTGCAGCAATGCCAGCGGGTCGCGGTGGATCTGGACGATATAGGCATCCGGATAGTTCGCGATCAGCGCGGGGATCTGTTCGCTATGCTGATTGCCCTTCAGGATCCAGCGTCGATCGGAAGGGAACTGATAGGCGATCGCCTTCAGCATGTGCTTGCCATAGGCATAGTGCGGCGTCTGGTCATGGCCGAGCAGGTAATCGCGCCAGGCTGGGACTTCGGCCATCCATTCCCACTGGTAGGTGGTGAAGTCTGGCATTTGCAGCTCGTTTTCGCCGCAGGCATGGTCGGGCGAATGCTCGTGCATGGCCGCCATGATCGCGTTCTGCTTCATGCGGTCCCAATGCGCGGTCGAGCGAACCCAGCGCGGGTCAAGGCCGTCGGGCCCCGGCGTTTCGCCGGGAGCCAGCACCGCTTCCGATCCAAGATAGACCGGCAGGTGACGCAAGCGTCGGTCCGCCGCGATAAGGTTCTCAAGGTGCGTCGTTCCCGAACGCGGTAGTCCGACGATGATGATCGGACGGTCGATGACCTCGGCGTCGATCTCCGGATGGCTGTCGAGGAAGGCCTTGTTCTTGAGGCGGTTGGCGGCCTGCTTCACGCAGGAGGCGCGGAACTGGGTCTTGGCGAAGCGCCAGAGATTTGCGTTCGCTGCGACTTCGCCGGCGAGTACGCCGAGGCGCTCGGTGAAATCCATTGGCCCGAAGTCGGAGAGCCCGGTTTGCGCGACAGCATCTGCCAAAATGCCTTCGACGCTCATATCGAGCGGTTCGGCTTCGGCCGCTTCGAGTTCGGCGCGGCGCTCCGGTGCGAGCTTGGGATCGCGGAACTGCTCGACCCGGAAGACTTTGGTCTGGACCTTTTTAGTGTCCTTTATGGGTGCAGCATTCATGCCCGGCGCTCCGCCGAAGTATTGAGCTTGCCGGCATTTGCCATCCAGCCGCCATCGACGCGCACAAGGTCGCCGGTGTGATACCTTGAGGCATCGCTCATGAAGTAGACGCCGATACCTTCGAAATCGGACGGGTTGCCGAAACGCGGGATCGGGCAACGTTCGCGCACCTGACTGCCAAGCGGGGAATCGGGGCCCTGATCTTTGACCGTCTCGCTTTCCGTATAGCCTGGGCAAACGGTGTTCGCGCGAACGCCGTACTTGCCAAGGTCGACAGCGATGCCCCTTGCGAGCGCTGCCATGGCGCCCTTCGACGCGTTATAATGCTGCATGCCGATCGAGCCGGTGACCGCGGAAAGACTGGCGCAGAACAGGATTGAACCGCCCGGATCGCCGGCTTCGGCACGCGTGCGCATGTGGCGTGCAGCTTCGCGGGCCAGATAGAACGCACCGTGCTGGTTGACCGACAACAGGTCATGCCAGGCTTCCCCGGTCATGTTAGTGAAGCAGCCCTGGTTCTTCATGAGGCCGGCGTTGGCGATTGCGCCATCGACGCGGCCCATCTCCTCGACCGCCTCGGCGAAGGCTTCGATCACCCGGGCTTCGTCGGCCACATCGACCACTTGCGTGAAGACACGCCCGCCGAACTCGGCGAGTTCGCGCGCGGCCTCCTCGTTTCGATCCTGACGGCGCCCCCAAATGACGACGTCACCGCCTGCCCGCGCGATGCCGCGTGCAAAGCCGAGCCCGATGCCGGCATTCCCGCCCGAAATCACGACGACACGGCCGCTCATGTCCCAAGGAAGACGTGACATGTCTCTCTCCAAAATGAGTCCTGACTGGTTATCGAGCGCGCATTACGCTCCGACTCTCGTTGAGATCGATCTTAAAAAGGATACTCTAAGGATGTCAAGCACGGCATAGGGCGTGCCGCATCGCCCAGGCGAACAGACTGGACGACGCGATCGGTTTCGTGTTTTGAGAGTGCAGGATGGACAAGCGCAAAAGCAGAACGGCACTCGACACCGCGGCGGACAAGTTGAGAGAGATCGTCCTCGCGCGCGAGCCCGGAACCTATATTGGCCGGGAAGAGGCGCTTATTTCCGAGCTTGGCTTTGCCCGGGCTACCGTTCGGCAAGCCGCAAGGCTGGTTGAGCGCGAGGGCTTTCTTGCCGTTCGCCGCGGCAATGCGGGTGGCTATTTCGCATCCCGGCCGGACTCGAAAACGATCGAATCGATTGTCAGCATGTATCTGTCGATGATGGAGGTGCCGCCGGAGGATGTCACCGTCATCGCCACTGCGTTATGGGTCGAGGCCATGCGCAAGGCCGCTCATGCACCGCATGACGTGATCGTGGAGAGGACGGCGACGCTTGTGGAGCGGACCCGCGCGGTCTCCGACGATGCCGGTTTCGACGAAGTCCGGGAACTCGAACGTGAGACGCAGGATATTGTGTTCGAGCTGGCTGACAGTGCGTACATCAAGCTCATCTTCGACATCAACGTGGCCTTCTCGCGCAGGACTTACCAGGGGCCGGCAGCGGACGATATTTCGCCTGAACATCGCCGTTTCGTACAGAGCTGGCGCAATGCCCGGCTAATGGAATTTGGGGCACTCATTCAGGGCGATCCGGAACTTGCCGCTATTGCCAGCCAGTACAGCCGAAAAGTCTGGGCGCGCCGCATCCGAGCCCGTTTTCAGATGAATGTGGAACAGGAAGTTCCCGACTGATCACGTGTAAGTGAGGGCTGCGCTCAGCCCGCCATCGACCAAGAGGTCGGTACCGCTGATGAAGGAGGCCCGGTCCGAAACGAGGAATTCCACGGCATCGGCGATTTCGTGCATCGCGCCCTCGCGGCCGAGCGGGCTTCGAGCAAACATGCGCGCCTTGTTCGGGCTTTCGGCATAGGCGCCTTTGCCCATGGGCGTGGCGATCATGCCGGGCGACAGCGACACGATGCGCGCGCCTCGGCGCCCCCAATCGGATGCGGCCGAGCGGGCGTATTTGAGCAGTCCGATCTTCGAAAGCGCGTAGGCCGCGGACGGAGTGGTGCCTTGGGAGTCCAGATGATCTGCAAGGCGGAAGGCGAGGTCCGCGCTCGTCGGATCCGAGAGAATTTCGGCAGCAGTGCCGTCGGCGCTAGACAAGTGCGCGGCCATCGATGCGATCAGAACCGCGCATGTGCCCGGACCCGCAAGTGGCAGCAGTTCGCGCGCCACGAGCGTGGGCCCGCGCAAGTTGACGTTCATGATGGCGGCAAAGTCACCCGCGGCGATCGATAGACCCGCAACATGGACGAGGGATCGAAAGCCGCCTCGCTCGCGTACCAACTGGCCCAGACCGGCGACCGAAGTTTCGGACGTGACATCGCATGAGAACGCCGTGGCCTCGCCGCCTTCCTCGATCAACGCAGCTGCCTGACGCGCAGCCAGCGCCGCATTGATGTCGGCAAGAACGATGTGATGGGTCTGTGCCAGCCGCCGGGCGACGGCCATGCCGAGTCCGCCCGCGCCCACGACAATTGCGGTCGGCAGCCCGCTGCGGGTCACTTCGTCTGTTGCAGTCATCGTGCAATCCTCATGCCCGGGCAGGCGCCTGAACGCCCCAATCCGGATAGCTGCGCAAACTGAAGACCAGACCGCCCGAAATCAGGGATATGGCAACGCCGACGAGCAACAGCGGAGTGTAGCTTCCATAGCGATCGTAGGAGACGCCAGCGGCCAAGGGGCCGATCGCCGAGGCGAGCGCTATGACGCTGGTCATGAAGCCGAAGATCGTTCCGTAATTGCGCATGCCTGCGTATCGGGCTGTCAGATAGCTGCAGAGCTGGATCTTGGTACCTGCGGCATAACCGCTGATCATGATGCCGATCACGATGGTGACGGGCGTGGCAATGCCCGCCATCAGCATCGGCCATCCGATCGCGGTCGATGCCAGCGTAATGCCGCCGACCATCCGTGCATGGAAGCGATCGATGAGGGTGCCCGAAACGAGCTTGCCCATGACGCCTGCGACACCTGAAAGGCTTACCAGCCAGGCTGCCTGCGTGCGGCTCATGCCCGCTTCGACGAGAATGGGAAACTGGTGCACGACCACTGCAATCGTGACGGTCAGAACGAGGAAAGTCGCCACCGCGACCTTCCACAGTGAGGCATCGCGCCACGCTTCACCAATGCCGAGGCCGGGAAGTTTGACGGTCTCCTCGGCGGTTCCCTGCGCCTGAAGGGATTGCCGGCGCGCACGATCGCGGACGTCGAAAAGGAAGAGGGCGGACAGTAGCAAGGCAAATCCGCCCCATCCCAAACCGAGTACGACATAGGCTGATCGCCAGCCGAACATGTCGATCAGATAATTGGACAGGGGCGGGGCGACGACTTGCGCGAGGGCCGTGCCGGACATGGTCACGCCCAGCGCCAGCCCCCGGCCGACCCTGAATACACCGGCGATTGCGGCGGACCACAAAGTCGACTGCACCAGCAGTGCGACGACGCCCCATGCGATCCACAGTCCCAGCCATTGGGCCAGAGAGCCGTTGGCCTGCGAGAAGGCGGCGATGGCGAGGCTCGTCAGGACGAGGCCGGGCAGCGCCATCCGCCGCGAGCCGTGACGGTCGATGAGAATGCCGATGAAGGGCGAGCACAGTATCGAAAGCATCGAGGCAATGGCCATCCCGAGTGAGAGTTCGGTGCGACCCCAATGAAACTCGGCGGCAAGAGGATCCATGAAAACGCCCGCTGCGGCCGTCATGAATGACATGAATGAAAAACCGATGCAGGCCGCAAGGACCATCGGCCAATAGCGCCGCCATTCGGCGCCTGCCGTTTCAAGCTGCTCCAAGTCCAGCTCTCCCAATCTGAGCGCCGCTTCCTGCGGTCGTCTACGCTCGGGAATGTGCGTCATTGCGGGCCCTGAGTCCATCTCAAAAGTATCCTGTTTGGGAACATTCCGACGTCTTCACCTGGGCACCAAACGGCCCTCCAGGCTGGCAATTTCGCGCCTATGCGTCAAAAAGCAGCATAAATATTGCAGATTCATCGCTGGCTCGATCAGTTCTTGCTGATGAGCATGAGGGCTTTCGATCTGCTGCTTTGCGGCGTTATCGTTTTAGAGTGTACTAAATGAAAATAAACCCAGGGAGAGATTTGATGATGTGTACGAGTCTGCGCGCGCGCAGGTTTAGCCTGACCGCGGGCGTTGCCCTGACGTCGTTGATGCCGGCATGCGCCTTCGCGCAGGAGGAGAGCAGTCAGCCGCAGGCTTCCGGCGACAATCAGATCGTCGTTACCGGCACTCTGATCCGCGGTATTGCGCCAGCGGGCTCGAACGTGGTCGGCATCACGGAAGAGCAGTCGAAAGTTTCGGGCGGAACATCGACGAACGAAGTACTCGCAAGCCTGCCGCAAGTCTCGAACTTCTTCGGTATTGTGCCTGCCGGCGTTTCGCCGGTCTCCGGCGCGAATTCCAGCAATCCGATCGCGCGGCCCAACCTGCGCGCGCTGCCGGCAGCAAATACCAGCGGTGGCGCCCAGACCCTTGTTCTGATCGACGGGCGCCGCGTGGTCGGTGCCGGAACCCAGCAATTGGCCGTGGATCCGGACATCATTCCCCCCGCAGCGGTCGAGCGCGTGGAAGCCATGCTTGACGGTGGCTCGGCGGTTTACGGCTCCGACGCGCTGGGCGGTGTCCTCAATTTCATGACGCGCAAGACTTATGACGGGGTCAAGGTTGATGCCCGCGTCGGCATAGGTGACGATTTCACATCCTATGACAGCGGAGTGATTGCCGGAAAGACGTGGGACGGAGGCGGGCTGTATGTCGCCTATAACTTCTCCAAGCACGATGCGATCTTCGGTTCCGACCGCAAGTGGGTGAAGCGGATCGATTGGCACACCGGCGTGCCAGTCGGACGCAACTGCGCCGATCCGACTGTGTCGATCGGCAGCAATACATACCTCGTTTCTGGAAAGAGCCTTGTTTCAGGAGGCCCCAACACCTGCGATCCATCCGATGACACTGCAATCTATCCGGCCGCCGAGCTGCACTCGGCAATGGCGCGCTTCACCCAGGAACTGGGAAGTTCGCTGAACATCGATATCACCGCGCTCTACGCCAATCGCCAGACCCGCGGAAATGGCGGCGCGCTGGGAACGCTCGGCAATACGACCGGAACCGTCACACTCACGCCCTCCAACCCGAATTACATCGACGCCGGCGGCGCAGATGCGGGCAAGCCGCAGACCGTCCGGTTCAATTATGCCTCGGTCGACGGTTATCGCTCGCAGACTCAGAAAACCGACCTCGAGACATGGAGCATTGCACCTTCGCTGACTTATGACATGGGATTGAATTGGCAGGCCCGGGCGCTGTTCAATTACGGCAATAGCCGCGTTTCCTACCAGAACAACCTCGTCGATCCGATCGCGCAGGCGGCAGCGCTCGCCAATGGGACGCTCAATCCCTACAATCTGGCGGCGACCAACCCCGGAGTCTTGTCCGACATTCTCGACGGCTACGAGCAGGGCTACGGGCGCAACGAACTGTTCAACTATCGCTTCATTGTCGACGGTCCGCTTTTCAAGCTGCCCGGAGGCGATCTGCGCGCCGCGCTCGGTGCGGAGTACATGCGTGATATTTTCCAGCGCCAGACCACGGATGCGAACCTGAGGTGGCTCCCGCGCGATGATTACACCCAGACTGTGAAATCGTTGTTCGGCGAACTTCAGGCGCCGATCGTGACGGGTGGCGGCGCAGGACTGAGCGAGCTGATCGTTTCAGCTTCGGCGCGCTACGACAAATACAATGACTTCGGAGACACCTTCAATCCGAAGTTCGCTCTGACCTACAAGCCGATCGACTGGATTTCGATACGGGCAAACTGGGGCAAGTCGTTTACCGCGCCGTCGCCGGTTGACCAGCTCGGGCCTCAATCGGCGACGGCGTCGCTCATTCCCGGACAGTACCTTTCGCCGCCTCCGGGTCAGTCGTTCGCAACCGGCGAAACCGGCGTCTACCTGGGGAATGGTTCGGTCACCGGCCTTACCCCGCAGAAGGCCACAAGTTGGTCGATCGGGGCGACGATCGAGCCCCCCGTCGTCGACGGCCTGACGCTCAGTGCTTCGTATTACGTCATCAATCTCAATGGCACGATCGGTCGGCCGGTTACCGGAACGGGGCTTACCGACTTCTACAACAATTTTCCCAACCTCTGGACGTACAGACCGACCGGACAGCAGCTTGCCCAGATCCTGTCCGGCCTCGCCAATCCGAATAACATCGGATTCACGCTGCTCAATCCGACTTCGACGGATCAGGCCTTGGTAAGTGTTGGCGGCAGCGGTGCCACCCCGGTAGGCGTCGCACTCGACACCCTGGTACGCAACCTTGGCAAGACCGATCTCAGCGGGATCGATTTCGATGCGAGCTATGTGCTCGACACCAGCTTTGCCTCTTTCGATGCGCGGATCGCGGGCAACATCCGTCTCAAGCAGGACACCAAGGCGAGTCCGACTGCAGCGCTGGTGGACGATCTGATGTACGGAATGCCAAAGACGAAGTTCACAGCGTCCCTTGGCACGACCATTGACAAGCTGAGGGCCCAGGTCACGCTTTATCACGTCTCGGGCTTTGAGCGGGCCGACAAGGGGCAGCCATCCGCCTTCGGCCAGACGCGTCTGGGTGCCTTCGACACAGTCGATCTCTACTTCCGCTACACTTTCGCGGGCACGGGGATCACTGATGGGCTTGCGCTCTCGCTGAACGTCAAGAATGTCCTCAACGAGGTTCCGCCGGTCTACAAGAACGTGGGGCAGAACGGCTACGATCCAAGCAACGCGTTCACCCTTGGCCGCGTGTTCCAACTTGGTGTTGAAAAGTCATTCTGAACTTACACTCGAGCTCCGAAGCCGGATTAACACACGCCATTGGAGCTCGTCTCTCGCAATTGCACGAGCAAAGTGAGAGTTGGGTCACTATTCATTAATCCCAATCGGGGCGCCCGGCATCGTCTGCGGCGTCATCCATGCTGCTGCGGTCCGGATTTAATCCCTATTGATGATTGAGTGGGTGCTCCATTAGTTCATGGAGGCTTGTTTCTGTGGAGGAAGAAGGGGGCTGGGCGACCCGATCCCAAGAAAGGCGGCAGGCTTTTTTCGCGACCCTGAGCCGCCGCCGTCCCTCAAATCAGTCTTCTTACTGCGCCCGCATTGCCGCACGATGTTGCGCGGCGATCTGGACGAGAAAGCGCGACAATCAAGATGAGAATCCGGTGTGTCGGGATCGGCGTAGGGCGTAGCCCGTAGCCGGTCCCGACACACCGGAGGCACTCTTTGCCGGGTGCCTGTGATGGTCGTGGTGGCCGCTATGCATCGGGTTTTCCGGGGAGGAGGACCTGACGTGTGGCCGGCCGACACATCAACGATCATCAAGTGAGACTTTTCATGACCAACAGACGTTATGACCCCGTCGCCTTGGCGGCGGCGAAGGCCGGGTTCAGTCCGGCGACGGGCTATCGGGTTCTGCAGGCCACCCAGCTGCCATCGCAGCGGCAAACACCGCGCAGCCGGCGCCGACCCGATCCCCTTGCCGGTATTTTCGATGAAGTTGTCGTGCCGATGTTAGAGGCTGCCCCGGGCCTTCGGCCCATAGCGATCTTCGAGGAGCTGCGGCGCCGATATCCCGAGACGGAGTTCGGCTCCCGGCGAACCCTGGAGAGGCGCATTCGCGACTGGCGCGCCGTCAACGGGCAAGATCGCGAAGTCATTTTCCGGCAAGTGCACGAGGCCGGGCGGCTCGGCCTGTCCGATTTTACGTGCATGGACGATCTGGGAGTTTCCATCGCCGGACAGCCCCTGGACCATCTGCTCTATCACTTCCGGCTTCCATGTGGCGGCTTCGAACACGGGCACATCATCCTGGGCGGCGAGAGCTTTGTCGCCTTGGCCGAAGGGCTGCAGAACGCGCTCTGGTCCGCAGGCGGCGCGCCGAAGCTTCATCGTACCGACAGCCTCTCGGCCGCCTTCCGCAATCTGGACGCGGATGCCAGGGTCGACCTGACCAAGCGTTATGACGCGCTCTGTGACCATTATGGAATGGAGCCCACGAGGAACAACCGGGGCGTTGCCCATGAGAACGGCGCGATCGAAAGTGCCCATGGCCATATCAAGGCTGCCATTAGGGATGCGCTGCTGCTGCGCGGGAGCGCCGACTTCTCCGACCTTGCCGACTATCGCCGCTTCATCGACGAGGTCGTGAATGCGCGCAACCGGCGGCACGGCCCCGGGATCGATGCCGAACGCAAGTTCCTGCAGCCGCTGCCGGACGTGCGCACCACCGACTACGAGGAGATCCTCGTGACGGTCACATCCTCGGGCGGCTTCACGTTGCGCAAGGTGTTCTACACGGTCCCATCCCGCCTGATCGGGCACCGTTTGCGGGCTCGCCTTTATGATGACCGCCTCGACCTCTTCATCGGCGGCACGAGACTCATGACCCTGCCGCGCGGACGCGCAGGCATGAACGGGAAGCACGGCCACGTTGTTGATTACCGGCACGTGATCCATTCCCTGCGCCGTAAGCCCATGGCACTGTTAGGGCTGGTCTATCGCGATAGCCTGTTCCCGCGAGAGGCCTATCGCCTGATGTTCGACCACCTGCTGGAATTTCAGGGCGAGCGGGAAGCCTGCCGCACCACCGTCGAACTTCTGGCCATGGCTCACGAGCGTGCATGCGAGGCCGAACTCGCGGGGCTCCTGACCGAGGACCTGGCGGCGCGCCGAACGCCGTGCCTGACAACCTTGCGGGCCCGGTTCTGTCCGGACCCTGCCGATCTGCCCGAAGTCGTGGTCGAACTGGTGCCGCTCTCGATCTACGACGGACTTATCGAACAGGGAGAAGCCGCATGAACGCAACTCCCATGATTGATGCACAGCGTCTCAGCCTCATGCTCAACGAACTGCGCTTGCCCACCATCAAGCACATCTGGGGGGACTTCGCCGCCCAGGCAGACAAGGAAGGATGGCCCGCCAGCAGATTCCTCGCCGCGCTGGCCGAGCACGAACTTGCCGAACGCGATCGGCGTCGGATCGAACGCCACCTGGCAGAGGCACATCTACCCGCAGGCAAGACCCTCGACTGCTTCGCCTTCGATGCCGTGCCGATGATCTCCAAGGCCCAGGTCATGGCCCTGTGCGCTGGCGATGGTTGGCTCGAGCAAGGTGCCAACCTCATCCTGTTCGGTCCGCCCGGCGGCGGCAAAACCCACCTCGCCGCAGCTATCGGCCTGGCGCTGGTAGAGCGGGGCTGGAGGGTTTTGTTCACCCGGACCTCCGACCTCGTGCAACGCCTGCAGGTCGCGCGGCGCGAACTCGCGCTCGAATCCGCGATGGCCAAGCTCGACAAATACCACCTGCTGGTTCTCGACGACTTCGCCTACATCTCGCGCGACCAAGCCGAGACATCGGTGCTCTTCGAGTTGATCAGCGCGCGCTACGAGCGACGGTCGTTGCTGATCACCGCCAACCAGCCCTTCGGCGAGTGGAACAGGGTCTTCCCCGATCCCGCGATGACGCTCGCCGCTGTCGACAGGCTCGTCCACCACGCCACCATCTTCGAGATGAACGTCGAAAGTTACCGGCGGCGCACCGCTCAGGCCAGACGCACCGGTGCCGGGCGGCCCGCCGCATACACCACGCCAAAGGTTCTCGAGACCATCCGCGACAATCAGGATGAGAACGACGAACTTGCCAGCGACAATCTAAACGGGCACTGATCGACGCGCTGCGACAATCACATTCTCATCCTGATTGACGCGCAATCATCATCCAGTTTGTCGCGCTACACGCACGAACCGCTCAAACTGGCGGCAAAGGGTTGGCTTATCCCTCCGTTCGCGCCACATTGTGCAATGCGGTATTCCTCCAAATCCCTCCTTACCATCGGGGTTCCGGTCCTGTTTGCACTCTGCGGCGCCGCCGGCCGTTACACTTTCCAGTTGGTGGAGACGCGCTACCAAATCCTTACATTCGGGATGATCGCGGCTGCATTGGAGCTGTGGCGCCATGCTGAAGAACCGCAAGCTGGAAGCTGGAGGGCCGTCGCAAACGCCGGCGCCGCCACCGCCGCAATCATTGCTATGAAATGGCATATCGAGGGCGTCTCGCCGCTACTTTTGGGTCTCGCGGCTTAGTCAGGCAAGGCGCTTTGCGCTGAGCTGGCAATGAGCGGTCGCGATGCATCGCGGCCGACGCGTACTGATTTCGGCAGGATGTCTGGCGATCAAGGCCGTCGAAGCGCGCGGCGCGTCGGACGTGAGTAGGCGCGTACTCCCAGTCGATCGGCCAGATCTTCCGTTTTCGATTGCCGAGGGTTTGTTGAGCTCGATCCCTCCGCGCATCTGACAGGTGCGCTCAAGGCGCGTCCCAAAGTGCGGCACATGGCGCGGCTCCCACTGCAGCAACTTCCCGAACTCGTGCACGCCATTCAAAACTATGACGGGGAAGAGGATCCCCGGCGCCACGAGATTACGCGGGAGGCGATGCTGTTCACACTGTTGACCTGGTGCCGGACAAGCGAGACGCGCTTTGCGGCCTGGATGGAGTTCGAGGACCTCGGCGGCCACAACCCGCTCTGGCGTATTCCGGCGAGCGCATGAAGATGGACCGCAAACACCTTGTGCGGCTTTCGGCGCAAGCCGTCGCACTATTGCGCCGCCGTATGCGCACGGCCAACCGCGACGATCTCGTGTTCCGGGGGTCCAAACCCGGCAACCCGTTCTCTGATCATGATTGACGTGGCTATTCCGGCCTACACCGAGCGAATTGCAACGCCCCTCATCCCGTTCGTTCGAGTGACACCGAGCCTCTCCTAAAACATGCCATTCCCGCAGTGCCGGCTCCGGCCGAGTCCAAGGGCCGTGTCGTCGGACGAACCAGTTTGTCCCCGTCAAGTCGCTGACCCGAGGCCGAAAACGACCGCAAGGTGGGACGAAGCCGCCGTTTGCAAGCTTTATGGTGAAGGTCAGTTCCTGCCGGAATCAGACTTTCAAAGATTTTTGGAATTCCGAGCGGAGGGCGTAAATGTATCTCGCCCTCGCTTTCACATCGTTCGCGCAAAGTTACTGACCGTGACACATTTTACGGAGAAACGCGATGAATGCGTCGAACAGTCTGGTCATAGGCACCTTCTTGTATGCGAACTCGGGTGCGTCCTCCATCGAATGGACAATCATCGCGACGTCGGCTTCGAACAGCAGCAGGCGGCCGTCGGACGTTTCACCGCAATCGATGCCGAAATAGTCCAGTCCAATCCGGTCGCAGAGACTGTCGAAGGCGCGTGTGTGGCGCGCGGCGAAGTCCTGATCAAACGCTGCCATGAATGCCGCTTCCTCGTCACGGCGCCCCGCATTCTCGGCCATGCCGGCGCTCATATAGTGGACAATCCAATGGTCCGAGACCGCGAGATGGCTGATGTAGGGTACGCGGTCGATGAACACGATCCGCTGCTTGCAGAACAATCCGTCGGGGCCGCTATAGTCGATGAAGTCGGCAACGTAGAATTGCTCCTCGGGATGGCGCGCCAGATAGTCGGCGAGCTGTTCCGGGTTCTCCACTTTTTCCAGGCCGATCCCGGCCTGCGTACCGGCTGGCCGGATCGTGCTGGGAAAGCGCGGCGGGTCCAGCGCGATGTCCGCGCGCGTCCGGGATCGCGTGGCAGGGGCCAGGATCTCCGGCACGTCGGCGAGCGCGGTAGCCACGCCGTCGCGCGTCAGGTTGGCGATATTGATAGCGCGCCCGTTGAGGATCGGACGCGGCCATTGCGCGGCCAGACGGTCGATCCGGCGCAGCAGCGCCTGGCTCTCCGGGGATTCACCCGCCGCGATGATCGCAACGTCATGCTCGGGGAACGGCAGGTCGAGCGGATTGTCCGCCTCGAGATCGAGATAGGCCGTGATCAGCGTGACGTTCGAATGTTCGAGCAGGAAATCGAGCGGAGTATTTGCGGTCAGATCGCCAGGAGCGAGCAGCGCCAGCACGCGGATGTCCGATCCGTCGCCATAGACGTTTTCGAAGATGCGCTGCTGCGCGATCGCCTGCGCCTGAAGCGAAAGACCTTCCTCGCGATTGCCGATGAACTGGATAAGAAACGAAAGGTCCAGCATCGCGCCGGCATCGATCGTCTCTGATGAGATCCGCCCGATCATCGTGTCGACGAGCTCGGAGAGATCCTGCTTGTTTTCGAACATGCGGCCCAGGCGCGCGGGCCCGAGCGTGGCAGGCAGGCTGCGGGTGATGGCGGAATGGATCACGGGATTCCTCCGAATGGTCAGGCGGGCATTGCAAGGAGCAGGTCGACAAGCGCGTCGACATCGGCTTCGCTCGTGCGGTGATTGACGAAGGCGGCGCGGATCGCAGGGTGCCCATGGATCCGGGTCAGCGACGGCGCGACACGCCCGCCTGCCTGCAGCCGCGCGACGGCAGCTTCATTGCGGCGGTCGGCATCCGGGCCAGTGAAGCCGAAACAGACGATGTTGAGCTGGACCGGCGCCATCAGGCTCAGCCCCTCGGCAGCGGCGATCCGCTGTTCCAGCCGCCGCGCAAGATCACATGACCGCGCGATGGACTCGCCGATCGCGGCCAAACCGTAGGTACGGAGCGTGAACCAGGTCTTCAGCGCGCGAAAGCCGCGGGAAAGATCCGGGCCATAGTCGCAGGGCCAGTGCGCGCCGCTCGCCATGCCGTCCGTCGCCCGCTGGAGATAGGGCGCGTCTGCGGCGAAGGTTGCGCGGTGGATGGCCGGGTCGCGGCACAGCAGGAAGCCTGCATCGTAGGGAACCTGCCCCCATTTGTGAAAATCGAACGCCAGGCTGTCCGCCTGCTCGATGCCGGCCAGGCGCGGGGCGAGTTCGGGCGCCAGGATCGCTAGCGCCCCAAAGGCGCCGTCGATGTGCAGCCACAGTTTTTCTTCGCGCGCCACCGCGGCCAGTGCGGTCAGGTCGTCGGTTGCACCGATATCGACCGACCCCGCGGTCCCGACGATCAGAAAGGGGGTCAACCCGGCTGCGCGATCGGCAGCGATCGCCGCCCGCAAGGCCGCGACATCCATCCGGTGCTGATCGTCGACGCCGATGGCGCGGAGGGATTCCGAACCAAGCCCCGCCATTTCGAACGCCTGGCCGACGCACCCATGTGCCGCCCGGGACGTGTAGCCGGTCAGCGTCCGCCCCGCTGCCGCGATGCCGGTGTGTCGCGATCCGGTGCCGAGCGCCCGCGTCCGCGCGATCAGCACGGCCATGAAGTTTGCGATCGACGTCCCGGTCACGAAAAGGCCGCTGGCATCCACGGGAAAGCCGAACAGTTCTGCCATCCACGCCGTGATCTGGCGCTCGACATGGATTGGCATGTGCTCGCGCCCGCCGAGATTTGCATTCAGGCCGGCTGCGAGCATTTCGGCGAGCATGCCCACCGGGGTTCCTCCGCCCTGCACCCATCCCAGAAAGCCGGGATGCGCATTGCCGCTGCCATACGGCAGGATATCGTGGAGGAAGTCCTCATGTACCACTTCCAGCGGCGTCGGCTGCGCGGGCAGGGGCCGCTGCATGCGTACGCGCGCCGGTTCCGGAATGGGTTGCCAAAGAGGACGCTCGCCCACGGTTTCCATCGCGTCGAGAAGATCGTCGAGCATCTTGTGCCCCTGCGCCCGCAGCGCCGTCCAGTCCCCCGGATCGAGCGACACCCCTTCCACGGCAGCCGCGGCGCCAGGATGCCCAGCAGACGGATGGGATCGCGGGATATCGGCCGGAACAGGGGTAGCAGAGAACGCGTTCATGCACCCCATTATAGGCGCCCACTGGATGGCTTGGTTAACCGGCGCGTATTTCGGCGGATCCTTTCCGCACAGCGCCCGCCAAAAATTGGGCGCATCCAGGCGCCGCCCGATCTGCCACCGCGCTATGATGGAGAATGCGTTGGCAACGCGTGCGCTGCGACCTCCGCCGGGGTGATGCCCGCGTGGTTTGCCCGATGGAGTTTCGATAATGACAGCGGTCAGCCGGGTCCCGGCCCATCTTTGCGAGGCCTTTCCTCCCGCTAGGGCCTGCCTGGCCGATGCGCTTGCCCAGGGTGGAGACGGTCGCATCACGCTGGACCCGGTGACCGCCCGCAACAGCTATGGCTGCATCGCCGAACCGGATCCCGATCTGGTGCGGCTCGGCTCCTCCACGGCTTCCACGATCGGCTCCGCGGGCTTTGCGGCCGCCGAGCAGTTGCTCGAAGGTCTCGGGCTCGACACCCGCGGCGGGTTCCGCCGGGGGATCGCGGCGGCCGCAGCCGCCCGCATCCGGCGCGGCATTCTCGATCTCGCCGGCGTGGAGCGAAACTCGGGGGTGGAGGCCATTCTCGCCGCGTCGGGCACGGATGCGCACCTGATCTTCACCCAGATGACGCTGCATCGCCCCGGCGCCCCCTGGCTGGTGCTGATGCCCGAGCCGGCCGAATCCGGCAGCGGCGTGCCCGGCGCGCTCGCCGGCAGGCATTTTGCCGGCCATGCGGCCATGGGCGGTGATGTCACGAAGGGCACGCTGGTATCGCCGTGCGCACCGATCGAAACACGGCGCTATGCGCTCCGCGAACCAGACGGATCGGCTCGCAACCTGGCGGAAATCGACGCCGAGATTACGGCCGCGATTGTCGAGGCAGTGGCGGCGGGGCGCCGCGTCCTGCTCGTTGCTATCGATGTTTCAAAGACGGGCATCGTCGCACCCAGCCCGGGTTGCGTGCTGGCATTAAGAGCTGCGCATGGCGACGCGGTAGAGGTGCTAGTCGACGCCTGCCAGTTCCGCCTCTCGCCGGAGCGGTTGAACCGCTATCTCAACGGCGGCTGTGCCCTGGCGATCACCGGCTCGAAGTTCATGGGCGGCCCGATCTTTTCCGGCGCGCTGCTGCTGCCCTCGACTGTGGGGACAAGGCTTCGCGCGCTGCCGATGCCGCCGGCGCTGGCGGGCTATTCTGCGCAGTGCGATTGGGACGAGGCATGGCGGGCTGCCGAAACGCTGAGCGCCCCCACGAACACCGGTCTGCTCTTGCGGTGGGAAGCGGCGCTTGCCGAGATGCGCCCTTACGGCAAGCTCGACGAGCAGGCCACGCGCGCCATCGCTATGAACTTCGGCCAGGCCGTGCTGGCAGCCATGCAGTGCAACCCGGCGATCGAACCGGTGCTGGACCATGTCGATCCCCGCGCGCTCGGCGACGGCATCGGCGAAGACGTGCGGACGATTTTTCCCTTCTACCTGGTACGGCAGACCGGCACCGGGCAGCGCCGTGCAACGATGGAGCAGACGCGGCAGGTGTACCGCCAAATGCCGGTTCCTGCGGGCACATCGCGGCACTTGCGGCGGCGTTTCGAACTTGGTCAGCCAGTCGCCATGGCGCACGGCGAAGGCGCTCTGCGTTTGTCCTTGAGCGCGCCGTTGATTGCCGAGGCCCACCGACGTGGGGAGAAATGGCTGCGCGAGCTTGCGTTGGATGCATTCGCTAAAGCGGCGGAGATCTCCACAATGCTTTAGAGGAGCAGGAGGCACGATAGGGTCAATGACCTGCCCGCCGAAAGGTCTCTCAGTCTGATGTAGAGTCTGCCCACGAGTTGATCCGACACCGAGCGAATAAATTATAGAGTCCGTTCGCTGCGCGTGACCGCCGGCGAGATGCAGGCGAGGGCGCCGCTACAGTAATACGATCTGCTTCTGTTACCCGCCAAGGCGAAGCCGATGACAGGTCGCTTCATCACGCTGCCCGTTTCAATCCCGCGCCAACGAGCACCTGCGCGACTCGCAAAATACATGATCCCATATGCATACTTGTCAATAATGCATCATTAGATAAATAGTCGCGTAGAAAATTCAAAACAACATTCGGAACATGCTATGCCGTCGATGAGGATATTCTGAGATATCCAGAGATAACTAACTCCGGAGAAGGACCGCTCCGGGGAGCATTTATGCATTAACCGAAAAATATCCTGACAGCCTGCGCCTCCGCGAGAGTTCATCAAGATGGCAGAGCCATTGCGGGAAGGCGTATGGGAGGACACGTTCATGCGTATTCCATTCCCCATTTTGCCGGTGATCCTGGCGCTTTGCCCTGTGGCAGCGATGGGGCAGGACTTGCCCGCCGGCCTGGCCGAACTGCTCCGCGAGGCAAATCCGCAGGAAAGGGAAACGATCAAGAACGTAGCCAAGCGGCGCTATCCCGCGCAGCGTCAGGCCATCGACGATCTAATCGAGCGGATCAAGGACGAGGAAAAGGCGAAAACCGGAAAGGCCAGCATTGTCGAAGGGTGGACCGGTGAAGGCTCGCTGGGCGGCAATATTGCATCTGGCAATACGGATGAATGGAATTTCACCGCGGCGCTCAACGTAAACCGCAAGGGCCCCCATTGGCAGCACAGGATCGAAGTCCATGTCGACCTCAGCGACGCTGACGGAACCCGGACGGAAGAGCGGCTCTCGACGGCCTATCGCGCGCGGCGAGACTTCGATAAATCGCCGTTCTTCCTGTTCGGCGCGCTCAGCTACGATCGCAACCAGTTCCAGGGCATCAACCACCGCATCACGGAATCCGCAGGCGGGGGCTATGAGATTATAGACAACGACGATCTGGATTGGGATGTCTACGCAGGCCCCGCCTTGAGGCAGACGGATTTCACGGATTCCACTTTCGTCGATCAGCTAGGCCTGTTCGTCGCGACCGACTTTAAATGGGAAGTCACTGACACCCTTACCATTCGCGAATATGCGGGCACGGTGCTTGCGAGGCAGAACAAGACTTTCAAGACGACCACGTCTCTGACGAAAAATCTATACGGCAAATTGTCCGCGAGAGCTGATTTCACGGTCGATGCAGAAACCAATCCGCCCACCGGTTCGCAGGAGACCGACCTCTATTCGACGATCAGTCTGGTTTACGACTTCTGATCAATTCGGATCCGGCCATTATCCCGGCCCGCCCAGACGCCGCCAGCGGCAGTCGAGTGCGATCATGTGGCTTCGGTCTCAGAACACTTCGCCGATCCCGAAGTAGATCGCATGGGAATCGCGGCCTATGGCAAAATCGAGCCGGAGGTTCGTGCCGGTCGATTGGGATGCCTTGTATCGCAGGCCCATGCCGGCGCTCGGGAGGAACTTGCCCTTGCCCAGATCGCCCAGGCTGCCGGCAATGGTGCCGGCCCCGGCGAAGAATACGGCGCCGAATTTGCCGCCCAGATGCTGCCTCCATTCGACCTGTGTGGTCGCCATCGCGCCGTCGCGGTAGCGGCCCATCTCATAACCCCGAAGATCGCCATTCTGACCGTACATGCAAAGGTCGTAGAACGGGCCGTTGTCGGACACGGTGCAGAGGCCGCCATGTATTGCCAGAGTGCCGCTCGACGTCAGTGGGAAGTAGCCGTTGGCCGAAAGCCTCCACTTGTTGTAGGTAAAATCGCTGCCCAGGCCGCCCGTATTGAAGATGCCCACCAAAGTAATGTTGGCACCCTTTCGCGGCGCGAACTGATTGTCCCTGCTGTCATAGGTTATTGACGGGCCGATCCCGGAAATCCGGCTGTTCAGAAGATTGTCCGGAAGGTTGAGATCCGGAAAGAGCGGGTTCTCGCGCTGGATGCTCTGTTTCAGGTCAAGGAACTGGAAGCGCCCGCCGACATAGAGATTTGGGGCAATCCTGTATTGGCCCTGCGCGATGAGGATGACACCCTTGTCGTCCAGTTTGACCGAGACATTGCGGTCGCCCGCCGATGCGCCGATGCCATAGAAGTTGAGTTTGAGATTGGCGTAACCGCCGAACGCCAGCACCTTGATGCGGTCGTCGTCCAGCGACATACTGTGGAAGGCGGCGGCGCCACGGCTTTTGTTGCTGGTGTAGAACGCGCCTCCGCCGGTGACCCAAGGCTGACTGGATCCATTTGGATTGTAGAATAGTACCGCGGCCAGTGTGAGCCCGGTTCCGATCGTCGGGTTCGACATGGGGATCGGCACTACAAGGAGATCGGGCTTAGACGCCTTGGCAGGTTCGCCGCTGGCGTCAGTCCGGTCGGACGAGATGGCCGTAGTAACCGTTGCCTCATTGTCTGCCAGGCGATCGAGCGGCACGCTTTGGGCATGGGCAGAAGGTGCCAGCCAAAGGATCGATGCAAGGACAAGGAATGCGCGAAGCGTTGACGCAATTCTTGTCGAGAGCCGCCGGCAAAGAGGCTGGAACCGATGCGGCCTGTCTGATACTTGCGGGTTTGCGGTCTTCATCTGGTCTGCACCGACGATATCCAGGGCGTGACGGGCCGTAGATGTGCTCAACGTGGTTAGGCTGCGCTACGCTTGATTGCGGCATGTCTTTTACCGACGAAGGTCGTGCAGGCGGCAAACGCGGGCAATGCCTCGTCGGATCGGGGACTGGACCAGCAAGACTGTCAAGCGATCAGACTAGCTTTGGGGCTTCGAAGTCTTGCCGGACCGGTGGGGCATCGGACGTACATTCGTATGAATCGAGAGATGGCATCGGCGCATCAAGAGCCGGGCCATCATCGATCCAAATTAGTATTCGTGGGGCTAAATTTTATTTCTAAGATAGAACATCTTTTGGCGTCAGCAACTAAGGTATCTCCGCCATTATTATCGAGGGGAATCACGGATACAATAAATCACGCATCCCCAGCAAATTGCTGAACATTGCTGGCACGCTTCGCAAGTCGACCGTGATGGGCGGAACTCGGAGCTGGCAGCAAAAAGGGGAGAAAGCAGATGAGTGGAGATCCTCGTCTCTCGCCTGGCAGAGCCAGAGCGAAAGTCGTAGCACGGTCCCTGGTACCCGGAGCGCTCGCGGCATTCTGTTTCGCCGTCTCCACGCCGGTGCTGGCACAAGACGCCTCATCTTCCCAGGACTCCAAGGTTGATTTCGAAGTCTATGGTTTCGCGCAGTTCGACGGCATCGTGGATATTGATGGCCGGATGAATCCCGACTGGAAGGATGCCTTCCGCCCCTCGCGCATTGCAACGCCCGAAGGACAGTTCGGATCGAATGGCGAAACCTCATTCTCGGTCAAGCAGTCCCGCCTCGGCGCCAAGGCCAACGGTGAGGCTCTGGACCACCCTTGGGAAGTCAAGTTCGAGTTCGACATGTTCGGCGTGGGCGACGATGCCGGCAAGACTGCCGTTCGCCTGCGTCACGCTTATGGCAAATGGGGGCCGGTCCTGGCCGGCCAAACGAATTCGGTATTCATGGACGGGGACATCTTTCCCAATGTGATCGATTATTGGGGCCCGGCGGGGATGGTGTTCCTCCGTACTCCTCAGCTCCGCGTGACATTTGTCGACAAGAACGGGTTCCAGGCCATGGCCGCGCTGGAACATGCCACCAATGACGTGGACGCAGGTGGCATTCGCCTTATCGACGAAAGCTTGTCCAGCGACATCAGGGGCAAGAACGAATTGCCCGACCTGACTGCCGCAGTGCGGTACGGCGGGGATTGGGGGCATGTGCGACTTGGCGGAATTCTCCGCAAGATCAGCTATGAAACCCCCGGCCAACCGGATTACAGGCCGAAAGGCCACGAACTCGGCTGGGGCCTGAATTTCACCGGCTCGTTCAAGTTCGCGGACATGGCGACGTTCCGTGGCGGCGTGGTCTACGGCGAAGGTATCGCCTCCTATATGAACGATGGCGGCATGGACCTTGCGCCGTCGGCGGAGCCGATCGCGATTCTGCCGATCGTACCGCAACCGCCGCTCCGGAATCTTCTCATCCTCGAGGCGAAGCCGGTACCGTTGCTTGGCATTTCCGCCTATGTCGACTTGAATTGGACCAAAGAACTGTCATCCTCCTTTGGTTATAGCCAGACCAGCGTCGACAATACAAATTTCCAGACGGGGGATACTTTTCACCGGGGCCAATATGCCAGCGGCAACCTGCTGTGGGCACCCATTCCCCGGATTTTGACCGGGGCGGAGTTTCTCTGGGGACAGCGCGTCAATGTAAATGACGACAAAGGGAAGGACTTCCGCGTGCAGTTCTCGTTCAAGATCAGCTTTTCGAGCAAGGACCTGAAACTCTAAGCGGCCTTGAAAGGGAGTGCACAGAGATGGAAAACTTTCGATTTAACCGTCGTGCAATGATGGGCGGCATTGGAGTTGGTGTTGCGGCGCTTGCTTTTCCCCGCGTGGCGAGCGCAGCCCCCGGCGGCAGTCCCGATTTTGCCGGAGCGGTCAACGCCGCCTATAACAAGTATAAAACCCTGAGCGAGGGCAAGAACGCCGACTATATCCCGGCGCTGGCCAAGGTGAATTCCAACTACTTCGGCGTTGCTATGGCTGGACCCGATGGCAAACCCGTTGTTGCCGGCGATACGCAGGAACAGTTTTCCATACAATCGATCTGCAAGGTCTTTAATGCGGCGCTGGTGATGCAGGAATCCGGGGACCAGAAGATCGAGGACAGCGTCGGTGTCGATGCGACCGGTCAGGTCTTCAACTCGATCGACGCCGTCGAGCAGCATCGCGGCAAGGAGATGAACCCCTTCGTCAATCCAGGCGCCATCGCGACGGTCGGAAACATCAAGGGCGGTTCCCCGGACGAAGTGTGGGGAAAAATCATCGGGCTCCATTCCGATTTCGCCGGTCGCAAGCTCGAGGTGAACCAGGAAGTCTACAAGTCCGAGAGCGACACGAACCAGCGGAATCGCGCCATCAGTTCGCTGATGTCGGCCTATGAACGCTTCCCGATGGACCCGGCGGTTGCGGTCGATCTCTATACCCGCGCCTGCTCGATCAACGTATCCGCGCGCGATCTCGCGATTATGGGGGCGACGCTGGCCAATGGCGGCAAGAACCCGGTCACCGGCAAGCAAGTCATTGACCGCAGCCATGTTCCCGGCCTGCTCGCCATCATGTCGACGGCGGGCATGTATGACGATAGCGGCAAGTGGCTCTACCATACCGGCCTTCCCGCCAAGAGCGGTGTCGGCGGGGGCATTCTCGCCGTGTCGCCGGGCAAATTCGGTATCGGTACTTTTTCGCCGCCGCTCGATGCCGCAGGTAACAGCGTCCGCGGACAGAAGGCGATCGCGGATGTTTCCAACGCCCTGGGCGGCAACCCCTATGCGCAGTTCGGATGAATGCCCGCCGCGACGGGCGGCCCGGTGGTTTCAACCGGATTTTTGTCTGCGGAAATCCCGGTGCAGGGGAAAGCTGTAGTGCCGCTCTGTGCGAAGGGCGCTGAGCTTCCGAGCGATAATGGGTGATCTGGTTCTCAGTGCCTCGGCCATCCTGCTGGCATCCGCGTCCCCGGCCGCACGGTCGGACACGGTACCGGCGGCCGAAGAAGCACCCGCGCGCAAGCAATCGGTTGAGGAGCGGCTTCGCGCTCTGGAAGTGCGACAGAGCCAGTTGGAGCAGGAACTTCGCGAGCGCGACGCCCGCATCGACGAACTGGAGGGGCGCGGCAAGCCGGCCCAGCCCCTCAGTCAGGCGCTTGCCGGCGACCCGTCCGTCCGGCAGGTCCTCGCGCCGGAAACGACCCTGTCGGCCGCCGACACCGCAAAGCATAGTGCGATCGGCCAACCCGCCCAGGAAGCACATTGGGGCACCTACGAGGGCAGTAAGGGATTGGTGCTGACGCGCACGGATCAGGGCGAACTGGATTTCGCCGCTTTTTCCTACGCCCGTTATTTGAACTCCACGGGTCTGAACAAGACCTATACGGATTCGTTCGGTCGCACTTTCAATCTGGATCGTCGTAATGACGTTCAGCTTCAGAAGATCACTCTGAACTTCAAGGGGTGGCTGTTTGATCCGAACTTCCGGTATCTGCTCTACGCCTGGACTGCCAATACCAATCAAGGGTTGGGCGCGCAGGTCGTGCTGGGCGGCTATCTGAGCTATCATTTCAACGATGCGATCAGCGTTGCGGCCGGTGTCGGCTCTTTGCCTAGCACACGGACGACCAACTGGACCTTCCCCAACTGGCTCAGAAACGACAATCGCACGATGGCAGACGAATACTTCCGCGCATCCTATACCATGGGCATCTGGGCCTGGGGCGAGATCGTGCCGCGCGTGAAGTATCGCGCCATGATCGGCAACAATTTGAGCCAGCTTGGCGTGGATGCGGTGCAATTGGACAATGGGTTCAATACGGTGTCCGGCGCTCTGTGGTGGATGCCCACGACGGGTGAATACGGCCCCGGGGAGGGCTTTGGCGACTTTGAATCGCACGAGGCACTCGCCACCTTGTTCGGCGTCCACTTCACGCACAGCCGCGAAGATGCGCAGAGCCAGCCGGGCACGGAAAGCTTCGAGAACAGCCAGATCCGTCTGTCAGATGGGACGCTGCTTTTCTCTGCAGATCCGTTCCGCACGGGCGGGCACGTCAAGAAGGCAACTTATGCCATGCTCGCGGTCAATGGCGGGTTCAAGTATCGCGGCTTTTCTCTGGATGGTGAGTATTATTTTCGCTGGGTCAATGACTTCGAGAAGGTTGGCTATATTCCGGTGAACAGCCTCTATGACACGGGCTTTCAGCTTCAGGGCTCGGCAATGGTCTTGAGCGAGAGGCTGCAAGCCTATGCTTCGGGTTCCATGATTTTCGGCGAATATGGCGATCCATGGGACCTCGCGCTCGGCGTCAACTGGTATCCGTTCAAGCGCCGCGAAGTTAAGATCAATGCGCAGGCGCTCTACATGTATCGGTCTGCGGTGGGCTATTCCAGCGTGCCTTATCTGGTGGGCGGTACCGGATGGGCTTTCTCTACCGATATGATCCTGGCATTTTGATGGACCCCGAACGGTGTGAAAAGCGTAATTCTCGATTTATACGGCAAAGCCGGTTTGCTGGATACCATTGTCGAACGTCAGAACTTTTTTTTGATGCGATTTGATGCCAAAAACAGAGAGGCTCACCCTATGTTAAGGATGACTTCATCCGCTCGCTTTGGCTTGTTGACGCTCGCGATGGCCATTTTGGCAACCGCGGTGGGCAGCAAATCCGTTGCGGCAAAGCCTCAGCGTATTCCGTTGGCGTCGCTTGGCCCGCCGGCAACCCCGGCACAGATGGCGCGGCCAAACCGCCCACTTTCCTCATTTGAGAAAGGCAAGCCGCAGGATTGCTACAATCGCAAAACGGAATCTTATACTGCCCTGGTCGATGCCCATTTCCATCCCCGACCCTTTGGTGGTCAGGCAATACCACCGACGCAGCTTTTCGATTACTTCGACAGACTGGGCGTGCGCTTCGTCAATTATTTCGGGATCGGCCAGTCGCTCGATATGCGATCGTCCTGCACTTATTATCTGGATTGCCCGGGCACGGCTGCACTGCCGAGCATAAAGAACGACTTTGTGAATGGACAGGAGACGAAAGTCTTCCCTCACCCGAACGTCAACATCACCCTGTCGATGAGCTTCCCCGATCTCGCGCATCCGGAAAATACAGTCCAGACGATAGAACTGTATGACCGCGAATTTCCAGGAATGTACAAATGGATGGGCGAGGTTAACGTCGAAAAGCAGGCTCTGCTCAAAAACCTGCATGAACCCGCGACTGCGGAGAGCATCGCGAAATGGAAACCGTTCATGAAGTTGCTCGAAGAGCGCGGCATTCCCATCACGCTGCATTCGGACCTCGGCAACGACGCAAATCCGACGCAGTTCGTGCCGCTCATGCAGCAAATCCTCAAAACCTATCCCAATAACAAGATCGTGTGGGCGCACATGGGGCTCTCCAGGGAGTTGACCAAGATGGATCCCGCCCAGCATATCGCGATTATGAAGAAGGCATTAGATGCAGACCCCAATCTGATGCTCGATATCTCATGGGATGTTCTGTACGAAGCCTACCACGAATATGGTCCGCAGTTCGTTGCATTTTTTAATGCTTATCCTACGAGAATTCTCAATGGCTCTGATTTTGTTGCGGCAGGCAACAAGAGCTTTGAGCAATATGCTAAAGAGCTTGAGATCACCAGCCGCGTTAACCGCGTGCTGAACGACGAAGCTTTTCGCGACATAGCCTTGGGCGAGAATTACTTTCGGCTTTTGAATCTCAACTATACAGCGCCGGCGATTTGCAAATCATGAGTATGTTCGCATAAAATTGGGCTAGAGCATAATCTGATCGGACTGGATCAAGGAGGATTCCCAAATCGATAAAAGTCTGAATCATGTGTAGACCTTATGGCAAGGGCTTTTTGTCGGTATGGATTTGATCGGTTGCTTTCATGTGTCCGGTCTGTTTATGCGACATCGGGTTTGCCGCTGGCCCTGATGGAAATCCGCCGGTGAGGTCTCTGATAAACGAGACGCGCTTTTAAGGCGCAGGGAATCAGACGGGTTGATATCACCCTTGGCTCGATTGTTACGCATCATCGACTGCCACTGCCACTGCCACTGCCACTGCCACTGCCACTGCCACTGCCACTGCCACTGCCACTGCCACTGCCACTGCCACTGCCACTGCCACTGCCACTGCCACTGCCAATTCCGGTGTTCGGTGTTCTATCAGGCGGCCAGTTGATGATATGGCCTGTAGGCTTCCTTTCGGGTCAGCACGACCCATGCGATCCGGGCAAGCATGTTGGCCAGCTCGACGGAGACGTGTCGCAAGGGTTTCTTTTTCGACAGCTTTGTGATCCATTCGGCCATTGACGTTGGTTTATCTTTGACGTGGCGCATGACGGCAGTCGCGCCGACACCGAGCAGTCGGCGCAAATATCGATCTCCTTGCTTGGAGATGCCGCTGAGCCGGGTCTTGCCGCCGGTGGAATGTTGGTGGGCTCAGGCCGAGCCAGGCGGCGAACTGACGGCCGGAACGGAGCTGTTCGGGATCGGTGACGGTGGCAGCGATCGCCGTTGCCGTGACGATAGCCCGGTAACGCAGCTAGCCTGCGACTTGCCTCGCTGTCGGCACGCCAGGCGGTCAACTGCCGGTCGAGCGTCGTGATCTCGCCGCTGATTGTCATGACTTACCCGACCAGTACCTCCAGCGCCGTCCGGGCATAGACGGGCAGAGCGTTCCTGTCGGTAAGTGCCTGCTCGGCCAGCTTCATGAGGTTGGCGATGCCGAGATTTGCAACAAAGCCCAATTCCGCTAGACGCGCTCGCACGGCATTGGCCAGCATGGTGCGTTGGCGCACAAGCAATGAACGGGCGCGATGGGCCATGAGAATGCCCTGCTGCTCAACCGATTTGAGCGGCACGAATTGCATGGTTGGCCGAGTAACGGCCTCGCAGATCGCTTCGGCATAAAGCGCATCGCTCTTGCCGCGTTTCACATGGCCCTTCACCTAGGCCGGCGGGATCAGGCGCACCTCGTGGCCCATCGCAGCGCGTACGCTCCCAATAATGCGCCGTTCCGTATGCCTCCACACCGATCAGGCATGGCGCAGAGTTGAGCAGAAAGGCAAGTATCTGCTTGCGGTTCGGCATTTTCACCAGCACCGCGGCACCGCTCTCGTCGGTCCCCGTGTGCCTGAACAACGCTCTCCTCCAGATCGAGTCCAATCGTCGTGATCGTCATCGTAAGCGCTCCTCTTCCTCTCGGTTGACCAACCGGCAGCAGAGCAACTGCCAGTCAGTGCGAGAGTGTCCACGTCATCAACATGTTGGCTGGACGAGGAGGCCAGCCTGGCATGACGAAGTCCATCACAAAGGATCTGCGCGCGCGGGTAATTTCGGCGGTTGATAGTGGGCTATCTCGACGTGCTGCAGCCGAGCGTTTTGGAGTTGCTGCCGCGAGCACGATCCGCGAGGTTCGCGAATGGCGGGAAACTGGATCTAGGCGCGCCAAGCTTCAAGGCGGCGACATGCGGTCACGTTGGATTGAAGCCCATCGCGATGTCATTCTTGGTGCAATCGAGGAGCAGGCGGACATCGCGCTGGTTGAGCTGACCGCGATGCTACGATCAGCGCATGGAGCCACATTCGCACCGAGCACCATCTGGCATTTCCTCGACCGTCACTCGATGACGGTCAAAAAAACGCGCACGCCAGCGAGCAGCAGCGGCCTGATGTTCTCGCGCGGCGGCGCGCATGGTTTAAGGCTCAGCCCGAACTCGATCCCGAACGGTTCGTGTTCATCGATGAAACCGGCGCCTCAACGAAGTTGGGGCGCCTGCGCGGATGGGCAAAGCCCGGCATGCGCTGTCAATCGCCAATCCCGCATGGTCATTGGAAAACCACCACGTTTACCGGCGCTTTGCGCTTGACGGGCATGACCGCACCCATGGTCCTGGACGTACCCATGACGGGAGAATGGTTCGCTGCCCAGCCGACGCTGGTCGACGTTCAAGCCCGAGACTCAAAACTTGCCGTAGAGCCATCAACCAACAGGCGGACCTGAACGACCGCACGTTGGCCCCGCACCACTGCCTGCTTTCCCTCCAGATCGCAGAAAACACCCCGTTGCAATGGGCCAACTGACCGACCGACCGGCCATGCATCGAGTGTCCGCAAGGATCGGGTGTGGCAGCCTCAAAACGCGGATGTTACACCAAACTCAGCGACCACGCGGCGATAGTCGTAGATCTCGATCGACGAGCGGTTGCGTTCCCACTTCACGCGCACCAGTGGGGCGAAACTGCCTAGATGCAATGCCCGCAAGGTCGCCGCGATGCTAGCGCTGTAGCGGTCCTCGACCCGCCGTTCGGGATAGAGGAATAGTCTTGCGTCCGCCTCGAGGTGGCTATAGCCCAGCGTCCCTACCAGTGTGGTGCGACCCAGTTCGCGGAATAGATAGGCCGAGGTTCCGCCCATCGTCAGCGAATAACCCGGATCGCGGGCCGCCTCGCGAAAACCAAATATCTGCAACCCGCCGCCGAACCGCGCGCTGAAGGCTCGGTCCAGGTTGGCCGCCAGTGTGAAGTCGTCCGCGGTCTGCAATGCGTTGCGCTGGTTGGTCACATGGCCGATATTGCCGTCGAGCCGCACTTGTCCGCGCCTGCCCACCGGGCGCTGCCAGTTGACGCCGCCGCCGATCGTGGTGCTGAACAGCTGCCCCCCGTACCAGCGGCGCGAAGGGCCGGCCGAGAACGTCAGCTGATTGCCGCCCCAAGTGTATTGGGGCCCTGCCTGGAGCGCCACAGTGATGTCGGTGAAATCGGTATCGCGATAAAGTGTGGCGTCCGTCGAAGCGCGCACCAGCAGGTCAGTGCCGGGCTCGATACCCAGACGAAAATAGCCCTGCCCCTGCACGTCGAGGCCGACGCCTGACTTCGCGCGGGCTTCGTCGTTGAGCGTGAGATTGCCGATCACGGTGCCCAGCGTATCGGATCGCGTGGCGCGGTTGATGTTGCTGTCCGGGGCAAGCCCGACCTCGATCGATCCGCCCAGCGGCTTGCGGGCGTTGAGCGCGCGCGAATAGAAGCGCACCAGCTGCTCCACCGCCGCAGGCAGTCCCGCGGCCTCGGCTGCCCGCAGTTCCCTACGTGCACCGGCCATGTTGCCGAGCATCGCCTGCATGCGCGCGAGTTCCAGCCTGACCCGCGTAGCACCCGGCTTGTCATCGAGGATGCGACGGAATTCGAGCGCGGCATCGCTGTAACGCTTGAGATCGTCCGCCAGCATCATGCCGAGGCGAAAGCGCGCTTCGGTGCGCATTTCGAGATCGGGATCCTGCGCTAATGCGCGATAGGCAGTTCCGGCGGTGACGAAATCGCCCCGGTCGCGCGCCTGCCCGGCGAGGGCGAAGACTTGCGCGGCGGAGAGATGTTCGGTTGCGGAAATCGGCGCGTGCAGGCCATTGCTGTCCTGCGCGCCAGCACCGGCGGCGATGCCCGCCAGCATCACCGCGATCAGCAGTCGACGAATTGAAATGGTACACCCCCGTTCGGGGCGCGCTTATCGCAGCAGGCAGATCGCTGTCCAGACGGCGGATCCGTCGTTTCCATAACCGGAAGGCGGTTTCAGTAATTTAACCCGTATTGCCGATCGAGACTTGACCTTGATGCACCGCCCAAGACATGGGCCGGGCGCGATTACGAAACGGGGGCATACATGAAGATCGGTTACTGTGCGGCAAGCGCCGTCGCTTTGCTGTGGCTTTCGGGCTGCGGGGGCGGCTCCGGCGGTGTGCAGAGCACACCGACTCCAACTCCAACGCCAACTCCCAAAGCCAATACGACTATGACCGACCTGAAGGTCAGCCAGGCGTTCACCAATGACGCGGCGACCCTGCACGGAACCTGGGATCTGGCGACCGGGACGGCGATCAAGGGGAGCAGCGAAGCCGCCACCCTGTCGATCCGCTACGATGCCGCGGCCGGCTCCTACGCACTGGTTACCGGCGCACGAAGCCAGACCTTCGATGCCGCCGACGTCAACTCGCAGGATGCCTACGACACCTCCTATCGGCGTTCAGACGGAGCTCACAGCGAGACGCTGACTCTGGTGAAGCAGCCCTATACCGGGCAAGCGGCCAAGCGGTATGTCGCCATGGGTTACTGGCAGAGCAACACCGTTGCCGACGGTCACCAGTCAACCGACTTCTCGAGTTTCACCTACGGTCTGCCCACGGCGTCGGCAGCGGTTCCGCGAACCGGCGCCGCAGCCTATGGGATCGACATGTTCGGGGTGGTCACGATGCCCGGCGAAGAACCCATGTCGATGCAGGGTAGTGGCAAATTCAGCGTGGATTTCACGCAGGGCGTGTTCACTGCACAAACCTACAGCTCGGAAAGCGGACTGGTTACCGACAAGGGCGTAACAGGCGGCGGTATCGAACTGCGCGCGGGTGGCACCCTGTCTTCCGGAGACGGGACCTTCAAGGGTAGCGCTGTCTACGGCAGTTCCTATGGCCAGTCCTCGGGGACGATCGCGGGGCGGTTCTACGGTCCGAAAGGCGAAGAATTGGGCGCCACGTTCCAGACCGCAAATGCGCAGGGCATGGCGGCGGTCGGCTCCATCGTAGGATCGAGCGACGCAAGCCAGCAACCCGACGCCCAGACTTTTGCCGGGCTTCTCGCTGGCCAGCAGTCAGTCGCGCTTACCGGAACCGGCGGCAGCACCGTGCGGTGGCTGAACTCCGAAACATTCGACTTCCAGGGATATTCCTCGGACATGGTCGGCGGACGCTTTACGATCAACGAGAAGATCGCAAGCCGTAACCCCAACTTCAACACTTACACCAAGACCGGAGACAATGGATACGGTCCTGAGCAGGTAACGCTGGAACTCTACAAGTCGGGCGCGGAGAACACCGAACTGGCGCTGACCTACTCGTCCTTCGGGCATTGGGCTGCAACCGGCAGTGGGGCTTTGACGCAGGATTCCTATTTCACCTACGGCTTCGCCACCGGAGGCGACTTCCTGGCGGCACGCACCGGAACGGGCAGATACGAAGGTGTTGCCTATGGTGCCGGCTTCGGCAGCACGGGTGCGACGCGCTACGACGTGAAGGGAACCTCAAGTCTCGACGTAGATTTCAGCGCGCAGACTTTCGGGGGCACCTTGGCGCTTGCAGGCACCGAGCGGGCTTCGGGAGCACGGGCCGACTTCGGCAGCTACGACATGGCCGGACAGATGTCCGCGAGGGGCTCCAGCCTGCAGGGCAGCATTTCGCGTGGAGGCAGTAGCCTGGGTAGCCTTACAGCGCAGTTCTTCGGATCCGATGCGCAGGAACTGGCCGGCACGTTCTACGTAAACGGCTCCACAGTCAGCGGCACGCCGGAAAACGTCGGCATCTCAGGTGCGATCGCGACTGTGCGGAAATGAACGGCATCCTCCTCCCCTTAGCGGGGAGGCGGAATCCCCGGATGGCAGCAATGAGACCCATTGCAAGGAAGGGGTCAGGGCCGCCCTATCCCGCAAATAGCCTTACATAGGCGTTCGACCTTTTCGAGGATCGCCTCGCTTGTGGCTGTCCAGACAAATCATTTCGCGTTGGCATTGTATGCCTGAACGAAGGCGTTGATTTTATCGACGACGTTCTTGGCGCTGACGAAAGAAGCGCGACGGATCAGGCGTTGGGTGAGGAGCGCAAACCAGCGCTCGACCTGGTTGAGCCAAGACGCATAAGTCGGCGTGTAATGGACATGGAAGCGCGGTCGCGCGGCAAGCCAGGCGCGGACTTTGGGATGCTTGTGCGCGGCATAGTTGTCGACCACCAGATGAGCGTCGAGGTCAGACGGGACATTCGCCTCGATGTGCTTGAGGAAACCCAGGAATTCCTGGTGCCGGTGACGGGCGCGACACTGAGTGAGAACCTGGCCATTCGCGATATCGAGGGCGGCGAACAAGGTCGTCGTGCCTTGCCGGACATAGTCGTGCGTGACGCCTTCGAGATATCCAAGACCGAGCGGTAACACGGGCTGCGTGCGTTCCAGCGCCTGGAATTGCGTTTTCTCATCAACGCACAGGAAACTCCCTGGTCCGGCGGATTGAGGTTGAGGCCGACGATATCCTTGACCTTGTCGACGAACCGCGGATCGGTCGAGAGATTGAAGCTCTTCGAGCGATGCGGCTGAACGCCGAAGAGCGCCAACATGCGCCCGACTGTGGTCTTGGACAGGCTCGTGGCCACCGCGGCGGAGCGAACTGTCCAATGCGTACCGTTTGCAGGCTTGCTCTCGAGAACCGCGCGCGGCAACTGCGCTACCCTCTCTTCGTTATGGGTTCGTGGTTCCAAGCCGGCGCGCAATGGCAGTGTTTGTCTCGTCATCGGCTGAGGTCAGAACGATCTCCGCACGACGAACCACACTGCGCGGAGCGGAATGGGAACGGCTGATCCGCCCCAACTCTTGGCGCTCGCCATCACTAAGGAAAAGCACCCGTTCCTGCGGCCGACCGACACCCGTCATATTCGTTCTCGCTGAAGACAACGAATATTCCACCTGTTGCGACTTTTTGTAACGATATTTGCAGAACAGAACAATAATGCCCTCCGGTCGACCACGATGTCCGCTTCTTCCAGGAGAAGAAAGTCAGGAATCTGCTTTCGACGACTTTCTCATGCGGATCCTTGATAGCGCCAGTTTGGCATCCTCAGTCAACCGCGGAGTTCTACCGCGGGAGCGGCAAGCAAAATGTCGGTGCCTTCGAGGAGAAAGTAAAGTGAAGTAGGCGACGTATCTGCCCGGAAAGCAGACTACGGGATTTCCCTGATCCAGACAGCAGGGTGATCCTGATATACATTTTTCCTTCGGAGTTGTATTGTTGCCGAGTCGGCGTTTAGGGCGAACTCATCGTGCGCGCGCTACTACTTGTTCACGAGCATGCGGGAAATGTTCGGCTCCGCCCCTGGGAGAGCCGCGCTCCCGTTCTTGCCAATAACCTTGGTACTTCTTCTCTCAAAGTCGTTGGTGCATATTCATCGCCCCCCTCCGGCCGCGCTGACTATCGCCTGATGGTCTCGAGCAGGAGCCGATCATGAAGACAACAATGTCGGATGGGACTGGCATACTCCGCTACCAGCAAGGCCATTGGCCCGCAGTTTCCTTCTTCATGGCCGAACCAAGTTCAGGAATTCTACGATGCTTGGCCATTGGGCTGATCTATTCGGCATGTGCGCTCGTGGCCTGGCGGTCCCCTGTCCAGGCGCAGACACTTGGGAATGCCTATTGGCCGGTCGCAGTAAGCGACATTCCAGAGCTTGATATCGCTTTGCGCTCGGCAATCGGGGACACAGGCACGATCAGCGCCGGCATTGATTTTCAAACGGACCTCGTGCTCGACAACGACAAAGTGCTGTCTGTTATCCCAGCCGGAGACATTGGCAAGATGATCGTTGGCAACAACTTTCACAAGCTCGATCGCGGTAATTCAATCCCGGTTACCGGCATTGCCGGAGACGGTTCTGGGCAGGGATCGACACGTCGAAATCGGCTTATTTCCCTCTGGCCTACGATTAGTCCCTTTGACGCTTTCAGAGTAGCTCCTCGTTCAGGGCACACCGATGACAAGGATTGGCGCTCGTTCACGACAGACACCCATCGCGACCCACCAGCCAATACAAATCCGGGTAAAGTTGAGCGCACCGATTCAGGCTCGATTTACCGCTATGTCGACTATCAGTTGCGCAAGGACGAAAAGGATTGGGATGATCGGATCCGGTACAAGCTGCGAGGTCCAAAAGTGGTGATGGTCGCGTCGTTCTGATGAAACGTCTCGACACGCAACGCGCAGCCCAACGCGCTTGAGGTGCGCTGTTTTGTCCTTCGATAGAGCTGGAGATGCACGAACTGAAATTCTCGGCCTGCATGACATTGCCGACTCGGGCATCGGCTCCCGAGATAACAAAAGTACATATTTATAATAATATTAAATTATGCTCATTGTGAAATTGTACTTGCAAGTTTAATCTTCCATCTACGGACGTATCACAAAAACGCTATCTGGATTTATCCGAATCAGGTGGCCGTCCCACACCATACCCGCGCCTTATGCTCGATCGAGAACTGTCGGCGTACACCAGCATTGGGACAGACCCAGTTCGTCGACTGAGATACGGTTAATTGATCTGCCCCCTTCTGAGTGGCCCATCGACTGTCATAGTCTGGACCACGAAGGAGAAATGGAATGGCGCGGAAGCACAAGCCCGAGGAGGTCATCGGCAAGCTGCATGAGGCGGAGATCGTGCTGGCGCATGGCGGGACAGTGGCGGTGCTTGCCGCCGGATCAGCGTTACCGAACAGAGCTACTACCGTTGGCGCAAGGAGTATGGTGGCCTGAAAATGGACCAGGCCCGGCGGATGCAGGAACTCGAGCAGGAGAATGCCCGGCTGCGTCCGGCCGTATCGGACCTTACGCTGGACAAGCTGATTCTGCAGGAGGCTGCGCGGGGGCGCGAGGGGCTCAAGGTGCCGCAGAAGCAGTCGAAGCGCTCACGGCTTTGGCTGAACGATGGATCGTGCATCCGGCTGCGGCCGGAGTATCCGGGGCGCGTGTGGTCCTACGACTTTGTCGTGGGCCGCACGCATGATGGCCGCAAGTTTCGCATTCTGTCGATCATCGACGAGGCCGGCTGGGAATGCCTAGCCCTGCCGGTGGCGCGGCGGCTCAGAAGCGAGGATGTGCTGGCGGCGCTGGCCGAGCTGTTTGTCACGCGCGGCCCACCGGCGCACATACGGTCCTGAATTTATCGCCAATGCCGCGCAACAGTGGCTGGCGAAGATCGGCGTGAAGACGCTCTACATCACCCCCGGCAGCCTATGGGAGAATCGCTAATGCGAATCCTTCAACGGCTCGATGCGTGATGAGCCCTTGAATGGGGAGATCTTCTGCTCGTTGGCCGAGGCAAAGATCCTGATCGACGCCTGGCGACCGCACCACAACACCGTCAGACCGCAAAGCTCGGTGCGGTATCGCCGCCGGCCCCGGAGACGGCGACGCCGCCATGGGTGCCCTCCGGTTCCACTACGCTGCACCTACGGCCACCCATGGCGCCGCATGCGATCTTACACTAACAAACAACGCGGACCACTCAGTGGGGCCGACCACAGGGGTGCTCTGCATCAACGCTTCGGCCTCGCAGGCACAGGCTGGCTCGCGGATGAAAGCAACGCCATTGTGCAAGGTTGGCGGCGACTGACCATGCAATCGTTGCGCACATGTTGCCCGTCCGCAGGCTTATGCGAAAAAAAATCCGAACTCCAAAGTCCGTATGCGCGCGGTTTCCTCTAGAATTTAGGAGGCTGCCCCCCGCGCCGACACGGTCGCACTCATGGGCGAAATCCGCGAGGACCCTATGCGCCAGGTCGTAACAGTTTCGAATACAGTAACGGTGCGATCTGCACATCTATTCTCGGAAAATCTGCTCGACTTGTTCTCCGCTGAGCAAGATGTCGATCTGGACTTGTCGGAACTTGTCGAAGTCGATCTTGCGTTTGTGGAGATTGTCTATTCCGCGCGGGAACAATGGGCGCGCGCGGGTCGCGACTTGCGCCTGGCGCAGCCTGCCGACGGGGCCGTTGCCGCACTGCTCGACCGCGCGGGCTTCCTGACGAACCTCACCCCCCGGGACCTTGAATTCTGGTTCCATGGAGAACTGCCGCAATGACTGCCTCTATCCTTACCGTCGACGATTCCCCCAGCCTGCGCATGGCGATCCGCATCGCACTGACCGGCGCGGGCTACGACGTCACCGAGGCAGGCGACGGCGTGGAGGGTCTTGCCGCAGCGGCTGCCAAGCGGTTCGATCTGATCATCACCGATCTCAACATGCCCAATATGGACGGGCTGACTATGATCCGTGAACTGCGACAAGCGCCCGAACAGGCCGGTGTGCCGATCATCTTCCTTACCACCGAAAGCGACGATGCCATGAAGCAGCAGGCCAAGGCGGCCGGCGCCACCGGCTGGCTGGTGAAGCCCTTCGTGCCCGAACAGCTGATCAAGGTTTCGCGCAAGGTGCTGGGCCGTTGAGCACGCAAGACCCGGTCGCGGCGTTCCGCGTCGAGGCGGGCGAACTGCTGGACCAGATCGAGCACGGGCTGCTCGATCTGGGGCATCGGCTGGATGACCGCGCGCTGATCGATGAAGTGTTCCGGGGGCTGCACACGCTCAAGGGTTCCGGCGCGATGTTCGGTTTCGACGCGCTGGCCGAATTCACGCACCACTGCGAGACCGCGTTCGACCGCGTGCGCAAGGGGCTGGCGCCGGCGACACAGGAACTGGTGGCAGTGATCCTTTCCGCTCGCGACCACATGCGCGCGCTGCTCGAGGGGGACGGTACCGGGCTGGAAGCCACGGGTGCGGCGATCCTGGAGCAGCTTCAGGCTGCGATTGACGGCGGTGCGGGCGAGGCCTCCGGCTCTGCCGCGTCTCCCGTACCGACTTCCCCAGCAGGACAAGCCGTGCGCGGCGGCTGGCGCTTGTTCTTCCGCCTTCCCGCCGATGCCATGGCCAACGGCACCAACCCGTTGATGCTGCTGGACGAACTGCGCGAACTGGGTGACTGCCGGATCGTCGCGCGAACCGACACGGTTCCGCCGTTGGTCGATCTGGTGCCGACCGAATGCCACATCGGCTGGGACGTCGAACTGCGCGGCGATATCTCTCGCGACGATATCGATGATGTCTTCATCTTCGTGATGGACGACATGGAACTGACTATCGAGCCACTTGGCGATGCGATTGCGCAGGGTCCCGCCGAGACTATTGAGGAAGTTCCGGTCGCAGAGGTTCCTGCCACCGTGCAGGACGTTTCCGTCAATCGCGTCCCTGCCAATGCAGGTGCCAAGACGAACGCGACGCCCGGTGAAAGCGTGCGCGTTCCCGCCGAGCGGCTCGACGAGCTGATGGACCGCGTTGGCGAACTCGTGATCGTGCAGAGCCGCCTGTCGCAGCTTGCCAGCGGCCATGGTTCGGCCGTGGGCAGCGAACTGGCGCTGCGCTCGATCTCCGAGGAAATCGAACGTCTTGCTGGCGAATTGCGCGATACCATGATGGTGCTGCGCATGGTGCCGGTGGCCAGCCTGTTCAGCCGCTTCCGCCGCCTGGTCCATGACCTTGCGCGCGAGACCGGCAAGACCATCGAGCTTTCGACCGAGGGCGAGACCACCGAAGTCGACAAGACCATGATCGAGCGTCTGGCCGATCCGATGGTCCATCTGATCCGCAACGCCTGCGACCACGGGCTGGAAACGCCCGAGGATCGCCTTGCCACCGGCAAGGCGGCCGCCGGGCAAGTCCATCTTTCCGCGCATCAGGCGGGCGGCGAGGTGCTGATCACCATCCGCGACGATGGCCGCGGGATCGACCGCGCCCGCGTGCGGGCCAAGGCGGAATCGCAAGGGTTGATCCAGCCCGGCCAACAGGTTTCCGATCACGACCTGCTCCAGATGATCTTCCATCCGGGCTTCTCCACGGCGGCGCAAGTCACCAACCTGTCGGGTCGCGGCGTCGGCATGGACGTGGTCAAGCGCACGATCGAAAGCCTGCGCGGCGCCATCGACATCACTTCGGTACCGGGTGAGGGCTCTACCGTCGTGCTGCGCATCCCGCTGACTCTGGCTATCATCGACGGTCTGCTCGTGCGCGTGGGTGAGGGGCGCTATGTGATCCCGCTGGGCGCGGTGGAGGAATGCCTCGAACTCAGCCTTGAGGAAGACCTGCGCTCACGTGGACGCAGCTTCATCACGCTGCGCGACCGGCTGGTGCCGTTCCTGCGCCTGCGCGAGATTTTCGACACCGGCACGCGGCCTGATCCGCACCAGAAGATCGTCGTCATCGCTACCGGCAGCGAGCGCGTGGGTCTGGTGGTGGACCAGATCATCGGCAGCCACCAGACGGTCATCAAGTCGATGTCCCCGTTGCACCGTGACGTGGCGACGTTCGCCGGCGCGACGATCCTGGGCGATGGCGGCGTCGCCCTGATCCTCGATGTCGCCCAGCTCGTCATGCTTGGTCAGAACCAGGAGGAGCGGCTTCGCGCCGCCGGATAAGCCCATGAGCGACCTGATCCCCGAAAAGACGGCGACCCAGTGGGACGCCGCCGGCAATCTCGAAGTGCTGACCTTCAATCTGGGCGAGGAGACTTTCGCGCTGGAAGCCACGCTGGTCCGCGAAATACTGGACCTCCTGCCCGAAACCCGCGTGCCCGGCGCGGCGCCGCTGCTGGGCAGCGTGGTCAACTTTCGCGGCAAGATCATTCCGATTGCAGACTTGCGGCTGGCCTTCGCCATGCCTGCGGCCGAAGCGACCGTGGACAGCCGTATCGTCGTGATCGAGACGGAAGCTGAAGGCGAGACGGTCCAGATCGGCATCCGCACCGACAAGGTGCACGAAGTGGCGACCTTGCAACGCGCCGCCAGCGAGGAACCGCCCGCCGTCGGCATGCGCTGGCGCCGCGATTTCGTTCGCGAACTGGTTCGCCGGCAGGACGGCGTGGTCGTCCTGCCCGATCTGGCCGCGATCTTCCATTCTCTGGTTGGCAGCGCGGATTCCGCCGCCGCCCAGCCATCCACACTTCACTGAGCCGGGGGCAACATGCGCGCGACCATCAAGCTGAAGCTGGGGGGCACTTTCGTGCTTCTCCTGATCATCATGACCGCAACGATCCTGGTCGGGATTTCCCGCCTTACGATCCTGAACGACGCCATCGGCGATCTCGTCACCGGCCCTGCCAAGCAATTGGACCGCGCCCGCAGCATCGACGGCGGTGTCAGCATGATGGTGCGCGCGGAAAAGAATCTCACGCTGACCGACGATCCTGCCACGCGTCGCGATCTCGACGCGGAGATCGAGACATGGCGCAATAAGGTTGAGCAGACTGTCGAGCAGGGCAATGCCGGCGCATCGGCTGAAACGCGTGCGGCGTGGTCGCAACTGCGCGACCAGTGGAACGCGTTCAAGCCGGCGAACGCGCAAGTCGCGGCGCTCAGCAGGACCGACCATTCCGCCGCCGTGGCGCTGACCATGGGTGAATCGCGCGACCGTGCCCACGCCGTGACCGCGAAGGTCGAGGAGTTGGTGCAGGTCGAACAGCAGACCATGGCCAAGGCGGACGACGATACCGAAGTCACCTACAATTCGGCGCGCACGCTGATGATCGCCATGGGCGTGACGGCGTTCCTGATCACCGTCGCGGCCGCGGCCTATCTGGCACTGTTGATTTCGCGCGGGTTGAAGACCGCCGGCGATGCGATGAGCCGGGTTGCCGATGGCGATCTGACGCGCACGGTGGAAATTCGCTCCGATGACGAGATCGGCGACCTGCTGGGCCATGTGAACACGATGATCGAGCGCTTGCGCGGTGTCGTGGGCGATGCCGGCGTTGCGGCCGAGAACGTGTCCAGCGGTAGCCAGGAGCTTTCGGCCAATTCCGAACAGGTCTCGCAAGGCGCGACCGAACAGGCGGCTGCAGCCGAGCAGGCCTCCGCCTCGATGGAAGAGATGGCCGCCAACATCAAGCAGAACGCCGACAATGCTGCGCAGACCGAAAAGATCGCGCGCCAGTCCTCCAAGGACGCGGAATCGAGCGGCGTCGCCGTGAACCGGGCAGTCGGCGCGATGCGCACGATTGCCGAGAAGATCGGTATCGTCCAGGAAATCGCCCGCCAGACCGACCTGCTTGCTCTCAACGCGGCAGTGGAAGCTGCGCGTGCCGGGGAACATGGGCGCGGTTTCGCGGTCGTCGCCTCCGAAGTGCGCAAGCTGGCGGAACGCAGCCAGCAGGCATCCGCCGAAATCAGCGCGGTTTCCGGCGAGACGGTGCAGGCCGCCGCCGAAGCGGGCGAGATGCTGTCGAAACTGGTGCCGGACATTCGCCGCACCGCCGAACTGGTCTCCGAAATCAGCGTCGCCTGCCGCGAACAGGACATCGGCGCATCGCAGATCAACGAGGCGATCCAGCAGCTCGATCAGGTGACCCAGCAGAACGCCGGCGCCTCCGAGCAGATTTCGACGACGTCCGAAGAACTCGCCGCGCAGGCGGAGGAGCTTCAAGCCTCCATCGCCTACTTCCGCGTCAGCGATGCCCCGGTCCGCCGCAAGGTGCCGCCGATGGCGGTCCGCCCGGCGACGACTCCGGCGCGCAAGGCCGCGCAGCCGGTACGTTCCACACGTTCCCTTACCGTTTCCGACCAGCAGGCCCGTGCCCGTGGTTTCGCGCTCGATCTCTCTACCGGCGGTCCGGATAGCGAGGACGAGGCCTTCAGCACCCACGCTGCCTGATCCGAACGGTTCCCGTCTTTCACCCCAAATCTGGGTTTCCAAGGCTACATTTCCCCATGCGTGCAACCATCAAAATGAAGCTGGGCGTCACGTTCGGCATAATCCTGCTTCTGCTGGCCGTGCTTGTCGGCGTCAGCCTCAGCCGTCTCAGCACTCTGAACACGGCGATTACCGATCTGATTTCCGGCCCCGCCGCGCGTCTCGACCGTGCGCAGAAGGTGCAGGTCGTGTTCGGCACGCTGTCGCGCAATGAGCGCAGCATGACGATGACGAACGACCCATCCCAGCTGAAGGAATTCGACGACAAGGTTTCGCGCGCGATCGTCGAGTTCGATCGTCTGGTGGAAGAGGGTGAGGCAGCGTCGACGCCCGATACGCGTCAGACCTGGCTGGACATGCGGACCGCGCTCGACAACTTCAAGCCGATGGATACGCGCATCCGCGAACTGGCGCGCGCGAACCAGAACGACGAAGCCGCACGCCTGGCGCTTGGCCCGGCACGCGCCGTGCTGGACCGCGTCAACAAGCAGGCCGATGCCCTTGTCGATCGCGCCCGTGACGACATGAAGCAGGTCGATACGGATACCGACGCGCTCTACGCCTCGGCCCGCTATACGCTGCTGACCGTGGCCGCCATCGCCATCCTCGGCGCATTGGCCGGCGGTGTCTGGATCTCGCTGATCGTCTCGCGCGGTCTGGGCCGTGTCAGCACCGTGATCAACGCGGTCGCCATCGGCGATCTCGATCAGGACGTCGAAGTCACCTCGAACGACGAGATCAAGGATCTGGTCGATACCGTGAACAAGATGACCGCCAACTTGCGCGTCAGCGCCGGTCTGGCCGACAAGATCGCCGACGGCGACCTGACCGTGACGCACAAGCCGCTGTCCGATGAGGACAAGCTAGGCCATGCGCTGGTTCGCATGATCGAGCGGCTGCGCGGGGTTGTCGGCGATGCTACCGTGGCCGCCAACAACGTGGCCAGCGGCAGTCAGGAACTGTCCTCGACTTCCGAACAGGTCTCGCAAGGCGCCACCGAGCAGGCGGCTGCGGCCGAGCAGGCATCGGCGTCGATGGAAGAGATGTCGGCCAACATCAAGCAGAACGCCGAGAACGCGGCGCAGACCGAGAAGATCGCCCGCCAGTCGGCACAGGATGCCGAAGCCAGCGGCATCGCGGTCGACCGCGCTGTGGGTGCGATGCGCACGATTGCCGAGAAGATCGGCATCGTGCAGGAAATCGCCCGCCAGACCGATCTGCTGGCGCTGAACGCGGCGGTCGAGGCGGCCCGTGCGGGCGAGCATGGTCGCGGCTTTGCGGTCGTCGCGTCCGAAGTGCGCAAGCTGGCCGAACGCAGCCAGGGTGCCGCTGCGGAAATCAGCGCGGTTTCGTCCAATACCGTCGATGCCGCCACCGAAGCGGGCGAGATGCTGTCGCGCCTCGTGCCCGACATTCGCCGCACCGCCGAACTGATCTCCGAAATCAGCGCCGCCTGCCGCGAACAGGACATCGGTGCCGGCCAGATCAATCAGGCGATCCAGCAGCTTGACCAGGTGACCCAGCAGAACGCCGGCGCGTCCGAGGAAATCTCGGCCACTTCGGAAGAACTCGCCGCACAGGCCGAAGAACTTCAGGCGAGCATGGCCTACTTCCAGGTGGACGACGCCGGCAAGTCTGGCCGCTCGGCCAGCAACGCGCGCTCCGCTCCGGCCCAGCACAAGCCGGCACCGGCGAAGGTGGCGGCAAAGGCTCCGTTCAGGGCCCCGATCAAGAGTGCTGCCAAGCGTCCGGCCACCAACGGCCATGCCCGTCCGAACGGCTTCGCGCTCGATCTCACCATGGGTGGCGCGGACGACCACGACGACGCCTTCGGGATGCAGAACGCATGACGAGCGCGCAGGAAATCCAGGCCGTAACTTTCGGGCTTGGGGCAGAGATCTTCGCGGTGCCGGTGACACTGGTCCGCGAGATCCTGGACTATCGGGAAACCTTCCGCATTCCGGGCGGCCCGGATTACCTGCTTGGCCTGACGGACATGCGCGGGGAGGGCGTCACCACGATCGACTTCCGCCTGCGGCTTGGCCTGCCAGCGGCGGAGCCGACCCCGGCGACCCGCATTCTGGTGGTCGATATCCCGCTGGAGGACCGCGTGCTGGTGCTGGGACTGGTGGTCGACCGCGTGATCGAGGTCACCAGCTTCCGCGCCGACCAGATGAGCGCGGCGCCCGATGTGGGCGTGCGCTGGCCGTCCGACTATATCGGCGGCGTGGTGAAGCGCGAGGAAGGCTTCACGGTGCTGGTGGACATGGCGCGCATCTTCACGACCGAGGATGTTGCCCAGTTCTCTGCCCCCATGGCGATCCCGGCCGCGCAGCCCGCCTGATTTCCCCTGCGAAATGGGCGCCCGTGCGCGGGCGCCCACCCTTCTTCTATTCCGAAAGCCGCCACGATGTCCGCAGCCGCCCTTGCCACACGCAGTTCGTCCGCCGTGCAGCCGCTTGGCGATCACATGAGCAAGCGCAACTTTGCGCGGCTGGCGGCTTACATCTACGAAGAGTCGGGCATCAAGATGCCCGAAAGCAAGAAGACCATGCTGGAAGGCCGCTTGCGTCGGCGCCAGCGGGCAACCGGTTCGACAACGCTCGATGCCTATTGCGACCTGCTGTTCACGCCCGAGAATTTGCCCTCCGAAGGGCTGGCGCTGATCAACGCGGTGACCACCAACAAGACCGATTTCTTTCGCGAGCCCGGCCATTTCGATTACCTGAGCAATGTGATCCTGCCCGAGATGGCGGCGCGCGGCGTGCGCGGCATCCGCGCGTGGAGCGCGGCCTGTTCGACCGGTCCTGAACCCTACACGCTGGCCATGGTGCTGGACGATCATGCCGAAACCAGCGGCGGCCCGAGCTATGGCATTCTGGCTACCGATCTCGACACCGATGTGCTGGATACCGCGCGCGCAGGCATCTACCCTGCGGAACTGGTAGACCCGGTTCCGCCCGCCCTTCAGCGCAAATACGTGATGTTTTCGCGTGATCCGAAGCGGCGCGACGTGCGCATGGTGCCTGCGCTGCGCAGTGCGATCGGTTTTGCCCGGCTCAACCTGATGGACGATCACTATCCGGTGGGTGAGCCGATGCACCTGATCTTCTGCCGCAACGTGCTGATCTATTTCGACAAGCCCACGCAGCGCAAAGTCGTGGCGCAACTGGTCGATTGCCTGAAGCCGGGGGGCCATCTGTTCCTGGGCCATTCGGAATCGATCACCGGGCATGACCTGCCGCTGACGCAGGTGGCCAACACCGTGTTCCGGAAGGGCTGAGGCGATGCTGATGGGCAAAAAGATCCGCGTCCTCGTCATCGACGATTCCGCCAGCGTCCGCCAGGCGATGACCGCGATCCTCCAGGAAGATCCGGAGATCGAGGTGATCGGCGCCGCCCCCGATCCGTTCAGCGCCGCGCGCCGGATTCAGGAGGAAGTGCCCGACGTCATCACGCTGGACGTGGAAATGCCGCGCATGGACGGCATCACCTTCCTGCGCAAGCTGATGTCGCAGTGCCCGGTGCCCGTGGTAATGTGCTCGTCGCTGACCGAAGAAGGCTCCGAAACGCTGCTTCAGGCGATGGAAGCGGGCGCGGTGGATGTGATCCTGAAGCCCCGCATCGGCGTGGCCGATCATCTGGCCGAGCACAATCTCCAGATCCGCGACGTTGTGAAGGGCGCCTCCCGCGCGCGCGTTCGCGGCCGCCCGCCGGTGCGTGAGAGCAGGCCGGAAGGTCCGCCGAAAAAACTGACCGCCGATGCCGTGCTGCCCCCGCCCAGCGGCCGCGCGATGAGCCGCACGACCGAGATGGTGGTCTGCCTTGGCGCCTCCACCGGCGGGACGGAAGCACTGCGCGAAGTGCTGGAGGCACTCCCCGCCAACGCACCGGGCGTCGTCGTCGTCCAGCACATGCCGGAGAATTTCACCCGCGCCTTTGCCAAGCGGCTCAACGGTCTGTGCGAAGTGGACGTGAAGGAAGCGGCGGACGGCGATCCGGTGCTGCGCGGCCATGTGCTGATCGCGCCGGGGGGCAAGCATCTGATGCTGGAACGGCAAGGTGCGCGCTATTGCGTGGCGGTGAAGGACGGCCCGCTGGTTTCGCGTCATCGCCCCTCGGTGGATGTGCTGTTCCGCTCCGCCGCGCGTTCCGCGGGATCGAACGCGGTTGGCGTGATCATGACCGGCATGGGTGACGACGGCGCACGCGGGCTGCTGGAAATGAAGCAGGCCGGCGCGCGAACCTTTGCGCAGGACGAGGCGACGTCGATCGTGTTCGGCATGCCCAAGGAAGCGATTGCGCGCGGGGCAGCGGATCGGGTGATCCCGCTCGGCTCCATTGCCCGTGAAGTGCTGACAGCCACTGCTCGATGACCACCATCTGTTTTCCCGAGCCCGTCTCGGACGATCCGGCAACGTCCGGTCTGGAGGATGCATTGTTTCTCGCCACCATCTCCGAGGATTCCCTTGAGGCCGCGCCTGCGCGTATGGAGCTTCGCGACGCGCTCGCCACTGTGGCGAGCGGGCTGGATGCGCGCTTCGTTGCCGCCGGAACGGCGCTTGCCCGCGCCTATGAGATCGTCGAAGCCCTGATCGGCGCACTGGAGAGCGTCACCAACGCCTTCGAGCGCGATGCGGCAGAGGCGGCGGTAGACAACATGCGCGGCACCGCGGACCGGTTGATGCGCCTGCCCGTGATCCAGTCTTCGCGGCGCAAGGCGCTGGTCTCGATCGAGCAGGCAAGTGCCGCGCTGTCGGGGCAGATCGATCAGGTCAACCGTACGCTGAGCTTCCTGCGTATCTGCGGCCTCAACATCAAGGTTGCGGCCGCAGGTTCCGGCGATTTCTCCGGCTTTGCGGACATGATGTTCGCCAAGATCGACCTTGGCGAAGAGGAGATGGCAAGCATCTCGCGCGAGATCGGCTGGCTGGCCGAGGCCGTGCCGGGCATGTTCGAGGTTGAGGATCAGCTTGCGGCCGAATGTGCGCTGGTGGTTCCGCAGGTACCGTGCAAGCTGGCGGACGATGCGCTTGCCTTGCAGGATCATCAGGTGGACCTTGCCGAACGCGCGGTGCAGATATCCGATGTCGCGCGGCGCATCCGCAGCCAGGTCGGAACCGCGCTGGGCGCGCTGCAAGTGGGCGACATTACCCGGCAGCGATTGGAGCATGTGGCCGATGGTTTGCTTGACCTCGACACGTTTCTGGAATCGCCGTCGGACCTGGCGCCGGATATTCTGGAGATCATTGCCGGCCACGCAACGGCGCTGCTGGCGGCGCAGGCGGCGGACACGCTGGACATTTTCCGGAACGAGGCGCGCCTGCTGACAAGCAGCCTGCGCGGCATCGGCCCGAACGCGGCGGCACTGCTGGAACTGCGCGTAAGTGAGAACGCGGACGAGCCGGACGGCGAGGGTGTGTTCCTGCAGATGCTGGAAACCAGCGTTGTCGAAGTGGCCAGCGTGACCGAACGGCTGCGGGAGGCGGATGCGCGCTCGAACCGGCTCAGCAACGTGGCCTCCACCACGGCGCGCAACCTCGCGAAGCGACTGGCGACGGTCCATCGCATCACCAGCGATGTGCAGCAGATGGCGTGGAACACCGATCTGCGCTGCTATCGCATGGGTACGGAGGGGCGCGGACTGGCAGTGGTGGCCGCCGAGATTCGCGGATTTGCCGCCACCCTGGCGACGATCGCCTCGGCCATCGCGCAATCGTTCGACGGGCTGACTGCTGCCGCCGCGACGATTGGCGGCACCGAAGAGGACGAGCCGGTGGACGCCGGGCAGGCACTGAAGGAGTCGCTGGATTGCATCCGTGACGGTGGCCAGCGCATGCGTCGCGGGCTGTCCGAACTGGACCATGGCGCGTCGGCGGTGGCGGAAATCCTTCAGGAAACGACCGCCAGGATCGATTGCGAGGCCGAAGTCGGCGATCCCTTGCTGGAAATTGCCGATCGCCTGGCGTTGCTCGGCCAGGAATGTGCCGATGTGCCCGAAGAGGCCGTGGCCCCGCTCGGCGACCTGCTGGGCACGATCGCCGCGCGCTATACGATGGCCCGCGAACGCGAAGTGCATCGCGCCTTCGTGCCCAACGCCGGCGAGGAGGCCGCGCCGGCGGTCGACCTGTTCGACGATGATGACGATTTCGACGACGGCCTGTTCTGACCGGTGCCCAGGCTGACCTGCATCGGTACCGTGCGGTGGGCCCGGCCGCGGGCGTTTGACAGGGGGGCCGGTATCGTTGCGGCTTGCCCTCTTCCAATTGCTGACCTGAAGCAGGGGCATTCACCCGATCAGTTCGGTCCGTCATTCAAATGATGGCAGTACTCGATGAAGTTCTCGGCCGACAGTGCGGGTGAGTAGAGCCATCCTTGCGCAAATTCTACACCGGCCGAGCGTAGGTATGCTTCTTGTGAAGGCGACTCGACACCTTCGGCGACTATGGTGAGATTGAGGCTGTGCGCCATATCGATCAGGTGCGGCGTGACGACGCTGGTCGCGGCGCCTCGGCCTATCGTATCGACGAATGATTTGTCGATCTTGATCGTGTCGACCGGGAGCGCTTCGAGCAATGACAGCCCCGAATAGCCGGTACCAAAATCGTCGATCGAAACCGCATGCCCTGCCGCTCGGGCGCGCTCGATAGTGGCGCACGCCAGTTCGGGCTTGATGAAGCCACGCTCCGTCGCCTCGAGCCAGATGTGGCTTGCCGGTATACCCCACCGCTGCAACGCCGCATGCAGGTTGGGCAGGAAACGCCCGCTTTCCATATCATTCGCGCTAATGTTGATGGCTACATGTACATCGAGCCCAGCGCCGAGCATCCCTGCGAGATCCTCTGCCACGCATTCTATCATCAGGTCGGTAATCGCTTCGATCAGGCGCGTTCTTTCCGCGAGAGGGATCAGCAGTTCGGGTGGCATGCGGTCGGGACCGGGGCGCCTCCAACGCACCAGCGCTTCGGCGCCAACGCATCGTCCACTCTGCAACTCTATGAGGGGTTGATAGTGGGCAATCAGCTTGCGGTGCCGAATTGCGAAATCCAGTTCATTCTCAGGCGAAAGCCGCTGGCGGGAGACCCAGGCAATGGTCCCGATGAGAATTGCCGACACAATCAGTCCGGTCGGCACAAGCAGCAACCACTCCCGGCGCAGGCGTCGCTCAAACTCTCCGCGGTCGGAGACGGCAAAGGCCATCAAGCCTGCCCCGCTCGTTGATACGAACATATTGCGATCGTCCATACCGGACCCGGTATGGTGCGCCATCGCAGATATAAGGCTGTTATCCACGTGGCCTGAAATAGCGATCGGCCGGCCATCGAGAGTGGCAACCCCCAGCGCCATTTCACCATCGCGAAGTACGTCGACCAGGCGCTGAGGATTGATCAACACTCTATGATCGCCAAGAACCAGCCCGATCACGGGGTGACCTTGGCTGACCAGAGGATTGACCTGTAGCTGCAGGGCAAAACCGCCAGGAAGCGGATGTTCTGGTGCTTGTTCGGGAACCGAGTGAGACACCGTCCCCCAGCTCGTGCAGGTAAGTTTTCCATCGTTGAAATAGCCAACCTGGTCGATAAATCGATTATCGAAGGCAAGTTGCCGCATGCGGGCGATGTGCGCCGGTGAACAGCCAACCCAACCTTCCTGCTCCAGCTGCTTCAACGTAGCTTGGGCGTTGCTCAGCGTGAGGGTTGCGCGCTCAAGGGTCCAGCCAGCGTATTGCGCCAGATGTGCGCGCTCGGCTTTGTGCGCGCGCTCTCGGGAGAGCAGCGAAACACAGATCAGAGGCAAAATAGCCGCGCTCAACGCAAGAAGCGTTGCAGCATACAATATAGAGCGACGACGCCTAGCAATCATCCTAGGCTCCTCAAATTGACCGCCAAAGTTACGGTTACGCCGCGAATTTATATTCCAAATCGAGAGCAATTCCATTTTGTAATTAGGCAGCCGGCACGGTTTTTGGAGGGTGCCTGACTGCGTAATCCAGTGTGGATTTTCCGGGCCGGATGCCTCAAGCAGCTAGGCAGCCTTTCGTCCGGGGAGATAAAGAATTCAACGCCGTAGCTCCCGACGATCTGAAATCAGTTCAAGCACGGCATCATGACCTCGGCAGGGACTGGCGCCCCATCCATCCTCGATTTTGACAGCCCGATTGCGGCAAGTTGCCGAGCCTCAGGCCGGCAAGCGCCGCTAGAACACATCGTCAGGGAGCACATTTCCATGCGTAAGATCATTTCGGCAGTCGCCGTCAGCTTGGCGCTTTGCGTGACGACCACGGCGCAGGCGGCCGATCCGGCAAGCTGCATTACCAAGCCGGAAATGGACGGGATCATCACCTACTTTCTGCCCAAGGTGCTCGACCAGGTCGCGCAGAAGTGCAGTTCCGTTTTGCCTGCCGACAGCTACATTCGTACCTCACTGCCCAGCCTGGCGACGCAGTTTGAGAACCGTAAGATTGCGGCGTGGCCCATGGCGAAATCAGCGTTTCTCAAACTGGGTCAATCGGAAGGCAAGGAGATCGCCGGCGTGTCGGATGACGTGTTGCGCCCATTGATCGACGAGGCGTTATCCGCCCGAATGTCCATTCCGATCAAGCCTTCGACCTGCGGCGACGTGAACGACATCATGGAAGCACTGTCACCACTTTCACCCGAGCAAACAGTGCATCTTGCCTCTGCGATCATCACGGTGGCGACCCGCGATGGGAAGGCAATCCTTCCTTGCCCAAGGCGCGCGGACTAATCCGAACGTCGAACTAGGGGCAATCGAACCGCAACCCGGGCCTATCGTGGCTGCAAACCTCCGGGGCCCCTGGGATAGCGCGCGTTGTAGTAAGGTATTTTCCGCCACAAGATCTCGTGGCGCAGATGTCGGCGGCCCATGAAGAGGACGGCACGGCGCTGGTGGCGGCGTGCCGTCCCATTTTCAAAGTGCTGGCTTAGCCGTTCAACTTGTCCTTGACGGCCTTAGCTGGGGCGAACGTCAGCTTCTTCGAGGCTGCGATCTGGATGGTCTCGCCGGTCGAAGGGTTGCGGCCTTCGCGAGCCGGAGAGTCCTTTACTTTGAACTTTCCAAAGCCGTTCAGCGAAATTTCGTCGCCCGCAGCCGCCGCTTCGGCGATCGCTACGAAGACCGCATCCACGGCCTTCTTGGCATCAGCCTTCGTGACGCCAGTTTCAGCAGCCAGCTTTTCGGCGAGGTCGGAATTGTTCATTGTCGTATTCTCCTGCAGTTATGACTGAATTCTGCTGAGAGGATTATAGCCGACGACGCAGGTCAGCAATGTCATCCCGCCAACGCCTGTGCACAGTTCACCCGGGCCCCTCGGATTTCATCCAGCCCCCTGTCCGGTTACCCCGGTCGGCAAGCCGGGCGGGGCATGCATGGTCAGCATCTCTGACTGGTCGGCCGGCGTCGCGATCCACGGCGGGCCTGCGCCCTATGACGGAGTGTTCGGCCCACGGCTCAACATCGTCGCGATCTCGCTTTCTGCATCCGTCGCGTCACTGATGAGCAGGCGCAATGCCTTCGCAGTGTCTTCCAAGAGACCGGCGCCAATAGGCCGCTCGCCATTTATGAAACGTCGGATAGCCCGCTCATCTATGTTGAGGCGCCGCGAGAAAGCAGTGGTGCCTCCAAAGAGTTGGACGCAATAGGCAAAATGCTCGCGTTGCTCGTCGCTTGAAGAAATCGTCATTCTCTCTGCCTGTTGGTTGGTTTTCGTAGTTATAAGTTATCTTGCGAATGACGTAAAACGGGGCGTGTCGGAGGGGGCGCAGCCGTTCAACCACGCATATAACTGCCTTCAGGCTTCGGGATACCCGTTCTTCGGTGGCATTCCAGTTATCTCGAAATCAGCTCGCTACCCCTTGGTTTTGACAGAACGCAAGCCGCCCTCATCTGACCCGCTGCGGCAGCCATTGCCTAGTTGCCGTCAGCATCGACCGTGAAAACCATGGGCTTGCCCCGAGAATCGGGTTCCCACCCAGCCAGCAACGCTGCCCGGATTCCCCGAGAGACAATCGCGTCGCCGATCTGAAGGCGCCCTCGTTGCATTCCTTTTAGCAAGCGCTTCGGCGGGGGAAACTCCAGCAAGGCGCCGCGCTGGGTGTGTTTGCGGAGCAATGCAACTGTCATGCCTCTCCAGCCATCGAAGTCACTCCACTGCGGCTCGCTCCGGAGCTCCCATTCATATTGAAGTCCATCGACCTCGACGATACCGGCTAGCTTGTTGGTCATGGCAACACGCCTAGCAGGTCTCTGCTCGCAAACCACCCGTCGATCCTCAAAGTGGACAGATGGGCGGGACCGCTGCTTTTGGGCGCGGAAGGGCGCTCTACAACGGCGTATCCGATATCCTTCAGGAGGTGCTGGGGAAAGCGGCTGATACTTTCGTGATCTTTCAGGACGTGGAACTGGAGGACTGGGCGGGGCGAAGTGGCCTCTCCGTCCCCGCCTATGCGCCACTCCTGCCAGCCCTGATTGATCAGGGCTGGTTCGGGTCCGATCGTCAGAACGCCTCGGCCGGACAATAGGACCTGATGAAGTCTGGATGGGTCGGCATATTTGCGGCGATTTTGGAAATTTCAGATCGCATCCGATCCAGATGGCCTCGCAGCTCCGCGTCCGGCATCATCTCGGCAAGTCGATGATAGCCAAGGGGGGCGAGGCGCTGGCCGAGCAGGACTGACGTCCAGCTGTCGACGCGGAAAAGCTCGTCCTCCAGCTTGAAGGCGCGCGCATCTTCGCGCCACAGGTCCAGCCGTTCCTTCAGGGAATCGGGAATTTCCATGGTCCGGCAACGGCGCCAGAAGGCGGAATCGTCCCGCTCGGTGACGTGATAGTGCAGAATGATGAAATCGCGGATGGATTCGAATTCCAGGCGCGATTTCTCGTTGAAATGGTCAATCAGCGCTTCGTTACAGCCGTTGAACGGGAAGTCCTGGATCAGCCGGGTGACGGCCGCCATCATTAGGTGGATGCTGGTCGATTCCAGGGGCTCGATGAAGCCGCCCGCAAGGCCCAGGCCCACGCAATTGCGGAACCAGCTCTTCACGCGCATGCCGGTCTTGAAGCGCAGGAGCCAGGGCTCGATCGTCGGCTCGCCGTCGATCTCGGCCAACAGCTTTGCCCGTGCCTCGTCATCCGACATGAACTCGTTGCAGAAGACGATGCCGTTGCCCTCACGGTGCTGTAGCGGAATCTTCCAGCGCCAGCCCGCCTCGTGCGCGTAAGCGCCGGTATAGGGCTGGGGCGGGTTGGACGATCGCGACTGGACGGCGACGGCGCTGTTCGTGGTGATCCAGCGCCCCCAATCCTCGAATTCAACGCCGAGGGCTTGCCCCAGAAGCAGGGAGCGGAAACCGGTGCAATCGACGAAAAGGTCGCCTTCGATCCGCTCTCCCGATTCCAGCGTCAGCGCATCGATGAAGCCGCTTTCGGGATGGAGATCGACATTGCGGATCTTGCCTTCGATCCGTTTCACGCCGGCCGGCTCGGCAATGCCGCGCAGGAAGCGGGCGTAGCGCGTGGCATCGACATGATAGGCATAGCCCATGTTCGGTGCGGCGTTCACCGACATGCGGTTGGCCTCTCCGGCTACCCATTCCAGGCAATATTCGCCCAGTTCGCCGCCAAACCCCCGCGATTTTGCATGCAGCCAGAAGTGGTGGAATTCCGCCATCCAGGAAACGCGCGTGCCGATCGTGCCGAAGGGGTGGATGTAGCGATCGCCAACCCGGCCCCAATTCCTGAACTCGATCCCCAGTTTGAAGGTCGCCTGCGCGGCGGCCATGAACTGGTCCTCCTTGATCCCCATCAGGTCATGGAAGCTCTTGAAAGTCGGCACGGTGGATTCGCCGACACCGACGGTCGAGATCTCTTCCGATTCGATCAGGGTCACATCGATCAGCCGCCCCAGATGACGCGCCAGCGCCGTGGCGGTTACCCAGCCAGCGGTGCCGCCTCCTGCGACCACGACGCGTTTCACCACACGGTCCGACGAAGGATCCTGCTGCATTTCCACTTCCCATGATGGCGGCGTCGAGGCCGCATTGTACGATATTCGAACGACTGTGTCCGGCTGCGCGGACGGTTCAGATGGCCGGGACGGTCGGACGTTCCGCCGCTTCGTCCGCATCCTCGTTCAGCGAGCCCAATGCGCCGCTGGCCCGGGCGCGTCGGCCATAGACGAGTTCGAACAGGGGGGAGGCCATTAGTGTCGTCACCAGTGCCATGACGACGAGCATCGAGAACAGCGCCGGGCCGATGATGCCCTTCTGCAGCCCGATGTTGATGATGATCAGTTCCATCAATCCGCGCGCGTTCATCAACGCGCCAACGGCCAGCGCGGTCGGATTGTCCTGCCCGGTCAGCCAGGCCGCAGCCCAGCAGGCCGCGCCCTTGGCAAGGATGGAGCCGATCAGGATAACCAGCGCGATGCCGACGAGTGCGATGCTGTTTACCAGCGTCAGCTGCGTGTTGAGGCCGGAGAAGGTGAAGAACATCGGCACCAGCAGCGCCAGCGTGAAGGGTTCCAGCTGGCTTTTGAGTTCACGGCTGAGCAGCCCGCGCGGCATCGCCACGCCCAGCAAGAAGCCGCCGAACACCGAATGGAGACCGGCCGTATCCATGGCCCAGGCGCTGAGCATGAACAGCGCCACGATGGTCGCCAGCAGTGGCGGCACAATGCGTCCCTCGCGCTCGGCCCAGCGTGCCAGCGGCGCCAGCAGGCGGGGGGCGGCGGTGAGCATGAACAGCGCGAACAGTCCCCCGCCCGCCACGGCCTTGATCGCCACGGCCGGGCCGCCGCCGAAACTGGCAAGGACGATCGCCAGCACTGTCCAGGCGCCCACGTCGTCGATCGCGCCGGCTGATAGTGACAGCGACCCGAGCGGCGTGCGCGCGAGCCCGCGCTCCTGAATGATGCGGGCAAGGACGGGGAAGGCAGTGATCGAGATGGCCGCGCCCATGAACAGCGTCGCCTGGTACGTGCTGACCTGTGGTCCGAACAGGTTCAGGCCGAACAGCCAGGGGGTCATCGCCACGGCAACCAGGAAAGGTGCTGCCATGCCGGACAGGGACACGGCAAAGGCGCTGCGGGCGTTCACACGGAAATGATCGGTCCTGAAGCCAAGGCCAACGAGAAACATGTAAAGCCCCACGCCCAGTTGGGCGCCGACGTAGAGGACGGATTTCGTTTCCTTGGGAAACAGGAAATGCTGGATGTCCGGGGAAAGTAGCCCGAGCAGCGATGGGCCGAGCAGAATGCCGGCGATCATTTCCCCGATGACCTGCGGCTGATCGAAGAAGCGCTTCATGGCCCAGCCGGTCGCGCGGCATGCGGCGATGATCACGAACATCTGCAAGAAGAACGCGACGCTCAGTTCCGCGGGACTCATGCATCTCTCTCCAATAGCCCAGTTGCCGCACTTGGGTCGCGCGGTCATTCAGGCGAGGGAAGTGAGCCGGGCTTGCCTCTTCGCGCAAGCAGTTTTCCCTGGCGGCAGTGTCCTTGGGAACCGATTTTCAAAGGTGAGGCGCGGTTTGTTGCCGATGTGCCACAAGTGGCGGAAATTGGTCATTGATTGCGATGTCATACCGCTCCGGAAACACATCCGCACCATGCCCATCCGAATAATGACGTGATCAGCCTCCCGCATGGTGAAGAATGGTCGATGCTCGCGTCACGCCGGGCTTCCAAAGCATGCACGCCACCGTCGACAGATGATGCCCCGTGCTGCAGAAGCGGCACGTCCATTCGGGCCGCCTCGTCGCAGTGGTCTACATCAATGAGGATTTTCGAAAAATTCCATCGAGCCCGCAGCCCCAGCGCTATGGCAATAAGCTTCACAAAACCGGCAGACGACACCAACAGCGCAGGCTGCACCCATCTATCAGGGCAAAGCGCAAGCTTCTGGTATAGCTCAGGCAGCGCCGCTCGCCGGACGCTTCCGCTCGAACCGCTTTTGCATCAGCCGAAAGGAAGCCTGTCTCCAACAAAGTGAGGCCAGAATCTGACCTCAAATCTCCCAAAAAGCTCGCGCTAGAAACGAGATCACGCCCATCGGCTCAAATCCCGTCGCGGAAATGCCCGACAGGGCGTTGCGGCCCTGACATCTGCTTGCTGGCACAATGCCGCTAGGTTCCACCAAGACAGATCTGGCAGCCACGACTTGTGGCGATGCCGTTAGAAAGCTGGGCAAACATTCGTAGCGCCTGCTGGCTTGTCAGCGCGTCGTGCAGATTGTCGAAGTTCGATAGAGAGCCAAAAGTCGCGGTGCTGTTGAGATCGAGACAGCAGATGCCGAGCCGCCCCGTGGCAAAAATCGCCAGCGAAGGAACCTTGGTAAAGCCCCAACTCCGCCTGGTCGCCAGCTTGCGATCGACAGCCCAGCGCGGATCGTATTCGAGCAGCAGATTGGCATAAGTGCCAACCGGGCGTGCCGAAATGAAGGCACTCTGCCTTCCGCCGTTCACATCCACCCAACTCAGGATCGGCATATGGCCGTGATCGCCAGCCATGTTCCCGATCAGGCAGTCGACTGCCATAACGCCGGCGCTCGTGAAACTCCGCAAGCCCGGTGAAATAGCGCGCAATGTGCGACAAGGGCGGCGTCCGGCCTTGATTTAAAATAGCCCCAAAACTCGGCGACAATCGCCCCTTCAAAGTAATTGTAGAACTATCCCTTGGTCACGCCGGCCGCTGCGGTGATCTCCTGCATGCCCGTGGCGTTGAAGACCGGAGTGCTGACGAGGACTTGCCCTCACTGTATTGCGGTCTCGCGAATGTACGGATCCAGCTCCAATCATTTGCCGAAAAACTGGGCGAGTTTGAGGTCGACGCGAACGCCCAGAACGACCGCGTCGGGTATGTCGGTCTTGCGGCTCGTCGCGTAGATGGGGTCCGGATTGATGGCGTATTGCACATTCGGCATGATCCGCAGACCGGGGAGTGCGGCAAAGCCATAATTGAGTTCGGCAATGATCTCGTTCGATCCCGGGGATCCGCTACCTCCGGCCTTGGCCCGCAGGTCGCGCAAGTACGCAATCTGCTGGGCGCTGAAATGGGTGTCGGAGACAATGAAGCCGATGGTGTCGTCGTCGCGCCCTTTAAAGGTGCCGGTCTTCACCAGCCCCGCCGAGGCAAACCAGTCAAGCTGCTGGGTGTTACCCGCATTCACGAAGAGGCGGCCGAATGCCGCAAGACTGCGCTTGCTCTTTCCCGGTGCGCGCGAAATCGTCTGGTCGACCATCGCGTAGATCCCGAGCCGATTGCCGCCCAGCGCGGCCCGGGCAAGGCCGCTCTGCGCCGCGCTGGCGTCATGGATGTCGTAATAGGGGCTCTGGCCGCCGTCGGTGTTGAGGTAAAAGCCCACTTTGTAGAGTCCGGGCAACCGGCTGCTGGCAGGATCGCTTTCATAGCCGACTTCGCCAGCGATGAGCGCGCCGGTCCCCTTGCCCAGCGAAAGGTCTACCCCGCCTTTTCCTTTGAGATTGAGATCGTTGTTGTAGTCGAATACGCCGAGCTGCACGTACGCCCGCTTGCTGAGTAAATATTGCGCCTTCGCTGCCCAGGACGAGTTCGGGAATGCGGTGATGCCGATATCGCTAATGCCGCCGTACGCGGTGAGGCAGGCGGTATTGCTCATGAATACGCAGTTGAGCGGCGAGTTGTTGAAATAGCTGTTCACGGCGGCGCGCCCGACCATCAGATTGAGACGCCCGAAATCGTGCTCGATGTTGAACTGGGTCAAGCGCGGACCGGGCACCGGACGCCAGGTCTGCTGAAAGCTGATAGAGTTGCCGATATAATCCCGACCGAGGCTGTCTCCGCTGAACCAGGCGCCCTGGACGTGAAGGCGCGTGTCGGACCAGCCGAGCACCTTTTCAAGATCGACGTTGGCCGCAGCGCTGACCCAGTGAGATTCGGCAAAGCCCTTGCGATTGCCGCCGATCGGGTTGCCGGCAATATTGCCGACGACATCGAGTGAGAGGTCCACCCCATCCTTCTTGAGGGAGCGGAGCTCTTTGCCGATCACATTCTCGTGCTGGAAACGGGCGAAACCGGAAAGCGGAGTGGCCGTCGGCGCGGCGCCGGCCGACTGGTCGCCGGCAGCAGCCGGCGCGGCCGCAGTTTCTTCGACCGGTGCAGCAGGCACTTCTTGCTCTTGCGCGAAGGCTGCTGCGGGCAGGACCTGCGAGGCCATGAGCACGGCCAGGACGCGGGTTACGGACATGAATCTCTCCTCTTCCGGCCGCGCCGTGGCGCGACCGGGCTATTGTCTTCGGTGGTTGGGGACGCCGTTTAGGCGGCGATGCCCAGTCGGCGGCGCGCCGCGTCAGTGCCGACGGCAGCTGCCAGGGTTCGCTCGTCGAGCTTGCCTTCCCACTTGGCGATGACGATCGTTGCCACCGTGTTGCCGACAAGGTTCACGAATGTGAGGCCTTCGGCGAGGATGCGGTGGATCCCGAGGATCAGCGCGATCGAGGCGACGGGAATAGTGCCGGTCGTATTGAGCGTGGCCGCCAGGACGACGAAAGCCGCGCCCGCGACACCCGCCGCGCCTTTGGACGTCAGCAGCAGGACGGCAATCAGGCCCAGTTCGTGCCAGAATGTCAGATGGGTATTGGTCGCCTGCGCCAGGAATACCGCAACGGTGGTGAGATAGAGGCAGGTGCCGTCCAGATTGAACGAATAGCCCGCAGGCACGACGAAGCCGACGACGCTTTCCTCGCAGCCGAGCGCCCGCAGCTTCTCGATCAGGCGCGGCAGGACCGTTTCCGTCGACGTGGTCGCCGCGACAATCACGATCTCGTCCCAGATATAGCCGAGCAGCCTGAGAAGGTTGACGCCGCACCACCAGGAGATGCTGCCCATGACGATCGCGGTGAAGGCCGCGCAGATGACGAAGAATTCGAGTATCAGCTCGCCGAGCGAGAGCAGCGATGCCGTGCCGAACTGGCCGACCGTGAATGCGATCGCGCCGAAGGCGCCTAGCGGCGCGAAATACATGATGTATCCGATGATCCGGAACAGGCCTTGCGAGGCGCTGTCGATCACGTTCATCATCGGCTTTGAACGCTCCCCGCCCGCCGCCATGGCAATGCCGAACAGGACTGCGACCAGCAGGACCTGGAGGACATGGCCTTCGGTCAGCGCGCCCGGGAATGTGTCGGGGATGATGGCCATGAGATAGCCGGAGATCGATTGGTCATGGGCGCTGGCGACGTAGCCCTGGATCGAAGCGGTGTCGATCGAGGCTGCATCGATGTTCATTCCCACGCCCGGCTGCCAGAGAGCGACTCCGATCAGGCCAAAGATCAGCGCGAGAATGGTAATGACTTCGAAGTAGACGATCGACTTCAGCGCAACGCGCCCGACGCTTTTCATGTCGTTCATGCCGCCGATGCCGTGCACCACTGTCACGAAAACGATCGGTCCGATCATCATCTTGATCAGCTTGATGAAGGCATCGCCCAGCGGCTTCATGGCCACCGCAGCATGCGGTACGAAATGGCCGAGCAGGATGCCGATCAACGTCGCTGCGAGCACCTGAAACCACAACTGCCCGAATATGCCGAAACGCCCGGCAGGCTTCTTCTCTTCCAACGCTTTCATAACTCAGCTTCTTGTTTCGTTTTTTTGGCGACCCATCGGATTGAAGCTGTGCCGTTCGCGAACAACGGCTGTTTAGCGGCGAATGAGTTGGGCTCGGCAAATCCGGAATGGCCGGGACGATCCGTGTCTGCCTGTGCAAGTCGGCTCGCCGCGCACAGGCAACAATTCACCGTTCCGTTCATTCGTGACCATAAGCTCAAGCATTCGCTCGATTGTATCCTCAACCCGTGTGTTGTCCTATCTACACGGCAGTGAGCGCATTCCGGCAACGTCGAAATGCAACCCATCCATAAGCAAAGTTGAAGTCCCAATGATCGATCCGATGCGCCTGAACCTCCGCCACCTCGACGCGCTGGCTGTTGCTGCGCGGCTGGGGTCCATCAGCGGAGCATCCAAGGAACTGCACCTTTCGCAGCCCGCCGTGACGCAAGCGGTGGCCAGCCTGGAAAGCCAGCTCGGCTATGTTCTGCTGGACCGTCAGCCCTCCGGGGTGCAGCCGACCGAGGCCGGGCGCCGCATGACCGCGCGTATCGAACGCGCGCTGTCCTATCTTGAGCGCGGGGGCCGGGTCCTGCGGCGCAGCGCCCGCCTGCCCGTCCTCCCCAATATCGAACGGCGCATCACGCTCGGGCAGTTGCGGACGCTTATGGCAGTGGACGAAGCCGGCAGTTTCGCACTGGCTTCGGAGCGTGCCCGGCTATCGCAGCCTGCCCTCCACCGCTCGGCCCGCGAACTGGAAGAACATCTGGGCGTACCCCTGCTGGAGCGGCAGGGCAGGACCGTGGTCTCGACTCCGACGGCGGCCCGTTTCCTGCGCTTTGTCCGGCTCGTCCGCGCCGAGCTTGAGGCGGGTATCGACGAACTCAGTGCACTACATTCACAGGGTGGCGGACGTGTCAGAATAGGGACGATGCCTGTGGCCAAGGCGGTCCTCCTGCCGCAATCGCTTGCCCGTTTCGCACATATCTATGCCGATGCTCAGGTGAACGTCGTCGAAGGGCCTTACCCAGAACTCCTTAACAGCCTGCGCCACGGCGAACTGGACATTCTGGTGGGTGCGCTGCGCGATCCGCTGCCCGTGGCCGATGTCACTCAGGAAGGGCTGTTCTCCGACGATCCCGTCATTGTCGCGCGATCCGGGCATCCGCTCGCCGGGCGAAAATTTGAATTCGAGATGCTGCTGGAATTTCCATGGGTCATTTCGGCCAGCGGAACGCCCGGGCGAAAGCGCTGGGAAGAGATGTTCACCTCGCGCGGTCTCACGCCGCCCAGGCTGCGGATCGAATGCGGATCTTTGCTGGTGATCCGCGGCCTGATGCTGGAAGGCGATTGGCTGACACTGCTCTCACCGGATCAGTTCCTGTTCGAGGCGCGCGCAGGATTGCTGACGCGCATATTTGGCGGCGGTTTGACGTTGCAGCGCCGGATAGGAATCACAACCCGTACAGACTGGCAACCCACCTGGTTACAGGCTGCTTTTGTGGAGACGTTTCGGCAAGTTTGTGACGCATGGGAAACCGGGAAAACGGGCGAGTCCGAACCGTTCCGGTTTGGCTAGAATCCTCGCCGCTTGTCATGGTCGATAGCGAGGCGGGATGTGGTAGCAGCCGGTTTCGGGGAGGGCGCTTTCGGCGGCGAACGGCCGAATAGTTGGCGAGATCGGGCCACCGCTGCTGTGCTGCGCAGTCGATGCCAGACCGCCGTTCAGCCAGGTCAAAACCACGCAGCCTGAACATATCTCACGCAAGAGGCGGACGATTGGTTGCCGGCGAAACCTGGAGGGGTGAGCGATCGGAGCGGTGCGCGATTGAAGAAAGTCAAACATCTCGGCGCACTCACTTCTTCAAAGTTCATATCAGGGCTTGCGAATTAGATAAGTGTGGGCTTATGTGTTGGCATGATCGAGAACGACATCTTCAAAGCTCTGGCCGATCCCACCCGCTGCGCAATCTTCGAGAAGTTGGCGGCGGGGCGCATGAATGCCAGCGCTTTGCGCAATGGCATGACGATCAGCCAACCGGCGATGTCGCAGCATCTATCGGTTCTGCGGAATGCCAAGCTAGTCCGAGAAGAACGACAGGGGCGCTTCGTCAACTACGAGGTGGATCCGGACGGTCTTGCCGTACTTGCCGGGTGGCTCGCGAAATATCGCGCTTACTGGCCGGCACGGATCGATGCCCTCAAATCCTTGCTGAAGGATATGGAACCATGACCGAGAGAAAGACCGACGATCAAGGCAAAACCCTCTCGTTCATCTATGACATTGATGAACCGCCTCACAAGGTCGGGCGCGCGATGACTAATCCCGACTTTCGTGCACATTGGTTGCCAGCCGAGGACTTGGCCGATCCGCTAGCGGCCGCCATGATACTGGGAGAGTCAGTCAGCTACCGGATGCGGGAAAGTACGCCGCCATATCTGGAAAGTCTCGTCACCTTCCGGATTGCGGCCAACGACGACGGCGGAACGAGCCTGCGGATCATTCACGAGATTGCGGATGCGCGGATCGATCGGATGATCAAGGCTGCTGCCAACACCAACGGCTCGCCCGTCATGCTTGCAGCCTGACGGGACACCACTCCCACACACATTACGGAAGTCAGGAGTTCGCCGAATGCGCGAAGCGATGCAACTCGTCCCCATGGTCATCGAGCAATCCAGCCGGGGAGAGCGGTCTTTCGACATCTACTCCCGATTGCTGCGAGAGCGGATAATCTTCCTCAATGGTGAGGTGAACGACACCGTATCTGCGCTTGTCTGCGCGCAGTTATTGTTCCTAGAGGCCGAAAATCCCGGGAAACCCATCAGTCTCTACATTAATTCGCCGGGCGGCGTCATCACCAGCGGCCTCGCCATGTATGACACCATCCAGTATATTCGCGCGCCGGTGCACACGTTGTGCATGGGCACGGCCTATTCGATGGGCTCCTTTCTCTTGATGGCTGGCGCACCTGCCGGGCGGGCTGCGCTCCCCAATGCGAGCATCCTCATTCATCAGCCGTCCGGTGGCGCGCAGGGCAAGGTGTCCGACATTCTCATCCACGCCGAGGAAATCCAGCGGACCAAGAACCGGGTCACCAGTCTCTATGCCAAGCATTGCAGTCGCAGCTACGAAGAGTTTGAGCGCGCCATGGACCGCGATCACTTTATGACCGCCCAGGAAGCAGTCGAATGGGGTCTGATCGACCGGATAGTGGAAAGTCGGGCGGAGCCTGGAGATCTGCCTGGCGCAACAGCTTGATCCAGCTCGGCGTCGGACAGGCGCAGAGATCAACTTGATGAATGAATGGGGTATCAGGACGGCCAGAAGCCCCAATTTCAGCGGCCAGCGTCGAGGTAAGCCGAGCGGCTGCCTTCAATCATTTAATTCCAAATGTGGCGGGGCCCCAGCGCCCGACAGTTCCATCCATCGTACGCCGACCTTGTTGCCGGTCTCTTGGGGACAGATATAGTCGTGGTTCTGGTCGGCCACGGCGCCTCGCCAAAGGCCGGTCGGGGCCGAAGTCTTGCGGTCAACGTAGCTTTCGTGCGGCGCGCGTCCATACCATTCCACCGTATCCAGATCGGACGGCAGGGCCAAGGCGCATAGGGAAACGAGCTTTGTGAAAACGACAATCGCTTCTACGCTGCGGAAATGACAGGTAAAGCTAGCTCTTCCGCTCTTATAATGGCCCTGCAATCCCTGCTGCTGGTATGCGGAACGGCGTCTCCGCTCGCCGCCGCCGATATGCGATACGAACCGCCTCGATTTTCCAAATGGATTGATGGCACATCCGCGAATGAGCCCGAGACGCAGGTTCAACGCATCGACGCAGATACCTTCGTGATCCGCCAATCCGTGCAAACCAACTTCGAGGCGCCTTTCCTCTATTTGCTGTTCGGTCGCGACCGGGCACTCCTTCTCGACAGCGGCGCTGGAGGGCTGCGGATCCGGCCTACGGTGGATCGCCTGATCGGCGAATGGCAGCGCCGGCATGGCAACCGCCCGGTTCACCTGACTGTGGCCCATTCTCATGGCCATGGGGATCACGTCAGTGGTGACGGCGAATTCCGGGACAGGCCAGATACGGAGGTAGTCGGTCATACACCCGCGCAAGTTTCGGCCTATTTCCGGATGGCGGACTGGCCCCGTGACATCGGCCACTTCGATCTTGGCGAGCGGATCCTGGATATAATTCCGACGCCCGGCCACGAGCCGGCGCACATCATGGTCTATGACCCCGGAACCCGGCTGCTTTTTTCCGGCGACATGCTCTACCCTGGCAGGCTTTATGTTCCGATCGATCATTTCGACGAGTTTCGCGAGAGTGTGGAGCGCCTTGCCGCCTTCTCCAAAATTCACCCGATCCGCGCATTGCTCGGAGCCCATATCGAAATGACTTCCGTCTCGGGGCAGGACTTCCCGATGCGCGCGCCCGCGCATCCCGCCGAGCATCCGCTACCGTTGCCTCCCGCGACCATCTACGAACTTCAGCGCGCTGTTGAACACGCAGATGTCCCCCCGGTGATCGATCGGCATGCCGATTTCATCCTCTACCCCCGCCCGGCTCGCCCTTCATGACGAATCCGAAAGCGGCCGGCGCGTCATCCGTGACTTCCCATTTCCGAGGCTGGCGGACATAGTCGGGGTGATGGATCAAGGCCAGGATCGGAAAGAAATGCCACCTTCCAATCTCTTTGTCGTAGCGCAAGGGTTCGAGGCGGACGAGCGGTTCGAGGACCTGCTGCGGCGGCCCGGTATTCGAATCGAACGGATCGTCTCGCACGGTCATGTGACGCCTCCGGAGCAGCCTTACCAGCAGGACTGGGACGAGTGGGTTCTTGTGCTCGAAGGCGCTGCCGAACTCTTGCTGAACGGCCTTGAGCGGTATGCACTCGCGGCCGGAGAGCACTTGCTGATTCCCGCCGGTACGCCGCATCTCGTAACCTATACTGCTTCACCGACGGTCTGGCTGGCCATTCACATCGGCGAGAGCTGAACCTGCTGGGGAGGGCGTCAGTCTGGTGCGGCTGACCTGCGGTCAAATCGAGCTTCAGGCACCTTCTTGCGAAAACGCCGGATCAGGTTCGTGCAGATGCCTGTTCATATGATGGACGCCGGATCATTGCCATGATCGCAAGACCTAACGTCACGGCAAGGCATATCCACGCAAAGGCGTCTCCGATCCGGGCGTAGAGTGTTTCGCCGCCACTGCCAGCAAGGGGCAAGTCACCAATTGCAACGGTTAATCCCTCTCGAACCGGCTGCTTCACCAACACTCGGCCGTAACGGTCATTCAATGTCAGCAGCCCATCCCGCGCGCTGCGAGCGAGAGGCGTGCCGGTCTCGATCGAGCGTAGTATCGCGGGTCTGGCATGTGCCCAGGCATCGCGTCCGAAGTCCCATGCAGGCACCGCAAACATCATCGGATGGTTCGCCACTGCATCCTTCCGGATCGTCGCCTGAAAATCCATGTCCTTGCAGATTTCCAGCATCACGCCGCCCGGCAGCATCAGCGAAGTGGTACCTGGCGTGAAATCGGGGGTTTCCAAGCCGACCACCAGGTGCCGCTTGGCGTAAGTCGCGTTGCGAGCGCCTGCGCCCACCGCAGTAACAAGATTGCGCCGCGCGCCGGCAAATTCACCATTGTAGCCGACAAGCGCAACAGCGCCGATTTCACGCGCAGCGGCATCCACGGGCGCAAGTGCCGCCTGCGCCCATTCCGGCCCCAGACGGGTACTGTTTTCCGGCAGCAAGACGACCGCCACGTGCTTTCCGGAAAGAGCGCGGATCGCCTTGGCGTATGCCGCAAAGATCTGCCCTGTTCGCGCCTCGTCCAGCGCGTCGGTGGTAGCGGCGAGGTTGTTGCTCCCCATCAGCGCCACGCGTACTGAGCCTTGGCTTTGCCCCGTCATGCGCCACGCGCCCAGGCCGGCGTCTACGGTGAAGATCGCGGCCGCGGCAAGGAGCCAGGCAAGGCTGCGTCGGCGCACGCCTTCGGCAAGAGCAGCGGCGACCAATCCGATCAGGAAAGTCACCGCCGCAAATCCGCCCAAGGCAGCGGACTGCGCCATGATCGGCATGTCAATCTGAGAATTGGCGGGCGAACTTACTGCCCCGCCGGCAGGGGCGAAGGAGATCAGGAAATCCGTTGCCGCGAACCCTGCTGCAAAGGCGAGGACGCCCGCTATCGCCCCAAGCCTTAGGTGAACCTTCCGCGAAAGCATGACCGTCAGCCCGAAAATCAGTGCGGGGCCAAATAGTATCTGCGCAAGCACGGCTACGGGCATCACCGAGCCATAGGCAATCAGCAGGTTGCTTGCTCCAAGCGCATAACTGACGAAGGCGGCAAGGAAACTTGAAGCCGCGCGCTTGCCCGAAAAGGCGTACCACAGCACTGGAACTGGGGCGATCCGGGCGAGGTACCAGTGCGTGCCAAGACCCAGAGAGAGGAAGAATCCCGCTCCGGAAAGGAGCGTCGCAGCCAGCCAGACGATCATGCCTTGTCCTCCCTGACCTGACTTTCGATAAAGCGGCGCATCGTGGTGCGGTAGAACGTCCTGAAGTTCTCGACATCGCCGGTAACGCGTCCCGCCCGGTGAAGCGAAACGAGGCCCTGACCCAGCGCAGCGATTGCAACCATGATTTCGCCCGCGCGCTCTGGGCCCGCAAATTCCGCGATCAGCTGCATTTGCAGCGATACCGCTGGCGATCCGCCAGCCAGATAATCATCCGGATACTTCAGGGCCTTGTCGGAATAGACAAGAAATGCGGCGTCGAAGCGTGCGGGAGCCTCGAGCGCATAGGCAAGGTATGCGTCACCGATTGCTTCCAGCCATGCCCGCGCGGGGCGGCTGCTGATCGCGTCCACTCTCTTGCGCCACTCGGCTATGCCCTCGGCGACTAAGGCATCGATGAGCGCCTGCCTGTTTTCGAAGTGGCGATAGATCGCCATGGGCGTGATGCCCACCGCACCGGCAACCTTGCGCAGCGAAAGGCCAGCCTCGCCATTGACCTCAAATTGCTGCCAGGCGGCGGCAAGGATGCTCGCTCTCGTGCTCATGTATACAGTGTATACTCAGGCGTCTCGCGGGGCAAACGTATTTTGATGCGCGGCTCCGGTCTTCCGTTTTCATATGCCGTAGGCTCCGGCGTGCACGATATGGCGCTTTGGGAAATTGGTCGCGTCTTAGGAGGCTGCAGGCGAGGGAGCGATTTCGGCGATATGCGAGGGGCGGGCCTGATCTATGGCCGAACGCTTGGCCTTACGGTCCAACCAGCTACGCAAGCGAGCGCGGATGGGCTCGTCCCACCAGATCAACGAAAGCCACGCCACCAGAACGAGGAACGGCACCAGCGCCGTGCCGATTAGGATTGACTGCGCCTGCGTGGGTTGCTCGTTCGCCACGAAGTTCATCCAGACGTAGAGGAACGGGAAGTGCGTAACGTAGAGCGGATAGGAAATCCGCCCGCTGACCTTGCAGAGCCGATTCATTCCCCGCCCGGCATTGGAATGGCTGCCGGTCACGATGATCACCGGAAACAGCACGATTACGCATGCGGCTTCATAGATGCCGTTGAGCTTGATGCCGCCAACCTCGGGCAGGATCGGGCAGGCAATCGCCACGATCAGGACGGCCGAGAGGAACAGAAGTCCGAGGCGGAGACGCGGGAGGCGGCCGCGCACCCGGTAGAGCCACAGCCCGATCAGGAACGGGTAGCAGAGACGCAGCGGCGCGGCCCACCAATGATCCCATCCCGAGCCAAGATCGAGTGAGCCGAAATGCAGGCCGCACATGGTGAGCATGACCGCGCCCACCACAGCGAGCGCCGCGAGGCTCCAACTGGGCAGACGGCGCAGTACGAACGCATAGGCGAGGTTGCCGATATATTCCTGGAATAGCGACCAGCACGGACCGTTCAGCGGGTGCGTGTCGCCGAACCGGTTTGGCAGACCCCACGCCGGCAGCACGAGGAGGCTCATGACCAGCGCAAACAGCAGCGCGCCCCACGACGCGGACTGGGCCGTGCCCGCAAAGGGATCGACCAGATAGCTGACGAAACCGAGAAGCACGCCGATGATGACCATCGGCTGCAGCCGGATAAGACGCAGCGCGAGGAAGCGACCGGTGGTGAGGCGGTTCCAGCGATCGTCATAGGCATAGGCGATCACGAAACCCGAAAGCGCGAAGAAGAAATCGACAGCGAGAGGGGCGTGATGGAGGAAGACCTTCGCGCCCTCCCAGTTCACCGTGATGCCCTGAATGTGGAAGAGGACGACGAGCATCGCTGCCGTGCCGCGCAGACCGTCGAGAACTTCGAAATGTTCCTTGCCGTTAGCCGTCCCGTCCGCGGCGCCGCTATCATGCGAGGCCGCTTCGCCTGGGGGCGATGTTCGAACAAGGTCCATTGGTCTCTCCGCTGTTTTGGCGGAGGGTATTGCTGGATTTAACGATAAACCTCAAGCGTGAATTTATCAGCTCGATCCGCGTTCGATGACCTGGAACGGCAGCACGACATCGCGGGCAGCGCCATAGGTTTCGGGATCGCGGGCGGCTTGGACGACGAGGTCCAAAGCCTGTGCTGCCATCTCGAGGATTGGCTGATGGACCGTGGTCAACAGGGGCCAGACACGCGTCGCGATGAGCGTGTCGTCAAAGCCGGTTACGGCGAGTTCTGCCGGCACTTTCACGCCCAGACGGTGCGCCTGCCACAAGACGCCTGCGGCCATGTCGTCGTTTGCAGTGACGATGGCATCGGGACGATCGGGGAGGGCCAGAAGCTTCTCCGCGGCCTCAAGGCCCGACAGGAAAGTGAAGTCGCCCGAGATGCACAGTGCGGGGGCGAACGACAGGCCGTGGTCGCGCAGCGCATCGATGTGGCCCTCCAGTCTGGCCACGCTATCCGAATGGTTCGTCGGGCCAGTTACTACGGCGATGCGGCGGCGTCCGCCCGCCACGAGATGGCTGGTGACCGCGTGCGCGGCTGCATGATTGTCGATGCGCACCGTAGTCATGTCGGCCAGCGCAGACGCAGTCGAGATTGCTGCCACCGGAACGCCCAGGCTGGCTGCCTTGGCACTCGCCGCCATGCTTTCGGCGAATGGCGGAATGAGAAGAAGCGCTTGCGCGCCCGATCGCACCAGCCCGTTCGCCAAGGTTATCGTTGCCTCCGGCGTTGAAACCTTGGCTGCCCGGATGAGCAGTTGCAGCCCTTTTTCGGCAGCCGCGATCGAGACTGCGGCGATCATGGCATTGATGAACATGCTGTCTCGGTCGGCATGGATCAGACCTAGCCGTGCGACAGCGGACCCCGTCAACCGGCGGGCAGCGAGGTTGGGCACGTAGCCAAGCTCTTCGATGACGGCCATGACGCGGGCTCTCGTTTCGGCGCCCACTTTGCCCGTCCGGTTGAACACGTTCGAAACGGTCATCGTGGAGACGCCGGCACGCTCGGCCACGGACTGGATGGTCACTCGATCGCTATACTTTCGGGGGCGTCCCATTTACCTGCCAGATTGTCTCGTGCCGTGTCGCGTGGATGGACCATTGGCGGGGGCAGGGCAATGGCCTCGCCATGCACGATTGGACTGGCGCCGGTTTCGGACGGCGCGCGTGAGCCATGAACTCGGCGTCAATTGCCAGCTGACTGCCGCAGACTGATCCGCAAGGGCGAAAGCGGATCGACGGAACCCTGTGGGGAACTGGGGGTTTTACTCCCCGAAAGGGTTTGTCATGATCGGTAAAATCATCTCGGCTGTCGTCGGCAGCAAGATCGCCCAGGATACACCGGGGCTCAGTGGCCCGGGCGGTGCGGCGCTTGGCGTTGTCGCGATATCGGTGTTCCGTCGCCTCGGACCGCTCGGTATGGCCGCAGCGGCAGGTGGGTGGCTCGCCTTGCGCGAACTCGACAAGCGGGCGCGGCGCAAGGCCGCTGTGCCCGGCAACTGACAGCACTCAACGCTGATCAAGATCCACCAAGGCTTGGGTCGATAGGACCCGGATGCCTTCGCTGCCAACGGAGCGCGGTCCTATGGTCGCAAAGTCGAAGAAGAAACCCCTTACCCCCGCAGAAGCCAAGGCTAAGGCGATCGCCAAGGCCAAGGTTATTGCCCCCGATGTGCCTGCGCGCATCGGGCAGACCCCTGAAAACGATCTTCGCGGGCTGCCAGACGTGTTCGGCCGCCTTGTCGAGGATCATGACCGCCACCGCGCACTTCTTGCCATGATCGAGGCAACGAATGGCGCGGACGAAGAACGCCATGCGCTGTTCGAGGAACTCGTGCGCGAGTTGAAGTCCCACGCGGCAGCCGAAGAGCAGGCGCTCTGGTCGACCGTGTTGCGCAATCCCGAAACGACCGAATTTGCTCGGCACGCGGTTGCCGAGCACAAGCAAATCGACAAGATGCTCGACGACCTGGCCGCGCGCGACATGGGCAAGCGTAAGTGGATGGAACGCTTTGGCGACCTTAAGGAGGAATATCTCCACCATATCCGCGAGGAAGAGCAGGAGCAGTTCGTCGAAAGCGCGAAGATCCTTTCCGATGCCGACCGTCAGCACATGCGTGCAGTGTTCGAACGGCGGAAGAAGGAAGAGAAGGCTGCCGCTGAAATGACACCGAAGCTGAAGATCAAGGCGATAGCCTGACCGCTGGAAATACGGGGTGTTTGGCGCCTTCGGCGCTTACTTGAATTTCGCGTTCCGCGTCAAGCAAGCGAACCTCGTGCTGGCAATGATCCGGTCGCGGCCTGATGACATTGGATCGGAGGCGGAAGATTCCGCTTCCGGTCGATCTTTCTGAAAAGGGAGGAATTTCTGCGGCTGGGCTGCGCCCTGACAGGCGCGGCCCAGCCGCCAACACTAAAAGTTCGTTGTCCTGATCTGCCCGACACACCATCGTTTCGCGAACGCGAAAACATGCCAAAGACACCACGAGAGCCAGGGCCGCGACCGAACTTCATTCCATCGAAAAGCGCGTCATCCGGCTCTCTCCAGAGCCGGTCTGCGACGACTGCATCACCCAGGCGCTTGGCCTTTCGCCGCTCGAAAACGCCGATCATGCGGGGCGCGAGCCGGCAGGTTCGAACGGCTTCGAACGCAGGAAAGACACATGCAGCCTGTGCGGAGAAATTCGCCTCGTCACAAAGCGTCATTGAGCCGCCGTCACAGGACCGCTCTTCACGATGAATAGTGTTATGGACTTGCGTCTCAGGCCAGGCCGGGACCGTTCCCGAGCCGGTCACGATGCCAGCGTGTCCTGCTGACACGGCGAATAGCTGACCGGCAATCTTCGCATCGTCCGACATAGCATAGGCCGTCCCAGAAGACCTGTCCGGCCTTGGGTCGATGCCGATCGAACCGGCAGCGCAGCGCTCGGAGAATGATCGATTTCATGTGGGAATGCTCCTTCGATCTGCGTCGCGTCCCGCTCTGCCTATCGAGACCAATTCTCCTGAACGGTTCCTGTCGGAAAGGGCGCAAATCGGCGGCCGATACATTGTCGTGTATCGCGACAATTATTACGTGGAATGGGGCACAGGTTTGGCTGCGCGAATGTGGGCACTCCTGTCAATCAGGGGCGCTTCGGTCCGCTTTTGCCGTCTGCCGCCGCCTTCACCGAGACGGCCCAGGCGCGCAAGTAATGCCCGCGCTTGTGGTATTCCTCGCCGGCCTTGAGATGCACCATGGCGGCATGGCCGAGCGATTGGGAAATTTCGGTCGCAGTGCAGACGCCCTTTTCTTCCAGCAGTCCTGCGATGGCGGCAAGTGCGTTGCCGAATGCGAACACGGCATCTTCATCCATCGTCGTTTCTCCCGGTCCTGATTGTCGCTTGCTTGATCCTGCACTGTGCCGAGAGCCCATGCCAGTGCGCATGAGGAGCGAGGAGCATCTCATCGTGCTCGCCGTGCACTCTGCCGAATCCGTGCTGGCCCGCCGCGTGAGGCGCGCTCTCGCGGTCCGGTGCCCCTTAAAAATCCGGGTCGCGACAACTCTACGGAAAAGGACCGCCCCAATGCCTCCCGGAGCGGTCCTTTTCATGTCCCGATATCGCGTAGATCCTGCCTCTCAGGCAATCTGTGACCTGGAAGAGCCGCGATAGTCGTCTCCACCATTCGCTCCGTGCCGAATGGTGCAGAGCTTGCGTGCTCCCTGCCAGAGTTCGGCTGCCCGTCCGGTTCTGACGCCGGAGGCCTTGCGGTGCGCCGTGACCAGCGCATCGGCAGCGTCTTCCGCGTCGAAATCGAGACGCAGCGCGCCCACGTTCCCGTCGTCCGGGAACTTCAGCGTGTAGATGTTCATTCAGGCTCCTCCAATCGTGCAGGTCGTTTGAACGCCCTTGTCGCGATGTGGCTCCGTAGCATTGTCTTGGGTCAATTTCGAGACAATCGGTTACCGGCAGCCGGTCACGCGGCGGTCGGAGACCCTATACGCTCGGGTAGTGTTCGCGCGGATGGCATTCCCCGCGAGCCTTGAGATGGACCATCGCGGCGCGGCTAAGTGACGGGAGCGCCCCACAATGGGTTCATCATCAATTTACGCGTCTCCGGCGCCACCAAAAATCGTAGAGCGGTTGATCCGACCGCATCGGATCAACCGCTCTACGATTTTGGTTTGTCGTGTTTTCCGAATTATCAGGTAGTTATACCTGATTGGAGAACGCGCTTATTGTTCAGCCGAAAGGCCGCAGGGTCAGTCTGATCCACAATTCGCGACCCGGGTCCATATAGCACAGCATCTCGTCGACGCCCGCCGGTCCGGCAGCATTGCCGCCGGTGATCTGGCCGCCGAGCAGACCATTTTGGAAGTTCGACGGTGAGCAGTTGCTCGCCGTATATTGTTTCGTCAGATTTTTGCCAATCAACGCAACTTCCCAACGGTTGTCCGGACCCTGCAAGGTCAGGCCGGCATCGACTTTCGCATAGCCACTCTGGTAAAAATCTTTGCGCTTGCCGGGACCGGTGAGGAATTTCGAGGTCAGATAATTGTTATTGGAAACGATCAGCTTCCAGTCGCCTATCGGTATCTCGTAGTCGAAGCCGACGTTCCCGCTCCAATCAGGTGCGCGCAAGAATGGAGAGCCGGAAAGGTCCTGGGCGAAATAGAAGCCCTGCTGGCCGTTGACCGTCACTGCGCCGGCACCGGGGTTCGCCTGGTCGGGCGAAGGTACAAATTCCTGGTTGCAGCCGTTGGCAATTGTCTGGCCACCGTAGCACGGAACGTTGTTGAGCGTCTTGAACCGGGCGTGGGTGTAATTTACCGCCGCATTGAGCGTTAATCCTTCCAGCGCAGTGGGGCGGAAGTGAGCTTCTGCCTCAGCGCCGTAGCTGCGGCCGCTACCGGCGTTGACCGTCCGAATGACGGGTATCGATCCGACCGTGGGTTCGATGCCGCCGACCTGCAGGCCGGTATACTCGTAGTCGAACCCTGCAAGTGTGAAGCTCAGTTGGTTGTTGAAGGTACGGCCCTTGATGCCGCCTTCGAAGCCGGTGACTTTCTCGTCGCCGAAAGAGTTATCCAGCCAGCCATTGGCGTTAAGCGTCTGAGGCGTCGCGATGCTGAAAGAGCCCGATTTGTAGGCTACCTTGTATGAGGCAAAGATGTTGAGGTCTTGCGTGGGCTTGTACGTGATCGTCACTTCCGGGGATGACCGGGTGGAATTCACGCGAGGCGTCGCTACCGGGACAATGTAAGGCGTGGTGGGCGTCACCGGCAGTCCGGCGCCGAGATTGGTGAGTGAATAGTAAAGCAGGGGATCCTGTTCCCGCTTTTCATTGGTCACGCGCACGCCGCCCGCCAGTTCGAGTTCGGGCGTTATCTTGTAGCGCACCTGGCCAAAGGCAGAGTACGTCTCGATGTCAAATTGGTTGAGCCCGTCCTGCAGTGGAATGCCGCTTGCGGCTGCCGGGACGAAGAATTTATTGGCGTATAGTGTCACCCGATCGGAAACTTTGCCGTCCTGGTAGAAACCGCCGAGCGTGAAGTTGAAGGGGCCGGCAAAGTTGCTGTTGAAGCGTACTTCTTCAGTGAAGTCTCTGCGCCGGAAACGCGGGTTCGTCACGGCAAGAAGCGGACCGGAAAACCCTGAAAGCGACGGGTTCAGCGCGCTGTCGGAATGGAGGTTGTAATAGCCTGTCACGGACGTGGCGGTTACATCGTCAGTCAAATTATAGTTCAGTTCCAGCACGCCGTAGCGCTGCGTACTTTCGATATAGGAAGTCTCTTTATTTAGACCAACAAAGTTCGCGGGATTCATGTCCACGATGTAGCCAACGCGATCGAGCTTGCAATTGTCGTTGGGGTTGATGAACGGTGCGTTGCCGTAGGCCGGTACTCCGCCAACGCCATCGGGGCAGGACTTCAGCTGCCCATTTTCAGCATTGTAGCTCTTGTCATGGACAAGATTGACCTTGAGCTTGGCGTTGAACCGCCAGCTTGGATCCCAGATCACCGTGCCGCGAACCTGATAGCTGTCGCCGCGGCCAGTTCGGCTGAAGCGAGGGGACAGGCCGCCGAGCGCCGATACGGGGAGCGACACGCCTGGCGCCGGTGAGAACGTGGCGGTCGCTGGTATGTCCGCATCGTTGAAATAATACCCGTCAGTCTTCGAGTAGACGCCGGCGATGCGCGCCTTCAACGTATCGCTCAAAGGCCCCGAGACGACGCCTTCAAAACGCATGGCATGCGCCTCTGCCTCATAGCCGGCGGTACCCTTGACTTCGAGCTCGTCGGTTGGATCAGCGGTGTGGATCGCGATCACGCCGCCGGGGCTGCTCTTGCCGTAGAACAGGGACTGCGGCCCCTTCAGCACTTCGACCTGGCCGACGTCGAACATGCCGCTGGTGAAGGCGAGGCCTTGTCCAAGCGAAAGGCCGTCGATGTTGAGCGAAACCGACTGGTCGATTCCCGGATCGAACGAACTGGTGCCCACGCCGCGCAGAGTAACCTGCTGGCCGATCGACAGCACCGCCGTTCCGATCATCAGGCCGGGCGTTAGCTTGGTGAGATCCTTAAGATCGAGGGTCTGCTGGCGGGCAAGGGTCTCGGCCGACACGACCTGTTCGATCACCGGGACATCGAGTTGGGTTTCCTGGCGTTTGCGCGCTGTAACGATGATGTCGCCTGGTGCAACGCTGACAGCGGCTCTGCCTTGCTGGTCGGGTTGTTTGGCAGGCTGTTCGTCGGCAAGGGCCGGATTGGCAGTGGCAAGTGCGACGACAATGGCCGTCATGCTAGAGAACATCGTGCACGTCCTGGACATAGCTCTCTCCCCGATATTATTTCTGGCTGGCTACAGCGGTTAATTGTTATTTTGGTATTACTAAATTGTTACTATGAGTTTCCGGATATTGAAAACAATGTAATGTCGTGAGAACGGCGGCGCGCCCTTTGATCGCTGTGGCGATTGGTGGGAAATGGCTGAATAATTGGATTAATATTTCAAATGACTTTAATCATAGGGTGCATTGGCCATCGCCATCAGCTCATCCTCTTCACGGAAGTAAAGTCTTGAACCGGCACTTCGTCGGTGCGGCCAAAGAACCTGTCGAGATCGCTGATGGTCGCGGCTGTCATGGTCGTTGCGGAGGGGGCGGCGAATTCCTCCACGATCCGCGCCTTGGCGCGCCTGACGGCAGGTCGCTCGGCGATTGCCTCCCGCCATCGCCTCATCGCCGGATAGCTGTCGATCGAAAGGCCATGACGTTCGAGGTACTCGGCCCAAGGGAAAGTGGCGATGTCGGCGATCGAATAGGCGTCACCCGCGATCCATTCGCGGTTCGAGACCCTGTCGTCGATGAGTTGGTAGAACCGCTTGGCCATCGCGGCGTAGCGGCCCAAGGCGTAGGGCTCGCTGCCTTCGGGGAGCAAACGGAAATGGGTATACTGGCCAAGCATCGGTCCGATTCCGGCCATCTGCACCATAAGCCACTGGAACACTTCGTAGCGATCGGCCGATCGGGCCGGCAGCAATTTTCCGTGCTGTTCGGCCAGCCAGATCAGGATCGCGCCAGACTCGGCGAGCGGCCTGCCAAGCGCCGGATCTTCGATGACCGGAACTTTGCCCAAGGGATTGAGCTTGAGGAACTCGGACGTGAATTGCTCACCCTTGAACAGGGCGACATGCTTGAGAACATAGGGTAATTCCAGTTCCTCCAACATGATCGCCACTTTGACGACATTGGGGCTCATCACGCCGTGGAGGATGATCGGTTTCTGTTCACTCATCTGATCAACCTTTGGCAAAGAGCCGGCCGATGGAGCCGCCAAGCGGTGCAGGCATGAACCCATCGTCAGGCCAATCGATCCAGCCGCCGCCCGCGCTCGTGCCGCCGTCGATATGCAGTGTCGTCCCGGTGATCGACCGCGAGAGGTCGCTCGCCAGAAACAGTACGCCGTTGGCAAGATCCTCGACCGTCGGATCGCGCTTCATCGGGACATAGATCTTCGACGCTTCGGCAAGGGTTTCGGGCCCAAGCTTCTCGATCCTGGCAAAGTCTTCCGGATAGAGCGACCCGTTCGACGTCTTCGCCGGCGAAGTGTCCGGAGCGATGAGGTTGACGCGGATCTGGTCCGCGCCCAATTCCACCGCAAGCGCCTTGCTGAAGTTCGTTGTGGCCGCCTTGGCTCCGGCGTAAACTGCGAAGGTCGCGGCGCCGCGATGCGCCTCGATCGTCGTGAAATTGATGATGCTGCCGCCGCCGCTCTTGCGCAGCAGCGGGATCGCGCGCCGACAGCTGTCGATGATGTATCCGTAGTTCATGCGGATATCTTGCGCGTTGTCTTCGCGCGTGGAGTCTTCGAATCTGGAGCGCTTGCAGCGGGTGGGCACGTTGACCACGATATCGACCTGGCCGAAGTCCTGCTCGACGCGATCGTAGAACGCGTCGAGCGCTGCCGGATCGGCGACATCGGCGTGATAGGCCAGAATGCGTACGCCCAGCGCTTCGACTTCGGGCACGATCGAGGCCACCTCGTCCTCGTGATTGTCGCAGGCAGCGATATGGATCCCGGCTTTGGCGAGAGCCAGTGTATAGGCCCGCCCCTGGATTTCTCCGCAGCCGCCGACGACCACGGCAACTTTACCCTTCAGTGCGGCATGAGCTTCGAGGAGCCCCATTTCCTTGATCCTCTCGTGGTGTTCGTGATCGCTTGTCAGACGAGTAACTCGAATTCGATGACGGGCATTCCTCGCTCAGCCTGTTGGATGCCAGCTTTCGTAGCTCGGATGATCTGATCTTGGCACTGCCGGTGAGGACCAGTTCCTCCTCACGCAAGAAAAGGATCTCTCGTGGTATCTTGTAGCTCGCGAGTGACTGCCTGGCGAAATTCCGAATCGCCATGGCGTCGAGGATCACACCGTCCTCCAGGACGATGCAGCCGATCACGATTTCGCCCAAAGTGTCGTGCGGAACTCCGATGGTCCGGGCTACTTTGACGCCGGGACATTTCTCCAGCACCGCGTCGATTTCGAGCGGCGATACGTTGGCCCCTCCGGTTTTGATGATGTCGGAGAGGCGGCCGTCCCACTGGAGCCGCCCCAATTCGTCGAGATAGCCGCCGTCACCAGTGTGGAAGAAGCCGTCGGGATCGAAGGTGTCGGCAGGGTCGATGCCGAGATAGCCGAGCATCAGCGTTGGCCCCTTTACCGCAATCTCTCCCCGGCTTCCGCGCGGCAGGGTCTTTCCGGTCTGCGGGTCGACGATCTTCATTGCGTTCCCGGCCAGAACCTCGCCCCAACTCCGGCCACGGACATTTTCGGGCGAGGAATTTGGAAAGCAGGTGGTGACCGTGAACGTCTCAGTGCTACCGTAATTGCAGACCGGTTCCGACCATGTGCTGCGAATGGTCGGATGCTGGGCAAGTGGCAGGACGAAGTCGACATATTTCATGGCAGAGAGGTCGACCGTCTCCCAGTTCGGCGCCTCCCGCATTTGCTTGGCCTGATGGGGCCAAACGACAGGATAGTTGACGCGCTCCTTCTCAAGCAGTTCGAGCGAGGCGACCGGGTCGAACGTCGATTGCAGGACGAGGCTGCCGCCCGACGAAAGCGTGGCCCCCAATACGGTCGCAAAATTTCCCGACCAGAAGAAACCGTTCGGCGCCCAACTTCGGACGTCCTCGGCCAACCCGAACATCCGCGGCCAACGCCAGAAGTGGATGCACATGCCGCGATGCGTATTGAGGATGCCTTTGGGCAGCGCCGTGGAGCCCGACGAATAGAGGATGGCCCCCAGTTCGTGCGGCTGAACCGCCGCCGCCATTTCCTCGATCACGGCTTCCGGTATTGATGCCGCACTTGCGACAAGCGCGTCCCACGGTTCGATCGCTCCACTTGGCAAAGTGGCGCCCACCCTGAAAAGGCGGCGCAGGAACGGATAGTTCTGCGAAACCAGTTTGCCGGGGGCACACTGCCGGATGGCAGGCTCCAGTTCCTCCAGCATCTGGCAGAAGTCTTTCTTGAGGACTTTTCCTTCGAACAAGAGGATCGACACGGCCGAATTGCGCAGCAGGTAGTCAAGTTCCGATGATGTCGAAAAGGTGCTGAGCGTCACGGCCACGCCGCCGGAAAGAGCCACGCCGAAGACGCCGGCGAGCCATTCCGGACGATTGGTCATCATGACGCCCACGCGGCTGTCCTTGCCGACGCCATGCGCGCGCAGTCCGCGCGCGACCTGCATCGCGCGGTCCCAAAGGTCGGTGTAGGACCAGCGGATCTCCCCGCCATTCTCGTGCATGACGAGTGCCTCGCGCTCTGTGAAGCGCGCAGTGACCTCACGCAAATAGCCGCCCAAGGTCAAAGCGCCTAGATCAGGCTCTTCGGACAGCGCCGGCCCGTAGACAATCGGAGGGAGGGCAGATCCGCCGTTTGACTTGGCCATCGTACTTCCTCCCTGACAATCTCTGAGCCAAGCCACGCCGGGCCCGTTATCGTCGCTATTTCACGTGCGCCATCAGCGGGTCTGCCATCAGGCTTGTCGCGAAAGGCTTGAGCTGGTCGAATGCGCTGGCCCGCACGAGTTTGGGCCAGTCGGGTTCGGCGATCATCGCGCGGCCGACCGCAACGAGATCGAAATCACCGCGATCGAACCGCCGCATCAAATCGTCCAGTCGCTCCAGGTTGAGCGGTGCGACCGTGTCGGCACTGAGGCTGGCGAGGAAATCCATGTCGAGCCCGATCGAACCGATGGTGCAACTTGGCATACCGGTTACTTTCTTGACCCAGCCAGCCAAGTTCAGGTCGCTGTCGTTAGCGAAAGTCGGCTCCCAAAAACGGCGCTGCGAACAATCGAACAGATCGACGCCCGCTTCGACCAGCGGCGCGAGCAGATCTTCAAGCTCTTGCGGCGTTTCGGCGAGGCAGGCATTGAAATCGGCCATCTTCCAGAACGACATCCGCATGATGATCGGCATGCCGGGTTCAAGCTCGGCCCGGCAGGCGCGGATCACTTCCGCGGCGAATTGACCGCGGGCTTTCGGGCTGCCGCCGTAGCGGTCGGTGCGATGGTTCAGTTCCTTCCAAAGAAACTGGTCGATGATATAGCCGTGGGCGCCATGCAGTTCGATGCCATCGAAGCCAAGCTCTACGGCCTTGGCAGTGCTGCGAGCATAAGCGGCGATCACTTCGTCGATCTGGGCATGGGACATGCCTTCGGCCACCTTCTGGCCCGGGGCAATATAGCCCGAGGGACTGACCTGACCCAGTTCCGGACGGTAAACTATACCCTTGCCCGCGAGCAGATCCGGACCGCTGGGGATCAACCCGACATGCCATAGTTCGGGCACGCAGAGGCCGCCTTCGCGGTGAACCTTGGTGGCCACATTGCGCCATGCATCCCACGAGTCCTCGCCGCGGATCCGGCCCAGCATCGGATTGTCGCCCGAGGAGGGGTGGTCGATGTAGGCCCCCTCGGTGATTACCAGGCTGGCGCCGCCTTGCGCGCGCCGGGCGTAGTATTCGGCCGAGTCATCGCCGGGGATGCCATTCTTGCAGACTTCGAGCCCCATCGGCGGAAAGACGAAGCGATTGGGCAGGGTGAACTTGCCGAGCTGGAACGGCGTGAACAGCCCTTCGAAATCCACTGGCCCCATGACATCTCTTCCTCATGGCGCGGAACTTGAGCCCGCTGCCCGGATGTCTCCTATAGAAATTAAAGCACTCGCTCAATATTTTTGTAGGGCGTATCATGCGAACGGATAAATTGTACTCGGAAGGGCGCACCGATCAGCCGGAAGTGGCAGGGTCGGGCGATCGGCCATTTGACGCCCCGTTACGGGGCTGAAGCCGGTTCCAGCTTGTTGAGCAGGCCTTCGAGAAACGCGTGAACCGCTTCATGGGCCAGCGACGTTCCCAAGGCTTCTTCCGTCCCGAGTGTTCGGCTGATGGCGGCAATGAGAAAGGCCACGACTTCCGGTGCCGGCGCGCTTTGTATGTTGGCACGCTCCAAAGCGCCTGCGATGATCATGCTATGGATGTTTCTGGTCGTTTCGTTCGCCCGCCGGACTTCGTTGCCAATAGCTTCGGAATGGCGTGCAAGAGCGATAAATTCGATGGTGAGGCGGGCGTCGGCCTGCTGGAGAGACTCCTCCCAAAGGCTGCGCAGCGGGCTCGTCGATGTGAGTGAACGGACTTGCCGAGCCAGATAATCCTCTTCCGCGCGGCGAAACAGGGCGAGCATCAGATTGTCCATCGTACCGAAGTGATAATGGACGAGCTGGGACTTCAGGCCGGCCACTTCGGCCACTCGTCGTGAGCTGACGGCGGCATAACCCTCGTTGCACATTATCTGCTGAGTGGCGTCCAGGATGGCCCTCTTGGTTCCGGCGCTTTCGTCACTCTTTCGCTTCCTGGTCATGGTCAAGTTCGGTGCTCCCAATCCATCGCAATACCTCTGTGGCATAAAATAAGCGACTGCTTAAAAATTCTTGTTGAGCCGCCGCGTTTTGGGCGGAGATCGGGCCGCGAACGCTCCTGCCATATCTTGATAGGGCACTTCAAATCCGGGGCCGTTCGGAAAGGGACATGCCTGCCAACCGCGAGCCCGCCGTCAAAGCCAGAATGGCATCGATCACCGTGGACATCGCGCAAGACGCGCCATAGGTCTGCCGTTGCATCTGCGTGGTGCGATGGGGGAAGATTCGTGAGTCTGATGCTTTTTCTTGCGGCCGCTTCGGCCGCTGCCGCACCTGTGACGCCGACGACGCTTCAGGAAAAGTTCGATGCGGCCAGCGCTCTGCAAAACAGCGGCCAATGCAAGGAAGCGATCGCGCAGTTCGAGGCGCTGGAAAAGGATCCTCACCTCAAGCCGGGCTCGTTCCCCGCTTCGGCGGTGGCGGTGCGCAAGGGCATCTGCCTGGTCCGCCAGATCCGCCGGGATGAAGGGGAGCGTGCGATCGCGCTGGGTCTGCCCGCACTGATTGCCGCCGGGCCGGACTTTGCCTCCGACGTATCGGAAGCGCGGATGGCATTGGGCGATGTGCGCATGGCCCTTTCCGATCGCACGGGCGCCGCGGCGTATTACCGGTTGGCGCTGGAAGGCCGCACCGGCGCCTTCCGGCTCGATCCGCTGCTGCGTCTGGCCCGTGCGACCGCATTCGACGGAACCGAAGAAGCGCTTGCCCCGGCGCGTGAAGCGCTGGCGATCATGGACTCGCTTCCGGAGATGAATAAAAAGAACGCCATTGCCTATCGCACGCTTTACGCGCGCACGTTGCTCAATCAGGGCCGGGCGGAAGAAGCCTACAAGGAACTGAAGCAGGCACTGGCACTCAGCGGCGGGCTAACCCTGCGCACGACGGTTGACGAGGTTTCCTTGCGCGGGGACCTGGCGATGGCAGCTATGTTGATCGGACGCCGGGACGATGCCCGCCTCTATCTGGCCTATACCGGTGCCGGCCGCCTTTCCGGCAAGCCGTTCGTCCATGCGGAATCGATGGATCCGCCGCTGTGCGGTGAGGAGACCGGCCTGCGCCCGGATGACGTGGCCGTGGTGGAGTTCGGTATCAATGACGATGGCACCGTGGCTTACGCGCAGACCGTCTATTCGCGGGGTGGTCCGCAAGTGGCGGCCGCCTTCGAACAGGCCGTGCATGATTGGTATTGGGGGCCGGACAGTGCCGCAGCCATTCCCGCCTTCTATCGCGTCGCCGCGCGCGTGGAAGTGCGGTGCAGCAATCGGCTGGGCAAGGCTCCTGGCCTATGGGCACCGATGAACGCGCGCTTTGCCAACTGGGCCGCGACGGTCCTGCCGGCGGATACTCTGGAGGGCGATCGTATCGCCGTGCTCGCCCGGCTGCACCGGCTGGGAGAAGACGAAACCGGCGCCGCCAGCGCAGCGGTACGCGCCGCAGCGCTGGGCATGACCCTGGATCTCGATCCTTATGCCCCGTCCGCGTTGGCCGACAAGGCCGTTCAGATCGCCACGCAGGCATCTCTTCCGGCAGAACTTACGAACTCGCTGCGCGTAGAGCAACTGGTGCATCGCGATCCGGACAGCAAGCAGAGGGCACGGGATCGCAGCCGGGCGAGGGCTGCGCTGGCGGCGGAGCCGGCGATCGCCGCCGACGCACTGGCCGCAGACACGCTCCTGCTCGACGCCGCGGGAGAGCGGACGACGCGGCGCGATCCGCAGACCGACGCCTGGGTGGCGCAAGTGGCGCAAGATACGCGGCTGCCCGAAACCCATCCGCTGCGGCAGCTCGCCTGGCTGGAGCAAGCCAATCGCGCCGCAGCAGCGGGCAATCTGAAGCAAGCCCAGACCTATTACGACAAGACCGGACTGACCGATGAACAGTGCGCTCTGCTCAGCCTGCCCCCGGCGCTCCGGCGTACCAATGTGACTGGCGGCGACTATCCCTTGTCAGCCATGCAAATGGGCTTCGAAGGCTGGGTCAATCTGGAATACGACATCAACGCCAATGGCTCGACGGCAAACGTGCGCCCGCTCGTTTCCTATCCGCCGTTGATCTTCGGAAAGGCGGCGACCGAAGTTGGCAAAGGCGTGCAGTACGACATGAGCTATCGCCCGGGGGCCTCCACCGCCTGTACCGCGAACACCAACACGATCGCCTTCGCCATGCGCCCCTGATACCCGTGGCAGCGTCGAGCGTGTGCGGCTTCCTCAGGACTTGCCGTGCCGTTCGCATGCCGTGACGGAGATAAACGCAGGCTCGCCGAACCCGCGGTAGACTTCATTCGTCAGCCAGAGTTTCTCGTCATCATGATCGGTCGCGGAGATTTCCTTCGACCAGAACCGGAGCGCTGCATTCCAGCGATAACCCCTGCCCTTGAGCAGATCCTTGGATTCAAACGGGGCGTCGATCGCATTGACGCGGTAGCTTGGCTGTTCCGACGCGGCGAGCAATTTGGCAAGGATCGTCACGCCATCTGGCAGGTCGTGCGCGAGAAGGTAGATCAGCGCCAGAATGTCGTTTTCGGCGCGGTGCCCCTCATAGAACCAGCCGCACTGCGAGACGAGATGGGCCAGCGCCTTGCCGTCGAAGCCCAGTTCAAGCCAATCCGGTTCGGCCATCGAACAAGCCCACGGCTTGCCCGCGATAGCCGGCAGCCGTTTGTCGACGAAGGGGCGGTCGAAGCGCGCGTTATGGGCGATGATGAGATCAGCAGAGGACAGGATCTCGATCGCGAGTGCCTCGTCGATTTTCTGGTTTTCGAGAACCTCGTTCGTGAGACCCGTCAGTTTCGTAATTCGGGGATCAAGCGGCACGCCTGGATCCTCGCGCCATACCCTTGGTTGTCCGACCTGGACGATGCGGCCGGTGTCATCGAAGCGGAAACGCTGGATGGCGAGTTCGATGATCTTGTCCGTCTCGTGGTCAAGGCCGGTCGTCTCGACATCGATGGCAACGCCGATCCGGCTGTTTCCTCCCGGCCTGGGCGCATGAAATCGCGAGACCGGCTGAAGACGGCGCAACACGCGGAAATCGGGGCTGGGATCCAGGAACGCCGCGGCGCGGTACAGGGCATCGGGTGAAGGGCGGGACATAGCTGCGGCTTGATTGAGGTGTGCCCGGAAAAGGCGGGGCCGGAGCCTTACCGCCGGCCAGTCGTTTTGTCATGGGGCTGTCGCTATCGCGTCGTCTCGATTTCAGGCAGGATCGCCTTATGGCTGCGCTGAATATTCCCGGTCCCGCTTCCGCCGTGCGCGGCCTGCTCGTGCGGCAGGTGCGCGGCGTTTTCAATGACCGCGAGAAGGGCGAGATGCCGGTCGTTCCTTCGAATGACGCATTGTTCGAGGTAGATAGCCCGATCCGCATGGTTCACGCCGATGTGGTCGCCATGATGGTTGGCGGCATGCGGGCGCTGCTGTTGCAGATGCTTCATCCGGCGGCGTTGCAGGGCGTGCTCGATCATTCCGATTTTCGCGAGGACGTGCAGGGGCGGCTGCGCCGAACCGCGCGGTTCATTGCATTGACCACTTACGGTCATCGCGATGAGGCCCGGAAAGCCATCGACAGGGTCAATGCCATTCACGCGCGCGTCACCGGGACAATGCCGGATGGCCGGACCTATTCGGCGACCGAACCTCGGGTCCTTGCATGGGTACATCTTGCGGAGGCGACGAGCTTTCTGGAGGCCTATCTGGCTTATGGAAATCCCGGCATGCCACCGGCCGCGCAGGACCGCTATTTCGAACAAAGCGCGGTCGTGGCCGAGATGCTGGGGGCTTCGCCGCTTCCGCGCAGTCGCCTGGAAGCCCAGTCGCTGATGGCTGACATGCGAGGTGAACTCGAAGGCAGTCTTGCGGCGCGCGAGGTGGCCTCGTTCCTGTTGAATGGCGAGCGGGAGCGGCGCTCCGGAGCGGTGGCGAGAACCCTTGCGGTCGCGGCGGTGGATCTGCTGCCACCGTTCGCGCGGATCTTGCTGGGATTGAAACGGCCGGGGGCTTCGGCGTGGCCGCAAATGATCGGCACGCGGGCCATGGCCGGGGCGGTGCGATGGGCCTTTGCCGGGACGCGGTGAACGCTTTCGAGGTTAGCACGGGCAGGGCGCGGATGCCGGCTATTGCAAGGCGGTCGGCGCATCGACTTTCACTGCGGGCGCGCTGGCCGCGACGATCTTGGGCGCGGTTACCTTGCGCAGGCACTCGGTGGGATCGTTGCGCGGGAAGAGTTTGCAATCCCACGCGGTCATCTCGCGGTGGCTGGCCTGATCGCGCAAATAGAGAAAGGCCATGGACCGCCGCGCGCTGGTCGGGATCGGATAGCTTCGGGGAATGTCCGCGCCGTCGACCCAGCCCGTCACCTCGCAGAAACTGCGCCCGCGACAGAGATCGAGCGCCAGCGATCCGAAGGAGCCGGGGGCGGTGCGCGGCAAAAGCAGGCCGAAGGCATCGCCCGACGGTTTCAGCAGTTTCAGCCGGGCGCCCCGCAGGTCCACACCGATCACATCCGGAGACGTGGGATCGGGCGGGTCGGCCAAAGCCGTCGCAACGGCCGGAATAAGGTCGGCCCCGGTCCCGGCCGCAAGCGGATCCGGTTCCTGGCCGGTTGCAAGCGCTGTTAGAGGCGCAATCGCCGACTCTCCGGGATCGACACGCTGGCGGAAGGCCGCGGGACTGCCCCAGCCGCCGCGCCAGCGAAAGAACAGGTGCGGTCCCACGCGCGCAATCTTGTCGAGTTCGCCGCTCCAGGGCGGGGCTACCCAATCCGTATGGTAATGCGTGGCATGTCCAACCGGCGCGAACACGGCGCCATTGAGCGCGCTGGCCGCGATCGCGCGGGCCTTGTCCCAAAGCCAGGGCATCGGCCGCCTTGCCATGGCGCCGTCGCAGGTGAAGGTGAATTGGCAACCGGTCGCGCGCTCGGCGCCCTGGAACACGACGCCGCAGGCACTGGCGGGGAAGGCGGGATGGCGCATCCGGTTCAGCACGACCTGCGCGACCGCCCGCTGCCCGTCGAGATCGCCGCCGGCTTCGTAGTACTCGGCACTGGCGATGCAGTCGATCGCGCGAAGGCGGTCCTCCTGCGATCCGACGAAGCGGAACGGGGCGGCCGGTGTCTCGCGTCCGCTGGCAAAGGGAATGGAGGCATTGATCCGCCTGGCCGCCTCGCGCGCGGCATCGTCCGGCATACCGGGGGGAACCAACTCGGGAAGAGCGGGCAGGGGAGTGGAGGGCAAGGCGAAGGCCTGCAAGCCGGTCGCTACCCCCGCAATCATGCGCGCGACCGGGACGATCGGGCCGATCTCTCCGGTGACGCCCCCGCCCAATGCCGAGGACCAGGGCAGCAATCCGAGCAGCAGCGGAGCCATCAGTCCCCCGGCCCGGAGCTGTGGGTTTGCTGAAAGCTCCGCCATTGGCGCGCATATACCGCGCCTTTGGCGAAGCGCGGAAGACCCATACCGGCCGAACCGTGGTGATTGCGCGCCTGTCTGCGTTGCTTGGCCGCTTATCTCGGGACTCTGCCGATCGTTCTCCATTCTTTGGACAAAGGCCAAAGACTGGGGCTGATCGTTCAGGCGATGAGTATTTGTGTTCAAACCGGGCTTGTGGCTGGTCTTCGGCGTCATTGCTATATGCCCGACCGGCTATCAGCCAAACATAGACCGTGAACATTCCGGCGACGCCAGAGGAGAGACCATGAACGACACGCCCCACGCGTTTGAGGAGCATGATTTCTTCCGCAGCGATCGGTTCGTCAACGATCCGTACCCCTATTTCGACTATCTGAGAGACCAGTCTCCGGTGGTGCGTGAGCCGCATCAGGGCATCATCATGGTCACTGGCTATGACGAAGCCCTTGAGGTCTATAACGATCCCGCTCGCTTCTCATCCTGCATGTCGACGACTGGACCGTTCGCAGGCTGCCCTATTCCGTTCGAGGGGCATGAAAACGAAGATGTTTCCGAACTGATCGAAGCCTATCGGGATCAGACGCCGTTCAGCGATCAGCTTCCGACGATGGACCCGCCGGTGCACACCATGCACCGGTCGCTGCTGATGTCGCTGATTACCCCGAAGCGCCTCAGGGAAAATGAGGAGTTCATGTGGAAGCTGGCCGACGAACAGATCGACACCTTCCTTGCGCGCGGCGAGTGCGAGTTCATGGACGCCTTCGCGCAGCCCTTCGCCGTGCTCGTCGTATCGGACCTGCTCGGCGTGCCGCCTGAGGATCGGGTCGAATTCCGCAAGCACCTCATTCGGGTGGAGCAGGAAAGTGGCGGCGCCGTGGTCGGCGGCACCGACGGAGGGGTTCATCACTCGCCGTTGCAGTGGCTGTACGACACGTTCTCGGCCTATATCGCGGACCGCAGGACCAATCCCAAGGAGGATATCCTGACCGGGCTCGCCAAGGCGACATTCCCCGGTGGCGAGGTGCCGGAGCCGATCGACGTGGCCCGCATTGCGGCCAACTTGTTCGCGGCCGGGCAGGAAACCACGGTGCGGTTGCTCAGCTACGCTTTCCAGGTGATCGGCGAGCGGCCGGACCTCCAGCAGCGCCTTCGCGAAGACCGCAGCCTCATCCCCAATTTCGTCGAGGAATGCCTGCGCATCGAGGGCCCGGTCAAAGGCGACTTCCGGCTGGCCAAGAAGCCGACGACCCTTGGCGGGGTCGATATCGCGGCCGGCAGCTTCCTCTATATCTCGAACAGCGCGGCCAACCGGGATTCTCGTAAGTTTGAAAACCCCGGCGAGTTCGACATGGCCCGCAAGAACGCGCGGCTCCACGTGGCATTCGGCGCCGGTCGTCATGCCTGTCCCGGCGCTCCGCTGGCGCGGGCAGAGGCGGTCGTCAGCCTCAACCGCATGTTCGATCGGACCAGCGACATTCGCATTTCCGAGAAAGTTCACGGCCCGCGCGACGCACGCCGCTACAGCTATCTGCCAACCTTCATTCTGCGCGGGCTGACGCATATCAATCTGGAGTTTGACCCGGTGGAGGCTGTCGCGCGATGAAAGTCCGTGTCGATCCGGATCTATGCGCCGGTTTCGGGATCTGCGTGGGGCTCTGTCCCGAAGCGTTCGAGCTGCACGAAGACGGCTATGCTACCGTGCTGGTCGGTGAGGTGCCTGCGGAATTCGAGGATATGGTGCATCGGGCGGTCGACCGCTGCCCTGCGCGGGCGATTTTCCTCGTTGACGACTCTTCCGTTGACTAGGGCATAAACTGAAACGCTAAACCACAAGCCAATCCATCATGACGAGAGAGAGAATAGCGCTCGATTAAAAGGTCGGTTACGCTCCGATAGGGCATCCGGAACGATCGGAACCTCGGCAGGAGACTGGCATGAGCACGATCTCGAGTCGCGAATACCAGATGTTCCCGGTTCTGGGCGCTGCCGAAGTGGCCGCTGCGCGGCGTTTCGCAAGTGGGCCGGAGCGCGTTTTCGCCCCCGGCGATGCGGTTTACTCCATTGGCGACCGCGACTCGCCCACCTGGCTGGTGCTCGCGGGGCATATCGAGGTCCAGCGCCGCGACGGGTTGAGCCGGGAAGCCCATGTCACCACCCATGGTCCCGGCCAATTCACGGGCGAGATCAACCAATTGGCCGGTCGCCCCTCGATCGCGGGCGGGCGGGCCGGACCGGACGGTTGTACAGCGATCCCGATCGATGCCGCGCATTTGCGGGCGCTGATGATCGGCTCGGCCGAACTGGGCGAGACGGTCATGCGGGCCCTGATCCTGCGCCGCGTGGGGCTTATCGAGGAAGGCGGGGCCGGCACGGTCCTGATCGGCGTACCGGGCAGCCCGGATGTGGTCAGGCTGGGCGAATTCCTGCGGCGCAGCGGCTATCCCTACCTCGTCCTCGACGTGAGTGAGGACGGCGAAGGCAAGGCCATGGTCGAGCGGCTGGGCGTGGACCCGGCGGAATATCCGCTGGTCGTCTGCCCGACCGGCCCGATCCTGCGCCGCCCGCGTGAGACCGATCTGGCGGCTTGCCTTGGTCTTTCTGCGCAGATCGATCCCGATGTGGTGAACGATGTGATGATCGTCGGCGCCGGTCCGGCGGGACTTGCCGCCGCGGTCTATGGCGCCTCGGAGGGGTTGTCGGTGGTCGTGCTTGATGCGCGCAGCATGGGCGGGCAGGCGGGGGCCTCGGCGCGGATCGAGAATTACCTCGGCTTCCCCACCGGCATATCCGGGCACGCGCTGGCGGGGCGGGCCTTCAATCAAGCGCTCAAGTTCGGTGCGCAGATGGCGATTCCCGCCGAAGTGGAAAACCTGAAGCAGAATGGCGATCACCTGTATCTGCAACTCGCGGGTGGGCATGGCGTGCGGGCGCGCGCTGTGGTGGTCGCTTCCGGCGCACGCTACCGGCGCCTTGCGATTGAGGGACTGGAGCGCTTCGAAGGCGCAGGAATATCCTACTGGGTCTCACCCATCGAGGCGCGGCTCTGCGCGGGCGAGGAGATCGCTCTGGTCGGCGGCGGCAACTCGGCAGGGCAGGCCGTGGTCTTCCTCGCGCCGCAAGTGAAGAAGCTGCACATGATCGTGCGGCGCGATCTTGCCGATACGATGTCCCGCTATCTGATCGACCGGATAGCGCAGTTGCCCAATGTCGAACTGCATGTCGGCGCGGAAGTGGTGGCGCTGGAGGGCGATGTCGCGGGCGGACTGGCAGGCGCGACTATCCGGTACAATGCGGACGGCACGCTCCACCGGCAGGCCCTGCGTCACATGTTCCTGTTCATCGGCGCCGATCCCAATTCGGGCTGGCTGCCGCCGGGACTGGAAAGGGATAACAACGGCTTCGTCGTGACCGGGCGTGGCCATTTGCCGCTCGAAACGACGATGCCGGGCGTTTTCGCCATAGGCGACGTTCGGGCCGGTTCGACAAAACGGGTCGCCGCTGCGGTTGGAGAGGGCGCTGCTGTGGTTTCCCAGATCCATACGATGTTCGCCACCAATCGGAAGGCCGCGCCATGACGGGATGTTCGCACAGCATGACCATCAACGAAGTCACTCCCAGCGCCAAAGGCTGCGAAGAGTGCCTGAAAATCGGCAGCCGGTGGGTCCACTTGCGCCTGTGCCGCAGCTGCGGCCATGTCGGCTGCTGCGACGAATCCCCTCACCGCCACGCCCGCGCCCATTTCGGCGAGACGCATCATCCCATCATCGAAGGCTATGATCCGCCTGAGGGGTGGGGCTGGTGCTGGGTGGACGAAGTCGAGGTCGATTTACCCGGCCGGACCCCGCAATGGGGTCCGATACCGCGCTTCTACTGACCTTTCGCGCTTCGGAACAGCCAGCCTTGCTGGCGCAGTTCACCCGCGCAGCAAGGCGTCCTTGGGAATGCCACCGGCGTTCACCCTGCCCCGATAGGTGCTCAGGAATACGCGCACCTTGCGCTCTACCCAGTGGTATGAATGGGCAAAGGCAATGCCGAACCCGATGGCGACATAAAAGGCAATCCACGGCCTCGGGCCATGAAACAGCCGGATGACTATCGACCGGACTTGCGCATGGCTGAGATATATGAACATCGACGAGCCGGCGATCTCGGACACTATCGACTTTACCACCGAGGGTACCTTGATCGCGGTTCCAAAGAGCAGCAGCGCCGCGCCGCCTATGATGTAAGCGCTGGCCGAGGTGTAGCCGTGATGGACCAAAACAGCGGTGCTTACGATCACCATGGCCACGACACGGTTTTGACGATCCCGCGCACAGCCCATCAGCATGCCTGCGGCGACCGTCCACAGATACCAGATAGGTGTCCGATGATAGAGATAGTTCGTATCCCAGATCCGTTCGACCATCCAGCTTGCGATCGTCGCAATAACCACGAAGGCAGTGCAGAAAACCATGGGGCTATTCGTGATGGCTGCACGAATTTTCGAAAACGAAAGCATCACGGCCACTACGAGTATCAGCTGAATATATATTTCCGCGAAATAATAGTACGCGATATGATATTGGCTGGGGTCGAACCAGTTCGAGATCAGCAGCAGGGGCTTCAGTTCGAACGTTCTGGCCCAACTCTGCATAAAGGCGACGACCAGGATCGTCGGAATGGCGACGTTGAGCACGGTTCCGAAGATCGTATCGACTTTGCCGGTTCTGCTGATTTCCGGCCACTGAAAGCGGATGATACTATAGCCACCTAGCATGAACAGGAAATAGGCAGCGCCCCAATTCTTGCTGTAAATGAATGTATCGAGATGCTCGGCAACAATGCACAACATGAAGAATGCGCGCGTCAACGTGGAGGCGTCCAGCTTGCGCCATCCTCCTCGTTCACCGGTCCCCGCGCGCTTTTCCAGTTGTTCAATGGTCATCGATTCCCACCCGTCGGGCAGAGCACCGAAGCGCTCCTCAAGTCCGAGCGAAAACTGGATGTAGCTGAGGGAGTCTCCCCCCATGGTCTCGAAGCTGTCATTCGGCCCGATGCGTCGACCGGGGAAGAATTGCCGGAAGAATCCCAGTACGTCGCAAGGCTCTGCTTCAACCGCCTGATCTGAAACGGGAGCGGCGGTAGCAGCTTTGCCTGCCTCGACAAATTCATCGGCCAGAAGGCGGCGCAAGGGCTTGCCCGTCGCTGTCCGCGGAAGGGCCGACACGATCCTTACGTGCAAGGCATCGCCTGCAACAATTCCAAGCTCTTTCAGAGCCTCTGCCGAAGCAAAGTGGAGTTGATCGGTGGTAATTTCAGGCGTCTCTGCCGCCACCAGAATGCCTTCGCCGCGAAGTGCGTCAGGCACCTTGGTTACGACGATCTTGCCGCCTTGCCTCAGACTTTGACCAATGCGTGCCTCAAGTGTATCCGGGTTGATCTTTATACCGCCGACGTTGATCAGATCATCTGCCCTGCCGTCGTAATAAAGTTGGCCGTCTTTAATGTGGCCCAGGTCGTTGGTTTCCAGCCAGCCATCGGGGCCGCAAAGGTCCAGCAAGGCTTCGGAATCCAAGCGCCAGCGGGCAACGTGCGGACCGCGAATGCGGATGCGGCCTTCTTCGGATATGGCCACCTCGGTCGCGCCGACGGCCGTACCGACCGATTCCAGCAATTCGTCCGGAACTTCCGAGATCCGCAGAAAAGTGCTGCGGGACGCTTCGGTGAGGCCGTAGTGCTGAACGATCCGGGCATTGGGAAAGAGTTCACGAATCTCGCGCTTTTCAGCTGCGGACATGTACTGCGAACCGATTTCCATCCAGCGCAGCTTCTTGCCGGCGTCACCGATCACGGCCTTCGCCTGAAGCAATATCCGCAGCAGCGTGGGAACCGCAGACAGGGCGTTGACTTCGCCTGACTTGAGCATTCGCGATAGTTCGAGGGGGTCGAAACCGCGTGGCGGCAGATAGGCCTGGCCGCCCACCGCGCTGACGGCGCGTATGCGGGCAAAACCGAAACTGTAGTTAACCGGCACGCCGACATACTCGCGCACGTCAGACGTCAACTCCATCTGATTTATTATGCGTTCAGAGGCATCCGCGAGATTGGCATAGGTCAGGACAATACCCTTGGGTTTGCCCTCCGTACCCGAAGTATAGGTAACCTGAGCCGGAAGATCGGCCCGGATCAGTGGATGACTTGCAACAAACCAGCCACCGCCTTCTTCGGGGGTGATGCAGCGTTCGATGTCCAATCCGGTCAAGGCATGGGCAAAGGATTCGTCGGGAACGTTGACGATAAGCTGACGTGCTTCGTTGAGCGAAAATACGCTTTCAATATAGGAGAGAGAATTTCGCGTAATGAGCGCTACGGCTGTCAGCTTCTGGTGTTGCACTGTGGACCCCTCTCCGCTGATCTTCGGGCAATTTCAGTGAATGCATCACGAAATGTTCACGGCATCTGTCCATAAAATATGGCGACCCGCAGATTAAATCCGCCAATATTTTCACGCAAGTAGTGAGAAATGCCAACCGAGAAGCTTGGTCGGTGGATCGGGGTTCATTGATTGACCCGGAAGGATCTACGCCTTGCAAACCGCCCGGAAGCGCGAGTCCCGGAACATCATCGGCCAGTTGCGCCAAAGGATGCGGAATGATGGCCCCGTTCTTCGTTGAGAGCCTTGGCTTTGTAGGAGTGCTGCCGTTGCCGGCTTCTCAAAAGAGTGCTGCTAGGCTTCGTTCCAGGCAGGCAGCCTGGTTGCATGGGCTGCGCGGGTAAGAAGAGGGGGGTGAAGGCGCGCCAGCCAATATGCGGCGAAGCGGAGCGCCGATGATTCCAGCCCGTTCTGAAGGACCATTGCTCGGGTAATCTGGCGGCGTGTCTGCGCTGCAAGCCGGCGATGATAGGATGCGGCATCCGCCGCCGAAAGGACGCATTGCGCGGCGAGAAAGGCGCTGCGCAGCGCTATGGCCATGCCGTCGCCAGTAAGCGAGGGCGTCATCGCCCAGCGGTCGCCCAGGCTCAGCGCCGGTCCTTCGGCGTGGTCGCGGGAGGGCAGGCCGTAAGTCAGGTTGGCGATCGCCACCGGCTTTTCGAACAGGGCATCGCCATCTGCCAGTATCCGTTGCAGCACGGGATTGCTTTCGAACCATCCGCGCACCGCCGCCCAGTCCCCGCCCAGCTGCGAGAACGTCTTGCGGCGCAGTATGAGGCAGAGGTTGGCCCGCCCATCCTCCACGAGCTGAAGGCCCGCGTATCCGCCGTCGAACAGTGCCAGCACGATGGTTCCCGCCAGTTGCCGCGCGGCTGCCGGCGTGAGGCGGTAGTGCATCTTGAAGCCGACGAAGCCGTCTTCTGCGCGGCCGGAAAGGACCACGCCCTGTTCGCGAACGGGTAGCTTGCCGGTGGCGAGCAGAACGTGGCGGCCTTCCCGCTCTCCCCGCGTCGTGCGCGCGGTGCGTCCGTTTAGCTCCAGTACCCGCACGCCGCGTTCGACGTGGGCGCCATATGTCTCGGCTTTGGCGATCAGTGCTTCGTCGAGCGTGAAACGGCTGAGGCCAAGCGCCGTGAAGGGCAGGGCTGCCTCCACGTCATGGTGCCCTTGCACGACGCGGATCCGCTCGATCGGCGCGGCGCCGAGCGCAAGAGGATCGACACCCAGCTGGCGCAGATGGCCGACCGCCTCGATCGACAGGAATTCGCCGCAGACCTTGTGATGCGGGCCGGTCTCGCGTTCCAGCAGGCTCACATGTTTGCCGCCGCGCGCGATCAGGCATGCAGCGGCGCTGCCGGCAAGGCCTCCGCCCAGAATGAGGGCATCGGCCACCTCAATCCTCGATGGTGAAGCGGAAGCTTTCCGCCGCCATGCCCGGGCCGAAGGCCAGTGCCATGCCCGGACCTCGCGCCTCGTCCGCCAGCATCTTGGCCAGAATGAACATCAGCGTCGCGGACGACATGTTGCCCCGGTCGCGCAGGATGGACCGGGACGGGGCAAGCGCCTCGGGCCCAAGGGCGAACCCGTGCTCCACCGCGTCGAGGATGGTGCGCCCCCCCGCATGGACCGCCCATAGCGCGAAGTCCTCGGGCGATTGCCCGCGCAGCAGGCCATGCCCGTCGTTACGCATGGCATCTGCGGCGAGCGCGGCGGCAATGCGCGCGGGAACTTCGCCGCCGAGGTGCATGTCGAAGCCCTGATCCCGAATGTTCCAGGTGATCGCATCGGCGGTTCCCGGTATCGTTGCGGCCCGGAAGTCGTGCAGGGCGATCCCCCCGGGCTCGGCGGTGACCAGCGCCGCAGCCGCACCGTCTCCGAACAGGAGCATCGCGAGCAGGCTGGGCAGATCGTGGTTGCGCTGGAAATGGATGCTGCACAGCTCGATCGTCACCACCAGCACGCGCGCGGCGGGCTCGGAGCGGACGATATGATGCGCCAACCGCAGCGAATTGACCGCTGCATAACAGCCCATGAAGCCCACGACCGTACGCTCCACGCCGGGATCGAGGCCGGCCTCGGCCATGATGACCTGATCCAGCCCGGGGGCCATGAATCCGGTGCAAGAGGCGACGATGAGGTGGGTAATGCCTGCCTTGCCGATATCCCCGTCGAGCGCAGCTATCGCTTCCAGCGCGAGGCGGGGTGCGTCGCGCTCGTAGCGTTTCATGCGGGTGCCGGTCGAAGGCCAGGGGCCGCTGCCGTAGAACCCGCCGGTCTCCACGACCGTACCGTCTTCCTGCACCACCGGCTGGAGGAAGGAAAAGCGCCGCTCGATCCCGGAACGCGCGGCCATGCGCTCGAACACATGACGCGTGCGTTCGTCGGGAAGTTCCGAGGCGACGAAGCGAAGGAACGCGTCGTGCACCTCGAACGGCGGATTGGCCGTTCCGATACGGTTGATGCGGGCCACGGTGGATGTCATGCGCGCCGCCCCACCAGAACCGAATTGAGCCCGCCGAAGGCGAAGCTGTTCGATATCAGAACTTCCGGTTCAAAGACTTCGGGCTCGAGTACCAGCGGCAGGTCGCACTCGGGATCGGGGCCGAGGTAGTTGAGCACGGGAGGGGCGGCGCTTTCGCCAAGCGCCATCATGCCGATCAGGAACTCGATAGCGCCGGTCGCGCCGATCATGTGGCCATGCGCGGATTTCGTCGCGATCGCCCGATGGCGTGCGAGCGCGGAGCCGTAGACCCGGTGCATGGCGGCCGTTTCGGCCGGATCATTGAGTCCGGTGCCGGTGCCATGCGTCGATATGAGTGCCGTGGCCTCACCGGGAATGCCGGCATCTTCGTGCGCCGCGCGGATCGCGGCGGCAATCCCGTCGACATCGGGCGCGGTCATGTGGGCGGCATCGCTCGATGTGCCGTAGCCGGCCAGTTCGCCGTGGATGGTCGCGCCGCGAGCCCGAGCGTGGCGTTCGCTCTCCAGCACCAGCACGGCGGCCCCCTCACCGAGGACCATGCCGCGGCGATCGCGCGAGAACGGGCGGCAGGTGTCAGGCGCCAGCACGCCGAGCGATTGCCAACCGGCGAGCGAACCGCGCGTGAGGCATGCCTCCGCCCCGCCCGCGATCACGATATCGGCGCGTCCGGCGCGGATCATGTGCATGCCCTCGCCCAGTGCCTGGGCGGACGAGGCACAGGCGCCGGACAAAGTCAGGGTAGGGCCGTGGACGCCCAGCAGCATGGACAGATGGGCGGCGGGCGCCGCGATCATCGAACTGGGAATGGTCTGGGGATGGGCCTTGGGCTGGCCTTGGCCGAAGAGCCGTTCGTAGGCGATTTCGACCGTGGTGTTGCCGCCGCTGCCGCACCCCAGCACGATTGCGGTCCGCTGCGCCAGTGACGGATGCTGCGCCAGCCCGGCATTGGCAACGGCTTCCAGCCCGGCTTCGAGGGCGAATTCGGAAAGCCTGTCGAGCCGCCCCAGTCGGCGCAGGCGTTCCGGCTCCATGGCCTTGAGCAACGGCGCTTCCCCCGCCGCTTCGTCAACCCACGCCGCTATGCCCGGCGGCGCCGATGGCGCGAGCGGACGGATTGCGGTGCGTCCCTCGCGCACGGATTGCCAGTTCGCGGCAATGCCGTAGCCGAGCCCGCTGACGCAGCCCATGCCGGTGATGAGGACGCGTTCGCTCATTGCGGCACGGCAACCCCGATGCGTTCGAACAGTTGGCGCAAGGTCATCTCGCGCGTGAGCTCCTCGGGCTGAAGTTCGATCCCGTATTGGTCCTCAAGCTCGAACAGCATGCTGACCAGATCGATGGACGAAATGTCGAGCGTGGCGAGCGTGGTATCCGGCTGGAGCTTTTCGACCGGAAGTCCCGTTTCCTTGGCCATCAGGGCCAGGATATCTTCATAGGTCATCCGTGTTTCTCCTTGAACCGGGTCCAGTGTTTGGTGCGGCAGGCGAAGAGGAGGCAGCCGGTCACGTCGAGCCTGCCGTCCTGCGCCAGATGGATGGAAGCACGATACGTGCGGCCTGCCTTCGGGTCATAAGCCTGACCGCCGCTCCACCCGTCCCCGCTTCGCACGAGGCCGGTCAGAATGGAAACGCCGACGAGCGGAAGGGCGCGGCGCGCGGGATCCGGATTGTTGATGTCGTGCGCGGGGGCCTTGGGATCGAGCACGGCTACCAGTTTGCCGCAAAGCGCGCTGCCGCATGGAGCGATTTCAACCACGCCAGCCCCGTCATCGGTGAGCCACCGGCCATAGACGCCCGTTTGTGCCGCAACCGTTTGCGGGGAGCCCAAAATTGCGAGTGCACACGCCATCGCCATGCATATGCCCTTCATCGCTACGCTCCCACGCGATACATTTCGGAGACTGCGCGCTTTCTCCGGTTCCGGCAAGCCCTGCGAAGGGGTAGATAGCGGTTCAACGCATGACCGAATGGTGAGATACCTTTGCTGGCCCCAGCCGGAAAGAGGGCCGGGAAAAGTTTGTGCGGTCAAAAGGATGCAGGAGTTTGGCACATGATTGTTCGTGATGGGATCGCCATCGGCGTATTGATGCTTGCTGCCGCACCGGCTGCCGCGCAAAGTCCGCCGGGCCCGCCGGACTGGTCCCACGCCGAGGTCGTCTCCGTGGAGCTTTCCAACTTCAAGTTCACGCCCGACAAGATTACGCTGAAGGCCGGGCAGGCCTATGATCTGCGCCTGCAAAACCGGGCGTCGGGCGGGCATGATTTCGCGGCGCAGGAATTCTTCGCGGCGGCGAAGGTGATGGACGCGGACCGTGCGAAAGTCTCGGGCGGCAAGATTGGGCTGGATGCCGGGCAGAGCGTCGATGTCCATTTCGTCATGCCGCACGCGGGAACCTACAAGCTGCGCTGCACGCATTTCATGCACAGCTCCTTCGGCATGACCGGCGAGATCGTGGTGCAGTGAACAGCCTGTCCGTCCGGTCCCGCCAGGAAGAGCAGATGGATGCTCTGGACCTTGACCCGCGTGTCTATGGCAAGGTCTTGCGCGATCTGGGGCGGGTCAATCGCTGGACTTTCACGGCGCATTCGACAACCGCCTTCCTGGCGCGCGCGCTTGGCGAGGGCAGGTCGTTCAGCCTGCTGGACGTCGGCTTCGGCTATGGCGACCAGTTACGCACGGTTGCGAAGTGGGCGGCGAAGCGGAATATCGCCGCAAGGCTGGTGGGGGTCGATCTCAACCCCGCGAGCGAGGGACTGGCCCGGGCGGCGACACCGGCGAGCCTCAACATCGATTACCGCACCGGAGACTATGCCGAGCAACCCGAACGCTTCGATTTCATCGTCAGCAGCCAGGTTGCCCATCACATGAGCGACGATCAACTGGAGCGCTTTGTGCGCTACATGGAAGCTGAGGCTTGCAAGGGATGGTTGATCTGCGACCTGCATCGCCATTTTTTCGCCTACCACGGATTTCCATGGCTGGCCCGCGCCATGGGCGTGCACCGCATCGTGCGCGAGGATGGGCGGCTCTCGATCGCGCGCTCCATGCGTCCGGGCGAATGGCCTCCCGTTCTGGCCAATGCCGGGATCGATCCCGAGGCTGCACGCATAGTCCGCCGCGCTCCTTTTCGCATTGCCGTCGAACGCGTGTTCCAACGCGCAGACCTATAGCGGGACGTTCCACGCAGAGCTGCTGAAGGCCATGCCTCGGGCGGATTGTGTCTCCGTTTCCGGCCATGCTTCGCATCTTTGAGCGCTTGAGCTGGATGGAAACGGCATCCCGTTCCAAGAATAGACGAAAACAGTAGTGTTCGAGAGAGGGTGCGCAGTTTGTCTGTTGCGCTCAATAATGACGGGTGGCGGGCGCTCATAACAAGTTTGCATCGAATATTATTACACTTCTGCGGCGAGTTAATCTGTTAGCTATATGACTATAGGGTAGACTCTCTCCAGATTTCATGTGCATACATGGAACTGATTTTGCTTACCGTACAATGTATCCTGGTTTAGGGTTTTCACTGATTTCGGGCGCGATCATTCTTTATCGTTTGCGCGGCCGGAAGCGATGGAGGCGGGTGCCCGATGACGCAGATGCTTCGCGCAAGGCAAGTGCTCCTTCTGGGGTGTTCGGTTTTCGCAGGATGCTCCAGCCTCGCTGCCCACGCCGCATCAGCAGGACCCGCAGGGGCCGTCTACGATTCGTCCACCATGGCCGTCAGCCGCAGCGGCACGGTGACGACCGTTACCCAATCGGCCCCGCGCGGCGTGGTGGACTGGGCGAGTTTCGATGTCGCCAGGCAGGAATCGGTCGTCTTCGCGCAGCCTGACGCGCAGTCGGCCACGCTCAACCGCGTCCATTCCGCCACCGCGAGTTCGATCGACGGAGCCATCAGCGCCAATGGCCGCGTCATCATCCAGAACGGCAACGGCGTGGTGTTCGGCGGCAATGCCCGCATCGATGTCGGTTCGCTGGTCGCGACTACGCTCAATGTCGACGAACGGAGCTTTCTCGATAGCGGCAGGCTGGTGCTGACCGGTTCGGGCGATTCCTCCGCGCAAGTGCGCAACTCGGGCCGGATAAAAGTCGCGGACGGGGGTTTCGTTGCGCTGCTGGGCGGGAGCGTCGCCAATGACGGGCTGATTCAGGCCCGCCTCGGCTCGGTCACGCTGGGTGCGGGATCGGCGGCGACCATCGACTTTACCGGTGACGGGTTGGTGCAGGTGGCGATCACCGATCCGGTGACCCGACGCCCCAACGAAGCTGGTGCGCTCGTGGCCAACAGCGGGATCATTTCGGCGGACGGCGGCAGCGTGGTGCCAGACTGATCGTTACGGCCGATCCCAACGGCAAAGTGGTCGGCGAACCCGATCCGCTGCTGACCTATCGCGTGGACGGCCTCAAGAACGGCGATTCCATCGACGTGGTGACGGGCCAGCTCCTTCGCGATCCCGGCGAGGACATCGGCACGTTCCCGATCCGGCAAGGCAATCTGTCCCTCCTCAGCGGCAATTACGAATTGCAGTTCGTGGAAGGCCTGTTCACGATCGTTCAACGCCCTGGCGGTCTGGATACGCTCACGGCGCAATCCTACGATCCGTGGCGGATCGACTATATCCAGCGCGGCCGTGATCCGGATACGCCGGGAGACGCGGTCTATCGCACCACGCGCTATGAAAATCCCTATATCCCCGATCCGCTGATGCGCAGCTATGCGCTGGGCTATGTGATGATCGAGAACGGCGCCGCCGCGACCGACTGGCGCGCGGTGGACAACGATCGGACCGGCCAGCATGCCGACCGGCGGCCCGAGGGCGCGCCGCCCTGCGCGGCTGCATCGCTGACCGACGCCGTGGCCTGCCAGGCCCAAGGTTTCCTCACGGACTATTGGACGACCCGCAGATGATGCCATTTGTCCGCACGTGCGGCAGCGCCGCGTTCGCGCTGTGCTGTCTGGCGCCCACCGGCGGTGCCTTCGCGCAAGCTCTTCCGGGCGCTGCGCAAGTGCCGCAGGCGCAGCGGCGTTTCGAGCCGCAAACCCCGCCGCAGCGTGACAATGCGCAGGAACTGCCGCCCCCGGTCTCGCCTACGGCCCCGCCGCCCGGTGCCGAGCAGGTGCGCTTCGTGTTGAAGGACGTCTCGTTCCCCGGGATGACTGTTTACACGCAAGAGGACCTGAAACCGCTCTACACGGACCTGATCGGCCGTGAAGTGGCCCTGAGCGACCTCTACGCGCTGGCGGAAAAGATCACGGCCCGTTACCGGCGCGACGGCTATCTGCTCGCGCTGGCGGTGGTGGAGCCGCAGGACATTTCTGACGGCCGCATCTCGCTGCGCGTGGTCGAAGGCTTTATCGACAAAGTGGAGTTCAGCGGCACGCCGCCCCGTCCCGAGCGGCTGTCACGCAACCTTGCCGCCAATATTTCCGGCTCGCGCCCGCTGAGTGCGCGGGATCTGGAGCGCAATGTGCTGCTGATCGGCGACATCCCCGGCATCAACGTCCAGAGTGTCCTGCGTCCGTCGTCCACCACGTTCGGCGCCGCCGACCTTGAAATCGTGACGCAGCGGCTGCCGTTCGAGGGTTTCGTCAGCTTCGACAACCAGGGGTCGCGCTTCCTTGGCCCTTATGCGCTGTCGGCGGGTGTCAGCGCATACGATCGGCTTGGCATGGGTGAGCAGCTCGACCTTACCGGCGCGGGCGATATCGTCGACAAGACCATGTTCTACTTTCAGGGCGCGCTTACCCTGCCGGTCAATCGCGGCGGGCCCTTTGCCGGCAACACCATCCAGTTCGCCGCGCAGTACAGCCAGTCCGAGCCCGACCTGCCTGAGGAAGTCTTCCCCTTCCACACCCGCAGCGACAATTTCGAAGGCCGGATCACGTTCTTCCAGCCCATCATCCGCTCCCGCACGGACAACCTCTCGGCCCGCATCTCGCTGATCTGGCGCGACCTTGAAAACCGCGTGACCGACCTGCCGGACGACATCCGCAATCCCACGCGCGAACATGTCCGCATGATCCAGCCACGCTTCACCTATGACGTGGTGGACGGCACGGGCGCGGTCACCATGCTGGACGTTCTGTTCAACATGGGGCTGAGCGTTCTGGGATCGAGCGAGCGCGACGATCCGCGACTGGTCCGCGTGAACGCCGATGGCAACTTCTTCTACATCAGCGGCAGCCTTGCGCGCCTGCAACCGGTTTTTGGGCATTTCGCCGTCTTCGGCCAGATGGACTTCCAGTGGAGCAACGATCCGCTGCCCACCACCGAACGCTTCGGCGTCGGCGGCCCGCGCAACGGCACCGGCTATCCGCCGGGCGCGATCACCGGGGACAGCGGCCTCAGCGTCCGGGGCGAACTTCGTTATGGCCACGAACTCTCCAACAAGTGGCTCACCGGCTTCCAGATCTACGGCCGCTACGACTACGGCTTCGCGTCCGATGTGACGAAGAGCCCCTATGACTGGAACGATCTCTCCACCATCGGCCTCGGCCTGCGCCTCAACCTGCTTAAGGCGCTGAGCTTCAATCCCGAAGTCAGCCACCAGCTAACCGGCGATCCGGCCGACTGCCTCAACTGCCGCCACGATACCCGTTTCCTGTTCAACGTGACCCAGCGATTTTAGGGACCGATCGTAAGATGCCGGGCGGACCGGCATGGGTCATGTCCTATCGTCAATCCATGTGAACGGCGGGCGAACTGCCTGACGGTTTGGTTGGGCGCATCAGTAGGATCAGCGGCAGCAGCACGAGCCCGGTGATGAAGAGCAGGTGGAACGTATCGATGTTGGAAACCATCGATGCCTGCCGGGTGATTTCGGCATTGAGGCGCAAGAGGCTGGTCGCCGAAGAGAAATCCACATCGGGCATCGCCTGCGCCAGCTGGGCATTGTCCGGCCGCACGTTTTCGACAAGCCGCGCGTGAACCACTGCAGCGTTGCGGATCGTGATGAACTGAAGCACCGAGATGCCTACGGCCGAGCCGATGCTGCGGATCAGCGTGAACATGGCCGCGCCTTCGTTCCGCATCGCCGGGCTCAGGGTGGCGAAGGCAATCGTCGAGAGCGGCACGAAGATGATGCCGGTTGCCATGCCTTGCAGGAACCCGGAAACGACGATCATCTGCTCGTCCATGGCGAGCGAAAAACCGCTCATCATATGGGTTGACCAGGCTGCCAGCGAGATGCCCACCGCCAGCAGGATACGCGGGTCGACGAAGCGGACGACGGAGCCTATCAGCAGCATCGAGATCATCGAGCCCAATCCGCGCGGCGCCGTCACCAGCCCGGTGTGGATCACCGGATAGTGCAGGAGTTGCTCCAGCATCGGCGGCAGCAGCGCCAGCACGCCGTAGACGAGCACGCCGATGAAGAAACTGAAGACCAGAGCGGATGCGAAGTTGCGATCGGCGAACAGGCTCAATTTGATGAACGGTTCATCGGCGGTGAGGGTGTGGACCAGGAACATGCTGAAGAACACCGCCGCGCCTGTCGCCTCGATGCAGATCTCCGTAGACGAGAACCAGTCGAGCTGCTGGCCGCGATCCAACATCAGCTGGAAGCAGGTGAGCGTCAGGGCCAGCAGGGTGAAGCCCAGAATGTCCAGCCGCACGCGGCTCGACCGCGTTTCGCCCAGAAAGACGAACAGGCCCGCAAAGGCGATCATGCCGATCGGCAGGTTGATGAAGAATACCCAGCGCCAATCGAAATTGTCGGTCAGCCAGCCGCCCAGAGCAGGGCCGATGATCGGCCCCAGCACGGCGCCCATGGCCCATATCGACATCGCCTGACCATGCCGTTCGGGCGGGTTGATGTCGAGCAGGATGGCCTGGCTCATCGGTACCAGCGCGGCACCGGACAGCCCCTGCAAGAGCCGGAAGGCAACCAGCTCGCCCAGGTTCGAGGCTATGCCGCACAGGCCCGAGGCGATCACGAAACCGGCAAGCGACCACAGCATCAACCGCTTGCGACCGTAGCGGCCAGCGAGCCATCCGGTCAGCGGCGTGCCGATGGCGGCGGCGATGATGTAGGAGGTCAGGACCCAGGTGATCTGATCGCTGGCCGCGCTGAGACTGCCCTGCATATGCGGCAACGCCACATTGGCGATCGTGGAATCCAGCGAATTCATCATCGAGGCGACCATCGTGGAGGCGGTGATGAGAATGCGCGTGGTGCTGTCCGGGTAGGCCTGACCGGCGTCCGTGCTCATCGCTGGGCGTGGGGCCGCGAGGTGGTATCGGGGCCGAACAGGTGGCGCTCATGGCCGGTGTCGACGGTTACCGTGGCGCTGAGTCCTGCCTGCATCGGCACGTCTTGCGGGACCCGGTCGAGCGCGATCTCCACCGGCAGGCGCTGGACGACTTTCACCCAGTTGCCCGTGGCATTCTCTGCGGGCAGGACCGCGAAGCGGCTTCCCGTTCCCGGGCTGAAGCTGGCGACATGGCCCTTGAGCCGGACGTCGGGAAACGCATCCACGGCAATGGTCACGGGCTGCCTCTGACGCATGTAGCGCAGTTGGTCTTCCTTGAAGTTCGCCTCTACCCACAGGCGCGTGGCCGCCAGCGAAAAGACCGGCTTCCCGGCGGTGACGGCGCTACCGGTCTGCAACTGGTCGACCTTTGTCACGACGCCGTCCTGCGCGGCATGAACGGTCGTATAGCGAAGGTTGAGCCGGGCGCGCTCCAGTGCGGCTTCGGCACGCCGGACGGCGGGCTGCGTCTGGTCCGCCGCATCGACCGAACCCGAGAGCGAGGCTGCAACGGCGGCATTCTGCTGCGTCGCGGTCTGGATCGCCTGTTGGGCAGTCCGCAGCGCGAGCAGCGCCTGATCGTACTGGGCCTGACTGGAAATGCCTTCCCCCACGAGGTCGTGCTGGCGCTTTGCTTCCCGGTCGGCAAAGAACGCGCGTTGCCGGGCCGTCGCCAGTTCCGACTGGCCCTGCGCATAGTTCGCGCGCAGCCGGCGGACCTCGGCCACTTCGCCGGCAAGCTGCGCCTCGGCCTCGGCCACGGCGGTCTGGTAAGGCGCCGGATCGATGCGGAACAGCACGTCGCCCTTGTGAACGAACTGGTTGTTGCGAACCGGCACTTCCACCACTTCGCCCGAGACTCTGGGGCTCACCGCCACGAGGCCGGACTGGAGATAGGCGTTCTCCGTTTCCTCATACCGGCCGCCGCCCAGATAGATCATCGCGCCGGCGATCACGGCGGCCAGAGGTATCAGGACCAGCAACGGCTTGCGCACGCGCCGCAGCCATCCCCCCTTGGCCTGCTCCTGCTGCCCCACCCGTTCTTGCCGAGGTTGCTCCACTTGCGCCTGTCCGGGCGTTGAAACGGTATCGCCGGACCATTCGTCGCCCAGTACATCGTGCCCGTCAGCCGCGATTGATGGCTCGTTTCTCAATCCGTGCTCTTCCATGAAGCATACCTGTCAATCGCCCCCGGCAACTCTCCGGAGCGGTCAGGTAGCGCAGGCCAATTTATTAGCCTAGTGAACATTATTTCTGAACAGTATGAATAGCACTCATGACGAAGCCCGATCTGAATCTGTTTGCGGTATTCGATGTCCTCTTCGAACTGCGCAGCGTGACGCGCACCGCCGACAGGCTGGGCCTGACCCAATCCGCCGTCAGCCATGCGCTGCGGCGCCTGCGGGAATTGCTTCGCGATCCGCTGTTCGTGCGGACCGGCGGAACCTTGCAACCCACGCCGCGCGCCCGCGCCATGGCTCCCGCCATCCGCGAAGGGCTGGCACGGCTGGGCGAGGCTGTCCTGCCCAGCGGTTTCGATCCCCGGACATCGAACCGCACGTTCACCATCGCGGCGTCGACATACTTCTGCGCCTCGCTGATCCCGGGCCTGATCGCGGCAGCCCGCAAGCATGCGCCGGGGGTCACGTTCCGCGCCATGCCCATTCGCACGGACTTGCTTGGCCTGCTGGAGGACAGCACGGTCGACCTTGCGCTGGGGGCCTTCACGCGCCTGCCCGCGCGCATCGCGTCCCGGACCCTGCTTCGGGAGGAACTGGTCTGGATCGCCGCGCAGTCAAATCCGCTGGTTGCCGCCGGGCTCACCCATGCGGAACTCCTCGCCTTGCCGCACATCGGCTTTGACCCGGTCCGCACTTTCGCACCTGCCCGTTCGGCCGGGGACGACAGTCTGGAGACGCCCTACCTTCCCGAGCAGACAATTCCTGCCGAAATCCACGGCTCGGACCTGACGCCTGCGATTGTCTACGATGTTTTCACGGCGGTTGCCGTGGTGGCGCGATCCGAGCTCATCGCGCTCGTCCCGCGCTAGCTTGCTCTATCCGAACAGAAGCGCGCGGGGATCGCCATTCTGGAATCGGCCGAACCGGGCATCGCCATCGAGATGAGCATGATCGCACGTTCGCAATCCACATCGGATGCGGGTCTGGAGTGGCTGAAAACCCTTGTCGAGCAACTGGCCTGCGAACTGCGAGGCGGCTGACGAAACCGTAGCCCGCCGCCCGATGCCGCCGGGGAGGGTTGCAGTTTCGCGGCGCCCGGGAAACAATGTCGGACTTCATGCGTTTGGTGTCGCATGGTCCGCGCTCAGGCGGACGATTTTGATTTGTCGGACGAATGGCCGCTGCTCGCGGCCAATTTTCTGTGATTTCAGGGGTTGGGGAAAATGTCGCCTTCACAGGCGCCCGAGAGGGTGATGCCAAAATCCGGGCCAAAATCCGGTCTTGATGGCCGGGTGTGGCTGGGCCTTGTGGCCGTGGTGCTGTTTTTTCTCATCAGTGGCACGGTGGCCTTCCGTAATATCGAAATGCTGCGCGACGATACCGGCAAGATCGCGCATTCGCACGATGTCATCGCCTCGCTCGACGAACTCCTTTCCGTCATTCAGGATGCCGAAACCGGCCAGCGCGGCTATCTGCTGACGGGTAACGAGGAGTATCTCGCGCCCTATACGGCGGCGGTTACCCGGCTCGGTTCCAAGTTCGATGCGATCGGTGCGCTCACCCGGGACAACCCTTCGCAGCAGGCAAGACTGGCGACGCTTCGCCGTCACATGGACGCGAAGCTGGCGGAGCTGGGGCAGACCATCGACTTGCGCCGCAAGCAGGGCCGCGACGCGGCGCTTGCCGTGGTCTCCACCGATCGCGGCAAGATCGAGATGGATGCGATCCGTGCCCAGCTGGGTGAGATGCAGCAGGAAGAACTGCGGCTGCGCCAGCTCAGGCTCGACGAAATGGACGGCGCCTACAAGAGCGCCTGGACCAGCGGCGTTCTCTCGACCGTGCTGGGCATTGCCCTGACACTGGTGATCGCGTTCCTGCTTCGCCGCGCGACGATTGCGCGGGACCGGCAGCAATGGCTTCAGGCGGGGCAGGCCCAGCTTGCCGCGGCCATGCTGGGGGACCCTTCGACCGGGCAACTGGGCGAGAACATTCTCTCGTTCCTCAGCAAGTTCCTCGATGCACAGGGCGGCGCCATTTATGCGGGAGACGGCGCGCGCTACCAGCGGGTGGCGACGCTGGGCGTGCCTGCCGAGGCGGGCGTGCTGGAGAGTTTCACGATCAAGGACGGACTACTCGGCCGTGCCGTAGCCGAGCGCGAACATACGGTGCTGAGCGATATCCCCGACGGCTATTTGACCATCGGATCGGGGCTGGGCCACGACAAGCCGCGCCATCTTGTGATCTCGCCGGTCTGTGCGGACGAGGCGGTGCATGGGGTGATCGAACTTGGCTTCCTGGGCCCTGTCGATGACCTGGCCGGGGCGTTTCTGTCGGAGGCTTCGGCGCCGATAGGCGTCGCCTTGCGCTCCGCAAGGTTCCGCACCGAACTGCGCAACCTGCTGGAGGAAACGCAGCGCCAGTCGGAAACGCTTCAAGTCCAGAGCGAGGAACTGCGCGTCTCGAACGAAGAACTGGAAGAGCAGGGCCGCGCGCTCAAGGAATCGCAGGTCCGGCTCGAACAGCAGCAAGTGGAGCTGGAACAGACCAACGCCCAGCTGGAAGAGCAGGCGCAGCAGTTAGAGAGCCAGCGCGACGACCTTGCGCGGTCGAACACGGCGGTCGAACAGAAGGCCAGCGAACTGGAGCGGGCCAGCCGCTACAAGTCCGATTTCCTTGCGAACATGTCGCACGAGCTGCGGACGCCGCTGAATTCGCTGCTGATCCTGTCCAAGCTGCTGGGCGACAATCCGGCGGGCAATCTCACCGAAGAACAGGTGAAATACGCCGTTACCATCCAGTCCTCTGGCAATGACCTGTTGGCGCTGATCAACGATATCCTCGACCTTTCGAAGATCGAGGCCGGTCACGTCCAGGTCCGGCCGGAGACTGTCGCGCTCGACCGGCTGGTGACCGACATGCGGCAGCTGTTCGAGCCGGTGGCGAGTGAGCGCGGGCTGGAATTCGGCATTGCCGTATCCCCCGATTGTCCCGACACGATCGATACCGATCGTCAGCGGCTGGACCAGATCCTCAAGAACCTGCTCTCCAACGCGTTCAAGTTCACCGAAGCGGGACGGGTCGATCTTTCGATTGCACGCGTCGGCGCGGATCGGCTCGCCATTTCGGTGCGTGACACCGGCATCGGCATCGCCGAGGACCAACAGCGCGAAGTCTTCGAAGCCTTCCGTCAGGCGGATGGCACGATCAGCCGCCAATATGGCGGGACGGGGCTGGGCCTGTCGATTTCACGGGAATTGGCGCGGCTGCTCGGCGGGGCAATCGAACTGGAGAGCAAGCCCGGCGAAGGCAGCCGTTTCACGCTGTCCATCCCGCTGTCGCTCGACCCGACGGCCGCGCCGCGCAGCGAGGGGCTGGCAATCGCCGCGGGCACGCCTGCGGTTCGCCGCGTGGAACCGCAAGTCCCCAAGGCCCCGGCGCGACTGCCGCGCCGGGTGGAGGACGACCGCGAGCGGCTTGGCGCCGCCGATCGGATCCTGCTGGTGGTCGAGGACGACGGAAGCTTCGCCGGTATCGTGCGCGACCTGTCGCGCGAACTGGGTTTCCAGTGTCTGGTCGCGGGGACCGCAGGCGAAGCGCTCGAACTGGCGCGCCAGTTCAAGCCCAATGCCGTGGTGCTCGATCTGGGCTTGCCCGATCAATCGGGGCTGGTCCTGCTGGATCACCTCAAGAGCGACGGGGCCACGCGGCACATCCCGGTCCACGTCGTATCCGCGAGCGACCATGCCCAGACCGCGCTGTCGCTTGGGGCGATCGGCTATCTGGTCAAGCCGGTGAAGCGCGACGAGCTGGTCGAAGTGCTCAAGGCGCTGGCGGCCAAGATGGCGCAGAGCGTGCGCCGGGTCCTCATCGTTGAGGACGATCAGGTGCAGCGCGACGCCGTCGCCAGCCTGCTCGCCACGGCGGGCGTGGAGACGGTGGGCGTGGGCACGGCGGCGGAATGTCTGGAGCGGCTTGAACGCGAGACTTTCGATTGCATGGTGCTCGACCTGAACTTGCCCGATGCCTCGGGCTTCGCGCTGCTGGAGACGCTGAAAAAGGAAGGCCGCCACGGCGTCCTGCCGGTGATCGTCTATACCGGGCACGACCTGTCGCCCGACGACGAACAGCGGCTGCGGCGCTATTCGGATTCGATCATCATCAAGGGCGCGCGTTCGCCGGAACGGCTGCTCGACGAGGTGACGCTGTTCCTCCACCAGGTGGTGACCGAACTGCCGCCCGAACAGCAGCGCATGATCCAGCAGGCGCGCAGCCGCGACGCCATTCTCGAAGGACGGCGGATCCTGCTGGTCGAGGACGATGTGCGCAACGTCTACTCGCTGACCAACATCCTCGAACCGCGCGGCGCGATCATTGAGGTTGCCAGGAACGGACGGGACGCGATCGACAAGCTGGAGAAATCGGCCGCTGACGGCGGCACGGCCATCGACCTCGTGCTCATGGACGTGATGATGCCGGTGATGGACGGGCTGACGGCGACGCGGGAGATCCGGACCGATCCGCGCTGGAAGAAGCTGCCGATCATCACGCTGACGGCCAAGGCCATGCCGGACGACCAGCAGCGCTGCATCGAGGCGGGCGCGAACGACTACATGGCCAAGCCGCTCGATGTCGACAAACTGCTGTCACTCGTCCGCGTCTGGATGCCGCGCTAAATGTCGGACGCGGTCGAGGATATCGAGATCCGGTTGCTGCTGGAAGCGCTGTTCCAGCGCTACCACTACGACTTCCGCAAATACTCGCAGGCATCGCTGCGCCGCCGCCTGCGTCAGGCGCGCGGGCAGCTTGGGTTCGAGACGTTTTCGGGTCTTCAGGAAGCCCTGCTGCACGATCCGGCCATGCTGCCCCGGCTGCTGAGCTTTCTGACGGTCCAGGTCAGCGAGATGTTTCGCGACCCGTCGTACTTCAAGGCGATCCGCGAGAAAGTGGTGCCGCATTTGCGCACCTACCCCTCGCTCAAAGTCTGGATCGCCGGGTGCAGCGCGGGGGAGGAACTGCACTCGTTCGCGATCCTGTTCCGTGAGGAAGGGCTGGAGGAACGGACGCTATTCTACGCGACCGATATCAGCCAGGACGCGCTCGACATGGCTTCGCGCGGGATCTACTCGCTCGACCGGATCAGGACCTTCACCGAAAACCATCGTGCCTCGGGCGGTCGGTCGTCGCTCTCGGACTATTACAGCACGGCCTATGGCAACGCCGTTTTCGACAAGAGCCTGCGGGATCGTGTGGTATTCTCGGACCACAGTCTGGTCACCGATGCCGTATTCTCGGAGATGCACCTGATTTCCTGTCGCAATGTCCTGATCTATTTCGACCGCGAGTTGCAGGACCGGGCCATTGGCCTTTTCCGGGATTCGTTGATCCGCGGCGGCTTCATGGGTCTGGGCGCCAAGGAAAGCATGCGCTTTTCGGCCCATGCCGACGCCTTCAGCGACTTCGTGCGCGAGGAAAAAATCTACAGAAAGCGCGAGGTATGACGGCCGATATTCCCATCCCTCGTCCCCCCATTCCCCGCGCAGTTGTGATCGGCGCCTCGGCCGGCGCCATTCAGGCGCTTTCGGAGGTCCTGCCTGCGCTGCCGTCGACGTTCCCGCTGCCGATCCTGATCGTGGTCCATATCCCGGCGGACGGCGGCAACATGCTGGCGCCGCTGTTCGCCGGCAAATGCCGGATCGCCGTGCGCGAGGCTGAGGACAAGGAGCCAGTGCTGGGCGGCACCGCCTATTTCGCGCCGCCGGATTACCACTTGCTGGTGGAGGCCGGGGGCACGCTGTCGCTGTCTAGCGACGAGGCGGTCCTCCATTCGCGTCCGGCGATTGACGTGCTGTTCGAAAGCGCGGCGGACGCTTATGGCGGTGCGCTTGTCGGGATCGTCCTTACCGGCGCGAACCAGGACGGAGCCGCCGGACTTCGCGCCATTGCCCAAGCGGGAGGCATCGTGCTCGTGGAAGACCCCTCGATTGCCTATGCGGATGCGATGCCGCTGGCGGCGCTGTCCGAATGTCCCGAGGCGCGCGTGCTGTCGCTGGCCGGGATCGCGGACTTTCTCCTGGAAGTCGGGAAGGGTGAGGGCGCATGACTCCCCCGGTTAAATTTCTGCTGGTCGACGATCTCGATGAGAACCTCATCGCGCTTGCGGCCTTGCTGAAGCGCGACGGACTGGTCCTGCTGACCGCCCGTTCGGCGGACGAGGCGCTTGAATTGCTGCTCGAACACGAAGTGGCGCTGGCGTTTCTCGATGTGCAGATGCCCGAAGTCGACGGTTTCGAACTTGCCGAATTCATGCGCGGCAGCGAGCGTACGCGGCATATTCCGATCATCTTCGTCACGGCCGGAAGCGCCGACAAGCAACGCCGTTTCCGTGGCTATGAGGCAGGCGCGGTCGATTTCATCCAGAAGCCGATCGAGGCGGACATCCTGCGCAGCAAGGCCAATGTCTTCTTCGAACTCCACCGCCAGCGCCAGCTGGTGGCGGCGCAGCGCGACGAATTGAAAGCCGCCTCGCAGGCGCTTCAGGAAGTGGATCGGCGCAAGGACGAGTTCCTGGCGGTGCTGGGGCACGAATTGCGCAACCCGCTGGCGGCGCTCAGTTCCGGCTTGCAACTCCTGCAGCGCCGCTCGGCGGACGAGAGCGTGACGATCCGCGAGAGCATGGAGCTTCAGATATTCCACCTCTCGCGCCTTATCGAGGATCTCCTCGACACCGCGCGTATCAGCGAGGGCAAGATCTCGCTGCAAAAGGAGCGCATCGAACTCCAGACCATCCTGCGTTCTGCCATCCAGGGGTGCCGGAACAATCTGGAAAGTGCCGGGCACAAGTTCACGACCGACATTCCGGCCGAGCCGGTCTGGCTTGAGGCCGACCACACCCGTTTGGCGCAAGTCGTTGCGAACCTGCTCAACAATGCCGCGAAATATACGCCGAACGGCGGCGAGATTTCGCTACGCGCCCGCGCGGCGGCAGATCACGTGGAGATCGAGGTCGCCGATAACGGCGTGGGCATTCCGGCCGACATGCAGTCGCGGATTTTCCAGATCTTCGTGCAGGTTCCCGATCACCGGCAACACGCGGCGGGCGGGCTTGGGGTCGGCCTCGCCCTGGTGCATCAGCTGCTTGCCCTGCACGGAGGAACGATCACCGTGGCCAGCGGCGGCGTGGGCAAGGGCAGCGTGTTCACCGTCCGGATACCGAGGCGGGCGGACCTTCTCCCCTAGCAATAGCGGGGATCGTCCAGCCCCATCATCCACGCGGGGCACTTGTTTTCGATGTCGCCGCGGAAGGCCTCGCTGTTGAAGGACATGAAGTCGAAAGCGGCATCCCGCGCGGTCATGGATGCCGGAATGCGATAGCTGGCCGCGACGGCATCGCCGCAGGTTGCCGTCCAGCCGGTGATGTCTCTTTCGCGCTGGATCCAGAGTTGCACGAGCCAGAGAAAGTCCTGTCGCTTGTCCTGCATCGTGGGCATCGCTCGATTCCTTCAAGGTAGTCGCTACCCTTCGCCGCGCGACAATTTCTTCGCGCCGCTTCCGGTATTTACACCTCATAGAATCGAAAAATCGTCACTTGTCGGAGAGCGCTGAAATATTGGCTCCTTTTCGGTTCAATCTGGTTCCGGGCCGGCTGCGCATTGCGGACTTCGTTTCTGTCCTTTTCCTGTGGGTTTGGGCTATGGCCGCCAAAGTTTGGAGAATGTGATGAGCGATCCGGCAAAGGCATGGGATGGGGAACAGGTGCGCAAATGGCTGGCGCGCCGGTTCGAGGCTGCGAAACTGGATCAAGCCGCAGCGGACAGGCGCGGGTATGAGGCACAGGACGATTACGACAAGGCAGCGGCAGAGGAATGGGTCTGTCGGAGCCTGAAGGATGCGGACTGCACAAACGATCAGGCCGCATTCGCCAAGCGTCTGAAGGAACTGATCGGTCAGGACGAGTACCGGGTGACGGGCATCTATGACGACGCCCGGTTCGAGCGGCATGTGCGCGGTCAGCTCAGGAAGCTGGCGAAGATGACCAAGGCCAACGAGGGGTTCGAGAAGACGCTGCGCTATCAGTGAGCCCGGCGGTGTGAACGGCGTCCCGACTTCGTCGCCCCCGCGAAGGCGGGGGCCCCGCTTCTTTGGAACCTCTCGTTTCGCGACAAAAAAGCGGGATCCGCCAAGTTCACAAACGAAGTGCAACACCAGGTTATGGTGTTGTCATGGGAAGAGCTTACGAACAGCTTGATCTGGAAGAGCGGTGTACGATTGCCCGTCTTCATGAAGACGGGCAATCGCTGCGCCAGATCGCGGCAACTGTGGATCGCTCGGCATCGACGATCTTTCGGGAGCTGAAGCGCAACAGCGGCAGCACGGTGGGCTATCGGCCCGGCTATGCGCAAGAGCAGGCGCGCGCCCGGCGCTGGTCGGGCATGCGCCTCGAACGCGATCAGGCCTTGCGCGAGGGCGTGCTGGGCCGCCTCGCGGCCGGCTGGTCACCCGAGCAGATCGCCGGCCGCATGGCCCGCGAGGCCGGCGTGCGTATCATCAGTCACGAGAGCATCTATCGCTTCATCCATGCCCAGATCAGGCGGACGAACGATCGATCATGGCGCCATTATCTGCCCCGCGCCAAGGCCCGCCGCGGATGGCGCCGCAAGCCCGGCGGATCCTCGGTCCGCTTCATCGCCAAGCGCCAACCCATCGCCATGCGCCCGGACGAGGCCGCGGATCGGTCCCGGCCCGGCCACTGGGAGGCCGACTTCATGCTCTTCGCCCGATACGGCCAGGCCATCCTCGTCGCCCATGAACGCTCCTCGCGCTACACCCTGATCTGCCATCCGCCCGACCGAAAGGCCCGGCGCACCGCCGACCTGCTCGCCGCCATGCTGCGGCCCTGGCCCGCCGCCTTGCGCCAAACCCTGACCCTCGACAACGGCACCGAGTTTGCACAGCACCACAGGTTGCACCGTCTCGGCATCGATACGTTCTTCTGCGACCCCCACGCCCCATGGCAAAAGGGCGGCGTCGAAAACGCCATCGGCCGCCTCAGACGCGACCTGCCGCGCAAGACCAACATCGAGGATCTCTCGCCTGCCCACTTTGAGGACATCATCCAACGCTACAACAATACACCGCGAAAATGCCTCGACTTCAAAACACCCGCCGAGGCATGCTCTCTTCAACCGTTGCACTTCGAATGTGAATCCACATCCCCGCCTTCGCGGGGATGACGGGATTTGGGTTGGATGGCGAGCGGGGGACATTTTGCCGTGACGGCTGATTTGTCCCCCATCCCTCCTAGCGGACAGGAGTGATATAGACCGGATTGCCGAGCAGGATCAGTCTGCCCGAGCCATCGCGGACTTCCGTGCGGATCCAGTGTCGTTTGCCGTCGCTGCGCCACGTCATTGCGCCGTCCGTGCCATCGATCCTGCGCGTGAGATCGGGGGCCGCCACGCCGTCGACCAGCAGCGCCAGTGTCCCTTGCGTGACGCCTGCCACTTGCGGCGTGAGGCTGACGTCGGCGCCTGCCGCCACTTCAAGCGTTCCGCCCATGTGGATTGTCTTGCCTTGCGCACTGGCGGCAAGATCGAGCATGCGCCTGCCCGTGCCCTCGATGTCGATGAAGACGCGGCCGGAACGGATGCCCGCCAGGAAAGCGGGGACGGAAAGCTCGCTCATGTAAACGACTGTCGTCGGCGTGCCGACCGGGTTGGGCAGCTTGTCCGCTGGCGGTGCGTCATGGTTGTCGCTGCCGCCGATGCCGGTGATATGCGCGCCGGTGGCAAGGAGGCGGTCCCACAGGCCGATGCCCTGATTGGGACTGTCCGGCCGACCCGTTTCCGCCATCGTCCCCCCGTTGACCACTTCCACCGCGCCGATTGCGCTGGGCGGGACGTCGGGAACCCGCCAGCCGCAGCCCATGCAGTTCTCTCCGCTTGGCGATCCGGCGTGATTGAGCGAGACGATGCCGCCCGCCCGGTTCGCCGCCTCTATCCACTTGCGCGCCTCGGCCCAGCTCGGTGCGGTCATCCGCCAGTCCAGCAGGCCGGTGATGCCGAAGACATTGGCATGGCCGTAGAACGTCGTGATCTCGCGGCCGGGGACGAGCAGTAACTGGTCGAAGGCGGGCTGGAGTTCGCGCAGGGCGTCATATTGCGCGGTGGTGTTGTGGTCGGTCACCGCAATGAAATCGAGGCCTCGCGCGGAAGCGGCTTCCAGCGTGCGGTAGACCGGGCAAGGCACCCGCTTGCCGCTCTGGGCGCTGCATTTGCCGTCGCTGTTGCCGGTGTGCATGTGCAAGTCGCCGCGATACCAGCCGGGCCTGTTGCTCAGCGGCGCGTCGGCGAACGAGGTCACGGCAGGGCCGCGTTCGACGAAGATCTCGGCTTTCCACGGCGCCTGCGCGCCGACGCGCAAGTTCGGCACGCCCAGCAGGAGGTGCCACTTGCCTGCAGGAAGCGGGCCGGGGAGGTAACCCGGCGTCGCGTCAGCCTCGGCCAGCGTCATGCCGCTGCGCGCACCGCCGCTCCAGCCGCGCAGGCGCTGGGGGTCGATCAGCCCCATGTCGATGGCGGCCTTCTGATCCCTGCCTTCGTAGCTGAAGCGGATTGTCAGCCGCGTCACTCCGGCGGGCAGGGTGAAAGGTATCTCGCGGTAATGCTCGTGGTCGGCGCGCGTCATCGTGCCGGTCAGCGTTGCGAAAGGACGAACGGCCGCGTTTGCGCTGGCCTCATCGGGAGCCGCCATGGCCGGAACCGCTGCTCCCATGACGAGGAGCAGCGGCAGGACGGAGCGAGCAAGGGCTCTCAAGGCCATCAGAACTTGTAGAGGACCGAGGCGCGGAAGTTGCGGCCCAGCAGCGGCCGGGCAATGAAGACGCTGGCCCCGGCCTCGCCGTTCTGGACTTCGCCTGCGCGGGGATTGCCCTCGGTCAGGCCCAGCGAATTGTTCACGTTGTCGACATAGCCATAGACGGTCAGGCGGTCGTTCACCGCGAAGCTCGCGCTCAGGTTGATGGTGGTATAGGCGGGCAGCTTCACCGAATTGGCGGTATCGACGTAGCGCGCGCCTTCGTATTCCACCGACCCCTGAAGACGCAGGCGGTTATCCAGCAAATTGAAGCCCGGCACGACCCGAAGGCTGGTGATGGGCACGCGGATCAGGCGCTTGCCGTCGAAGTCCTTCAGCGCGCCGGTGTTGTCGGTATAGGTCAGGCCCTTGTAGCGCGGATCCTGAAGCGTCGCCGTGCCGGAGATGTCGAACCACGAGGTGGGACGCAGCGTGCCTTCGAGTTCGAGGCCGAACGTCTGGGTATCGGCATAGAGCGTCTGGCTCGTCGTCGAGCCGTTGAGGTCGAAGATGTAGTTGGTGAAGCTGACGTTGTTGTACCGCGTCCAGAAGCCGGTCGCGTAGAATTCGACCAGCGGGCTGGCATACTTGAAGCCGGCTTCGCCAAGGCTCATCGTCTGGATATAGGGGGTGGCGGTGGCGTTGGTGACGTAGTTGCCAAGGCTAGGCAGGCGGTTGGCGTAAGTATAGCGCGCGAAGACGCCGGAACGGTCGTTGAACTGGTAGTTCACGCCCGCCGTCCACGTGGCATGGCTGAAGGTGTCGTCGTAATTGGCATAGACGCCGCTGCCGGTCAGGATGTTCGATGTGGCGAACGTGCCGAGGTTCACGGTGCTCTTCAGCCCGACGGTCCCCCGGGTATTCATCGTTTCCCACCGCACGCCGGCGTCGATGCGCAGGGCAGGCGTGATCTGCCACTCGTCGGTGAGGTAAAGCGCGTTGGTGGTCTGCTGGCCATGCGCGTCTTCCCACTCGTATCCGTAGCGATAGATGCCGTTGTCGGTGATCGGCGAGATCACCTTGCCGCTGCTGTCGAGCCCGACGAGGTCGAGCAGGCGGGCGTTGTCCTGCACGTCGAGCAGCGCGGTCGAGGAATAGCGGCTGAAGCTCTCGTCAAGGTGCGCGTAATAGTAGCCGAAGGTCACGTTGTGGGTCGTCCCGCCCATGTCGAACTTGTGGGCGATGCGCGTGTCGCTCATGAATTCCTTCACCGGCATGGTGATCCCGCGCAGGCCGCCGACGATGACGAGGCCGTTGCCGTTCTGGTTCGCGGTGTCGAACATCTCGCCGCTGGTGGTGTAGCGCAGCCCCAGCGCGCTTGCGCCCGGCACCAGCGACAGCAGCGACGACGAGGAGTCGAGCAGGCTCTGCGCGGTCTGGATGGAATTGGGATAGACGCCGTTGCGCTGGGTCCAGGTGTCGTTGTAGCGCATCGCCTCGCTGACGCGCCAGCCGTCGGCCGGTTCGAAATCGAACTTGCCCGAGATCTGCGTGCGCTTGACGTGGGTGCCTTCGGTATTGTCGAAAGTATAAGTGCTGCCGTCGCCCTGGATCATCTTGATCAGCTGCGTTTCGGGACCGGCAACAGTACCGGTGTGGCCGCTGAAACCGTTCACCGCGACAATATTGCCGTCGTTGTCGTAAGTCATCGGAATGCCGGTGTAGAAGATGACCTTGTCATCCATCCGCTTGACGTCGAGGCTGAAGTGGCCGTTGCTCCAGTCGCGCGAGAGCGTGGCGCGGATCTGGCCGCCCTGATTGCCGGTAAAGCCCGGATCGCGCACGCCATCCTCGGCCCGGTAGAAGCCGCCGGCGGCCAGTTTCCAGCCGTCGCCGATCGGCGTGCCGACCCAGAAATCCGCGCGGTAGAGGCTGTCCGCTCCCACCGACAGTTTCACCAGACCTTCGGGCGTATCGCCCACCTGGCGCGGAATGTAGTTCACGGCACCGGCCGGAGCGTTTGAATAGAACAGCGCCGAGGGACCGCCGCGCACCACTTCGACGCGGTCGATCGTTTCATCGAGGCGGAACGCTTGGTCGGCATTGAGATAGCCCAGCGCCGGATCGTGCTGGACCGGCATGCCGTCTTCCAGCAGCTGGATAGAGCCGAAGCCATCCACCGGCACGCCGCGTGCGCGCACGTTGCCGCTGGCCTCGCCGCCCGAAGCCTCGACCCAGAAACCGGGGACGGACTTGAGCGATTCCGTGACGCTGGTGGGCGCCTGGAGGCGAAGCTTTTCCTCGTCGATATTGGTGACCGAATAGCTGGTCTGCGCCTTGGTCAGTTCGCCGGTACCGGCGCGGCCGGTGACAATGATTTCGTTGTAGCCGCTCTTGTCTGCATCGGCAGCAGGGGCGGGCGCGGGAGCGGCGTCCTGCGCGCGGGCAGGGGCGGCAATCGCCAGGGCAACGAGAGAAGATGTCAGCAGCAACGATCGCATGGAATTACCCCTTAACTCACTGAAACGGCGCCATTCGAAAGAAGCAGAATGGGCCCTTGCACGCGTTTGCCCCGCCGCTTCGCAGGTTCGGGCGAAGTGGTTCGCGGCATTCGAGGGGAGGACGTGGAAGGACTGGCTTTCCGCTAGCGGCGGCAAAAAAATATTTCGTCCGGGCGGGGAGCCGAGTGTCAGCCAGATGTCATATCGCCCAGCTACCCGGACCCCCACGGAGCGCATGAGGGAGTGAACGGGAAGCTATGGCGTGGCTGCGCGACATCGACGTGTGGTTCGCCGATCACGTCTTCCTCCATCGAGATCGTCACCGTCGCTACGCGGCCAGCATCGTGCGCAATGCCGACGATGCGGAAGAACTGGTGCAGGAGGCCTATGCCCGCCTGTTCGCGCTGGATAACTGGCGTTCCATCGCCAATCCCCACGCCTTCACCATCCGCATCATCCGCAATCTGGCAATCGAGAAGGCACGCCGGGCCGACGTGGTGCGGATCGGCGATGCGGCCTTGCTGCACCGGGCAGAGATCGCGGATGAGCAACCGACGCCCGATGTCGTGGCCGCAGATCGCTCCGAGCTTGACCGCGTTGTCTCCGCCATGCAGGAACTGCCGCCGCGCATGCGTGAGGCGCTCTATCTGCGCAGGGTCGAAGGTTTGCCCCCGCCTCAGGTAGCGGAAAAGATGAACATATCCGTCTCCACAGTGGAGACGCACTTGGTCAAGGGCCTGCGGTTGCTGATTCGTCGCCTCGCGGGGCGAGACGGGCAAAACGGGGCGGAGAATTCGATTCAATGCGAGGCGACGGACAAGACGAATACTATAAGGAATCGTCGCGAGACGACCTGATCGATCAGGCTGCCGCCTGGCTTGTCGCGCTTGACTGCGGCACGGCTGACGAGACGGCCTTCGAAGTCTGGCGCAATGCCGATCCCCGTCATGCCTCCGCCTTCGCACAAGCAGCCGCAACCTGGCGCCGCACGGCCGATCCCCGCGTTCCGGGGCTTCTGGAAACCTCCGGGCAGCCGGAGTTGGCGGCGGAACATGCTTACTATGAGGCGGGATCGCGCGGCGCCGCATCCTCGGCGATGTCGCGCCGCACGGCGCTGAGCGCGGGATTGGCTGCGATGCTTGCGGCGGGCGGGGTCACGGCCTGGCTCGCGGTTCCCCAGCGCGCCTACGCCGAAACCATGGTGGGCGAGCGCCGCCAAATCATGCTGCCCGACGGCAGCACGGCCACCCTCAACACCAATTCGCGGATCGGCTGGCACTTTGGGAACGAACGGTCGATCTGGCTTGAGCGCGGGGAAGCGCTGTTCGATGTCCGGGCAGGCGATAGCGCGCTGCGCCTTCACAGCGATGCGATCGGAGCCGAACTGACGCCCGGCCGGTTCGGCCTGCGACTTGAGCCCGATACGGCGCGCCTGATGGTGCTGGCGGGCAGTGCGAAAGTGCAGTCCTACACCATCGGCAGCGGCCACGTGGCCGTGGCACGCGGAAGCGGACTGTCGATCGAGCCGCTGGATCCGCAGGTCGCCGCCGATGCCACGGCATGGGAGGGCGGCCGGATCGTGTTCAATGGCATGACGCTGGGTCAGGCCGTTGCCGAATACAATCGCTACCTGCCCTATTCGATCGTGGTGGCTGAGCCCGCCATTGCATCGACGCGGCTGGGCGGCGAATTCCGGATCAGCCAGCCTGACGATTTCCTGCGTTCACTGGAAGACGGCTTCGGCATCCAGCACCGTTGGCACGACGGCAAGATCCAGCTCGTCTCCGCTCCCACGCCGACTGGCGGTGGATGACATGAAGCTGTCGCAAGGCCGTTGCACCAGCATGCCCGAATAACACGCGAATCGGGGCGCCAAACAGGCGAACGTGCAGGTCATGTACAAGCGAGCAATGCGCCTGCTGGCGGCGGCCCCTTGCGCCGTGACGGCGCTTGCGTGCACGGCCCAGCCGCTTGCGGCGCGGGAGCAGGAGGCCGTGCAGGGGCCGACGCAAGTACGGACTTTCGACATCCCCGCCGGAAATCTTGCCAGCGCGCTGGATGAATTCGGCCATCAGGCCGGGGTGCAGATTCTTTATCCCTATGCTCAGGCGGCGCGTCTGCACAGTCCGGGCCTTCACGGGCGCATGCGGGCACGCGCCGCGCTGGATGCGCTGCTGCGCGGACAGCCACTGGCCGTGGCGCGGTTCGAGGCGAGTCTTGTCGTGTTGCGCCCCGCTCCGGTCAGCAAGACGGCACCTCCTCCCGCGCCGCCCCGGATCACGCCTCCAGCCCCTCGTCCTGCGGCGCCGCCGCCGCCAGTCACGCCGCCGGAGGATATCGTGGTCACTGGCCGCGCCGTGAATGCGCCGCTGCTGCGGTCCGAGCTGAGCTATGCGCTGACAGATATCGACCACGGCACTGTCATGCGCGAAGGCGCGATCTCCACGGCGGCCTTGTTCCAGCAGATCCCCGGTTTCTGGGTAGAGGCCAGCGGCGGCGAGGCCAGCAACAATGTGCGTGCACGGGGCATACCGACCGACGGCTATTCTTCCGTCGCCATTCTCGAAGACGGGCTGCCGGTCCAGTACGATGGCGGGCTGGGCTATCTCAATACCGATCAGGTCTTCCGCACCGATGCCAGCGTGGAGCGGGCCGAGGCCGTGCGAGGCGGTCCATCGGCTGTCTTCGTGCCCAATGCGCCGGGTGGAAGCGTCAATTTCCTCACCCGCAATCCTCTGAAGCATCCCGGTGTGGACCTATCCCTGACCGGCGGAAGCTTTGGCTATGCCCGTATCGATGGCTATGCGGGCGTGCGACTGGGATCCAACCTCGGCCTCGGGCTCGGCGGTTTCTATCGAACCGACGCGGGCCCGCGCGATCCGGGCTACAACGCGGACCGGGGCGGGCAATTGCGGGCATCGCTCGCCTACGACGACGGTCGCCTGAAAATCGATGCCAACGTCAAGCATCTGGACGACAGGGTTATCCTTTACCTCCCGGTGCCGCTGCAATTCGGCGCCAACGGGCGGGTGGAGGCGATCCACGGTTTCGATCCGCTGCGTGATACGCTGGCAGGGCCGGACAATGTCCACGTCGCATTCCTGACCCCGCAGGGTCCGCAGGATTTCGACCTGTCACAGGGCACGACCAGCCGGATCACCTTCTATTCGCTCAGTGCGCGCCTCGCCCTTGGCCGTAGTAGTGCGATCGAACTGCGGACGCGGCAGCGGACCGGTACGACGCGGCGCAGCGGCCTCTTTCCCATCGGTCGCCCCACCACGGCAGAGGATTACATCGCCAGCGCCATGGACAGACTGCGCGCGGCGTGGCCCGGCACGACCGCAGCCAGGATCCAATATACCGACGACGGCGCCGCTTTCACCAGTTCGAGCAACGGCAATGGACTGGTCGTGGGCGCGAACCTGATGGCGGTGCAGATGCCGCTGCGCGAAGGCGTGGCGGATGCGCGCTTCACGACCGCCTTCGAACTGGCCGGACACCACGATCTGGCGGTCGGCGCGACATTCGATGCCATGGACATGAAGTTCGACCGGCAGACGGGTACGGTTCTGCTGGACGTGCGCGGGCAGGCGCGGAGGCTTGACGTGCTGGCGCTGGATTCTGCCGGACAAGTTCTTGGCGCGCTGACCGACAACGGCTTCGTGCGCTATGGCTCGCTCTACAATTCCGCGACGCTGAATTCGCGGAACGTGGCGATTTACGGGGCGGACGAGTGGAAGCTCGCGCCGGACTGGCGGCTCGATTTCGGAGCACGGTGGGAACATGTGCGGATCGGCGGCGGGACGGAGGAAACGACCGCCGTGGACCTCGGCGATCCGGCAACGCTGGCAGACGACGCCGTGCTGACCGGAACCGGGGTGATTGACCCGGTGGGCAAATCCTATTCGGGTCTGAGCTGGACACTCGCGGCGAACTATCGGCCCGCACCCGGCGTCGGCACGTTCGCACGCTTTACCCGCACCCTGCGCCTGCCCGCGCCGACCGATTTCACGGACAATCCCCAAGGCACCGATCTCGCACCGGTGCCGATCACGATGGCCGAAGCCGGTTTGACGCTGGAGCGCCGGAGCTGGAACCTTACGGCAGTGGCATTCCGTTCCCACTTCGCGAGATTGCCGTTCACGGATTATCGCTTCGATACGGCGAGCAATGCCTACATCGAGCAGACCTCGATAGCCGATACGACCACCTGGGGGCTGGAACTGAGCGGTCAGGCCCGCATTGCCGGGCCGCTGCGCCTCGATTGGCAGGCAACGTTGCAGGATCCGCGCTATCACAACTTTCGCTACACGCAGCTGGACGAAAACGGCGATGGCTCGCCGGAAGATGCGGATGGCCATCAACTGATCCGCGTGCCGCGCCTGTCGCTTCGTGCCAGCCCGCGCCTGGACCTTTTTGGCGGCAAGCTGACTCTTGCGATGGATTTCCTGCGGTTTTCGCAGCGTTTTTCGGACGTGGTCAACACCCAGCGGCTGCCGGCCTACTCCATGATAAACGCCCGGATCCGCGCGGCGCTGTCCAATCGTTTCGAACTGAGCGTGCAGCTCAGCAACCTCACGAATTCACTCGGCCTGACAGAAGGAAACCCGCGAGTTGGCTCGTTCGATGCGGGCGGAAGCACGGGATATTTCCTTGCCCGGCCCGAATTCGCCCGCGCGGCGCGCATGACGCTGGCATGGCGCTATTAGGCCGTAAACTCCTAAGCGGCGCCATTGGGGCGCCTCAGCCGTCGTTCGCACGCATCTGGTCGGCGGCGGCAAAATGCGCGATCTGATCGGCTTTCGCTTTCAGGAAAGCGGGACGGCTGACGATGCGGTCGACATAGGCCTTCGTCGCGGGACGATCGCCATGCGCGCGGACATCGGGCACGCGCAATACGTCCGCCATGATAAGGTCGGCGACGGTGAAGCGACCTGCCGCCAACCAGTCCCGTTCGCTCAATTCCCGCTCGATATGGGCAAGTCTGCGCTCCAGCCACGGCGTCAGGCGGTTTTCGGTTTCGCCCGATATCTTCAGGAACCACCACGGCACGCTGACCATCTCGATCGAATTGAGCGCGGCGATGACCCACTGAAGCGTCTCGCCTTCACCGACGGGATCGCGCGGCATCAATGTGTCGCTTTGACGTGCCAGATGCAGCAGGCAGGCACCACTCTCGAACAGCCGGACATCGCCATCGGTCAGGAACGGCACTTGTCCGAAGGGCTGTCGGTCCAGATGATTGATTTCGCGATTTTCGAAAGGGACGGTGCAAACTTCGTAAGGCAGGCCCGCTTCCTCGGCCGCCCATCGGAGACGCAGATCGCGCACGAAGCCGCGCGGACCGTTGGGTACCCAGTCGAATGTCCAGATTACAAGCTTGTCGGGCACAGCGCGGACCCCTTGATGACGGTTGCACCGGTGTAACGCCGCTGCCTTGCCAAAGTTCGGCCAGATTCCTGAGGAAGCCCGGTGACGGCACGTCACCGGGCTTCGATATAAGAATTAGGCTGGGAGCGGCGCGGCCGGATCTACCAGCGCGGCGGCGCGCAGTTCCTGCCAGAAGTCGGCCGGGACGACCTCTTCCAGCGCGGCGCGATCCTCGGCAATGCGGCCGGGCCGGCTCGCGCCGGGGATCACGGCCGCGACCGCCGGATTGGCGAGCGAGAACTGGAGCCCCGCCGCCTTCATGCTGACGCCGTAGCGGTCGGCAATCGCCTTGATCCGGGCGACTTTGTCGAGGATAGCGGGCGTCGCCGGCGCATATTCGAAATTGGGACCGCCCACGAGCGCGCCCGAGCTGTAAGGGCCGCCCACCACGATCCCCAAACCGCGCTCCGCCACCATCGGCATCACCCGCTGCAGCGCCTGACCGTGATCGAGCAGCGTATAGCGGCCTGCGAGCAGGAAAGCGTCGGGGCGAGGTTCGTTCAGACCGAGCAGCAGCTCGATCGGTTCGACTTTGTTGACGCCCAGACCCCAGGCCTTGATCGTGCCTTCGTCACGCAGCCGGTCGAGCGCCTTGAATGCACCGTTTCGCGCTTCCTCGAACTTCTCCAGCCAGGCATCGCCCCAGAAATCCTGGGCAAGGTCGTGGACGAAGGCGATCTCGATATGGTCGGTGCGCAGGCGCTTGAGGCTGCCCTCGATCGAGCGGAGGGTGGCGTCATAGGAATAGTCGTTGACGACGCGGTTGGCGCGGCCATGCGCGAATACCCCGGCCTTTTCGCCCTGTTCGCGCGCGCTGATATCTTCCAGCTCGTCAAGAATGATGCGGCCGACCTTGGTGCTGATCACGTACTGGTCGCGCGGCTTGCCTGCGAGCGCTTCACCCAAGCGCAATTCGGCGAGCCCGGCGCCATAGAGCGGCGCGTTGTCGTAATAGCGAATGCCGTCGTTCCAGGCGGCTTCGACCGTGGCGAGCGCTTCGTCCTCGGGAATGTCGCGGAACATGTTGCCCAGCGGGGCGGCGCCGAAGCCGAGCTTGCCGGGAAGAATGTCTTTCAGGGCCATCGTCGGGATTCCTTTGTGTCAGGAGACTGTCAGGGGATCGAGCGTCCATGCCGCGCGCTCGGCGAGATCGTTGATTTGCGAGAGATAGTTCTGGAAATGCGGGCTGGCGCGGTGCGATTCAACCGCCGCCTGATTGGCATAGAGTTCGTCGAGCAGAAGCCGGTTGGGCTGGGCCTGATCGACCCAGAGATCGTAGCGAAGATTGCCGGGTTCGGCGCGGCTCGGCGCGATCATGCCATCCAGCAGCGCGCGCAGTGCTTCCGCTTTGCCGGGTCTGGCGACAAGGGTCGCCACGATCTTGACGGTATCGGTCATCGGTCTTGTTCCTGTGCTTTCCAGCCATCCGGCAGGGCGCGTGCGAAGCGCCCCGCCGGTCATGCGCGTCCTCATGCATTCGCCCGATCAAGCGCTGCGATCAAGGCCTCCGCAATGGGGTGATCCGAGCTGGGGTTCTGCCCGGTAATCAACTCGCGGTCGACGACGACGTGGGGCGCAAAGTCGATGTCGGTCACGATGACCTCGCCGCCGGCATCGTGCAGCGCCTGCGGCATGTCGAAGTACATCTTGGCGTGGAGGATCTGCTCCTCGACATATTTCTCCTCCGATGCGGAGAAGATCGTCATCCGATAGCCGGCATAGGGCCAGTCGGCCGCGATGTCCTTGGCCTTGGCGTCATCACCGGCAATCAGTGCGGCGCGGAAGGCCGGGGCATTCTGCATCGCCGAGACGAGGGTGATCGGGCCGTGGCAGAGCAGCGCGGTCGGCTTGGCGGCGGCATGAAAATGGCGCAGGATCGCGCCGGCATCGGCATCCTGCATCAGATCGACGACGGGCGCCTGACCGCCGGGCACGAACACGCCGGCAAACTGGTCAAGGCCATCGTCGATGATCGCGCGCAGGGTGCTGACCTGGTTCATCGACGGATCGTTCGCATAGAATGCCTTCGCGCGTTCGTAGGCGGCAACATCGTTCCCGAAATGCGCCGGTGCATCGGACGCGGGATCGATGGTTGGCTTGGCGCCGGTCGGCGTCGCCAGCACGACCTCGTAACCGGCCGCAATCAGCGCCATCGCGGGCACGACGGTTTCATTGAGATATTGTCCGGTCGGACCAAAACCGCCCTGAACTTCGATCTGCGTGGCATTGGAGCCGAGCACGAGCACTTTACCCTTGGTCATCTGAACCTCCTTCGGATCGCAGTCGGGCGGTGATCCGCCGACAACCGGAAAATGGCCTATGAGCACTCATTCCAGAACTTTATTTCTTGGATTTAAGATATATCGATGAGATAATATCTGATGCGGTACGATCTCAACCTGTTGCCCATATTCGTCGCACTGATGGAGGAGCGCAGCGTCACCCGTGCCGCCGAGCGACTGGGCATGACCCAGCCCGCACTCTCCAACGCGCTCGGGCGGCTGCGCCTGATGTTACAGGACCAGCTCTTCGTGCGCGAGCGCTACGGCATCCAGCCAACCCCGATTGCGCTCGAACTGGCGCCGGGGATCGCGGATGCGCTCGCGCGGCTTGACGACGCGGTACTTGGCCAGCAGGATTTCGATCCTGCGAGTGCCGAGCGGCTCTTCACCATCGCCCCGAACGGCTATGTGGAGTTCGCGCTGATGCCCGCCATCGTCGCGAAGCTGGCCGCGGAAGCGCCGGGCATCAGGCTGCGTCTCACGCCCTACGGCAACGACCTGACCGAGACCGGCGTGGTTTCCGGAACGACGGCGATGGTGGTGGGGCGCATTGTCGATCCGCCGGACAATCTGGTGGTGCAGCACCTCATGGACGAGCACCTGGAATGCGTGCTGCGCGCCGACCATCCCGAGATCGGCGACACCATCTCGCGCGAGCAGTTCGAACGCCTGCGCCACGTCAATGTCATGCCGCCGGGCCGCATCCGTGCCGGCGTGTTTCAGGCGCTGGCGCAGCAGCAGCTGAAGCGCGATGTGGCCATCTCCGTCACCAATTTCTTCGCGGTGGCCGAGATGGTTGCCGTTACCGACTATTGCACCACATTGCCTCGGCTGATCTGCCGCCGGCTTGAACATGATCCCCGGCTGAAGGTGCTTCCGGCCCCGACCGATCTCGGCACTTTCCCGGTCGAGATGGCGTGGCATGTGCGCTACCGCCACGATCCCGCGCATCGCTGGCTGCGTGCGCTGGTTGCGGATGTCGTGCGGCAGGTGGGCGCCTGAACCGGACCAGTTCAGGCGATCATTGCAATTCTGCGTCCGGACCGTGCGCGATAAATTCGTCGGACAACTCGCTTATGCGACCGAGGATCGTCGCTTCCATCTTGCGGTTGAACGAGCCCAGATAGCGCAATCGGCGCAGCGTTTCGCCTTCCGATATCCCGCGCGCGCGTTCTTCGATCAGTCGCCCCAGATCGCCCATCAACGCGGCCTGCGCGGCGATAAAACCCGAATAGGAAGTGGAGGCGCCGTAGCGGATGCGCTTGCTGCCGGGCTCGCTGTGACGACGGGCGAGGCCGAACTGCTCAAGCGCGCGGGCCGCGACACTGGCGCTGCTCTTGGCCATGCCGAGCGTCGCCGTGACCGCGTCCAGCGACGCCGGCTCGTCGCAGAGCAGCAGGTAGGCATAGAGGTGGGCCACGCTCGGCTGCATCCCCCATGGCACCAGCAAGGCCGCGAGGTCCTCGACGAAGCGGCGCTGATCCCGCGAGAGTTCGGTCTTTGACATATTCGGCATTTACCGAATATAGATGCCAGACAGACTCGTGGCAAGGCGAAGCGAGCGATCATCGAATGGGAGCAGGATATGCTTGAAGCCATATCTATCATTGCCAATGCCGAGGCCTCGGTGGGCATTGCCGACAGCGACCGAGGCGTCCGGGAAAATCTCCAGCGTCTTGTCGCATCGCTCCAAGCCAATTTCCCCATGTCGGCCGAAGGCGAGGCCAAAGTCCGTGCCATGCTGCTGCGCGATTCCGTCAACCGGCTGGAGAGCCTGAAATGGGTGCGCGACTATCCGGAAATCGCCGAGGAAGTGATCGAGGCGCCGCTGTTCCTCATGGGCCTGCCGCGATCGGGCACGACCTATTTCCAATATCTGTTCGACCGCGATCCTCGTTTTCGCCTGATCCGCACGTGGGAATCGAGCATGCCTTCGCCGCCGCCGGGGTTCAATCCGGCCTCGGTGGAGAAACGACGCGCGGCATGGCGGGAACTGCAAAAGGCCCATGGCCGGCCGGAGGCCTTTGCCGCGCTGCATCTCTACGATGATGGCGGTTCCGACGAATGTCATGCCTTCCTGGAACAAAGCTATGGCGCGGCGGGATTGCACAATCTCTATCGCGTGCCCGACTATTTCGACTGGCTGATGGACGGGCTCGATCTGGTCGAGACCTATCGCGTTCACAAACGCCAGCTTCAGTGCCTGCAATGGCGTTCCGAAGCCCGGCCATGGGCGCTGAAGTACCCGAACCATGTCATCGCCATGGACGCGATACTGGCAGTCTATCCGGATGCGCGCTTCGTGATGACGCATCGCGACCCGGCGCAAGTGGTCGCCTCCATCGCCAAGATGAGCTGGAACTTGCGCTCCAGTCGCGCGGCGGCGCCTGTCGACAGGCAGGAGGTCGGCCGCGACATGCTGCACTTTATCGAGCGGCATATCGACCGGATCATGAAGTTCGACCGGGGACCGCATGGCGACCGGGTCGTGCATGTCGATTACTATGCGCTGATTGCGGACCCGGTGGCGGAAATGCGCCGCATCCATGCCGGTCTTGGCATCGACACGCCCGACGATGTCGCCAAGGCGGTAAGGGACTGGCACGCCGCCAATCCCAAGAACGCGCGCGGCGCCAACGACTATAGCCTCGCGCAATATGGCCTGGACGCCGACGACGTCCGGTCGCGTTTCGATGGCTATGTCGGCCGCTTCGCCATTCCGGGCGAGAGCGAGGGCCTGGCCCGCATCGGCGCGGCGGCATGAGCATGGGCTGGGAAACGCTGAACGCGGCGGTCGAGGATGCTCGAGCCCTGATCGCGGCAGAGGCGCCCGACGCCGAAGTCGCCGCCGAGGGTGAGGCCTATGTCACGCGGATGGTGGCGGCCGGACTGGGCGGCGCGTTGCTCGGACATCTGTTCAGGGAAGGGGGACTGACGCGCGCGCTGCCGGTCCATGGCGGGCCCAATCCCGACTATATCATGCTCCACAGCGGGATCGATGCGGCCGGTCGTTACCGCATCGAAGGGCGACTGAACGGGTCGGAACGCGTCGGCATCGGCGTCTATACGATCGGGCCGAACGGAGCGCCTTTGATCGCCGGCTATACTGCCTTCGATAGCGGGAACTGCACCGCAGATGGAGCTTTCGCCCTGACTTTGGCAGCCGATGCCGGTGGTTCAGGCGGTCTCGCCATTCCGCTCGGCGCGCGGATCCTGATGGTGCGCATCCTGCACCGCGGCACCAGCGATCCCGCCCATATCACTCTGACCGGCGGTCACGCCGCCGCCGGGCTGACGCTTATGGGGGGCAGCAATGACGGCGCGCTGGTCCATGTCGCGAAGTTGCTCCGCGCGAATGTGCGCGAATATCTGAAATGGATGGCCGCGGCGCGCGATCTGCCCAACCGCCTCGACAGCGCGCCGCCCGCGCTTGCGGAAACGGTGCAAGGCGATGCCGATACCCGGTATCTCCTGGGCGGATTCGATCTGGCCGAAGGTGAATGGCTGGAGGTCGTGATGCCGCCCGGCATCTCCGGCTATTGGTCGCTCCATGGTTACAATTTCTGGTACGAGCATCTCCAGACGCCGGGTGTTCATGACGGCAATGCCGTTCCCGACGACGACGGCCATGTTCGCATCGCGGTCGGTCCCGCCGTACCCGCAGGGGCAAGCAATCGCATCGATACGGTGGGCCGCCGCAAGGGGGCATTCGTGTGCAGGATTGTCGGAAATCTCGGCTCAATTGGCCTGCCGGAAACGCGGCTGCATCGCTCGGACGGCACCGTCTTGCCGTGAAAAGGGGCCGCCGATTGTTGTTCGAAGGCTCCCCATTGAAACCCGCAGGTCCGCGTTCTGTAAGAGCTCCGCTTACAGTTGCGTCAGGTCGATTGTCCCGTTGCGATCGAGCCAGTTGTCCGCCGGCGGCAGGGGATACTTCAAGCCGGACGCGCAATTGAATAGGATGGTGCGTTCCTCGGCGTCCACGATCCCGTCGCGGACGGCCTGATTGTATGCAGCCAGCACCGCGCCGCCTTCCGGACAGAGCAGCAATCCGTCCTTCCGCGCCGCATCGTCAACCGCTGCGAGGATGGCCGGATCGCCGACGGCCAATGCCCGGCCGCCCGACTCCCGCACCGCACGCAGGATCAGGAAATCGCCGACTGCCTTGGGCACGCGGATACCTGCCGCAACGGTTGCCGCGTCTTCCCAGCGTTCGGCAAATTCCACGCCGGCATCGAATGCGCGAACGATCGGTGCGCAACCTGCCGCCTGCACCGCATACATGCGCGGCCGCTTGGAGCCGATCCATCCAAGGCGCTCCAGCTCGTCGAAGGCTTTCCACATACCGATCAGCCCGGTGCCGCCGCCGGTGGGGTAGAAGATCGCATCCGGCAGTTCCCATTCGAGCTGGGCGGCGAGTTCGAGGCCCATCGTCTTCTTGCCCTCGATGCGATAGGGCTCCTTCAGCGTCGAGAAATCGAACCAGAGCCCTTCGGCGGCACCCTTGCCGACGATCGCGCCGCACTCATCGATCTGGCCGTTCACGCGCCATACCCGCGCGCCCTGCTGGGCGATTTCGCGGACGTTCACTTCGGGCGTTTCCTCGGGGCAGAGCACGACCGTTTCGATGCCGCAGCGAGAGGCGTAGGCGGCCAGCGCCGCGCCGGCATTGCCGTTCGTGGGCATCGCGATGCGCGTCACGCCCAGTTCGCGCGCCATCGTCACGGCCATGACCAGACCGCGTGCCTTGAACGAGCCGGTCGGCAGTCGCCCCTCATCCTTGACGAGGACATTGCGCCCGCCCGAGTGCGGGATCGGTATGAGCGGCGTCTCGATCTCGCCCAGAGAAACGATGCTTTGCGTCTTGCGTACGGGAAGCAGCTCGCGCCAGCGCCACAAGTCGGTTTCGCGTGCCTCGATCGTCTGGCGCTGGATCGACTGCTTCAGCCCGTCCAGATCGTAGCGCACGAGCAGCGGCCGCCCGGCCCGCGACAGGCCGTGAAGCTGGTCTGCCTCATAGCGCTCGCCCGTGAGCGAGCATTCCAGATGGGTGACGAAAGTCTGGCGGTCTTCGTTCAGATTGTGGTTCACAAAGCGATTGGGGTTCATAAGGCCTCGATGTGGAACGCTGGCACGCGCGGCCGCCGAAGTCGGTAACGCGACGGCAGTGAGCGGCGGTGAAAGCGGGAGAATAAAGGGAGTTCGTCAGGCGGCAACTAGGGATTGACCGCCTGGTTCTTGACACTGATGCAATCGAGCACGCCGTTGAACAGGAACTTGAAAGTGGCGAACGGCTGGCCATTTCCTGCCTGGTCGGGGCGGCTTCCGCGTGAGCCTCAACCCGCCCGCAGATGCCGACCGAGATCGCGGCGCGCCCACATATTCAAAAGCGATATGGTGATCTTCAACTGCACGCGCGCGGTTTCATTCGTCGTGAAGATCGGGTCGTAGCGGTCGGCGGCGGCTCCGGGATCGGGGACTTCGCGCAGGATGGCCGGCGGGGCGGTCGTCATATGCAGTGCCGACATCATCACGTGCATTTCCAGATGCCGCGTCAGCTCGCTTTGATCGAGAATGGGGCCTCCGGCGCGCGCATATTCGGCGATGAACAGCGCCAGCAATTCGTCAAGATACCGATCGTGCGTTTCGGGTTCGGCGGCGCCGATGCAGCCCCAGATCGATGACGCCACGGACATCTGCCCGACGCTGCCCCAATCGATCAGGCCGGAGCGGAGCGCGCCACCCGGCTCCCGCCAGAACCACGCGTTGTCGATGTTCGCGTTCATGTGGCAGAGCGCGATCATATCGGGCTGCGAATAGAGGAACCGCCAGATGTCCTCCTGCTGCTCGGCCGCCAGCAGCGCGTCGGCGCAGAAGCCGTTGAGGAACGCGCGATCGGCGATGTGTGGCGGCACAAGATGCGGATATTGTAGCATGAACTCCGCCAGCCGGTTGATCCGCTTGGCAAGCAGCGGCGCCTCGAAGCGGGGCCTGCGCGCGATCAGCATGTCCAGATCGAGCGGGAAATGGCGCGCCACGGCGTCGCCAAGCCGGCCCGATTTGTGCGAGCCTGACAGCCGCGCCAGATTGGCGACCAGCGCGCTGTAATGCGCGAGCGGCTCGAGCAGGATCTGGTCCATGCATTTGGGATAATGCGGCTCGACGGCACCCTGGCCGTAAGGAATGCGCTCGGTGATGATGATCCCGGTGAGCGTCTCCTGCTGGATGTCCGCATAGAAGCATTTCGGGACGGTGACCGGGAAATCCGGATCTCGGGACAAGTTCGCGAGCCGCACTTCCGGCGGCATGTGGTGGCGGCCGCTGTCGCGTACCTTGTCCTGAAAATTGCGTGAGAACTTCACGAACAGATCGCGCGGCAGGTCCGCGGCGTCATGTTCATAAACCACCGACAGAAGCGCCTTGATACCGGTCCCGCCCAGCATCCACTCGTCGAGGCGCGTGATATCCGTAACGCTGTTATCCTTGCCGAGCACACCGCTTGCGCGGAAGGCTCGCGTCAGAAATGCGGGCCCACCGGATTTCAGCGCTTCAGGGTGTGCGGGAAAGTCCAGGCCGAAGATATCGCCCCGCGTCCAGTCCATGATGGTCATCTCGGTCATGGAACAGGGCTAGCGCGGGATGCGACGTGCGCGCAAGCGAGGCCGCTCCGAAATCATGCTGTCTGGCGCCGCATCAGATAGACATCCATGATCCAGCCGTTCCGCTGCCGCAAGCGAGGTTTGGCGTCGGCGATTGCGGGCCCGGCCTCGCTTAGCGGACCGGATATCAGCGCCTCGTTCGCCATGCCCAGATAGGCCCCCCACCAGATCTGGATGTCCCGATCCGCCAGAGCCTCGAACGCGCAGCCCTGGTCCAGCATGACCACCAGCGTCTCGGCGCCCTCCGGCCAGCCATGCGCGCGCAGAAACCGCCCCGTGGTGATGGTTACCGGCCGGGCGAGTCCATTCAGTGGGATCCGGTGTGCGGCGGTCAGCGCCTGAATGCTGGTGATGCCCGGTACCACCTGGACGGCGATCTCCAGTCCGCCCAGCCGCAGCCGCTCCGCGATGCGCAGCGTGCTGTCGTAGAGCGACGGATCCCCCCAGACGAGCAGCGCCAGCTTGCCGCCATGGGGGAGGTGCACGGCGATCTGCTGCATCCACGCATCGGCAATCGCGTCGTGCCATGCGTTGACCGCATCCACATAGTCGCCGCCACTATCGCGTGTGGGCAGATCGAATTCGGCCATGCGCGTCTGTCCGGTCAGGACGGCGTCGCAGATGCTCTTGCGCAAGTCGAGCAGGTCGGACTTGTCGCTGCCCTTGCGCGGTAGCAGGATCAGGTCGGCCTCGTTCATCGCCCGTGCCGCCTGCCGGGTCAGGTGGTCGGGATTGCCGGTGCCGATGCCGATAAGGCTCAATTCGATCATGGGCGGCGCGGCCTTATTCGCTCGAATTCGCGTATTGCGAGTCCGCGTTTTGCGGCCGGAAGCGGCGATCGTAACCTTTCGCGTACAGGCTGCTTTCGCCGAAACCCTCGGCATCGAGGACGCGGCCCACGAGGATGATCGCGGTGCGTTCCATGCTCCCGGCCACCGCCGCGCCGATCGTACCGAGCGTGGCCTGTACGATCCGCTGGTCCGGCCAGCTTGCCCGCCAGACCACGGCAACTGGGCAGTCGGCGCCGTAAAACGGGGTGAGGTCTCTCGTCACCTGGTCGAGGTTGTGGATCGAGAGGTGGATGGCGAGCGTCGCGCCGGTGGCAGCGAAATTGGCGAGGCTTTCCGCTGGAGGCATCGTGCTCGCCCGGCCCGGCGTGCGGGTCAGCACCAGCGACTGCGCCAGCGCCGGCAGCGTCAGTTCCGTTTCAAGGGCAGCAGCAGCAGCGGCGAAGGCCGGCACACCGGGAGTCACCGTGAAAGGAATATCCAGCGCGCGAAGCCGGCGCAGTTGCTCCCCCATTGCGGACCACACCGACAAGTCGCCCGAATGCAGCCGCGCCACGTCGTGTCCGGCCGCATGGGCGGCGGATATCTCCGCAACGATGGCATCGAGGTCCATGGAGGCGGTGTTGACGATCCGCGCGCCTGGCGGGCAGTGGCCGAGCACGGCCTGCGGGATCAGCGATCCGGCATAGAGGCACACCGGGCTCGCGGCGATCAGGTCTCGGCCGCGCAGGGTGAGAAGATCGGGTGCACCGGGCCCGGCACCGATGAAGTGAACTGTCATAGCAATGCTCCTTGGGCGATGGCGCAGGTCGCCATGCGATCGCGTGAAATCTGGCGCCGGGTGAGGAGGCGGGGCTGACGCGCCCGCAACGCGGCAAGCGCGCAGGCCTCCGCCACACTGCCAAGGCCTCGGGCCACCTGTGAGGCCGCGGAGGCGGTCATCGTGTGCACGCCCGCAAGGTGCTCGGGAGTGATGGCAATCACCGGTAGGGACAACAGGTTCGCCAGTTCGGCCAGCCCGTCGGCTTTGTCGGCAAGGGTGGCCAAGTGCGTAACCGGCGGCGCATGTTCGCGCGCCAACTGGAACGCCGAGCACAGCGCGAGGACATTCGCCCCGGATCGGAAACCGAAACCGGCAACGATCACAGCGTCACGCTCCACTGAACGACCGGATAGCGCGACCGCCAGCCCCGCCGACTGCCAAGCGGCACGGCATCAGCGAGTTCGATGCGCACCAGATCGCCGCCCCGCCGCCCGTGCCATTCTGCCAGCAGGGCTTCGGATTCGAGCGTCACCGCATTGGCCACGAGCCGCGTTCCGGCGGGCAGGCGCGCCGACAGGGTTTCGAGCAGCGGCCCTGACAATCCGCCGCCGATGAACACGGCGGAAGGCGGCGGACCTTGCGGAAGCGTCTCCGGGGCGCGGCCAAGGACGAGTTGCAGCCGGTCGACACCAAGCGCGAGCGCGTTGGCCTTTGCCCGCTCGGCGCGCAGGATGTCTGCTTCTACGGCGATGGCCTGGTTGGCCGGATGGGCCAGCAGCCATTCGATCGACACCGATCCCGATCCCGCGCCGATATCCCACAGAATTTCCCCCGGTCTGGGGGCCAGCGCGGCCAGTGTAAGCGCGCGCAGGGGGCTCTTGGTGATCTGGCCGTCATGGTCGAACAGAGCGTCGGGCAGGCCGCTGGTGGAGGGCATGGCGCTGGCCTCTCCGCGAACCTCGATGCCCACCGCTACCGGGTGAGCGATGTCGGTGAAGTCCCAGTTTTCGGCCTGTCCGGTCCGAACCCGTTCGCGCGGGCCGCCAAGAGCTTCCAGAGCATGAATGGTGGAGGCCCCGAAGCCGAGATCGGCCAGATAGGCGGCGAGCCGCACCACCGCCGCGCCATCGCGCAGCAAGACCAAAACGCGCCCGCCGGACGCCAGATGCGGCCGCAGCCGTTGCAGCGGCGCCGCGTGAAGGCCAAGGCAAGGCGTGCTTTCGATCGCCCACCCGAGCCGCGCGGCGGCCAGCCCGAATGTGGACGGCGCGGGATGCGCTGCCCATTCGCCCGGCTGGAGATGGCGCGTCACGCTGGTTCCCGCGCCGAACCAGAATGGATCGCCCGAGGCCAGCATCACGACCTTGCGCCCCCGATGGGCGAGCAGTTGCTCCACGCCGTCGGCGAACGGCACTGGCCATTCGATGCAGGCAGCGTTAGGCGCACCGAGCAGGGCAAGATGGCGGGCCGCGCCCATCACGAGGTCGGCTTGGTTCAGCGCGGTCCGGCTCGCCGCGCAAAGCCCGTCGATGCCATCTTCGCCGATGCCGACGATGGTCAACCAAGGGGACGAGTTCATGTCAGCCAAGCCGAACGTCCTCCTGCTGGGCGGCACGACCGAGGCGAACACGCTCGCGCGCGCACTGGCCGAGCATGACATTGACGCCACCTACAGCTACGCGGGCCGCACCGATTGCCCGCGACCGCAGCCGATTGCCGTACGCGTCGGCGGGTTCGGCGGCGTGGAGGGGCTGGCGGCCTATCTGCGCCGGAATGGCATCACCCATCTTGTCGACGCCACGCATCCTTTCGCGGCGACCATGAGCGCCAACGCAGTGACGGCGGCCGCTCTCACAGGTGTCGCCCATGCCGCCTTCACCCGCCCTGCGTGGCAGCCCGAAATTGCGGACCGCTGGACTCGCGTGGCGGATATCGCAGCGGCCGTCGATGCCCTTGCCGGACCGCCCCGACGGGTGATGCTGGCGCTCGGCCGGATGCACGTCGACGCTTTCGCCGACCGGCCGCAACATCACTACCTGCTGCGCTTCGTTGATGCGCCGGATTCGCCGCCGAAGCTGCCCGACTTCAGCCTCGTGGTGGACCGGGGTCCGTTTGGCGTCGAGGCGGACCTCGAGTTGTTGCGGCACCATGCCATCGACCTCGTCGTCTGCAAGAATGCGGGGGGTACCGGCGCCAGCGCAAAGCTGATCGCGGCGGGGCAATTGGGCCTGCCGGTACTGATGATCGACCGCCCGGTCCTGCCGCACAGGCTCGAATTGCACGGGTCGCAGGATGTCCTTCGGTGGCTCGGTCACGAGGCATCCTCCGGCACTGAGCGCGGGGTGTAGAGGATCGGCGCGCCGGGTCGTTCGATGATCCGGGTGCGGCTGGATCCGACGATGACCATCGTGCGCATATCCGCCATTTCCGCCCGCGCCTCGCGAAGCGGGACGATCCGGAGGACTTCTTCCGGCGTGGACACCGCGCGGGCGAAGAGGACCAGCCGGTCATCTCCGCAGGCTTCGCGCAGAACCGTAAGCGCCTTGGCGAACCCCTCCGGCCGCGCGCGTGAGCGGGGATTGTAGAACGCCATCGCAAAGTCGGCCTCGGCCGCGAGCCGCAGCCTTTTCTCGATCACCTGCCAGGGCTTGAGGTTGTCGGACAGATTGATCGCGCAGAAATCATGACCGAGCGGCGCTCCGGCGCGGGCTGCTGCCGCCAGCATCGCGGTGATGCCGGGCAGCACCCGGATATCGAGTTTGCGCCAGTGCGCCGGGCCGTCCTCCAGCGCCTCGAACACGGCGGCAGCCATCGCGAAGACTCCCGGATCGCCCGAGGACGCGACCAGCACCCGGCGACCCTGCGCGGCAAGGTCCAGCGCCACGGCCGCCCGCTCAAGCTCCACGCGGTTGTCGGATGGGTGAAGCACCAGCCCGTCCCGGGGCGCAACCCGCGCCACATAGGGACCGTAGCCCACTACATCGGTCGCCTCGGCCAGCGCCTGCGTGACTTCAGGCGTGACGAGCGCCTCGTCCCCTGGCCCAAGGCCCGCGACCGCGATCCATCCGCTCACGGTCTGCGTCCCTGACCGTGGATGAGCAGGATCGAGAAATAGGGCGCGACGTTCTCGGCATCGACAAGCCGCGTCACCCGCTGCTCGGGCATGGCCGCATATTCGACCAGCCACGCCGCATCCTCGCGTCCGGCGGCAGCCACCGCGCGGCGCAGCTTCGGCAGATTGCGGCCGATCTTCATCACCACTAGCGCATCGGTATCGTGGATACGGCGCGCCAATTCCGCTTCGGGCAGCGTCGCCATCGCGACGGTCAGCACATCGTCTCCCCACGTGATCGGCAGCCCGGTCGCGTTCCAGGCGCCAGCCATGCCGGTGATGCCAGGCACAACTTCCACCGGCACCCGCCCGGAGAGCCGGCTGTGCAGGTGCATGAACGAGCCGTAGAAAAACGGATCCCCCTCGCAAAGCACGACGACGTCCTCGCCGCCGCTCGCAGCCTCCGCCAGCCGTTCCGTGCAATCGGCATAGAAAGCCTGAAGGCAGGCATTGTAAGCGGGATCGTCGAGCGGAATTTCGGTTGTGACCGGGTATTCCATCGCGATTTCGACCGCATCGGTCCGCAGCAGGCTGTCGACGGTGCTCCGCGCGCGGCCCGCGCGTCCTTTCTTGCGGAAATAGGCGATTTGCCGCGTGCCGCGCACGAGCCGGTCGGCACGCACGCTCAGCAGGTCCGCCGCACCGGGACCGAGGCCGACGCCGTGGATGGTTCCTGACGCGCTCATTCCGCGCGGCTCGCCAGTGCGTTGACGGCCGCCACGGTAATGGCGCTCCCACCAAGCCGTCCCTCGACGATGCAGCAGGGAACCGGCGCGGTCAGCCACAAAGCATGCTTGGACTCGGCCGCGCCGACGAAGCCCACCGGGCAACCGATGATGGCCGCCGGGCGAGGGCAGTCGGGGTCCTCAAGCATGTTGAGCAGGTGAAACAGCGCGGTCGGCGCATTGCCGATGGCGACGATCGCGCCGCCGAGATGCGGCCGCCACAGTTCCAGCGCGGCCGCCGAGCGGGTGTTGCCGATCCGGTGCGCAAGGTCCGGCACTTCGGCATCGCCGAGAGTGCAGATGACCCCGTTATAGGCCGGTAGACGCGCGCGGGTAATGCCTTCGGACACCATCCGTGCATCGCAGAGAACGGGCGCTCCCGCAGCCAGAGCCGCGCGCGCGGCGACTGCAAAGCCGGCGGAAAAGCGGATATGCGCTGCCAGTTCGACCATGCCCGCCGCGTGTATCATGCGGACGGCAACGGGCTCCTCCTCGGCGGAGAAGCGGGCAAGGTCGGCTTCCGCGCGGATGGTGGCAAAGGACTGGCGGTAGATCGCCGCGCCGTCCTTTTCATAATCGTAAGGCATCAAGCGACTCCAAAATGGGCGAGGAGGTCTGCGGCATTCAGACCCGAGCGAAGGGGCGGAGAACCGGCGCACGCGCTGAAGGAAAGGTCGTAGGCACCGTCACGCCCGGTCACGACCACGTCGGCGGCACCGGGATGGGCGCAGCCCTTGGTACAACCCGAAACATGCAAATGCCCGGAGACATGCGGCGCGAGGCGAGCGGCGAGCATCCGGGTTTCGACACTGGCTTGCGTACAGTCGGGCGCGCCGGGGCAGGCATCGACGCGCAGCAGCGAATGGAGGGGATCGATCGACAGGCCGTCGTGCTCGATCGGCCCAGGCCCCTCAGCCAGAAGGATGCGCCAGGGCGTCGTGCGAATGCCCGCCACGCCGGAGTCCTGCGCCAATCGCAGGAAGGCTTGCGCGCTCACGCGGCCGAAAGGCAGGCCATAGGCGGCGCCCATCGCGTGACGGCCGGGGACGGGCAGGGGCGCGGCGAGCCGGGGGGCGGCGGTTCCTTTCGCCCAGTCCGGCAAGGGTGCGGAATGGCGCGCCATGCGGCCCGCACTTGCACCGCCGCTTGCCATGAACCAGCGCGCCAGATCGATCAGTGCGGTGACTTCCCCGCCCGGCGCCAGTCCTATGCCGGTAGAGCGTCCATCGGCGCGCAGCAGGAGCATGCCGTCGCGCCCGCGCTCGATCCGGAAATCGCCGGGTTCGGCGGACAGCATCGGCACAGGTCCGGCGTCGATGACGAAACCGGCCTTGCCCGGTAGTACGGGCAATTCGTCGAGGCGCTCGTCCAGTTCGCGAGCGATGCGATGGGTATCCTCGCCGGGGCGCCATGCGGGCGAGACGAGGATATTGCGCCGGGCTTCGCGTGTTGCGTCCGCATCCACGAGGCCGGTCTCCAGCAACCGGTCGAGCAGGCGCGGCCATTCGGCCTCGCTCACACCGCGAATTTGCAGGTTCGCGCGGCGTGTAAGGTCAAGCGCACCCGACCCATGCGCGAGCGCCGCTTCGCCCAGAGCCACGGCCTGAGCGGGCATCAGGCGGCCGAGACGCGGCTTTACGCGGACCAGCAGCCCGTCTCCCGCCATCATCGGGCGCCAGGCATCGGGGCACCATCCCCTTACCGTGCCGCCGCTTCGATCCCCTTCCAGCGGACCCAAAATCGCTCTCCGCGCGCCGGGCGAACGAAGGCGGGGCATACCGACATGGCCGGCCGACGCGCGGCGATGGGCAGGCGCGAACTACGCCCACCACCACGCGACCGTGCAGCCCCAGCCACACAGCTTCGTCGCCCAGACGGAGAAGAACCGTGCCGTGACCATCCCCTGGGTCAGGGCAAGAGCGACCAGTGCGCCGGCAGGTCTCCTGGCTCGCGGGTCACAGCTTGATACACGCCTTCCCAGACCGGCAACGCGCCGGTCCAGTGGCTGCCCTTAAAAGGGCGTGTGCATCGCGCTATCCGCTTACAGTTGCAGGGACAGCCGCGGATTTGGGGGCTACACCCCCGCACCGCATTCCCGATTAAGCCCCTTCGGGGGCACCGGCACGATCATGTCCGGCAACAGGCACGCCTGTCACCTTGCCGCCGCTCTATCGAATTGGCTCTGCCAAGCCAATAGCCGATCCATAGTCGTCGCGAACGCGATCACGCGCTACGGCGAGGCTTCCAGCCCTGCGACCGCATCGCGGCTCCAGCCGCCGCCCATCGCCAGATAGAGCGATACCCGTGCCTGCAACGCCGCCGTCCGCGCCTGCACGAGGTTGAGTTCCACGTTGAGCAGGCCGCGCTGGGCAACCAGCTGTTCAAGATAGGGCGAATAGCCCTCGCGGCGGCGGTTGGTGGCAAGGCGCAGGCCTTCGGCGTCTGCCGTGCGCTGGGCGGCCAGGATGGTCATGAGTTCGTCCGCTTCCCGGGCCGAGCCAAGCGCGTCCTCCACCTCGCGAAAGGCGGTGAGCGCGGCCTTGCGGTAGGCCAGCGCGGCATTGTCCCGCTGGGCGGCGGCGCTTTCGGCCCCGGCGCGCAGCCGTCCGCCTTCGAAGATCGGCGCAAGGATGCTGCCACCCAGAGACCACACTCCGATCGGATCACCCACCAGCAGCGAGGACCATACCAAGGCGCCGGAGCCGGTGAGTTGAAGCTGCGGCAGGAAACGCTTGCGGGCAGCGGCGAGCGACTTGTCGGCGGCAGCCAGTTGCAGCTCGGCCTGCGCCACGTCCGGTCGGCGCGCCAAGAGCTGGGACGGCAGGCCTTCCGGGATCACCGGCTCTGTCAGCAGGGCGAGCGAAGTGGCGCGCGCGACGCCGCCGGGCACGTTCCCTGCGAGCAGGCGCAAGGCATTTTCCTGCCGCGCCGTGGCTTCGCGCAAGGAGGGGATCAGTTGGGCGGTGGCCTGATACTCGGCCTGTGCCTGCGCAAGGTCCAGACGCGGCGAATAGCCCGCGCCGACCCGGCGCTCTGCCAGTTGCAGTTCCCGGCGCCGCGCGTCCAGCGTCTGTTGGGCAATGGCAAGCTGCGCGTCGAGGCCGAGCAAGGCGATATAGCCGTTTGCCGCCGTCGCCGCGACCGAGAGGCGGATTGAATCCCGCGCTGCCTGGCTGGCCAGCCACCCCGCGCGCGCCGCTGCCTGCTGGTCTGCCAGACGCCCGAAAATGTCTGCTTCCCACGCCGCCTGCACGCCCGGCTGCGCGATCTGCTGCACCTCTGCGACCCCGAAGGCATCGATGCTGCGCGAATCCGATGCCGAGGCTGCCGCGTCGACCGTGGGCAGCAACTGCGCATGGGCCAGCCGTTCCTGCGCGCGCGCGTCGCGGATGCGGGCGGCGGCCTGCGCGATGTCGATGTTGCGCGCCAGAGCCGCTTCGACGAGTGCGGTAAGCTGCGGGTCGCCGAAGGCCTGCCACCATGCGCGGTCGAGCGGCGCAGTCGGCCCTGCGTCGGTTCGCCACTCTGCGGGCGCGACCACGGGCTCCACGGGCGCGAGGGCTACAGGCGGTCCCGCGCAACCGGCAGTCAGCGCCAGCAGGCTTGCGACGATGGCAAGGCGCCGCATCAATCCCTCGTCGACACGGTGATCTCCACCGACATGCCCGGCCGCAGCCGCTGCGTGAGGGCCTGCCCGGGATCGATCTTGATCCGCACCGGAATGCGCTGCGCCACTTTCACAAAGTTGCCGGTGGCGTTGTCCGCCCGGAGCACCGCGAATTCGGAGCCGGTGGCGGGCGCGATATCCTGCACATGGCCCGTCAGCCGCGCGCCGCCCAGCGCGTCCACGCGGAAATGGGCCCGCTGGCCCACGCGCATGTCCCGCGTCTGCGCCTCCTTGAAGTTGGCGATGATCCACATGTCGTCCGGCACCAGGAACATGAGCTGCGTGGCCGCCGAGACATAGGCGCCGTTACGCACGCCGATTTCCGAAAGGCGCCCGTCCACCGGCGCGCGGATCACCGAATTGTCGAGGTCTATCTGTGCCAGATGGAGCTGCGCCTGCGCCGCTTCCACCGCCGCCTGAAGACCGCCCCGGCCGACGATCACCGATCGCACGTCCTGACCGCCGATCGCGCGCGAGGCGCCGGCCTGTCGCACCGCCGCTTCTGCGGCGAGCAGGGTGGCCAATGTCTGGTCGCGCTCCCGCTCCGAGATCGAGCCGTCCGCCACCAGTGCATCGGCCCGCTTCATGTCGGCCCGCGCCCGAACGAGCTGCGCTTTGGCGCTGGCGATCCCGGCTTCCTGCCCCAGCAGCGCCGCCTCGCGCGAGCGCTGGCTCTGTTCGGAATTGGACAGCGCGGCGATCTGCCCGGCAAGGTTGGCCTTCGCCTGCTCGACCCGCGCCTGATAGATGCGCCGGTCGATCGTCGCCAGCACTTCTCCCGCCTTCACATGCTGGAAATCGCGCACCGGAACCGAGGTGACATAGCCGTTCACTTGCGGGCTGATGACCGTCACTTTGCCGCGAACATTGGCATTGTCGGTCCGCTGCGACCATCCCGCGAAGGGCGGCAGGTCCCAGGCATACAGGATGGAAAGCACGCCCAGCACCGCCAGCACGACGATCGCGGCCACCGTCCAGCGGCTCTTGACCGGGGGGCTCCAGCCCGCCGGGGGATTGATCTGGGTATCGACGCCGCTCGCGCCGTTCCCAGCAGTATCGGCCCCAGCCGTATCGCGTTCTCCACTGCCTTCCACGCCAGCCCTCTGCTTTCTCAATCCCGATCCGCCGGAGGTCCACCCGCGGCCGCTGCCGCCTGCGCAGCGCTGCGCGCCTGCATTTCGCGCTGGAGCAGGATGATCGGCGATTCCTCCCTGCGTCGCCGGATGCCCAGACGAATGGTGATGCCCCACACGACCGCCGCCACCGCCAGCCAGCCGGAGAGCAGGAAGACGTCGTTGTAGGCGAGGATATTCGCCTCTCGCGCCACTTGCTGCGACAGCAGCGCCACCCCTTCCGCCGAACGCAGCACCGGATCTCCCACCACGCTGGAAAACGCGCCTCCTCCCGCGCGCAGGCGATCCGCCACTTGCGGGTTGGTCATGACGATGCTCTGCACCAGCTCGTGCGAATGGTACTTCTCGCGCAGGGTCTGGAATGTGCCCAAGAGCGCGGTTCCGACAAGGCCGCCCACGCTCTGGCTCATGCCGAACAGCACGACGAAGCTCACCATGTTCTTGCCGCCGCCCAGCAGCGCCCGCGCAAATCCGATAGCCACCGTCTCGGCCAGGAACAGCATCGCGGCGAAGCCGATCAGCGCCTGGCTGAAATAGAGGTTCGCCGGGCGCGTAAGATTGGTGGAATTGGCGTCCATGAAGGAGCCGATTGCAATCAGCACCACCGCCAGGTTGATCAGGCGCCCGGGATGCGCGGGGTTGAACATGGCCAGAGCGAACAACAGCCCGGCGATGGAGGCCAGCACGATCAGGCCGTTCAGGATCACCATCTGGTCGTTGATCATGCCTACCGTGTTGAGCAGGCCCACCGAACCGAATGTCTGTTCGGACAGCAGGATGCGGACGGTGGCCGCCACCGCGAACAGGCGCAGCATCTCCCGCGTGCCGATCCAGCGCGTGTTGATCAGCGGGTTGCTGCGGAAATGCTCGTGGATGAAACCGGCGGAGATCAGCGCCACGCTGGCCGCCAGCGACCAGCCCATCCACGCCCGCTCTGTCCACCATTCGATGCGCCCTTCGGACAGGACCGCGATCAGCAGCCAGAGGCCGGGCGCGAGCATCGTGAACGCCACGAAATCGAGCCGCTCGAACGCCTTGATCCGCTCACTGGGCGGCAGCGGCAGTGTCATGATCGCCGCCAGCGTGACCAGCGCCAGCCCCAGTTCGAAACGGTAGAGCATGTGCCAGTCGCCCGAAATCAGCAGGCCGGGGGACATCATGCGCGCCAGCGGCGTCGTGAGCTGCGATACCGAAAGGCCGATCATCGCCCCCATGCTGCGCTTGGCCGGAGACATGCCCTGCGTAAGATAGAGCGTGGTCAGGGTGGAGAGCCCGGCACCCGCAAGCCCGCTGACCGCGCGAACCGCCACCGAACTCCAGAACCCGTGGACCAGCAGGTGCAGCATGGTGGTAACGGCGTAGACCACCATGATGTGGCGGATGAAGGTCTGCAATCCGAACTGCTGGCGGAACTTCACCAGCAGCAGGTTCGCGGTGACGTTGGTCATCAGGTAGGCGGCGGTGAGCCAGGCGCTTTCGTTGGTATCCAGCCCCAGCGTGCCTTGCGCGAAGGCAAGGTTGACGGTGACCAGCGCATTGGCCAGCCCGCCGGTGATGCCGACAAGGATGCCGATCAGGAAATAGAGGCGACGGCGGTTGTCCGGATGATCGGGATTGGCGGGTGAGCCGGCCAGCGTGGGGCGCTCATGTGGTTTGAACTCATAGTCCATCCCGTTCCTTGCCCATTACCCCAGCGGCCGTGACGCGAATCCGCGGCTCCGTGCTGAATCGAAGACTGGCCTGCTTCGCCCGCAAAGACAAGCAGCTAGGCCCAGGTGCGTCATCCACAGATCGATTGCATCGCCTGCATGAGAACGCTTTGCCTGCCTTGCCCATTCTCCCGCGTTTGCGCGGCGGCGGCCAGCACGGCAGCGGGGAGGGCCAAGAGCATCGCGCCGCTGCCGATCAGCATCCATCGGGGATAGCCGCGCAGCCGCCGCCAGAATCCGGCGACGGCTGCCGCGATAAGTGCCACGAGGCCGCAGCACAGCATTGTCAGACGCCTGCTGGGGCGGTCACTCGGGTACGGCCGTCATCGGGGTAACTGTCATGCCGGCGCACCCAGTCGCCAAGATTGCCGCCGTCGTGCTCGTTGCGTCCCTTGGGCACCATGTCCAGCCAGCCATAGGCGGCCAATACGGTCTCGTTCCCGCGCGCATAGCTGGAATAGGTGTGGTAGATCGCGCCATCCTCGTCGCGGAAAAACACGCTGGCGCCCGGAAGGTCGCTGATTTCAGGATCGGGTTGTTGCTGGAAATTGTAGAACACGCCGTTCCGCCGCTCTTCATCGGCGAACGAGACGTGGAAGTCGTGATTGAAGTCATTGCCGCCCGATGAGACCCAGGTGAACTGCCAGCCCATCCGCTGGCGATAGGCCTCCAGCTTCCCGATCGGTGCGCGGGACACGGCGACCCAGCTGACATCGTTATGCTCGAAATGTTGACGCGCGCCGTCGATCTGGTCAGACAGGAACGAGCAACCGGCGCAGCCTTCTTCCCATTCGGGCGCGAACATGAAGTGGTAGACGATCAACTGGCTGCGCCCGTCGAACAAGTCGGCCAGCGAGACAGGACCGTCCGGCCCTTCGAAGACATAGTCTTTCTCTATTCTCACCCAAGGCAGCGCCCGGCGTTTTGCCGCCAGGCGGTCACGCTCATGCGTCCAGGCTTTCTCTTCGGCGAGCAGAGCGCGCGAGGCTTCGATCCATTCGGCCTGAGAAACGATTTCATGCTTCATCGTCCGTCTCCACGACTGGCGCAAAATGGCGCACCAACTTGTCGAGCGAGCCGCTCCAGCCGTCCGCGTGGCTGGCCCGCGACACCTCGTTCTGCAATCGGGCATGGGTGAAAGTGAGTTCAGTGCCGGCGCCGCTGTTGCTGCCCGCATTGATCTCGATAGGGCGTAGAGCGATCTCGATCCGCGAGACCGCGCCGTTTTCTTCCGGTTCGCCGCCTTCGGTCCAGCGAAAGCTCATGACGAGGCGGTGGGGCGGGTCGACTTCCAGATATTCGCCGTCGCTCTCGTGCTCGGTGCCGTCGAGCATGCGGAAGCGGATCCGGCAATGCCCGCCGACACGCACGTCCGTCTGCGCCATCAGGACCGCCCCGGCATCCGGCCCCCACCACGCAGCGATGCCGTCCGGCGTGGTCAGCGCGTCGAACACGATCGATGGGCGCGCAGCAATTCGACGGACGAGGGTCAGCGAGGTCATAGGTCGTTCTTTCCGATCCCGCCGGTCTCGATTTCGCGGGCCCTGGCCTCCTCGGCCTCGGCATAAGCGGTCAGCCGATCAAGGCGCGCCGACCAGAAGCGCTCGTAGCGACCGAGCCAGTTCATCGCTTCCTCCATGGGCGCAGGCGCGAGCCGGACCGAGACGGTGCGTCCTTGCTTCGTCCGCGTGATGAGCCCGGCGTCGATCAGGACGTCGAGATGCTTCATCACGGCGGGCAGCTTGATGGGGAAAGGATCCGCCAGTTCACTGATCGACAAGCCGTCATGGCCTTCCAGCCGTGTCAGGATCGCCCGGCGGGTGGGATCGACCAGCGCTGCAAAAGTGCGGTCTAGACTCGATTCAAAACACTTCACCATATGGTGAACTATCTGCGCCGCGGGCGGAGTTGTCAAGAACGGGGCAGGGCTTTCAAGAACGGGCAGCGGGTGCCCGTTCGGTTCGTGCCTCTATTGGAAGAAGGTGATCGGAATCCGAAGGCCAGTCTGAAGATCGGGCGCGTCTTCCGTAACGCCCATTTCCACGGTCCAGTTGACCGTCGTACGCTGGCTGACGCGATAGCTGAGGCCGAACAGGAAACGCCCGATCTGAAGATCGCGGGTCTTAGTCGTAAGCGGATCGCCGTAGGTCTGGATCCCGTTCTGGATCTCGATCGGGCGAAGGGTGCTCTTGGTGCCGAAAAGCCAGTTGTGCGCGTAGGCAAAGCTGATCGACGTACGTTCGTTGAGCGCGAGGCCGACGCCAAGGGTCATGCTGGGGCCCGAACCGGGCTTCACGTGATCGATCTGCGCGTCGCTGATCCGCGTGTTCACGTTCTTGCCGAAATTCTGGTTGTAACCCAGCACGCCGAATATCGTGGCCGGATCGGACGGCATGATGACCGTCACGCTGGGCTCCACCCCCCAGAAGCCGAAGCCTGTCGCCGCTTTGGTTGCATTGCCCAGCGCATCGCGGGGAACTCCGTACGGATCGGAGCCGGTGGGTGCCACGACCTGCAAATTGGCCGTCAGGAACGGCCAGCCGTGCGTTCCGTTGTTGATCTGATAGCGGGCCAGCATCTGGATGTCGCCCAGCCCCGATCCGTTTGCGGACGTGTTCACGGTTCCGGTGCCCGATTGCGGCGGGTTCTGTACGAGTGGAACCAGGACTGCCGTGTCGTCCCGATAGACCCACGGGACCTGAACGCCCACTTCGATGCGGTTGGTCAGCCCGTAGCGTACCGTGGCTGCGGCAGTGAGAACGTCCTGCCGGCTTTCATTGATGTCGAAGACGCCCACCAGCACGGATTGCGGAATTTCGATACCGCGAAACACGAAGCGGTTGCGGTCGTCACGCGTATATTCGAACGTGGGCTCGATCGTGAGGCGGCCTGCCTTGGTCAGGACGCTGCCTTGCGCCGCCAACACGGCGACTTCCTGCGGGCGCGGCCGCTCGGTCGGCTTCTCGCCTACGCTGGTCAGGGAGTCGGACGATTGGGCTCCCGGCTGAGTGGCGGGCTGAGCCGCGTCGGATTGCGGGGCCAATGCCAGCGACGATGTCGAGGGGACGGGCGAAGGGCCCTGCCCGAACTGCGGGCCGGGAATGCCCCTTGCGCGCATGGCATCCAGCAAGGAATCCTGAAGCTGGCGAAGCTGCAATTCCTGCGCGTCGAGAGCGTGGCGCTGATCTTCTATCGCGCGGCGCTGAGAGTCTATCTGTGCCTGAAGCTTGGCTAGATCCGGCGCCGTGCGCTTTGCCGCATCGGCTGTGCTGCCATCCGGTTCGGTTTCAGCCAGAGCCGGCCGGGGCAATATTGCGAACAGCACGACGGTGCTTGCCAGAAAGCCTCTCATCAACCCTCCCCACTATCGCGTTCATCTAGCGAATGCCGCGACCCGCTGTATCAAGAGCAATCGAATCCGCCCGCAGCAACGAGTTGCCGACGAGAATTCCGGAGTTGGGCACCGCGACGTTGATCGTGACCACGGTGTCTATGGTTCTGTCGTTGGCTGTATTTGCAACAATACTTCCGGTTAAGCTACCAATCATTTGACGCAATTCAAGCGAATTTCCGTTCAGAATCACTTGCGAACCGCTGTCGTTCTTGACGAGTTGCACCGATCCCGATGGGGTCGATACGGCCGGACCATTGGGAGTCAGCGAGACCTGCTGCTCCCCCGCCACGGGTTGGATCGTCGTCGTTGCATCTCCGACGTGGACGACGACCCCGCCGGCCGTGCCGGTTCCCGTGCCCGAGGAACTGACGGCGCCGGTGCCGTTGCCAACGAATACTACCGGTGTACCCGTATCGCTATTGAGCACGCTGCGCAGCGCCAGCGTTCCGTTCACCAAAGTCTGGATATCCACGCCGACCACCACGTCCATGCCGTTCGGCAGTTCGAAACCGCCGCGCATTGCATCGAGTTCGGTGTCCGTCAGGGTTGCGGCTGCCCCGAACAGGGGGCTCCCCGGATCACGGTCGGCAGACATCGCGCTCGTACCGGGGGCGGAGAGGGGCGAGATCGGACCCGACTGGGGATCCAGATCTGCCGCGGCGTGGCTCGGGCTGGCGATGCCTGCCGCCAGCAGACCTCCTGCAATCCACCAGCTGCCTGCGCGCCACGATGCCACTGCCACCTCCTACATCACGAACGGATAGGGCTGGGCGCGGGTGAGTTCGAGGGCCTGCAGGCTGGCAGGCTCCATCATCTCGGTCACCCGGCTTCGCGGGGCGAGGGCCCATTCCTCCTTGCGGCCAAAGCTGCTCTTGCCGCGCTCCAGCCCATCGGCGAGCGCGAACAGGATGCCGTTCCACATCGAACTGAATTGCTTCGCGTCGATCAGGCGGATGCCCAGCGAAGGATCGCCGATCAGGACTTTGCCGTCCTCCACGCCCTTCACCACGACGAAATGCTTGTAACCCTTCAGATTGATCAGCGCGATGCCGGGCACTTCGGTCCGCTGGATATCGGCCAGCGTCACGACATAGCCGTTTGCCTTAATACCGCGCGCATTAAGGTAGCGCTTCATGTCCAGCAGGGAAAAGCCCAGACGCTTGATCTGTTCGCGGTCCCCCTCGTTCCACATGCCCACGAAGATGCTCTGCTCGTTCTGAAGGTCGCCATAATGGTACCGCAGCAGGGTCGCGAGCGCCGCCGATCCGCAGCTGAAATCGTACCGTTGGCGCACCACTGTCAGAAAGCGGCGTTCGGCCATGCTCTTGACCGGCAACGCATAGTCGCCCGCGGCAAGGCTGAGGGTGGAACCGGTTGGAGGTATCGGATGACTGGCACAGGCCGTCAGCAGCATGCCGGTAGCCATCACTAGGCAGGCCGCGCCGCGACTGATCCCTTTATCGGCCCCGCTTTTGGCCTCGTTACTGAATCGCGACATTAACATTCATCGCGGAGTTGATGGACACGTTGTTGCCCGTGTTCGTGTTGATCAGCGCCAGCCCGTTGAAGGCGCCGAATGCTCCGCCGTCGAATGATATTGTGCCGGTGGTGGGATCACCGTTGATGATATTCCCGGAAATCGTGCTGATGTTGTTCGCGTTTGCCGTCTGCTCCTGGGCCTTGACGTCGGCCATGCCCGTGATGTCGGCCAGCTTGGCCTCATCGACGACAGTGGCGGCGCCAAAGGGTGCGTCGGTTCCGATCTTCGGTTCCGGCAGGGTGAGATCGGGGGCCGCGTTCAGCTGGGCGATTGGGGTGTCCGGCGGCGCCGCGTTCGGCTGGCCGGGATCGTCAGAAGCAAATGCGGGTGCAGCGTGAAGCAGGCCGGGTACGAAGACTCCGGCAAGGAGAATGTGAGAGCGGGACAAGAGAGCATCTCCTTCGCGTGGAACTGCACCGAGAGACACCGGCCGCCCAGCGGGCGGCCGGTCCCTCATTCATGGCCTACTGGCCCAAGGAGAGCGTACCGATGGTCGCGCCCACATTGATGCTGGCATTTTGCGATGCGAACACGCCGGTGTTGACGTTCATCGCGTTCAGACCGGCAAAGTTCGAGAACGCGCCGTTATCGAACGTGGCGTTCCAGGTCATGACCGGCGATCCGCCAGCACCACCTGCACCACCAGTGCCGCCGGCACCGCCGGTGCCACCGTCACCGCCGCCACGGCTGCCTGCGTTTGCATTGCCGCCATCGCCGCGGCCGCCGCCCGAGCCGCCTTCGGAAGGCTGCCAGAAGGTGACTTCACCGCCGGTCACGCTGCCTGCAAGCGACGAATAGGTGGTCTGGGTCGTATAGGTGCTCGTCGAAGTACCGCCATTGTTGGCAGAGCCGACGCCGCTGGAGTCACTGCCCGCGCCCGAAGCATTTACCGCCAGATTGGCCGTGCCACCGTTGTTGGCCGAACCAAGCCCACTCGAATCGCTGCTGTTGCTTTCGTCATGGGAATCGACGGCCAGATTGGATGTGCCGCCGTTATTGGCGGAGTTCGCGCCGCTGGAGTCGCTCCTGTTGCTTCCGTCGTGGGCGTCGACTGCAAGATTGGACGTGCCGCCGTTATTGGCGGAGTTCGCGCCACTGGAGTCGCTGCTGTTGCTCGCGTCGTGCGAGTCCGTCGTCACTGCGGAAGTGCCGCCATTGTTGGCGGAACCAGGGCCGCTGGAATCGCTGGCGGCGCCGGTGGCATTGACGTCCGTCGTTACCGCGGAAGTGCCACCGTTGTTGGCTGAACCGAGGCCGGCCGAATTGCTGGAATTCGAATTGTCGGTGGGGGTGGAGGTGTTCGTGGAGGTGTTCGTCGAACTGTCGGTGGACGTTGCGGTCGAATTACGGGTGGCATCGGCAAGGCTGCCGCCGCTACCGGCTGTTTGTGCAAGCGCAGGGCCCGCAACCAAGGCGAATGCGCCGACCGAGGCAGTCAATAACAGAGCATATCTCATGGCTATTCCTCTCGCGTTAAACGGCTGCTCAGAGCCTCCAAGACGACACCTTTTCCGCAAGACGCCGCAGTTCGGCGATATAACTCGAAGCGATTGGGCGGCTTAGCCCCAGACAGGTGTTTGCCCTGCCCTCAAATGAGCGAAATCCGTACCCCCATTTGAGGGGGGAGCGGCAAACGGCCTGATATGAACCACGCCGCGAAGGATCATCCGCACGAGATCGGTCTGGCGGTGGGTATCGGTCTTGGCGAAAATCTGTTTCAGGTAGGCGCGCGCGGTTTGCGGCTGGATATGCATTTCACGCGCGGCAGCATCGATGGTCAGGCCCTTGACGAGGCGCATGACCAGTTCGGTTTCCGAAATCGTCAGGCCATGGGCGCGGCACAGTGCTGTTGCGAGCGGCCGGGCATCGACATCGGGATCAAGGACATAAAGGGCGATGGCCGCACTGCCATGCGCAGGCGACGCATCGGGCAACCGCGCCACGACGGCGACAAGCGGCCGGGCGTTCACACGCTGGATGAGTATCAGCGACGTTCCGTCGATCTCGGTTGCGGCGCTGTGCTGGTCGTGGGCGAGGTGGTGAATCGCTGTCTGCAATCGCACTGCGTTGTCGAAATCGGTGGCCGTGACCGACTGTCCGGCCCGGCGCAGGCCATTGCCCAGTTCCAGGAAATGCAACGCGCGAACATTGGCGAAAATGATGTTTCCGTCCGCGTCCAGAAGAAAGGTCCCGAAATCAAATAGATCGAGCCCCTCCGCCAGCGCCGCCGCGCGGCCGCGATGCAGTTTCGCTTCCCAGAAAAGTCGGAGATAAGCCTCCACCCAGCTGTGAATTCCCTGCGCGGCCAAGGCCCGCATCGCCCACTCGTCGGTGTCGAAGCGGCAGACTGAAAGGGCCAGGAACGAGGCTGAGTCAACCGGACAGGAGAATGTGATTCTGCGGGCATTTCGGACGCGATCCGGCAAATGCACATTCTCGATGTCAAAATGCCCGCATCGCAGTGTCGTGGATTCGGACCGCCAATCGTCATAGGCGGCGGCCTGCTGGATCGAATGGGCGATCCCATGTGCAAGGCTGTCCGCCATGTGGGAAATGGCAATGACTTCAGGAAGTTCGCTATCGGCCTTATGCTGCGTCAATACCGCCATGGGGCAGTCGACATGCCGGATAACCAAGTCGAACAGGCTGTTCAGGGCCAATTGGTCCCACTGCGTCGTCGAGGATCGCGCCACGGCCTATTTCCTTCCGACTCCCTCAGGAAAAGAAGGCTCCCGCGCATGATGAATGCTGCGACTATTGCGTTCACAAAAGTCGAAGTTGCGCAGACAGGACAAATCTTCTCCACCGGACTTTTGCCAATTTCTTGGACTGTTTTCCATATTGTCACTACCGATGTTCATCAATCTAGCACTATTTGAGTCCATGTTAAGGAAAATACCTATTGAGCATTAATCCTCCCTAATCTCAGTCACCCAAATTTGACATGGTGGAAAATGAGTACTCAAAAGTCGGAATGAACGCAGATCGCCAGGTTGCGGGAGAGCCTTGAGGTTCGACGTGGGCAGGGCCGGCGACCCGTAAAAAGCGCGGTAATCCGCCACTTTCCGGCTTGCAGCGATCACGCCCGAGCGAGGAAGGTTTTCGGCAAATCGCGTCCGCGTTGGCTTTTGGTGGGAGCGAAAGGCGTGCCGAACATGCCCGCGCGCGTGAGGCAAACCGCGCGAGAAGGTCTGGTTTACAAGGAGATTTCGGATATCCGGCCGCTGCTTGTCCTGCCCGCTATCTTTGCGCGGACGACGAGCCGTTTAGCGCTTCAGCGGTGGTCGGCGAAGCGGAACTCGGCGAGGGTTTTCACGACCTGACCATTGGCGTCGACAAGGCCGATTCCGACGCCTTCGACTGCTCCCACCGTTTGCGGCTGGGTCTTGTCCGTCTCCGCCATGAATGCCGCCAGGCCGGGATTGGTCTCGTTCGCGAGCAATGTCAGGTGCGGATCAAACTGCATGAACACATTGGGCGAGCCGTAGCGTTCAAAGGCGGGAAGCTTGGCCGGATACTGACTCATCCAGCCGGGCGGAGAGACGTTGTGATCGCGATAAGGCTCGGCCGCCAAAGTCACCAGATCCGCCAGCCTTTGCAGGGCAGGGCTCCATTTGACGCGCAGGAACAGCCAGTTGGAAGCGGTGCGTTCCTTGCCGTCGAGGATCAGGGGGAAGGATTTGTAATCCTTGACGATATCGGCAATCGCGGCTTCCAGCTGCGGCTCGGCATTGGCCGGATACTGGGTGAGGTACAGCGTGGCATGCACCGCATGACCTTGCGCGTAGAAAGTCGTCATGCCGCGTTTCGCAAGATCCTTGCTGGCCGCTGCCACGGCCTCGACAACCGGTCTGGACGGGATGGCATAGATGTCGATGCTCACGGCATCCTGAGCCCGGGCAGGCAGCGCGACGGCCATGGTCGCGGCAAGGGCCGGGATGAAATAGCGCGGCATCATGGTGATTTCCCGGCAAACGAGTCGATGAATCAGGGCAATAGGTGGCGCGTGAGCCTAATGGCAATCGCAATCTGACAGCGGCTGCGGCCGGTTCGGCAATAAAGCTGCGTGCCGGCCTGCGGTGCCAGCTCGGGACGCGGGCACCTGTCGACAAGTTGGGGAAAGGCAGTGGATAGCAAGGTATTCGCATCTGGAATTCCCGCGATAAAATGGCTTAAACGCGCCATTCTCTGGCACGGCTTCAGGTTTTTCGACCGGTCGCTGCCGCATTGCGAGATATCCACGGAGTTTCCTCATGACCGGGGCCGAACTGGCAGCAGCCCGCAAGAATCGCGGTCTGTCCGAGATAGAGTTGGGCAAGGCGATCGGCTACCGCGACCCGGCGCGGGCGGTGCGGCGCCTTGAGGCATCGAGCAAGGTCAACGCGCGGGCGCTGAACATGATCAAGGTCATCTTCGGCACGGTCGATCAGGATAACGTCCGCGAGCGGGGATCGCGGCGGCGCTCGGCGCATCCCGATCAACTCTCCTTCGCTTTCTGAGCCTTACCGGCCGCGCTCAGTTACCCTTTTTCGGATCGGGAAGCAGGACTGCGAGCAGGCCGATCGCCGGCAGATAGGCGCAGATCGCGTAGACCGTCTCGATACCCGCCCGATCGGCAACGGCGCCGAGCACTGCGGCGCCAAGGCCGCCCATGCCAAACGAAAAGCCGAAGAACAGCCCGGAGATCATGCCGATCTTGCCGGGCACCAGCTCCTGCGCGAACACCACGATTGCGGGGAACGCCGAGGCGAGGATGAGCCCGATCGCCACCGTCAGCGGGCCGGTCCAGAACAGGTTTGCATGCGGCAGCAGCAGCGTGAACGGCAACGCGCCCAGGATCGAGAACCAGATCACGTATTTGCGGCCGAACTTGTCCCCCAGCGGACCGCCCACGACGGTGCCCACAGCGACGGCCGCGAGGAAGGCAAAGAGGTGGAACTGCGCCGTTTCCACCGAGACGCCAAAGCGATGGATCAGATAGAAAGTGAAGTAGCTGGTGAGGCTTGCCAGATAGACGTACTTTGAGAAAATCATGGCCAAGAGCACGGCGATGCCGCCGAGGGCCTTCTTGCGCGGCAGCGCGGGCATGGCCATCGACTTCTTCTGGCCCGACACAATAAGCGCCAGGCCGTGGTTCTTGTACCACTGCCCGACATTCCACAGGATGGCACAGGACAGCAGCGCGAGCAGCGCGAAGAACGCAAGGCTCGACTGGCCAAAGCGGACCACGACAAGCGCGGCCGCGAGCGGGCCAAGCGCCTGCCCGGCGTTGCCGCCAACCTGGAACAGCGATTGTGCCAGACCGTGCCGCCCGCCCGCCGCCATGCGCGCCACGCGCGACGATTCCGGATGGAAAACCGAAGATCCCATGCCCAGCATCGAGGCGCCGACCAGCAGCAGCCAGTAAGTGTGCGCGGCCGAGAGGATCATCAGCCCCGCCAGCGAGAACAGGGTTCCGCCGGGCAGCGCATTCGGAGTCGGCCGCTTGTCCGCGTAGAATCCGACGAGAGGCTGAAGAATTGACGCGGTGATCTGATAGGCCAGCGTCACAAGCCCGATCTGCGAGAACGACAGATGAAGTTCCGTCTTCAGATTGGGATAGATGGCCGGCAGCAGAGACTGCATCATGTCGTTGAGCAGGTGGCAGAAACTGATCGCGAGAATGACGCTGAAGACCGTGATCTCAGGTGCATCGGATCGTGGGGCGGCTGCAGACGTGCTCATACGTGTGTCTTCTTGTTGTCGGTGGATGTCCCCTAACCTCTGCACAAGTGGCCCGCATTCCTATATGGGTCTTTCACTTTCGCGAGTGGGACATCAAGATTGCCGATCAAGGATCCAGCTTCGGTAGAACACATCCCGCGGCCGATTGTCGGGATCGGTAACGAATATCCGCCTGCTTTCGAACTGGATTGGCACGAACACCGGCGCGGCCAGTTGATCTATGCGGCGCGGGGCGTGGTCGTTGTCAGCACGCCGCACGGCGCATGGGTGGCACCGCCCGAGCGTGCGGTCTGGACGCCCGCCCGATGCCCGCACTCGGTAAAGATGGTCGGCGCGGTGAGCACGCGCAGCGTGCTGATAGAGCCTGATGCGGAAGGTTCGCTGGGCGATCGCAACAAGGTCATCCAGGTATCGCCGCTGCTGGGCAGTCTTCTCGCCGCGGCGTGCGAGATCGAGCCGGAATATGATGTGGAGAGCCGTGACGGGAAGCTGATGGCGCTGTTGATGGCCGAACTTGCGATCGCGCCCACCGTGCCGCTCGCGGTGCCGTTTCCCAGAACGGCGGCCATTGCGCGCAAGTGTCAGGCCTTCCTCGAACGACCCACGCCGCACGATACGATTGACGAGTGGGCGGACGATCTGGGCATCGGCCGCCGGGCCTTTACGCGCATGTTCCGCAAGGAAACCGGGCTCAGTCTGGGAGCGTGGCGCCAGCAGGCGTGTATACTTGTGGCTTTGCCCCGGCTCGCGGCAGGGGAAGGGGTCACCACCATTGCCTTCGACCTTGGCTATGACAGCGCTTCGGCCTTCACCACCATGTTCAAGCGGCGCGTGGGCGTGGCGCCGAGCCACTACCATCCGAACGGTCTGATCGGCGATATGACCGAGGCCTAGGTCGCCGCATTTTCAAGGGGGCGAACCGGGAGGCAGGTTGCCTTCCCGGCATACCCTGCGCTGTGGGCCGGTATCCGGAGGCGTAGAAAAATTTGCTTGTCCGCCATGACCACATATTGTCTAGTAATTTAGTTGAGATTAGATGGCATGGCACGATCCGTGCCGGGTGGAATGAATGACGATCAATTATCGAAGCTTCGGATTCCAGGTGCTCGTGGGCATGCTTGCCGGCGGTGCGCTAGGCTTTCTGGCACGCGCGCTGGGGACCGGGGCCGGGGGTGAACTCAACGGGCTTGCCGTCGCGCTGAAGACGACCGGATCGACTTTCGTCGGGCTTCTGAGCGCGACCGTGCCGCCGCTGATCTTTGCTGCCATCGTCACGTCGATCGCGAACTTGCGCCGGCTTGAAAACGCCGCCCGGCTGGCGGGGCAGACGCTTCTCTGGTTCGCGATCACGGCGCTTATCGCGGTATCGATCGGCATCGCCGTTGGCATTGTCGTGCAGCCGGGAGTGGGCGTGGATGCCGGGTCACTGGCGAGCCACCGCCCCGCAAACGTCGGGACCTGGCTGGATTTCCTGAAAGGACTGGTCCCGGCGAACAGCCTTGGCCTGAGTGCCAGCACCAAGATCGCTGAAAGCGGCGCCCCAAGCACCGCGATTTCGTTCAACACCCTTCAGATCGTCGTCATTTCGCTGGCAATCGGATTTGCGACGCTCAGTCTCGGAGAAAAGGCGGAGCCGTTTCTGGCCGTCATTCGCTCGTTTCTGGCGGTAATGCGGACGGTCCTGGGCTGGATCATCAAGCTGACGCCGATCGGCTCGGCGGCGCTCATCGGTACGGCCGTTGCGACTTACGGCTGGGACATGCTGCACCAGCTCGGGAGTTTCGCCGCCGCGACCTATCTCGGCCTCGGTATCGTGCTGCTGGTCGTCTACCCCGTCCTGCTTCTGCTCAACGGGCTGTCGCCGCTTACCTTCTTCGCGAAAGCCTGGCCGGCGATCCAGCTTGGCTTCGTATCGCGCGCGTCGGTCGGAACGCTGCCGGTTACCGAACTGGTGGTCGAACGAATGGGCGTCGAAAAGGGCTATGCGGCATTTGCCGTGCCCTTGGCAGCGACGACCAAGATGGACGGATGCGCCTCGATCTACCCCGCGCTGGCGGCGATTTTCGTCGCGAATTTCTACGGCATTCCCCTGCATCTTCTCGATTACGTGCTGATCGTGTTCGTTTCCGTCCTTGGATCGGCGGCTACCGCGGGTCTGACCGGCGCGGTCGTGATGCTCACGCTTACGCTTACAACGCTTGGGCTGCCGCTGGAGGGCGCGGGTCTCTTGCTGGCGATCGATCCCATCATCGACATGGGGCGAACCGCCGTCAACGTGGCGGGACAAGTGCTCGTGGCAACGGTCGTCGCCAAGCGGGAAGGGCTGCTCAATCAGACGGCGGCGGGCGATCCGGAAACGCTGTCGGCGGCGTGAACCGTTACTTTTCCGAATGCCGCTTCGGCGTCACCGGGCCGCTGGATCTTGAAGGAAGAAGTGTCAGGCCGAGCGGCGGACTGTCCGTCTTGAGCGGCTTGCCCTCGATCAGGTTCAGCAAGTGGCTGGTCGCCAGTTCCGCCATTTTTCCGAAGGGACGCGAGACGGTCGAGAGGCTGGGGATCAGCATTTCGGCAAGGACGCTGCCGTCGAAACCGACCACGGACAGGTCGTCCGGAACGCGAATTCCCTTTTCGGCGGCAATCTTCAGAACGCCCGCCGCCATGATATCGTTGGCGGCGAAAACAGCCGTCGGGAGCGATGTGCGGGAGAGAATTTCCTCGGCGGCCGACCGGCCCGAGGCGAGCGTGTAATCGCCTTCGAACTCCGCGGCCGGAGTTATCCCGGATTCATCCAGCGCTTCCAGAAAGCCGGATCTGCGTTCCCGGGCCGAGATCATGTCCTGCGGACCATTGATCAGCGCGATATTATCGTGCCCCAGCTCGATCAGGTATTTCGCCACATCGCCGGCGGCCTTGCGCTCGTGCGAAAGGACTACTGCCGGGTAGCCGTCCAGATGAACGGCCGAAACGGCGACGGCGTGGATGTTCTCGACCTTCAGCGCTTCCGGCAGGCCGATGATCCCGGAAACGGGCGGAAGCACGACGAGGCCATCGATGCGGGTGCGACGTGCGAAAGCCAGAACGTCCGCAATCGCTTCGTCGCCGCCAAGATCGACCGAGTGGGTGATCAGTTCATATCCGCGCCGCGTCGCCTCACCGCCGATACCCCGCTGGACGGTGTCCAGGACGAGGGCATTGCGGTCGTTGTGAAGCATGCCGATTAGCAGCGACCTGCCCATGGCCAAGGCCCGCGCGCGCGGGCTTGGCCGGAAATTGAGCAGGGCAATGGCGCGTTTGACTCGCTCGCGCGTCTCCTCGTTCACTTTGGGCGAATCGTTCAGCACCCGCGAAACCGTTCTGATCGACGTTTTCGCGGCCTCGGCCACATCAGCGATAGTGGGCTCGTTGCCTGACGCGCCCCGTTCCGAAACTTCCATGCCCCGGCTATACCGTGACACGCGATTCCGACGCGACGACTTTTTCAAGCGATTGATCGGTCGGCTTTTTCAGCGGACCGTCCAGCTTGTAGGCCTGCTTGGCAAGATTATACGTCAGGTCGACGGCCAGTTCGGCCGCTTCCCATTGTTTCAGACGGCCCTCGACGACGAGCCTTGCCAGGAAAGCACAGTCCACGCGGCGGGCGACATCGTGCCGGGCCGGGATGGAGAGGAAGGCCCGGGTATCGTCGTTGAAGCCGACCGTGTTGTAGAATCCGGCCGTTTCGGTGGTCATCTGGCGGAACCGCATCATGCCCTCGGGCGAGTCGTGGAACCACCACGCCGGGCCGAGCTTCAGGCACGGGTAATGGCCTGCCAGCGGCGCCAGTTCGCGGGCGTAAGTCGACTCGTCCAGCGTAAACAGGATGATCGAAAGGTCCCGTGAATTGCCGAAGCGGTCCAGCAGTGGTTGCAGGCTTGATACGTAGTCCGTCCGCATCGGGATGTCCGCGCCCTTGTCGCGTCCGAATTCCCGGTGCAGCCACTTGTTGTGGTTGCGGCAGGCGCCCGGATGGATCTGCATCACGAGGCCGTCCTCGATGCTCATCGCCGCCATTTCGGTCAGCATCTGGGCGCGGAACAGTTCGGCTTCCTCGGGCGAGACACTGCCGCGCATCACCTTGTTGAAAAGCGCTTCGCTTTCCTGCGCCGAGAGATTGGCTGTCCGGGCGGTGGGATGGCCGTGGTCGGTCGAGGTCGCGCCCATCGCAATGAAGTCCGCCCGGCGGGCGCGATGGCCTTTCAGGTAGCCCTGCCAGGTCCACACGTCCTCGCCGGAAAGCTCTCCGAACGCGGTGAGCGCTTCCTTGAAATCCTCATGCTCGGGATCGACGACGGCGTCGGGTCGATAGGCAGTGACGACGCGGCCGCTCCAGCCCGATTCCCAGATCGCGCGGTGATGTACGAGGTCTTCGTGCGCGCCCTCGGTCGTCGCGATGAGTTCGATATTGAAGCGCTCGAACAGCGCGCGGGGCCGATAGGCGGGCTGGCCGAGCAGTTCGCCTATCCGGTCGAAATAGAAGTCGGCAGTGTCGGCGGAAAGCTCATCCTCGAAGCCGAACACTTCCGAAAACACGTGATCCAGCCACAGGCGTGAGGGCGTGCCCCGGAAAAGATGCTGGTTGCCGGCAAATATCCGCCATGCCTCGCGCCGGTCCGCCGGGCTGGTCTCGCCATGGGCGGGAACGCAAAGCGACTCCATGCTGATGCCCTGACTGTAGAGCATCCGGTAGAGATAGTGATCCGGCGCCAGCAAGAGTGAAGTCGCGTCTTCCCACGGCTGGTTGGTTGCAAACCAGGCCGGATCGGTGTGGCCGTGCGGGCTGATGATCGGAAGTCCCGCAATGGAATCATACAGCTCGCGGGCCACGGAACGCGTGGCGGTTTCAGCCGGAAACAGGCGGTTCGGGTCAAGTGACAATTTAGGCAAGGGCGGTCCCCAAAAAATGTTGTGCCAGCGATGGCACAAGTGTTAACGCGGGGCAATCGAGAGAGTGTAACGAGTTTTGTCAGGAGAGCATTTTGGACATCCCCGCCGCCATCCAGATCGATCCGCAGGACCAGGTGGCGGTAGCCTTGCGGCAGCTTGACGCAGGCGAGTCCATCGATCTTGCAAATGGCCCGGTCACGCTGATCGAACCGATCGAACGCGGCCACAAGTTCGCCATCGAGCCGATTGCGTCAGGCGCGCTGGTATGCCGTTACGGCTGGCCGATCGGCACCGCCACGCGGGACATTCCGGTCGGCGCGCATGTTCACAGCCACAATATCTCCACGAATCTGGTTGCCGAAGAGCCCTACTCTTACGTCCCGGACGAGGGCGGTCTGTCGGCGCCGTCTGCGGACACGTGGCACTTCGACGGCTATCGCCGCGCGGACGGTTCCGTGGGCACGCGCAATGAAATCTGGGTGATCCCGACCGTCGGCTGCGTGGCCCGAACCGCCGAGCGGATAGCCCGCGAAGCCAATGACCGTCATGCCGGTCGGGTCGACAGCGTCGTCGCCTTTCCCCACCCGCTGGGATGTTCGCAATTGGGCGACGATCTGGGCGCGACGGCCCAGTTGCTGGCCTCGCTGGCCTGCAATCCGAACGCGGGCGGGGTGTTGCTGCTCGGGCTGGGCTGCGAGGAAAACCAGCTTGCCGCCTTGCTGGAGCGTATCCCCGCCGAACGCCGCGAGCGCGTGCGCAGCGTCGGCGCGCAGATGAGCGAGGACGAGTACGAGGATGCCCATGCGGCAATCGCGGACCTCGTCGCGATGGCAGGGCAAGATCGCCGCGAACCGGTCGATATTTCCGAGCTTCGCCTTGGACTGAAGTGCGGCGGATCGGACGGCTTGAGCGGTCTGACCGCTAACCCCCTCATCGGTCGGGCCGCCGACCTTGTGACGCAGGCCGGCGGCTATGCGGTGCTCACCGAGATACCCGAAATTTTCGGGGCGGAACGTCTGCTCATGCGCCGCGCCGTCAACCGCGAGGTGTTCGAGGACATCGTTGAGGTCGTGAACGACTTCAAACGCTACTTCATCGCGCATGGTGAGCCGATTTCCGAAAATCCCAGCCCCGGCAATGTCGCCGGAGGGATCACCACGCTTGAAGAGAAATCGCTCGGTGCGGTGCAGAAGGGTGGCCGCGCCCGCGTCAGCAAGGTTCTGCGCTATGGTGCTCGGATTACCGAGCGTGGTCTCACCTTGCTGGAGGCGCCGGGGAACGATGCCGTCTCGACGACCGCGCTCGCCGCTGCCGGGGTCACGCTGACGCTGTTTTCGACCGGGCGCGGTACGCCGCTGGGCAGCCCGGTGCCTACGCTCAAACTCGCCACCAATCACGATCTCGCCCAGCGGAAATCGAAATGGATCGATTTCGACACGGCCGTCGTGCTGGACGACGGTTTCGAGGCGGGGACGAGGGCGATCATGGAAACGATCTGCGCCATCGCTTCTGGGCGACCGGCCCGGAACGAACTCAATGGCGAGCGTGATATCGCGATCTGGAAGCGGGGCGTCACGCTTTAGTTACCCAAGCGGAAAGAGCGTCGTAAACGTCCCGGGGCAGGGCGAAATCATGCCTGTTTGATTGTGAAATGGTAGCGCTAACGAAAATCATTGCGCGAGGTCTCGCTTCGCACCATGATCGGGAAAAATAGAGAGGGTCGGCGGAGGCGAAACGGGAGCGGTCACATCCGCCCCGTGCGCCCCGCAATGGAGGGGCGGATGGCTTCAATCGCACGAAAAGTGCCTGTTCTCACGCTGTTGAGCGTCTGCGCGCTGGGCGGAGCGTCCGTCACGGCCGAGGCGCCCGGCGCCACGTATCAGAACCCCATCCTCTATGCCGACTATTCGGACCCCGATGTCCTGCGCGTGGGGGACGATTACTATCTGGTGGCGTCGAGCTTCCATTTCTCGCCCGGAATCCCGATCCTGCATTCGCGCGATTTGGTTCACTGGTCGATCCTCGGTCATGTCCTGCCGCGCCTGCCCTTCGCACCGGAATACGACATGCCGGGGCCGCACACGCTGAACGACGGCATATCGAAGCCGGTGGGCGGCACGCGCTATGCGGGCGGCGTCTGGGCGCCTTCGATCCGGCATCACCGCGGCCTGTTCTATGTCTACTGGGCAACGCCGGACGAAGGCATCTTCATGGCCACCGCCGCAAAGCCGGAAGGGCCGTGGAGCGCGCCGATCAAAGTAATCGACCAGCCCCTGCTGGAAGATCCCTGTCCTTTCTGGGACGATGACGGTCAGGCCTGGCTGGTCCACTCGCGCCACGGCGCCGGGCCGCTGATCCTCCACCGCATGAGCCCGGACGGCAAACGCGTGCTGGATACGGGCGAAGTGATCGTCGAGGACAAGCAGAACCTGCCGATCCTCGAAGGGCCCAAGTTCTACAAGCGCAATGGCTGGTACTATATCCTCGCGCCCTTCGGCGGTGTTTCGAAGGGCGCGCAAGTGGCGCTGCGCTCGCGGTCCATCCGCGGGCCTTACGAGGCGAAAGTCGTGCTGGCGCAGGGCCGGAGCGCGCTCGAAGGCCCGCATCAGGGCGGCTGGGTGGAGACGCCTTCGGGGCAGGGCTGGTTCGTCCACTTCAACAGCACCGGCGCCTTTGGCCGCATCACCTACCTGGAACCTTTGAAATGGGTGGATGACTGGCCGGTGATCGGCGATGTCCTGCCCGGCGCGGAGACCGGACAGCCCGTTTCCGAGCATGCCGCGCCCGATACCGGATCGTGGACGCCCAATGTGCGTTTGCAGGATTCGGACGCGTTCTCCGCGCCCCGTCTCGGCCCGCAATGGGAATGGAACCACAACCCGGACGGCAGCGCGTGGAGCCTGACGGCCCGGCGCGGTTTCCTGCGACTGAATGCGCTGTCCGCCGAGCATCTGGTAACGGCCCGCAACACGCTGACGCAGATCCTGCAAGGGCCCTCCAGCCGGATCACCACCCGGATCGAGATCGGTCGCATGACCGACGGCCAGCGCGCGGGCCTGACCCTGTTCGGCGTGAAGCCAAGCTGGATCGGTATTGTGCAAGAGGGCGGAAAGGCCCGCCTGACACTGGCATCGGCAGGAGTGGAAACCGCCGGTGACGTCCTGTCCGCACCCGCCGTGGACCTGCGCGCAGAGGTCGGTGCGGACCAGACGGTTCGCTATAGCTACAGCCTTGATGGGCGCGCTTTCCGGCCGATGGGCGATCCGATCGCTCTGGCGCCGTTCTCATGGTGGAAGGGCTCGCGGCCCGGACTGTTCACCTTCACGCATGGCGCGCCCGGCGGATCGATCGACGTGGACTGGTTCCGCGTAGAGCATCCCGCGCCCGCCGCACCCTGATCAAGCCGGAAAGACCTGCATGGACCGTCGCTCCTTCCTCATCTCCACGGCCGTTGCCAGTGCCGGCATGGCTTTTCGTGCCCACGCAGAAACGGCGGAGAACGCCCCCCGCTTCGACGCGCCGAACTTCCGGACCGGCAACGCCCGCTGGCAGGCCGCCTATGACAAAGCGCTCGAAGTGCTGGCCGCCAATGTCCAGACGATGCCCTATGTCAGCAAGCCGGTGCTGATCGAGGGGGCGGTCTATCAGGGCATCTGGCAGGAATGCGGCCCGCACGAAGCATTGGTCTATCGCAAGTTCCGCCCGGACGTGGCGCGCAGCAGCCACATGACCTTCTTCGAGTTGCAGCGCGCCGACGGCCAGTTGCCCGCCAACAACAAGCTGGCGGAAACCGGCTTCGGGCAGATCCAGATGGTGGTGCCCATCGCCGCCACCGCATGGGAACTGGCGCGTGCGACGGGTGACGGCGCTCTGCTGGAAGCGGCCTACCGCGCCTGCTCGGCGTGGGACGGCTGGCTGATGCGATACCGCAATACGCGCGGAACCGGGCTGGTGGAGGGTTTCTGCACTTACGACACCGGGCATGACAACAGTCCGCGCTGGGCCGGGATGCCCAACCAGTGTCCCAACAAGGACGCACGAACTCACCATCCCATCGCCACTCTGCCGCGCCTCTGCCCGGACCTTTCCGCCACGGTCTTCGGCGGCAGGCAGGCACTCGCCGAAATGGCGCGCGCGCTGGGCAAGACGGCGGACGCGGATCGCTGGGCGGAGCAGGCCGAGAACATTCGCAGCCTCATCCTCGCGAAACTCTACGTGCCGGAGGATGCCGCCTTCTACGATCTGGATGCCAAGGGTGATTTCATCCGCGTCCGGTCGGACATCCTGTCGCGCGTCTGCGGGGAGCATGTGCCCGATCAGGCGCTGTTCGACACGCTCTGGGCGCGGCAGTTGCATAATCCCGAGGCGTTCTGGGCGCCGTTCCCGCTGACCTCGGTGGCGATGGACGATCCCGCCTTCGTCGGCTCTTTCCCCGCCAACAGTTGGGGCGGCGCGACGCAGGCGCTCACCGCGTTGCGGGCGGGCCGCTGGTTCGACCATTATGGCCGCTCCGCCGAGTTCACCGAAATGATGGACCACTGGTGCGAAGCGCTCCAGCGCGACATGACCTTCCGCCAGCAGATGAACCCCCACACGGGCGCTTTCACGCTTGAGGAAGCGCCGGGCTATTCTCCCGCCGCGCTGGTCATGGTCGATTACAGCTGGCGGTTGGTCGGCGTCTGCGAAGAGGCTGACGGCCTGCACTGGAACGTTCGCCCGGGCCACGCTGCCGCGCAGGATGCTCGCCTTTCGATGCGGACGGACGGCGGGCGCACCGCCGTCATGGCCTATGGCGCGGGCGGAGCCGACCTTACTCTAAACGGCGCGCCCATGGCCCGGATCGCGGGCGGGTCGGCCCGCCTCGTTACCGACGCGCTGGGCATTCCGCGCCATCTCGTGGGCATCGACCCGCGCCCACAGACCATCAGCCTGCGCCTGGCGGGCCGCAAGCCGCGCAGCCTGACGCTGCGCGCCAACGAACAGGTATCGCTATGACCCAAGGACCAGACACCATGAAGCTCAGCCGCCGCACCCTGATCGCCGGTGCCGCCGCCATGGCGCTGCCCATGCCCGCCTTCGCGCGGGAGGCGGATTCGCTCGCGTCGCAGGGTGCGGCCAAGGGCATCCGGTTCGGGAGCACGATGGGCAAGAACAACTTCGCGGACCCACGCTATCGCGCGCTCAATGCCGCGCAATGCGCGCTGGTCGTGCCTGAAAACGAGATGAAATGGGCGGCGACCCGACCCGATGCGGAGCACTTCGACTTCACGGCCGCCGACCGCATCGTGGACTGGGCGACGGCCAATGGAATGGGCGTGCGCGGGCACACACTGCTTTGGCACAGCGAGCACTGGATGCCTGAATGGGTGTCGAAGCATGACTACGGCGCGAACCCCAAGGCCGAGGCGGAGCGGCTGCTGACCCAGCACGTTTCCACGGTGGCAGGCCGCTATGCGCCGCGCGTGGACAGTTTCGACGTGGTCAACGAGGCGGTCGATTCCGAAACTGGCAAGCTTCGCGAAACCGCGCTGTCGCAGCGTCTGGGTGCGATCGAGACGCTGGATATCGCCTTTCACACGGCGCGGCAGGCGGCGCCCAAGGCCCAGCTTGTTTACAACGACTACATGGGCTGGCGCAGCGATGAGGGCGTGCACCGCGATGGTGTGCTGCGGCTGCTGGAAGAGTTCCGCAAGCGCGGCACACCGGTCGACGCGCTGGGCGTCCAGAGCCACCTTGGCAGCAAGTATAGCGACACGCCGACCGGCCTCGGCGCGCTGGACGAGACCGCCTGGCGCCGCTTCCTCGATGAAGTGACCGGCATGGGCTTCGACCTGCTGATTACCGAGATGGACATTCACGACAACCCGCTGCCGGGCGCCATCGGTCCGCGGGATGCCGAGGTCGCGGCGCATGCCAAGGCCTATCTCGATCTGATGCTGTCCTATCGGCAGATCGATACGGTGATGTGCTGGGGGCTGTCCGATCGTTATAGCTGGCTGAACGGTCTGCGCCCGCGTCCGGACGGGTTGCCCAAGCGGCCTTGTCCGTATGATGCGGATTTTCGCGCGAAGCCCTTCCACGATGCGATTGCGGCTGCTTTTGCTGCGGCACCGGATCGGCGGAAGGTTCAGGCGGGTAGGGGATAAGGCCGCATACAGCTGATTCAACCAACCCCGTCATCCCCGCGCAGGCGGGGATCCCGCTTCTGTTGTGCTGGGCGAGAGGTCGCCAAGAAGCGGGGCCCCCGCCTTCGCGGGGGCGACGGTGATGTCGGAGCCCGACCGGGTGAGTTCCGGGTTGCGAATGTGCCTACCGCGGCGGGTTATTCGCGCCCGGATCTGCCCTCCCGGTCTAGAACTCGCCCGAAAGCGGCCCATCGGCGCGGCGGTCTTCCATCCCGCGGCCACCGGTGCTGCGAAAGCCGGTTACTCCCTCCAGCGAATAGGTCGGCCGGCCGGGCGCACGGATGTCGATGAAGTCGGCATCCCGCACATCTTCCAGTCGGAACGCCGCGCGGGGGTCGGGAGCGGCCACGGACACCTCGACATTGCTGAAACGCATGTTGCGCGCGTGGCGAACGAAGAAGCCGGTGGCAGGAAGGTCGCCGAACATGGTCGCTTCGGGATAGGCCAGTTCGGCCTCGGGAGGCCGGACGCGGGCCATTTCCGCCGGCGCGCCGCCGACGTGATGGAAATGGCAGTCGGCGATAGTCACATCCTCGATCCGGTGATCGGCAAGGCCCGCGATGACCGAGGGCAGGATAGTGGCGTTGGAACTGACCACGTTCTGGATGAGGATGCGCTTCATCGATCCGATGGGTACACCTGCCGGTCCGCGCATCCGCTTGCCGATGCGCAGGAACAGCGGCGCATCGATGATGCCGCGCATGGTGATGTTGCTGACGGTCACGTCCTCTACCACCGCGCCGTCCACTGTCTCGAAGGCAAGGCCCCGGCTGTCTTCGAAGATGCAGTTGGTGATCGCAATGTTGCGGAAGCCGCCGTTGGATTCGGTGCCGAACTTGATACGCCCGTGGATCTTCGGCGCGAAGGAGGCGGGCATCTTCCGCCAGGTGCCGTCCAGCACCGAGCCGACTTCATAGTTGCCGGTGACGAAGCAATTCGAAATCGTGAGGTTCTCGGTGATCCGGGGATGGCCCAGCGCATAGCTGCTCTTGGGGCAGATGCCGTCGTCCCACGGGGAATTGACCGTGCAGTTGCTGATGCGCACGTTGCGGCAGCAATCGATGTCGAACCCGTCGCGGTTGGTGTCGGCCAGCACGTTGTCGATGGTGAGATTATCGACGCCGGTCGCGAGCAGGGCGAACCAGCCGCCCTCCAGTATGTGCACGTCGCGCAGGGTGACGTTGCGACAGTTCTTGAGCGCGATTGCCTTGTTGCCGGTGCCCGGCCCGGTGGGGTCGTTCAGCCAGTTGTCCTTGCCGTCGCCGCGGCCCAGCCCCTTGCCCCAGATCAGGCCGGGTCCGAGGATGGCGATATCGTGGAGGTCTTCGCCCCAGATCAGGCTGTTGCGCCAATGGCCATGGCCGAAGTCCTGATAGGCACCCCAGTCGCCGATGGGTTCGGCATGGTCGTAGCCGTGCGTCTCCGTGGGCGCGGCGGCCAGCAGCGTGGCGCCGTCTCCCAGCAGGAGCGTGATGTTGCTCTTGAGGCGGATCGTATAGCTGGCGTAAGTGCCGGCCGGAAAATAGACGGTGCCGCCGCCGAGCGATGCGGCATGGTCGATCGCCTTGTTGATCGCGCCGCTGTCGATCGTGCGGCCATCGCCCTTGGCGCCGAAGTGGCGGACGTCCACCACGCCGCCGCCCGTTGCCGACATGAGCAGTTTGCCCGGTGCGCCCGCAGCGGCCTGCGTGAAGGACGCCGCGCCCGCCAGAATTCCGCCCTGGATGAAGGCGCGCCGGTCAAACCCCATGATTATTCTCTCCCCCGTAGCGGGTCTGTTGGACGGGAAGCGGATCCGTCCGCTTCCCGTCCCATTGTATTTTAGAACTTTAGCTGGGCGCCAAGGAAGAACTCCGTCCCGAGCACGTCATAGGTGGCCGAGAAGGTATTGGCGTTCGGTCCCTGCGTCGTCACCGGAGGCTTGTTGTTGAACATGTTGTTCGCGCCGCCGAAGATCTCGATCCCGTCCTTGAGCGTATAGTTGAACGACAGATCGAAGTAGTTCTGCGCCTTGAGCACCGGATAGGCGAAGCTGTCCAGAGCAGGCGCATTGGCCGCGCCCTGACGGTCAGGCACTACGAAGCGGTCGGTCGTGACCTTGCCGATATAGCGGTGCCGCAGGCTCAGGCTGAGATCCTCGACATTCCAGGTGATGCGCGTCGTGCCGCGCCAGCGCGGAAGCGGCTGGCCGCACGTCGGGCCGTAGGCCCCGGCGCATTCGTTCTTGATATCGGGCAGGGCGGCGACCGGGACGGAGGTGAACTCGTCCAGATAGGTCATGCTGCTGCTGATATCGAACGAACTGGTCTCGCCCACGCCCGGCAGGCCGAAGCCCACGTTGAACGAGTAGCGCGCCGCGAAGTCGATGCCGGAGGTCTTGAGCTTGCCGGTATTGGCGTTGCGGATCTGCGCCACATAAGGATCGTTGATCTCGCCCGTGTTGGGATTGCGGACGATGGCGCGGCAGAACTCGCTATTGGCGTCCTGAATGACGGTATAGCAGAGGTTCAGCGTGTTCTGGAGGCCGCCACCCAGCGACGAGATCGCGCCGTCGAGCGAGATGTTGAAGTAATCGACGCTCAGGTAGAGCCGGGGCGCGAAGCTGGGCGTCAGCACTGCACCGAACGTGACCGTGTCGGACTTTTCGGCACCCAGGTTCGGATTGCCACCGAAATCGGCCGGCATGATGCTGTTGGGCTGCACTGCGTCGGTGAACACCGCAGCAGTCGGAACGCCGGTGGCGACACAGACGGCGCGCACGGCGGCGGTCTGCTGTGCGGTGGGCGCGCGCGACGAGCAGGGATCGGTCGCCACGCCGACCACGCGGGTCACGCCGCCGTACAGCTCGCTGACGTTGGGCGCGCGGATGGCGCGCTGGTATTGGCCCCGGAACGCGATGTCCCGGTTGACGCGCCAGTCCAGACCGCCAAGGTAGGTCCATTGGCCGCCCACGCCCGCGAGGCTGTAGTCCGAATAGCGGAAGCCGCCATTGGCAACCAGGCTTTCAACGAAGCGCGTATCGTGCACCAGCGGCACGCGAAGCTCGCCGAAGATTTCCTTCACCGAAACGTCGCCCTTGGTCGGAAGGCCGGGGTTGAAGCCCGCGACGTCGCCCGATGCCAGGAAGGAGTCCGGCGTGAAGGTGGCGCTGGACTTGCGCCATTCGGTGCCGAGCGAGAAGCCCACCGGGCCGGCCGGAAGCTTGAACGCGGTGCCGGTGATGCTGCCTTGCGCTACCTGCTGGGTGGCGATGGTGGAGTTGGTGGCACTGATGCGGATTGCGTTCGCGCAGTCTGCCGAGACGTTCTGGCCGAAGATGTTGCAGACCGGGTCCGCACCACCCACCGAGAGCAAGGCGGCCTGCAGGCGGCTGCGGGAGATCGCGTTCTGGAGCAGCAGCGTGTCCTCGCTGCGCGCATAAGTGTAATAGGCGTCGAACTTCAGGTCGGTGAAGAAATCTTCGGACAGATCGCCGATCTTACCCTTCAGGCCCCAGGCGCCGCGGAACACGTTGCGTCGTTCGCTGGCCAGACGCGGGCCGACTTCGCTGTAGCGCCGGCCGGCGGTGAGCACGGCCAGACCGTCGCCCGGCGTGGTCGTGCGCGTGGACGTGCCGCTGGTGACGGTGGTGGTGCCGGTTTCCGCCAGATCGAGCTGGTGCAGGACGTCCTGCAGCTGCGGCGTCAGATAGGGATTGTCGACATCGAACAGCGTCGGGGCGCCGACATTGGTCGGTGCGAGGCGGGCGTTCACTACGTTGTTGCTGTAGTGAAGCTCCATGTAGCCGGTGACGCTGTCGGTGACGTCATAATGGCCGAAGCTGTTGATCATCCAGCGCTTTTGCGGCTGGATCAGGTAGTTGTCGGGGCCGAGGTTGAAGTCATCCTGCGGCGAGATCTGCGGGCGTGCGGTGGTTCCCGCGTCATTGAAGGTGAACCCGCGCGAGGTGAGCGAGGAAAGGCCCGCTGCGGCATAGGCCGCGTTCAGCGCCGTGTTCGAACCGCCGAAGGCCGGGATGCCGGAGAAGCGACCGTTGGGAATGTCGCCGCTGCCGCCGGCTACGAAGCCCAGCTGGCCGCCACCGGCGACGCAGCCCTGACCGGACGGCGGCGTGAAAGGCGTGCCCGCGCGACTGCTGCTGCCGCTGCCGGGAACGACGCAGCCGTCCGACAGCGAGTCATAGGCGAAATCGCCGCGCTCGCCGCGCGTGATCGACCCTCGGTTGAGATAGTTGCCTGAGACGACGAGATTGCCGCGGCCATCCGCGAAATTGCCGCCCATGGTCAGGTCGAACGTGTAGACGGGCGTGCCCGTCGGACGGTCCATGTTGAGCTGCGCGCGTGCTTCCACGCCTTCGAAATCGTCGCGCATGATGAAGTTGACGACGCCGGTGATCGCGTCCGAACCATAGACAGCGGAAGAGCCGCCGGTCACGATTTCCGTGCGGGCGATCAGGCTGGACGGGATGGTGTTGAGATCGGTGACTTGCTCCGGGCCGTAAATGGCATAGCGCCGTCCATTGACCAGCACCAGGTTACGCGTCGAGCCGAACCCGCGAAGATTGACGTCCGCAAAGCCGCCCGGAACGGTGTTCGAAGTCGCGCTGCCAAGCTGCGAGCCGACCACCTGAGGCAGTTCGGACAAAGTCCGCTCGACATTCACATTGCCGGAAAGCTTGATGTCTTCCTGGCTCACCACGCTGACCGGCGTGGAGGCATCGAAGCCGTTGCGCGCGATGCGCGAGCCGGTGACGATGATGTCGGCCGCAGTGGCTTCCTGCTGTGCGGTTTGCGTATCCGAAGGCGGTGCAGCTGCCGGAGCGGCGTCCTGTGCCAGCGCTGGCACACTGTGGTAAAAAATAAGCGCGGCCCCACCCAAGAGATACGCGCGCAAAGATGACATGTCCTTCATCATTCCTCCCCTTTTTCAACCGAACTGATCGTCGGAGCGCGGGGCTCCAACTCACGTATTGGCTCTGTAGCGCATTAGGTAGCGCTATCATCTGGATCTACACGTATGCCTCAAACCGGGTCGCGTCAAGCGATGCAACAAACGCGACATATGGTTCGGTCGCTGCTCCGGTCGCAACGGCGAGCTCTACGTGGCTGTTGCATTGCGTTCCGGTTGGCGCTTGGGATGGCTCGATCGGCGCTGGTTTCACAGGAAATTCATGTGGATAGTATGGGCGCAAATTTGTGCCCCGACAGGATTGCCTCGGCCCGCACAAGGCTCGGCAGGGGCGATAATACGGTCAAGGCGCGTGGACGATGATCGCAGGCGTCAAAGATGCAGTTTGTGGCGTATAAGTGTGTTGCCCAATCGGATGGTATTGCACAACGTACACGCCGCCTTGATCTGACAAATGGACAATGCAGACCTATGTTTCACAATTCAGTGCAAGCACAGGTCATTTCTCGAAAAATCTACTGAAGCAAATTTTTCTCAAAGCCCGTAATGGTGTCGTTATTATCAAGATGAGTTTCGGCATTATCCAATTGTATCGAAAAATATCGAATACTGTACCGGACCTTCTGCGCGTTTAGTGTCATTTTAACCATAATTTGGCGTTCGTATTGCGCACTTTTGACCATTCGGAAATAAATTTCATAGGGGACATGCTTGCGGGGGCGTTAACCGCTCTATAATGCCAAAATCGTACCAAAGTTGCAGATTTGACGGTGCGCATTGCGCACGAAAGTTCAGGTTGGCTGCGACGGGATTTGATTTTTTCGGTGGGGCATATGACGGAATTGAAGCAGAAGAATCGCAAGGCCGCGAATGTTGCGGCAGGGGCCGCCAACGCGCCGCAGGTTAACGGAAGCCTTCCGCTCTATCGCGATCCACGTCCTGTACACAGCGCGACTCACGCCGATGCGGCGGTGATCGTGGCGCCCACCGATTTCGGCTTTGCCGCCGCCGCGCCGATGATCCAGTTGACCGTCGATGAGTTCGAACGGGCCTCGCTCGACTATCCCATCCTGTTCTTCGGCGACGATCGCCAGCCTTACGTCGTCACCGGACTGGAAGCGGAGCGCAATCTGTTCGTTTCGGAAGGCCGCTATCAGGCAGGGGCCTATATTCCCGCCTATTTGCGCCGCTATCCTTTCGTGTTTGCGCGTGATGAAGGCAGCGAACGCCTGATCCTCTGCCTCGATCACGCTTCTGGCCGCGTCGCCGGCAAGACCGAAGACGGTGCCGTCGCGCTCTTCGACAGCGGCGAAGCCACCGAGCTGACCCTTCAGGCGCTGCGATTCTGCGAGAACTACGAAAGCGCGCAGGCCCGCACGCGTTTGCTGATCGCATTGCTGGAAGAGCTGGAGCTCTTCGAAGTAAAGCGTGTGCACTACACTGCGCCTGGTGCAACTGATCCCAGTCTGTTGGTCGAATACAGCACAGTAGATCGCACCCGCTTCGAAGCGCTGCCGAACGAGCAGTTCCTGCGCCTGCGTGAAGCCGGTGCGCTGCCCGCGATCCATGCGCAGATCGCTTCGCAGGCGAAGTGGGACGCGCTGGCGGCGGTTTCCCGCACGACCTGATTTTCCGGCCGTACCAGAGCCGCCCGATCCGCGCTGCATAAGGCAGTGCGGAAAGGGCGGCTTTGACGCATCGCCGCGTCTCAAGACATCGCGAATGATTTTCTAACGCTTTGATAAGCAAGAAATTATTCTGACATTTTCTATGTGTTGTCCCGGATTCCTGCTGCCCGCCGCGTGGCGTACAGCAGGGCCATCCCGCTCCTAAGGCGGGCCGGACAACAGGCCGATCAGGCTCCGGGGGGCTTCACCTTGAACATTATTGACACTTTCGCTGGCCGTTCCACCGAGAGCACGGGAGAGACGCGCTCTGCCCGCTCATGGCGCGCGGGAACGTCCGTGGCGACGCTTGCTGCAATGATGGTTTTGGGCGGGGTCGTGCCCTTCGCGGCATCTGCCACCCCCGCACCGACGCCGTCTGCCACGCCGACCCCCACGCCGACTCCCACTCCCACTCCGGGGCCGATCGTGATGCCGCCTGTCGGGTCGCAGATCGAAAATCCGCTTACAGGTGAATTGGAAGTCGTCACCACGCAGATGCCGCCGATGCAGGTGCAGACGGCCAGCAACAATGTGATCCTGCTCGCCACCGAAGTGGGGCAGACTTTCGACGTTTCGGGGACGACCTACACTGTCACTGATGTCACCACCAATTCCGGCGGCGCGGTTACGTCCGTCTCGCTGCAAAGCTCTGCCGACAGCACGATCAGCACCACCGATGTCGTAACCTCGATCGCGCCCGCGACCAATGCGAGCGGGGCCGACAACATCGATCTGCCTTCTGACCCGGGCGATCGCACTTATCGCAACGTCCAGCGCGGCCGCAGCGGCGGCAACGGGCACATCGGCGCGCTGTTCATCTCGGCCGGTAACGGTGGTTCGGGTTCGAATGGTCCGGACATCACCGATTCCATCTCTGGTTCGATTTCCTCGCAGTCGAGCGGCCTGGCGGCCGTCATCGTGCAGAGCATCGGCGGTAACGGCGGCAAGGGCGGCAACGGCTATCTCGGCTCGCATGGCGGCACCGGCGGCACTGCCGGCGTAGGCGGCGATGTCAGTCTGGTCAGCACGGCGAGCGTGGTGACCACGGGCACGAGTGCCTATGGTATCCTTGTCAGCAGCTCGGCCGGCAAGGGCGGCGATGGTGGTTCCGGCTGGCTGTCGAGCGGCGGTTCGGGCGGCGGTTCGCCGGGCGTGGGCGGCAATGCGGCAGTCACCAACGAGGGTTCCGTTGCCACCAGCGGCGACGGTTCGATCGGCATTCTGGCGCAAAGCCTTGGCGGCACGGCGGGCAGCGGCGGCGACAGCTTCGGCCTCGTCGCGTCCAGCGGCGGTGGCAGCTACGGGGGCAAGGGCGGCAATGTCCTCGTCAACCAGAATGGCGTCGTCCAGACCTCGGGGGACGGTGCGCATGGCGTCCTTGCGCAGTCGGTGGGCGGCTCGGGCGGTAGCGGCGGCACCAGTGGCGGCGTATTCGCCGATTCCAGCTCCGGCGGCGCGGGCGGCGCGGGCGGCAACGCCACGATCACTGCGGGCTTCGATTCCTCCACGAAGACGACCGGCGATTATGCCCATGCCTTCTTTGCGCAATCGGTAGGCGGCGGCGGCGGCAACGGCGGCACGACGGTCGGTCTGGTGGCGCTGGGCAGTGCCGGCAGCGAAGGCAGCGATGCCGGAACCGTCAGCATCGCCATTGCCGATGGCGCCTATGTCTCCACGGCGGGCATCGGCTCCTACGGCGTGATGGCGCAGTCGATCGGTGGTGGCGGTGGCAATGCCGGCGTCAGCGGCGGTCTGGCCGCGCTGGGCGGCACGGGCGCGGGCGGCGGCAATGGCGGCACCGTGTACGTGTCTTCGGGCGCGACGATGGTGACGACCGGTGCTTCGGGCAAGGGTATCTTCGCCCAGTCGGTTGGCGGCGGCGGCGGTTCGGCTGCGGGCACCGGCGGTCTTGTCTCGCTCGGCGGTTCGGGCGCGGGCGGCGGCGACGGCGGACTGGTTCAGGTCACGCAGAGCTCGGGCGGATCGATCACCACGTCCGGCTCATGGGCGGATGCGATCTTCGCGCAATCGGTCGGCGGCGGCGGCGGGTCTGGTTCCGGTGCGGTCGGTCTTGTCGGCCTTGGCGGTTCGGGCGCGAGCGGCGGCCTTGGTGGCACTGTGATCGTCAACAACCAAGGCGCGTTGAAGACCACGGGCGATTATGCGCGCGGCATTTTCGCGCAATCGGTGGGCGGCGGCGGCGGCGCCGGCGGCAATTCGACCGGCCTTGCCGCAATTGGCGGCAGCGGCTCGGGCACGAGCCCCGGCGGCAGCGTAACGGTCACCAACGGCGGCTCGATCCTGACCACCGGCCTGCGCTCCATCGGCATCCAGGCGCAGTCTGTGGGCGGCGGCGGCGGTGACGGCGGCTCCTCGACCGGTCTCATCTCGATTGGCGGTTCGGGCGGCGGCGGCGGCAATGGCGGCGTGGTCACGGTCACCAACAGCGGCATGATCACCACCCAGGGCGACCAGGCTCTGGGTATCATTGCGCAATCGATCGGCGGCGGCGGCGGCAACGGCGGTTCCAGCACCGGCGTGCTCGCGATCGGCGGCGACGGCGGCAACGGCGGCAAGGGCGGCAAGGTCGTCCTCAACGAAACCGGCCTCGTCTCGACTTCGGGCGACGACGCGACCGCGATCTTCGTGCAATCGATTGGCGGCGGCGGCGGCAACGGCGGTTCGGCGGTGGCGGGCGGGCTCTTCGCCAGCGCCGCATTCGGCGGTTCGGGCGGCGGCGGCGGCGCGGGCGGCGATATCTGCGTCAACACCAACTCCGCCTGCACGACGGCCAGCTCCGACATGGGCGCGGCCTATATCGAGACGTATGGCGACCGTTCGAGCGGCCTGTTCGTCCAGTCGGTCGGCGGGGGCGGCGGCAATGGCGGCTTTGCGCTCTCGGCTTCGGCGGGCATTGGCGCGACGGCGTCGATCGCATTCGGTGGCTCGGGTGGCTCGGGCGGCTCAGGTGGCGCCGTGCGCGTCGGCCTGCAAGGCACGATTGCCACCAAGGGCCAGCTTTCGGACGGCATCTTCGCCAGCTCCGTCGGCGGCGGCGGCGGTAACGGCGGCTTCTCGGTTGCGGCGGGAGCCTCGCTCGGCGGTTCGCTGGCGATGAGCTTCGGCGGCGGCGGTGGCGTTGGCGGTGCAGGCGGCCTCGTCGATGTCAAGAGCGCCACGGACATCACCACCGAGGGCGACCAGTCGCGCGGCATCTTCGCACAGTCGGTCGGCGGCGGCGGCGGCAATGGCGGTTTCGCGGCCAGCGCGGCGATTGGCATCGGTGCGATCACCTCCACCTTCGGCGGCGTCGGCGGCGCGGGTTCGGACGGTTCGACCGTCAAGGTCGTCTCGGTTGGCGATATCTCGACCAAGGGCGATCAGTCGGACGCGATCTTCGCCGAAAGCGTCGGCGGCGGCGGCGGTAATGGCGGCTTCGCGGTGGGCCTTGCGGGCGGTGCGGCGGGCGCGGCCAGCCTGACCTTCGGCGGCGGCGGCGGTAATGGCGGCGCGGGCGACGATGTCACCGTCTCCTCGACGGGCGACCTTTCGACCGAAGGCGTCAGCGCCAACGGCATCTTCGCCCAATCGGTGGGCGGTGGCGGCGGCAATGGCGGCTTTGCGGTTTCCGGATCGGCCGGCGGCATTGGCGCGATGTCGGCAGCCTTCGGCGGCAGCGGCGCGAACGGCGGCAAGGGCGCCAAGGTCACCGTTTCCAGCACCGGCACGATCACCACGGTGGGCGACCTGTCCAATGGTATCCTTGCCCAGTCGGTCGGCGGGGGCGGCGGTAACGGCGGCTTCTCGGCGGCGATTTCGGGCGGCGGCATCGGTGCCGCGGGCCTCTCCATGGGCGGCGCGGGCGCCAACGGCGGCGACGGCGACGAAGTTTCGGTCACCTCTGACGGTGGCATCTGGACGCAGGGCGCGGCTGCGGCCGGCATTCTGGCACAATCGGTCGGCGGCGGCGGCGGGAACGGCGGTCTGGCGATTTCGGCCAGCGGCGGCTGGGCCGGCGGCGCTTCGCTGGCGTTCGGCGGCGGCGCGGGCAATGGCGGCACCGGCAGCACGGTCACGCTGGTCAGCACCGGCAATATCCTGACCGAGGGCGACAGCTCGCAGGGCCTGTTCGCGCAGTCGGTCGGTGGCGGTGGCGGCAATGGCGGCGGCGCCATCGCGGCTTCGGGCGGCCAGGGCGGCGGCATTTCCGCCTCGTTCGGCGGCCAGGGCGGCGACGGCGGCTCCTCCGGCAATGTCAGCATCGACAGCACCGGCGACATCCAGACGCTGGGCAACAATGCCGACGCCATCTTCGCCCAGTCGCTGGGCGGCGGCGGTGGCAACGGCGGTTTCGCGATCTCGGCGGCAGGCGGCCAGTTCGGCGCGGTCAGCCTCTCGATGGGCGGCACGGGCGGTGTCGGCGGTTCGGCGGGTGACGTTTCGGTCGACTCCGATGGCGACTTGACGACTTCGGGCGACTTCTCGGCCGGCGTGCGCGCGCAGTCCATCGGCGGCGGCGGCGGTAACGGCGGCTTCGCGATCTCTGCATCGGGCGCCCAGTTCGGCGCCGTTTCGCTCTCCTTCGGCGGTAACGGCGGCACGGGCGGCGCGGCGGGTGACGTCACGCTCACCTCGACCGGCGATATCTGGACCGAGGGCAACTATTCGCAGGGCCTGTTTGCGCAGTCGGTCGGCGGCGGCGGCGGCAACGGCGGCTTCTCCGTCAGCGCGGCGGCTGCACAGTACGGCGCGGCAGCCATTGGCTTCGGCGGCAAGGGCGGCACCGGCGGTGCGGCAGGCGACGCGGACCTGACCAATACCGGCGACATCGTCACGCTGGGCGACTTCAGCGCGGGCGCGCAAGTCCAGTCCATCGGCGGCGGCGGCGGCAACGGCGGCTGGAGCGTCAGCGCGGCGGGCGGCCAGTACGGCGCAGTCGCCATCGGCTTCGGCGGCACCGGCGGCGCGGGCGGCACGGCGGGCGACGTCACGCTCACCTCCACCGGCCAGATCGCGACTACGGGCGACCAGTCGAGCGGCCTTGTCGCGCAGTCCATCGGCGGCGGCGGCGGCAATGGCGGCTTCTCCGCCAGCGTCGCGGGCGCGCAGTACGGTGCGGCGGCACTGTCGTTCGGCGGCACCGGGGGCACCGGCAACGATGCGGGTACTGTCACGCTCGCCAACACGGGCGACATCTACACCGAAGGCACGCTATCCAACGGCATCTTCGCCCAGTCGGTCGGCGGCGGCGGCGGCAATGGTGGCTTCTCAGTCGCAGTAGCAGGCGCGGAATATGCCTCGGCAGCGCTGGCGCTGGGCGGCAAGGGCGGCTCCGGCGGCAAGGGTGAGGCGGTTTCGGTCGTCTCCGCAGGCAACATCACCACGCTGGGCGATCAGGCGGACGGCATTCTGGCCCAGTCCATCGGTGGCGGCGGCGGTAATGGCGGTTTCGCCGTTTCCGGTACGCTGACGGCGAGCAGCGACGGGATTTCAGCCTCGGTCGCGGTTGGCGGCAAGGGCGGTTCGGGCGGCGAGGCGGGCGACGTCTCGCTGATTAGCACCGGCGATATTTCGACGAGCGGTGCCAGCTCGGTCGGCCTCTTCGCGCAGTCGGTGGGCGGCGGCGGCGGCAATGGCGGTTTCGCCGGCGCGCTTTCGCTCTCGGTGGGCAATGCGGTGGCCGTGGGCATCGGCGGTTCGGGCGGTACCGGCAATACGGCGGGCAACGTCACGCTCGGCTCGACCGGCAATGTGTGGACTTCGGGTAACCTTGCGGCGGGCATCCAGGCCCAGTCGATCGGCGGCGGCGGCGGCAACGGCGGCTTCAGCCTGACCGCCTCGGCCACGGTCGAGGGGCAGTCCATCGGCAACAGCAGCGGCGGCACTGGCGGCAGCGGCGGCCTTGCCGGCAATGTCGACGTGACCAGCCTTGGCACCGTGCAGACCACCGGTGAAATTGCCAACGGCATCTTCGCGCAGTCGGTCGGCGGCGGCGGCGGCAATGGTGGCTTCTCGATCTCCGCAAGCCTTTCGGCAAAGGGTGATTCCGACACGCAGAGCGTCGGCGGCAACGGCGGCACCGGCAATGACGCCGGCATGGTCAGCGTTTCGGCCACGGCGGGTGCCAATGCAGGCATCGCGGATTACTCCGTCGTCACATCGGGAACGGGCTCCAACGGCATCCTCGCGCAGTCGATCGGCGGCGGCGGCGGCTCCGGTGGCTTCTCGGTCGGCGGCGCATTCTCGGGCGAGGGCGATGCGTCCTCCAACCAGGTGGGCGGCAGCGGCGGCGCGGGCGGCAATGCGTCCACGGTCGATGTCGTCAACGTCGGCAAGATCCAGACCACCGGCAATATCGCCAACGGCATCTTCGCGCAGTCGGTCGGCGGCGGCGGCGGTAACGGCGGCTTCTCGGTCGGCGCGGGCGTCTCGATCAAGGGCGATGCGTCTTCGAGCGTCGGCGGCGGCGAAGGCGGCGCGGCGGGCAATTCGGACAACGTCAGCGTAGACACCACCGGCGCGATCTACACCGAAGGCGCCGCGTCCAACGGCGTGCTGGCGCAGTCGGTCGGCGGCGGCGGCGGCACTGGCGGCTTCTCGGTCAGCGCGGGCTTCAGCGCGGAAGGCGATTCCACCAGCGACAGCGTTGGCGGCGGCGGCGGTTCGGGCGGCAACGCCGGTAACGTCACGGTCATCGCGCGCGAAGGCATCACCACCAAGGGTGACGGTTCCAACGGCGTCTTCGCGCAGTCCGTGGGCGGCGGCGGCGGTTCCGGCGGCTTCGCCGTGGGCCTCGACGTATCTCTGAAGGGCGATGCGGAATCGAACGTCGGCGGCGGCGCGGGTTCGCTGGGCGGCACCGCGGGCGACGTTTCGGTCACCACCGAAGGCACGATCTGGACTGAAGGTGCGGCAGCAGCAGGCATCTTCGCGCAGTCGGTCGGCGGCGGCGGCGGCAATGGCGGCTTCTCGGTCGGCGCGGGCTTCTCCAGCGAGGGCGGTTCTTCGTCCACCAGCGTCGGCGGCGCCGGTGCGGGCGGGGCGATCGCAGGCAATGTCACTGTCCATGCCGACAGCGACATCCAGACCAAGGGCACCGGGTCCAACGGTATCATCGCGCAGTCGATCGGCGGCGGCGGTGGTAACGGCGGCTTTGCCGTGGGCCTTGGTGTCTCGATCAAGGGCGACGCGGATTCCAAGGTCGGCGGCGGCGGCGCCGGCGACGGTTCCGACGCAGGCGATGTGACCGTGACCGGAACCGGCACGATCGTCACCCTCGGCGATCAGGCCAATGGCGTCTTCGCGCAGTCTGTCGGCGGTGGCGGCGGCAATGGCGGCTTCTCGGTCGGTGCGGGCCTCAGCCTCGATGGCGCGGCGACCAGCGATAGCGTGGGCGGTTCGGGCGGCGGCGGCGGCAATGCCGGCACCGTCACGGTGGACCGCGTGGGCGACATTGGCACCAGCGGCGCGAATTCGAACGGCATCCTGGCCCAATCGGTGGGCGGGGGCGGCGGCAACGGCGGCTTCGCCGTGGGCCTTGGCGCTTCGATGAAGGGCGATGCTACGTCCACTGTCGGCGGCGGCGGCGGTGGCACCGCAGGCGACGGCGCGGATGTGATTGTCTCCGAAACCGGCACCATCGTCACGAGCGGTGCGAATTCGAATGGCATCTTCGCGCAGTCGGTCGGCGGCGGCGGCGGTTCGGGCGGGTTCTCGGTCGGCGCGGGCTTCAGCCTTGAGGGCGGCGCGACCAGCACCAGCGTCGGCGGTTCGGCCGGCGCGGGCGGCAGCGCGGGCAGCGTTTCCGTTTCGCATGACGGCGATATCCAGACCGCAGGCGCATCTGCCAACGGCGTGTTCGCGCAGTCGGTGGGCGGCGGTGGCGGCACCGGCGGCTTCTCGGTCGGCGCGGGCGCATCGATGGATTCGGACGCCAAGTCCAGTGTCGGCGGCGGCGCCGGCGGTGCGGCCGGTTCCGCTTCGGATGTGACTGTGGTCCAGACCGGAACGGTCATCACCGCAGGCGCGGCGGCCAACGGCGTACTGGCGCAGTCGGTCGGTGGCGGCGGCGGTGTCGGCGGCTTCTCGGTCTCGGCAGCGCTTTCGTCCTCGGGCGGCGCGGCCTCGGATTCGATCGGCGGCGGCGGCGGTTCCTCCGGCGATGCCGGGAATGTCAGCGTTACGGTTGATGGCGATATCCAGACCGACGGTGCCCAGGCACGTGGCGTTATCGCCCAGTCGGTCGGCGGCGGCGGCGGTTCCGGCGGCTTCGCGGTCGGCGCGGGCGCGTCCATCGAGGGCGATGCAGATTCGGCCATCGGCGGCGGCGCTGGTGGCTCCTCGGGCAATGCGGGCAATGTCAGCGTCGATGTGAACGGCAATGTCGTCACCAAGGGCACGGCCTCGGTGGCGCTGCTGGCGCAGTCGATCGGTGGCGGCGGCGGCGCGGGCGGCTTTGCGGTGGGCGCGGCGCTGTCCTCCAGCGGCGGCGCGACGGCGGATTCGACCGGCGGCGACGGCGGCTCGGCAGGCGATGCGGGCGACGTTTCCGTCACCCACACCGGCGGCATCGAGACCTTCGGCGCGCAATCGGGCGCGATCCTGGCGCAATCCATCGGCGGCGGCGGCGGTTCCGGCGGCTTCTCTGTCGGCGGCGCGCTGAGCGTAGAGGGTGAGGCAAACTCCACCATCGGCGGCGGCGCGGGCGGATCGGCCGGCAATGCCGGCACCGTGGACGTGGCCAATACCGGCGATATCTTCACCCACGGGGCCAATTCCACCGGCATCGTCGCCCAGTCCATCGGCGGCGGCGGCGGTAATGGCGGCTTCTCGGTTTCGGCCGGTCTCGCACTTTCGGGTGCGGACGCGGTTTCCAGTTCCACTGGCGGCGCGGGCGGATCGTCCGGTTCGGCCGACGATGTGAGCGTGACCTCGATCGGCAACATCAAGGTCGATGGCGATCACAGCCGCGGCATCGTCGCGCAGTCGATCGGCGGCGGTGGCGGCACCGGCGGCTTCTCGGTCTCCGGCGCGATTGCGACCAAGGGCTCGGGCGCATCCGACAGCGTCGGCGGCGCGGGCGGCGCGGGTAATGCTGCGGGCAATGTCACGGTCGTTTCGGTCGGCCAGATCCTGACTTCGGGCGATGCCACCAATGCGGTGCTGGCCCAGTCGATCGGCGGTGGCGGCGGCGCGGGTGGCTTCTCGGGCAGTCTGGCGGCGGCGCTGGGCGGCGGCGCGGCGGTCAGCTCGGTCGGCGGTGCGGGCGGCATCGGTTCCGACGCGGGCAATGTGGACCTGACGCTCAGCGGCGCACTCGGCACGCTGGGCAATGGCTCGGCGGCGGTGGTCGCCCAGTCGATCGGCGGCGGCGGCGGCGTGGGCGGCTTCTCGCTTGGCCTTGCGGCAGCATCGGATGGTGAGGGCGCCAGCGCCGTCACCGGCGGTTCGGGCGGCGATGGCGGCGTGGGCGGCAATGTCCTCGTCTCCACCAGCGCGTTGATCCAGACCCACGGCGCGCTGTCGGACGGCGTATTGGCGCAGTCGATCGGCGGCGGCGGCGGTTCGGGCGGCTTTGCCGTGGCCGGCACCTTGGCGCTAGGCGAAAAGGCGGCCTCCAGCGCCACGGGCGGCGCGGGCGGTTCGGGCCAGAACGCCGGCACGGTCACCGTGCAGAACACTGGCGACATCTACACCTTCGGCGCGGCATCGAACGGCGTCGTGGCGCAGTCGATCGGCGGCGGCGGCGGCGTGGGCGGCTTCTCCGGCTCGCTCTCGATCTCTTCCACCTCGGAATCCGTGGCCAACAGCCTTGGCGGTTCGGGCGGCGTCGGGGGCGATGCGGCCGGCGTGAAGGTGGTGACCACCGGCAATATCCAGGTGCTGGGCGACCGCTCGGTGGCGATCGTTGCGCAGTCCATCGGCGGCGGCGGCGGTTCGGCCGGCTTCTCGCTGGGCGCATCCGCTTCCAAGGCGGCATCGGCCAGCGACGCAGTGGGCGGCAGCGGCGGCGCCGGCGGTGACGGCGGCACGGTGGAAGTGGCCAATGGCTCGACCGGCACGGTCGTGACCACCGGCAACTTCGGCTACGCCATTCTTGCCCAGTCGATCGGCGGCGGCGGCGGTTCGGGCGGTTTCGCCACGGGCGGCGCGCTCTCGCTGTCCGAAGGGGCAACCTCCTCGGTCGGCGGCGGAGCTGGCGGCGCAGCGGGTGACGGCGGCAATGTCGGCGTCAACAACTACAGCTTGATCCAGACCAGCGGCGACGGCGCCGTGGCGGTCTTCGCGCAGTCCATCGGCGGCGGCGGCGGCAGTGGCGGCTTCGCGGTGGGCGCGGGCCTTGCGGGCGGCAGCGACAGCACCCTTTCCAATGCCATTGGCGGCGGCGCGGGCAGCGGCGGTTCGGCGGGCACGGTCTCGCTCTACAACGACGGCACGATCCTGACGCAGGGCGCCAACGCAACGGCGGTGCTGATGCAGTCGATCGGCGGCGGCGGCGGCAACGGCGCCTTCGCGGTCAGCGGCGCGCTGGCCAAGGGCGGCGCGGCGAACAGCTCCATCGGCGGAGACGGCGGTACGGCGGGTTCGGCGGGCGATGTTACGCTGGTCAACACGGCGAACGCCACGATCGTTACCGAAGGCGCGATGTCCATCGCGATCCAGGCGCAGTCGATCGGCGGCGGCGGCGGTTCCGGCGGCTTCTCGGTCGGCGCGGGCCTTGCCCTCGAAGGCGATGCCAGCTCCACCGTGGGCGCGGGATCGGGCGGCGCGGGCGGTTCGGCCGGCGTGGTGTCCATCGACAACGCGGGCGACATCGGCACGCGGGGCGATGGCTCGCTGGCAGTGCTGGCGCAGTCCATCGGCGGCGGCGGCGGTTCGGGCGGCTTTGCCGTTTCGGGCGGCCTCAGCGTCAAGGGCGGCGCGGCCAGCAATGCCGTGGGCGGCCAGGGCGCTGGCGGCGGTGACGGCGGCCTCGTTTCGGTTACCAGCAGCGGCACGATCCAAACGCTGGGCGCCAATGCGACCGCGATCCTGGCCCAGTCGGTGGGCGGCGGCGGCGGCGCAGGCGGGTTCTCCGCCGGTGCGGCAGCAGCCAGCGCCGATGCGGCCTCGAACCTTGTCGGCGGCAGCGGCGGCGCGGCGGGTGCGGGCGGTGACGTCACGATCGCCAACAATGGCGGCACGATCACGACCGATGGCGACTTGTCCTACGCAGTCTATGCGCAGTCGGTCGGCGGTGGCGGCGGTTCGGGCGGCTTTGCGGCCGGCGCGGGTCTCAGCCTCGAAGGCGATGCCGAGTCCGGCGTGGGCGGTGGCAGCGGTGGTGGCGGCGGCGCGGGCGGCCTCGTCAGCCTCGACAATACCGGCACGATCGCGACCAAGGGCGCAGGCTCTGTGGCGGTCTTCGCCCAGTCGGTGGGCGGCGGCGGCGGTGCCGGCGGCTTCGCGGTGGGCGCGGGCCTGACCGCGCAAGGCGGTTCGGCTTCGGACAGCGTTGGCGGTTCGGGCGGCGCGGGCGGTGCCGGCGGTGTGGTTTCGATCACGACCGATGGCCTGGTCCAGACTGAAGGCGCCAATGCGACCGCAATCTTCGCACAGTCTGTCGGCGGTGGCGGCGGCAAGGGCGGCTTTGCCGTGGGTGCCTCCGCATCGAAGGCGGACAGCGCCTCGACCGTGGTCGGCGGTAGCGGCGGCGCGGGCGGTGACGGCGGCGAAGTCTCCGTGGCCAATGGCGCGAACGGCGCCGTTATCACGCTGGGCACGCTGTCCTATGCGGTCTTCGCGCAGTCTGTCGGCGGCGGCGGCGGTCAGGGCGGCTTCTCGGCTGGCGCGGCGCTGAGCCTTGAGGGCGATGCGAATTCGTCGGTCGGCGCGGGCGACGGTGCCGGCGGCGGCATCGGCGGCGTGGTTTCGCTGAGCAATGCCGGCAAGATCGGCACGGCGGGAGACGGTTCCATCGCAGTCTTCGCCCAGTCCGTGGGCGGCGGCGGTGGTGCCGGCGGCTTCGCGGCGGGCGGCGGCCTGACTATCGAGGGCGGCGCGGCTTCCAACTCGGTTGGCGGTGCAGGCGGCGATGGCGGTGCCGGCGGCGTGGTTTCGCTGGTCAACACCGGCTCGATCCGCACCGAAGGCGCCAATGCCACGGCGGTCTATGCCCAGTCTGTGGGCGGCGGCGGCGGTGTCGGCGGCTTCTCGGTCGGCGCCAGCGCCTCGAAGGCGGACAGCGCCTCGAACACGGTTGGCGGCAGCGGCGGAGCCGGCGGTGACGGCAGCGAAGTCTCCATCGGCAACGGCGCGGGTGGTTCGATCACCACACTGGGTGACTTCTCCTACGCGGTCTTCGCGCAGTCGGTCGGCGGTGGCGGCGGTTCGGGCGCGTTCGCGGCCGGCGGCGCGCTCAGCCTTGAAGGCGACGTGGACTCCAGCGTCGGGGGCGGCTCGGGCAGCGGCGGCGGTATCGGCGGCAATGTCACGCTGAGCAGCCTCGGCGCGATCCAGACGGCGGGCGAGGGCGCGATTGCGGTCTTCGCGCAGTCCATCGGCGGTGGCGGCGGTGCGGGCGGCTTGGCGGCCGGCGGCGGTCTCTCGGCCGAAGGCGGCGCGACTTCCAACACGATCGGCGGTTCGGGCGGCGCAGGCGGTTCGGGCGGCACGATCACGTTGGAGAACGGCGGTTCGATCCTGACGCAGGGCAGCAATGCGACGGCGCTCTTCGCGCAGTCCGTGGGCGGCGGCGGCGGTGTCGCCGGCTTCTCGACCGGCGGCGCGGCATCCAAGGCCGGTGCGGTTTCGCAGACGGTCGGCGGAGACGGCGGCACGGCGGGTGACGGCGGTGACATCACCGTCAGCAACGCAGCCGGCGGCAAGATCGAGACCGATGGCGCCATTTCCTACGGCGTCTTCGCGCAGTCGGTTGGCGGCGGTGGCGGTGCGGGCGGCTTTGCGGCTGGCGGCGCGCTGGCGCTGGGCGACGACGTGGAGAACGGCGTCGGCGGCGGTATCGGCGGTGCAGGCGGTCTTGGCGGCACGATTGCCATCGACAATGCAGGCCAAGTCGTCACGCTGGGCGACGCCTCGATTGCGGTCTTCGCACAGTCCATCGGCGGCGGCGGTGGTGCCGGTGCCTTTGCTGCAGGCGGCGGTCTTTCGGCCGAAGGCGCTTCGGCCAGTTCGTCGGTCGGCGGAGCCGGCGGCGACGGCGGTGCGGGCGGCAATATCACGGTCTCCAACAGCGGCCTCGTGGCGACGGCCGGCGATCAGGCGGTGGCGATCCTTGCCCAGTCGGTCGGCGGTGGCGGCGGTGTCGGCGGCTTTGCCGTCGGTGGCGCGGCTTCGCAGCTCGATGCCGTGTCCGACACGATCGGCGGCAGCGGCGGCGCGGGCGGTATCGGCGGTGACATCACCGTGAACACCAGCGGCGCGGTCTATACCGAGGGCGCCTTCGCCTACGGCATCCAGGCGCAGTCGATCGGCGGCGGCGGCGGTAACGGCGGCTTTGCGGCCGGCGCGACCGTGGCGCTCACCGGCGATGCGCAGTCGACCATCGGCGGCGGTGCCGGCGGTGGCGGCGGCCTTGGCGGCGCGATCACGCTGACCAACAGCGGTACCATCGAAACGCTGGGTGCCGGGGCCGTTGCGGTCTTCGCGCAGTCCATCGGTGGCGGCGGCGGTGCCGGCGGCTTCGCGGGCGGTCTCACCGGATCGGGCGAGGGCGCCTTCGGTTCGACCATCGGCGGTGCCGGTGGCGATGCCAGCCAGGGCGGCGATATTACCGTCAGCAACAGCGGCCAGATCCATGCGGCGGGTGCCAATGCGGCAGGCGTCTTCGCCCAGTCCGTGGGCGGCGGCGGCGGCCTTGGCGGCTTCTCGCTGGCGGCGAACGGTGCGGTTTCCAGCATCTCCAACACACTTGGCGGTTCGGGCGGAGCCGGCGGTGACGGCGGCGCGATCAGCGTCACCAATGCCGCAGGCGCGACCATCGTGGTCGATGGCGATCTGTCTTACGGCGTCTTCGCCCAGTCCATCGGCGGCGGCGGCGGTTCGGGCGGCTTCGCGGTCGACGGCACCATCGCCACGGGCGGGGCGGTCAATTCGACGCTGGGCGCGGGCTCCGGCGGCGGCGGCGGCAATGGCGGCGCGATCACGCTGACCAATGCCGGCAACGTGTTGGCGCAGGGCGCGGGCTCGGTTGCGGTCTTAGGCCAGTCGGTCGGCGGCGGCGGCGGTTCGGGCGGCTTCGCGGGCGGGCTCTCCGTCGGCGCGGGCGGCGCGATCAGCCAGTCCATCGGCGGCGCGGGTGCCGGCGGCGGCAATGGCGGCGACATCGCGGTGACCAACAGCGGTGTGATCCAGACGCTGGAAGCCAACTCCATAGGGGTCTTCGCACAGTCGGTCGGCGGCGGCGGCGGCCTTGGCGGCATGTCCATCTCCGGCTCGCTCAGCACCGGCAGTTCCACGACGACGAGCCTTGGCGGCTCGGGCGGGGCCGGCGGTGACGGCGGCACGATCACGGTCAGCAACAGCGGTGTGATCGATGCCAAGGGCGATCTGTCCTACGGCGTCTTCGCGCAGTCCATCGGCGGCGGCGGGGGCACGGCGGGCATGGTCGTTTCCGGCACGCTCAGCACCGGGCTTGGCGGCGTGACTTCCGCGCTTGGCGGCACGGGCGGCGCAGGCGGAAACGGCGGCGACATCACTGTCACCAACACCGGTTCGATCCTTGTGGAAGGTGCGGCTTCGGTCGGCATTCTGGCGCAGTCGATCGGCGGCGGCGGCGGTGCGGGCGGCTTCACCGGCTCGCTGGCGGTCACCGGCGGTTCGCTGAACACGCAAGTGGGCGGCACCGGCGGTGCGGGCGGCGATGGCGGCGACGTGACTGTCACCTCCACCGGCAGCATCGTCACCGTGGCGGACGATTCCATCGCGGTGCTCGCCCAGTCCATCGCGGGCGGCGGCGGCCAGTCGGCCTATGCCATCGCCGCGCAGGCAGGCGCCTTCGACGGCGTGAACCTGACGCTGGGCGCGCAGGGCGAAGGGATCAGCGGCAAGCAGGGCAAGGTTGTCGTCAACCTCTCGGGCGGTGTGCTCCAGACGGCGGGCGCGCTTTCCTACGGCCTGCTGGCCCAGGCCATCGGCGCGGGCGGCGGTAACGTCGCGCTCTCCGTGCCCGATCCGCTGGAAGTCGGCTCGAACGGCCTGACCTTGCAACTGGGCAGCACCGGCGGCGTCGCGGGTGACGGCAACGTCATCGTCGTGACCAACGCCAACGAGGTCCAAACCAAGGGCGCAGGCGCCATCGGCTTCGCAGCGCAGTCGATCGGCGGCGGCGGCGGTACCGAGGGCGTTACCGGGGACGTGGTGCTGGGCAGCGGCGACGCCGTCTGGTCCACCATTGTCGGCGGCAGCGGGGACTCGGCGGGTTCGGGCGCGGCGGTGACCATCGCCAACAGCGCAACGATCGTTACCGAGGGCGACGGGGCCATCGGCCTGCTTGCCCAGTCTGTCGGCGGCGGCGGCGGTGTCGGCACCATGGCGCTTGGCCTTGCCGACGGTTCGCTGGCAGGCGCTTCGCTGAATGTCGGTGGTTCGCAGACCACGGCGGGCAACGGCGGGGACGTGACGTTCACGACCTCGACCGGGGCTATCGGCACTTCGGGCAACCTCGCCTCGGCGCTGGTAGTCCAGTCGATCGGCGGCGGCGGCGGCGTTGCCACGCTGTCCTCGATGGAAGGCGGCACGCTGGGCGACATCACCCTTGCGGCCGGATCGACCGGCGGTGCGGGCGGTGACGGCGGCAACATCGTGCTCGACCAGAAGGCGGATGTCGTCACCAGCGGCATCAGCGCCAACGCGGTACTCGTGCAGTCCATCGGCGGCGGCGGCGGTCTCGCGACCCTCGACAACACCGGGGGCACCGGCAAGGTCACGAATGTCGATCTTGGCGGCGCGGCCAGCGGTTCGGGCGGCAATATCCAGTTCACGCTCGATGGCCGTGTCCAGACCACCGGTGCGGGTGCGGCGGGTGTCGTCGTCCAGTCCATCGGCGGCGGCGGCGGTTACGTCAGCGCCGTGGGTGCCAACGCGGACGGCACGCTGACTCTGGGCGCATCGAACGGCGCGACCGGCAGCGGCGGCGACGTTTCAGTGGCGATCAATCAGACGATCACCACTACCGGCGCGGGATCGACGGCACTCTTGGTGCAGTCGATCGGCGGCGGCGGCGGCGCGGCCTCCGTGGTTGGCGCGGACGGCACGGTCCAGACGCTGGACGTGGTGGATGCGAGTGCTGTCAGCCCGCTGCGCATGGCGCGCATGGCCTCCATCGCCCAGACGGCGGCGATCGCGAACGGCGTCGACGCCGGATCGGTGGATGTCACCGTGGGCGCGGCGATCCACACCAGCGGCGCCAATGCCAACGGTGTGGTTGTCCAGTCCGTGGGCGGCGGTGGTTCGGCCTTGGGCTCCGGCACCGGCGTGCTGGGCAGCTCGGGCATCGGCAATACGGTGAACCTCACCGTGAACGCCGATGTCGTGACCACCGGCACGGGCTCCAGCGCTCTCGTCGCGCAGAGCACCGGCGGCCTTGGCGCCAGTGCGATCACGCTGGACATCGGCAAGGTCAATGTCGTCGGCGGTCTGGGCGGTCATGCCGTCTCGCTGCTGGGCGGCGCGGACAACACGGTGACCACCTCCGGCACGCTCCAGACCATGGACGGGCAGGAAGGCCTGGTGATCTACGCGGAGGGCGGCAACAACACCATCGTCAACTCGGGCACCATCGTCGGCTCGATCGACCTGGGTAGCGGCGTCGGCAGCTTCACCAACGTCAATGGCGGCATCTTCCTGGCCGGTTCGCTGGTCAACGTGGGTGCGGGCACGTTCGTCAACTCGGGCATCCTCAATCCGGGCGGTGGCGGCGTCGTGGCGCAGCTCGCGGTGAGCGGCGGCCTGACCCTGACGGCGGCGAGCGAGTACAACCTCGATCTCGACCTCAAGGCCAATACGGCCGACCGGGTCGTCGTATCGGGCGCGGCGGTGCTGGCGGGCAAGGTCACCACCAACCTGCTCAATCTGGGCTATGCCCGGACCGGGACGAACGAAGTCGTCATCCTTGATGCGGCGGGTGGGATCACCGGGCAGGATGCGGTTCAGCTCGTTGCGCCGAATTCGGCCGTGGCGACGTTCTCGCTGGCGTATCCTTCGACCAACCAGCAGTCGATCCGCTACGTGGTCGAATATGCCCCGGCCGGACTGACCCAGCGTCAGGCCATGATCGGCGGCGTACTCGATCAGATCCAGCAGACGCCGACCGACGCCTTCGCGCCGACGGCCGCCGCGATCATCTCGATCCCGACGGTCGGCGCGCTGGGCACGGTCTATGACAGCCTGACGGGCGAGGGCGTGACTGCCGCGCAGAGTGCGACGCTAACGGCGGTGGGCAACAACCACGACGGCATCGACAGCCAGATCCTCGGCCGTATCGGCATGTTCGCGCCGGCCTGGGAGAAGGAGAAGCTCGGCAATCTCTGGATGACCGTCCAGGGTGGCCGTCAGCGGCTCGATGGAACCGATGGCGCGCACGACACGCGCACCAGCGGCTATGTCGTCCAGGGCGGCTGGGACTATCGCCTTGATGCGCGGACGCTTGTGGGCGCCAGCTTCGGCTTCGATCCGCAGAGCTTCTCGGTTGCGGGAGCGAGCACGTCGGGCAAGGCCAAGGTCTACACGGTGGGCGCCTATGCGGGCTTCCATCCGGGAGCATGGACGCTCAGCACGGACCTGCTCTACAGCGTCTCGAACACCGACTACGTGCGCGACATGTGGCTCTATGCCGACGGCAATGTGCAGTCGCGCGGCGACTTCACTGCGCATGCGTGGTCGGGCCGCGCAGAAGTGGCGCGTCAGTTCGGCACCGGGAACGTTGTCTTCCAGCCCTTCGGTGCACTGGAAGCCACGCGCCTCCAACTGCCGAGCTTTGTCGAGACGCATGGCGACGCGCAGCAGAACGCGACGCTCGGCCTGGCCTTCTTCGGGAAGGACTGGACCCGCGCGCGCAGCCTGCTGGGCGCCAATGTTGCGGGCCGTATCGACTTGCCGCAGGGCAAGGCCCTCGTCACCACGCTGCGGGCTGCGTGGGTCCACGATTTCGACCCCGACCGTTCGATCACTTCGGCATTCGCCGGGGCTCCGGACTTCCGCTTCACCACCACGGGAGCGCGGGCCGTCAGCAACAGCGGCCGGATCGACCTGCGTTCCACCCTGCAAATGCACAATGTGGATTTGCAGGCCAGCGTCGGGGCCGACCTCGGCAAGGGCTATAATGACGTTACCGCCATGGTCGGTGTTCGGTTCCACATGTGACCGCGGCGCCCGTCATGCCCATCCCGATGCTTCCACACATTCCCACGATTTCGGCCGGGTCTTCGCAGACCCGGCCAACAGAACTGCGCTAACAGGAGAATTGCCTTGAAGACCAAGCTCATGGCCGGCGCGTCGGCGCTGACCCTCGTGATACTCGCGCCCGGCGTCGCCCAGGCAGTGCCTTCCGGTGCTTGCGGCGTCCCCGCTACTTCTGCCGATCCCAATGTCGTCTCGTGCATCAGCGACAGCAACAATTTCCCCAACGGCGTCAGCTACGATCAGACGACCTATGGCACGACCGCTAACCTGAAGATCGATATCTACGGCACCGCCGTCATCAATGCGACCGGAACCCCGACCGCGGTCACCATCAGCGGGTCCGCGAACCACGATGCCCTGATCGGCGCGCGCAGCGGATCGAAGATCACGGGCACCCAGACTGGGCTTGAGGCAACGACGTCGGGCACCGGCAATGCCGTGATCGAGAACCACGGTACGGTCAATTCCGGCGGCACGGGCGCGTTCGCAGGCGCACTGGGCGCTGGTTCGGCGACGATCACCAATGCCAGCGATGGTACAGTCACGGTGACGCAGCCATCGAGCGGCGGCGTCAACGGGGGCGTGGGCCTTGGGATCACCGGCACCAACGGCAGCATCGTCAATCAGGGCACGGTCACCGTCAATTCGGGCGGATCCGGCCAATTCTTCGGTCTTGGTGCCAGCGGTGTTGGCGGCGGTACGCTGACGGCCACCAACTCCAACCTGGTAAAAGTCACCACCGACGGCGCGGACGCCGTGGGCATCGGCACTGTACCCAGCGCGGGTAACTTCGTGCTGGCCAACAACGCGACGCTCACTGTGTCGTCGAACACCGGCAGCGCCGCGGGCCTTGCGGTCAGCGGCAACGGATCGACCGGAACCAGCGCGCTGACGAACACAGGCGCGCTTTCCGTCACTTCCACCCGCGGCAGTGCAATCGGCATGTCGGTCGATCAGGCTACCGACGTGACCATGGCCGCCACCCGCACCAGCGCCGCCAGCACCTTCACGGTCTCCGGCGCCGATGCGACTGGCTTTGCGGTTACCAATGCCACCGGCGCGGTCAGCGTGACCGGTTCGGGCCAGTATGTCGGCGTGACCGGCACTAACTCGGCGACCGGCGTTTCGGTTTCCGGCGGGACCACGCAGACCGTGGCCTTCGCGCCTGCCACTGTCGGCGGCACGGCCTACATCGGTGATCTGGACGTGCGCGCGATCGGCGGTGCCAGCGGCGTAGTCCTGAACGGCGCGACCGACGCGGTTTCGGTGGGCTTCACCGGTGCCAATCTGACGGTCACCAGCACCGGCGCGGGAGCCAGGGGTATCGATGTGACCGGCGGCAGCTCGGTCGATATTTCGGTCATTCCGGGCAGCGGCAACGGCGCTTCGCTGACGGTTTCGGCGGCGGGCGGCGACGCCAGCGGGATCTCCACTTCCGGCGCGACCGGCGCGCAGAGCGTGACTCTCGGCGATCTGTTCAACGTGACCAACACCGCAGGCTCGGCCGTCGGTATCTCGCTGGAAGACGGCACCGATCAGACCGTGTCGCTTGCCAGCGGTGCAACGGTTACGGGTTCGGACGGGGCCAAAGGAGTTGCCCTTGCCGGCGGCACCGGCGCCGCGTCGGTGACCAGTTCGGGTGCGCTCACCGTCGAGGGCGGAACGGGTGACGCCTATGGCGTTGCCATCGTGGACGGCGCCAGCCAGCAGGTTCATCTTGCCGGCGCGCTTGATGTGACCGGCGCCGGCTTAGTCTATGGCGTTTACTCTACCGACAGCACTGGCGTAGTAGCGATCACGGCGGCTGACACGGTCAATGTTACCAGCAGCGATGGCGAAGCGGTTGGCGCTCTCGTTTATGGCGGAACCGACGTTGCGGTCAGCTTCGCCAAGGGGCTGAACATCCAGGGCAGCACGGGCGCCGCAGGTGCGGGCGTCTACGGCAGCGGCGCTCTCTCGATTGCTTCGACGCAGGACGTTTCCGTCAATGCGGGCGACGGAAGCGCATTTGCATTCGGCACATATATGATCGGGGGCACGTCGCAGGCGGCGACTGTCGACGGTAACCTCGTCGTCGCGGGTGGCGCTGGCGGTTATGGGTCGTTCCAGATCGGTGCTACCGGTCCGGTTTCGCTGGCGATTGCCGGAGATTTCACCGGCGCCAACTTGTTCGAAGGCCTTGTCCAGCAGGGCGGCACGACCCAGTCGATCGATCTGGGCGGCACCTTCTCGCTCACCTCGACGAGCGGCGATATCTATGGCGCCGATCTTAGGGATTCGACGGAAAGCGCCAGCCTGACGGTTGGCGGCGCCTTCGACGTCTCGGCAGCGGCCGGTTCGGCGATCGGCGTCAACCTTTCCGGCAATGACGGATCGGTGTCGCTGGCTCAGGGTATGACGGTTTCGGCGGCGGGTGCGTCGGCCTTGGGTCTGACCGCTTCCCTTAACGGTGGCGCGAACGTCACGCTGGGCGGTGCGCTGTCCGTTACCAACGATGCGTCCTCTCTCGGCGGCACGGCAACCGGTCTTTCGATCGGGAGCCTGGGGGCTCAGACCGTTTCGCTTGCCGGGCCGGTCACGGTTTCGGCGGACGGCACGGCCAGCGGCATCGGTCTCTACGGAGACACCGGTGCAATCTCGCTGACCACGGCAGGTCTGGTCTCGGTACAGAGCGCCAGCGGCGTCGCGCAGGGTGTTACCGTCGATGGCGGCAGCGACCAGACGGTCACGCTGACGGGCGGCCTCGATGTCAGCGCGGCCGGTGATGTCGGCGGGGTGGAACTGGCGGACGGCACGGGTACGGCCGCGCTGCATCTTCCGGCTTCGCTTTCCGTCACCAGCACGAGCGGCGCGGCCACCGGCATTTTTGCGCACGCGGGCAATAACCTCGTCGTCGATGGTGCCGGCGCGATCACCGTCACGGGTGCGACGGGCGCCCATGGCGTGCAGACCACCGACTTCACGGGAACCCAGAACCTTGTGCTGGGCGATGTGTCGGCAACGACGCAAACGGGTGAGGTGTTCGGCGTTGACCTTGCAGGCAGCGGCGCAATCGCGCTGGCTGACACCGGCGGCGTGGTCGTCGCATCGGGCAGCGGCACCGGTGCGGGCGTTTCGCTTGTCGGGACCGGTGCGGACGGTGCGCTCACAGCCTCGCTGGCCGATGTGCAGGCGAGCGGCGACGGCGTGCAGGGCGTGATCTTGTCGCAGACCGGCAGCGGTGCCACCGGCGCGATCACTGCCACGCTCGCCTCGGTATCGACGACCGGCGCCGACGCCAGCGGTGTGACCGTGCGCGGCGCCGATGCCGGTACGGTTTCGCTCACGCTGGGCGGATCGGTGACCTCGGCGCTGCTGCGCACAGCGGCCGTCGACCATTCGGGCGGCGTTTCGACGCTGGGCGACAATGCCAATGGCGTGAACTTCATCTTCGGTGACGGTGCAGGCTCGCTCACCAACCTGGGTTCGGTCACCACTGCGGGTGCGAATTCGGACGGTATTGCCGCCACGGCGACCGGCACCGGTTCGATCTCCATCAACAGCTGGAACGTCGCGACCAGCGGCGCCGGTTCCGACGGCATTTCGGTCCAGACCGGCAGCGGCGCGCAGACACTGACGGTCCAGACCGTGGCGGTTACCGGTGCAGGCGCACGCGGCATTGTCGCCACGTCGGACAGCGGTGCCATCACGCTGGCGAGCACCGGCGTTTCGGCTGCAAGCGGGGATGCCGTCAGCCTGAATTCGGCCACCGGGAACGTCTCGGCGACGTTGGTTGGCGGCGGCAACACCGTCTCGAAGACGGGCGCGGGCCTTGCCATCACCACCGGCGGCGGTGCTGCAGTGACGCAGGGCGCCGCGGCAACGCTCCACGGCGCGACGTATGGTCTCGTCTCGGATGCGGCAGGCGGCCAGACGGTCGCTCTGTCTGGCACGGTTGGCGCGGACAGCAACCACGCCGTCGCGCTTTCGGGCGGTGCGGCAGCGCTGACCAATAACGGCACGATCAACGGTTACATGACCTTCGATACGGCCTCGACCACGCTGACCAACGCCGGGACGTGGAACGCGCAGGGCGGCAACAGCACGTTTGCGGGCAATGCCACGGTGATCAACAGCGGCATGCTGAACATCAACGCGGCAGCGACCGCGGCGGCCACGATGAAGCTGACCGGCGTCACCACTTTCCGCAACTCGGGCACGATCAGCCTCGTCAACGGCCACACCGGAGACGTGCTCGATCTCGGCAATGCGGCCTTCGTGGGCAGCGGCAATTCGCGTGTCGTGCTGGAAGCGAACCTTGGCGCCAGCGCCGTGGGCAGCAATCCGGCACAGTCGGCCGACCAGCTCAATGTCGGCGCGGCGTCCGGCACAACGACCATCATCATCACCGATCTCAGCGGCAGCACGGCAGCCAAGTTCAACTTCGACGGCATCCGTCTGGTGAACGCAGCGTCGGCGACTGCCGGTGCTTTCGTTCTCGATGGTGGCGCGGTCAACAAGGGCTTCGTCGATTATCAGCTGGTCACCGATGCGACGGGCAATGTCGATCTGGTCGGTGTGCCCAGCACGCAGGCCTTCGAACTGGTGCGCACCGGCGCCGAAGTGCGCCACTACTGGCGCCGTTCGGGCGATGCATGGTCCGATCAGATGCGCGGTATCGCTCCGAAGGAAGGCACCTCGCTCTGGGGCCAGGTCCTTGGCGGCAGCGAGACCAACCGCTCGCGCCCGCTCTATTCGGAAACCGTGCTGGGCACCCCCACGACGTTTGCGCCCAATCTCGATGTGCGCGACACGTGGTGGGGCGGTCAGTTCGGCTTCGACTGGGGCCATGGCAGCGACCAGAGCGGCGACTGGGGCGTCGGCATGACTGCGGGCTACGTCTCGCAGGAAGGCAAGGTCAAGTCGACCGGCGACCAGATCAAGCTCAACGGCGGCAACGTGGGCCTTTACGCTCGTTATCGCAGTGCGGGCGGCTTCTTCGCCCACGGTCTGGCGAAGCTCGATCGCTATTCGCTGAAGTACGATATGGACAACGGCGCCAGCGCGCCCAAGACCAACGGTACGAGCTACGGCGTCGAGATCGAGGCGGGCTACCACATCCGCACCGGCATGTTGTTCCTCGAACCTTCGGCCAGTGCATCGTGGACCAATGCGGACCTTGACGGCTTTGCCGCGACGCAGGGCGGCGTCGGTGCGAAGTTCAACCATGTCCAGAGCTTCTACGGCCGAGTGGGCCTGCGCGCGGGCGTGGAGACCCACTCGGGCAATTGGGCGATCCAGCCCTATGTCGGCGCGAACTGGGAAGGCGAAATGAACGGCCGCCCCGGTGCCACGCTGTCTTCGGGCGGAGAGGACCTCTACTTCCGCGACGATGCCGAAGGCGGCCGCGCGCGCTGGGAAGTGGGTGTGCAGGGCGCTTCGGACGGTCTGTCCGCCTTCGCCAAGGTGGAAGGCGTTACCGGTTCGGGCAGCAGCGGTGTTGCTGGCCGTGCAGGCGTTGCCTTCCGCTTCTGACGGCAGCGAAAGTCCAAACAAGAGGGGCGGCGCACTTCGGTGCGTCGCCCCTTTTTCATTTCTTAGATCATTTCCCCGGTGCTTGGGATCGCAAATAGGCGATCAGATCCGCGCGGGTGAGTGGGTCTTCCACGCCCGCGAATTGCATCGACGTGCCCGGCACCATTTTCATCGGGTTGGCGATCCATACATTGAGCGTGCGCTCATCCCATGTGCCGCCGTAAGACGAGAGGGCCGCCGTGTAGCCATAGCGGGGGCTGTTGCTGGCGATGGGCTTGCCGAAGACGCCGTAAAGGTTGGGACCGCCCCGATCGGAAGCACCTTCGATGATGCTGTGGCAGGCGGCGCATTGCCGGAATTTCCGGGCGCCGACATCGGCATCCGCCACTTTCATCAGGGCATCGAGCGACGGATGGGGGCCCGCTGCCCGCAAGCGCTCTTCGCGACGATCGTCGCCGCAGCCGCCGAGCCCCAGAGCAAGTAGGACGATCGATGCCAGCCGAATGAGGGGGCACTGAATCACGTCGCGGTCGCCCGACCACCGGGATCCATCACATCACCTTCACTCACGATAGCCTCCGTGCCGATCCATACAAAATCCGTTACGGCTATTTGCATGGATATTGAATCCATGCAAATAGCGTTATATATGGCAATAAGACTCAAGCAAATCGATTAAGGCTCCGCCCGATGCTGGATCAAGACGCCACTCCCAAAAGCAAAGGCCAATGGATCTTCCGTTGCGGCCTGAAAGGGCTCTGCCCCCGATGCGGCAAGGGGCCCATGTTCCGTAAATGGCTCAAGCTTCAGGATACGTGCCCGACATGCGGCCTGAACTACAATTTCGCCGCTCCGGACGATGGCCCGGCTTTCTTCTCGCTGTGCATCGTGGCCTTTCCGCTCACCTTTTTCGCGGTCTGGTTGCAGGTCGTCTATGAGCCGCCGTTCTGGGTGCATTTGCTGACATCGTTCCCCTTGCTCGGGATCGGCTGCGTGGTTCCCCTGCAATATATCAAGGGGTGGCTGGTCGCTTCCCAATATGTAAACAAGGCGCAGGAAGCGGGCACCGAGAAGCTTTGGGCGGATCTTCATGCCCGCGCCGAGCGCAAGGGCGATTGATATGGGCATGCAAACGTTACCCCGTCGGCTCGATCTCGCATCGCGACTGGTTTTGGATCTCTACGAGGCGATCAACCGCCCCGATCTTGCCGGGATGATCCGCGACGGGAGGGCGGATGATTTTCCCGAAATCGAAGTTGTGGCCGCGCTATTGGCAGATCAGGCGGCAAGAATGGCCCGTTATGAGGCCGCCTTGGTTCAATATGCGGATCCCGGCTTCTGGGATGAAGCAACTCCAGGCGGTGCGCTGGCCAACCACGATGGTGGCGAGATGGCGAGAAACGTTCTTGCCGGGCGCCCGCCGTTCTTTCATCGGGACTGACAAGGCATGCAAACCGCATGCATATTCCGGAAGGCTCCCATGCAAGGCTGGATACCCGACATCAGCGCGGCGCGCGGACCGAAGTACCTGGCGATTGCCGAGGCGTTGTCGCGCGATATCGATGCCGGAACGCTGCGGCCCGGTGAGCGCCTGCTGCCGCAGCGAGCGCTCGCGGAAGCTCTGGCGGTGGACCTGACCACCGTGACCCGTGCTTACGGCGAAGCCCAGCGCCTCGGCCTTATCGAAGGAAGCGGACGGCGCGGCAGCTTCGTCCGTGCCAAGCCGGTTTCCTCGCCCGGCATTTCGCTTGGCGATCCGGGAGATGTGGGTATGAACGCCCCGCCGGAAGCATTCGGCGGGACTTTGGCGGCCGCCTTTCGCGATTGTGCCTCTGCGCTCCTTTCATCGGACAGCGTGGCTCTGCCATTCCAGTATCAGCGCAGCGGCGGCGGATCCGGCATACGGCAGGCCGGTGCCGAGCTTCTGGCGGCTCGCAACATTCCGTGCAGCGAAGACAGCGTGCTCGTGGCGGCGGGCGGGCAGAACGCGCTTCACGCCATCTTCAGTGCCGAGTTCAGCGCTGGTGACGTGATCGCGGTATGCGCATTCGCTTATCCGGGATTGCTGGCACTGGCCCGCCGGTTCGGCGTCGAACTGGCCGCGATCGCTTCCGACGAAGGGGGAATGGACCCGGCCGCGCTTGAGGAAGCTTGCGCCGCGCGCCCTATTCGCGGTCTCTACATCGTTCCGACTAACGATAATCCAACGACAGTGACGATGCCGCTTGAGCGGCGGGAGGCCATTGCCGCGATCGTCAACAAGCACGATCTCCTGCTGATCGAAGACGATGCCTATGGTTTTCTGTCAAGGAACCCTGTCAGTCCGATTGCCTCGCTTGCCCCCGACAATACGTGGCACATTGCCAGCGTATCGAAGGCTTTGACGCCGGGACTACGGGTTGCCTGGCTGCGCGCTCCGGATGTGGCGAGGGCATGGCGGCTCGCGGCCGACATGCATGAGACGGCTATCATGGCCCCGCCGCTGAATGCCGCCGTAGTGGCCGAGTGGATCCGCACCGGCACTTTCGAGAAGCTCGTCGGGGAAGTTCGCAGCGAAGCCCGCGCGCGGCAGGCGATTGCGCGCAAATGTCTCCCGAACGAAGCCTTCGGATCGCAGGAAGATGGGTATCACCTGTGGGTCGCGGCGGGCGAGGGCGCCCATGCGCAGCACATTGCGGACGCTCTGCGCCAGCACGGTCTTTCCGCGATTCCGGGAGATGCTTTCGCGGTCGACCGGGCATCGAACTCGGGAAGCGCCATGCTTCGTGTCTCGATTGGCGGATCGATTTCCAGAGAGAGATTGCAACGCGGCCTGATCTTGTTGGCTGCTCTGATCCGTCCGGAGGCATCCCGACGGGTCAGTCTGGTTTAATCCGGAACCGCACGGCTGGAAGCGATGTCCCGGAGCGCGTCCTTCATCGCGTGCTTGGCCGTGTTCGCGGCCGGAAAACCGGCATAGGGCACTGCGAGGTAGAGCATTTCCTCAAGCTCTTTTTGCGTGATCCCGAAATCGAGCGCGATCCGCACGTGGTGCTTCAATTCTTCCGTCTGTCGCAGCGCCATGAGCATGCCGATGACGACCGCGCTGCGCATACGGTTTTCCAGACCCTCGCGGGACCAGACTGTGCCGTAGGCGAATTCGGCGGCCCAGGCCGCGCATTGCTTGCCGAAATCGTCTGAGTCGATGTGTTCGCGCAGGCCCGCCTCAAGCGGTTCGCCAAGGACGTCACCGAGCAGCCGAACGCCGCGTTCCTGCTTGTCGGAAGGGGTTCCCATCGCTTTCACACCTCACAATTCGTTGCAGCGAACATGGACTTTGGTCTCGTCATTCGGGCCGCGCAGAGTGGCGAACATCGCCGGGAGATCGACGAGCGGGATCTCGTTGGTCACGATGGTCTTCGGATCGACGTGGCCCTTGTCCATCTGGCCGGCGATGTATGTGAATTCCTTCATCGAATAGCCCACCGCGAACTGGATCGAGACGCATTTGTACGATGCGATCGCGGGAATAATCGGATCGGGCGCGGTGCAGAAGCCCAGTGAGACGATCCGGCCGAACTGCTCTGCATGCTGGATCGCCTTGGTCAGCATGCCCTCGGCGCCGACGCATTCGAACACGATCTGCGGAGCGCCGCCCAGCGCTTCCGTGACCTCGCCGATCTCGCTGTCGCCGTACTCGACGAAGGCGTCCGCTCCCATCGCCAATGACAGGTCCTTGCGGCGTGCCGAGCGCGACATGGCGACGATGCGTCCGGCGCCCAGTCGCCGTGCCCAGTAGATCGCGTAAAGCGCGACCGTGCCGCCGCCCAGCACGAGCACCCGGTCGCCCGGCTTGATCGCCGCGAAATTGACGCCGTAGAGGCTGATCGCCAGCGGTTCGATCAGCGCGCCGTCGGTCAGCGACAAGGTAGAGGGCAGCTGCGTCGCGACGCTTACGGGAATACTGGCGAACTCCGCGAAACCGACCATCGCCTTGGCCGGGCTCGACCGGCACAGCACGTTATTGCCGTGAGCATGGCAGGACTGGCACTGGCCGCAGGCTACCGAGGGCAGCACCGCGATCCGTTCGCCGATCCGGAACCCCTCGACCTCGCGGCCGAGTTCGACGATCTCGCCCGCATATTCGTGGCCGAAGCGGGCGTTCGGGCCGTAGTCCCAGACCCCGCCCTTGGTCATCGACAAGTCGGTTCCGCAGATGCCGCAGCGATGCACGCGGATGAGCACTTCGCCCGGGCCTGGGCGAGGGTCCGCCACTTGCTCGATGACGATGGGCTGGCCTTTGCCGGGATAGATCGCCGCCTTCACTTGGCCTTCTCCACCAGATCGTAGCGCTGGATATAGTCTCCGAACGGCGCCCGCGCCTGTTCTTCGGTCATGCCGTAGTCTGCGATCGCATAGCGATGGACGCCGTGCTGCAGTTCCGGCTTTTCCTCGATCCGCCGCGCGAAACCGGCGCGGGTGGTATCGGGAATGTCCATGCCGATGAAATCGTAGATGCGTTCGAGCACGTCCATCGGCTGCCGATGGAAATCGCGGTGCACCACGTCGAGCACTTGCCCCGGATGGCGGCTGCGGACCGCCTCCGCCTTGCGGACCGCGTTTGCCCATTTCGCCACTTCGCGTTCCAGCATGATCGCCGCGCGTTGGTCGGCGCGGTCCTGTTCGATGGTTGGGTGCGAGGCCATCAGCAGCGAGACCAGCGAGGGGATCGCCTTGGCTGGATCGCGATGCGTCTGGATGACTTTGGCATCGGGAAACACCGCAAACAGCAGGTCGAGATTGTCGATATGGCCGGGGTTCTTGAGCAGCCAGCGCTTGTCGCGATCGTTCACGCCGATGAGCTGGACGCATTGGCGATAGTAGTCGTAGGCCGGTGCTTCGCTCTGGCATTGCCACCAGGCGTCATAAGTTGCCGCCGACCAGCCGCAGTTCCAGAGGTTCGATACGAACGAATGGCGCAGCAGCATGCAGCATTCGTGGACTTCCTCGGCCGCGACGTGATGCGCGGCGCGCTTTTGCGGCGCCACCGCATAGCGTGCCTCGATCAGGGCGAGGGACTTGCGGAACTCGGGATAGTTCTCCCACTGCTCCACCGGCGGCCGGGGCATCGGCGCGTCGAGCAGCCAGGTCTGCAATCCCTGAAAGCGCGGATCGACCGCCATCAGGCGGTGCAGGGCAGTGGTGCCGGTACGAGGGATGCCGGTGATGACGACCGGGCTGGCGATGGCGACCGCATCGAAGCCGGGATTGTCCTTCATTGCGCGGAAGGCCCCGGCGCGGCTGCGCAGTACGCCGACGATCTGGCCCCAGGCGGCCCGCCGGCCCCGATCGGTGAAGTGCGGGTCATAGTCCATCGACTGGAGCATGACCTTCAGGCCGGGGAGATAGTCGCCGGGCCCGAAGTCGTCATGGCCCAGTTCGGCGGCGACGATCTCATGCGCCCGGTCGCTGGCGGTGCGGAATTGCTCCGGGGGATCGTAACCGAAATCCATGGCCTGACTCTCTCTTGTTTTTTGCCGGTGTTCGCGCTGTTACCAGCGCCGCCGCCGCTGACAGGCGCGCACGCGCTGGCGCAGTTCCTCGGCGCGCTCCTCGGGTGTCACCACCGGCGTATCGGCAGGCAGGTGCGCGCGCAGGTCGGCAAGCTTGACGCGGGTGATCGTCGGGGTGGGCTCGCTGTCGCAGTCGTACCAGCGGCCGTAGATACCGCCCTCGGTATAGCCCGCCGGATCGAGCCAGTTCGGCACGCCTGGATCGTCCAACGCGATCACGGCGCGGTACTTTCCGTCCGAGCCGAGCTTCGCATAATGCCCGTTGGAGCTGGAAATCCGATAGACATATTCAAGCGCGTTGAAGTACGGATCGTTGAGCTGGATGTTCCAGTACGGCGCCCGGGCCGGGATATCGGTCTCGATGATGAGCGCCTCATCCGGCTCGAACTGGAAGCAGGCCGGCCAATAGACCTGTTTGACCAACGCGCCGGGCATGCGGATCGGTTCGAAGACATTGAAGCCGACCCGTTCCTTCACGCCGTTCTGCATCGGGTAGTAGAGGTTGGTCTTGCGGCCCGGGAACTTCGCCATCTCTCGGATGCGGCGCAGGATTTCCTCGGGCGAAAGGCGCGGCTTGGGCGGGACGGGATCGAGGCACTCGATGGAGAGGCGCGGGTCCACTTCGTTCAGCCAGTCGTAGCTGCGATAGCGCAAGTAGAGATAGCCTGCCTCGGGATCGATCTTCGCCCACTTGCCCTCGTAACCGGCCGGACGTTCGGCGCTGAAGATCACCGAGAAATCCTCGCCGAGTTCCAACCCCAGATCGGCATCGTCCACTTCGTTGTGGCCATTGGGGCGGGGCATTTCGTCGACCGACCCGGACTGCACCTTCTGGCTGGTGAAGGAGAGGATCTTGCAGGTGCCGCGATTGCCGGAGATCCGGTAGGTCAGGTCGCCCCGGATCGGCGACTGGACGTAGATATCGTCCGGATTGGGCTGAAGCGTGTAGACCGGGTTCCACAGTGGCGCCCAGTCCGGATGCTCGGGCGTGGCGTGAAAGTACGCGAAATAGGCGTAGGACAGGCTGGTCATCGTCTGGCGATAGACGTCCGCCCGGTAGGCGGGATCGTCCGGCCGCCATGTCTTGTCCAGATTGACGACCGCGCTTTCAAGATCGGTCAGATAGGCAAGCAGCGTTGGTTCGATTTCCACGACGGTAGCCTCTCCCTGCCGATGCCCGGACCGGCGACATAAAAGATAGTGATAACTATCTATCTTTGTGAACGCGCTTCCGGCAAGCGATTTTCCGCAGCCGATGCCCGATCTCTCTACGCTGCAGCGATCTTACTTCTTTTGGCTGCCCATCATGAATGAGGGATCGATCGCCCCGGTCATGACGCCGCTGGCGAAGCCCTGATCGGTATAGAGAAACGATCCGGTCACCGCGCCGTTGAGCGGGCTGTTCAGCAGAATGAGCGGCCAGGCCTGATCCTCCGCCGTCGCGATCCGGCCGAGAGAGGGGTAGGGCCAGCTATCGAGGAATTCCTGGCTCAGCACGTCGGCGGACTGTTCCATGAACGCCGTCTTGGTGGGGCAGGGGCCAATCGCGTTGAAGCGGATGCGGCGGGTGTTGCCCAGTGCCACTGCTGCGTTCTGGACCCAGACAACCAGCATTTCCTTCGACGTGGTGTAACCATCGCGCAGGCGCTTCGCGGGATCGGCCTCTACCCATGCCAGCGCTTCGTCGGGATCGGAGATGGCCAGCATTTCAACGCTCTGGGCAAGGTTCTTCTGCCAGCCCATCGCGGCGTCCGAGGAGATCAGCGCTATTCCGGCGCCATCGGCGAGCGAGGGGACGAGCTGCTCCACCAGCAACCGCGTGCCGATGTAGTTTACCCGCATGCAGTAGAGCGCGCCCTTCACATGGGGCGGCAATCCGGCGCAGGGAAACAGAAAGTCGATGGGCGCCAGCGCCTTGAGCGCCTCGGCTGTAGCGCGGACTTGCGCGAAATCGGACAAGTCGCAGGCGTGGAACCCGGCATGAGGTACCTTGGGCGTCTGGATATCGACGATGTGCACCCGGGCCCCAAGTTCGCCGAGAATGCGGGCGACGGCTTCGCCCATGCCGGACGCTCCGCCCGTGACGACCACGGTCTTGCCCCGATATCCCAGCCCATCCAAGCCCTGCACCATTACGCGCACTCCCATCCCGATTGCTTCCGGCTTGGGTGCCGGTTTTCGCGCTCCTCATTACGGCGGCGCTATTGGCGATGCAAGATAGATAGCATACACTATCATTATGTACCGAAGGCAATCGGATAGGGGAGTGTCGAGTCAATGGATCTCAAGCTCGCAAGGCAGGGTGGAACTTTCGATACCGGATCGGGCCTGCTCCGCGCCGAGCATTTTCAGATGGCCTACGCCACCAACGATATCGAAAAGGCGCGGGAGTTCTTCGCCAGCGGTCTGGGTATTCGCGAATTCCGCAGGCTGGAGGGGCCGCTTGCGGCAGGTGGCTACATCAAGGCCGATTTGGCGTGGGTCGGCTCCATCATGTACGAATTGATCGAGGCGACCGGGCCGGGCTCGGCGATCTACATGAGCCGGCAGCCCGCCGGCGAAGGCGTGAAGATCTGGCATCACCACCTAGGCTTTCTCATTCACGATAAGGAGCAGTGGGACGGCGTGATGCGGCAGGCGGAACGCAATGGCTGGGATATTCCCTATCGCAGCAGCAATTCGCTGCTCGACGCCTGTTTCGTCGATGTGCCGCAACTGGGGCACTATCTGGAATATCTCTTCGCCAATCTCACCGGGATCGCGTTTTTCGAATCCGTGCCCCGGCAATGACCGGGCCCTGCTCGATCTACAGGTTTCCTTCCGGGGACCATCTGGCGTAATCGGCGAATGCCGACACGAACAACTGGAGCCCCCGTGGAATCAACGAAGCCTGCACGCCGCAAACGGCGCACCTCCGAGGAAGTGACCAGCCGAATTCTTCAGGCGGCCGAGGCGGAATTCAGGCAGTGCGGCTATTCCGGCGCCACCACGGCGGCCATCGCGCGCAAGGCGGAAACCACCGAGGCGCAGCTTTTCCGGATGTTCTCGTCGAAAGCGGCGCTGTTTCGGGAGGCGGTGTTCCGCCCCCTGAACGACCATCTCGAACGCTTCAGTTCCAGCCATGCGGTCGGCAGCACCAACAGGGGCACCCGGCGCGAGAACGCGGAACTGTACATTACCGAGTTGCAGCGCTTCCTCTCGGAGCATTCGCAGCTGTTGCTGGCCGTGCTGACCGCCAGCAATTACGGTCAGCAGGATGCGACCGGTTCCGAGGCTATCGACAGCCTCAATGCCTACTTCGAAAAGGGCGCGCAGGTACAGGAGCAGCGCGTGGGGGAAAAGCCGCGCGTCGATCCGCGTCTGATGGTCAGGGTGTCCTTCGGAGCGGTCCTTGCCAACGTGATGTTCAAGGACGTGCTGTTCCCTAAAGGCTTGGCCGATGATGACGATATCAACGCTGCGATCGTGGATTTCGTGCTCGACGGTATCAGCGCCAATTCCGAATAGAGCGTTTCATTAGTGCGCCACGTTCGAATGGAGCGTGAGCAATCGATATATCGCTTCGTCGCCCTCGCGAATGCGGGGGGCCCGCTTTCTTGCGGTTTCGTGCCACGCAAAAAGGAGCGGGATCCCCGCCTTCGCGGGGATGACGGGGTTTGGGGGCCGATTTTGTTGTTTAGGGGCGGTCGGGGAGAACGGCTCTGGCATGATCGTTCCCCGGCAAACTGACGCTCCTAAATCCAGTCCCTCCACTTGAACCACAGATAGGGAATGATGGTCGACACAAGGCACAGGACGAGCGCGAAGGGATAACCTAACCGCCAACTCAGTTCGGGCATGACGTGAAAGTTCATGCCGTAAATGCCAACCACAAGCACCGGCGGAATGCCCACCACGGACGCGACCGTCAGCACTTTCACCACGTCATTCTGCTCGATACTGATAAAGGCAGTCGCAGCGTCCTGCTGAAGCTGGATACGGCCGCCCAGGCTGGTCTCGAACTCGTCGAGCGAGTTGATGTCGTGGCGCAGCGATTCAAGCCTGTCCTGCATCGCCTGGTCGAGCTTCGGCGTGCAGCGATCGAGAACGAAGCTCACCATGCGCCCGATACTCAGGAACGCATAACGTGCACGGGACGCACGGTCGCTCGCCTGGCCCATGTTGCGTATGATCTCGCGGATCTTTCGCGTTTCTCTCCGGAGCCCCTGTCTGGTGGTCTCCTCGAAAAACAGCGATTGAGATGCCTGAGACACGATTTCCGAGGCGTGTTCGAGGTGGTCCGCCGCACGGTCGACAATGTCTTCCAGCAATGCCGCAAGCGCGGACGCCGAGGTGAGCTGCGGCGCATGTCGCAACTCGTCGGCAACAGACGCAAATGTCGCCAACTCGGCATAGCGAACCGTGACCAGCACTTCGGGCGTGAAGATGAAGCCGGTTGGCGCCAGTTGCCAATGCCCTGTATCGACCCCCGCAATCAGGGGCGCGCTCATGTAAAGGATGTGGCCGTCGGCGCGGAGGCGGCTCGATGTTTCGATTTCCCGAAGCGCGTCCAGATCCGGGATATGGATGCCATAGCGCTCCCGGACCATGTTCCGCTCGCCCTCATCGGGTGACAGCAGATCCAGCCACTTGGCGTTGCGCTCATCCTGCCCGTTCGGGAACGCTCTCAGCATGTTGCTCTCCCGTGGCACGGTACACGGGAACAACAATTGGATCTGGACAACGTTCCAAGTGCGCGGAGGCGGCGCTTTCGAACAGCGAATCGATGGCCGAGCGACAGTAATTCACCTTTTCATCGACCGACAGGCTCAGGCCGCGATCGGGCTCTATCAGCAGATGATCGCTTTTCTTGTCGCGCTGCACGGTCAGCGTCACCGAACCGCGCGCCGTGAATTTGAAGGCGTTGGACAACAGGTTCTTCATGATCTGCTCGACGCGCTGGGCATCGGTGTTGATGCGCGCCGGCAGAGCCGGATCGTGCTCGATGTGGAACGCCACGCCCTGGTCGCGCGCCACGGGCTCGAAGCTCTGGCTGAGATGACTGACCATGGCATCGACGGGGGTGTCCTCGGCAATGATGCTGATCTTGCCGGCCTCTACCTTCGACAAGTCGAAAATATCGTTGATGAGACCCAGCAGTTCCAGCCCGCCATTATGGATGACGCGCGCCTCTTCCACCTGTTCGGCCGTCAGATTGACTGTCTCGTTGGCCGCAAGCCCGCGCGACAGGATCAGCAGGGAATTGAGCGGCGTGCGCAGCTCGTGGCTCATATTGGCGAGGAATTCGGATTTGTATTTCGACGATTGTTCGACCTCGCGGGCCTTTTCCTCGATCAGGCGCTTGGCTTCCTCCAGATCGCGCGACTGAGCGCGGATGCGTTCGTTCTGCTCCTCCAGCGCGCTGGTCTTTTCCTCAAGCTCCTCGTTCGACGCCTCGATTTCCTCGTTCGAGACTTTCAGCTCTTCCTGCTGCATCTTGAGCTCTTCCTCGCGCCGTTCCAGCTCCTGCGTGTAAAGCAGCTGCTGGGCCAGCGAGCGGGCACGGCTGCGCTGATAGAGCCAAACGGCAAGGACGATGCAGGCATAGTAGAACAGCGTAACGATCCCCATCAGCCATTTGTTGTGATCGAGATTGGCGGCGTCGACTTCCTGACGCTGCCGGAGCAGATGTTCTTCTTCCGCGCCCATGATGGTGAGTTGCTCGCGGACGTGCTCCATCAGCGACCGGCCGTGGATCAGCGTCGCTTCCGCCACGGCTGCGGGCTGCTCGGGAGCCTGAGGTCCGCGCGCATTTATCGTTGCGGCCAGATAGTCGAGCAGGGCCCGGCTTCTCACGTCCATCTCGTCGAGATTGGCCTGTTGAGAGGGATTGTCAGCCGTCAGGTTGCGCAGCAGCACCAGTTCCTGCCGGATGGAGCGGTGTTCGGGCGTTCCGCCATCATCGAGCGAGGCGCTTTGCCGTCTCGCAGGGCATCGTGATAGGCCTGAAGAAAGTCGGGATTTCCGGTCAGCAGATAGCCGGGCTGCCCGGTCCCGGCGCTTTCATAAAGATCGCGCAGGAGGGAAATGTGCCGACGGACCAGGTAAGTATGATCCACCCAGCCGCGCGCCCGGCCGAGCGCGGCATCCTGACTTACGAACATGAGCGCAGCGAACAGGTAAACGAGGGTAATCACGCCTATGGCAATTGCCGTGGCATGGCGGGCAAGCAGGTTTTCCCTTGGCGGCGCAGGCGTCATGCGAGGCTCCCGGAATGCCGGAGGCCGCGATGGCGTTATCGGGAACCGTCGTGGCCGGCCCCTGTTGATGGATCGAAAGTTCCTTTTATTGCCTAATGATACCTTAGGTTTTGGTACGCATATAAAGCGCGGCCAGGGTCACGTAATCGCCAAGAATCTGTCATTCGTTCGACCGGCAGGCTTGGCCTCTTACGAAACCGAAGCCAGCCCTTATATGCGCTTCGCCATTTCTCCCTGCCCCGAAGGACAGCGCTTTATGCCCCAAGAGACCGTATCGATCCAAACCGCTGACGGCACCTGCACTACTTACGTGCTCACGCCCGAAGGGGAGGGCCCTTGGCCCGCGGTCATCTATTACATGGATGCCTTCGCCATCCGGCCGGCCGTATTCGAAATGGCCAGGAACCTGACCGATGCGGGCTATCTGGTGCTGTTGCCCGACCTGTTCTACCGCCATGGACCCTATGAGGCACTGGTCCCCAAGGACGTGTTCGCCAACAACGCCTTCGCCACGGACGTGGCGCCGCTGATGGCGTCTACGGACAATCACAAGGCCGGTCGCACCGATACCGAGGCGCTGATCGCCTATCTCGACACCCGCAGCGATGTGAAGGGTGACAAGATCGGCACCGTCGGTTTCTGCATGGGCGGCGGCATGGCCATTGCTGCGGCAGGCTTCTTCCCCGATCGCGTGGCGGCAGCGGTCAGCTTCCACGGCGGCAATCTGGCCACTGACAAGGAGGTCAGCCCGCATCTGCTGGCGCCGCAGATCAAGGCCGAACTGCTGGTTCTGGGCGCCGATAATGACCATTCCTATCCGCTCGACATGGCTGAGCGGCTGGAAGCGGCGCTGAATGAAGCGGGCGTGACCAATACCTGCAAGATCTACGAGGGCGTTGCCCATGGGTGGACGAAGCCCGATTTCCCGATTTTCGACGCTGAAGCGACGGAACGCGGCTGGGGTGAAGCGCTGGCACTGTTCGATGCCCACATGAAGTAAGCGGACGCCATCCGTGCCAAGGCCCGGAATCGGATAAATCTTCGTTGGAGCGTGATCCGAACGCTGAATCGGATCACGCTCTTTATTCTTTGTTCTCCGCATATTCCGAGTCGCCGGAGGATGTCTGGAAATTCGCCGAAAGCGAGTTTTCCGGCACCGACCGGCATTTTCCAACAGACTCTCAGGGGCTTAGGCCGCGATTGAAAATGCCCAAAAATTCGTAGCATACGACAGAGTTTTTTCGGAGGGTGAAAACCCGGATTATGTGCTGTCGAGGCTCGAATCACCTCTGTCCGATATGGTCAGACAAGGCCGCCGATCACCGTATTTGCGATGGAATTCGCGGTTTTTCTCATTCGCGATGGCGGCGGCGGATACCGAAATTGGCCGCCTTACGGAATTACTTAGCTATTGATCTTCTGCCGCTGCCATAGGCATAATCGCTTTACAGGTACGCGCTGGGCTTTTTTCCTGCTACTACGTCCTGACGCCCTGCGTGCTGCGTCCACGCGCATGGGTGAATTTTTTTACTGAGCGCAGCGAAGGTACGTTCGTAGTCATGGCATTTGACAGAGGAAATCGCGGGAACGGCCGCGGCAAGCGGGATCGTTTCGGAGAGGGCGATTCGAACCCATTTGGTGGTGATCGTTTCGGCGGTTCCGACCGGTTTGGCGGCGGTGGTGACCGCTTTGGTGGCGGCGGCGATCGCTTTGGCGGCGGCGGCGGCGGTTTCGGCGGCCCGCGCGGCGGCGGCGGTGGCGGCTTCGGCGGCCCGCGCGGCGGCGGTGCCCCCTCGGTAGTCGTTGGCGAAGGCCGCGGCGTTGTGAAGTTCTTCAACTCGGATAAGGGCTTCGGCTTCATCCAGCGCGAAGACGGTGGCGACGATGTGTTCGTGCACATCAGCTCGGTTGAGCGCGCCGGTCTCAGCGGTCTGGCCGAAGGTCAGCAGCTTGAATTCCAGCTCGTCGATCGCGGCGGCAAGATCTCGGCCAGCGAACTGGTGGTCGTGGGCGAAGTGATCGCCGTTGCCAAGCGCGAATCGGCTGCGCCGCAGCGCCAGCTGACCGGCGAAAAGGCCACCGGCACCGTGAAGTTCTTCAACTCCATGAAGGGCTTCGGCTTCATCACGCGTGATGATGGCCAGCCGGACGCCTTCGTGCACATCAGCGCTGTCGAGCGTGCGGGCCTCTCGGGCTTGAACGAAGGCGATCAGCTTGAGTTCGAGATCGAAGTCGACCGCCGTGGCAAGACCTCGGCTGTAAACCTGGCGGCACGCTGAGTTTACACCGACTGCGAGCCGCTCTTGCGAGACGGCTCGGGAGCTTGATGCTCTGATAATGTTCTCGCGGTGGAGCGATTTGGGCGGCTACGTCCGAAGTCTCTCCACCGCGTAGGGCTCGGCCGACGGGCTGCGCGGGCCCAAATTCATCCCCACTCGAATTTCAGCGGACGCGAAGAGACATGTCCTCGCGTGATGCGTTCTGCTGTCCGAATATCCGGATGGTTTGTTCGCCGGACGCTGGCGATCCCCTTGGCAACGCGCGCTCAGACTCATGTCGTCCACGGCCACTACCCGGACCGTCCGCGAAGAAGGCGCCGCCTTTACCGCGTTGTAGCGCTACATGTCCGTCTCAATCGTCGATCCGCAATGGTGGCTTTATTCATCAAGGCCACTGAATAGATCATCCAAGATGGCGGATCCTCAACGGGCGGCGGCGGCCGCATTCCATTTTCCAGTAGCCGATTTGACGTTCTGTTTTCCCATCGATCCGATTGGGGGGCGGGATGAGGGCTTCATCTGCCTGCCAAGAGCACTGTCGTGCACTGGTGAGACGTTCGTCCCTCGCAGCGCCACAGTCCGGAAAAGCCGTTTGTTAATGAAAAATAACGAAAAATGAATATACGGGCACCCGAACATGCCGGGTGCCCTTTTTGTAAGATAACGATTTGGCCTTCTCGATGGCGGCATTGCGCATTGGAAGAATTTTTTTTGAATCTCGCGAAACAAAATAAAGAGTAATAAAATTAAAATAAATATCCAGATGAATAGCATTTTATTTCTTATAATTCGTCATATTCAGAAAAACTATTCGACCGAAATCAAATAATTCGTGTTCGGAAGATGTTTTCCAAATATATCCGTGTTGATGGAATAATTTATTGTTTCCAAAAGGAGGACTTCATTGCTTCGGTTTGTTTTAATTTCGTCGGCCGCAATTTTGCTCGCCCCTTCCACTTCGGCGTTGGCTGCACAGCCAACGGGCGCGCAGAAGGCGCAGGTCGCAGCCGAGAATGACGTTCCCCACTGTGAGCGCAAGCTGGGCACCGTGTCGGTAGCTGATGGAGACGATCCGTTTGGATGGACCCAATTCAGCCTTGCGCCGCCTTCCAAGCTGCTCAAGGTGCTGATCCAGCGGTCGGGCTGCTTCAATCTGGTCGATCGCGGCACGGGCCTTCGCGCGGCCGAACAGGAGCGCAACATCGGCAACGGCCTCGGTTTGCAACGCGGGGCCAATGTCGGCGTGGGTCAGATCAAGGCCGCCGATTATGTCCTTGTGGCCGAGGTTCAGGCCGCGAACCGCAACGCCAGCGGAAGTTCCGTCGGTGGTCTTGTGGGCGGTCTGGTCGGAGGGCGCTTCGGAGCGCTGGCAGGCGGTATCAATAGCCGCAAGATGGAGGCGAACACGGTGTTGTCGCTTACCAACGTGCGGACCACCGAGACTGTACAGACCGCCGAAGGCTATGCGGTCAAGAACAGTCTCTCGTTCGGTGCGGGCGGCGGATCCGGGTTCTTTGGAGGCGGTATCGGCGCGGTCGGCGGCGGGTATGACAATACCGACATCGGCAAGATCGTGACGATGGCCTTCATCCAGGCCTATTCGAAGATGGTGACCGATCTCGGTCTGCTCCAGCCGGGTTCAGCTGCCACGGCCGAGGCCGCCCCGACCAAGACCTTCACGGCGATCGGTCCGGTCGCGATGCACAAGACGGCCGCCGCTGGCGGGGTCATTCGCACCCTGCCATCGGGTGCGATGGTCTACCAGACCGGCAAAAAGAATGGCCTGTGGTGGGAAATCGCCGACGAGAACGACAATGTCGGCTGGGTGCTCAATACCAAGCTCGCGCCTACGCAGTAATTCCCGGCCCGATGGCCCGATAATCGCCTGACGTTGCCGGCCTCATTGAAGAGAGCCGGCAGCGCTTGGTTGGCGCGGCATGCCGCCGCCCGCTGGACTGAGCAGCGACCGGCTATTGAGATGTACGAAGCGACACTTCCTGCATTTATGCATCCGCCGTCGATCGGGACATGGATACCGCGATCGATTTGTAGGCAGGCGTGCCGCTGGCGGGATCGAAATCCTCCAGCGGAACAAGGCAGTTCGCCTCCGGATAGTAAGCCGCCAGCGAGCCTCGGGCGATGGCGTGCTTGATTACCGTAAAGCCCTTGAGCGCGCGCCCGGAGGGCGTAGTCACGTCCACCACATCGCCATGGGCAAGGCCCAGCATGCTGAGGTCTACTTCGTTGGCGAAGATCACGTCGCGCCGCCCGGTCACGCCGCGATAGCGGTCGTCCAGGCTGTAGATCGTGGTGTTGTACTGGTCATGGCTGCGGATGGTGGTGAGCAGCAGCGGCCGCGCGCCTTCGTGCGGCACGATGGGATGGGCGATGAACTGCGCCTTGCCGCTGGGCGTGCTCCACACGCGGTTGGTCGGCCCGATGGTCAGGCGAAAGCCGCCGGGCTCTCGCACGCGGATGTTGAAATCGTGGAAGTCGGGATAGACCTGCTCGATGCCCTCGCGAATGCGGTCGTAGTCGGCCACGAGCGCGTCCCAGTCCACCTGTGTATGCGGCATCGCCGCCTTGGCCAGACCCGCGACGATGGCAGGTTCGGACCGGACATGCGGCCCCGGCGCCTTCAGCTTCCCGCGCGAGGCGTGGACCATGGACATGCTGTCTTCCACGGTGACGAACTGCGGGCCCGCCGCCTGCACGTCCAGTTCCGTCCGGCCGAGGCAGGGCAGCACCAGCGTTTCCTTGGCGATCAGCAGGCAAGTGCGGTTGAACTTGGTGAGGATGTTTACCGAGAGATCCAGCTTGCGTACAGCCGCGAAGCAGGCCTCGGGATCGGGCATGGCTACGGCAAGGTTGCCGCCCAGCGCGATCAGGGCCTTGGAGTGGCCGTCGCGCATGGCTTCCAGCGCCTCGACCGCGTTGTGGCCGTGTTTGCGGGGGGCGGCGATCCCGTAGGCGGCGTCCAGCCGTTCGAGCATCGCCTCGGCCGGGATCTCGGTAATGCCCACCGTGCGGTCGCCCTGCACATTGCTATGGCCGCGCAGTGGGCAGATCCCGGCGCCCGCCTTGCCGAAATTGCCGCGCAGCAGCAGGAGATTGGCGATCGACTGCACGTTCTGCGTGCCATGGCGATGCTGGGTGATGCCCATGCCGTAGCAAACGATCACCCGCTCGGCGTTCATGTAGACTTTCGCCATCGCTTCGATGGCATCGCGGGTCAGGCCGGACGTGGTCTCGATCCAGTCCCACGAGGTTGCGTCGAGATCGGCCCTGAGCGCCTCGATCCCCTCGGTGTGTTCGGCGATGAAGGCATGGTCGAGCGCATCCGCCTCGATCACCAGCTTCATCATGCCCTTCAGCATCGCCATGTCGCCGCCGATCCGCACCTGATGATAGGCGGAGGCCAGCGGCGTCGCATGGGTGGAGAGCATCTCGGTGGGATGCTGCGGAGACTTGAAGCGCTCCAGCCCGCGTTCGCGCATCGGATTGGCGACCACGATCGGCACGCCCCGCTTCGATGCTGCGGCCAGCGTGGAGAGCATGCGCGGATGGTTGGTGCCGGGATTGTGGCCGATGCAGAAGATGGCGTCCGCATGGTCGAAGTCTTCCAGCGTCACCGTGCCCTTGCCGATGCCGATCGACTTGGGCAGGCCCACGCTCGTCGCCTCGTGGCACATGTTGGAGCAGTCGGGGAAGTTGTTGGTCCCCAACTCGCGCGCGAAAAGCTGGTAAAGGAATGCCGCCTCGTTGGAGGCGCGGCCCGAGCAGTAGAATTCGCAGGCGTCCGCATGGTCCAGCCCTTGAAGCACCGCTCCGGCGCGCGCGAAGGCCTCGTCCCATGGGATCGGCACGAAATGGTCGGTCTCGGAATCGTAGCGCAGCGGCTCGGTCAGGCGGCCCGCGTCCTCCAGCGCGTGATCGCTCCAGGTCCACAGCTCGCTGACCGTATGGCGGGCGAAGAAGTCGGGATCGACACGCTTGACGGTGGCCTCCCAGGTCACCGCCTTGGCGCCGTTCTCGCAGAATTCGAACGAGGACGTGTGCTTGGGATCGGGCCAGGCGCAGCCGGGACAGTCGAACCCGTCCGGCTGGTTCATCTGCAACAGCGCGCGGGTATCGGGGCTGGCCTTCATCTGCTCGCGCACAGTGCGCGCAACGGCGCCCAGTGCGCCCCAGCCGCCGGCCGGGCCCCTGTAGTCGCTAATGCCCGTAAGCGTGTCATCGGCGGTCCGATTGTCGGCCATTGCTGGGGTTCCTTCCGGTTATCCTCGATCCCGCTCGTGCGGCGGATTCCAGCTTCGCAGGGATGGTGGATGATTCCGCCAAGGGTTCAAGCACGATGTGACCAAACGCGCTATTGCTGACGGAAACGTGGTAGTGTCGGTGGGGATCCTGCGCCATCGATGTTGCCCCAGTGTCAGTACTCAGGCGGGCTGGCCGCGCCGGGAAGTCCCCTTATAAGTCAGGCACGTCACTGGGCAGCATCGGCGGCTTGTGCTTCCTGCGAGAATCTCTCCTTGAAGAGGTCAAAGGGCTCGTTGCCGGGATTGGCCTCGCGGAACGCCTCGCGGCCGGCGTCTTTGAGATAGTCGGCATAAAGCATTGTCGTGGTGCCGATGCGCCGCACGGAGAGGACGGTGTCCATTTGCTCCATGAATACGCCGAGCTTTTCAATTGGCGCGCAGGCGATGACCTGGAGATTGAACTCTCGAAGCAATGCCAGGCAGCTGTTCACGTTTCCGCCGTCGAGCGCGTTGAATGCCTCGTCGAACAGGATGATCCCGAGCCCAAGCCTGTCCCGATTGTCTTCCGACGAGTGGCACACGTTCGACATCGCGCAGGCCATGGCGATGTAGAACGGTACTTGCTTCTCGCCGCCTGAGCCGCTGCCCTGGCGCTTGGCGTAGTCCGAAGTGACGCGCTCGCCGTCGAGCGTGGTGGTTTGCAGATCGAAGTGCAGATAATTGCGATAATCGCTGATCTGCTCGACGTTGTCGCCCTCGTCGATCATCCGCTTGATGCGCTCGACGCCTTTCATCAGACTCGGTTCGATTCCCGAATTTGCATCGTCGAACAGCGTGCTGACATCGATGCTGTTGAGTTGCACCCGGCGTGCAATCTCTACGATCTCGGCAAAGAAGCGATCGGGCTTCACGTCAAACCGATAGAGTTCACCATGGAACGGTCGCATCTGGAGGCTGCGATTGAGACTGCGGATTTGCCGTTTCGCGCCTTCGATGCGGTCATGCAGTTTGACCAGCATGTCCGTTTTGAGCGACGTCTCGATCGACGTACGCGCTTCCTGGGCTTGCTCGCGGTAGTCGCTTAGCGCGTTGTTGACGATGGCTGCCAGTTGCTTCTCAAGCCATTCCAGCTGGATGGCCGGGGCATCCTCGCGTCGGAACTGGTCGGAAATACCGGCTTCGAAGGCGTAAGCGTAAGCTTTCTGCGGCGCCTGCACTGCCAGGTGACTGACGCGGCTGCGTGCTCTGGTGGCCATGTCCTGCGCCGCGATCTGCACGTTTTCGAGCAGCCCGCCCTGTTCACGCATCAGGTGCTCGAAATCGGCCATGGCCGCGTCGCGCTCGTCGGACGGCAGGATATCGCGGTCGGCGAACACGCCTTGCGCCTTTTCGAGACCTGCTTCGGCGCCCGACAGTTTTTCCTTCACAATCCCCACCATGGGGCCGGCGACGCGTTCGGCGGCCGCGTCGGCTTCAAGTTGCTGACGCAGATCTTCGAGATCGGATTTCAGCCCTTCGAGGCGGTCCTGAATTTCAACGGGCCGCTCACCTTCCAGAGTTCGGATGTTGTCCCGGATCTGTGCGACCGCTTCAGCGGCATGATGGCGAATGCGTTCCAGCTCTTCGAGGTTGCGACTGCCGCCGACTTCCAGGAATTTCTGGATGCCTTCGATAAGACCCTTCAGCGCTGCGGCATCGGCCTCGTGACGCGTATAGGCGCGCTCCTGCGATTCCAGCAGGTTTTCGAGGATGGGGATGTTCTTGCGATTGGCGTCCTTGCCGAGCCGGTGGACCCGGGCCGGGCGCCGATTCTCGATCGAGCCGCCCGACGCAACGAGACAGTCGGGCGTAACCGCGCGGTCGAAGCGGAGCAAGTCGTGCTCGCTGTCGACCCGGCGCACCGCGTTCAACCGGCGGTTGATGAAGGCTCGCGCATGAACGCTCTCGGTGGCGATGATGTCGGCCAGGCTGCCTGCCGTCGGCGCTTGTCCAATTTCTCCGGTCTTCGTGGTGTTTACGATCTGCGTGCCGGGATAATCCCTGCGTTGCTGGCGGAGCAGGGTAATCGCGCGCTGCGCTTGATCGGGCTCGACCACCAGCGCTTCGCCTGCCGCACCCAGCAGCGTTTCGGCGGCATCGGTCCAAAGCTCGTCGGTGACTTCGACGAGTTCTGCGATAGGGGTGGCTTCGATGTCGTGCGCGGCCAGATACTGAATGAGCCGCAATGTCGGGTCCGCGATCAGCGCCTTGCCGCCGGAGAGACGCTGCAACTGCTCCCGGTTTTCGCGGATCTGGGATCTCAGCGTGACGAGATTGGTGAGGTGGCTGTCCCGTGCGCCCTGAGCTGCGACGGCATAGCGCTCCAGCGGCTCGAGCGTGCGATGAACGATCTGATCGACATCGCGCGCGGCAAGGCTGGTCTCGCCGCCTACTCTGGCGCGCAAGGCCGCCAGTGCATCGCGTGCCTGTTGATATTCGTCCTGCGCATAGACCAGCACCAGTTTGTCGGCGAGGCTGGCCGCGGCCGCGACGGAGGCGAAATAGGCCTGATAGGCTTGCTCGGCATCCGTATGCGCGCGCTCGGCATTCGGCAGGTTGATCTCGCGAAACCCGCGGATCGCCTGCTCCCGGCTATCGTTGTCGAGAGCCCGGGTGATTTCCTTGATCTCGTCCTGCGTCCGCGTGAGCGCCTCGCGGGTTTGCTTCACCCGGCGCTCCGCCAGTTCCCACTCTTCCTGCTTGCGGGCGAGCTGATCGGTTACCGCCTTGACCCGCTCGGCCAGTCGGTCGCGTTCGGCCTTGCCCGCCACCCAGCGCATGCGGACTTCTTCCGACATGCGGTCGAGCAGTTCGCGGTAGGCTGTTACCGCTTCGGTGACTTGCTGCTTCTGCTTCTCCAGCTCGTCGATCTTTTTGAGTAGGCCGCGCCAGGTCGCGACCGACTTTCTCAGCTCCTCGATATTGAGCCCGGCCGGATCGAGTAGGAATTCACGCACGAACTCGGTCGCCGACTTCATCTCGCGGATGCGCAGGCCGTTTTTCAGCGTCTTGAGAAACTTCTCGGCATCGGCGTGATGGCCTTTGCCGCCCAGCGCCATGAGCACGCGCCGGGTGAAATGGGTGGGGCGATGCCCGAGATTATCGAACCCCGGCACGCGCCTGAGCCGTGTTACCAGCTCGTCGTACGGCACGACATAGGGCTTGCCGTCGATGTCCTGAAGAAAATCGGTGTCACGCAGGGCCTGATCGGGCGCGATGAACGCCCCCAGTACCTCTTCGCTTTGCTGTCCTTCCACGGCGCTCATGCCGACGCCGATCGTCCAGCATTTGCCATCGCGTTCCCGTTCGAACACGAGCGAAACGTAGCTGATGCAATTGCTCCGCAGCGTCTCTCCGGCGACCCTGCCAAGGCAATAATCGTACACCGAGCGAGTTTCGCCGACTTTGCGGGTCTGGCCCGCCGTGACGTTGGCGCTGGCGTTCAGCTGGAAATAATTCCTGTTGTTGCCGGTCAGCACGACCTGGATGGCGTCGAGTATTGACGATTTGCCCGCCCCGTTCGGGCCGATCAACGACGTGCTGCCGCGCACGTCGATGGTCAGGCTTTCAAAGGTGTACCAGTTGATCAGATTGATGCGGCTGAGTTTGATCATTGCACAATTGCCTCGTCCGCGAGGGCGTCTTCGCCCTCATCCGATGTAAAGGCGGCGTCATCGACGGGGGTGCCGTCGTCGCCGTCATCTTCTGCGAAGTCGGAGAGCCCGCCGGGGATTTCTGCGGTGTCCTGCCGCGCATGGGTGGCGGCAATCCACTCCGCGATCCGTGCCTGATAGGCCTCGCCGGTGACGCTTCGGATCGCCGGCCGGATGGTGATGGCGACCCCGTTCTCCAGCGGAATATCCTCGCCAAGGTCGATGAAGCGGCGCTTGCGGAATGCCTCAAGGATCTTGCGAACGCGCGGCCACGGCGGCCGGGGCCGTGCAACCCACTGGTCGTAGCGCTCCAGAACTTCCATGGAAGTCGTCGCGATGAGGCCGAATTCTTCCTGGCTCATCGACACGACGCCCTGCTCGAAGGTGGCTCGCAGGGCGAGGAGAATGATCGTCTCGTCAAGCGAGAGCATCGTGCGGGTCAGGCTGTCCTGAGGCCGCAGTTCGATCATCATCTCGTCGGGCTTTATCACGAGGTCGCGTCCGAGTGCATCGAACAGCCCGCCAAAATAGCCTTTGTGGCGCACGATCAGGTCATAGGTTCCCGAGGCATTGTAATCGTCGCGGAAGAGGCATTGTTGCGCCAACAGACGATCTGCCGCTTTGACCATCATCTCCTTGGTGAGATCGCGGTTCTGAGGACGGTCGAGCAGCTCTTCGAGATCGTAGAGCGTTGCGTTAGCCATGATCGATTTCCAGATTTTCGGGAAGATTGCGGTAGACGCTGAAGGCCGAAAACGCCGACCAATCGGTGTCTACCAAGGTGTCGAGATCGTGCGACACGCGGAACCGGCGCAGCAATTCCTTGCTGCCGAACATATCGAGTTGCCGGACCCCTTGCAGAAGCAGGGCATCCTCGGGTGTTTCGACGACAAAATCACGGGCATGAAGTTCCGCCGCGGATCCGAGGTTGCGCTCGATGTAGCCGGCGATCTTGTCCGGGGTGACGGAGAGACGCACCAGATAGGCCTGCTGCGCCCGGTCGTAAGCGTAGAGCGCAGGATCGATTTGCGTTTTCTGTACCGAAGTAGGTGTTGCCGTGACGCGCCGGGATGATGGGCTGGCCAGGTTTCCGGGCCCCCAGTGACGCACCGGATCGGCGAGGTCGGATGGAACGGGAAGCAGGGCGTCCCAATCGAGATCGGTCGCGCCGACATCCCGCAGCAAATGGGTCAGGCGTACGAGAGTAGAGCCATCTATCTCGTTCATATAGCTGATGGTCCGCGCAATGCGCTGTTCCAAACGGCTGCGAAAGGCGTCGATGTCATCCAGCCGTTCCTCGGCGGCATCGAAGATCCGCTTCACCTGGCCGAGATGCTGACGCACTTTGGAAATCGCGATTTCGTACGAGGAGGCAAGGCCCTGGGCGACATACCCCTCGGCAAAGGCGGCAACGATCTCGTTGTCGTGTTCGTAATCGGAAATGATCTGGATGATCCGATTGCGATGACGAAACGGATTGTTGGTCGTCTTGATGGCGCGGTAGTCCGAGATCAGCACTTCTTCGACGAATTGAAAGAAGCTTGCCAGGATCCGCGTGGGCTGGGGATCGGCAACGATGCGCTGCTCATGCGCGCGCAAATTCCCGATGATGGCCGACAGGTGCTGCTGGAAACGACGGGCCCGCGCAGCACTGTCCGCCAGGGATGAGGCCTTGTCGAGCGGGTTGTCGCCCAGTCGCTCGATGACGCTTTCGAGCGCGGCGATCGTGCCGCCGAAATGAACTGCCTCGCCCTCTTCGATCGCGCTTAGCGTTTCGAGAAGCATCGAAACCGAGGCTTCAAGATCGACCATCTGCACATAGCCGCGGCGATGTTCGACCAGCCAACCGGCCTGCTTCAGGCGGAGATAGACGTTATTCGGGTTCTGGCTTGCATCCGCGTTTGCAGCGTCCGCGGCAAAGTCCTCCACGAGATCGGACAACCTGTCGATCTGCACGGCAATGAAGGCAACAAGCTCGTCCTTGCGAACAGGCTTGGCGTAATTCTCTCCGAAGAACTCGCGATAGATCCACAAGATCAGCCGGGCATAGTCACGCTTGGCAGCGGACGCCAGAATACCAAACAGACTCGGCGGAAGATGCCCAAACAACGTATCTTTTATTGTACCGTCTTGCTCTGACTCGCTTGCTTCGTACATCGTAACCTTGTCGGGTGTGGGCGGCCCATTCGCTGCGCGGCGGTTCTTTCGCAGCGCGGGCTGGGGCGGATAGAGCGCGCCGTTTATGACCGCAACCAAGTCCGATTTTCTATGAACATGTTATAGCATCGGGCAGCGCGGGCGTGCACGCCCCCGCTGCCCGTGAAGGGGATGAACCCATCCTCCGGCGCGGGATCGAGGCCGCATTTGGCCGCGTTCCAGCGCCGAGACATGTTCCGGTCAGCGATGCGGGCCGCGGTAGTAGCCGTGATAACCGCCCCGGTACCCGTATCCCGGGCGACCGTAGTTATAGTGGCGATAATAAAAGGCGTGATAGGGATAAGGCCGGTAGGTCCAGCGGTTGTCGATGAATATCCACGGACGATACCATTCCGGTGCGGCATAATAATAAGGCTGGCCATAGCCTTCGTAATAGAAGGCCGGCGCGCCGCCGCGCATGACATAGCCCGGCGGGCAGCCCGGGCTGGTTTCCCCGGTGCTGGCGCTGCCTACCGCTGCCCCGCCTACCGCACCCATGGCGCCGCCGACGATTGCGCCCGTGCCATGGTCATGCCGTCCCGCGACACTGGATCCAAGCAGGGCGCCGAGCAACCCGCCGATCAAGGCGCCCGATCCGGCATTGTTGCCCGAACGCACGCAATAATGCTGGGCCCAATCTTCGGCACGGGCTTCGTAATAACGATCCTGCTGGATCTGCTGCGCGTAAGCCGGGTCCTGCTGATAGCCCGGCGGCGGCGGGGGCGGTTGCGATCCATCATAGCCGCGCGGCGCCGCGGCGGCATAGCTGTCAGGCGGCGGCGGCGCGTATTGCCCGCCGTACTGGCCCCCATACTGGCCCTGATACTGGTTTGGATATTGGCCTTGATACTGGCCGTCCGGCCGCGGCGGGCTGTATTGCTGGTCGTACTGGCTCTGATTTTGCGCAGGATATTGCCCCGGATCCTGACCATTCGGCGCAGGCGGCGGAGGCGGATAATTGCCGGACGATTCGGGCGGCGGGTAGTCCTGCGCCGAAGCGGAGGCGAGCGGTGTCGCGACCGCGACCAGACCCACCATCATATACGCTCCTGCTTTTTGCAGCCTGCCAGTCATGTCCACTCGTCCTGTCCAATTTCGAGCGGCGAATCTGCCATCCCAAGTGTGAACTGCCGCTGACGCGCAATGTTATGAAATATCTTCAAATGTAACAGGCGGGTCGCAAGACCCTTCGGTTGCGGTGCCGGACCGAGATCCGCTGCGCGCGTCCTGCGGTCGGGAGAGGGGAGGGAGAAGCAAATCGACGTGATTTCCATCACGCGCGTCCTGCGGGCTTCGCATTATCGGAGGGTCTGGGTGCGACGCGAAAAGACATATGGACTTTGAAATGATCGCAATTGCGGCGCGAATTTTGTGCCACTTCAATCAGCACGGCCGGGGCGAACATGCGCGCTGGAACGGTGTTCGCTGGGAAAGCGATTGCAGCCGGTGCGGCGCGCCCATCGTGCGCATCGCACATCGGGTCTGGCACCGGCGGCAGTAGCTGAAGCCCTTTCCGGTTCGGCGGGCATCGCTTCACACAAAGGGTGTGGCGAATTCCATCCGGATGCCGCCGGGAATGAACACCAGGAAATGACGCGTTGTTGCCCCCGGGCGGATCGGGCTGGGCGGGACATCGACAATGACTTCCGGATGAGCGCTCACCTTGCGCCATGCCTCTTCCAGCGCATCGTCGTCCGCCACGGCCAGGGAAAGGTGGTGCAGGCCGATATTGGCGCGCCGGTCGAATACGCGGGCGGTCATCGGGTCGGCGGCGCGCCAAAGGGTCAGCAGGACGGTGCCGTCCGACACGAAGATCGAGGGGTAGTCCGGTACCCCGCCGACTTCATCGAACCCCAGAACACCGCAGAAGAACGCGCGCGCCTGATTGAGGTCCGGGACAGTCAGGCCAACGTGATGGACGCCGTGTGTTAGTGTGTCGGTCATGAGTTCATTCCTTCCAGTTCGGAGACGCGGGCGCGCAGCCGGGCCAGTTCGTCGAGCAGGGGCCGGACGCCCTGCGCGATCTGTGCTTCGGTGAAACGCGGGGTGATGTGCTGGGGGCAATTCCAGTCGAAACCGACCACATCGATCACGAAAGCCCGTTCCGGCTCGGCGTCGTAGTCGGGTACCATCAGCGCCGCGATGTCCGCCGGATCCTCGCTGGCATGGGCATGGCCGATCATCTTGAGCCGGCGCCGGCTTGGATAGTCCATAAGGAACAGTGATACGCGGTCGTCAGCGGAGAGGTTTGCGGCTGACAGATACTGCCGATTGCCGCGATAGTCGGCAAAGCCGATGCGATTGCCCGCGAGCTGCCGAAGAAACCCGGCCGGACCGCCGCGATGCTGGATGTAGGGCCAGCCGTCTTCGCTGACGCTGGCCATGTAGAAGCTGTCACGGGCGGTGATGAAGTCCAGCTCGCGCTGGGTCAGAATGTCCATTTCGCCCGCGTGGGCTTCCATTCGCGCGTAAGAGCTGCGCGAACCCGCCGCCTCCTGCAAAGCGCGAGCCCCGGGGCCGAACATGGTGTGGAGGAAAGTCTGTGCCATGCGACGGAACGTAATGCATTGCCGTTGACATTATAATCGGTGAGGATCGGCGTTCACTATTCCGGTTTGGAGAATAATGGATCGCTTCGAAACTCTGACCGCGTTTGTCGCCGTGGCCGACAAGCGCGGCTTCGCAGCGGCGGCGCGTGCTTTGGACGTCTCGCCTCCGGCCGTGACGCGGGCCGTCGCGGCGCTGGAACGGCACTTTGGCGTGTCTCTGTTTCACCGCTCCACCCGGGCGGTTTCGCTGACTGACGAAGGGGCGGCCTTTCTCGACCGGGCGCGCCGGATTCTGGCTGACTTGCGTGAGGCGGAGCAGGTCGTCATGGGCGGACGATCGGTGCCGCGCGGGCAACTCTATATCACCGCGCCGGTCATGTTCGGGCGGCTGCACGTGTTGCCGGCGATCGGTGCGCTTCTGGCAAAACATGACGGCTTGAGCGCGCGGATGATGCTGCTCGACCGCAATGTGCGCATCGTGGAGGAAGGGATCGACGTGGCCGTGCGGATCGGAGCGCTTGCGGACAGCGCGCTGCGCGTTGTCGCAATCGGGTCGGTGCAGCAGACGATCGTGGCGAGCCCGGCTTATCTCGCAAGTCACGGCATTCCGGCACTCCCCTCCGACCTGAAAGGCCATAGCTGTATCGTCGGCAGCGGTGTCCGGATCGGCAGCGCGTGGCCGTTCGGGGGCAAGGATGAGCCACCCGTTGAAATCGTGCCCCGCCTCACAGTCAATACGGTCGATGCTGCGATCGAGGCGGCTGAGGTCGGGCTCGGATTCGCCAATGTGCTGAGCTATCAGTCAGCCGAAGCCATTGCGGCCGGGCGACTGGTCCGGGTGCTAGCGGATCATGCGCCTGCGCCGATGCCGGTGAATTTGCTCTACGATGCCGGTCGCGCGGCGATGCCCTCGGTCCGAGCATTCATCGATGTCATGCGCGAGCGGGCGCGGCAAAGAGCGTGGAGTTAGCGAGCAGCCCGAAGTTGAGACATTCAAGCAAGCTGTCATTCGGATCACGGACCAGATTTGAGTTGCGCGACCTTGCCGGCTTCGGCAGTCTGAAACTGCGGCGAACAAAGGCAAACTCCATCGGTGAGAATGCGCTCAGCGGCAACGCTGATCGAGCCTGACGGAGATGACCGAAAGGGTGCTGCGCAACGAAGGGAAGGTCCACGCCATGGGTCGTTACCTGCTTTTGGCAATCTCGTTGGTACTGGCATCGCCTGCTTGGGCAAAGTCAGACAGTCAGTCTCTGGGAGTCTGGAAAAATCCACAGAACAGCGTGCATGTCCGCGCTGAACGGTGCGGCAATCAGATGTGCGGTGTCGTCGTTTGGGCAAACGACAAGGCAAAGGCCGATGCAAAACGCGGCGGCACCAATAACCTGGTGGGCATGAACCTCTTCCGGGATTTCACGCAAGAGAAGCCCGGCGTGTGGCGTGGCCGGGTGTTCGTGCCTGACATGAATCGCACGTTCTCCGGCAGAGTCACGATGCTCGATCACAATCGGCTGGAAGGGAGAGGCTGCCTTACCGGAAATATCGGCTGCCGATCTCAGACCTGGACGCGGCTGAATTAAAGCAAGGTTGGTTGAGGCTTCGGGGCGAGGTGCGATGGGGCGCATAGTCGTGGCGCTTGGCGGCAATGCGCTGCTGAAACGCGGCGAGCCGATGACGGCTGAAAACCAGCGCCGCAATGCACGCATAGCCGCCGAAGCCTTGGCGGGACTGTGCGAGACTGAGCAAACCGTCATCACGCACGGGAATGGCCCGCAGGTTGGCCTCCTTGCCTTGCAGGAAGTGCTGAACACCGACATCGAGGACTATCCGCTCGACGTGCTCGTCAGCGAGACGATGGGGATGATCGGCTACATGATCGAGCAGGAACTGGGCAATATCCTGCCGCTCGAACATCACATCGTCACGCTGTTGACGATGATCGAGGTCGATCCCGACGATCCTGCCTTCGGCGATCCTGCCAAGTTCATCGGCAAGCTCTATACTGCGGATCAGGCGAAAGCCGCCGCCACCGCGAACGGATGGACCATGAAGGTGGACGGCGCTCACTGGCGGCGCGTCGTTCCCTCACCGAAGCCGAAGCACATCGTTCAGACTCAGGCGATCGAATGGCTGCTCGAAAAGGGGGCCACGGTGATCGCCGCCGGTGGCGGCGGCATTCCGACGATGCATAAGTCCCCTACCGATCACCGGCTGATTGGCGTTCAGGCGGTGATCGACAAGGACCTGGCATCTTGCCTGCTTGCCAAGGTGATCGGCGCCGATTGCCTTGTCATCGCGACGGACACGGATGCAGTCTATCTGGACTGGGGCAAACCCGGACAGCGCGGTATCCGGTCGATCACACCGGATGCGTTGGACAGTTATGAATTTCCGGCGGGCTCGATGGGCCCCAAAGTCGAAGCGGCGCAGGATTTCGCCCGTGCGACGGGCCAGCGCGCGGTGATTTGCGCACTCGGCGATGTTCCGGCAGCGATCCGGCGCGAAAAGGGGACTACGGTCGATATCCACGCGGGGGAAACGACGTTTCATTGATGGCGTAATCTACGGCATCAGTCGGCGGCGTCCTTCCCAGAGATGCCAACGCATCGCCAGCGCCGCGCCATCGCCATCCTGCACCCGGATGGCTTCCACGATTACCTCGTGCTCGCGCAGCATGGTGGCAATGACGTCCGGATGTCGGGAGCGCGAGATATCGAGGCCCGCGCGCATGACTTTCTCGATGCCGGACCGGAGCGCGTCAAAGGCGATCAGGAATGCGGGATTGCCCGTTGCACTGGCGATGCGGCGGTGGAGTTCCATGTCCTCGGCATGAGCCGGCGCGCCCGACAGCAGGGCGGAGCGCAGCATGTCCATGCCTTCCTCGACATGGGCCATCTCCGGCGATGTGCGCCGGGTAGCGGCGAGCCGGGCGGCTTCCGCTTCCAGCACGAACCGCACCTCGAAGCTGCCCATCGTCGCGGAAAGCTCGCTCATCGGCATGAACGCTGCCAGTCGTTCCGAAGGACGGTTCTTGACGAACGAGCCGGCTCCCCGCCGGGCTTCGGTGATGCCGTCCGATGCGAGCCGGACCAGCGCTTCGCGCACGATTGCCCGCGAGACGCCGAACATCTCGGCCAGTCCCGCTTCGGAGGGCAATCGCGCGCCGACTTCGAGGTTCCTCGACTTGATGATCTCGACGATGCCCGCATAGGCGTGATCGGAAAGCCGTGGCTGGTTCATGCTCCTGCTGCCCTAGAAGACGCTGCTGGCCAGAAGTACCAGCAAGAGCCCGACCACAGCGACGACGGTTTCCATGATCGACCATGTGCGGAAAGTGCCGGGCATGTCGGTGCCGAGATAGCTCTTTACCAGCCAGAAACCCGGATCGTTGACGTGCGAGAAGAACAGCGATCCGGCACCGATGGCCAGCACCATCCACTCGGGTTCGACACCCGAACTGGCGGCCAGACCTTGCATGACCCCCGCCGTGGTGATCGTGGCGACAGTGGCCGAGCCGGTCGCGAGACGGATGCAGACAGATACGCCCCAAGCAAGCAGCAGGGGAGAGATCGCGCCGTCACCAGCAAGACGAACCAGCATGTCCGACAGGCCGGCGGTCACCAGAACTTGCTTGAGCGCGCCGCCGGCGCCGATGGCAAGGAGGATGCCGCCTGCAGGGGTCATCGCTTCCAGCCAGATCGCGTCCTGGATGCGGCGCTCACCAAGGCGCCATCCAAACAGCAGCGGCAAGGCGAAGAGGTTGGCGAGCAGCAGGGCGATGACCGGATTGCTTACCCAGCCCAGCCAGGCCAATCGGGCTGCGACGGGGGGCGGGGCGATAGCGACGGCCTGCCCTGCGGCGATCAGCACGACCGGCAGCAGGACGGCAGTCAGCGCGCGGCCGACGGAGGGCGTGTCTATGTCGATCGTCTTGGGCGCGAGCAGGGGCGGGCTGAGCTTGACGCCGCGCACGGTGAAGCGAGCGAGCACGGGGCCGGCGACCACGGCGGTGGGAATGCCCACCAAAAGCCCGTAGGCGAGCGTCAGGCCGAGGTTCGCGCCGAGCGCGTTGACCGCCAGCAATGGCCCCGGATGCGGCGGCACGAGCGCATGGACCACAGAGAGACCCGCCAGCGCGGGCAGCATTAGGCGCAGCTTGGATTCGTCATCGTCGAGCCCCTTCGGAAGCGCCGCGGCGGCAGAGGCGATGATCGGCAGCATCAGGACGAGGCCGGTTTCGAAGAACAGCGGCAGTCCGATCAGCAGCGCGGTGAAAAGGCTGGCCCATGGCGCCCCTTTGACGCCCGACACGCCCAGTACCGCGCGTGCCAGCCCAGCCGCGCCGTTCGACAGTTGCAGCATGGCACCTAGGCCAAGCCCCAAGGCAACGACCAGTCCGGTACCGCCAAGGATCGTGCCGGCACCTTTCTCCACGGCCTTTGCAGTCTCATCCAGCGGAATTCCGGCGAGTATGCCGACCGTGAAGGCGCCGCAGAGCAGCCCGACGAAGGGGTGGAGGCGGCCGCGTACGATAAGGGCAATCGACAATGCGATGCCCGCCACGGCGGAAAGGACGAGCCTGACGTCTTCAGGGGTCATGACCGGCCCGCTTCGGATGCGTGGAACGCGGCAATCCTTCTCCTGCCGAGCGCTCGTGCCCGGCAAAATGACAGCGCCATTCCTTACCTCTCCCTCTTTTCTCATTCGGCCGGTGTCATGGTTCGACCCGGATCTGTTGGACAGGCTATAGCCGGGACATCGGCATAATCTATAGAATTTCGCCATTCCGTCAGATTTCATCAAAATCTGTCAGACCAATTATCGCTTGCCCACGGCCAACCAGCATGGGTTTGGTAAGTCTTCAGAGCACGCCTGCATACGAAGTCGCTCTTTTCGCGCCGATCCAACGCGTCCGGAGGCCCGGTTTCGCGCGGAAACCTTGTTCATTCCGCCTCAATGACATGATTCATATAGCTTCTGCCGATCAGTTGATTTAGCTCTTCGGGTATCGAGCGCTGTGCAGCCTGCTGAATTCAGGGAGCCCAAGCTTATGACGCCAAAGCCGAGCCTTCTTGATCAGGTAGTCTGGCCTGCGGATTTACGCGCATTGCAACCTGAACAGTTGCGGCAATTGGCCGATGAATTGCGGCAGGAAGTCATTTCCGCCGTGGGTGTCACCGGTGGTCATTTGGGATCCGGTCTGGGCGTCGTGGAATTGACCACCGCCATCCATTATGTGTTCGACACGCCAAGCGACAGGCTGGTGTGGGATGTCGGGCATCAATGCTACCCCCACAAGATCCTGACGGGGCGGCGTGACCGTATCCGGACCTTGCGGCAGGGCGGCGGGCTGAGCGGCTTCACCAAGCGGGATGAAAGCCCGTACGATCCGTTCGGCGCGGCGCACAGTTCCACCTCGATCAGCGCTGCGCTGGGGTTCGCGGTCGCGAAGAAGCTGAGCGGCGAGCGCGGCAAGGCGATTGCGGTCATCGGTGACGGATCGATGTCCGCAGGCATGGCCTATGAGGCGATGAACAATGCGCGTCAGGCGGGTAACCGGCTGATCGTGATCCTCAACGACAACGACATGTCGATTGCCCCGCCTGTCGGCGGATTGTCGGCCTATCTGGCGCGGCTGGCATCGAGCCGCGAATTTCTGGGCCTGCGCGATCTCGCCAAAAAGCTGGCGCGGGGGCTGCCTCGTCCGCTGCACATCGCTGCGCGCAAGACCGAATCCTTCGCGCGCGGCATGGCGATGGGGGGGACCCTGTTCGACGAATTGGGCTTCTACTATGTCGGGCCGATAGACGGTCATAATCTCGACCAGTTGATCCCGGTGCTGGAAAATGTCCGCGATGCGGCGGAGGGACCGTGCCTCGTCCATGTCGTGACGCAAAAGGGCAAAGGCTATGCGCCGGCCGAGGCGGCGGCGGACAAGTACCATGGCGTGCAGAAGTTCGATGTCGTTACAGGCACGCAGGCCAAAGCGCCGCCGGGGCCGCCCAGCTATACCAGCGTCTTTGCCCAGGCGCTGATTGCCGAGGCGACGCGTGACGAGCGCGTCTGCGCGATTACCGCCGCGATGCCTGCGGGCACCGGGCTCGACAAATTCGCGGAAGCCTTTCCCGATCGCGCTTTCGACGTGGGCATTGCCGAACAGCATGCCGTGACATTCGCCGCAGGCCTGGCCGCGCAGGGCATGCGGCCGTTTTGCGCGATCTATTCCACCTTCCTGCAACGTGCCTACGATCAGGTGGTGCACGATGTGGCGATCCAGAATCTGCCCGTACGCTTCGCGATAGACCGGGCGGGACTGGTCGGCGCGGATGGATCGACCCATGCCGGCAGTTTCGACATCACCTATCTGGCGACTTTGCCCAACATGGTGCTGATGGCGGCGGCCGACGAGGTCGAGCTGGTCCACATGGTCCATACCTGCGCTGTCCATGATGAAGGCCCCATTGCCGTGCGCTATCCGCGCGGCAATGGCGTGGGCATGGAACTGCCGAAGACGCCCGAGCGGCTGGAGATCGGCAAGGGCCGCGTGGTGCGGGACGGGCGGCAGGTCGCGATCCTGTCGCTCGGCACGAGGCTGGAAGAGGCACTGAAGGCCGCAGACGCGCTGGAGGCCAAGGGACTGTCCACCACTGTGGCCGACTTGCGCTTTGCGAAGCCGCTGGATGAAGATCTGATCAGAAAGCTGCTGGTCACGCACGAGGTTGCCGTCACCATCGAGGAGGGCTCCATCGGCGGCCTGGGCGCACATGTGCTGACACTGGCGAGCGACCTTGGCCTGATCGATACCGGTCTGAAGATCCGCACGATGCGTCTGCCCGATATCTTCCAAAGCCAGGACAAGCCCGAGAAACAATATGCCGAGGCCGGGCTCGATGCGGGGGCCATTGTTGACATGGTCCTCGGTGCGCTTGGTCAGGATGACTCAGGATTTCAATGGCACCGTGAATCCAACATTCCCTAAGCTGAAAGTCCTTGCGTGCCTTGCGCCCTGTTTGCTGGGAGCATCACCGCCCGCCAGCGACGGTGGCGTCGTGCTTACCGTCGATGTCGGCAATGTTCGCGTCAGTAAGGGCTACGTACGTGTCGCCATTTGCCCAGAGAGCCAGTTTCTGAAGGATGATTGCCCGTTCTCGGGCGAAGCGCCTGCTCGCGTCGGTGTTACTCGCGTCCTCGTTCATTCGCTGCCGCCTGGACGCTATGCCGCACAGGCCTTTCTGGACGAAAACAGCAACGGCAAGGTGGATCGGGCGCTGTTCGGCATTCCGAAGGAAGGAGTTGGGTTTTCCAACGACGCTAAAATCGTGTTGGGCCCACCCAAATTCTCGGAAGCCGCGTTCCACTTCGATGGCGCGGCGCAGACCATACATTTCAATCTGCGTTATTTCATGGGCGCCAAAGGACCGGGCGGACAGTGACAAGCTTGCGTTTCGGGCCCGCCTCGCTCGTGATGGCGAGCGTTCGCCGCCCTTGGCTGACCCTTGTGCTGGGGCTCGTCGTCACCGCATTGGCGCTGTGGATCGCAGCCGATCGCATTGCCATGACGACGGATACGTCGGCCCTGATCTCCCCCAAGGTTAGCTGGCGGCAGCAGGAAGAGCGGATGGAATCCGCTTTTCCGCAACTGCGCGACAATATGCTCATCGTCATCGATGGTGAGACTCCGGAACTGGCCGAGGATGCCGCCGCCCGGCTCTCGGTCGCACTGGGTGCGGACAAGACGCATTTTCGCCTGGTCACGCGGCCCGATGGCGGCGAATTCTTTGCCCGTGAGGGCCTGCTGTTCGGATCCGTCGAAGATGTCCGCAGTGCGACGCGGGCGATGATCGATGCACAGCCGATGCTGGGGCCACTTGCCGCCGATCCCAGCCTGCGCGGCGTAACGGTCGCGCTTTCGACCATGCTGGACGGCGTTGACGCGGGAGAAATACCGCTCAGTCGCATCGACCGGCCGCTCCACGCACTGAGCACGGCCATCGGTGGTTCGCTGGACGGCAAGAAACCGCATTTCTCTTGGCAAAGGCTGTTTGCGGAAGACGGCAAGGGAGTGAGCCCGCCGACAAGGCGCCTGATCCTGACCCAGCCCGTCCTCGATCATGGCGCACTGATGCCCGGCGAAGCCGCGAGCGAGGCGGTGATCGCCGCCGCCGGAAAACTCTCCATCGATCACGCGCACGGCGTGCGGATCAGCCTCACCGGCGAAGTCCCGCTGGCCGATGAAGAGTTTGCCACGCTTCAGGAGAACATCGGTGTAGTCGGGGCCGTCATGTTGGGCGCGATGTTGCTGACGCTCTGGTTCGCCACCCGTTCGGTGCGGCTGGTGGCGGCGATCATGACGACCATCCTGTCCGGCCTGATTGTCACCGCTGCAATCGGATTGCTGGCGATCGGGCGCTTCAACCTGATCTCGGTGGCCTTCATCCCGCTGTTCGTCGGTCTGGGCGTCGATTTCGGGATTCAGATCTGCGTGCGTTTCAATGCGGACCGGGCAGCTGGGGCCGAACCCAAAGAGGCTTTGCGACTGGCGGCAATGGCGCTGGGCGCGCCGCTGCTGCTGGCGGCCGGGGCTATTTTCCTCGGCTTCGGGGCGTTCCTGCCCACGGCCTATATCGGCATTGCCGAACTCGGCGTGATCGCCGGGCTGGGCATGATCGTGGCGCTGCTGTTCAGTCTGACGCTGTTGCCCGCGCTGATAATGCTGCTGCGCCCCGGCGCGCCCCGCAGCGATGTCGGCTTCAAGGCTCTCGCCCCCGTAGACAGCTTTCTGGAACGCAAGCGCCGCACCGTTCTTTGGGCTTTCGGCGCGGCGATGGCCGTGGGGATCGCGCTGCTGCCTTGGGCGGTGTTTGATTTCAATCCGCTGGACTTGCGCGACCCGAATGCGCCCGCGATGCGCGCGCTCAAGGACCTGACGCGCGATCCCGACCGCACGCCCAATGTGATCGACGTACTTGCCGCCAATCCGGCCGAGGCGCGTCAATTGTCGCAGCGCCTGTCGGCATTGCCCGAAGTCGCGCAGGTCGTTTCGCTCGACAGTTTCGTTCCGGAGCAACAGGATGAGAAGCTGGCGCTGATTCAGGATGCGTCGCTGCTGCTCGACCTGACGATCAACCCGTTCGACATCGCTCCCCCCCCCACCGACTCCGAATTGCAGCAGGCCATTGCGAGCACGGAAGCGAAGCTGCGAGGCGTGATCGCCGCGCACCCCGGCCCCGAAGGGAACGAGGCGAGCCGCCTGGCAACGTCGCTAAACCGGCTGGGCTCGGCTTCGGAAGCCCAGCGGGCCGCCGTTAACGACATGCTGTCCCGTCCGCTGGGTGTCATGCTCGATCAGATCAGGCAGGCACTGCAAGCCGGGCCAATCACGCGCGAGACTCTGCCGCCCGATCTGGTCCGCGATTGGGTCACGCCAACTGGTCTGGCCCGCTTGCAGGTGTTCCCGAGCGGCAATGCCAACGACAATGCCGTGATCCGCCAGTTCCGCAATGCCGTGGCCACGGTCACGCCTGCTATTTCCGGGTTGCCGGTGGCGACACAGGCTGCGGCCGGGACTGTTGCAGGTGCTTTCGTGCAGGCCGGCGTTTTGGCCCTCCTGCTGGTCAGCGTCCTGCTGTTCCTTGTGCTGCGCGATGTGAAGGAGGTGGCGTTCACACTCGCACCCGTCGTCCTTTCCATCTTCCTGACGCTGGGGAGCTGCGTGCTGATCGGCCAGCCGATCAACTTTGCCAACATCATTGCCTTTCCCCTGCTGTTCGGCGTGGGCGTGGCATTCCATATCTATTTCGTGATGGCTTGGCGCGGCGGCGCGACCGGTTTGCTGCAATCGAGTCTGGCGCGTGCGGTCATGTTCAGCGCGCTTGCCACGGGCACTGCCTTCGGCAGCCTGTGGCTCTCCCATCATCCCGGAACCGCCAGCATGGGGAAGATCCTGATGATCTCGCTGATCTGGACGCTGATCTGTGCGCTGATCTTCGAACCCGCGCTGCTGGGGCCGCCGCGCAAGAAAGCGCAGAGCGGGCTCTAATTTCGCGCGGGATCGAGTAGCGGGTCGTGCAATTCCGGCGCATCGGACGGCGCGGGCCGTGCGGTGGCGCCCGCCGGATCGTCAAGCGGATCGCCCAGTTCTGCGGGGGCGTTGCCTGCCTTCGGCTTGTGCTTGCCGCGGATCTCCTCGATCTCGGCGGCACGATTTTGGAGATAGACGGACCGCAGTGTCGCGTAAGGGTCGATCGCGTCCGCTAGCAGGGTGCGCAGTTCCGGATCGGCCTCGGCGCGTATCTCCAAACCGTCCGCCACGCCGGTTGAAAGCTGATATTGCCAGGTCGAGAATGGCTTGCCGATTGCCAGCGGCAACAGGCTGTCATCGGCCGCGTTGCTCAGCGCATCGCGAAGCGTCGTCGGGCCCATGAACGGTATGAACAGATAAGGCCCGGATTTGACACCGTAAATCGCCAGCGTCGTGCCGAAGCCGTTCGGCCTGTACGGCAGATTGAAGTCCTTCGTTTTCGCCACATCGAACAGTCCGCCGATCCCTAGCGTCGTATTGATCGTGAAGCGGGCGAGGGTTTCCATCGCCTTGCCCGGTTTCGCCTGCAACAGGAAATTCACGAAAACAAAGGGTTCGGTCAGGTTGCTGATGAGGTTATGTATTCCCGAGCGGACGGGCTTGGGCACGATATGCTCGTACCCCATTGCGGCCGGCCGCCATATCGCCTTGTCCATTGCCTCGTAAATGCCGAACATCGTTCGGTTAAAGCCTTCGAGCGGATCTCTTTCGGCCCGGATTTCATCCGCTTCGATGACGTCAGCGGTTTCCGTTGCCACTTCCTCCGCCGGATCGGGAAGGGCGTCGGTGACCGGAGCCGGATCAGCAGCCGCAGCGTCGGCCGGTATGGCCTCCGGCGCGGGCGGGGGAACCGTAACCGGCGTGTCGTCGGGCGGCGGCGAATCGGCTGGCTGCTCGACTTGAGCCACCGCATCATAGGGCAGGGAAAGATCAGCCGATGCCGCCAGCAGCGCCACCGGCATGATTAGCGGCGTGATCAAAATTTCTCGCCCTTTGCCGCTATGGCATCCATGTGGGCAACCAGCGAAGCCGCTCCGCCCTTTTGCAACACCGACGCGAAATCGGAACGGCGTGTCGCGATCTGGCTGATCGCATTGCGATAGAACACGTCGATGATCTTCCAGTCGTTCCCGCTCTGGCGCAGGCGATAGCTGATGGCGACGGGCGCCTGTTTGGGCACATTCAGCGTCGTACGCACCAGCTTGTCACCGCCACGCTGCTGCACTTGCGGGTCCATGGTGAAGCTTTCGCCCGACCAACTGTCGAAATTGCGGGCATATTGGGAAATGGTCATGCGCCGGAAACTGCGCGTCAATGCCTGTTGGTCGGCGGCATTCAGCGATGTCCATGTCGGCCCGACGGCCAGCCGCGTCATCAGCGGCAGGTCGAACGTCCGGTCCAGAGTGGGACCAAGCGTGGCCGTTCGCGTCTGCACGGTGCCGCCCGCCTTCATCACCCGGATCAGATCGTCGTTCAGCTGCTGAACGGTGGCTCGCGCCGGATCGACGGCCTGCGCGCTGGCAACGGAAGGGGTAAGCGACAACAATAGGCCAAGCGTTAATATTGGATGGCGCATGCATTAACTCCATCAATGGCAGCTCGCTATCCCCTCTGCGGGGACCGTGGTGCACCATCATCTGTCTACATGGCAAGAACCAGCTGCATTCCCGTCTCACTTCTTTACTTTTAAATACAATGCCGCTGCCTCTTTCCTCGGCGACGTTTAACCAGTATCAGAGGGGCGATGCCAAGCCCGTCAGGGCCAATCCCATAAGGGAGATGTCGGTGGTAGCGGATAGTCCGAATTCCAACGTAGGCGAACCGTTGCAGATAGTGCTCGCCAACCCCCGCGGCTTTTGCGCGGGTGTTACACGGGCCATCGAAATCGTCGAACGCGCGCTCGAACGCTATGGCGCGCCGGTCTATGTCCGGCACGAGATCGTCCACAACAAACATGTTGTCGATCAATTGCGGAGCAAGGGCGCGGTTTTCGTGGACGAACTGTCCGAAATCCCGTCCGGTGCGATGACGATCTTCAGCGCGCACGGCGTTGCCCGCACGGTCGAGGACGAGGCGCGGGAACGCAACTTGCCAACCATCGACGCCACGTGCCCGCTGGTGACCAAGGTCCATTTCCAGGGTCGCCGTTACGCCAAGGCCGGGCGAACGCTGGTCCTGATCGGCCACCCCGGCCATGCCGAAGTGATTGGCACGATGGGCCAGATCGAGGCGCCGATTCACCTCGTCTCCACGCCCGAAGATGTCATGGCGCTGCCGCTGGGCGAGGATGTTCCTCTGGCTTACGTCACACAGACCACGCTCAGCATCGACGATACGCGCAGCGTGATTGCCGCGCTGCATGAACGCTTCGTCGATGTGGCCGGGCCCGAGGTCAGCGATATCTGCTATGCCACGCAAAACCGCCAGACGGCGGTGCGCGAACTGGCCTCGATCAGCGACCTGCTGCTGGTTGTCGGCGCACGCAATAGCTCCAATTCGATGCGGTTGCGGGAGATCGGCACGGAAATGGGCGTGGAAAGCCACCTTATCGACGATGGCAGCGCCATCGATCCGCAATGGCTGGATAATGTGCGGACGGTGGGCATTACCGCTGGCGCATCCGCGCCCGACGAACTGATCGACAGTGTGATCACTGCTCTCAGCGCGCTTCGCCCGGTTGCGGTTTCCGAACTGGAGGGGGTGAAGGAAACCATCCAGTTCCGCCTGCCCCCTGCGCTGCGCTACCCGGCCGCCCCGGCCGCGGAATAGGAGACTTTCATGGGCCTGCCCTTGTCTCAGGTGGCGCGCATCGGCGCCTATACGCTCAGCCGGCACATCCGGGGCGGGAAATATCCGCTGGTGCTGATGCTGGAACCACTGCTTCGCTGCAACCTCGCCTGCCCCGGTTGCGGCAAGATCGACTATCCCGACGCCATTCTCAATCAGCGCCTCAGCTACGATCAGTGCATGGAGGCGATCGAGGAATGCGGCGCGCCTGCAGTGTCCATCGCGGGCGGCGAACCGCTGCTCCATCGGGACATGCCGCGTATTGTGGAAGGCTTCATTGCACGCAAGAAGCTGGTGATCCTGTGCACCAACGCCCTGTTGCTCAAGAAGAAGATCGACGATTATCGGCCTTCGCCGTTCTTCACATGGTCGATCCATCTCGACGGCGACAGGCAGATGCACGACGAAGCCGTCGATCTGGACGGCACTTACGACGTTGCGATTGAGGCCATTCATCTCGCGAAATCCAAGGGATTTCGCGTGCAGGTGAACTGCACGGTGTTCGAAGGCGCGGATCCCGCGCGGCTCGCGGCCTTTTTCGACCAGATGGAGACCCTTGGCGTCGAAATCACCGTTTCGCCTGGCTATGCCTATGAACGAGCGGCGGATCAGGAACACTTCCTCAACCGCGAACGCACCAAAAAGTTCTTCCGCAATGTCTTCAGCCGGGGGCAGGGCGGGAAGGCCTGGACTTTCACCAACTCGCCGCTGTTCCTCGATTTTCTGGCGGGTAACCAGACGTACGAATGCACGCCCTGGTCGATGCCGCTGCGCACGGTCTTCGGTTGGCAAAAGCCCTGCTATCTGGTGGGCGAAGGCTATGTCGGCAGCTTCCGGGAGCTGATGGAAGGCACCGATTGGGAGCAATATGGCGTCGGCAAGTACGAGAAATGCGCCAATTGCATGACCCATTGCGGTTTTGAAGGAACCGCCGCCACCGATGCGATCCGCCATCCGCTCAAGATGCTGTCGCTTGCGCGCAAGGGTGTCCGCACGGAGGGGGAGATGGCGCCCGATATCGACCTTTCGCACCAGAGGCCGGCGGAACAGGTCTATTCGTCCCACCTCGAACGGGAACTGGCGAAGATCAACGCCGCCGATCCCACTGCGGCGAAACACGTCGCGGGCAGGGGCTGAGTCGCCTTACGCCAGATCGAGACGATCGAACCCCGCACGGACAAGCGTGTCAAAAGCGTCCGACAGGCGGCGTAGCGCCTGATCGGTCTGCCGCCCGGTATGAAGAAGCGCCGGTAGCTGGCCGGGGCGTCGCGCAAGCGAACTCAACACCGCACCCAGCGCCAGACCGCCATCGGGACGCATCCCGACTAACGCTGCGGGCGGCAGGTCATCCTCGGCACAATCGGCAACCACGCGGATCGCCGCGAAGGGCAGTTGCCTGCGCATAGCGACCCTCCGGGCGATATGGCTTTCCATGTCGGCAGCAATGGCGCCGCTTTGCCGGGCCAGATCCCGCTTATCGGCTGCGGTCGCCACAATCGTGTCGCTGCCGCAGATCGCGCCGGTAATCGCGTGGGGCAAGTCTTGCCGCAAGCGATCGACCAGCGTGCTGTCCCCATCGACGATCAGATCGCCCGACCGCAATGCCCGAGACAGCGCGCCCGCAATGCCGCAGGAGAGGACGATGCCGGGGTGGGTTTCGGCAAGATCGTCCAGTTCCCGCTCCAATCGCACCGAGTCGCCCCCGCCTGCCACCACGAACACATTGCGGCCGGGCCGGTCGAAAAGGCGCGCCTCACGCTTCAGTCCGCAGGCGATCAGCAGCGTCACATTCCGGCCGTGACGCGGCGCGCGTTGGAGCGCTTGAGATTGCGGTAGCGGGCCATCGCCCAGAGCGGGAAATACTTGGGATAGCCGTGATAGCGGAGGTAGAACACGCGCGGAAAGCCGCCGCCGGTATAGTGTTCCTGCCCCCAGAGGCCGTCCGCATCCTGATTGTCCATCAGCCATGCCGCCCCGCGTTCGACAGCGTCGCTGTCCACGTCGCCTGCGGCCATCAGACCCAGCATGGCCCAGGCCGTTTGCGAGGCGGTGGACGGAGCCGGGACGTGCCCCTTGCGGTCCAGCGCATAGCTGTCGCAACTCTCTCCCCAACCGCCGTCCGCGTTCTGGATCCGTTTGAGCCAACGCGCCGCCCCGTCCACCGCTGGATCGGCGGCGTTTAGCCCTGCCGCATTCAGGGCGCAGAGCACCGACCATGTGCCGTAGATATGATTGACGCCCCAGCGGCCGAACCAGCCGCCCTCCGGTTCCTGTTCCCGGCGCAGATAGTCCAGCGCGGCGGCCATGCGCGGGCTGTCCAATGGCTCGCCTAACTGTGCCAGCATCGATACGCAGCGCGCCGATACGTCGGCGGTCGGCGGGTCGAGCAGCGCGCCGTGGTCGGCAAAGGGCAGGTTGTTGAGATAGTCGTAAGCGTTGTCGGCGTCGAAAGCGCCCCAGCCGCCGTTTTTCGACTGAAGTCCAACCGTCCATTCGACGCCCCGGTCGATCGGCATGCGATCCGCGACTTGTGCGCGGTCCATGGCCATGACCACGACGGCCGTGTCATCCAGATCGGGGTAGTGGTCATTATTGTACTGGAAAGCCCAGCCGCCGGGACGCACGCCGGGACGTTCTTCCGCCCAGTCACCGGCGACATCAAGTATCTGGCGTGGTTTCAGCCAGTCGAGCGCGGCTTCCGCCCGCGCCGCGTTCGCGTCCCCGCCCGCCTCCATCATCGCATGGCAGGCAAGGGCGGTGTCCCACACCGGAGAGACACAGGGCTGGCAATAGGCCTCCTCCTCACCGATCACGAGCAAGTTTTCTACGGACTTGCGGGCGATAGCGCGATGCGGGTGATCTTCAGCGTAGCCCAGCAGATCGAACATCATCACGCTGTTGGCCATGGCCGGATAGATGGCGCCCAGACCATCCTCGCCATTGAGGCGCTCGCTCACCCATGCAACGCAGGTGTCGATGGCGCGCTGCCGTAGCTTTCGCGGCCAGAGTCCATCGCCCAGCTTCAGCAATCGGTCCAGCGTATTGAAGCCCGTCGTCCAGAGCCATTTGGGATCGGCGGCCTGCGTCTGCCGCGAGGCGGCCTTGCCGGTGTAGAGTTCGTCGACCTTGATGCCCTTGGCATTCCGCGCGGCCGGCTTTCGCGTGCAGAGCACCAGTAGCGGGACGACCACCGTCCGTGCCCAATAGGACATCTTGGACAAGTGGATCGGAAACCAGCGCGGCAGCAGGATCAGTTCGGGCGGCAGCGTCGGCACTGCGGACCACAGCCCGGCGTCGAACAGCGCGAGCTGGATGCGGGTGAAGACATTGGCCGCTTCCGCCCCGCCCGCCGCCAGTATCGCAGCACGGGCGCGGGCCATGTGCGGGGCGTCTACATCGTCCCCGATCATCTTGAGCGCATAATAGGCCTTGATGCTGGCGCTGACGTCGAAGGGGCCGGCATGGAACAGGCCCCAACCATGATCATCGCCGGACTGGACGCGGCGCAGATAGCGCGCGATCTTCGCTTCCAGCAGGTTATCGACGGGCTCGCCCAGATAATGACGCAGCAGCACGTATTCGGCCGGAATCGTGCAGTCCGCCTCCAGTTCGAACACCCAATGCCCGTCCGGCCTCTGCACTTTGGCAAGGGCAGCAGCGGCGCGATCGACCACCGCATCGATATCGACCAGCGACGGATGGGATGCGGAAAGCGTCGCCATGGAGGTCTCCTATGCTCCGACCCGTTCGATGACCATCCGCGCCGCCGTTTCGCCGGAGCGGATGGCGCCTTCTATCGTGGCGGGCAGCCTGGTCTGCGTCCAGTCACCTGCGAGGAACAGGTTGCGTAAGGCCGTTCGGGCGCCGGGACGGCGGGCATCCTGCTCAGGCGTGGCGGAAAAGGTCGCGCGCTTTTCCTTCACGATCTGCCAGCGCGGCATTGGCGCCGAAAAGCGATAGGCAGACTGGATCTCGTCCCAGAACCGCCGGGCCAAGGCGTCGCGCTCCATGTCCACCAGACCGTCGGCGGCCGAAACCGTGACGGAAATGCGATCCGGAAAGGCAAAGAGCCACTGCGCCGTGCCGCCCAACACGCCGAGCATCGGCGGAGCGTCGGCTGGCGGTGCCATGGCGAAATGTGCGTTGACGATAGCGTGGAAGGCGTCGGGCACGGTCAGTCCCGGCAGGAGTGTCGCCGCGACGGTGGGCGGCACGGCAAGCACTATCGCTTCATACTCTTGCACGGCTTCCGGGCCTTGCCCCCAGTCCAGTGTCGCGACGCGGTCACCGTCCACCGCGATACCACGGAGACGGCGACCCAGCGTGACCGACGCGCCTTGCGAAGCGAGCCAGCCCAGCGCCGGATTGATGAAAGCGGCGGCCAGACTGGGATGGGCAATGCGCGGCAGGCTCGCTCGTCCGCCGCGCAGCAGCGATTCCCGCATGACCGCGGCCGTCAGCTTTGCCGATCCCTTCGCGGCAGGCGTATTGAGAATGGCCAGCAGCACCGGATCGAGCAATCGGGACCACAGCTTGCCGGTGGCGTGGATCCGGTCGCCCACGGTTTCCTCACCGCCGCCAGAGAGCAGCTTGCCGAGAGCCAGATAGTCCTTCAATTCCGTGCCCGGCACGCGTCGTTTGCGGGAGAGAACCCACCACGGCGCGGCAGCGTCATTGATGCGAACCGTCCAGCGCTCATCACAGGTGAGGTCCACGAAGGGGAAATCCGCATGTTCGGGCCCGGACAGTGGCTCGTTGGCGCCCACTCTTTCGCGAAAGCGGCGCACTGCATCGTTTCCGGCCAGCACCAGATGATTGCCATTGTCGATCGTCAGGTCGATCTGCGGATCGTGATAGGAGCGGCAGCGCCCCCCGGCCTGCGCAGCGGCTTCGATCACGCGCACGGTCACGCCCGCTTCGGTCAGCCGAACGGCGGCGGAAAGGCCCGCGAGACCGGCCCCAACAACAATCGCCCGTCCAGCCTTCACCCCGTCACCAACAGCCGCGCCACGGTCAGGATCAGTCGGACCTTGTTGGTGCGCACGCGTGTTCGCGGCGGCGCCCAGCCGGCCAGAAGCATCTGCCTGAGCAGCCGTGCATAGGCGCTCTCCATTAGCCGGGGCGCAAGCAATAGCCCCTTCGGGCGAGAGGCGAGCAGCCGGGCTGCCTCGTCGAAATGCCGCTGGGCATGGGCCGCCAGCCAGCGGCCGGCCGGATCCATGCGCGGATCGGCTGCGACCTGTTCCGGCGTGGTCGGCACGATCCCGGCCACTGCCAGCGCCTCGGCCGGAATATAGACGCGGCCGATGGCGGCATCCTCGTCTATGTCGCGCAGGATATTGGTCAGCTGTAACGCCCGGCCAAGGTGGTGGGCCAAGGCGAGGCCCGGTTCCCGCTCCATGCCGAAAATGCGCACGGACAGCCGCCCCACGGCGGAGGCGACGCGGTCGCAATAGAGATCCAGCTCCGCTTCGCTTGGCCAGCAAATGTCGCGCTCCACGTCCATCGCCATGCCGTCGATCACCGCTTCGAAGTCGCGGCGATCAAGGTCGAAGCGCTTCACGCCAGAGGCCAGGAAATTGGCCTGCCCGGCATCGCGCCCGGCATAGAGCGCGTCGATATCGCGGCGCCACTGATCCAGCTGGCGTGCTCGCGAAACGCGGTCGCCGTGCTGGTCGTCGGCAATGTCGTCGACGATACGGCAGAAGTCGTAGACTGCAAAAATGGCGCTCCGTTCGACTTTGGGCAGCACGCGCATGCCCGCGTAGAAGGAACTGCGCGAGGCGCTGCTTGCCATGGCCGCCTCGCTCATGCGGGCCGCCGCAGCAGAGCGGGAAGGGCGGCCCCGGCGGCCAGGAACAGCGCTTCCACTTTACCGTGATGCACGCGCTCGCTCAGCGGATCGCGGGCTTCCAGCCGGTATGTCAGGCTGCGGGCGAGCCGGTGGATCACCGCCACTTCTGCTGTCAGTCGCCGGTCGCGGACGTGCGCTGCAAAGTCCGCCGATTGATCGAGCAAGCCGCGCGTCCTGCGGGCCAGATCGGCGATGATGGCGCGCAGGCTTTGACCGGCCTTGTTCGCGCCCAGTTCAGCCACGTCCAGTCCAGTGTCGAGCGGAATATAGACTCGGTTGAGCATACGATAATCCTTGCCGCAGTCCTGAAGGTGGTTGATGATCTGCAATGCCGCGCACAGCGCATCGTTCTTGGGCCAGAGCTGCCTGTCCTCGCCATGCACGTCGAGCACGAACCGCCCGACCGGCATTGCCGAATAGCGGCAATAGCCGATCAGATCGTCCCAATCGGCATAGCGCGTTACACTGACGTCGCGGACGAAGGCATCCAGCAGGTCGTGCGCGTGGATCGGATTGAGTCTCCGCGCCGCCATGGCCTCGCGTAATGCCATGGCTTCCGGTGCGCCGTCGCCGTCCAGCCCGGTGCGCATGCGAGCGAGCAGGGCCAGCTTTTCCTCTGGCGCGGCGGAAGGGTGGTCGGCAATATCGTCCGCAGCCCGGGCGAAGCGGTAGAAGGCCATGATCGGCGGGCGATACTCCGCCTTGACCAGCAGGCTGGCGACAGGGAAATTCTCGCCGCGATGGTCCTTGCCGGACGACAACGTGGCCGATGCCTGAATGGCCGCATCCATCAGCTTTTCGCTCCTGCTTGCGCCCGGCCCTTCCACATACCTCCCCGCCCGCGTGCATGTTGCCAGGCCGAAAGCAAGGTGCATCCCGCATAGAAGGCCGCAATCGCCGGCAAGGCGAGTCCCCAAAGCGGGCTGCGACGATAGAAGCGCAGCACCGGCTGAAAAGACAAGGCCATGGCCAGCCACGCTGCCAGTCCCAGCCAGTCCGCCAGCCCGTGGCCGAACAGGGCGAGGAAGGGCGGTACACCGTAGACCAGCAGTAATCCCGCCAGCGTAGCGCCCAGCAGCCACGGCGAATAGCGCAGCTGGGCATAGGCCGAGCGCGAGATCATCGCGGCGACGGAAGCAAAATTCTCATAGGGCCGAATGCTGACGGAACGGTCGGTCAGGCCCAGCCAGACCGGCCCCTGCCGCTTGAGCAGCGTGCCCAGCGTGCAATCGTCGATCAGCGCGCCCCGGATCGCGCCGATGCCGCCCGCCTGCTCCAACGCCGTGCGCCGCACGAGCATGCAGCCGCCCGCCGCCGCGCCCAGCTTTCCCGGCCGGTTCACCTGACCGAACGGATAGAGCATCTGAAAAAAGAACACGAAGGCAGGCACCAGCATCCGTTCGGCAAAGGTCTCGCAGCGCAGCCGGGCCATCAGGCTGACCAGTGACAGGCGATTCGTCTCGCCCCGCGTCACCAGCGTGCGCAAGGTGTCCGGTGCATGGGCAATGTCTGCATCGGTGAGCCAGAGCCAGACAGGCGCGGTTCCAGCCTTTTCGATGCCCTGCTGCAAGGCCCAGAGCTTGCCGGTCCACTCCTGCGCCAGCGGTTTGCCGGTCAGCACCTCGACCCGATCCGATCCCAGTGCGCGGGCCACGGCGCCGGTTCCGTCACTGCTGGAATCGTCGACCAGCAGGATGCGGAAACGCCCGGGATAGTCCTGCGCGATGAGGCTGCCGAGGGAGCGGGCAATGACATCTGCCTCGTCGCGGGCGGGCACAACTGCCGTCACGTCGGGCCAGTGAGAGGGCGGGGGCGGCAAGTGCCTGTCGTCCCGCTCCCGCGTCATCCAGAAGCCATCACGGCCCAGCAGCAGGCCCAGCCATATCGCCAGCACAGCGATGCCCAGACCTGTTGCCGGATCGGGGGCGATCATCGGATCATCTCCGCCTGCCGGAACCAGTCCATGGCGTCGCCGATCGCCTGCTGCCAAGGCCGCGCGGAATAGCCCAACTCGCGCTCGGCCTTGGCCGAGCTGAAGAACATCCGGTGCCGTCCCATGCGCAGCGAATCCATCGTGAGGAACGGTTCGCTGCCGCCGGACAGCCGCGCGACGCACTCGTTAGCCCAGGCCAGCGGCATCAGCGGTGCGCGCGGCAGACGCACCCGGGGCGGCTTTCGTCCGAGACGGATCGCGATTTCGGCCAGAATGTCGCCCAGCATCACGTCCTGCCCGCCAAGGATATAGCGTTCGCCGATCTTGCCTTTCTCAAGCGCGAGAACATGCCCTTCGGCCACATCGTCGACATGGGCAAGGTTGAGGCCGGAATCGATATAGGCAGGCATCCTCCCCAGCGCGGCTTCGACGATGATCCTGCCGGTAGGCGTGGGACGGACATCGCGCGGGCCTATGGGGGTGGATGGCTGGACGATCACGGCGGGCAGGCCCTCTTCAGCCACCATCCGTTCCACCAGCCGCTCGGCCACCACTTTGCTGCGCTTGTAGGCGCCGATCGCTTCGGAGGGGGCTGCCACGGCCCGTTCGTCCACCGCACCGCTGTCCGAAGGTTTGAGCGTGGCGACGCTGCTGGTGTAGACGATCCGAGGCACAGCGGCCTTCAGCGCCGCCTGCATGACGCTTTGCGTGCCGGACAGATTGTTGCGAACGATCTGCTCTGGATCGGGCGCCCAAAGCCGGTAGTCTGCCGCGACGTGGAACAGCGTGTCGACGCCCTGCATCGCGCGCTCCATGGCCGCAGCGTCGCGCAGATCGCCTTCGACCAGTTCACCGGGAAAGCCTGCGAGGTTCACGCGGGAACTCTGGGCACGGGCAAGGCCGCGCAGCCGGAATCCACGGCTGGAGAGCGCCCGGGCCACTGCCGAGCCAACGAAGCCTGAAACGCCGGTAACGAGGGTCAATCGATTGGATTCAGACATTTTCCGGCCGAACATCCGAATGGTTGCCGACAGACTATGCTATTCCTATTCCCGTGAAGCGAACTGGCAAGTATCTTCTTTGAGTTTCCGAATGTTTTCATCATGCCGTGCTCGGCTGGCGAAGGAAGCGAATGACGGTTCTGACCATCGTGATGACCGCTGTCGGATGGATCCTGCTGCTGATGGCCGTGATCGGCGCGGCCTATTTGGCGGCTGCGGCGTTCGCGCTGGACCGGTTCTTGCGGGCTGGGGAAGCACCAGAGCCGGGAAGCGAGGCGGTTACGATCCTGAAACCGCTCTATGGCCGGGAACCGCGCCTTCTGGAAAACCTCGCGAGCTTCGTCGAACAGGATCACGACGGCAGGATACAGATCCTGTGCGGCGTGCAGCGGCCCGACGATCCCGCAATTGAAACTGTCAGGGCGCTTCAGGCCCTCTTTCCGGAGGCCCGCATCGACCTTGTCGTGGATGGCACCCGCCACGGGCCGAACGGGAAAATCTCGAACCTCGTGAACATGATGGGCCATGCGGCACATGACACCCTGGTCCTCAGCGACAGCGACATGGCGGTGGAGGGCGATTATCTGTCCCGGCTGCTCCCGGCTCTCCGTCAGACGGGAACCGGCGCCGTCACCTGCCTCTATCGCGGGCGTGGGGATGGCGGCTTCTGGTCCCGACTGGCCGCTGCGGGAAGCAGCTATCAGTTCCTGCCCAACCTCGTCGTCGCGAAAACCCGTGGCATGGCGGCGCCCTGCATGGGATCGACCATCGCCCTCAGGCGCGAGACGCTGGATGCGATCGGCGGATTTGCCCGCTTCGCCGACGTGCTGGCCGACGATCACGCCATGGGGCAAGCGATCGCGCGGCTCGGCCTTTCTGTAGACGTTCCCCCCATGGTGCTGACTCACGCATTCGCCGATGCCCGGTTTCGCGAGGTATGGCGGCATGAATTGCGCTGGGCGGCGACGGTGCGCGGCATAGCCCCGGCCGGTTATGCCGGATCGTTCATCACCATTCCGTTTCCACTGGCGCTGATAGCGCTGCCCTTTCACCCCGTTGCAGGACTGGTGGCCGTGGTTGGGACGGCCCTTGTACGGCTCTGCACGAAGCGGGTGGTCGATCGTCACGCGGGCGCCAGTTCCGCGCCATTTTGGTCCTTGCCGCTGCGTGACATATTGAGTTTCGCGATTTTTCTTGCCAGCTTCTTCGTCCGCTCTGTTGATTGGCGCGGAACGGCGCTTAATATGGTAGGGCAAGGGCGCGTCACGGTTTCTTCGGAGATTGCCAGGACATGAAGTCTACGCTTTTTCTTCAAGCCCCCTCCTTCGACGGGTATGACGGCGGCGCCGGCGCGCGGTACCAGATGAAGCGCGAGGTGAAGTCCTTCTGGTATCCCACCTGGCTGGCCCAGCCCGCCGCGATGGTAGTGGGTTCGAAGCTGATCGACGCCCCCGCGCACGATCTGTCGTGGGACGATATCGCGCATGAGGTGGACGGTCGGGATCTGGTGATCCTGCACACCTCCACCCCCAGCTTCAATCAGGACGTGCGCACGGCCGAACTTATCAAGGCGCGCAATCCCAAGGTGCTGATCGGCATGATCGGAGCCAAGGTGGCAGTCGAAAGCGAAAAGGCGCTGGCCGCCAGCACCGCGATCGATTTCGTCTGCCGCAACGAATTCGACTTCACGATCGTCGATGTCGCGAACGGCATGCCACTGCGCGAAGTAGACGGGATTTCGTGGCGCGATGCCGATGGGTCTATCGTCCACAACCGGGACCGCAAGGTGCTGGAAGACATGGACTCACTGCCCTTCGTCTCACCGATCTACAAGCGCGACCTGACGATCGAGAAGTACTTCGGCGGCTATCTGAAGCACCCTTACGTCAGCTTCTACACGGGTCGCGGCTGCAAGAGCCGCTGCACCTTCTGCCTCTGGCCGCAGACCGTGGGCGGGCACAATTACCGCACCCGCTCGATCGCGCATGTGATCGAGGAAGTGAAATACGTCATGGAGAATATCCCCCAGACCAAGGAGATATTCTTCGACGACGACACGCTGACCGACAACGCCCCTCGCGTAGAAGAACTGGCCATCGCGCTGGGCAAGCTGGGTTTCGGCAAGCCGGGCTTCCCGATGAGCTGGAGCTGCAATGCCAAGGCCAACGTCCCGCGCAAGACGCTGGAAGTGCTGAAGGCCAACGGGTTGCGTCTGCTCCTGGTCGGCTATGAAAGCGGCAACCAGCAGATCCTGCACAATATCAAGAAGGGCCTGCGCGTCGATGTCGCGCGGCAATTCACCAAAAACTGCCACGAACTGGGCATCGTGATCCACGGCACTTTCATCCTGGGCCTTCCTGGCGAAACGGAAGAGACCATCGAGGAGACGATCAACTACGCCAAGGAGATCGATCCGCACACGATCCAGGTCTCGCTGGCGGCGCCTTATCCGGGCACGTATCTCTACAAGCAGGCGATGGACAACGGCTGGTTCGACGGCACCGATCACCTGCTGACCGATGGCGGCAACCAGATCGCGCAATTGAGCTACGAACATCTGCCCGCGCCGGTGATCTTCGACAAGGTTGAGGAGTTTTACAAGCGCTTCTACTTCCGCCCGTCCAAGATCGGATCGATCGTGTGGGAAATGGTGCGCGACTGGGACATGATGAAACGCCGTCTGCGCGAAGGCGTTGAATTCTTCGATTTCCTGCGCCGCCGCAAGGTGGTCGCGTGATGCGCAGACCCATCTCAGCCCGCCGGTTCTGAGCCGGACCGTGAAACGCCTGGTCGTCACTGCCGACGATTTCGGAGCGTCGCTGGAAGTCAACGAAGCGGTCGAGCGCGCGCATCGGGACGGCATTCTGACCGCTGCCAGCCTGATGGTCGGCGGCGCGGCCATGGACGACGCGGTGGAGCGGGCAAAGCGGCTGCCTTCGCTTGGAGTCGGCCTGCATGTCGTGCTGGTGGATGGGCGGCCCGTGCTGCCCTCGAACCGCGTTCCCGCGCTGGTCGATTCCGGGGGCAAGTTCCGTACCGACATGGTGCGTGCAGCCATGCGGATTTTCGCCTCACCCGCCGCGCGCCGCCAGCTTGCGGCGGAAGTCGAAGCGCAGTTCGATGCCTTTGCCGCCACCGGGCTGCCGCTCGATCATGTCAACGCGCACAAGCATTTCCATCTGCACCCCACCATTGCCGCGACTTTGGTGAAAGTGGGCAAGGCGCACGGCATGCGGACCGTTCGCGCACCCGTCGAACCGCGTGCCGTGCTGCGCGCGGTCGAAAGCGACAGCGTGCGTGCAGGAGTGGAGGGGATCTGGGCGCAGCAGGTGCAGCGCCTGATGCGTCGCGCCAGTCTGACCACACCGGATCAGGTCTTCGGCCTCGCCTGGTCTGGCGCGATGACCACATCGCGTATCCAGGGCCTGCTGAAGCATTTGCCCGACGGTCTCAGCGAAATCTACGCGCATCCCGCGACCGGCCCCTATGCTGGATCGGCGCCCGGCTACCGCTACGCCGAAGAGCTGGCCGCGCTCACCGACTCACTTGCCAAACAGGCGGTGGCGCGCAATGCCATCGTTCTCGGACGCTTTACGGACTTCATTGAAGGAGAGCGCTCATGACTCTGGCCAGTTCCTGGGTCGACTACGACAAGACGGTTCCGCTCCCGACCGGACGGCTCAAATATGGCAGTCCCGAACACTTGCTGCTGATGAGCCGGACGCTGCTGGATACGCACGATCCCTATCGCCCGGCGTTGATCGACTGGCCGAAGCTGGACGACGATACGCGAAACAAGATCGTCTCCCTGCCGATCTGGGACATTGCCGTTGCCACCGAAGGCCGAGCCGGCATGAACGTCCGGACTTTTGCCGAAGGCGTGAACGATCCGCTGCTGAAGTCCGCCGTGGAAATGAACGCCTTCGAGGAATCACGCCACAAGCTGGTGCTGTCCGACATGGTGCAGGCCTACGGCATCGAACTGGTACCGGAGCCCGCGTATGTGCGGCCCGCCGATCCCGAATTCGCCTTCATGCGCACCGGCTATTCGGAATGCATCGACAGCTTCTTCGGCTTCGGCCTGTTCAAGGTGGCCAAGGATTCGGGCTTCTTTCCGCCCGAACTGGTCGATACCTTCGAGCCCGTGATGCGTGAGGAAGGGCGGCATATCCTGTTCTTCGTGAACTGGGTGGCCTGGTGGCGGCGCAACATGCCGCTGTGGCGACGGCCGTGGTTCGAACTCAAGGTCATCGCGGTCTGGGCGTTCCTGATCTGGGAACGGATCGACATGGCCAAGGGCATGGGCAAGGACAATACCCGCGCGCAGGAGAACAATTTCACGCTCAACGGGTCCAAGGAACTGGGCGTGGAGATCACTTTCCCCGAACTGGCGCGCCTCTGCCTGGCGGAGAACGACCGGCGGCTGTCTGCCTATGATGGGCGCCTGCTGCGCCCGCGTTTCGTGCCGAGCATGATCCGTTTCGCGCTGCGCTTCGTGAAAGGCCCCAAGCCGGGAGAAAGCGGCTGAAACACTGGGCGCGGATCGGCATATTACTGGCGACCGTAGTCGGTCTTGCGATTGCGGCTTGGACGATCGGCGCCGCCGGACTGCGAGATGTGCTGGCAATTGCCGCGCGCATGGGGCTGGCGGGGTTCGTGCTCTATTGCTTCTGGTCGCTGGGCGTCTTCGTCTTGCTCGGGGCGGCCTGGCTCGCGGCGGCGCCCGGTGAGAAGGCGCGCACTCTTCCGCTGTTCGCCTGGGCGCGGATGGTGCGCGAGGCTGCTTCCGACTTGCTGCCGTTTTCCCAGTTGGGCGGAGTCATCGTCAGCGCCCGGACGCTGACAGCCGCATCGCTGCCGCCCCACCGCGTCCACGGCTCGCTGGTCGTCGACATGACCACCGAAATGGCGAGCCAGTTGGTCTACACCCTGTTCGGACTGTCGCTGATGGGCTCGCTGCTGATCGGCGACGGCGCGGCGGTTCAATTGCGCCCGGCGATCCTGGGCGGCACGTTCGTGATGGTCGCAATCATCCTGCTGTTCTTTGCCATGCAGCGAACCGCGCTGGATTTCGCCGCGGCCATTGCCGCTCGCTTCCTGCCGGAATCGACCGCCATGGCCGGTATGCGATCGGAGCTTTCGCGGATCTATGCGCAAAGGGACCGGGTGGCACTTGCCTTGGTCATCAATCTGGCAGCCTGGGTAGCCAGCGGTATTGGGGCCTGGCTCGCTTTGCGGTGGATGGGAACGCAGGCGTCGATCTGGGACATTCTCGCGCTGGAAAGTCTGATTTTCACGCTGCGCAGCGTTGCCTTCGTCATTCCGGGAGCGCTTGGAGTGCAGGAGGCCGCGTATGCTTTTGCAGGTCCGCTGTTCGGCTTGCCGCCGGAAACGGCTCTCGCCCTGTCCCTTGCCAAACGCGCCCGCGATCTGGCGATTGGCCTGCCCACGCTGCTCATCTGGCAAGTGATCGAATTGCGCGGCGTGACGGCACGACGCGAACGGGCCCTGTAAATGTATTGCCAAATCGGCTCGCTGCTCAGGTTGACGGTCCCTGCCGAGCGCGCGCCGTACCGTTCCCTTACTGCCTCGCGGGGAAGAACACCGGGGCTGCCCCGGGTGACCAAACCGGAACACGCAGCATGATTGCGGCGAACAGCGGCGATGCCAGATAGTCGGACAGCCATCGCTGTACATGGGGAAGCGGCTGACTTTCGAACCACCCGCTATCCACCGCCGCAAATTGCCGGACGAACGGGATGATGGCAGCGTCCGTGAGACCGCGCGTAGAGCCGCAAAGGAATGGGCTGGATGCCAGCCTGCTTTCCACTTCACGCAGGAATTCCAGCCCGCTCGCCCTGTGCGCCAAAGCATCGCCGTCGTGGCGCTCGGGATATTTGTAGCGGTCGAGATCATGCTTGAACAGGCCGTCGTTGATCGCGATCAGGGCGGCATCGCCGCGATCCAGCCAGCTTTCGGGATCGTTCCGCCCCAATGCGGCGTGCATGATGTCGAGGCTCTGTTCGATCGTTTCACCATTGGCTTGCACCAATACGGGCACCGTGCCTTTCGGCGAGGCGCGAAGCATGTCCGCCGGTTTCGCCGAAAGCTTGATCTCTCGCAGTTCGCAGGTGGTCGCGCTGACGGCCAGAGCCAGCCTTGCCCGCATCGCGTAAGGGCATCGCCTGAAGCTGTAGAGGACCGGCTCAACCATCGTACTTCTCATTGCCAATGCTGCTTGGTCGGCTCCCCTAGCAGCCATCGCCACTCGAAATCACCCGGAAACGCATCGGCGGAATCTGACGGGGAACGCCGTTCGAGACGTTCCCCGCATGGAGGCTTACCAAGTGAAGCCGATGGTTCCCTGCACCGTCCGGCGGTTGCCGTACCAGCACCAGCTATAGGCCGCAAAGCAGCTGGTCAGGTACTTCTTGTCGAAGATGTTGGTGGCGTTGAGGCCCAGAGTGACGCCGGAAAGGCTGGGGCTCACCTTGGCGAGGTTATAGCGGATCAACCCGTCGAACACGGTGTATGCGGGCGTGTAGATAGTCGTTTCGCCATCGAGGCTACCCGCATAGACCTTGTCCACATGGCGAACCGCGCCGCCGAGGGAGAGGCCCTGGAACGTGCCTTCCCTTGGCTCCCAAGCAAGGTTTGCGCTGATGCCGCCCTTGCCAACGGTGGCGATGCCCTTGCCGACATTGTCGGGATTGACGTCCTTGAGGACCTTCACGTTCTGGCTGCTGAACGCGAGGCGGAAGTTGAAGTCGTAAGGTAGCGAGCCGCTGGCCTCGACCTCGACCCCGCGCGAACGCACTTCGCCCGACTGGAACGAGGCGAAAGTCACCGGGTTGGAGACGACCACATTGGTCTGGTTGATCTGGAACCAGGCGCCTGTCAGCAGGATGTCCGTGCCCGGGATCACGTACTTTGCACCGGCCTCGATCTGCTTGCCGAGCGAGGGCTTGGCAAGCTCGCCGTTGTCCAGAATGGCAGACTGCGGTTCGAACGAGGTCGAGTAAGTGACATAGGGCGAAAGCCCAAGGTCCGTCTTGTAGAGCGCCGCGGCGCGCCAGGTGAACTTCCTGTCGTGCTGGACGGACCCGCTCTGCTCAAGCCGCGCCCAGTCCTGACGGCCGCTCAGCGTAACGTCGAGCTTGCCGACCGAAATGCGATCCTGCGCGTAGACGCCTTGCTGACGCTGCCGGGTGGCGACATAGGTGGGATCAACAAGACTGTTCGGATCGTAATTGAAGTCCGCGTCAAAGCCGGGAACTACATAGGGGTTCCGCGGCGTCGGCATCGTGTCGTAGACGGGGTTGTAGGCATCGATCGTGTTGGCAGAGCCGAACGCATAGAGTTCGTTCGAATGCGCGACCTGCCGGTCCAGACCGAACAGCACACTATGCTCCAGCGGACCGGTGCTGAACTTGCCGCTGAGCTGGTTGTCGAAGGTCCAGTTGTTCAGGTTTTCGTTCGTCGCATAGGACGCGCGGTTGTAGACGGTGCCGCCCTCTTCAACCGGCGAGCCCGACGTATAGACGATGCCGAGGCTGCTCTTCACGTACTGGTAGCGGCCGGAGGCGCGGAACGCCCAGTTGTCGCCGAATTCGTGGCGGAAGATGAAGGTTCCGGCGGCCTGTTCGCGCTTGAAGAAGTCATCCGGCTCGCCGCCGTAGAACTTCGTGGAGATCTTGCCGTTGGGATTGTCGAACAGCGTGCCGCTGGCCGGGAACACGCCGTAGTTGCCGTTGTAGGGATCGTGCGAGTAGGCGCCGAGGACGGTAAACGTGGTCGGAGTGCCTGCCCCAAGCGTCACTGCGCCCGAAACGGTCTGGCGGCGGCGCTTGCCGATGTCCTGCTGGGAGTCTGCGCCATTGACGCTGCCGTTGATGCGCCACAGCACGGTCTCGCCGATTTTCCCGCCGATGTCGCCGTCGACACGGTAGAGATTGTAGCTGCCGTAGGACCCCGAGACCGCGCCGTAGAAATCGCGATCGATCGGCAGTTTGCTCTGCATGTTGACGAAGCCGCCCGGGCTGGACGAACCGTAAAGCGCCGAGGCCGGGCCCTTCACGACTTCGATGCGATCGAGCCGCGACATGTCGACCTGCGGGGTCGCATAGCCGGTGGCGCTGCCGAACATCTTCAGACCATCGAGATAGGTCGGCGCATCGAAGCCGCGCAGCTTGAACTGGTCGTAGACTTCGGCCGAGGAACCGCGCGTTTCGGGTGTAACGCCGGCGACGAAACGCAGCGCCTGGTTGAGGTTCTGGATGCCCAGATCGGAGATCGTCCCGGAATCGATCACCGAGATCGACTGGGGCGTCAGGGCGATGGGCGTGTCGCTCTTGGTTCCAGACGAGGCGACGGTCGCAGGGCGATCGCCCTTGACGACGATATCGTCGTTCTCGGCAGCCGCCGCGTGAGCGAAGGCAGGGAGAATGGAAACCGCCATCATGCCGGTGGCCGCTCCCAGAAGAAGCCGTCCGCGGACCGTCGTTCGAAACATTGTATGCCTTTCGAGAATGAGTCGCAGCTGGCCACTAGTGCTAATGCGAATTGATCGCAATATAATCGAAGCGGTGCGGGATCTTTCCGGGATGTAGGCGCGAACTTGTGGGAAATGGGCAACAGATGCGCGAATTGCAGCTGCCGGGCGATGGCGATCCGTGCGGCAGACCGAGGGAAGCCGACACGTGGGAGCAGATCGACTGGGCACGGCGGGTACGCGGGCGCGCGACGTGTGCTGGGTAACGCGAACGGGCGGATCGGGCATTGTCGATCTGATCGACCTAAACTGCCGGCAGGCTGCGGCGCTTATTGTGTCGCGTGATGGCCCGGAACTGCTGGCATCTTCCATGCGAAACCAGCGGCGGTACGCTTTCACTGGCTGGAGGCTGGTGCAAACGAGGAGGATTGCGATGCCCGGATCGGGCGAGTCTATGCTGAAGGCACCGCGTTTTCAGTGACACCGTCTGGCAAGCGCGACGTGCCACGCGGATCAGCATCATCAATTGGTGAAGTCGGGCGAAGGCGTGGCAGCGACCATTGGCACCGTCTCGCGCGTGCCGTCTGGAATCCGTTCTTGAGAGAGGGCACTCGCAGGAAGCGCCACGTTTTCGACGCGGCGCTTCCTGCCGCGATTATGGCGTCGCGATCAGGCCGGGTGCGTCGGCGATGAATACATCGAGCACGCCGTCGGCGATCTTGACCGGTCCTTCGAAGCGAGTCGCACCGGGGATTGACCGTATCGCGGCGGCCTCGTCCGCCATGCGCTTGGCATCGGCGAAGAACGGCTGTGCCGTGCCGCTGCCTTCGTCGGCGGCGCTCAAGCCTGCGGCCGTCAGTTGCAGGGCGCGGCCCCAGCGCTGCATTGCGTCGAGCCACGGCGCCGATTGGGCAACGAAGCCCTTGTCCGCCACGCCCGCGCGGATGATGTCCGGCGCATTGGCAATATCGTCCGCCTGACGCGCGAGATCTTTCAGCGCGGCCTTGCGCGCGGCGGCGTCGCCTTGTGCCAGCGCCTCCCGCACATGGTCCAGCACCGTCTTCAGCTTGGGCGCCTGCGGTTGCCAGGGCTGGGTGCCGAACGTCGGGGCGAGGTGCTGCGTGTCGAAGAAGGTGAGCAGCGCCGCCGTTGTGCGCGGATCATCGGATGCGAGTTCCCGCGCCGCCGCGTGCCAGGTCAGTTCCGCGTCATAGGCCTTGTCGTTCCACGCAAAGGCGGTGAGCCCCATCACCGCCACGCGGCTGGGCGCTTCCTGATTCATCGGATTGGCGACGATGCCGGTCAGTTCGCTCGAAAGGCCCGCCTCGCGCCGTGCGTAAGGGGCGACCAGCAGCCGGCCCGTCGACTGGGCGTAATCGTTGACCGGATAGTTGTCCCACAGCAGCGTCTTGCGGCCGAACGCCTTGGTCGCGGCCTTGGCGTCGGGGATAGAGATCGCGGGCGGCACGACATCGGTACCGGTCCATTGGACGATAATCCGGGGATCGAGCTTCTCGCGCAGGCCTGCCTTGTAGGGCGATTCCGTGGCGTTGTAATATTCGGTCGGCACCATGATCAGCGACGGCCCGGCCGCGTTACCGGAGGCGAGATCAGCCTGGACCGCGTTCAGCAGATAGGCCTGCGCCGCTGCGGCGGCTTTGTCGCTGGCGGGGCCGAACTTCTCCTTGTCGGCATCGCAGTTCCACTTGGTATATTCGATATCGTCGAGCGCTACGTAGAAGGTGCGCACGGTCAGCCCCCGGATCGCCTCGAACTTGCGGCGCAGCGCCTGAAGATCGGCCGGGCTGGAATAGCAGACCGACGGGCCGGGCGAGATCGCGTAGACGAAATCGATGTGATTGCGCTCTGCCTGATGCACCAGTTCGCCCAGTTGCTTCAGTGTCGCGGCGGGATAATCGTCGCGCCATTTGTCGCGCGCGAAGGGATCGTCCTTGGGGCTGTAGATATAGGTATTGGCCTTTGCGCGGCCGAGAAATGCGAGGTGCGCGCTGCGGTCCTGCATCGTCCACGGGGCGCCGTAGAAGCCCTCGATGGTTCCGCGCACCGGCATGGACGGATAGTCGTGAATGCGTACGGCGGGGAAACTGGCGCGCTTCGCCAACTGGCGCAGCGACTGGGCGGCGTGGAACAGGCCGTCGCCATCGAAGCCGGCGAGGACGGTCAGGTTGCCGCCGTCTTCAACCGTACTGGCGAGAGTGTAGCCTTCCTTTTCCGTGGGCAGGGCGGCTTTCGCCCGGCTGACGGCACTGCGCAGGATCGCGGAATTGCCGGTACCAATGACGATATAGCTCTGATCTAGCCGGGCAGGGACGTGCGTGGCCGTGCGGATGCGGGTGACGCCGGCATTGCTCAAGATCTGCCGTACGAGTTCGACGGTTTCGGCATCAGTCTTCGCCGCTTGCACCAACACGACCGAGGTGCCGAGCGTGACCGTGCCGCCATTCAATTGCATCGAGGTCGGGGTAGGGAAGATGCCGGGCAGCGATTCCGTCATTGCGCTGGCGTGCGGTGCGGCAGCGGTGGCGGCCAGGATGAGGGGGAGGGCCGCTCTGACGCTTTGATTCAGGCGGCGACGATAGTGATTCACCCAGACTCTCCGGTATTAGAATGGTGTTATATAGGTCTTGTAAATCAGACCCGTCACCACAATGCAAGCGCTGCGGCCAGCCGATTTATCTTTCACGGGATGTAATGGGTTTGGGAGGTCTGCGTCGGCGAATTGGCCGGAAAGACCCGCCCCTAAAAGGGGCTGTAGCGCCGGGCGGGGCGCTTCGTCTCGGATGTTCGAGACGATCTAACGGCAAATGCCGGAACCCCGTTTCGGAGGTTCCGGCACATTGCTCTTATCAGAAGTTGACGGTCGCGCCGATCGCCAGCTGGCGGCCGAGCGAGTCGTAACGGGCCGACAGAGTGTTGCTCCGCGACAATGCGTAGCTGTACGAATTGGGGATCAGCGGCGGCAGCTTGTCGAAGATGTTGTTCGCCGACATGCGCAGCGAGAACTGCTCGTTGACGCGGACCGTGAGGGCCAGGTCGAAGTAGTTCTGCGCACCGATGCGGTAGAACGTCTCACGCTCGGTGCTCTCGCTCCAGCCGAGTGCCGGGTCGCCCGAGTTCGACACGTTCGTCAGCGGGCCCACATAGCGCCAGTTGAACGATGCGTTGAAGACGCGGTCGTCGGTCGTGTAGGTGGCGCGAAGGCTGTGGGTCCACTTGGGGATCAGCTGCCCGCAAGGACCGCCGTAGTAACCGGCGCAATTGTACTTCGCGAGGATCGGCGAATCCTGCCCGCCGGCCAGGGTCGTGAGCGAACCCGAGAAGTCGAACGCAACGCTGCCGTACTTGCCGAAGCCAAGGTTGTACTGGCCCTGGAAGTCCCAGCCGTGCGACTTGCTCTTGTAGTAGTTCGTCGTGCCGCCACGGATGTAGCCGGTGTCCGGGTTCGTGTTGGGGTTGCTCGAAAGCGTACCGTCCGCATTGCGCACGAACATCGAGCAGAAGAACTCGCTACCGGTCTGGAGACAGCCGTTCGAGAAGTAGTCGTAGTCGTTGTAGCCGATCGAGTCGTTGAGATCGATCAGGAAGCGGTCGACCGAGACGGTCAGGCCGCGGATGAACGACGGCTTGAGGACGACGCCGAAGGTCTTGGTATAAGCCGTTTCGGGATCGACGGTGTAGCCGCCGTGACGCACCGTGCAGCCGATGTCGGTCGGGCAGATCAGGGTCGGGCTGCCGTAGAGGTTATCGGCGAGGCCCGTTGCCTTGCAGACCTCGCGCGAGGCGGCGGGGGCACCGTAGACCGGAACGCGCTGACCGTTGGCACCGGTCGTGTAGCTGACCGTGGGCGCGCAGATGTCGTTGTAGGCCGTGTCGATGCGGCCGTAGCTGATGTTGGAGCCCTGATAGGCTTCCACCACCGTTGGGGCGCGCTGGGCGCGGTTGATCGAGCCGCGGAAGGTGATGTCCGGGATCGGGGCCCAGATCGCCTCGGCCTTCCAGGTCGAGAAGACGCTGGGGTTCGAGCTGTACTTGGACAGACGATAGGCGCCGTTGAACTGGATCAGGTCGGCGAAGGGCTTGTGCTCGGCAATCGGAACCTGAAGTTCCACGTTGCCTTCCCACGCGTGCTGCGAAAGGTTGCTGTCCGATCCGCCGTTCTGTTCGCGCCAGATGTCGTCGGCATAGCTCTGCAGCTTGTCCTCGCGGAACTCGGCGCCAAAGGCCACGGCCACGCCCTGTTCGGCCCACGGCGTCTTGATACCGTAAGTGCCCAGATCGCCCTGAACCGTGCCGACGACGTTGTAGAGCGAGTTGATCGTGGTGCTGGTGCCGAAGTTGCCCGAGATCAGGTAGTTGTAGAGCGACTGCGTGTTCATTGCCGAGTTGGCGCTGAAGGCGTCGAAGGGAAGGCAGCCGTCGGCCGAACCGCTGGCGCACTGAAGCTGGCCGTTGACGTTGACGACATTGAGCGCGTTGTTCACGCGGTCATAGTCCGGCTGGCCCCAGGTGATGTCCTGACGGTTGCGCGCGTAAACGCCGCCGAGGTCGTAGTTCCACCCTTGCGCGAACTGGCCGCGTACGCCGGCGGTCGCGCGCAGGCCGGTGTTGACGTAGACGTCGTCGAGCGGCGCTACGTTGTTGAGGCGATAGCGCAGTTCGATCGGCACGAGCGCGGAAGTGCCCGCAGCGGAGCCGCAGACAGTCTGCGCCTGGGAGGCCGACATCAGCGGATTGTTGCAGTTCACGTAGTACGACGAGGAACCGTCGCCATAAGCGCTGGGGCTGTAGACGCGCGCGGGGAAGGGGTTCGTCGAACGGTCGCGGAACCACATCACGCTGCCGTAGAGTTCGGCCGCGTCGGAGATCTCGAACGAGGTGAAGCCGCCGGCGTTCCAGCGCTTGTCGGCACGCTGGAAGGAATAGCCGTCATAGGGATTGGCGGCCACGGCATCGCTGTAGGGAACGAAAGTCCGCGATCCGTCGGGATTGTTGACGTACTGCTCGCCGCTGGCCGCGCCCGTGCGGGGCGAGACGTAGCCGTCGGGCGTGTAGGTCGAGACGGTGCAACCCAGCGGGCCGTCCTTGCTGCTTTCGACCAGCTGGCAGCCGGAGGTTTCGCGCGCCGAGAGCGGGACCAGTGCGGCCTCGCGGTAGTTGACGTAGCCGCTGATGTGGAAGCGGTTGTCGAACAGCTTCTTGCCGAAGGTCACCGAGACGTCGGTGCGGCCGCCGTCGGTGGTGGTGCCGCTGGCCGGCTGCTGGAAGCCGTACTGACTGGCGACGTCCGAAATCAGCGTGCGCTTGTTGCTGTGGGCGTAGAAGTTGTAGTTGCCGTTGACCTGGAGGCCTTCGAAATCGTCATCCATGACGAAGTTCACGACACCGGCGATGGCGTCCGAGCCGTAGACGGCCGAAGCGCCGCCGGTCAGCACGTCCACGCGCTTGATCAGCGAGGTGGGGATCATGTTGGCATCGACACCGTTCATGGTGCCCACGCGCTTGCCGTCGATCAGGGTCAGGGTGCGCTCGAAGCCAAGGTTGCGCAGCTTGATGCGCTGGCGGCCGTCGGAATCCTGGTAGTTCTGCTGGCTGTCCGGCGAGATCTGCGGGATGCGGTTGAGAACTTCCTCGATATTGACGGCGGCCTGCGCGCGGATCGCGTCGTTGGTGACGGACGTGATCGGTGCGGCGGCCGTGGCATTCGGGCGATTGATGCGCGAACCGGTAACGACGATGGATCCGGCGGGGGATGCGGAACTGCCGCCTGCGTTATCGGCGGTGGCGTCGCCGGGCGTATTGTCCTGCGCCAGCGCCGGAGCGGCGAGACCGGTAATGCAGGTCGTCGCCAACAGTATCTTCGTGATCTTCCTCATTCGTTGACCCATCTTCTTCCCTGGAATTGATACGACTTTTACTGGATGCATCCGTCCTCCCTTCCGGCGCGGGGGCGCCAGGCAGAGGTTCGAATTCGGTAGGTAATTCAGGCGGAGCGGAGACTGCCCGCGGGATGTACGACCGTGCGGCCGGCGGCATCGGTGACGGCGTAAGTGAAGCCCGGCTGGATCGCGAAGGCGCCGACCCGGCCGTCCTTGTCGATGGCGATGAAGGCCACTTGCGCGTCCTTCACGGCGTCTCCCCGCAGTTTGACGATGTGCTCGATCGCTTCCCGGCAGGCCGCCATTGCCGACAGGCCCATGCGCATGGACCCTACCACGCGCGCTGCGCCGGCAATGCGCGTCACTTCCTCGCCCACGCCCGTTGCCGAGGCGGCGCCGACGCCGGGTTCGACCAGCAGTCCGCAACCGGACTGGGGAGAGTCGCCCACCCGTCCCCGCAACTTGAAGGCCATGCCGGACGTGGTGCAGGCACCGGCGAGGCGCCCGTCCGGGCTGCGTGCAAGGATACCAATGGTGTCATGATCGAGCGCGGAACCGCGCTGGTTCTCGATATTGGCGACCGGCTTGTATTCCGCCTTCTTCAGCCATTCGCGCCATCCGGCCTCGGCTTCGGGCGTCAGCAGGTTCTGCGATGTGAAACCTTGCTCGCGGGCGAACTGCGCTGCGCCTTCGCCCACCAGCATCGTGTGCGGCGTGCGCTCCATGACCCGGCGGGCGACGGAGATCGCGTGGACATACCCTTCGAGAGCGGCAACGGCGCCGGCATGGCCGCGATCGTCCATGATGATCGCGTCAAGCGTGACGTGGCCGTCGCGATCGGGGTAGCCGCCAAGGCCGACCGAATGATTGGTGACATCGGCTTCCGGCACCCGCGCTCCGGCTTCCACCGCATCGATCAGCGTGCCGCCGGCTTTCCAGGTGCTATAGGCCGCCGCGTTGGCCGCAGCGCCAAAGTCCCATGTCGAAATCACCAGCGCGGGATCGCCGGCGCTCTGCATGGAAGTGCCCTTTACGGCAGGCGCGGCCCGCGCGGTTGCAGCGGCGACCGAGCCGACCAAGGCAAATCCCAAGGTATCGCGACGCGAAATTCCCATGCCCATTTTTCCCCTGCCGACAAGGCCACGCCGGGTCCCTTCCTGGACCGGCATGCCCTTCCCAAAGCGTGTCCTGCAACAAAGCTGTCATAGGGATTAAATCAATTCAATACCAAAATTCGCCGTGGGCTATATTTTTGCAACCAAGGTTGCATATTTGTCGCCAATTGGTCTCACTTGTCAGGGTAATGGAATGACCCACAAGGCTGGCTCCCCTCGCGGGGAGGCAGGTTTTCAGCCGAAAAGGGGGCGATTCAGGCCTGACGCGGCGGTCGGTTGCGCGATTCGCGTCCGAACGAAAGGTCCGGTGTGGTCTGCATGTGGAACGTCAGCTGACCACCCTGCATGATCTCGTCATGGCGGATCCAGCACCGGCTGTACGCCTTGCCGTTCCATTCCACGCGGCCGTAATAGGGCCGGTCCGAGCGATTGCCCGGGGCGCTGACGACAAGTTCGCGGCCGTTGCCCAGCTTCACCCGCGCCTCTTCGAACAGCGGACTGCCGAAGATATAGATGCCGCTGACCGGATCGACGGGATAGAACCCGAGCGCGGAGAGAACGTACCAGGCGCTCATCTGCCCGCAATCGTCGTTGCCGATCACGCCGCCCGGCCGGGCGCGGTACATCATGGCAAGCAGGCGGCGGGCCATGCCCTGCGTCTTCCAGTGCGCGCCGGTCCATGCATAGAGATAGGCAACGTGATGCGACGGTTCGTTGCCGTGCGCGTACTGGCCGACCATACCGCTGATGTCCGGCGGCGCGTTCTTCGGCAGCGCGGAGGGCGCGTTGAAGAAGGCGTCCAGCTTGGCCTCCAGTGCGGCGGGGCCGCCCATCGCTTCGGCAAGGCCGTGGACATCGTGCTGGTTGAGGAACGTCGCCTGCCAGCCGTTGCTCTCGGTAAAGTCCCGCCACTTCGCGGAATGGCCAAGCTCAACGGGGTCGTAGGGTTCCGCCCAGGTCCCGTCGTCAAGGCGCGGGCGCGCGAAACCCGTTGCGGTGTCGAACACGTTCTTCCAGTTACCCGCCCGCGCTTCCAGCCGCCTGGCATCGTCCAGCGCCCCTGCGGCGCGCGCGATCCGGGCGGCGGCATAGTCGTCATAGGCATATTCGAGCGTGCGGCTTACGCCCTCGAAAACCTTGTCGGCCGGGACGTAACCCTTGGCGTCGTAAAGCGGAATGCCCAGCGCGTTGTCCTGCGCGGGTGTGGCAAAGTCGAACGCGCGCTTGCGAATGCCCGGCCAGGCGGCGGAATACTCGCCCGGAATGCCCTTGGCCATGGCTTCGGCCAGAACCGGCACCGAGTGCCAGCCGATCATGCAGCCGGTTTCCACGCCCTGTAGCGGCCAGACCGGCGGCCCATAGGGGCTCTGCTGGGTCTGGCGAATGAGATCGCCGACGAACTGTTCCGCCTGCTTTGGCCGCAGCAGGATCTGCAACGGATGGACGGCGCGGTAGGTGTCCCAGAGCGAATAGGCGCTGTAGGCGGTCTGTCCCGGCGCGAGCTGCTGGACCTTGCGGTCTAGCCCCATCGTGCGGCCGTCCACATCGGAAAACAGCGTCGGGCTGATGGCCGCATGATAGAGCGCCGTCGTCATGATCGCGCGCTGGTCGGCGGTGCCGCCGCGCACGGTGATCTGGCCCAGTTCCTCGGCCCAGACGCGGCTCGCAGCTTGCCGGTATGCGTCGAAATCGAAGTGCGGCGCCTCGGCGACGAGGTTGGCGCGGGCGCCTGCGACATCCACGGCCGAAACGGCGGTGCGCACGATGATCGGGGCTGCCGCAGCGTCATCGAAATGGACTGCGGCCTTCAGGCGACGGCCTTTGACGCCCTGCGTTCCGGGCGCTTGCGGAGCGTCCGCATCGCCGAAGAATTCGACCCGGCTTGGCGGCCGCGAGAACTGCATCGCGAAGTAGATGTGCCGCCCCTTAGCCCAGCGGAAGACCCGGCGCTGCCCGGTGAGCGTGCCTTCGGCGTCCAGCGCGAGTTCGGCGTCGTCGATCAGCGGGTGAGCCTCTGAGGAATCCAGCACGAGGTGCGAGAGGTCGATCAGCAGATGGCCGGATCCGGCCTCTCCTGCCGGATAGGTATGGCGTTGGATCCCGGTCCGAAGCGTGGCGGTAAGCTCGCTGGCGACGCCGTTTTCCAACTGGACCCGGTAGTAGCCGGGCTCCGCCACCTCATCGGTGTAGCGCAGCCGGTAGCCTTCCTCCGGCCGGTCCAGCGGGCCGGGCTGGAGCCGCACGTCGCCCCGGCAGGGCTGCACCAGTACGTCCAGCATGTCGCCGATGCCGGTGCCCGAAAGATGCGTGTGCGAAAAGCCCAGCATCGAGGCGTCGCCATGATGGTAGCCAGAGCAGGTGTCCCACCGCGCGGTGTCCGTATCCGGACTGAGCTGAACCATGCCGAAGGGCAGGGTGGCGCCGGGGAAAGTGTGGCCGTCGCCGCCGGTACCGATGAAGGGGTCAGCTTTCGTCGGAGCCTCGGGATCGGTCGTTTCGGCTGCCATCGCACGTGTCGCGCCGGCCGAACCGGCGGCGGCGAGCAGCGCAAGGCGGCAGGAACCGGCCATCAGGCGGCGGCGGCTGAAAGCTGTCATGATAAAGAATCCTTAAAAGGACGGCGCCTGCCTATCCGGTCGAAACCGTGAGGCAGGCGCCGGCCCGTGTGCATGCAGGTCTCGGGAGGAGGAGAGTGAGACCTGCCGGCTTTGCACGGGACTTAGAAGCTGAACTGGGCAGTCGCCGAGGATTCGGCGTGGCCAAGCGAGCTGACATGTGTTGCCAGCAGCTTGATGCACGCAGGTTTCATCATAATTTCCTCGTGACCCGACCCGGGACCCGCGTTTCGACCGTTTCCGTTTGCGAAATGCGAGCCCGCTGAAATTTTCTTACGGCAATGCCAATATCATTCCAATCTTCGCAGTCAATGTCACCAAAATAGATCCTTGTGTCCACTGGAAATTTTTCCTCGATCCCCGAATGTCGCCGGATCGCTAGGGATTTGGGGAAATTTTTGAAATCATCGCTCTCCGGCTGCGTCGAGCGGTCTGTTGAACCCGCTGGTCTGGTAAGCCAAAGTATGTCCAATTTGCGATAACGCGAATCACCGGTTGCAAAGCCGGCGGGGCAGTCTGTGGGGGGGATAAAATGCTCGAGGTCTGTGTGGAGGATGCCGCCGGCATCGCGGCTGCCGTCATGGGCGGCGGAGACCGCGTGGAGCTGTGCAGTGCGCTGGCGCTGGGCGGTTTGACGCCGCCGCGCTCGCTGGTCCGTTTGGCTGCCGAGGCGCCGATTCCCGTCCACATGCTGTGCCGCCCGCGTGAAGGCGATTTCGTTTATGACGCGCGGGAAGTGGCGCAAGTCCGTGATGATATCGATCTGGCGGCCGGGGCCGGACTGGCGGGAATCGTGATCGGTGCGGGCAGCGCCGGAGGTCTCGACCTGCCGGTTCTGGACGAGTGGCTCGATCATGCCGGGCGCGCCGGTGCTGCACGCGGCGCGCGGCTTTCGCTGACGTTGCACCGGGTGTTCGACTTGCTGGACGACATGGAAAACGGGCTGGAGCAGGCCGTGGCGATGGGCTTCGATCGCATCCTGACCTCCGGCGGTGCCGCGCGGGCGGCGGAGGGTGCGCGGATGCTGGCCTATCTTGGCGAACTGGCGGCCGGGCGCATCGTGATTCTTGCCGGTTCTGGCGTTTCCGCCGAAACGATTCCGGTGCTGGGAGCGGCTGGAATCAGGGAGTTCCACGGCTCCTGCCGAACGGCGCAAGCGGTACCGGATGGTGGCGAACGCCTTGAGCAACTGGGCTTCCAGAAGGGCGCGCGGATGGTGACGGATGCGCGGGAAGTGGCGCGCGTAAAGGCGGCGATCGAAGCTCGCGCAAGCGGTACCTGAAAGGAACAGAACCGCACATGAAGTGCACGGACAGCCGCGAATGGGAAGGCTGGGCGCACAAGAAAAATGATCGCCGTGCGCAAAACCAATTGCGCATGGCCTTGAGTTCGTGAATACCAATATAGAACTTATATCGACATTGGTAGGTGGTCGTCCCCGATTGGTGCATAGCCCGCCGATCGGAAGGCGGGCCAGGGAGATTTCACCGTAATGCAGTCCGACGCCGCAAATCCTCCTCTTTCCCTCATGGCCCGCGAGGCCGCAGAGGCACCGCAGGCCGTGCGGGCGTTTCTGGAGGCCAACCGCGCAGCCCTTGCGGCGCTGGCGCGGGACCTGCGCGACAATCCGCCATCGGTCGTGGTTACTTGCGCGCGCGGATCGTCCGACAACGCGGCGACTTATGCCAAGTACCTGATCGAGACCATGGTGGGCCTGCCGGTCTCGTCCTCTGCGCTCAGCGTTTCTTCCGTGTTTGGCGCCGAGATGCAGCCGGGCCGCGTGCTCGTGCTGGCGATCTCGCAGAGCGGGCGCAGCCCCGACCTGCTGGCCGCCGTCGAGGCGCATCGCCGCGCCGGAGCCTGCGTTGTCGCGCTGGTGAATGACGAGACCGCGCCGCTCGCCGATCTGGCGCAGTGGGTGCTACCGCTTCACGCCGGGCCGGAAAAGTCGGTTGCGGCCACCAAGTCCTTCATCGCCTCGCTGGCCGGCGTTGCCGCGCTGGTGGCGCACTGGTCCGGCGAGACCGAGCCCGGAGCCGCGCTGGGCAAGGCCATGGACGGTCTGCCCGAAGCGATGGAAGCGGCCGCGAAGATCGCCCCGTTCGATCTGGTCGAGCGGCTCTCCGATGCCGCCAATCTCTTCGTGATCGCACGCGGCTATGGCTTTGCCGTGGCACAGGAAGGGGCACTCAAGCTCAAGGAAACCTGCGCGCTCCACGCCGAGGCCTATAGCGCCGCCGAAGTGCGCCATGGCCCGATGACGATCATCGACGGCGGCTTTCCCATCGTCGCTTTCGCGACCTCCGATGCCAGCGGCGAGAGCGTGCGCGAAGCCGCCAGCGAGTTCGCCGGGCGCGGCGCGCAAGTCTCGCTGCTCGATGCCACGGTTCCGGTCGGCGCGCAGACTTTCGCCGCACTCGCAGGCCATCCCGCGCTGGAGCCACTGCTCATGATCCAGGCCTTCTATCCGCAAGTGAACGCGCTTTCGCTGGCGCGCGGTCTGGATCCCGACAAGCCCGCGCACTTGCGCAAGGTTACCGAGACTCTCTGATGAAAACTGCCTTCGTCAACGGCAACGTCTACCTTGGCCGCGCATGGGCGCGCGATGTCGTGCTGACCGTGGAGCAGGGCCGCATCGCCGCCACCGAGAGCGGCGCGGACGCCGATGAAGTCATCGATCTCGATGGAGGCTGGCTGGTGCCGGGCTTCATCGACGTGCAGGTGAACGGCGGCGGCGGCGTGCTGCTCAACGACAGCCCGACGGTTGTGGGCATCGCGACGATTGCCGCCGCGCACGCGCGCTTCGGCACCACGGCCATGCTGCCCACGCTGATCAGCGCCACGCCGGACGTGATCGCGGCGGGGCTGGACGCAACCGACGATGCCGTGTCCTCGGGCGTGAAGGGCTGCATCGGCATCCACGTCGAAGGGCCGGTACTCAACGCCAAGCGCCGGGGTATCCATTCCGAAGGCAATCTGCGCAAGCTGGACGACAGTCTAGTCGAACTGCTCACCAGGCCCCGCGCGGGCCGCGTGCTCTTCACTATCGCGCCCGAATATCTCGATGCGGATCAGGCGCGCGCGCTGATCGACGCGGGCGTCGTGCTCGCCATGGGCCACTCCGATGCCGATTACGAGACGGCACGCGCCGCTTTCGATATGGGCGTGACCGGTGTGACCCACTTGTTCAACGCCATGTCCGCGCTGCACCATCGCAATCCCGGCATGGTCGGGGCGGCGCTTGAGAACCGGTCCGCGTGGTGCGGGCTGATCGCGGACGGATACCACGTCCACCCCGCCGTGATGCGCGTGGCGCTGGCAAGCCGCCCGATCGACCGCTTCATGCTGGTGACGGACGCCATGCCCTGCGTCGGTTCCGACCTTGCGAGCTTCCAACTGGATGGGCGGGAGATCACTGTGGCGGAAGGGCGCTGCGTGGGCGCGGACGGCACGTTGGCGGGCGCTTCGCTGAATATGGCCGATGCGGTGCGCAATGTCGTCGACATGGCGGGTGTTTCGCTTGCGCAAGCCGTTGAAATGGCCACCTTGCAGCCTGCCGCGTTTCTGGGGCTTGCCTCTGAACGAGGTACCATTGCCGCCGGCCGCACCGCCGACTTCGTCCGCCTCGACCGCACCATGGCGCCGCAGGCGACGTGGATCGGCGGCGAGCGGGTGTTCTGAGATCCGTCTCCAGGAGACAAGCCAGTCCGATGTCTGCCTCCGTTTCCCCTATTTTGAGCGCCACACGCGCAAACACGCCAGCCGAACCGCAGAGGATCGCCGTTGCCGCGCCTCTCGAAGGGTGGCTGGGTCCGCTTGACGAGATTCCCGATCCGGCCTTTGCGAGTGGCATGGTCGGCGACGGCGTTGCCATCGATCCCACCGGCTCGGTGCTCCATGCGCCTTGCGAGGGCGTGATCGCCTCGATCGCGGCGACGGGGCATGCTGTGACCTTGCGCCTTGAAGGCGGGGCGGAACTGCTGGTCCATCTCGGTGTCGATACCGTGGCGATGGGCGGGCGGGGTTTCACGCCGCTGGTGGATCAGGACCAGAGCGTTGCGGCGGGCGAGCCGCTGATCCGCTTCGACCTTGATGCAATCGTGACCGGCGCGCCGAGCGCGATGACGCCGGTGCTGCTGCTTTCGGGCGAGGAATGGGCGCTGGAATCGAAGCGCGAGCCGGGCCCGGTGGCGGTTGGCGACGTGGTGATGACGCTGCGGCACATCGGCGCGGCAGCAGGCGAGGCGTCACAGCCTACCGCGTCCGCTGATGACGAACTGGTGCGCGAGGTTTCCGTGCCGCTGCGTCACGGCATCCACGCGCGCCCGGCGGCACGCCTGCGGCAGGTGGCGACGTCTTTCGATGCGGGCGTGCGGATGGAAATCGCCGGCAAGTCGGCCAGTTTGCGCAGCCCGGTGGGTGTGCTGGCGCTGGGCGTCAAGCTGGGTGACCGCATTTCGCTCCACGCGCGCGGCGCGCAGGCGGCGGAAGTGCTGGACGCGTTGGAAGCGCTGATCGCCAGTGGCATGGGCGAACTGGCGCATGCGGATGAAAAGATCGACGAGAAGTCCGGTGTCGAGCCCGCGCGCGTGACCGCGTCGGTGCTCCGCCGGGCGACTGCAATCGCGGCGGACGGCACGCTGGCGGGCGTCGTTGCCGCGCCGGGTGTGGCCGTGGGGCAGGCGGTTCGCTATCGCCTTGGCGAGGTAGAGGTGTCCGCTGGGTCGGGCGATGCCGCCACCGAACGCGCTCTGCTGGACGAAACGCTGGCACAATTGCGCCTGAAGATCGCGGCGGAAAGCGAAGGCGCTCCGGCGCATGCGGCCTCGATCCTTGCTGCCCATGCGGTGATGCTGGAAGACGAGGACCTGCTCGCTGCCGCGCATGAGGCTATCGACAAGGGCGCGAGCGCGGGCGAGGGCTGGCGCATCGCCATCGGCACGCAGGTCGAGCTACTGCTGCGATCCGGCGATGCCCGCCTTGCCGAGCGTGTGGACGACATGCGTGATCTGGAGCGACAGGTTCTCTGCGCGCTGGTCGGCGGCGATGTGGCGGGCTTTGCGCTTCCCGAAAATGCCGTGGTCATTGCAGAGGACCTCATGCCCTCGCAGCTCATGGCGCTCGATCCGCAGCGACTGACGGCGATTTGCCTCGTCAATGGCGGACCCACTTCGCATGTCGCGATCCTTGCTGCCGGGCTCGGCGTGCCGATGCTTGTGGCGATGGGAACGGCGCTGGACGGGATCCCGGACGGTGCGGTTCTGGTGGTGGACGCCGCCGCTGCGCGGATCGAAACCGACGCTTCGGAAGACCGCATCGCGCGTGTTCGCCAGCAGCTTGCGGCACTCGCCGCACGCCGCGCCGCCGCGCGCGAGGCCAAGGGGCCGTGCCATACGGCGGACGGCACCCGGATCGAGGTTTTCGCCAATCTCGGCTCGCTGGCCGATGCGCGTCAGGCGATGGAAAACGGCGCCGAGGGTTGCGGCCTGCTGCGCAGCGAGTTCCTGTTCGTCGAACGTCCGCAGGCCCCGAGCGTGGCCGAGCAGGCCGAGACCTATCAGGCCATCGCCGATGCGCTGGAGGGCCGCCCGCTGATCGTGCGCCTGCTCGACATCGGCGGTGACAAGCCCGCGCCGTTCCTGCCGATCCCGGCCGAGGAAAACCCGGCGCTGGGCCTGCGCGGCATTCGCGTCTGCCTCGCCCATCCTGAACTGCTGGAGCAGCAGGTCGAGGCGATCTTGCGCGTGCGCCCCGCCGGTCAGTGCCGGATCATGGTGCCGATGGTGGCCAGCCTTGCGGAGCTGCGCGCGGTGCGGGCGGTGGTCGATAGCGTCGCCCTGCGCCTTGGCCTGACCGAGCCGGTCTCGCTGGGGATCATGGTGGAAACGCCCGCTGCTGCCGCAACGGCCGACATTTTCGCGCGCGAGGCCGATTTCCTCTCGATCGGGACCAACGACCTCACGCAATATACGCTGGCGATGGACCGCGGCAATGCGGCGGTTGCGGCGGATATCGACGGGCTCCACCCGGCCGTGCTGCGCCTGATCGGCCTGACGTGCGAGGGCGGTTCGCGCGGTGGCCGCTGGACGGGCGTTTGCGGTTCGCTGGCGTCCGATCCCATGGCCGTGCCGCTGCTGCTGGGCCTTGGCGTGGCCGAACTTTCGGCAACGCCCGCGCAAGTGCCGGATATCAAGGCGCTTGTCGCCGGGTTGCAGATCGAGCGCTGCCGCCAGCTTGCCGCCGACGCACTGGAATGCGCCTCGGCCGGGGAAGTGCGCGAATTGATGCGGAAATTCTTGGAGGAGCAGGGGGCATGAGGCGCATTCTCGAAGCATTGCAGCCGCTGGGCCGTGCGCTCATGCTGCCGATTGCGGTGCTTCCGGTCGCGGGCTTGCTCCTGCGTCTGGGGCAACCGGACCTGCTCAATATCGCGCTGCTGAGCGCGGCGGGCGATGCGCTGTTCTCGCACCTTGGCCTGTTGTTCTCCATCGGTGTCGCCACCGGCTACGCGCGGGACGGCAACGGCGCGGCGTGCCTTGCGGGTATCGTCTGCTTCCTCGTCGGCACCGAAGGCGCCAAAGTGCTGATGCCGGTGCCGCTGGGCGTCGATCTCTCGCTATCGGGTGAGGCGCTCGCGGCGGCGGTGGCGGCGGCCAAGAGCCAGGCCATCGGGCGGCTGGACGTGCCGATCGGCATCGTCTCCGGCCTTGTTGGGGGCACTTTCTACAACCGTTTCGCGGCGATGAAGCTGCCGGAATACCTCGCTTTCTTCGGCGGGCGGCGGTTCGTGCCGATCGTCTCGGGCGTGGCCGGTCTGGCGATTGCCCTGGTGGTGGGCATGGGCTTCCATCCCATCGTGGTCGGCATCGACGGCGTCAGCCACGGCATCACCGACCTTGGCGGCGTGGGGCTGTTCCTGTTCGGGCTGATCAACCGCCTGCTGCTGGTCACCGGCCTGCACCACGTCTTCAACAACCTCTTCTGGTTCGTCTTTGGCGACTACAACGGCGCGCATGGCGACATTCGCCGGTTCTTCGCGGGCGATCCCACGGCCGGAAGCTTCATGACCGGCTTCTTCCCGGTGATGATGTTCGGCCTGCCCGCCGCGTGCCTTGCGATGTACCGCGCGGCCCTGCCCGAGCGGCGCAAGGCGGTGGGCGGCATGCTCTTCAGCCTCGCGCTCACCTCGCTGCTGACCGGCGTGACCGAGCCCATCGAATTCAGCTTCATGTTCCTCGCCCCGGTGCTCTACGCCATCCACGCCGTGCTGACCGGCCTTTCGATGTGGCTGACGGACGCGCTGGGCATGCACCTTGGCTTCGGCTTCTCGGCGGGCCTGTTCGATTACGTGCTGAACTTCGGCAAGGCCACGCGCCCGCTGCTGCTGCTGCCGGTGGGGCTGTTCTATTTCGCGGTCTATTACGGCGTGTTCTCCTTCGCGATCCGCAAGCTGGACCTCAAGACACCCGGCCGCGAGGACGAGGATATGTCTGCCGTTACGCCCGCCACCGCCGACAGCCCGGCGAGCGAGGGACGCGGGGCCGCCTTCCTCGCGGCACTGGGCGGCAGTGCCAATATCGTGGAAGTCTCCGCCTGCACCACCCGTCTGCGGCTCATCATCGTCGATCATGGCGCGGTGGCAGACGTGCGGCTCAAGGCCCTCGGAGCGCGCGGGTTGATCCGCCCTTCGGACAAGGCGCTTCAGGTGATCCTGGGCCCGGTGGCCGATATCGTATCCGTGGAAATCCGCGAGGCGATTGCGGCAGGCCCGGCCGTAGAGCGCAAGGTTGCCGTATCAGCCGCGGCCTCGTCGTCGGTGGGTTCGGTCGTGACGATCCCCGGCGCGATGCAGCAGGCGCTGGGCGGCGCGGCGAATGTGCTGGGCGCGCAGCGTTACGGCAATCGCCTGAGGGTGGAGCTGCAGGATCCCGCCCTGCTCGATGCGCCCGCCTTGGCTGCTGCCGGTGTTCGCGGCGTGGCAGCCGCCGCAGGCCGCACCGTCCACCTGTTGTTTGCGCCCGAAGACCTCGACAGTTTCGCGGCCTGAGGTCAGGGGGCGGAGTCAGGGAGCTTGGGGCGCGTCGGCAGCGCGCGAGCGGGCCATCTGATCGGCAATTCGCTGGCGCTGGAGGGGCTGGGCCATGTCCGCCCGAACGGTGTAGAACGCAGAGAGGAACGCGCGGTCCGCTTCGGTGAGGCCACCGGGAGCCGCCGCGCCCGCCTCCGGCGTGAACAGGGTCAGGATCGTCGGCTGCGTTGCCACGTGGTCCAGCCGGGCGCCGGTGAGCGCGCGGAGGGCGGCATAGTCCGCGATCTGCCGCAAGTCACGGTCGGCAACGGCCTCGCGGTCGATCAGGACGATGGAACTGACGATATCCCGGCGGACAGCCATCGACAGGCGTGTCGATGTCGCGGTCTTCTGGATCATCAAGCCCTTCTCTGTATAGCTCTGGGGATCACCGTCACGGCTGCGCGTTTCGACTTCGCTCCACGCCCGCGCGGGGCCGGGCTCGGCGAGAATGTGGCCAATATCGGCGTGGGACTGGCTCAGGATCGCTCCGGATCCCGACTGCGCCAGTGTGCGCACGGCATCGCGGCTGTCCGGCACGAAGACGACCATCACATTATGGGCGCAACCGGGCCGGTCGATCCGCAGGCCAATGGATGCAGCGACCTCCTTGATCCGGTCCGCCACGACGGCGTCCGCACCCGGCGGCAGCCCGACGCTGCTCACGCAAATCGGGTCGGTGAACCTTGCGAGCGGCTCGTCGTTCTCGGCCGCAATCGCGACTTGCGCGACGAAGCGCCGGGCATCGCCCTCTGCCTCCGGTCGGGCCGCGTCGACGACCACAACGGGCGGGGCAGTGGCAGAAGCGGCCGCAAGCAGGCTGCCGAGTACGAGGCTCATGCCGGTTCTCCTTTGCCGAGCGAACCTACTGAACCCGCGTGGTTATTCCTAGGTTTCCCGACCTGCCGGGATCAGGATTATGATCTTTTAACCGCCGCGCGGAGAACGTGGAAAGCGACATTGCAACATCGATCTACTGACCGGGCTTCAACTCGATTTCCACGCGCTCGACTTTGCCGGTCAGCTTGAATGGCAGCTTGTACGTGAAATCGATCGGCGATCCGGTGTCCATGCCGATGTCCAGCCCTTCGCCCAGCGAGAATTGAATGGGCACGGTTCGCTCCAGCCGCCCTCCGGCAACTTTGGTACCATTGGCGGAGATGGTAATCTCGCCGCCCTTGCCCATCCCGCCGCCGTCATATTTGAAATCGACGGCGAGCGTCGTTTTTCCCTTGGGCAGGGGAGCCTCGGCCGCGAATGTGGGCCGGTCGATCGAGAGGAAGTTGTAGACGAAGACGGGCTTGCCCTCGCGCAGATAGAGCCCGTAGCCGCCTTCAAGGCCGCCATGTGTGACGATCATGCCCTCGGCGTGGTCGCTCGGCAGGTCGATCTCGGCGGTAATCGTCCAGCTCTTGTTGAGCATCGGCAGGCAGGCAGCGTCCGGAAGCGCGATCTGCCCTTCATAATAGACGGCCTTGGTCCGCTTGCCGACGAGGCTTGGCCTGCCCATCGCCTCTGCATTCATGCGGATCGTGGCGCGCCAGTCGAGCGGCAGCACGCTATACTTGGCAGCCTCCACCCACCACATGTCCTGCAATTCGCGCAGCTTCTCGGGATGCTGCGCGGCGAGATCCTTCGCCTGCGAAAAGTCCTCGTCTAGCTTGTACAGTTCCCACACCTGTTCATCGGGGCTCCAATCCTCGGATCGGACCGGCTGCCAGGGCACGAACGAGGGGGCCGAAGCCATCCATCCGTCGTGATAGAGCCCGCGATTGACGCCCAGTTCGAAATATTGCGTCTTGCGTTTGCTGGCAACGCTGGCGTCTTCGAAGGTGGCGGCGAAGCTGACGCCCTCGATGGGTTTTTGCTGCACGCCGTTGAGTGTGCCGGGCGCGGTAATTCCGCAGATTTCATAGAGTGTCGGCACGATGTCGATCGTGTGGATGAACTGATCGCGCAGGCCGCCCTTGTCCTTGATGGCGTCGGGCCATGAGATGATCATCGGGTTGCGCGTTCCGCCGAAGTGGCTGGCGACTTGCTTGGTCCATTGGAACGGCGTGTTCATGGCGTGGGCCCAGGCGGACGGGAAGTGATTGAAGTGCTTGGGGCTGCCCAGTTCGTCGATCGCCTTGATGTTGTCTTCCCACTTCTCCGGAAGGCCGTTGAAGAACATGTTCTCGCACAGCGAGCCTTCAAGGCCGCCTTCGGCGCTCGAACCGTTGTCACCGGCGATGTAGAGGATGATCGTGTTGTCCGCGTCGGGCAGTTCCTTGACCGCGTCGATCACCCGGCCCATCGCCACGTCGACTTGCGCACCGTAGCCGGCGAAGACTTCCATCATCCGGGAATAGAGACGCTTCTGGTCGTCGTTGAGCGAATCCCATGCCGGAAGGCCCTTCGACCGGGTGGTCAATTCAGTATCCTGCGGGACCACCCCCAGATCCTTCTGGCGGGCGAGGGTCTGCTCGCGATAGGCGTCCCAGCCTTGATCGAACTGGCCCTTGAATTTGTCGATCCACTCCTTGGACGCATGGTGCGGCGCGTGCGTGGCGCCGGGCGCGACATAGAGGAAGAACGGCTTGTCCGGCGCAATGCTCTTGACCTGACGCAGCCAGGTTATCGCCCGGTCGGCAATGTCCTCGGTCAGGTGATAATCGGGATCTTCCGAGGGCGGGACGAGGTTGTGGTTCTCGTAGAGGATCGGGTTCCAGTGATTCATGTCACCGGCGTTGAAACCGTAGAAATAGTCGAACCCAAGCCCGTTGGCCCAACGGTCGAACGGGCCTGCGGCGCTGGTTTCCCACGTCGGCGTATTGTGGTTCTTGCCGATCCAGGCGGTCATGTAGCCGTTCTGGCGCAGGACTTCGCCCACTGTTCCGCAATTCTTCGGCAGGATGCAGCAATAGCCGTCATAGCCGGTCGCGAGTTCGGTGATGCCGGCGAAAGACGCCGAATGGTGATTGCGCCCGGTGATGAGCGCCGCCCGTGTCGGGCTGCACAGCGCCGTCGTGTGGAAGTAGTTGTAGCGCAGGCCCTCCTTGGCGAGCCTGTCCATCGTCGGTGAGGGGACGCCGCCGCCAAAAGTCGAAAACTGGCCGAAACCGACATCGTCGAGGAGGATCAGCACGATGTTCGGCGCGCCCTTGGGCGGCTGCACGGGCTGCGGAAATGTCGCGGGGTCTGAGTCCTGATACGTGCGGCCGATTTCGCCGGTGAAATGGAAGTCGGGACGCGGCAGGATGCCGGGGGTTTGAGCAGGACGATCGATGGGCATGTGGGGGCTCCGTGCCGCGAATGTCCCGAAAAAATAGCCGGGCCTTGAGGGCGATCCATCGGGATAAACCCCCAAAAGTGCGCGGCTCGGGCCCGGCGGCTACCGAAGATCGGCGATCAGCGCGCCTTCCGGAACGTGAGATTGTAGCGTGCTTCGCCCGTGGCGGGATGGTCTCCGGCCTTGAGTTCGCCAACGCCGTGGAAGGTCATGCGCGAAGGGCCGCCCCACACGACGACATCGCCATGGACCACCCGGAGGCGGGCAGGGCGGTCGCTGCGGTGCCGGCCGCCCCACAGGAACGTTGCGGGCAACCCGAGCGAGACCGAGACGATCGGCGCAGAGTGATCCCGCTCGTCCATGTCCTGATGAAGGGAAAGCCTTGAACCAGGGATATAACGATTGACCAGGCAGGCGTCGGGCACGAAGCCGCTGAAGCCAAGCGCTTCGGCGGCCCGACCGGCAAGGTCGAGAAACAGCGGCGGGAGTGCCGGCCATGGCCTGTTCGTCTCAGGGTCGATGGCGTCGTAGCGATAGCCCGACCGATCGGACACCCAGCCCAGCGGGCCGCAGTTGAACATGGCGACCGACAGGCGCTTGCCGCCCCGGGTCTCCATGTGGCGGAAGGGCGCGAGCGCGGACATGTGCCGGACATGCGCGACCAGCGCGTCCGCCACGTCGAGCGCGAAGCCGCCAAGGATGGCCGCGCCCGGTCCGAGTGCCACGTCTCGATGATCGTCCGCGAAGAGGTCAGGCAGCATCGTGGAAAATGATCCCCAGCGTATGCCGCTTGCCCGAACGCACCATGCTGACACCGTGGCGCAGGTTGACCCGATAACTGCCGCGCGAGCCCCGCTGCGGGCGGGCATTCACCGCGAAGAGCACGGCATCACCCTTGCCGAGCGGTACCACCGCGGCGCGAGACTGCATGCGGGGACGCTGTTCGGTCAGAACGAACTCGCCGCCCGTGAAGTCCTTGCCCGGCTCCGAAAGGAGCACGGCGATCTGGAGCGGGAAAACATGATCGCCGTAGAGGTCCTGATGCAGGCAATTGTAGTCGCCCTTGCCATATTCCAGCAGCAGCGGCGTCGATCGCTTTTGGCCGGCTTCGTGGCAGCGTTCCAGGAATGTCGTATGGTCGGCGGGGAAGCGGACGTCGATCCCCATCCGCTCATGCCAGCCATTGGCGATCGGCGCGATGCGCCGATAGAGTTCGGTGCGCGCCGCCTCGATCAGCGGCGGCAGCGGATAGGCGAAATAGCGATACTCGCCTTTTCCGAAGCCATGGCGGGCCATGTGGATGTGGCTGCGAAAGACAGGGGTCGGTCCATAGAGGTCCGCCACCGCGTCGCATTCGGCGTCTTCGAAAAACGCCGGCAGGATCGCCCAGCCTTCCTCGTCGAGACTGGCCGCGATTGCACCCCAATCGTAAGCGGCAAGGCGCGCGTTCATGGAACTGCCTTGATGACGCACCTTTAGAATCCGAAGCCGATCTGGCGGTTCGAGGGAGAGGCAACCCCCTCCAGCGAGAGCATGTGCGCTTTCGTATCGGAGCCGCCCGGGGCCGAAAAGCCTCCGATCTTTCCGCCGGCAGCCGTCACGCGGTGGCATGGCACTATCAGCGGCACGGGATTGCGCGCCATCGCCTCGCCCACGGTCCGCGCGGTCTGGGGTTCTTCCCCCAAGGCCTTGGCGACGGCGCCGTAAGTCGTGGTTTCGCCGTAATCTAGCGCACGCACGAAGCCATAGATGCGTTCGAACAGGGGTTCCTGTTCGCCCAGGTCGATCTCGACGGCAGAAAAATCCACCCGCTCGCCTTCGAAATAGCGCTGGGCGTCATGGATGACGGCCTGCAGGAATGCCGGGGGAGCCGTTCGTATCGACGTGGGAAAACGACGAAGCAGCGCGCTTTCGGCTGCTTCGGCTGTCCGTGACGGAAGGCGAAAGCTTGAGACGCTCGATCCTCGCCAGCCGATGGCGGCAAAGCCGTACGAGGTCTCGAAGATAACGTGTTGCGGCGATCGATCCACAATCGGGTCCTTCAGTATGCCGGACGCCGAGCCTTGCAGGACGGAATGGCCGTCAACGGCGCCTCATGATCGGAGGTATATGGGCGCATCTTGCCGCTGCCGCACTCCGATCCTTGCTTTCAAACCGGTTTTTTCCGCAATTGTCGCGAGATTTCCGGATGGGTGGAAGGCGGCGTACCGTTCTGAAATCGGGCTTATTGGGCGCTGACAACCGTTCGCTGGCGATAGGGGCTCTCATTCATGACGTTCCCCGGCGGATCGTATCGGCACACCAGGTATTCGTACCCTCTCCCTTTTGACAGGGCGCAACCGACCGACGTCGTTCCGGCCCAGATCATCTGCGTATAATGGCCAACGCGGTGATAATCGTCCTGCCACGAACGCATCCGGCGCAGCGGGATCTTTTCAGCCGCCCAACCCGAGACCATCTCTTCGAGGCGATAGCCGCCGCGGGTCCCCATCCAGAGGTTCTCGCCCTCCAGCCGGTTGGAGGCATCGTGCCGGAACACTGCCGATGATGCCAGCCGGTCTGCCCAGTAACCGGCATCACGCGCCAGCTTGGCACTCCAGCGCAGCGGCGCCGAGCCTACCGCCGCGCGCTCCCGGTTATGAATGGCGAGCACGATATCCTGAAATTGGGCTTCATTGACAGCCGGCCGAGTGCTGGAGGCGGCAACCGCCGCAGCAGCAAGTACGCCAAACACCATGAAAACTCCCGAATCAGCCACCTTTTGGCCGCGTTACACCCGGAATCCTGTCATTTTGTGGAACAGAGGCAAACCATTCCGGAGTATGATCCGTTCACCCCGAATCCGCCTTGAAAACGCTCTAGAATTCGGACCAGTCCTCGCCCGAGTGCGCGGGACTGATCGCCAGATTCCCACGCACCGGCAGCGACGCGTGACGCGGCGATGCCGCAGTCAGGGCAGGCGGATCGCGCCGGGACATGAGGCGCACAGGTCCGTTGGAAGCCGAATACAGCCTGAAGCGCGTGGTCAGTTCGGCAAGCTCTGCCGCTTTGGAGGCGAGGCCGCGCGCGGCGGCGGCGGTCTGCTCCACCATTGCGGCGTTCTGCTGCACCATCTGGTCCATGCTGACGACGCCGCCGCCGATGTCGGTCAAAGCTTCGGACTGCACTTCGGCGCCTCGGGCGATCGCATCGACCAGCCTGTTGACTTCGGCGATCTTCGTACCGATCCGCTCAAGCATACGCCCGGTCTGCCCGACCAGATCGACCCCTTCCGCGACTTGCGTGGACGACGTGGTGATAAGCGCGCGAATTTCCCGCGCGGCGTCGGACGATCGCTGCGCCAGCGCCCGCACTTCGTTGGCGACCACGGCGAAACCACGGCCGGCATCGCCTGCACGCGCCGCTTCCACGCCCGCGTTCAGAGCCAGAAGATTGGTCTGGAAGGCGATGCCGTCGATCAGGTCGATGATCTGGTTGATCTGGAGCGAACTCTGCTCGATCGCGTTCATCGCGTCGACGGCATTGCGGACGACTTTGGCGCCGTCATCGGCATCGCCGCTGGCCGCACTCACCGCAATGCGGACCTCGCCGGCGCTGCCAGCGGTCACTTCCACCATCCCCGTCACGTTCTTCATGGAGGCAGAGGTGCGTTCCAGCGTCGCCGCCTGACTTGCCGTGCGCTGGGCAAGATCGTCCGACGCCGCGCGGATTTCGGCCGAACCCGTCCGCACGCATTCGGCGGAGGATACGACTTGCGCGATGCTGGCCTCCAGACCGACGACGGCGCGGTTGAAACCGGCGCGCAGGCTTTCGTATTCTTCCGCGAAGGCCGTTTCCAGCTTGATGGTCATGTCGCCGCCTTCCAGCGCGAGCAGACCGCGCTCCAGCGCCTCGACCATCTGCTGGCGGGTGGAATTGAGCTGGACCTGCACGGCATTGTCCCGGAACACGGCCATGGCGTTGGTCATCCGGCCCACGCAGTCGCTGTGATCGGTGAACCTGATCGGACTGGCAAGATCGCCTGCCGCCAGCCCTTCCATGCGCACGACCGTCTCGACATAGGGATCGCAGATCAGCTTGCCGCTGATCTTCACGGTGGCCAGTGTCGCCACCAGTGACAGGACCGCCAGCCCGATTCCGGGCGCGGTGAAATTGCGGGCGGCGAGAGCCGCGCCGGCTACGGAGAGCAGGCCCCAGAATCCGTGCAGATAGAACAGGGTGCGGAACTTGACCCGGATGGGGGCATATTTCTCGAGCCAATTGAACATCGTCGGCCTCGCTGAGCATTTTTCCGCGAGGACGGAATGCCTCGGGCGAGACGACGGTTTACCGGGGATTTGCGAAGGATTGGCAGTATCGCCGCTAGGGACTTTCAAGTAGCGAGGCGCGCCACTTGGGCGAAATTGGCCTGCATGCCGCACAATCTAGCGACCGGCAGCGCTGCCGCTAAGCGCGCATTTCAAGAGCACAGGCAGACTTGTCGGCGGCCGGCGGTTCCGCAGGCTCGATCCGGTTGCGACCGCCGATTTTGGCCCTGTAGAGCGCGGCGTCCGCGGCCGAGAGGAGATCCGCAAGATTGTTGCCGTCGCGTCCCAGTTCCGCAAGGCCGATGCTGACGGTTGCCGTGACGTCCACGCCATTTTCTCGATCTATGACGATCTCCGCAAAGCCGCTCACCACGCCTTGGGCGATAGCGGCGGCCTCCGCATCGGATTTGCAGGTCAACAATGCGGCGAATTCCTCACCGCCGATTCGCGCGAGAATGGCAGCCGGCCCGACGATGCCCCTGACGAAACCTGCGAACAGCTTGAGCACCCGGTCGCCCGTCGCATGGCCAAACCGGTCGTTGATGGCCTTGAAGTGGTCGAGATCGAAAGCGAGCAGAAAGGTACGCGCGTCCGCGTTTGCATTGCGAATGTGGCTCTCGGCTTCCTCGAAGAACCAGCGCCGATTACCCAGGCCGGTCAGATAGTCCGTGCGCGAGGCTTGCAGCAACTGGTCCTGTGTTTCCTCTCGCAGGAGCGCCATCAGCGCCATGGGCAGGCCGACCGAGTAGAGCACGCCTTCGTACATCGTGAAGACGCTGGAGATCGCAAGCAGTCGCGGCCCGAAACCCGGTACCGCCAGAGGCAGGACAAAGGCTCTGCCTATGTAGAAGAGCGAATGCATGGCCGCGAAGGCCAGCGCAACACGGCGGGATCGCAAGAAGCGGAAGCGATCGTTCGTCCACAGCTCCCAGGCTGTTAGGCCGCTGACCAGCGCGATGGGAAATGCGCTGATATAGTTCCAGATAATATCCCGGCAGCATTCGCCCATGACGATCCAGATCAGGGCCTGGAAAGCGAAAATAGCCAGCGAAATCGCGCCGCGCTTGCGGCCGGCCAGGCGCGCTACGCCCTGAAAAATCAGAAGATACCCGCCCATCATGGCCATATTGGCCAAACTTGCGCCAAGGGCACCGGCGAACATCGTTCGCCCCATCGCCAATGCGCACCCGGCAGCCAGCGCCGAATAGCCGGCGGCGAGTATGCCGAGTTCATTCCTGCGCAAGGGCCGTGCATGCCGCTCCCAGAGCGTCATGACTGCACTGAGAGCCAAAGTGCCTATGGCAAGGAAATACAAAGTGGAGAGATCAAACCGCATCGCAGGCACCGAAGATTGGCGGTCCTTTACCTGCAATCTGGAAATTTCCCATCACTTAATCGGCCACGGGCCTCTGGCCCGTAGCTTCGGATGGGTGTCTCTCCGATTTCCTGATAGTGGCTGGAGCGCTACCGCCGCCCCTACCGGCATTGGGCCGGTAGGGGCGGCGCTGTAGCCAAGGGCATTTTCTCATCAGGTGGAACCACTTGATGACCCGGAAAACGCCGAAACCGTCTTAGTCCAAGAAGCTGCGCATGATGCGCGACCGGCTCGGGTGCTTGAGCTTGCGCAGCGCCTTGGCCTCGATCTGGCGGATACGTTCGCGGGTCACCGAGAACTGCTGGCCCACTTCCTCAAGCGTATGGTCGGTGTTCATGCCGATGCCGAAGCGCATGCGCAGCACGCGCTCTTCGCGCGGGGTGAGCGAGGCGAGGGTGCGGGTGATCATTTCCTTGAGGTTGGACTCGATCGCCGCATCCACCGGGATGACCGCATTCGAATCCTGAATGAAGTCACCCAGATGGCTGTCTTCCTCGTCACCCACGGGGGTTTCGAGCGAGATCGGCTCCTTGGCGATCTTCAGGACCCGCTTGACCTTTTCGAGCGGCATCGACAGGCGCTCGGCCATTTCTTCCGGCGTGGGCTCGCGGCCATGGTCGTGCAGGAAGCGGCGGTTGGTGCGGACCAGCTTGTTGATCGTCTCGATCATGTGGACCGGGATACGGATCGTGCGGGCCTGATCCGCGATCGAGCGCGTGATCGCCTGACGAATCCACCAGGTGGCATAAGTCGAGAACTTGTAGCCGCGGCGGTACTCGAACTTGTCGACCGCCTTCATCAGGCCGATGTTGCCTTCCTGGATGAGGTCCAGGAACTGCAGGCCGCGGTTCATGTACTTCTTGGCGATCGAGATCACCAGACGCAGGTTCGCCTCGACCATTTCCTTCTTGGCGATGCGCGCCTCGCGCTCACCCTTCTGGACCATGTTGACGATGCGGCGGAACTCGGGAAGCGCCATGCCGGTGGCGGCGGCGATGTCCGAGACTTCGAGGCGGATACGCTCGGCCGGATCGGCTTCGTTGGCCGCGAAAGCCGCCCACTTCTTGTCCTTCGTCGCCATTTCGCCGATCCAGGTGTCGTCCAGTTCGCGGCCGACATAGGTTTCGAGGAAGTCGGCGCGCTTCACCTTGTGGCGCTCTACCAGGCGCAGCATCTGGCCGCCCAGCGTGGTGAGCCGGCGGTTGAACGAGTAGAGATTGTCGACGAGGTATTCGATCTTCGCCGCGTGGAATTTCACCGATTCGACTTGCGCGGTCAGGTCTTCGCGCAGCTGCTGGTACTGCTCTTCCTTGGCGACCGGGAAGTCGATGCCCAGCGCCAGCGCGTCGAGACGCTCCGACTGGAGGCGCTCGAAGGCCTGGAACAGCTCGGTGATGAGCGAGAATTTCTCAAGCGCTTCCGGCTTGAGGGCCGCTTCCATCTGCGCAAGGCTGATGGTGTTGTCCTCGTCCTCGTCCTCGGCCTCGGCCGCGCGCTTGGCGATCGGATTGCCGTCTTCGTCCAGCTCGGTGGTGGTTTCCTCTTCCTCGGCCTCGTCGTCCTCCTTGAAGGAGGGGCCGGCGATCTTTTCGCTGATCTCGCCGTCGTCGTCGCCTTCACCGTCTTCCGACAGGCTTTCGGGCGCAGGCTCCTTGGTCAGCATTGCATCGAGATCGAGGATCTCGCGCAGCTGCATCTCGCCGTTGTTGAGCGCTTCGGACCACTGGATGATGGCGTGGAAGGTGAGCGGGCTCTCGCAGAGGCCCATGATCATCATGTCGCGGCCGGCTTCGATGCGCTTGGCAATCGCCGCTTCGCCCGCACGGGAAAGCATTTCCACCGCGCCCATCTCGCGCAGGTACATGCGCACCGGATCGTCGGTGCGGCCGAGGGCGTCCGCTTTCTTGCTGTCCGGCGTGCGGCGCTGGGAGATTTCGCCGTCGTCGCCGGCGTCATCATCCATATCGCGATCGTCGTCGTTTTGCGAATCGGCCTGAGAATCGGTCTCGTCGCCGTCCTCGCCTTCATCCTCGTTCTCGACGATCTTGATGCCCATCTCCGAGATCGCGGCCATGATGTCCTCGATCTGGTCGGTGGACATCTGATCCTGCGGCAGGGCAGCGTTCAGCTCGCTTACGGTGATGGTACCACGGCTCTTGGCGCGGGCGATAAACCGCGCAACCGCGCCCTTGCCACTCTCAATAAGCGGTGCATCGAAATCCGCCGCGTTCTCGTTCTTGCTCATAGGTATGCCATTGTCTCATTTGCGCGGCCCATGACGGTCACTTCGCCAGGACAAAAAATAGGTATGGGGCCCCTTGCCTGACAAGGGCAGTAAATTCCAGTGGTCTCTCGCCCAAACCCAATTCGATGCCCTTATGGCCTTTATGAAGCGTTTGAAAGGCTGAGGTACGGGGGCCGTGAAGCGGCGTAGCAGGGCCCTGTTGCCATCGCCGTCATTGGCGACGAATGGGCTTCATCGAATCGGGTGTGGGTTACATGTTACAATAGGTCCATGCCGGAGGCGAGAAATCGCGGGTCCGTCGGCTCAAGGCCGGGGTGCGCGGGCGCGGCAGCCGATTGCCGTCAATCAGCAGGAGTAAGTCGATGGTTCCAGGAAGTTCAAGCCCCGCTCACGAGCGGAATACGGCCATTTACGTGGCGGTGATCGATGGCGCGACGTTTGGTGCACTTGCCGAACGATATGGCATCAGCAGGGTTCGCGTGCAGCAGGTCTATGCCCGCGAGCGGGCAAACGCCTGGGAAGCGCGCAGCCGGGGAGCGACCAGCTACCTTGATCGGCCCATCCCCAAGGATGTCTGATGCTCGCGTTCCATCGCGATGACGCTGCTTTGAGCATGTCCGCACCGTCCATTTGGCGATGCGAACGAGGTTCCGATCCTTCGACGGGCTCAGGATAAGCAGTGGGCGGGAGGGGCGGCGGGATCCCTTTGGGCAGAACATGGCGCGCTTTCAAAACGAGGACGCAGGTGTGGTAATGCTGGCCGCCCCGCTGTAGGCGGGCGGCGCAAGTTCAGACAATTCAGGCAGACGCATGGCCCGCAAGCATTCGAAACATGGCCCCTACGAAGACCTCCATAGCGAGGAGGATGAGGCTCCGGCTCCCGTTGAGCCTTGCTGGCTCTGCGGCCGCCCCACCGGCAAGACTATCGTCTGGCACCATCCGGTACCCAAGAGCCGGGGCGGGCGCGATGTCGTGCCCATGCACTCGATCTGCCAGCAGACGCTGATCGCCAATTTCACCAATTCCGAATTGCAGCGCCACGGAATGGATGTGGAGGGTTTGCTGGCCGATCCGAACGTGCGCAAGTTCGTCGATTGGGTGGCGAACAAGGACCCCGATTTCACCGCGACCATCACCAAGAAGAAACGCTGATCGGGCCGGAATCGCCCGTCTTTGATCGCCTGCTTTTCCGGTCTCCCGCTGCCTTCGTGGTCCGGACTGTCACAGTCCGGACCACGCCAGGTCAGATAATCAGTGGTTATGCCGTGGCGTCTTGGCGGAAATCTGGCGGTATTTCACGGCCATTTCCAGCACGGCGCCTTCGGCCATCTGCCCGGTCTTCTCGCGGAAGAGTTCCTCCCACGGGGTATGGCTTTCCGGCACCGGCGGAGGCGTCTCCGTCTTGCGGCGGGCGATCTCCGCTTCGTCCACCAGCGCGTTGCAAGAGCCTGCACGGACATCGATGCGGATCACGTCGCCGGTGCGCAGCCATGAGAGACCGCCGCCGGCGGCGCTCTCGGGCGAGCAGTTGAGGATCGAAGGGCTGTCCGAAGTACCGGACTGGCGCCCGTCGCCCAGCGTCGGCAGCCACTGCACGCCGCGACGGATCAGCGCGTCTGGCGGCTGCATGTTGACGACCTCGGCCGAGCCGGGCCAGCCCAGCGGTCCGGCGCCGCGCATCACGAGGATGCAGTTCTCGTCGATTTCCAGCGAGGGATCGTTGATCCGGTGGTGATAGTCGTCACCGCCCTCGAACACGACCGCGCGGCCTTCGAACACGCCTTCCGAGCCGGGGCGCGAGAGGTAGCGTTCGTGGAATTCGGCGCTGATGACGGAAGTCTTCATGATGCCGAAGTCGAACAGGTTGCCGGAAAGGACGAGGAAGCCCGCCTTTTCGCGCAGCGGTTCGGCGAAAGGACGGATTACCTCGCGGTCGCGTGCTTCGCGGCCGGTAAGGTTTTCGGCCAGCGTCTCGCCGGTCACCGTCAGGCAGTCGTCCGCGAGCACGCCCGCCTGTTGCAGTTCCCACATGACCGACGGCACGCCGCCCGCGCGGTGGAAGCGCTCGCCGAGGAACCGCCCGGCGGGCTGCATGTCGACGATCAGCGGCAGGTCGTAGCCATGCTCGGTCCAGTCCGAGGCGTGGAGTTCGACGCCCGCGTGACGGGCCATCGCCATGACGTGCGGCTGGGCATTGCTCGAACCGCCGATGGCGCTGACCACGCGGATCGCGTTGAGGAAGCTCTCACGCGTCAGGATGGCCGATGGGCGCAGGTCTTCATAGGCCATCTCGACAATGCGGCGGCCGGTTTCGTAGGCGATCTGGCCGCGTTCGCGGTAGGGCGCCGGGACCGCCGCACAGCCGGGGAGCGAGAGGCCCAGCGCCTCGGCCACGGCGTTCATGGTCGAAGCGGTGCCCATGGTGTTGCAGTGCCCGGCCGAAGGGGCGCTGTCGCAGGCGCGCTGGAGGAATTCTTCCTCGTCGATCTGGCCCGCTGCCAGCTTGCGGCGGCTGCGCCAGATCACCGTGCCCGAGCCGACGAGGTCGCCTTCGTGCCAGCCGTCGAGCATCGGGCCGCCCGAGAGGACGATGGCCGGAATGTCCACGGTGGAGGCGGCCATAACCTGCGACGGCGTCGTCTTGTCGCAGCCCGTCGTCAGCACCACACCATCGATGGGGTAGCCGTAGAGGATCTCGACAAGGCCCATATAGGCGAGGTTGCGGTCGAGCGCGGCGGTGGGGCGGCGGCAATTCTCGAAGATCGGGTGGACCGGGAACTCCATCGCGATGCCGCCCGCGTCGCGGATGCCGTCGCGCACACGCTTCGCCAGATCGATATGGATGCGGTTGCACGGCGAAAGGTCGCTGCCCGACTGGGCGATGCCGATGATCGGGCGTCCCGACCGCAGTTCTGCGGGCGTGATGCCGTAGTTCATGAAGCGTTCGAGATAGAGCGCGACCATGTCCGAACGGGCAGGATCGGCGAACCAATCCTGCGAACGGAAGCGGCGCGGTGCCGCGGAGTCGTTGCCCGCAGTGTCGTTATGGTTGTCCATGGTCATCAGCCCAGCTTGAGCACGCCGTCGATGCGGCGCGGTGCGTTCCAGGGATTGCCGTCGCGCAGACCCTCGGGGAGCAGGGCGGACGGCATGTTCTGATAGCACACCGGGCGCAGGAAGCGATCGATCGCCTTGGCCCCGACCGAGGTGGTGCGGCCATCCGAAGTCGAGGGGAACGGCCCGCCATGAACCATTGCGTGGCACACTTCGACGCCGGTGGGCCAGCCGTTGACGAGGATGCGGCCGACCTTGCGCTCCAGCACGGGGAGCAGTTCGGCAGCGGCGTCTTCGTCCTCGGCATCGAGGATCAGCGTGGCGGTGAGTTGGCCTTCGAGCGCGGCGATGACTTGCTTGGCCTCACTCATGTCGGTGACGGTGATGACGAGCGAGGAGGAGCCGAAGACTTCCGCGCCCAGTGCCGCGTCGGCCAGGAAATCGGCGGCGCTGGTCTTGAACAGTGCGCCCTGTGCCTGATGCGGGCCGGTCGGCTCGACACCGCGTGCGAGCGTGGTGACGGCCGAGTGGTCTGCCAGGGCTTCGACGCCATCGACGTAAGCCGCGTGGATGCCCGGCGTCAGCATGTCCTGCGCTGCGCTGCCGACCATGGCAGCGGCGGCCGAGGCGAGGAAGGTGTCGAGGTCCGGGCCGTCCATGGCGATGACGAGGCCGGGATTGGTGCAGAACTGGCCCGCGCCCATCGTCAGCGAGCCGACGAAAGCGGCGCCCAGCGCTTCACCGCGTGCGGCGAGAGCGGCGGGGAACAGCACGACGGGGTTGATCGAGCTCATCTCGGCATAGACCGGGATCGGCTCCGGGCGGCTGGCGGCGGTGCGCATCAGCGCCATGCCGCCGCCGCGCGATCCGGTAAAGCCCACGGCCTTGATGCGGTGGTCGGCGACGAGCGCGGTACCGGCCTCGCGGTTGGCGGGCAGGTAGGAGAACACGCCCTCGGGCAGGTGGCACAGCGCTACCGCGCGCTGGATCGCGCGGGCGACCAGTTCGCCGGTGCCGGGGTGGGCCGAGTGACCCTTGACGATCACCGGGCAACCCGCCGCGAAGGCCGAGGCCGTGTCACCGCCGGCGACGGAGAAGGCGAGGGGGAAGTTGCTCGCGCCGAACACCACGACCGGGCCGAGCGAGACCTTGCGGACGCGCAGGTCCGGGCGGGGCAGCGGTGCGCGTTCGGGCAGGGCGGGATCGATGGTGAGGTCAGCCCAACTGCCTTCGCGCAGGACCTGGGCGAAGAGGCGAAGCTGGCCGGTGGTGCGGCCGCGTTCGCCTTCGAGGCGGGCGCGCGGCAGGCCGGTTTCGGCCATGGCGCGCTCGATCAGGTCATCGCCAATGCGCACGATCTCGTCCGCAATGGTTTCCAGGAACACGGCGCGGGTTTCCGGCGCGGCTTCCGCGAAGGCAATTGCAGCGGCATCGGCCAGCGCGCAGGCGCGCTCCACTTCCGGCAGGCCGGCGGTGGTGAACCGGGGTTCGATGGCGGCGCCCGTGGCAGGGCTTACCGCGGTATAAGTGGTCTCGGTATGCTCTTCGCTGCGGCCGATGAGAATGGCGCCGGTGATCATCGTAACAGTCCTTCCACCCACGGGGATTTGCGGAGGCCGCCGCCAAACAGCGCACAGGTGTCCGGGAATCGCGCGCACGGGCAGGGCACGTACGGAGCAATCTCGATCACATCGGCATCCTCAACGATTTCGTTTTGGTAGCGCTATCATTTACCCGGTGCGCAGCCGCCGTCAAGGGCAAATGGGAGGGACGGCCGAGAGCAATCGGGCAACGGCGAACGATGCGCATCGGCGGGTTGGCGCGCGCGGGATCCTCTCTGACCGATCGGCAGATCATCTCCAGTCAAATCGCGGGGGAGGTTTGTTGCTTTCGGCGGAATTAAGAGCGTCGCGTGACTTCCGGGTACTTCAAAGGACAGAGCGCCATGACCACATTCGTAAGCAGGATCGCCGCCGAACTCGCCGACCGCGAGGCGATCCGCGAATGCCTTTCGCGCTATGCGCGCGGTGTGGATCGGCTCGATGCCGACATGGTCCGCAGCGCTTACTGGCCGGATTGCATCGACGAGCACCTGAGCTTCCGGGGCAATGCCGAGGAGTTCATTGACTGGTCCTTTGCGGCGATGGGCACGATGGACCAGACCATGCACTTCGTCTGCAATGTGCTGATGACCATTGATGGCAACACTGCCGAAGTGGAATCCTATTTCTACGGCATCCATCGCATCAACACGCCGGACGGCAAGCGGGACGTTATCGGCGCGGGCCGTTATGTCGATCGCTTCGAGAAGCGCGATGACGAATGGCGCATCAAGGAACGGCTCGTTGTCACCGACTGGTTTCGTGAATACTCGGACTCGGCGGATTGGTCGAAGGGCCTGATGGGCATCCCCATCACACCGGGCGGCCGCTACCCTCACGACGAGAGCTACAAGCGCATCGCGCTGGATCGGTGACGCGGCGCGGCGCCCTCATTCCGGGGTCGCGTTAATCCTTTAACTTTGGCGAGTTTCCATAAATGGCGTGACCGATGTCACGCAAAATTAACGCGGCATATGGTCATAGGCGCCCGCTTCAAGAGTGAACCCTTTGATTCGGAGGGGGAGTTCCCAAGGGGGAAATTTTGACCAAGAATTCGTATAACTGCCTCAAGCAGCAGGGGCGGCGCCTGCGTGTGGGCGGTACTCGCACGTCGTCGATTGCTCTTGCTCTGTCGGCCAGCGCGATTGCCTTGTTTGCCGTTCCGGCCATAGCGCAAAGTGTTCCGAACGCGGGCAGCCTTCAGAGAGAGCTTCGGCAGGGCCTTCCCGGCGGCGTTCCCCGCCAGTCGCCGCTGCCCTTGGCGCCTTCGGAAGCAGACACGGCCACCGGCGGCGAAACCGTTCGGGTCGAACGCTTCGTGATCGAGGGAGCCACTTTGCTTCCGGAAAGCGAACTGGCAACCGCGACCCAATCCTATATCGGCCGAGATCTCACGCTTCGTGGCCTTCAGGCGGCCGCCCAGGCGGTTGCCGATGTCTATCGCCGCCACGGCTTCTTTGCACGCACGGTGCTGCCGCCGCAGGACGTGACCACCGGCATCGTCCACATCCGCGTGATCGAAGGCCGCTTTGGTCGCATCGTCACCGAAGACAAGGCGGCGCGTGCTGACGGTGCCTTCGTGGAACGCGTGGTCGGCGGCCGCCTCACGCAAGGCGCGCCCTATTCGGATCAGGCGCTCGAACGCGGCCTGCTGGTCGCCAACGATCTCCCGGGCATCCGCGCTGACGGCGTGCTCAAGGCGGGCAGCGCCCCCGGCACCAGCGATCTTGCTCTTACCGTAACCGACACGGCATTGGTGACCGGCAGCATCAGCGCGGACAATGGCGGCGTCGATGCCACTGGTCTTTACCGGGGGATCGCCTCGCTGGCGCTCAACAACCTCACCGGCAAGGGCGATCAAGTCACGCTGCTGGGGCTGGGATCGCGCGATCTCGGCTATGGCCAGATCGGTTGGAACGTGCCGCTCGGCACGGGCGGGTGGCGCGCGGGCGTCTATGCCAGCTACATGCGCTACACGCTGGGCGGCGACTTTGCCGACCTTGACGGGCGCGGCAATGCCGACACCCAGGGGTTGGAGGTCACCTATCCCGTGATCCGCAGCGCCACCCAGACGCTGCAACTTCGTGCCGCTTACGAACACGGTCATTATCACGATGATCTGCTTGGCGAAGCGGCCCATCGCAAGCAGGTAAACCGTCTGGCCCTTTCGCTGAGCGGCGAAGGCAGCGACAGGTTGGGCGGGGGTGGCCGCACGCGCTACGCGCTGACGATGACGCTTGGGTCGCTAGACCTGAACGGTCTTCCCAGCGACCGCATTCTCGACAGTCTGACGACCGATGCCAACGGCGCCTACGGCAAGCTTCAGGCCGAACTCACGCGGGACCAGCGGCTTGCAGGGCCATTCTTCCTGCGCGTTCGCGTCACCGGGCAGTGGGCGATGAACAATCTCGATTCTTCAGAGCAGTTCTCGCTGGGCGGCCCCTATGGCGTCCGCGCTTTCCCCGTCAACGAGGCGATGGGCGATCGCGGCGCGCTGGCCAATGCCGAACTGCACGTGCCCGTCAGCGGCGGCGCGCTCAAGGGGCTTGACCTCTATGGCTTCGTCGATGGCGGCGCCATCCGCCTGCATACGCGGACATGGGCTGGCTGGAACGATCCGGGCGCGGACAATGTCTACGCGCTTGCCGGGGCCGGCGCGGGCGTGACCTATGCTCTGCCCTACGGGTTCTCGATCGCAGCCGTGGTTGCCGCGCCGATCACCGACAATCCGGGCGGTCCCGACAAGCAGCACAACGAAGATGGCAGCAAGCGCAACGTGCGCGGCTGGTTCAACCTCTCCAAGACATTCTGATCGGACAGACCTCCAATGATCACCCGGACCCGCCGCCTTGCCATGAACGCAAGCGTTTCGCTTTTCAGCCTTGCACTTGCCACGCCGGCGCTTGCCAATCCCGCGACCAATGCGCTGCCGACGGGGGGCGAAGTCGCCGCCGGACAAGTGTCCATTGGCACCAGCGGCGCCGCTATGACTGTAACCCAGTCGAGCCAGCGCGGCATCGTCAACTGGCAGGGCTTTGACATCGGCAAGGATGCCTCGGTTTCCTTCGTGCAACCTGACGCCAACGCGGTCACGCTGAACCGCGTGCTTTCGTCGGCGGGATCGACAATCGCGGGCACGCTCACGTCGAACGGCAAGGTCTATGTCGTCAATCCTAACGGCGTGCTGTTCACCTCGACCGCACAAGTCAACGTGGGCGGACTGGTTGCGGCGGCGGGATCGATTTCGGATGCCGACTTCCTCGCGGGCACGGATCGCTTCACGCTGAACGAGGGCGGTTCGGTGATCAATCAGGGCCTGATTGCGGCCCATGAGGGCGGCCAGGTCGTGCTGGTTGGCGGAACCGTCTCGAACCTCGGTTCGATCTCGGCCAGCAAGGGCGACATCGTGCTCGCCTCCGGTGCCGGGGTGCTGCTCGATGCTGGGGCCAACGGACACCTGCAAGTGCAGGTCGATGGCGCGACGACACAGGCGCTGGTCGAGAACGGCGGCCTGATCGCAGCCGGTGGCGGCCAGGTGCTGCTCAGCGCACAAGGCGCCAGCGCGGCGGTGTCGTCGGTGGTATCGAACACCGGCACGATCGAGGCGCATACGCTGGCCAACCAGTCGGGACGGATCCTCCTGCTGGCAGGCATGGCGGGCGGCACCGTCAATGCCGGCGGCGTGCTTGATGCTTCTGCGCCCGATGGCGGGGATGGCGGCTTTGTCGAGACTTCGGCCGCGAAGGTTGCCGTAAGCGACGACATCAAGGTTTCCACCAAGGCGGCCTCCGGTGCGTTCGGCACCTGGTTGATCGATCCCACCGACGTTGAGATCTCATCCACTCAGGATGCGGCTGGCCTGCTCAACAATGCGACGCTTTCCGCCAGTCTTGAAAACGGCAATGTCGCAATCTCGCTGGGGGTTAGCGGCAGCTTGACGGTGAAGGATGCGGTCAGCTGGAATGCGTCGACCACGCTGTCCCTGACCTCGGCCGGAAGCTTGTCCGTCGCGGCCGATATCACGGCGACAGGTGCCTCGGCGGGGCTCCAGCTCGTGAGCAATTCCGGCGCCATCGGCATTTCCGGCGACATCACGTTAAGCGGCGCGAATGCGTCACTCAGTCTCAATGCGGGTGGTGCAGGTTATAACCTGATCGATGGCGCCCGCATCTCGCTTCCGGGGAGCAATGCCGGTCTGACGATCGACAGTCAGGCATATACGCTGATCCACGATGTCAACCAGCTGCAGGCGACGAGCGGGAGTGGATACATCGCTCTGGCCAATGACATTGATGCCTCCAGCATCGCGAACTTCGTCCCGATCGCGAACCAGGCCGGCACATTCGCGGGGCTTGGCCACTTCATCGACAGGCTGACGATCAATAAACCATCGTCCGCTTATGTCGGGCTGTTCTCTAGGGCCAGCGGGACAATTCGGGACGTGACCCTTTCCAACGTCTCCGTTATTGGCGGCGCTGTAACAGGATCACTCGTTGGATATCGTATCGCCGGAACCGTTTCCAACGCCCACGTGACCGGAAGTGTTTCGGGAAGTGATCATGTTGGCGGTCTCGTGGGAGGGAGCGTCGGCGGTACCATCGACAATTCTTCGTCATCAGCCAGCGTCACCGGCAGGCAATATGTCGGAGGGTTGTCCGGCGAAGAAGATAATGGCACCATTAGAAATTCCTATGCCACCGGAACAGTCTCGGCATCGATTGGCTATGCAGGCGGTCTTGTTGGATTTGGATCCAATGAAACGATTGCGAATGTCTATGCCAGCGGCGCCGTCTCGGGGAGCACTTTTACCGGAGGTCTTGTAGGATATTCCGGGATCATGGCCGGCGTAAGCAATGCGTATTGGGATATTCAAAGCACCGGTCAAAGTTCCAGCGCTGTCGGCACCGGCATCTCCAACAGCCAGGCCTACACCGCCGCGACCTACAGCGGCTTTGACTTCGCCAATACATGGACCATGGTTGACGGCAACACGCGCCCCATGTTGCGCAGTGAGGCATCGAGCGTAATCGCAACCCCGCACGCCCTCCAGCTCGCCAATCTGGACTTGGCCGGAAATTACGAACTCGGCGCGGATATCGATCTTGCAGGCAGCTTTACCGTCAACGGCGGCAACAACTATTACTCCGATGTCTGGGCCCCGGCCGGGTTCAGCCCCATCGGTAACGTCGGTGTCGCCTTCACCGGATCGTTCGACGGCCGGAATCACACTATCACCGGTCTTAAGATCAATCGCGGCAACGAGAGCTATGTCGGCCTCTTCGGCAGCACCTCGGGCGCGGCGATCAAGGATGTCGTGCTTTCCGGCGGCAGTGTAACCGGATTGGACCATGTCGGCGCGCTTGTCGGCGCATCGCAGGACGGAAGCATCACCGGCGCGGGATCCTCGGCGACGGTGACGGGAACATCGTCCGGCGAAGTCGACACAGGCGGACTCGCTGGTTATGTGAACGGGACCAGCATTACCGCCGCATGGGCCAGCGGAAATGTGGTCAGTCAGGGGCGCAATATCGGCGGCCTTGTCGGATATCTCAATTCCGGCACGATCGGCCAGTCCTATGCTACCGGCAATATCGCCGGCAGTCAGGGGCCGTTGGGCAACGCGGTTGCTGGCGGATTTGTCGGTCTGAACAGGGGAACGATCTCCAATTCCTTTGCTACGGGTTCCGTAACCTCAAGCATGAGCTATCTCGGCGGCTTTGTGGGTTACAATAACGGTTCGATTACGAACGCTTACGCCACCGGCAACGTCAACGGCTTGATCCTTGCAAGTTCGATTGGCGGATTTGTGGGCTCGAACGACTTCAACGGAACTATCGTGAACGCCTTTGCAACAGGCATGGTGGTCGGCGGCGCGGTGACGGGCGGCTTCGCTGGATACAATGCCGCTGGGCCAAGTATCACGGGGGCCTATTATAACGCGAGTACGAGCGGTCAAGTCTTGGGAATTGGGGGAGGTCCCGGCAACGCTGTCGGCCTCACGTCGGAAGGCATGACCTCGCTGGCCAATTTCACAGCGGCCGGCTGGAGCATTGACGATGAGGGCGGAACGGCTTCGGTCTGGCGGATCTACGATGGAAGCACCACGCCGATGCTCCGTTCGTTCCTCACGCAACTGACCGTCACGAACCAGTCCGCGACCAAGACTTACGATGGCCTTGCTTACTCCGTCGGCAATACCGTCTCGTACAGCGGCTTTACCAGCAATGATACGGTTGCGAACCTTGGCGGATCGTTGACCGTTGGCGGCGCGGCGAATGGTGCTATCGACGCCGGAACCTATGCCATTACGGCATCGGGTCTCTACTCGACCAAGTATGACATCGTCAGCGTCGACGGGACGCTCACGGTCGACAAGGCTGCTCTGACGGTGACAGCCAATGACGCGACCAAGACGTATGACGGACTGGCTTACGACGGCAGTTCGGGCCTCTCGTACAGCGGCTTCGTCCACGGCGAAACCGCTTCGGTCCTCGGGGGAGCAGCCGCGTACTCCAGCGGCATCAATGCCGGAACCTCTGCGATCAGCGCTTCAGGGCTGACCTCGAACAACTACGCGATCACTTACGTCGATGGTGCCCTTACGGTGAGCAAGGCGGCACTGACCGTCACTGCGAGCGATGCCAGCAAGACTTACGACGGCCTCGCCTACAGCGGCGGCGCCGGGGTGACCTATAGCGGCTTCGTCAATGGCGAAACGTCGTCGGTGCTCGGCGGCACGCTGGCTTACGGCGGCACCGCACAGGGCGCGACGAACGCAGGGACATACACGCTGAGCGCGTCTGGTCTGACGTCTGGCAACTATGCGATCAGCTACGTCGGCGGCGGTCTCACGGTGAACAAGGCGGCACTGACCGTGACCGCGAGCGATGCCAGCAAGACCTATGACGGCCTTGCCTACAGCGGCGGCGCCGGGGTGACCTATAGCGGCCTCGTCAATGGCGAAACGTCGTCGGTGCTCGGCGGCACGCTGGCTTATGGTGGCACCGCACAGGGCGCGACGAACGCAGGGACATACACGCTGAGCGCGTCTGGTCTGACGTCTGGCAACTATGCGATTAGCTACGTCGGCGGCGGTCTCACGGTGAACAAGGCGGCACTGACCGTGACCGCGAGCGATGCCAGCAAGACCTATGACGGCCTTGCCTACAGCGGCGGCGCCGGGGTGACCTATAGCGGCCTTGTCAATGGCGAGACATCCTCGGTGCTCGGCGGCACGCTGGCTTACGGCGGCACCGCACAGGGCGCGACGAACGCCGGGACATACACGCTGAGCGCGTCTGGTCTGACGTCTGGCAACTATGCGATCAGCTACGTCGGCGGCGGTCTCACGGTGAACAAGGCGGCACTGACCGTGACTGCGAGCGATGCCAGCAAGACCTATGACGGCCTTGCCTACAGCGGCGGCGCCGGGGTGACCTATAGCGGCCTCGTCAATGGCGAGACATCCTCGGTGCTCGGCGGCACGCTGGCTTACGGCGGCACCGCACAGGGCGCGACGAACGCAGGGACATACACGCTGAGCGCGTCTGGTCTGACGTCTGGCAACTATGCGATTAGCTACGTCGGCGGCGGTCTCACGGTGAACAAGGCGGCACTGACCGTGACCGCGAGCGATGCCAGCAAGACCTATGACGGCCTCGCCTACGGCGGCGGCGCCGGGGTGACCTATAGCGGCCTCGTCAATGGCGAGACATCCTCGGTGCTCGGCGGCACGCTGGCTTACGGCGGCACCGCACAGGGCGCGACGAACGCCGGGACATACACGCTGAGCGCGTCTGGTCTGACGTCTGGCAACTATGCGATCAGCTACGTCGGCGGCGGTCTCACGGTGAACAAGGCGTCACTGACCGTGACTGCGAGCGATGCCAGCAAGACTTACGACGGCCTCGCCTACAGCGGCGGCGCCGGGGTGACCTATAGCGGCCTCGTCAATGGCGAGACATCCTCGGTGCTCGGCGGCACGCTGGCTTACGGCGGCACCGCACAGGGCGCGACGAACGCAGGGACATACACGCTGAGCGCGTCTGGTCTGACGTCTGGCAACTATGCGATTAGCTACGTCGGCGGCGGTCTCACGGTGAACAAGGCGGCACTGACCGTGACCGCGAGCGATGCCAGCAAGACCTATGACGGCCTTGTCTACAGCGGCGGCGCCGGGGTGACCTATAGCGGCCTCGTCAATGGCGAGACATCCTCGGTGCTCGGCGGCACGCTGGCTTACGGCGGCACCGCACAGGGCGCGACGAACGCCGGGACATACACGCTGAGCGCGTCTGGTCTGACGTCTGGCAACTATGCGATTAGCTACGTCGGCGGCGGTCTCACGGTGAACAAGGCGGCACTGACCGTGACCGCGAGCGATGCCAGCAAGACCTATGACGGCCTTGTCTACAGCGGCGGCGCCGGGGTGACCTATAGCGGCCTCGTCAATGGCGAGACATCCTCGGTGCTCGGCGGCACGCTGGCTTACGGCGGCACCGCACAGGGCGCGACGAACGCCGGGACATACACGCTGAGCGCGTCTGGTCTGACGTCTGGCAACTATGCGATCAGCTACGTCGGCGGCGGTCTCACGGTGAACAAGGCGGCACTGACCGTGACTGCGAGCGATGCCAGCAAGACCTATGACGGCCTTGCCTACAGCGGCGGCGCCGGGGTGACCTATAGCGGCCTCGTCAATGGCGAGACATCCTCGGTGCTCGGCGGCACGCTGGCTTATGGTGGCACCGCACAGGGCGCGACGAACGCAGGGACATACGCGCTGAGCGCGTCTGGTCTGACGTCTGGCAACTATGCGATTAGCTACGTCGGCGGCGGTCTCACGGTGAACAAGGCGGCACTGACCGTGACTGCGAGCGATGCCAGCAAGACCTATGACGGCCTTGCCTACAGCGGCGGCGCCGGGGTGACCTATAGCGGCCTCGTCAATGGCGAGACATCCTCGGTGCTCGGCGGCACGCTGGCTTATGGTGGCACCGCACAGGGCGCGACGAACGCCGGGACATACACGCTGAGCGCGTCTGGTCTGACGTCTGGCAACTATGCGATTAGCTACGTCGGCGGCGGTCTCACGGTGAACAAGGCGGCACTGACCGTGACCGCGAGCGATGCCAGCAAGACCTATGACGGCCTCGCCTACGGCGGCGGCGCCGGGGTGACCTATAGCGGCCTCGTCAATGGCGAGACATCCTCGGTGCTCGGCGGCACGCTGGCTTACGGCGGCACCGCACAGGGCGCGACGAACGCCGGGACATACACGCTGAGCGCGTCTGGTCTGACGTCTGGCAACTATGCGATCAGCTACGTCGGCGGCGGTCTCACGGTGAACAAGGCGGCACTGACCGTGACCGCGAGCGATGCCAGCAAGACCTATGACGGCCTTGCCTACAGCGGCGGCGCTGGCGTGACCTATAGCGGCTTCGCGAATGGCGAAGATGCCACCGTTCTCGTCGGCAATCTCATGTACGGAGGGAGCTCGCAGGGGGCTCGCAATGCCGGTTCGTACGGGATCGCCGTTTCTGGCCTTGCTTCCGCCAACTACGCGATTTCCTATACCGATGGTGTCCTTTCCATCGACCCGGCGAAGCTTGCGATCGCGGCGGATTCAAAGACGATCCCCGCGCTGGGAAGCTTGCCGCCCCTGACCTATACGGTCGATGGTCTCGTTGCTGGAGACAGCGCCAATTCCGTGATTACGGGAGCGCTGCTCACCGATGCGGATACGAACCGGCCGGGAAGCTATGCGATCCTGCAGGGAACGCTGGCCGTTGCCGATAGCAACTATCAGCTTGCGGGCTTTACGCCGGGCGTCCTCACCGTCGACGGCACGCAGGCTCATGCCGACGCGCCGATCAGCAGCGAACTGCAAGTGTCTCTGCAGCAATCCTCATCCGCCAACCACACTCGCGGCAATTCGGCGCCGTTCGTTCCGGGGGCAATGGGGCAGTCGGCCGGTACCATGATCGACGGTCACCTCGGCTTCGAGGGTGATTTCATTCCCTAAAACGGTAAGACCTGCGCCGGCACAACTGGCGCAGGTCTTACTGCCTTGACGCTGTGGTCAGGATTGCCGCCTGCTCCGCGCGCGCTCCGCACTGCCGTGGGCGCGGCGGACCTTGAGCAGGTCGTGGCGGCTCAAAATGCCTGAAACGCGGCCGGTTTCAGAATCGACGATAGGAATGCGTCCCACATCGGCCTCCACCATCATGTCGGCAATCCGGCTGATCGGATCGAATTGGCAGCCGAATGGAATGGATGCGTCCGAGGCGACTTCGGCCAAAGTCGCGTCCGTTTCCGCGCCGTGCACTTTCCAGCGCAGGATGTCGGATCGGGAGACCATTCCAGCCAACTTGCCGTGCGCATCGATCACCGGATAGCTGCGGAACTGCGCGTCGGTGCTGAAGAAGGCGATGGCGTCGGCGACGGGCATAGTGCCGGGCAAGGTCTGGGGATCCGGCGTCATGACCTGCAGTGCCTGAAGGAAATCGAACGGATCGACTGTGTATTCCTGAAGGATATGGCGGCCGCGCCGCGCGATCTTTTCGGTCAGGATCGAGCGGCGCATCATGAGGACGCTGACGGTGTAGGCTCCGCCAGCCGCTGCAAGCGTAAGGGGCAGCATGGCGAAATCGCCGGTCAGTTCCACCGCGAAGAGCGTGGCCATCAGCGGCGCTCGCATCGCGCCGCTGAGGATGCCCGCCATGCCGGCCAGCGCCCAGACTGCCGCACCACCGGGCAGGTAATGCCCGAGCAGGAAGCCCAGCGCTCCGCCAATCAGCAGCAGCGGCGCAAGAACGCCGCCCGACGTGCCCGAACCCAGGGCGATCAGCCATACGGTCGCCTTGACCAGAAGCAGCGCCACCGCCACGCGGATCGCCAGCGATCCATCGAGCAGGCCGCGGATGCTTTCGTAACCCGCGCCCAGAACGTGGGCATCGATCAGGCCGCCGATCCCGACCGCCAGACCGCCAAGCGCGGGCCACCACATCCAGTGGATCGGCAGGCGGGCGAACTGGTCCTCCACTTTGTAGAGCAGTGCGGAGAGCAGGCACGCCTGCCCGCCTGCGAGCATGCCGATGGCCAGCGCGACGCCGATCAGCCCAGGTGCGAGCGGCAATGCATGATGCACCGGGAACAGCGGGCCCGTGCTGACCAGCAATGGCCGCCAGAGCCATGAGACCAGAACTGCCATCACCACGGGTACGAAGCTGCGCGGTTTCCATTCGAACAAGAGCACCTCAATGGCGAGCAGGATTGCCGCTATCGGTGTGCCGAAGATGGCGGTCATGCCCGCAGCGGCGCCGGAGACCAGCAGCGTCTTACGCTCCGCCGCGCTGAAGCTGAAGAATTGGGCGAACAGCGAACCGATGGCGCCGCCGGTCATGATGATCGGGCCTTCGGCGCCGAACGGGCCGCCGCTGCCGATGGAAATGGCGGAAGACAGCGGCTTCAGCACGGCGACTTTCAAGGACAGACGGCTTTCGCCGTAAAGGATCGCCTCGATCGCCTCGGGAATGCCGTGGCCTCGGATTTTTTCCGAACCGAAGCGCGCCATCAGGCCGACGATCAGGCTGCCGATGGCAGGCACCGCGACCAGCCATACGCCCAGCGCATTGTCGGTGATGGCCGAAGGCGCGGCGGAAAGGCGGCCGAACCAGAACAGATTGGTGGCGACCGCGATGGCCTTCAGCAGAACCCACGCGCCCAAGGCGCCGCCCGTGCCCACTGGCAGTGCGGCGAGCGCCAGCATGAGCATGCGCCGGTCCGCGCTGTGATCGCCCAATGGGCGCCGGGACGAAGGTAAATCTTGGAATGTCATGGCATGGCGCTCGAATGGAAGGAGTGGATTGCGCGGCACATATATCGTAATGCGATATTTATCAACGATTGACAAAATTGGCCCCGAACAGGGACTGGAAGGCATGAGCCACGAACTGACCGATGCCGATTATGCGGCGCTAGCCGACTTTCGATTCTCGCTGCGGCAGTTCCAGGCCTTCAGCGAAGCGAAGGCGGCGGAGTGCGGATTGACGCCGCAGCAGCATCAGGCCCTGCTGGTTATCCGGGCGGCACCGGCAGAGGCGGCCACGGTCGGGCATGTGGCCGAACGGCTGATCCTGAAGCCGCACAGCGCGACGGGGCTGGTTGATCGGCTGGTTTCGCTCGGCCTTGTCCAGAGAGCGCCGTCGCGCGATGACAAGCGCCGCGCACTGCTTGCATTGACCGAGCAGGCGCACCGCACGCTGGAAACGCTCAGCGCGACGCACCGTGAGGAAATCGGCCGCCTGAAGCCGATGCTGATCGCGCTGTTGGACAAGCTTCAGGTGTGATTGCGTTACTTGCACGTGTGGCGAAATAATCGCGACGCGGGTGCTAATTGAGAATAATTTTCAAATTAACTACTGAGATTATAGTTCTGAATGATGTTGATGAGCGGTTTTTGTGGATCGCAAGTAAACGGATTTTGGAATATATTCGGCGCGCTGTCTTAGTATCATGGAGATGGTCATGCTTGACCGCGACGCCGCGTTGCAGACAATTCGGGATGTCTATGCTGCCCGTGTTTCGGGAGATAAGGAAGCATTGGCAACCTATTGGGCCGATGATGCGCGCTTCGATTTTGTCGGAGCGCGATCGCTGTTGGAACCTGTCGGTTTCAGTTCTGAATCTTCGATGGATCAGATCGGCCAGTTGATCGATCGCTTTCGGTTCAGCGATCTTGAACTTCTGGATGCGGTGGTCGAAGGTGAAAAGATCGCGGCGCGCTGGGAAGTTACCGTTGCGGCCGAAGGAAAAGAACCGGTTCGTACGCAACTGTTCGACCTGATCACTTTGGATGAAGAGGGCAAAATCCGGTCCTTCATCCAATTTACCGATACCGCTTTGGTCCGGCACGTGGCGGCCTGAAGACAATTGCGGCTCACAAACGTCTCGCGGCAATTCCGGTAAGGTTTTATGCTGCGGCATGATTTTCGCTCGTGCCGTTCTTGCCATGATGCTCGCTTCGGCTGCTGCCGCAGGGTGCCCCATCGCCGCTGCCCAATCGGCGGATGTAGTGGGGGTTTACGACGGCGGACAAACCGAGATGGCCGCCGGTATCGAACTGCACGCGGACGGCCGTTTCCTTTATGGAATGTACTATGGCGCGCTTGATGAACAGGCGCAGGGCACTTGGACGTCCGATGGAAGTCAGGTGCTGCTCACCAGCGATCCGGTCGTCCCGCCCCGATTTGTCCTGATCGACCACCACGATGCGCCTGCCGGGCAGATCAGGCTTCTGCTGGACCTGCCCGAGGGGATGTCCCGGCAATATTTCAACGCGGAATTCCGGCTCCCGGACGGAAGCGTGACCGACCGCCAACTCAGCGACGAGCCGGAGCCGCTGGAATTCGATGCGCGCGCAATGCCCGTTTCGGTCACTCTGCGGCTTCCCGTCTTCGATCTTCGCGGCGAAACCATCGAATTGCCGCCACCGATGGGCCACGAGATCCATGTCCGTTTCGAGCCGCACGATCTGGGCGTGGTTGCGTTTACACGGACGCCCCTGCGCAGGGACCATGGCGACCTGATCCTCCAACGATACGATCGCACCATCCGCTTCAGGCGGGTCGCGGCTGCGGAGAGCCCTCGGTAAGAAACCTATGCGGCAGTTCCGGTTTGCAGGAGCCACCCCATTGCTGCCGCAAAAGCGAACAGGGAAAGGCTGGCGGCTGGCCACTGCCGTAACACGCCATCGAAATCTTCGACGAGCCCGCCGAAAAATGCGGCCTTGCCCGGTCGCACGGAAGACGGCCGCTGTGCGAAACCCCAGGCCAAGAGGCAGCCGCCTCCTGTGACGAGGAAGATTGTCAGCAGTTCAACCGGTGCGAGCGGGTTTGAAATCAGCTCGCTTGGCAGACCGATCCCGGGTACGGCTGCCACGAAGCCGAGTAGCAGCGACGCCAGTGCCAGTGCCAGCGCCGTACATTCCGACAACCGCGAGACGCGGGCAATCTCTCGCCCCGGAGCCACGGGACTTGCCAGCAAGCGTCGCAGAACGAGCACCGTATAGCCCGCCGTGAATGCGGCTCCGCCCTGCAAGAACGCTGTCCACCACCATTGGCCCTGGTCGGCCGCCGCTGCCAGAAGCAGCTTCTTGGCAAGATAGGCGCCGCTGGGAACCACGCCCATCAGCGCCAGTCCGGCCACGGCGAAAGTCAGCGTCGTGATCGGCAAGGCCCGCGCCGCACCGCCCAGTTCGGCAATGCGGTCATGCCCGAGCGCTTTGTAGAACAGGCCCGCCGCCATGAACATGCTGGCTTTTGCGGTGGCGTGCGATGCCGCTTGCAGCAGTCCGGCGGTCAGCACGTTGCCGCCCGACATTGCTCCGGCGCTCGCGTCGAAGGCGAGCGGGAACATCAGGAACAGATAACCGATCTGCGCAACCGTTGAATAGGCGACCAGCAGCTTGAGCCGTTGCTGCCGCAGCGCAACGATGCTTCCAACCACGATCGCCGCCGCCCCCATCGCACCGAGCAGCTGCGCAGCGCCGAACGTGACGACGCCGGGCATGACATCGAACCATAACCGCACGATCAGGAACCACGATCCCTTGATGACAAGGCCGGAAAGGATCGCGCTCGCCGCCGCCGGGGCCCCGGCATGGGCCGGCGGCAGCCAGATGTGGAGCGGAAACAGCGCCGTCTTGGCAAGCAGTCCGGCGGTCATCAGCGCGAGCACGGTCCGCGTCACAAGGCTCGGCTGGATCACGCGTGACAGCAGTTCGATGTCGAGCGTGCCGTAGACGCCAAAGATCAGCACCGTGCCCAGCAGATAGAGCAGCGAACCCATCAGCGCGAACAGCAGGTAACGCAAGGCCGCTCGCAAGGTCTCGGCGCGGCCGTCGAGGCAGACCAGCGGGACTCCGGCAAAAGTCAGAAGCTCCAGCCCCACGTAAAGCGTGAATAGATCACCGCTGACAAAGATGAGATTGAGCGATCCCCACACCGCGAGCAACAGCAGCCAGAAGGCCAGCGGTGCCCGGGCTTCCACCAGGCCTTCGGGCACCGCAAAATCGCGGCGCGCGTAAAGCGCGATGGCGGCTACGACACCTATCACCACCGCCATCATCCCCGCCGCCAGCCCGTCGGCGCGCAGCGCTACGCCCAGCGGAGGTGCCCAACCGCCGAGCCGGTAGACCAAGGGAGCGTGGGCAACCTGAGGCCCGATTGCCGCGACTGTCACGACCACGCAGACAATAGTGATGGCGGCAACGCGAGGCGTATTGCGGCCGCCCGCCATCAGCGCCAGCATCATGCCCACGAAGGGCAGCAATACGGCCAGAACGATGAGCAGCCCTGCCGGAGTTTCCGTCATGCAGGAGGATCGGCGTCATGGCGGGGCGGCGTTTCGGCCAAAGTGGTCCGGTCGGTCACCGAACGCAGCCGCAGCAGCATCGCCGTCGCCATTGCCGTGGCCGAGAACGCCACGACAATGCCGGTAATCAATATGGCGTGCAGGACGGGATCGCCGCCGAACCCAGCCTCGGTGCCGCGACGGGCGAGGGTTCCCGCCAATAGGAACACGCCGCTTCCCACGATGTTGAAGGCGAGGATCTTGCGCAAAGGCGAGGCGTGGGCGATCAGCCCGAACACACCCAGCCCGATCAGTATGGCGGCGGCGAGGCCGTGAAGTGTGGCGCTGGTCATGCTTCGGCCCGTTTCCGCAGCGGGGGCGGGATCAGCAGTGCCAGTATCAAGGTCAGGGTGGGCAGCAAGGCGATCTCGATCGTCACGATCAGCGGCTTGGCATAGGCGGCGGGTAGCCCGAGAAACGCTCCGGTGCTCGCTACGCCATAGGCGCCGACAAGAATGAAGCCGATGGGACCGGCGATCAGTCCCGCCCGCAGCCATCTGGAGCTTACCGGCGGCGTCTTGCCGAGCCCGGCGGATATGATCAGCAACCACATGGCCGCGAGGATCGTTGCTGCCTGGAATTTGCCGCCCGGCTGGTCGGCGCCCGCCCAGAAGATATAGATCCCGATCACCAGCCCGATCGGAGGCAGCACGCGCGCGATATAGGCGAGGATGCCGTTGGGATTGGCGGTTTGCGGTGCCCCGATCCGCCCGGGCCACTCGGCATCGGGCGCCAGAGACCAGACGGCGATCAGCGCGAGCAGCAGCACCACGGCTTCGAGCAGGGTATCCATCGACCGAAATGCCAGCAGCACGGCGGTGATGGGATTCTGGACGCCCGTTGCCGCGATATTCCCGGCCACCAGGGACGCCAAACTCGGCGCCGGAGAAGGCAAGGCCAGGACGCATGCGGCCAGAATTGCGGCCATGGCGGCACCAACCCCAATAGCGATGACGAGAGTTCCTACGGTTGCAGGCGCCACCGGCGCCGCCGATTTCAACCGCCGCGCGGCGCCGATCATCAGCGCGCCGGTGAGCCCTCCACCGATTGCGGCCTCGGTCATGGCAACATCGATGCCCTGCAATTGCACCCACACCAGACCCAGCAGCATCCCGTAGGCAATGAAACCCGCCACGGCTGCAAACGTGTTCGTGCCCAGCACGACCCATGCCGCTAGCCCGATCAGCAGCAGGAGTGCCGCGCTGTCCAGCCACGCGGTCACGGCTTGAAGTCTCCGGATTGGCGGATCAGGTGCGCAACCAACTGGGCTAGGCATGCTCCGGACAGCATCGCCAGCAGCCAGACGAAGATCATCTTGGCGCCGTCCGCAATGCCTGCGAGCCTCGGCAGCAGTCCGATCACCACCAGCCCGAGGCCCAGATTATCGGCCTTCGTAAGTGCATGAAGCCGCGAAAGCGCATCGGGGAAGCGCAGCAGGCCCACGGTTCCGGCAAGAAAGAACACGACGCCCGTGCTCACCAGAACGATCGTCCAGAGATCGAGGAGCAAGGTCATTCGTCTCCTCCTCCGCTGTTCGGGCTGATGCCTCGCACGAAGGCCAGCCCGGCAAACGCCGAGAGCAGAGCGACGATAAGCGCGACATCAATCACCGCCGGCTGCCGTGTCACGGCGCCGAAGATCAGCATTACCGCCGTGCTGCCGGTGCCGAGCAATTGCACCGCCATCATGCGATCGGCCTCGCCGGGGCCGCGCAGGAGGCGCACCAGCCCGACCGCGACCACCACCAGGATGGCGCAAGCCGAGCCGAGCAGAAATTCAGTCATGCCTGCGGCCCGCAATCAGGGCGCGCGCCATCAGTCTTTCCTCTGCCCACAACTGCTGGACGACAGGGTTGCGGAGATCGAGGCAGTGATAGGTGAGAACGCCATCAACCTCGCCGCAGGGCACCGTGCCGGGGATCAGGCTCGTAATGGTGGCGAACGTGTTGCGTGCCAGACCTTCCGGAAAGCCAAGCGGGCAGGCGATGAAACCGGGCTGGATCGGCAATCTCGGGTCAAAGACGCGGCGGGCGATGTCGAAACCGGCCCGCACCGATTGCCAGATGAAATGGGGCATCAGGGCCGCCATGCTGACGAAATGCAGGCAGCCGGTCGCGGGCGGGAATGTGCGCAAGCTGAGCCATGTTGCCGCGCTGGCAGCGCCGGCGCCGACCAGCAGGTCGGTAGGCCGGGCGCTGGGCATCATGATGAGCCAGAGTGCAAGATAGCTGATCCCGCGCGCGATCGTGGCCGCGCTGCGTGACGGCAATTTTCCGGTCGATGCCGTGCCGTCCGTCATTTCGGATTTGCCGTTACTCAGCGGCATCGCGAATGATGGGGCACGTCATGCAATGCCCGCCGCCCCGTCCGCGTCCGAGTTCGGCGCCGGAGATGGTGATGACCTCGATCCCGGCCTTGCGCAGCAGGGTGTTGGTATAGACGTTGCGGTCATAGGCGAGCACCACGCCGGGCGAGACGCAGACGAGGTTCGCGCCCGAATCCCACTGCGTGCGCTCGCGCATGTAGTGGGTGCCGCCGGTCTCCACCACGCGCATGTTGTCGACCTTGAGCGCGCGGGCGACTGCCGCCACCCAGCCACCTTCCTCGCGCCGCACGTCGAAGCCGCCGTTGGCGCCGGGGCGGATCATGTAGGGCGTGATGGTGTCGACGATGTCGGGATAGATCAGCACGCAGTCGCGGTCGGCAAAGGTGAAGATCGTGTCGAGGTGCATCGCCGCGCGCAGCCGGGGCATGCCCGCCACCAGGATCTGGTCCACCACGTCCTGCTGGAACAGCGAGCGCGCGAGCAGGGCGATGCCCTGGCGTGAGGTGCGCTCGGACATGCCGATCAGCAAGGTGCGGTTGCCCGCCGGCATCACGTCGCCGCCCTCGATCGTGGCCAGGCCGTGGTCCTCTTCGGGATTGCCGTGCCAGATCTTGGTCTTGCCCGCGAAGTCGGGGTGGAACTTGTAGATCGCCGTGGTCAGCAGCGTCTCGTCCTTGCGCGCGGGCCAGTAGAGCGGGTTCACCGTGCAGCCGCCGTAGATCCAGCAGGTGGTGTCGCGGGTGTAGAGCGTGTTGGGCAGGGGGGTGATGAGGTACTGCGTGATCCCCGGCGTCTCGCGGATCAGCGCCATCAGCGCGCTGGAGTGGCTCTCGGGGAACTCCTCCACCGACAGGCCGCCGATCAGGATCTCGGCCAGTTCGCGGTGGGGCAGGCCTTCGAGATAGCTGCGCACATCGGTCAGCAGGCCGAGCCCGACCTCGTTTTCGGTGACGCGGTGGTCGAGGATCCACTTGCGCGCATCGGGGATGCCGACAGTGGTGGTCAGCAGGTCGTGCATCTCCACCACATCGACGCCGCGGTCGCGCATCTTCTGCTGGAAATCGAGGTGGTCGCGCTTGGCCGCGTCCACCCAGAGCACGTCATCGAACAGCAGGTCGTCGCAGTTGGACGGGGTCAGCCGCTGGTGCGCGCGGCCCGGCGCGCAGACCATGACCTTGCGCAGCTTGCCGACTTCGGAGTGAACGCCATAGGGAGTGTCAGTAGACATGGGGGGAGGCTCCTGTTGGATCGGATCACGGAACGATGCGGCCGGTGAGCAGCCCGGCAAGGCCGACCAGCCCTCCGGCCAGCACCACCAGGAAGATCACCAGCTCGACCGGCTTGAACAGCCGCACGCCCTGTTCGCGCCGGGCCCAGACGTAGAGGATCAGGGTGCCCGGGATCAGCAGGATCGCCACGAGCATCACATGCTCCAGCCCCGCCGCCACGAACATCACGACCGAATAGAACGCCGCCACCCAGGCGATGAACTGGTCGCGTCCGGCCTCCGCCCCATCGGCGCCATAACCCTCGCGGCGGCGGGCGATCAGCACGCCGTAGCCCGCCACCAGCAGGTAAGGCAGCAGCGCGCTGACGCTGGTGAGGTCCAGCATCAGGTTGAAGGCATCCTGCGACCAGTAAGTCGAGATGACGAAGAGCGAGACGACGATGTTGGACAGCCACAGCGCATTGGCGGGCACGCGGTTGCGGTTCTCTTCGGAAAACAGCCGGGGCATGTCGCGCGACTTGGCGGCGGCGAACAGCACTTCGGCGCAGATCAGCGACCAGGCGAGATAGGCGCCCAGCACCGAGACCAGCACGCCCACCGAGATGAACACGCTGCCCCACGGGCCCACCACTTCCGCCAGCGCGCTGGCGAGCGAGGGCTGGCGCAGCCCGGCCACCGCCGCCTGCGGCATCACCGCATAAGGCAGCAGCGTGACCGCGACCATCAGCCCGGTCACCCCCACGAAGCCCAGGATCGTGGCGGTGCCGACATCGGCGCGGGTGCGGGCAAAGCGCGAATAGACGCTGGCGCCCTCGATGCCGAGGAACACGAAGACGGTGATGAGCATGGTATCGCGCACCTGCGCCACCAGCGTCTTCTCTGGCATGCCTTCGCCGCCCCAGAAGTTGGCGGCGAACGTGTCCCAGTGGAACGCCAGCAGCATCAGCAGCAGCGCCGCCAGGATCGGCACGATCTTGGCGATGGTGACGACGAAGTTGATGAAAGTGGCCTGCTCGATCCCGCGCAGGATCATGAAGTGGAAGGCCCAGATGCCGACCAGCGAGACGCCGATGGCCACCGCCGAACTGCCGTCTCCGAACACCGGGAAGAACTTGCCGAGCGTCGCGCCGATCAGGACCCAGTAGAACACGTTGCCGAGAATGGAGCCGAGCCAGTACCCGAAGGCGGAAAGGAACCCCATGTAGTCCCCGAAGCCGGCCTTGGCATAAGCGAAGACGCCGGCATCGATATCGGGCTTGCGCGCGGCGAGCGCCTGGAAGACCCGGGCCAGCGCGTACATGCCGGTGCCGGCGATGAGCCAGGCGATGATCGCCCCGAACGGCCCCGTCGCCGAACCGAACCGCGCCGGCAGATTGAAGATCCCCGCCCCGATCATCGAACCCACCACCATCGAGGTGAGCGAAAACAGCGAGATCTTGTTATCCTGGCTCGGCATCTACGTCTCCCGGCGTGGAATTTCGATGGGTCGCGGCAGTATCCGGTAAAAAGCTGCTTCAGGGGGCGAGAGACGTTCGACGTTGCATGGCCGTACGGATTTGGGAGGCGAGCGCGTTCTTTGAAAACTGCCGATGAAGTGGATCGGCTACTGCATTGGGACGGAAAGCCGATCCTTCGACTTCTTCTGCACCGGCTGGAGACGGCGCGGGAGCCGCCTGCCAGGCGGCAAGAATGGTGGAGTCGGAGTTCATCCTGCTCTCCCGGGCAGTCGCGACCAAGGGTGAAAGCAGCCCTAAGCGACGCATTGCCAAAAGAAATAGTTGTATAAAATCGGTCCCTTGGCAAGCGGCAAATAGTTCTCTTTATTTCTGGTAAACTCTCTTGGCAGCCTGCCTGTAAACCAAGAGCAACATTGAAAATTCCAATCTATTTGTGCCGAGATCGCATCGTATCCAGTGCGCAAGTCATTACGATCTTTAGGCCGCGAAAGCGCGCACGGCCATCACGGGGTCAGCTTGCGTGAGCGATGGCATTGATGGGGGCGAGCACGGACCTTGCCCGAACGACAGTCGGGCAGTCCGACCTTACTATGCCGGATGGTTATAATGATTTGACGCATATTATAGTATCGGCATTCCGATCGGGCTGCCTAGAACTCGCCTCAGGAGAGGTGAGAACGCATGGACAGCAAGGAACGCTATGGCCCTTGGGCCGTCATTTCCGGTGCATCGGAAGGGACAGGCAAGGCTTTTGCCCATCTGCTTGCAAGCAAGGGCATCCATTGCCTGCTGATCGCGCGTCGGGAAGCGCCGCTCGAAGAACTCGCGGATGACCTGACGCGGCAATATGGCATTGAGACGGTCATAGCCGCGATCGATCTTGCCAAGCCCGACGCCTGCGACCGGATGATGACTGCAGTTGGCGATCGCGACGTCGGGTTGTTCGTCAGCAATGCCGGCTCCGATCCGAACGCGGCCCGCTTTCTGGAACAGGACCTCTCGGCATGGGTCGATCTGGTCGAGCGCAACGTCACCACAATGATGAAATGCAGCTATCATTTGGCCGGGCCGATGAAGGCGCGCGGCCGGGGCGGTGTGCTGCTGGTCAATTCGGGTGCCTGTTACGGCGGTTCTACCGCCATGGGGACCTATTCCGGCAGCAAGGCCTTCACCCTGTGCTTCGCCGAAGGGCTCTGGGCCGAATTGCGGCCTCACGGTGTGGATGTCCTCACTTTGGTGATGAGCCGGACCGATACGCCCGAATTCCGCCGCGTTCTCGCCCAGCAGGGCATGCCTGTTCCGGACGATATCGCATCGCCGAACGATGTCGCCCGTCTGGGCCTTGAGCGATTGCCGCATGGCCCGATCTGCAACTGGGGCGAGGAGGATGACGAGAGCGGCATGTCGGCCACGTCCGCGGCGCAAAGACGCGAAAGGGTTGTCATGATCGACAAGGTTACCAGCCAGCTTTTCGGCCGTTCGTGATGGAGGACGTGCAAATGAATTCCGCAGCTCTCGTCGAGGATCTCGCCGCGCGGCAGGCGATCACCGATCAGATCTATCGCTATTGCCGGGCAATGGACCGGATCGACCATGAACTGGGCTATGCAGTCTGGCACGCAGACGGAACCGCCGACTATGGAGAGGCCGTGTTCCAGGGGCTCGGCCGGGACTTCGTGGACCACGTCTGCAAGCAGCACGGCGGGCTGCTGACCCACTCGCATCAGGTGACGAACATCGTCATTGAACTGGACGGTGCGCAAGCGGCGAGCGAGGCCTATGTCACAGCAACCCTGCGGATGGAGCGCGGCGGCAAGCTGCTGCAAATGACCGTGCTCAGTCGCTACGTCGACCGCTGGTCGCGGCGGGAAGGCCGCTGGGCGATCGACCATCGCATCACCGTCACTGACATGGACGAAATCCGCGAAGTCACCCCGATGAAGGCGCACGATCGCGGCAGGAGGGACATGGACGACCCATCCTACGCGGTTTTGACCGCAGGACAGACGAATTACGGAGACAGGACATGAAGGCAGCCTATATCGAAAACGGCAAGGTGCTGGTCGGCGAAATGGCCGACCCGACCCCCGGCAAGGGGCAGGCGCTGGTCAGGACGCACAGCTGCGGCATGTGTGCATCGGAAGCGCACTTCCTCCACGCCGGGCAGAATATCATCGATCTGTCGCGGCGGCTCGGCGGGCCTTATGCGGCGCTCGATTTTGCGCGCCCGTTCGTGCCCGGCCATGAATATGTCGGCGAGGTTCTCGATTACGGTCCGGGCAGCAAGCGTACGGTGAAGCCGGGACGCAAGGTGACCTCGGTGCCGATCATGCGGCAGGACGGCGCCCATGCTGTGATCGGCTTCAGTCACGACTGCCCCGGCGGTTGGGGAGAGCTGATGCTCCTTGACGAGGACATCATGATGGAAGTGCCGTCCGACATGGACGACGATCATGCCGCGATGATCGAGCCGCTGGCGGTGGGGTTGGAACATGCCCGTCGCGGGCGTCCGGACAAGAACGATGCCGCGCTGGTCCTCGGCTGCGGGGCGATCGGCCTCGGCGTGATCGCGGGGCTCAGGATGATGGGCGTCGCGCCGATTGTCGCCGCCGATTTCCATGAGGAGCGTCGCAAGCAGGCGATAGCGATGGGCGCCGATATCGCCGTCGATCCGCGCGAAATCGATCCCTATGCGCCGCTGCCCGCCTTTGGCGGACGCAAGGTCAACCTGATCTACGAGAATGTCGGCCAGCCCGGCATGCTCCAGCGGATCATCGAGGCGGCGCCTTTCGAAGGGCGGATCGTCATGGGCGGATATTGCATGGAGCAGGAGCATCTGCTGGTGTTCGCCGCGCAGAACAAGCGGCTCAATATCCAGTTCGCGGGCGGCGAGGAACCGCAGGACATGGAACTGGCCATGCGTGCGATTGCCGATGGACGCATCGACGTGACGCCCTGGCTGGGAGCCCGCATCGGACTCTCGGGCGTTGCGAAAGCGGTAGGCGAAATGTCCGGACCCGTCGCGCCGGTGCGGACCGTCGTCGATCCGCGAACGATCTGACGGCAGGGAGAACGCCCATGGCCCGACTGGGTATCGAAATGATCACCGTGTTCGGTCTGCCCCCGGTCGAATTCGTGCACCTGGCGGCCGATCTCGGGTGCCGGCACATCTCGACCGGGCTGACCGCGGTGGGATACAACCCCCACGGCTATGCGCCGTTCTCCCTGCGCGATGACGCGGCGCTGCGGCGGGCGACGACTGCGGCGATGCAGGAGCGGGGCATCACCATTTCGCTGGGCGAGGGCATGAATGTCCGCGCGGGCAGCGATGTGCGGGATCTTGCCGGCGACCTTGATGTAATGGCCGAACTGGGCGCCGAGCGGATCAACACGGTCAGTCTCGATCCGGACCTCGCCCGCAGTTTCGACCAGTTCGGCATCCTTGCGGAGATGGTTGCGGCGCGCGGGATGGAGACGATGGTCGAGTTCGCGCCGTCGCTGTCGGTCGCGGACCTGTCCACCGCGCTGGCGGCGCTGCGCCATGTCGGGCGGGCGGATTTCCGGCTGTTGATCGATACCATGCACCTTGTCCGGTCCGGGGCCGGGGCGGCTGACCTCGCGGCGCTGGATCCCGATCTGATCGGCTACATCCAGTTCTGCGATGCCCCGCTGGAACCGCGATTTGAAAGCTATTTCGAGGAATCGATGTTCGAACGGGTGGCTCCGGGCGAGGGTGAACTCGGCCTTCGCGAGATCGTCGCGGCGTTGCCGCACGACCGGGTCTATGCGCTGGAGCTGCCCTTGCGTAGCGAGGCGGAAGTGGGTGTCGGCCCGCATGCGCGGCTGTCCAAATGCGTGGAGGCCGCGCGGCGGCTTTTGGCTGAAGTACATGGGGAGAGCACCGCGAATGCCTGATTTCAAGGAGCGCTACGGTCCTGTCGCGCTGGTCACCGGGGCATCTTCGGGCATCGGCTCGGCTTTTGCGGAGGCATTGGCGGCGCGGGGGCTGGACCTTGTGCTGGTGGCGCGGCGTGTCGAGCGCTTGCAGGACCTCGCGGGAGGTTTGGCGCGTGACCATGGCGTGGGTGTGGAGGTCTGCCCGGTCGACCTTGCGCGGCCAGACGCTGCTGAACGGATGCTTTCGGCCACGGCGGCGCTCGACGTGGGGCTTGTCGTCAGCAACGCAGGCTTCGGAATGAAGGGGGATCACGCCGACAACGATCCGCTGGCGATGGCCGAGATGTTGCAGGTCAACTGCAATGTGCCGATGCAACTGACGCGCGGCTTTGCGCCCAGGCTGCGGGAGCGGGGCAGGGGCGGCTTCATTCTCACCAGTTCGGTGGAGGGCCTGATCGGGTGCCCCTATTCAGCCGCCTATTCCGCGACCAAGGCCCTGGTGAAATCGCTGGGTGAGGCGTTGTGGGCGGAATTGCAGCCGGACGGGGTTGACGTGCTGACGGTGTGCCCCGGTGCCACGGAATCGGAAGCGGCGGCGCGCGCCGGTGTCGATCCTGCGACTCTGCGCAACGTGATGAAGGCCGAGGATGTTGCCGAACTTGCGCTCGACAATATCCGCAACGGGCCCACGTTCGTCAGCAGCGAGCATTATCGCGCGACGTTCGACAAGCTGCTGTCGATGCCCAGGCGAGACGCGTTGATGGCGATGGCGGCCGGAATGAAAGGTTCGGCGACGGGCCAGCATCGCGGAGGCTGAGGCTTTCCCGCTATTGCGGTGCCGCTGGCCTGCCGATCCCGTTGACAATCAGCGCGGCGAGGAAACGGGCGTGGTGGGCATTGCCGCGCGCATCTTCGGACGGATCGGCACGGATCTCCGTGCCCAGCAGAGTCATCACCATGATAAGCCGGGCGCATTCCTCACGGTCCGTATTGTCGGCCAGCTCGCCGCGTGTCTGTGCGTCGGCCAGCATTGCGCTCAGCGGGGCGTGGAACATCGCGTGTGACGCCTCGATCAGTTCGTCGCGCAGTTCCGCCATCGAGCCGGGGTTCATCGACAGCGCTTTCCGGAACGCCTGGGCGTGGGGGCGCGCAAGGACTGCCAGCGCTTCCAGCACATAGCTGCTCAGGCGCTGCTCCAGCGAACCGGACAAGTCGAACGTGATCGGCCCGGCATTGCCCAGCACTTCACGCACGGCATCGACGAAGAGATCGGTCTTGTTGGAGTACCGCGCATAGACGGTCTTGCGCGACAGTCCCGCAGCCTTGGCAACGGCATTCAGCGAGGCGGCCTCACCCTTTTCCAGCAGTTCGTGGAGCGCGGCGTCGCGGATCGCGCGGTCTATCGAGGCAGCTTCCTCCAGACTGGGCCTACCCTTGCTGCGGGCTTCCTGAACGGACTCTTCCATTGTCGCTGCTGCCCCCTCCGGCGTTCGTCGATGGCTGTCATAGCCGCATCCGCGATCGGTGGCCAAGGATTAAAGAAACATCATTGTATATTTAAATTCGCGCTGCTACCCGCAGCCCATTGAGCAACATCGTGGGCGCAAGGTTCAAGGAATGCGGGCGAATCTCCGAAACGGGGCGGAACGGGCGGCGAGGCTCTCAGTCTCTGCCATCGCGGTGCTGCTCTGCGGCTGCGCGCCGCAAGTCCACCTTCCGCAGGCCGACACGGCGCTGCCCCCCGCTTTCGAAGCGAATGCGGCACCGGCCGGGACGCTGCCCGAAGCCTCGCTCGACCGCTGGTGGGAGAGCTTCCGCGATCCTCAGCTCTCCGGGCTGATCGATACCGCGCTGGCCCGCAGCACCACGGCGAGACTGGCCTATGCCCGCCTGTCCGAGGCGCGGGCGACCCGCTCGGTCAACCGCGCCAGCACTTTGCCGACCGGCAGCCTTTCCGCCACCGCCACCGAGCAGGGGACGCGCCGGATCTCGGGGCAGGGGGCAAACGTGCCCGGCGACGACAGCTATCAGGTTACATTCTACCCGAGTTGGGAGGTTGACCTGTTCGGCCGCCTCTCCGCGATCCGTGAGCAGGCGGATGTGCAATATGCGTCCTCCACGCTCGACTGGCACGGCGTGCGGCTCGCCTTGGCAGCGGACGTGGCGACCGCGCTTTTTCAGGCGCGCGGCACGGCGATCGATCTTGGAACCGCTCGCGAACGCCTCAAGATCGCGACCGATCTGGCCAAGAGTGCCCAACTCGGCGAAGCGCACGGACTGACTTCGGGGCAAGACGCGGCACGGCTCGACGCCGATCTTGCCAGTGCCGCTGCCGAAGTGACGAGGCTTGAGGGCGAATTGCAGGCGTCCAAGCGCTCGCTGCTGATCCTCGTCGGCACGCCGAACGCGCCGACCGAAAGCCTTCCCATCGAGGCGCGGGTGGACGACGCACCGGTGCTGCCCGCCGTGACGCCGGGATTGCTTCTCGCGCGGCGGCCCGATGTTTTGTCGGCGGGCCTCGACGTGGAATCGGCGGTGCTGGGCGTGCAGGTGAACCGGCTCGCGCTGTTCCCCCGTTTCGACATCCAGCCGGGCCTTGCCCTGTCTGCGACGACCGGGCCGGCGGGCGGTGCCAGTGCCTTGTGGTCGCTGGCGGCGGGGCTGACCGTTCCGCTGCTCGATCGCACTCGGCTCATGGCGCAGCTGCGGGTGAGCGAGGCGCAGGGGCAGCAAGCTGTCGTTTCCTACGAACAGACCGTGCAGAACGCTTATGGCGAGGCCGAAAACGCACTCGTCCGGTTGGCCGCGAACCGCAACCGCATGGCCGATCTGGAACGTGCCGAAGCTCGCTCGCGCTTGGCCTATGACAGCGCGCTGCGCGGTTATCGCGCGGGCCTCACCGATCTCACCACCGTTTTGCAGGTTGAGCAGACCTGGCTTCAGGCACGCGCCGCACGCGATCAGGGGCGGCTGGCGCTGCTGACCGGGACGGTTTCGACCGTGCGCGCGCTGGGCGGAGGCTGGGATGCCCAGAATCAGGTGCAGATACAGACCGCGCAAGGAGCGCAATGATGAAGTTGCCCGTTTTCCGCTCCACTGTCGCCGTTTCCGTGCTTGCCGCGTTGACTTTTCTGGCCGGTTGCAAAGGGCACGATGCCGCTCGCAAGGAAGTCATGCCGCCGCAAGCAGTGACAGTGGCCACGGTCACGCAGCGGGCGATGAGCGGCGGCCTGACCGCTTCCGGCCGCTTCGTCCCGCGTGAGGAGATGGCGGTGTCCGCCGATCTCTCTGGCTTCAGGATCGCCAGCGTCTTCGTCGAGGAAGGGGCCGTCGTCCGCGCTGGGCAAGTGCTGGCACAACTCGACGACAGTCTGCTGGTCTCGCAGATCGGGCAGCTCCGCGCGAGCCTTGCGCAGCAGCAGGTCGCCTATGAGCAGGCGCGCGAACAGGCGGGCCGGGTAGACGGCCTGGAAGGGCAGGGCGTCCTCTCCGCCGAGGCGATCGCCACCCGCAAGTTTGCGCAGCGCAATGCCGCCGCGGCCGAGGCGGCCACCAAGGCCCAGCTCAACGACCTGCTCGTGCGGCAGAATCACCTCTCGATCCGGGCACCAGCCGATGGGCTTGTGCTCGAACGCACGGCGCGTCCCGGCGAAACGTCGAGCACAGGCACGGCGATGTTCACGATGGCACGCGACAGCCTGCTGGAGCTTTACGCCGAACTGCCTGAAGTGGACGCTGCCGGCATCAAGATTGGCGATCCGGTACAGGTCACACTGGCATCGGGGCGCACGCTCAACGGCCATGTGCGCCTGATCGGCGAACGCGTGGACAGCAATACCGGAGTCGTCATCGCCCGCATCGCATTGCCGGTGGACCGTGAACTGCGTCAGGGCGGCTTTGCCCGGGCCACGTTCTCGCGCGAGGCGGAAGTGCTGGCGCTGCCCGAGGCAGCGGTGCGCTACGATGCCGATGGCGCCAACGTCATGATTATCGACCGCGACGACCACGTCCATCGCCTCAAGGTCCGCACCGGGCGTCATGCCGATGGCCTGGTGGAGCTGCGTGACGGACCGCCTGCGGGAAGCCGCGTCGCGGTCCGGGGCGCGGCCTTCACGCTGGACGGCGATAAGGTTCGTATCGCGGGAGCCGCCAAGTGAACTTGCGTATTTCCGCTTGGGCGATCCGTAATCCGATCCCCGTCGCGCTACTGTTCATACTGCTTACCGTGTCGGGCGTGGTCGCCTACATGCGGATGCCGGTGAAGCAGTTCCCCAACGTCAACCTGCCCATCGTCACGGTCACCGTCACCCAGAGCGGGGCGGCACCGACCGAGATGGAAAACCAGATCACCCGCCCGATCGAGAACGCGCTGACCGGCGTGCCGGGGATCAAGAACATCAGTTCGACAGTGACGCTGGGCGCATCGACGACCTCGCTCGAATTCGAGCTGGGCAGCGATATCCAGAAGGCCACTGACGATGTCCGCACGGTAGTGGAGCGGACCCGCGTGGAACTGCCGCAGGGTATCGATCCCCCGACCGTGCAGCGCATCGACCTCGACAGCGCGCCGATCGTCACATACGCGGTTACTGCGCCGGAAATGAGCGACACGCAGCTGGCGTGGTTCATCGACAACGAAGTGACGCGCACGCTTCAGGCCGAGCGTGGCGTCGGGCAAGTCTCGCGCATAGGCGGTGCCGAGCGCGAAATCACGGTGATCCTCGATCCCGAGCGCATGGCCGGGCTGGGCGTGACAAGCGCGCAGGTCAATTCCGCGCTGGCCGCCTTCCACACCGACGCGCCGGGCGGCCGGGCCAATATCGGCGCGGTCGAGCAGACGGTGCGCGTGATCGGCTCGGCCGCCGACGTGGCCCGCATCCGCGAGCTGACGATCCCGGTGCAGGGACGCTACGTGCGTCTCTCCGACATTGCCGAAGTGGGTGACGGGCAGGGCGAAGTTCGCGGCTTCGCGCGTCTCTCCGGACGGCCAGTGGTGGCGATCCAGGTGTCCAAGACCAGCGATGCGAGCGACGTGACCGTATCGGACGGCGTGGCGAAGGCCATCGCCGGCCTCTCCGCGAAGCATCCCGGCGTGACGTTCGACAAGATCGTCTCGACGGCGGATCTCACCCGCCGCAGCTTCATGGCCACGGTGGACGTGCTGATCGAGGGCGTGATCCTCGCGATCGTCGTCGTGTTCCTGTTCCTGCGCGACTGGCGGGCGACGGCGATTGCGGCGGTAGCTATGCCGCTCTCGCTGATCCCGACGTTCATCTACATGGCGGCGATGGGGTTCAGCCTGAACGGCATCACCCTGCTGGCGCTGACACTGGTGATCGGCATTCTGGTCGACGACGCCATCGTCGAGATCGAGAACATCGAGAAACGCATCGAGAAGGGCGAAAGCCCCTATCAGGCCGCGCTGATCGGTGCCGATTCCATCGGGCTTGCGGTGATTGCCACTACGGCGACGATCATCGCGGTCTTCGCGCCGGTCTCGCTAATGCCCGGACAGGCGGGGCAGTTCTTTCGCGAATTCGGTCTTACCGTGGCGGCGGCGGTCACGTTCTCGCTGGTGGTGGCGCGGCTGCTGACGCCGCTGATGGCCGCCTATTTCCTCAAGCCCCACCACTTGCGCACCTCGACTGTCGCCGGGGCGCGGCTTCATCCATGGCACGCGCGGGCGCTCGACTGGGCGCTGGCCCGGCCCCGGATCTGCACCGCCATCGGCATGGGGCTGCTGGTGCTGGCACTGGTGATTGCCTCGACACTCCAGATCGGTTTCCAGGCGACGCAGAACCGCAATTACATCTACCTCGCTGTGGAAGGCGCGCCCGGCGCCACGCGGGACGACATGAACCGCGCGGTCGAACAGGCGACGCGGATCCTGATGCACGAGTCCGATGTCGAGGATGTCTTCGCGCAAGTCGGCTCGACGGGCGGCGGGCTGAACAGCGGCGGCACGGACCTCAAGGACGGCACGCTGACGGTGCTGCTGCGCCACGACCGAGACGAGACCTCAGAGCAGTTCCAGGCCCGAATCGGCCCGAAACTGCGCGCTATTCCCGAGGCGCGGTTCTACAATCAGGGCAACTTCGGACAGGCAGCCGTTTCGGTGGTGATCGCCGGTGCCGACGGGCCGACGCTCGAACGCACGCAGATGCAGCTTCTGCGTGAGATGCGCCGCCTGAAGGCAATCGCTGATCCGCGCCCGAGCCCCTCGGCGCCGGGCCCCGAACTGGTGATTACTCCGCGTCCCGAAGAAGCCGCGCGGCTCAACGTCGATACCGTGACGCTCGCCAATGTCGTTCGCATAGCCACTATCGGCGACATCGACGCCTCGGTCGCGAAGTTCTCCGAAGGCGAGCAGCGCCTGCCGATCCGCGTACGCCTGCCCGAAAGCGCGCGGAACGACCTTTCGGCGATCTCCGGCCTGCGTGTGCCCACGCGTGACGGCAACACGACGCCGCTGTCCAGCGTCGCCGATATCCATTTCCACGCCGGTCCCGGCAAGATCGTGCGCTACAACCGCGAGCGCCGCGTCAGCGTGGAGGCGGACCTTGCCGTGGGCGAGGCGATCGGATCGGCCATGCAGTCCGTGCGGACCCTGCCGACGATGCAGCACCTGCCCGCCGGCGTGCATGAGGCGCAGCAGGGCACGACCCAGATCATGGAGGAGATGTTCGTCGGCTTCGTGCTGGCGCTGTTTGCCGGGGTCGGGCTGACTTATACCGTGCTGGTCCTGCTGTTCCGGGGCTTCTTCAAGCCTGCGGTCATCATGGGCGCGCTGCCGCTCAGCCTGCTCGGAGCTTTCGCCGCGCTGCGCCTGCTGGGCTTTGCGATCGACATGCCGGTGCTGATCGGCCTGCTCATGCTCATGGGCCTCTGCGCCAAGAACTCGATCCTGCTGGTGGAATTCGCCATCGAGGCGGAGCGGGCCGGTGCGCCGGTGCGCGAGGCACTGAAGGAAGCCTGTGCGCAGCGAACCCGGCCGATCATCATGACCTCGGTGGCGATGATCGCGGGCATGCTGCCCACAGCATTTGCGATCAGCGAGGGTTCTGAATCCCGGCAGCCCATGGCCATCGCGGTGATCGGTGGCATTCTGACCTCAACGATGCTCTCGCTGGTGCTGGTGCCGGTGATCTACGAGATCATCGACGGCTTCGAGCAGCGGCTTCTGCCCAAGCTGGCCCGGCTGGTGACGCATCCCGACCCGGCGCCGCCGGAAGCGACGGACGCCTCGTCCTCACCGGGTTGAGGCGCTGCCTATCGCAGCGAATATGTCACGACGTAACCGAAGTGGTCGGAGAGCGTGTCGCCGCCGTTCGTCTTGCCGAAGGGCACATGTGCTCCGGTGAAGTGCAGCACCTGGCCGAAGCCAGAGCGGAAATATTGCTTGTCTTTCGCGCGCTTCACCACGGCGGCCAGATCGGCGTTCGGAGCGCCGGCAAACTGTCTGGAAGCCTCGGTGGTCTCCAGTGCCGAGCCCATGGCGGCATCGGCGGCGGCCACGCGCATCGGGTCGTGGCCGACATTGAAGTCGCCCGCGAAGACAAGACTGGTCTGGGACGGCACATTGGCGCCGATGAACGCGCGCGCTTGCGCCAACTGGGCCCGATAGGCGGCGTTGGCCCGCGCAATCGGCACGCCCGACGCGGCGCGGGAATTGAGGTGGGTGTCGGCAATGGCGATCGGTTGGCCTTGTCCGGGAACCCGGATCCAGGCGAGCAGCACGCCCTTGGCGGCCAGACAGTCATATCCGGCGCAGATGTCCTTCGGATAGGCCATGCGGCGCGTCGCCACGATCGGATAGTCGGACATGATGACGAGCCCGCTATCGACCCATTTGCCGTCCGCTTCGCCCTTGCTCCAGGAGGTCTGCCGGATAAGCGCGGTAAGTGAAGGGTCGGTTTGCGATCCTGCCGGAAGGTTCGATGCTTCGGCTTGCTGCGGGCCGGTCGCCACGTAGCGGTAGCCCGCCTCGGCCGCGATGGCCTTGGCTTCGGGAATGAAGGCTTCCTGCAATGCCACGACATGGGGCTGGCTGCCATGGCGTCTCAGGTCCGCCAGTCGCCCGCCGATCCTGGCAAGCTCGGAAGCCCGTCCGAACGCGACAGGGAAGGGCAGACCCTCCACGTTGTAGGTCATTACTGTAAGGCTGCCCGTGGGCGCGGTCGAGATTGGCGCAAAGCCGAAATCCGGCACGGCGGCGGGCAGAGGGCGGGCGAAACTGGCGGCGGCAAGAGCGGCCACCATGGCAACGGCGCAAACGCCAATTCGGTTCAGGCCAAGTCGGATCATGAGGAGAAGACACTCCGAAACAGGATGCCGCTTAGACGCCGCCCCGTGGCCTGACCCGCACTGCGGAAATTCGTGTGCGGGTCTGCCGCTCGGCCGGAGTCTTGCCGATGTCCCGAACTCGGGATGGGGAATGGAGTTGGACGAAATGAGCCGATCCATGGTGACAGGTGTGGCGTTCACTTTGCTGGCGATAGCGCCCGTGAATGTTCAGGCGCAGGGCGAGAAGCTGCGAGGATCGGCGGGGGCCGACTACCTGCCGCAGCTGGTCGAATGGTCGCTGTCGGACCGGGCCGGAGCCGATCAGGCAAAGGCCGTGCATTTCGAGCGCGATTCCGGCGATGCGGGATGGAGCATGGATTTTCTGGCGGTCAAATCGCTCGATCCGGTCGAGCGCGCGGTCGATAGGGACAGCGCCCGCTTTCGCGGCAAGCACATGTCGGTGAATGCCTGGCACGCGCTGGGCGGCGAGGATCTGGTGCGCTTCACCGCGATTGCCGGAAGGGTCAGTCGCCGTGCCGCCGATGCGGTGATGCTCCCGGCCAAAACGCGCGCCAGTTATGTCGGTGCCGAACTGGCGTGGGAGCACGCGCGCGACTGGTCGCTTTCGGCCGGCGTCTACCAGCAGGGCGGCTGGGGCGGCCACTCGATGGAGAGTGACCTGCTGCGCCTGACCAATGGCGAACCGGTCGCCGCCAATGGCCTCCATGCGGCGTGGCGCTTCGCGCTCGACCATGGAGACGCGGCGGGAGAGCCGCGCACTTGGCTGGGGCTGGACGGCCATTCCGGCAACCGCGGCAGCGGCATCGGCACCGGCCTGCGCCATGCCAGCGATGTCAGCCTGCTGCTGACGACACGTTTTTGAGGGCGCCATGACCGCCGCTGGAAGATCATCCGAACATCTGCTTTACCTGATCGAGGAGAGTGCGATTGCGCAAGGAGGACGGGCTATGACGTCGCTGGGGCAGGAAGTGCCTGCCGAGGGCGGTCTGCGGCAGCTCAGTCTGGCGATGCGGGGGGAACTGCGCCGGTTTCTGCTGGCGCGCCGTGTCAGCGAGGCCGATGCCGAGGACGTGCTGCAAGACCTGTTCATCCGCCTTGAGACCAGCGTGACCGGCCCGGTCCGCTCGCCGCGTGCCTATCTCTACCAGATGGTCAACAACATGGCGCATACCCGCCGCCGGACCGAAACGCGCCGTCAGGCCCGCGACGCCGGCTGGATCGAAGTGCGGCCCGATGCCCGGACCAGCACGGGGACTCATGGGCGGGGGGATGCCGCCGAGGAACAGGCCGATGCGGCGCCCGATCCAGAAACCGCGTTGGTCGCGCGCGACCAGCTTGCCCGTGTCGAGGCGAGACTGGCCGAGTTACCGGAACGCACGGCCCATATTTTCCGCCAGTTCCGGGTAGAGGGCGCTTCGCAGAAGGATATCGCCATCGAACAGGGCATCAGCCTGAGCGCGGTGGAAAAGCACTTGCAGCGCGCCTATCGCGCGGTGCTCGAAATTCGAAACCGGCTTGAGGACACGCCCCCATCTACGGGGATGACAGGGCCTACCGGAATGACAGGAGGGTTCGATGGCTCGTCCCGCTGAGCACGACATTCAGTCGCAGGCGATTGCCTGGCACTTGCGCCTCGCCGATGCGAGCGAGGAGGAGTGGAACGAATTCACCCACTGGCTGGAGGCTGACGAGCGCCATAACGACGCTTACGAGGCGATCTGCGATGCCGATCATGCGCTGGAACCCGCCGTCGTGCTGGCCCGGCAGGAACCGGCGGAAGCCGGGGAGCTTCCCGTGGCGGCTGTCGCGGCGGGACGCGGAACGGCAGGTCGGCGGCGCTGGATGTGGCCGGCCATGGCGGCCTCCTTTGCCCTTGTCGCGGTCGGCAGTTGGGCCGTGATGGGCCGTATGGGGCAGGAATATACCGTCAGCACCGCCCCCGGAGAATCGCGGACGTTGGCGCTGTCCGACGGCAGCCGGATCGCGCTCAACGGCGGTACGGAGCTGGTCCTCAGCAAGTCCGATCCGCGCGTGGCCGAACTCAAGTCTGGCGAGGCGCAGTTCTCGATCCGGCACGACGCGGGCAGCCCCTTCGCATTGACGGTGGGCGCGCAGAGGATCGTCGATGTCGGCACTGTGTTCAATGTCCGGTCGAGCGGGCGCGGCTTGCAGGTCGAAGTGGCGGAAGGCGCGGTACGCTTCGAGGACGGGGTAACCCGGCTGCGCCTCAATGCGGGCGATACGCTGGATGCCAGCGGGGACCGGCTGGTCGAAGGCACCCGCGCGCCCGCCGATATCGGCAGCTGGACACGCGGCAAGCTGGTCTACCGCGAGGCGCCGCTTGTCGAAGTTGTGGGTGACATTACCCGGGCACGGGGGATTGCCATCGAACTGGGTCCGGAACTATCGCATGCCAGTTTTACAGGTGTGATACAGTTGGATGGCGACAATGCATCGCTACGCCGGCGTGTCGAACTCCTGATTGGCGCGAAGGTGACCGAAACAGCCGATGGGTGGTCGATTACACGATGACTGGTTTGTTCCCGCGCTCTTTGCGGTCGCCATCAATACTGTCTGCATCACCCCGGCTCTGGCCGGGGAAATCCGCGCCTTCTCGGTGCCTGCGGGACGACTTTCCGATGGCCTGATCACGCTGGCGCAGCAGGGCGGGATTTCGATCGTGCTGGGCGATCCGAAGCTCGACAGCCTGCGCACGCGCGGTCTTTCGGGGCGTTACGAGGCAGCGGACGCGCTGCGGCGGCTCCTTGCGGGCAGCGGCTATGACGCGGTGTTCATCGATGCCCGGACAGTGCGTCTGGTCCGGCGTCCACTTGCGCCGCATGCCGCCCGCGCGCCGGATCGCGTGCCGGTCGTTCCTCCGCACCCCCGACCGGTGCTGGAAACTTCGGGCCCGGACATCGTCGTCACGGCGACCAAGCAGCGTATCGGCCTTGCCGATTATCCTGCCAGCGTTGCCGTCGTCGAACCTACGCGCGAGGAACTCGCGCGGGCCGGAGGGCAGGGCACTGGCTACATTCTCGGCAAGCTTCCGGAGCTTTCCTCCACCAACCTGGGTCCCGGGCGGAACAAGATCTTCATTCGCGGCATTGCCGACAGCAGCTTCAACGGCATCAGTCAGGCAACGATCAGCCAGTACCTCGGCGACTTGCGGCTAATCTACAGCGCCCCGGACCCGGACCTTGCGCTGCACGATATTACGCGGGTGGAAGTGCTCGAAGGGCCGCAAGGCACGCTCTACGGCGCGGGGACGCTGGGCGGGATCATTCGGCTGGTGCCGACGCCGCCCGATCCGAACGGGTGGAGCGCCGAAGGGGCCTTCGGCCTACGCTTCACGCAGAAAGGCGAACCGGGCGGCGATGGTGCGCTGGTCGCCAACGTGCCGATCGTGGCGCGGAAGCTGGCCTTGCGGACCGTGGTCTATCGTACCGTGGACGGCGGTTATATCGACGATGCCCGGCGCGGCCTCAGCGACATCAATCGCAACAGCAGCACCGGCCTTCGCGCAACGCTGCGCTGGCAGCCGGACGCGGCGTGGACAGCCGATCTCACGCTGGTAGGGCAGAACCTCAATTCGCGCGACGGCCAATATACCCTGCGCGGCGAGCCCGATCTGACCCGCTCGTCCTACATTGCCCAGCCGTTCGACAACGACTACCGGCTCATCGGGCTCTCCGTCTCGCGCGACTGGGACCGGATGCAGCTCGTTTCGGCGACGGGCTATGCCCGCCAGAGCATCGATACCGTGTTCGACGCGACGGTCGATCCCGAGGAGATCCGCAAGTACGAGGAGGACATCGGCGTCCGGCTGTTCTCGCACGAGACGCGCCTGAGCGGGCAATGGGGCACGCGCGGCACATGGCTGGCGGGTGTCAGCCTGCTCCACAACACCGACCACGCCGCCCGCAGCCTTGGCGCGCCCGATGTGCCGGCACCGTTGTCCAGCGTCTCGAATGTCACTCTGGACGCCGCCGTGTTCGGGGAGGTCGGCGTGCCGCTTGGCCGTACCTTCCAGCTTACGCTGGGCGGCCGGTACAGCTACGTGCGCCAGACCAGCGAGTTCATGGGCAGCGACAACAGTAACCCCGATGATATCGATTACGAGCCGCTGCGGCGCCAGAAGCGATTCCTGCCCTCGGCGGCGCTGGCGTGGAAGCCCCGGGCGGGACTGCTGCTCTACGGGCGCTATCAGCAGGGCTACCGGCCGGGCGGCCTGCAAGTCACCGGTTCGGCCACCGATCCCAGCGCCGACCGCTTCGTGTCCGACCGTATCGAGACGATGGAAGTGGGCCTGCGCTTCGGCATGGAAAAGGGCGCGCGTCTGTCCGGCAGTCTGGCCGCGTCCGTGGCGCGCTGGCGGGATATTCAGGCGGATCTCGTCGGCGTCGACGGGCTGCCCTATATTGCCAATATCGGTTCGGGACGGGTGCGCAATGTCGCGCTGTCACTCGCATGGCACCCGGTCGACGCGCTGTCTTTCGAGGCTGCGGGCTTCCTCAATTCGAGCAACTTGTCCGATCCGGCGCCGGGGTTCGATAATGTCGATGACCGCGACCTGCCCAACATTGCCGACGAAGGCTGGCGGACGGCGGTCAAGTATACCCATGGCTTCGGCTGGGCGAACCTGACCGCAGACGCCGCCCTGCGCTACGTCGGGCATTCGAAGCTGGCCATCGTGGCGCCCTTCGCATTGGGGCAGGGCCGTTACTACGATCTTTCGATGGGCGCGCGGCTCGGGTTCGGGCGCTGGGGGCTCTCGCTGGATATCGACAATGCGCTCGACCAGCGGGGCAATACGTTCGCTTTCGGCAATCCTTTCACCGTGGCCGACGGGTTGCAACAGACGCCGATGCGCCCGCGCTCCGTGAGACTGGGCGTCGACGCGACGTTTTGATCGGCATGTGCGGGTCCATCGGGCGTCCGGAGTCATGCCGGCATGACCCAGCCTCTCAGGATCGTCCTTCCCATTCACAGTTTCGAGCCCGGCGGCGTCGAGCGGGTCGCGTTGGGACTGGCGCGCCATTGGCAGGATCTGGGCCACGAGATCGTGGTCGTGCTGGGGCGGGACGAGGGGCTGGACCGGGCCAATGCACCCCGGACGCTGGATTACCGGATCCGTCCCAATCGATCTCCGCTCCGGTTTCCGACCGCGCGCCTCGAAACGCTGTGGATGATATGGTGCCTGTTCCACCATCTCCTCCGCAACCGCGCAGACGTGATCTTCTGCCCCGGCAATACGTACACGATCGTCTGCGTGGTGATGAAACTCTTGCTGCGCGGGCGCTGCCCGCCGGTAGTGGTAAAAGTCAGCAACGACCTTGTTCGGGCGGACAAGACGGCGTTTCGGCGCCGATGGTATCGGTGCTGGCTCAAGATCAACGGCCTGCTGCTCGAACGCTTCGTTGGGCTTGCCGAGCCGATGTTCGAGGAGATCGTCGAGGGCATGGGCGTCGGCGATCACCGGGTCTCTACCATCCACGATCCGGCGCTTGACCGGGCCCGTCTCGAACGGCTGCTCGCCATCGAGCGGGAGCGCAAGCAGGGTCACGGCCATCGCTTCGTCGCGGTGGGGCGATTGGCGGCCCAGAAGAACCTGCCGCTGCTGCTCATGGCCTTTGCCGAGGGTTTTCGACCCGGTGACCGGCTCACCATCGTCGGCGAGGGCTGCGGCCGGGCCGCGCTGGAGCGGCAGGTGCGGCAACTGGCTTTGCAGAACCATGTCACGTTCGCCGGTCACGTGGCCTGCCCCGATCCTTTCCTGCGCGATGCCGATTGCCTGATCCTCTCATCCAACTACGAAGGCGTGCCCGCCGTGGTGATCGAGGCAATTGCGGCGGGCCTGCCGGTGATCGCCACCGATTGCTGTTCCAGCATGAAATCGCTGCTCGGCCACGGAACGCGCGGCGTGATCGTGCCGGTGGGGGATGCGCAGGGGCTGGCAGCGGCGATTGCCGGTTGCGCGGCCCTGCCCAGGCCCTGCGCCGTGGAGCGCGGCTATGCGGCGCACTTTACGCTCGAACGCGCCGCCGCCGCCTACCTCGCGACGATGCGTGAGGCTATCGCGCAAGGGCGTGAAGCCCGCTTCGCCGCCGCGGCCGACCCGGCCTAGCGGTCTTGTTGCGGCATATTTCAAAAAAATTTCGGACCCGGGTGCGGAATCGGTGAGGGCGCGGCGTCCCTGCACCATGCGCATCGGATTCCTCTTCAACCACGACCAGATTCACCAGGTCGCGCACAGTCTGCCCATTGCCCTGGCCATGGCGGACGGCGGATTTTCGGGCGAACTGGTGGTTGCGACGACCAACGCCGCGCTCGCGGCCGAAGTCCGCAGGCTGGGCGGGGACCGCATCGGCACGCGCATCGAACATGTCGAGCTTTCGCCCTCGGCGTTTTCGAAGCGCATGGATTCGCTGCTCGGCCGGGTTGTCCCGGCGGCGAAGATCCTGATCTATCGTGACAATCTCGATTTCTTCCGCAGCCTCGACGTGCTGGTGGTGGCCGAGAAGACCTCGCTGATCCTCAGGAATCGCTATGGCCTGCGCAACCTTGCCTTCGTCCATACCCGCCACGGTGCGGGCGACCGGGCGATCGGCTTCGACAAGGCCAGCGCCAGCTTCGATCACGTGCTCTGCTCGGGCCCCAAGATCCGCGACCGCCTGATTGCCGAAGCGGGAGTCGACCCCTCGCAGATCAGCATGGTCGGCTATCCCAAGTTCGACCTCCAGCGCGATGCCGCGCCCAAGCGGTTCCTTCCCACGGCCGAAAAGGTCGTACTCTACAATCCGCACTGTTCGCCGCACTTGTCGTCGTGGTATCGCGACGGGCATGACGTTTTCGAACACTTTCTGGGAGACGAGCGGAACGGGCTCCTGTTCGCGCCGCATGTCATGCTGTTCCAGCGGCAGTTCGTCGTGACCATCGATAAGCTGACCGTCGAGAAGGCCGGGACGATCCCGCCGAAGTTCCTGCGCGGCGAGAACATCAAGATCGATCTTGGCAGCCGCGCCTCTACCGACATGACCTACACGATGTCGGCGGACATCTACCTTGGCGACGCCAGCAGTCAGGTCTATGAATTCCTGCTGCGGCCGCGTCCCTGCATCTTCCTGAACAGCCACGGCCATGCCTGGCGCGACGATCCCAATTTCCATCACTGGACCGCCGGAGAGGTCATTTCCGGGCCCGAGGAACTGCCCGGTGCCATCGCGCGCGCGGAAGATCTGCACGAAAGCCATTACCGCCGCGTGCAGGAAGACCTGTTCGCAGAGAGCTTCGACTTGCAGTCCACTCCCTCTTCGGTTCGCGCGGCGCGGGCCATCGTCGATTTCGCGAACGGTTGCGTGCGAACGCTCAGGCCGCTTCAGCGCGCTTCGGCCTGAGGCGGGCGATATCATGTTCGCCAGACGAATGGCCCGGTCACAGGACGAAATCGTCCCGAACGATGTTGCGCACGAGGTAGGGCATGCAGCCCGGCCGCACGGAATCGTCGGCCGGATCTTCACATCGCTGGGCCTCGTGCTGGGCGGCAAGGCTGGGGCGGGGATCATCAGCCTTGGCTATCTGCTGTTGGCCACCCGTTTCCTCGGCCCGACCGAATATGGCGTGCTGGTGCTGGTCCATGCTTATGTCACGACCGTCTGCGGCATCGTCGAGTTCCCCTCATGGCAGGCCGTCGTGCGCTATGGCGCGGAGGCCCAGCAGAAGAACGAGCCGCATCGTCTGGTCCGGCTCCTGCGCTTCGGCGCGAAAGTAGAGCTGATCGGCGGGGCTCTGGCCATTGTTTCGGCCATGTTGTTGGTGCCGCTTGTCGGGCCGCATCTCGACTGGCCGCCCAAGGCGATGGCGTTCGCGCCGTTTTATGCTTTCGCGGTTCTCGGATCAGTGCGCTCGACACCGGCAGGCTATCTCCAGCTATGCGGTCGTTTCGACCTGCTGGGGCTGCACAATCTCGTTCAGCCGGTCGTCCGGTTGGGCGGGGCCCTGATCGTGATCGCCTTCGGCTGGGGCCTGCGCTCGTTTCTGGTGGCATGGCTGCTGGCGGCGCTGGCCGAATTCGCGGTGCTCTGGGCCATGGGCCTGTGGGTTGCCGCGCGTGAGTTGGGCAGCGCCTTGTGGGATCCGGAACAGGGTGACCCGGCAGAGGAAAATGAAGGAATCTGGCGCTTCCTGATCGCCAGCAACGCTGATGTCACGCTGGGCGAGTTGACCGGCAGAGTGGCGCCGCTGGTCGTGGGTTGGGTGCTTGGTCCGGCCATGGCGGGCCTGTTCTCGGTGGCGCAACGGGCCACCGTTATCATCGCGCAGCCCGCGCAGATCCTGGGCAATACTGCTTACGCAGAACTGTCCCACGTCGTCGCGAGCGGGCGGGGCGGCAAGGCACTGCGCCGTATTCTCGGCAAGATCGTGGTGATCGGGCTGCTGGCGGCGGCTCCGGTGGTGCTGGTCGTGGCGCTGTTCCCGCAGCAGATCCTGCATCTTCTGGCCGGCAAGGCATTTACCGAGGCGGCCGGGGTGATGATCGTGCTCGTGCTGGCCCGCGCCATCGCGCTGATCGGCCCGCCGTGCAGTTCGGCAATCTCCGCGCTGGGCCATCCCGTCCGGTCGATGAGTGCGAACCTGTTCGCCAGCCTAGTCTTCCTCTCGGCCATGCCGTGGCTGCTCCACCAGTATGGCCTGATGGGCGCGGGTATTCAGGCGCTCGGGCAGGCGATCCTTGCGAGCGGACTGCTTGTTTTCCTCGTATGGCGCAGCAGCCTGCAACGGTGAGCGCGATGCGGATTGCCTATATCATCAACTCGGTGGAAGGCGGCGGGGCGGCGCTGCCGGTGCCGTCGGTCGCGCGCGTGCTGGCCGAGGCGGGCGCCGAAGTGCGCGTCTTTGCGCTTACCCGCCGGGACGGCCGTGCCTTGCCGGCGATGGAGGCGGCGGGCCTCGATCCCCGTGTTCGCGACGGCGGAGAAAAGGACCACGCCCGGGCCCTGCACTGGATGATGCACGAGGTGCGCGCCTGGCGGGCCACGCACTTGTGGACCTCGCTCAGCCGCGCGACGCTGCTGGGCCTGATTGCCGGACCGTTGATGAACCTGCCGGTGATTTCATGGCAGCACGCCGCGTTCCTGAAGCCGTGGAACTTGCGCCTGCTGCGCCTGCTTCAGTCGCGGGCTTCGTTGTGGGTGGCGGATTCCCGCTCGGTCGCAAGGTTCGCGACGCAGCGCCTCGGCGTATCGGAACAGCGGCTGGAGACCTGGCCGATCTACGCCGTCGATCCCGCCATGCCGGTTGCGCAGGGCTGGCGTCCGGGTGAGGTGCTGCGCCTCGGCAGCCTTGGCCGCCTGCACCCGGTCAAGGGCTACGACGTGCTGATCGAGGCGCTGGCGCGGCTGCGGCAGGGCGGTTTCGTGCCGCCCGTCCCTTGCGAGGTCGTGATTGCCGGCGACGGCGCCGAGCGCGAGCGGCTTGAAGCGCAAGCCCGGACGTTGAGTGTCGAGAACCTGCGCCTTGCCGGATACACCGAGGAGCCGAAACGCTTTCTGGCCGACTGCCACCTCTATCTCCAGCCCTCGCGTTCGGAAGGATTCTGCATCGCCGGACACGAGGCATTGACGGCAGGGCTGCCGGTCGTGGCATCGCGCGTCGGGGAACTGGCCCATTCGATCCGCTCGGGCGAGACCGGCTGGCTCGCCGCGCCCGGAGACGCCGGAAGCCTTGCCGAAGGCCTGCGCGCCGCGCTGGGCGATCCGTCGCGGCTATCGGCGCTGGGCCGTTCCGCCCGCGCCGATATGCTGGACCGCTTCTCGCCTGAGCGCTTTTCGCGCGCCGGCAACGCTATCTATCAGCGTATCGCCCAAGGCTCCGCCTGAGGTCGAGCGCGATCCCGGCCAGCGACCGGTCGATGGTCTTGACGTCGAACAGCGTGACATCGCCCCAGCCGCTCAGCGTGTGCATGCCCTCGAACTGCGCGGGAAAGGCCAGCGGATCGCCTTCGCGCGCTTCGAAGGCGGTTTCGTCCAGCCGGTCGATCCACAGCGGCCGGATCGCCCCGCCGTAAGTCCGCGTGCAGTCCTGCGTGGGCAGCACGATCGTCCCATTCACGAGCACCGGTACGCCGCCCGGCCGAGCCGAAGCGCGGCTGCGGCGCACCGGATTGCCGGGATGCGGGGTCCATGGCCCGGTTAGCCGTTCCGCCCATGCCACGTGGAGCGAGCCGAGCTTGGTCTCGCGGCTCTCGCCTGAGGAATAGAACAGCCACCAGCGCCCGTCGTGGCGAAGGATCGATGCGTCGACCGGTAGGCAATCGAGTTCGATCGCGCATTCGGCCCGCCATTCGTCGAGCGCCGCATTGCCGCGATAGAGCGTGAGTTTCCCGGAGCGATGCGCCTCGGGCAGCATCCAGACCGCGCCTTCGCCCTCGAACACTTGCGGGTAGGACAAATGCCACGGCTCGCGCAGCACCAGCCGCCGGTCGACGAGGCTGAATGCGCGGTCGAAGCTCAGGCGCTCGATCGCGCCGTGGCGGGTGCGATAATCGTACTGTTCGGCGAAGACGTGAAAGTGCACGCCATCGTCGAAGCCGAACGGGTCGGCCAGAAAGGTGAAGGCGGGCTCGGGCGGAAACCATATCGCGCTTTCCGGTGAGAAACCCCGGGAAAGCACCTCGTCGAGAGGACGGGTAATCAGCCCGCACTGCCAGATATCCTTGCGTCGCGGCATCGGGCTCTCATAGCCTGATGCCGCGCATTGACAACCGGCATGACACCCGGACGAAGGCGGCACTCCCTTCATCATCGAATGACGCGACCTGCGCTTTTCCGTTGCTCGAAAGTTTTGGCTTATATTTCAATCTGTAGCGAAAGCGTCACACGCGCATGGAATAGGCGCCCCCCGAGGCGCCGCGGGCTCAGGGTCACGCGGCGCTTTCCAATTCCATGGGGGCATTCGTGTTACAAAAATCGGTTCTCGCCCTGGCGGCCGCCGCCAGTTTTACGGTTTCCGCTCAGGCAAAGGCAGAAGACGCCGCGCCGGCGGAGACGGACAGCAATGAAGTCCGCGATATCGTCGTCATCGGCAGCGGCCAGACCCGCTCGGTTTCGACGCTCCTGCCCGCGAACCTCGATGTCCTGCCCCCGGGTACCAGCGTGCAGAAGGCGCTGAACTTCCTTCCCGGCGTCAGCGCGCAGTCGATCGACGCACTGGGTCTCAACGAGCAGTCGCTGTCGCTTCAGGTGCGCGGCTTCAGCACCACGCATCTCGGCTACACGCTCGACGGCATGCCGCTGGGCGATGGCGCCTACAACAATTACAACGGCCTCTCGATCAGCCGCGCGCTGATTTCGGAGAACCTCGGCGAGGCCAATCTCGCGACCGGGATCGCCGGCCTTGGCATCGCGTCGACCAGCAACCTTGGCGGCGCATTGATCTACCTCAGCAGCGCCCCCCACAAGGAAATGGGGCTGATGGCCAGCCAGAGCTTTGGCAGCCAGGACAGCCTGCGCACGTTCGCGCGCTTCGATACGGGCGAGCATGGCGGTTTCTCGGCCTATGTTTCCGGACAGTACAGCGAGCAGGACCTGTTCGTGAACCAGCGCGCGTGGAACCGGTCCACCGGCAAGCAGCTCAACGGCAAGGCGCAGTACGAATTCACCGGCGGAAAGATCACCGCCTTCGCGGACATTTCGCGTACGAATCAGGCCGATGATCCCTATCTGTCGAAGGACATGCTTGGCCGCCTCGGCTGGGATTGGGGCGGTTATGCGCCGGACTGGCAGTCCTACCTCGGCGTCGCCTATTGCACGGTGACCGGCCCGACCGCACCGGGCAAGTGCGTCAATGCACCCAAGCCGCAAAAGAACGCCGACGTTACCTATACCAACGGCCAGATCCTGCGTAACGACAACCTGTTCTATGTTGCCGGGGACTTCGACGTCACCAAGTCCCTAACCGCCCATCTGCAGGTCTATCACCACACCGACAAGGGTGCGGGCAACAACTGGATCGTCGGCTGGTCCAAGCAGGGCACGGCGACCACTGACGACGACGTGCCGGTCCAGATCCGCGACACGCGCTACACCATCAACCGCACCGGCGGGCTCGGCAGCCTCACCTGGGACGTCGGCTTCAACCAGTTCCAGGCGGGCTTCTGGCTGGAGGAAAACAAGAGCAGCGCTGCGCGCTATATCTGGGCGAATGTCACCGGTCCGTTCGATCTCGGCCAGTTCCTGCAAGGCCAGCCTGACACGGCCCAGTGGGTGCAGGAAACCAAGTGGAAGACGCGCCAGTTCTACGTGCAGGACACGATCAAGCTGCTCGATGACGCGCTAACGATCGATTTCGGCTTCAAGGGCACCTATTCGCGGTCCGATGCCGAGGCGCAGGACGGTATCGCCAAGACGCCGCCGCCGGCCTCCAGCCAGTTCGCGACGGGTTCGCTCACCGCCAAGGACTTCTTCCTTCCGGAGGCGGGTGTGCACTGGCAGGTTGCGGACCACCACGAACTCTATGCCAGCTATGCCGAGAACATGGCGATGTTCCAGGGCGGCTTCAAACTCGGCCCGCAGTCGGTGACGCAGCCCGTCTGGGACGCGCAGGGCAAGACGCTGAAGCCCGAGACATCGCGCAGCTTCGAAGGCGGCTATCGCTATGTGAACGGCCCGGTTCAGCTCGCACTGAGCGGCTACTGGGTCAATTTCGACAATCGTCTGCTGCAGTACAACCCGTGCCCGACCAACCAGCAGCAGAATCCGGGCTGCGGCAATTCCTTCCACAATGCCGGCGGTGTCACCAGCCGGGGCGTGGAACTGGGCGTATTGTGGAAGCCGGCGCCGTGGCTGACCTGGTACAACTCGGCATCGTACAACAAGTCCACTTATGATGACGATCTCAACTGGTGCACGACCACTTGCGTCGTCAAGGCAACCGCCGGCAAGCGGCAGGTGGATACGCCGAAGGAGATGGTCTCCAGCGTGCTGACCGTGCGGCAGAACGGCTTCTCGGCCTCGCTTCAGGGCAAGTATACCGGCCGCCGTTACTACACATACACCAACGACCAGAGCTTCGGTGGCTACACCACCTTCGATCTCGGCGTGGGGTATGACTTCGGTTCGGTCGGCGTGGTGAAGGGCGCGAAGCTTTCGTTCAACGTCACCAACCTGACTAACAAGCGCTATGCGTCGAACTTCGACAACAGCGTGTTTGCACCGGATGACGCTGCCGGGACGCTGCTGGTGTTCCACTCGTCGGCGCCGCGCCAGATCTTCGGAACGCTGGGCGTTGCCTTCTAAGCCTTTGTAATACCCTCTCCACCCTTCCCCGTCGCGACAGGCGGGGAAGCGTCGACATCAGGCCGAACGAGTGGGCCGGGTCTCGGGGATCATCGCAAAGACCGGCAAAACGCCGAGGGCGACAGCGGCGATCATCAGGCCCGGAACGGCTTGCCACCCGGTCAGCGCAACCAGCCAGTGGGCAACGAATGGCGCAAGACCGCCGAATATCGCCGTTGCCGCAGTTGCTCCAAGGGCAAGCCCCGAAAGCCGGCCTTCTCCGGGAAACAGTTCGGCCGTAGCCACTGCCCCTACGGCGCTGACCGCACCGCCCAGCGCCGCCAATATCAGCGCGCCGATCAGGGCAGCGCCGTATGAGCCCATGCCCATCGCCGCGAAGCAACTGGCGGGCGCCAGAACCGAAAGCACGCCCACTCCCAGCAGCACCGGCCGCCGTCCGATCCGGTCGGAAAGGGCGCCCACGAAAGGCGTCACGAAAATCACCATGACCGCCGCCGCCGTAGAGAGCCACAGCGCCTGGCTCTCTACCATCACGCCCGTTCCCGTGATGAACACGGGCACATAGGTGATGCCGACATAGTAGGTGATCGAACCCAGCGCGGAAATGGCGAAGCCGCGCGCGATTGCCGCGCGGTGGCGGGAAAGGACCTGACGCAGCGGCTGCTCGGGAACTGTGCGGTGGATGACTTGCCGCTCGAACTCGGGCGATTCTTCCAGCGTGGCGCGCGCCAGCAGCACGGCTCCGGCCAGAACCGCGCCGAACAGGAAAGGTATGCGCCAGCCCCATGAATCGAGTGCGGCCGGAGCCAGTGCATTGACCACCAGTGCGGAAAGTCCCGCTGCCAGCAGCCCGCCCAACTCGCTCGCCGCCGCGGCGGAGGAGGTAACAAGCCCGCGCCGCCCGCGATGCGCGCCTTCCATCAGGTAGGCGACCACGCCGGTATATTCGCCGCCCACCGAAAATCCCATTATGCAGCGCAGGAACAACAGCAACCAGCCAGAGGCCGGGCCGATGCTCGCATAAGTGGGCAAGGCAGCAGTGGCGAGCATGGCCGCCGTCATCAGTGCCATGGACATCAGCATCATTCGCCGTCGTCCATATCGGTCTCCGACATGGCCGAAGACTGCGGCGCCGAGGGGGCGCATCAGATAGGCAATCGCGAAACCGCCCAGTGTGGTCGAAAGCGCGGCTTCATTGCCACCGAAGAACACCCGCGACAGGACGGTGGCCAGATAGAGATAGAGTGTGAAATCGTACCATTCGACGATCGTCGAAAAGGCGGCGATCGCCATGGATTGCCTCGACAAAGGCGCGTGTTCGCGTGCCCCGTCTCCAGCGTTCATCGGCCGGGGCGGCCCGTGCGATTTCCAAACGACATGAAGGGCATGATAACCCGTTGCCCGGTCTTGGCAATCGCAGGACTTCAGTAGCTCAGAGGTGTGGCCGCGAGGGAATAGTCAGAGCGCGCTGGCAAGATGTCCCAGCGTCAAGGCGACACCGGCGCAAGAGATGACCGCTCCCAAACCAAGCTGCACGGGATTGGACAATTGCCGAATGGGCAGGGCGAGCGTGTTTTCCAGTGTTTTCATGCCCTTTTTGTAGTCCGGTTCGGGGTGGGCAATGAGTGGGAAATGCCGCTCACTCTGATTGCCCATGGCGATTTCCGCAGGTCGCAGCCAACGGCTGTCGGTCGGCGCAAAACTAAATATCCGAGTATACGCCGCGAAATCAAAGACAAGGACAGTCTTGAAGCGCCCAGGTCATTGTTGAGAGTCGTTCGCGTGGAACAAGGGGGCGGCCATAGTCATTGAAGGCGCAAACATCCATGACAGGAACTCCACCATGGCAGGCAAAGTCGAGGAACGCAGCGCCTTTCTGACCGACGTCAAGACTCTGCGCGCACGGGCGCGCAAGTCGCTGGACGATGGCGCGGTGATGCCCAGCTATCACGGCGATGTCGCAAAGACGATCGAGCTGTTGCAGAACGTGGTGGCGACCGAACTCGTCTGCGTGTTGCGATACCAGATGCACGCGATCACGGCGGACGGCATCACCTCCAAGAGCGTCGCCGCCGAATTCGAAGAGCACGCCGCGAGCGAGCACGAGCACATGATGATGGCCGCGAACCGCATCGACCAGCTTGGCGGAGTACCGAACCTCAACCCCGAAGGCTTGGCCTCGCGCGCCGCTACGGAATACGGAAACGGCGGCAATCTGGTTGAGATGATCAAGCAGAATCTCGTGGCTGAGCGGCTGGTGATCGAGCACTATCAGGAACTGATCCGCTATTTCGACGATCACGATCCCACCACGCGCATCATGCTGGAACACATTCTGGCCGACGAGGAGGATCACGCCTCGGACATGCACGATCTGCTCGTCGCGCATGAGGGCCGCCCATTTTTGTAATATGACGTCACCGGCCTTGTCGATGACGTGCCCGCAAGTCGGGGGATGGAAAGGCATCAGTCATGGCCAATGGCTGGGCGCCGGACGGCGCCGTTCAGGACCAGATAGAAGACAGCCTGAAGGACGCGATATCGGCCGCGAGGGCGCGAATGCCTTATGGCGAAGGCCTCGCGGAATGCGAGGACTGCGGCGATCCCATCCCGGACGCGCGGCGTCAGGCAATGCCCGGTGTCCGCACTTGCGTTGTCTGTCAGGCCTGGCGCGACAAGGTGCCGGTCCATGGGGGCATCAATCGGCGCGGGAGCAAGGACAGCCAATTGCGTTGAATGGAGGAAGGGCCTCCGGGGGGGCGGAGCGGTCCAACGGGAACGCGTCAGGCCTTGAGTAGTTGGGGGAACACGATTGCCATCTTTCGAAACGGGAGCTTTTTCATGAAAAATGCCGCTCTGTTCGCAATCCCGCTTGCGGTTCTCGCCTTGGCGGGGTGCAAGAAAGAATCGCCCCAGCCCGCCGAGGCGACCTCTCCCGCGGCCCCGGATACCGCGATGCCGCCCGCCGTGGTGCCCACCGCTACAGAAACCGTTGCAGAGGTCGTGAGCCCGGGGCAGGCCTTCGCCAACACCGCTGCCGCCAGCGACGCCTTCGAAATCGCCGCATCCAAGCTTGCCGCGACGCACGCCCAGTCGGCTAACGTCAAGCATTTTGCCGAGCAGATGATTACGGCCCACACCAAGTCCACCACCTTGCTGAAGACCGCTGCCAGCGCTGCGATTCCGGCGATCACGCCCGATCCGACGCTCAGCCCCGCGCAGCAGCAGACGCTCGACACGCTCGCCACCAAGTCGGGTAAGGACTTCGACGAGGCTTTCGCCAAGGCGCAGGTGGATGGTCACCAAGCGACGCTTGATGTTCTGAAGGCCTATTCCTCGACCGGAGACGTGCCTTCGCTGAAGGCTTTCGCGGATCACGTGATTCCGATCGTGGTTGCCCATCTCAACATGGCCAAGGCCCTGTAAGGCGGCGCTGGTTGTCCGGCTACGCGGCGAATGCGCGGCGTAGCCGGATAAGCGGTCAATCCCCGAGGAACAGTTCCGCGACGGCATCGATGATCGCATCGGCATCGAGGCGATATTCGCGGTAGAGATCGATCAGGTCGCCGGTCTGCCCGAAGCGGTCGGTTCCGAGCGGACTGACCCGCATTCCCCTGACCCCGCCCAGCCATGAGAGCGCCCCTGGCGATCCGTCGAGTACGGTCACGAGACCCGCGCTAGGCGCGAGTGCCGACAGCAGTGTTTCCGCATGGCAGGGCCGAGCCTCGCCGCCATTCCAGCGCGCTGCCCGGCGCTCTGACCAGCCGCGATGCAGCAGGTCGGGCGATGTGACGTTGAGCAGCCCGATCCCGGGCAGGTCGTCGGCAAGCTGCTCCCACGCGGACAGCGCTTCCGGGGCGACGACGCCGGAAAAGACGATCGCCGCCTCTGCGCCGGGCCCGGGTTTCCGCAGCCAATACCCGCCCTTGAGCGCATCGCCCTCCCATGCCGCGTCCTCGCGCGTCACTTGCGGAATCGAGCGCGTCGAAAGGCGCAGATAGACCGAACCGCCGTCCGCCTCCTGCATATGTGCGAAGGCCCAGCCCATGATGAGCGCAAGCTCGTCCGCAAAGGCGGGATCGAAATAGGTCAGGTTCGGCTGCCCCATGCCGATCAGCGGTGTGTTGATGGACTGATGCGCGCCGCCTTCCGCCGCCAGCGTGAGGCCGGAGGGGGTGCCGACCAGCAGGAACCGCGAATCCTGATAACACCCGTAATTCAGCGCATCGAGCCCGCGCGCGATGAAGGGATCGTAGACCGTGCCCACCGGCAACAGTCGCGTGCCGAAATGCGGCGCGGCAAGCCCCAGCGAGGCGAGCATGATGAAGAAGTTGTTCTCGGCAATGCCCAGTTCGATGTGCTGTCCGGCGGCATGTCCCTGCCATTTCTGCGCGGAGGGGATTTTCGCTTTCTGGAACACGTCCACCAGTTCCTGACGGCGGAACAGCCCGCGCTGGTTGACGAAGCCGCCCAGATTGGTGGTCTGCGTCACATCCGGCGCGGTGGTGACGATGCGGTCGCCCAGTTCCTCACCGGACTTGGCGATGTCGAGCAAGATGCGCCCGAACGCGGCCTGTGTGGATTGCTCGGTGCCATCGGGAGTGATCAGTGCCGGAACCGCGACGGAGGGCGCCACCGGCTCGGCAGGCTTTCTTGCGAGCGCGGTGGTCTCGATGAAAGCCTTGAGCCGGGCTGCAACATTATCGCCCAGACCGCCCCACGGCTCCCATTCCTGCCCTTCGGCAATGCCCATGCTGGCGCGGAACTGCTCCATCTGGGGCTTGTTCATCATCCCCGAATGGTTGTCCTTGTGCCCGGCGAGCGGCAGCCCGTGCCCCTTGACGGTATAGGCGATGAACAGCGTGGGCCGGTCATCGTCGCAGGCATCGAATGCGCTGGTCAGAGTGTCGATGCAGTGGCCGCCGAGGTTGGTCATCAGCGCGGCCAGACTGTCGTCGTCGAAGCTCTCGATCAGTTGGCGTACATGGGCCTTCTCGCCGATATCGGCCATGAGCCGCGCGCGCCAAGCCGCTCCGCCCTGATAGGTGAGCGCAGCGAATTCCGCATTGGGGCAGCCGTCGATCCATTCCTCGATCGCCTTGCCACCGGGCCGCGCGAAAGCCTCGCGCTGCAACTTGCCGTACTTCAGCGTGACCACGCGCCAGCCGCAAGTCTCGAAAATGTCGTCGAAGCGGCGGAACATGCGGTCCGCCGTCGTGGCGTCCAGCGACTGGCGGTTGTAGTCGACGATCCACCAGCAATTGCGCAGATCGTGCTTGTAGCCTTCGATCAGGCACTCGTAGATATTGCCCTCGTCCAACTCGGCATCGCCCATCAGCGCGATCATCCGGCCTGCGTCTTCCTCGCGCACCTGGCCGTGGGCGATCAGATAGTCCTGCACCAGACTGGTAAAGGCCGTGACTGCCACGCCAAGACCCACCGATCCGGTCGAGAAATCCACCGGGATCGCGTCCTTCGTCCGCGAGGGGTAACTCTGCACGCCGCCCAGCCCGCGAAAGCGCTGCAAGTGGTCGAGGCTCTGGTTGCCCAGCAGATAGTGAATCGCATGGAGCAGCGGTCCGGCGTGCGGCTTCACCGCAACCTTGTCTTGCGGGCGAAGTGCATGGAAATAGAGCGCAGCCATGATCGCCGTCATCGAGGCGCAGCTTGCCTGATGGCCGCCCACTTTCAGTCCATCGCGCTTCTCGCGAATGTGGTTGGCGTTATGGATAGTCCAGGCGGAAAGCCACAGCAGTCGCTTTTCCAGCGCCTCAATCGCGCTGACGATTTCGGCCCGATCATGTTCGACGATAGCCGCCATATTTCCGTCTCTCCCGTACTTATTGCGAAGGAGAATAGGCCGGATCGCTGAGGCAGGTCCTTGCAAAACCATGCGCGATGCGCTGCACGGGTGGCAGATAGTGCCAAATCTAGATAGCCGGAGAGAATTATATGCCAAATTCGTCGCTCGATCACTTCGACAGGCGTATTCTCGACGAAGTGCAGATCAATGGCCGCGTGACCAATCAGGACCTGTCGGATCGGATCGGGCTGTCCCCTTCGCCGTGCCTGCGGCGCCTGAAGCAGCTCGAAAGCGACAACGTGATTACCGGCTATGTTGCGCTGGTCGATCCGGAGGCTGTCGGCTTGTCGGTAACCGCCTTCGTCCGCGTGCGGCTCGATCAGCAGGACGATCACCATCTGGCATTGTTCGAAGACGCGGTGACAAGCTTTCCGGAAGTCATGGAATGTTATCTGATGACCGGGGAAGCGGACTATCAGCTTCGCGTTCTGGTGCCGTCGCTGAGCGCGTTCGAGGATTTCCTGCGCGCGCGGCTCACCCGGATCAAGGGCGTGGCGCAAGTGACGACCAGCTTCGCGCTGCGTCCCGTCGTATACCGGACCGCGCTGCCGACCACGGCGTGAGCCTGCCGGACAGGGGCGAGCGGTTCATCCTCCGCGAGGAACGGAATGTCTTTGCGCTGGCCCACAGGCCAATCGTGGATATTCTCCGCACCAAGGAGAACCACGATGCCGACCACTTCCGAGAAGCGAGCCGCGTTCCGCAAGCTGCATGAGAGCGGGTTCTTCATCATCCCCAACGCCTGGGACGGGGGGAGCGCGGTGCGTCTCGCCAAGCTGGGTTTCAAGGCGATTGCCTCCACCAGCGCGGGCGCCGCGTGGGCTGCCGGCAGGGACGATGGCCAGCTCAGCCGTGACGAAGTGCTGGACCATCTCGGCATGCTGGTCGCCGCGACCGACCTGCCGGTCAATGCCGACTTCGAGAACGGTTTTGCCGACTATCCGGACGAGGTGGCCGCGAACGTCGCGCTGGCGGTGGATACCGGCGTTGCGGGCCTATCCATTGAGGATTGGTCGGGCCATAGCATGTACGACCTTGGCCTTGCGGTAGAGCGCATTGCCGCCGCGCGGGCGGCAATCGATGCGATCGATCCGGCTGTCATGTTGATCGGCCGCAACGAGAATTTCCGGGTGCCGGGCATGACTGCGAAGGAGAGTATCGCCCGAGCGGTCGCCTATGCCGAAGCCGGCGCGGATTGCCTGTTCGTGCCGTTCATCCTCGATCTGGGCGCCGTTGCCGAACTGGTGTCGGCCGTTGCGCCCAAGCCGGTCAATGTCGTCATCCACGACTACGATGCGAGTATTCGCGCTTTCGCGGATCTGGGCGTGCGGCGGTGCAGCGTCGGGGGGAGCCTTGCCAAGCGCACCTGGACGGCATTCGACGAAGCCGCCGCAGCGCTCAGACGGTGCGAGCCGTAAGCGCCCCGAACACATCTCCTCAGCCCGAAAACATCGCCGGAACAATCCGAAACGCGCTTCCTGCCCTTGCGTCCGCCTGCGGGGCAAGTTAGCAGGCGCCGTCTTTCCGCGTCCTGTGGACCGGAAGGGCAAGATCGCGCCGGTGCCTTGAAAGAGGCTTAATAGGGAACGCGGTGAGGGGGCTCGCCCCTGAATCCGAGGCTGTCCCTGCAACTGTAAGCGGCGAGCGCGATGCACATCGCGGCAGGGCAAGGACGCCTGCCGCAGCCACTGGGCCGGACGCTAAGTCATGCGGGGCCTGGGAAGGCCGTGCATCGTGCCGTGACCCGTGAGCCAGGAGACCTGCCGGCGTCTGGTCGCTCTCGCTTTGGCCCAGGGGATGGCCGGGGCCCGGTGATTTTTCCGTCTGAGCGACGAACGAGCGGTGGAGACCGCATCGGTTCGCGTAACGGTCGCCTCGGGCGTCCGGCCGTCCACGCGCGCCGACCGTCGCAGGCGGCAGGTCTCTGCCGGTAGTCGCAAGACGCCGGGGAAATATTGATGACTTTCCGTATAACTGCATTTTGCGCATGCGTGGCCCTGTGCGCGATTGCTTCCACTCCTGCCCTTGCGGAGGACGCGCCTTCCGCGTCGGACGCTGGAACCGCCGAAGAAATCGTGGTCTTCGGCCGCGGCGAGGCGAAGATCGGTGAGGCCCATGCCGCCAGTGAGGGCAGCGTGGCAGGCTCGGACTTGCTGGTCCGCCCCCTGCTTCGCGTCGCCGAATTGCTGGAAGCCGTGCCGGGCATGGTCGCCGCCCAGCATTCGGGCAGCGGCAAGGCAAACCAGTACTTTTTGCGGGGCTTCAACCTCGATCACGGGACCGATTTCACGACCTATATCGACGGCGTGCAGATGAACTTGCGCACGCACGGCCACGGGCAGGGCTATCTCGACCTCAACGGCCTGATCCCCGAGATCGTCGCCCGGGAGGATTTCCGTAAAGGGCCCTATCGCGCGGATGGCGGCGATTTTGCGCTGGCGGGCGCGGCCTACATGACCACTATCGATGGGTTCGACCGGCCTTGGGTCTCGGTGGAAGGCGGTTCCTACAATGCGGGGCGTCTCGCAGCGGGCGGCACGATCAAGGATCTGGGCAGCGGCGATCTCACCCTTGTCGGGCAAGCCAAGCGCTATGACGGGCCCTGGGAAGAGGCCGAGCATCTGCGCCATTACGCGGTTTTCGCGAAGTACGCGGTGCCGCTTGGCGAGGGAAAGCTGGAAGCCTCGCTCCACGCCTATCACGCCACCTGGCGGCCGACCGAACAGATCCCCGAGCGCATCATCGGCTCGGACATCTGCCCCGATGTGTTTTGCTCGCCCGATCCTTCCGCGCGCGGGCGGACCACGCGTTTCGTCGGCAATGTCGGCGTGACGCAGGCCAGTTGGAGCGCAAACCTCTACGCCCAGTACTACGACTGGAACATGTACTCGAACCCCACCTACAGTGACCCGGACGGCACCAGCGCGCAGATCGAGCAGTACGACAAGCGCTGGGTCACCGGCCTCACCGCGCGCAAGCAGTGGGAGCTTGCAGATAGCCTGCAATTCACTGTCGGAACCGAAAATCGCTACGACCACATTGGCAGCGTCGGCGTGAATCGCACGGCGGATCGAGAGCTGCTCTATTCGCTCGGCCGCTATCATGTCGAAGAGCTTTCCGGTGCGCTCTACGGCGAAGCGATGTGGAAGCCGCTGCCCGGCCTGCGCCTGACCGGCGGGCTGCGCGGCGATTACTATCACTATTCGGTGCGCGCACGCGATGCGGCGGCCGCCGCGCTCGGCGAGGGCAACGGGCACGATTCCATCGTTTCGCCCAAGTTCTCGGCCGCGTATGAAGTGACGCCGCAGTTCGAAGTCTATGCTAACTGGGGCCGGGGCTTCCATTCGAACGACGTGCGCGGTGCGGTCAATGTGGATACGCCGGTGCCCGTGCTGGTGCGCGGCACCGGCAAGGAACTGGGCGGCCGCCTCCAGATCGGCAAGTTCTCGCTGACGGGCACGTATTGGTGGCTCGATGTGGCCAGCGAATTGCGCTTCGTAGGCGATTCCAACGCGGTGGAGCCCACCGGCGCCAGCAAGCGCCATGGCTACGAGGTGGTCGCCTTCTGGCGTCCGCTGCCGTGGCTGGCGCTCGACGGCAACTATACCGAGAACCACTCGCGTTATGACAATGGCGATCGCATTCCCAATGCCTTCGAGAACGCCGCCTCGGCGGGGGCCTCGATCGTGCTCGACCCGTGGGAAGCCAGCATCCGCGTCCGCCATCTCGGGCCCTATCCGCTGGTCGAGGACAACTCGGTGCGCGACCAGGGCAGCACCGTCGTCAACGCCCGCGCCGCGTGGAAGGGCAAGAAGATCGAGATCTATGGCGAAGTGCTCAACATCTTCGACAGCCGGGACAAGGACATCGCCTATTACTACGAATCCTATATTCCCGCATTCGACGCCGACGGACCGACCGATGGCCGATTGAGCCGTGTGATCGAACCGCGCACCTTCAAGATTGGCGCGCGCTACACATTCTGAATGCAAGGCGTACCGCGGAGTTTGCTCCGCGGTACGACGCGCCCGTCATGCCCGTCATCCTGAACTTGTTTCGGGATCCATCTGGCCGCCAACGTGGGTGTTTCGGGAACCAGCCGATATCCCGGCCTGCCAAGGCGACGGCGGTGCGGGCGGAGAGATGGACCCTGAAACAAGTTCAGGGTGACGATGTGTGGAGTACAGGTTGTACTTCCTGTCGAATGCGGAATTGCCGGATTTGAGCCCGCGATTGATCGGCAGGGCGGTGTCATCACGGTTGTGGCAGGTTCGCGTCTGGACCCCGTCCCGAACGCAAACTACCCCCTGACCGAACGAACCGAGGGGACATCGAATGAAGCGCGCAAGAGCGATGCACATCCGCCAACCGGCGGGGCTGGATCACCTGGAACCGGGCGAAGTCGATGTCGTTTCGCCCGGTCCCGACGAGATCCTCGTACGCCTTCGCGCGGCGTCGCTGAATTTTCGGGACGATCTTGTCGTGCGGGGCGTGTTCCCCGCGAAGGACGGGCTGATCCCCTTGTCCGACGGCGCGGGTGAGGTGGTCGAGGTCGGCTCGGCGGTCTCCGGCTTTGCCGTGGGGGACGCGGTCGTCAGCACTTTTCATCCCAACTGGCGCGACGGTCATGTCGAGCGGGCGGAGCTGAACAATTCTCCCGGCGGTCCGGCAGACGGTTATGCCTGTGAATTCGCGACCCGGTCAGTGTCTCACTTCACGCGTGCCCCCGCCGGTTACACGCATGCCGAAAGCGCGACGCTCACTTGCGCCGGTGTCACCGCCTGGCGCGCGGTGGTGACCGATGGGCAGGTCCGCCCCGGTGAGACCGTGCTGGTGCTGGGCACCGGCGGCGTGTCGTTGTTTGCGTTGCAATTCGCCAAGGCTGCCGGCGCCACAGTGATCGCGACCTCTTCAAGCCGCGAAAAGCTGGACCGCTTGCAGGAACTGGGCGCGGATCATGTCATCAATTACCGCGAGGATCCCAACTGGGGTGCCGCAGTGCTTGAGCTTACTGGCGGGCTGGGCGCCGATCATGTCATCGAGGTCGGCGGGCCGCACACGCTTCCGCAATCGTTGGTGGCGGCGAGGACGGGCGGTCACATTGCTATCATCGGGGCAGCGGCAGGCTTCGATATCGACACGATGCCGTTCGCGATCGTGCAGGCTAAGCGCCTGCGGCTGCAAGCCGTCACCGTGGGTAGTCGGCGCGATCAACTCGACATGGTGCGCGCGATCGAGGCGCACGGAATACGGCCGGTGATCGACCGGAGCTTTCCGCTGGAAAAACTGCCCGACGCTTTCGGCTATCTCAAGACCGGGCAGCATTTCGGCAAAGTGGTGATTGCCATCTGAACGGCGGCACTGGCTCGCTCATCCATCCGATCTTCCATCAGGGTATACTTGTGGGAGGTCGGGTGGGGGAGCGGGCCGGTGCCGCAAAATTCGCCCGTGGCGAATTTTCAACCGGGCTCATCCGTGCTTTTGTATGAGCGGTGTCTGTGCCCGGATCGCGACAAGGAGACCGTCAAGATACTTCTCGGCCTCGGCCGCGTCACTTTCGGGATAGGCGGCGGTCAGTCGTCCGCTCCAGTAGCCGTAGTTCGCGGTGGTCAGACTGAAGCGCCAGGGAACATTGTTCCGGTTACCGCTGAAGATGCCGCGATAGGCATCGAGGTTCGGGTTGTTCGGCACGGTGACCGGGCCTTCGGAGACGATCTGGGGCGCCGAGAAGTGCGACATCGTCTGCTGCCGCATGATCGTGTAGTGATCCTTGGCAGGCATATCGTCGATATGCACCACGGCCATTCGCACGATGAGGTGGTCCTTGCCCTCGTTCAGCAAGTGATCGTAGCCGATCGCGACATAGTCTCCGCTCGTATCGAAGGCCTGTTCCTTGAGACGGGTGAAGCCTTCCACTTGTGCCGGGAAGCGAAGCCCACTGGAGACGTGGATCAGCGTGGTTCCGTCAGGCGCGAACTTGAAGCCTTCCGGCACTTCGCTTCCGGTCACTTTCTTGGCGGCGGCCTTGGTCGTGTGCACTGCGTTGGCGGGCGAAGAAGACGCCTGAGCCGCCGATGGAGCGGTGAGCAGAAGGCCCAGAAGGGCTACCGATGCAAGTGGCAAGGGCGACATCGCGTTGGCTCCTGTGATCGAGAGACTGAACGAACAGATTGCCTTGAATGAAACAGGCTTCCGGAATTGTGAAGAGTATTATGACGCGGCCATGAAATTCGATGTCGATAAGCGATCATTTGGTGGAAAATTCACCGAATGATCGCAGGTCATGCGGGGTGCGATTGCGTCTCCGGTCCCAGCGCGGCGCAAAGTTCTTCGCCCGAGGTCGGCCGCCCGAAGTGCCAGCCTTGCAAGCGGGTACAGCCCGCCGCGCGCGCGATCCGCGCCTGTTCCTCGGTCTCCACGCCTTCGGCCGTGACTTCTGCGTCGAAGGCATTGGCCAGCGCGACGATGGAGAGCATCATCTCGCGCGAGCGGGCATCGCGGCTGAGCGGCGCGACGAAGGCCTTGTCGATCTTGATCCGATCCAGTTTAAGCCTTTGCAGGTAGCCGATGCTCGCATAGCCGGTGCCGAAATCGTCCAGCGCGATCCGGACGCCGAGTTCGCGCAGCCGGTTGATCACTTGCGCGGCCTTGTCGGGACGGCGCAGCAGCAGGCTTTCCGTGATTTCCAGCTCCAGCCGCTCAGGCGGGAACTGAGTTTCCTGTAGCGCATTGCGCACGTCGTCCAGCAGGTTGTGGTCCCAGAACTGTACCGGCGAAATGTTGACCGCCAGTTCGAGTGCGGTCTCCCGCATGGCCAGACAGGCCTGGTAGAGCACCTGACGGCCGACCGCGTTGATCAGGCCGCTCAGTTCGGCAATGGGAATGAAGACATCCGGCGGAACGTCGCCGTGTTCGGGGTGGCGCCAGCGCACGAGCGCCTCCACGGCCACGATCCTTGCATTGTCGGACGCGACGATGGGCTGGTAATGGACATAGAGTTCCTTGCCGGCGATTGAGGCCTGAAGGTCCCGCTCCAGCTTCATTCTCAGCAGGTGGCCTTCGTCCAGATTGACGGCATATTTGCGGGTGCAGTTCTTGCCGTCCCCCTTGGCCGCGTACATAGCCACGTCCGCGCGGCGCATCAGTTCGTCCTGTCCTTCCGGCCCCACATCGGCCGCATCGGCACAACCGATGCTGATGCCCAGCGTGACGCGATAGGCGCCGATGACGAACGGGGCCTCGAACGAGCGGATGATATTCTCGCAGATGCAGTCCGCCTCCCGCGCCATGTCGCGGGAGAGCAGGACCGCGAATTCGTCTCCTCCGGCCCGCGCCACGAGTTCGCCCTCGGCAATGCTGCGAACCCGCGCGGCGGCTTCTTTCAGCAGGAGGTCTCCGGCGGCGTGGCCGTAGACGTCATTGGCGTCCTTGAACCCGTCGAGGTCCATGAACAGGAGCGTGAGATCGTCCCCTGCGGCGAGGTGGGCGGAAATCTGGGATAGCAGGGTCCGCCGGTTGGGCAGCCCGGTCAGCGAATCGTGACCCGCGTGGTGGCGAGCGCGCAATTCGCTTTGCCGAAGCGCTTCGATCGTGCGGCTGTTGTTCTGGAAGATTAGTATCGCCGCCGCCACCGAGAGCAGCCCCAGCGCGACGATGGCCGGCGCCACTTCCCGCAGCAGCCGGGTTCCCGGTTGATGGGGCGCCCACGCCAGCCAGCCGAGTGTCGTGCCATCGGTTCCCTTCAAGGCAACCGATGCGGATGACGGCTCTGGCGGCGCGAGGCTCAACTTCACGGTCGAAAGGCGCAGTTCCTGTGCGATCCGGGCCAGAGTCGCAGCATCGATGGCATGGGCGATCACCAGCATGAACGTCGGCTGGTCGGCCGGGATCGAGACTTTGGGTGTCAGGGGAACGATGGCGGCAGTGGAATAGGTGACGATGCGATTGCCCTGGCGGCTGAAGCCCGCCTCGATGGGGCTGCCTTCGCGCGGCATCTTTCGCACTTCGTCTATCGAGCGGGTGAATGCCGGGCCGAGCGTTTCCTGCGCGGCGTGCGCGGGGGCGTGAGGGTGCCTGAAGCTGTAGATGGTCTCATCCCGGCCATTCAGGATGAAGATGTCCTCATAGCCCTGAATTCGGCCGAGATAGGCAACGACGTTGTCGTCAACCCAACCTGGTTGCAGGCCCATACTGATATGGCGGACGGCATCGTCCCACTTCGCATAGTCCTGCAAATCGTGCTGGACCCCCACCGTCAGAGTGCGCACGGCGCCTTCCACGGCCTGTTGTTCGCGTTGCTGTTCCAGACCGTCCTGCGCGCGCGTGGTGAGCGCGATCAGGAACAGAACAGATCCGAAACAGGCGAGGAGCAGCAGGATGACCGGCCAAAAATGCCTTGCCTTGAGCGTGAAACTCAGACGTCTCAGGACAGGATGAGTCATGAAGGACATGTTTCGGAACTAGAAATCACCTCTTAAATTATAGTTCCACTTGGCCTCGGTTGGTCGAATTCGATCAGGTTTCCTGCGCGGGCGAGCGGCGCCAAGTTAGGCGCAATTATGTTTTGCATGATTTTTCGGCCGCAACTGATTGAGTCGGAAGTGTTTTGGACTGCCAATCGCCGGGATGCTATTGCGATTTTTCGGAGGGTGCGTGCCGCGATTGGGGTTTCCGCCTGCCGGTGCTGGCGCCGGGGAGCCTCTTCGCGAGGCGCCGGTTGCCGCAAGCCATGCTCCCCGCACCCGCTCAGGCTGAGCTTGTCGAAGCCACTGCGGGCGTGGTGGGAGGTCCGGATCCTTCGACAAGCTCAGGATGAGCGGGGTGGGGAAGGAGAGAAGAGGGGGTATCTATTCCGCTGCGGCGGCAAATTCCGTTGCGCACTCGATTGTCTTGCGCACCACCATGGAGTCATGTTCGAGGAAGACGCGCTCAATTTCTGAGCGTTTCTCGAAAATCAGCTTCGCCACGCCTGCCGTCATGCCGCCTTCGTCACCGACGCGGCCGAGCACACCCGCGAGATCTTCGAGAGTCGCTTTTTCGGGGCTTCCGTGAAGCCCTCCCTTCGAATCGCGATAGGCTACGCACTCGGTTGCCATTGCTTGCCCTCATGACAGTAATAAATTGAACGAGATGCGGCGAATTCCGGAGCCGAGCCACCGAGCGGATTTCGGGAGGATACCCCAAGGAACATGCCTGTTTGTCTCAAATATGCAGGTATAATTCCAGACATAACTGCGGCTAAAATTGATGATGGATAGACAAATTTGATCCATCGGCGGTCGCCGTTTGTGCTGGTGAGCGGAAGTTTACCATTGCGATGGCAAGTAATTCAGCGGCTTGCACTTTTTTCCTTTTCGTAACACCCACGAACCACCCCGGCGGATGCATGTGGATAAAACACCGCATCGCTTCGGCGTGCCGGGGACCTGTCAGCCGTGGAGAATGGATTGACGGAAGGCCTCATGCCATTCGCATCAAGGGGTTCCTGCCGCTGGGGCAAGGGGTCCGCCCGGCCGTTCATCCGGATAAACCCCGATGGCAACGGATGGCGCCGTGGGAGAGGCTGGGCACCGCTCAAAGCGGAGGCCTTGCATGCGATCAACTCATTCTGGTGCGGCTGTCGGAGCCCCGGCGCTGACTGCCGTTCTGACAGTGGCGCTGGCCCTGTCGGCCGTCCCGGCAAACGCGCAGGACAATGCCACTGCCGCGCAAGACACCCCATCGGCGGCTCCATCTTCGGGTAACGACACGCTCGTACTCGATCCTGTCGCGATGTCCGCGCTCAAGGGGATGGGGGCCTATCTCGCCTCTCTCCAGAAGTTCGAACTGCACACACATGCCACCGTCGAGACCACGCTTCAGGACACCGACCTGTCGGTGCATTTGGGTTACGAGGGGACGTACTACGTGCAGCGGCCGACCGGATTCTTCGTCCAGATGAAATCGGACCGGACCATCCGCGAGTATATCTATGACGGCAAGACTTTCACGGTGAACGTGCCGCGGCAGAAGTTCTTCAGCACCGTCGCCGCGCCGCCAACGATCCGCAAGACGATCGACAAGGTCTATCTCGATTATGGCATCAGCCTGCCGCTGGCGGACTTGTTCTACTGGGCGGACAATCCCACTACGGACGGGATCCGCAAGGCGGTGCGTATCGGTTATGCCAACGTCAACGGGCAGGACTGCGACCAGTTCGCCTATCGCGGCGATGACCTCGACTGGGAGCTGTGGATCGCGCGCGGCAAGGCGCCGCTGCCGCTGCGTATCGTCGTGACGCACCGCGATACGAACCCGCGCGGTTCCTACAGCGCGGACCTGACGTGGAATACGTCTCCCAGCTTCGATGCAAGCCGCTTCAAGTTTACGCCGCCCGATGGCGCGAAAAGCATAAGCCTTGCGGCCGCAACAGGGGAGCAGTGACATGCGCAAGAAAAGGTCCTGCCAGCTCATCGCCGCCACCAGCGCGCTGCTGCTGGTCGCGACGGCCCTGACTCCGGCTGAAGCCCAGCGCCGTTTCGGCGGCGGGGGCGGCATGCGCGCCGGCGGCGGCTTCCATGCCGGAGGCGGCATGCGCGGCGGCATCTCTCCGGGCCGCGCGCCGGACAATTTCCATGCACCCGGAAGCGGGGGTGGGGGCATTCACAACCCCGACATTCCCCGGGTGCCGCCGCCGTCGCCGGGACCCCATCCCGGACCTGGACCCAATCCGGGACCCAATCCGGGCCCAAATCCGGGACCGCATCCCGGACCGGGCCCCGGTCCTGGCCCTCATCCTGGGCCAGGACCCGGACCTGGACCTGGACCTGGACCTGGACCTGGACCTGGACCTGGACCACATCCGGGCCCCGGCCCCGGCCCTGGACCGCACCCTGGACCGCCTCCTCCTCCTCCGCCGCCCGGTTGGGGCTGGGGTTGGGGCTGGGATGACGATCCTTACTGGGATGCCGTGGGCGTGGGGATGATCGCCGGCACGACGGCGGCCGTGGTCGCCAGCAGCGCTGCGAACAACAACACGACCGTGGTGATCAACACCATGCCCGTGGGCAGTGTCGTGGCTGTGCTGCCGCCCAATTGCGCGCAAGTGACGCGGGCGGACGTGACGTACTATTCCTGCGACAACGTCTGGTACAAGCCGCAGTACCAAGCGAGCGGCGTCACTTACCTGATCGTGAACCCGCCCGAATAAGGCCCAAAGCACAGGGTTGGAGGCGCTGCGAGCCATTATGCTCGCAGCGCCTTTTCTTTGTGCGAATGTTAGCCCAAGAGCCCGCCATCTCGGCGTTTTTTTTTGGGGGCGACGAAGCGGGAAAGGGGTAGCGAAGAGCGTTAACCGCACTCTCGAAACGGCGCGCGTTCATCCGGCGCCGCTTTCTGCCAGTTCTTCAGGCGAGACTTCCGGCGCTCTTTCTGCTGAGATAGTGCAGGAACGGAATGCCGATCAGGGTCGAGACGACCAGCGACAGCACCACCGCTGCCGGAACCAGCGGCACATTGGGTATGGTCTGGGTAACGATGGCAAGCGCGACGCCGGGATGGCGCGTCGATGCGGCCAAAGAGAGTGCGGCCTTGTCGCCGCGATCGGGGCCGCCCAGCCAATAGCCCGCAGCAAGGCCGACCACGGCCATCACCGCAAAAGCGACCAGCGTTCCGTTACCCACCAGCCTCCAAAACGCGGGTGCGAGAATGATGACGAAAGCGACCACCACCAGCAACAGCAGAATGGTGCCCACCTTGCTGACGATTGCGCTGACGCGCGGCACCGCGCAGCCGAACAGGGGCTGCGCCAGCAGGCCGAGGACGAGCGGGATCAGCACCGAAATCGCCAGCGGCTTGACCAGCGCCAGCGGCGATATCGAAACGTCGAGCGAAAAGATGCGCGAGGCGATGGCAATCCCGATCGGGGCGACGAACAGCGAAACGATCGTCGCCCCGAACAGGAGGCCGGTTACATAACAGCTCTCGCCGCCGGCCTTGATCTGCTTGCCGGGCAGGATCGGCGGCAGCGGAGAGAGCGCCATCGCCGCAACGGCGATGACCACCGGCCGGGGCAGATCCACAAGGTAGATCATCAGGAACGCGGCGGCCGGGACCAGCACGAACATGGCCACGAAAGCACCGAGGCCCAGCCGCCAGTGAATGACCAGATACATCAGGTCACTCACTTTGGCGCGCAGGGCCAGCGCGAAGAGCAGGAGCACCACGCTCAGGACGGTGGCGAGCTTGACGACGACGAGAAGGCTCATACCGTTGCTCCCGTAGCCTTGCGCGGAGCGGCGTCAGGGCCCTCAGCGCGGCGGATTGACGACGACGTACTGGACCGACGATCCCGCATATTGCGGTTGATACCAGGTGTTGCCGCATTGCGAGTAGCTGATACCGTTGACCACGACGGTCGAGCAGCTCGGCGGAACCGACCGTACGATGCTGCCTACGACGGCGGCGGTGACGGCGGCCGTCGCGATCGTCGCGGCCGGGTGCCAGTGATCGTCCCAATCGTCCCAGTCGCCATGACCGTGATAGTCATTGTGGACGTTGACGTTGACGTCGCGATTGACGTTCCGGTTGACGTTGCGATTCACGTTCCGGTTGGCGTTGTGGTTGATGTTGCTTGAAGCCCCGCCGCGCGCGGCGGGACGGCCGCCGCCGCCCATGTTCGGATGTGCGCCGCCGCCGGCATGGCCGCCGCCGCCGGCAGGTCTCCCGCCTCCGGCATGTCCGCCGCCGCCTCCACGCTTGGGAGCAAGCTCGGCAACCGGCAGGGCGCCCGCGCCGTCAAGTGAAGTTCCGACGGCATGGGAAGCGGGCGCGGCGAGCGGCGCTCCCTCGAAGGCCAGCGCAAGCGATGCAGCCAGTGCCACGCCGCCGTTCAGCATCATGCTCATTGTCCTTCTCCCTTGGCAGGCGTCATCTTCGAGACATCCGCAATGTTGATGCGATTGGCACCGGACGGCGGCACGAAGGTAAAGTTCTCACTCGCCGAAAGCGGAGTCAGGTCCCAGGTCAGCAGGGCCGTGTACTGCGGCATCGTCGGATCGTCCTTGTTGGTGATCACGATCTTGCAGGGCAGACCTTGCGATCCCTGATCGATCCACAGTTGCCAGTCGACGTGTTCCTGCCGGAACGCATAGTGCATGCACTGCTTGCCGCCGACCTGCTCAGGCCGGACGATCATCGCCTCCTGAATGCGGGAGCGGATCTTCTGGTCGGTGCTCCAGGTGAACAGGTCCGCCAGCGGGATCTCGATATCGAATTGGGACTGCGCCTTATCGACGGTCAGGCCGATCGTCGAAGGTGCGGCGAAGTCGGCATAATAACCCAGCTTCGGCGCGAAGATCGTGAAGATCTTGCCGTCATAATACATCTCGCGCGAACGGGTGTCGGCGGCGACGATGATCCTGAACGCATTGGGCCGGCGCACAAACGTGTCGACCGTTCCGCCGAACTGGATCTTCTGGCCGGTCACCAGCACCACTTCGGTGGTGACGTCGGACCGGACGTGGAACGAGGACAGCGCCTGAAGCGCGGCGCTCATCTTGTCGACCGCCGCCATGGCGGCCGGATCGATGGGGGCGCTGGCATCTGCGCTCGCCGCCGATGACGCGGCGCTTTGGGCCTGCGCGGGGAAACTCGCACCTGCCGCGGTGCCAAGCATCGCGATGATCAGAAGGCCGCGCCGCAGTGGACCTGAACGTAAAGAGCCGGAACGCAGTGAGCCGGGACTGGCCATGACCTCTTCCTTTCCTTGATCGGTGTTTCGGTTTCGATTTCAATATCGCGGGCCGGACAAAAGGAGCGAAGCGTGACAGACGCCGCGTGAACTCTCCCACTATCTGCGTTCCATCGGCAAACCCCATCGGGGTTTTTGCTGAGGCGGCAGGGTTAGAACCCTTTGGCCGGGGCCCGTTGTTTCCTTGTCAGGAGCGGATTTCTTCCGCTCTCGCCGCCGCGGCCATGGCTTCCTTTTCGGGCGCGAATTCGTCGATGTCGCGCTCAAGGAAAAAGCTGAGGCCTGTGCGGATCGCGGCGATCGCCGCCAGCTTGCCGACATCGTCCCAGGTCGGCGCGATGGCCGTCCTGATGATGTCGGCGCCCAGCGCGAATTCCAGCGCCAGCACGATCCACTGCGCGAACTGCATCCAGACCTGGCGGCGCGTCCATGCGTTGGGGCGGCGGGTGAGGCGTACGGCCATGCGGACCAGCGCCTCGGCCGCGCCGTAGACCACGATGAGCGCGACCACCGTCTCCAGAATGAGCGCGGAGGATGAGGCAAAGAGGCGAAGTGTGTCTTCCATCTGCGGCGTCCTCCGGGCCTTTATTGCTTGGGGATGTTCATTTTCAGCGGGATCGAGAAATCCAGCCAGAACGAGTCGCCCTTGAGGCGGTTGGTGGTGTCCAGTTCGTGAAAGATGCGGGCGCGGAACGTCGCGGGTGTCCGCGCCATCATGACATTGAGCGCGGCTGTACCGCCCACGGCGACCGCCTCGCCCTTGAACGATCCGAGCGGGCCGACGTCGCTACTGACCTGCTTTTGGTAGTAGGTCTGGACGCCCAGCGAGAACTTCTTCGACAGCGCCTTTTCCACGGCGCCTTCCAGATGGATCTCGTCGCCGCTGCTATAGTCGGTCACATCGTTCCGGCCATTGAACGTGTAGCCGCCCTTGGCCGAAATGTCCCAGCCCGACTCAGTATCGTGCCAGCTGAGGGCCACGGACTGGTCCACGACCCAGCGGTGCAGCGAAAGGTTGGCCAACTGGTTCTCGCGGTAATTGCCGACCGGGACGCTCACCAGGGTGGATAGCTGGGCGTGCAACTTCTTGCCATGCCAGCCGAGCATCACCGTTCCCACCGGGTCGCCGGTGGTAAGCGCGGTATCGCGCCGGTTCGCCGAAAAGACCCCGCCATTCGGGCCGGTCAGCACCGCGTCCGCGCTCATCATCGGCGCGCCGAAGGGCATGATCCCGCCGATGGCGATCGTCCCGCCGAGGAAATGCGTCGAGGGCACGAGGAGAATGGTTTCGAAGTCGGCGACGATCGTGGCATCGAGACCGGCGACGATCTTGCCGTTCAGCGGAAACTCGCGGTTCGCGCCGATGCTGCCGTCGTAGACGTAGATCGTCTTGTCGTAGAAAACGCCCTCGACCGGGGGCATCACGGCGGTTCCGGGACCGCCGGACCCCAGGAGGTAGAGCGAAGTTCCGCCCTCGGTCGCGTGCGCCGCTCCGGGCAGCCCGAGCGACAGGACCGCCAACGCGGCCGATGCCCTGTATAGTGCCCTCATGTTTGTTCTCCGCAGACCTATCTTCGGCTGCGAATCTACACACTCGAATAGTGCTGCTTTATCGGGATAAACCCTTGGGAACCCCGCCGGGCGTTCCCCGGCCCGCAGCCGTGACGATTACGGGGTATCGCGGACGACATGCCGGGATTGCATGTGGTTTTCCGTAGCGAATGCGGGCGCCGGGCTTAGGGGCTTACCCTAGGTAGTCCTAGGGAAAGCCCCGATACGCGCGGTGCCGGGCGGAACATATTCTCGTATCAATCAAGAACTCTTGAGATAGCTTCAAATTCTTGGCTTTGCCTGATAAATTGCCACCGTGATCAAGCGTCCATTTCCAGTTGCCCCATCCTGTCAGGAGCCGACCATGGGAAACGAAATAGTCGAAGTGATTTCCAACCGCTTGCGTCCAGTCGGCGTGGCGACAAGTCAGGCGCGGTTTGCGGTGGCCCGTCGCCGGCGGGCGGCAGGCGTGCTCGGTGCGGTCGTGGCGACATGCGCGTGCCAGCTGCCCGCGCATGCGCAGACGCTCGATAACAATTACTGGATCAGCGGGATGGCCTATTTCCCGCGGGTCGCCACCAATGTCCGCGTTTCCACGCCGGCGCAGGTCCTTCCCAGCACCGACATCAGTCTGGAAAAGGATCTCAAGCTGGACAAGAACGATGTGCTGCCGTCCTTCACAGGCGGTGCCCGGTTCGGCAGGTTCATCGTCGGCGCCGATTACTACAAGCTCAAGCGCAATGGCGAAGTCTCGCTGGCGAACGACATAACGTTCGACGGCGTAACCTACCCGACAGCCGCGCACGTCAGCAGTGGTTTCGACAGCACGATCTATCGCCTGACGATTGGCTATGCGATCGTCAAGAAGCCGGATCTCGAACTGGGGGCGGGGATTGGTCTGCACGCCACCGATTTCGTCATCTCCATTGCGGGTGAGGGGTCTGTCGGGAATGAGACCGCCCAATCCGAAGTCCGGCGGCGCAAGGCTCTCGCGCCATTGCCGACACTTGGTCTGTTCGGCACCTACAAGGTTGCCCCGCGCGTCGAGCTGAATGCAAGGGCGGACTATCTTTCGCTCAACATCGGCGATTACGATGGCCGTCTGCTAAATTTTCAGGCCGGCGCGAATTACAATGTCCTGAAGAATGTCGCGATCGGCGTGGCCTATCGCTACGTTGACTACCGGCTGGGGGTCGACAAGGACAGCTGGAACGGCCGTGTGCGCTACAAGCTATACGGTCCCGCCGTGCAGCTTCAGGCCTCTTTCTGACGCTGAGAGGCCTGCCAGCGATTTCCGGAGCCGGGCCTATGGCCCGGCTTCATTTCATTTCGGAAACAGGAACGTGACGACAAAGCGCGCGCCCCACTCGGGGCCGCCCACCGGGCGTTCCGCATAGTAGCGCGCGCCGACCGTGAGGTTGACAGGCTGCTTGCCGAACTTGACCACATGACCCACCGAGAAATTGATCGGGACTACCCAGTTCTTCGCCTTCCAGTCGTACGTGGTCTCGGTGTTGAGCGTGAAGCTGGTGGAATCCGGCATGGTGTGCGTGACAAACGGCTGGAGGAAAGTCTGGCTGACGTCCGTGCCGGAAGACTGGCCGGCAAACGACCAGATGTGGTTGGCGAGAATGCCGAAGGTCAGGCCATGTCCCTGCTTGAGCACGACGGCGGTCGGACCGGCGCCGAACTTGCGCGCGCTGAAGGCGTCGGCCCCGGATGGCCACAGGATTGCCGGGCCCACGCCCCAGACCAGGCCGTTTCTGGCCTGCTTGGGGGACAGGAAGAAGCTCTGCGTAGTATCGCCGAAGCCTGTTGCGCCGTCCTCGCCTCTGACAGTGGAACCCTCGCTGATGAACGGCAGGATGGTCCGGATGATGAGGTTCCAGTTGCTGCCCACACTGACGGGAATCACCGGTTGAAAGTTGAGAGTGAAGCGATCGCCGCCACGCGGGCCGTAGCAGCAGTCGTAGTTCGTCTGGAACGGCACCGAAATGAGGTTCGAGACGGGGTTGGCGAGTTGTTGGGCCAGCGCGTGGGCATCGGAGGCCGGTGTGGCGGCATTGTCGCTTACGGTGGCGGGCGCGGGCTTATCGTCCTGCGCGTGCACCGCCACAGGGGCAAGGCCGATTCCCGCAAGCGCAAGGAGTGCAAGTCGTGACGTCCATGTATGCGATGTCATCTGCACCTCCCTAGATCCCTGAGGCGGCCATGTTTTTGGCCGATTTTCGATCCGCCATTGTCCGGCACCGGTGCGGACATGCCATTGGTGTTTTCCCTAGGCTTGGGGGGATGGAACCCCGCGCATTGAATCGGCGGCATTTTCGCGATTGCGACAGAAGGCCGGCTTTAAGGGCAAGCCCGCCACGGGCTGGGGAATTACCCTGATTGTCGAGCCAGTTCCCTGAGGGGAAAAGTGCCTAGTCTCGTGCCAACTCAACCCCCAACGACATCAGGGAACGCACACGCATGGCCCAATCACCCAAGGAAACGCCGCTCATCCGCCCGGATCGATTCACGGAAACGCCGGTTCCGCCGATGCCGGATGTCGGTACGGCGAAATCCGAAGAAGCGTCGACGATCTATTCGCACTTCCGCACTGGCCTGTCGCGGCATCGCACCGGGCTTTCCGAGCATCGCACCGATCTCTCGGAATACCGCACCGACCTTTCGCGGCACCGCACAGACCTGTCGGAAAACCGCACTGAGATGTCGACGCGGCGAACCGGGATGTCGATCCAGCGCACACGGATGTCGGCGGATCGGACGCTGATGTCGGAAATCCGTACGTCTTTGTCCATGATCGGCTTCGGTTTCACGATCTTTCAGGCCTTCAAGCGACTCGCAGACGCCGGGACCATCACCAATTCCCGCGCGCCCGGAAACTTTGGCGGCACCCTGATCGTTCTCGGGATGATTATTCTTGTCGGCGGGATCTGGCGGCACATCCAGTTCGCCAACGAATTGCGGGCCCGCCGGAAGGAGATGATCGCTGACGGATTGCTGCACGGAGACAGCGCCTATCCGATCTCCGTCACGCTCGTTGTGGCGATTGGATTGATGATTGTCGGGCTCTTCGCATTGGTGAGCGTGGTATTTGATATCTCGGCATTCGGATGATCCGTTCCCTGAGTACGTCGAAGGGAAAAATGCAATCGCGTCAATTGCGGTCTAGGGGTTATTACCGATGACAAAGGGCAATTACTGATGGTAACACTACTGAAATTAGGTCCGCGTACTTAGGGTGTACCGTGGGCCTTGGGTAAACCATCAGGAGGATTTCGGTGCGGGAAGCTTCCGATACGGCCATGCAGGCCCCTGCCGCAGTGGCCACTGACGGAATGGTCTTCGTGCCCGGAGGAACCTACTGGATGGGTTCCGACGAGCACTATCCCGAAGAAGCGCCCGCCCATCCTGTGAACGTCGACGGTTTCTGGATCGACGCGACGCCGGTCACCAATCGGGACTTCGCTGCTTTCGTTTATGCGACGGGATATGTCACGACGGCGGAAATCGCGCCGAATTCGGCCGACTACCCGGGCGCTATTCCGGAAATGCTGCGGCCCGCCTCGCTTGTGTTTTCGCAACCTGACCGGCCGGTACCCCTCGACAACATCGGTTATTGGTGGGACTACCGCTTCGAGGCGGACTGGCGCCATCCGTTGGGGCCTGGCTCATCGATCGAGGGGCTGGAAAACCACCCGGTGGTCCACGTTTCCTATGACGACGTTCTGGCTTACGCGAAATGGGCGGGCAAATCGCTTGCCACCGAGGCTGAATGGGAACTGGCCGCGCGCGGTGGCCTGGAACGCGCCGAATTCGCTTGGGGCCACGAACTGATGCCCAATGGGCGGCCGATGGCCAACACCTGGCAGGGGAATTTCCCGAGTGAGAACCTGCTGGAGGACGGCTATCTGCGTACCTCGCCGGTGGATGCGTTTCCGGCCAACGGCTACGGCATTTTCGACATGATCGGCAACGTCTGGGAATGGACGAGCGATTACTTCGCGGCAGTGCATGAGGTCGTGACGACCAAGCCTTGCTGCGCCCCGCGCAATCCGCAAGGCGCTGCACGTGAACGCAGTTTCGATCCGGCGCAGCCCGAGATTCCCATTCCGCGCAAGGTGCTCAAGGGGGGCTCTCACCTCTGCGCACCCAATTATTGCCGCCGCTATCGGCCCGCCGCGCGCCATGCGCAGCCGATCGACACGTCGACCAGCCATGTCGGCTTTCGCTGTGTCGTGCGCCCGGTCGATGACACCGCCGTGTAGGCAATTCGGCTCCGCGGCTATCCATCGGGAAATTTGCAAAGGGACTGGAAAATGACTTAATTTTTGATCGTTGGGTGGGTGATGTAAAAGTTGCAATAGGAAAAAAATCAGGGGTCGCGCTGTCGATTGTGATGTGATTTACAACATCGAGGCGCCCAAATGGCTTTCAGCGAACTCTCTTATCTCATCGAGCGTCTGGCCGGCGACATGTCGGTCGATGCGCTTGCTGCCGAAACCTGCACGCCGGAAGACGTCCGTGTAACCTTGCTAAGGGCACGCGACGATGAACGACGGCGGCTGGCGCGCGATCTTCATGACGTGCTGGCGCAGAACCTTTTCATCCTGGAACTCGAATTGCAGTCCCTGCACGACGGCAGGGCCGAGTATCGCGAGCGTGCACACCGCAGCGCGAAAAGCACGATCGGTGAACTCCAGCGGCAGATCCGCTGTTTCAGCTACCTACTACATCCCCCCGAACTGGAGAAATTGGGACTTGCCGACGCGCTGGATACACTCGTCTCCGGCATGGCCGCACGCACCGGGATCGACGTGGAATTCGACACATGTGGTTATAAACCTGGCGCCTGCCATGAAACGGAGCTGTCGCTGTTCCGCGTGGCACAGGCAGCGTTAATGAACGTCTTCAAGCATAGCGGCGCCTGCAGTGCGCAAGTGCGCCTTACATCCCGGCGCAACTGGATCGTCCTGTGTGTGCGGGACTATGGACCCTCGGATGGTCATGGGACGAAGCCGCCGGTGGATCCGCGTGACTGCGGAGTCGGCCTGAACGGGATGCATGCCCGCATGGCGGGCCTGTGCGGCCGCTTCACGGTCCGTTCGAGCCACGACGGGACCGTGGTCACCGCGATCGCGCCGCGACGGCTTGGCAACGATTGCGCGATGGACGCTGCCCTGTTCGAAGACCGGGATGCGTTCCCGCTTCGCGCGCAAACCGTGCCGCGTCAGGCCGATGTCTTGCGCGTTATGAACGTCATGCCCGCGATCGCGGGCAGTGGCTAAGGGCCACGTAGAGTGCGCTGATCAGGGCCCCGCGATCAGGGCTCGATAATGTTGTTGCGCACGGCATAGCGCACCAGCCCGGCGGTAGTCTTGATATCCAGCTTATGCATGGCCGAGGCGCGGTGCGTCTCGACCGTCTTGATGCTGAGCCCCAGAATTCCTGCAATCTCCTTGTTCAACCGCCCTTCGGCGATCAACTGGACGATCTCCCGCTCGCGCGTGGTCAGTTGCGAGCTACTGGAACTGCGCGTGGACGCCTCTACGAAGCGGTCGAGCAGTGTCTGCGAGACATTCCCGGAGAAGTAAGGGCGTCGCACTGCCAGCGCTTCGACTGCCGAGATCAGGTGCTTGGTCGCATCCGACTTGAGCAGATAGCCGCGCACACCGGCCGTCAGTAGTTCCGCCAGAATATCTTCGCGATCATGCATGGTGAAGATGAGTATTTCGACACGTGGAAGTTCCCGCTTCACCGCTCTTGTTATTTCGAGGCCGTTCATCATCGGCAGTGAAAAGTCGAGAATGGCGATGTCAGGCTGTGTCGATCTGATCAGTTCAAGTGCATCCCTCCCATTGGAAGCCTCCCCGACGATCCGCCAGTCGGGATTTACGGACAATGTGGATCGCACACCGAGACGAATAGCCTCGTGGTCGTCCGCTATTACGATACGCCTGACTGGGCTACTCATCGCCTCCTCGTGGATGCGGCGCGCGGTGCGGGCCTGAACTGTTCGGAAAATGTTTCATCGGACAATTGAACTGTGTCGCCTATCGGGAAAACCCCTCATCCCGGCCTGCGCAATCCCCGGCCGCATCTGAAAGAAACAGGGAGAAGAGCTGAGCTGACTTGCTGAAGTTGCGATGGTGTCGATGCTGTTTTCCCTCACGCCTCTTATGTTTTTGAACGGCGCTATCCCTTCTTGGAATTTCCCAGGGTTTTTACGGATATTGAGGGAATTGGGGGAGTGTCAAGCTGTTACTTCTGACAACGGAGCACAGCTATGTCGGTAATAGGCCATTGGTTGCTTGTCACCCCGATCTGGATCATCGGCATCGTGCTCTACGGCGCGATGATCGTCGCGGCATGGAGCGGGTGGAAGCTGCGCAGCGTCACGCGCCGCGGGAAAGCGGCGGCTGCCGGTAGCGCCCCGGGAGACGAGGATGAGCAGGTCAAGGACGATCATGCCGAGCTTGGCTATATCGTTTCGGCCGTGATGGGCCTGCTGGCGCTGCTGGTCGGTTTCACTTTTGCCCTGGCGATCGACCGCTTCGATACCCGCCGCGCGATGGTTCTGGACGAGTCCAATGCGATCGGCACGGCCTACTTGCGCACCCAATTGCTCGACGAGCCGCATCGCACGAAGATCAGTACCTTGCTGCACAACTATACGGAGAACCGCATTGCGCTCGCCCGCGAACCTATCGGTCCGCGCCAGGTGGACCTGTTGGGGCGCAGCAATGCGATGATCACGCAGCTCTGGTCGGATACTGTCGATGCCTTCCCGACGATCGCCGGAAAGCCGTTCTCCACGTCCTATATCTCCTCGATTAACGAGATGATCGATGACGATGCCAAGCGCCAGCAGGCGCGCCGTGCGCACGTTCCGCTTGAAGTATTCATCCTGCTGGTGGTCTATCAGACCGCTGCCGGGGGGGTGCTGGGCTACGTGCTGGCCGGACGGCGGGGGCGGATCAGCGCCGCGATGCTGCTCTTGCTGTTCGGCGGGGCCTTGCTGCTTGTCATCGATATCGACCGTCCGACATCAGGCGGCATTGTCGAGGATCAGGAGCCGATGATCCAGTTGCTGGACATGATGAAGGCGCAGCCGCCGGGCAGCTTCGGAAGCGCGCCCGCCGCGGCAGCGGTGCCGCAGGGACACTGACCCTTTGCAGGGTCAGTCGAGTCCGAAGGACCAGGCGTGGCCGAATTGCAGGTAGAACACCGCGCCGCCCGGTCCGTAGGCCACGTCTATGCCTGCATCGAGGCCCAGTTTCCGGGCAAGGCGATAGCGAAAACCACCGCCACCGGCGAAGATCGCGCCTGAATTGTCGAAGGTCCGTTTGCCGCCGTCATCGGTAAAGCCAAGCCCGGCAAAGGCCAGGATCGACCATCGGTCGCTCAGCCGCCGCGTCACTTCCAGTTCGCCGCTATAGGCGGTGGCGCCTTGGTAGCGCGAAGCCTCGACCCCGCGAATGTTGATGGCGGGCGCGAAGAACACCGGATAATTGTTGCGCGCGGCATCAATCTCCAGCTTCGCGCCGACGTCCCAAGCCGGCGAGAGCCGGTGAAAGCCGTAGCCGTGAAGCTCGTATATCTGAAAGTCACGGTCGCTGCCGAAGGCACCCGTATTGAACTTTCCCTCTGCGTAGACATTCAAGCCCTCGGTTGGCGACAGCACATTGTCCCGACTGTCGAAATGCACCCCGAAGCCCAGCGCGCCAGTGTTCAGCTTGTGGTCGAAATCGGGCGCGAAGCTGTCGGGCAGCTTCGGCCCGTCCGGATTCTGCTGGAAATCGAGGCTCGAATGGAGCTGGCGGAAGTCGAAGACCGGCCCGAACGAGAAACGCCGGTCGGCCAGATGCAGGCGAAACGAACCGACTGCGCCGTAGTCGTAGCGGTTGGTATATTCGATGCCGTCGGGCAGGAAGGCGGGGTAGATGTTGAGATTGATCTTGCCCCGGCCGACACCGAATTTGTAGCTTACTTTGCCGTCCCACCACGATCCGGAGCGGAAGAACCCGTAGCCGTAGGAGCCGTTCCCGGTCTTAACCGCGCCGACCATCGTACGCGTTATACCGCTCTTACTGTCCTTCGGCAGCTTGATGAACTGGGCGATGAGGCCGAAGCCGCCGTCCACCGCCGGTTCGGTGATGATGACCGGCATCGGTAAAAACCCGCCCTTGGCGAGCGTGTTCGAGAAGTCGAACTTTCCGTCCTTCTCATCGAAGAACTTCCGGTGGAACTTCGATTCCTTCTTGGGTTGCGGGGCCGCGCCGTCGGCTGTGGTATCGGCCGCAGTGTCGGCAGGTGCTGCGGTCGTGGCCGTCACCGGCTGTATACCGGGGGCAGGTGCCTCCTGCGCCCACGCGAGGCTTGCGGGAAAGACGAGAAGCGAACCGGCGCCAAGCCGGGCGAGCACTCGTACGAGCGAACGGTGTTGCCATGGTGCCATGCCGAAATCGTCGCCCCCTGCCGTGGATGAAGCTGCGGAACTTCAAAGCTTAAGGCGCTTGGGGCGGCGACCTATCGGTAGTTCACCTGAGATTGCGAGGTACTGGCATGACCTTTTGCCGCATTGCGGCGATATGCCCGGCAAGCTCAGGGTAATTTCCGATTATATGGCCTGCGGGAAGGGCCTAGGCCGATAAGCGGGATGCCAGCCAACCAGCCATCGCCGGGCCCACGCGCGTGGGCCCGCATTCGCGGAGCCCTCGCGCCGCGCCGGGGCTTGGGCTGTCTCATCGTGCCGATGCTGGTCTGCGTCAGCACGCCAGCGCTGGCCGACGGACCGGGCGACCAGATCGACGATATGGACGAACAGGCCGAAGCGGTCGCCAGAGCCGTGAGCGGTAAGGAAGCCCCCGGCAAGAGCGGAAAGGACATCCTTGCCGTACCGTTGCCGATCACCAATCCCACGCTCGGCACGGGACTGGTCGTGGCCGGTGTTGCCTTCTACAACCCGAACAACGCGCCGTCGCCGTGGATCACCGGTGGCGCGGCGATGAAGACCAGCAATGGCAACTGGCTGGTGGGCGGCTTTCACAGCATGTCGCTTGACGGCGATCGCTACCGCCTGAGTGCGGCCGTGGGCGCAGGCGATCTGGTCATGGACTACTACGGCATCGGCCCCGAGGCGGGGGACCGCAATATCTCCACGAACTTGCACCAGAAGATCGCGGTGGTCCGGCTTCAGGGGCAGGTTCGGGTAGCGCCGGGGCTCTATGCCGGGGTGCGGATGTTCTACGCCAGCGTCGATGCCACGCAGAAGGACCTCGATCCGACCTATCCGGATCTGGCGATCCCGCCGGGTCAGGAGAATACCGACCTTGCCCAGATCGGCCCCGTCGTGACTTACGACACGCGGGACAATTCACTCAATCCACGCCACGGCGTCTATGCCCATGCCGAATGGCTGTTGAGCCTGAAAGTGCTCGGAGGAGACTTCACTTCGCGCAAGTTGACGGCCGGCGTCAGCTGGTACGTGCCGAGCGGAAGCAAGACGGTCTGGGCGCTGCACGGCGGCCTCTGCGGCGCTTCGTCTGGTGCGCCGTTCTACGACTTGTGCCTCTATGGGCAGAAGAACGACCTCAGGGGCTACAAGACGGGCCGCTACCGCGACCGTGCGAGCTGGGCCATGCAGGTCGAATGGCGGCGGCAACTGTTTGGCCGGTTCGGCGCGGTGGCTTTCGGCGGCATCGGCGGAACCGCGCCGCGTCTTGACCGGCTGGACGATACCAAGTTCCTTCCCGCCGGTGGCGTGGGTCTGCGCTATCAGCCCTCGCGCAAGACCAATATCAACCTGCGTCTGGATCTGGCGGTCGGCCGGGATTCCAGAGCGGTCTATCTGGGTATTGCCGAGGCCTTTTGAGCAGCGGCCCCGCCGCCGTTCTACTTCGCAGGTGGGGGCGGGAATTTGGCCAACACGGCGCGCACCGCCGTATCGATCTTTTCCTGCGTCACCGAACTCTGCGTAACCTGCTGGGTCGCCGTGCCATGCCAGACGGGCGCCTTGGTGCGCGTGTCGTAGATGTCGATCACGAGCGTACCGTCGGTCACGTTCCGCACATCGACGCGCGATCCGCCCCAACCGCTCCAGCCGCCCCAGGGACGGAAGTAGGGCCCGTAAGAACCGAAGTCTGTCACTTCCACGCGGTCTCGCGAGCCGATGGTGAAGCCCACGGCGAAATCGCCGGGGTCCGCCTGGGTAAAGCCTCGGTTCGCCAGTTCGGTGTCGATAGAGGCGCGGATCCGCTCCGTCAGCAATGGGTTCATGCCGTTCGGCACTTTCCGGTAGGCCCAGCTATAAGTCCGGAACGAGGCGAAATTGGCGTTGGGATCGGAGTCGAAGTTCACGGTGGGCGTCGAGGCACACGCGGTCAGAAGCGCGGCCAATGCCAGAGTGGCCATCCGTCTGCTCATGGTGATTCCTCCTGTGGACATAGGCGGATAGTCGCCGAGTCTCAGGGATCATGCCATCAGGGCCGCCCCTAGGACGGAAGGGGGCTCGCCCCGAGTATACTTAGCGGGCAGCGGGCAAAGTCAGCACGACCAGCAGGCCGGGGCCGTCCTGACGATCCACCAGCTCAATAGACCCCCGCGCCAGCGTCATGGCCTTGACCGCTATGGAAAGCCCGAGACCACTGCCGGAAGACGGCGCTGCGCCGCGCTCGAAGCGGCGCAGCAGGCGGTCGCGGTCTTCGGCAGGGACGCCGGGCCCCCGGTCGCCGATGGTCACGACGAGGTGATCGGATGTGCGGATGATGGCGATGTCGACCTGTCCGCCCTCCCGCGCATGGCGGACGGCATTGTGGATCACCGCCGCCAGCGCGATCTGGAGCGATGCGGGATCGCATGTCCAGCGCACCACATGCTCGGGCAGGACGGTAAATTCGATCTCGTCGGGTGGCAGGTTGATAAGGGCCTCAGCCACGACATCCGCCACCAGCGCGTGGATATCCACCGAACGCACGGATACCGCCGTCGCATTGAGGCGGGCAAGGGTCAGCATGCCGTCGACAAGGTCGTTGGCGCGCTTCACCACGGCCAGCAGGCGGTTCACGTCCTCCACGATCGGCTGGGGTGCGGTCTTGCGCAGCAATTGCGCCTGCGCCCGGATCGCCGCCAGCGGCGTGCGCAATTCGTGCGCAACATCGTCGGTGAAGGCCTGCTCCAGCTCGTAGGCCTGCTCCAGCCGCGCGAAGAGCTTGTTCAGCGCCACGATCAGCGGCCCGAGATCGCGCGACCAGTCCTCGGGCACCAGCGGCATCAGATCCGCCAGCGTGCGCGCGTTGAGCGTCGCGGCGAGCCGCTCGACTTCGGACAGGCTCTTGCGCAGCGTCCACCAGAGAATGACCATGGCAGCGGTAAGCAACAGGAACAGCGGCAGCACGAGCCTGCGCACGACGGGCCCGATCGAGAACTCGCGCATGGCGTCGCGTTCGGCCACCACCACCAGCAGCCGGGGATCGCGGCCCGGAAGGCCATAGCTGCGCCAGCGTTCACCCAGCGCGGTAAAATCGTGCAGGCCCGGCTGGCGCGGGACCAGTTCGACCGGCGCGCCCCAGCTCGACTGCGCGACCGGCTGGCCTTTCCAGAACACCGCGAACATGCACCAGTCATAGGAGGCGCGGAACGCCTTCTTTTCCTCGGCCGACAGCAGCGGATCGGCCTTTCCGGCAAGATCGTTGCTCCGCGCCACCATCACGCCGGCGGTCAGTTCGTCCTGCATCATCATGTACAGCAGGCGCGAGGCATTCACGAGCTGGGCGTCGGAAGAGCGCCCGATCTCCACGCTGGCGACCGAATAGAGGATCGCGCCCATGGCCAGACCGGTGATCGCCAGCAGCATCAGCACGCGGCGGTAGAGCCGGGTGGAGAGCGAGGAGCGCTTCACGCCTCCAACCCGCCGACCATGTAGCCCAGCCCGCGCGCCGTGCGGATGAAGTCGCGCCCGAACTTGCGCCGCAGCGAGGAGATGGCGACCTCGATAGTGTTCGATTCCACCCACTGGTCCTGATCGTAGAGTTCGCCCTCCAGATCGGTCTTGGAAACGAAACGCCGGCTGCGCCGCATCAGTAGCGCGAGAACGCGGAATTCCTTGGCGGTCAGCAGCACTTCCTCGCCGTCCATGCTGGCGACATGTCCGGCGAAGTCCAGCGTGACCCGGCCAACGCTGAGGCTATCGTCATGCCGGCGCTCACGGCGGCGCAATTGCGAGCGGATGCGGGCGGCCAGTTCCTCAAGATCGACGGGCTTGACCACATAATCGTCCGCTCCCGCATCGAGTCCGGCAACGCGGTGCGGCGTGCGATCGAAGGCGGTAATGACGATGACCGGCGTCTCGTCGCGCCGCGCGCGCAAGGCGCGCAGCACTTCGAGGCCGGTCATGTGCGGCAATCCGATGTCGAGCAGGATGACGTCGTAACTGCCCACCCCGACAGCGACGAGCACGTCGTCGCCGCGCGCGAAAAGATCGACGACATAGCCGTCGAGTTCGAGCGCCCGCTTCATCGCCGGGCCAAGATCGACATCGTCTTCCGCGATCAGCAGGCGGGGCAAAAGGGGACTCCACGTCGGTTTGCGGGATAGCCAGACGGATCGCCGGATGGTTCAGGCGCCCCATCGGAGGCGGACGAACCGGGACTACGCCAGCTTTCGGGCGACCGTCAAACTGGCCCGAAAACTTTTGTCGCCATCAGCTTCGCGTCAGCTTCGCAGGCTAGGAAGCAGGGCTCGACCTGAACCCACGAGCTTTTCCCGCAGCCCCCCGCTTCGGAAGAGCGGCAGGAGCGGCCAACGAAATCATGACGATACAAAAGTCTCCACGCGAGATCGCGTCCTGCACTCCGTTGGATTCCTCTTTCGCGCAGAGACCGGCTCTGTCGCTCGTCACTGCGGATGATTCTGCCCTGGCGCCCTGCATCGCGCTGGTCGGCTGCGACGGTTCGGGCAAATCCACGCTTGCCCGCGATCTGGTGGCACTGCTGGAGCAGCAGGCTCCCACGCGTTCGATGTATCTCGGCCTCGGCACCGGGGACCTTGGTCGCAAGATCGGCCAGGTGCCGCTGATCGGCCGGATCGTCGAGCCGTTCCTGACCAGCAAGGCCAAGCGCGCGCATGAGGGAGACGCACGGGCGGCGGAGCGCAAAGCGTCCGACAAGCGCCTGCCGGGGCTGGTCACGGCGCTGGCGATGTTTGCCTTCTCGCTTGCCCGGAAGCGGCGTTTTCGCAAGGTTCTCGATTACCGGCGGCAGGGCGTGCAAGTGGTCACCGATCGCTACCCGCAGGCCGAAATCCCCGGCAGCTTCGACGGACCGGGCCTGTCGTGGATGCGCAAGGGCTCGGCGCTGGTCGAACGGCTCGCCTCGCGGGAGCGTGCATTATACGACGGCATGGCAGCCTATCGCCCCACCGTGGTGATCCGGCTCAACGTCGATGTTGACACCGCGATGGGCCGCAAGGCCGATCATGAGCGTGCGATGCTGGAAAAGAAGCTTGCCGTGATGCCGACTTTGCGCTTTGGCGGCGCGCAGATCGTCGATGTCGATGCCACGCGGCCCTACCGTGAGGTGCTCGACACCGTTCGCGGCGTGCTGCGGCGGCACGGCCTGCAAACATGACGCATACCACCACGCTTTCCTAATTCGGGCCCGACGATGAATTCTGCTTCCCTTCCGCCCCTCATTGCTGTCGTCGGTTGCGACGGTTCCGGCAAATCGACCGTGACCGAGGCGCTTCGTGCCTGGCTGGACGAGCAGCGACCTGCGCGGATTTGCCATCTGGGCAAGCAGTCCGGCAATATCGGCCGCGCCATCGGCCGCCTGCCGCTGCTGGGCGGCAAGCTCGACAAATCGATCCACGCCAAGGCGCAGAAGGCACAGACCGACAAGGGTCCGGGGCTGGGCGCCGCGCTGGTGATCTATCTGTTTTCGATGCGGCGAGTGCGCCGTTTCCGCCGCATGATGCGCGCACGCCGCGATGGCTACGCGATCATCGCAGACCGTTTCCCGCAAGTGGGTGTGCCCGGTCCGATGGACGGGCTGGGCCTCGCACATGCCGGAGCCAAGGGCCTTGTCGGCATGCTCGCACGGTCCGAACGGCGGCAGTATGAGGCCATGGTGGCGACCCGTCCCGATCTCGTGCTGCGGCTCAATGTCTCGCTCGACGTGGCAGTGGCGCGCAAGCCCGACCACCGTTTGTCGTCGCTCGCGCGCAAGATCGCCGACGTGCCGCGCCTGACCTTCGAAGGCGCGCCGGTCGTGGAGATCGATGCCGAAGCCCCGCTTGAGCAGGTCCTCGCAGAGGCGAAGGCTGCGATTGCCGAGCGGCTTGCCGCCATGGGCGCTGCCCCGGCACGAAAGGCCGCGTGATGAAGGCCGTGAAACACTGGTTTTCGGACGGCGTGTTCCGCACGATCCTGCGCAATGCGTCCTATCTCGGCTCGACCAAGCTGATCGCCGCGCTGCTGGGCTTGATCGCACTGGCCTGCGCCGGGCGCGGCATGTCCCCGGCCTTGTTCGGTACGCTCGTCATCATCCATTCCTACGCCAACGGCGTGGGCGCGCTGGTCAAGTTCCAGACCTGGCAATTCATCGTCCGCTACGGCACCCCCGCACTGGGCCGGGGCGACCTTGACGAACTGCGCGACGTGACCGGCTTCGCCTTCGGGCTCGACCTCGCCAGCGGACTGGTGGGGCTGGCCGGGGGCCTGATCCTGTTGCCGTTCCTGGCCAACTGGTTCGACATCCCGGCAGAAGATGTGCGGCTGGCGATGCTCTATTGCACGCTGATCCCGACGATGACGGCGGCCACCCCGTCGGGCATCCTGCGCGTGCTGGACCGGTTCGACCAGATCGCCCTCCAGCAGCTCGTCACGCCGGCCTTGCGCGCCCTTGGGGGCGCCATTTCCTATTTCGGGAACTTCGGTTTCGTGGGCTTCGTGCTCACCTGGTACATCGCGGACCTTGCGGGCGATTTGTGCCTCTGGGCAATGTCGGTGCAGGAACTGCGCCGCCGGGAAATCCGGGGCGCGCTGCGTCCGGGCCTGCTTGGGCCGGGGCGGCGGCTGTCGGCTGCGTGGGACTTCGTGTGGACGACCAATATCGCCCATTCGATCTGGGCGGCCTGGGGGCCGGTCAGCAACCTCATCGTCGGCGCCATGCTGGGCCCGACGAGCGCGGGCCTGTTCAAGATTGCCGCCACATTCTTCGATTCCGCCAGCAAGCCGGCTGACCTTATGTCCCGCAGCTTCTATCCGGAAATCATGCGGCTCGATCCGACCAGTCGCCATCCGTGGCAACTGGCCATTCGCAGTGCCGTAATGTCCGGTGCGATCGGCGCGCTGATCCTGCTGGTGGTCATCATTGGCGGCGAGCCGGTCATCGGCCTGGTGTTCGGCAAGCGCTATGTCGAGGCATACGACCTGCTCCAGCTCATGACCGCGTCGCTGATCGTCACGATGGCAAGCTTCCCGCTGGAATCGCTGCTCTACATGGCGGGGCGCCAGCGCTCGGCACTGGTGGCGGAAGGCACGGCGGCGGCTGGTTATGCGCTGCTGCTGTTCGTTCTGATCCATTTCTACGGGTTGACCGGCGCGGGTCTCGCCTATGTCGCGGGCGTTTCGCTCAAGGCGCTGTTCATGCTGGTACCCACGCTTTGGGCCTACCGTGAGCGGCAGAAACTGGTCTACGTGATGACGGGCGGAGCGCGGGCGTGAACGGGGGCCGGACTTTCCCGGCAGAGACGCTGGATGCGCTGTTTCAGGCGGTCGAGGTGAACGACGTGGTCGATCCCGTCGTCAGCCTTCCCGATCCGATCCCGATCGCTTGCAGCGAGGAGGAGATGCGTCGCTGTCTGGATCTGTGCATGCAGTTCTGGAGCAAAAACGCAGACCCGGTGCAGATGCGCGCGCTCGCCCATACGCTGATCGTTTCCGGCGACCTGCCGCCGGACGCGCGGGTGCGCTACAAGAATATCCGCGCTGCCTACAAGCAACTGCGCTTCGCGCTGGTGCTCCACGGCAAGCGGCACAAGGCGCCGCGGCTGTTCCGCTGGACCGTTGCAGTCATGGGGCATCTTCAGGATGCCTTTCGCAACCGGCGGCGCATGGCGGTATTGGGCTATGGCCTGATGCTGCGATTGCTATTGTCTCGGCCGCTATGGATGGCGGTGCGCCGGGAAGTCGAGTCCGTAGAACTCGACACCTCCGCCGGGTTCCTCGCCTTCCGGCGCGAGGAATTCCACCGGCTGAAGCGCTGGCTGGAAAGCGGTTCGCTTAGCGGCCATCAATTTCACATGATGCGCAAGGTCGTGAGCCGTCAGGTCTCGTTCTACGACGTGATGCGCACGCTCCAGCCCGATGAGCAGGTCTACCGCATGTCCCGTTTCCTAAGCGCGATCAACGGGCTTATGGGCGGCATGCACGACGATCTGGTGGAACAGGCCGGGGCCGGGCAGCGGAACTATCACCGCGACAGCGTCGCTATTCCCGGCGATCTTGGCGACCGTCTGCGGACACTCGTGGCGCGCAATCCCTTCGTGGCGGCCTGACCGGCGCGCCTTGCGTCAGTGGCTGCTGCGGGCGCGGGGGAGACTTTCTCCGGACATCTCGTAGCGAGGGCGGGGTTCGCACAGCGACATCTCGCGCGCCATGACGGCAGCCTGAGTCCGGTTCCGCGCACCCAGCTTGGTCAGGATCGACTTCACGGTCGCCTTGATTGCGGCTTCGGTGACATTGAGGTCGTAGGCGATCGTCTTGTTCTGCAAGCCGTTGCGCAGGCTGGCGAGGACATCGAGTTCGCGGGTGTTGAACTTGTAGTCCTCCACGCTCGAACTGTGCGGCGCGCTCCGGCTTGTGACGACCAGCATGTTGTCGACCATGTCGATGATCTCGGGCGGGGCTACCCGCTGTCCGATCGCCACCATCTGCATCATCGAAACCAGCGACTGGCAGGGCGAGTCGATCAGGAAGTAGGCATGCGCGCCCGCCATGTAGAGCGCTGCCATTTCCGAGAATTCGAAAGATTCGACCAGTACGACGATGCGGAGCCGGGGATAGCGCAGCAGGAGGTTACCCAGCGTGGCTGCACCGTCGGCGCCGCAAATCGACCTGTCGATGACCAGAATGGCCTCTTCATGGCGCCCTGCCAGCGCGGGAGCGAGAGCGGCCAGACTGCGCAGGGGCTCGGCGGTTCCAAGGGCGGAATCGGCCAGGATCCGGCACATTCCTTCCTGCGCGAGTGAGTTCTTCATCGCGACGAACATCGTGATGGACATGGTGGATGCTCCTTGCTTGCGGCGTTCGACCTCGAAAGTTTGCCGGGGCCGTCGTGCCCGGCGGAAAGGGACTGCGGCCGCTTTTCAGGCGGCGAAACGGACGGCGGAGCGCTGGGGGGATTTCGGTGAACAACCGCGTCGATCTAATGGATTTCGCTGTTAACCAGATGCAGCGAGGGTTTGCCGGTGCAAGGCGATGCACCGTCGGGATATTCGATATTGCCGTCAGGTCGAAGGATGAAGAACTCGGTGGTGTCGACGGAGCCGTTGATGGTGATCGGCCAGATCGTCGAGATCGGCACTTCGTCGCCCGCGATGCGGAAAGTATCGATGCGCCAGGCGATGACCTGATCCATCATTTCCGGTGCGGGAGATTCTCGTCCTCGTCCATGCAAGTTCGGTGACACGTAGAAGCCGTCACCCGCAGATACACACGTCGTAGAAATAAGCTCGTGGGTCATGCTACCCCCAGCCAATGGCGCCAGGCGCCGGGACATTCGCCTTGCAAGATCGGAACGGAATATTCCAATGATGACTTGCCTGTTTACTATGTCTCGTCCCGGCTTACGGCGACCTTACAAGCACAGCCGGATAAGATGATGTTGCGCTTGCCGTATTGTGTCACATTGGTGCAGTGTGGCGTGCCGGTCGTATGCGGTTCCCGCATCGCCGCAGCATGAAAGATGTTTGAGCATTTTCAAGTCAGGTGGGATCACCTGACGACTCGGAAAATGCGCCAAACAAACGATAAACAGAGCGCAATCCGGTTCGGAACGAACGGAATACGCTCTGAGCAACCACGGCAACGGCATGCCGGCTCCGGCTGAGATGCCTGAAGCCTTGCGGGGAGCGGGGCATGCGGCTGCTGATCGTCGAGGACAATCCCGAACTGGCAGAGCTTATCGGCCTCCATCTGGCCGAGGCGGGGTTTCCCAACGACATCGTTTCTACAGCCGATGAGGCGCGCGCCTTCGTCGAAACGGGACATTACGCCGCCATGCTGCTCGATCTCGGCCTTCCGGACGAGGATGGCATCGTGCTCCTGCGCCAGTTGCGTGCGGCGGGCCATTTCCTGCCGGTGCTGGTGCTGACGGCGCGATCGGCCATTGCGGACCGGGTGGCCGGGCTCAATGCGGGGGCGGACGATTATCTGCCCAAGCCCTTTGCCGCCGAGGAACTGATCGCGCGCGTCGCCGCGCTCTTGCGGCGGGCCACGGGCGATCAGGGCGGCGCGATCGCCTGCGGCCAGCTTCGGTACGATGTCGCCTCGCAGACCCTGCGTGTGGACGATACCACGATCGTACTCGCCCCGCGCGAAGTGCAGCTTCTGGATCTCCTGATGCGCCACCGGGACAAAGTGGTGCGCAAATCGCAGATCGAGTCGGCGTTCTTCGGCCTTGGCGAGGAATTTTCCTCCAACGCCGCCGAAGTGAGTGTGCACCGGCTGCGCAAGCGCCTGATGTCGCTGGACGTCGGCGCCGAGATCGTGACCGTGCGCGGGCTGGGATACCTGCTGCGGTCCGCGCAGGAGAAATGATGCGCACACCTTCCGTCCTGCGCCGGATTCTCGTCCTTCACGCCGCCGCCACGCTGATTACGGCCGTGTTCGCCGCATTGGGTGCGTGGCTGCTGATCGACAGCACGGGAGACCGGCTCCAGCGGCAGGTCCTCGACGAATATGCGCAGAAGATGCAGGCGGGGCTGGAGCGCCATTCGAAAGGCTGGACGATCTCGGAAGAGGCAGCCGTGGCCCTGCGCGGCGGGGGCAGCAGCTTCAGCTTCTGGGTCGAGGACCGGGGGCGCCGCATCGCCGTGGACAACCTGAAGTCCTCTCCCTCGCTCGCCGTGCCGACCCGGCCGGACGTCACCTATTTCAGGCGTGTGCGCGGCTCGAAGATCTATTCGGGCATCAGCATGCCGCTTGTCCGCGAGCCGGGAAGCTGGCTGGTGATCGTCCAGAACCTCGATCACCCCGACGTGATCTTCGACGATCTGCGCGCCCAGATCGTGATGGTTGGCGGCGGACTTCTGGCGATTTTCCTGGTCGGGCTGCTGACGGTGGACACTTACATCGTGCGGCAGTCGCTGGCGCCGGTCAAACGCGCCTCGCGCGAGGTCGAGCAGGTCTTTCCCCACCAGTTGCAGCAGCGCGTGGATACCGAAGGCATGCCGGAAGAAGTGCTTCCGCTGCTGCGCGCCTTCAACGCGGCGCTGGACCGGGTGGAGGACGCCTATCGGATCGAGCGGGAATTCGCGGCGGATGCAGCGCACGAACTGCGCACGCCGCTGGCCATTCTGCGCCTGCTGGCGGGGCAGGGCGGGCCGTCCGAAGTGCAGATGCGGATGCTTCGCCAGATCGATGTGGTCGAAGCGATTGTCGAGCGCCTGCTGCTGGTGGCGGAAGTGGACGCCATGGCCTGCGATCCGGAGGAAATGGTCGAACTGCGCTCGGTCGTGGAAGACCGCGTGGCCGCCATCGTGCCGCTGCTGATGGCGAAAGGGCAAGTCGTCGAGATCGTCGGCTTGCCGCGCATGGAGGTCTTCGCTTCGGAATATCTGGTCGGCCGGGTGCTGGATTCGCTGCTGGAAAATGCTGCGAAACATACGCTGCCCGGCACCCGCGTCACGGTTGCCGTAGGGCCGGGATCGGAAGTCCATGTGGCCGACACGGGGCCCGGGCTTCCCACTTACGATCCGCAGATATTCGCGCGTTTCGAGGCGGCTCGGCGGGATCTTTCGCGAAGTTCCGGATTGGGTCTCGCGATCGCCAGCGAATTGATGCGCAAGGTGGGCGGGAAACTGGAATCCCGCGCGAACGTCCCGAACGGCGTGATCTTCACGCTGCGATTTCGTTCGGTCTGAACGCGCGGGATAAGGATCAGGCCGCGAAGCCGCCGTCGATGGCGTAGAGACCGGCGGTAACGAAGCCGGCTTCCGCGCTCGCCAACCAGGCGACGAGGCTGGCGACTTCATCGGGCTGGCCATGGCGGGCAATCGCCATGAAGCTGTGCATGCCATCTGCCATCGGCCCATTTGCCGGGTTCATGTCGGTATCGACCGGGCCGGGCTGCACGACGTTGACGGTGATGCCGCGCGGGCCAAGATCGCGGGCAAGGCCGCGCGCCATGCCCTGCATGGCCGACTTGGTGAGCGCATAGGCCGCTCCGCCCGCGAAGGGCATGCGGTCGCCATTGGTGGAGCCGATCACCACGATCCGGCCGCCCTCGGGCATCGTGCGCGCCGCTTCGACCGAGGCGAAGTAGGGCGCGCGCACGTTAACGTCGATCATCCGGTCGATCGCGTCGGGATCGAGTTCGAGCGCATCGCCGATAACCAGCACGCCCGCGCTGACGACCAGCACGTCGAGCGGCCCGGCATCGCGGACAGTGGCGATCACCGCGTCGCGATCCGCTGCGTCGGAGCGCACGGCGGTCGCGCCGGTCTCTGTGGCAAGGGCTTCGGCCGCGTCCTTCGAACCGGCGTAGGTGAAGGTGACGGAGGCGCCTTCCACGGCAAGTCTCCTGACGACAGCGGCACCGATACCGCGGCTGCCGCCGATGACGAGGGCTTTCTTGTTGGTGAAGCGAGTCATGAGTTCGGTTCCTTTCGAATGGAGATCAGGCAAGTTCGAGCGCCTGCGCGGGGAGAGGGAGAGTATCGATAGCGGCCTCGGCAGCGGCGACGACAGTGCCGCGCGCATCGGGGGAGAGGGCCAGCCCTTCGGCGTGGACCACGGTGACATCCGTGATGCCCACGAAGCCGAGCACGGCCTTGAGATAGGGCGTCTGGAAGTCCATGCCGTCAACCGGCGATCCGGGAACGAAAGCGCTGCCGCGTCCGGTGACGAGGTAGACCGGCTTGTTGGCGACCAGTCCCACCGGGCCCTGCGCCGTATAGCCGAACGTCACGCCGGCCTGGCACACGCGGTCGATCCAGGCCTTGAGCTGGCTGGAAATGCTGAAGTTGTACATCGGGGAGGCAATGACGATGGCGTCGGCAGCAAGGAATTCGGCGATCGCGGCATCGCCAAGCGCGATCTCCGCCGTGAAGTCGGCATCAGTTGCCGCGCCGCTCTTGGCCGCCAGATAGGCGCCGCTCAGGTGGGGGATCGGATCGGCGGCGAGATCGCGATAGGTCACATTCGCGCCGGGGTTCTCGGCAAGGAGCCTTTCGACAAGGCGGCGGCCAAGCGGGCGGGTAACGGAAGCGTCGCCCAGAATGCTCGAATCGATGTGCAGAATGTTCATGGGGGCTATCCCTGTTCGGTTTCGTTGATCCTGAGATACGCTGCCGCCGACATTCCGATTAGCGGGCTGATGGGCATCTGATTGTTGCCTTCCTGATGCGTAATCGCTGCCCATTATGTTTGGAAGACAAGGCGGGCCCGGAGCGATTTCGCGTGACGGATCATTGTGCTAGCCTTGCCTTGTTCAATCGCGTGAAGGGGCACGCATGCCGCATCTGCCGGATTTCGAGGCATGGGCCATCTTCGCGAAAGTCGCGGAAAAGGGTTCGTTCAGTCACGCCGCCGAAGAACTCGGCCTTGCCAAGACCACCGTTTCCAAGACCGTGACCCGGCTTGAGGAGCGGATGCGGACCACGCTGCTCCACCGCACCACGCGCAAGCTCTCGCTAACCGAGACGGGGCGGCTGTCGCTGGAGCGCGCGATGCGCATCCTGGCTGACGGCGCGGCGATAGAGGCCGATATTCTGGAGGAGGCGGCAGTGCCGCGCGGATCGATCCGGCTCGCCTCGATGTCGGGCTTCGGCACCGACGCGCTGGCCTGTGCGCTGCCGGAGTTCCTCAGGGCCTATCCGGAAGTGCGTGTCGATCTTACGCTGCGCGAAAGCCATGTCGATCTTGTCGGGGAGGGGTTCGATGCCGCGATACAGGTCGGGGCGGGCGTCGATTCCAGCCTCAGGACCAGCCGCCTGTTCTCGTTCCGCCGCCCGCTGCTTGGCGCGCCGGCGCTGCTCGAAGCGAGGGGCATGCCCGCCCACCCTTCGGAACTGGCGCGCTATCCGGCGGTGATCCCGACCCATGTTTCATGGGGGCAGGACTGGGTGTTCGAACGGGAGGGGCATGAGGCGGTCGCGCTGCGAATGGACGGCTGTTACCGGGTGAACAACCCGATCGCCATGATACCCGCGCTCGTCGCCGGGATCGGGCTGGCCATCCTGCCCGAGTTCTACGTCTGGAAGCAGCTTGAAGAAGGCTCGCTGGTGGAACTGTTGCCCGACTGGCGGCCGCCGTCGGGCCCGGTCTTTCTGGTGACGCCGCCCGGCCGCGCGCGCCCGGCGCGGGTGCGCGTCCTGCTCGAATTCCTGCGCGAGCATTTCGCGCGCCAGCCCTGGGCGCACGGCATCGAGAGCTGATCAGGTCACGTCGATGCGCACCTCGACATTGCCGCGCACCGCTTTCGAATAAGGGCAGCGGGCGTGGGCACTCGCCGCCAGTTCCTCCGCCAGTTCGGGGGGCAGGCCGGGCAGGTCGAGCGAAAGGGACACGGCCAGCACCGGCCCCGATGCATCGCCGCCGCGCAGCCGGACCGTCGCGGTGACATTGCTGTCCGACGCCAGTGCGACGGCGCGCTCCTGCGCTTCCATCCGCAAGGTGGCGAGGAAGCAGGCGGCATAGGCAGCCGCGAAGAGCTGTTCGGGGTTGGTGCCGCGCCCATCGTCGCCGCCAAGGGCGGCCGGGGTCGAAAGATCGACCCGCAGCCGCCCGTCGCAGCTTGAAACGCAACCGGAACGTCCGCCAAGGACAGTGGCCTGCGCGGTATAGATCGGGTCCATGGGCTCTCTCACGCCGCCCCGGTCAGCTTCGCGACGGCGGCAGGCGCGGCGCGGAACGAGATCGCAAGGCGGTTGTAGGTGTTCATCAGCCCGATCGCGATGGTCAGATCGGACAGCTGCTTGGCATCGAAGACGCGGGCGGCGGCCTCATATTCGGCATCGGGCACGGCCGTATCGGCAACGCGGGTGACGGTTTCCGCCCAGGCGAGGGCGGCCTGTTCGACTTCGCTGAACAAGGGCCGTGCCTCGCGCCAGACGGGCACGAGCACCAGCTTCTCCGTGCTGACGCCCTTGGCCAGCAAGTCGCGGCTATGCATGTCGATGCAATATGCGCAGCCGTTAATGAGGCTAACGCGCAAGTAGACCAGATCGACCAAGGCGGGATCGAGTCCGCTTGTCATCACATAACCGTAGACGTGGCCCAGTGCCTTCATTCCGGCGGGGGCGGCAAGATTGTGATCGATGCGGTGGGTCATGGGAACGTCTCCATCGTGATCGTGAACTCGGGGTATGCGGCCCTGAATAGAGCAATGTGGGAAAGCCGATTAGGCACCGCGTCGTCACCTGATTGGTGCCTGCGAAGGGCATAATCGATGCCGGCCCGCGCCCTCGGCTCGTGTCAAATCATTGCCGGACACCCCTGCAAGATTGACGCGCTCCCCCTGTGATGAGAGGCCTTGCAAGAGGCGCGGCAAGCACAGGAACCGCAGGCGCCCGCCGAGAGAGGTGCCTTTGCCACGATTACGCTCCTCGCGCCTTCCGGTGCAGGCCGCGATCCTGCTTCTGCTGCTGGGGCTGGTCCAACTGGCTGGCAGCCTGCTGTTCTATCAGTCGATCGACCGCCAGACCCTGCGCGAGGACCACGCACGGCGGATTGCCGAACTGTTGGTCGTGAGCGAGCGCATCCATGGCATCGACGCGGGGCAGGTGGTGAAGGTCATGTCCACCCGTCATCTCGACGCGCACGTTGCCGCCGCACCGCTCGTGACCGGCGCCGAGATGGCGCGCCCGCTGCGGTCGATTGCGGGTGAAGTCGTCCGGTGGGAGCCGTCGCTGGCGGGCCGTGAATTCCATCTCGCCTATTCACCGGGGCCCCAGGGAAGGCGCGATCTGGTGGGTTCGATGCGGCTCGCCGATGGAACGTGGCTGAACTTCCGGTCCAGCGACATCGGCGGCACCTGGCCGGTCGCGGCCCGCGCGACCGTGCTGACGCTGCTGACCGCGCTCGCCTGTCTTGCGGTCGGTCTTCTGGCGCTGGGCGTGCTCACCCGGCCCTTGCGGCGGCTTGCGCGCGCGGCCGATGCGATCGGCCATGGCCAGCGTGTAGAGATCGACGAGCAGGGCTCTGCGGATCTGCGCGATCTCGCCCATGCGATGAACGTGATGCAGGAGCGCATCGCCCGGCTCGTCGAGGATCAGGCCCGCTCGTTCGAGGCGATCAGCCACGATCTGCGTACACCGCTCGCGCGCCAGCGGGTTGTTGTCGATCTTGTCGAGGACCGGGAGCTTGCCGACATCCTCGGCGGCAGCATTGAGGAGATGGAGGCGCTGATCGCGTCGCTTCAGGGCTACCTTCGCGCCCAGCATATCGCCAGCGAGCCCGAAGAGGTCGATCTGGGCGCGCTCGTCGCGGGCGCGGCCGGGGCCTATGGCGACTGCGTGCAGGTTTCCGGTCCGGGCGATGCCAAGACCCGGACTTATGTCGAACCGGTCAGGCTGGCCCTCTCGGCACTGGTCGAGAACGCCGTGCGGTTCGGCGGCGCGGCGCAAGTGCGGCTGCTCAAGACGGCCGATGGATGGAACATCGAGGTGGAGGACCCGGGCGCCGGCATTCCGGCCCGCCACTTCACGGACGTCCTCGCCCCGTTCTTCCGGATCGATGAGGCGCGCAGTCGGGACGTGCCCGGCTTCGGCCTTGGCATCCCGACGGCGCACCGGCTGATGATGCGCTTCGGCGGCGCGCTGTCTTTCGAGGACAGGGCGCAGGGCGGCTTTGTCGCGCGCATTCGCGTGCCCGCCGCCCCGCATTCCTGATCGGCGCGGCTATCCCGCAATGGCCTTGGCGATCTGCTGGATACGCGCGCGGCGGGCGCTGGCCGAGGTTCCGGCATAGCCCACTTCCTCGTCCTCCAGCGCCCAGTTGCACACCGGCCCATGCGGCAGCCGCGCAAGGCCGAGCGCGGCCACATCCTCGGACGAAGCGCAATTGTCAGGGAAGGCGTGCCCCTTGCGCGCCATGAGTTCGCGGTGCGCGGGCGTGTCGGTGCGCCCCATGATGAGGTTCAGCACATCCACGCCGTGGGGATTGAGTTCGGCCCAGAGCCCTTCGCCGAAGACGAGATCGAAAGCCTTGCTGCCGCCATAGACGGTAATCCCCGGTAGCCCGCCATAGCACGCGCCCGAGCCGACCAGGATGATGCCGCCCCGCCCCCGCGCGCGCATCGGTCCGGCGAAGCGATGGCACGCCCGCATCGTGGTCATGACATTGCGCGTGACGAGCGCTTCCCAAGCGGCCAGTGCGCCGTCGAGGAACAGCGCGCCGTTGGAATCGGCACCGGCATTGAGTATCAGCAGCCCCACCTCGCGCCCGTCCGCAAGATCGACCATGCGATCCGCCGCGTCCTCAAGCGCCAGATCGATCGAGCCGGTGACGCAGTCGACGCCGTGGTCCCGCGCGATTTCGGCGGCAAGCTCTGCCAGCGGCCCCTCGCGCCGGGCCACGAGGATCAGGTTGATGCCCGCTGCCGCCAGTTGGCGGGCGAAAGCGGCGCCGGTTCCTTCCGATGCCCCCGCGACAAGGGCCCATGGTCCGTACCGTTCGCGCATGTCCAAAATATTCTCTCCCGCTTATCCGTTCGCCGGGAGGATATCGAAGCACGGCCATGCCGCCATTTCAAAATGCGGCAGACTTCTATCTCGATCCGAGATAGCCCAAGGGCCATGGAGATCAGACGCCTGCGCTACTTTCTGCGGATTGCCGAAGACGGTTCGCTGACGCGGTCCGCCGGAGTGCTGCGGATCGCGCAATCGGCGCTGACGCGGCAGATGCGGCTGCTCGAACAGGATCTGGGCGTGAAGCTCTTCGTGCGCTCCTCGCGCGGGATGGCGCTGACCGAGGACGGCGAGCAACTGCGGACGTCGGTGGCCGCGCCGCTGCGCGAACTGGAACTCGCGCTCGATGCGATCCGAAGGCAAGGTCCGCAAGCCCGCTCGACGGTGGTGATCGGCCTGCCGCCGGGCCTTGCCGACATGCTCGGCCTGACGCTGGCGCTCGAACTGGAACGGCGCGTGCCGGACATTGCCGTGCGCATGGTGGAAGGGCCGACCGGCAGCCTGGTCGACTGGCTCAATCGCGGCGTGGTCGATCTTGCGCTGCTGGAGGATTCCGCCCGCGACGGCAGGATCGAGGAACGTCTGCTGCATGAAGAGCGGCTCTGGCTGATCGGTCCCGTCGATGCGCCTTTCAACGGCACCGTGCGGTTAGAGGATGCGGCGCCGTTGCCGTTGATCGTGCCGTCGCACCATCTCGGCATTGGCGGCGCCATCGAGGATGCCGCAGCGGCGCGCGGGCTGGCGCTCAATGTCCGCATGCACGTCGATGCTGCGCGGCTCGCTCGCGATCTCGTCGAAAAGGGGGCGGGCTATGCGATCCTGCCACACGGCTATTGCCGGGACGCGATTAGCCAGGGTCGTTTCCGGGGCTGGAAACTGGTCGAGCCGGAGCTGATGGTGGGTATCCACCTCGCCTTCCGGCGGCATCGGCGCGCGCGCAAGGGCGATTTCGACAGGCTTCAGGACGCCGTGACCGCGATCGCGAGCGAACGGTTCCTAAAGTAGCGGACTGACAAGCCGCGCCAGATTTTCCACAAGGCGCGCAGTTTGCGGCCGGGCGCGCCATTCAGGCAGGGTCAGTTCGTCGCTGCACTCCAAATACCCGCGCAGGATTTCGAGCATCGGGGCGACGGCGTCCGCCCCGTGCAGGATAAGGCTGATCTCGGCATTGAGCGCGAAGGAGCGCATGTCGACATTGCTCGATCCGACCACGGCGATTGTGTCGTCGATAGCCACGGACTTGGCATGCAGCAGATGGCGGCGATAGCCATGGATGCGCGCGCCGGCCTCCAGCAGTTCCTGATAGTAGGAACGCTGCGCATAGCTGACGAGGCGCTGGTCGACGACTTGCGAGACGACAAGGTTCACCGAGACCGACCGCGCAGCCGCGTTCTTGACCGCCGTAATCAGGGCCTGATCGGGGATCAGGTAGGGCGAGACGATGGTGACTTCGTGCCGCGCCCGGTGCACCAGTTCAACGAGCAGACGCTCGTAGCCGGTCGTGCCGAAATCCGGTCCGCTCGGCATGGCCTGATGCACCGAACTGCCCTCAAGGGCCGGGATGGGCAGCGCGCCGAGCCGCTCACCGGTTTCGAGATACCAGTCGCTGGCGAACATGGCGTCGAAGGCCGCCACCACCGGCCCTTGGACGCGCGCGACCAGCTCGTCGTTGACGATGCCCGGCTTGAAGTCGCGGTTCACGATGTTCTGGGATCCGACGAAGACGATCCGGCCATCGACAAGGCAGAGCTTGCGGTGATTGCGCAAGTCTGTGCGCGCGCGGCGCAGGGGTGCGAAGCGTACCGGCAGGACGAGGCGGGCCTCGACTCCGGCGCCCTTGAGCAAGGCCATGCTGCGCTTGGCCCATGGGCGAGATCCCAACGCATCGACCAGCACATGCACGGGAACGCCGCGCTCGCGCGCCCGGGCGAGAGCCCCCACCACCGCCTTTCCGGTGTGGTCGTCGGCGAAAATGTAGGTCTGGAGACGTATGCGGATCGTGGCGGCATCGATCGCCTCGATCATCGCGGCGATGGTGCCGTCATAGTCGCTGAGCAGCCGCGCGGAATTGCCGGCGGAGGCCGGAAAGCCACCGAGCGTTTCGGCCAGTTGCTGGATCTCGGACTGTTCGGTGCCGTCGGCCGCGAGGTCCCGGGCGACCTGCTGCCGAAAGGGCTGATCGTCGGCGAAGCGGGCCTGTCGCCACGCCGGGAACTGCGCCCGACCAATGAAACGATAGAGGATGAGCGCCGGCACCGGCAGGAACAGCACGAAGAGCAGCCAACTGCGCGCGGCTTCGGGCGAGCGGCGCATCGGCAGGATCACCACCATGGCCAGGCGAATGACCCATTCGATCAACAGGTAAGTCAGCGCAAGCCGCGAGGCGTCGAACATGGGGTCCAAGGTATCGAGCCGCGCGCGCCATGGCCAGCCTTGAGATAGGCAGGCTGGATTCGGCCCGTATCAATCCTCCAGCGCGGGCAGTTTTCCGCTGTCGACAGCGCGCAGCGGTGCCCGGCTGAGTTCGTTTCCGGCGCGCGTCAGCTTGGAGAGCAGGGCAACGAAGGTCTCCTGCTCTTCGGGCGAGAGACCGGCGAGAATGTCTTCCTGCACCCGCTCGATCCAGGGATTGGCGCGCTCCAGCACGTCCTGCCCCGCAGGCGTAAGCGCAAGGACGCGGGCGCGCCGGTCGGTCGGGCTGATCTCGCGCACGACAAGGCCCTTCTGGACCAGCCGGTCGATCACCCCGCCGATCGTCACGCGGTCATAGGCGATCATCCCGGCCAGCGTCTGCTGGCCCAGCCCGGGATGATCGCGCAAGGTTATCAGCGCGGCGAACTGCACCGCCGTCACGTCGATATCCGCTTCGGCCATGCGAATGCCGAAGAGGGCGACCGAGATCTGCTGGAGACGGCGGATCAGGTGGCCGGGCAAAGTTTCGAGGTCGCGGTTGCTCATGCCGGCACCTAGCGCGATTTTGCTGCCTTCCTCAAGCCCGCCGAAGGATCGCCGCGAAGTACGCAGACAGTTCTTCTCTTGCCTCCAGCGGCAGCACATGTCCGATGTACTGGTCCGGGCGGACGACGATCATGCAGCCCCGGTCGCGGTCTATTCCGCGCATATCGTAGATATCGCCCGCTCCAGCGTCGACGCAGAACGCCTTTTCGTAATCGCGCAGGCCCAGTTCGCCCTTGCGGGGCCAGAGCAGGCCGGGGAGATCGTCCATCGACAGCGACTGGTGCGACTGTTGGAATATCGCGCGGACGTCGATAATCGCATCGCTGTCCGCGCCCGCCTGAGTGTGGCGCAGCAAGGGAGAGGCCGGATCGCTTTCAAGGAAGCGGCAGAGTTCGGCAATGTGGGATTCCGGGCGCGAACCCGGCGCGAGGCCGTCCTTGCCTGCGAAGAGATAGATCCGCCAGCGTCCGTCTGCCTCGGCGACATGGCCGAGATGCATGGGCTTTGCATCGGCCAGCCGCACGACAGGCGCCGAGTGGAATCGCATGCCGATCCCGAACCCTTCGGCAAGGGCCTGATGTTCGCCATTGCCGGTCAGCGCGGAGGGGCGATACTGCGTGGCGGTGCCTGCCGTGAAGCGGCCCTGCTTGACGAAATAGCGCTGGAACGCGGCGGGATCGACGCCGTCCTCGCTCTCGTCCGTCTTCGGCTTGGCGCTGAACATGGCGGCGAATTCGCGGTCGAAGTCGATCAGTTCCTTGGCGATGGCCTGCCGCTCGGCCGAATAGCTGTGCAGCAGTTCCGGCCCGGCCCGGCCGCCCAGCACGGCGGCAAGCTTCCAGCCGAGGTTGAAGGTGTCCTGCATGGACACGTTCATGCCCTGACCCGCCTTCGGGCTGTGCGTATGGCAGGCGTCGCCCGCGATGAAGACGCGGGGGAATCGCGTAGATTCCTCTCCTGCGGGCACATCGTCGAACTTGTCGCAGAGACGCTGGCCGATCTCGTAGACGGACCACCACGCCACCTGCTTCACATCCAGCACGTAGGGATGGAGAATGCGCTGCGCTGCCGCGACAAGCTGGTCTTGTGTGATGTTCTTGGCCGAGACGCGCTCATCCGCGCCCAGTTTGTCCAGTTCGATATAGAGGCGCACGAGGTAGCCGCCCTCGCGCGGGATGATGAGAATATTGCCCTCGTTGGCCGAGTGGATCGCGCTCTTGCGGCGGATGTCGGGGAAATCGCTGTAGGCGAGCACGTCCATCACGCCCCAGGCCTGATTGGCGGATTCGCCGGTGAGGCCAAGTCCGATCGCCCGGCGAACCCGGCTGCGCGCGCCGTCGCAGCCGACGACGTAGCGGGCGCGGATCACCTCGATCGCGTCCTCGCCTTCGGTGCCGACCGGGCGGAGGCGGACCACGACGGGCGCCTCAAGGTCTTCCGGAACGGTCAGGTCGACGATTTCCATGCCGTAGTCCGGCACCAGCCGGCTCGGAGAATTGCGCATGGCTTCAAGATAGAAGTCATGGACGCGCGCCTGATTGAGGATGACATGGGGGAATTCGAACGCATTGAAAAATAAGGGGAAATCGGCGCTTTCCCCGATTTTATCCCCGATTCGGGAAACCCGGCTCCCGGCCCGGTGAGCCTCCGAGTGATTCGGAGAGGTCGCACTATCAATTCGGAGTGACCCGGAGGCTCAAGCCGATTCGTAGCATGGATTGGGCCGAATGCCAGTCGGTCGGGGAGCCACTGGGGAGGCCGTTAGAGTGCCCCGGGAGCGGGCCAGCTCAATACCTCGCGAGCGCCGAGTCGCGCTCCTAGGTGAGCCTCCGGGGCTTGCCAAAGGTCAGCAAGGGGGGGGTGGTCCCGGAGGCTCCAATCGATTTGTATCATAGATCGCTACGAAGGCCAGACGAAAAGGTGGCTAAATGTGGCGCACCTGTAATTCGTTTACAGGATCAAGGACGAGCACTGTAAATCGATTGCAGCCGCCTCTCATGGACCTGTAAAGTTCTTACAGTCGCGGCGCAGGGTTCTAAGGCGCAGGCCCCCGTAACCTGAAAGATACATCCGTGATCTCTGTCACACTTTGGTAACATATGATGGGTTAACAAATATGCGCGACCCGAGGGCGGCTCTAATGGGCTAAGCCTGACACTGGCCCGGCAGCTTCGGTTGTCGGGCCTTTTTCGTGAGCGAAGGGCGTCTAGGAGCCCGACTCCGAGCGGTCGAGGTCGGGCCGGGTTCGGCTAGCCGGGGAGGGCGGATCGCGCCCCTACGGGGCCGAGGGGCGGAATTTCGGAGCCTTAGGCGGCGGGATCGGTCGAGGTAGGCGGGAGGGCGAGCGACGGTCGAAAGCGGGGCCGTCACTCGCCCTCCCTCTCCCCGTCGCGGCCTTGCACCGGGATGCTGTCAGCGCATCCGCCGAGGCGGGGAGATTGGATTTCGCGCTCTTTCGCCGCGCCGCACTGTCCCGCGAATTGATCGCGGAAAAGGCGGGTGCGCTTGTCTGGGCGGCGGCGGGTCATGGGGCTAGTTGATGTCGTTCGCGGCGAGCGGGGTCACCCGGTTTTCGGTCGCGAGGTGCGCCGCCGCCTGCGTCATGACCGATGCGCGCACCTCGATGAATGCGTCGATTTCGAGCGCTAGACGCTGATCGATCGTCATGGCGTCGGGCGCTGCGCTAAGCCTCGCGATGAGCGCCGCCATGATTGCGGCATGGAGAACTTGCGCCGTGACGGCCTGTCCTTCGTCACCGAACGGCAGCGAGAGGGTCACGCCCATTTCGACGGCCAGCGACGATGCGAGGAAGTCGATGTTGAGCGCGGTGCCGGCCACTTCCGGGATCGGCGTTCCAGTCGCGGGGGTATCGGACATCACTTGCCCCTTCCGAGTTTATAGGTGCTCTGGATCGCGGCGGACACGTTGCCGTCGCCGCGCACGATGTCGGCGGCTACAGCCTTCTTCGCCTGCTCGATGAAGATTGCGACGTTGTCGCCGTCTTGCGTGACGCTGACTTGCGAGTTGGTGTAGTTGTTTACGACAACTTGTGGGGCCGTGGAGGCCACGCCTAGGCGGCCATCCGTGGTACGTTGTAGCGGCATCACCGCTTCGGGTCCGGCCTCGCCCATAAGTCCGGCCCCGTTCGCCATCGGGAACAGAGTCGGCTGGTTTACGACGCCGCCTTTCGCGTAGGCGGTAACTGCCTGACCGCTTTGGATAACTCCACCCTGCGAGAAACCGAATGAACTACCGTAGTCCACGCCGAACAGGCCTTTGATCGCTTGGACAAGAGCCCATTTCACGGCGAGTTCAGTGAGGGTCTTAATGACCAGCTTGCCCATGTCTTCGAAAGCTTGGCCGAAGGTTTTCGTGCCCGCTGCCGCGTCGGAGAAAGCGTCACCGATGCCGTTAATGAGAGTGACGGCTGTCTGGCCACCGGCACCACTCTCGCTCCAGAATTTCTGTAGTGTGGTCTGTGAATCGGAAACCGTTGAGGTGAAGTCGGTAATTGCATTCGATGCGGCTGTAACCCGTGCCAAAGCTTCGGGCGTGAGCATATTGTTTTGCTGTAGCCAAGCGTCATTTCGGGTGCCCGGATCGCGCCTGTAACCCTCGCCATATTCTGAGAGGGCGCGGGCTGCGTCTTGCTGCTTTTGTAGTTCCTTCAATGAGGCGGCGGCATCCTTCGTCGCTTTGGAATCATCGGCTGTCGCGGCGGTGTGGTCCTTGGTCGCTTTAGTGCTTTTTTCTGTATGATCAGTTATGAAGGTTCGCTGCCTATCGAGCAGTGCACTGGCATCGATAAGCTTATTCATCTCGGCTTGGTTCTTCGCCAGTTCATCGGAATTTCTGGCTAGTTCCGCATTGTAGTCTTTCACTGTCTGGGTAGAGCGCCCGCCGCCGACCGTCATCGCTGAGCCGCCGCCTGCGCCGCCGAGGATGGAACTGGTGTAGGAAGTCAGGCCTTCGCTCTGAGCCTGTTGCTGTTGGCGTGTGATCCGGGCCCGATCCTGCAGAAGCTGGATTTGCTTCAGTGACCCAGCTTGGAAAATCTCGGATGCCTTCGACGCCTTCGACAGTCCGTCGATGTATGTATTCACCATGTCTTCGATGGCCGTCGAAGCTTTATCGGTGGTCGATGTCAGGCCCTCAATAGCAGTGACGAGAATAGGCACGGCGGCGGCGGCAACACCGAGGCCCACGCCCCAAGGTCCGCCGAAGAATGCGGCCAGCTTAGAGCCTTCGGAGAACATATTCCCCATGGCGCCGACTGCCTGCGGAATTTGTTGGCTGAAGGCGCGAACAGCGCTGGTTCCGCCCGCGATCTGGACCGCCGTATCTTGGGCCTGATAACCGACATTTTGGAGCCCTGCGCGAAAACGACCACTATTGTCGTTCGCCCTCTTCATCGTGTTGGACATCGACTGCGTGGCTTTCGCCGCGCTGTTGGTGGCGCGAAGGACAGCCGCTTGAGCCTGTTCCAGTCGGGCGAGGGCTGCGATGGCCCGAACGTCGCCGTCAGTCTTAATGTTGACTGTAATGTTTCTGACTAGGCTTTCGTTGGGCATAGATCACCTGAACAGAATTGGATTATTCAGCCGGGGAGGTTGGGAATTAGTTCACTGCGCCATATGCGAAATCTTCGGCATAACCGATGAGGCTTTCGCTAATTGCAGTCGCACCGGCCCGAGATGCGCGCTCGGATTTCTCTACGGTGTCACCGATTAGATTGCGCACGTTCAAGATTTCGCGGTCGTGCTTGTCACTTTCTGCAGCGAGGCGCTTGTTGATGGACTTCGCGATGCCTTTGTAAAGGGCATCAAGGTTGATTTCAGGGCGGGCTTTCAGTCGGGCGATCTCGGCTTGCGCTGTGCTGAGAGATTTCGTCAGCATTTCTATCTTGATCGCTGAGTGGCCGAGTTCGGATTTCAACTCTGCGACATCGGAATGGGAGGCTGCGCGCGTGGCCGCCGCCAGTTCGCGCTCGACTGCGTTCAGACGCGCTTCCATTGTCCAAAGGAGGTTGGGGAAATCGCTTTCGCTGCTCATGACGTCCATCCTTCCGAAAGCGTCGATGCGTTCTCGACAACGTATGATTCTGGATCGGGCTCGGCTGCCTCAGGTGCGGTGGGCTGGGGCTCGATTGGGTCTGGCGCGATGGGCTCGTCAGGATCGGGCGCAGTCGGCACGGGCGACGGGTGCCGGGGAGGGCTTAGGTCAACGAAGCCGAGGGGCGGCGGGGCAAAGGAGCGAGGCGCAAGGTTGGCATCCTTCACCTTCCCATGCCGTGCATGGTACAACGCGGAACGCCTTTCACGGGTGGCGCTGGCGCGGGCGGCTGTCGCCTCGTCACCTGTAGCGACGGCGTGATTCAAGGTGGCTTTTGCCACGATGATAGCGGCCACAGCTTCGAAGCGTCGAAACGCCTTGCGTTCCTTCCTGAGAATTTCAGCCGCATGTTTCGCCGCGCTGCGCATGCGGTCGGAGACAATCTTTCCGTCGATGAGACCGGCGCGCACGTAGGTCCGAGCAGCGCGGACATTTTCGGCCAAGTTCGGCGGGACAGCACGCGCCGACTTCGCTGGGTAAATGCCTTCCCCGATTAGGAAATCAGCCGCACCAATCAGGAACTCGGTGGCCTCTATCGCGCCGTCATAGAGGCGCTTGGCTTCCTTGATGGAGATGGCGAATTCAATGCGCGCTTCTTCGTGCAAGCGCTTTTGTTCACCGGGGCGGGCATTGTGTTCGGCGGCGATGGCGAAAGCGCCCTTGGGCGCTTTGAGCTGGTTCTCCAGCTTTTTGATCGCGATGCGGGCGAGAGAGTCGACGAGGGACTTGGTTGCATCGACGTTCACCGGGAAACTTTGTACATTGTACAGTGACATTTGAGACCTCGACAGGTTGTCTTGCGGTCGATACGCGCCGCCGAGGGAAAGGCTACGCTCTATTCGGATGCATGGTAAGTATAGCGACATTCTTTTCGCGATTTTTGGTGAGATTTAACTATCCAATTGCGTATTTCGCACCGTGCTATACCGATTTCGCGCTATAGTCAGCGAAAGATCGACTGGGCGGAGCGGAGAGATGGTGGACTTGACTACATTGAGCCGCAGCGAGAGGCTGGCCATTCTCGCTCATGAGATGAGCCACGCATTCGCCGCGCTGCTGGTCGGGTGGCAGGAGCAGGCATTCATTTCGCGACCTTCGAAGTCGGCAATGGCCTTATCTTGGCAGGCGAACTTGCGCGAAGCCGGGGAGGAACGGCTTGCCGGAATCGCGCTGGCCGGGATCGTCACCGAGATAGCGTTGCTGGGGAAGATCGAACTGCACAATTCCAGTCGCGGTGAGTTGATCGCCGCCGCATATCGCCATGAAAAGGATGTCTATGGCTTCGGCGTGTTCGACGATGGGCCGAGCGACATGGTGTTGTTCGGGTCGGCGCTGTCGGCATCGGGGCGTGATGTTCGGTTGGCGAAATACGCTGTCGAGGTCGCGCGGCTCAGTGCGCTCGTGATCGCGGCCTTCATTCATCGGCGCAGGGCGCTGTTCAGCGACATTTTAGATGGCGTGGAGCGGTTGCCTGCGGATGGGACGATGGGCCTCGCGTTCTCGGCTCGCGAATTGCTGATGGCTGAAGGTCGATTCACCATGAAACGAACCTTTATGGTGGCGGATTGGGCTCGTGTTGGCGTGGAGGACTGACCATGGGCGGGATTCAGGGAAACAAGAACCGCAATTCCAGCGATACTCGGGTGCGAGACACCTATGGAAACATTGCCGCGCGGAACGTCTTGGCGCGCCTCATTGAGAAAGACATCGAGTTTTGCGGTGTCGGAGGCGGCAAGAAACGCGAAGTGCGCCGGGGGTGATCGCGGTGACAGCCGTGGAGGATCATATGAGTCCGCTCGCAGGCGATGATACTGGGCCCGATCTCGTGTTTGACGATGAGAACGACAGCGGGGCCGGGGCCGTGAAGCTGGTCGCAGCCGCAGCAGTCGCGAAGGTGGCTCTGGCTATCGAGTGCCTGCGGAATGGCGACCGCATCGGAGCCGGCAGCGCTGCGAGGGATGCCGCCGAGTGGCTGCGCTCGTTCGGGATCGCGGAGGTGCTGCCTAGCGATGTTCTGGCGGAGTGCGTGGCTGAGGTCGATAAGAATGCGGTGGCGAAGGACGCGGTGAGGGGCTCATGAAGGTTCGCCCTGGCAAGCATGAGCGGATGGCGCATCGGGCGAAGGCGCTTGTTCGGGAAAATCGGCTAGGGTGGGGCTTAGAGCGCGGCGAGCCTTCGGAGGGCTATCGGGACCGGAGCGGGACGGAATCGGCTCCGAGGGGGGGCGGAGCGGAAAATTCGGGCGGCCTAGCGCCGGGGACGGATCGCGAGGGGCGATAACGGCGGCGAAAGGGCTAAAGTCGTGGACACATTCGGGTACTGAATGGCAGATTTTCAGCATTTTAACCGGAAAGCTGCCGTTTCGGACACGCCGACATTGCGGACGTTGATTGATGTCCCCCGCTGGTCGTGTCATGTCATGACGATGCGAGAGCGCTACGAACCTCCCTCGGACTTTCTGAAATTGGTTATCGCAGAGCAAGTGCCTCTGGCCGGTGGATTACACGCTGATGCAAACCTCCAAAGGCTAATAGAATTCACGCGGGACCCTGATCGGGTAAATCGCGATTGGGCCGTACTGCTTCTCAGCCAAGAGGGAGGCGACACATCCGCAGTGCGCGATGCCTTGTATCACGCGGCAACAGATGTGGACGATGTGGTCAGGGGCGAAGCGATACTCGGTCTTGCGGGACTCGATCCCGCTATCGCGCTGCCCTTCGTGCAAGCGGAACTCAGCAGGGATTCAGTCACGATCCCTATTCTGGAAGCAGCCAGCATTTGTGCCGATCCTTCGTTGATCGCTGATTTGAAAGTATGGAGCCAGCCTTCGGATCAGCCTTACGCAGACAGCCTCGCTGCGGAAGCATTGGCGGCTTGTGAGCGGGCTGTCCGCTAACCCCAGCATTTCTGCCATCGGCGCACGCTATGGGGTTCCCAGTAGCTGACAATCGTTCAGGCAGAGTTTGTCCACGCGACCTTGGCTGACAGAAATCCGGCCCCGACATCGCGCCGAGTCAAACTACGATGTCGGGGCCGGAAAGAACGGTGTCGTTGGCCGAACTCCATTTAACCAACGACACCGGAGCGCTGGCGGGTGGTTGAGGGTCGCCGCGCTGACTCGGTTCAATTCAATGCGGGTAGAGCGGCTGGCCGTGCTTCTCAGGCAGGGCCAGGAAGGCGCTGCCGGGAACGGCGGCAACATCGTTGTCGAACTCATTGGCCTTTCGCGCTGCGTCATTGGTCGAGCGAGACTGGATCGCGCTGTAGGTGAGGCCAAGAGCGCGAATGAGCGTGATCTGGGCGCGCTCAGCCTTGGTGACGTTCGCATACAAATCGTTCGCCACGGAATCGGACATCAGGGGCTGTGCGCCTTCAGCGATCAACCGCTCAAGGTGTTCTCGGGCAGGTCGAATGACGAACTCTTGCCGCAAGATTTTGTAGGCGGTGTGCAGCGACAGAGGGCTCCAGTCGTCGAACAGGCGCGACTTCATCAGGGCGTGCCAGAAGTCTTGTTCATCCGCGTTTTTGAGTACGCAGCCGTGCGGGGGCTCATGGGTGCGAGTGTCGGGAACATTGGACACAGGGTTAGGCTCCAGAAAATATGTAATTCGATTGTTAAAGTCGAAGCCGGGCAGGACATGCGACTTTACGCTGGGTTATAGTATACCAGTCAGGGGCGAAATCTTGCTTTTTTCTTCGGCTGCGCTAAGGCGATTAGTTAGTGGGCGCATTGAAAGAGAACTCCCGGCGCGCTCGGGGGCAGCTTCCAATTCTTAGACGCTCCCCCGCCCCACCACACCGGAGGCCGGAGCCGCAGCCATCCCAATGATTTACACAATGTGTTGTGTGTTGCGTAGAGTTTCCGATGTAGAGGCTACAGGCCTGAGCAGTCGAGAGGCTCGGTCAGCTTCTCAGGTCGCGGTAGTCATCAGCTTCGGGTAGTCTACGACTCGCCGTGACTGGCGATGAGGCTCGATGTTACAGCCTCTTGTTCAGTATTGTGGCGCATCTCTACATAGAGGAAGGACAACGGACCATGCCGCACCGTGAACCTAACACTGGCGTCGACATCGACGATAGTTACGTCATGGCGAAGTATATCAAGGGGGCAGAGGCCGAGGTCGAGGCTCTGGCTTCGAACCGACAGGCTGAGATGGAGTGCTTGTGGGCTATGAGCCCGGAAGCCGCAGCCGACGCTGAGCGGCGGTTTGTCGGTGACGTTGAGCTGGTCGGGATCATTGAGGGATCGTTTCTGGAAGCGTTCGAGACGATGGGCATCCAGTTCAACGCCTGATCCCATCGACTGCGCTGGATATGATAAGGGCCGCTCAGCAGTACACTGGCGGCCCTTTCTCTTGGACTACCTTGAGCGGCTATGATCGCAGGGTCCGGGTCATCCCTCTCAGTCGGCGCAAGTCTTGCGGCGTGGCTAGGCGAGTTTGCCCGAGCCGGTGAACGTAGGTCTTACCAATCTCGGCACCTGTGTATTCGCCATCGCGTTCATCATCATGGGGCTTGCTCATGATCGCCACTCCCCGCGCCGTCGCAGGTCAGCGCGAATTGCAGCAATGATCTCTGTTGAGACTTCTTTGGATGACTTAACAATCGGTCCAGATCGGCGTTCATCGAGAGAACGCTTGAACTGAGGCGATGAACAAATCTTTCCTTCCATTCTAGACATCGCAGTATCTCCAGCAACGGAAACCTATACTATCCGGAAAGCGATGAGTTGAGAACTGCGAATACTGAACTCGCAAGTTTAGTGTTCGTTCGGGTCAGTCGAAGGCAATGGATCAGGACTCACTCGATTACACCGCAGCAGTTCGGACCCCACCCTCAAGCACTGAGCGTGTAGCGATCAATAACGCCAATATTGTGATCGGAAACAGAGTCTCGGTGAGTATCGCGAGCGACCTAAAAAAACAATTCCTCGCGACTGGATTTGATAATTTATAACATTCAGTCGCAGGGGAATTATTTTTGACGGCGGTTCTAACAAATCTCTAACCGGCTCCGGGGTAACTCTAAGGCTTCTCTGGGGCTGCTCTGACCCCTATTCAGAAAATATACTTATAAATCAAAGGTTGCTCTGGGGTCTCTGGGGTCTCTGGGGTAAAACGGCCTCCGCCGAAAATCGGGGCGGGCGGAGGCGAAAAACTTTCGTTTCCTCGGGTAACCCCAGAGCCCCAGAGACAATGCTGATTTATCAATGACTTAGCATGAACTAGCCCCAGAGCAGCCCCAGAGCAGCCCCAGAGACTTACCTCAGAGGCCCCAGAGCGTGTAGGCGAAAATGCAAACGATTCCTCATCCCTCTAAGGATAGCTCTCCGACCCTCGTAGTCTATCTTAAAAGAATACACCAGACCATGTATCGACGTCCAAATTCCAAATGAATGCTTGTTTCTCCCCCCATTTCGCCCTCGCGACTGGAAGCGGAGGAAGCTCATAGCCATTGATTTGCCCCTCTGACTTGCCAGAGCGTGTCGCCTTTACAGCGCCAATTTTCTTCATTTCTTCATAAATTCGATTTGCATTGACCTCAATATTAAGGGTCAGCCTCCAGTAATCCTGCAGATCGGAAGTCCTCACAACTGCCTTATCACCTTCGATATGGACAGGCCCGTCTCCGCTCGCCAAGAGACTGTGAAACGCCTTCTCCCAGCCGGTGTAACTCAAGACTTTCTGCTTCACCCGTTCATCGGTTTCCGGGATATCCATCGACGGCTTCCAGTCGCCAAGATCGATAGCCAGCAAGTCGAAGATCATCGCTTCGATGCCGCCATTTTCAATCTGGCTCTTTAGGTCGTTGAAGTATTCAACATCTCCAACGCGTGCAGATGAAACCCGAAATACAGGATATCTCCTGTCACGATTTTCCACATGTGCTAAGTGTTCATCATTAGATATGATGGCAATGTTGATGCGATTTCTCCCCGCGACTGGATCGCGGAACTTGGCTTCATATGTATTCAAGTCGTCGGTTATCATGCCTTTGATGATGGCAACGGCGGCTTTGCTATCTGGGTTCATTGCCTCGTCAACCAAAGCAAACAAGATCGTGTGCATATAATTGTTGAATCGCCCGGTGATCATATTCTGTGACCTAGGCCTGATCCCATGTACCCCGAACGCAGCTGTGATCGCGGTAAAGATGATGGACTTCCCAGCGCCCGGTTCGCCAACCATACATGGCGCCACCAGCGACTGCTCGCCAAGGTTCTGGAATAGCCAAGCGAAATACTTGATCCACCACCTGTATTGATCATCATCGCCGTTCGACAGTATCTCCTTAATATGCGATCTAATCAGGCTCCAATCCCCCTTCTCTGGTACAACGGCCAAACCTCGCCAAAGGTTGAACCTTTCGTACATTGGTGGAATTTCTTCTTCAGGTGTTCCGAACTTAATCGGGACAAAGGCAGTCCCCTCATAGGACGCGCGGACAGGACTCTTCCGCCAAATCTCGCACAATCGCTTCCGGTTCAACCTAACCCGCAATCCGCCATCGAAGTTCTCTGTCTCGACTGCGGCGATGACGTGCTTGTTATCGAAGGAGGCAAGGAAGTCGCCCGACCTTTGGACATTGATCATCTTTCCGAATTCAGGAAGTTCCGGATTATTGGCATAGTACAAGACTGCCGGCGAACCGCCTTCACTCCTGAGGAAGTGAATTTTGGTGTCCATGACTTCAATATATTTGTCGATCTCCCGAGTTATGTCACTGCGGAGTGCCGCGACGCTGTTCGAGTTCATGACTCTTCCGTCATAGGGGCCGAACTTTATGTTCATTCGGTTGATGATCCCGTCAATCATCTTCGCGACTGTCAAGGGGATATACCATTCATCCTCGGCCTTTTGGGCTTTGGCTTGGGCTACAGCTTTCTTCTTTTCTTCTTCATTCATCTTCGCGACTCCTTATGTTTATGCATCAGAACCCGAAATCTTCGGTGAACTTCCCATCGGTCCAGGTGCCGATGCGCAGCCCTTCGTCCACTCGAAATTGAACACGCGCACCGGGCCGGATCGGCCAGTGATCATCCATGTCGCCGTCGAATTCGTTGAGGGTTTCGTGCCACTCTTGGGCCTTTTGGCGGGTTTCCCGCTCGCGCATCCGCTCCGACGCGCTGTAATTCTCGCGCGCCCGATCCAGCGCCTCGCCGTCTAGTTGCTGTTCCACCAAGGCTAGGAAGTCGTCATTGATCTTCTTCACATAGTCCTTGTAATCTCTGTGCCGGGTGCCGTGGCCGTGGTTACAGTATATGTAAGGCCCTTTTCCGTCCGACACCGAGTAGGGCCGAATGCCGCACCCATATTGATCAATCTTGTCCGACGCCCTCTTTTCCGGCGGCAGGCTTTCGCCGTGTAATTCTGCGAACGGGCACTTTATCGTTACGAACGGGTCTGTTTCGCTCCATTCGCCAATTAACTTCACCCAGTCGCCGGGGAACTTGAACATATTCATGTATTTCAGCTTCTCGACTGTAGCCTTGAACAGATCGTCCTCGGCCGCAGTCGGAGGCAGGGATATGCGCTCGACCGGAGGCTCTAGGCTCAGCGTGAAGGCTTCCGCGAACCGCTCCAGCGTATAGGTGCGATCAGGCTCCCAAATGCGCGCTTTTACGCGCCAAGGTCGGCCATTCGGATCGTGATATTTCGGCTTGCCGTTGATCCCTAGCGGCAGTCGCATGATGCGGGTAACGCCGCGCATTCCGGGGTCTCTGTCGCTCAGGAGTTCTTTCTTGATGAGCTGCTTGATCAAGGAATCCACGACACGCTTATCTGCCGCGACTGGGGATAGAACGTACAAAGCTTGATAATTGCGCGGGGACGTTTCCACGAGACAGCTAGGCCGCAGCTTATCGATTGTTGCTAGGCTGTGTTTCGCGCCGGGGCCGTCGCCCAAGTCGTCGATCATCAGGCACCAAGTGTAGGCGTGATGGCTGATGCGCCGGGCATACTTGAGCCGCTTCTTGCCGTCGCGCCCTTCGACCGGGGCCTTATTGAAGGCCGAGATGACCGTGTAGCAGTTCTGCCGGTCGTCCAGTTCCCAAGGCTTCGCGATCTTCACCGGCCACCCTTCCGGGCCGCTTTCGGGATCGCCGGGACGGCAATGCACCATCAATCGCGGGCCTTCCGGCACTTGTCCGGGCAGTACTGAGTAGAGACTGTCTAGGATCGTCACCGCGTCCAGAGGAACTTCCTCATAGGCATGGCCAACCCATGGCTCGATTACATTACTCATGACACGTCCTTAGCCTTCCGTCTTTTGAGGCCGGTTGATGTAAATTTTGGGGGTGAGGTAGGCACTGCTCATCTTCGCCACGACCGCTCTCAACTTCGCCCGTGTCAGCGCGGTGTATAGGTGCGAACGATAGTTGCGCCTATATTTGGCGAAGTGCGGTATTTCGTCGATATAGAGGATGTTGTCGAACTCTGAGCCCTGCGCCTTATGGCAGGTAGCTGCATAGCCGAAATCCAATAGCGTGGGATCAAGTTGTGCTCTATGCGTGCTGTAATTATACCTCACGACTGTCCTGACGGTTCCCCTGTAATCCAGTGACTTGAGAACATACCTAAACTCGGCGGACATTGTTACGGTGATACGATATTCATTGGACTTGAATTCTTCTTCCAAGTCTCTCATGATTTCGCGGTAATACCGCTTATGCACTTCGCGAACGATGTCAGTCGCAGTGCTCTCGTCAGCTTCATAAGGTATCTCGGAAATGAAGAATTTGTCCGAGTGGATGAGTTCTAGGCGCGTCTCCTTGTCCTTTTTTACGCGCCTTTGTACTCTTATGTTTGCGACTGCGTGCCCAGTCGGGCGTGATCTCGCTGTGACCCTGTATGCGCCGTTGTTGACAAGGGAGTTGGGGCTGCGATCAGTTTCCTCCATGCCCTTAGGTAGCTGGGCAAATAGCGGCTCCCCGACTGCCGGTGCGAGTGATGTATAGCCTAGCAATGCCCGCTTTTCGGCATTGAGCAGCTTTCTCGTAACATTGCGCCAAGTGATGATTAGATCGGCGCCGAGGATTTCCCGCCTGCGTAGTTCATCGTCATTTTCCCATGTCGTCTTATTTATGAACGATAGTGAACCGTCGCCAGCGCTAAGATTCACTTCGCTCACCTTATTGCGTACTGCGGTCGCGTACTTGACGAGATCGCTATCTTTATCAGCCCGGTGAATCGTCTTCAGGGTGATGTCAGTCCCGTTTTCGAATGCTGGGGGAAGGGGGTCCAGCTCATAGTCCTGGTCATCGCCCTGATCGTCACCTTCCTCGACTGGAGGGAGTTGGGCTTCATCGCCTACTCCATAGATCTCGATGCCATAGCGGGCGATTGCCTCTTCCACGAAGCCAATCATTTCCTCAGATAGCATGGACACTTCATCGCAGATCACCACTATTCGATCAGCGCCATCGAAATCGAGCGCCTCTTTCATGGTGAACCGGATTTCAGTTTTCTCATTGCCTCGCTCGTCCTCAAGGGTCACTTCTTCGGGGACGGTGAAAAGGGAGTGGGCTGTTTCGGGGCTGATCTTAATCCCCAGCTTCTCCAGCTTCCCGACGAGGATCAAAGCGGCACGGCGGGTTGTCGCTATGACGAAAACTTTGACATTCGGGGAGCGCTGTAATTCGAGAACAGCTTGTGCAATTACGTGTGTTTTCCCAGTTCCCGCTGGTCCATTGATTATGTGGATGCGCGATCCCTGAGGGGTGATGATGTAATGAATAGCGCCATCTTGATCTTCATCTACTTCCAGTCGCGGCATGTATGCCTCCAACAGATAAAGCTTCGCCCATCAGTAAAACCGAGGTCGAGCGGCTTTACTTCGGCGGCGGTTGCGGCTATATCGGAGGAATAGTCATCGCGGGCTGCGAACTATTCCTTAGCGTTCCTCCAATATAGTGATCCAATAGAATGCCGTCCTACTCATCAAAGGGTAGGGCGGCTTTCTACGTTAGACCTATCCCCAGCCCGAGTCGAGGGCCGTCCGGCGCGAATACTATCGTGCATCTTCAATAGGTCTGATCAGTTCGGTCGTTGCGCAATATATCTGCATATCGGCAAGAGTTGCCGCTTGGCCGCGACTGCACTTGACCTGAATTACATCAATCCTGTCTTCGCCAGAAATCTCGTTGCATTGAGCCGGTCACATTGCTGTCGGTCGCGTAAAACATTTGCAGTTCGGCTAACGACATGAGCCGCACAAGGCTCTGAATCCGTTTGCGTCTCTTTGCGATGACGAAGGAGATGTGCACTGCGCCGATGATGTCCTTTATGGCGTCGGGTCCATAGGAGGCGAGCGCCGAGGCGATAGCGCCATATTGCAGGACCTCGACTAATGGAGGTACATCTTTACGGATCCATTTCTTGAGTGCCGGTTCTTCATCTTTAAGCCAATAGGATATGTGCTTACTCGGATCGAGATTTCCGTCAGAGAGCACTTTCACAAAGGCGGTCCATACGGAATCGTCTACATGTAAGTGTTGGCAGCGCTCCTGTCCGTTGTCGGCCATGGCGCTGATATAGATGCCGTGCCGAGGCGAGCCCGCCCGGTGCATCTCGCTGACGTAAAATGACCTCGCGGTGAGGTCGATGAGGTCACTCTCTCTCGCGTAGCAACACGGACAGAAGGGATCGTTGTCGTTGTGCTGAATAGTCATCGTTGCTTCCACTGTAATCACATCAGCCCGCGACCGATTACCGCCCACAACATGGCTAAGCCGAGCAGTTCGGCGGCGACCAAGCCGAGGATCAGGCGCCAGATCATTGCGAGCGAAGCCGCGCGACATAGGCCGCGAGGCTTTCGACGGTAATGAACTTCCGCTGCCCTTGCGTCACGGTTTCAACTTCACCGGCACCAATCAATTCGTAAATCTTCTGCTTGCCGATGCCGCCCAAGTAACGGCGGGCCATGTCGATTGAATAGAGTGCTGGGTCAACGTGTTCCAGTCGCGCCGACTGGCGTTCTTGTTTGGCTTTCGTGTCCATTTTTGCGACCTCATCGTAAGACGGAACCTAGAATAGACGATCTAGGAACTACTCACCGAGTCGTTTATTTGCCGATTTTTCGGCCGCCGTCTCGCCCATTAGACGCGCCAACTCCAATTGAATGTCCTTGGCTCTGTATTTCTTCATGAGGCGTTTGAGCGAAACGGTCAGCTTATCCGCGTCCGAGTCTTCGGCCTTCGCGGTCGGGGAGGGCTCCTTGAAGGCGCGGTCAATCGTCTTCTTAGAAACTCCGAGCATCCACGCCACTCTCGTACGCACGCCGTGGGTATGTTGCGGCCCCGCTAGGCGGCCATCGGCTAGGCGGGTTTCAGGATGGCGGGACATGTTGTCCTGGGCAGTCTGCTGCTCCAACGTCGCGCAAAGCTGCCGGATGAAGTCGTTCTTCTGCGCCGTGGTGAGATTGTGGCGCGCTAGATTCTCCGTCAGCGCTTCAATCTTCGCTTCAGTCATGTCGGTGAAGATTTGCGCATGGATTTCCGCGCGGCCCAGCTTCATCATTGCTGCGTGGCGATGATATCCGGCGAGCAGCGTTAAAGTCCCATCATCGCCTCGGTGAACGATGATGGGTGTCTGCTGTCCGGTTCTCTCGATTGATTTCGCGATGACATCGGTGGTCGCGTCATCGACGGGGCGCAGGGCGCTATCGGTCTTGATCGATGCAATGTCGATTAATTCAGCAGCATTGGGCATTCTCTAATCCTCTCAAAAGAATTGAACACAACAACTCCCCACCCGGTGAAGGGTGAAATGGGAGCCAAAATGTCATTCCTTTCGAGAGCCCGTGGAAAATGCCCCGAGCCCCTTATCCATGACCGGCTGTTTTGTGGCTGTCAACGAGTTTAGGACGCGCTCATTTCCCGGCTATAGGCTTCCAGCATCTCGCGGCGCAGTTCGAGCAGGTCACCCGTCGCATAGGCCGCACGCACTTCGTTCGTGTCCTTGTGGGCCAGTTGCTTCTCGGACAAATGATCTTCGTATCTGCGATCTAAGCTCCAGCGCTTAAATGCGCTGCGAAAGCCGTGCGGCGTGTAGTAGGGTGAACCGTCTCGCTTCGCGATGGCCCGCATCGAATGCCGCAGCGTATCCACGTTGAGCATTTCGCCGCTGAAGGCCGGGAAAACCAGATCGTTGTCGGGAAGCCGCAAGTTGGCGGCGATGGCCAAGGCGCGCATTGCCATCTCGCTCAACGGCACCTTGTGCGGCTCGCCATTCTTCATCAATTCCGCTGGGATCGCCCAGACCCTCGCCTCTAGGTCGATGTGGCTCCATCGCGCCGATAAGACGTTACCGGGCCGCGATGTCGTCGCGATCAGGAAGGGGAAGGCCGCGCGGACGACTGGGCGGCTGTTCGAGAACCTTTCGACATCGAGCAAGAACTTGGGGATGTCGGCGTAGGGCATCGACGGCATGTGGCGGACTTTTCGCACAAGTTTGCCGTTCTCATCGCGGTCGCGCTCCGGCATCGAGTCGATCAGCGATACCCAGTCGAGGTGCGCCGACCGCAACCCGCGTCCTTTCGCGGACACGAGCGTTCCTCGGATGGCGCTGTGCAGGCGCTTCGCCGCTGCCGGTTTTTCGACCCAGATGGCAGCGAGTACGGGGTTGACATCGGCTTCATTGACATCGGCCACGGGCTTATCGAGGAACGGCTTACAGTGCCGCTTGAGGGAGGCGAGCCAGGCCTTGGAGTTGGCGTCAAGCTTGTTCCTCTTCCGCACTTTGTTTTCATAGCAATACATGGCGGCGTCCTTGAAGGTAGGAAGCCGGGAGCGCGGTCCTAGGGCCGATTCGGCTCCGCGGGCGGTTAGGCTAGCCCGGAGGTCGCGGGCCTTCTCTCGGGCCGCCGCTAGGCCGATTTCGGAGGCCTTTCCTAGCGAGCGCTCGATATCCTTCCCGGCGATTCGCGCGCGGAACAACCAGTAAGAACGTCCGGCCCGGTCAATGAAGAGTTGCAGCCCTTCGCCGTCGCCATAGCGTCCCGGTGTCTTGGTCTTCAGGTGCGCTTTAACCTTCGCGGCATCCAGCCTCTGTTTGGCCATCTGTTCTTTCCCCGATTCAGCGCTAGGGCCTTTCCCTAACTGTATCCCTGAACCGTCCGGGAACGCGATAGACGATCTAGACCGGATAGAAAACCGAACGGCAGAAATCCGCCATTTTCTATCATTTGGGTCGCTTGAGAGGAAAGGAGAAAATCTGCTAATTTATTTCATGGGGGAACTCGGAGAGCCCTTCCTCGGTGTCGCGGATGCGGCCGTGGCGGGCGATTTTGCGAGCCTCGGTCTCGTCGGGCTTCCAGAACGTGGTCTCGTTGACCCAATAGGCTTCCCGGGCCACACGGTCTGCAAAGCCGAAGGCGTTGAACATTTCCATCGTGCGGCAGGCAATGCCGTCGGCCTGACCCAGTTCCAGCGGCCCGCGCTTGCGCTCGATGACACGCGTGCGGATCGCGGGGAAACGGGCGAGTTGGGCGGCCAGCGTCAGACCGGCAGGCCCGCAGCCGACGATCAGCACTTCGACTTCGTCCGATACCGTGGCGCGAGCGGCGGCCGGATGGATTTCGGGATCGCCGGTGCGGAATCCGTTCAAATGAAACTGCATGTGCATCCTCGCTTGCATGACGGTCTCATGGGGAGAAGGCCGCCTATGAGTCGATATATGTCGTATACTACCTAAATTTAACGGTCAACGCGGATGAGGGCTGCGCGCGGTAAGAGGCCGCAGCAATAAGGAACTTTTTTGTCGCTGTTCGCTGGAATTGTGAGTGGTAAAAGCTTGCACAGGATCGAGAAAGCATGTCGGTGCGCGGCCATCGACATCGATCACGCACGCTGAATTGTCATGAAAATCACATATTGCGTGGTTCCCGGCAAAGTTGAATGCTGGTGCGCCGTTGTGCGGCGGGCCGTGCCGGCCGGTTGAATTGCGTGATGCCGATTGTGGGGTCACGATAATGGAGGACGTATTGATGAAGCTTGTTGGAATGGCCCTTGGCCTGGCAGTTGCTTTCGCTCCGATGGCCGCCGAAGCACAGGCAGCGGCGCCTGTGGCCGCCACGCCCTCCGCCACTGCGGGCTATACCGTGACCGAAACGAATATCGGCACCCTGCTTGACGATCCCGCTGCCAAGGCGATCATCGACAAGTACCTGCCCGGTCTTTCCACGAACCCGCAGATCGACATGGCCCGTTCGATGTCGCTGAAGACCGTCCAGCAGTACGCACCTGACAAGATCACCGACGAGGCGCTGTCGAAAGTTCAGACCGACCTTTCGAAGCTGCCCGCCAAGAAGTGAATACGATCCGGTCGCCGGTCATGATGCCGGCGGCCGGACAATGCGGCAAACAGAGCGTGATTGCGTGGTGTTCGCCGGTGGTGCGATGCCTGCCCACTGGCGGCCGATCTTGGTTGGCACCGGCAACGGGGCGGGCCATCAGACGCGGACGACAGGACAATTGAGGTCAATCGACGATGCATGAGAGCAGCCGGAAGCTGGTGGCGCCTGAACTCCTGATCGGGCTCGATGTGATGCCCGACGTCGATTTCGGCGCGGGCATGGCGCAGTTTCGCCAACCTTTCGCCTCGCGGGAAATGCAGCCGCTGCCGGAAAAGCTGGCCGTCGTTTCGCGAAGCGAGCATCGCATCCCGAGCGGGAGCGATGCACCGGACGTGCGGGTGCTTCGTTACGATCCTCCCCAGACGGACAAGGCCTTGCGCCCGGCCATGCTGCACATTCATGGCGGCGGCTATGTGCTGGGCGATGCCGACATGAGCGACATCTCCAACCGCTCCACGGCGCTGGCGACGGGCTGCGTGGTCGTATCGGTGGACTATCGCCTCGCGCCGGAAACGGTCTGGCCCGGCGCGCTGGAGGATTGCTACGTCGCGCTCCGCTGGCTGGCCGACAATGCGGACGAATTCGGCATAGACAGGGACCGTATCGCGGTTTCAGGCGAAAGCGCGGGCGGCGGCCATGCCGCTGCGCTGGCCATTCACGCCCGCAATGAAAACGGGCCGGCGATTCGCTTCCTGCTGCTCGACGCCCCCATGCTGGACGACCGCACGGTCGCCGGAAACGATCTCAATCCCTATTGCGGCGAATTCGTCTGGACACCGAAGAAAAACCACTTCGGATGGTCGGCATTGCTGGGCCGCGAGGCCGGCGGCGATGACGTGCCGGAGGCAGCTGTCCCCGCCAGAACGAAAGACCTGACCGGATTGCCGCCCACCTTCATTTCGGTGGGCGCGCTGGATCTGTTTCTGGAAGAAGACATGGAATTCGCCCGCAGATTGATGCGGGTGGGAACGCCGGTCGAACTGCACGTGATTCCGGGCGCCTATCATGGCTTCGGCGTTGCCCAGAACGCCCCGCAAGTGGCCGAGCTTGTTCGCCTCCGCATGGCAGCCTTGGGACGGGCTTTTGCGTAGGGGTGAATTTACAAGGCGCCGCGCGGATGCGCTGCGCCTTGGGCTCTTCAGCGGGTTGCCCGGCTCGGCGTGATCGAAAAGCGGCCGGACCGGCTCCAGTAACCGGCGCCCGCCCGAAAAGTGCCCGTTCCGTCAAGGTGCACGAAAGCGTCCGGCTTGCCCAGCGCCTGTGCGATTACGCGCTTGGCGGCGGCATGGGCGGCGGCTTCGTCGCCGGCATCGATCTTCTGGTGGATGGGATCCGACCCGGGCGAGGTCGAGAACTGGAGGTCGAACATCGACGGATTTGCGCTCCTTGCGCGGATCAGAGCAAATGCAATGCCTGATGCTTTAGGGGCGGTGGGGGAATCGTCAATGGCCGCTGGGCACGGCAAGCGGCAGACCGAGTGTCTCGCGCGGCTCAACTATTGGGCGGCGAGGGGATCGCGCCGGACCGCGCTCTTGCTGCGGCGCCGGAGCCAGCGCTCTACCGGACGGTCGAACAGCAGGTAAGTCAGTATCGCGGCCGTCAGCGCCAGCAGTAGCATCGCCGCGGCCAGTGCCAGATCGCCCGCCGCGGTGCCGCTGGCCCAGCGCTCCATGAATGTCATGAGCGGCCGATGCACGAGGTAGAGCGCGAACGATGCCTCGCCCAGAAGTTGCAGCACGGGATTGTGCAACATGCCGGACAGAGCGCCCCGGCCATGCGCGAAAATGAGGATCAGTGCCGCCATCGGCGGCACGAACACGAGCTGGTAGCGGAACGCCAGCGGCACCGCGAACCAGTCGACCGCGAACATCGTGGCCAGCACCGTCGCAACCAGTAGGGCCTCGGTCGGGCCGGTTGCCCAGCGTCTTCCCATGCCTTGCTGCCATGCGCGGTAGAGCAGGATGCCCGCGAGGAATTCGAACAGACGGGTCAAGGGGAAGACGTAGAACAGCCAGTCGACGAAAGGCGAGTAACCGTGGACCTGCATGGACGCGACGCTGGCGCCTGCCGCGATTACGGCGATCCCGCCGATGAACACGCTCCGCATCGTCTTGGGGCTCATCTTCACCAGCCAGGGAAACAGCGTGTAGAAGAACAGCTCATTGGACAGTGTCCAGGAAGGGCCGTTCAATGAATAGTGGATCAGCGGCTCGGGAAACCAGCTGTGCAGCAGCGCGAGGTTGAGCCAGATCGCGGGTGTCGGCGGCAAGTCATTCTTCAGCACCAGATAGCCGATAAACGCCAGTCCGACCGCCAGATGGAGCGGAAAGATCCTCGCCAGACGCCGATAGAGATAAGTCGCCACCGAAACCTCGCCGGTTTTCAGCGCGCGCTCATAGGCGTGGGTCAGGATGAAGCCGGAGAGGATGAAGAAAAAGGTGACGCCGCAGGCGCCTTGCCGCAGGAACACCTCATAAAGGCCCCGCAAGGCGGGGCTACGGCTCTGTTCGAAGAAGACCAGATGCGAAAGCAGAACCAGCAGCGCCGCGAAGAAACGCAGCGAGGTCAGCTGGGCAAGCTTGGCGTGGCTCTGGACCGTCAACATCCGGGCGCGGGTGTCAGCAACTCAAGATAGCGATTGGCCGAAACCCGGGTGGTGAACTGCTCCAGCCAACTGGTCGGCACCGGCGCGGGGCGCTTGTTCAGCACATCGAGCATGGCGTCTGCCAGCATATCCGGGTCTTCCACGTTCACCAGCTTGCCGAATCGGCCATGGTCCAGCGCTTCGGCAGGGCCGGAAGGGCAGTCGGTGGCGATTACGGGCGTGCCCAGCGCCATCGCCTCGATCACCACATTGGCCAGGCTCTCGAACCGCGAGGACAGCACGAAAAGGCTGGCCTTGGCGGTATAGGCATGGGGATTGGGCGCGAAGCCGGGCATCGACACGTCTTCCGAGAGGCCGAGGCGATTTACCAGATCGGTCAGCATCGGGCGCTCCGAACCGTCGCCCAGGATGATGAGGCGGCAGCGCATCTGCTTGCGGACTGTCGCGAAGGCGGTGATGAGCGTGCCGAAATCCTTCTGATGCTCAAGGCGGCCGACGCCCATGACAATCGGCACGTCGGGATCGCGGAACCACGGATGGTCAACCGGCGCCTGACCGGATTCGATCAACCCGTCGCTGACGATCGGGTTGTAGATACAGGTGATCGTGCCCGGATCGATGTCGATCACTTTGGCAAGATCCAGCGCCGTGCCCTTGGACACTGCGACGATGGTATCCGCGCGCGGATAGAACAGGTGGGCCAGCCGGAAGAACCAATACCGCGATTGCCAGGGGCGCGCTTCGTCAAGATCGACCGAGGGGAAGCAATGCTCGGTCAGCATCAGGCGGAAGTGGAAGCCCGCGATCCACCGCACCAGAATGGCGACGAGGTTAGGAAAGCCGAAGCCCGTGCACATCACCGCCTGCGGCCGGGTCCGGCGCAAATAGGCGCGCAGCTTGGTCACCCGCGCGATGGGGCCCTTTGCGTCGAGCACTTCGTAGGTCACGCCCTCGGGAATGAGGGTGCGGAACGGCGACCACGGATTGTCGAGATCGACCAGGATCACTGGGTGGATGCCGCGCGCCAGGAACTCCTCGGCAAGGTTGAACACCACCCGGTCGACACCTCCGTTATAGAGCTGCCGCGCGTAGAAGACGATGTCGGGTCTGTCGGTCTGTTCCATGGGCTGGCTTTCGCAAGATCCTGTGTGACGGCGCTATCCGGCCATGACCGGCGCGCCGCGGTGCGGTTGGGAAACGTCCTGCAATATCCCTGCGATTGTGCGTGCCTTAACCGCCCAGTCGTGCCCTTCGCGTTCGAGGTGACGGCGGCCGGCATGGCCCAGATCGCGGCGCAGTTCAGGTGAATTGGCAAGGCGGCGCATGGCGGCGGTGAGCCCGTCCACGAAGTCGCTCTTCGACGAAGGCGGCACCAGGATCGCGCAGTCGCGGCTTGCATATTGGGCGGCGCCGCCCCAGTCGGCGGCGATCACGGGAACGCCAATGGCCATGGCCTCCATCATCGCGATACCGCCGCATTCCCTCAGCGAGGGCGATACGAAGGCGCCGGCGTCCAGCAGCAGTTCCATGTAGCGTTCGAGCGGAACGCGGCCATGCATCACCACGCTGTCGGCAAGGCCTTCCGTGCGCACCAGTTCCTCGATCTCGCCGTAAAGCTCCCCGTCGCCGACAAGGTCCAAACGGACGCCGCCCGTGCGGGCAAGCGGCGCGAAAGCACGCACCAGATAGGAGATGCCTTTCCAGTCCACGAACCGGCCGCAGAAGATGAAGGACATCTTGCCGCCCAGCGCGGGATCGGCGCCGCGCGGCTGCCAGCGGCCGAGGTCGACCGCGCTCTCCATCACTTCGCGGATCTGCCCGGAGACGCCGCTCGGCAGGGCCGCGCGCGTCTGCTCGTTGGCGACCAACAGCACGGCGGCCTTGCGCTTGCCGGGGATCAGCCGGTGGAGCAGCCCCGTGGCGCTGCGCGTGCCGGAGATCGCCATGCGCACCAGCGGGCCATCCATGTGCCGGAAGGCGGGCGGCAGGTCCATGCCGCCGCTCATCGGGCCGATCACCACCGGAGCGCCCAGATCGTACATGAAACTGACGGCCCGGGCCGCGATCGGCGCGGGCTCGAAAACCACGTCGACAGTGCCTTGCGCCACTCGCCCCCGAGCCATCCGCCGGATGCGCTGCTGGGTAATCAAGTGGATCAACTGGTTGAAGACGAGATCCTCCACGCGGTGCGGAAAGATCCGGCCGATGCGGAACAGGATGCGTTGCAGGAAGTGATCACTGACGAAGGAAAACCGCGCGAACATCGCCGGGTCGAGGTCTTCCGCAAGTTGTTCGCGAACGCGCTCGTGGCAAATGATTCTGACATCGTGCCCCAGCGCAAGGAAGTGCTGGAGGTAGTAATAGGGCAGGATCGTTTCGCCGCTGAGATTGCGCGATACGTTCTCGGCGATCAGCAGAATGTTGAGCTTCGGGGCTTCCGGCTCTGACGGAGTCTTCCTATTCCCCAGGCCGGGCTGCGGGAATTGAGGGGAGGGCAACTGCACGGTCATTCCGTTAACATCCGTCCGGTCCTTCCTCAGGCGTCGCTCGCGCAGAAATCCCGGATGATGCCGATCGCCGTTTCGATATGGCGCGGGGCAAGGTCGGGATAGAGCGGCAGGCACAGGATCCTGCGGGCAAAACTGCGGGCGACCGGCATGTCCGCGCGGGCGGACGGCAAGTCGCGGTAGACCGAATGATCGCTCACCAGCGGCCAGAAATAGGCCCGCGCATGGATGCCCCTGGCCCGCAGACGCTCGCAAAGCTCTTCGCGGCGGTCCGCCAGATGGTCCGCAAGCAGCATCGGGTAATAGGAATGGTTGAGCTGCCAGCCGGGTTCGGGCTGGAACAGGTCGATGCCCGCGATATCCCGGATGCCCGCAGTATAGCGCGCCGAGATGGCGCCGCGCCGGGCGATCACTTCGTCTGCATACTTGAGCTGGAGCAGGCCGAACGCGGCCTGGAACTCGCTCATCTTGGCATTGGTGCCCACCGCGTCGACCGAGGTTGCATTGGAGAAGCCGAAATTGCGAAGCTGCGCGATCCGCGCCTTCAGGGGCGCGTCACAAATGATCGCGCCGCCTTCGAAGGTATTGAAGACCTTGGTCGCATGGAAGCTGAGGCAGGTGGCGTCACCCGCCGTCAGCAGGCTCTTCCCGTCGCGGCGGACGTTGAAGGCGTGGGCGCCGTCGTAGAGCGTCTTCAGGCCGTGGGTCGCCGCGATTTCGGCAATGCGCTCGGTCCCGCAAGGGTGGCCGAAACAATGGACCGGCAAGATGGCGCAAGTTTCACTGGTGATGGCCTGTTCGATCAGTTCGGGATCGAGATTGCCCGTTTTGGGATCGATATCCACGAAGACCGGCCGCAAGTTGCACGACTGGATCGCATGGGTGGTGGCGACGAACGTGAAAGGCGTGGTGATGACCTCGCCCTTCAGGTCGAGCGCCCGCAGCACCAGCTCCAGTGCTGCCGTCCCGTTCGAGGTCAAGGCGACATGCTCGACGCCGAGATAGGCGGCAAGCTCTTCCTCGAACTGCTGATGGAACGGCCCGGCATTGGTCAGCCAGCGATTGGCCCAGATCCCTTCGAGATAGGGCACGAATTCGTTGAGCGGCGGCAGGAACGGGCGCGTTACCGGCGCGTCGTCCAGATCGACCGGTGGGGCCCGTCGTTTCTTGACGACGGTCCGCTCGGCAACAGGGCTGCCGGTGTCTTCAGCCTCATATTCGCTAAGCGAAAGGGGCTCGCCAGTAGTGGCTTTCTGCAATTCCATTGCCGCCCCCATCTATGAACGGAACATGGAAAGAGACTATCGCGCGGTGCCGGGCGGCGTCAGTCTGCATTGCCAGTACAGGTTTTCAGGGAGGATGGATTCCCGCGCGCGGTGCTTTCGTTCCGGGAGCGGTCACGGGATCCGGTAAAGCACTTGAAGATATATCAAGATGCGAACTTTGACGGGCCGCAAACGCGCTCAAGTGGCGCGTTGCAGGCATTCCTCCGTGTTTACCCGGGGAAACTCGCTACAATTCCACTGCACCCGCACGGCCTTGTCATTTGAGTGTCGTACGAATGTAAAGGAGATGGCGTCCACCGAATTGCCGGGCAGCGGCAACGTGTTGGCGCGGCGCGAAGAGTCGGTCCACCCGACGAAGCGGCAATCGGCAAATCCCGCGCAGCGCTGCTCGGCAATGCGCCGGAAACTGTCGGGGGAGGCCCCGGCGGGAAGCGTGACAAGGAAAATGCCCTGATCCTGCAACGATGGGGCCGGAGCTTGTGGAGCGGACGCGAGCGGCGAGGGTACGCCGGCCGTGGCAACGGCGGCCAGTGCGGATGCGGAAGCCGGCTGTCCTCCGTCAAGCGGGCCATCGACCGCGTGCGCCTGAGACAGCGGCGCCAGCAGCGCGATGCGCGGTTCGCTTCCGGCATAGTGCTTGCCGAAAGTGGGGGCGCCGCTCGCGCCGTGCCAGCGGAAGAAGAGGTGGGTCTTGACCACCGCCAGCTTGTCCATCGTGCGGTCCCAGACCGGGCTCACCCAGTCGGTGTGATAGTGCGTGGCCTGCCCGACGGTGGCCTCCACGCGCCCCAGCAGCATCTCCGCCGCCACGCGCCGCGCGTCCTGCCAGGCGGCAGGAGTGGGCCGCCTGCGGAACAGTGAGCCGTCGCAGGTAAAGGTGAACTGGCAGCCTGTCGGACGGTCGGCGCCTTCGAATACGACGCCGCAGATCGTGGATGGGAATGCGGCGTGGCGTACACGGTTGAGCACCACTTGCGCCACCGCCCGCTGGTCCGCCGGATCCCCTCCGGCTTCGTAGAAGTCCGCTGCCGCAAGGCAATCGAGCGCGCGCGAACGGTCCGCGAACGAGCTGTCGAGATAGAACGGCTGGGCCGGGAACAGAGCGCCCTGTGCCAATGGAATCGCGGCATTCACGGTTCGTGCGAGTTGCGCCTGGGCGTCGGTTGCAGGGGGCGGCAAGCCGGCCGTGGGCATGGTCAGCGCGGGGACCGCGCGGGTTTTCGTCAGCAGGGCCGCAGCGGGCGAGGCCGGCTGGAAAGCAAGCCCGGCAACCGGAACCGTGGCACCTGGAGCCAGCGCCATGACGGCGCCAAGGAGCATGGCACGCGCCCGAACCACGGCGTGAAAACCGTCTCGCCAGCGGCCGGTGCTGCGGCCATCGATGCTCTGCAAAGGGTCAGACAAGATCGAGCGTCCGCTCGACATCGTCGATGTCGGCAATAAAGCCATTGTTGGCTCCTTTCGCGACGACCAGCGCATAGTCCTGCCCTTGCCGGTCGGTGAGCCGCTTCAGTGTGGAATTCACGCCCGTCTGCGGCTGGATCACCAGCGCGCGGGCATCGGCGGGCATCATCATCAGCCCGTGAACGAGATGATCGCCCTCGACTCCGGCAATCACTTCGGCACCGCCACAGGCGCGGGCGATCTGGGCAATATCCACCCGGCTCGGGTCGAGCACGCGGAAGCCGTGCCGCACCGCAAGATGCTCGGCGATGTTCAGCTCGTTGAGCAGTGCGTGGGGCCCAGCCCGGTTAGCGCGCTCCTGCAGGAGGAAGACGCCGGGATGGGACCCTACCGGGCGGCGCACCAGCCGCCGCCGTAGCTCGTCGGCACGGGCGCGCTTGTGTTCGTTGTCGGTCTCGTCATTGAACAGCACGAGTTCGTTGCAGTGGATCGCGGCGGCTCTGGCGGGAAGCATGCCGAGCGCGCTTTCGTATTCGAACATGTGGCGGCCGAATTTGCCCGGCGATGACAGCGCAGTCGTGAAAGGCACGCCCGCTTCTTCGGCAAGCCGGTAGGTCAGGCAATCGTCGCCCAGCCAGCAACCGAAGCGGAGATTGCCCGGCCCGCTTTCGTAGAGGGCAAGGCGGCCGGTCTCGCGCGGGGCGGAGGCAAGCGGTGCGAAGCGCGTGCCGGGGCGAAGCCGGCGAATGGCACCACGCGCATGGAGTACGCCGTTGTGGAGCAGCACATCCCTGATGCAATAGCCCATGGTTGGCGCCGCGATCACATCGAAGCCGCCCTTGAAGTGGCGCATCGCTTCCTTGACGGTGCCGCATTCGGCGCCGGAAATCCGCTCCAGTTGGCCTGGTAGGACTTTCGCGCTGCGCACTTCGATGCAGCTGCGGGGGGCAATCTGCCAGCGTTCGAACGCGGCCTTGGTAATGTCAGGCTGGCCATTGCCGAGCAACCGGTCGAGCAGCCTGCGCGCGGGCCGCCATGACAGCGTGCGCCGGGAGGTCGCCGAAGTGAAGGGCCTGTCGGAGGTGGGCGAGAAGGCCGTGTGGGAAGCGTCGTTCACGGCCGCACCACGGCGGCCTGTCGGCCGGACCGGCAGGATCCCTGTCTGCGGTTTCGCGAGGCGCGCAGGACCGTCAAGGCAAGTCTCCACTCATCCCCGAAGGGTCTCATGACGCGCGCGTACGCGCATCCGGGCGAGGGCCCACCCACGCAACACAGGCCAAAACTCATTGGGAAAAGTCGCAATGCCGCGAAGCGTCCCGCTGCCGCATAATGTGAGCCATGATCGAGATTGCAGGCAGCGCGGCATCCGGCCCCTTCATCCTGCCGCGACGGCGCGGCGATACAGGGGGAGCGGCGGAGCGGCGAGCACAGGCGCAGGCCGTCCATGGTACAGCCTCCGCTCAGGCAGCAGGAACGCGGCGGGTCGCGTACCTGACGAACGTCTACCCCAAGATCAGCCACAGTTTCATCCGCACCGAGATCGCCGCGCTTGAGCGGCAGGGCTTTGCGGTCAGCCGCTTCACCGTGCGCCGGTCGGACCAGCCGCTGGTGGGGCAGGAGGATCGCGCCGAAGCCGGGCTCACGACCTCGCTGCTGGACAATGCGGCGGACCTTGCCGGTGCGGTTGCGGCCTGTTTGGCCTCACGGCCCGGTGCGGCATGGCGGGCGCTGCGGCTGTCCTTGCGGACATCCGGCCCCGGCAACCGTCTGAGGGCCTGCGCCTATTTTGCCGAGGCGGCGCTGTTGGCGCGGCAACTCGAGCGCGAGGGGACGCGGCATCTCCATGTGCACTTCGGCACCAATCCGGCCATGGTTGCGCGCCTTGTCGCGCAGCTGGCGCCGGTGACCTACAGCTTTACCGTTCACGGCCCTGACGAGTTCGATTCCCCGCTTGCCCTCGACTTGCCGGGCAAGATTGCCGATGCGGCTTTCGTGGCGGCGGTGTCCAGCTTCGGGCGGGGGCAGTTGATGCGATGGTCCGATCCCGAGCACTGGAACCGCATTCAAGTGGTGCACTGCGCGCCGGATGCGCCGTTCTTCGGCGACATCGAGACTGTGCCGCCCGGCGATGCCTCGCGTTTTGTCTGCGTGGCGCGGCTCAGCGCGCAGAAGGGATTGCCGCTGCTGATCGAGGCGGTCGGCCGTGTCGCGGCCAGGCGCCCCATCGCGCTCGACGTGCTGGGCGACGGCGAGGACCGCGCGGCTATCGAGCGGCAGATCGCCCGGCTCGGGCTGGGCGACAGCATACGCCTGCTCGGCTGGGCTGGTCCGGAGGAGATCCGGACCGCGCTTTCCGCCGCACGCGCGTTCGTGCTGCCCAGCTTTGCCGAAGGGCTCCCGGTGGTCCTGATGGAAGCGATGGCGCTTCGCCGCCCGGTGATCGCCACCGCCATCGCGGGCATTCCCGAGCTGGTGGATCACAATGTGGGCTGGCTGGTGCCTTCGGGATCGGTCGATGCAATCGCTGCGGCGCTGGACGCGGCGCTCGATGCGCCTGCCGATGTGCTTGGAGCGATGGGCGAACGCGGGCGGGAGCGGGTCTTGCAAGACCATGCTCCGGATCGCTGCGCGGCCGGGCTTGCGGCGCTGCTCGCTCCGTTCGTCTAGCAGGTCTTCCTAGGGTATTGCCCGCTCCGTCAGTGGGGGGACATCTGACGAAGCGGGCAACTCGGTGAAACAGGTCTGAGCCGCGAAAATCCTTACAGTCCCGCGGGCGGTATCATCCGCAGAAGCAGCGAGAGTTGCCGCCGCCAGAGCGCCGCCTTGCGCTGCCGGGGAGGAAGGAAACGTGCCATCTGCGCGATATCCTTGCGCGACAGTCCCGTGCGTTCGCACAGAAACGGATGGCGCGGCGGATTGGCGAAATAGCTGTAGAACAGCGCCGCGCGATCACGCCGGGTGGCGGGTTTACCGCGATGAAAGAAGCGCGCCGTGTCGGAGAACACCACGGTCCCACGCGGGCCCACGCAGCTGACGATATCGTTCTGGAACGAGGCGCCCAACCGGCGTTCCAGCTCGGCATCGTCGGCCAGTTCGTACGTGAAGCCGTCGCGGTCGTTTTGCAGCGTGTCCGCGCGCGCGATCAGCTCGAACGGACCGCCATCGGTATCCACGTCGTGCAGATAGACCGCGACCTTGAGCATGCGGCGGTCTTCCCAGTCGCGGTGCCATTTGCGCGTGGAAATCGCGCGGCCGTCGGCGACGGTGTAATTGATGGCCACCCCGTCATAGGCGACCGGCAGGCCAAGATAGGCCTCCGCGATGTTGAGCAGCCGCTCCTGCACGCCCCAGCGGTAAATCCACGGATTGCGAACGATGTCGCTGGGCGGCACGATGATGAATTCCGTGCCCTGGCTTGCCAGAGCCCGCGCCTCTTCGGCGAAAGCGCTCGCCAGTTCTCCGGCCTGTGCGAGCAGGGCCTGCGAACCGGGTAAGCTCAACTCCTCCAGCGTCGTCATATAAACGCCGTGGGTGTCCAGCGCGGCAACGATCCGGGCATCGGCGGCGGAAAGGCTGCGCAGGGCGCCGCTGTGGCGGTGCAGCGCCTGGCTATGCTTGCCTGCAAGCCACATACGGACATGGCGCTGATTGGTGATCTTCAATGCGCTGCGCGCCGGCAGATCGTGCAACCAGCGCGCTTTCTGATCGCGGGTCATGCCCGTCATCGTCTTACCTCCCTTGCGTGCGGGCAGGGCTACCCTGCCGGTTCGTCCGCATCCTGCGCTTCACGGAGCTGCTAAAGGTTGGCGAGCGGCGCTCCGGCAGAATTGCCCTCGCGGTCGTCCTGGTAATAGTAGCCGTAGGAATTGGAACGGGACTGAAGGGCGATCGAGTTGTTGAGGATCGTCCCGACAATCGGCGTCGGGTTCAGCGCGTTCGCCACATCGATGATGTCGCGTTTACGGCTGCGCGCTTCTTCGGCCACCAGCAGGACGCCGTCGATGCCGCGCGCGATCAGGACAAGATCGTCCCCGATAAGTGCGGGCGGCGTATCGACGATGCAGATCGGCCCGTTACTGTTAGAGCGCAGCCGCTTCAGGACGTCGGCCAGCGCCGCCGAGGCGAGCAGGCTTCCCGCATTGACGCGGGCGAGGCGGACGCGGTGCACGGTCAGGTCGAAGCCCTCGATCTGTATCGCGGTGTCTTCCCAAGTGGCCTCGCCCGAAAGGTAGTCGTCGATGCCGGGCGTGTCTGTCGGCAAGCCCAGCCTTTGCCCGAGCGAGGGCTGGTGAAGGTCGAGTTCCAGCAGGATCGTGGGATGGATGCGGCTGAGCGTCGCGGCAAGGTTCGTGGCGATATGCGTCTTTCCGTTGCCCGCCTGTGCGGACGTGACTGCGAAGACGCGCTGGTGCATCGCCGTGGCATGGTGCAGCAGGCCCGAGCGGATCATGAAGAAGGGCCGCGAATGATCGCTCATCGCTCCGAACCCGACGATGTGATTCCGGGTGAGCACCTCGGGATCGAGCACCCAGCGGCCGGAGCCCGTGGCAATCGGTTCGGCAAGGCGAAGCGTGGGCTCCACGCTGGTTTCCGCGTTCATCATGCTGCTCCTCTCGCCGGTTTGATGCCGGCCCATCGCGCTTCTATCCACCGCAGGATGCGGGAAACAGGGCGTCTTCTGGCTGAAGCGCAGGAACCACGCCCAGCACCGGAATCTGCGCCGTCCGCGTCAGCGTTTCCTCGCCATGGATCGTGCCGCTGACCAGTTCGTAGGTGAAGATCAGAGCCAGCCCGAGGCCCATGCCGCCCACAAGTCCCATCAGGATCAGCACAAGCGGCTTGGCACCCAAGGGTTCGAGCGGCAGGCTGGGCTGATCGACGACGGTAAAGCGCTCGCCCTTGTCTTCGGTCTGGAGATTGGCGGCGACTTGCGCGTCGAGCTGCTTCTCGCGAAGCGAGTCGTACTGGCGCTTGAGGTTGTCGTACTCGCGCTCGATCATGTTGAGCTGATAGGCCGCCTCGGGCGCCTCGGCGGCGCGGCGGTCCATGTCACCCATGGTCCGGATCAGTTCGGACCGTCGGTCGGACAGCACCGCGATGCGGTTGCGGCCGGCGGCAATTTCCGAGACCACGACGTTAGAGGCCTGCTGCGGCTGCTGCGCGGCCACGACTTTTTGGCGCTCGACTTCGGCCTTGGCCGCGATCACGTCCGGAAAGCTGTCGGAATGGATGGCCTGAAGCTGCGCAAGCCGCGCCTGGGCCGTGCGCAGGCCCTCGGATCCCGCAGGCGGTGCCTGATCAAGTTCCTGCTGGCGCGAGGCGAGAAGCCCGTTCTGCTGGATGATCCCCTGGGTTTCGGAATCGGTCCGCGAGATCTCGGCGCGGAGGGCGGAGCTGGACTGCGCACTGAGCGCCACCTCGGACGGAAGCGCACCGGCATACCGCGCCTCGACATCGCGCCGCTTGTCTTCCAGATCGCGCAGCTGCCGCTCCAGTTCTTCGGACCGGTGTTCAAGGAACGCCGCCGTGCCGGTCGCCTGTTCGGTGCGGAAGCGCTTGTCTTCCACCAGGAACATCTGGGTCAGTTGCTCGGTGATCGCCTGCGCCTTTTGCGGATCGGCGTACTTGTACGATAGCGTGAAGGCGATCGTGCTGCCCCGGCCGCCGATGCCCTGATTGGTGCCGACAAGATCGACCCCGATGTTGCTGCGCATCAGTTCCAGCAACGTGGGCGTGTCGAGCTTGGCGCGCTGGGCCGGGTAGAGGTCGTTGTCTCGGATCAGGTGCGCAAGGCTGTCCCGGCTGACGATCTGCTGGCGGATCTTGGCGATCCGCTCATCGGCGATGTCGGTCAGCGGAGAGGCGACCAGCGTGGTCGGGATCTGCGGGGAATCGATCAGCAGCGTCGCGTTCGACTGGTAGAGCGGATTGCGCAGTGCAATCGCCACGCCTGCCGCCAGCAGGCCCACTACGACGGGTGGGATCAACCATCGCCAGCGCCGTCTGAGGATCGCCACGATCTCACGCGGGTAGATGCCGAGCCCGTCAGGGTCCGTCTTTGGCAGGGCAGGAGGCTTGATCGATAGTGTCATCGGCGCGGTATCCCGAGAGTGATGCCGATCTGAAGGACGGCGGAATCGGCGGGTTGTCCGCCAATGCCGGTCCTTCGGCGATATTCGACGCCGCCAAATACCGACATCCGCGAATCCAGCCTGTGGTCGTAGCGCGCCGACAGCCGGGTTGCGTTGATGTCGCCATTGGGCCCCAGCTGGGGCGTGCGCCGGTAGTCTGCGCTGGCAGTGATGGTTCCGTATTCGCTGGTTCGCCAGCTGAGCGTGGCGCCGACGGCGCTTTCCCGCTGGATGCCGCGGAAACTGGTAACCACGGGTTCGATGCTGGCGTTGATGCAGACGCTGACGTGGCCCGGTTCGTGGCACAGCTGGGCGGAACCGGCGAATTGCACGCCGCCGCTTCCGCGCTGTCCGAACGTGTCGAGGCGAGACGTCTGGGCGATGCCGAGTTCGACCTCGCCGCGCCAGCCATGGCCCATCCGGCGCGAGGCGGTGGCCCGGACGGACCATGCATTCGGATCGCCGCCGGTTTTCGATTTCGTCCAGGTAAAGACGCCGACCGCGCCGAGCGTGGTCAACGAGTCGATCTGCCGCTGGGCATTGAACGTGGCGCCCAGTGCCGATGTTTTGTCGAGCAGGAGGGAATCGTGCGGGACCAGCCGGTTCCAGTCGACCCGCCCGCTCACCGTGGTCAGGGCATCGCTGTGCCAGGTCACCGTCTGCCCAAGGACCGTGCGGTCCTGAAGGCTGAGCGGATCGATGGCGGAATCGATGCTGTCGGTGAGTTCCTCGATCGACAGGATCCGCTCGAACGAGGCATCGGTGTGCAGCGAGAGATATTCGTTATGCCGATGGTCGAGCGCGAGCGCGACACCGCCGGTGACGAAATTGCCGTAGCCCTGACTGTACTGCCGGAAGGCTACGTTTCCATCAGCCTGAAGGCGGGTGCCGGGGCCAAGGTCCAGGCCCGCACCTCCCCGTGCGGCCACTTCGCCGCCCACGGTGAAGGCATCTTCGCCGGGGATCAGGAAAGGATTACGCCCCCCGAACATGCTCAGGTCGAACTCGATATGAGGCGGCGACTGGGCCGTGCCTGTGGCAGTGATCGGGGCGGTATCCGTAACCGGAGAGACTTGTGCCTGGGCGAAGGCAGGCTGCGGCAGCAGCATGGCGACGCCGATTGCAGGGCCCATCGTGGAAACGATTGCAGTGGCGGATGCCATGATGGGAACATGCCTGTGGCCCTTCACGGAATGACGAGAACGTCGCCGCTCGAAAGCGTCGGCAGCGGCTTGGCAAGTTTACCTGCCTCCATCGCCCGTCCCCCCTTTAGCAACTTGTTGAGCGCTACCGGTTCGACCACTTCGCCGCGGGGGGTCTGGCGAAGGATCACCGCGTTCTTGACGTCCGCGAAGTCCGCGGTGCCGCCTGCCATGCTGAGCGCCTGAAGAATGTTGGGCGCAGTGCCCGCGGTAAAACCGCCGGGCGTGCGCACTTTGCCCACCACGAAGAAGCGCATGCCGGTGGTTTCACGCACAGAGACCGTCACGTCCGGCGGAGTGCCGCGATAATTGAGCGAGATCCGGTCCCGGATTTCGGCAGCGATGTCGGAGACGTTGCGGCCGCTCGCCTTGACTGTTCCGGCGAGTGGAAACGAGAACGTGCCGTCCGGCTGGACCAGCACCTGGCGCTGCATGCGATCCTCGCCCCAGACGAAGACGTCCAGCGAATCGCCGGCATTGATGGTGTAGCGCGGCGTCATTGCACCGGCGGGGGAGGCGGCCATCGCCGCGCCCACGGCCGCCGTGGAGACCGGCGCGGTTTCCTGCGCCATGACCGGCGCGGTGCTTGCTGCCAGTACCGCCATGAGAATGCCGAACCCGATGGACCGCTCGAAGGCGGGGCCCCGGTGAACCGGACGGCTGGCGGACAGGATCGGATGGCTTGCGATGGGCACTTTACCTCCTCGTCCCCGTATTTGACGGGTCTCAGACGGGTTCTGCAAACCGGTTTTTCGGCCGGTTTTGAGGCTTCCCCGCGATCATGGATAAACCTTAACGATTTGGGAAAAGCCATGAAATCGTACGATTGTGGTTCGGTCTTCACCCCCCGGAGAATTCGCAAGGTTTCAAGGGGCAAACAGGCCGAAAGATCCGGCCGCAAAATCCCGGTCCGAATTTTCCGGAGGTTCGATGCGGGTGGCGGTTCGGTGAACAGATCGCGGCAGCGCGTCGCTGCATAATACGGGCGGGGAGGTGACGCATGTCCACGCTCAGCATTCACCACGAGTTCGAGACCGCAGAGCCGTCCGCCCGCGCGCTTTCACCGGCAGCGGAGATGATACGCAAATCCTCCGATCCGGTGGAGTTTCTCGAACTGGCCTTCACGCCCATCGATATGGAAACCGCGCTCGACGCCGTGATCCGGCGCGCGCCCTCCGCCCGGTTTACTTATGTGGTCACGCCCAATGTCGATCACGTGGTCCGCCTCCAGCTCCAGCGCTCCGATCTCTGGCCCGCCTATCGCGGTGCGTGGATGACGCTGTGCGACAGCCGCATCCTGTCCCGCCTCGCGCGGACCGTCGGCCGGGATCTCCCGGTCGTGACCGGCAGCGACCTGACCGCCGCCTTGTTCGAGCGTATCGCGCCGGACGACCCGGTTGCCATCCTGGGCGGCAGCAGCGCCAAGATCGACGAGATCGCGAAGCGCTTCGGCCTACGCAACGTGCGGCACTACAATCCGCCGATGGGCTTCATCCATAACCCGCGCGAACTTGCCCGAGCGGTGCGCTTCGTGGTGGAGGCCAAGGCCCGCTATTCGTTCCTGGCGGTGGGATCGCCGCAGCAGGAGATCGTCGCGCGGCGCGTGGCCAAGGCCTGCGGAGCACGCGGCGTCGGCTTCTGCATCGGCGCCAGCCTCGACTTCCTGACAGGAGAGGAGCAGCGGGCGCCCGTTGTCATGCAGCAGATGGCGCTCGAATGGCTCTACCGCCTCTGCGCCAATCCGCAGCGGCTCTGGCGGCGGTACCTGATCGAGGGACCGCAGATCTTCAGCATTCACCAGACCTGGTGCAGGAGAGCGTCGCCCATGGAAAGGGCGGCCGGAGGCCGGTCACGCTGAAACGCCCACTCACTGTGCTCGCAGGGATTTCCACTCTTGCGGCTGCGGCCGTTCTCTCCATCCACCTTGGTGCGTCGGGCCGGGAGGCGCGGCTTGTTGCCGTCGCTCCTCCCGCTACGCCAACTTCGCACCCGACCGCAGCAGCCCCTCCGCGGCCCACGGTGATCGGGGTCAATCTCTACGGATTGCTCACCTACAACCGGCAGCCTGTCTTCGCCAACCTGATCGAGCAGGGCGAGTGGTTCTCGTCTCGCGGGCAGAGTTGGAAGCAGATGGGAGACAGCCAGCTCGATCCGTCAGGCTGGGTGAAATGGCTGAATCCGGGAGAGACGGCCCCCCATCTGCTGGCCCTGCCGGGCGCACCGTTCCATCCGGAGACCGTGCGGTGCACGTTCACCGGCAACGGCGAACTGCAAGCCGGCGGCGTGGCCAGAGTGCAGGACAGCGACGCGCATTCGCTGACGCTGGATCTGGAACCCACCGGTAACCCCGAGGAGCTGGCCTGGATCGAACTGGTCCGCACCGATCCACAGGACCCGCTGAAGAACATCGACTGCCGCAAGGTCGGAACACCTGCCGATGCCCGCTTCGATCCCGATTTTCTCGCATTCCTCAAGGGTTTCCGGGTAATCCGGTTCCTCGACTGGCAGCGCGTCAATGACAATGCCCCGGTTTCGTGGGCAACGCGGACATTGCCGGGTTCGGCATCGCAAGTCTCATCGGCAGGCGCCTCGATCGAGGACATGGTCGATGTTGCCAATGCGACCGGTGCCGATCCCTGGTTCCTGATGCCTTACAATGCGGACGCCGACTATGTGCGCCACTTTGCGCAGCTCGTCCGCGCGCGCCTCTCGCCCAAGCGCACCGTCTATGTCGAATTCGGCAACGAGGTGTGGAACGATTACTTCGACGCGGCCCAACAGGCGCAGCGCGAAGGCCTGTCGCTGGGACTGGGAGCGGGCGATCCCATGCGCGCGCGGATGGAACGCTATGCCGAGCGCATGGAGGAGACCATGAAAGTCTGGACCTCCGTCTATGCCGACCGGCCGAGCGCGCTGGTCCGCGTCTGTTCGACCCAACACGCCAATTCTTCGCTTGCACGCATGGTGTTGGGCCACCGCGACACGGCACGCTGGGTCGATGCGCTGGCGACCGCGCCCTACATCTGGTTCGATCTCAAGGGCTACCACGCGGGCGATGTCGACCGGGTATTCGCGGGGCTGCCCGGCGCGGTGGACCGCACGATGGCGATGGCTGACGAGAACAAGGCCATCGCCGCCGAATACGGCAAGCGCTACATCGCCTACGAAGGCGGTCAGCATCTGATCACCGACGACCTCGACCTCGCGCGCGCCATCCAGCGCGATCCGCGCATGGGCGCGATCTATGCCCGCTATCTCGAAGGTTGGCGGCAGCGCTTTGGCGACACCATGGTGCTTTACGCATCGACCACCCCGATTGCCGGATACGGCTCGTGGGGCCTGCGCGAATATGCCGGGCAGCCCCTGTCCGAAGCGCCCAAGCTCGCCGCCGTGCGCCGTTTCATGGGAGACGCCGAGTGAACCTGCCACTGGGCCTGAACACCGATCGACTGCCGGAATCGCCCCTGAACCCGCAACCGAGACCGCCACTGGCGCAACCGTCGAACGGTTCGGCCGATGCGACGGGTGTCGCCGTGTGTCTGGGGCTGCTGGCGATGCTGGTGCTGGGCGCGGGCGCCTTCGTGGTGGTCCGTACCGGCGTTTATCTGGCCTGTGTCAGCACACTGGGCGTAGCGCTGTTCGTCCTGTCTTTGAAGGGCGAATATCGGCGTGAGATGTTGCCTCGGGCGCTGATCGGCACGTTCATGCCGCCGATGCTCGCCTGGATGCTTCCGGAAGCCCATCTGATCCAGCTTGTGATGCTGTTCTGGGTGCCGCTGCTGGCGGGCTCGGTCAGCCGCATTGCCGGGGTTTACCTGTTCAGCGTGCTGCTGCTGCCACCGCTTGACCTGCCGGTCTACGTCGGTTCGCTGAAACTGTTCGATTTCGGCATTCTCGATGCGCTGGTGCTGGGGAGCGCCGTTGCCATTGCCTGTCGCCCGGTCCTCCACGCCCGCCGCTTTGCAAGCGACAAGTGGGTGATCGCGGTCATACTGCTGCTGAGCGTGGCGGTCTCTCGCCAAACGAGCATGACGAACGTGTTGCGCATGCTGGTGAACGCTGTGTTCGACCTGGGCCTGCCCTATTTCGTGCTGAGCCGGGGTATCAACGGTGTGGACCAATTGCGTGCCGCAATGCGCTGGTTCGCTTGCGGCGGCGTTGCGCTGGCATCGCTGATGACCTTCGAGGCCTTCCGCGCATGGCCGATGTACAACGAGCTTTACGCCCGCGACATGGTGCCCACGATCATTCTGGTCAAGGAACGGGCGGGAATCCTGCGCGCTGCCGGACCCTTCATGGAATCGACTTCGGCGGCGCTGGTCCTTGCCCTGTGCCTTATGGCGCTGTGGATCCTGCGCAGCGATTTCCGGTCACGCCTGCATCATTACCTGCTGGTGGGCCTCGTCTTCCTGGGTATGTCCGTGCCGCAATCGCGCGGGGCGTGGATCGGCTTCTTCCTCGGCCTGCTGGTGCTCGACGTCTATCGCCGAGACTACAAAAGGCTGATCCTCAAAGCCGCCCTGTTCGCGGGCGGCATCGTTCTGGTCTTTGCCGCCGCCCATGTATCAAGCGGGATCGCGGCATCGCTCGGTATGGGAGCGGGCCCGGACGACACCGTGGCATATCGCCGCATGCTGCTGCAGCGCGGCATCGAAGAGATCATGCGGCGGCCGTTCACCGGCTATTCGACGCCCCAGCTCGCGTATATCCTTGCCGACATGCGACAGGGGGAGGGGATCATCGATTTCGTCAATTCCTATCTCTGGGTGACACTTGTGTCGGGGGTGGCGGGGCTGTCGATCTTCGTGGGAGCGTTCCTGTCACCACTGATCGGACTGTGGAAACGGCGCCGAGATCTTGCCGCGCCGGATATCGATCCGCTGGCGTCTCAGGCCTGCGCTTTCGCGTTCACCTGCCTGGTGATGCTGATGGTGATGTTCGCCTTCACCTCCTTCGGGTCGCGACCGGCATTCCTGACATTCGCCTTCTTCGGCTTCGCGCTTGCGGTGCGGGGGAGCGACTTGCGGAGTCCAAGGACGCCGGAGGCGATACGGCTGCGTTGATGGGCTGGGGTTCATCCCGGCGCCACTAGAGCCACACGGCTTCTCCTAAATCCCCTGATTTCCAAATCCCGTCATCCCCGCGCAGGCGGGGATGTGGATTCACATTCGAAGTGCAACGGTTGAAGAGAGCATGCCTCGGCGGGTGTTTTGAAGTCGAGGCATTTTCGCGGTGTATTGTTGTAGCGTTGGATGATGTCCTCAAAGTGGGCAGGCGAGAGATCCTCGATGTTGGTCTTGCGCGGCAGGTCGCGTCTGAGGCGGCCGATGGCGTTTTCGACGCCGCCCTTTTGCCATGGGGCGTGGGGGTCGCAGAAGAACGTATCGATGCCGAGACGGTGCAACCTGTGGTGCTGTGCAAACTCGGTGCCGTTGTCGAGGGTCAGGGTTTGGCGCAAGGCGGCGGGCCAGGGCCGCAGCATGGCGGCGAGCAGGTCGGCGGTGCGCCGGGCCTTTCGGTCGGGCGGATGGCAGATCAGGGTGTAGCGCGAGGAGCGTTCATGGGCGACGAGGATGACCTGGCCGTATCGGGCGAAGAGCATGAAGTCGGCCTCCCAGTGGCCGGGCCGGGACCGATCCGCGGCCTCGTCCGGGCGCATGGCGATGGGTTGGCGCTTGGCGATGAAGCGGACCGAGGATCCGCCGGGCTTGCGGCGCCATCCGCGGCGGGCCTTGGCGCGGGGCAGATAATGGCGCCATGATCGATCGTTCGTCCGCCTGATCTGGGCATGGATGAAGCGATAGATGCTCTCGTGACTGATGATACGCACGCCGGCCTCGCGGGCCATGCGGCCGGCGATCTGCTCGGGTGACCAGCCGGCCGCGAGGCGGCCCAGCACGCCCTCGCGCAAGGCCTGATCGCGTTCGAGGCGCATGCCCGACCGACGCCGGGCGCGCGCCTGCTCTTGCGCATAGCCGGGCCGATAGCCCACCGTGCTGCCGCTGTTGCGCTTCAGCTCCCGAGAGATCGTCGATGCCGAGCGATCCACAGCTGCCGCGATCTGGCGCAGCGATTGCCCGTCTTCATGAAGACGGGCAATCGTACACCGCTCTTCCAGATCAAGCTGTTCGTAAGCTCTTCCCATGACAACACCATAACCTGGTGTTGCACTTCGTTTGTGAACTTGGCGGATCCCGCTTGTTCTTCGTTCAGCACGCAGAGACACGCGGAGACGCAGAGGGGCAGTCTCTCTGCGTCTCCGCGTCTCTGCGTGAAACCAAAAAGCGGGGCCCCCGCCTTCGCGGGGGCGACGGGCCTATTTGGTCAGAAATACGGAGAGAGGCTGGCCGTGGAACCGCCCGAATTCAGTGGAGCAGTGGCCCGATCACCAGATCGGCACCAAGACCGCAAGCCACACCCACCGGACCGGCTGCCAGATAGAACAGCTCCTGCCGCAGGTCGAGCAGGTCGAATTTCTGCATCCGCACCCATTTGACCAGCAGGGCGGGCAGTTCCATCACGCCCACCGCCACGATCAGGCCGAACTCGCCGTAAAAGACGAAGCCTGCAACGCCGGCGAACGCCAGCCAGACCAGCTTGGAAATACTGGCCTCCAGCGAGGCTCGCACGTGTCCGGCGGCCAGCAGCGCTTCGTTTCCAGCATTGGACGAAAGCGCCAGCAACGACGAGATCGATAGCACCTGGAGGTAGATCGCCGCTTCGGCATAACGGGCGCTGTAGAAGAGTTTGACGATGATCGGCGCCGCACCGATGATCCCGCCCGTCGCGAATGTGTAGAGCAGGGAGGGTATCTTGCGCCGTTCGTAGAACTTGGCCTTGAGATCCCCGTGCCCGTCGCGCCAGAGCTGGGCATAGGTGGGATAGAGCACGCGGCTGGCATATGTCATCGCGAAGGCCAGCGGCGCCGAGGCGAGGTTCCCCGCCAGCACGTAAAGGCCGAAGTGGTTGAGCGACATGACCTTGGCGAGCACGAACTTGTCGCACTGCGAGATGACGAGGAAGATCAGGCTGGAGCCGGTGATATAGCGCGCGAAGGACCACAGTTCCTGCACGACATCCCGGTCCAGCCGGAACTTGCGGAATGAATCGTCGAACATGACGTAGCTGAGCACCAGCTTGAGCGCTCCGTTCGTCAGCATACCCGCCAGGATCGCCCAGTAGCTGCGCCAGAAATAGGCCAGGACCGCGCTCACCGCGATCTGTACGACAAGCACGACGATATCGATCGCCGAAAGGCGAAGCACCAGTCGTTGGCGCAAGGCGGTGAGCATGCTGCTCGACGAGAAACCGTCCAACACGAAGGTCAGGCTTGAAACCGCGATGATCAGCGCAAGCTCCGGCTTTTCCAGAAGCATGGCGATCGGACGCGCGCAGACGACCAGCACCAGCGCCAGAAACAGCGCACGGATCAGCGAGGCGGTCCACACCGTGTCGAGAAAGCGCGGATCGTCGCCATTCTTGTGGCGCACCACGAAGGGCTGGAAACCGAAGTCGGTGGACATCGTCGCAGCGAACTGGATCGAGGCGACGATGCCCGAAATGCCGAAGACTTCCGGCACCAGCAGGCGCGTCAGGATCATGCCGCTGACGGCTCTGAGCAGATTGTTGAGGATGACGGTGACGACCACGACATTGGTGTCGCGAAGCGCCAGTCCCTTGATCCGGTCGATCAGGTTGCGGCTTGGCGCCGACCCGGGTTCCGCTGCCGGCGCGGCATTCGGAAAGAACATCAGATCGCGACCCGAATGGACTCTGGTGGCAAAGCCGTCCCCATCTGCACGCACAATCCTCCCTCAGGGTATCGCGGGAAATCTACCGTTCGGGCGCGGGCAGTGTCGATCATGAGAACTGCGAGGGGAGTTTCAGGTCTGCCGCCGCGCCCCCCGCGCGATCTATCCTGCGGGCCGGAACGTGGGCCCGCGAACGCGTTTTCGCGCGTGGTGCCAGCAAGAGGGCAGGCTGCGATGGCGTATCTGGAAATGACGGATCTGGGCGGTTATCAATGCTTCGATCATGAAGCCTGCAAGGCTGCCGGTGCCGACAAGGCGGCGGAATACCGCTTCAACGACCCGTTCCCCCATGTGGTGGTGGATGATTTCCTCGATGCCGACCTGCTGCGCCGGGTGGCCGCCGAATTCCCCGACAGTACCGGGCATGACTACTTCGACCGCTCGCAAGAACGGCTGAAGTTCCAGTTCCGCCCGGACCAGTGCGAAGGCCCGGCATCGCGGATCCTGTTCGCCGAACTCAACTCGCGCGCGTTCTTGACCTTCCTGACGCAGATGACCGGCATTCGCGGGCTGATCCCCGATCCCTACCATGCCGGTGCCGGGCTCCACGAGACGCGCCGGGGAGGGCACCTTGGCGTCCATGCCGACTTCCCGTTCCACGCGGGCATGAAAGTCGAGCGCCGGCTCAACCTGCTGATCTACCTCAACGAGGACTGGGCGCCCGAATATGGCGGCGCGCTGGAACTGTGGGATCGCGGTATGCAGCAGGCCCGCCACTCGGTGCTGCCCGAATTCGGACGGGCGGTGATCTTCAGCACCGATCGCGACACGTTCCACGGCCATCCCGAGCCGCTGACCTGCCCGGAAGGCCGCTCGCGCCGCTCGATCGCGACTTATTACTATACGGCGATGGGCGAAGACCCGCGCGGGATCGAACGCTCCACCGACTTTCGCGTGCGGCCGGGCACCGGCGACAAGACCGACTGGCGTATGCGCCTGCAAAACCTGAAGTCCGATTGGATGCCGCCGATCCTGCAACGTCGCCACCGTCAGCCGCTTGAGCCAGTACCGATGCCGGTGCCGAACGAGGCCGAAGCGCCCGCCGGCCCCGCTGCTGCCAGCCCGGCGCGATGATATTCGTTCTGGCATGGGCGATTGCGCTTGGCACGGCGCTGCCCGTGCTGATGCTTGCGTTGGAATGCGCGGTGGGTGCCTGCCGCTCCGCGCGGCTGTCCGGGACCGGGAATGACAGCGCGCCCGCCTGCATCGTGCTGATGCCCGCGCATGATGAGGCACAAGGGATCGCGCAAGTGGTTTCTGCCGTTCTCGCGCAGCTGCGTGCCTGCGACGAACTCGTGGTCATTGCCGACAACTGCACCGACGATACGGCCGCCATCGCCCGCGCGCTCGGCGCGACGGTGATCGAGCGGACCGACCCCGCACTGCGCGGTAAAGGCTATGCGCTGGAGCACGGCCGCGTCTTCATCGAGACCCAGCGGACGACGGGCGAAGCGGATATCGTCGTCATCAACGACGCAGACTGTTTACCCCATCCCGGCGCGATTCCGGCACTGGTGGCGGCTGCGGCTCGGCGCGGCGCGGTCGTGCAGGGCGCCTATCTGATGATCCCGCCGCCAGCCGCCGATGCAGTGGTGCGCGTCTCGTGCTTCGCATTCCTCGTGAAGAACCTCGTCCGCCAACTCGCGCTCGACAGTCTGGGGGGCGCGGCGCTCCTGCAAGGATCGGGCATGGCCTTTCCGCGCCCCGTCTTCGCGCGGATCGGCTGGGCCGCTGCGTCGCTGGTCGAGGATCTCGACATGGGCGTCGAACTGCTGCTCGCCGGACAGTCCGTGGTGTTCGAGCCCGCCGCCCGGTTCGACAGCGGCGCGAGTTCCGCGCGCGGCACCGCCAGCCAGCGCCGCCGATGGGAACACGGCATGCTGGAGAGCGCACGCCAACTCGTGCCCCGGCTGCTTGCCGCCGGATGCGCCCGGCTGTTTCGCGGCGGCGCGAGCCTGATCGTTGTCGCTTTCGATCTGCTGGTGCCGCCCACCGTGCTGTTGATTGCCGTGCTCATGGCGGTTCTGGTGCTGCTCCTGCTAATGGTGGGGATCGGCCCGCCGACGCTGTTCCTGTTGGGGGCTAGCCTCGCACTGGCGCTGGCGCTCGGCGCGGCATGGTGGCGACATGGCCGCAGCGTGCTGCCGGTGTCGAGCATCGGCCAGATCCCCGGCTACATCCTGTGGAAGCTGCCGCTGCTGGCCCAGTTCGTCACCCGGCGTGAACGCAGCTGGATCCGCACGGAACGGGGGCCATGAACGAAGTCGCCTTCGTCATTATCGGCCGCAACGAGGGGCAGCGCCTGTCCCTCGCAATCGACAGCGTGCTGCGCCAGACGCCGCGTGCCGTCTATGTCGATTCGGGATCGAGCGACGGCAGCGTCGCGCTGGCAGAACGGCGCGGACTGCCGGTGGTGGAGCTTGACCCGCGCTTCCCTTTCACCCCGGCCCGCGCGCGCAACGCCGGTCTTGCCTGGCTGGTGCGCGACGATCCGGGGCTGGCCTTCGTCCACTTCATCGACGGCGATTGCGAACTCGTGCCGGGCTGGCTCGACCACGCGCTGAGCGCCTTGCGTGCGGATGGAGAACTTGCCGCCGCCTGCGGTCGCCGCCGGGAGCGCGATCCCCACGCCAGTCCCTACAACCGCCTCCGCGACTTTGAATGGGACAGTTCCGGAAACGCGGCCCGCGCCTGCGGTGGTGACATGCTGTTCCGTGTCGCGCCGTTCCGCTCGGTCGGCGGCTTTCGCGAGGACCTGATCGCGGGCGAGGAGCCGGACTTGTGCTGCCGCATCCGCCGCTGCGGCTGGTCGATCCGGCAGCTCGATATGGACGCAACGATCCACGATGCGGCGATGACGCGCTTTTCGCAGTGGTGGCAGCACAACCGCCGCACCGGCTACGCGCTGGCCGAGGGTCTGGCGCTGCGCGGTACTTTCGATCCGGCCTTGCGGCGGCGGGTGATGCGCAATGTGATCTGGGCCATGCCGCCGATGTGGCTGTTCTGGCCGGTGCTCTGGACGCGCGTCTGCCTGCGGGGCGGCCCCCTGCTGGCCAGCTTCACTACACTGGGCAAGCTGCCGCATTTTCAAGGACAGCTGGACTATTGGCGCCGCCGTCGCAAGCCGCGCTTTGCCGAAACGGGCCCGCTCATCGAATACAAATAAGTACTGCCGCCGAATTTCGTGCGCGCTCAATTCCGAATATCCGGGCCATCCTGAATTTCTGGCACCATGAATTTCTGGACCGTGTTGATGAAATGGTGGTCCGCGGGCCAGTCCGATAGGCTTCGTCGGGTAAGGAGATAAGTCCATGGGTGGGACGACTGATCCGAATACCGATCCGTTTGTCGAACTTGCAGGTCTGGACTTTGACGGGAAACGGGGGGGCGCTGCCCGCACAATTCTTGTCGGTAACGAGACGCTTCTGGCGCAGTGCGGCGAGCTGTTGCGAGAGCGCGGCCACCAGATCGTAGCCGTTGTCGCGACGCCGCTGTCGCCGGCGGCGGACTGGGCGCGGCGCGGCGGACTGCCGCTGTTCGGCCGTCAGCAGGACCTGCTCAGCGCCGGGATCGGACCGATCGACTGGCTGTTCAGCATTTCCAACCTCTCGGTGCTGTCGGAAGACGTGCTGGGGCTGGCTTCGCGCGGAGCGGTCAATTTCCACGACGGCCCGCTGCCTGCCCGCGCCGGGCTCAACACGCCGGTCTGGGCACTGCTCGACGACGCAGGCGAGCACGGCGTCACCTGGCACCTGATGACCCGCGAGATCGACCGGGGCGCCGTTCTGGCCGCCGAAACGTTCGAGATCGCCCCGGGCGAGACCGCGCTTTCGCTCAACACCCGCTGCTTCGAGGCGGGCCTCCGCTGCTTCGAGACGATGGTGGCGGACCTTGACCGCGCCGTCGCTTCGGCCGTGCCGCAAACACAGGCGCCGCTGCGCATGTTCGGCCGCGCGGACCGTCCCGCCGCTGCCGCCACCATCGATTGGAGCCGTCCCGCGGCCGAGATCGCAAGGCTGGTCGGCGCGCTCGATTACGGTGCCTACGCCAATCCGATGGGCACTGCGAAGGCGCTGCTGGGCGAGCACTTGTTCCTTGTCCGCCAGATCACCGTGCTCGACGACTGGTCGGGCGCAGAGCCCGGCACCGTCCTGCATTGGGGCGCATCGCCGGTTGTCGCCACGGCTGACCGGGACATCCGGATCGAACGCATGGCCACGCTCGACGGCGAGCCGCTGGAGAGCCTCGATGCTGGACATACGACGGTGTTCGCCACGCTTTCGGCGGAGCGGCGCGCCAGTCTGGAAATGCTCGACGCGGCCGCAGGCCGGTTCGAGGCATGGTGGCGCCGCCGTCTCCAGCTGCGCGAAAGCCTGCAATTGCCGAGCTTCCGCCCCCCTTCGGAGGAAGGTGGCCCGGTCTGGACCGTGATCGACCGACCGCTCGCACCGGGCTGCGGCGGCATGGCGACGATGGCCCTGATGGTGGCGTGCCTCGCCCGCATGGCCGACCGCGACGGTGTCGAGATCGGCTATGGCGACGAAGTCGGCCGGTCGCGGCTTGAAGACGTGGCGGCGTGGTTCGCCAACGAAGCCCCGCTCAAGGTCGCGGTCGATTTCACCGCCCCGGTCGCTGTTCTGACCGAAAGGCTCCAGCGCGAAATCGCCGACTTGCATCGTCACGTCGCAATATCCCGCGATCTTGTCGCGCGCAGTCCGGAACTGCGCGGAGGCAGTGGCTTCGCGCATCCTGTCAGCGTGCAATTGGTCGACCGGCTTGAGAACGCCCGCCCGCGGAAAGGCTCCGTGCTAAGCCTGGCCATCTGCGCGCCGGAGGGGACGTGGCGCTGGACGTTCGACGCCACCCGCTTCCTGCCCGACGAGGCGGACGACCTCTGGAACGCGTTCGAGGCCATGCAGGCCGCCGCCGAAGCCGCGCCCGAACTGGCCGTCGGCAAGTTGCCGCTGATGACTGCGGCCGAACGCAGCCGCGTGTTGCAGGACTGGAACGCGACCGAAACCGCGCTGCCGCTGGGTGAGACGTGGCACCAGCGCTTTGTTGAGCAAGCGGCGCTCACGCCGGATCGCCTCGCGGTGACCTCCTGCGGAACTTCGCTCACGTATGGCGAGCTTGATGCGCTTTCCAACCGGATCGCCCATGGCCTTGCCATGCGCGGCGTCGGGCCCGAGGTGCTGGTCGGCCTGCACCTGTCGCGCTCCGTCGAAATGCTCGCCTGCCTGATCGCGGTGCACAAGGCGGGCGGTGCCTATGTCCCCCTCGACCCCTCGTACCCACGCGACCGACTGGCCCACATGGTGGCGGATTCGGGCATGCGCCTGATCCTCAGCGAGGCCGGGCTGGCGGGAGACCTATCGCCCGGCCACGCGCAAGTACTGCTTCTCGAAGACCTGCGCCCGGCGCTGGCCACGCTTTCGTCCGACCCGATCGAGGGCGGCGAAACCGGCGGCAATCTCGCCTATATGATCTACACTTCGGGTTCGACCGGGCTGCCCAAGGGCGTCATGGTCGAGCACCGCAACCTGCTCAATTTCTTCGCGGGCATGGACGCCAAGCTGGAGCCCGAGGGCACCTGGCTTGCCGTCACCAGCCTCAGCTTCGACATCTCGGTGTTGGAACTGCTCTGGCCGCTGATGCACGGCTACCACGTCGTCATCGCCAATGAGCGCGAAGTGCGCGGCGATGTGCGCAGCGGTGGCCATGGCAGCGTTCAGACCGCCGTGCCGACGCGGCCCGTAGGCTTCAGCCTGTTCTACTTCGCCAGCTCAAGGGCAGGCGATGCGGCCGAACAATATCGCCTGCTGCTGGAAGGCGCGCGGTTCGCCGATACCCACGGGTTCGAAGCAGTCTGGACACCCGAGCGCCACTTCCACGCCTTCGGCGGGCCCTATCCGAACCCCTCGGTCGCCGCTGCCGCCATCGCCGCGAGCACCACGCGCGTACAGATCCGCGCGGGCAGCGTGGTGGGCACCTTGCACCACCCGCTGCGCATCGCCGAGGAGTGGGCGCTGGTCGATAACATCTCCGGCGGGCGCGTGGGCATTGCCTTCGCCTCCGGATGGCAGCCGGACGACTTCGTGTTCAACCCCGCCGCTTTCGCCGACAAGGCCGGCACGCTGCGCCGCTGCATGGAGGATGTGCGCGGGCTCTGGCGCGGCGAGGCGCGGTCCTATCCGGGGCCGCTGGGCCACGACGTGGAGATCCGCACCTATCCGCGTCCGCTTCAGCCCGAACTGCCGTGCTGGATCACCTCGGCGGGCAATGTGGACACGTTTATCCAGGCGGGCCGGGTTGGCGCCAATGTGCTGACGCACTTGCTCGGCCAGTCGATCGAGGACGTGGCTGTCAAGCTCGCCGCCTACCGCGAGGCGTGGCGCGAGGCCGGTCATCCGGGCGAGGGCCGCACCACGCTGATGCTCCACACCTTCCTTGGGGAGGACGAGGCTTCGGTCCGCGCCATCGTGCGTGAGCCGCTGCTGGACTATCTGCGCACCGCGACCAACCTGCTCCATCAGTACGCATGGTCGTTCCCCGCATTCCGCCGCCCGAACGGGGAAGTGGAGCAAGTCAGCCTCGACGGCCTCACCGCCGAGGAAACCGACGCGCTGCTGGAACATGCGTTCGAGCGCTATTTCGAGACCAGCGGCCTGTTCGGCACGCCCGAGGACAACCTCGACCTCATCGCGCGGCTCTCCGAGATCGGTGTCGACGAAGTGGGCTGCCTGATCGACTTCGGTGTCGATACGGAAACGGTGGTCCGTCACCTGCCGACGCTCGACCGCCTTCGCGACCGCGTCCAGAACCCGGCGCCCGCTCCGGCATTCGAGGCTGATAGCCCGCTCCACGAATTGATGGCGCGGCACGGGGTCACGCATCTGCAATGCACGCCCTCGCTGCTTCAGGTGCTCGCAGGCGATCCGGAGGCACGGCCTCGCCTTGCTGCGCTGCGCCGCCTGATGGTGGGCGGCGAGGCATTCCCGCCGCAACTGGCGCAGGACATGGCCGCGCTCGTCCACGGCAAAGTCATGAACATGTACGGACCTACCGAGACCACCGTATGGTCCGCCGTCCACGTACTCGAACCCGGCGAAGCGGCGCCGCCGCTTGGCCGTCCGCTCGCCAATCAGCAGGTCTATATCCTCGACCGCAGGCTGGAACCCGTGCGGCCGGGAAGCCCCGGCGAACTGGTCATCGGCGGCGCGGGTGTGGTGCGGGGCTATCATGCCCGCCCGGATCTGACCGCCGAGCGCTTCGTCGCGCACCCCTTCCTCGCGGGTGAGCGGGCCTACCGCACCGGAGACCTTGCCCGCCAGCGCGCGGATGGGACGCTCGAATTCCTCGGCCGCCTCGATCATCAGGTTAAGATCCGTGGTTACCGCATCGAACTCGGCGAAATCGAATCCGCGCTGACCGCACATCCCAACGTGGCCGAGGCCGTGGTGGTTGCCCTGCGCGAAGGTGCGACGACACGCCTTGTCGGCTACGTCTCGCCGCGCGGTGTTCCGGTTCAGATCGACGCGCTGCGTGAGCATCTGCGTATCGGGCTGCCCGAGTTCATGGTGCCCGGCACTCTGGTCGTGCTCGATGCGCTGCCGCGCACGCCCAACGGCAAGATCGACCGTAAGGCGCTGCCCGATCCGGGAACGGTCACGGCCGCCGCTGCCACCGAACACGCCGAAACGGCGGAAACCGCCCCGGCCAACGAGATCGAAACGCAGATCAAGGCGATCTGGTGCGATCTGCTCAAGATCCCGCATGTCGGGCGGGGCGAGAACTTCTTCGATATCGGCGGCCATTCGCTGCTCGCCATCCAGGCGCATCGCCGCCTTGCCGCCATCGCGCCGCGTCCGCTCGCGCTGACCGACGTGTTCCGCTTCCCGACCATCGCCGCACTCGGCGCCCATCTGACGGCGGACGAGAGCGACGCACCGGCCATGCGCGAAGTCAACGAACGCGCACTGGCCCGCCGGAACGCCTTCATGCGGCGCGGCGCGGCGCGCGCGGGGACGCGGGTCGGTTCGCCAATTGGTTCGGGGGTCTGAATCATGCACCAGTCGTTCGGTTCATTCGAGGAAGGCGGCATGGAGACTACCGCGCCCTCGATCGCCATCGTCGGCATGTCCTGCCGCTTTGCCGGGGCACGCAGCCCTGAAGAGTTCTGGTCGCTGCTGCGCGAAGGGCGCGAGGGGATCGAGACTTTCGGAGAGGCGGAACTGCTCGCTGCCGGAGTGCCCGCCGCCTTGCTCCGCAACCCAAACTACGTGCGCCGGGGTGCGCCGCTGGCCGACATGGAATGCTTCGACGCGGCGCTGTTCGGCCTCAGCCAGCGCGATGCGGCGATCATGGACCCGCAGCACCGCCATTTCCTGGAATGTGCGTGGGAAGCGCTGGAAGATGCCGGGCACACCCCCAAGGGCTTCGCGGAAGCGGGCGGGAGTGGTGGTGGCGGCGGCGTGATCGGCGTCTTCGCGGGCTCGGGCCACAATGCCTACATGCCCTATAACCTGCTCACCAACGGCAAACTGGTGAACGATGTGGGCTTGTTCCTGCTGCGCCACACCAGCAACGACAAGGACTTCCTGACCACGCGGGTATCCTACCTGTTCGACCTCAAGGGGCCGAGCATCAATGTCCAGACCGCCTGCTCGACCTCGCTGGTGTCGATCCACATGGCGATGCAGAGCCTGCTTTCGGGCGAGTGCGACATGGCTCTCGCGGGCGGTACCTCCATCGAACTACCGCACCGGCAGGGCTACCTCTATGAAGAGGGCGAGATCCTTTCGCCCGACGGGCTCTGCCGCCCGTTCGACGCGGCCTCGAAGGGCACCGTCTTCGGCAGCGGCGTCGCCGTGCTGGCGCTGCGCCGGCTTGAAGACGCGATCGAAAGCGGTGACCACATCCATGCCGTGCTGCGCGGTTCGGCGATCAACAACGACGGCGCCGGCAAAGTCGGCTATCTCGCCCCCAGCGTGGACGGGCAGGCCGCCGTCATTGCCGAAGCTCTGGCGGTGTCCGATGTCGACCCGGCCGAGATCGATTATGTCGAGGCGCACGGCACCGGCACGCCCATCGGCGATCCCATCGAAGTGGCCGCGCTGACACAAGTCTACGGCGGTTTCTCCGGCGCCGAGAAGCCCTGCGCGCTCGGTTCGGTCAAGGCCAATATCGGACATACAGACACCGCCGCCGGTGCCGCCGGCGTCATCAAGGTCGCCCTCGCCATGCGTCATGGCGAGATCCCTCCCGTTCCCAACTTCACGACCTCCAATCCAGATTGCGCGCTCGATGCCGGCCCCTTTTACATACCGGCATCAAGCGCGCCCTGGCCCCGGCGTGCTCATCGCCCCCGACGCGCCGGGGTCAGTTCGCTTGGCGTGGGCGGCACCAACGCCCACGTCATCATGGAGGAAGCGCCGCTGCGCGCTCCGGGCAGCGCCAGCCGCCGCCGTCAGCTCCTGCTCGGTTCGGGACAGACGGCGGAGGCGGCGAGCGCCAACCTGAAGGCACTGGCCGCCCACTTTGCCGCGAACCCCGAGGGCTCGCTGGCCGATGCGGCCTTCACGCTGGTGACGGGCCGCCGCCACTTGCCGATCCGCCGCTTTGCCGTGGCGGGAACGGCGGACGAAGCAGTCGTCGCGCTTGAGGCTGCGGCTGCGGATCCCTCCGCGCGGCCGCCATGCATTCCGGGGCGCCCGGTCGCCTTCCTGTTCTGCGGCGGCGGTCCGCAGCACGTCGACATGGCGCGCGACCTCTACGAGACCGAGCCCATGTTCCGCGTCGAGATCGATCGCGGCATTGCATTGGCCAACCGGATCGGGGTGCCCGAACTGCGCCGCTGGCTGTTCCCGGTGGAGGCCGACCGCTCCCGCGCCGCCGAGGAAATGGAGCGCCCCTCCAATGCCTTGCCCGCGCTCTTCATCGTGCAGACGGCACTGGCCCGGCTGTGGATGTCGTTCGGCATAGAGCCTGCCGCGATGATCGGTCACAGCTGCGGCGAATATGCGGCGGCGCATATTTCGGGCGTCGTCGATCTGGAAACCGGCCTGCGCATCGTCCACGCGCGCGGCCGCCTGTTCGAGACCACGGGCGAGGGCGCCATGCTCGGCGTGCCGCTGTCCGAGGCCGAACTCGCGGCGATATTGCCCGCCGACCTTTCCATCGCGACGATCAACACGCCGCGCCTCTGCGTCGTCTCCGGCGCGGCGGATTCCATCGCCCGCTTCCACCAGACGCTGGACGCGCGCGAGATCGAATCGCAGCCTATCCCGATCACCGTGGCCGCGCACTCGCCGATGCTCGATCCGATCCTGCCCGAGTTCCGCGCGCTGCTGGGGACGATGAACTTGCGGGCGCCGACGATCCCCTTCGCCTCGAATCTTACCGGAGACTGGGTGCGCCCGCAGGAGGCGACCGATCCCGAGTACTGGGTCCGCCACTTGCGCGAACCGGTGCGCTTCACCGATGGCCTCCAGCGCCTGCTCGACGATCCCGAGCGCGTGCTGCTGGAAGTCGGCCCCGGTCGCACCATGGGCAGCCTTGCGCGGCATCATCCCGCCCGGCCCGCCACGCAGCCGGTCATCAGTTCGATGCGCCACCCCGATCAGCCGCTGGCCGACGATGCCTGTCTCACGCAGGCGCTGGGCGAACTGTGGGCGGCGGGCGTCGATATCGACTGGCAGGCCTGGTGGGGCGGCGAACGCCGCTTGCGCGTGCCGCTGCCAACCTACCGTTTCGACCGCCAGCGCCACTGGATCGAACCCGGCGCCAGCCTAGCACTTGGCGGGTACAGCCATGCTGACGATGTGCGGCTCGATCTGGCCGACTGGGCCAACGAACCGGTCTGGACTCACTGCGATCTTCCCGACAGCGAACCGCTTGAGGGCCCCGCGCTCGTGCTCTGCGACGAGGCCGGTTTCGGTGAGCGCCTCGCCGCCCGGCTGCGCGCGCGTGAGGTTCCGGTCGTGACCGTCCGCGCCGGAAAGCGCTGCCTGGAGACGGCGGAAGGCTCGTACATCGTGCGCGCCGGCGAGCGAAACGACTGGGGCTGGCTGCTCGGCCGCCTAGCTGATGCGGAACTGCTGCCCCGGCAGGTCTATCACTGCTGGCAGGTCACCGCGCCGGGCAGCGGCCGTTCGGGCAGGGAGCGCGATGCGCTGCTCGCTCGCGGACTGCACAGCCTTGTCGCCCTGGCGCCCGAACTGGCCGACGCCTGCGACGGTACCGACGTGGCACTCGCGGTCGTCACCAGTCAGGCGCAATGCGTGGGCGGCGACAGCGCCGTCATGCCGATCAAGGCAACGATGATCGGCGCTGCGCGCACTGTCGCGGCCGAATATCCCGGCCTGCGCACGCGCGCCATCGACATCGACTATTCTCCCGTCGCTCACCCGCAAGCGATCGCCGGGCTGACCGACTGGGTAATCGCCGGATTGGGCGAGACCGATGCCCGCGAACTGTCGGTGCGCGCGGGCGAGGGCTGGGTGCTCGATCACCGCATGGCCGCCAGCGCGCCTATGGCCGAGGGCCACAGCCTGCTCCGGCAGGGTGGCACTTACGTCGTTACCGGCGGTCTTGGCGGGATCGGCCTCACCATCGCACGCCATCTGGCGAGCCGGTTCGGCGCGCGGATCGTGCTCGTCGGCCGCACCGCGCTGCCGCCGCGCGCGCGCTGGGCCGAACTTCTCGCCCGGGGCGACCTGCCGCTGGCGACCGAGGAAAGAGTGCGCAAGCTGCTGGCTCTCAAAGCGGCGGGCGCGCAAGTGGAATCGGTCGTTGCCGACGTTGCCGATGCCCGCGCGCTGCGCCGGGGCCTGCGGCGCGCAGTTGCCCGGTTCGGGCCGATCATCGGCGTGTTCCATGCTGCCGGTACACTCGACGACGGTCTGATCGAAACCCGCACACGCAGCGCGGTCGAAGCGGTGCTGCGGCCCAAGATCGACGGCACGCTGGCGCTGGAAGAGGCACTGGACGGCCACGCGCCCGAATTCCTCGTGCTGTTCTCCTCGATCAGCGCCTTTGCGGGCATTCCGGGGCAGATCGATTATGCCGCCGCCAATGCCTTCCTAGATGCCTATGCCCAGTCGCGCCGCCACGATCCGGTTACCCGGGTGTGCTCGGTGGGCTGGAGCCAATGGGCCGAAGTGGGCATGGCCGCCGCGCTCAACCGGCCAGAGGGCGCCGCAAGCGAGCTTCCGGCGGATCTTGGCGAAGGCAAGCCCGTTGCGCACCCGTTCCTCGAACGGATCCATTCGATTTCCAGTCAGGAATTCGTCGTCACCGGCACGTTGTCCCCCCAACGGCACTGGCTGCTCGCAGAGCATCGGGTCGTAAATGCCGGTGCGCTGTTGCCCGGGACTGGCTTCCTTGAGCTGGCCCGGGCAGCGGTTGCACTCGTGAAGCCGGGGCCGCTGGAATTCTCGGACTTCTCGTTCCTGCGGCCGTTCGCAGTGCCCGACGACGGCGCGCGTGAACTGTGCATCCACGCCCGCCGCCGTACCGAGGGCGGATGGCGCATCTCGGTGCTCGGTCGTCCCGAAGGCGCGGGCGGCAAGGACTGGATCGAGCACGCGCGCGGACTGGTCCGCTGTCACGGCACGACGCCGCTCAATCCGGCGCTCGATCTCGACGCCATTGCCGAGCGCTGCCGCTCGGGCATCGGCGGCGGGGCCGATCAGCCCAAGCTTCAGGTCGGCCCGCGCTGGAACAACCTCACCCGGACGCTGGTGGGCAAGGGCGAAGCGCTGCTGCGGCTCGAACTGCCGGAAGAATTCCGCGGCGATCTCGATGAAGTGCTGCTCCATCCCGCGCTGCTCGATTTCGCCACCGCCGGGGCGCAGACGCTGATCCCGGGGCGTGATGCCGAGCGCGATTTCTACGCGCCGTTCACCTATCGCCGCTTCCTGCTCCACGCCCGGCTTCCGGCCGAGATTGTTAGCCACGTGCGCCTGCGGCCGGGCGGCGAGGATGCCGGGCAGACGGCTGTCTTCAACGTGACCATCACCGATCCCGACGGCCTCGTGCTGGCGGAAGCGAGCGAGTTCACGATGATGCGGGTGATCGACACCGGTCTGCTCTCTCGAGGGAGCGAATCCGGCGCTGTGCCCGTTTCGCTCGCTCCGGTTCCCGGCGCGCAGGAGGGCGAGGCTATTCTGCCCGAAGAAGGCGTCCGGATCGTCGAGCGCCTGCTGGCAGGCAAGGCCCGGCCGCACACAGTGATTTCGCCCTATCCGCTGGCAGGCGTGCTCGCCCGCCTGCGCAAGCCGCCGCGCCGGGCCCCGGCCGCAAGCGAGGGCGATCCCGCCGACTTGCCCGCAACCGAGGCCGAGAAGGTCATTGCCGATTTGTGGTGCGATCTGCTCGGCATGGACGCGGTGGGCCGCAACGACAATTTCTTCGACCTTGGCGGCCATTCGCTGCTCGCCGTCCAATTCACCAATCGCTTGCGCCGCAAGACCGGACAGACGCTGCCGCTGGCGGCCATGCTCGGCCAGCCCACCGTGGCGAACCTTGCGGCGGTCATCGATCCCGACAGCCGCGCGCTGGGCGGCGGAACGAGCGCGGCGGCGGAAACCGTCGAGACGGGCGTCATCACCATCCGCAAGGGCGGATCGGGCCTGCCGCTGTTCCTCATCCACGACGGACTTGGCGAGACGCTGCTCTATCGCGGCCTTGCCCTGCGACTGGATTCGGCGCGGCCGATCCTCGGGCTCGAACCGCTGCGGAATGCGGACGGCAGCTATGCCCATACCCGCATCGACGAAATGGCCGCCTATTACCTCGGCCTGATCCGGCAGGCCCGGCCGACCGGGCCCTATCTGCTGGCAGGGCTCTGCGCGGGGGGCGTCATCGCCTTCGAGATTGGCCGCCAGCTTCAGGACCTTGGTGAGCAGGTGGCTTTCGTGGGCATTATCGACGCCGCCGATGTCGAGGCGCGCAGGCGCCGGTTCCTCAACACCCGGTTCAGGCTGGCGCGCATGCGCGGGCTGATCGGCGAGGTCGGCACCGCACATGTCCTACCTGAACTGGGCCGCCGCGCCTGGAACGCCGCCCGCTGGGAAGTGGGTTCGCGCGTCAGCCGGATCCGCGACCGCCGCACCGTCCAGTCCCTGCGTGCCGGAGGCGTGCTCACGGCCGCCGAAAGCACGCCGGCCCGGGCCATGTCGTTCCTCAAGCTCTATGAAGTGGCGCACAAGGAGCATCAGCCGCGCGGCATTTTCGAAGGCGGCATGGTAGCGCTGTTCAAGGCCAGCGACGTCACCAATCTGCCCGACGACATGCCGTACCGCCTGACCTACCGTGACTATGCGCTGGGCTGGGGCAAGCGCGTGCGCGAGGAGATCATGATCGTCGACGTGCCCGGCGGACACGGCAGCAGCTTGCAGGAACCGAATATCGAGACGCTGGCTCCGTTGTTTCAGGAAGCGCTCGACAATGCGCTGATGGACCTGGCCCCGTCCTACGCCTCCGAGGCGCTGGAAGGGCCCGTCGAATTGCTGGGAGTAGCCGCGGAATGACCCCTTCCAACGCCGCCAATACGGTGCCTTCGCTCGACGTTATCATCGTCAACTACCGCACCGGACCGCTCGTCGTCTCCTGTCTGGAGAGCCTGCTAGCCGAGCGCGGCCCCGATATCGCGCTGCGGGTCTTCGTGATCGACAATGCCTCGCCCGATGGCTCGGCCGCCGTGATCGAAGCGGCAGTCGCGCGCGAAAAGTGGGACTGGGTGACCGTGATCCGCTCGCCGGTCAACGGCGGGTTCGGTGCGGGCAACAATATCGGTTTCGAGGCGATCCTGTCGGGCCGAGATCCTGCGCAGACGGTGTGGCTGGTCAACCCCGATACCCGCGTCATGCCCGGCGCGGCGCGGGCGCTGGTGGAGTTCATGGCCGCCGTTCCCGCCGCGGGCGTGGTCGGCACGGCACTGCTCGAAGGCGACGGCGCATTGTGGCCCTATGCCTTCCGCTTTCCGACCATTCTGGGTGAGCTGGAGCGGGGACTGCGCTGGGGGCCGGCCTCCAGGTTGCTGTCGCGCCACGCCATCGGCCGCCGGATGGGGCCGCGCCCGGAACCCGTCGACTGGGTCAGCGGCGCCAGCTTCGCGATCCGCCGCAAGGTGCTGGAGGAAGGGCTCCGCTTCGACGAGGGGTTCTTCCTCTTCTACGAGGAAACCGACTTTTGCCGCATGATCCGGGCTGAAGGCTGGCAGACGTGGTACCTGCCGCAGGCCGTGGTGCTGCACATCGCGGGACAGAGCATCGGGGTCCATGCCAAGGATGCAAAGCTGCCGCGCATGCCCGGCTACTGGTTCGATTCCCGCCAGCGCTACTTCGTCAAGAACCACGGCCGCGCCTATGCTATGCTGGCCGACATGGCATGGATGGGCGGGCATATCCTGTTCCTTGCCAAGCAGTTGTTGCGCCGGGAGGACACGCCGGATCCGCCGCGCCTGCTGAGCGATTTCGCGCGGCGCTCCGCACTGGCGCCGCGCCGCAGCCAAAGCCTGGAAAGTGCGTAACCACGCACTACTGGCGCTGAACCGCGATGCGGACAGGGCCTTGCGCGGCTTTCGCCTTGCGATGGAGCCGATTACGGCACCGTTTCCGCTATGGCTGCTGTCTGTGCCGGACATCGTCGATCCGCGTCTTGCCGCCACCCTTTCGGATGCGGAGCGGGAGCGGGCAGGGCGCTTTGTGCGCGAGCCACTGCGCCGGCGCTACATCGCGGCGCATGGCGCGCTGCGCGTGCTGGGCGAGTGCTATTTCGGAGTGGCGGCGGCAGACCAGCGCTATGATCCTGGCGATCTGGGCAAACCCTATCTGTCGGGCGTACCGGGGGCGCAATGCAGCATCAGCTACAGCGGCCAGTCGGCGCTGATCGCATGGTCGCAGGAATATGAGATCGGTGTCGATCTGGAAGCGGTCCGTCCCATCGAGGACGCCGACGAACTGAGCGTGCTTCACTACACGCAGGATGAGCAGGCGGGACTGCGGGGCCCGGAATGCGGGCCGGGCAGCCCCATCTGCGATCGCGCCTTCCTGAGCGTATGGGTCAGGAAAGAGGCTTGCATAAAAGCGCTCGGTGCCGGGCTCTCGATCGCGCCGTCTTCATTTGACTGCGGGGTCGGGCCGGGGGTCAGGAGCGTCGAAATTGAAGGGCAGTTCGTGGAATGTGACAATTACGACCTGAAGGACGACCTGATGGTCGCCTGGGCCCGATTGCGCCGCGTGGCTTCACCGGGTCCATCGGCTTACGAACTGTATAATTGGTCTTACTGATAGGGCTGAAGAAGCCCTTCGCGGATCACGTGAGCAATCATATGAGCACGATTGCGCGTTCTTGTTTTAAGGCGAACGTTTTCTACGTGCCGCTCGACAGTGCAAGGTGCGATCTTCAGTTCGATCGCGGTTTCTTTAGCAGAACGTCCCATCGCCACAAAACGAAGTACGTCCAGTTCCCTCGCAGTTAATTGCACTGCATCTTCATTACCAAATCTGTGCATGTAATTCCCCCAAATTTAATCGGTGAGGTCATTTCAACCTCATAAGCAATGTTACCTAGGGCGCTAAATGAGTCACGCTATATTTTGGATTCAACCGCAGCCGTTTGGCTTGGCCTTTTGCGTTTGCGATATCGCATGAGCCTATCCCGTTCATACTTAATCGCCGCTTCGGAACTCTCGGAATGATCCGGGAGTATTATGATGACGATTGCACACAGCGAACTGCACGGAAAAGCACCCGGAACGGGTGTGGAACGCAGATGCGGAAGGCGGTGATCGAACGGCGGCGTTAGCCAAATGGCTAACCCGTAAGAGCAAGAGGGAGGGGTGAAAAAATGGTCCCCGGTGCGCCTGGACAATTCCTTGGGTGAGAGGCTCGCCCGATCTCGGGTGCAAACATGGCCCGAGTTCACGTTTGATCCTGAGTCGAGAGGTCCATCATCCCGTCGCCCCCGCGAAGGCGGGATCCCTGCGTTCGCGGGGATGACGGGTTGTCTAATCGCGTCCGCAAGGTCAAGGGCGTTAGGTTGTAGAATTTTAAGCCGGGCCGCGATGTTCGAGCGGCACAGTATTTGGCTGGGCGCAATCGGAAATCTTCAGAGACCGTTGTGGGGCGGGGCTCGTCGTTTGCTGTGGGCAGGGTTGTCTCCGCGGTCGGCATGAGCCGCCGCACGATGGGTCTTCGCAGGTAAAGCCTTCCTATGTTTTGGACGCAGTCTTCTTCAAGCTGCAGCCCGTCGTCCGGAATGGCCCGACCCACGTCCACGGCAGGGACGCCTCGACGCACTTTGGCGCGCTGAGGATATGGGGCTGACGGTCGTAGTTAGACGATGGCGCCAGCCGATGCGTTGAAGGGTTCTCCTGTCTTGAGCATGGTGTGCATAATGACCGCTAGTTTACGCGCTACGGCTATGGCGGCGCGCCTGAAGCCCAGTCGTTCACGAAGCTTGAGCCCCCAATCTTTGAGGTTGCTCCCCGTCTTGACGGTTGTGCGGGTCAGCATTGCTGTCGCGGCTTCAAAGAGAAGACTCCGCAGATGGTTGTCGCCTCGTCGTGAGATATGGCCCTCGTAATCCACTTCGCCGGACTGGTAACGACGCGGCGTTAGCCCCAGCCATGCGCCGACAGAGCGCGACGTCCGGAAGTTCGCTGGGTCCTCAACCGCCGAGACGTACGATGCAGCAGTGACCGCGCCGATCCCTGGGATCGTCATGAGTAGCTGAACCGCCTGGCTCTTCCGCGCTAGTGTGAGGAGTTGGCGATCGAGATCGACAATATGCTGACGGATGTCGCGCCAAGCCTCGAGCAGGGGTAATATGATCCGCGCCAAGCTATCCCGCCCGTCCAGAAGCTCCCGGACGTTGCCGCTAAACACGGCGCCTTTGCCCGGAGGGACGATAAGACCGAACGTCTTCATCAAGCCACGGATCTGGTTGCTCAGTTTGGTTGAGACCTCGAGAAGCTGGTTGCGGGCACCCACCAGCGTACGTGTCAGCATGGCGTCAAACGACTTGATCCGTACCGCCTTATAAAAACCGGCCTCCGCCAGTTGGGCTAAGCCGTCAGCATCATTGGCGTCTGTCTTGTTGAGCGTTTCATTCAATATCTTCTGAGCATGGCGTGCTTCAATGCAAATGGCAGGCACGCCTTCAGCCACCAAAGCATGATGAAACCAGGTCGACAGGGGACCGGTCTCGAACACGACGCGCACGGCGTTCGGCGCGCGCTCCCTGATCACCTCCGCCAGAAGCCTGGGATCGGAGGGACATTTTCCACGCCATATCCGCATCCCACCCTCGCGGATCGAAACTGCCGTCTCTTTCAGCGAAACATCAAGCCCGATATATTGCTCCATGGTTGCTCTCCATTAGACGCTTGGGCCCGGTACCAATCGTGAGCCCGTATCTCCATCTTATCGGGGAGCAACCACCCTGTCAGATCACACGTCGGATCTTGGTTAAGGGCGAATCGTACCGCGATTACCCCATGTTTTGGGTTCGATAACGGGATTGGAATGGCGAATTGCTTGTGGGCGCGGGATTCGCCTGACGAACGCAGCCTAGGCCTGAACCGCGTCGTCGATGCACACGGTCACCGATTCGCCCGGCTGACGCGATGGCTTACCCAGCGACAGCTCGCGCGCCATGACGGCAGCCTGCGTCCGGTTGCGAACGCCCAGCTTCTTGAGGATCGATTTGACCGAGGCCTTCATGGCCGACTCGCTGACCCCAAGGTCGCGCGCGATGGCCTTGTTGGGCAACCCTTGCCCCAGATGGCCAAGGACCATCCGCTCCCGCTCGTTGAGGTTGTAGCTGTCGACCTTGGAGTTCTGGGGCGAATGGCTAGTGACCAGCAGCATGTTCCCCAGCAGGTCCACCAGCTCCGGCGGTGCCACCTTTTGCCCGATGGCCACCATCTGCATCATCGCCACCAGCGCCTGATAGGGCACGTGGTCCAGGAAGTAGGCATGCGCCCCGGCTGCATAGATCGCGACCATCTGCGAAAAGTCGAACGAGTCCACCAGCGTGACGATCCGCGTATCGGGAAAACTGGCGAGAGTGGCCGCCACGGTGGCTGCACCGTCCACGCCGAGCAGCGACCGGTCGATGACCAGAATGTGGATGTCCGCCGAAGCGGACAAGTCCGCATCCAATTCGCGAAGATGGTCCACCGTCTCGACAATCTCGAACCATGAATCGGACAGAATGCGGCGCACACCTTCGCGCACGAGTGCATTCTTGATAGCAAGGGAAACTGCGGTAGCCATTTTGGGAAAGCCTCTGTTTTCCAATGCGCCAATTGTGCAGCGCCTCAGACGAGGTGGCCGTATATACTGCTCCGCCCAGCAGTGCGTATTCTAGATATCCGAATGCGTACTGTATATTTTCTTTTATCTTATCGCAATGCGTCCATTTGTAGCCCATTTTGAGGAGAGGTCGTGGAGCAACGGGTAGCCGCAAGGTGCATGCGAATTATCGAATTTCTCGCTTTTCGGGCGCCGCATCCGGTACCATGCACGGTGCCGATTATCACGAGAGGCGATCGCTCTGAGTATTGCCTTCATGGTCCCGGCAATAAGCAGAGGGCGATTTTCGGAAGGCCCCTTTCGGGATCGAGTAAAGAGGTCCGTCGGCGCGGAATTGGCAAGGCGCTTGATATCCGGTTTTGTTGAGTAGAGATCGGAGCACGTCCCGCGTCGGAACAGGGCACGGGGCGCTTCGTTACTGCCGGCAGAATTCAGAGGATCCGGTCAAAATGCACGTCACCACGTACGACATCGCCGGACCTGTGCTGCTCACGCCCCGGCGTCATGAGGACGCGCGGGGCTATTTCATGGAGACCTTTCGTGCCGACATCTGCGCCCAGCACTGTGACGGCGCCATGTTCGTGCAGGATAACGAGTCACTGAGCGCGCGGGAGGGAACCCTGCGCGGGCTGCACTTCCAGACGTCGCCGCATCAACAGGGCAAGCTGGTCAGGTGCACCGCCGGCGCGCTGTTCGATGTGGCGGTGGACATTCGCGAAGGCTCGCCCACATTCGGCCGCTGGATCGCGGAAACGCTTGACCCGGATAATGGGAAGCAGCTCTGGATCCCGCCCGGGTTCGCGCATGGCTTCTGCACACTGCTTCCCGATACGGTGGTGGCCTACAAGGTGACCGACTATTACAGCCCCGAATGCGACACCGGCCTGGCGTGGAACGATCCGGCGATCGCCGTCGCCTGGCCGGATATCGCCGATCCGGAAACGCTGTCCGCGAAAGACCGGGCGCTTCCCACTTTGAGCAATCCCGCCGCCCGCCCAAAAGCTCTTGGGGCTGGCAAGGAGGCACTGCGATGCGCGTGATCGTCACCGGCGGGGCCGGCTTCATCGGATCGGCGCTCGTTCGCTATCTCGTTCTGGAACGCGGGTTCGATGTGCTCAACATCGATGCCCTGACATATGCGGGCTGCGAGGCCTCGCTGCGCGCCGTGGCGGAGCGCCCGAACTACCGCTTCCTAAAGGCCGACATTCGCGACCGCGCAGCGATGGATGCCGCCTTCGCGCAATTCCGGCCCGACCGGGTCATGCATCTGGCCGCCGAAAGCCATGTCGACCGCTCGATTACGGGAGCTTCGGCGTTCGTCGAAACCAACGTGATGGGAACCTTCGCCCTGCTCGAAGCGGCGCGCGGCTATTGGGCCGGGCTGGACCGGGAGCGGCACGCGGCGTTCCGGTTCCTCCATGTCTCCACCGACGAGGTCTACGGCACACTGGGCGAGGAAGGGCTGTTCACCGAGGACACGCCATACGATCCCAGCTCGCCCTATTCGGCATCCAAGGCCGCGTCCGACCATCTCGCCAAGGCGTGGCACCGCACCTACGGGTTGCCGGTTGTCGTCTCGAACTGCTCGAACAATTACGGGCCTTATCATTTCCCCGAAAAGCTGATCCCGCTGACGATCCTCAACGCGCTCGCCGGACGGAACCTGCCGGTCTACGGGCGCGGGGAGAACGTGCGCGACTGGCTCTATGTAGAGGATCACGTGCGCGCGCTCGACTGCATTGCTGAGCGCGGCCGACCGGGCCGGACCTACAATGTCGGCGGCGGCAATGAGCGTCGCAATATCGACGTTGTCCGCCGGATCTGCTCGATCCTTGACGAACTAGTCCCTGCCGAGGTGCCGCGCGAACGGCTGATCGCTTTCGTGACCGACCGGCCCGGGCACGACGCCCGATATGCCATCGACGCCACCCGGCTGGAGAACGAACTCGGCTGGCGCGCGCAGGAGACTTTCGAGACCGGCCTTGCACGAACCGTCCGCTGGTATCTCGATAACGAGTGGTGGTGGGGCCCACTGCGTGCCCGCTACGAAGGCGAGCGACTGGGCCTTCCCGCGGTGGTCGCGGCATGAGGCTGGCCGTCACCGGAACCGGCGGGCAAGTCGCCAGCAGCCTGCTCGAATGCGGTCCGGCGCGCGGCGTCGAAGTTGTGACCGTGGGCCGCCCTGAACTCGATCTTGCCTCGGCATCGCCGGACGATGCGATCCGCGCTCTGGCGGCAGCGTCGCCCGATGCGATCGTCTCGGCCGCCGCCTATACCGCCGTCGACCGCGCGGAGAGCGATGCCGAAACCGCCCACGCCGTCAATTGCCGAGGCGCCGCCGCGATTGCGCAGGCCGCCCGGCAACTCGGCGTGCCGCTGGTCCATCTCTCCACCGACTACGTCTTTTCCGGTACGACCGGCCAGCCCCGCCGCGAAAGCGATGCCACCGCACCGCTTGGCGTCTACGGCCTCACCAAGCTCGACGGCGAACACCGCGTCACCGCGCTCTACGGCGAAAACGCCGCGATCCTGCGGACGGCGTGGGTCTACAGTCCGTTCGGCGGCAATTTCGTCAAGACCATGCTGAGACTGGCGGGCGAGCGCCCGGAAATCTCCGTCGTCTCCGACCAGATCGGCAATCCGACCAGCGCGCTCGACATTGCCGAGGGCGTGCTCACCGTCGCGCGCAATCTCGTCCGTAGCCCGGATCCCGCCTTACGAGGCACTTTCCATATGGCGGCGACGGGCGAAGCCTCATGGGCGGACCTTGCCGAGGAGACTTTCAAAATCTCGCGCCGGTTCGGCGGCCCGCAGGCCGAAGTGCGGCGGATTTCCACCGAGGACTATCCCACACCGGCCCGGCGCCCCGCCGATGCCCGGCTGGACAGTTCCCGGATCAAGCTGGTGCATGGCGTCGTCATGCCCTCCTGGCAGTGGTCGCTTGCGGCCGTGGTCGAACGGCTGGTCGGCAAGCCCGGCGTCGTTCCCTTATTGGTGAGAGCACAGGCATGAAGGGCATCATTCTCGCCGGCGGAAGCGGCACCCGGCTCTATCCGATGACGCTGGCGACATCGAAGCAGCTCATGCCGGTCTACGACAAGCCGATGATCTACTATCCGCTCACCACGCTGATGCTGGCGGGAATCCGGCGAGTACTCATCATCTCCACCCCGCGCGACCTGCCCGCATTCCGCGACCTGCTGGGCGATGGATCGCAGTGGGGCATGGAAGTGGAATATGCCGTGCAGGCCCGCCCGGAAGGGCTGGCGCAGGCCTATGTCATCGGCGCCGACTTCGTGGGCGGCGATCCCTCGGCGCTCATCCTCGGCGACAATATCTTTCACGGCCACGGCCTGCCGAACCTGCTGACCGACGCGGCGCAGCGCGAAAGCGGCGCCAGCGTCTTCGCCTATCACGTGCAGGATCCCGAGCGTTACGGTGTCGTCGAGTTCGACGGGCAGATGAATGCCCTGTCGATCGAGGAAAAGCCGGCGCGGCCGCGCTCGAACTGGGCGGTTACCGGGCTCTATTTCTACGACGGGCAGGTGGTGGACATTGCCGCAAATCTGAAGCCCTCCGCGCGCGGCGAACTGGAGATTACCGACGTCAACCGCGTCTATCTCGAACGCGGATCGCTCTCGGTGGAAGTGATGGGGCGGGGGTTTGCCTGGCTCGATACCGGCACGCCCGAAAGCCTGATGGACGCCGCCGAATTCGTGCGCATTCTTGAAAAGCGGCAGGCCGTGAAGATCGCCTGCCCGGAGGAGATCGCCTTCCGGCGCGGCTTCATCGACGAGGGCGAGTTCGAGCGGTCCATCGCCCGCCTCGGAAAGTCGGAATATGCGCGCTACCTGCTGGGTGTGCTGGCCCAGACCAGTATTGCGAAGGGTTCGCTCACTGCCGAACCGGAACCGCGCATCGCGGTGCGGTAGGCAGGCCCGATCAGCCGTTGCTGGGGTAGATGAAGCCGGATACCGGGTTCGAACGTGAACCCATGCCGCCTGCCTGGGCGTACCATACGCGCACTTGGCTCCAGTCACCGGCAGCCGAAACGTCCTCGGCCAAGGCCCCGCGCTCGATCTTGCCGCGGAACGACCAGTTGGCATGGTCGAGTAGGATGTGGCGCGCGTCGAGGATCTTCTCGACAACCGCGACATGGCCTAGCGGCATCGCCGCCGACCTCGCCATCGCCAGCACCGCGCCGATCTTCGGCGTGCTGCCCCGCTCATAGAGGTCCTTGGCCTTTTCCCACCAGGTCCAAGCATTGCCGTGGATATCGATACCCGAATGATCGCGGGCATAGGGCACGCACTGAAGCGGCGCTGCCATGGCCTGACCCGAGAAGCCGAATACCAGCAGCAGCGCAAACAGCGCCTGAGCAAAAACCCGCGCCGGATTGCGGCGTGCCGACATCTGCTTGGTCATGGACATGATTTCAGGAGATGAATTGACAATAGAAAACCGATTGCCGCTCAACGACGCCACCCGCTTGTTCTTTTTGGACCCGCTCTGGCGACCCGCCAGGACCGCCGAATTCGGTCGGTGATCGGCGTGAAGCAGCCCGATCGCGGCTTGGCCATGCTCTTTCCCCAGGCCGTGGCATGGGTGCGACGGATCGAAGAAAGCGCGGGAACCTTATCGATTCGTCGCAAAACTGGGCTCGAAAGCTGCGGTAAACTGCGGTTTCGGCGCGAAAGCCGCGATTGAGATGCGTGCCCGCAAGCCGATTTCCGCAATGGAAACAGGAGATTGCAGACAAGTCCTTTCCCATGGTGCATTGCGGGCGCTCTGCCGAACCGAATGGACCGAAGCCGTGCCCCAATTGCCATTCTTTACCGCCGACGTGTTCACCAAAATCCGCTTCGGCGGAAACCCTCTCGCTGTCGTCTTTGGCGGCCAAGCGATTGATGTTGCAATGATGCAGGCGATAGCCGCCGAATTCAATCTCAGCGAAACGACCTTCGTTTTACCGCCGGCCGACTCCGCCAACACCGCCCGCGTTCGTATCTTCAGCCGAAGCGCGGAAATGGCATTCGCGGGGCACCCATTGGTCGGCACAGCCTTCGTTCTTGCGAATCAGCGCCCCGATTTGAACGCGGCCACATTCGAGGTTCCCGCCGGAATTGTGCACGTCCAGATCGAGCGCGATGCCGATGGCGCAGTTATCGGTGCAGCCATCGAAACGCCGCAGCCGCTGACTATCGGCGACACGGTCGCGCCCGAGGTCATCGCGCAGGCACTTCGGCTGGCTCCGGCCGACGTGGTGACAACGCACCATCTGCCCGTGGCCGCTTCAAACGGAAACGCTTTCGTCATCGCGGAAGTCGCCCGGGAAGCACTGTCGCGCTGCGATCCGGATCTGGCCGCGTTCCGCGCCGCGCTGGCGGCCCATCCGCAATTCGGCAGCCGTTTCGCGATCCACGTCTACAGCAGGGAAGGTCAGGTGCTGCGCGCTCGGATGTTCGCGCCGCTTTCCGGAACCTGGGAAGATCCCGCCACGGGCAGCGCCAACACGCCGCTGGCCTGCCTAATGCTGTCGCTCGAACCGGAAGCGCAGGAGGCGGGCTTTGAAATCCATCAGGGCGTCGAAATGGGGCGGCCCAGCCTGTTGCATGTAGATGCGCGCCGAACGCCGGATGGGATCGTTGCGACATTGCGGGGGTCTTGCGTGGCGGTCATGCAGGGGGAGATCGCTTTGTGAACTTGCGGCGAACAGCGGCGGGGCGGAGGGCGGACTGAGCAGGCAGCACCGCGCGCTCCATATAAACACCAGCCACCCAAATCCCGTGATCCCCGCCTTCGCAGGGGCGACGGCGGTCAATTTCGATAGCTTCCGGTCAATTCAATACGAGGCGCATATCGTTGGCGGGGGTATTCGGCACGGAATTGGCCGAGGCTAAAGCGCTCCGACTTCATGCCGAAGAACGGGCTCTCCAGTCCTCGGATTCGCCAGAGTAACATTCTCCAAGGCCTTGATTAACCAAACTTCGCTGCTCTTGGTGAGCACGGCAAGGATCAACGTATCCACGGCATGCGGACCTACCGGATGCGCAGGTCCGGTCGTCAGCCGGCTCCAAAAATGAACGACCGTCGCTCCTTCGCCAAGCGGGAGGACATCGATCAACTCGTTTTCCAACCTGGAATCGCTGTAGATCGTCTCGTGAATGGGGCGATGCAGTTCGACGATATCCGCCACGCCGCGAACATAGTGCCCGAAACGGTTCACGAACGTGGCGTCCTCCTGGAACAGCGCCCCCAGCGAACCCATGTCGTGGCTGTTCCACGCCGCCTGGAAAGCCATCGGCACATCTTCGGGCTGCTTCATGACTGTCCTCCCGTTTACTCCGCCGTCGGTTGCCATGTTCTTTCAGGCGGTCTCGGGCAGGAAGCGGCGAAACAGCCTTTCGCTCCCCACGGCGGCGCGGGCGTGCTCGCGCATGGCGCGTTCGGCGCGGTCGGGGTCCATCCGCAAGATCGCATCCATCACTTCACAATGATTGTGATGAGCCGATAGCAAGTGCATGTATTCGCTGGCCGGATCGCTCTCCAGCGCCAGCGCGGAGGCCGAGGCGAAGGGCAGATGATCGTTGCGGGCAAGCGCCTGCGCGATCGACGGATTGCCGCTGGCCTCGACAAGCAGCGCGTGGAAGTTCTGGTTGTAGTCGTGGAAGAGATCGAGGTCACCGGCGGCAAGGTACCCTTTAGTGAAGATCGCCTCACCTTCGGCAAGGCAGGCGGAGAACTGCGCTTCCTCCTGCGCGGAAAGCCCCCGCGCGGCGACGCGACGGGCGGCCAGTCCTTCCAACACGCCGCGCACTTCGATCGCGCCGTGGATATCAGCAGCGGTCATTACGCGCGCGGTGTAGCCCCGCGCGCCCAGCTTCTCGACCAGCCCTTCGGCTTCCAGCGCACGCAAGGCGGTGCGCACCGGCATGCGCGAGACGCCCAGCGCTTCGGCCGTGGCGACTTCGCCGATGCGCTCGCCGGGCTTGAAGGTGCCATTGGCGATCATGCGTCGGAGCGAGATAATCACGTAGCGGCCGGGCTTGAGGCGGCCGCTCGCGTTCATCTCATCAAGATCGTCTCTCTCGTCCATCCCTCGTCTTTGGCGGGGTTTTCGCCGCTGTCAAATCAAGCCGTCCCGGCGGCGATGGCGCGGTCGATCATCATGCGCGAACGCACCCCGCCCGCGTCGATATTGAGCTTGAGTAGCCGTCGTTCCGGCCAGCGCAGCAGGTTTGCCTGCTGCATTTCCAGCATTTCCAGATCTTCGCTGAAGATCTTGTGCTGCCCCTCGCGGATCGTGTTGGTGAGCGCTGGGTCATCGACGCCGAAGCGGCGGGCCATGCCCCAGAAGTAGTGGTGGCTGGTTTCGGTTTCGGGCGTGATGAAATCGACGACGATGCTCGATGCCTTCGCCTCATCGGGCGCGTCATAACCGCCATGGCCTTCCAGTGCGACGCCGACCTCGATCATCACGTGGCTCGGCAGACTGAAGCGGCAGAGTTGCCAACGGTCAACCGTGGCATCCTCAGGCAATCCGGCGCCGCGCAAGGCCATGCGCCAGAACGGCGGGGCCTTCACGCCCTCCATGAAGCGGCTGGTGACAACTTCGGTCTCATCCGCGCGGGTGCGCACGGGGGCTTCGTCGATTTCCTTCTGGCCGATGCTGCTGGCATGGACGTAAGTCTCGTGCGTGAGGTCCATGAGGTTGTCGATCATCAGGCGGTAATCGCAGGCGATGTGGAAGTAGCCGCCGCCATAGGCCCATTCGTCGCTCTCGGCCCAGGGGAGGTGGTGCAACTTGGCGGGGGCGGCGGCCTCGGCATCGCCGGGCCAGACCCAGATGAAGCCATAGCGCTCGATCACCGCGAAGCGACGGGCGGCGGGAAAGCCGCCGACTTTCTGGCCGGGCATCCCGGCTACCTTGCCGCGACAATCCACCGTGAGGCCGTGATAGCCGCAAACAAGCTGCCCTTCGCGCACGAATCCAAGCGAGAGCGGCGCGCCGCGATGGGGGCAGAAATCCTCCAGTGCGGTGGCATCGCCATCCGGCCCGCGAAAAATCACCATCCGCTCTCCGCAGATGGTCCTGCCGAGCGGTCGGTCGGCGATCTCATCCGGCGTGCAGGCGACGTACCAGGCATTCGCCGGCCAAGTGGGTTTGATATCCGAAGTCGATTTCCCGTCCATCATCCATTCCTGATTTTGCGTTATTGGATCCAATAATGGTAGTAATGGATCCAATGTCAAGCCAGGCCAAGCGGGATCGCTCACCAACGGCTATGTCCCGCTAGGTGCCTGCAAGGTATGGTTCAGTCGCTCTTGCGTAGAGGCGCCGGATCGCCGCGAAAGGAAGCACGAACGTGATCGCCATCGGATGCCTTGCGCTCATTTTTTTACCGCTGCTGGGCCTTGCACTCGGGGGATTTCTGGCGGGGGCAACCGGCGCAAAAATGGGCGCGGCGGCGGGGTTCGTACTGGCGCTGGGGCTCTGCGGCGTGAGCAGCTATGCGCTTGTGAAGGCAGCCCGGAGCAAGTAGCGCTCCCTCTTGCTGCGAGCCGGATCTTGGCCCATCTGGGCACTCCCCCCGACGACGTCCCGAGGTAGTCTCCATGGAATATGCATTGCTCATCGACGGCCAGCTGGTGGCCGGCACCCAGACGCTCGAAGTCGTCAATCCGGCGACCGGCAAGCCCCTCGCGACGGCGCCCCGCGCCGATGACGCGCAGGCCGAAACCGCAATCGCCGCGGCCCGGCGCGCTTTCCCGGCATGGGCGGCGCTCGGCTATGCGAGACGGCGGGCCTATCTCGAAACTCTGGCAACTGCGATGGAGCAGCGGGCGGAGGACTTTGCCCGCCTGCTGACGCAGGAGCAGGGCAAGCCGATCGAGCAGGCGCGGGGCGAAGTCGGGGCCAGTGTTGCGGCGATCGCATATTATGCAGAACAGGAACTTACACCGCGAACCTTGCGCGAATCCGAAGGTGAGCGGATCATCGAGCAACGCTATCCGCTGGGCGTGGTCGCGGCGATCACGCCGTGGAACTATCCGCTGTTGCTGCTGGTACTCAAGATGGCCCCGGCGCTCATCACGGGCAACACAGTGATCGGCAAGCCCGCGCCGACGACGCCGCTGACCACGCTGCTGCTGGGTGAGATCGCGGCTTCGATCCTGCCAGCTGGCGTGTTCCAGACACTGGTCGATCACAATGACCTCGGCGCTCTGTTGAGCGGGCATCCGGACGTGGCGCATGTCAGCTTCACCGGCTCGACGCCGACCGGCAAGAAGGTGCTCGCCAGCGCGGCCGATACGCTCAAGCGCTTCACGCTGGAACTGGGCGGCAACGATGCGGCGCTGGTGCTTGACGATGCCGACATCGCGCAGATCGCGCCGCGCATCTTCGCGGGCGCCACCACGAATTCCGGCCAGATCTGCCTGGCGATCAAACGCGTCTACGCTCCGCGTGACAAGCTCGACGCGCTCTGCGATGCCCTTGCCAAACTGGCGGGGGAGGCCGTGGTCGGTGACGGGCTGGAGCAGGGGACCACTATCGGCCCGATCCAGAACCGCGCGCAGTACGAAAAGGTACTGGGCTTCATCGAGGAAGCGCGCGGTCAGGGTACGCTGGTTGCGGGCGGCGAGCCGGTTGGCGGGGAGGGCTACTTCATTGCGCCCACCATCGTGCGCGACTTGCCCGACGATGCCCGACTGGTGCGGGAGGAGCAGTTCGGACCGGTCCTGCCGGTACTGGCCTACGACGACCTCGACGAGGTGATTGCCCGCGTTAACGGCACCGATTACGGCCTTGGCGCCACGGTCTGGACCTCCGATGCGGAGCGCGGCATTGCGGTCGCCTCGCGCATCGAAAGCGGCACGGTCTGGGTCAATCGCCATCTCGATCTGCCGTTCGACGTCCCCTTCGGCGGCGCCAAGCAGTCTGGCATCGGCCGTCAGCAAGGGATCGAGGGCATGGAGGACTTCACGCAGCCCCGGATCGTGAACGCGGCGCTTTCGTGACAGCCCAGCTCTTTTCCTACGGAACCTTGCGCGATCCCGAGGTCCAGCGCGCTTTGTTCGGACGAGTGCTTCAAGGTGAAGTTGACGCCATGATGGGCTGGCGCCTGCGCATGATCGAGATCACCGATCCCGCAGTGATCGCCAAGAGCGGCGCGCTGGCATCCGATGGTGGAACGTAGCGAGCATGCGCGCGACGCTGTTGAAGGTATGGTGTTCACGCTGACGCCTGAGGATCTGGTCCGCGCCGATGCCTATGAAGTCGACTACGTGCGGCGAGAGGTCCTGCTCCGTTCGGGAAATACGGCGTTCGTCTAAGGGGATCCCCCCGAATGATCGTTCGCCCCATACCCGGCCGGTGGGAAGTTGCCTTCGCGGTGCGTGGCTCGATCCTGCCCTCGATCACCGGACGGCTGGCGTCGAGGGCGGCCGTGATTCTGCTCGCGCTGGCAGGGGCGGGGGCACTTCGCCCTTGCGACCGCTGGTCGATGGACTTTGTCGCGGATACGTTTGGCGCGTCGAGCAAGTTCAGGATTATGGCGATCAACGATGATTGCTGCCGGGAGAACCTGTGCTTGGCCGCGGCCACCAGTATCTCGGGGGCTCGGGTGGCGCGCGAACTGGATGCTCTGGTTCGCCTGCACGGAAAACCGGCTTGCATTGTCGGTGATAATAGCACTGAATTTACGAGCCGGGCGATCCTGCAGTGGGCCAGCAAGAACAACAAGGTCGAGTGGCATTACATCGACCTCGGAATGCCCCATCAGAACGGCTTCATCGAGAGCTTCAACGGCTCATTGCGCGATGAGCTGCTAAACGAAGAACTGTTCGACAGCTTGGCTGACGCCTGCCGGAAGCTGGCGATCTGGCGCTGCGACTACAACCATTTTGAGCCCCACTCGTCGTTGGGGAATCGAACGCCTGCGCAAGCGCGTTGGACGTTCGTGCAGGACGATAGCATCACGCCCGACGCGCTTGTGCAGGCGAGCGTGCCGGAATATTCAACCGCAAGACTCTCGTTATGATCGAGGGACCGCCGGGGGGCTGGTCTACTCGCATTGTCACGCGCCTCAAACGGATGGCATCAGACAGAAAAATTTCATCGTACAGGAAATGCGATTGAATAATATTCCCCATTAAAACAGGATTAGATAGATTGTATGCGTTGTTCATTCCCAAATCAATTCGATAAAATCGGAATTACAATTTAATAATATTTATATTAAATTGACATTTGCGAGAAAAACATTACGATGAAATTCATCAGCGGCAGTCAACGAGCGTGCCGGTGACTGAGAGACCGCCGTGCTCCCGCTTGAGGGAGAAAAATCGTGGATCTCAATTTACTTCTATTCCGGCACCAGATCGCTCTTATGCGATTAGCCGAGGCCACAGGTCAGCCTGGTAGAGAGCAACTGGTTGACGATCTTCGCGAATGCCGACAAAAAATCGAAGCAAAGCGGCGGATTTTGGGCGTTCCTCAATACCCTAGATGGTTAAGCCTCTTTGGCGGGAGCGCGCGATGAACAGCGGATGCCGAAAGCTTATGTGCAACAGCAGTGCTTTAAGTCATCGGCTCGATTGCCTCGATTAAGCCGGTAACTGCTGCCGGAAAGCATTTGGTTTGCACGACCGTCCAAACCCGCAATCGCATTTCGGCCAAGATTTTCTTAATATTTAATACCGGGACGGGTCGGTAGATTTCGCTTCTGCCGCCGATCAGGTTTGTGGTGGAACTCTACTTCCTCAAGAAAAGTGAGATAAAGACCATGCCCATATGGAACATCGCTCAGGACAACGTCAGTGATCTTGTTGATCGATACGGCGTGCATAATCAAGAATTTGATCGCCTCTCATCGCCTTGTGAGAAAAGCGCGCCGCGTAAAAATTCGTATTTCGATGTCTACTGTGCGGAATGGGTGAGTTTCACTTCAACCCTGTCCGGCGGCGGTGATTGGCATTGGCGGCTGATTTCAGCAGGTCGGGTCTTGCTGGATTGTGGCGGCTACAAGAGCCGATCCGCATGCACCCTAGCGGTCAACACATTGCGAAGAGAGGCGTGGACGGCAGAGTTTACTCAATGAAGTGGGCGCTGCGATTACCAAAACAGATTGATAGCAATGCGGCCACATTCCGCTCGCTGAGCTTATGGTCGTTTCTGAAAAAATGGTCGAATCCGCCACGTGTGATCCTCCAGATTCTGGCGTAGTTGCGCCATGCAGATGCGGAAGTAGTGCGGGCATTCCGAATAGGCCGGCCTCCAAACTTCCATAAGCCTCTGCAGGTGCGTAATGCCCCTACCGTGCCTCGAGTGAGGGCTGATCGCCGGTGAAATTCGATCGTTGTCAGGTACACAGCTTCACCGAAAGTAATTTGTTTCCGACGTTCCCGCGCCGCATTAAACAGCGGGCTCGCCGCAACTTCTGTCCAATTCCATTATCGTTGGGTGGTTTGCGAGCAGAGACCGGGAGCGCCGTGCACCCGCTCCTCAATATCCGCATCGAAAATCTCGGGTGGCAACGTCCAAAACTGCTCGGATCGACACGATCACCTGAGCGTAGCGTAGTCGCCTGCGTCCTGGTCCCAACTGTCAAGCTTCCCGTCATCCCAAACTCCGCGTGATAACCCCGGAATCCGCCGTTCTTCGCGGTCACAATCGGAATTAACCGATAGCCCCCCAAATGATGAGTTGCGGGTCAAGGTTGATTTCTCGTCGGTTTACTTCTCCCGGTTGCATCGGCATCCAGCTGAGCCCGTTCACGACTACCGACGGGTATGCCTCGCCGGTACCACCTCATATCCGGTCGCCGCTCGGGAGGGCTGCACCATAATCCCGCATTCGGGGACGTGGCTCAGGAGAACGGAGATCTTCTTTTAACCGGCATTCCGCAATTGAGGCGGCATCCACCACATGGCTTGTGATCCAGCCTTCCGCCTCAAGCGCGCGATGAATCCAAAATCCATCAAGCCCCGCTTCCTGAATGACCACCACACGATACAGTCGACCATCCCGAACCTGCGCCTTCTCACGGAGCCTGCCCAAACAGGCCGTCAATCCGGGCAGGTCCCCGTCGGGCACCGAGTGACGTGGCATCCGTTCGCTGCCAGGGGACAGCGACGTCACCACCCACGTCGATTTCGATAGTCCAGCGAAACGAAAATTGCGCCAAGATCAATACGGATGGCGGCAGGCTGCGAGATTGGTTCTGCTGATATGGCAAATCCTTGCACAGAGGTTGGTAGCAAACCGACTCTGATTTCCCTCAGGCCGCTGTCCACCTCTCATCATGGGATCTTTTCCTTCGATGACAAATAATGTAGGTGCCTACATAGATCAATCTAAGGTACCCGACATGTCGAACCATCGTCAGTCTGCGCAAAACTTCCCTCTCAGCCGGCGAACGTTTCTGGCAGGGGCCATAGTCAGCGCGGCATCGCCATCGCTGGCAGTGACGGCGAATGACGATCCGTTGGATGCCTTTTTGAAAGCGCAGCTTCAGGCCGGGAGGATCCCCGGCATGGCGGTAGGTATTGCGCGATCGGGCAAAGTGGCCCTTGTACGGGGATACGGCTTGGCCAATGTCGCGCAACATCGGCGCGTGACCACCGACACGATGTTTCACCTCGCCTCTGTCACCAAGACTGTGACTGCCACCGCGATCATGATGCTGGTTGAAGCAGACCGGATTGATCTCGACGCGCCCGTCAATCGATATCTCGACTTCAAAGTTATCAATCCCGCCCATCCGATTGCCGCCATCACGGTTCGCCATCTGCTGATGCACGTGTCGGGAATATCGGACGAAACCTATTACAACATCGATTTCCGGACGATTGGCCGAGATTCGCCGCTGCCGCTGAGGATTTTCCTCACCGACTATCTGGTGCCTGGCGGTAAGCATTATTCGGCTACTGGCAGTTTCTCGTCGGCTGCGCCGGGTGCGAACTATGACTATTGCAATGTCGGTTACGCGCTGCTCGGCTATCTAGTGCAGCGGGTCGCGGATGAGGACCTGCGTGCTTTCACCGCGAGCCGGATGTTCAAACCGCTCGGCATGCGGCACATCTCGTGGACCATCGCTGACACGCCCAAGCCGCTGATGGCCACGCCATACGACGTTGTCGACGATCAGATCGTCCCCACCGAACCTGTCGGATTTCCCGATTTTCCGGTGGGAATGCTACGCTCCTCCATCGCAGGTTTCATGCCCTTTGTAGCTGCGGCCGCCAACAACGGAATGGCGGACGGCTCGCGGATCCTGACGGCGGCCGACCAGTCCGAGATGCTGACTATGCATGCCCCGCCCGGCTTGCCGACCTGGGTGACCGGTCAGGGACTGGGCTGGATGGAATCGGAGGGCTTCGGCAAGCGCCGGATCAACCATTGGGGCGGCGATCCCGGCGTGTTCACCGCGGTTTATCTCGACCCTGCCTCGACGACCGGCATAGCAATCTTCACCAACGTTTCGGCTACGCCCGCGAGCAAGGCTGCGATTAAGGCTATCGCCGAGCGTCTCCTCACCGAGCCATTGGTATGACGGGCAAGCGAACGGACTATAGTCGCAGCGTTGGCGCGGCCGCCCTTGGCGCGCGCATACGCCGACTTTCCGATCGGTTCGACCGCGAAACCGCACAAATCTATGCGGCGCAGGGCATTCGCTTCGAGCAGCGCTGGTTCGGCATTCTCAACCAGATTGTCATGAACGGCGCGATGACGGTTGGCGAGATTGCCGAGGCGCTTTGCGTCACGCATGTCTCGGTCAGCCAGGCAAGGCGGGCGCTTGAAGACGCAGGATTGCTCCAGGCCACGAGCGATCAATCCGATGCCCGGCGCCGGCTCCTCTCCCTCACGCCGCAGGGAGAGTTGCTTACCGCTGCTCTTGGACCGCTTTGGAAGGCCCTTAGCGAATGCGCCGAGGAATTGGACGCCGAGGCAGGCCATCTGGTGCGGCTGCTTGATCGCCTTGAAGACGCACTCGACGAATGCCCGCTGGCCGCGCGTGTCGCCGCCCGCATTGGCTTGGCGGATGGATGAAATCGCTTTAATCCGGACACCAGTTGGCGTGACGTTGAGCCATATCCCGTCCGCGTTCGTGATGTTGAGGCGTTTATCCGCCAGAACCAAAAGTCTACCGGCCGCTTTCAGCGTTGTCCAAATGGCTGCTGAACTTCTGCCTCGAGAGCGCAAGCAGATGTCGGGCGAAGTGCCCTAAAGCACCTCGCCCTGCCGGTATGCAACCTTCGCATCACCTCGAACTTTGGAGCCGCGTTCGGTGACCGACACACTCGGTATGTGATCGATTCGCGTTAAAAGAGCGCCGAGGAAGTCGGCAACGACTCCGTTTCCATTGCTGGTTTCGACATGGATACGAAGAGCGCCGGGATCGGTGCCGAAATTGCGGACGACAACATTGTCTCCGAAAAAGCGTTGCGCAGTTTCTCGGATGGGCTTTCCGGTGGGCGACTATCCAGCCGGCGCTGCACCCGGCTACGCCTTATTGGGAGGCGACATAAGCGAGGTTACAATCTCGCAGAGATGAACATTTGACTCGCAACCGGGGCGCCGCGCTGTCGCGGTCCCGGCGATCTCAATGAGGCTTATGTTACAGGAAGGCGCGAAGTGCGCAGGAATGCCCCTTGGATTCTTTCGCCGGTAACTTGATCGGAATGTCCGGATTTCCCCGACATCCAAAACGTCTAACCGAGCAGCAACAATAGGCCAGCGGGCAGAGGGTTGGATGACCCGCTGGCCTTACTCGAAGCTACCAACCAGCTCCGCCCCGCCCACTGCAAATTTGTAGGCGATAATGACGAAGTTACAAAAAAGTACATTAGAGATGATCGTATTGCTTTCTACCGAATACCAATGATAGTTGATCACTTTTTAAGTGATCCATCTCCGCAAGGTTTTGAGATATTTCGCATCGCTGTCATCATTCTTAGATGAAGAAGATGGCTCATCCAAAGGGTGATGTAGTGAGGGAAAATATATAAACAACGTACTGTGAGCGTACGGCTTATTTCGATATATGGCCAATGGTAATTTCTAAACAAGTATCAATAAGAATTGATATTGATTGAGATGTGTTGCTTATTGCCTTGGGCCGCGACTGGGCTTGGGGTCGGTGTATAGCGCTTTTCGGCTGTTCTGCGTTGATGCGGGACGAGGGCGCGGTGCTTTTCAGATTTCCACTTTCCTCGGAAAGTTCGCGAAAATGCAAGTGCGCAGTGCGCTGTGACCAAATTCACGGTCCAAAAACGCCGTGGGCCACTGTATAGTAGCGACAATCCAGAGGGAGATAGGAGGGCTGGTTTGTAACAATTATCAATAATATCAAACAATATGAATTTCGAATGCGATGTGGGATTGTGCCGGATGAACAATCGCTTCATCGACAAGCTGCGCGGCTTTGCCACACTCAACGACGAGGATATCGCTATCCTTCGCGCTGCCACGTCGCACCCTCAGGTCATCGCCGCGAAAAAGGATCTGATCCGCGAGGGGGACCGACCCGGACCGGTGTTCATTGTCCTCGACGGTTGGGCGTTTCGTTATAAGATTTTGCCGAGCGGCGCGCGGCAGGTCCTGGCATTCCTCATGCCGGGAGACTCCTGCGATCTTCACGTCGGTCTGCTCGCGCACATGGACCACAGTATCCAGACCATCGAGCCTACCTCTGTGGCGACCATTGATCGTACGCGCATGGACGAGATGATGGACGAACGCCCCAACATTGCAAGGGCGATGTATTTGTCGCAACTTGTTGATGAAGGCACCATGCGGGCTTGGATAACAAGTATGGGGCGCCGAACCAGTATTGAGCGTGTGGCGCATTTGATGTGTGAACTTTATCTTCGTGCCAGGAACATAGGAATTGCGCCTGACACTCAGCTAACCCTGCCGTTGTCGCAAATTATATTGGCGGATTCGTTGGGCATGACCCCCGTCCACCTTAATCGCGTTCTCAAGGAATTGCGGCTTGCAGGGGCAATGTCGCTCGAGCGCGGTAGTTTGCATATCGAGAGCCCGGCCAAACTGGTAGAGATCGCGGGTTTTGATGAGAACTACCTGCACAGGCGGTTACGCGAGAGAGCGTGATGTTCGGCAGGTCGGTATAAAAGGTGCCAATCGGCGTCAGGATCTGGGGATATCCTGCTTGAGGCTTGAGCAAATCGTCTTGAGCAGAGAAATCGATTCCGAATGCCCATTGATCGGTTGCGCGCGTTCCAACGAAATCTCGATGCCGGCGTCGATTGCGACTTCTACAATTTCTATGGCCTGTGCGACATCGATGATTGATCTCGCAATCAAGCCGTGAATCAGGCTTTCGACAAGCAAAACTGCTGCATGGCCGCTGCCATCTTGGTGTTCGCCTGAGGCGTTGATGGCCGTATCCGTTTTTGCGGTTGGAAGATCGCTCACAACACGGCTCCGTCAGGCGAAAGCACCAGGTCCTTCAGCCGTCGGAGCCTGAATGAGTGTGGCCGACGATCACCTATCGTACCAGTGTTTCGCCTAATTCCCACAACCTATATTAACAATTCCACATAAAATTTGGCAACTTCCTGCACGGGGGGATTCGGGCACTCAGAGAGTCGAGCTGATCCTCGTGGGCGAACGTGACACGGTCGCTGGACAAAAGAATGAAGGCGTCTCCGGCGATGGGCGGCCTGCAAATTACATTCTTTCATTTTTGGCGTTTTGCCCGAGAAGATTTTTCGATCCGGCAATGTTTATTCGGTTCCGAATAGAAATTGTCCGAAGGCATTACCGAATTGAGCATGGATTCGGAACGACAGTGCACACCCCAGCTACGTGCGACTAGCTGGGGTGTGCACCTGACCGCGTCGTGAAGACTCAAGGGGGCAGTTGAGCTCCATTGGCAATGCGATTGACCTTGCCAGGCAAGGGTTGCGGCACCCCAACGCGGATGAATTAAATATAACATCTATCAATAATATGTAAATATAAAATCCGATTATCACTAGGGTGCGCTAGCTCATGTATGCGGCTTCAGTATGGGTTTCCCTAAAGTAAAGTATTTTCTCTTATTTCGTTCTTGGGCCTGCCTGCGATTCGCCAAAAATGGGGTTCTCGAATTTAGGCGCGGTAGCTGCTTGGATTCGTTTGCGATCTGCTCCTGAGTGTCAGGCGCCATGCAAAACTGGGCCGGTAGCGAGAAATAGAACTGGGCCCCCTCCTGAAGGAGGAGGGACTGATGGGTAGCCTGGATAATGCGACAGTTTACGCGGTGTCTGCGCGGAGAGATTCGATGCTCGAGCTTGATGCGGTGACAGCTATAGATTGCGCGAAAAGCGGCGGAGTGCCCTTCTGCAGAAGGCCACTCCGTCGCTTAATTCCGTAACCGCTTGAGCATGAAAAAAGATCCCATGGGCGCGGGTTGGCGCTAGTTAAGGCACACTGACCTCCCCGCTTTATCGTCAAGGAGGCTCTCCATGTCCGGTTTATCCCATGCCGCCGTCAGCACTCAGTTAAATGCGATCTTTGTGTCATTGGAGCTGAGCCGTTCCACTTGGTTGGTGACGTCTCTGTTGCCGGGGCGCGGCGAGCGCATTTCGCGGCACCAGGTGAAGGGCGGTGATGTGCCTGTCCTCCTCGAGCGGTTCGCGCAGTTACAAGCCAAAGCGCGCGAGCGGACCGGCAAGCAGTACCCATTGGTCGTTATTCAGGAGGCTGGACTGGACGGCTTCTGGATACACCGTTGCCTCATGTGCGAAGGAATCGAGAGTTACGTCGTCGATGCAGCCTCGATCGCGGCTTCGCGACGGAGTCGGCGTGCGAAGACGGATAAGCTCGACGGTGAGGCCCTGGTCCGTACGTTGCTCGCCTATAAACGTGGAGAGCCGAGGGTCTGCGCGATGGTCGCAGTACCAAGCGTCGAAGACGAAGACCGCCGTCGCATCTGCCGGGAGCGACGCTCGCTGGTGATCGAGCGCATCCGGCACGTTAACCGAGTGAAAGGCCTGCTGTTCGCGCAAGGAGTGGGCGACTACGAGCCGCTGCGCACCAACCGGCGGGCTCGGTTGGAAGAGCTCACTACCGGCGACGGACGACCGTTGCCACGCCATCTCAAGAATGAGATCGAGCGCGAGCTAGACCGGTTGGAGTTGGTTCTGGGGCAGATCAAAGACGTTGAGCGGGAACGCGATGCGATGCTGGAACTAGACACGGCGATCGAAGAGGCTCCAGCGTCAGCGTCGGCCAGCGCTCGTCTGCTTCAATTGCGCGGTATCGGCCCGGAATTCGCTGGCGTGCTTCATGCCGAGGGGTTGTTCCGCAGCTTCAGTAATCGACGACAGGTCGCCAGCTATGCGGGACTGGCGCCATCGCCGTGGCAAAGTGGTGCGATGGACCGAGAGCAAGGGGTGTCCAAAGCGGGCAATAAACGGCTGCGCGTCACGATGATCCAAGTCGCATGGCTGTGGCTGCGACATCAACCAACATCAGAACTGACACTCTGGTATGAGGAGCGGGTGCGAACCAACGGCGGCCGCGTCCGCCGCGTGATGATAGTGGCTCTCGCGCGCAAGTTGCTGATCGCGCTGTGGCAATTCAATTCCGCTGGCGTCGTGCCAAAGGGCGCAATCCTCAAAGCAGCCTGACTGGGTACTCATAGAAGATTTCCTGCGGGGCGACACCCGCCGGATCCAGGTAGACGGACCGTCGATCCCCCTTGGCTTCGATTGCCGATAAAAAGGTTGGTCCCGTTTTCCTGAGCCAAACCCGACGCAAGCGGGATTGTGGTGTAGCCGTGCATGAGCGGCGACCGGATGTGAGGTTAGAGCGGACCGGTTGATGGGACGCTTGTTGCAACAGGCTCAGACCATGGATCTGATATCGAGAGACAGCAAATGCCGTAGCTAGACCGACGATTGACACAAAGCTCCCCATGTGAGGGGGGGCAGTTTTACGTGTCGCCCCCGGCCGCATTGCCTCACCTGAATAGTTACCCGCCATGCCCGTTGCCTCAGCAAAAGTGCAACCCGGAGCGAGCATGGCAGGGAGCCCGGGATGTTGAGGCGGATCAGCATGGCAACGCGCAAGGAATTGCTGGAATCGATTAGGCTGCGGTACGGGGCTTGTTCCTGGTCTGAAAAGAGCCGCGTCCTCGATGAGTTCGTCGCGGTGACAGGGTATCATCGGAAGCATGCGATCCGGTTGCTCCGGGAGCCCGCGGGACGACCAAAGCCTAAGGTTGCACGAGCCATATATGGCCCACTCATACGCGACGCGCTGGCAGTCCTATGGGAGACCTCGGACCGCGTTTGCTCAAAGCGTCTGAAGGTTATGATTCCTCTTTTGCTGCCGTCCCTTGAGCGACACGGGAGTCTGGTGATCGATGAACAGACCCGGACGCAGTTACTCACCGTTAGCGCCGCAACGATAGATCGGCTGTTGTCAGAATTAAGGATTGTGGCTGCAGGCCGGCGACGCAGACGGCCTGGCTCCAGCTCAGCGATCCGACGAGCGGTACCTGTTCGTACATTCAACGACTGGAACGCCCCTTTACCGGGATATGTCGAAGCAGATTTCGTAGCTCACTCCGGGGTGAGCGCCGGTGGCGCCTTTGTACAGACGCTTGTTCTGACCGACATCGCCACAGGTTGGACGGAATGTATCCCGGTCCTGATGAGAGAAAGCGGCTTGGTGATCGAGGCCATTCACAAGGCGCAAGAGCTCTTTCCATTTCGCTTGCGCGGGGTCGACTTTGACAATGACTCGGTGTTCATGAATGAGCTCGTGGTCGATTGGTGCAGATCCCAAGGCCTCGAGGTTACGCGCTCCCGGGCATACAAGAAGAACGATCAGGCATGGGTCGAGCAGAAGAACGGTGCGATCGTGCGCCGGTTGGTTGGATACGGTCGCTTCGAAGGGCAAGATGCCGTCATGGCTCTGACCAGACTTTACGCAGCATCTCGGTTGCACGTGAATCTATTCCAGCCCTCTTTCAAGCTTCTCGAGAAGAAGCGTATCGGCGCTAAGGTCACCAAACGTTATCACCCACCGGTGACGCCCGTGTCCCGCGTCCTTGAACAAGCCGAGCTTCCACGCTTATCGAGAGCCGCGCTCGAAAAAATGCGAATGACAGCGGATCCAGTCGTACTGCTGGCGGCGATGCGCGCGGCTCAAGCGGATCTTGGTCGGCGAGTTGATCAACGAGGATTGCCCAGAGAACCGATAAAGCCAACAGCAATCGATCTGCCCTGCTTTGCAAGCAGTTTGGAGACCGTTTGGAAGTCTGGAGAGGAACGCTCGACGCATCGACGACCCTACATCCGCCGAAAGGCTCGAACCCCAAAGCCCAGCATGCTCGATCCCTACGCCGAGAAAATTCGGGAATGGCTGGCGGCGGCTCCCACTCTGCCGGCAGTGGAGATTCTTGAGCGATTGATCCGAATTGCACCCCTAACCTTCAACGCCAGACATCTGCGGACCGTTCAGAGGTCGGTGAAGGCTTGGCGAATTATCCGGGCGAAGAGCCTTATCCTCGAAGGGGAATGGATAATCTCGGCCGCACCTTCGCTCCCCGCCGCGGCGGGGAGCGAAGGTGCGGCCGAGATGGAAACGTCATAATATTGACTGGTAACATTGCGTCGTGAGGCAATACGCCGGCTCAATTCCCGGCGTCGTTTGACACCTGGGCGATAAGATGATTGAGCATCTGTCCCTCAACCTCCGCTCGCTCGTCGCTTTGCCGCTGTGCAACGAAAAAATGCGTCCCGTATAGATTCCCACGAAATCTCTGATTTCTGGACGGGTAGTATCTACCTGAATCTCATTGGTAGTACCACAAAAGTAGAAGTGACCGGTACACTGTCCGCCAACGGGAAGCGCCTTCATCCGTCATCCTTGGGTCGGTGAGCGTTTGTCGCTCGCCTATCCGATCTGAAGGCTTCCCAGCAGGCCCAAATCTGCATCCCCATAATTGCCCAATTTTATATAGAAATATCAATATAGATTATGGAAATGCGATTAGATACTGGTACGATGATCAGCGATCGTCGGCTGCTGCTTCCAGTCAAGCTCCTGCGATTGAGGGACCCGGTCGTCAGGCCCCGCTTCCGTGGCTGGGTTATTCGGCGCCGGCTGTGTCGAGCCATTTAGCATTTACGGTTTAGGTGTTCGCGATGGAAAACACGTGATTTATGGCTCGTAAAACAGGGGGTGTTTAACATGGTGCAAGGCAGAATTCTCGATCTGACTTCGGACATCGTTTCAGCGCACATCAGCAGAAACACGGTTTCTACGTTTGAACTTCCGCAGCTGATTTCGGCGGTTTATGACACGCTTGCTTCGCTGGGTAAGGAGCTGGAACCTGCCGTGTCGGAACGAGTGCCGGCAGTTTCGATCCGCACGTCAGTGAAGCCCGATGGCATTACTTGCCTCGAATGCGGAGCAAAGCAGAAGACGCTGAAGCGGCACCTTAGAACCCAGCATAATCTCTCTGCGGACGAGTACCGAGCGCGCTGGAACCTGCGATCCGATTATCCGATAGTTTCTGCCGACTACGCGGCAAAGCGTGCAGAACTCGCAACCCGGATCGGCTTTGGGGACGCAGTGGTCCTCAAGAAGACGCCAGATGAGGCCGTCCTAGACAAGGCCGTTTCAACCAAGGCACCGGCATTGAAAGCCGTCGAGCCGGGGGGCGCCGACGTTGCGAGCAGAAGGGCTGCCAATGCGGTTCCAGCTCCCAAACCCAAGCGCAAGCCACGCAAGAGCGGTGTCGAAGCGGCCGTACACGCTGGCTTGCGGTTCAATCGCGAGCGTCCAACACCATAGGGCGAATTATGCATGCCAGGGCCGAAGAACAGCCAACGTTGCAACAAATAGGGAGGATGGGGGATGTCATCTTCGTGCTGCCGGATAGTGATCGCTGATGATCATGAGGCGATACGTGAGGGCGTTCGCGCAAGTTTAAAGGACCGTCGAGGCTGGCAGATCGTTGGCGAAGCGGCCGAAGGTCTCGGCGCGTTGAAACTAGTCCGGGAAACTCAGCCTGACATAGCCATTGTTGCTTATTCACTGCGGCAGATGAACGGGTTGGCACTCACTCGCGCAATCAAGCGCGATCTGCCCGGCACTGAGGTCTTGATTTACACGATGCACGAACGGGAGAGTATTGTGCTCGAGGCCTTGGACGCCGGCGCGCTCGGCTATGTGCTGAAATCCGACACGATCACAAATTTGATCGAGGCGCTCGAGGCGTTGGCTAAGCACAAGCTCTATATCTCGGCTGCATTGGCGGACCGGCTGGAAAATTATTTCGTGGAACACGGACGCAATTCGGCGAATACATCCCCACTTACTTCGCGGGAGCGTGAAATTGTCCAGCTCATAGCAGAGGGAAATTTTAATAAGTCTATCGCGCACAAACTTACCATCAGTGTCAAGACAGTAGAGGCTCATCGCACATCACTGATGCACAAGCTTAAGGTACGGTCGACCGCCGATGTTGTCCGCTACGCATTACGAAACAACATGGTGGATGTGGGGAGTTAATTAATTCGCACATTCCTGCAAGCGCGGAAATTCTCTCGCGTCAATTGAGCGCTGCTGTCGGTCTTGCTGGTCAGATATACATTCTTTGGCCTCGACGCTCTGGGTGACCAGCTTGAGGATCCGTTTGGTCGTGAGCCGAATGACCTGCCCCTCGATGCCATCGCGCGGACGGTGGAGCGGGAGATGCTGCCGGCTTTGGGAGAAACGGATTTGCCGCCCGCAATCGCGCCGGTCGGGTACTTGCTTCAATAAAACGGCGAATGTTATGGCTGCGCCGCGCTTGCGCGCTTTAGCGCAGTCCGGCCAGCCACTCGCCGATCATCGCTCGCCCCGCCGCCACGGCGGCGGGCCCCAGCGCCTCGTGCGCGCCGCGCAGCGACGCTTCGTCGCCGCCTGCTTCGATCACCGCGCCGGGCCATTGCTCGATCCATGCATCGAAACGCGGGTCCATGCCCATTTCGGCATGGAACTGAAGCCCAAGGATATTGCTGCCGCGCCGGAAGGCCTGATGCTCATAGACATGGCTCGACGCGAGTAGCTCGACATTATCGGGCAATGTGAAGGTATCCCCATGCCAGTGCAGCACCGGCACGCCTGAAATATGACGAAGCGGGCTGTCGGCCGCGTGATCGTGCACTCTCACCGAGTGAAAGCCCACTTCCTTGGCAGGCCCCGCATAGACCTTGGCGCCCAGAGCTGCCGCCATCATCTGCGCGCCGAAGCAGACGCCCAGTGTCGGCCGGTCTGCTTCGAGGCGCAGGGTCAACCGGCGCATCTGGCAGGCGATCCAGGGATAGCGGTCCTGCTCGTAGATCCCCATCGGCCCACCCATCATGATGAGCAGGTCAGGCTCGCGCAAGTCGAGCGAGGAGAAAGCGGGATCGGTTACATCGATGCGATCGACGAGATAGCCGTGATCCTCGATGGGCTGGCGGAAGCCCGCCACGCCCTCGTAAGGGACGTGGCGGATGATCAGCGCGGTCTTCTGCGGCATTGCCCTATTCGTTCGCCTACTGGAAACGCTTTTTTTCGGTGACGTCGATCTGCACCACACGCCCGTCGTGAACGGTTAGCGAGATCTGGCCATAGCGCAAGTTCAGCAGCGCCTCGCGCACGGTGGCGAGATTTTCCTCAAGCTGGCGTTTTTGCTCGGGAGAATTGGTCTGCTGGGGAGAGTTGGCAGTCATCTGGGTATCCTCAATCTGCAAAAGTTCGCGATCGCCGGGCTTCGATGCGTACCGTCTGGCCGACTGACGGGGGAACTTGGTTGGTATCGACGTCGATCTCGATAATGGCATTGCTGTCCGCCAGCCGCCCCTCGACGCGCCAGGCGCTGCCTTTGCGGAAGACATTGTCCACCGCGACCGCATCGCCGCCCTGGGCAACGATGGCGATGTCATGCGGGCGCACGTGGCGGCCGTCAGGCAGGCGGTTGGTCTCGCCCACGAAGTGCGAGACGAAGGCAGTTGCCGGTTCCATATAGACTTCTTCGGGTGTGCCCACCTGGTCGATACGGCCATGATCCATGACCACGACGCGGTCGGCGAGTTCGAGTGCTTCCTCCTGATCGTGAGTGACGAAGATCGAGGTCAGCCCCATCTGCTTGTGCAGGTCGCGCAGCCAGCGGCGCAGATCCTTGCGGACCTTGGCGTCCAGCGCGCCGAAGGGCTCGTCCAGCAGCAGCAGGCTCGGTTCGATGGCCAGTGCACGGGCAAGCGCCACGCGCTGGCGCTGGCCACCGGAAAGCTGGCCCGGATAACGGCCGCCAAGCCCGTCGAGCTGGACGATCCGCAGCAGATCGTCGGCGCGGGCCTTGATCTCGGCCTTCTTCGGACGAGTCTTCGACTTGCGCACATTGAGCCCGAAGGCGACATTGTCGGCCACGGTCATGTGGCGGAACAGCGCGTATTGCTGGAACACGAAACCGACCTTGCGGCGGCCCACCGGAATATCCGACACGTCCTCCCCGTCGAAATAGACGTGGCCTTCGTCCTGGAACTCAAGGCCGGCGATGATGCGCAGCAGGGTGGTCTTGCCCGAACCGGAAGGACCGAGCAGGGCGATGAATTCGCCCGGCTGGATCTCAAGGTCGATGCCGTGAAGCGCGGCGTAGTCGCCAAAACGCTTGGTGATATTCTGGACGCGGATCAATGTCTTGCTCCTGAGTGAAGATCGAAGCGCCATTCGAGCACGCTCTTGAGAACAAGCGTGACGAGCGCGAGTGCGGCCAGCAGCGAGGCCACCGCGAAGGCTCCGACAAAGTCGTATTCGTTGTAGAGGATCTCGACATGCAGCGGCATCGTGTTGGTCTCTCCCCGGATATGTCCGGAGACCACCGAAACCGCGCCGAATTCGCCCATGGCGCGCGCGTTGCAGAGCAGCACGCCATAGAGCAGGCCCCAGCGGATGTTGGGCAGGGTTACGTGCCAGAAAGTCTGCCACCCGTTGGCACCGAGCGAGAGGGCGGCTTCCTCGTCGTCCTTGCCCTGCTCCATCATCAGCGGGATCAGTTCGCGGGCGACGAAGGGGAAGGTGATGAAGACTGTTGCCAGCACGATCCCCGGCACGGCGAAGATGATCTTGAGCCCGTGCGCCGAGAGCCACGGCCCCAGCAGGCCCTGAGCGCCGAACAGCAGCACGAAGACCAGACCCGAAACCACCGGGGAGACCGACAGCGGAAGGTCGATCATGGTCAGCAGCAGGTTCTTGCCGGGGAAACTGAACTTGGTGATAGCCCAGCTTGCCGCAAGGCCGAACACGACGTTGAGCGGAACGCTGATCGCCGCGATGAACAGCGTCAGCCGGATGGCTGCGAGTGCATCGGGGTTGGAGACGGCCTCCAGGAAGGGTTCGATGCCCTGCTTCAGCGCCTCGATGAACACCGCGACAAGCGGCATCACGAGGAAGAAGGCGAGGAAGGCAAGCGCGACCAGGATCAGGACGACCTGGGTGGTGCGGCTCTCGGTGCCGGGAGCGTGCTGCCTCATGAGCCGAGCCTCCGGCGGCGGGCAGACTGCATGGCATTCAGCGTGAACAGCACGGCGAAGGAAATCAGCATCATGATCATGGCGATCGCGGTGGCACCATTATAGGCATATTGCTCCAGCTGGGTGACGATCAGCAGCGGGGCGATCTCGGTCCGGCCGGGCATGTTGCCCGAGATGAAGATCACCGAGCCGTACTCGCCCACCCCGCGCGCGAAGGCGAGGGCGGCGCCGGTGAAGAGCGCGGGCATGATCGCCGGGAAGATCACGCGGAAGAAGGTCTGGAAGCGATTTGCGCCCAGCGTTGCCGCCGCTTCTTCCACGTCCAGCCCCAGATCGGCGAGCACCGGCTCCACCGAGCGCACCACGAATGGCAGCCCGATGAAGATCAGCGCCACGGTGATGCCGGTGGCGGTGAAGGCGACCTTGATGCCCAGCGGGTCAAGAAACTGCCCGACCCAGCCCGTTGGCGCATAGATCGACGTCAGCGCGATGCCGGCCACTGCGGTTGGCAGCGCGAAGGGCAGGTCCACCAGCGCGCTGACGATCCGCTTTCCCGGAAAATCGTACCGCACCAGCGTCCAGGCCACGAGCAGCCCGAATACCGCGTTGACCAGCGCTGCCGCCGCCGCCGTGCCGAAGCTCAGGCGATAGGCCGCCATCGCGCGGTCGGAGAACCCGACCTCGACGAACGCGTGCCAGCCCATGCCTGCCGATTTCAGGAACAGCGTGGAAAGCGGGATCAGGACGATCAGGGAAAGCCAGGCGAGGCTGAACCCGAAAGTCAGCCCGAAACCCGGAAGTACTGAAGGCGCGCGCCATCGCGGCTTGCGCATTGCAATTGAGGTCATCTGCAGTGGCCTGCTCGATTGGGGACGCCGTTTGGGAAGCGTCGTTTCACTTCTTCGTGTAGATACGGTCAAATGCGCCGCCATCGTCGAAATAGGTCTTCTGCGCATTCGCCCAGCCGCCAAAGTCCTTGTCGATGGTGACGAGGTTGACCTTCGGGAACTGCGTGGCGAACTGTTCGGCGATCTTGGGATCGCTCGGCCGGTAGAAGTTGCGGGCGATCGCGACTTGCGCCTCAGGCGTATAGAGATATTCGAGGTAGGCCTTCGAGACTTCCTCGGTACCGTGCTTCTTCGCATTGGCGGCGATCACTGCGACCGGCGGTTCGGCGAGGATCGAGATCGAGGGGTTCACGATTTCGAACTTGCCCGCGCCGAGCTTCTTCTCGGCGAGCAGCGCCTCGTTTTCCCAGGCCAGCAGCACGTCGCCGATGCCGCGTTCGACAAAGGTCGTGGTCGATCCGCGCGCGCCGCTGTCAAGCACCGGAACGTGCGAGAAGAGCTGCTTCACGTAAGTCTCGGCAGCGGCATCCGATCCGCCTGCCTTACGGCCATAGGCCCAGGCGGCCAGGAAGTTCCAGCGCGCGCCGCCGCTGGTCTTGGGATTGGGCGTGATGACTTCCACGCCCGGCTTCACCAGATCGCCCCAGTCATGGATGCCCTTGGGATTGCCCTTGCGGACGAGGAAGACGATCGTCGAGGTGTAAGGCGAGCTGTTGTTGGGCAGCGCCTTCTGCCAGTCGGCCGGAAGCAGCTGTGCCTTCTTCGAAATCACATCGATATCGTAGGCGAGCGCCAGCGTGGCGACATCGGCCTCAAGCCCATCGATGATCGCGCGGCTCTGCTTGCCTGAGCCGCCGTGGCTCATGCGGAAAGTCACGTCCTGCCCGGTCTTCTTCTTCCAGTAGGTGGCGAAGGCGGGGTTGATCGCCTGGTACAGCTCGCGGGTCGGATCGTAGGAGACATTGGTGATCTCCACGCTGTTGCCCGACTTGTTTCCGCCCGAACATCCGGCGAGCGAAACGGTAAGCGCCGTCGCAGCGGCTGCGGCCAGGAACATGCGGCGATGGATTGGCAGGGTATTCATCGTGTCACGTCTCCCGTTGAGGCTTGCATGCCTAATCTCAATTGATTTGGTTGACATTAAAGTTCTTGTTGCAGGGTGACAAGCGGCGTTTTGGAGGCAGGCCATCGCCCATCCGGAGGATGTGGGCGGAAGGCCCGGAAGAAGCCCGATTTTTCGGCCGCGAGGCGCTGCGAACTTGTGGGTAACCGGAGGCAGACCGCCTCGTTCCAGCGCCAGGGCGGTATCGCCCGTCCGCTGGTGCCCGCCCGTTCACTGCGACGGTGCGCCTTCGGGAGTAGGGGTGTGGGCCGTGCGCGGCGTATGTCCAATTCCCGGATTGAACATGTTGCAGGGATCGAGCGCGGCATAGTGCGCGCTCAGCGCCGGCTTGGCCTCATAAAGATGGCCGACGTTGTGTTCGGCCGGATATTCGGCGCCGCGCCGGTCGAGCAGGGGCAGCATGGCCTGTTCCAGTGCCGCGCAGTCGGTGCCCTTGGCGACGATATAGTCCTGATGGAACACGTGGCAGAAGAAATGCCCGTAATAGAGCTTGTGCAGGATCGGCCGCTCGATCTCTTCTGGCAGGTGTTCGAGCCAGTCCTCGCAATTGCGGGGCAGCGCGATATCGAGCGCGACGATGTCCTCCACTTCCTCCGGGTGGACAGCCCGGTACCGTATGGCCGCTCCGGCCGCCGCGAAGCGGTGGAGGAAGGCGGCTTCGGCCTCCTCGTCACTGCATTCGAAGACCTCGCCCGTTGCCGAAGGGAAATGGCCGGCAAGCCAGCCTCGTGCCTCTTCTATGCCGTCATCGGCCATGCGCAGCATGAGATGATGCTCGAAACGGTCGCGCCAGTCCCTGAGGCGGCGCGGCAGGTGTCCGGGCAAGCGATCCGCCGCCCACTGCATCACCTTGTCAGAGAGGTTCGACGGCAACAGGCGGCTGCGCCGGGTAAACGCATCCACCCGCGCCTTGCCTGCGAACAGTGCAGGCAGCCGGTCGGTGCCCAGCTTGCGGATGGCGAGGTAGGTATCCTTGCCATAGCGTTCGGCGATATCGAAACAGTCGCGGTGCATGTACTCGCCCGCGACCGGCAAGTGCGCGAAGCCGCCCAGAACCGCTCGGCGCAGTGCAGTGAGTTCGGCCGGGTCGTTGGTGCCCACGTAGAACACCCGGGTTGTGCGATCCTTGACGAAAGTATCGAGCCGCACGGCGAAGAGCATGACCTTACCCGCGCTGCCCGATGCCTCGAACAGGCGGGAGGGGTCGGCATTGAAGCGGGCGGGGCTTGAAGCATCGATTTCGCGCACATGGTCGGCATAGCCGTGGTCGCACGCCGCGCGATCTTTCGCCGGATCGACATCGGACTCCGCGAATTCGCCGCGTTCGAGACGGGCGAGCATCGTTTCCGGCTCCTCCCCCAACGCGATGCCGAGATGATTGACAAGTTCGAGCCGCCCGCCCGCATCGACGCGGGCGTAAAGCGCCAGTTCGGTATAGGCAGGCCCGCGCCGCACGAGCGCACCGCCCGAATTGTTGCAGATCCCGCCCAGCACCGACGCGCCAAGGCAGGACGAGCCGATCACCGAATGCGGCTCGCGCCCCAATGGCTTCAACATGGCTTCCAGCTTGTAAAGCGTGGCGCCGGGCAGGCAGACCACTTGCGAGCCGTCCCGGATCAGCCGAATGCCGCCGAGCCGGCGCATGCTGACGATCACCACCGGACGGTCATAATCACCGTCGGGCGTCGATCCGCCGGTGAGGCCGGTGTTGGCCGCCTGCGCGATCACGATCACTCCCGCATCTACACAGGCGCGCAGCACGCGCCATTGCTCGACCAAACTACCCGGCTGGGCCACGGCCAGTACCGGGCCGGAGCCGAAGCGATAGCCGGTGCGGAAAGCCAGCGTGGCCTTCTCTCCCGTCAGCACATGCCGCCGTCCTACCGCTTCGCGCAGGCGCACAAGGAGTGCGCCGGCCGCCTTCGGGACGGATGGAATCGCGCTGGAGCCGGGGCAGTCGATCGGCATGGCGTCTCGTCGGCTGGCCGGGTTTCCCGGCGGGGGCAGTCCCTTATGGGGTAACCCGCTAACGCTAAATGCGCAATTGGATGGCGATCTCCGGCGCCATTTACTCCGGATTGCGGGCTGGCGATGTGCCTCGGGTCCCGGTATCGGGGGGCGATGACCAGATCGAACGCCACCCGCAGGTTTGCCCTCTTCTCCACGCCGGAGGCCCCGGCATGACGCTGGCTGGCAAAACCGCGTTGGTGACCGGTGCGACGGGCGGCCTGGGGCGTGAAATCGCTTTTGGCTTTGCCGAGGCGGGGGCCCACGTCGTTGTGCAGGCGCGCGGCCGTGACCGGGCGGAGGACGTGGTTGCCGCCATTGCCGGTGCGGGCGGAAGCGCCGAGGCGGTGGTTTTCGATCTCGCCGATACGCAGGCCGTGGCCGAAACGCTGGCGGGGCAACGGACCGTGGACATTCTCGTCAACAATGCTGGCCACCGCGATCGTAGGGCGATTTCCGAACTGGACCGTGAGGCGGTTCGCTACATGCTGGAAATCAATCTGGTCGCTTGCTTCGATCTTGCCCGTATTCTTGCTCCGCGCATGAGCGCAGGGGGGCGCATCGTTAACGTGACCTCGATCGCCGGCCCCATCGCCCGGGCCGGAGATGCCGCGTACACCATGTCCAAAGGCGGGCTTGAGGCGCTGACCCGGGCGCTCGCCGCCGAGCTGGGCAGCCGGGGCATTACTGTCAACGCCGTTGCCCCGGGTTATTTCGCGACCGAGGCAAATGCGGAGATGGTGGCCGATCCCGGCATTGGTCAGCACCTTGCGCGGCGTACCTCGCTCGGCCGCTGGGGGCGTCCGAGCGAAGTAGTGGGGCCGGTGCTTTTCCTGGCCTCACCCGCCGCTTCCTATGTCACCGGACAGGTCCTGGCCGTTGACGGTGGGTATCTGGCCCACTTTTGACGGGCCAGATACCCCGTCCTAGGGGCGCACCACGATCTTCGCCCGCGACAGATTCTGGATGCGGGCAAAGGGCGTGTTTGCATCGCCCTCGCGCTGGGAGGCGGCGCGCAGGACCACGAAGTAGGTACCCGGCTTGTCGAAGCTATGCGTTGTGGAAACCGTGACGTTTGCACCGGTTTCCGGCTTCGCGTCCTCGTCGAAGGTGCCGTCGCCCTCGAAGTCCCACTGCGCGGAGACCACGGAACCGGCGCCCGGCGGGACCGATACCGTTCCGGCAAGTCGCACCGGCTGTCCGCGTCGCACGTCCGTCTGCGCCTTGCCATTTGCCGTTATCGTGACGACCGGCTGGATGCCCTGACGCGCGCTCGCCGCGGCGGGGACCTGAATTTGCCCGTCAACCACCTTGTACTGCGTCGATTGTGGCGGCGCCTTGCCGGTTTCGACCCATGCGGACATATCGCGCAGCGCCTGCTGCAACACGCCGATGTAGGATATCACGCGCGAGGGATCGTCCTGCTTCGTCTGGTCGCCGTGAAGCGCGCGGTCAGTGTACCAGATGCGGAACCGGTCATCGAGCGATGCGCCCACGTTCGCGGCAACCTGCCGGCGATACCAGTCGCCCTGCCACGCCAGCGCCTCGCGGTCCCACATGTTCTCGATTAGGATCACTTTGCCGTCGAACTTGCCAGTCGGCACCGCGCCCGAGGCGTTCTTCGTGAACATCGGGCCGAGCAGCATCTTGCGCTGCGCATAGCGCGGTGTGCCGTCGGCGGTGCGGAACTGGTCCCAGACTGGATATTGGCCGTCATTTGGCGGAACCTGATGCCGGTGATAGCTCTCCACCGCCAGAATATCGCTGTTGTCGAGCGTGACCGCATCGCCCGCCTTGACCTGCGCCACGACGCGCGGATCGTTGATACCGATCATCGCGATGCCGTCCTTGACGTCGCTCAGCAGCAATTTCTTGCCCGATGGCAGTACGAGGTCCGCCAGCAGCAGCGGCTTGCCCTGTGGCACTTGCTCCAGTCGCAGGGCCACCGGCACTTCGTCCGCCGAATTGAGCCCCATCGCCTTCCACGCGAGGTCGGCAGTGCCTTTTGCCGTGCCGGGGGAGCGGCCGGTGTCGAGCCCCATGGTCTCGGCCTTCGCCTCTGTGATGACCTCGACGATGCGGGTGGCGGTGTGCGTCCGGTCGGCGGCGTAGAGTTCGGGGCTGTCATGCCCCTCGTAGCCGGGCTGGCTCCAGAAGTCGCTGAAGTAGCTCGGATCGACCATGCGCACGGCGCCGAAAAGCAGCGCGAAGGCGTGCGGCCCCATCGTCCGCCAGGCATACCAGGACTGCGGCGGGAAACCCATGCGCGTGGCTTCGACAAGCGCCGCCTTCTGCTGGGCGTCAAGCCCGGCGTAAGGATTGCCGTTGCCGCCCGCGTCGAGCGCCGCGACGACCCCGTCCAGCTTCGGGCCAAGCACGCGCATGGCATTGAGGCGGACGGTGAACATGTTCGGAATGGCCATTGGCGAGCCGAGCACATAGGGCACTGCACCGTCCCAGACGCCGTGGGTGTTCTCCAGCGAACCCAGCGTGCGATAAGCGCCGCCGCTGCCGCCATAGGCATATCCGTAGACATGCGGACGCGGTGCGTAGACCTGCGCGGCCACGAAACGCGAAAAGCGCGCGGCGGCGGCATTGGCGCGATAGGCGCCGATGGTCTGGTCCATGCCGCCGAACGGATCGGCCGCCTTGGGGCCGCCGCCATTGGTCTCGATGAAATAGGCCCCGCTGGTCAGTGCCGCGCCGATCCGGTCTTCCTCGCCGCTCAGCCCTTGCGAGAGCGTTTCGCTGTCCGGTACCGGCGTGATGTACTGGAAGAACCGGCCTTGCCAGCCATCCACCGGGAAATAGTAGGAAAACCGGGTGTCGGTACCTTCGAAGCCGCCGTGGACGTAGCGGTAGGCGATTGTCCCGTCATGCCGCACTTCGTCCAGATCGACGAAGGGATGGGCGAACATGGCATCCTCGGCGGTATAGCCATCGGCCCGAAGCGTTGTCTTGGCGGGGGTCTCCACAGCAGCGGTTGCCGCCATGACAGGCGTCGCCGCCACGCAGGCGAGTGCCAGCGTGGCCGTCGCCGCCAGCATTCCTGCACGCATTTGAGTCGGGCGCAAGGATCGCGCGCGCTGGTCGTTCGAAGTCCCGTGCTTCCGCATCCTCATTTTCTCCCGCTTATCCGGCGCACTCGTCGGCGCGCTTTGTCAAACCTCTAGCGCGGTTGGGGCGAAGAGCGCCGCAATATCTTGGAACCGCAATGATTATCGCGGTGGCGGCAAAAGCATCCATCAGGAGTGCCGAATTCTCAGGTAACCGACCACTGGCGGAGCAGGTTATGATAGACATTGGTCAGCGCATCGACCGAACCGTGTTCCGGATGATCGCCCGCAATCGACTGGATCGCGCCGTCCAGTTCGAACATCAGCCGTCGGCGCTCCGGAGAAGCGACGAAGCTCTGTGTCCAGAAGAACGAGGCAAAGCGCACGCCGCGTGTTACCGGCGCGACCCGGTGCAGGCTACTGCCGGGATAGACGACCAGAGAGCCCGCCGGAAGCTTGACCGTATGGTTCCCGAACATGTCCTCAATAACAAGTTCGCCACCGTCGTACTCGTCGGGATCGCTGAGGAACAGCGTGCTCGACACGTCGCTGCGCAAGTGCTCGCCCGTACCAGGGATCGGGAAGATCGCGTTGTCGACATGGTTTCCGTAGTGCCCATGCCCGTCATAGCGGCTGAAACGCGGTTGCAGGATGCGCTGGGGCAGGGTGGCGGCAATGAATAGCGGCGTTTGGTAAAGCCGCGTCAGCACCCGGTCGGCAAGTTGCCGGGCCAGCGGGTGATCGAGCGGGAGTTGTTCGTTCTCCTTGACGAGCGCCGCGCGGTGACCTGCGGTGGCGCGCCCGTCCGCCCAGTTGGCCGCTTGCAGCGCCTCGCGGATTTCGCGCACTTCGTCGGGTTGGAAAAGCTCGGGAATCTCGATGACCATGCGGCCTTACTTGCGCAATATGCGCAAGATGACAATGCCGGCGCGGGAGAGTGCCTGAGCCCGGCCGTCACTCTTCGGCGGCGTAAAAGGCGTCTGCGAAGTCGAAGGCGTCGTAGACGATGCGGCGATAGGTTTCGTCGAAAGTCTTCCGGATTGCGCCGTCACTGATGACCATCGGGCGATCCTCCTCCACGGCCTTGACGACCAGCTTGCCGACCAGTTCGGCCGGCCGGAATTTGACTTCGGCATGCCACTGCGCGCCATTGGGGATCTGCACTTCGCCCTCGCCCGGACCGCCGAAACGGGCAGGGCGGTAGCGGGCATTGTTGGCCTTCATGTTGCTGACGACGCCGTGGGGCACGAAGGCCGTGACCCCCACGCCCTGTTCGCGCGCCTCGATGGCAAGGTTCAGCATCATGCCGATGATCCCCAATTTCGCGCCCGAATACGCCGCGTGATAGGGGATCCAACTCGGCAGCAGCCCGGCGGTGGAGGCCGTGGCGCAGAAATGCCCGTCGCGCGTGGCCACCATGTCGGGATAGAAGGTCTTTACACAGTTGAGCACGCCCAGCAGGTTGGCATGGATGATCCAGTCGATGTCGTCCGCACTCATGTCGGTGATGCGCTCGAACGAGGTTGCTCCGGCGTTCGCGAACAACAGCGAGACGGGGCCGAGATGCTCGGTGGCAGCCTGTTTCGCGGCTTCGAGAGAGGCCATGTCCGTCACGTCGCAGCCGATCGCCAGCGCCTTGCCTCCCATCGCGGCGATCTCGCGGGCGACCGCTTCAGCGTTTCCGGGAAGGATATCGGCAATCGCCACGGCCGCGCCCTTGGCGGCGAGTTCAAGCGCCAGCCCGCGCCCGATGCCGCTGCCTCCGCCGGTCACCACGGCCGTCCGGCCCGCCACTTTGGTCATCGCGTTCCTCTCCCCCTGCGTCGGTGTTCTTCAGGCCCTGAAGGACCCTACATTCTCACCGATGTCGTTATGTCGTTCATTGCGGCGGCCGGGGCGAATTCGAAACGACCTAGGCCATAATCTCCGGCAATCGTGGTGCGCTGCATAGTGCGGCCAAGCGCCGGGTCGTTGCCCGAGACGGCATGGAGCATGCGCCAGTTGTCCCAGATCAACATCTGATCAAGCCGCCATCCGTGGTGATAGCTTTGGGCGGCGGCGATGCGGTTGACAGTCTGGCAGACCTCTTCCAGCAGCGCCTCGCCTTCCGGCGTCTCCAGCCCGAGAATGCCGTCGGCCATGTAGGGTGAAACGTGAAGGCAGCGCCCGCCATCGGCGCGTGTCCAGATCGCCGGATGGATTGCGCGCGGCGCGCCTTTCCGATTTTCCATCATTTCGAGCGCACCCGGCTTTTCGCGGACCACGCGCAAGGTCTCAGGCTGGCCGAAACGGTTGGTCTGATAGGCGACGTTGAGCGTATAGAGGATTTGCGCCTGTTCGAGCCGATCGCGCAGGTCAGCCGGAAAGGCGCGATAAAGCGCCAGTCCGTCGACGAAGCCGGTAAGCCCACCCTCGGGCGTGATCCGGGTCGCCCGCAGCACACCAGCCCGATTGAGCTCGTTGTTGTAGCAATGGTCGAAGTGCCAGGGCAGCCAGTGCGCGAGTTGCTTGCCTTCGATCTCGACGACGCCCGATGCGTTGGGTTCCTGCTTGATCTCGACGACGCCGGGCAACTTGCTGGCATCGACCCGGCTGACTTCCTTCAGCGGATGTTCCTTGAGCGGGCCGAATACGCCGCTCAAGGCCACCTGCATCTCGTCGCTCTGCTCGATCCCGTCGAAGACGATCAGCCCCTCGCGCTCGAAGGCATCGAAGATCACCCGGCGGCTGGCTTCGTCCGCCAGAACCGCGTGCGTGACACCGGAAATGCGCACGCCGAAAGGCAGGTCCTGTCTGAGCGATTCGATCCTCAATGCGCCCATTCCTTGCATCCCTTTCCATTTGGCGCCCCGATCGTTTCATCGGTAGCGCGCCGCCGTTTCTACGGCATCTGTGCATTCAGCATTGAATCGACCAGCAGTCGCCGCAACTGCTCGTTTTCGCGCCTCAGTTGTTGGAGTTCCAAAGTCGCGGTTTCCGGCGCGCCGTTGCCTGCCGGGGCTCTGCGGCCGTCCGCTCCGGACAAGAGGCCGTGAAGCAGCACGTGGACGGCATAGCGGATGTTGCTCTCGATCTCGTCGGCGCCGACGGTCATGCCCCAGGCCGTCACGGTGGGCGGACCGCACACGACGATGTACATATAAGCAATTGCGGCGTTGCGTGCCTGCTCCTCGCCGCATTCGAGGCGGCGGCGGAACAGGCCGGCCAGCCAATCGACGGTCGGGCCGGTGCCGGCATTATAAGTGAAAGCGCCGATCTCCGGAATTCTGGCGGATTCGGCGTTGGTGATCCGCAGCAGGCGGATGCCGTCCTCGCTCATTACATTCGCAACGAGGAGGCGGCCGATGCGTAGCAGAGTGTCCTCGAAATCGTCGCTCTCGCAGGCCTCGAGCGTTTCGAGGGGCAGTATCCAGTCCTCGATCGCGCGCTCCAGCGCGGCCTTGAAGAAGGTGAGCTTGTCGCCATAGCGCTGATAAAAGGTGCGTTTCGCCATGCCCGCTGCCGCGCAAATGGCGTCGATGCTGGTGCGCTCGAACCCGCTTTCCAGGAACAGTACCAGCGCACGGTCGAGCAATTCCTCGTTGCTGAGCGAGGGGCGTCCCGGCCCCCGGCTTGGCGGAGCTACGTGCCCTTCGATCACCTTCACACCTCCCCCGCCCGGCATTGGGATACAATTAAAACGACGTAGGTGTTAAATGCTTGCATTTTCCTACCAGGTGATGGAATGTGTGGGTAATACGCGTATGTATGAAACGATACGGGTGATAATCGGCTCAGCAACCGTGTCGGTCAAGCCACGAAAGGATAATAGGACATAGCGCGGCGCAAAGCCGGCAGAGGAGAGGCGGACGTGGGATTCGCAGGCGGAATTTCCGAATCCGAAGCGGCCATGCCGTCGAGTGGGAAGGCGGCTCTCCCGCTCACCCCGCGCATTGGCTCTCAGCTCATGATCGACAAGGCCGCGTTGCTTGCTGGCCGCCACGCTGCGCAAATTCGCGCCTTACTGGCCGAGCGCGGTGTCGTGGTGATACGCGGCTTAGGTGTCGATGACGAAGAATTGCGCACGATCGCACGCAGCCTTGGCGAATTGCGCATCGGCAAGGCGCGACGCGGTGCCGACGGCGCGGTGCTGGCCGAAGGCGATGGCGGCGTGCTCCGCGTGACGCTCGATGAGACACGCAACCCCGAATACGCGCGCTTCCTGTTCGGCAACCAGCTCTGGCACATGGACGGCACTTACGAAGAGGTTCCGCCTTTCGCCACGCTGCTGGCACCTGTGCGCTTGTCCAACCGGGGCGGTGATACGCTCTTCGCCAATACTTGCGCCGCCTTTGCGGACCTTGCCGAGGAAGAACAGCGGCGGCTCGAAAAGCTGCGCGTGGTCCACACGATGCAGGCGGCGCTTTTTCCCGCCAAGCGCGATTGCACGGTGGAGGAGTTCGCGCTGTGGAGTTCCTATCCGCAGCGTTCGCATCCGCTGGTCTGGCAGCACCGTTCGGGCGCGCGTTCTCTCGTCCTCAGTACGTCGGGTGCCTATGTCGAAGGCATGGAGCCGGCGGAAAGCCATGACCTGCTCCAGCGCCTGATGATCCACGCCACGCAGGACCAGTACGTCTACCGTCACAAGTGGCAGCCGGGCGATCTCGCGATCTGGGACAATACCGGCACGATGCACCGCGTGGAACCGTTCGACCGTGAAAGCGGACGCGAACTGCATCGCTGCACGCTCAACGGCGAGGAACCTGTCACGGCGCCGGCCTGAAAGGCTGAATGCGACCACTGACCCAACGCAATACGAGGATGAGCAACATGCAGGTCGGTATCCACCTGGGCTTCCAGAATCTCCACGGCATGCCGGACGGCGATTTCTTCCGCCGCGAGACCCAGCTCGCGATTGAGGCCGAGGCCATGGGCTTCGACTTCGCCGCGGCGGTGGAACACCACTTCACCGACTACGCCGCCTGTCCCGATCCGCTGCAACTGCTGACTTACGTCGCCGCGAAGACGAGCACAATCAAGCTGATGCCCGCGGCGGTCATTCTGCCGTGGAACGATCCGCTGCGCGTGGTAGAAAAGACCGCCATGCTCGACCATCTCAGCAACGGCCGCGTGATCCTGGGCATGGGACGCGGCGCAGCACGGCGCGAATTTACCGGCTTTCGCACCGATCTAGCGGATTCCCGCGAACGCTTCGACGAGGCGGCACCGATGATCCTGAGGGGGCTGGAAACCGGATTCGTGGAAGGCGCCGGACCGCACTTCCCTCAACCGCGTGTTGAAGTTCGGCCCCGGCCTGAGGGTTGGTCGAAAGAACGCTGCGTCATGGTCTCGATGTCGCGATCCTCGGTGGAGGAAGCAGCCCAACTCGGCCTGCGCACGCTGCGGTTTTCGCAAGGCGACTGGGCCAAGGCGTTGCCCGAGATCGACTTCTACCGCGAGACTTTCGCCACGCTCCACGGCGAACCCGCGCCGCCTTTCATCATCAGCGATTTCGTCGTCTGCTTCGAGGACGAGCAGCAGGTGATCGATTATACCGACAAGTACTTTGCCGCGCAGTTCCAGCAGGTTGCCCAGCATTACGAGTTCGGCGGCGAGCATTTCCGCAGCCTCCCGTCCTATTCGACATATGTTTATCTGGGCGAAGCGGCCGAAGCGGCGGGCGGCCCGGACAAGGCCTATCGTGACTACATCTCCGGCAACATGATCGGCACCCCCGACCAATTGGTCGAAAAGCATTTCGCGCGAGCGGAAATGGTCGGCGACTACTGGATTATCGCCAATTTCAGCTTCGGCGGCATGCCCTACGACGAAGTCTACCGGCAGATGCGGACTTTCGCGGAGAAAGTCATGCCTCGCTTGAAGGAGAGCGCGCGAGTGACGGCCTGAGCCAGTCCATCCGCGCTACCCCGCCGTCTTCTCGCCCATCACGCTGGGTATCCGAGATCGTACTGCCAACATGCGGCGGCAATGTGTTCGGCTTTTCAACGACAAATCGGTTCGAGCGGCAGATTTGCCCGTTCTCTGATCAAGATTGACGTGGCTATTTCGGCCGACACCGAACGAACTGCAACGCGCCTCATCGCGGTCGTTCAAGTTCCCCGAGCCTCTCCTAAAACATGCCATGACCGCAGTGCCGACTCCGGCCGGGCCCAAGGGCCGTGTCGTCGGACGAACCGGTTAGTCCCCTTCCGGTCGCTGACCCGAGAAGGGTGCCGTTCATAAAGGTTCCCTGACCCCAGGCCAAAAACGACCGCAAGGAGGGACGATCCGGAGCGGCTCCTATCGGAACAACGAGGGTTTAAGCGCCCGTTCATTGAGGTTTTAGCGCGCTCGCTTTGAGAACAGAATGTCGAGACGGCTGCGTTGGACGCTCGCAGCGAGCATCTGGGGGCGCTCGATAGGATGCAAGCACTAAATTCGCTCGCGTTATTCGAAGAGCTATTCTTTCGCGGCCAGGAATATCGGTGTGCAGAGTTAGGGAACTCGCTCACAAGATCCGTAACCACGGCAAAACTCATCTCAATGGCATTTTTATCCTCGGCATTGAGCGCTGAGAAGAGCAGATCAAATTCGGCCATGACTAAAGGCTTGAAATCAGGCAGTAGGCATCGTGTGTCTTAGCAATGACATTTACTTGACGATGATATGACCATGTATCAAAATGGGGTTCATGATTGTCCGGCAATGGCGCGGTTGAGATGACCAGACCAGAGAACGACACAGCGATTTCAATCGAGTTGGCAAAGCGCATTCTCGATTCCGAAGCGCGCGGAGACGAGGTGGAAGCTTACATCAACCGCGTGGGGTTGGGCTGGACGCGGATCGTCGGGATTAATTTCGAAGCGGATCACATCTACTGCAGCTACCGCCTCGCCCTTGACGATTTCTGGATTGATGGGACGATCCTATGCGCGCCCGCTGACATCCTCGCGGTAAGGGTGGTGGCATGTCCCTCATTGCTAAAGCGCGCGCCGATCGGTGTCTGTTAGAGCTTAGCGCAAGGCGCGTCGCTGCGCATCAGACATACGGCGGCTTCTTGACGATCCCGAATGCGGTCGGTCCGCGTTGCCGGGGATAATTGGAACTTACATGGAATTCAGACTGGTTCAGCCCAGCGAACACGAAACTATCGCTGCCATTTGGTATGAAAGCGTTAGCCTGATGGATGGAGGTGCACCTGCCCTCGATGACACAAGCACTTTGCTGGACCGGATTAGCATCGAAAATGGCTGGTGTTTGAACGTTGCTGTGGTTGGCGGCCATATCGTCGGGCTGCTTGCGACCATTCCTGAGCAACGCATTCTCGATCAGCTTTTCGTCGCGCCAGACGCTCAACGCCAAGGCATTGGCGCTGCGCTGCTCGATGAAGCAAAGCGGTAGCTTGCGACAGGCTTCACACTTCGGACGCCCGTGACCAATGCCGCCGGGCACCGCTTCTATGAGCCCCACGGTCTACGGGTTGTGGAGGATACAGCCCACCCGATTACTGGAACGCCAGTCCGCTGCTTTGGATGGAAGCAATAGCCACGCACCCATTGGCATCACATGCTGTCCGACTGGGAGGCACGTAGATGCCCTAGAAATATGTCGCGCGTACTAAACGTTGCCGCTCTTGCGGAGACGGATGCATGATAAACCCCGTCGGATTGGCAAAGTGTCGGCAGCCCCGTCAGCTGAAGTCTCCAACATCAGATCGCGGAAGCAGCTTTCGTCACAAATCTCGAAGCTGTCTTTCCGATCTTCGCCAACGAAAACGCCTGCCATGTTGATGCCCAGGCCTGCCAAGGCATTCATATGCGCTCCGTGAGCCTCCAGCATCGTCCAACCCTGCCTTGATGCAGCGGAACACTGCCCCCGGCGCCATGGAATCAAGGATGCTTTGCGCTTTGCCCGTACGCATCCTGTGAAATCAACAAATGCCAGCCCAATTCCGTCCGTCATGATGGACATGCCGGCGGACATCGTGAAACCCGGAGAAAGTCGGATCGCGATGTGGGATAAGCCCGCTTGCCAATACTGAATCCTTGACCTTGGCCCAGAAAATTCGGGTCCATCACCCTGGCTCCATCTCCAGGAGCGTGAGCGCGCCGTCCACGAGCCGGACGATCTGCCGTTCGGTCAATGTCGTGCGCAGTACCGCGACGTGGAAGATGATCGTGCCGATCAACGTGTTGAACGCGAAGTCGCGCACCTGTTCGGACGTGCCGGGACGGGCGCGTTCGAACTCGCGCAAGTAGAAGGTCTGCTCGTTCATGCCGTGGCGGGCGATGGCGGCAGCCAGTTCGGCATGGTGTTCGGCACTGAAAGACATCATCAGCGTTGCCGGGCCGCGCGGACCCGCCATGTAAGTGCAGAGCGCGCGGGCATGCGCGATCAGCACTTCGCGCGGGCTCATCGAATCGTCGATCCTCGGTTCGATCCGGCGCGAGGTCTGGCCCAGCGTCGCCTCGACCAGTTCGGCCTTGTTGGCGAAGCGGCGATAGAGCGTCGAGCGGCTGCATCCGACCAGTTCCGCCACGCTTTCGAATGTGAGTGCTTCATAGCCTTTCTCCGCCAGAAGCCGCCATGTGGCCTCGGCGATGGCCGCGTCCTTTTCCTCGTCGCGCGGGCGGCCCCGCCCCCGTGCGGGCGTCGATACCGGCTCCAGTGCTTTGCTTCCTTCGGTCATTCCTGTCCCCCGTAAACCTCTAACGTCTCACAATTCTGTCATAAAATAACGATACACGCTCGTCTCGTAAATCGCAATCGAAGTAGGGATTCGGGTCGTGATCAATAAACTGGCATTGTTTTCGAGTGTCCTCGCGCTGAGCGTCGGACAAGCCTATGCGGAGGAGGCTCCGGCGCAACCCGCAGATGCGGACGGCGGCTCGCAGGCCGACATCGTCGTTACCGCGCGTAAGACGCGCGAGCGGATCGGCGACGTGCCGCTGGCGATCACCGCGATCGGCGGAGATGACCTGCGCCGTAACGATCACATCCGTCTGGAGGACCTGAACCAGCTCGTCCCAAGCACCAATGTCGTCGTTACTAACGGTCACCAGACCAGCATCTCGATCCGCGGCATCGGCAACAATCCGGGCAGCGATGGGCTTGAGAACAGTGCCGGCGTCTTCGTCGACGGCGTCTATCTCGGCCGCCCGGGCATGGCTGCGTCCGACCTGATCGACATTGCGCAGATCGAAGTGCTGCGCGGTCCGCAGGGCACGCTGTTCGGCAAGAACACCACGGCAGGCGCCGTCAACATCACCACCGAACTGCCGCAGTTCGACTGGAGTGGCCGCGCGGCGGTGACGTACGGCCGCTTCAACTACCAGCAGTATCAGGGCACTCTGACCGGCCCGATCACCGACAACCTCGCCTTCCGCCTGACGGGTTACGACACCACGCGCGACGGGATCGTGAAGAACATCGCGAATGGCGACAAGGTCAGCGATCTGGGCCGTCGCGGCGTGCGGCTCCAACTGCTCTACAAGCCTTCCAACGATCTCAGCGTGCGCCTGATTGGCGAATATGCGCGCGAGCAGCAAAGCTCCGGCGCGGTCACCGTGATCCCCAGCTGGGGCCTTACGCCCGCCGCGATCCAGACCAAGCTCGATGCCACCGGCGCAATTCTGACGATCGATCCCGACGGCCTGACGACGGCAGCGGGCGGGCCTTACAGCACGGGCACCCGCCAGGGCGCGGGCTCGGCCGAGGTCAACTGGACCTTCGGCGGCGGCTTCACGCTCACCTCGCTGACGGCCTATCGCTACTGGCAGTACGATTCCGCTTCGGACACCGAGGGCAGCAGCGCCGATGCCCTGTACGGCGGCTACCACATCAAGGATCGCCAGTTCACGCAGGAAGTGCGCCTCGCGCTTCCGCGCATGGGCAACTTCGATGCGGTCGGCGGCCTCTACTACTTCCACCAGAAGGTCGATACGACGCAGTACGTTTCCTATGGGGACCAGGCTGCCGCGTGGCTTGCCGGCATGCCGACCGCGACGCTCAAGGCCTATGCGCCCTATTCGCCCGCACTGGCGACCCTGCTGGCCTATAACGGCACCCGTTGGGACACCAAGGCCGCGCCCGAGACCAACAGCATTGCCGCTTTCGGTCAGGTCAACTGGCACGTCACCCCGCAGTGGAACGTGACCGGCGGCCTTCGCGTGACGTATGAGACCAAGGAAGAAGACGTTACCCGCCCGGTGCCGGTCAGCAATGCGACCGGCGATCCGGTCGCCGCGCTCGCATCGCAGGCGGCAGGCCCGATCCACGCGCGCATCAGCAATACCGCGCCGTCGTTCCTGATCAGCACAGACTACCGCTTCAATCCGCAAGTCATGGCCTATGCCCTGATTTCGCGCGGGCAGAAGGCGGGCGGCCTCAACACCACGCTGCCGCCGGCCGGGCTCGATGCCGAGGCGCTGAAGGTCCTGCCCGAGACGGCGACCAACTATGAAGTCGGCATCAAGGGCGACTTCCTGAGCCACGCGCTGACCCTCAACCTCAGCGTGTTCAATACTGACATCCGCAACTATCAGGCCAACGTGTTGATGGAGGTCAACAACCAGGTCGTTCAGCTGCTGACCAACGCCGGCAGCGCGCGCACGCGGGGTGTCGAGTTTGAAGGCACGGTGCGTCCGGTGAACGGCCTCTCGATCCACGGTTTCGTCGCCTACAACGATGCCAAGTACCGCGAATATTCCGCAGGTCCGTGCCCGATCGAAGTGACGGGTCAGGCCACGTGCGACCTCTCGGGCCGTCCGATCGCCGGCGCACCGAAGTGGACCACGGGCATCAACGGCGACTACCAGCATGAACTGGCCTCGGGCCTGGTCGGCTATGCCAGCGCGGAATACTCGTTCCGCTCGAAGTATTACGGCTCGCTCGACGATTCCGAACTGACCAAGACCGGCGGCTACGGCTTGCTCAACTTGCGCATGGGGCTGCGGCTCGACGATCGCTGGGACCTGTCGGTCTGGGGCCGCAACGTCACCGACAAGAAGTACGCCAGCAACTACTTCAACTACGGCTCGGTGCTTCCCGGCACCTACGTCGCCTTCTTCGGCGATCCGGCGACATACGGCGCGACCTTGCGCTTCTCGTTCTGACCCTTTTCCTGAGACCCTTCGGAGTTAAGCCCATGAAAACGCTTTCCCGCCTTCTTGTCGCCTGCACCTGCCTTACCGGCATCGCATCCGGAATTACCTTGGCCGCCGCGCCCGCCCAGGCCAAGGACGGCAGCTTCACCATCGCGGTGATCCCCGACACGCAGAACTACGTCGATTACACGCACCAGACGGCCGAGGGCTTCACGTTCGACGCCAGCAAGCTGTTCCTTGATCAGATGGCCTTCGTCGCCGCCAACCTGAAGAGCGCCGGCGGCGACATCGCCTTCGTCGACGGGCTGGGCGACAACTGGCAGCACCAGTCGATGATGATCGATCCGGCGCATGCCGCGCGCGGATTCAAGCGCGCGCCCAACCCAATGATGGAGGCGCACTTCGCGCCCACCGAAAAGGTCCATACGGTTGAAATGCCGACCGTTGGGCAGGGCTGGGACATGCTCGTAGGCAAGGTACCGTTCTCGGTCGTACCGGGCAATCACGACTACGACGCTATGTGGACGGATTCGAACCATCCGCCTGCCGCGCAAGTCCGCAGCGCGGCGGACGTGGGCATGCTGCACTCGGGCGGGCTTTCCAACTGGAAGAAGGTGTTCTCGGATCAGTCGAAGTACTTCAAGGGCCAGTCCTGGTACGTGGCCAGCCATGACGACGGCGCCGACAGCGCCCAGATCTTCACGGCGGGCGGCTATCGCTTCCTCCACATCGGCCTGCAGTTCGATGCGCCGAACGATTCGCTGAAGTGGGCGGCGGAAATCATCAAGCGCTATCCCGGCCTGCCGACGATCGTGTCCATGCATGACTTCCTCGACACGGCCGGAAACCGCCTGCCGAATCCGATGATCGACAATGCCGCCGTCGATCCGGAGGACAACAGCCCGCAGATGATCTGGGACAAGTTCATCAGCCAGAACGACCAGATCTTCATGGTCCTCTGCGGCCACGAGCATGCGCAGGCCTTCCGCACCGACAGCAACCGCTTCGGCCACCCGGTCTATCAGGTCCTCGCCGACTATCAGGACCGTGCGCAGACCGCCAAGGATGCCGGTGCGAAGCTGGAGCCCGGCATGGGCATCGGCGATGGCTGGCTGCGCCTGATGACGTTCGACATGGCGCCCAAGGTGCCGCAAGTGAAAGTCCGGACCTATTCGACGCACTACAAGGTCAACAGCGTCGAAGCGCCCAAGTATGCCGAATGGTACAAGGCCGGTGAGAAGCCCCAGCTTTCCGACGCCGAATACATGAAGGCGGACGATTTCACCATCGACCTGACCGACTTCCGCGCGCGCTTCGACAAGGTCGGCAAGATCGCCGCGAAATAGCTATCGCTTGGAGCTTGTTTGAAAATTAGCTGAATGCGAATTTTGCGGCCCCGCCCCTCTTCTCTTACGAGCTTACCCCGATTGGTGGTCGGATCGGGAAGGGGAGAGGCGGAGCCGCGCCGAAAATGCCCGGTTGGGCACTTTTCAAACAGATGGGGTGATTGGGGCTCCACCGCATCAGTTCAGCCGCCTGCTTTCTGGCCTCGGAATACTTCGGCGCTCGAGGTGCACAGCGCACTCGCAAATCCTGCTGCTGCTCGTAATCTCGGCACCAATCTTTAAGCGCATTCTTGGTGGGATAGCCCAGCTGGCGAATGGTCGCCCTAATCCGCTTGCCAAGCTTGAGATACAGCTCAACCGTCCGGATCCTGTCTGCGTGGGGATACATGAACTACCTCCATGGTGGTCCAAGTTTTCGTCCACATCCCCCCGGGGCAATCCTCAGTGGCAATCAACAGCGACTATACCTAAGCTGCTTCTGCGATCCGTTCTACCTTGATCTCATCTTCATGCGCGCGTGCGCCAGCGAGGTCATAGGCCGACTGCATGCGAAGCAGGGTATCGGCCTTGATCCCGAATGCCTTTTCGAAGCGGATCGCCATGTCGGCCGATATCGACGAATGCAGGGTATCTGGGAACATGGGAATTTCGACACTGAAATTGCCGAAATCGCCGAAGATGGCCCGGCCTACATCCTTTGGATCCGATCCTCATCAGTTCAAGTCAGGGCGTCAATCGGCCGAGCTTCCTCGCAGCACGTCTGCCCGAGGAATTACGCGATAAAACTGCTTTCGGCAGTGCGCGCGCGCATCGCGTCTCCGGTCAATCACTGAAATGCGCCTGGGGGCCGATCTCCAGCGGCGTGCCGAGCACGCCGCCGCGCAGGGGAACGCCGACATTACGGGCCCAATCGAGCCAGAGCTTGTCCAGTCGTGCGACCACTTCAGGATAGAGTTGGCGAACGTCCTGCGTCTCGGTCCGGTCGTTCTCGAGATCATAGAGGGCCCAGGCAAGGTCGCCCCGCTGCCCTCCCGGGGCCAGCGAGACGAGCTTCCAGCGGCCGTCGATTACCGCGCGGGCGCCGTAATGTTCGAAGAAGAAAGGGCGGTTCGCCGGGATCGGCTTGCCTTCGAACACGCCGGCGAGCGAAACACCGTCGATGGGAGCCTTGTCCGTGCGCGGGGTAACACCGGCAAGGTCGAGCAGGGTCGGCGTCACATCGATGATATGCGCGGGCGTGCTCACGCGCGTATCTTCGCGTGCGCCCAATGCCGCAGGCCAGCTCATCAGGAACGGTGCGTGGGTACCGCCCTGGTAGCTTTCCGCCTTCCAGTAGCGCCAGGGGGTGTTCGCCGCGCTGGCCCATTGCGCGCCGAGGCAGGCCATCGTCTGGTCGTCGCCGATCTCGTGTTCTGGATACTCGCCGTACGCGACCTTGCGGCCGTCGCGCGTCTCGCTCCAGCGGTCGTAGCCTGCCTCGACCATCACTTCGGGCGAAGCGCCGTTGTCGATAGTGAAGACGATCAGCGTATCTTCAAATTGCCCAGTATCCTTGAGCGCCTGAACCAGCCGGCCGATGCCTTGATCCATCACTTCGATCATGGCGGCATGCGTCGCCATTTTTCGCACCTGTACCGTGCGCTGCTCGTCGGTCAGGCGCTCCCACGGAATCGAGGCGTTGTGCTCGTAGCGACTTTCAACCGCATCGAGCCGGTCGACGGCGGGATCGACAAGCCCGAACTTGATCTGGCGGGCATAGCGGTCCTGCCGGATCTGGTTCCAGCCGGCGGAAAAGCGCGGGATATACTTCTCGATCAGGGCCGCAGGAGCCATCAGCGGCCAGTGCGCCGCCGTATAGGCCAGATACATCATGAAGGGATCGGAGCCCTTGGCGAGGCGCTTCACTTCGCCCACCGCATGATCGCTGATCGCGTCGGTGAAATAGAACCCCTCGGGGACGGACCTTACCGGCTGGAAGTCGTTCACGAGGCTGAAGGGATCGTGATAGTTCACCACGCCCCAGATGATCCCCCAATGATGCTGGAAGCCGCGAGCGGCGGGATATGTGCGGCGATCCCCGAAATCGCGGTCGAAATGGGCCTGATGGTTGATCCACTTGAGATGCTCGGCCTTGTCCGCAATCGGCTCCGCAGCGGTGAGGTGCCATTTGCCGACCATCGTGGTGGCATAGCCCGCGCGGCGCAGTTCCTCGGCAACCGTAGGCACTTCGAGCGAGAGGCTGGTGCCGTTGCCCGCCATGTTTACGCGGTGTGGATAGCGTCCGGTGAGCAGCGAGGCACGCGAGGGGCAGCAGCGAGCCATGTTGTAAAAATTGGTGAAGTTGACCGAGCGCTTGGCCAGCGCGTTGAGATTAGGCGTGTCGACCTCGCCGCCAAACGCACCGATGTCGGAATAGCCGATATCGTCGCCCAGGATCACGATCATGTTGGGCCGCTTGCGCGGGCGACTGGTCGGAGTGAACGGCAGTTCGCCGAGCAGGCTCGCACTGGCGGGGCCGCCCATCGCGGCGAGGGAGCCGAGCAAGGCCAGCTTCTGAAGGAAGCGACGGCGCGGGCCCACGATTCCGGAATTGGTGGTTTCGCGCAAACTTATTCTCCCGTGGATGGTGCTGCGGGGCACGGGTGCACCGTGCCCCGACCAGTCGTCAGATGCGGACGCGGACGCCGGCAGTGTAGGTCGTCTCGTCGTACCGATACTCCTGCCCGTAAGCAGGCTGGTTGTAGTAGCCGCGGTACTTAGCGCCGAGGATATTGGTGCCGCCCAGATCAAAGCGGAGCCGGTCGTTGACGTCCCAGCTCAGTCCGAAGTCGAGCCGTCCGCTAGGGCGTACGTAGTTGAGCAGGAGCGGGTTGTAGGTTGCATCGCTGGCCCGTGCCGGATCGACTTCGCGGATACCGAGCGCGCCGGTCTCGTCGCTGTCATAATATTTCGAGCGCCACGTGTAGATCAGGCGGCCAGAAAAGCCCGATTTTTCATAAAGCAGCCCGGTGTTGAAGTTGTACTTCGACACGCCCTGCAGCGGCAGGCCGGCGAGCCGGTCGCTGCCCTTCACTTCGGTATCGGCATAAGTGAAGTTGCCCATGACCCCCAGGCCGGACAAAGCGCCCGGTAGGAAGTCGAAGAATGTCTGGCCGCTGACTTCGATGCCCTGCAATTCGGCCTGGCCGATATTGCGCGGGCGGCTGATCGAATAGTTGATCCCGTCGATGACCTCGTTGGCAGAAGCGGTCACCACGCGGTCGGTAATGTCGCGCTTGTAGAGAGCCACGGCGATGAAGCCGCGTCGGAAATAATATTCGAGACTGAGGTCGTAGCTGTCCGATTTCTGCGGGCGCAGGTCCGGATTGCCAGCGGAGCCCGCGTTGAGGATGTTGGGGTTGGTGGACAGTGAATACGTCAGCCCCGGATTGAGCGAGGCAAAATCCGGGCGGCGGATCGTCTTCGCGTAGCTCGCCCGCAGCTGAAGGCCGCCGCCGAACTGAAGCCGCGCGCTGGCGTTGGGCAGCACGTCGGTATCGGTGGTGGTCTGCGAAAGCGGCCGGATTTCCGTGCGCGCGGGCTGACCGCCCGATGCCGGGATCGTCACCACGCTCGAGCCGCGTATCGTGCGTTCGGTACGGGTCGGACGTACGCCGAAGATGCCGTCCAGTGTGATCCCCGAGGTGATCGGCGTCTCATAATTGAACTGGGCATACCCCGCGATCGTCTTCTCGGTGGCGTAGAAGGCACGCTCCGGCTGATAGGCGGGATCGCCGGTGGGTAGACCGTAGAGTGTCCGGAGTGCGTCGCGGCCTTCGTCCGTACGCAGGAAGTCGGGATTGGGCACCAGAGCGCCCGATCCGTCGTTGAACTGCGGGACGCCGGGCATGAGCGTGAGATAGTCGCTCGGCAGCCCCGAGGCATCGACCCTCACTGCGCTGGCCTCGCTGGCAGACCCGATTACCCCGCCGGGCGCCGCCTTGCTCACGATAGCCTGCTGGAACTCGCTGCCGCGATCCGCATAGCGGATGCCTGCCTGGAACTTGCGGAGCAAATTGCTGTCGATGTCGAAGCTGGTATCGATCCGCGCCTGGAACAAGTCGCCCACCGAGCGGCTGAAGTTCTGGTCGAGGCCTTCGCTGAGCACAAGGTTCGAAGAAGACAAGAGTGGATCGCCGGGCGTGGTGGCCGTCGCTCCGCTGCCGCTGTTCGCGGTGTACTGGAAGGTCGGGATTCGCTGGCCGACCACCGCCAGGACAGTCTCGGAAGTGTTGATCGATCGTTGGTACGACACGTCGGCCTTGGCGCTTACGCCGTCGCGATCGAATTTCGCCCCGATCGCGGCAAGCCAGCCGTCGGTCCGGTTGTCGTAGCTGTAGGTCTTCTGCTCGCTTACGGCGTTGGAGATCGTTGCTGACTGGACCTGGCAGAGTTCCTGCACATTGAAGGCGGGAAGCGTGGGCGGGGTGCCGCTGGGAAGGGGCGACTGGCCGCTGTCATTGCGGGCCCGCGCCGTGATGCAATCGTCGGACAGTTCGATGTTGGAAATGCGCGTGCCCGGCAGGAACAGCTGCGCATTGGCCAACGACCATTGGCTCTGCGAGCGATAGCCCGTGTAGAGCCCGTCGGCATAGACCTGGACGCTGTCCGAGGCCTGCCACTGAAGCGAGGCATTGGCCTGGGGGCGCTCGTACCAACCATAGTCCGAGTGGCTCTCAACGACGTTGGGCAAAAGCACGCCCGGCAAATTGTAGGGAATGCCGGTCCCCTGTGCTGCGCGGCGCACGCCCTCACGGGTACGCGGGTGATTGTAATGCGTCTTGGCCCAGCTGACGTTGAGCAGCGCGCCGATTTCGCCGATCCCGGTATCCCAGGTATCGGTGGCGAGAATGCTCACCTGCGGATCGACCCTGTCCGATTTCACGCCGTAGTTGCCGTGCGCGTTGACAACGATCGTCGGCTTGCTGAAGTTGAACGGCTTGTTGACCTGCAGATCGATAATGCCGGCTATGCCGCCTTCGATCAGGTCCGCCGTATTGGACTTGATTACGTCTATCCGTGACAGTGCATCGGCAGGCAGGTCTTGCATTGCGAACGTGCGGCCGGTGGTGGTGATGATCTCGCGGCCATCGAGCGTGGTCAGGATGTCGCCCAGACCGCGGATGCGCACATTGCCGATCTCGTTCGACTGGGTGACCGACACCTGTACGCCCGGAACGCGCTGTAGCGCTGCCGCCGTCGTGGGATCGGGGAACTTGCCGATATCTTCCGAGACGATCGAATCGACGATTTGCGGTGCCTGCTGCTTGATCTGCGCAGCGCGTTCCAGCGACTGGCGAATGCCGGTGACGACAATATCACTCGCCTGGCCTTCTGCTGGAGCGGCTTCCTGCGCCCCTGCCGCACCGCTTGCCGAGAGCGCCGCGATCGAAATGGAAACGTATCCTGCGTGCAACAGTAGTGAATGACGACGGCCCGCCAACGTGATCAATCTCATGTAGCCCCTGAATTCATGACGAACGCCGACGGCGCCTGCCGGGCAGCGCACGGGCAGGCGTTTCGGAAAGTTCGGTTTGAAGGATCTGCCTGGCGCGGTCGCCTCGGCCGAGGGCTTTCGAGCCCTGCGATTAACTCAACCTAAAAAGTTGACAAATATCAGCAAGATAGTTGTGCTTGGTGCAAACGAAGCTCTCCTACTGCGGGCCGGCGCCGCAATCGTCGCTCAAACAAACAGATGGATGACTTCTGCTTCTGGCAGCGCGGCATCCGCCAAGAGAGAGCGATGGCAGCAAGCCGGATCTCTCTCGAAGCAAAGCAGCGCAGTGGAATGTTCCTCTACCAACGAGCGCAGCCGGGCCATCTGTGCCATCGCCTCCGGCAGCTCCAATTGCCCGGCATACACTTCGGCGAGCCTGGCGTGATTATGCTTTCGCGCCGCCTCGCGGCCTTCTGGCGGGGTGCCAAGCGCCTTCAGGCCGATATAGTCGATTCCGGCTTCGCGTAATCCGGCGGCAAGTACATTCTTGGAAAAGCCCGGCCGGCGAGAGAGCGGCACGGCCCGTACGTCGGCCAGAAGCGCGACGCCCGCCAATCGCAGGGCTTCGATTAAGGCCGTCTGAGTGACGCCTTCGTAGCCAATAGTGAAGATACGCATAATGAAGTCACAAATATCCCAAATGAAATTTGCGCGGAATCAAGAATAATGCTCTTCAGTTGGGGGGTGGTAGAGGCGCAGGGTAGGGCCCTTCTTTCGCTTTGCGCCCAAGCCGCCGCTACGGAGTGAGGATTGACGTCGTCGAATATGGCGAGATTGTCTGCCATCCAAGCTTCGAATAGAGGGCTCGGCCGTCTTGGGTGGCGACCAACAACTCGGGGGCGCTCGAACGCTGCCGAGCGTCATGCAGAGTCCGCATTAGGACGCGCCCAAGTCCCTTCCGGCGGTGCTCGGGCTCTGTCGCGATCCGGTCATAGACAAAGACACCGCAGGCCTCCGCTGCGTAACCGCTTGCTGCAAGCGCACCCGTTCGGGAAACGATGCGCGCCTCGATCACCATGCCGACTTTCTTAGCTTCGATTTTATACCCGTGGGCTAGGGGTATCGCGGGAGGGTGCTGGCGAGTGGCCTGTATAAAGTAGCTCGGAGCATGAATCTCCCAGCCCGCCGGTAATGCCGCCCGCAGTTGGTCGGCCTCGCCGCAAAGTTTCAAAAAATGGCGAGGTTCGCTGATGGTGCGCGCCAGTTCTTCGAGACCCGCGCCAACCTTAGGGAAAACCCAACGGGCGATCTCGGCATCCGACTTAGAATCGACACGAAATCCCCCGTATTCAGGCACTGGCAAAGACAGTCCACGCGCGACGGAACGTGCCGAGAGCCATGCATTCAGGACGATAGGATCAAGGCCTTGATTGCTCATCATCTCTCGCAAATGAAACGGCAGCCACCTTGCAACCCCCAAAGCGCTTGGGCAAGAATCCCAATTCACTCTGCTTGACGCAAGGTAATCGGTCCCCGGCCGCCGCGCGGTCCATGAATGATCGGCCGCTTTGAGGGAACGAGTTTGGGTCGGCGAACGGCCGAAGTGCTGGCGGTAGTTGCCCTGGGATCGGCCAGATGAGACAACGTCGGGCAGGCGGCAGCGATCAGGCTTTTCCAACGATTTACAGACTTTCCCGTACCGCCGCCGTGGCTGACGTCCGCGTCTACCTGTCGGTCTCATCGGAATCGGAAAGCAACGTTATGATCAAGGCGGCAGCTATGCAGATAAGAAAACCGACAATGATAAAAATCTTGGCCATGTCAGCGCTCCACCACGCAGTGACAGCTTAGCTGGCCTGCCGGTCCTTCCTATCGCCCTTGGTGCTTCTTTTGCAGCTTCCCGCTGATCAGCATTTCCGCCAACTGCACTCCGCGTTTTTCCTGATGTCGCTGTGATCTGCCGTGTCCTAGCGTTGCCGAAGCGCGCGGAGGGCGGAATGATGGAAGCAATGAGCGGCGTTTCGACATCGCGGGTGCGGCTCTGGCTCCGCTGCCTTTCAGCGCTCCTGATCGTGCAGATGACGGTAACCGGCTGTGCGACGCCTCAACGCCTTCCGGCAGTTCCAACCGCGATGACGGGCGAGGCCGACCTCGGGATGGGGCAGATCCGCTACTTCGTGCGCCGTGACGCCTCAGGTTTCGAAGCGGAAGCAAAGGCGTCGCTCGCCAAGGAGTTGGCCTATCGCGCCAGTACCGGCCAGACGGGGCCGTTGCCGCCGGTCTATTTTCTCGCCATCTCCGGCGGGGGAGACAATGGCGCATTTGGCGCGGGCCTTCTGAATGGCTGGACCGCCACCGGGACGCGGCCCGAATTCAAGGCGGTTACGGGCGTGAGCACGGGAGCACTGATCGCGCCTTTCGCATTCCTCGGTCCGAAATATGACAAGGTGCTAGAGGACGTCTATACCAAGACTTCACAGGCCGACATATTCAAGATGCGCGGCATGATCAAAGGCTTCTTCAGCGATGCCATGGCCGACACGACACCACTGTACAAACTGGTTAAACGCTACACGGACAAAGCGCTGCTTGATGCTATAGCCGCAGAATATGCCAAAGGCCGATTGCTGCTTGTCGGCACTGCCAACCTGGATTCGCTCGAGCCCGTCGTCTGGAACATGACGGCGATCGCGTCGAGCAAGGATCCGCGGGCGCCCGAATTGTTTCGACGCGTGCTGGTGGCGTCCGCTTCGATCCCCGGCGCCTTCCCGCCTGTTATGCTTGACGTTACTGTCGAGGGGACAAAATATCAGGAGATGCACGCGGACGGCGGCACGATGGCGCAGGTGTTCTTCTATCCCCCGTCGCTTCGCATCGACCAGGCTGGTGGTGTCCAAGGGCGCAAGCGATACCTTTATGTGATCCGCAATGCACGGCTTGATCCAGACTGGGCGAGTGTCGACCGGCGCACGTTGCCGGTTGCGACGCGCGCCATTTCATCGCTTACCCAAACTCAGGGGATCGGAGACCTCTACAGAATTTTCACGACCACCCAGCGCGATGGGATCGAGTATAATCTCGCCTTTATCCCCGCGACATTCAACGTGCCTCATCGCGAAGAATTCGATACCAACTACATGCAGCACCTGTTCGCCACCGGCCGGCAGATGGCGACGGTAGGTTACCCCTGGCAGAAATTTCCGCCCGGTTACGAAAAATGATTGGCTCAGCTGCCGGACGGTTCGTCTGATCTGCCCTTGCAATGGAGCGCAGAAGGCTTTCTGAGCCGCAAATTCGCTAAGGCATTGCGTTGATCATGCATCATTCGCAGAGGGCGCGGTCAACCGGTCAATATTAACCATCGGCGCGGAATGCTATCTGGAACGATCTCTGGGACCGGCCATTATCCCAGCATTCAGGCCTTTCTGGCTGATTATTGGCCTTTGGAAAAGCGGCCTTCCGTTGCCCTGGGCGTCAACGGGAACGTATGGCTGCTACAATGGAGATGCTTCAGAGCCGCGAACGGCAGTTTAGTTGGCGGGTCTAGATGTATACGTCTGCCGCGTAGACGGACATGATCCAGCTGGGCAGATGAGGCAAAGCGAAAATCAGCCGCCCGGCCGAGAAGGTAAGGCAATGGCTTGGAGGGTGATTGAGGCGGGAATTGTCGAAGACCATGCCGCGGTCAGCCTTGCAGATTGCCGCTCGAATGAACGGCATGCCACGCGCGCAGCAGGTGCGGATTTTCTCTTCCGGCACGATGTGTCCCCCTTCTTCCACACGAGCGCCTACACGAGCTACGGATAGCTCCGGCGTATCGACGCCGACATTCATCACGATGACGGTGAAGCCGCTGGCGCGGGCCTCGTCTACGAGCTCAAGCTTAGACGGATGTGAGAAGACGGTCTCGGTTACGAAGTCCTGCCCCTGCGCGAGATACTTGGCTCGGCGCGAGGTGGCGATCTGTGCGGCCTCGTAAGATGCCTCTGGTGATGGATCACGGACTTCGTCACGCTGGATGACGTCAGCGTTTATGAACGGACCCGCAAAGCTGGGTGCAACGCGAAGCTGATAGAGAGTGGACTTGCCGGCACCATTTGGTCCGGCAAGCACTATCATCGTCGGTTTCATGCCTTGCTTGCAGTTTTCTCGCTTATGAGATTACCGGCAGCATCGAGGCCGACGCCGAGGCCAAGCTGCCGCCGACCAGGGAAATAGGGTTTCTCGTCAGGCCCGGGCTGCCCCATCTTTTCGGCGAAGCTGTCGAGCCAGACGTCCTTTTCTTCGCTAGTGAGCGCGGTGGACTCGATTTGCCCCGCCAGGGCCGCTGTGATTCTGGCATGATCAAAATGGCCAGACTGCTCAATCGCGCGACCGATGCGCACCCAATGCGCGACTTGGCCCGCGACGGACCGACTTTGCAGTTCGGATTCGCGACGTACGATCTTCAAGATGTCATCGGCAAGCTTGATTGATTGGGCCACGGATGACCTCTGTATCCGGAGGTGGCATTTTGCCACCTTACTTTCAAGTGTTCGATCCAGTGGCACTCGTCAGGTGTCCTGATTTCGCAAACAAGCGTAATTGGGGCAGCTTGAGTGTACTTACCGGACGTTCGCAATGTCGATGATTGAGGCGCGTTCGGACCCAGTGTTCATCAACCTAGCCGCGGTCGACAGAAACCAGAGCGCCGCGCGAAGATCGGCCTTGTGTGTGGAATCCGATCGCCTGAGCCTATGGCGGGCTATCAGGAAGCCGATTTCTCCTGACAATGGCCACTGTGTCGGCAGCGAAGGTTGGAGGGGAGGGAGGGGCCACGGGCTATCAGTTCCTGAAATTCCGGATCGTGACCAGGATTTCATCAAAGCCTCGCCATCGCTTTGATGAAATCCAACCGGCAGTCGTCCGCGCGGAAAGTCTGAGAAGGCAGCGGCGGCATCCACGACGGATTGCAGGTAAACGCGGCGTTCGAGCGCGGATCAATCGCTGTTTCGCCGCGCGGCTCACCTAGTTCCGCTCCTCAGCACCATTTTCGGCAGGAACGATGACCACCTCAGCGGTTTGCATTCGCATCCACGGTCGATCGTTATCACCCTGGAAACGGAGCCAAGCCGGCCATGCAAAAGCTTGCCGAGAATTTCTGGAATTTCCGCGGCTCGTTCAAGATCGCAAAGATCGTCAATCTTGGCACCCAGATGTCTCTGGTGCGAAGGCCAGGAGGGCGCTTCACCCTTATCGACAGCTACGGCGTGTCCGGTGACGACCGCAATGCGCTGCTCAGCCTTACCGGAAACGGCGATGCAATCGACACGATCATCAACGTCCACCCCTTTCACACGCTGCACTGCGCCGCCGCCCATGAACTGGCGCCGCATGCGCGGTTGTTCGGCACACGGCGGCACCGCGAACGGGCGCCCGAACTACCGTGGGAGCCTGACGCAATAGAGGACCAGACAACGCAGGCCACGTTCCCGGATCTCGACTTTTCAGTCCCTGCCGGGCTCGATCTGGTGACCGCGGATGACGCCGTCCATGCCGCCTCCGTCCTCGTCCGGCACCGGGAAAGCGGCATCGTCCATGTCGACGACACGCTGATGGTGCTGGCGGCTCCTGGCTTGCTCGGCCACGTCCTCTCCCAGTCGCGGCTGCGCTTTCATCCGATGCTGGGAAAGGCTCTGCAGCACCGCCCCGGCGCCGCCGACGATTTTGCTGCATGGACGCGGGCTCTGGCACACAACTGGGCGGAAACGCCGATCGTCTGCGCCGCCCATTTGGCCGTGCGGCGCCTGCGTCCCGGTGCCTGGCACGAGGAAGTGACGCATGCGCTTTCCGCTGCCGCCAGGACACTCGACCGTCACCGCGCGCGTCACGGCTAATGCCGGCACATCCTCCCCAATCCATCGGAAGCACCCAGCCCATGAGCGAGAATCAAGCCCGCACGATTGTCCTGCAGACCGATGTCGCGGTAATCGGCGCCGGCACCGCCGGTCTCGCTGCCGAGCGCGCCGCGCGCAAGAACAGGGCCTCCACCCTGTTGATCGATCCCGATTTCAACGGGACCACGTGCGCGCGGGTGGGCTGCATGCCCTCCAAGCTGCTGATCGCCGCAGCCCGTGAAGCCGCGCGTATCGGGCGAGCGAGCCTGTTCGGGATAGAGGTCGATGGCGTCAGGATCGATGGTCCTTCCGTCCTGCAGCGCGTGCGCGCGGAGCGTGACCGGTTCGCCCGCCTGGTACGCGAGTCGATCACCCGGCTGCCAAAGGACGTGGCGATCCACGCACACGCCCGTTTCGAGGGGCCCGGCCGCCTCATTCTCGACGACGGGCGGCGCGTGGAAGCGCGGGCGATCGTCATCGCTACCGGCTCTGCGCCGATCCTGCCCGCGCCTTTCGCGGCGCTGGGGGAGGCAGCGCTCACCAGCGACACGGTGTTCGAACTGGCGGACCTGCCGAAACGCCTGGCGGTGGTCGGCTCGGGCGCCATCGGCCTCGAACTGGCGCAGGCGTTCGCCCACCTTGGCGTTGAAGTCGCGCTGTTCGACAAGGGCGCGCGCATGGCCAAAGTGCGCTGCAACAAAGTCCATGGCCGGTTGCGCGAGGTTCTGGAAGATGATCTCGCCCTGCATCTCGGCGTCGACGTCATGCCCTATGCGACAGAGCGTGGCGTGCGCCTGAACTGGAGCGGCGCGAGCGAGGGCGAGGCGGAATTTGATAAGGCGCTCGTCGCCGTCGGGCGAAAGCCGCAGCTGGACGGGCTCGATCTCGACAAGGCCGGGCTCGACCTCGACGATCATGGCGTTCCCCTCCACGAACGCACGACGATGCGCTGCGGGGAAAGCGCTGTCTTCCTGGCAGGAGATGCAGCGGCCGATCTGCCGCTCCTGCACGAAGCTTCGCACGAGGGCGCCATCGCCGGCCGCAACGCCGCTGCCTATCCCGCGCCGATCCCGGCGGCGCGCAACACGCCCATTGCCATCACTTTCACCGAACCGGTGCTGGCCACGATCGGCAAGGCGGAAGAGGAGGGGACGGTCACCGGATCGGCGGATTTTTCCGATCAGGGCCGCGCGCGCGTTGACGGGCTCAATTGCGGGGTGCTGACTCTCTACGCCTCAGCGCCCGACGGGAGGCTGATCGGTGCCGATCTGATCACGCCTGCGGGCGAGCATCTGGCACACATGCTGGCCTGGGCGGTGCAGGGCGGCTTAACTGCGACGCAGCTTCTGGCCATGCCCTTCTATCATCCGACCATCGAGGAAGGATTGAAAAAGGCACTCCGCACCATCTGTGCCGCTACGCCCATCGCGCTCCCTCCCGATCAGGATGCCGGTACGCCCGCGGGCGCGTGATGGCCCGCTTCACGAAAGGCACCGCGTGATCTGCCAATTTTCGAGAGCACGACAACCAATTCGGGCGATACAACTGCCTCCAGGACGGGCAGCGCAGAAGCCGCGCCGGGAAAATACCAAACTCGCTCTCTATAATTGGCGTCGGCCTTCGCAACATCTCTTGGAACACCGGGGGCGGCCGAAAGTTCTGCAAGAGAGCTGCTCGAAAAGGTCGGCGCAGCGTTTATATAAAGGAGAGCCCTCATGTTTCGCTGGGCCATCATTTTTGCCGTTGTCGCGTTAATCGCGGCGCTTCTGGGCTTTGGCGGCGTAGCAGGTCTTTCTGTCAGCCTTGCAAAGCTCTTCCTGCTCGTTGCGGTGGTGATCCTGGTTCTTGGCTACTTCTTCGGTCGGGGCAGAAGGATGCCTTGAAGCATGACGGATCGACATATCTCTGTTCGCCAGAGACTGTCGTCCGTAGCCTGAAGTTCCAGATCTTACGGCAGGAGGCTATCGAGTGCGCTCTCCTGCCGTATGATGTGCCCATTCCTGTCCAAAGGGGAGGGGGCGAAATCTGCGTTCCTTGGCCGGCGTCACACGTCGGTAGCGGCGCACGCTTGCGCCGCCGAAATTCCGCGACCTTGGCCTTGTTTCCACAAGCCGAAATCGAGCACCAACGCCGATCACCAGAGCGCAAAGTGTCTACGAATTGGATTGTACAGGTACGCGACTGACATTGGCGAATGTTCGCCGCGTCCTCGCCGCCGAACAGGTGAACGCATTCCTTGCCAGGAATGACAGTAAATCCACGACCGATCCGTTCAGCGTAAGCCCGCCGTCCGCGCCCAGCACTGATCTTGTCGTGAAGCGTTCTCGCGCTCGGCAATCTGCTGCCGCGCATTTGCGAGACTTCATTGTCGTGGTCATATCAGGGTGGCACGAAATCGGTGACAGGACCAATACCAGGACAGCAATTCAGGCTGACGCGCTTTACGCCATCGAAAAGTTGATCTCATGGCTCTCTCCGGATCCGATCTGCGACGACTGCATCAATTGGGCCCTTGTCCTTTCGGCGAGCAATCATTCCGATCAGGTCGTACGCGAACTGGCCGGTGCAAACGGCTTCGAGCGCATAAAAGCCGACTGCAGCCTTTTCGTCGCAATACGCCACGTGACGCGCCGCCCCTGATCATTTCCCGAGACAATCAAACCCCGCGCGGTGCCAAGGGGCGACAAACTGGATTTGCTACCCGCCGACAGTCAGGCCATCTGCCGACGCTGCGAAAAGGCGGGGGCTTCGTTCTCATTGGCTTCGCGCCGAATGGTGCATAGCTTGCTTGCACCTTCCCACAGTTCAGCCGTTCTGCGATCCGCCTCGCGATGGGCAATGATGAGCGCGCCAGTGAGATCCTCGGCCTTGAATTCGATGCGCCTCGCAACGCCCTCGCCATCGTCCGAAAACCGCAGTGTATAGATCTTCATGCCTGACCTCCATCGTTCTTCCAGGCGCTTGCGGACTGACAAACTGCAGCAGCCCTTGAAGAGTTCCCGGCCGGCCAAAGCTGTCCGACATCGGCATACGATGGCTGATGGATCACGCCCCGATCTCCCACACACCCGCGTCGGTCTGTTTGAGCGTACAAAGCTTTCGCGAGCCGTCCCACAGTTCGGCGGGTCGATCGGGCGCTTCTTTCTTGGCGATCAAGAGAGCGAGGCCCGGGTCGGTAGCCTCGAACCTGATATTCTTGGCAAGGCCATGGTGGTCTTCATGGAACTTGAGCGTATAGATCGCCATAGCGTTCTCCATGCGCGGACAATGGCTCGCTTCACCAAAACGACCTGCAAGTTCTCCAATCGAACGAGGTTGCGATCCATTCTCGATGCGATGAATCGACGCTCCTCTGCGGCATACTGCGGGGTTCGGGCGCGGTCGATAAAAGGTCGCAATCCGCGTTTCTGCGGTGTGTAAGGGAAGAGACGCGTTAGCGGTGGGGCTCCCTAGGTATCCGGCACCGCGATGCAGGCCCCATCAAGGCGCCCTTGGTGCTCATTGCGTCTCCGGCTTCGGTTCTGACATTGTTCCCGGATCGGGCCCAATCCATTCCGTAGTGAGGCATTGACCTGGGAAAGTCGCGGTTCCCGCCGCAACCATCGTGAGCGCCTTCTTTCCTCGCCTGCCAAGGCGGGCTCCTCACGGCCGCTGACGCCGCAAACAAGCTGCCAGCGCCTGTCGTTCGTTGAAGCTACGGCCTGACGGTCCGCCGAAACAGCTGTGACTTTGCCTTCGGTTTCCCCACTGCCCGGAAATGGTCCGGGACTAGCAATGCCAATGAGATCAAGAAATGCCTACAATCGGATATCTGACCGGCGTTGGCTCAGCTGCAAGGGTCAGCTTTGCATCGTCTCGATCCGCGAAGAGCCGGGGCGCGGCCAATAACCTCAAGACTGCGGAGGCCCAGCTCGACTTTCGGGTGCTCAAGAGGCTCAGCGACGAACTACGCCAGTAAACCCAGCAGCTTTTCCAGCAGTAGGTTTCGAGCGCCGAGACCTTCCTCGATATTTCGAATTTCGGGACATTGCGGGGAAAGAACAATGCCGTATTCCAGCTGTACCAGGCGGCCGGTCAACAGTATAAGGCCGTTCTGACTGTCAAGACGCTCTATTGCTCGCTCTGGCACGACCTCAAATTTCTGCGCGGCAGGGCCCACAACGCCGCGCTCGATCTGATTCTGGTCTGGCCGCGCGATGGAGAGTGTACCGAGCGTTGTTTCGAGCTACTGCACTTGGCCTATATCTAGGGCCGTTGTTCTCCCAACTATTCGATCAGCATGGCCGAACTGGATTGGGTATTTCAGAGCGTTCAGGTGATTCAAACGGCGGATCAAGAGGATCGCCGTGAAGCCGATTTCTGAAGAGCTGAAAAGTAACCGTCCGGTTGTTACCGCGACGAATGGGCCTTGACGATTTCGAGGGTTTCCGGATCGCAGATGACGTGCTCGAGGAAGAGCTCCCACTCTTCCGGTGAGTGTCGGTTATCGGCAATGAGAGCGCGCAACTCGTCGATGGCGTCTGCCGCGATCGCGGTGCGGTAGTCATCCGGGCCGGAAGAGATGGTGATGATTGATCCGAATGTGAGATTGTCATCGTTGCTTACGATGGCGTCGATTAGGTCAGGGTGTTCCCCCAGGATGCTGGCGACGTAATCGAGCGTGAAGACATGGGACACGACAGCCATCAGACAGCTTTCGTAAGCGGCGTCAGGGGCGCCCAATTCCAGGGAAGCAATTCGGCGAGCTGGTTGATCTTGTGATCGTGGATACGGCCGAGCACGTCGGCGAGATAAGCCTGCGGATCCAGACCGTTCATCTTGGCGCTTTCGATAAGCGTCATAGCACGTGCCAGGGTTTCAGCGCCTGCTTCGGAGCCGGCGAAGAGCCAGTTGCGTCTTCCCAGACCAATAGGTCTCACGGCTCGCTCAGCGGCATTGTTATCAATGGCGACACGCCCATCCTCGGTGAACAATGAGAAGGCTTGCCAGCGCCCCAAGCCATACCGAATGGCGCTGGCCAGGTCGCCCTTGACGGGGATTCGGGTGAGTTGCTGCTCGGCCCAGGCGCGCAACGCCTCGAGTTTGGGTTTGCTATGCTCCTGGCGGACGGCACGCCGAACATCGGCAGGTTTCCCGGCGATTTCGCGTTCGATGTCGTACAACTGGCCGATGCGATCGAGGGCTTCTCGCGCTATTGGGGATTTGTTCGCTTTCCAGATGTCGTGGAAGTCACGTCGCCAATGGGCGAAGCAGGCAGCTTCCCGGAAGCGCGGTTCGCCGTCTGCGCCGGGCTCATATAGCTTCGCATATCCCTTGTAGGCGTCGGCCTGGAGAATGCCGCTCGCATTGCAAAGGTGGTTTTGCACGTGCTCCGCCTTCCAGTTGGGGGCAAAGCGATAGACCACACCCGGCGGTGCCGGCCCGTTCCACGGGCGCTGATCGCAGACATAACCCCAGATCCTGCCTTGCTTCACGCCCTTACCGAGCCCCTTGGCCCGCCTTGTGTGATCCAGCACCTGGATCGGTGTATCATCGGCGTGGATGACGGTGCTGGCCAGGACCGATGCCTCAATACGCTCGATCAGGGGCTGCAGGGTTCGCATCGCCTTGCCGCACCAGTCAGCCAGCGTGCTGCGGGGAATGTCAGCGCCCATACGGGTAAGGATTTCGTTCTGCCGGTACAGCGGCAAGTGATCGTCGAACTTTGAGACGAGCACGTAGGCAAGCAGGCTGCTTCCGGCCATGCTGCCGGGGATCGGGCGGCTCGGAGCCGGCACCTGCACCATTTTCTCACAGCAGCGGCAGGACTTCTTCGGCCGCGCTACCTCGATCACCTTCAGCTTGGCGGTAATCATTTCGATGATTTCGCTCACGTCCTCGCCGACGAGGCGTAACTCGCCCCCGCAATCGGGACAAGCGCTGCCCGGGTCGAGTTCTTTTCGCTCGCGCGGGGTGTCAGGCGCAACACGCGGGCGCCGGGCCATGGCCCGTGCGCTGTCTACGTGCGCAGTGACCTCATCGTCTTCGACATCACTCGGCAAAGCGACGGTTTGTGCCGCGGCGACCAGAATGTCCTCTAGGGCCAGTTCCAGCTGCTCGATCTCGCGTTCGATCTTTTCCGAGGATTTACCGAAGGCCTGTTTCTTCAGTTTTGCAATGCGCAGACGCAGGGCCTGAACCACCAGATCATGTGCTCGGACCGTTGCCGCCAGCTTCGCGTTTTCCGCCTGCAAGTCGGCGATTATCGCCTTCAGCAAAGCTGGGTCTTCGGGAAGATTTTGCGCCGCGTTCAGCATGATCCTGCTTACCAGCCAAGGGCAGGAATATCCATGAAAACAAGGAAATTCAGAAACAAAAATCAGCCCACATGGGCAGGCGGCGCGCCCCAATTTGGGCGCCTCCAGTCGATGCCTTCCCACAGCATTGCGAGCTGGGCCGAGGTCAACCGCGCAGTCCCGTCCGCCGCAGAGGGCCAAGCAAAACGGCCACGCTGCAAGACCTTGTAGTACAGGCAAAATCCCTGCCCATCCCAGTACAGAAGCTTCACCCTGTCGCCGCGTCGCCCTCGAAACGCGAACACCGCGCCGCTGGTTGGCTTCTGTCGCAGCACCGTCTGGGCCAGCTGACCAAGACCAGAGATGCCTTTGCGCATATCAGTGACGCCGCAGGCCAAGTAAACCCGTACGCCAGTTCCCGGCCCTATCACGCCGCCTCCACGCAGCGGATGAGCTGTGTCAGGGAGATGACCTCGATGTCGCTTCCAAAGCGCAAAGTCCGGCCTTTCGTCAGGCGCAGCTCAACCATGGACGTCGCGCCTGGACCAGGGTTGTAGGCAACTTCAGGGGCTCGAACGGCAGGCAAGTCCAGGGGGAGAAAGACAGGCTCGGGGGCGGCTCCCAAGAGCCCGCGCTTCTTCAAATCATACCGCCAAGTATAAATCTGTTGTCGGGTTACATCGTGCCGCTGCGCCACCTCTGTCAGTGTAGCGCCATTCACGCCAACGGCACCAATGATCTCAAGCCGCTGCTGATCCGTCCACCGGCGCCGACGTTCCTGACCCAGTATCTCCGCCCTCATCGCAATCCCCGATCAAGAGACGTCGTTAGCGACGTCGCTATGACCGTCTCTTAAGAGAATATCGCGCCATCAGGCAGGCGGTACCAATCGGACGGTTACGCTGAAAATCGCACCGAATCTGCAAATGAATGACCTTTGTGAAGTCAGGCTTGCAACAATCGTCACCTGATGGACTTGTCCTCCTTTAGGACTTCGGCACATCTTTGCCGCAGGCGGAAAGGCTGGGCAAATGCCACAAGGGAGAGTTTTGAATTTCGACACCAAAAAAGGCTACGGCTTCATCGCGCCGCTCGAGGGCGGGCCCGACTGTTTCGTCCACGTCTCCGCTGTGATCGCATCGGGAATGTGGACGCTCACGACCGACCAGCACGTTTTCTATCAAATACTGATCGCCAGGAATGGCAAAGTCTCCGCGATCAATTTGCGCGGCATTTCTCAGTAGCTGGCGAGGGCCTCCTCGCCCTTTTTCGGATCCTGTTCTTGTTAACGACCGTCACATCCCAGATCGAAGCGTCCATACCTCGAGTGCCTCGCCGACGATCGCACGGATTGCCCGTAGCGGATTGCCCGTAGCGGATGGACCGTGGGTAAGCGAGCTTCAGTGCCCACGTAAGAAAATAGTCCCCCGCTCACAAAAGCATGATCACAAGTAATATTGAGCCAGGTCGATCGGCATTATCAGCTTCGTCACGGCATAGTTAGCGTGGTGGAATTGTAGCAGCTCTCCAGATCGACAGAATCTGCCTGTGATAAAGGCTTCTCCAGAACAACAAACGCAAGGTCATCTCGCAGCGGCGTCCCAAACCGGTTGTCGCCATAGGGAAAGGGCTCGGTCTCGCCTGTCAAATGATAGCCTCGGCGAATATACCATGCGATGAGCGTTTCCCTGACGTTGACGACGGTCATTCGAACGCGACGTCCGCCGCGGATACGAACCATATTCTCTGCGTCAGCGAGGAGTGACCGCCCCAAACCTGAATTTTGACGCTCAGGATCGGTCGCGAGCGAACCAAGGTACCAGACAGCGTTCGTCATCGGCTCCAGCCAGACACATCCGAGGGTCTTGCCGCTCGACGGATTTAACCATTTGAGAAATGCGCCAGGCTTGGCGGCAAGATCAACGCGCAACAGCTGCTCGGTGATGCGATCACCCGAGATATAGCCCGCCTCCGAGTTCCAGCCGGAGTTCGCCTGCGAACCGCGATAGGCGCGGTTCATCAAGGATACGATGCTCGGAATATCCGTCTCGGTAATGACTTCGAACATGCCAGATCCTAGAAGGGGCGGTGACGCCGTCCCGCAAAATGCCTCTATTGTGAACTTTGAGTTCGTCATGTTCTCAGTCGCTCAAGGGTCTTCAGGTCCACTATGCGAGGAGGCTTCACGAAGTCCACACGCGTCCCCATTGCAGCCGAATTTTAACCGACCGGCCTCCGGCAATCCCGGCGCGCTTCAAGGCGGTCCCAATCGCACAATCGGACGGTTTACGGTGCTACCCGATATCGAGCACGTTTAGCGCTTGAGCGGAACGCTGCGATGCGAGTCACAGATCAGTTTTACACGGCGCCTGACGCCAAGATCCGCGCCTCACAGCTTCAGGGTGAAAGGCGACTTGCCGCTCCAGTCAGAGGCGTTGCGCGCAGCTACTGGTTCGATTCAATCGGATGGATCCCCAAGGATTGACGGAAATCTGCGCCTTTGAGGACCAATTCACGGGACTCATCCGTTGCGTTCATACCACTAGCATTGAGCGTTTCCCTGGCCAAGGCCGAGCCTGTAAGCAGGGCGGGCGCATCTTGCACGAGTTTTAATCGATGAGGATTTTGGCGGCCTGGCTTCGGTCTTGCACAAATCGAACGGCTTTCAGGCAGTCTGCCTTGGTGAGAAATCCGTAGCCGCCGGCCATTAGTACGCCGGTACGGTCATGAAGCTGCCACTGCCAATCTCCGCCTGCGTATTGAGTCGATGTTAGCATTACCATTTCAGCGCGAAAAATCTGAAAGTAGGCGGATCTCCGAGGTACGAGGGGAATGGTGAATGCTCCGCCTTCGTTTTCCCATTCTTGGCGCTGAGCTCTATCCGCACCATCTTGATCAAGGAAAGAAATTGCTATTGGCGCACTCTTCCTCGCAATCGAGGCGGGAATGTGTCTGGCAGTGGGTGCTTTTCGCGCCGCGATCTGTTCTTCGATTGCACCAAGGAAATGCTCGGAAAAATGCGCTGTTGAGACGTAATCCTGTTCGTACTCGCCGAGATCGTGCCCGGATCCGAACCGTGCATTGAGCTGCTCGAAAATATTCGGATCATCGTCGGCGAGATGACCGATCAATGCTTGGAGTATGCGCTCGTGGGAGAGGACGCGCCGTTCAAGGGTCGTAACCTCGCGAGGTTTCGCATTGGCTCCGCCTTCCCCCGAATTGGACGGCGCCATCTCGGCTGGAGGGGGGGAGTTGGGTGTTCGCTCGGCTTCCTTTGCAGCGGAAGAAAATGCGGAAAAGGAACGCGATTTTCTGAAAGGTCTGTGGGACATGGGCTTCACCGCTTGAGCGGGAGCAATCAACTCTCAGTCGCGTTTTGCTCGAAATAAGGACGGCGATATATGTTAATTAGGGCGCCTTCTTTAAAATTCAATAATGTCGGAATATTATTTCATATATGATGGATATTTTGAATATTATTTCGTTGCGGTGCCATATAAATCCGAGGTCGCCGAGCCCTACCGTGGGCGAGGAAGTCGCGATTGATCCAAAACCGAATTAGGAAATGAGGGCACGTTCTGCTACGCTCACGTGAACGGTCCTAAGAGCATTTGACGCGGCTCGTCATTGCGGGCCCAGGACATCTCTCGCTATGGCATCACGTTCCCCGTTCAAGCTCGCGGAGGCTGGTATCGGGCAGACGCGCGATGGTGCAATGGATATAGTGCGCAAACTCAATGCTCGTGTAAGCGGTTCGGGCAGGCGGACAATGATGTTTGCGCATGGATTCGGCTGCGACCAGAACATGTGGCGCTATGTCGCGCCCCGGTTCGAGCCCGCTTTTCGCACGGTGCTGTTCGATTATGTCGGAATGGGGCAGACCGATCCGCTTGCCTACGACCCTGTGAAATATGCATCCCTCGACGGATACTGCGAGGATGTGGTGGAGCTGGCCCGCGCGACCGGAATAAGGGGCGGAATCTTTGTCGGCCATTCGGTCAGCGCCATGATCGGGCTGCTCGCCGCTCGTCGTGCACCGGATTTGTTCTCCACGCTGGTCCTGGTTGGGCCTTCACCGTGTTACATTGACGACGGCGATTATATCGGCGGGTTCAACCGCGGGCAGATCGATGACCTGCTCGACTTTCTCGACAGCAATCACCTGGCTGGTCGCGAACCATGGGACCTGTGATCATGGGCAATGCGGATCGCCCGGAATTGGGCGAGGAATTGGCCGAAAGCTTCTGCCGCGCCGATCCCGAGATCGCCAAGCAGTTCGCCCGCGCGACATTCCTGTCCGACAATCGAGCCGATCTGGTTGCGATCGGTGCGCGCGTGCTGATCCTACAGTGCCGCGACGACGTCATCGCACCCCTCAGCGTCGGCCGGTACGTGCATGAGGCGATACCGGGAAGCGAACTGGTCGTGCTCGATGCCACCGGGCATTGTCCAAACCTGAGCGCTCCGGTAGCGACATTCGAGGCGATCCGGGCCTTTGTCTGAGGGGCCAGCCCCTCTGCCCCCCGGCGGTGGGGAAGCGCTTGATTTCGAAGACCTGTTCGAGACGGCCCCATGCGGATACCTCTCTACCGATCGGAACGGCCGCATCACGCGGGCCAACCGAACGTTTGCCAACTGGATCAAATATCCGGCCGAGGATCTGAAAGGGAAGCGTTTCTCCGATCTTCTCGCGATCGGCGGCAAGATTTTCTACGAAACCCACTTCGCTCCGATGCTGCACATGCAGGGCAGCTTCAATGAAGTCGCATTGGACATCGTCGCCGCCGATGGCCGCCTCCTCCCCACACTGGTCAATGCGATAGAGCGCCGCGATCAAGTCGGCCGGGTGAGCTTCATACGTTTTACGGTCTTCCTGGCGACGGAACGGCGTGCCTATGAACGCAACTTGCTGCGCGAGCGCAACGACGCCCAGGAAGAAGTGAAGGCCGCCCACGTTGATTCCGAACTGCGTGAGCAGTTTATCGCAGTCCTGGGCCACGATCTGCGCAACCCGGTCGCCTCGATCGTCAGCGGCATTCGCATTCTTGAGAGGGAAACGCTGAGCGAGCGCGCACGCATGGTGCTGAACCTGATGGACGGCAGCGCCGTGCGCGCTTTTGGCCTCATCGACAACGTGATGGATTTCGCGCGCGGCCGGCTTGGCGGCGGCATTACGCTTTCGCGCGACGCAAACGAGCCTCTGGAACCTACGCTGCGGCAGATCGTCGACGAGGTGCGTTCCATCGCGCCCGATCAGCGGGTCGAGGCGACCTATGCGCTCGACGAGCCCGTCGATTGTGATCACATACGCATCGGGCAATTGCTCTCGAACCTGCTCGGCAACGCCCTGATGCACGGGAGTGAGGAACTTCCGGTCCGGCTGCAGGCGAGGACGGGGCAGGGCAATCTGACGATCTCTGTCGCCAATGGCGGCGAGGCTATCGCGCCGGACACGATGGAACGGCTTTTCCAGCCCTTTCAGCGAGGGCAAGGACGCGGCGGTAACCAGGGCCTGGGACTTGGTCTGCACATCGCATCCGAAATCGCCCGTGCCCACGGTGGGACGCTCTGCGTGCGTTCGGACAATGCCGAGACGTGCTTCACCTTTACAATGCCTCTCGCGCGCGAGCCTGACTAAATTATTCATCGCTGCGAACTTCTATCCGCGGACGGCATTGAACATAAACGGGGCAGCTCCCCGGTAAGGAGAGCTTTGATGCCGAATTACGATTCCAAGTCTACTGTGCTGGTGGTCGAAGACGATGCCCTTGTACGCATGCTGGCCGTCGACATTTTCAGCGCAGAGGGTTTCGAGGTTCTCGAGGCCGGAAATGCCGAGGAGGCGTTGATCATCCTCGATCGACACGAAGCAATATGCCTGCTGTTCACCGATATCGACATGCCCGGAACGCTCGACGGACTGGAACTTGCGCGCCAGGTGCAGCGGCTTTGGCCTCCGGTGCGCATTCTCCTCACCTCGGGCCACCATCACCTTGGTTCGGATTTGCGGCCCGCCGACGGCCAATTCATCCGCAAGCCATGGACTCATCAGAAGCTGATGCAATCCGTCTCGCAGGTCCTGCAAAACTAGTGGCGTAGTGGCGCGGACGCCCCGCGCAATGGAAGGAATTATCATGGCCAATTACGGAACACCCTTCGCGGTGAACTCGAATGGGGACCGATGGTATCTTGTAACGGACCGGGGAGCCGGAAAGCCCCTTGTGCTGCACGAAGCCAGCCCGGCATCCGGTGGGTCACAGACGCTTACCGAGGTTCCGGAATTCCTTAGCAGTGCCGCGAGTACTGCGCACGGCGGCGCGCTCGTCGAAATGATGGAAGCACTGATGATCGAAGCTCTGGGCAAGGCGACCAGTCGCGAGGCGTTTCTGGAAGAGCTTCGCGCCGCTTCGGAGGACGCGGTTGCGGTTGCCCTTGAGGGGGCCAAAGTGAAACTGCCCCTGACGACGTCCTACGAGGCATTGGAATTCTTCAACTGCATGCTCGATAGCCTCACCCAGCAACGAGAGATTGACGATGCCGCAGATGCCTTGCGCATTCCGGTCGGATTCGGGAGCACAGATTAACCCGCGTGCAAATCGTGCTGATCCAGGTTAATTTCGTTCCGGCTTCCGTGTCTTTCTGTTCCAGGCTGCGTTTGGTTAGTGTCCGGACGATCGTCGTTCCGACCTTTTCGACAGGTATGACAATGACCGAAGTCTCTCACGATATTTCAATACTCAACTCTCTTATCGCCACCACCATTGACAGCGTGGATGGCTATAGTGAAGCCGCGAAGGACAGCGACAGCGGGCAATTTGGCGCGCTCTTCACCAGCCGGGCCTCCGAACGCCGCGAAGTTGCCTCACGGCTTCAGCAGGAAGTGGTTCGCCTCGGCGGCAATGCGGAAGACGACGGCACGGTTTTGGCCGGCGCCCATCGAATGTTCCTCAACCTCAAGGCTTCAATGACCGGCCATGATGACAAGGCAATCGTCAACGAAGTCGAAGCGGGCGAAGACCATATCAAGGCCAAGTTCGAGGATGCTCTCGAAGACCTGGACCTATCACCCGAAGTACTCCAGTTGATCGAGACCTGCTACGCCTCCGTAAAGGCAGGCCATGACGAAATGCGAACCATCAAGCATTCGATGCAACGCTAACGCTTGTGCCGGTGGGCCAAAACCCGCCGGCACCGCCTTCAGGGGATTGCGAGGAGCACGCGGGCCCGCGCGATGTCGGAATTGCTTGGCTGTCGTAGTACCTCGAGGCTATCGTCCGTCCATGCGACAAGTCCGGCGCGCTCGCAGGCGGCAAGCCAGCCCGCCATGGGCCACCAGCCCCACTTCTCCCGAAATACGCGTGCGTTGCGAACGATGTCGTCAAAATGCTGGAGAGGCGGCTCGAACATGTCGTGGAACTGATGGAACGCGCCCGGTCCCCCCATGAACAATAACGGGAGATCCGCATTCCGTGCGCGCAAGCCAAAGTCGGTATCTTCAGCGCCGTAGCCGGTAAAGGCCTCGTCAAAACCCCCGAGGTCGAGGAACGTGCCGCGCCGTATGCCGAAGACCAGCGACCAGAACAGTCCTGCATCCTGCACCGGACGCAGTCCGCTGGCAGGGAAACTCCGGGCCGGATGACCCGGAGAGCGGGACAGGAGGTCAGCTTCCTCCCATTGTCCGCGCGCGTCATCCGGACCGAGATAGCGCACTTGTGTACAGACGAGTGCATCATGGTCCGCGATCACGTCCGCCATCGCAGCGACCAGCCCGCGCATGGGAATGCAGTCGACATCGAGAAAAAGCAGCGCGTCTCCTCCAGCTGCATCCGCCGCCATGTTGCGCGCGGCCGCCAATGGAAGCTCATCTTGGAAAAGGTGGAGGATATGGACCGGGCAGGGCGCTTCTCCGACCGCGACCGAAGGCCGGCTGCCCATGTCGACGACGATGAGCTCGCCGGGTATAACCGTGCTGCGGCGCAGGCCCTCGATCAGTTGTGCCAGATGAGCGGGACGGTTCTTCACGAGGGTCAGGACGCTAAGAGTCACGCCAGGATCCGCCAGAGGTCGAGGCGATAGAACGGCATGCGCTGGGCTTCGATCACGTCGACCCGCGCCTCAAGCATCGCCAGGAGCTTCAGGACCACCTCGTCACCGCTCTGGGGGTAATCGGTTTCTCCCGTCCAGTGGACCAGAAGCACGTTTCCGTCCGGCACTACATGAGAGGCCAGCCACCTGGCGGCCTCGTGCAGGTCTGGATCGGCCCAGTAATAGGCGACTTCGGACAGGACTACGAGATCGAATGAAGAGGCAGGTGCTGACCGGGGGAAGGACATTTCGGCAAAAGATACGTTGGACAGCGCCGCACATCCTGCCCGTGCGGCCTGCAGTGCCGTCACGCTGACATCTACTGCCAGCAGCTTGCGGCAATATGGCGCCAGCGCCCGCGTCAATGCGCCCTTCGCACACCCGAGTTCGAAACCGCTCTCGTAGACCCGGTTGTTTAGGGCGCGAATGGTATGGGCGTGTTTGCCGCGCTCGTACTCGCTCGTTTCCAGGTCCCATGGATCATCGGTCTGCCTGAACATCTCCTCGAAGTAATCGGGGGGGAGGCTGGTGGACGGTCGGATCATCGGGATCTCCGCAGAAACAGGGTGTCGGATGCGGGCATGCGCTGGCGTTGGGCAGGCAACCGGAAGCCGGGGCCATGTAAGGGCGTGAGTTGGCTGCGATGCGCGCGCAGGGCCTGTCGCCGTTTCCCGATCGGCATCGCCTGAGTGTTGAGTGTCCGGTAGTCCCGCGCAGGAGGGGAACTTGCCCAGACGCGGTACTCCGCCACAAGGAGCCGGCATTTCGCACTCGCGCGCACCGCATAGGCGACCCCGGCCGCGGCGGCATGGTCGCAGTGGGGTTCGTGCCGCGCGGTCACGGCGATGGCGTCTACTCGGAGACGGCGACAGAGGGCGGCAAGTGCCGAGACAGTCCGGGCGAATGCTATGCTTTCGGGGGCGGTCGGGGCGGCGTCGGTCCAGCCGAGATGGATGGGCGGGAAGCTGCGGCTCCCGGTCAGCCGGAACAGGGCTAAACCCGCCTCCCGTTTTCGCCGCGATGAAAGGCCGGCGCGCTCTACGTGCGACCCCGATCCATCGGTCAGGTAGACAAGCGCCGCGAAATGGCCGCCGAGCGCGGCTTGTGCGATGAGCGCGCCTGCCCCCAGCGTCTCGTCGTCGGGATGGGGGGCCAGCACCAGCCAGCGCAAAGCCTGGTATGGCCGCCGGGCGAGCGACAGATCTACCACAGCCTATCTCCATCGCCCCAGGCGTCACGGTCGAGCCATGTAAGAGCCGCCTGATCGCGCGCGTGGTCAGCTCCGGCCTGACGCAGGTAGAGCGCGAGGTCGCGGCAGATCTTGTCGATGCGCTCCCCGTCCATCGCGCTGCGGGTGCCAACGATCCGCGCGGAAAGCTCCATGACGTCAAGCGCGGCGCGCTCGACCACGCCGCGTGTCATGCGGGCGAAGGCGGGTCCGTCCTCGTCATCCCGCGCCGCGCGCATCGCGCATTCGCGGACCCAGAGATAGGCGGTGCGGGCAGCCGCGACGCAGTCTGCAAACTTCTTCCTCTGGAGAGGATCGCTACGCGCGGAATCGGGTATCGCGAGCCGTGTCTCGGAGACGAGCGCCTCGATCCCCCCTAGCTGAACGGCGGTGAATCGCCATGCCCCGGCAGTAAAACGCGGATCTCGATCGTAGTCGCCGGGAAGGCCCAGCAGGTCGATCTCCTCTACAGCCAGTCCCGTCAGATCGTAGAGCCCGCTATTTGTCGCTCGCATGCCGCGAACGCGCCACCCAGTGCAATCGGCGCGGCGCGCATCGTTGGCACGCACAATTATCAGCCGCCGCGAGCCCTCAGGGGGCTGCGCCGTGACAAGGGCAAAAGCAAGTCCGCCCGCTCCGCTGGCGAACGACTTGCTGCCGCTAAGCACCTGCTTGCCTTCACCATCGTGCTCGATGACGACGCCCGGCGGTGGTTCCGTCGCCCATATCCCGTATAACGCGCCTTGCTCCAACTCGCGTTCGAGCCGGGCAGCCTGTGCTGGGGTGCCGTACCATTCGAACAAGGCGAGGGCGTTAACATGGCCTTCATAGAGCCGACCGAGGCTGAGGTCGGCACGGCCGACGATGCGCAGAACGTCCAGCAGCGCCCGGTACCGGGCAGACGTATCGGTGAAGGGCGTGCCTCCGCTGGCGGGCGCCGCGAAATCGCGGTGCAGCCCTGCGGAAACAAGACAGCCGATGCTGTCTATCGGAAACACCGGCGCAGCATCGTAGCGCGCGCCAAGCTCGGCAATGCGCGTCGCTATCGCCGCAGCGCGCGTCGCCGGCCCCGGTCGATCGGATGTGGCAAGGGTGGAAAGCATTACGCCGAGTGCTCCAAAAAGCGGGTCTGGCTCGCCTGCTCGGCGAGCCAGACCGCTGCCTTTTGCGCACCGCTGGCATCGTGGAGCGCGCCGAGGGCTGCGAGAGGTAGCCGGAGTGCCTGTTCGATCAGCTCGGGCCAGCGCTCGGCCGCTGGCCATGCCGGAAGGACGATCGCGGCTCTCGCTGCCGCGAGGCCGGCGGCTATGGCATCCTGTTCGTCAAAAGGCCGGCTAGCGGGAATGCATATGAAAGGCCTCCCGGCTGCCATCACCGCGCCGACCACGCCGTCGCCGGCTGCACCGACAACAATCGCAGCGCGCGCAATCTCGCGCTCGGGCGTATGGCTCCAACCGGCGAAAGTCAGATTGTCAGGCGGATTGAGGGGTACCTGGGCGGGACCGATCACGCGCCATTGCCATTGCGGGCATGCGCGGGCTGCGGCAGCGATGCGGTCTCCCTCGCCGGGCGTCCCGCCGCGCCCGAATGCGATCAGGACGCTGCAATCTACAGGTACGTCGCTTGCGGGCGGGCAGACGATACCGGGAAAGTAGCAGGTCTTTTGCCGCACCCATTGCGCAGTCGAAGGTTCCTCGAGATCGGCATGAAAGGGGGCCAGCAGCGCACGCGCTGCGCGAAATGCTTCGAGATGGGCCGCGTCGTTTCGCTTGCCGTTAAGACGGACGTAGAGCGTGGGCACCGATGCCGCGCGCGAGATCATCGCCATCTCTGCCGAAACGTCCACGACCATCAAGGCTGGTTCAGCGGATGCGATCCACTGGGTGAAGCGGGCAACGCGGGCGCGCACACCGCGATGATCGATCGGAGCATAATGCAGTGCATGTGGGCGACATTCGGCATTGTCCTGCCCATCCCACCTGCCCGGGACCAGGCAGTCATCGGCGAGCTCTACGCCCGCCTCGCCGACGCCCGTCCCAAGCAAGACAATCGGCCAGTCGCTCGCAGTCTGAATGGCCACCGCGCGCGCGAGATGCCCGGCGCCTTGGTGATGGACGTAATAGCCGATCGGACGCCGCCTCATGTCGCGACCTCGAGCACCATGTCGTCGGGCATGGGATCAAGCGAAGGCTCGAGCAGGGCGATCCGGGCGTTGCCATCCGGTTCGCTGCGTAGCTTTCGGCGCCAGAGCGCACGCAGTCGCCAGTGCTCGAATGCCGGGGCTCGGGGCTGGCCTTGACGAACAGCGTCCTGGAAGAGCGCGTCCATGTGACAACTCATGCCTCCATGCGCTCTGCCATCGCGGCGCGGAGATACGTAAGTGAAGACGTCCTGCGGATGAACCAGTTTTCCGCCGGCAGCGACGGCCGCAGCGACAAGCGCAAGGTCTTCTCCTGTCGGCAACAGCGGCACCCCGCCGCATTTTGCGTATAGCTGCGCGCGGATCGCCAACGAGGCACCCGTATGATCTCCGTGGCGAGGAGGCGGATCCCACGGCAGCGGGTCGATTGCATCCTCTATCCTGCGCACAATTTGCCAATAATTCTCCCAGGCATCCCGAATTTTCGCGACCTGCGGCGGCAGAGGCTCGAAGGGGTCAATCGCAAGGTCGCCACCGACTATGTCCGCTCCGCAAAGCATAGCCCGCGATATACGTTCCAGCCATTCGGGAGGGGGTCTCGTATCGGCATCCGTGCTGACCAGAACAAAGTGCCGATCAAGAGCGCGTAATGCACTTCCCTTGTCCATCGCCATCCTGCGAGCCGATCCCGCATGAGCCATCGCTTCCGGAAACGTCACTTGCTCGACGTGCAGCGACAGTCGGCCCTCGTGCCGCGCCTGTTCCCGCCTCACAACATCAAGACTATCGTCACTGGAATTGTTGATGACGATCGAGACCGGAATCAGTCCTTCCCACGTCTGGGCAGCAAGAGCGTTGAGCAATGTCGTCAATCTGCGCGCTTCATTGCGGGCCGGGACACACACGCAAAATTCCATGCCGCCGCGCCGGGCCTTGGATACCATGTCAACCATGAGGCCCTCCGGCACAGGAGCGCATCAAACTGGAAGCGCCAACGCAGCTCTGAATGGCGGGGTCCGTAACTGCCGAACGCGCTTTCCCGTTGGGGTGTGCAGCGATGCGATTGCGGTACAGGGTCTCGTAGTTGCCCACCATTTGCTGCGAATCACATAGCCATTCGGCGCGGGCACGGCAGTGGCTGCGCTTCAACGACAATGCCGCAAGCCCCGCTGCGGCGAGCGAGGCAACGTCATCGGGCCGGGCCAGGATACCGCTGTTCGCGTCGATGATTTCGGGGATGGCTCCGCGGGCGAAAGCCGCCACTGGGACACCGCACGCCAGCGCTTCTGCTACGACAAGTCCGTAGGGCTCGTCCCACATCGGTGTGCACAGGAAGGCTCTCGCACCGCCGACGAGACGCGCCAGATCGGCGTGGGCAAGATGACCGATATACACCGTGTCCGGCCCGAGCCGGGGAGCGATGCGGGTGCTGAAATAATCGGGGTCAAGGATCGGCCCGGCAATGCGCAGCGGCAGGCCGATCAGCCGCGCTGCATCGATGGCGAAATGCAGGCCCTTTTCCGGTACGATCCGCCCGTACCAGACGAGATACCCCGCCTCATCGGAAATCGGGCGGAATGCGAAGTTCTCAAGATCGATCCCGTTCAGGATTACCTCGTCCACTTTGGCGACATGTGCCCAGAACGCGGCGACCGCCTGCGAGACGGCGACGAAGGCATGGTTTCGTGCCGAACATAGCCGTACGCCGCTCTCCAACCAGCAGAACGGCGGAGTGTGCAGCGTGGTGACCACGGGCATCGGCAGCGTGTCCGCCAACGTCACCGGAAGGTAATGGAGCGAGTTGTTGTGGATCAGGTCAAAGTCACGGTGCCGAAGGCCGTTCATCAGGCTGAGGTAGGCATGATGCTCCGTGAAGAACGCCACGTCGCCCGCTTCCGTCGTGCCGACCGCGGCAAGCGCGGTCTCGGTGCAAATCGCTTCCAGTCCCAGGCGGCGGTCGGAATGGGTCGAGGCGAATACCGTCACCGCGTGGCCGCGCTTGCGCAAGGCGCGTGCCAGGAGGTGGGTATGCATCTCCAGCCCGCCGGCGAAAGGCTCCGCTATGGGGTGGCGCAAATGGGCAATAATGCCGATCCGCAAACGCGGCTCTCGCGGACCGCCCGGAGACGGCGATATGCCGCCTCCGGGATAGGCAGTAGCCACCGTCAGATCAGGCTGCGGGCCGTGCATCGAGATCGACCTCCAGTTCGCGCGGCCAGTGGCGGAGCGCGCGGCAAGCGGTCAGGAATGGCTCGGCATCCGCTGCACTCTCCAGCGGCAGGCATGCTTCGTCGAGGTCGTCGAGGATGCCCGCCCGTTCGAAGATCTCCTCTGCCTCGTCATTCATCCCGATGAACTTGCAGTGAGCGAAGGCGTCAGTCACAAAATCCTTGGCAGCGGCATCGAGCGAGAGCAGCGCTGCGCCCGCTTCGGAAACCAAGATTGCCACTGCATCGAAGAGGACCGAAGGTCCGCCGTCGATCTTGTGCTTGGCTGCAACGCTCGTCCCGTCAGACAGGGTGACCCCGGCGATCTTGGGGGCGACCACTTCATAGACCGCGCCTTCGGCCTCCACTGCGGCGAGCAGCGCGGCGAGAATCTCCGCATCGGCCCCGTCGCTGAGCAGGATGCCTAGTTTGCGGCCTTTGAAACTGTCAGGCCCGTTCTTGACGATGCTGAGCTTGTCGGAGGGCGGCAGATCCTCGATTGGCGCCTGGGCCGCGACCGCCGCACCGGGCAGTGCGAGGCCCAGCCCGTCGGCCACAGTTGCAGCAAGGCCGCTATCGATATTGAGCAAGTGGGAAATGGTCCGCGAGCGAATGTCCGGGCGTTCAACCTTTGACAGTTCGAATACGAGCGCATCGCCAATGTGTTTTTGTTCGATCAGCGTCTGGCTGACAAAGAACTGCCGGGCCTGGCTGTAGTGATCGGCGAAACTCTCGGATCGCACGCGCTGCTTGGGGCCATCGGCTTCCTCGGCGACGCTGGTGAAACCGCGAACCGGATCCTCGCGCGGCCCGCCTTGGGTCGGTCCCCAGCTATTTGGTTCGTAATTGGCGCGGCCCTTGGGATTGTGCATCGCCATGTGTCCATCTTGCTGAAAATGAGCCATCGGGCATTTGGGTGCGTTGATCGGAATATGCGTAAAGTTGGGGCTGCCCAGCCGCTTGAGCTGGGTATCGAGGTACGAGAAATTGCGCCCCTGAAGCAGCGGATCGTTCGAGAAGTCGATGCCGGGGGGCACGTTCTGGGTGCAGAAGGCGACTTGCTCGGTTTCGGCGAAGAAGTTGTCGACCACGCGGTCGAGCACCAGCCGGCCGACCACGCGGATGGGCACGAGCTCCTCGGGAATGAGCTTGGTCGCATCGAGCACGTCGAAATCGAAACTGTCGGCGAAAGCATCATCGAAGAGTTGCACCCCGAGTTCCCATTCAGGGAAATCGCCGGAATTGATCGCGTCCCACAAGTCGCGGCGATGGAAATCGGGATCGGCTCCGTTGATCTTCACCGCCTCGTTCCAGACGACCGACTGGAGACCATGCTTTGGCTTCCAGTGGAACTTGACGAAAGTGGACATGCCCTTGGCATCGACGAGCCGGAAGGTATGGACACCAAATCCTTCCATCATGCGAAGAGAACGCGGAATGGCTCGGTCGGACATTGTCCACATGATCATGTGGAAGCTCTCCGGCGTCAGGCTGACGAAGTCCCAGAAATTGTCGTGCGCAGTCTGGGCCTGCGGAAAGTCGCGGTCCGGCTCAGGCTTGGCGGCATGGATCAGGTCGGGGAACTTAATCGCATCCTGAATGAAGAACACCGGGATATTGTTACCGACAAGATCCCAGTTGCCTTCCTGGGTATAGAGCTTGACCGCAAAGCCGCGCACGTCGCGGGCAAGATCGGGCGAGCCCTTCGAACCAGCGACCGTCGAGAACCGCACAAAGGCCGGCGTGCGCTCGCCGACACGCTGGAAAACGTCGGCACGGCTGACGTCGCTAAGGCTGTCGGTGAGTTCGAAGAAGCCGTGGGCGCCGTATCCACGCGCATGGACCACACGTTCAGGTATCCGCTCGTGATCGAAATGAAACATCTTCTCGCGAAAATGCGTGTCCTCCAGCAATGCGGGGCCGCGTGCACCTTGTCTCAGACTGTTCTGGTCATCTGCGACGGGAATGCCCTGTTGCGTGGTGAGCGTGGCTACATCTCCGCCAGCCGTCTGATGGGTCTCCCCACCCGGCGCCTGTAATTCGGAAAACGTGCCGGATATGGCGGCGTCCGCCGGTATCGCAGGCGCCTTCCCGGCCGTTTCTCCCGGGATATCGGCCAAGGCAGAATCGTTCGGGACGGCATTCGCCTTCGCTGCAGTCGGCGCATCTTCTTGCGTCTTAGCCATTTGGCTATCCTTTTGTATATGGGATGCAAGGCGGATAAGACGTCAAAACGACGGTCGCATGCCTTGGGTCACAGTATCATCGGAACAGGCGAACACTGCGGCGGGTTGCCGGGCCGAGAGCAGAATTAACTTGCGTCAGTACGTTTCCACGATGCCGAGGCTGCAACGTACGCGGAACTGCGGGATTACACTTGAAGGCGCTTGCGTGTTTGCGATCCGCAAAAGGAGGCCCCTTCTGTATACCGACCGTTTCCTCAGAGAAAAAAGGGGCATGAGCCTGTCCTCCGACGAACGCGAGAGGCTGGAGGCCGGGGTTGTCGAGGTGCGCTCGCTGGATGCACGGCGAATAGTCATTGGCGCCGGCACCCGGCTGCGCCAGAGCATGCTGCTGACCGAAGGCATCATGTCCCGCTACATCGACGATCGCAACGGTTTGCGGCAATTGGTAGCCATCCACGTTCCCGGCGACTTCGTGGACCTTCACGCCTACCCCTTGCTGACGCTCGACCATGATGTCGGCACGATGACGCCTGCCAGGGTGGCGATCGTGCCCCACAGTGAACTCGACGCGATGATTGCCGAGCGTCCGGCCCTGGGCCGAAAACTATGGTTCGCGACGTTGATCGATGCGGCGATACACCGGGCGTGGCTGTTCCGGCTCGGCCGGCTGGACGCGGTTGGCCGGGTCGCGCATTTCCTGTGCGAGACCAACATGCGTCTCACTTCCGCAGGGCTCAGCGATGGACATCGCTTTGTGCTCGCGCTTACGCAGACGGACCTCTCAGAGATATGCGGATTGACCAATGTCCATGTTAACCGGGTGCTTCGCCAACTGCGCGAGGAGCGCCTTTGTGTTTTCAGATCCTCGCAGGTGGAGATAGTTGACCCGGCGAAACTGGCGGCGCGCGGTCAGTTTGATCCAGGTTACCTCTACATGGCTGCGCACGAAGAAGCCCCCTAACGCAAGTTTCAGCGACAGGGGGTTTCCTTCAGGCTGGCTGTGTCCATAGGCGCGCTGAAACCGGGTCGGTCTTGATTTCCAATCGGCTTGTTTGCGCCTTCATTTGGAAATCGGCGACGTCAGCAAATCGCAGTCGGGAATGCCCCCCACGCCTTGAGTATCGCAAAAGCAGCCCGTCGACGGTTCGCGTGACCACGCGGTCCTTTTCGTCCTCGGATCAGCTGCCCTTTGCAAGCGCGCAACGGATTTTTGCAGATCTGCGCGTCGATCAGATTCTTTATGCGCACGTATTGCGAGCGAGCCTTTTTCCCAAGACCTGTCGCCCCAAAAATTCTCCGCAGGATGACTTGTAAGCCAGATCGAATACCCCAATTATTGTGCAGTGCAGCATAACCGCGTGGCGCGCTCCTGCGCTGACTTCCTCGATCAAGGAATATGCAATGCGCAGTCTTTCAGACACTATTTCACAGCTCGCTAGCCTCCATCGCAAGCTTGATGTCGAGCATTTCAGGGCAAACAGCCGGCTGACGCGACTTACTGACTTCGGGAGCAATCCTGGCGCTTTGGCGGCGCATGTCTACATTCCGAAAAATTTCAAGGCTGGCGCGGCGCTCGTCGTTGTTCTGCATGGCTGTACCCAGAATGCGGGAGGTTACGATACAGGTGCGGGCTGGTCGGAAATGGCCGATCAACACGGCTTTGCGCTCCTCTTTCCAGAGCAAAGACGCGAGAACAATTCCAACCTTTGCTTCAACTGGTTTTTACCCGCCGATATTCGTCGCAATTCAGGCGAAGCGCTCTCAATCCGGCAAATGGTGGCAGCCGTCATGACCGAACATTCCATCGATCCGGCCCGTGTTTTCATTACCGGCCTGTCTGCGGGCGGGGCCATGACCGCTGTTATGCTTGCAACTTATCCGGAAGTGTTTGCCGGAGCTGCCGTCATCGCGGGTCTGCCTTACGGCTGCGTCAGCAACGTGCCCCAGGCACTTCAATTGATGAGCGGCCAAGGTATCCCGGATACGAGCAAGCTTGTCTCCCGCCTACGCGGAGCGTCGTTACATGCAAGCCCTTGGCCGACGCTTTCGGTATGGCACGGGAGTGCAGATAACACTGTTCATCCCGCAAACGCGCAGGCTATTCTTGCGCCTTGGCGCGAACTTCACGGAGTGTCTGAAACACCAAGCATGACAGAGGCGATAGGCCGCTCCTCACGGCAGGTTTGGCGTAACGCTGAGGGCCGCGATGTGATCGAGGCTTACGCAATTAAGGGAATGGATCATGGCACCCCGCTGGACACCTCGAACCCGGAGGGATGCGGGCGAGCCGGAGCCTTCATGATCGATGTCGGAATTTCCTCGACGCAGCGAATCTGCAAGTTTTGGGGTCTTTTGACACAGCATGAAATGGCCGCGGTACCGGAACTGGCGGTAGAGCCGGTACCTGATGCCGTGCCGATGTCGGCCGCATCGCAGGGCGGCCAAAGCGATGGATCGTGGTTCACGCCTCAGTACCGAATGAGGGAACCTGCCAGGGGCGCCAATGCCTGCAAGGTTATAGAAAACGCTCTGCGAGCGGCCGGCCTTATGAAATGAGGTCCCTCCATTTCGATAGCGGCCCCGTTAACCCGCCGATGGACTCGCGCTGGCGGATGAGGGCCTGGCTGCCTTTGGCGGTCAGCAGCCGACCAGCAGCTTTTGCCTGATCGCTGTAAGGTAAGTCGTTCAGCGGACGGGCAGCTATCTGTCCGTTCCCAAAGATGACCCGACATTCCGCAAACGGCCATCCTGGGCGTCCAGATTGGAAAAGCGGCTGGTCTGCACCTGGAGAGTGAAAATTGGCGGCTGGACGGCCACAATGGGTCGTGGCCCGCTACTGGCCCAAGTCGAGATAGTAGCGGGTGGATTTCAGCGTGCCGGTCTGCCTCAGTGCGCCCATATCGACCAACTCGTGCAAATCGCGGGTTGCAGTTGCACGAGAGGTACCGGTGATGGTGATGTAATTGGCCGCGCTCAGCCCCCCGATGAAGCCGTCCAACCCTTCGCGGAACATCCGAGCAATGGTGCGCGCTTGCCGCTCGTTCAGCCGGTCCCGGAAGCGGTCGTAAAATTGCGTCTTGGTGATGAGAAAGTCGATCAGGGCAAGACTGTGCGTCTGGGCGTCCAGCACGGTTTCGGCAAAATAGGTCAACCAGGCGGTGATTTCGTTTTTCTTGTTAGCCGCTTCCAGCGCATCGTAATAGGCGGCCCTCTTGCGCTGGATGACATGTGAAAGGGCTATCAGGCTGGGCTGGCCGATTGCCTGTGACAGCACTTTCTCGGCTAGCGCACGAGCCACGCGCCCGTTGCCATCCTCGAAGGGATGGATCGACACGAAATAGAAGTGAGCGATCCCGGCCCGGGTCAACCCCGGCAACGGTCTTGTCCCCTCGGGAGACGTGGCGGCGAACCACGCAAGGAAACTCTGCATTTCCAGTGGCACGTCCTGCGAGGGCGGGGCCTCGAAATGCACCTTCGGCTTGTGGCTGAAACCTGAGACGACCTGCATAGCGTCTGCGTGTTCGCGGTAATTGCCGACAGCCTCGATGTCGTGTCGCCCACTGACCACCATGCGGTGCCAGGCGAACAGGGTCTCATCCGCGAGCGGTTCGGCAAAGTCGCGATAGAGGGCGATCATCATTTCAGCGATGCCGCGCTCGGCCGGCGGGATGCGACGGTCTCCGACTTCAAGACCGAACTGGCGGCGAAGCGAGCATTGCACGCTGTCGCGGTTGAGCAACTCGCCTTCGATCTCGGACGTCTTGAGCGCTTCGCCGGTCATGATATCGATGGTGACGGCGGCGCGGTCATCGTCGGCAAGGTGTTTGACCGAACCGATGAGTATCCCGGACTGCTGCAGGAATCTGGCTTCAGACGTCGCCAAAGAGGCGCTATCCCAACGAAATTCAGGCCAGTCTGGCTGCTGCCAATTCCACTTCATGAGCCATAAATAGCCTTTTTATAACTCACTGAATATCATTTTTTGAGGTAAAAGCCTGTGATTTTTGCCTCATCCAGCCATCACTCACTGAGTGACCAAAGCGGGACAACCCGTTCTGACGCGTTCTACCTATGGCCATCATGGCCATTGGAGACGTTTCATGGGATTATCAGAATTCGATCCCGCCGCGCATGAGCGGGTTTCATGGAACGTCGGGCGAAAAGTGGGCGCGAAGTGCGCGTTCAAGCCCCGTCAGATCTGGGCCGTCCGCTTCTTTCTCGACCAACATCGACGCATCCGGGATCGGGCCCAATTCGATCTTGCCATCGACAGCAAACTGCGCGGCTGCGACCTGGTGAAGATGATGATCGCGACATCGTTTGTGACCGGAAAATTCGGACACGGGCAACAGTGGTTCAGCAATAGACCGGAAGGCCAGTCCAGTTCGAGTTGATGGACGACGCTCGTGCCAGCCTTCTGAAATGGCTTGAGTTGCGAGGTGGATCGCTCGAAGATTTCATCTTCCCAAGTCGCACAGACCACGCGACCCACATCAGCGCGCAGCAATATGCCCGCCTGGTTGACGAATGGGTCACTGGAATTGGCTTACCGAGCGAGGATTACGGTACGCATTCCCTCCGGTATGCCAATTACTGGACGAGGCGGGCTTCGGGGCGCGCCGGCTCGATCTTCGTTTCCACCGCGTGGATAACGCCGTAGAGGCGATCCGCGGTGGGCTCGCCAAGGCAAGCCGCGACAAGAAGCAGATCGCCCGTTTGCTGTGCGATAGGATTGAGGCCGTCGATCCTGGCTTCGGCATCGAACGGATGGTACTGGCGGCACCAGCGATTGAGCCTCTAGGCCTTCGGACCATGTCGAGCCTTGGCGACAAGCCCGTTCCCGACGTGTCCGCGCTCGTCGATATTCTCGGTAATCGAGTGGGCGAGAAAAGGTTGTTTCGCGTGGCGGCGCGCGAGAGCCATATGCCTGAGCGCTCTACGGAGCGCATCGCACCGATGGCGGATCCTACGCTCCTGCGCTGGCCGGAGCGTTGGCCGCGTCCGGCACGGTTGTTCGCAAGGCCGGAATTGATCGAGACGATGGCGCTTTTGCCCGATCACCCGCCGGTTCATTTCGTATGGCGAGGCGTGCGCCGGCGCGTGAAACGGGCAGACGGGCCCGAGCGCATCTATGGCGAATGGCATTTGAGCGAGGCGGAGTGGCTCAGCGTTCGCGACTATTTTCTAGTCGAGGACGAAACGGGCGCGCGCTACTGGGTCTTCCGGCAGGGTGATGGCATGGACGCCGCTACAGGCGGGCAGGATTGGTTCTTGCATGGCTTGTTTGGCTAGTGCCTCGCGCAATCAACTGGAAAATCCGCTTTTTTGTCAGGAACGAAGTCGAACCAGACGATCGCGTACGCAGATTCAATTCAGCTGAAAGCGACGCGGATTCACGTCGTCCGATCCGAATCTCGAAACGGCCGCAAAGTCGGACATTCCGGAACGGCTCCTATCGAAAGCGAAATGCTTAGAGCTGTCCTTCATTCATTTCGCGACTTTAATCTGGGCTTAACACGCAGTCATGATGAGTGTCATTATGAGCTTATCAAAATCCTGATCATGAAGCTATAAGGGAAAAGACCGTGGCGAATGTGATGATGATCGGCATCCACCCCGATGAAGTCGACTTTTCGGATCCGGCTCTCCCACCTGGCCTGGATGCAGATAAAATTCTCGCGGCTATTACTCTTAGCCTCGATCAGTTGAAGGCAGCAGGCCATGAGGCAACCGTGGTCTTCGTCTCGGCAGATGCGGCCAAGCTGGACGCGCTTGCAGAGGGCTTTGCCCGTGATGCGGTGGATTGCGTGACGATCGGCGGCGGCGTAACCCGACCTCCCAAGAATATGGAACTCCTTGAGACGGTACTGAACATCATCGCCAGTGCGACTCCGGTTCCGCGTATCGCGTTAGTAGCAAGTCCAGATCAGGCGTTGGCGGCCGTAAACCGGGTGTTACGCTAGAACGACCCATTCCGGCTGTTCAACTGCTCATTTCCTGTAACCAAGTGTGGCCCGTCTGTTTACTCATTTTGGATGCCCGAGGCAGGCCTCAGCTGGCTGGCCGCTTCGGGGCGCTCCATCGAGGATGTCGGTAATCATGTGCGGATCTTTCTCAAGGCCCATTCTGGCCGCTGAACGGCTGTCCGCCTTTGCCGAGGCAGCCTGCGGATCGAGCGCTATAATTTCTTACGGCAGCACTATGGGATTGTCGCCGCGCCGGCGCTAGTTGTAATGGTCAAGCAATCGCCTTCTGAGAAAGGAACATCAATCGTGACGCCACGTGCCGCCATCCAACAGATTGCACGCATGGTTCGGGATGATATCCGCTCGGGCGAATTCTCGCTCGGGGCTCACAGCGTCGGAGATATGCTAGCGGAGCAACCCGAAGCGTTATTGCTGGTCGTCGACCTCACTGGTGCCGAAGGGCGTAAGAAGCGGCCCGATGCAATGATGCATCACGCGTATTCTTTCATGCTCGGCCAAGCTCTCGAACAGCTACGCCAGAGAAGTGAAGCCGGCAACGGCCATGCGACCACCGCCATGGAAAATGTCCGAGCCACGATCGCTCAGCAGATGCGTACTGGCAAGCTCATGCCGACGGCAGCCATGACCCTTGTCTCGGCGTTTTCACGGGCTGGGATCGAGGTGGGAGAGGATATACGCAGCGCAATGGATCAAGCGATGGTCCAGACCGGAGCTGGCCATCAGAATCTCCCGATGGCCGATGTTGACGAGATGTTGAAGGACTTGGTGAAAGCCTGTGAGGGCGACCCGTTCCTAATTCAGAGCCAATTCGCCGAATTGACGGCAGCCATGCCTGCCGAGCTGCAACTCAGCTTGTTGGAAGGACTCATTCTCGCGGACGATTCCAGTCTTCGTGAGGCTGCTATCGGTTGGCTTCTTACAGAACATGCGATCGCTAAGCCGTTGGCTTCCATGATAGAGGAAGCCGCCAATCGAGGGCTTGTATCAGCGGCGTCAGTCACGAATCTCATGCTGATCCGCAACTGGGTGTCGGAAGATCGACGCCGTGCGATCGACGCGATCATCAGAGCCGCGCGAACTGTCGGCTCGTTGTCAGAGAAACGCCCCTCAATTCAGGTCAGGGAACTTCTGATATCTGAGCGCGATGGGGCGGGAGCCCAAAGCATATTCGCATCGATCAAGCAGGGCCGAAAGAATGCGCTAGTATCAATTCTGATCAAGCAGGGTCATGGTGTGCGGGATGCCTGGGTGGCAAGCTCGCTAAGCAGGCCCGAGATCGACGACATGCTTGACCATATTGCGTCCGAGATGTCGGTCCATGAAACGACAGCCGAAGACACGTCCATACTCTTGAGCAGCGCCTTAGCTGATGGGCCGCTTGGCTCTGCCCCCCCGTTTGGCCTCGTTCAGGCAATCAACCTGATCGGGCTCTCGGATGTAGCGCCCAAGCCTGTCTCGGTGGACGATCTAGTTTCCTCGATGCTCACGGGCGCCGGCGCTGCAGCAATCGATGCCAAGGCGGTGGAGAGGGCAGTGCGCGCCTCCGGCCGGTGGCTGGCGACCAACCCTCAGCTAGATTCCTGGTTTGAGAATGGCGACGACGTTGCCGCAACGATCAAAGGTAAGCGCAAGATCGAAGACCGGATCGCCGCGATTATCGAGAACGTGCTGGAACCAAAGCGGGCCTATTGGGCCAGCGTCCTCGCTTGGAATGCATTCGCGCAGCGAGGTGACGACCACGGTTCGGACTGGATCGAAATGGCACTTGTCGCTCATGCGATGGCTTCGGAACGACCCCTGACAGAAATTCCACTAGCGCGCTTCATCGCCGTGCAAACGGAGGCAGCGGCCCGGAACTGATGGGCGAGGCAACTAGGCCAAGGCCGCGCCGGCCGGAAGTTGTTCCCAACAAAATCGACCCATCGTTGCCGCTCAGGGCCGTTGTCTGACTTCCCGAAAGCGAAAATATTTTTCAGCTGCGCGCGGAGCACTCCTTGTCGGAAAAGTGGCACGATCCGGTCAGTCCGCTTCCGGACGGCATTTGGCTGGAGTGGACGTTCGTTCAAGCTTTAGCGCGCTTGCTTTGGGAGTAAGATGTCACAGGTTCGCATCCTATCTCCCGGCCCAACTTTGCCAATGACTTAGACTCCCCCTTGGGGGTGCGGTTTACAGGAGGTTTACACCTTCAGGCTATTTCGTGGCGGCCGCCGGAAACTCGAACAGGAGTTTGCGGCCAGCTTCGAGGCATGGGAATTCTACTTCGCCAGCGGCGGAGACGAGGTTCCCAACGAGGTAGCCCAGCGCAAGACGAAGAGCCGCATAGCGGTGCGGGCCAAGGCAAAGGCGAAGCCCGAGCCTCGTTCTCCCCCGCCAAAGGCGCTTTGAGCGAACTTCATAAACCTGTCTGTCCCGCGCAGCCGGACTGCAATCTAGTACATTTCAGTATAGTGCTGATCTCCAAGTCTTTTGCTTATTCCCTCTCGGGATTAGAAGCGATAAATTAAATCGACATACAAATATAAAATCACAAAGCGCCAAAACCTTAGATTATAGATTGAATGCTTCGATCAATATACATTGCGAATCGTAGTAATTTTCCGGATCATTGCCCCGTAAAAAAGGGGTATCATCATGGCAAGCAATTCATCTACCCAGACAGATGAACCGTCGCTTCGTTCATTCGAGATACCGCCCGCATTCGTGAAACCGGCGATCGTCATGTGCCGCTACTTCAACACGATGCTCGATGCGGTCTTCTACGATGTGCCCGCCCTGCTCTCCGATCTCCACGCCGAGGATGTGGTTGTCGAGACGTCGCCGACGAGCAACGAGAAGATCCCATCGCGAATCCTCGATCTCGGCGCGCTCGGCAATCCCGAAGGATGCCTGCTGCTGATCGACACGAGAACGCGGCCATACGTCCACCGTTTCGACAGCGTCGAAGCCTTCCTGGAATCCCCGCATCCCGAAACCCGCAAGGTCGACGTCGTGACCATTACCGGTGTCGGCAGTTCCGCACTCGGAAGTGCGGCGATGGGCTGGAACGTCTCGAAGGCGCTCGGCGCACCGGTGCTTGCCATTGTGCCGGGATACGGCCTTGCCGACATGGTCCTTCAGGGGCTCGGCGGCTGGTTCGGTTTCGGGATGCATGACTGGCTCGGTACAAAGACCACGGTCCAGACGGCGATCGCCAATGTCGCGCCTGAGAACGCCAGGATCGGCCGCATGCTCGCAGGCTCGGTGTCCGATGCCAGGACCCTCAACGGCGCCCCGGTCTTCCGCCATGGCTCAGGCTCGTCGGACGTCCTCCATGCCCTGATCCGTGACCGGGTGAGTCCGTTCAGGCTGCTTGTCGGACACAGCAAGGGCGCGCTTCAGATCGGCAATGCGGTCGCCTCGCTCGACGGCGAAAAGACGAAAGACCTCGAGATCGTCACTCTGGGATGTCCGATCCGCAGGACGCAGGGAACCGGCAAGTATGCGCAGTACCTCGGTGTGTTCGACGCGCTCGGCCAGCTCAACATGTGGGGTAACCTGCCAAGCGAGTGGGTCCTCACCTGGCACTCCACCAACCCCTGGCTACCGCCTTCCATGTATCCCGGCGAGCTGGCAGTGCGAAAGCCCAGTTGAGAGCGGGCAACCCTCATCACTGAATAAACGGCGCGCTCCCGCTTTTTGTCCGCATCCTCTGGGGCCGGCCGAGCGAATAGTTTGATATTAGTCGCTTTACATATGAGTGAAGGAACACGCATACATTCCGACGGGTAACCCAGGGATAATTTAAACTGATGCAAGACAGACTTCTCGATCTGACTTCGATCATCGTTTCTGCGCACATCGGCAACAATGCTGTTTCGGCCGATGAACCTCCTGGACTTATAGGGTCAATCTACGGTTCACTCTCTTTGCTCGGGAAGGAGCCGGGACCTGCGGAGCCGGAACTCACCCCTGCGGTTTCGATCCGCGCCTCCCTCAAACCTGACGCGATCACCTGTCTTGAATGTGGAGCCAGGTAGAAAACGCTGAAACGGCATCTCCGCAGCCAGCATGATCTGTCCGCGGAAGAGTACCGCGCTCGGTGGAAACTACAGCCTGATTATCCCATGATTTCGGCAAATTATGCTAAAAATCGTGTGGAACCGGCATTACGGATCGGCCTCGGGAGGAAAAAAGACCTCAAAAAGAAGGCAGTTGCGGCCGCTTCAACTGGGTCCTCCTCATCAGCCTCCTCCTCGAAGGCCGCGCCGATGAAGGCCACCCTCTTGAAGGCGCGCAAGCTTGAGGGCGCCGTACCGCAGGTCGCCAAAGTTCCCAAACCGGCAGCCGCGGCCAAGGCGAAACGTAAAATGGCAAGCAAGCTCAACGCCGAGGCGGTCTAAACCGGCAGCCTCAACTTAGAGCCGTCATACATCTCGTCCAGCAACGCCGAGCCTGCGGCAAGTCGGTCCTCGTCGTCTTCGTGCAGCCTGCAGATGCGAACAATCGCATCAGAAAGCGCCGCTGCGCCTGGATGATCGTACTTGCCATCCTCGATATCGAGCTGGTGGATGATCATGGCGATCTCGCAAAGGCCGGGATCAACGCTTATCCCGCTACGCTTCAGCAAGGTTTCGAAAGAGCAATTGTCGCCCTCGTGCGTGAATTCGCCGTCGACGATGTCGAACCGGAGTTCCCGACGCTGATGTACGTAACGGGCGGGATCTACGAAGCGGAAGTGCGGCCGTGGGTCGATGAAGCGGCGGATCAGCCAGGCCGATGCAATCCTGTCAATGCCCAGGCCTCGACGAGTTACCCACGTGCGGCCATGCAGTTCCTTGACGCGATAGGCTTCACCTGGAGCCGCGCGGCCGACATCAGGATGACGCAGGGTCGCCTCGACAAGAGAGCGCATGATCTCTTCCGCGCGATCTCGCCAACCCGTCGTCACGAATTCGATGGCGGTTATGGCATCCAATCTCCGGCGCATCCTAGCCACCGATGACGCCTTGACGTCGCCAGCCAGAAGCAGCTTGACCTCGGCGGCCCAGCTTTCGAAATCTGCCGATCTTGCGGTCCGGAAGAGTTCCGCCGGATCCTCGCTTCCCTCAAGGATCGCACCGGATATGATCGACGCCTGCCCGCCCCCGGCGACGGCGTCTTGAAGAGCGAGCTTGAAAATGTCGCGGTGCGCCGGCTCGTCGGGCATAAGGTGGGCGCCGCTCGCCAGCGACACTGCGCCGGCCTCGCGCAGGCGGCGCCAAATCTTGACCCGCGTGTAGGCGGGCTGTGACGGGAGTTGCATCGCCAGAACGAGCCAGGGCTGTGTATCGGTCATGATACGATCATATCTTGGCCTGCATCTGCCGGAAAGCTTGAACCCGCCGAGTCGCAGTTTTAGCCCTCTTTCCGATCCTGGCGATGGAGGTATCCGGTGAGCACTTCGCGTTTTCGCATTGGGTTGGCCCGCCTTGCACAGGCGATAGAATCGCCGGCGGTTGCAGCGCCTGACTGGAAAGCTGTCGGATTGGCGCTGGGCAAACCGGGCGCCCTACAGGCAGACGGCGTCTATCATGTCGAATTTCCCCGCCCCGACCTGCACATCATGGACGATGGCATTGCGATTAAACCAGGCTCGGTGCTGTGTTCATGGGTTGCCTTTCATGAGAAGGATGATCTGTCGATGGTCATGGGCGACCTCGTGCTTTCCCACGATGAAGTTATTCCGGTGATGCGCTCGCTGGAGGCCAAAGGGATTAAGGTCAGCGCGCTTCGCAATCATCTGCTGCGTTCGCGCCTGGCGACGATGTATATGCACTTCGAGGGGCACGGCGATCCAGTGAAGCTCGCAGCAGCTATCCAGGCAGCACTTCGGCTCAGCAAAACGCCGTTCACGGCATCGACGTATGCCGCTTCCATGTTTTTGCTCGACCTCGATACTGCCGGTATCGACGCGATCATGCGGGCCAAGGGCAATCCAACCGGCGGGGTCTATCTGTTCGAGATCGCGCGAAAGGCAGCGCCGAAAGCTTATGGGATAATGCTTCCGAACCCGATGGGATCGGCATTCGCGATCAAATTTCGGCCCATGGGCGGCGGGAAGGCGGCCATAAACGGCGATTTCATGCTGACCGCCGGTGAGGTCAATCCCGTAATCCGCACGCTTCAGGCGGGCGGGATCAAGGTCCCGTCTCTACACAATCACTTGCTTAAAAGTGGCCCTCGTCTTTTCTTCATGCATTTCTGGGCCAACGACGATGCGCTCAAGCTCGCCAGGACGCTACGCAGCGCGCTGGACAAGGTGGAGGCATCCGCACCATGACCTTCGCTCTGGCAACCCAAGAGACGAACCGAACCTCCGAAGCGCCGCACGGCATCCCATTCGGTGAAGCAGTCCGCGTATGGGCCCGGATCGCCTGTCTTAGCTTCGGCGGACCCGCAGGCCAGATCGCCGTCATGCACCGGATCCTGATCGACGAGAAGAAGTGGATCGGCGAGGAGCGTTTCCTCCACGCGCTCAACTTCTGCATGCTGCTGCCCGGTCCCGAGGCCCAGCAACTGGCCATCTACATCGGTTGGCTCCTTCACAAGGTGAAAGGTGGACTGGTTGCGGGGATACTTTTCGTGCTGCCCGGAGCGTTGTCGATCATGGCGCTGTCCTGGATTTACGTCCTACTCGGACGCGTCGCACCCGTCGCCGCGCTGTTTTTCGGGCTTAAGGCGGCTGTGGTCGCCATTGTCTTTCAGGCCGTGCTGCGGATCGGCTCACGCGCCCTTGATAATCGAACGCGTTGGTTCATAGCCGGCACATCTTTTGCGTTGCTGTTCTTCTTCAAAGTGCCGTTCCCGATCGTCATTCTTGCGGCCGGCTTGGTTGGCTGGAGCGCTAGCCGTCTAGGCGTTAAAGCATTTCAGCGCGGCGGTGATGGCCACGCCAAACCAGGATCGCTGCGGGACGAGGACAGCGCGCTTGGCGTAGAGATCCCCGATCACGCCAGCACCGGGTTAGGAGCCATTGCCGGAGTGTCCGCAATTCTTATGGTCGCCTGGTTCTTGCCGCTACTGGCCGTAATCACCTTTGCTCCGGCGGACAGTGCATTCGCAGAAGTGGGCACCTTCTTCTCCAAGATGGCGATGCTGACTTTCGGCGGCGCTTACGCCGTGCTGGCCTGGGTCGGGCAGGCTGCGGTCGATCATTATCACTGGCTTACGCCGCCTGAGATGCTCGATGGTCTCGGCCTAGCGGAAAGTACGCCGGGTCCGCTGATCATGGTCACCCAATACGTCGGCTTCCTGGCGACCTATCGCCACCCTGGCATGCTGTCGCCACTTCTCGCCGGAACGCTGGGCGGTTTGCTGACCACCTGGGTCACGTTCGCCCCCTGCTTCCTCTGGATCTTCGTAGGCGCGCCATTCATCGAACGCATGCGGACTAACCATGCGCTTGCTGCCGCGCTTTCGGCGATCACGGCGGCAGTGGTCGGTGTAATCCTGAACCTCGCGCTGTGGTTTGCACTTCACTACTGGTTTGCCGATGTCAGCGAGCACCGCCTTGGCATCCTGACGCTGCCGGTGCCCGATCTCGCGACTGTCGACTGTTTCGCTCTGGGGCTTTCTATAGTGGCGCTGATCGCCATCACCCGGTTCAAGTTCAGCACATTTGCCATCCTGGGGTTGTGCTCGCTGGTCGGCCTTACCCGGCTCTTCCTGTTGTCACGCGGAATTTGACGGCCACACGCAATATCTTGGTATTGGGGGCGGCCGTAGTGATGTTGACTCCCGGCGCATGCACTGGGTCGCCGCCGTCCTTCAAGGCAACCGAGCAACGGTCCCGCTCGTTCTTCGGAAGGTGATCCCGTTACCCGAGACCAAGGGTAGGATTGATCACCTTGCGAACGATCTTCCCGGTCAGCGTCTGTTCGTTGCTGAAGTTGCCAATCGCACGGTGGATATTATCGATTTGTCAAGCGAACCGCAGATTTGACCCCTCGTGTTGCCACACCGAAGATTGTTACCGAGCTTAGCGGCTGCGAGATGCGCTATCCGCCGCGGCGGGTGGTGATATGGCGAGGCTCTTCATCCAGTCCCCGCCAAGGATGATCTGTCCGGTTATTTCTGCACGCCATACCTTCACGGCCTTTTGCACCGTCCTCGCGCTTTTGTGCGTGAAGCGCGATGGATCGGTCCACTTTTATGGCGCCAAAGGAAATGAGATTGCATCGCTCCAACTGGGCGACGACGCCGACAATGTGAGGGTTGATCGTCGTAGTGGTCAGGTCGTTGTCGGTTACGGTTCGGGCGGCTTGGCAACAATTGATCCACGCACGCACAGAATCCTGAACCGCATGACCTTCAAAGGACATCCCGAAGGCTTCAGCCTCTCTGGTAACAAGGCGTTCGTGAATGTGCCGGATGACGGAGCGATCCTGAGGATCGACCGCGATGGAGGAAAGGTCGAGGCGCGGTGGCCGACCGGCGCGCACAGGTTGAATTTCCCGATGGCCCTCGATCCGGCGGGAAGAACGGCAACGATTGCCTATCGTCTTCCGGCCGGTTTGGTGCGGCTCGACACGACAACCGGGAAAGTGCTCGCAAGCCAGCTGATTTGGGGAGGCTCTGACGATCTCTTTCTCGATGTGGATCGGGTGATTGACGTTTGCGGGTCTGGCCATGTCGATCTGGTTCGGAGCGATAAGCTCGCGGCCCGGGTCAATACCAGCAATGGCGCCCGTACCGGTCTGTTTGTCCCGGAACTTCGCACGCTGTTCGTCGCGGCGCCGGATCGAGCGAAATCCGCAGCGATTTTCGATCTGGGAGTCCGTAACCGCTGACCTACGAATTCCGCGGGATTGACGCTTTGGATTCACAGAGAGCTGAAGGCTAAGGGCAACTCGCTCAATTTCCAGAAGCGGGCGGACGGCAAACGGCCAGAACTCCCCATGAACGGCCGCATTAATGTAGGGCAAGTTTCGGGGAGGGCGCTTGCCCCGTCTATGTCCGTTATGTCGGCGGCTAAAACCCGTTAGGTGCTCAATCGGCGGTCACGATCGAATGTTCAAGCCGAACATCGTCAAGCAATCGCTCGATTGCAGCGCGCTGCGCATCGGTGCCACCAAGCCTGACATCCCAATTGCAATGGGCATGCGTCGCCATATCGCGCACGATGAGCTTGCCAAGCGCCCGCCGCCATGTCTGGGACGTGCCGCCTCTCTCCCGCATGAGACGGGCAATGAGCAGAAGTTCGAGGTCGGAAGCAGTCATACACACCGCTTAGTCGTAGCCGGCGGCTAAGCAAGCAGAGCTTCGCTCGCAAGCGTGACGGATCGACGGCAGGCTTCGAGAATCAGTCGCGGAGCCGCCGACGTCTGCTCTGTCGGCGATGGTCGAGAGGTCCTGTTTCCGCCGAGGCCGACTTCTTGCCATCCACCAATTGCAATCCGCCTGATCATCGTCCTTCGAGTAGCGCTTCGGCATTGACACCGACTTGGCCTGAGGAGCGGTCAGTCAATCTCAGACCGCTTCCCGTCTCTCCAAAGATGCCTATCCGTTTCAGCGGGAGCATGGAAAAGCGGAGATGACTATGAGCACCTGTTCACCGGAGCGCCGAGATCACGATATTCCCCTGACTGATGAGGCCGTTCTCCATAAGGATGTTCATCTCGGACTGCAGATCTGCCGAGCCAACAGTCTATCGCTCACGCGGCTTCAGCTTGCGCTGAGAAAGGACGACAGGCGCTGCGTGCTGGAAGCGATCGACCGGCTGCATGACCTGGATGCCCAGATCGGCCGTTTGCTCGAACGACTGCCCATATCCGCCAACGATGATCTGGAAACCCAAGCGATCTGCAAATATATCGACGATCAAAGGATGGCGGTCGCGTTTGAAAGGCTTGCGCTTGTAAGTCAGGTAAGCGGTCCGGATATGCTATCGCCCACCGGCCACTGGAGCGTCCCAAATCAGTCGAGAACGCCCGACGGGCGTTCTACCGAACAAGCTGGTTTACCGACCGCAACGGACCGGCAGCTCTCGCCCAAAACACTGGGCTTCGTACTAGCGCTTTTGGTGTTTGCTGCTGTAGTCAGCGTGATCATTTTTACTTCAGGCGTTTAGGGCAACATTGCAAGAGTGAGCAGTTCGTGATCCAATTGTCGCCATCCTGGGCCGGCACCTTAGTATCTGATTCAAAATTATCCGGCATAATTTCATGATCTTGCGATGCGGCGGGTAAAGAGCTGGATCGACGCGATAAAGAGCCATGCGGTTGCAGACGCGATGGTCTGCTCGCAGTCTTTTGCGAGCCGGCGGTTTCGGCTGATCCATGCGAGGGTCCGTTCGACGACCCATCGCCGAGGCAGCACCTCGAAGCCCTTGGCGGTGTCGGATCGCTTGACGATCGCAATGGTCCACTTGCCGATGCGGCGCAGTGCGTCCTTGAGCTTGGTTCCGGCATAGCCTCCATCAGCGAACACATGGCGTAGCCAAGGGAAGCGGCCGACGATTTCGGCGAGCACCAGCGGCGCGCCAACGCGATCCTGGATGTCGGCGGTGTGGATCACGGCGTGGACGAGATTGCCTTCGGTGTTGGTCAGGATGTGCCGCTTGCGCCCGTTGACCTTCTTGCCGGCGTCATACCCCCGTGGCCCGCCGCTTTGCGTGGTTTTCGTGCTCTGGCTGTCGATCACGCCAGCGCTGGGCGACGCCTCGCGGCCCTGCGCCTCGCGCGCCACCATCAGCAAGGTGCGGTTGATCGTCAGCCACAGGCCGTTCTCGCGCCAGAGGTAAAACCAGTGCCGCACAGTCGAAACCGGAGGATAGCACGGCGGCAACATCCGCCATGGCAGGCCGCCATGCAGCAGATACAGGATCGCCTCGACAATCCGCCGGATCGGCCACTTGCGAGGCCGTCCGACATGCGATGCGGGAGGAAGCAGCGGCTCTAGAACCGCCCACTCGGCATCGGTCATATCGCTTGGCAAAGCTAGCCCGCTTCGCGCATGTAGGGCGCGAGTGGTGTCGGTCTACATCGTTGAATCCACGGTAGTTTTTGGCGAAACCCCCTGAATCAACGACGGGTTCAGTCGTCAAGCTAACCTGCTGATACCACTCAACTTAGTTTTCGATCAGGCACTAAGACGAAGGTGTTGCGCCCCTCGAGGTGGAAGCTCCAGCCATGAAAACCGCATGTGATCGAGCGGCGGTTGCCCGAGGCCGAATGCTGGGCAGATTGACTGAAGGTTGACGAAATCGGAGAAATTGTCCGTCCAGATTTAGGGTAAATTCGCTCGAACGTGAACGGGGGATAGAGTGTCAAACTCGCCTGACTACGCTCCGATTCGTCGCGCCCATGGCTCCTATATGGCTCCCAGACCAATTTCTTGAGATTCGAGACCAAACGGGGACTAAATTCATTCTAGTGATAAATATCGATAAACTTAGATCCCTGCTGGTTTGGGGCGGTTCATCGCACGCTATAAGAGTCAGATGTTCGCGCGGCTCATTGGTGAGCCGAACGTACCGCAGGACATTGCCGGGGCGTGGTTCGCTCCTGATCCGCCGCACGTCAATCCATTGCCGGCGGATATTCGCCGGAACGGAGGCTGACGGGAAGCGGCGGCGGGCCTTCCAGCCTGCCGCCGATCCATCCTCAGAACTTCACGCCGAAAGTCACGCCGTAAGTCGCCGGTGCGGCCCAGACGCTGCCGATGCCCAGCGATGCGTAGTTGACCGCCGAACGATAGCGGTGATCGGTCACGTTCTCTCCGAAGAGAGCGAGCGAGTACTTGTCGGAAGCATCATTCCATTCGGCGCGCAGGCCAAGCTGGGCGTAGTCACCCTGCTTGAACTGCTGGGCAATGCCGAAATAGAACGACGAGGTGTAGTAGAGATTACCCGAAAGCGTGAGCCTTCCGCCAGCCAGATCGAGTCCATAGGACGCCGCGAGGTTAGCCGTGATCTCCGGCGAGCGCTGCATCTTGAAGCCGCTGGCGTCGGTGGTGGTTTCGACCAGTGCACCCGCTCCGAGGCCCCCGAACTCAGGAGGCGTGCAGGCGACCGGCGTAGTGCCGAACGCTGCTGCGGGATCGCAGAACTGGTAGAACGGCGCGTTGGGGAACTTCTTGTATCGCGCATGGGTCCAGGCGACGCCTGCGGACACCGTGAAGTCCGAAGTGACGTGCCCGCTCACCTGGCCTTCGAGGCCGTAGATCTCGGAACTGGCGGCATTGGTGATCCGCGCGGTACCGGCCTGGAAGCTCGATACCTGGAGGTTCTTGTAGTCGTAGTAGAACCCGGACAGATCGGCCGACAGCCAGCCCTTGGCGTACTTGTAGCCCAGTTCGTAAGCATTGATCGTCTCGGGCTTCACCGGGCGGTAGGAATAGCCGCCGACGTTTAGCAAGCCGGCTTTGTAGCCCTGCGTGAACGAGGCATAGATGCTCGATTCGTCGTTCGGTTTGAAGCGCAGCACGGCGCGGGGCGTGACGCGATTGTTAGTGAGCTTCGGCACGTCGTAGCGGGTATAGAGCGGCACTTCGGAATAGGGCGGGAAGGCCACGGGATTGCCGTTAGCGTCTTCATAAACTGAAGCGGTTAGCGCACGTTCGAAGTAGGCGTCGTCCACCCAGTCATGGCTGTAGCGCGCGCCCGCTGTCAGGAAGAGCTGCGGCGTGATCTCGTACGTGGCGTCGGCGAAGACCGCGATCGACTGCGTGAGCGTGCCGGACTCGCCGTTGCGGACGAACGGCGCAGTGCCAAGCTTGGCATAAGTCGGCCAGGTATCGCGGTTGTTGAAGTAATAGGCGCCAGTTGTCCATTGCAGGCGCGAGCCCGGCTTCGAGTTCAGCAGCAGTTCCTGCGTGAAGGTCTTGCTGTTGGAACCGATGCGGATGGTGAAGATCGGCAGCGCGGTGGCGTCAAGGTCCTGTACACTGGTGACCCGCTCATCGCGGTACTGCGTATAAGACGTGAGGTCCGCGAAACCGAGGTTCGCCTTGATCGTGCCCTGGATAGCGTCGGTGTTGGTTGTCGCGCCGATGCCGTCGGTGGGATTGAGCGCCACCTGATTGGGTTTGGTCGCGTAATATCCGGTCGGGGTGTACTGATAGATCCACTTCGTGCCGTCTTCGTCGACGAAGGCGTTGTGCATCAGCGCCGAGGGATCGTCGGACTGCGAGTGGGTATAGCGCAGCAGGAAGCTGACGTCGGGAGAAACCTCGACCTTCAGGCCGGTGCGCACCGACCAGCGGTTGTACTGTCCGATCTTGTCGTTGTTATCGATAATGTTGGTCTGGAAACCGTCACCACGGCGATAGAGGCCCTCGACATCGAACGCGACGCCCGGCGCGATGGCGGAAGTGCCGTAACCCTGCACTTCGACCGTGTTGAAGCGGCCATAGGACACACGCATTTCGCCGCCCGGCTTCTCGCTGGGATCGGCAGTGGTGATGAGAATCGCGCCGCCCGTGGTGTTGCGGCCGAACAGGGTGCCCTGCGGGCCCTTGAGCACCTGCACCGACTGCACTTTCATCAGCTGGAAGTCGGTCGAAGCCGCGCTCGGCAGGAAGAAGCCGTCAAGGTAAGTGGCGACGTTGGGACCGCCGCCCGAAGTGGTGATTGCCGTGCCAACGCCGCGAATGGTGGGCTGAGTGTAGACGCCGGACTTGTCGAACCGCAGCGCAGGGACGACCCGCGACAGATCGGAAAGCTGGCGCACGCCGGCATCGGTCAGCGTCTGGCTGCTGACCGAGGTGATCGTGATCGGCACGTCAAGCTGGCGTTCCGAACGGCGCTGCGCGGTGACGTAGATCTCGCCGGACGGCGTCGGTTCGGATGCCGTCTGGGACGCTGCTTGAGTCGCCGTCTGTCCAGCATCCTGAGCCGCCGCCTGTTGCGCCAACATCGCAGTTGCCAACACTACTGCGGACGATGCGCAGCGCCAGAAATTGATCGACATGTTTTCCCTCCCCTGATTGTTGCCCGCCATTTCAGCGGTATCTGCCTTTGGCCTTTGCATTAGCTCACGTTCGGACAAAGTTTCGCGATAGCCATATCGCTATGGCGTTTTACGGGCAGCTCCGTTGCGGAAGGGCCATTAGCCTTAGGGGGGTGAGCCTATTTTTATGGCGCGGCTTTGGGCGACAGGCTTTTCCGGCCTCGGATATAGAAAGCCCCCACAAGCGATTGCTTTTCGCACCCCCGTGCTTGTCAGCCCCGGCATTCGCTGCCAGCGGCGATGCGAACCCGCTCTGGCCGGAGAGAGCATGAATCAGCCAAGGCATCCCTTCTCATTCCCAGCCTTCCGGCTGTTCTGGGTGGCGCGGCTTTGCACGACCATGGCGCAGGGCGGGATGGTCGTCGTGCTGGGCTGGCAGGTCTACGAAGTCGCCCGCGCCACGCGCAGCATCAAAGAGGCGGCGTTCCAGCTCGGCATAGTCGGACTGGTACAGTTCATTCCGCTGTTTCTGCTGGTACTCGTGACCGGATGGACCGCCGATCATATCGACCGGCGCGTAATCGCGCGCCTGTGTAGCGTGGTTCAGCTCGGCTGCGCGCTACTGCTTGGCTGGCTCAACACCGGCCATGCGAGTGCCGGTCACGGGGTGACACTGGGCGCGCTGTTCGCCGTGGCGGCAACGTTCGGGATCGTCAGAGCCTTTGCAGGCCCCGCACTCAACGCCCTTGCGCCAGATCTGGTCCCGGCCGACGTCTTGCCGAGAGCGATTGCCACCAATGCCATCGCCAGTCGCCTTGGTGCGATCATCGGTCCGGCCTCGGTCGGCTTTCTTTATGCTGCCGGGCCGGTGCTGCCCTATGCGGTGGCCGCCGGACTCTTCACGCTCTGCCTCGGCTGCCTGATGGCGATCGCGCCGGTGCCGCGATCGAAGCGAAACGCCGCGCTCAATCCATGGCAGCAGATGATCGAGGGCGTGGCCTATGTTCGCTATCATCCGCTGATCCTCGGCGCCATTTCGCTGGACCTGATGGCGGTGCTGCTGGGCGGTGCGACGGCTCTTCTGCCGGTCTTCGCGCATGATATCCTCATGATCGGCCCCAGCGGGCTCGGGACCTTGCGTGCTGCGCCTGCCCTCGGCGCGATGCTCTCGGCGTTCTGGTTCTCATGGCGGCCGCTCGACCGTGGGGTCGGGATCAAGATGCTGGCGGCCGTCGCGGTTTACGGCGTGGCGATCGTCGGCTTCGGGGTCTCGCGGTGGTTGCCGCTCTCCCTGCTGTGCCTGACCGTATCGGGTGCGGCGGACATGTTCTCGGTCTATGTGCGCCAATCGCTGATCCAGCTTTCCACCCCGCAGGATATGCGGGGCAGGGTAGGGGCCGTCTCATCCCTGTTCATTTCCGCATCGAACGAACTGGGCGAAGCGGAATCCGGTTTCGTGGCGGCGCTGATCGGCCCCGTCGCCACGGTGATCGTGGGCGGTTTCGGAGCAATCGCGGTCACGATGATCTGGTCCCGGCTGTTTCCGGCCTTGCGGCAGGCACACAGCTTTGACATCCGCCCGTTCGAGCCGGCGCGCAAATAGGCCGTGGATAAAATCGGCTGCGACAAGACTAGCCGCCGCTGTACGGCCCGCGCTTCTGCGGCAAGCCCGCGTTTGGGCTTGCAAATCAAAAGTGTTTCCTGCCGACCGCTTAGGTCGCGGCTACACTATATTTACGATTGAAACACCGCTACTTAGCTAAGCTTGCACACCTGTGGGGGGTGATGGGTGCCATGCTATTGCAAACGCAAGGAAATCAGGTTGGGGGTGAGTCCCACGCAAATAGCCGGCGGCACGCGCGGGCGCGTGATCTGTTGCCTGCGATGATCATGCTCTGCCTGCTGGTGGCGGGTTTGCTCGTCGCCTCGCTCGCCAGTACGGAGAAGGGCGACGGCTATCTCGTCGTGGCGCCGCCGGGCTGGACGCTCGGACACACGACAGGATTGATCCGCGCCTCGGGTGGCCGGTTGGTGCGGCCGGGCGGCTTCTCCAACATCGTCATCGCCGCGTCGACTGACCCCCGCTTTGGCCGGGCGCTGAAACGTGCGGGCGCCGTATTTGTCCGGCGGGTGCCGGGTCCGCTGGGCTGCGCCGCTCCCCAAAAGCCGAGTACCGCGACATGACAGACGAGATCGCCGCGCTTCGCACCAGGTTCGGGCGCTTCCTGGTCGTCCTGCTCTGGCTCCATGTTCCGCTGCTGGTCACGGTGGCGCTAATTCAGGGCGAATCGCTTCTCAACGCCGCGCTGGCCGGTGTGTTGCTTGCGGGCTCCTACCATCTCATGTGGGCACTGAACGGGCCCGCACCGGCCACACGCTACCTTTCCGCCGTCGCGTTGATGGGCGAGGTCGCCTTGCTGCTGTTCTTGATGCGGGGTCATCCCTGGCAGATGGACATGCACATGTACTTCTTCGCGATGCTGGCGCTGACCATCGCCTGGCTTGATCGCGAGACCATTCTTGTGGCCGCCTTCGCCATCGGGCTGCATCACCTGCTGCTGTTGTTCCTGCTGCCCTATGCGGTGTTCCCGCAGGAAGGAACGCTAGAGCGCGTGCTGTTCCATGCCGGAATCGTGGCGTTCCAGACAGCGGTGCTGATCTGGCTCAACGGCATGCTGGTGGCCAGTTTCGAGCGTATCGGCCGCATGAGCAGCGAGATCCTCCAGAAGAATGCGGCGCTTGAAGCACGCACACGTGAGGCCGAGGAGGCGACGCGTGTGAAAAGCATGTTCCTTGCGAACATGAGCCACGAAATTCGCACGCCGATGAACGCAATCCTTGGCTATGGCCACCTGATCGGCCTTACCGGCCTCGACGATCGCCAGCGCGACTTCGTGGACAAGATCAAGGGCGCGGGCTCCTCGCTGCTGCGGCTGATCAACGACATCCTCGACTTCTCGAAGAACGAGGCGGGCAAGCTGGTGCTGGAAATGCAAGACTTCGACTTGCGCGCGACGATTGCCGAGCAGGTCCAGTTGGTCGCTTTCGAGGCGCAGGCGAAAGGCGTGCGCCTTTTCTCGCACATCGCACCGGACGTGCCGCAGGCAGTCTGCGGCGATCCCCTGCGGATTGCGCAAGTTGCGCTCAATCTGCTGAGCAACGCTGTCAAGTTCTCGGTGGGCGGGCGCGTCGAGGTCAGCGTCTATGTGGTCGAGCGCGAGGGCAAGCACGCCATGCTCGAACTCGTCGTTGCCGACGACGGCATCGGGATGAGCGCCGAGCAACAGGCCGCACTCTACCGGCCCTTCTCGCAGGCGGACAATTCGACGACGCGCCGCTTCGGGGGCACCGGCCTTGGCCTCGCGATCTGCAAGCAAATCCTCGAACAGATGGGCGGCTCGATCGCCGTCGCCAGCGCACCGGGCAAGGGCAGCACCTTCACTTGCCGGTTCGAGGTGGCGGAAGCCGGTGCGATTCCCGCGAGCAGGGTGGTATCCTTCGAGCAGATCCGCGACTTGCGCGTGCTGGCGGTCGACGACAATTCGGCCTCGCGCGAAATCGTCGAAGGTATATTCGGCCATTGGGGTATGAATATCGACCTGGCCGCTTCCGGCGAGGAAGCCCTGGCTGCCTGCACGGCCGCGTGCGGCAAGGGCGACCCGTTCGATCTTGTCCTGATCGACTGGAAGATGCCGGGAATGGACGGCCTCACGCTCGCCCGCATCCTTCAGGAACGCGGCGTGGAAGTGCCCCCGCCGCTTACGCTTATCCTTACGGCCTATAGTGTCGACGAAGCGCTGGCCGAAGCGCAGGGGATCGCCATCTCTGCCGTGCTGGCCAAGCCGATCGATCCGCAAGCCCTGCTGGAAACGATTACCCTGCTTTTCGCCGGGGAAGAGCCGGCCCCAATGAAGCCCGCGCCTCCGGCAGCTCCTGTGCAGGCGCAAGTGCAGCCGCACTTGCGCGGCCAGCGCGTGCTGGTAGCGGAGGACAACGAAATCAACCTCGAAATCGCGACCGAACTGCTCACCCAGGCCGGGCTCATCGTCGATCCGGCGATCAATGGGCGAATGGCCTGCGATCTCATCAGTGCGCGGGGCGACAGCTACGCGGGCATTCTGATGGACGTGCAAATGCCGGAGATGGACGGGCTGGAGGCAACCCGCCGGATCCGCGAGACATGGCCGCGCGGGACGCTGCCGATACTGGCCATGACCGCGCATGCCTTCGATGAGGAGAAGCGCAAGTGCTTCGAGGCTGGAATGGACGATCATATCGCCAAGCCGGTCTCACCTGCCGCCCTCGTGGCGCTGCTCGACCGCTGGCTCAAGCCTGTGGGGGCTGCGCCGGCCAAAGCGCCGGAAGCGGATGCCCGCCGGACGGACGCTGAGGCTGTACTGCCGGAGCAACTCGCGCCATTCGATCTTCCCGCCGCGCTGGAGCGGGTCGGCGGCAAGGCCGCGCTGCTGCGCCGCCTGATCGTCAGTTTCGGCCGCGATTATGGTGCCGTGCCGACGAACTTGCGCAGCGCGCTCTCTCGCGACGAGCCGTGGGAGGCCCGCCGGATCGCCCACGGTCTGCGCAGCGTGGCCGGGGCTCTTGGCCTCCATACGGTACAATCCTGCGCCTCGGAGATTGAACGCTTGTTCGAAGCGGATGACATCGCGTCCGTACCCGCCGAAATTGATGCGCTCGACGCGGCATTGCAGCCTGCCATTGCCGCCGCACGGGGTCTTGATGGCCAATCCGGCGAAGACCGCACCGAAGCTTCCGCTGCCGATCCCGAACGCGCGGCACGTGCGCTCGCGGAATTGCGCGGATTGCTGCTGCGCCGCAGCCTTCGGGCGCGCGACGCCTATGAGGAATTCGCGCGGGCCTCAGGCCTGCTGGAAGCCGAACGGCAGAATCACCCACTCTGTCATGCCTTGCAGCGGCTTGACTATGTAGCTGCATTGGAACTTGTCGACCGCATCGACGACCGTGCTGACATTCAGCCGGTGACCTCCGATCCTGTCGCAATAAGGAATATTCCGTGACCAAGGCGACGATCCTGATTGTCGATGACGATGTGGCAAATATCGAAATCATGAATGCCGCGCTGGAGGACGACTACGACGTGTGCTTCGCCAGTTCGGGCGAGGATGCGCTGGATGTTGCGCGCGCCGTGCAGCCGGACCTGGTTTTGTTGGACGTGGTCATGCCGGGCATCGACGGGTTCGAGGCCTGCCGCAAGTTCAAGACTGATCCCCTGCTGGCCGATGTGCCAGTGATCTTCACGACTGGGCTTGGCGATACCGAGGCTGAAATGCGCGGGCTGTCGCTCGGCGCAATCGATTACATCACCAAACCGGTGCAGCCTGCGCTGCTGCGCGCGCGTGTGGCCAACCACGTTGAACTCAAGCGCATGCGCGACCGGCTTGCGCAAATGGCGGTTACCGACGCACTGACCGGGCTGAACAATCGCCGCCACCTTGAAATAGACCTTGCCGCCGATTGCGGACGACTGTCACGGAGCGACGAATGGCTGTCGGTCATCATGGTCGACATCGATTTCTTCAAGCAGTTCAATGACACTTACGGGCATCAGGCCGGCGACAGGTGCATCATGATGATCGCCTCGGCACTGACCCGGGCGATCCGCAACCTGAGTGGTGACCTGAACGGCAAGGCGGCCCGCTATGGCGGCGAGGAATTCCTCTGCGCGCTGCCGGGCGCAGACCCGGTGTCGGCAGGCGAAGTGGCGCTGGAAATCAAGCGGCAGGTCGATGCCCTTTGCATCCCGCACAAGACCTCGCGGATCGGCCCGCAAGTAACGGTGAGCATCGGCGTCGCTTGTGCGCGCTGCCGGGACGGCATGACTCCGGACCACTGGATCGCAGCAGCCGACGCGCAGCTTTACAAGAGCAAGTCGTACGGCCGAGACCGGGTTACGCTGGACTGTTTCGAGGGCGCAGCCTCGCACTGATGCGCAAATGGCCCGGCAGAGCGGGCCAGTACCGGCGGCGGCACGAATGCGGAAGTTCGCGCCGCCGCCGGCGTCTCTGAGAAAGCCCCTTCTGAGAAGGGCCCCGGATCAGGCGGTTGGCGGATAAGGGTGGCGGCCGAAGACCCACTTGGGCGCGTCGTTGGAGGTGCGGAACGGGTCTATGAGTAGTACCTTGGCCTCGTGACCGGCCATGCCGGCCTGATGGGCGATGTCGATCGCCCGGTTCAGCGCCGCCTTCATATCGGCGAACACTGCAAGGGCAACGCCGTGGAGAGTGACTGTCCAGCGATCGCCCTGCGGCAGGACGTGATAATCGTTCTGTTCCATGCGCCGTATCTCCTCTCTCTTTGCAATTGTCGTGAAACGGATGCCGCGAGACGGGTGGGCCTGAATTTGTATCGTCAGGCCGCAAAGCTCTGCCTTGGCGGCGGGATTTCTGTAATCGGCTTGCGTGCTGTCGAGGTCGACCCGCACCGGATAATCGCTACTTCGCGGCCACTTCATCTTGCGGCCGGGGCGGCGGGAAACTCACCGCTCTATATTCTCAACCATACTAGTGGACAAAGTCCTGTCAATGCGATTCGGCGCGGCTTTCGCGGCTCGTCGCTTGCGCGGCACTGGTTGTCTGCCGGCCGTGTTCGGCAGGCGACAATGTGCCATCAGAAACTGCCAAGCCGGTCCCAGCGGATGAAGGGGAGGATTGACGCATGGTCATCCGTCCATGGCCGCGCCGCGTGCTCGTTCAGCACGGTCCATGGCGCATCCGGTCTGTGCCGCGCCAGTGCATCCAGTACCGCGCCATCGCGGGAAAGGGCGATCCAGCGCGACGGCGTGTAGCGGTCGGTGTCAGCCGGAATGTCGAGCCGCGAGAGGGCCGCCAAACCGGCATCGCGGGCATTGGCGCCGACCACCGGGGCCAGATCGATGTAGCGATTCGAGATATGAAGCATGAGCAGCCCGCGCGGACTCAGTGCCTTGAGGTAGACCTGTAGTGCCTCACGCGTCAGCAGATGCATCGGAATCGCGTCGGAAGAGAACGCGTCAATCACCAGCACGTCGAACGAGGCCGGCGGCAGTTTCGCAAGTTCCAGCCGAGCATCGCCGATGACGACGCGGGCGTCAGGCGTGCAATCGCGGAGGAACGTGAAGCGGCCGGAGGTCGAGAAACGCAGGACCACCGGATCGATCTCGAAGAAGGTCCAGTGCTGACCCGGCTGCGATCGACAGGCGAGTGAGCCGGTGCCAAGCCCCACCACGCCGACGCGGGCGTGCGGCCCCTGAAGCGCTGGGGTCGCGGCAAGCGCCAGTGACACGCCGGAACCGGGGCCGTAATAGGTCAGCGCGTCATGCGCGTGCGCGGGATCGAGCGATTGCTCGCCGTGCAGCGTGGTGCCGTGCGCGAGCGTGCGGAGCCTCTCGTCCTGCCGGTCGTGCACGGTATAGATGCCGAAATAGCTGCGCGTACGGTCTCCCGCGAGCGTCGCGCGGATCGTCCAGATGCCGCCCTGCGCAACCATCGCCGTGGCCAGCACGGCAAGGAACGCGCCGCGCCACGCCATGACCATAAGACCGGTGCCCACCAGAAACACCGTCAGCATCGTTGCGATCAGCACGTCATCGGGGCGCAGCGCATACTGGTCCAACTGCCACGCCAGAAACGCTGCGAAGGCGAGCAACAGGCCGAGCGCGATGCGCAAGGGGCCGGAATCGATGCTCTCACTCTCGCTCCAGCGCAGCAGCGGCTCAAGCGGCATCAGCAGCGCGGCGGCCAGCACCAGCAAGGGGTGCTCCCAGGCCCAGTCGAACACCATCGGTGCGAGCAGCGCCGTGAACAATCCGCCCAGCGCGCCGCCCGCCGAAAGCGCGAGATAGAACCGTGTGAGATGGGCCGGGCCCGGTCGCAAGTCGTAAAGGCGCGCATGCAGGGCCGTCGCCACGCAGAACAGCAAGAGGCAAGTCGCCCCGGCCATCCACAGTCCGCCCGACCCGTTTGACACCATCGCGTAGCTGCCCGCGAAGAGCACGACGACGGGCGCGCACCGGCTCACCGCATGGGCCGGTGCGCGCCGATCGGCAAAGGCGAGGACGAAGCTCAGCAGATAGAGGCCGAGCGGGATCACCCAGAGGAGCGGCATCGCGAAGATATCGGTCGTGAGGTGGGTTGTGGTGGACAGCATCAGCCCCGAGGGCACGGCGGAGAGCATCAGCCACAGGACCACGGTGCGCCAGCCGATCGGCGCCTCTTCAGGCGCCTCGACACTCGCGGCGCGCTGATCGGGCAGGGCATATCGGCTCGCGGCGGCGAGCGCGACGAGCAGGACCAGCAGCACGAATCCGGCCGTCCATGCAATGCTCTGCTGGCGCAAGCTCAACAGGGGCTCGGCGAGCAGCGGATAGGCAAGAAGCCCCGCAAAACTGCCCAGATTCGAGGCCGCATAGAGCGCCCAAGGCTCGCCCGCACGCGGATCCGCGGCGAACCAACGCTGCATCAGCGGCGCCTGTGCCGATACGGCGAAGAATACCGGGCCGATCGACAGGCCGAGCAAAAGCGGCACCCACAATTCCTCGGGAAGCCCGGCAATCCGCGTCATGCCGGTCAGCCCGGCCGGCAGCGTCAGGCCTGCCAGTATCAGCAGCGAAAGGTGCACTGCCGCCTGCCTGCGCAGCGACAGTCTGCCAAGCCAGTGGGCATAGGCATATCCCGCCAGGAGCAGCGCCTGATAGACCAGCATGGCGCTGTTCCAGACGTTCGGCGCGCCGCCGAGACGCGGCAATGCCATGCGGGCGATCATGGGCTGAACGAGGAAGAGCAGGAAGCTCCCGACAAGGATCGTGGCGACGAACAGACCGCGAGCGGGGCCGCGAAAACCGGCTGCACTCATGACGCGGTGCCAGGCCGGCACGCAGATTCAAGGCGGAGTTGGGCGGGGGGAGCCATCAACAGCCTCTATCGCATTGCTTGATCTCGATAAAGAAGTGCCTCGCCCGGAATGTCCAAAAATCAGGATGAGACTTGGTGAACCACGGTAAGGTGCAGGCTCTCCAACGCTGAGAAACGGTTATTCATTCGCTACGATCGCCGCCTTCCCGCGAACGTCGCGAGAAGACAGGTCGCTGCGACCGGGCCGATCCAGTCGACCCACTGATCGAGCTTGGGCCAGACGCGCAAGTCGAGCGGCCCCCACCAGGGCATGTTGGCCCTCAAGCCATGGCCATAGAGTTCGATCCAACGGTACTCCGCCTGTGCGATCTCGCGGCCGATGAAGTAACCCGAAGCCAAGGCCGCGCCGGTCCACCAACTGCCGGTGAGACGCGCGATGATCACCTGCAGGATCAGGGCGGCGACCGCGTGTTCGAAATAGTTCATTTTCGGCAGTTCCCTTGGCATCCGATGAAAGGGGGATGTGACTGAAACGAGATAAAGTCGACGCAACACTGTCGTACTGATGCATTGCTCAAGTCATATTTTTAAATTTCCCTGTGTTGCCCCCATGCAACCCCATCCTGTAAAAATGAAATACCATCCGTTTTCGTGAAAATGACATGGGATTGTCATCGGTATGTCGCCGAACAGGTGGAATTCCCCCGTCGGTTTCAGGGTGGAGTTCTCTCTCAATGAAGACGGTTCACGTATCTCGCCTGCTTGCGGCAGGCGTCTCGTTTCTTGCCTGCGCCGTTGCCATGCCTGCCTTTGCGGCGGACAATAATGCGGCCGACGCTCCCGCAGATCCTTCCGGAGATGGCGCCGCCACAGGCTCCACGGGTGAGATTGTCGTCCTCGGTTTCGGCGAAACCCGCCAAACGCAGACTGTCAATGCACAGGATATCGCGTTGCTGACACCGGGCACTTCGCCGCTCAAGGCAATCGCCAAATTGCCCGGTGTCAACTTCCAGTCGGCCGATGCCTTCGGCAGCTATGAATGGTCGGCCCGCATCTCGCTGCGCGGCTTCAACCAGAACCAGTTGGGCTTCACGCTCGACGGCGTGCCGCTGGGCGACATGAGCTACGGTAATTATAACGGGCTCCACATAAGCCGCGCCATCATCTCCGAAAACCTCGGCAACGTCACTGTCAGCCAGGGCGCCGGTGCGCTGGGCACGGCCTCCACCTCCAATCTGGGGGGCACGCTGCTGTTCAACTCGCGCGATCCGGGCCATGATCTCGATGTCGTCGCCAGCGCAACCTACGGCAGCGAGGATACCGTGCGCGCCTTCATTCGCGGAGAAACCGGCGACATGGGCCCGTTCCGCGCCTACGTTTCCTATGCCCACATGGACGCTGGCAAGTGGAAGGGTGATGGCGCCCAGAAGCAGGATCAGGTCAATGCGAAGCTGGTGGGCGACCTTGGCGCCGGACGCCTCACCGCCTGGGTGAACTATTCGGACCGCCGCGAGAACGACTATCAGGATCTGTCCAAGGCGATGATCGATCGCCTCGGCTACAAGTGGGACAATTTCGCGCCCGACTGGAAGGCGGCCTATTCCACGGCCGCGGTGTATCAGAACCAGCTCGCCGCCGCTGCCGGCACGGCACTGCCTTTCCCGATGTACGGCACCGCCTTCACTGCGCCGATCGAAACCGTTGACGATGCCTACTACAATGCCGCCGGCCTGCGCCGGGACTGGCTGGGCAGCGTCAAGTTCGAGACCCCGGTTGATCGGCCGCTGCGTTTCTCGCTGCAATCGTACTACCACAACAACCATGGTCAGGGCCTCTGGTGGACGCCCTATGTGCCGAGCCCGACCGGCGCGCCGCTTTCGGTGCGCACGACCGAATACGACATCAAGCGCGCTGGCGCGATCGCGACGCTGAACTGGGATGTCAGCTTCAACAAGCTGGAGCTGGGCGCCTGGTATGAGGGCAACAATTTCCGTCAGGCCCGCCGCTACTACGCGCTGGACAATACGCTCGACGGCAGCTCGCGGGATTCGCTGGAATTCCAGTCCGACCCGTTCGCTACGCAGTGGGATTACAAGTTCCAGACCAACACGTTCGTCTACCACGTGTCCGACACAATCGACGTGGGTGATGCGCTGACCATCAGCGGTGGCTGGAAGGGCATCGACGTTGTCAACAAGGCCAATCCGATCGTCCAGTCGAGCTATCCCTCGGGCCGGATCAAGGCCAACGACATGTTCCTGCCGCAAATCGGCGCGGTCTACCGGGTATCGTCGAAGGCCGAACTCTTTGCCAGCTACACCGAAAACATGCGCGCCTTCGTTTCTGCGGTGACATCGGGTCCGTTCTCGACCACGCAGGCCGGTTTCGACGAAATCAGTGGCACGCTGAAGCCGGAAACCTCGCAAACCGTCGAAGGCGGCGCGCGCTTCCGCTCAGGTCCGTTCCAGGGATCGCTCGCGGGCTACTACGTGGACTTCAAGAACCGCCTGCTGGCGATCAGCTCCGGTCCCGGCATCGTCGGCAGCCCGAGCATTCTGGCCAACGTCGGCTCGGTTCAGACGTACGGCTTCGAAGCTGCGGCAACGGTGCAACTGCCCGCCGGTTTCAGCGCCACGGCGTCCTACGCCTACAACGTCTCGGAATATCAGGATGACGTTGTCGACGGGACCGGCGCCGTCGTGAATACCGAGGGCAAGACCGTGCCCGACAGCCCGCGCCACATCGCCTCGGCCGAACTCGCCTATACCGGCGATATCTTGTTCGGCCGCATCGGCGGCAATTACATGTCGAAGCGCTACTACAGCTATACCAACGACGTTTCGGTGGGCGGCCGCTTCCTGCTCGATGCGTCGCTTGGTGCCAAAGTGCCGGAGGGACATGGCTATCTCTCGGGCGTCGCTCTCGAAGTCTCGGTGAGCAATCTGACCGACAAGAAGTACGTCTCGACGGTGGGCTCGAACGGCTTCACCAACAGCGGGGATTCGCAGACCCTGCTGACCGGCGCGCCGCGGCAGTGGTTTGTTACCCTGCGCCGCGGTTTCTAAACGCGGCGTGGAACTGAGCCCGTCCCCAAGGTGGGGGCGGGCTCAAGATCCTCAGGCGCTGTACAGCGGTTCTGCTGGTGCGGGGGTTCTGCGAACCGTCAGGACAACGGCAACCAGTCCGACGAACGAAGTTGCCGCTCCCGCCAGTGCCACGGCCGGAAAGCCAAGGCCCGCCGCGATCACGCCGCCGCCCAGCGCCGCGCCAATCGCGTTACCGAGATTGAATGCACCTATATTGACCGACGACGCCAGGTTGGGCGCGTCCGCCGCAGCGGTCATGACGCGGACTTGCAAGGGCGGCACCAGCGCAAAGCTGGCCACGCCCCAGAGGAACACCAGCACGGCAGTCGGCGCAGCGAAAGGCATTAGCAGCGCGAAGGCGACGAGGATCGCCGCAAGGCTCGCCAATGTCACCATCAAGGTCCGGTCCACCGAGCGGTCGGCGAAACGCCCGCCAAGCCAGTTGCCCACCGTCAGCCCCAGGCCATATGTCACGAGCATGGCGGTGACGAAACCGAGCGAAGCATGGGTCGCCTCGCGCAAGATCGGCACGACATACGTGAAGACGGTGAACATTGCGCTCGATCCGACAACCGTCAGCGCCAGCGCGCCGAGAACCTTGCCCCGTGTCAGAACGCGCAGTTCCGCCATCGCATTGCCCCCTTGGGGCGCCGGCAGGGCGGGCAACGTCAGCCGTAGCGCCGCCATGGTGGCGAGGCCAAGGCCCGAAATGCCCCAGAAAGCCATACGCCAGCCAAGGTGCTCGCCCGCCCAGGTCGCCAGCGGCACGCCGATGACGTTGGCAATCGTGAGGCCCATGAACATGGCGGCAACGGCGCCCGCCTTGCGCTCCGGCAGCACGAGGCTGGCTGCGACGACCGAGCCCACGCCGAAGAAGGCGCCGTGGTTGAACGACGTGACGATCCGCGCCACCAGCAGCATGGTGTAGCTGTCGGACATCGCCGCCAGCAGGTTCCCCAGCGTGAAGATGCCCGCCAATGCGATCAACAGCGTGCGGCGCGGCATTCGGCCGGTGGTGAGCGTCATCAGCGGTGCACCGACCATGACTCCGAGCGCATAGGCGCTGATGAGCAGCCCGGCCGTGGGGATCGAGATCCCCAGGCCGGTGGCGATGACCGGCAGCAGGCCCATCGGCGCGAACTCGGTGACGCCAATACCGAATGCGCCGACGGAAAGGGCCAGGAGCCCCGGATTGAGCTTCATGGGTTGCAGTCCTTGTCAGACCATCGCCGGGTTGAGACGGGCAAAGCCCGCCTGCTGGCGATAGGGAGTGTGCGGGTAGGGTGGGGCAACGTCGCTCGCGGCATCCAGCGTGGCGACTTGTGCCGCCGTCAACGCCCAGCCGACCGCGCCGAGATTGTCGCGCAGCTGCTCTTCGTTCCGCGCGCCGATAATCACCGACGAGACCGTCGGCCGCCGCAACAGCCAGTTGATCGCGACTTGCGGTACGGTCTTGCCGGTTTCCTCGGCAATGCTCTCCAGCGCGTCGATCACCCGGTAGAGGTGCTCCTCGGTCACCGGCGGGGCGAACTGTTCGGTATCATGCAGGCGGCTGCCGGCGGGGATCGGACGACCGCGACCGATCTTGCCCGTAAGGCGTCCCCAGCCGAGCGGGCTCCAGACCAAAGCCCCCACGCCCTGATCGGCGGCAAGCGGCATGAGGTCCCACTCATAGGCGCGGCCGATCAGCGAATAATAGACCTGATGCGCAGTCAGGCGCGGCCAGCCGTGGCGATCGGCCACACCTTGCGCCTTCATGATCTGCCAGCCGGGATAGTTGGAAACACCTGCGTAGCGCAGCTTGCCCGCTGCGATCAGCATGTCCAGCGTGCCCATCAGTTCCTCCACGGGAGTGGACGCATCGAAGGCGTGGAGCTGGAGCAGGTCGATATGATCGGCACCAAGACGCCGGAGGGAGGCATCTACCGCGCCAATCAGCCGGGAGCGCGAGGCGCCCCAGTCCTGCGGGCCGTCGCCCATCGGCAAGCCGGTTTTGGTTGAGATCAGCACCTGATCGCGGCGCCCCTTGATCGCTTCGCCGAGCACTTCCTCGGAGGCGCCGTTCGAATAGACATCGGCGGTATCGAACAGTGTTACGCCAGCCTCAAGGCAGATATCGATCAGGCGCCGCGCTTCCGCCGCGTCGCTACTTCCCCAGGCGCCGAACAGCGGCCCGCTGCCGCCGAAAGTGCCGGTGCCGAAACTCAGCGCCGGCACTCGCAGGCCCGACGAACCCAATTGGCGGTATTCCATGCTTGATCCTTCCGGTTACGCTTCGCCTGCATAAATGGAACACGCTATTGTGCAGCGTTAGCCCTCGCGAAGGGCAAGGTTCTTTGCTATCCACGCAAAGATGGATGACGGAATGGATCGCGCGCGGGCGCTGGAAGTGTTCGCGGCGGTAGTCGATCTGGGCAGTTTTTCCGCAGCGGGCCGCGTACTGGGGCTCACCCCTTCGGCTGTGAGCCGTCAGGTCGACCGTATCGAGGCGCGACTTGGTGTGCGGCTGCTGCTGCGCTCGACCCGGGCATTGGCGCTGACCAGCGAAGGTAGCGCCTATCTCCTCGCAGCGCGGCGCATCCTTGCAGACCTCAACGATTCCGAGCAGCAGATCGCCGATCAGGGCGCCCCGCGCGGGCGGCTGAGAGTCAGTGCAGCGCTGGCGCACGGTCGGCTCTGCGTGGTGCCGCTGCTTGGCGAATTCGCGCGCCGTTTTCCGCACATTCTGGTGGACATCGCGTTGACCGACGCGCTGGTCGACGTGGCGGCCGGGCAGGCCGATGTGGCGATCCGCTTCGGTCCGCTGCCCGACAGCGGCCTTACCGCGCGCAAGCTGGGCGAAACGCGGCGCGTCATTGTTGCTTCGCCCGACTATCTAGCCCGCGTTGGTACCCCGCGCGAGCCTGAGGATTTGCTGGACCACAATTGCCTGAGCTTCAACTTTCAGCGGGTGGAACCGGTCTGGCCGTTTCGGCGGGCTGGACGCGATTTCACCCTGTCGGTGAAGGGAACGATCGAGGCCAACAATGGCGAGACGCTGGGACAACTTGCCGAGCAAGGGGTGGGCATCACCCGTGTCGGTTGCTTCAGCGTCGCCGCGCAAATCGCGTCGGGCGATCTCGTTCCACTGCTGGAAGATTTCAATCCGGGTGATGTCGAGCAGATCCATGCTGTCTTCGTCGGCGGTGCAAATGTTCCCGCGCGTGTCCGCGTGTTCATCGATTTTCTTGCCGAAAATCTGCGCTGATTCAGGATTTTCCAGCGCGGCGGATCACTTGCGCAGCCGCGAGACTTTGCTGGCGACATTTGCAGGTATCTCAATAAACAAGAAAATTCGACAACGTCGGTGCTTGCGAGCGTGACGGACGTCTTTTTCGGCATGCCTGCGTGGCACGTCTTGCTCTCCATCGATCTATGTACTAGTTGGTACACAGATCGATGGAGAGCATTGCGAGCACTCCGTTTTCATGCATTCTCTGCGGACCTGACCGCTCCGGCTGTGCAAGCCCGGGCATGTTCGGCGCAATCGAAGACGATAAAGGAGGTGCCGAATGCCCGGCACGAACAACGCTATCGGCTTTCTAGCCAAGGTATGGCTGTGGCTGCTCGGGACAATCGTCCTGCTGGCGGGCCTTTTTTTCACCCTTGGCGGAGCGAAACTCGCCAGTCTTGGCGGCAGTCTTTACTTCGTGGTCGCCGGCATCGCGCTGCTGGTCTCCGGTTTCCTGATCTTCCGGCGCCGACCGGCCGGTGCGCTGCTCTTCGGGGCAACGTTCCTGCTGACAATCTGCTGGGCATTGTGGGAGGTGGGCTTTGCGTTCTGGCCGCTGATCTCGCGCCTATTGGCGATGGGTGTCGGCGCGACGGTGGTGGCGCTATCCTATCCTCTGCTGGTTCGCTCGGCCGGTCGCAGACCCTCGCGCGGTCCCGCAATTGGCGTGGCGGTTGTGCTGGCTCTCTGCTCGGCAATGGGCTTTGCCGCGATGTTCGTACCGCATCCCACTGTCGCTTTCACCGGGCAGGAGGGCGCGCTGATTCCGGTCGATCCGGCCCATGAGCAGAAGAACTGGGAAGCTTACGGCAATACCGGTGGCGGCAGCCGCTTCGTCGCTCTGGACCAGATCACGCGTGACAACGTGAAGGACCTGAAAGTGGCCTGGACCTACCGTACGGGTGACATGGCGGTGAGCGACGGCAACGGTGCCGAAGACCAAAACACGCCTCTGCAAGTGGGCGATACTGTCTTCGTCTGCACCCCGCACAACAACGTCATCGCGCTCGATGCCGACAGCGGCCGCGAAAAGTGGAAGACCATCATCAATGCACGCGCCTCGGTCTGGATGCGCTGCCGCGGGCTTGCCTATTTCGACGCCAAGGCGCCGATCCAGCAGCCGAACATGCCCGGTTCCACCCCGGTCACCGCCATCACCGTTCCTGAGGGCGCGCCATGCCAGCGCCGTATCCTGATGAACACGATCAACGCCGAACTGATTGCGCTCGACGCCGATACCGGGAAATTCTGCCCCGACTTCGGTACCGGCGGCCGTGTCGATCTGAAAGCCGGGCTCGGCAATGCGCCGGATCCGCAATACCAGCTCACTTCCGCGCCGACCCTTGCCGGGACTACCGTGGTCGTCGGCGGCCGCGTGGCGGACAATGTGCAAGTGGACATGCCCGGCGGCGTGATGCGCGGCTTTGACGTGATCACCGGCAAGCTGCGCTGGGCTTTCGACCCCGGCAATCCGGCAATCACCGGCATGCCCCCGGAAGGTCAGACCTACACCCGCTCGACCCCCAATGTCTGGGCCGCGATGTCCTACGATCCGGCCAGCAACACCGTGTTCATGCCGGTGGGCAGCCCCTCCGTCGATCTCTACGGGCAAACGCGAACCCCGCTCGATCACAAGTACGGTGCCTCGATGCTCGCGCTCGATGCGACGACGGGCAAGGAGAAGTGGCACTTCCAGACGGTGCACAACGATCTGTGGGACTTCGACGTGCCCATGCAACCGACCTTTTTCGACTTCTCCCAAGCTGATGGCAGGACTGTGCCCGCGCTGGTGTTCGGCACCAAGGCAGGCCAACTCTACGTGCTTGACCGCGCAACTGGCCGGCCGCTGACCGAAGTCGCGAACGTTGCAGTCAAACCCGCCAACATTCCGAACGAGCCCTATTCACTCACCCAGCCCAAGTCGGTCGGCATGCCGCAAATCGGCACTGGTCTGCTGACCGAGGCCGATATGTGGGGTGCGACGCCGTTCGACCAGTTGCTCTGCCGTATCGCCTTTAAGGGCATGCGGTATGAGGGCCTCTACACCGCGCCCGGCACGGACAAGTCGCTGAGCTTCCCGGGATCGCTGGGGGGCATGAACTGGGGCGGGCTCTCGATCGATCCCACCAGCAACACCATCTTCGCCAACGACATGCGTCTCGGCCTCTGGGTCCAGATGTTCCCGCAGACGGCGGAGCAGAAAGGCGCAGCGGGCAATGCTGGCGAAGCTGTCAATACCGGCATGGGCAGCGTTCCGCTGAAGGGCACGCCCTATTCGGTTATCAAGGACCGCTTCCTCTCCGCGCTGGGCGTGCCCTGCCAGAAACCGCCCTTCGGCACGCTGACGGCGATCGACATGAAGACTCGCCAGATCAAGTGGCAGGTCCCGGTCGGCACCGTGCGCGATACCGGCCCGATGGGCATCCGCATGGGCCTGCCGATCCCGGTCGGCCTGCCGACGCTCGGCGGTACATTGGCGACGCAGGGCGGTCTCGTCTTCATCGCAGGAACGCAGGATTACTATCTGCGCGCCTTCGATTCGGCGAACGGTAAGGAGATCTGGAAAGCCCGTCTGCCGGTTGGCAGCCAAGGCGGCCCGATGAGCTACAAGTCCCCGAAAACCGGTAAACAATATGTCGTGATCACCGCAGGCGGCGCGCGTCAGTCGCCCGACCGCGGCGACTACGTGATCGCTTACAAGCTACCCTGACGGTCAAGGTGGCGGAGTTGAGGCTCTGCCACCGTCCGTTGCCGCAAATCCCAAGCAAACCCCCGCGTTCCGGAAGGCGCGGGGACAGGAGCGGGCTTTGGCCCATTACATGACCAGATTGACCCGACTGGCCGGTTGCGGCCTGCTGATTGCGATTCCTCTCGTGGCCGGTGAGGCACGCGCCGAAGACACGACCGAACTAGCCGCAGAAAATCAGGCCCAGACTGTGGCTCAATCGGGGGCTCAACCAGGGCCTCAACCGGCCCCGCAAGCTGCCGGACCCGATACGCTCACCGGAGATTGGGGAGGGCTGCGCACGGACCTTGCCAATTCCGGCGTCACTTTCCGGGGCGACTACGTCTCGGAGTCGTTCGCGGCCGTCAAAGGCGGGCTGCGGCAGGGCACCGCTTATACGCAGCAGGTCCGCATGGGCGCGGATTTCGATATGGGCAGGATCGCGGGTTGGTCGGGCACGACTTTTCATTTCACCATCAATGACCGCCGGGGCGTCGGAATCTCGTCGGATTTCGTCGGAAACCGACTGCCAATTCAGGAGGCCTATGGCGGCCAGTATACCCGCCTTACCGAAGTCAGCGTGGAGCAGAGCCTGATCGGCGGCAAGCTCGACGTCAGAGCCGGCTTCTTTGCCATGGGGAACGACCTTGGCGGCATGGCGCTGGGCTGCAACTTCGTGAACGCGGCCTTCTGTGCGCACGCACTTTCGCTTTCGGGCAACAGCGGATGGTACAATTATCCCAACGCGCGCTGGGGAGCGACGATCCGCTACAAACTGCACCCGGATGTGACGATCCGCACAGGCGTCTATCAAGTGAACCCTCGCCTCAATGACGAGGACAATGCCTGGAACCCCTTCGCGGGTGGGACCATCGGCGTGTTGCTTCCGCTGGAGGTGGAATACGATCCCGGCGCGGCGGCAGGCAGCCGCGCGCTTCCGGGGCATTACAAGCTGGGCGTCTACTACGATACCTCACGCGTGGCGGAGCAAGGCAGCGATGGCACGGTCAAGGGCCGCTACGGCGTCTATCTCCTGGCTGACCAGATGATCTGGCGTGACGGGCAGGGGGGGCGGGGCCTCTCGATCTTCGGTCAATTCACGGCCAATCCCGAGATTTCCGCGCAGATCACGCGCTGGTATGCAAGCGGCTTCGTCAAGACCGGCACGTTCAAGGGACGTGACGCCGATACCGTGGCGCTTGGCTTCGTGCACGCCGTGGTCGATCCGCGCCTGCGCCGTCAGAATGTCGACATTGCCCCCATTCCGGGCAGCTATGCCTCGCTGCCCGCCGGAGAGACAGCAATCGAACTGAGCTACGGCATTCAGGCCGCCCGCTGGCTCTCGATCCGGCCTGACGTGCAGTACATCGTAGAGCCCGGCGCTTTCAGCTTCCGCTCGACGCCGAACGCGCTGGCACTGGGCTGTCAGGTGAAGATGCAGTTCTGACCACGTCTGCTAGAGCAACGCCTGTGGCGCAGCAATGCCGTTGCTCTCGCAGGCTTGACCGCTCATAGCGCAGGCGATGCAGGACACCGGGTTCACCGAGCGCAACCGGCGCGAAATCATCGCCATCGCAACCGCCCATTTCGCGGACAAGGGTTTCGCGGGCGCGCGCGTCGATGAGATCGCTGCGGCCACCGCGACATCCAAGCGGATGATCTACTATCATTTCGGCAGCAAGGAAGGGCTCTACCGGGCAGTCTTGACCGAGGCTTATCGCGGCATTCGCTCGGCCGAACTCGAGGCGGGGCTTGATGACATGTCGCCGCTGGCCGCGCTCGATCGGCTGACGGCGCTCACGTTCGACTATCACTTCCACCATTCCGAACTCGTCAGGCTAGTGATGGACGAGAACATGCGGCACGGCCCGCATATCGCCTCAGTCGTGGAGGCGCGGAACGAACTCGTGCTGCCCAAGACAGCGGCGCTGATTGCGCGGGGCGTTGCCGATGGCAGCTTCCGGTCAGGTATTGACCCGATCGATCTGCACATGACGATCAGCGCGCTGGCCTTTTACTTCATCTCCAACCGCTACACCTTCGGCGCGATTTTCGATGTCGACATGGCGAGTGAATCCGCTGCCGCGCGGCGCCGCGAACAGGCTGTCGCGATCGTTCGCGCCTATTGCCAGCGGCACCCGTAAAGGTCACCCCGAAGTTCGCAGGTTTCCACGCAGGACCTTCAGTTCCTCGTTCAGCCGGGAGAGTTGGGCTATCGAGAGCCCGGTCGCGGCGAGCACTTCCTGCGGCACACAGCGCGCTTCCTCCATGGTCTCGCGGCCCTTGTCGGTCAGCGCCACGCGCACCACGCGCTCATCCGCGCTGTCACGCGTGCGGGTCACGAAACCCGCCGCCTCGAGTCGCTTGATAAGCGGCGTGAGCGTATTCGATTCGAGAAAGAGACTCTCGCCCAGTTCGCTCACGGTCTGGCCATCGCGGCGGGTGAGGGCGATCAGAGCAAGGTACTGAAGATAGGTCAGGCCCAGCCGATCGAGTAGGGGCTTGTAGATGCGATTGAACGCAAGGCCGGTCGAATAGACGGAAAAGCACAGGAAATCCTCGAAGGGATCGCTGCGTGGGGGGGCGGTCGAGAGGGATGGCTGTGTCATGCAGCGAATATAAATCGCACGCGATTTAATCGCAAGGGTTGACACGATGCCGGTAGAGATGCATTTATATCGCACACGATTATTTCACTAACGACCCAATGTCCCCATCTCTTGGAAGGAAAATGAAGATGTCGATCACCCCGCTCTACAAGACCAGCGCCACGGCTACCGGGGGCCGCGACGGCCAGGCTGCCACGGATGACGGCAGCTTCGCCGTTACGCTCGGCACGGCGAAGGAACTCGGCGGCAATGGCGAGGGCAACAACCCCGAACAGCTCTTCGCCTCGGGCTACGCAGCCTGCTTCCTCGGCGCGATGAAGTTCGCCGCTGCGCAGGACAAGTCGCTGCCCCGCGTCCCTGCCGACGCCAGTGTCAACGTTACAATCGGCATCGGCCCGCGCAGCGACAAGGGTTTCGGCTTGACCGCCGAGCTGAAGGCCTCGCTTCCCGGCGTGGACCGCGCGGCCGCTGAAGCTCTGGTCGCCGAGGCCGACACGATCTGCCCCTATAGCCACGCCATTCGCGGCAATGTCGAAGTGGCGCTCTCGGTCGCCTGATCGGCGCCAATACGCAACGAAAATGGCGCGGCTCCAAGAGGAGTCGCGCCCTTTCGGTTTGCTTGCGGCCGTTGCCGCCTATCGAACGAGATGCACGCCGCTCAACAACTGGAGCGACGCCGAATAGTAATCGTCGGCCAGGATCGCTGGTTTTTGTGTCCCGAGCAGCAGACTGGCCACCGCCGCGCCGCCGCTCGAAATCGCGTAGGGCGCCTCTTCACCGGTCATCACGTCGATCCACGCGGGGATCGGGCGACCGGCAGCCGTGCTGGAACGCCAGTACGCGTCGACATCGTCCACGAGTGCCGGACGCCCGCCCAATGACGCCCAAAGCGGTACCCGGATCGCGTCATATCCGAAGCGCGGCGGCTTGTCGGGCGCCGGCGCGAGCTGGGAGGGCCCCGTAATCCTCATCCAGTCCACCGGCAAATGGCGGGTTCCGAAGCGGGCAATCTTCGCGATCGCTTCGCAGTCGGCGATGATCGGCCCCCACGGCTGTTGCCCGTCGATCAGCGCGAACGCATCGAGCGCGGGCCAGACGAAGTAGGACGAATTGAGCGTAACGCCTGCCTCATTGGCAAAGCCCTCGATCCCGGGCAGCAGGAGCTTGCGGCCATAGCGCTCGATAACGCAGTGGCTGACGATCGCAGCGCGGATCTCGGCCGCGCGAGCGGTGTATTCCGGGCGATTCCAGCGCTGGCCGGCGAGGCCGAGCGCCCATGCGATGATGATATCGCCGTCGGTCGCATTGTTGCGATCAGCCACCGGATTGGCGGCGGTAGGGTCAAAGCGCCAGGAATGAAGCGCCACATCAGGGCGGGCGAGGTGTTCGCGGGTCCACTTGGCGATCCGGTCGAACGCCTCGCGGTCTCCGGCGTCGAGCGCGAATGCCAGCCCGTAGCTCTGACCCTCGCTGTGGCTGACACCCTTGTTGCCGGTATCGACGATGCGGCCGTCCTGCGAGAGGAACAGCTCGCGATAGCTGCTCCAGGTTGCCGGGCGGCCGGGTGTGCGGCTTTGGGCGCCGCCGTTGCAGGCTGCCGTCAGCGTCAGCATCGCGGCCAGGGTGAATTTCCTGCGGTCGATGCGCGGTCCTCGGAACGTCTCGTCGCTAGCCATTTTCGCGTCTAATCCTCGTTCAGCGTCCGTGACGCACTTCGAGCAGATCGTCCTTCCATACGGCCACCGTGCGCAGCGCCTCACCGCTTCCCAGCGCCCGGAACCAGGCGTCGTAGGCGCCTTCCAGAACCCCCAGCAGCATGGCCTGCCACGAATGGCGCAAGTCGGGCACGACCGGCTCCGGCAAGTGCACATGGCGCACCGTAATCGCGTCCTCGCCGACCACAAGCTCAATCTCGCCCCAGTCGAGATCCTGCCAAAAACCATTAATCCGCGATTGCAGCGTAGCCACATCGCTGACGTCTTCCAGCGGAACGAGCGTGGCCATACGACGCCCGATCGCCACGAAGAACGCCCGCGCCTGCCCAGCGGGCGCGCTTTCGCCCACTTCGGCGGCTGTCATCGTGGCCAGCAGCGCAAGGCCGCCCACCCCGGTCAGATCCCCTTCGTGCCGAGGGGATGGAAATGCCTGGAACTTCATCTGCCGGTGCTCCCGAAGTTCTGCCGTACGCCGAACACGCTACGGAACTCATCATAACTTCCGAAGGTATTATAGCTCGCTTCACCGCCGATGCGGGTTGTCGGCGTAACCTTGTAGTAAAGCGAGAGCAGGGCCGAAAGCGCAAAGCCGGTCTTGCTGGTTTCATCGTAATAGGCGCGCACGTCGTTGTCGGCCAGCTTGTAGGCGTCAAGCTGGGACTGAAGGGCGGGATCGTTGGGGTAGAGCGGACTGGCATCCTCGCTATAGCTCTGGAAACCGGGCGTGAACGAAGCGCGCAGATCGAAGCGCTCGTCCTGGAAGGTGTAGTTCACCGGGAAGCCCACGCTGATGAAGCTTTGCGGGCTGAAATAGCCGCCGTTGCCCCAGGTGAAGGTGTTCTGGCTCTTGTCGTAGGACTGATAATTGACATTGAGGCCGACCGTCAGGTTGCCCCGAGGGCTGGCATAAGCGCGCAGATAGCCGCCGACATTGGCCTCGAACCCATCATTGCGGATGACCTTGGTGCCGTCGAAACGATAGTACCGCCCCTCGCCGTAAACACCGCTGCCGTCGTGGTCATAGGAAAGCCCTGCGGCGAAGGCCGTGCGCATCACCTGGCCCCAACGCGCCTTGGTCACCGGGTCGACGGTACCGGCGTAGGACAGCACACTGTCTGTAACCGGCTTGCGTTCGATCATGGCACTAGCGCGCAGGCTGTTGTCTATCTTCGGGGTGACGGCGGCGTGGAAGGCGACTTTGGTCTTGCCCATGCCGATCGGCGTCGTGCCCACTTCGCCCTGAGCCAGATCGCTCTCGTAGCCGATCGAGACGGCAGCGCCTGAATCGTTGACACTGCCCGGGCCGGTAAACACGGCCTCGGTCTGGGAGACTATATTCGCGGCCTCCACCGTGGCGTTCTGCCCGAAGCGCGCCTGCCCGGACTTGCTGGGAGAGCCGGCGTCGATCACCGTCGCTTCCACTTTCGCGTAGACCCGGCCGCCGAGCACGTCGGTCGACAGGCGCGCGGAGCCCTTGATCTCATCCAGACGGCTCAGGCCCTTTTCGCCGGAACGCTGGCGGTAGCCGGTCTCGATATCGGCGCGCGGGCCAGTTTCCTGTGTCAGTGCCGCAAGCTTCGACTGGATCTGCGCCATGACCGGATCGCCCGGCACGGCAGTGGAGGGCGGTGCGCTCACCGGGAAGCTGGAGGTCGGCGCCGCGCTTACGGAACCCGCGCCATAAGCGGGGCTGGCATAAGCCACGGCGCTAGTGCCCGCCATGGGGGCGGACGGTGCCACCGGCATCGGCGAAGATGCCGCGACCGTGCCCGACGGTAGCCGCGTGCCCGAACCGAGCGCAAAGGGATTGACCGGTTGCGGCGCTGCTACCGCCTGATTGCGGAACGGGTTGGCCGAACCTGCCGGGCCCGTCGTGCCAAAGGGATTGCCCCCGGCCAGCGCATTGGCGGAGCCCTGCTGCGCGACATAGAGATCGCGAGCATCCCTGAGCATGCGGGCAGCGGCGCGGTTGTCGCCTCGGGCTTGTTCGACCCGCGCCAGTGTCATGCGTACTTCGTAGTCCTGCGGGAAAGCGCGCAGCACATCGGCCTGGGCCTTGCGCGAGAGGTCGCCATCGCCGGCTGCCTGTGCCGTTTCAGCAAGACCAAGCAGGGCGTCGCGGTCGCCGGGCTTGCGGGCCAACACCAGCTGCCACGTCTGCGCAGCGCGGGCGGACATTCCGCCGGTCTGGTAGAGCCGGGCGAGACCGGTCAGCACATCGGTGCTATCGGGCGAGGCGCTCCACGCCGATTGCAGGATATCGAAGGAATCGGCGTAGCGTCCTTCGAGCCGCGCGTGGTCGGCCTGCGAGACCATCAGCGAGGCATTCATCCGTGCATAGGCGCGCTGACCTTCGGGTGAATTGCCCGCCAATGCGCCGGCGCGCTCCAGCGCTTCACGCGCCAGATCGTCACGGCCGACGCGCGCCAAGGTGCCAATCAGGCCCTCGTAGTCCTCCACGCTGGTAATCTGCCCGCGCATCGCGTTTTCCGCGACCGCGCTGGCACCTGCGGTATCGCCCAATTCGTAAAGGGCATTGGCGATGGCCGCCTGCTTGCCTGCCGGAATACCGCTCATCCCGCCGAGTTCCCGCAGCGAGTTCAGCGCTTGTGCGGATTGGCCTGCCGCCGCCAGCCCCTTCGCGCGTGCAATTGCCTCGTCGGTTTTCACGCTTACGGCGAAGCTACGCATCGGCGCAGTTCGCTGGGTTTCGGGGATCAGGTCGATCAGGCGGGCTGCTTCTGTCGGACGGCCCATGTCGGCATTGATCAGCGCGGCGGCGTAGAGCGCGTCGGGTTGGCCCTTGTTGACCAGCGAGCGCACCAGCGCCTCGGTCTCAGGAATGCGGCCGCGTTTCAAATTGAATTGTGCAAATTCGTAGCGGATCCATGGATCTTCGGGATCGAGTACGAGCCCGGCCTGGAATTCGCGGATAGCGCCCAGATCGTCGCCATTGGCCGCCGCTGCCATGGCCCGGCTGCGTGCCGCGCGCAGTTGCAGGCGTTTGTCGTCGGTCGCGCCCCCGCCCTGGCTGGCCTGACGGTAGAGATCTGCCGCATCGGCGTGGCGCCCTTGCTGCTCATAGATGTCCGCGAGCAGTTCCAGCGCGGGCGCGGGTTGCGCATAGCCGGAATGGACCAGGGCCTCGGCCTTCTGCTGTGCTCCCGTGGCATCTCCGCGTGCCAGAGTGTCGCGCGCGTCCTGAAGTCCTGCGAAAAATCGCGCCGAAGCGAGGCCCTGCGCCCATTGTTCCGAACGACCAAGGCGCGAGGCCTGATCGAGCAGGCTGGCGGATTCCGCGAAACGGCTCTGTCGCAGCCGCACGATGCCGAGGCCGCCAAGCGCATCGGCATCGCGGGAATTGATCGCCAGCGCCCGCTCGAACTGGCTGGAGGCACCGACCAGATCGCCCTTGTCGAGCGCGGCGAAGCCGGCGACGCGTGCCTGCCCACCACGGTTCGCAGCCGTCACGGCGGGGCTCGGCGGCGTGGGTGCCGGGGCGGGTTTGCGCTGCGCGGGGGGAGGCGTGGGCGTGGCTGGCGCCGTCGCTCGCGGCGGCGTCGGGACCGCGTTGCGCGGCGGTGGCGGCGGCGCAGCGGGAGCCGGACGTGCGGGCGCATTCCTCATCGCCGCGAGCACCTCCGGATTGTTCGGATCGATCGCGCGCGCGCGGCGCAGCGCTTGCTGGGCCAGATCCTCTCGCCCTTTCGAGCGCCAGTACTTGGCCTGTTGCAACAGTGCCGCGACGCCGGCCGTCTCTGCAACTGCGACGCCCGTACCGGCGCCGAGGCCGATCGGCGCCGCGCTCAGCAGCAGGGCAAGGCCGGTGAGGCGCAGGCTCTTCGTCGCAGACATCATGCGGTTTCGTCCGGGTTGCCGAGGCGGCGTTGGGCCTGTCGGCGGAAGTAGAAGTAGGCTGGTCCGGCAAGGATCACGGCGAGCGCGAGCGCGCAGATTCCCATGAGCATCGGCCGCTGGCTGAACCAGTAGGCCATTTTCATCCAGATCGGCAGCGAGCCGGTCCAATAGCGGTCGCCGATCGCGAAGCTGCTCATGCCGTCTCCGCGCGTGACCGCCAGATCGCCCTGGATCGACGCGTTGATCTTTACGTCCGCCATGCCATCGACCAGCGGGGGGAGCGCGGCCGCATTGTCCGCCAGAAGGGCAACCACCGTGCGGTCCGACGCGAAGGGCGAGCGGAAGCTTACGATCCCCGAGAACCCACGCGAGTTAAAGACCAGCGGCGCCGCTGCCATCGGATCGTCACGCTGCGTGCCGCCGAAAAATGCAGTCAGATATTGCATCGGTGAACGCTGGGAGACTTCGAGGTGTCCGTTCACGTAACGCACCGGCGCGCGGGAGAACAAGTTGCCGATCCCGGCCAGTTCGGCGCGGCCGACGACCAATACGTCCTGATCCGCAAGCTGTTCGGCATCGACTGTCGACGTCACGGTGACGGCCGTCACTGGCACGCCAGTCGAGTCCCCGAACCGGCCCATCAGGTCCAGGAATGCCTCGACCGATGCGGGCAGGGGATTGTCGGACATGACAACGGTGGTCTCACCAAGATCCGGCGCCACGGTGAAGGGGAAGCCGGCACCGGCGAAAGTCGCAAGATCCGGCATGAGGATCGCGTGGTAGGCCGAAGTGAAGTCGATCGTGCTTGTGGGATCGACCGAAGTGCGGACGTTCTCCGGCAGGGTGCCGGTGCACTTCTTCTTGTCGGCGATGACCAGATTGTAGTCGAATGTCAGCTCATTCTGGCCGAACAGGTTGTAGCGCGGCAGGATGATCGAGGCGTCGGAATCCTGGCTCTTGGCCCCGCTTTGGCCGAACAGTTCCTCCCACCATCGCGAGCCCAGCGGCAACGACTTCAGGTACTGTCCGTTGAGCGACACGTCGAGGCGGGAGGCGCGCTTGTCCAGCCACTGCGCGACCGGATAGCGATAGCCCAGATTCAACCGTCCGCCTTCACGCGGCCAGAAGAACAGGTCGGGCGCGACGCGGAAGCTGGCGCTCAGCGTGCCGGGGCGGAAACCCATGCCTTGCAGCGCATAGGCCGGCATGATCTGCCCAAGCTGGACCGGATGATCGGTGGTGATCCACCGCAGCGCGCCGTAGCGCGACCAGGTCGGGATGCGAACGCCGTCGAAGGCCATGCGCTGGCCGCCGAACACGCCGCGTCCGAGTGCCACCGCGCCCGTGGCAAGGCGCAGTTCGCCGTCGCTGCGGCCCATGAACACCAGCAGCGTGCCGGTGGGATCGGCAGGGTTGGTCATAACCGCCGCCGAAGGGCCGGTGATCGGGGCCAGCGTGAGCCCCGGGATCGACTGGCCGGCCTTGAGGAATACCACTGCGTTGCCCTTGGGCAAGGCGCCGTAGACCGGTTTGAACGAGAAGCGGCGATAGCTGGCCATCGCGCCCAGCCACGAGGCCGTGGCGGCGGACGCCTCCAGTTCACCCTTGTGAGGTGTGCCCGCGTACACGAACGGCATGCGCAGCGGCGCGTTCTGCCCCTTGTCGAAGAACGGCAGCGGCAGTCTCGCAAGATCGGGCCCGAAGGCGAGCGGCTGATAGTTGAAATCGATCCACGAGCGCACATTGCTGATGTTCGCCCAGAGCACCGAATTGAACGGATCTTCGCAATCGCGGGCGTAGTGGCCGACAAGGCGCAAGTTGAGCTGGTTATCGCCCGGCAGGAAAAGCGCGGGATTGATCGGAATACGCAGGACCTGCCCGCCCGCATCGCCCCGCGTTAGCGGCAGGGTTTGCACCACTTCACCGTTCACAATGACGACGAGGTGGCTCATGTCGTCAAGCATCTGCGGCGACCAGGCCATTTGCAGGGTCAACACGGCCGAAGTAACGACGCGGTCCTGCCGCATGCCGAAGGGAATGCCGATTTCGCCCTGCGTACCTTGCAGACGGATCGGGCTGGTGATGCGCATGTCCTTGAGCGTCAACCGCTCCGCGATGCCGCCCGGCGCGGGAGCGGGTGACGCTGCGGCCGGGTCCGCCGGTGCCGCGGGCTTTGTGGCCGCCTTGGCGGCGGGCACGGGCGCGGCATGGACCTCGCGGGTGCTGAACACCATGGTCGCCAGTCCCAGCCCCAGCGCGGCAACCAGCGCGGCGGCCTTGGCGAAACGCCGGAACGGGCGTTTCGGCGCCTTGGCGGAGCCTGGCGTGCTGTCCTGCGGATGGAAGGGATCGGAAGGTTCGACGGGAGCGAGAAGGGCGGCCTGTTCGCGCATGACGCGCCGTTCGGCGAAATTGAGGCGCAGCATGCGTTTGATGGTCACCATGTCGACAAGGATGATATCGGCGAGCGAGCGGATCCCGTGGACCTGCTCGTGGGGGCCCGAGGGCTGCCAGGCGTCTGCGCGGCCCATGACTGCGCGAACGAGATGGCGACCAGCCAGAACGTCAAGCTGTTCGAAACGGACGTAGACGTTGTTGCCGCTGGTGCGCAGCGTCTCCACCGGGATCGAGAGCACTTCGTCGCCCATGGCCATTGTGATGTGGCCAACCGCAAGGTTCTGGATGGGCTGGCCGGCCGGCAGAGAAAGTCCGGCGCCGCCCATCGAGATATCGATAGTGCGCGCCGCCAGCACGTGGCCCGAGGTGAGGTAGGCCGTCACCGGCAGCTCGACCGGGATGCGGATGTCTCTGCGGGCCTGCCGCGTCTCGCGCGCGACGGAAACCGCCGCTACCAGGATGATCAGGCTGAACGATGCCCATGCCGCGTTCAGCACCAGCGTATCGGTCTGAACGTTGAACATGTAGGGGAAGAACAGCCATTTCACGACGGCCAACACGATCCCCATCACCAGCAGCCCGATGCAGATCAGGTGCGGACGCACGATTGCCCAGTCGAAATAGGTGCGGTCCAGCAGGCTGCCCTTGTCGGTGACATTGAACTTGCCCTTGCGGGGCTGGAAAAGCGTCATCAGCGTCGGTTTCACCAGGTGGAAGGCCAGGATCGTTTCGTAGACCTCGCCCCAGAACGGCCGTCGATCTCCGCCCTGCGTGCGCAAGTTGGAGGCCGAGGCGCAGAACAGGTGCGGCATGGCATAAGCGAAGATCAACGAGGCCGAGGCCTGGATAATGTTGAGACCGAAAATCAGGTAGGCGAGGGGGCTGGTCAGGAAGGCGATGCGTGGCAACGGATACTGGAAGTGCAGCATTGCGTTGAGGTAGCAAAGCCGCTGCTGCCAAGTGAGGCCGCGCCCGAACAGCGGGTTATCGATGCGCAGGATCTGCGTCATGCCGCGTGCCCAGCGGATGCGCTGGCCAACGTGGAGTACCAGTCGCTCAGTGGCGAGGCCTGCGGAAAGGCGGGCGCTGACATAGGCAGTGTTCCAGCCCGTGCGCTGCAGTTTGAGGGCGGTGTGTGCGTCCTCGGTCACCGTCTCGCCGGCGAACCCGTTGGTCTCCATCAGCGCCTCGCGCCGGATGATCGCGCAGGATCCGCAGAAGAAGGCCGCGTTCCACAAGTCGTTGCCGCCTTGCACGGGGCCGTAAAACAAGTCGCCTTCGCCGGCCATGTCTTCGATCACGCCGGCAAGATTGCGCTGGACCGGATCGGGCGAATACATGTGGTGCGGCGTCTGCAACAGGGCAAGGCGCGGGTCCTTCTGGAACCAGCCCACCGTGAGTTGCAGGAAGGCGCGCGTGGGCACGTGGTCGCAGTCGAAGATGGCGATCAACTCGCCGTCGGTCTTGCCCATCGCCGCGTTGAGATTGCCCGCCTTGGCGTGCAGATTGTTATCGCGGGTGATGTAGCCGCACCCCGCCTCGCGCGCGAAAGCGCGGAATTCGGCACGTTTGCCGTCATCTAGAATGAAGACGCGGTAACGGTCGGCCGGATAATCGAGATCCATCGCCGCGAACACCGTGTTGCGCACGATGCCCAGGCTCTCGTTGTAGGTCGGGATGTAGATATCGACGGTAGGCCAGTTCTCCGGATCACCGGTGGGTTCGATCACCGGGCGGTCGAGCGGCCAACTCGTCTGCACGAAGCCAAGGACGAGGATGACCCACGCATACAGTTCGGCAAGGTACAGTCCGCCGCCGAGCAGGAATTCCGGCAAAGTGCCGAAGGCCAGCGTCTGGGTGGTTCGCCAGAACATATACCGGGTGGAGATCAGCACCGCGAGCAGGCCTAGCGCCAGCGAGCCCTTGCGGCCCGGCCAGCGCCGTAGGACAAGAGTCCCGGCGATCGCCACTGCCGCGAATATCCACTGCGCCCGAGTATCGAGCGGCACGCCAACCACCATTGCGGCAATCAGCACGATCGGCACAACGGCGAGGTACCGGAACGCCCTGCCGGGCAGAATTTTACCGCTCATGCAGCGCGGCTCGCGGTCGGTGCGATCCAGGAGGCGGCGGTGGATTCCAGCGCGGGTAGAATTGCGCCGGAAATCGCCCGAGCATCGTGCAGCGCCGCGCTGGCCGGAGCGTAGCGGGAGAGGGGTTGCAACATGGCCATGGCTTCGGGGACGGCCTCGTCAAGGCGGATACGCCCGATCAGCCGCTGCCCCGCCAATTCGCGCACGAAAGCGGAGCCGTGCCGGGACAGGCGGCGCGTTTCATCCAGTGCGTTGATCACAAACGCCGTGCGCAGCAGACCCTCGCTCCCGGTTTCTCCGAACATCTGTGGCAGCAGCGCCAGCGTGTCGGGTTGGGCGGTCAGGGTGCAGAGGTGGGCGCAGGCATGCTCGACCAGTCGCAGCGCCGCGCGGAATTCGCCCGAGGGCATGTCCACCACAAGCACGCGGTCCTTGCCCGGCGTCAGGTAACCAAGGTCATTCAGCATCGGCAGAAGGTCGGCGTCTTCGGCCGGGCGGTGCCAGTGGCGCAAGTTGATGCCGCCCACCAGCACGGCTTCGTCGGCCGGAGCGGTCAACGAGGGGAGGGATATCGCCTGCGAAAGTCCGAAATGTAACGCCATGGTGTCGCGCGCGGCCATTGTCAGCACCGTCACGTCGGCGCCTTCGGCAGCAAGGCCCATGGCGAGGTGTGCGGCGACGAATGTCGTCCCGGTGCCGCCCTTCGGCGCATGGCATAGGACCATTGGCATCAGTTTTCTCCCTGCTCGCCCGGCTTTCCGCGCGCGTCTCCGCCCGATTGCGACAGGCGACGCAGCAGGCCTCGAATGTCCTGCGGGGGGGGCGGGGCAGGCACTTCTTCAGCGGGCAAGGCAGGCTGGGTGCCTTGCTCGTAACGGCTGAACAGGACCTTCAATGGTTCCTCCGCCGGTTTGGTCAGGGGGCTCGCTGACGTGCCGCTCAAAGTGCCTGGGTGCGGAGTGATCGAGGGCTGGGTGCGTTCGGCTGCCGGGGAAGAGGCGCCGACTCCGTTGCCCTGCGGTGTTCCCGGATCGAGCGCCTGAAGGCGAGGATCGCGCAGGAGGGATTCCAGGATCGGCCAGAGCTCAAGATCGGTGAAACGATCCTCGAATTCGCGATAGGCAAAATCGCTTCGGCCCAAACGGTCCAAAAGGTTTCGGGCATCGATGCGCATGCTGCGTTTCCCCCTATCGTCACGGCAACATCATTAAAATTGGTTAATATCTAGTTTACGCGGAGCGAAAAGTTCAAAAGCCTCGCGCCGCGAATTTTCTGATATGGTGCAGCGATTGTGCCGCAGCTGGCGCGTGGCGGATAGGATACCCGTTCGGGCTCGTTTTGGGCCCGTGAACGCTCCGTCCGCGGGGTTCCTCGACGCGCATTTTCCTCTCTCATTCCCCTGATATTGCGCCCCAATTAGCGTTCGGACTTGAATGCACCGGATTCTTCCGTGGTTCTTGAAGGCGCCAATGTCATGTAAAGGAGTGCAAAATCGTCACGAAGGCGGAATGGGAACGCGCAAAGTCGATAGGGGTTCCAAGGAGAGGAACCTGGTAATCGAGGGGCGGGCCCCAAGAACATCGGGACACCTCCTGACAGGAGGATCGCGGGACAGAGGAAACGGCGGGTGCAAAAGGACGGACAGCTTGAGCTACCGGTGGCCCAGTACCTGCGGCTCAGGCGCCATATCCCGCCGCTCTACGGCGTGCTGGCGATTAACGTTGTGGCGCTGGCATTCACCCATAGAGCTACCGCGCCCCTATACCTGACCCTTGGTGTACCCTTTCTTCTGGTGCTGGCCTGCCTCCAGCGCATCCACGTCTGGACGCGGCCTGTAGCCCCCGCTGCCATTGCCGTGACCGAGGCTGAGCGCCTGATGCGCCGCACGACTTGGCTGGGTATCGGAATGGCGCTGGGCTTTCTGGCCTGGGCGCTTGTCCTCGACCAATATGGCACGCCCGAGCAGCGCGGGCACGTGATGCTGTTCATCGCCGCGACCATGATGGCCTGCATCTTCTGCCTCACCTACCTTCCGCGCGCGGCGACAGCGATCGGCGTGATCGTGATCTGCGCGTTCACACTCTACTGCGTGCTACAGGGCAGTGAGGAGCGCATCGCAATGGCGCTTTCGATTGGGGTGGTGACGGGGCTGATCCTCTTCGTCATCCGCGATTCCTTCGCCGCGTTCGTCCATCTTGAGGCCTCACGCGATGCGCTGATCGCCGGGCAACGGCGAGCGGAACGCCTTGAGGCGGAAAGTGCCCGGCTTGCCCGCACCGACGCGCTCACCCAATTGCCAAACCGGCGGCGGTTTCTGGAAGATGTCGAACAGCGCCTCGAAGGCTGCTCACCCGATAAGCGCTTTTCGATCGGCCTGCTGGATCTCGACGGTTTTAAACCCGTCAACGATACCCACGGTCATGCGCAAGGGGACCGCTTGCTTCAGGCAATCGGCGGGCGGATTGCGGCCTTGTGCGACGGCAAGGCCACGGTCGCCCGGCTAGGCGGCGACGAATTCGGCGTGATCGTTCCCGCCGCGATCGACGCGGCGCAAGAACTCATGCAGAGGATCTGCCTGACGGTCCAGGAACCGGTGGAACTGGGCGATACGCTCGTTTCGGTCGGCGCTTCGGGCGGGGTGGCGGCCTATCCGGATTCCGGCCGGGATGTGAACGACCTGTTCGACCGGGCAGATTTCGCGCTCTACTATGCTAAGCGGCATGCACGCGGCAATTGTCTGAAGTTTTCGGCGGAGTTCGAAAACCTGATCCGCGCCGACCACCTTGTTGAATCCGCGCTTCAGTCGGCCGATCTGTCGAACGAAGTCTCGCTGGTCTTCCAACTGATCTACGACGTGGAGAAGATGGTGCCGGTCGCCGCCGAAGCGCTGGCCCGCTGGTCTTCACCGATCGCGGGGACAGTGGCGCCGGAAATGCTGGTATCCTGCGCCGAACGGCTCGGAATTCTGCGGGTTCTGACGTTGCATTTGTTCGATCTCGCGCTGGCGTCGGCCGCCGTCACGCCGGAACATTTACGCATTTCCTTCAACCTTTCGGCCGGAGACCTGACCAATCCGCAAACCATAACCGGCATTCTGGACCGTATCGGCGCCTGCGGCATCGACCCGCACCGGCTGGTCTTTGAAGTCACCGAAACCTCGCTGATCTCGAACTTCGGTACTGCTGTTCGCGAGCTTCAACACCTGAGGGAAACCGGCGCAAAGATAGCGCTCGACGATTTCGGCACGGGCTTTTCGTCGTTCAATTCGTTGCAGCAATTGCCGCTCGACGTGCTCAAGATCGACAAGAGCTTTGCCGACCGTTTGGAGGATATTTCATGCCGCCGTGTGCTGAACGGTATTCGGTCGCTAGCATTCTCCATGTCGCTCGATTGCGTGATCGAGGGCATCGAGACCGAGGAGCAGCTAACCGCCGTCCGTTCGCTGGGATTTCGTTTCGTGCAGGGCTTTCACCTTGCAGCGCCTCGTTCGCTGAAGGACATCGCCGCGCTTGTGGGCCCGGATTAATTTAACATAAGATATATTATCACTCCATCCTGGTGTAAGCGCAACTTAGAGATGTCACCCCCCGCAATTTAGAGATGTCACCACGCTGGGACGTCTCGTGGTCCCGGTGGCATAGTCCTCCCTGTTTGCTGAGAGGACGCGCTTATGTCGGTGGTGGCTATGAGCCATGGCGAGCTTTCACGATACGATACGCTGCTGCGAGTGGGCGTGTCCCACCGCCAGATCAGTCGATCGGCAGCCCGAAGACAAGCGCAATGGCGTAGGCGAGCGAAAGCGAGGGATCATGTTTACCGTTCTCGATCAGGTTGATGACCTGGCGCAAGACGCCTACGCTACCGCCAAGCCCAGCCTGCAATTATTCATGTCCGGTCTCTGCTCATGTAAGGTATGCCGAAATTGGGCGATGGAAGTGTCAAGAGAAGCTGACATCAGCGAACGGAAGGGCGGCATTTCCCTTGCGCCACCGATTCCAGCCCATTTTTTATGCTAGTTTCTCCTTCCGAACCAATGTCTTCCTGGAAACTTTGGATTAATTAACCAAATCTAGCAGAAATGCCGGGATATTGCCCTAATAAGGTCGCACACATCCCCCCGAAGAAAGCCTGATGCTCCTCATCCTGCAATGCATTCGTGACCGGCACGATTTTCCGCTCGTCCTGTTGGCAGCGCTCGTCTGTGCGCTGACCGCGATCGGCACGGTACGGCTGTCCCGGCAGATCCGCTGGGCCCATGGCCGCGAAAAGACGGCCTGGCTGGCCACTACCGGCATTGTCGCCGGACTGGGCATCTGGGCTACCCATTTCATTGCCATGCTCGGCTACGATCCGGGATTCGTATTCGGTTACGATTTCGCTGAAACCGCCGCCTCGCTGGCCATCGTGCTGGTGACGTCGGTCGCCGCATTGCTGCTGGCAGCCCGTTTCGATTCCAAAACAGGATCGGTTTGCAGCGCCTTGCTGATGGGCGGCGGCGTTGCGGCGATGCACTATCTTGGCATGGCCGCGCTTGAAATGCCCGCGATCATTCGCTGGGACCTGGGCTACGTGGTCGTTTCCGTCGTGCTGGCGATTGCCCCCTTCACGCTTGCGATCCCGCTGGCCCTGCGCGGCCAGTCGGCCGGCACGGGAGCGGCAGCGGCGATGCTCATGGCCTTTGCTGTCGTGCTGCTCCACTTCACGGGCATGACGGCGATCTCGTTGATCCCCTCGCGCGCGGACTTCTCATCGGACACGATGATGTCGCCCCGCGCGATGTCGCTGTGGGTCTTCGTTGCCGCGTTCAGCACGTTGGCAATTGCCGCGACGGCGGCCGCCATCAGCCGCCGCGCAGAGATCATGATGCGCCGCAACGAGCGCCTCAACAACGAGAGGCTGGAGCTTGTCGGGCGCCGCCTCGATCTTGCGCTGGAGAACATGCATCAGGGCCTGTGCCTGTTCGGCGCGGACGGGCAGTTGGTCCTGTGGAACCAGCGTTTCCTCGAGATGTATCGGCTTGCAGCCGGCGATATCCGCCTGGGCATGACCATACGGGACATTGCCCAGGCGGCCATCGGCAATCGGGCGCCTCCCGCAGAAATCGAACGGCGCGTGATGCGTGTGCTCAACAATCTGGATGCCGCGCTCGAAAGCCACGGCCGCGCGCCCGATGTTTCGGAATATGACGATTTCGTCGTTTCGGTCCGTTCGCGCCCCCTCCCCGACGGCGGCTGGGTCTCAACCTTCGACGACATTACCGAACAGCGCCGGACGGAAGCGCGGATCGAGCATCTGGCGTTGCACGATGGGCTCACCGGCCTACCCAACCGAAGCAAGTTCAATGACCTGATGGACCGCGCGATCGACATCGCCGCTCATTCCGGCGCGCGTCTTGGGGTGGTCGTGCTCGACCTCGACGGGTTCAAGGAAATCAACGATTCACGCGGCCATGCCGCCGGTGACGAGGCCCTCAAGGCCGTCGCCACCAGCTTGCGGGAGGCCATGCTGGAGGGCCAGAACGTCGCGCGCCTTGGCGGCGACGAGTTTGCCGCGACGGTCCTGTTCCGCGAGAACCATGAACTTGCCGATTTTGTCGATCGCATCTCCACCTGCTTCAACGGGCCTTCCGGTTCGGGTGCGGGCGATTTCGTCGTCAAGGCCAGCTTCGGCGTCGCCGCCTATCCGGAGGATGGACTGGACCGTGAGCAGCTCTGCAACAATGCCGACCTTGCCATGTACCGCGCCAAGGAAAACCTCGGCGAGCGTATCTGCTACTACGAAAAGGGCATGGACGAGAGTGCGCGCTACCGGCGCCAGATCGCGGCAGATCTGCGCGGCGCGGCAGAACGCGGCGAACTGATCATCCTCTATCAGGCGCAGCGCACGCTCAAGGACGGCTGCATCAGCGGCTACGAGGCGCTGTTGCGCTGGCATCACCCAGCCCGAGGCCTTGTCACGCCCTGCGAGTTCATTCCTATTGCCGAAGAGACCGGAGAAATCTTCGCCATCGGCGAATGGGTCCTCCGTCAGGCCTGTCGCGAAGCCGCGCGTTGGCCCGAGCACCATATGGTCGCCGTCAATCTCTCTGCGGTGCAGCTTGGCCTGCCCAACCTTCCCGAGATCATCGCCGGCATTCTCGTAGAGACCGGCCTGCCGCCGCGCCGCCTTGAACTCGAAATTACCGAGACCGCGATCATCGGTGACAAGGCGCGCGCCCTGCACATCCTGCGCAAGCTCAAGGCTATGGGCGTCAGTATCGCCATCGACGATTTCGGCACCGGCTATTCGTCGCTCGACACGCTGAACTCGTTCCCGTTCGACAAGATCAAGATCGACAAGTCCTTCGTTACCGGTTCGGAAGACCGCCCTCAGGCCCGCGCCATCATCCGCGCGGTGCTTGCGCTCGGCCGTAGCCTTGACGTGCCGGTCCTTGCCGAAGGCGTCGAGACGCACTTGCATGTCGATCTGCTCCAGGCCGAGGGCTGCGATCAGGTCCAGGGCTTCCTGTTCGGCCGCCCGCAATGCGCGCCCAGCCTGATGGCTGCCGCCGGAATGGAGGTCGACGGCGCCTCCGCAGGCAGCGCCGCCGCCCATATGCTCCACAGCGCCGGAAGCGCCCCATCTTGACACTTGGGCCCGGCGATTGCTGATGGAATTGCCTGCCGAAACCGAACCGGACGGCCTTAACCAGACAGGCAGCGGTTCCCCCTGCCACGACGAGGACATTGCCTTGCCCACCGCGATCAGCATTTCACCCGAAGTCACTTTCGCCAACGACCTGCCCATGGTGCTGATCGGCGGCATGAACGTGATCGAGGGGCGCGACATCGTGCTGGAAGTCGCTGCGGAATTCGTGCGCGTTACCGGCGAACTCGGCATGCCCTATGTGTTCAAGGCCAGCTTCGACAAGGCTAACCGCTCGTCCATCGGCTCGTTCCGGGGGCCGGGACTGGAGGCCGGGCTCAAGGTCCTTGCCGAGGTCAAAGAGCACTTCGGCGTGCCGATCCTGACCGACGTGCACGAACCCTTCCAAGCCGAAGCCGTCGCGGAAGTGGCGGACATTCTCCAGCTTCCCGCCTTCCTGGCGCGCCAGACCGATCTCGTCGTGGCGATTGCCCGCACCGGCCGAGTCATCAACGTCAAGAAGCCGCAGTTCCTTGCTCCGCACGAAATGCGGCACATTATCCGCAAATGCGAGGAAGCCGGCAACGATCAGGTCCTGCTGTGCGAGCGCGGCAGCTGTTTCGGGTACAACAATCTGGTCGTGGACATGCTCGGCATGGACGAGATGAAGGCCATGGCGCCCGTGGTGTTCGACGCGACCCACGCCCTCCAGCGCCCGGGCGGGCGTGAAACCAGCGCCGACGGCCGCCGCACGCAGGCAGCGACCCTTGCAAGGTCCGGAATGGCACTCGGAATCGCCGGGCTCTTTCTTGAGGCTCATCCCGACCCGGACGCCGCGCTGTGCGACGGACCCTGCGCGCTTCCGCTCGACAAGCTGCGGCCTTACCTTGAACAGGTTCAGGCCATCGACAGTCTAGTCAAGCAGTTCGCGCCGCTCGAAATCGACTGAATCAAGGCCTTCCGGCGCGCGTCAGACGATGCCGCGCGCCTTCAGGATGCGTTCGATCACGGGCTTGTCGCCCGGATTGTTGAGTTCGATCGCGTCCCATTCGAGCGGATCGAGGGTAACGACCGAAACCGGCAGGCCGAGGTCGAGGAAGCGCAACTGCTCCAGCCCCTCCAGCTTTTCCAGTTCGCAGGCCGCTGCCGCCGCGTAGAGTTCGAGCGCGGCGGGGCGATAGGCGTAGAGCCCCAGGTGAAGATGGACCGGCGGGAATTCCATCGCCGCCGCTTCGGGGGGCAGATAGGGAAGCACGCGTTTCGAGAAATAGAGCGCTCGCCCGCGGCCGTCGATCACCGCCGTCGTGCCGCCGACGCGGCCTTCGGCCTGATCCTGCGTCAAATGCGCGTAAACCGAGCGCGACGCGCGCACTGCGGGGGTTGCCATCACGGCCTCGGGATCGTGCGACAATCTCTCGACCAGACGCGGGATCACGCTGGCCGGAGAGAGCGGCGCATCGCCTTGCAGATTGACGATGACATCGGCAACTGGCCCGAGCCGGGTGATCGCCTGCGCACAGCGTTCGGTGCCATTCGCGCAATCGGACGAGGTCATGACGACTTGGCCGCCAAAGCTTTCGACTTCCTCGGCAATCCGGTCGTCATCAGTGGCCACCCAGACGCCAACCAGCCCCTTGGCCGCGCCCCCAACCGCCATGGCGCAGTCCCAGCTGCGACGGATGAGGCTGCGTTCCTCGCCCGTGGCCCCGGTCAGCCGAACGAGCGGCTTTCCCGGGTAACGGGTGGAGGCATATCGGGCCGGGATGAGGATGGCGAAACTGACATCGACGGGGTTGGTGCCCACCGAATTGGTGTCCGTGCAATTGTCTTCGAGCATTGAGTTGTTTTTCAGGTCAGTCCGGTGCGCAGGAAATCATGGACATGGATGATCCCGATGGGGATCTGGATACCGGTTGCCACCGAAGCATCCTGAACGGGAACGCAGCACGCCTCATCTTCCGCCACCACGAAGGCGCAAGTGATCTTAGAGGCATTGAGGAAGCGCAGCGCATCCTCGGCAGCCATGCCCGCGCGCAGCACGCGAGGGCGGCGGGTCATCACGTCTTGCGCGCGGACCTGATCGAGCGTGCGGAAATGGCGCCGCAAATCGCCGTCGGTAATGATGCCGACAAGCCTTCCGGCAGCATCGACAACCCCGGCGATGCCGAAGCCCATCGATGTCATGCGGGAAATGACTTCTTCCATCGGCAGGTCAAGCTCGACCAGCGGCAACTTGCCGTCGCCGTGCATCAACTGCCCCACCGAAGCCAGTCGAAGACCGATCGAGCCGCCGGGATGAAGCTCCTTGAACCCGTCCCGAGAGAACCCGCGCGCATCCATCAGGACCATGGCGATGGCATCGCCGAGCGCAAGTTGCTGCGCCGTCGAACTGGTCGGCGCGATATTCGACGAGCACGCCTCGGTGGCCTGCGGCATCAGGATGCAGACCGTGGACCGGCGATCGACCAGCGAACCGGCGCCGGACGTAACGCCCACCACCGGGATGCCGCGTCGTTCGGCATGGTCGTAGAGGACCTGGAGTTCGGCGGTATTGCCGGAATTGGAGAGCGCGAGAATCACGTCTCCCTCCACCACCATGCCAAGATCACCATGCGCCGCTTCACCGGGGTGAAGATACATGGCGGGCGATCCGGTTGCAGAGAGGGTTGCCGCAATCTTGCGACCGACATGACCGGACTTGCCGATGCCGGCAACCACGATCCGGCCCGAGGCCAAGCTCAGCAATTCACAGGCGGAGACAAAATTCCTGTCCAGCGAAGTCGCCAGGTGATCGAGCGTCCTTGCTTCGATCCGGATGACCTCACGCGCCCGTGAAAGTACGCTTTCGCTTCCCCCGACCGCCATCAGGACCACTGAAGATGACAAGACAACTCCCCTTTTCTTGGCGGCTTCGAGCATGGGCTCTTTCGCTGCACTGCACAATAAGTAATGCCTAACATATTCTGTTAGGCAACTTAATCACGCAGACTTAACACCTATTGCAACCTACGTAGGCGCGGCGTTGCAGCATGTAAATCCCTGCAAACCCTCGACGTCACCGCTTCGTCGCAATTTCGGCGGCGTTACCCGCAATGCCAGCGAAGTATTGTTAAAATTCTGTAGTTGCGAAGCCGGATTGCCAAAAGAGACCTCACGAGTCGCCCGGTTCACCTGCGGCCTTACGAATTCCGACGGACTGCCAGGGCTGGCCGATCGTTCCGGCGAAACGATCACGCAACGCCCAGAGCCAGCCGACCCGTCTTTCTGCAACGCCGCGAACGCTGAGAAGATCCCCACCGAGCCACGGCAGGAATGGATTGCGCCGCGCATAAGACCAGATCTCCACCCGCTCCACCGCCCGCACCGAGGCTCCTCGCGCATGGAAACCCAGTGTATCGGCTACAACCAGCGTGTTGCCGGGGATCGCGAAGACTTCTGCCTCCTCCAGCCCCATCTCGGCCAATTCCGCGGAATTCACACGCGGCGAGCCGCGACCGGAGAGGCGGTCCATTTGCTGCGGGGCGACAAGGCTCCGCCGATATTCCCAATCGAGACGTTCGGGCGTGAGCCGGTGCGAGCCGCGTACATAGGTGAACGGCGCCTCGTCGTGCGCCACCGGATTGAGGAACAGCCAGGCCTTGAGCGAGGAATGGAACGCATCGGCGTGGAGTGCTTCCTGAGGATCGGCGCCCTCCCCCGGATCGTGCGTGACGATCGTCTGGATGTAGTGCAGCGGCGTGATCCGGAAGCCCGCCACGTAGGCGAACAGGGCCTTCAGGTCGGCACGCTCCAGTTGGCGGCGCAGTTCTGGGATGGCTTCGAGCATGGCAGGATCGATCGCCAAGCGCCGGGTTATCGCATCGCCCTGGCGCATTTCCCGGGCCGGGCCGCGATAATCGAGGATCGCGCCACGCAGGGCTGCGAAGGTTTCAGGCGCGACAAAATCAGAAATCGCGACGAAGCCGTCACGGTCGAACGCCTCGCGCCATTCGGGGCGAACGCGCCGGGCCAGACGGCGGCGACGCCAGGCGCAGAGGCTTCCTGCAAGCTGCACGCGGACGCGGTGCAGGCCAAGGCGATTCAGACGGCGGGATCCGAGAAGCGGGTTATCGAGAAAGCTCTTTGCACCGGTTCCCAGTTGGACCATCCAAATCGGAAACATGAGGAACGACTTGACCGATTTGAGAACAATCATATGAAATAGAAAACCAATCTCGGGGGGCGGCCCAATGGCCTCTCTGTTTGGCATTTGGCAACCTTTTTCGCAAGGTTCGGTTCCGGGACTGTGTCCGGCACGTGAGCGTTGTGCGGCGGCAGGGGTCAGGGTGACATGGATTGATGAGGATGGGTCCAGGCGCACGCACGGTTCTGGCACTTGCGGGTTGCGTAGCGGCAACCCCGGCCTGCGCCGAGATCACAGCTTCGACAGGCGACACGGTTCCGGTCGTTACCAGCGCGCCGCCTGACAGCCAGGGCGCGGCGGCTTCTCTTGAACAGATACCCGTCACTCTACCGGTTGCACCATCCGAAACCCTCGTCGGCGTCGAGCCCATCGCCTGGAATCTCGGCGATGCGCTGGATGGGAACGCACCGCAGGCTTCCGCCGAAGTCGCGGCCATGGCGGCATCGGGAGGCGAGCCGGCCAATGTCGGTATCGGCGCGGCCGGATTCGGCGCGGGCGGTCTCGAAGACGTCAGCGGCGATACCGTCAATGGCCCGGCCGATCCGCTCAAGCGCCGCTGGTCGGACCATATCCCGCGCGCCCAATCCCAATATCGCACGTTCTGGCAGCAGGCGCGCACTGTCAGGACCGAGGCCCTGATCGGCGTTGCCTATTTCACCCTCATCAGCTCGCACAAATTCTTCAAGGAAACCGCGCCGTTCCACTTCAAGGACGAGGGCTATTTCGGCAAGGACACCGAAAATATCGGCGTCGACAAGCTTACCCACGCGTTCGACACGTACTTGCTCGCGGAATTCTTTCACAGCCAGATTCACCGGAAGACCGGTGCGACGGCGGGCGATGCGATCACGGCGGCCATCATCGCGTCCGGGCTCATGGCCTTCAACGAGATTTCGGATGCGATCGAGCCAGACAGCGGCTATTCGCTTCAGGACGTCTCGATGAACATCGCCGGCGCAGCCCTGTCGGTTTTGCGCAATACAGTGCCCGGCATGAAGGAGAAGTTCTCCTTCAAGATCGAGATCGTTCCCAACAGCAATATCTACAGTATTCAGGGCAAGCCGCACTATGCGCAGCAGCGCTTCATGTTCTCGCTCAAGGGCGCAGGATTCGAGGAATTGAACCACTCACCGCTTCGCTATCTGGATTTGCAGGTCGGCTATTTCGCTTCGGACTTCTCCAATGCGGACAAGGCGGCGGGCGTAGATCCGAAGCGTCACCTTTTCTTCGGCGTCGGGCTGAACCTTGGCGAACTGTTGTTCGGCAAGTCCCAGTCCCGCCTCGGCAGAGTGGCCTATACCGTGCTTGACTACTTCCAACTTCCCTATACGTCGCTGCGCTACGATACGACCGGACGGGTCGGTTATTGATCCCGACTACCGGCGCATAAAGGGCAAATAATGACGGACCGGCTCACACTCGCGGTGGAGCAGGCAATGCGAGAAGCGGCGGAAATTGCGATCATGCCTCGCTTCCGCACGAGCGAAGCCCACGTTCTCGCCGACAAGGGTGAGGACGGCAACACCGAGCCCGTAACCGCAGCCGACCGCGAGAGCGAAGAAATCCTTGCCGGACGCCTTGCCTCGCTCATCCCCGGCGCCGGGATCATCGGCGAGGAGGCGGTTCATGCCGCCCCCGCGCTGCTGGACAGGCTCGGTTCCGGGGCGTGCTGGCTGATCGATCCGCTCGACGGCACTGCCAACTTCGCTGCCGGGCAAGGCCCCTTCGGCCTGCTCGTCGCTCTGGTCGAGGACGGGCTGCCGGTGGGGGGCTGGATTTTCGATCCGCTTTCAAACCGCTTCTGCGCGGCGCTGACGGGTCATGGTGCCAGCGTGAACGGCAAAGCCTTCAAGGCTGCGGAGATCCCGCGAAAGCGTCCACTGGCGGCCGTTACCCGTCTGTTCGCTAACCGCGCCTCGCGCGAAACCCTTATGGACACGCTGGCGGCCGACTATGATGTCGTCGACAGCCCGCGCTGCGCTGCCGACCAATATCCGCGCGTGGCGACTGGCCAAAACGACGTGACCCTGTTTACCCGCACCCTGCCCTGGGATCACGCCGCCGGTGTCGTTCTCCTCAATGAGGCCGGCGGGCGCGCCGCACGGCCGAACGGCCAGCCCTACCGCTGCGACGATCAAGGCGAAGGCCTGATAGTCGCCACTTCACCGCGGCAGTGGGAGGCGATGGCAGAGCGACTCGTCGCTCTTGGATGCGTTCTCACCAGCACCAGCGTAGCAGCATGAACAGCCTTCCATTCCTGCGCATTCCGCCCTTCCCGGCCCACCGCGCCGCGCCGCTTGCGATTGCCCGTGGTGACGCGGATCCGGTAGCTGCGGCTACGCCCGAGGGCCTGATCGCCGCACTGAGGGAGCACCGGGTGGGGGGCTCGTTCTGGGGCGCACAGGCCGGACGGCCTGCCGGGCGAGACGTGGTGCTTTCCGTCACCCGTGCCGGGGATGCTCCCGCGATCCTGGCCTCCGCACGCGAGTCCGGACTGCTCGACCGGGCTGTCCTGATCGGCTCCGGCGCGTCAGAGGACGGCCTCCCCACCCTGCCCGCGAAGAGCGATCCATGGTTCGTCTGTGCCGGCGCCGCCCAAGTCATCGCGGCGGCTGACGACGAAATCGCGCTCGTCGCCGCGACCCTCAGCATTCCGTTTACCGTAATCGGCGAAGGACGTTTCGCCGCGCTGGGCAATCCCGATGCGCTGGGTTCGGTACTCTCGCATGAACTGGACCGTCGCTGGCGCTATCGCAGCCCCTTCGACGATAGCGAGATCGACGCCCTTGAAGCAATCGCCACGCTGGGACGCTGGCGTACATTGATCGACGCCAACCGGCGTGTTGCCGCCGTCCATGGCATCGCGCGCTGGAAGCGGATCACGGCGGACAACCTGCTGTGGGATGGCTCCGGCCACGTCCGACACGACCGCGCTGTTCAAAACGGCCCATCGGCTGGCGATGAAGTGCTCGCCTGGATTGCGCGCAGCGATGCCAAGGCCCTCGCTGCCCTGAAAGCCGAAGGTGTGACTATCGGCGAGATCGAGGACGGCATGATCCGCTCGACCGGTTTGGGCGCCAACTGCGTGCCCCCGCTCTCGATTGTGGTCGATGTGCAGGGGCCGCATTTCGATCCGGCGCAAGCCAGTTCGCTCGAAACGATCCTCCAAAGCGCCGAGATCGACGCCAAGACTCTGGCACGAGCGGCAACGCTGCGTGAAAGGCTGGTTCGCGCCGGGATCAGCAAATATGGGCAGGACCAGACGCTCGCGGCCGTGCCCGAGCGTGAAGATGGGCGCCGGGTCGTACTGGTGACCGGACAGGTCGAGGATGATCGCTCGGTGCTGTGCGGCGGTGCCGGTCTGGGCAATCTCGAACTGCTTCGGCGTGCCCGCGCGCAGGAACCGGGGGCCCGAATCATCTTCAAACCGCACCCCGATGTCGAGGCGGGCCATCGCAAGGGCCATGTTCCCGATGCCCAGACGCTCGAACTGGCTGACGAGATCGACCGCAGTTCATCGATTGCGGCGCTGCTGGACCGGGTGGACGCGGTCCATGTCCTCACCTCGCTGGCCGGCTTTGAAGCGCTGATGCGCGGCCGGGAGGTGGTGACCCACGGCGTCCCCTTCTATGCCGGCTGGGGCCTGACCCGTGATCTCGGCCCGGTTCCTGCCCGGCGCACGCGCCAGCGGACGCTCGACGAGCTGGTTGCAGCCACGCTCCTCCTCTACCCGCGCTATCTCGATCCGGTGACGCGCCTGCCGTGCGAGGCGGAAGTGCTGGTGGACCGTATCGCGGCAGGTCAAGCCGATGTCCGATCCCCCCTCATTCGCCTGCGAGAGTGGCAGGGGCGGCTGAACAGGTTGCTGGGCTGGAGAGATCGGCGATAGCGGCGAGTACACCTGCGGCCTCGCTTGCCAATGGATTGAAGCAATTGCTAAGCGGCTAACCTCCGGCGACACCGACTTCCCTACAGGATACGATCTTGGCAGCATCGCGTTCCCACCGGCCCGCGAGGCCTTTCGTCTTCGATGCGAGCCGCCTGATCTGGCGGCTGTGGCGCGGGCGACTGCCGACCGGGATCGACCGGGTCTGCCTTGCCTATCTCGAACATTTCGCGGAGCAGTCCTGCGCCTTCCTGCAATGGCGCGACCACCGCGTCGTGCTGGGGGCCAAGGATAGCGACCGCCTGTTCGTCCTGCTGCGGGCAAGTGCGGGCATGCTCGACAAGCGGCGGCTGGTCATGCTTCTGGCGCATGCCATTCCGCGCGCCATGCTCGCGCGCCGGTACTGCAAGGGCGCCATCTACCTCAATGTCGGCCACACCGGCCTGCACATCGATTCGCTGCCCTCATGGCTGAAGGAGCATGGCCTCCGGCCTGTATACCTCATTCATGACCTGATCCCGATCACCCACCCGGAATATTGCCGAGAAGGGGAGCTGGCTAAGCACACCGTGCGGATGCGCAATGCCTTGCGCAGTGCCAGCGGGATCATCGTCAATTCGGGGGATACGGGCAATGCGCTCGCCCGGTTCGGGCTTGAGCAGGGGTTGCCGCCGGTGCCGCAACTTGTGGCGCATCTCGGCATCGAGACGCCGGGCTCCGGGGACACAGGATCGCCGCATCCGCGCCCTTATTTCCTGTCGATCGGCACGATCGAGGCGCGCAAAAACCACATGCTCCTGCTCGACGCCTGGGACCATCTTCGCCGCGAGCTTGGTGCGGACACGCCTGATCTGGTGCTGGTCGGCCAGCGCGGCTGGATGGCCGAGAGCACGTTTGCAAGGCTCGACGGCGCTCGGCCCGAGCACGGCAAGGTGATCGAACTCCAGCGCTGCACGGACGACGATCTCGACACATGGATCACCCATGCAAGGGCCTTGCTCATGCCCAGCCGGGTCGAAGGCTACGGTCTACCGGTGCTCGAAGCCATGCTGCGCGGCACGCCCGCGATCGCAAGCGACCTTGCCATCTATCAGGAAATCGGCGGCAATGTACCGCTGCTGCTCGATCCCGACGATACCGCCGCCTGGGCCCGTGCCGCCAGGGACTACCTGACGGATAGCCCAGACCGCGAAAGACAGAAGGCTGCGCTGGAAACCTTCGTCACCCCCGGGTGGGCGGAGCACATGCAACTGGTCGAGCGCTGGCTTGGCGCCCTGCCCGCGTAAGTCACAGCACCCGCAGCCCGAGTTGCCCCAGCAGTTCCGCCGCCTGAAGGCGGGAAATCGTGGCGCCCCGGAACAGCCGGGCGTCCATCAGTTCCAGTCCGCTGAGATCGGCCCCGCGCAAATCGGCCTGCTCGAACCGGCTGCCGTTGAGTGTGGCGTTACGGAGTGAGGACTCCTCGAACACCGCCATGCGAAAGTCGCATTTCCGCAAGTCCGCCTCGGAAAAATCCACCCGTTTCAGGTTCGATTTCCGGAAGGAGATCCCGGGCAGCTTGGCATAGGAGAGCAGGACTTCTTCCAGCACCACACCGATCATGCCGGCATCCGTGAAGTCGGCGCCGGTGAGCTTGCAGTTTGCAAACCGCGTGGACATGAGGCTCGCCCGCCGGAACGAGGCATTGTTGAAGTCCCCACCCGTCACTGCGGCATCGCCAAAATCGGTACCGACGAAAGAGGCCTCCGCACCTCGGCAGCCGATGAATGCGGTCTCGGTCAGAATGGCCCGATCGAATCTGGCCCGCCGCATGACGCAGCGCTCAAAACGCATTTGGCGCAAATCGAGCGAGGAAAAGTCGCCTCCGTCCAGATCGCACTCGATCAGGTGATGCGGCCGCAAGCCGTCTTCTCCGGCCAGATCGGCGCGCGTTACGGTACGGCCGGTCAATGTGGCGATGGCTTCTTTCGGATCCTTCATCACGGCCTTATGGGCGCACGAGCGGGGAGAAGAAAGTCTCGATCAGCACATGGGATAACCGCTTCCGAACCATGGGCGATCGATACTTCACGGCGCTGGCGGGCAAAAGCGGCCGAGGCCCCACGGGCCTATTTCAGACTCACTCCCAACGGCGCCGAGAATTTGGGCGTCGTGCAAAGTAGCGCCTGAAGGAGCATGCCAATGGTTCGATGATGATACTCAAACCCGAATAAAAGCAATCTTGCAATCCACTTACAGACCGATTAGTCGGTAGGTCAAGTTTGGGCACGCAATTGTCCAAGCAGTTTGGGGCTTTTCCAGCAGACGGTATTTCACCGCCGCCTTCGCGCTTTGTGGTGGGGTGCCGTTCGGCGGGAAGGTCAATGCGGCGCCGCTTCAGACGGAATAAGCCAGTCCACATCAGAAGGCCTTCAGGGCCCGCGCTTAACACGTCGCGCAGATATTTTAGAACCTTGGGAGAGGCCGCTTATGACGAAAATTGCCACGCGTTTGGGGCTTTCAGCTGCGGCTACGGCCTCGCTGGGAATATTACTCGGAACCTCCAGCGCACTTGTACCCACCCCCGATTCCATGGCTCATTCGCAGACGCCGGCGACCAGTGACTTCGAGGCAAGCTGCACACCGGAATTCGTGCAGGCCGCTGCCTCCGGGCTTGGCAGTGCGATCACGATCAAGCCGATCAAGGACAGCATGTTCAAGGGCGCCACAAACTACGTTGCGGCAAAAGGCACACGCCCGGCTTTCTGCCAAGTGACCGGAAGTTTCGTCACCAATCCCGAGACAGGCAAAACCTCAAACTTCCTTGCCTCGTTCCCGTCGAACTGGAATGGAAAGTACTTGCAGCTCGGCTGCAGTGGTCATTGCGGCCAGTTCTATGTGAGCGATCCGGCCATGCCTTCCGTCACTGTCACGGCGCAAGGACATCCGGGTCAGATCATCGAGAAGGGGTACGCCACGTTCGCCACCGACGAGGGCCATGAGGGGCTTGATTCCGCATCGTGGGCAGTGAAGAATGGAAAAGTCGATCAGGACTATGTCGACGATTTCCTCTACCGGGCCGATAAAGTTCTCGCGCGCCTCGGCAAGAATTTCACCACCGCCTTCTACGGACGCGTGAACGGCGCGAAGCAGCAGATCTCGCATTCCTATTTCGAGGGTTGCTCCGGAGGCGGACGTGACGCGATGGTCGTTGCATCCTACTTCCCGGAGGAGTTCGACGGGATCATCGCGGGATCGCCTTACGACATCTGGGGCGTGTCGTTCCACGGTACGGCAATCGGAAAAGCAACGAGCCGCTCGGCGGGATCAGTGCTTACACTCGGCTTGCTCTCGCTTATGGACAATGTGGTCAAGAAGCAGTGCGATGCGCTCGACGGCGTCAAGGACGGGCTCATCCAGAACCCTGCCGCATGCAACTTCGATCCGGAACGGGATCTGCCGAAGTGTGGCCCCGGCTCCACGCCCGGGCAATGCTTCACTCCCGAACAGATCGAAACTGTGGCGGTAACTGTGAATGCGGTGACCGATGAGCGCGGAAACATCGTACAGCCGGGCTATTCAGTCAGTGAACTTGGGGTTCTGGGCGGCGGAACGGCGATGCTTAGCGATCCGGTGCATGAGATCTTCGTGCACAAAAACGATCCGGGCTTCAAAGCGGCTTCCATGGTCACATTCCGACGCGGCGGCCCCGGACCTGTCACGGGTTTTCATGCTGTCGTGCCCGCCGCCGAAGTCGCCGCAGCACGAGCAGCCCTGCTCCCCGGCATCGGAACGCTGCCCGAAAATACGGCGCGGCTGATGAACAGCAAGACGAAGCTGCTGATGTGGCATAACTACAGCGATGAGCGGCTCACCCCTTACATGTCGGTGAACTGGTATAACCAACTGGCGCGGCGCCATGGCGGCATCGACAAGGTCCAGCAACAAGTCCGGCTGTTCATGCTTCCCGGCACCGCCCATTGCAGCATCGTAAGCAGTGCCCCCAATAGTTTCGACCCGATCACGGCACTTGAGGGATGGGTCGAGAAAGGCCACGCACCTGAGTCCCTGCCGGCGTGGGTCGCCGACCGGCAATATACGCCCGGTGGGCCGAAAGCCTTGGCACTGAAGACCCCGAACTACACCATGCCCCTGTGCAAGTATCCCGAAATGGCCCGCTACAGCGGCAAGGGAGATATGCAGGACAAGAAGAACTGGAGCTGCAGCCCAAGCGACAAGCGACTGCTCACTGTCGGGACCAGCGGCAGGCAGGCGGGCCTGATGATGAAATAGTGAAAAGGAGTGCTCGCGATTAACGTTGTCGCGCTGGCATTCACCCATCGCGAGATAAGCCGGTGCACCAGGAACGGCGTCCCGGGACGCCGCCGGCTTATCGTCCGCCCGGCCCCCTTACGATTTCGCCGCCTTTGGCGGCTCGAATATCACAAATATTGATACCGAGAGTATAGTTTATTGACAAAATCGGCCTGACCAATGATATCCTGGCAATAGATGAGAACATCGACCGGGCCAGCCGGGAAGTGGCCAAGGTCGTCAGCGTGGATGGACTGCGCTTTCGCGATCTTGATCGAAACAGAAAGCCGGATGCCTTGCAACGAAAGCGGCCGCAATCTGGCGAGAGACAAGATACATGAAAAATGCCCATGCTAATCGCGCTTCGAAAGCAGATGCGGCGTTTCCGCTGAGCCGTCGCAGCGTCTTCGGGCTGTCCTTTGCGCTTGCGGTAACGCTTGACGGCCAGCCCGCGGCCGCAGGCAGCGCCCCGACAACAGGCTCGATGAATGCGGCGGACGGCGCGGTTCACCTCCCGCCCCGGACCATCGAGCCGCCGCTGTCCATCAGCGAGGCCGCGCGGGCCTATTTGCGAAAGGGCGCGAATACCGCTGAGGATCCGTCTCCTCCCGTCACCAATTCTGCAGCATGGCGCACGAAGATCGCTGATCACGATGCGAGCATGCTCCGCATGATGAACGGCGGCGATCTGGTCCTCCCCGGTTTCAAGGTGGAAGACCGCGTGATCGGCGCGGCGAAAGTCTACGTTATCACACCGCCGGCTTCTGCGCCCAACCAAGGCAAGCCGCATCTCAGCATCCATGGGGGCGGCTGGACAAGTCTGGGCGGGAAAATCGCCCGCGTTCTGGCGCAAGTACAAGCCCAGCAATACGGCGGCGTGATCTATGCAGTCGATTATCGCATGCCGCCGGATCATCCCTTCCCCGCCCCCCTGGACGATTGCCTTGCTGTCTATCGAGAGATGACCCGCCAATTTCGGCCCGACCAGATCTTGGTCTCGGGCGGGTCGGCGGGAGGCAATCTGGCCGCTGCACTCATGTTGAAGGCACGCGACGTCGGGCTGCCTCAGCCCGCTGCGCTCTTGCTGGATACGCCGGTAGTCGATTTGACAGGCGTGAGCGATACCTTGCAGACCAACCAGCATCTCGACACGTTGTTGAAGGTCTGGCGGCAGGATGCGAATGTCGCTCTCTACGCTGGCAGTTCAAACCTCGCAGATCCTTATCTGTCCCCGCTGAAGGGAGACTTGTCTCGTGGCTTCCCGCCGACCTACCTGCGGTCCGGCACGCGTGACCTCTTCCTGTCCGACACGGTCCGTTTCCACGCTGCTTTGCGAAAGGCCGGTGTCCCGGCGGATCTCTATGTCGGCGAAGCGATGCCGCACGGGGGCTTCGGCGGCCGCACACCGGAAGACCTGGATGCCGTTGCCGATGCCCTGCGCTGGCTGGCCGTTCATTGGACCTGAAGTCGGCCGTAGGTACGCAAAGCGTAACGTCTGCATCCACGTCGCCTGATCAATTGGATTCTCTTGGACTGACAACGCGACTGAGCGTCACCGGGCCGATCAATCCTGCCGGCCTGAGCGGAGCATCTGCCTTGTATGCGGGCATAACGGTGAAGGCTATCTTGGCCCCTCCAGGCTGCGCGTCCCCGATCAAGCGATTGACCCACAAATTGGCGACACGGACTTCGAGATGGTTCTTCCCATTTCGCAATGCCTTGCCAATGTCGACCTGAAACGGCGCATGCCAAACCGTACCTATCCTTATGCCGTTGAAGCGGACCTCGGCCAGGTCACCGACGCGTCCCAGATCGAGCAGGACAGGCACACCGGAGCGGTAACCTGTCGGCACAGAAAAGTCTTTTGTGTAAGTAGCCACGCCCGAGAAGTACTTGATGCCCGGATCGGTCTGCTCGTTAAGCGGCGCAAGATGCCCCATTGCGAGCGAGCGAGGTGCTCCGCGGCCCTCTTCGAAAGCTACGTTCCACCCGTCATCCAATGACATTATCCGGCGGGGTTCGGACTGAGGAAGCGTCAATGCCTGCGCTGCCGCGTTTCGACGAAAGACCACGAAGAAGCTGTCATTGGCCGCCATCGTGAGCGGCACGACAGTCTCGTTGCCTTCGATCCGATAGGATACTGGCGTGATCGCGCCCGTATCCGCTCTCCAGATCTCCGGCGCTTTGCCTGCAACCCGGAAACGGGCGTCGAACCCTTCTCTTCGGCCGAGTCCATTAGACACGAAATAGACATCGCCGTCGTCCAGTTGCCGATGCACAAATCTGATCTGGCTGTCGGATGGTGCGCCGCCCATTGCGAAATCGGGCGCCACGCCGATGGTTCGCAGGGCGGCATCGACATCATGGCCACTAATGACCTGGCCGGCTCCGACAGAGGTCACGGCGCCACCCGACCACAGGCGGCGAACCAGCGCTGCATATTCGACGGGATCATCCTGCAAGGCAGGCGAACCGGCTGGAGCATCGCCCGCGATCACGGCGCCCGCATCTGCGAGTTCCGCAATGCGCCGAAGCATCGGCAAAGTCATGCGCGCGCTCGATCCGCCAAGATAGAGCAGGCGATACCGGGCTCCGGACGGTGCCACCAAAGCGCCTGCGTCGACTTTGAAATCCTTTTGCAGGACCGTCGCATTGACGTAGTCGTAGCCGTTGCGCGTTGGACCATCGGCGTATGCAGCCTTGCCGGCTATGGGAGTAGGCTCCTCTTCGCCATAGAAATAGGCAACGTCGGCAACGAAACGCCCCTGTTGCAACAGCAAGCCGGTCCGCGCCATGTAGTCCACCCAAGGCCGCGCCATCTCGGACCAGGTCTCGTTGCGCGTGAAGAATTGGCCGATATGCCACATCGATAGCCCGGGCTTCTTGTCGACGGGTTGATGCACCGAGGTATGGATGACGGGAAGATTGACCCCATTCGCGAACTCGGCGTCAATGACCGGACGCAGATCCGAGGGCGAATGGGCCCAAGGGAAGCGCGTCGAGGTCATCGATTCTGCTGCGACTACGTTCTGCCCGAACAGATGGGCGACGGATGCCGCTCCCCGAATGTCGACAAGGCACGGAAATTTCGGCCCGTCCTCGGGCCTGAACGCCACATCGCGGCCATGGGCACGTCCGCGAACCGCCTCATGTCCATGTTGTCGCCGAGCGAGGTACGCCCCCCCTCAAGCGCCTCGCTGTACCAGCGAAGGCCGTTCTCGTGGGCGACTGCCGCGACCGTGGCATAGTGCTCCGAGGCGTGGAGGTCGGCAATCGTGCGACGAAAATCGAACAGGAAGGCATCGCTCTTTGCCCGGGATTCGACGATCGTCCCGGTCAGCACGGGCAGCCATGGACGGGCATCGTAACCGCGAAGCCGGCGAAACTGGTCAAGCATGGCGGGCGTCCAGTTGAACGGACCAACCTCGGTGCTGTCATTGACGAGCGCCTTCAAACCGTGGGACGCGAACGAACCTGGTCCAAGTGTTTCCTTGAAGCGGCCAAGATAGGTCTCGAAATACCGGCGAACGGCGGCGGCATCGAGTTTGTCCACCTCAAGCCCGGTCGCCTCCGCCGAAGCAGGGTGATTGAGAGCGCCGGTGAGCGAGTAGCCCATCCGCACCACCCGCCATTCTCCCTGAGGAACGGTCCAGTCCAGCGAACCGTCGGGCCGCATCCGGCTTGTCAGATCGAGAACATCGCCGGCCGGCACGCCATTCGCCTCGCTTCCGACATCGGCATCAAGCGCACTGTAATCGGCGGCGGCGGAAAAGCCTGCCTTCACTTCGAACTCGTTGACCCGCGCCTCCTGCGACAGGCGCAGATCGACAATATCGAGTTTTTGCCTCGGCTTGCCGGGTCCAGAAAATCCCGCATATCCGGGCGCAGAGATCGTCGCGGAACCAGCAGCTGGCGGAGCCGGTACGAGAACGAAGCGGAAGTAGCGAGCGACAACCGGCGCGAAGCTGATGGTCGTGGGCACGATGCCAAGGCGGATATCGGCGATCCTGCGCCAGTGAATCCCGTCCATACTGGCTTCGAGACGCGGTACTACGGTGGCCGCCGAATAGAGGTCAGCAACGTCGGCAATGAAGAGCGATGCGGAACGGATGGTTTGTGGACGGGAGTAAGTGAGAACAATCATGCCGGGGTTGTCAGAGGTGCCCGCAGGGACCTCGACCCCGGTTGCGTAGGAGCCGTCAAGCAGGGCGGCGCCGTCCAACGCTTTGCCATCAGCCAGCGTGAAAGTTGGAACCGCGCTCTTCTGCGTATCGTGCACGCGCCAGGCGAACACGGCTGCATCGGCGTAGAAATTCGGAATTTGAGGCTTTGCAACCGCGCTCAGTTCCTTGTGCGGCGCGAGATCCTGAAACAGACCGGTTATAGTTGGCGGGAGTTGCAGCACGCCGTCGAACCGCCGGCCCCCGCGCACTATGGTTTCGCTCCAGACCAGCTTTTTCATCGCGTCCTGAGGCTTCACCCATGGCCCTCCGGACTCGCTCCAACCTGCCGAAGCGGCGATACCGAGTTCAAGACCGAGACCGTTCGCAAGCGTTGCCGCGTTCCGGAATGCCCCCTGCCATTCCGGCGACATGTATGTGATGCGCCGCTCCACAACTTTGGGAAGAGCAAAACTGCCGTCGAAAGTCTGCGCTCCGCCCAGCCCGACGCGCTTCATCCATGCAAGGTCTTTCTCGATCCCGTCTTCGCTGATGTTGCCATCCAGCCAATGCCACCAAACCCTGGGGCGGGCGGCCTGGGGCGGATCACGAAAGCCATCCTCTAACGGATCGCCTTGCGAAACGGCTTGCGGCGCGGGGTCGGCAAGTGCGGCAAACGGAAAGCTCAGGCCCGATCCGCAAAGCAGCGCACCGATCGCAAAAACGGCAAACGTTTTGGTTCTGTTCGGCGCATTTTCCAACGGCAACATCCTGCTCCCACACCCAGCTTGAACAAACGGAGCCTCCTCCCCGCTGGAGATCCCAGCAGCCATTTCCCGTCGTTCCAAACATCGTGACGGCGGGAAACGAACAAGGAGAAGTGCCGCGTTATCTCGACTTCTCAAAAACCGATTGCAAAAATTACTGACTAGTTGGTAGGCTTAACGCTCATTCGCGATGCGGTCAACGCGCGTGACCGAATCCATACCGTTTGCAGTTTTGAAAACGTTACGAAAAATTCTGGAGAGTATCCTGTGACAGAAGCCCTCGAACTGATCGACCGTGACTATCTTACCGATCCCGCTCTGTTGCTCGATCCTTACGAGTTTTTCAGGGAACTGCGCGAACGCGGCCGCGTGACCGCATCGAGAGCGCGCGAAGACCTCCTGATTGTCACGGGCTTCCAGGAAGCCCTCGACGTCCTCAATAATCCCAAGGATTTCTCCTCGGCGATCGCTCCCGGCGGCCCGGTTGCACCGCTGCCGTTCGTGCCGGAAGGTGACGACCTTACTCCGCAAATCGAGGCGCACCGCGATCAGATAATTGCTGGCGACTTGCTGGTTGCCCTCGACGATACCCGGCACGCCAACGCGCGCGCGGTGCTCAACCGCCTCTTCGTGCCCTCGCGGCTGAAGGCGAACGAAGCCTACATCAACGAACTGGCGGAAACGATGGTGCGTGATGCCGTGCAGAGCGGCGGATGCGAAGTGATCAAGGGCGTTGCCGTACCGTTCGTGACACTTGTGATAGCGGATCTGCTGGGCGTTCCATCCGAGGACCGCGAACAGTTCACCAACGTCATCGAAAACGCGCCCCCGCCGGGCAGCATTCAAGCCGAAGGCGCGACGACGGACGTGGGACCGCTGGAATTCATGGCGGGCTTCTTCGTGCGCTACCTGATGGAACGCCGAGCCGCCCCCAACGGAGACGTCCTCAGCGATCTCGCAACCGCCACTTATCCGGACGGGACGCTTCCGGATGTCATCGAACTGGTGAAGCTCAGCACCTTCCTGTTCGGCGCCGGGCAGGACACGAGCGCGAAGCTGCTCGGCAATTCCATGCTCTATCTTACCCGAATGCCTGACGTGCAGCGCCAGCTTCGCGAAGACCCCAGCCTTATCCCGGCGTTCATCGAGGAGGTTTTGCGCCTTGAAGGGTCGAGCAAGGTCACGTTCCGCCTCGCGCGCCGGGACACCAATATCGGAGACCTTCCCGTCAAGGCGGGAACCAAGGTGATGATCGCCCTTGCTGCTGCCAATCGGGACCCTGCTCGCTGGGAAAATCCCGACGAATTCCAGCTTAACCGTCCAAAACTGCGCGAACAGCTGGCCTTCGGCCGCGGCGGGCATGTCTGTTCGGGCGCACCGCTCGCCCGGGTGGAGATCCGGATCATCCTGGAGAAGTTCCTGAAGCTCACGAGCAACATTGCGATCGACGAGGCAGCACACGGTTCGCCAGCCGATCCGGCGCTTGAGTACGAGGCCAGCTTCATCGTTCGCGGACTTGAAAAGCTGAATGTGAAATTGACCCCTGCGGCGAACTGAAAACAACCGAATTCAAGGAACGATCGAATGAATGAAAAACGTACTGTTGTCGTTACCGGCGCGGCAGGAGGCATCGGCCTTGGCATTGCCCAGCGCTTTGCGCGCGATGGCCATCCGACCGCGATGCTGGACATGAACGGCGCGCTTCTCGACAAGGAAGCCGAGCTGCTGCGCGCGGAAGGCACGCGGATTGCCGCTCACGCCGTCGATATTTCGGACCGTTCGGCACTCGACGAAGTCTATGACAGCATCCGCAAGGAACTGGGGCCGATCAGCATCGTCGTGGCGAACGCGGGAATTTCCGAATTCGTCCCCTTCATGGAAATGTCGCAGTCGCAGTGGGACCGGACGATGACGGTTAACCTCACCGGCGTGTTCCATACCGTGCAGGCCGCACTTCCGGACATGATCGAGCAGTCGTGGGGCCGGATCGTTACGATTTCCTCACAGGCGGCGCAGTCGGGCGGCCCGCGGCAGGTCCATTACTCGGCATCGAAAGGCGGCGTCATCGGCATGACCCGGGCGCTCGCACGCGAGTTTGCCCCGCACAATATCACCGTCAACACCATCCCGCCTTCGCTGGTGGAGACCCCGATGATGCACCGGCATGCGGAATCCAGCGGGTTCCCGACCGAGATGATCGTCCAGATGATTCCGATTTCCCGTCCCGGCACGCCCGCCGACATCGCGGGGGCCTGTGCTTATCTCGCTTCGGACGATGCGAGCTATGTCACCGGGCAGGTGCTCGGCGTGAATGGCGGCATGTACATCTGAGAGCGACCGCGCTCGCCTGACCTATCCATTCCGGCGCCCCGGTTCAGACCCGGGCGCCGCTCCCATGCCATCGCGGGGAGCGGCGAACCGGGCTTGCTGTCGTCACCCTATCTTGCGGAAGCCCAAAGGCCGGCAGGCGCGCAAGGCAGGCCAACGTCCTTCAACGTCAGAATGCCGGCAGGGGCCGCCTTGACGTTGAAGGCGGCGTTTACGGCCGGCATGGCCGTCATCGTATCCCACTCGTGCCGCCCCCAGTGCGCGGGCGGCGTGAAGCGAATGCGCGTATTGACCTCCGGCTCGCCCTTGATCACCAGATGGTACTGGTCGTCGTCAAACTCCCAGCCCTCATTGAGAAGTTTGGTCAGATACCAGGCGACGGTCACCTTTACGACGGTGCGACCGCCAATCTTCCCAGTCCAACCGGCGCGCAGCGCGGCATTGGTATCCTTGGGGATGGTCATGAAGCCGAGATCGACCGTCTGTGAGGCTGTGGCGAATTCGATATCGTAATCCAGTTCCTCCAGTTCGAAACCCAGAGCTGTCGCCAACCGGTTCGCGGCATCGTAGAACGATGTCATCCACAAGCGACTTGTCTGGATGACTTCCGGCGTGGCTTCGGGAAGCGATATTCCCATCGCGAGCCAGGTCTCCTTGGATTCGTAGACCGAACAATCGGCCGATTCCGAAATCGAGACCATCTCGACATCACGGCATACCGCCGTCAGCGCAGCAGCTACACCGTTGATCCACCCGGGGTTTACCCCTGTAATGAAGAGCGAGGAATCGCCCTTTTGGCACGCTGCCTCCAGCGCCTGCCGGGTCTCTCCCTGAATGCCTCCGACGTTCAGGAACAGGTTGGTGCTGATGATGTCTATTCCGCTTTCCAGCAATCTGACGGCGTGGTCCAGATCGGCCATGAAAGGTGTGTAGATGACCGCGTCGGCGCCCAGGGCAATCAGCGCGTCGATATCATTTGTCGCCAACACTCCGCATTCGGGCCGCCCGCAAAGCGTTCCTGCATCCACGCCACGCTTCTCGTCGGAATAGGCAAAGACACCCGCCAATTCCAATCGGGGATCATCCAGAATGCCGCGAAGCGCAAGCTTGCCGACTTTTCCGGTGGTCCATTGTATTACCCGCATGGTTTCCATTTCTCTCTCCCGTATAATTTGCAAATTATTGATCAAAAAGGCGACTTAAACACTACGACAGACAATATTTCGGAATGTCGCCGGCCAGCTCATTTTTCGGTTTTTCGTTTTAGAAACCCTTGAATATCCAGCCATTGGATAAGCTGGTCGAAGACGCCCAGACTGGTCGTGCCGGGCCTCCCCAGCCCAAATCCGTGCCCGCCACTCTGATAGGCATGCAATTCGACGGGCCGCCCTGCCGAGTGCCAAGCGGCGACGACAGGAAAGCCGTCAAATCTGGCAATCTTGTCGTCAAAGGCCACCGCAGCGAACATTGGCGGTGCCGTTACCGGCACCTCAACCTTGTCCAAACCTCCGTAAAGGAGCGCAACGAAGTTCGGCCGCCCACCGGGCTCATTTACAAGAGCGGCGTCTCTGGCCACGGTTGCTCCAGAGGAGAACCCGATCATCCCGACGCGTGCAGGGTCCACGCCCCAGCGCGCGGCGTTGGCCCGCACCGTCGCGATCGCGGTACCGGCATCCTTGACCGCGGCGGTGCTATCGGTCTCCGTCGCCTCGCCTTTTTCCGCCTTTGCCTGCAGCTGCGCAAAATAGGCCAGAAGATCGGGAACAGCCACGGGCGTCGGTTGGACTCGGTATTTCAGTACGAATGCCGCGATCCCGCGGCGTGCGAACGCATGCGCAACCTGCCAGCCTTCCGCATCCAGAGCGAGCATGATCATACCGCCGCCGGGCGCGATCACGACGGCCGCCCCTGTTGCATGCCCCGGTTCCGGAAGGATCGGTGTAAGCGTCGGATGCGAGACGTTTCTCACGACATCCAGCGTTCCAAGCCGTGTCCAGACTTCGGTATCGGCGCTACCGGCGACCGAATCGTCCAGCGGTATCGAAGGTGGTGCCTTTGGAGCGGGAATATCGCGTACCGCAGGGCTTGTCTGCGCGGCGCTGGGTATACCGATGAGCGCAAGAGCAAGTGCCCCAAAGTATACAGACTTTCGCATGCACTACTCCCCAGCCCGTCCGAACGCTTTTGCATCCTGGAATCTCATTGCCCGCCGTCGCGATTCCCAACCCTACCGAACAGTTGGTTAATTGTGCAAGTCATGGCAAACCGAAATAGCACCTGTCCTCAGATCATCGAGGCAGCCGCTCGATGTCAGGTGCGAGCGCCAGCACACTGCCCATGAGAATGCGGACAAGGTCCGCTTGCCCCCGCGCGCCGATTTTTGCGTAGATTTTCTTGGAGTAGCCCCGTGCCGTTTCGACCTGCAGGCCAAGATCGTCCGCCGCCTCGGCAATCGATCTTCCACGGCACAGTTCAAGCGCAAGCCGGGCCTCGCTCTTGGTAAGCCGGAACAGATCGATGAGTTGGCCACATCGATCCGCGATCCTCCAGCTATCGCCATGGATGTAGGCAACTACAACGGGCTTCCCGATTGTACCGATAAAGCGCCGGGGCGCCGGAACCAGCAGCATATCCAGCCATGGATCCCTCGACAACGAAACCGCGCGTGGCTGGGCCTCAACACTAGTCGACATCACGCGGATGATATCGAGAATGGCTTTTTCGGTATTGGCGTCGGCAATCTTCAGCCGCCCCGCCCCGGATCGGCTGAGCATTCCCGATCTTTGCAGCAAAACCGATCCGACGTCGTCGCAATCGACTACCTTTCCATTCCGGTCGAGCGCCAGCCATCCGAATTGCAGCCGTCGGATCGCCTCGGCGGCGAGTGACGCGGTGAAGCTTTCTCTTTGCAAAGTCACGTAATTGCGCAGAACGCCTCGCAAAAACGGCGCAAGTTGTTCGAGAAGTCTGTCTACGTCGCGATCGAACGCCCCGACTTTGCGGACGATAGTCAACCAGGCGTCGACACCACTAGGCTCTCTCACCCGCATCTGGCGGATATCGCTTACACCATGGACTTGCGTCAGTTCGGTATAGAATGCCGTGTGCTCCCCTTGATCCTGCTCGATAAGATCCCGCAGGGAATAAGGCGTCGCCTCGCTCGTCGTGTCTCCCGAATTCGGGTCACGTGAAACGAAATGACGTCTATGGATGTCCTTGCTCTCCTCGATGCGGGCATCGCCCCAAATGAGCTGCAAGGCATCATCCTGCCGCCAGCCGGGCGGTTGGCACAGGAGAATGGCAAAGTCGGAATTGGTAGCGGCGGAAAGCTGCGAGAGAAAGGTGCTCCACAATTCCGTTTCATATGCACCGTCCAGCAGGCTCTGGGTAAGATCAGCCAAGCCAAGCGTAGCGGACATTCTTAGCTCTCCCGGATTTTACTTCGCATACCCCCATATGGGTGTTTTTCTGCTGCCATCCTTACGCCAAGATTGCCGCAACACCAAACGGGCGGCACGACAATAATGCCGCGGGATCGAGGATACTGGGCAACTCCAACCGACCGGCAAAAAGCGGGCATCGCCTGGTGCGATCGTGGGAGGAGAAGGCCACAGCGCCATCTGCCGAAAAGGAAATTACCTGCACGTGGATGAAACCACGGCGGGCGAACAGGGAGGAAAGCCATGAAGAAACTACGGTGGATCGTGCTGTCAGGCGCAAGCCTTCTGCCATTGGCAAGCGCACACGCGCAGGACGCGCCGAAGGAAGCCACGGTATATTCGTCTGAAGACATCATCGTCACGGCGCGCCGCCGTCAGGAGAGCCTGCAGGACGTGCCCCAAACGGTCAACGCCGTCACCACGGAAGCGATCGAAAAGCTCAACCTCCAGAACTTCAAGGATATTCAGAACGTAGTCCCCGGGCTCCAGCTTGCGGGCGGCGTTACCGGTTCGGATTCCAAGTTCTCGCTTCGCGGCGTGACGTTCGATACGCTGGCGGGCAGCACGAGCCCCACGGTTCAGTTCTACATCAATGAAGCGAGCGCGGATTCGAACCTTGTATTCCAGTCGATGTTCGACGTGGGACAGATCGAAGTGCTGCGCGGGCCGCAAGGCACCTTGCGCGGCCGTTCCGCGCCATCCGGCGCGATCACCCTGACGACCAAGGGCGCCGACCTTTCCGAGACCGGCGGCTACGTCAACATGACGGGGACTACGCGAGGGAACATCAACGTCAACGGCGCCGTGGGCGTGCCGCTGATCGATGGCGTACTGGGAATTCGTTTGGCCGGGCTCGTCGATCACAACGAACTCGACAGCGTGACGAGCGTGAACAATGGCGCCGATCCGTTCGGCAAGACCGAGGCAATGCGCGCAAGTCTGCGCTTCGAGCCCACGGACACTATCGGCGTGTCACTGATGTACCAGCACATGGACGCCAAATATCGCTCTTTCCAACAGGTCGATGGCTTTTCGAACCCCTTCCCGATGCTGGGCCTGCCCGCCGGCGGTCCGGTCATCTCGGGTAGCGACCGGCTTGCCGTGTCCGACTTTTCGCGTAATTCGAAGCTGAAATTCGACCTCGTCACCGCCAACGCCGATTGGGGCTTCGCTGGGCAGAAGCTCAGCTACGTGGGCGGATATTCGAAGCAGACGCTGAACACATACACGCCGCAGGATCCATACAACGTCTTCCCCGGCTTCGATTCCTACCAGGCGATTGCGCCGGCCGGGAACGAGACATGGCGCCATGAACTGCGCCTGGCCTCCGAGGAGCGGATTGCCGGGATCTTCGACTATACGATCGGCGCCTACTACGAGCACCAGAAGGGAAGCGCCATAGGCGTGGTAGATCCCTCGACGCCGCTTTCTAACATCGGCACGCTGCTCTCGCAAAAGGTCATAAGCCGCGAGGTTTCGTTCTTCGGCACAGTCACGGCACACATTACCGACCGCACCGAACTGACCGGCGGCGCGCGGCATATCGATATCAAGCAGACGGCCAGCGAACCGTTCGATTCTGTTCCGGGTGAAGGAAACTCGCTGTGCCTCACGCCGTCGAATTTCTGCCTGCCGGGATTTGCCCAGACCCAGCCGATCAAGGACACTCACTGGGTTTGGAACGCTTCGCTTTCGCATCGCTTGTCCGATGATTTCCTGATCTACGGCAATGCCGGAACATCCTACCGTCCGCCGTTCAGCGTCGTGATCCTCAGTCCGCTGGAAGTACCGGGCTTTCAGTCGGCAAGCGATTTGCACTTCAAGCCGCCGGAGAAATCGCTGGGCTTCGAGGTCGGCTTCAAGGCATCGTTCCTCGACAAGCGCGCGCATCTCAACGTCGCGGCGTTCTATCAGAAGTTCGACAATCACAATTTCCTGATCGAGGACATCTATTTCGATGACTTCGCGCAAGGAATGGTCACGAGGCAGGATTTCACCGCCGATGCCAATGCGATCGTGAAGGGCATCGAAGCCGACGCCTCCTTCCTGATCACGCCCCGGTGGAACGTGTCGGCCGGCTTCAGCTATGCGAAGGGAACGGTCGACAACGATTATGTGCCCTGCAACGACAGCAACTTCGATGGCATTCCCGACAACGGCGTGCCGACAGCGGCCGACTTTGCGGCCGCCGGCGTTCTGGTAGCGCGATGCAAGTCCAATCAATCGATTTCGACCGCGCCGCGCTGGACACTCTCGGTCCAGTCCGAATACTCGCACCCGGTATCGAATTCCGTCGACGGATTTATCCGCGGGCTGTTCAACTATTACCCGGAAAATCCCTATCGCAACGAAGGCGTGGTCATCGACAATTACAGCCTGCTCAATGTCTACGCAGGCATTCGCTCGCCCGACAACGCCTGGGAAATCTCGCTGTACTCGAAGAATGCCCTGAACACATCTCAGGTTCTTTCGCGGGGACAGGTGGCGCCGGTGTTTGGCTTCATTCCCGTCAACTACCGTCCGATCAGCTACACTCCGCGTCGTGAGTTTGGTCTGAATGTACGATACTCATTCGGATCGCGCTGATCCGCATTCGCAGCCGCACCGACGCGATCCTTCACGCCGTCGGTGCGGCATCATTTCCGTCCTGAAAACGGGCAAGTTCACCATGGCGTGCCTGCTCGCTTTCCATTCGGGAAGCGGCGAAGCACGACCGCCCATAGGAGCGCCCTGCGCCATGTCCGATAACCTTGTTGCCGCAATCGAGAACGATGACCTGACCCGCATCGTCCTGATCCGCCAGTTCAAAAAGGGGGAGCCGCTCGTCATCGACGAACCGGCATCACCCCATACGCCGGTTGCCCCGTCCGACCTATGCCTCGTCAAGCTGATCGTCGGGCCCGGCAATCCGGGGCCCGAGGGCGCGCCTTCGACCTCGCCCGGGATCGGCATCGAAGTCTGGCTGCCCTCGCGTGAGGCCTGGAACGGGCGCATCCACAACATCGGCGGCCTCGGCGGCTTCGACGGCGGCCAGCACAGTTCGCCCCATGCCGTAGGCTGGCCTTACGCGGCGCTGACCGCAGGCAGCGAGGGCTCGCTTTCAGCCAGTACCGATTCCGGTCACACGCTCACAAACGGTGCCTGGGCGATGAACCCGGATGGCACGCCGGCGCGCCAGCTTTGGGAAGACTACGCCCACCGTGCGATGCACGTGATGGCCGAAAAGACCAAACAGCTCGCCCAAGTCTATTACGGTAAGCCCGCACACCATGCCTATTACGAAGGTGTGTCTACCGGCGGGCGCCACGGCTACCGCCTCGCCCAGGAGTATCCGGGTGATTATGACGGCATCATCGCCAGCCTGCCTGCACTCAACTGGGCGCAATGGGTGACTGCCGATGTCTACCGCAGCCTCGCAGTCGAACGCGAACTCGGCGGTCATTACCTGACCAAGGCCCAGATGGACCTTGTGTCCAATGCCGCCATTGCCTCGTGCGATACCGTGGGCGGGCAGCACATGGGCTATGTGACCGACAACGCCGCGTGCATCTACGATCCCACCAAAGACAAGGCCGTGCTGCGCATCGAGGATGGCGGCACCAACGCCGGGCCCGATGCGCTGTCGCTCGCGCAGGCGCGCGTCGTCAACCAGATGTGGTACGGCATCACCAGTGATGGCTCGGCGCCCGATCCCACCCGAGACAACGGCGTGGGGACGGAACTTTCGGGGCCGCACAAGTGGTATGGCCTCATGCGCGGCACCTCGCTCTATCAGGCCTATTTCGCCAATATCGGCTATGGCAGTTCGAACGCCCACGAGGGATACGTGGCCGATCAGGTGGCGCTCGATCTGGGCGATCCCCGCCTCGCCAATCCGACGTTCCACAATGCCAGCGCCAATGGCGAGGCGGGCTGGACGAAGCTGACTTATGAGGAACTCGCCCGGGCGTTCGATCGCGGAACCGAACTCGACGAGACTTTCGGCCGCCTTGCCAGCGACAATCCCGACCTTTCGGCATTCAAGGCGCGCGGTGGCAAGTTCCTGAGCTGGCATGGCTGGAATGACGAGGCGATCCCGGTCCAGGGAACGATCCGCTACTACGACCGGGTGCTTGAGACGATGGGCGGACCGGAGCAGGTCCATGACTTCTTCCGGCTCTACCTGCTGCCGGGTGTGGGCCACATGTCTCCCAACGGCACGTCAAACCCCGAAGCGCATCCGCCACTGGTGGCGCCGGGTCAGTTCTTCGCCCTGATGGTCGACTGGGTCGAGAACGGCAAATCGCCGGACGATATCGTCATCGAGACCCCCGCCGACAGCCCGATCCGCCGCAGCGCGCCAATTGCTCCTTACCCAAGGCAAGTGCGCTATGTCGGCGGCAATCCGAACGAGGCCGCCAGCTACGAAGCGCAATAAAAAGATCCCATGGGCGCGGGTTGGCGCTAGTTAAGGCACACTGACCTCCCCGCTTTATCGTCAAGGAGGCTCTCCATGTCCGGTTTATCCCATGCCGCCGTCAGCACTCAGTTAAATGCGATCTTTGTGTCATTGGAGCTGAGCCGTTCCACTTGGTTGGTGACGTCTCTGTTGCCGGGGCGCGGCGAGCGCATTTCGCGGCACCAGGTGAAGGGCGGTGATGTGCCTGTCCTCCTCGAGCGGTTCGCGCAGTTACAAGCCAAAGCGCGCGAGCGGACCGGCAAGCAGTACCCATTGGTCGTTATTCAGGAGGCTGGACTGGACGGCTTCTGGATACACCGTTGCCTCATGTGCGAAGGAATCGAGAGTTACGTCGTCGATGCAGCCTCGATCGCGGCTTCGCGACGGAGTCGGCGTGCGAAGACGGATAAGCTCGACGGTGAGGCCCTGGTCCGTACGTTGCTCGCCTATAAACGTGGAGAGCCGAGGGTCTGCGCGATGGTCGCAGTACCAAGCGTCGAAGACGAAGACCGCCGTCGCATCTGCCGGGAGCGACGCTCGCTGGTGATCGAGCGCATCCGGCACGTTAACCGAGTGAAAGGCCTGCTGTTCGCGCAAGGAGTGGGCGACTACGAGCCGCTGCGCACCAACCGGCGGGCTCGGTTGGAAGAGCTCACTACCGGCGACGGACGACCGTTGCCACGCCATCTCAAGAATGAGATCGAGCGCGAGCTAGACCGGTTGGAGTTGGTTCTGGGGCAGATCAAAGACGTTGAGCGGGAACGCGATGCGATGCTGGAACTAGACACGGCGATCGAAGAGGCTCCAGCGTCAGCGTCGGCCAGCGCTCGTCTGCTTCAATTGCGCGGTATCGGCCCGGAATTCGCTGGCGTGCTTCATGCCGAGGGGTTGTTCCGCAGCTTCAGTAATCGACGACAGGTCGCCAGCTATGCGGGACTGGCGCCATCGCCGTGGCAAAGTGGTGCGATGGACCGAGAGCAAGGGGTGTCCAAAGCGGGCAATAAACGGCTGCGCGTCACGATGATCCAAGTCGCATGGCTGTGGCTGCGACATCAACCAACATCAGAACTGACACTCTGGTATGAGGAGCGGGTGCGAACCAACGGCGGCCGCGTCCGCCGCGTGATGATAGTGGCTCTCGCGCGCAAGTTGCTGATCGCGCTGTGGCAATTCAATTCCGCTGGCGTCGTGCCAAAGGGCGCAATCCTCAAAGCAGCCTGACTGGGTACTCATAGAAGATTTCCTGCGGGGCGACACCCGCCGGATCCAGGTAGACGGACCGTCGATCCCCCTTGGCTTCGATTGCCGATAAAAAGGTTGGTCCCGTTTTCCTGAGCCAAACCCGACGCAAGCGGGATTGTGGTGTAGCCGTGCATGAGCGGCGACCGGATGTGAGGTTAGAGCGGACCGGTTGATGGGACGCTTGTTGCAACAGGCTCAGACCATGGATCTGATATCGAGAGACAGCAAATGCCGTAGCTAGACCGACGATTGACACAAAGCTCCCATGTGAGGGGGCTCCGAAGCATCGCGCAATTGCGTGCTTCCGAGCCCCCCTAACAGGCCGACATTCACAGGCGCGCGCGTGTCACTACGCGCGCGCCATTGCATTCAGGTCCGCGGTATCGTCACGCCTGCCTGACGCCCGCTTTCGCCGACTTCAAGCATACGCCGGTCGTTCGCCGGGCATTCCCAGTTGTGACCGTCGTTGACGTCGCCCTTGCCCTTGTACCGCGCCATTTCGGGATACTTGCAAAGCGGCATTGTTCTGCCGGGCGCTTTGTCGAATTGCTTAACGCCGAAGCCGTTCACCGCGTAGTTCGTGGCCCAAAGCGCCTCGGGCGCCTGCCCGTGCTCGACCCATTTCTCCATCGCTCCCATCGCATCGAAGCTGTTGGGGCCTGCACCGCCCATGCTGCAATGCGGTGTGCCGGGGAGGCCGAACAGGCGCACGCTCTGTTGCAAACGGGCATAGCCGCCGTGGCGGGCCGCCAGCTTGTTATAGAGATTGGTCGAGGCATAGGGCGTCAGGACATTGTCGGAAAGATTGTGCCAGATCATCAGGCGCGTTTTCGAGCGCATCAGCGGATCGAAGCCTTCGACGAAATGACCGATCCCGGTTTGCGCCTTGCGGCGAAGCAGAGCGACCTCGGAACTGGGCACGACGATGTGATAGTTCGTGACCTGTCCATTGCCGCCACGCGCGAAGCTCACGACCGAACGCGAATGGAAATTCGGATCGTTGCTGTGAACGAAGACTTTCAGCATGGCATCGGCAAGCGGCCAATAGCCATTGCCCGCAACATCGCCATTGTCCGAACCCGGAAACGGCTCCAGCGCGGCAAGGTCGTCGGGACGCTTGGGAGTCTTGAAGGACATTCCCTGCATGTCGCTGACGGACAGCCCCGGCTGGACGATCTCGCCGTTTTCGTCGGTCACGGCGCTGATCAATGTGCTGACTGTCTCGGCCTGCTCCTTGGTGAAGCACTTTCCGCCGCTTTCACCGGGCTTGCATATCGGCAAGTCGCGCTCGGGCACGAAATTGCAGGCGGCCGGGTTCTGGATTAGACCATCCTCCACCCCGTCAAGCTTATCGCACTGGGCAGCCACGATGGGCGGGATCAATGCCGCCAGTTCCGGCGTGATCACCGCGCCCGGCGATCTTAGTGCGGCGACCGGAACACCTGCGAACTGGAACGCTGCTCCCGCTGCGTTGTAGGGTGAGCCTGAAATGATCCCGTCGAACGCCTGCGGGAACCGCGTGGCCGCAACGAGCGCGTCGCGCCCTCCGCCGGAACATCCATTGAAGTACGAATAGGCGATCGTCTGCGGCCGGTTCCTCAGGGTGCCGTAGAAAGCCTTTGTGAAATTCTTGCCCAATTGGGAAAGTACCTCGTCGGCGCGGTAGTAGAGATCGTCGATCGCATCCTGATCGATCTGCCCGGGTCCCTTGGCGGCCCAGCTACCGCCGGCAAGGCCGGTGTGGCCTTCATCGGTCGCGAAGATCGCATAGCCCCTGTTGATCGCATCCATGGGCTTGCCCTGGCTGGTAATCACGATCGTGGGCATCGCCGGGTCGCTCACAAAGAACTGTCCGCAGTGACCGGAGCATCCGACCTGCATGTATTTCCCGTTCCAGTTGGCCGGAAAAGTCGCCATGAAGTTGGCGGTCTTGCCGGTAGCCGGATTGGTCACGAAGCTGCCGACGGCCTGGCAGAATGCTGGCGATTCCCCGGCGGATGCGTGAAAGCGTGCGCCGCCCGGCACTGTCGCGCCATTGGGAATGGCCTTCACAGTTACGCCTTCGCCCAGCGCCGAGGCTACCTTCTGCATGGCCTGCGGCGTGCAGGCTGCGGCCAAGGCCTCATCGCTGATCATGGCTGCCGATGGCGCTGAAACCGCCGTGCCATTCGCCATGTCTCCGGTACTGCATCCCGTCAGCGCAAGTGCGCACGAGGCCACCATGATTTCCGGTATTCGCGATGTTTTCTGCATTCGAACCACCCTCCTCTCCCTGTTTCGGCGCCGTTGCGCCGCAAGACTCGTCGTAGCTTACCGACTAATCGGTAGATAATTTACTCATGCGGGAGGTACAACGTTTTTATGCCGTCCGGTGCCGGGGAGGATTTCTCTTCGAAAGTTGGCAGCGATGACACTGCAAAGCACGGGTGAAGCGAAACAGCCTTTACATCGAAAGCCGATATTCAACCGGCCTCCGCGCCTGTCACCAAGCCACCTTGCCATTCAGAATTATGTCGACCGCATGGTCAAGGTGTTGGTCAACGACAGAAACGCTCAGCCCTCCCGATTCCCCGAGATGGGTATGAACCGCGCCGATCATGCCCAGAAACAACTCGGCCAGCAGCCTTGGGTTTGCCGGCTTTACGCCGTCCTTTGAGCCGAATTCCGTGATGTCACGCTCAATGACATCGACCATTTGATTTTGCCGAATGTTCTGCATCTCTTCTGCAACAGAGCGAGCGCTTCCCCAACACTCGAGGATCAAGTTGCCAAACGCGACAACTTCGGGATCCTGACGCCACCGCGTCATCGACCGGGCGTAATGTCGCAGACGCTGCTCTAGCGTATCTCCGCGCGCGACCGCCCGGCTATCGGAAATTGCAGACCAGGCGGCCACTCTGTCCTGCATGACGGCCCTTAGCAGCGCGACCTTGTCATCGTATCGCTGATAGAGAGTGGCTTTCGTCACTCCTGCCCGCCTTGCGATCCCATCCATTGTCGTTGCGGCAAACCCGTCCGAGAGAAAACTGTGCTTGGCAGCTTCCAGCACGTTCCGATCGATGGATTCAGCACGCTCTCGGGACGGTCGGCCACGCGGGCGCGGGGCGATTTGCACGCTGTCCTGTCCAGCAGTTTTTCCGCGCTTTCCAACCGCCACTTTGTTCAATTCCCTTGACGCCGCTCACGCACGGCAATGCGCTTCTTGCCCGGGGCCGACGTCTGCGCAAGAGCACTGACATAAATCGAACCGTGAGTATATTAAATTGACGGGCGCACGGAACTGCGCAATGTGGACCCAACGAAGAGCACGCAGACGGCCGTGAACACCATCACGGGATCGAAACCATGGCGTGTATTTGGGAGATTTCTCATGAACTTATCGCCTTCATCGCGGCGAGTCGCAATGACCGTTCTGATTGGCGTTGTCGGGACTACGGCTTCCTCGTTGATGGCGCAGCAGCCCGGGGCGTCCCCCGCGACTATGCAGAAAATCGGTGAGGTTGATAGTCGCTACCAAGCCTACAATCTCGATCTGATTGCGATAACCGGCATGGCGAAAAAACCAGCCAAGCCGCAGGCGAGCGGAAGCGCTTCATCGGATGGGGATGTCCACGTTGACACTGTCATGAGCGGTGTAAAGCTGGACCAGCCGCTTGACCTCTACAATCGCCGCCTGCGCACATTGGCAAGCGCGCTCGGGCCGGCCTACCTGCGCACCAGCGGCACATCTGCAAACACCGTCTATTTCCAGAATGACGACAAACCCGCGCTGGCCGTGCCGCCGGCGGGGTACAATTCTGTTTTGACGCGGGCACAATGGAAGGGCGTCATCGACTTCGCTCATGCCGTTGACGCCAAGCTGCTGATGTCCTTCACCGTAAATTCGGCCGTCCGTGACGAGCAAGGCATCTGGACACCGGTACAGGCCAGACCGCTGGTGGAATATACCCATAGCATCGGCGGTGATATCGACGCCGCTGAATTGTTCAACGAGCCTAATCTGCCAAATTACGGCGGCGCGCCCAAGCAGTACGACGGAGCCTGGTTTGCCCGCGATCAGGTCGCATTTCGGGCCTTCGCATCGCAGGCATTACCGAAGATGAAAATCGTCGGCCCCGGCGACGTTGCCGTGGCCAATATACCACTACCCGGTAATCTTAATCCTGATCAGATGATGTCGGGAAATCCAACTCCCAGGTTCGATGTCATTTCATACCACTTCTATCCTGCAGTCGCACCGCGTTGCGCCCCATCCGACACCCCGGTGGGAACTAGCCTCGAACTGTCGATGACCGATGGTTGGTTCGCCCAGACCGAGAAGTCATTTCTCGATCACAAGACGCTACGGGACCGTTATGCGCCAGGTGCGCCGATATGGAATACCGAGACCGCCGGTGCGGCTTGTAGCGGCGCACCGTGGAGCGCGACTTTCCTCGATACCTTCCGCTACGTCGATCAGCTCGGAAGACTCGCCAAGTTGGGCGCGAATATCGTGTTTCATCAAACACTGGTGGGTGGCAACTACGGCATGCTGGAACCAGAGACACTGACGCCGCGGCCGAACTATTGGGCGGCTCTGCTCTGGAAGCGCCTGGTTGGACCAACAGTCCTGGATGCGGGCAATTCGGGCAAACCTGGCCTGCACATCTATGCGCATTGCGCGCCGCAAGGCAAAGGCGTGGTAACGCTTGTCGCGATTAATGCCAACAATGCGGCGCAGCCGCTCCAGACAAACGGAAAAGCGCGGATCTACACGCTGACGGCGCCGGAACTGCAAGCCAAGTCCGTCCTGCTGAATGGCCACGTGCTTGAATTGGGGGCGGATGACAAGCTGCCCGATCTGCATCCGCAGGAGGCCGCCAGCGAAGCCGTAACACTGCCCGCTCTGAGCATAACCTTCATCCAGATCCCCGGCGCCGCCAACCGGGCATGCCTTTGATGCGTCAGACCCCATTAGTGTGCAGTGGCTACTGGTTTGCAGCTCTTGCCGCACGCCTGCCCCTTGCGGCGGCAGCGGTCGCTGCGGCAGGGTTAATGACCACCCCGGCATCTGTCAGTGCTCGGGCAGTCCTGCCTTCCCAAGCCATGGCGGTGCCGGACTATGCCCTCCTTGGCCCGGATTTCGCCCGGGGCAAGGTGGACGGTACCCTCAAACGCGCTATCCTCGACCGGGCACAGGTCTTTTTGACACGTGATCCACGGCCGGCGAAACACATCCGAATTGAAGGTGTGAGTTCCGGACAGGCGCAAGCGCCCGGAATTACAGGTCAGGTTTCAGACGCCCGCGATATTGCGGCCGCCAAGGCCAGTCTCGAAGATATGGACGTCATGTTCGATCTGGCGGTGGCGTGGCGGCTGACGGGTGATCGAGCCTATCTGCGCAAGGCCGCGCAGTACATCGATGCCTGGGTGTCCACCTATACGCTCTCCTTCAATCCGATCGACGAGGGGCGTTTCGACAGAATGATACTCGCCTATGATCTTGTCGCACCCGACGCCTCTACGGCGATGCGCGTGAAAGTTCGCCTATTTTTGAAGCAGCTTGCGGCGGGCTATATCGAGGCCATGGAGAAAGGCGACGTTCCCATCAAACCGACGTTGACGAACAATTGGCAGAGCCATCGGATCAAGCTGGCAACCCTTGCAGCCTTTCAGCTCGGCGACGATGATCTGATCCGGCGCGCGCGCATGCTGTTCGAAATGCAAGTCGACGCCAATCTCCTGCCGGATGGTTCGACCATCGACTTCGCTCAACGCGATGCGCTGCATTACGTGGATTTCAGCCTTTCATCCCAGCTCATGGCCGCGCTCGCAGCAAAAGCGCATGGGGAAGACTGGTACGGCTATCAAGCCAGAGAGGGCAGAAGCCTCCAACGAACGCTTGCCTGGCTCAGCGCCTTCGCCAGCGGCAAGCAGTCACATATCGAATTCGTGAAGTCCGTCGTACCCTTCGATCGGCGACGCGCGGAAGCAGGGAACCCTCTGTTCCGGAACGAGCCGTGGAAACCGGTGACCGCGGAGCGTGTCTATCTGATGGCTGCCCATCTCGATCCCGAATGGCGGACGATTGCAGCCGGATTGCATCGAACGGCGGCGGCGCAACCGGAGCTACGCAATGATGAGGACGGCTCAGTCGAATGGCTGCTCTTGCTGGATGAAGGAACCAAGACGTAACGTGCGGCACCCAATGCGCCGCATCCCTTATGACGCAGGGCCTCGTTGCAAAGGCCCTGCCCTTCAACAGTCCTTCTGGACCGAAATCATTGCGACCTTGAACAAGTAGCGATTGGCGCAAGCCTTACATATTGACCAATTAGCACGGTTTCACCAAGCTAAGAGGCAAGCCCGCAAGCTGCTCAACCAAATCGCGGTATGGGCAGCTGCAAAACAGCCTGTCATCTTTCGAATGGAACCAATGCGCGGATGGTATTCTCCAGCGTGGCCCCCAAATCGAACGATCCCGGCTTATCGTACCACCGGCGGGCCAGGCCGAATATCAGCGCGTAGCAGATGCGAGCCGTCTCTTCCGGATCCTCTGCCCAGGACTGCAGCAATTGGGCAAAGAGGGTTTCGGTTTCCTCGGCCCTTGCCAGGAACCAGTCATGCGCGGGATGCGCGGGATCCATGGCATCCGTCTGCAGGATGATGAGGAAGCGGCCAAGCTCGGGAATTTCCCGATAACGCTCGATAATCCGGCGCAGCAACCGCACCATTGCCAGGTAGGCATCTTTTCCGTTCCCGGAGGATTTTTTCGTGGCGGCCACGAGCGGCGCCACGATCACTTCCTCGCGGCGCTCGATCTCATCGATCAAGGCCATCAGGACGCCATCCTTGGAGCCGAAGTAATACAACAGCCCCGCGTTGGAGATCCCGCACTTGCTCGCCAGACCCTGGATGGTAAATCCGCGCGAGCCTATCTGACCGATCTGGCGGATTGCCTCGTCGATGATCTGCGCTCTGCGAACGGCAGCGTCTTCGCGCGTTCCTCTTTGATTCTTGGAAACCATGGAACTGCTGTACCGATCAGTTGGTAACGCGCGCAAGGCCCAACGCGCCGCCAATCCAACAAATCGGCATTCCGTGCCGCGTTAGCAGTCAGGCAGTATCTCTCGCCGCAAAATCTCCGCCAGCGCATGCGGCCTCGTATTCATCGCCTGATGCCCAGCATCGATCCGCACGATCCGATCGGCTTTGAAGCGTTCAGCGAACCGCTCCTGCCAGGAAACGGGTAATATGCCGTCAGCCAGACAGACGACGTATGTCGCCGGCACTATTCCATGATGATCGTTCCGCCATGACGTGTATTCGTACGTCGACAAAGGCCAGGTGTCGCCGCCCAACTTCGCCAGAAACGTTGATCTTTGGTCCTCATCCATGTCGTTGCAGAACATCTGGGGATAGCGATCCGCGGGGTTTTCGGTCTTTGGATCGAAAGGCCAGCCGACTTCGTCGGGATTGGTGCCCTGAATTCCGGAGCCCATCAGCGCACGAACGCTCTGGCCTGGTACAGGTATGGAGCACGAGACATAGACCGCGCGCCGAAACAGGTCCGGACGCAGGGCCAGCATCAGCGACATGACCTGACCGCCTTGCGAATGACCGACCAGCAACGGCCGCTTCAGACCGGCAGCGAGGATATCGGCGATCATCTCCTCCGCCACATCATCAAGGCTAACCTCGGCAGTAAGTCGGTCCCGCTTGGTACCGCAGCCCGGGGCATCGAGCGCAACGGTCCTGCTGCCGCCGGTTTGCAGATTGAGGGCGGCGATGGTCTCCCCCCACACCCATCCGCCTTGTCCGCCGCCGTGGACGAACGCGATCTCGATATCCATGCACGCTTTCCTCTCGGTTCTTGTTATCGGTTATGGGGCGGATCAGGCCGAGGCATCATGCCGCCAGATAGCCGCGTATCGCGGCCAATGCTCTTGCCGCAAGCGGTGAATGGACCCTGCCCTTGAGGCGCCCCACGAAGATGCCGGTAGGCGGGAGCGGCAATCCGTCGATGACGATCTCGACCAGCCGGCCATCGCGCAGTTCTTCGGCTATGAAAGCCTGCGAGCAGATGCAGACTAGCTCCGTGGCCATCACCGCGTCCCGCAGGATATGATAATTGTCGCAGACCATGCGCGATCGGCTCGGGATCGGGGGGCCTACCGGATCTTCAACCGAACTGGCCCAGGGATAGTCCGCCAGATCGGCAAGTTGCAGATTCTTTCGGCCCGCCAGGGGATGGCCTTGTCGCACCACGCAGGCGGGCCGCGCATCGCCAACTTGTTCGAGTTCGATTTCCCCGGCGTCGGCAACGTGCGGGCCGGGGAAGAAAATCATTTCGACTTCGTCGTTGGCAAGGGCCTCGACCAGTTCCTCACCTGGGCGCACCATGACGCGAAGCTGCATGTCACTGGCGCCGAAGAAGTCACCGGTGAAGCGCGGAACCAGCTCGCTTGCCAGCAGCGGCGCCATCCCCATCGACAGTCGCCCGCCGCGCCCGCCCGCCAGAAGGCCCATGTTGCTTTCGAAGACCCGCAGCCCCTTAAGCAGGGGACGTGCCTGCTCCAGCACCTGAATTCCGGCTGCAGTAGGCTCTACCCCGTGGCCGACGCGGTTGAAGATCGCAAAGCCGTAGCGTTCCTCGATCGTCGCGATGCTGCGGCTAAGTGCCGGTTGGCTGAGATTGAGTTCCATCGCAGCGCGCGAGAAGCTTCCGCAGCGCGCTACCGAAACCAGATGCTGAAGCTTGCCGAGCGATAGGTCCATAAACAATCCGCATGGAGATACACGAATTCAGCATTAGACCTCATACCCCGCTTGCCGCAATGCTAATGCCATAATGACAAGTGGGATGCCCGATGTTCAAACAGATCTGCTTCTTCCGGAAGCGGCCCGACATGTCGATGGACGCCTTCCTCGACTATTACGAAAACCAGCATTCGCAGCTTGCGAAGAAGATGGGCGCGAAGCCCGCGCTACCCAACGCGGTCCGCTACGTGCGGCGCTATCTCACGCCCGAGCGCAATCCTGTAACGGGCGAAATCCACGATTCCGGCTATGACTGCCTGATGGAAATCTGGTGGAACAGCCGCGAGGATTTCGAAGCCTCGCAGCGCATCATTTCCGATCCCGCGCGTCTGCCGATGACTATGGAGGATGAGCGGCGGCTGTTCGCCAGCCACGCCAATCCGGTCTGCTCGGTGATCGATTACGATTCCCCAATGGGTCCGCATGGCGAGGCGACGCATGTCGTGCTTCGCCATGGCGATGAAGCGGAGTAAAGCGGATGAGCGACGAAAGCATGCAGGTGATCCGCGAAGCCCGGCGCGACTGGGTGAGCGAGCACCGTGAGATGTATCTCTCCTCGGGCGGCGTTCAGGGCCACATCATGGACATCACGGCCGTCGGAGGCCGTGCCTTCGCCACGCATTGCCTGGTCAAGTACACGGGCCGCAAGAGCGGCAAGATCTTCATCACGCCGCTGTGCTACGCCGATATCGGCGGCGAAGTGGTTATCTGCGCGTCCAAGGGCGGCGCCGATCATCATCCGGCCTGGTATCTCAATATCGTCGACCAGCCCGAAATCGAATTCCAGATCGCGACGCAGGCATTCCGGGGCACCTGGCGAGAGCCCGAAGGCGCCGAGCGTGAGAAGGTCTGGTCCTTCTTCATCGACTGCCATCCCTTCTACGAGACCTACCAGAAATCGACGAGCCGGGTACTTCCGCTGGTCATGTTCAAGGCGGCCGAGGAAATTCCGGTCTTTCGCGCCGAAGACGCCACCGGCATCCGGACGACCTGACCGCCCATGACCCACGTTTACGCGAAACGCGATACTGCGGGACTGTCTTACGCGCACGGCATTCCGCTCGCCGAGGAAGCCGGATGCGGCGCGCTGACACTGGGCGCCTATCTGCGCGAAGTCGTGGAGCGTCACGGCCCCGCCGCAGCCGCCGTGATCCACCTTGACGGCGCCGCGGTGCGCTGGACCTATGACGACCTGTGGGCGCGCGCCAACGAAGTCGCGCGCGCACTCAAGGCTTGCGGCGTCGGCAAGGGCACGCGGGTTGGCCTGCTGATGACGAACCGGCTGGAGTTCCTCTCCTGCCTGTTCGGCACCGCGCTGGCAGGCGGCATCGCCACGACCATCAGCACATTCTTCACCGCGCCGGAACTCGGCGCCGTGTTGGAGGCGTCGTGCTGCTCGGTCCTGCTGCTTGAGCGCCACGTCCTCAAGAAGGACTTTGCCGCGATGCTGGGCGAACTGGAGCCGTCCATCGGGGGAAGCGCGCCGGGCGCCCTGCTCTCTGCTCGGTTCCCCTTCCTGACGCATATCGCGCGCATCGATGGGGACGAAGGCTACGGCGCCGTCGAAGGCTGGTCCTCGTTCCTTGCCCGTGGCGACGCTGTTCCCGATGCCGTGATCGAGGCCTGCGCGGCGGCTGTCCTGCCAAGCGATCCGGGCGCCCTGTTCTTCTCCTCCGGATCGACTGGCAAGGCGAAAGGTATTCTTTCCGCACACCGCGCGATCTGCCTGCAACTCTGGCGCTGGAAGACTTGGTACGGAATCGAAGAACCGCCACGAACATGGTCCGCGAACGGGTTCTTCTTCTCGGGCAATTTCACCATGGCGCTGGGGGGAACGCTGTCTTCCGGCGGCTGTCTGCTGCTCCAGCGCTGGTTCGATCCCGAAGCGGCGCTGGCACTGATCCAGGCGGAAAACGCGACGATGCTGCTCGCCTGGCCGCATCAGTGGCCGCAGCTTGAGGCCGTGCCCGGTTATGCGGAGGCGGATCTTTCCGCACTGCGCTATGTCGACGGCGCCTTCCCGCTCGCCAATCACCCCACCGTTTCGGCCAACTGGACCGAACCGCGCGCCTACGGCAGCACCGAGACGTTCACGCTGATCTCGGTCTTTCCAGCCGGTACGCCGGAAAGCGACGCGGCGGGCAGTCATGGACGCCCGACCCCAGGATCGACGATCCGCATCGTCGATCCGATGACCGGCTCCGCCGTGCCGATTGGCGAACGCGGCGAAATCGCGGTGAAGGGACCAACGCTGATGCTGGGCTATCTTGGCGTCCCGCTGGACGATACGCTGGATGACGAAGGCTTCTTCCACACGGGAGACGGTGGCTGGCTGGACGCCGAGGGCCGCCTGTTCTGGGAGGGCCGGCTCAACGACATCATCAAGACGGGCGGCGCCAACGTTTCGCCGCTGGAGATCGACGCGGTGCTGCGCGACTGTCCGGGCGTGAAGATCGCACAGACGGTGGGTTTGCCCGACGCCCTGCTGGGTGAACTCGTGGTCAGCTGCGTGGTGCCGCTGGAAGGCGCGGCCCCTTCCGCCGAACAGATCCGCGCCTATGCCCGACAGCGGCTTGCGAGTTTCAAGGTCCCGCGCATGGTCCTGTTTTTCGCCGAAGACGAACTCAAGACCACCGGCAGCGCCAAGATCAAGACGGCCGACCTTCGCCAGCTTGCGGCCAGCCGCCTCGTGTGAAGCGAGATAGGCAGACAATATATTCGAATTGGGAGAGCACATTATGAGCCTGGAACAGGAACTCGCGGAATTGAAGGCGACTGTCGTCTATCTCAAGGACCGGCAGGACATTCTTGATTGCATCCAGCGCGAGAGCCGCGCGCGCGATCGGCAGGATGTCGAGCAGATCGCCGGCTGCTGGTGGGAAGACGGTGTGGACGAACACGGCCCGAGCGTCACGTTCGCTCCGGACTATCCGGAAAAGGCCAACAAAGGCCACTACACGAATTTCAACATGACCAGCCACAACATCACCAACCACATCTGCGAGCTGGACGGCGATGTGGCCCACTGCGAATCCTACGTGATCGGCGGCCTCTACTGGCTTGATGGCAAGAGCACGACCATCGCCATCGGCCGCTATCTCGACCGGCTGGAAAAGCGAAACGGCGAATGGCGCATCGTCGTGCGCCGCTGCACTATCGAGGCGAGCGCGGATTGCGACGGCACCTGGGTTCACTCCAAGAATGTTCAAGGCTTCCTTAAGGGCCTGTGGAGCAAGGAGGATCCTTCTTACGAGCGCCCTTACGAGTGGAAGCCCCGCCAAGAAGGAGTCCGCTGGTGAGCGATACGCAGACTGTAGCCGTCGATCCGCAGACGCTTGAACGTATTCGTGCCCGGGAGGCCGAAATCCTCGGAAAACCGCCGCGCGTCGAGACAGTGGATCGCATGGCACGCGCTGATGAGATTATCGAGGCCACCGATCGCCTGCGTGCCTCGCTGTTCGGCAATGTCCCTTCGCTCTCGATCGAGCAGGTTCCCCAGATCATGGTGACGATGATGCCGTTCGGCACATTGTGGGAACGGATCATGGGGCTGTCCATGACGGTCATGGGCCCGGCAAGCCGCCTTGCGAAGCGCGACCAGAAGCTGGCGATCCTGCGCACCGGCTGGCTGCTGCAAGCGCCTTACGAATTCGGCGAGCATGTCCATCAATCGAAGGCGCTGGGCATGACCAGCGAGGAGATAGAGCGGATCACGTCGGAAGGCTCGGCATCGCCCCTCTGGAACGACCACGAACGTGCCATTCTACGCTGTGCCGAGCAGTTGCACGCCAATGCCGCAGTCGACGACGAGACCTGGGAGGTGCTTTCGCGCAGTCTGGACGCCCAGCAGATCTTTGAGCTGATCGTGCTGATCGGCCAGTTCACGCTGGTCGCCTATTTCCAGAATGCGCTGCGGCTGCCGCTGGAAGCTGGCAATCCGGGGCTCGCAGCCCGCTGATTATCGCTGCCGCGCCCGACCTACCGAACTATACAGGACTACGGAGACACCCATGGCGCTGACACGCCTCGTCATCGAACACAGCGAGCCCTATGCGGGTGGCCACTCCTGGGGCGAGGCCGGCCCATACGAACGCCTGACCGGCACGGCATGGTTCGAAGTCGATCCCGCCGACCCGCGCAATGCCGTGATCGTCAATCTCGATCGCGCTCCGCGGACCGCGAGCGGCAAAGTCGCCTTCCGTGCTCCGGTGATCCTGCTCAAGCCTGTCGACATGGGGCGAGGCAACGGCAAGATCTTCCACGACATCAATAATCGAGGCAATACCGACCTCGGGCCGGTCGATGACGCGTCGAAGGTCAACGGGCAGGTCGCGCAGCAGCTCCGCATGGGTTTCGTGCTTGTCGATGCGGGCTGGCACGGCGACGGCATTCCCAATCCAGTGCAGCTGTTCCCCGATTTTCCAGTCGCCACGCAGGTCGACGGCTCGCCGATCATCGCCAATGTCCGGCTGGAATTCTCGGTCCCGGTACCGATGCTGAGCCAGCCCTTCGCCCCTTTCTGGCGCGCTTACGAGACGGCCGATACCTACACCTCGGCCTCAAGCCTCGTCATGCGCGAGCGGGCAGGCGGAGTGCCGGTCCCGGTGCCTGCCGACAGATGGGCCTTCGGGACGTGCAACGACGGTCTGGACAGCCTGACGCCCTCCACCACCGACATCACGCTGTTCGACGGCTTCAGCCCGGACCGGCTCTACGAGCTGATCTATCCGGCCAGGAACCCGATCGTCATGGGGCTGGCCTATGCGGTGACGCGCGACCTTGCCGCATTTCTGCGCTCGGCCGCAGCCGACAACGAGGGCACGCCCAATCCATTGGGCTTCTCACCCCAGCGCCCTGCGCGTCGCTCCTATGCCTATGGCGCCTCCTCGACCGGCATGTATTTGCGCGAATTCCTCTATCTGGGCTTCAATGAGGACGAAGTTGGCCGAAAGGTCTTCGACGGCGTGTTCATCAACACCGGAGGGGCCAATCGCCTCTTTGCCAATGTCGAATTCGCGCACCCCACATTCTATGCCGCGCAGGACGGCCATGCCGACTATCTTTCCAACGCCCAATCGCCCTTCACATTCGGACCCTCGCTCGATCCGCTGACCGGCCGGACCGATGGCATCCTGAAGCGTCCCGCGACTGATCCGCTGGTGATCGAGGCTGTCGATGAGAACAGCTTCTGGACATGGAAGAACTCACTCCAGGTCGTCGATGGGCACGGCAACGCCATTGCTCAAGCCGACAACGTGCGGCTCTATTTCAAGGCGGGTTCGGGTCATCTCGGCATCTATGGACTGCTGAGCCCGCCGGTGACGCCAAACGGTTTCATGGGCGAAGCCCGCTACCCGGCACAGGCCCTCGATGCACCAGCCTTCAACCCGCAAGCCATCGAGCGTTCGCTGCCCGGCCATGGCGGCGCGTTGGTGGTCGTTCTCGACGAATGGGCGGACCGGGGAATTGCACCGCCGTCCAGTACCTTCCCGACGATCGAAAACGGTGGGCTGATTACGATCGAGGAATACCAGGCGCTGTTCCCGGATATACCGGATTTCCAGCCGCCCGCCGTCATCGCCGGTCTGGATCTGCTGGACTTCGGACCGGAGTTCGGCCCGCACGGCGGACGCCTCACCACGCTTCCGCCGTGCCATGGTAAGAGCTACCGCCTCTTCGTCCCGCGCCCGGACGCAGACGGCATCGCGGTGGGGGACTTCCGCCCGATGGAAGCGGCGGTTCCGCTGGGCACCAATGTCGGCTGGAACCTGCGCCGCGAAGGATGCCGCGGCGGTGACCTCTGCGGACTGGAAGGATCCTACCTGCCGTTCGCCCGAACGCGCGAAGAGCGGCTTGCCGCAGGCGACCCCCGTCTTTCACTGGAAGAGCGCTACGGCGACCACGAGGGATTCGTCTCTGCTATCCGCAAGGCCGCGCAGGAACGCGTTGAAGCCCGCTTCATGCTCGAAATGGACGCCCGGGCATGGATCGAAGCGGCCGAGGATTCCGATGTCCTGAGGGAATGACGGCGCACGCGTTCCCTCTAACGCGCATAGTCAGGGCTGAGCCAGTCTGCCTCGCGACAGCAGGGGTTCCAGAACCTTGTCCCACTCGGCGACGACGTCGAATTCCCGGCCCTGCCGCAACCATTGCTGAGCAAGGCCCTGCATGACCGCCAGAACGTGGCGGCTGTTCGAGGCCGGCTCGGCAACATAGGGCGTCAGCAGTTTCTCCAAGAGTTCGAGCGTCATTTGCTCGCGCTTTTTGAACCAGTCGTGCGCGACATGCCCCGTTTCCAGAGACTCGGCCTGCAACAGCAGCACGAAGCGGGTAATTACCGGATCCGCCACCGACCGGCGAACCATCTCCCGCATCAGCGTGACGATCGATTGCCAGGCCATGGCCGAATGGTCCTGCGCATGTTCGAAAGCCTTTATCAGGGGCTCGGCTGCCGCTCTCTCGCTTGTCTCGAGGGTGTCGAGCACTCCCAGCAGCAGGTCTTCTTTCGAATGGAAGTAATAAAGAAGACCCGCGCCGGACATCCCGCAGCGATCCGCAAGACCATGGACCGTCAAGCCGTGAAAGCCGAGTTCGGCGAACATGGCGATTGCCTCTTTCAGGATCGCATTTCTCCGCTCCTGAGGCTTCCAGCGATCCTTCGATTTCGTCACGCACGGCCTCTGGCGACCGGATCGCGTGCGACAGGGTCCGGATCGTTAACGACACGGGTGGAAACGTCGAAGATCATGTTGGGACGTGTCCGGCTGTCGTAGCGCGGCCATGCCAACCGGCTTCCTGCCGGATTGCCGTTTTTCGCAAAGTCGAGCCATGCCGTCATCATCATGTCAGACAGGCTATCGACCTCCGGTCCCTCGCCAATGAACTGGACAGGGACTTTCGTGCCGAACACCAGCGGCACTTCGGTTCCATGCGGACTGCGCAGCACACGGCCCGCTACGCGCGGCTCGTAATCAACGCGGTAAAGGTACACAGGCGCAGCGTTTTGCGCCGACTTGCGCTCCGCCATTACGATCGAATCGGAACGGAACAACCGGTCCGTCATCATGGACGACACCAGATAGCTGGGATCGTCATGAGGATAGGCCGCGCGATAGGCGGCGAAAGCAGCCGCGCCGCGATCGCCCATGACGGCGGCGAACCGCTCCCGGGCATGCTCTTCGCTCATGGCGCCCAGTTCGGGGTCCCCTGCCATAAAAAGAGTGGCCTCGTCCTTTGCAGACCCCACCATCAGCGGGATATTCCGGCTGAACGCAGTCGCCGCCGGGTCGAACGGGTCGGCCGGGATCGAGCGTCCGTCCACCATCGGCGCAAGCGTCCCTGCCGCCAGCCCGGTCCCGGCCGAAGGCAGGCGCACTGCGGACGCAGCGGCAATGATCTTCTGGCGATCGATTGTCTGCATTGTGTGCACGTCGGCCTTGGAAATTCCCAGCCGGGCAATCGTCTGCTCGGCGATCTCCTGTGCATCGGACTTCGAGACCAGCGAGACGATCGGCCCGCTCATCGCGATCGCCTTGTGGAACAGGCCCTGAGCGGGCGCCATTCCCAGCAGGGTTGAGACCTTGGCCCCACCGCCGCTCTGTCCGAAGATCGTTACGTTATCCGGATCGCCCCCGAAGGCGGCGATATTGGCCTGTACCCATTGCAGCGCGAGCACAATGTCGAGCATGCCGACATTGCCGCTATCGGCAAAATCCTCATGCAAGCCGCCAAGATAAAGATAACCCATCGCATTGAGACGATGGTTGAGCGAAACGAACACGACATCGCCGCGCCGGACAAGTTCGCTGCCGTCCGTCATCGGATCGAGGCCCGATCCCATCGCAAATGCGCCGCCGTGGAGCCAGACCATGACCGGCCGCTTTCTCGTGGGCGAAGCATCAGGCGTGATGACATTGAGGACGAGACAGTCCTCGCTCTCGCCAAGCTGGGCATTGGTCAGGTTGGCGACCGCCATCATCACCGGAAGGCCCGGGGCATGGGGATCAACCTTACCCATGATTCCGGGCAAGGTGATCATGCCCTGCGGCGCCTTGTGGCCGAGGGTATTACACGCGCGCACGCCGCTCCATGGCGATACTCCCTGCGCCGGCTGAAAACGCCGCAGGGAAGTGTCGCCTCCATAGGGTATACCAAGGAAACGCGAGACTCCGCCGGCGCGGGCTCCCGTCACTTTCCCCGATGTCGTATCCACCACGCCCGTAGCAGTCGGTTCGCCCGCATCGGCCATACCCGGCAGGGTCATGGCCGCCGCGCCTGCCAGCGCGGTGCCCAGCACTTTTCTTCGGTCCCATGCGCCATGGTCCATGTCAGTATGCTCCCCTTCCCGGTCATCGTGCGCGGCGCGGCACCGCCAGCCCCAGCGACTTGCGCAGTTCCGGCTTGAGTTCGATCACGTAGAACCCGCTCGCATTGCAGGCGAACCAGATCTGGCCGCTCTCACCCACGTAGCGGACGTGGGACATGCAGGGGTCGCCAGGCTTGAAATAGGCGATCTCACGCGGATCGGCCGGATTGCGCAAGTCTACGATCCGAAGGCCCGCGTACATGAACGGGAACAGGCCCAGCCGGGTATTGTCGGCGTCGTCGACATCCTGGAAGTGCGTGGCGGCCGTCCCGACGCGTCCCACGATACCTCCGGTGGCTTTTTCCATTGTGCTGGGCGTTGGGCAGTTCTCCTGCCGGTTCATCGCGAGCCGGAACTCGCCAACGATCTTGGGATTTTTCTCGTCGGCAATGGAAGTGATGCGCGGCCATGCGCCCGGGCAGGCGCCCAGTTCGCCGGCATTCACTATATAGGGAACACCGCCAATCCGCGCGCGAGCCGGCGAATGCCAGCCGGCGTGAGCAGCCGCTCCGATCAGCCGCAGCTTGGGATCGGCGCGGCCTTGTGCAAAGTCGCTGTTGTCGAAGATGAACAGACCGCCTGCATCCTGACCGACCGCTGCCGGTGACGGAACGCCGGGCTTGGGGTTGCGGAATTCGTGCTCCGCATCCGCGCCCTGCGATGTCGTGACGCCCACATAGATGCGCGAGGCATCGGGGCTGAAGACAAGCTCATGCGGCGCGAACGGGAAGCTGGTACCGTCGGGGCGCGTTGCTTCGAATTTGCCGACGAACCTGGGGCTGGACGGGTTGGAAATGTCCATGATCTGGATACCGCCGGCCCCCGTGAAGGGATTGAGCACGGTTCCATAAACGAACCGGCCGTCCGGCGAGATCGTGATCGTGTGCACCGGCTCCGGCCACTTGATCTCGGACTTCAGTTTGGGATCGGCACAGGCATGAACATCGTAGATCGAAAGCCAGCCCTCGTCGGGACCGCCCATCCCGGAAACCCCGCCGTAGGTGCTTGCCGCCAGGATCGCATGATCCTTGGTCGTGGATGCATTCAGGGTTTCCGTCGCGTAGATGGCGCCCTTGTCTTGCAGATACCGCACGGTCTTGGGCGCGGCGGGATTGCTCACGTCAATCACTGCGACCCCGGATGTCGCATCGACGGGAAGCTTGAGCAGCTGTCCGTCCGGTTTGATCGTCATGCCCGAGGCGACGTAAGCGCAGGCGCCCGACCAGGCCATGGCAAGATTACCCGTCCGACCGCCAATGTCCGAATGACCGACGACATTCACGCCGCTCGAGTACGGTGTGGCAAGCACTTTGCCCGCTTCGGCCTCGACAGTCTCCCCCTGCTTGCCCGGCTCAGGGCGGTCCGCCGTCGCTGCGACAGCTTGGGAGACCGGCAGCGAGATCGCCGCACATCCGACCAGAAGGACAGAGCCGAGCGCCTTCAGTGTCATCATCGATTTTGTTTTCCTTGCCTGCATTTCCCTCACCCTTTCAATCGACAACGTCGGGGCAGCGACCGTTCTTGCGCATCCGGCGCATCGATCCGTCTTGCCCCGCGCAAGTCCAGTTCGGCGTATCGAGGCTGTCTAAGTTGGTGCTTTCCCGGTGCAGTTCCGTCACCGTCCGACTCCCCTTCGGCCGGTCCGCTTTGCAGCGAACTCGTAACCTACCGAATGTTTAGTAGTCTTTCTTGTTTTGGCAAGTCCGCGGGTGAAATTGAATTGCCAAGCTTCGGGATAGCATTGCCAAACACCTTGAGGCGCGCACTACCGGACTTTCGGGCACGACCGCGCGAGCTGGACGAAACTTGTGCCGCGATCGCCTCCAGAGTTTTCGCTTAACGTGGGCCTGACGTCCGTTCAGACGGTCTAGCGCTGGAAGAGGCGATCGAAGACGACGGGGCCTTTCAATAAATCGGCAGGCGCGTGGTAGCCTTGATTTCCGAAAGTGCGACCAGTGAATTGATTTCCTGCACGCCTGGCACCAGCGAGAGCTTGTCGAAAAAGAAGCGCTCATAGGCGCCGATATCCTTCGCCACGATGCGCAGGATGAAGTCGATGTTACCCATCAGCACGTAACAATCGAGCACCTCCGGAAACCCCCGAATCGCCTCCGTGAAGGCCTCCAGATTGGCGCGTCCGGTGGCCGTCAGTTTCACTTGCGCAAAGATCTGAGCGTTTAGCCCCAGAAGCCCCCTGTCGAGCAAGGCAACTTGCTCTCGAATGTAGCCATTTTCTTTCAGGCGCTGGATCCGCCTCCAGCATGGGGCTTGAGACAGCCCGATCGCTTCGGCGATTTCAGCGGTAGACTGCGCGCAATTGCGCTGCAGCTCACCCAAAATCGCTTTGTCGAACTCATCGAGTTCATCGATCGACATTTTTCTTAAAACCTCCAGTTTTGGTAATTTTTATGCGAGGCGAGCGCAATGGGCTCAAATTGCGCAATTTTTTTAAGCCCATCCGCGGACTATCTTCCGTTAGTGCCCGCCCGCAGAGCAGGCCCTTCACCGGGAAGAGCATATTCCTCAATGTATACAACAAAGCAATTTCTCGTTCGCGCCTGGTCCGATCCGGCAACCGTGTCACGCGTGGTCAATCCGTTCGTGCAGCTTGGTCTGATCCCTAGGCGGATCGAGGCGCAGGTGCTGGAAACCATGATGGAAGTAACGATCACGCAGGATGGCCTGGGCATGCCCGAAGCCGAGCGGCTGGCCGATAAGCTCGGCAGCATTTTCCTGGTACAGGATGTCAGCCTTCACGACGTCGTGGAACGCGAGTTGGATCCCGCGACATGAACTGGCCAGCAAACGGGCCGCATCTCCACATTCCCGAACCTTGCACGAGGCCCGGAGACGGCGCCGACTTTTCGGGTTTCGTCATCCCGCCCGCAGGCTCCGTTCCCCGGCCTGCAATCGACGCGGATCCGGCAGCGATGCGTGCGCTCGCCTTCGATCTCATCCGCGTCCTTGATGAAAACCATCAAGCCGTGGGTGAGTGGAACCCGCACTTGACGGACGAGACACTCGTCGCCGGCCTGCGCGCGATGCTCCTGACGCGTACATACGACACCCGCATGATGCGCGCCCAGCGGCAAGGCAAGACGAGCTTTTACATGAAGTCCACCGGCGAGGAGGCCGTGGCGGTTGCAGCCGCCATGGCGCTGAATCCGAAGGACATGTGCTTCCCAACCTACCGCCAGCAAGGCCTGCTTATCGCGCGTGACTGGTCTCTGGTTGAAATGATGAACCAGGTCTATTCCAACAGCCATGACCGCCTGAAGGGCCGGCAGATGCCGGTCTTCTATTCAAGCCGCGAAGCCGGATTCTTCTCCATTTCCGGAAACCTCGGAACGCAGTTCAGCCAGGCGGTCGGCTGGGCCATGGCATCGGCTTCGGAAAGCGACCCGCGCATCGCGGCTGCCTGGATCGGCGAAGGCGCCACCGCCGAAGGCGACTTTCACCACGCGCTTACTTTCGCCAGCGTCTATCAGGCTCCGGTCATTCTGAACGTCGTCAACAACCAATGGGCGATCTCCTCATTTTCGGGGATCGCAGGCGGCGAGCGTGCGACATTCGCTTCACGCGGCATCGGCCACGGCATTCCTTCGCTGCGTGTCGATGGCAATGACTTCCTGGCCGTGCACGCTATCACGGACTGGGCCGCAAAGCGCGCGCGCATGGGCCTTGGTCCGACGCTCATCGAATTGTTCACGTACCGTGCCGAAGGCCATTCGACTTCGGATGACCCAACTCGCTATCGGCCCAACACGGACACCGCCACGTGGCCCCTTGGCGATCCCATTGCGCGCCTCAGCGACCATCTCGCTTCGCGCGGATGCTGGTCGGCAGCGATGCACACCGCACTGGAACGCGAGGTCAAGGAAGTGGTGGACGCCGCCGGGCGCGAGTCGGAAAGTTTCGGCACCCTCAAGGAAGGCTCCCGCCTGCCCGCCTCGTCGATTTTCGAAGACGTCTACAAGATCATGCCTCCGCATCTGCGCGACCAGCTGGCGGAGTCAGGCTTATGAACGCAACACAATCTCTCAGCATGATCCAGGCGATCAACGAGGCCCTCGACGTCGCGCTTGAGCGCGACCGGATGGTGACGATTTTCGGGCAGGATGTGGGCTATTTCGGCGGCGTCTTCCGGGCGACTGAAGGGCTTCAGAAAAGGCACGGGTCACACCGCGTTTTCGATGCGCCCATCAGCGAAGCAGGTATTGTCGCCGTCGCCGTCGGCATGGGTGCATTCGGCAAGCGCCCGGTGGTGGAAATCCAGTTCGCCGACTACATCTACCCGGCGGCGGACCAGATCATCTCCGAAGCCGCTCGCATGCGCTATCGCACGTGCGGGGAGTGGTGGTCGCCGATTACCGTGCGCTCACCTTACGGCGGCGGGATCTACGGCGGTCAGACCCACAGTCAGTCGCCGGAAGGCATATTCACGCATGTGGCTGGCCTGAAGACCGTCATTCCCTCGAACCCTCACGACGCCAAGGGGCTTTTGCTGGCTGCGATCGAGGATGACGACCCGGTTCTCTTTTTCGAACCCAAGCGGCTCTATCACGGGCCGTTCGACGGCCATCATGAGCGCCCCGTTCAGTCCTGGTCCGATCACCCGGACGCCGAGGTCCCGCAAGGGCACTATACAACGCCGCTCGGCAAGGCGCGCATCGTGCGCGAAGGGGATGAAGTTACGGTCCTTGCCTATGGAACCATGGTCCATGTCGCGCTGGCGGCTGTGCAAGAGACCGGCATCGATGCAGAAATCATCGATTTACGTACCCTCATCCCCCTCGACCTCGACACCATTCGTCAATCGGCCTCCAAAACGGGTCGCTGCGTCGTGGTCCATGAGGCTACGCGAACTTGCGGTTTCGGCGCCGAGCTTGCGGCCCTGGTCCAGAAGCACTGCTTCTTCGATCTGGAGGCTCCGGTTGAACGTGTAACCGGTTGGGACACGCCCTACCCCCATGCTTTCGAATGGGAATATTTTCCCGGCCCTGCGCGTGTGGGGCAGGCGCTCAGACAGATAATCGAGGTGTGATGAGGTGACGACGTACGCATTCAAGCTTCCCGATATCGGGGAAGGAATCGCGCAGGCCGAGATCGTGGGATGGAAGGTCGGTATCGGTGACTGGGTCAGCGAGGACGATCCCATCGCGGATGTTATGACAGACAAGGCCACCGTGGAAATGTCGGCTCCCGTTTCGGGCAGGTTGCTCCAGATCGGCGGTGCGGAAGGGGACCAAATCGCCATCGGCAGCATGCTCGCCGTCTTCGAGCTGGAAGGAGAGGAAACTCCCGATAGCATTCCCTTGGTCCAGATGGATATGGCGACGGCAGAACTCGCATCGAACACCCATGAAATGCTCGCGAAGGTCGCGACCGTAAGCGATGGATCGTCGGAACAAGGCCCTGCGCCTTCGGACAGCCATTTGTTCGGGGCTCCGCCCAATTCGGCACGGGCCGACCGGGTCGCGGCCTCTCCCGCAGTCCGCGGCCGGGCGAAAGAACTGGGTATCCCTCTAAGCGAAGTCCGGCCGGGTGCCGACGGACGCATCCGCCATGCCGATCTCGATGCGTTTCTCCGCTATTCCGAAAGCTACCGCCCCTCAGGCGCAGCCCGTAAAGACGAAGCCATTCGCGTGATCGGGCTGCGACGCCGGGTGGCCGAGAATATGGCGGCGGCCAAACGGAACATACCGCACTTCTCCTACATCGAAGAGATTGATGTCACTAAGCTGGAAGCATTGCGCGCCGATCTCAATGCCACTCGCGGCGAGCGGCCAAGGCTTACGATCCTCCCGCTTCTTGCAGTGGCGCTATGTCGCACAGTGCCGGCCTTTCCGATGATGAACGCACTCTACGACGAGGATACCGGCATCGTTACCCGCAAGGGCGCGGTGCACTTGGGAATAGCCACACAGACCGATGCAGGTCTGACGGTACCGGTCGTACGCGATGCCCATTCGCTCAATATCTGGCAGCTTGCGAATGAGATCGCCCGCCTTGCCGCCGCCGCTCGCGACGGCACGATCCGCGCCGCCGAATTATCGGGATCGACGCTGACGATTACCTCGCTCGGCCCGCTGGGAGGGATCGCCACAACGCCGGTGATAAATAGACCTGAAGTCGCGATCCTTGGCCCCAACAAAGTTGTCGAGCGGCCTGTCGTCAGGGATGGCAGGATAGAAGTCGCCAAAGTCATGAATCTGTCCGTGTCATGCGACCATCGTGTCGTGGATGGATGGGATGCCGCCAGCTTCGTGCAGGCGACGAAGCGGCTGATCGAAACACCGGCCCTCCTTTTTGTCGACTGAGCGACAATAAGCGTCTCGCATCAATCGGCTAACCGCACCGGGCGCTGTCCCGTGCCAAATTCATATGAGGTCACTTCTCCCATGATTGAACTTGCTCAGGCACGTGCCGTCATTGCCGCTGCTCGCGCCAAAGGCCGCGAATTGGGGCTTAATCCACTCACCGTCGTAATCCTCGATCCCGGCGGACATCTGGTCGCCCTCGAGCGCGAAGACAACTCGGGATTCGGCCGACCCGACATTGCACTCGGCAAGGCGGCCGGGGCCCTTGCAATGGGTGTATCCAGCCGCAAGCTGGGCGATATGGCGGCCGAGCGCCCGCAGTTCATGGGCGCCCTTTCCAGCGCATGGAATGGCAAGCTCATTCCTGCTGCAGGGGGCGTGCTGATCCGTTCGCAAACGGGCGTATTGCTCGGCGCCGTTGGCGTCAGCGGGGACGTTTCGGACCACGATGAAGCAGCAGCCTTCGCCGGAATTGAAGCGGCCGGTCTCGCAGTCGGCTGAGCCGAGACCGCTCTCGGCCGAGTGTACAGACCGCACGTCGGGCGACATTCCTCCCTCCATGCTCGGCAAAAAACTAAAAAACCGGAGAGACAGATTGAGACTTAACGACAAGGTCGCACTGGTAACGGGCGCAGGCTCGGGCATCGGGCGGGCAATCTGCGAACTGTTCGCGGCCGAAGGGGCCCGTGTGGTCTGCGCCGACATCAGCGGAGCCCAGGTGGATGTTGCCGCTGCGATTGGCGAGACCGCCTATCCCGTCCATGCCGACGTCACACAAAGCCGGGACGTCGCCGCGATGGTCGCTGCGGCGCAGGCGCGATACGGCCGACTGGACATTCTCATCAACAATGCGGGGATTACCGGCGCGATCGACGCTCCGCTTCATGAGCAGGACGAGGACGCGTTCGATCTTGTGGTGAACGTGAATCTTCGCAGCGTTTTTCTCGGCATGAAGCATGCCATTCCGGCCATGCTGCGAACCGGGGGAGGCGCGATCGTCAATACGGCTTCCGCCTCGGGGCTGGTCGGATGGAAAGGACTGTCGTGCTACTCTGCGTCCAAGGCAGCGGTCATCCAGCTAACCAAGAGTGCGGCGCTCGATTACGCCAAGGACCGTATTCGCATCAATGCGATTTGTCCCGGTACCACTTGGACCGGAATGGTTCCCTGGTCGGAAGGACTGCGCGAACCACCCGAAGGGACGGCCGTGCTGCCCAACATTCCGATGGAGCGCTGGGGGTTAGACCGCGAAATCGCTTCGGCTGCGGTCTATCTCGCCAGCGACGAGGCCAGCTACGTAACCGGGATCGCGATGCCGGTGGACGGTGGTTATGTCGCCGCCTGATGGAGGCTTGCGGCGATAGATTGACGCTCTCATTCCGCGCCGCTAACAATATGACGAACATGCCCGCAGCATGTGGGCGGCCGTCGTGGGAGCAGAAGTCATGGCATCGGGATATCCGCGTCTGGAAGGCAAAGTCGCGATCGTTACCGGAGGAGGCCAGGGGATTGGTGCAGCGATTGCTGTCGCTTACGCCCGCGAAGGAGCCCGCGTTCTGATCACTGGCCGAACCCGAGAGAAGCTGGAAAGCGTCGCCGCTGAAATCGAAAATTCGGGCAGCACATGCGCCTATGAAGTCGCGATCGCGGGCGAACGGGAACAATCGGCGAAGGTCGTAGAACGCGCGATGCGCGATTGGGCTCGCGTCGACATCCTCGTCAACAATGCCCACAGCTTTACAGACTACCTCCCGTTAGCCGACCCACTGATGGAAGAAAATTGCCGGATCGATTTCCAGTCCGCATTCTTCGGCTCCCTCCAGTTCATGCAATTGTGTCATCCGCACATGGCTGCCCGGCGCGGGGGATCGATCATCAACTTCGGCTCAAGTTTCGGCATTCGCTGCGAGCCGGGGTTCCTTGCCTATGCCGCATCCAAGGAGGCGATCCGCACGCTTACACGAACCGCGGCCAGGGAATGGGGAACCGACGGCATTCGCGTAAATACGATCCTGCCTTCGGCGATGTCTCCCAAGGCACTGAGCTATCTTGAGGAAAGCCGAAGCTACGATGCCGAACTGGCCAAAGTCGCGGTCGGGCGCTTCGGCGAGCCCGCCGACATTGCGCCGACCGCGATTTTCCTGGCCAGCGACGAATCCGCCTATGTCACCGGCCAGACCATTGGTGTCGATGGCGGCTCCACCATGCTGTGAACCGGGAAGGCCCCTGCCCTTTACTTCCGTCGGAGCTGCGTGAAGAACGCCTGTCGTGACGAATGTACGGTAGCGCCCAAGCAAAGTACGCGAAGGCTGGACCGCGAAGGGGTTGAACGAGACGATGACAGTCAACCGGCGAATGGGGCCACCGGGATCTGCCGTATGGCACCGGATGCTGGACGGGGCCGAGGCGATCCTGCGAGATGAAGGGTACGGAGTCCTCACCTCGCGCAGCGTGGCTGAACGCATTGGCGTCAAGCAGCGACTGGTTTACTATTACTTCGCCACGATGGACGAATTGATCGTCCAGACATTCCGGCGCCTCGCCTCGCGGGAGGTCGAACGGCTTGAAGCCGCGCTCACCGGCAACAATTCACTGCACGAGGTATGGGACGTCTGCGTCCACACCAGCGATACCCGAATGGTCTCCGAATTCATGGCGCTGGCCAACCGCATGGAGCCGCTTCGCGAGGAAGTGGTCGCCTATATCGAGACGACGCGGCGCATTCAAATCGCAGCGCTCGAACAGGCTCTCGGCAAGGATCTGGCAGCAAGGATGCCCAAGGCCGCCATCGCGATCCTGGCCACGAGCGCGGCACTTACGCTCCATCGGGAGGCGGCTATCGGGATCACCTTGGGACACGATGAGGTCATGAAGGTGATCGAGGAATTCATCGCGCATTATGCGCCGCTGAAATCGTAAGAAAACACTCTCCCGACGGCCTGGCGGCCACGAGAATTGACAGTGTCGCGGCCTGCTAATAATCTGACGAACATGACGGGCGGCGCGAATATTTTTCGCGCCGGAATCCGTGCAGGGAGGCATGGCTATGGCTACTAAGCGAACCGCACTTATAACGGGAGCCGGCGATCCTGCCGGCATGGGCGCCGCAATCGCCCGCCGCTTCGCCCGATCGGGCATGAGCGTGGCCGTGCTCGACATCGTGGAGGAAGGTGCAAAAGAAGTGGCTGCCTCCATCACGGCGGCGGGCGGCAGCGCAATTGCCGTGACTGCAGACGTGACCGACAGAAGGCAGGTAACAGAGGCCGCCGAACGCGTCCGCAGTGCCTTTGGTCCGATCGGCGTGTTGGTAAACAATGCCGCAATCGAAGGCTGGTGCAAGTTCGAGGATCTGACCGACGAACTGTGGGACCGGACGATGGAGGTCAATCTCAAGGGTGCGTTCATCGTCACCCAGACCGTGCTTCCCGATATGGAAGCGGCAGGCTGGGGCCGTATCGTAAACATCTCCGCTCTGGGCGGCCAGATGGGCGGCGTGTTCGACATGAGCCATTACAATTCGAGCAAGGGAGGCATGATCAGCTTCACCCATTCGCTCGCCATCGGGCTCGGCGCCAAGGGCATTACCGCCAATACCGTATCGCCCGGCTTCATCGACACACCGATGGCCCGTAGAGCCATCGAGACCAGCGCGTTTCCGGTCGATCACCGCGAGATCCTCAAGTCCTATCCGATCCCGCGACTGGGCAGCGCCGAAGATATTGCGGCCGCCGTCGCCTTCTTCGCTTCCGAAGACGCAGGATACATCACAAACCAGGTGCTGGGCGTGAACGGCGGCTGCTACAACTGAGGAACTTGCAAGGTCGGTGGCGCCGGCTTTGTCCGGCGCCGGCTCAGACCCGTGCAAAATCCCCAGGATCGATCACGATGGCATTCTTCGCCTTGTCGATAGCGGGCACGACAATATCGCCATAATAGCCTGGATCACGCTCGAACCGCTCATCACGGGTCAGATCGGCTATTGCCTGGTTGAGTTCGACAAATGGCCTCATCCTCGCTTCGTACCGAGCGAATGCCGCAGCGTGATCTTCGGGCGATCGCGCAATCTCGCTCGCAAGGACGAACCCGCCAACGATGGCCAGCGTCGCGCCCTGACCGGAATATGGCGAAGGACAATAGGCCGCGTCCCCCACAACGGCGATGCGACCCTTGCTCCAGCGGTCCATCCGCACCTGAGCGATGAGCCCGAGATAGAAGTCCGGCGCAGATTCCATTGCCTCAAGGAAGTGGCCTGTCTTCCAGCCGAGATGCATGGTCCGCTCACGAACCCGGGCCATCTGTTCTGCGCGATTTCCGAGGTCTTCTCCAAGACTTGCCGGCACGCTGAAGCAGACGCGCAGTTGGTCGTTCTCGGGCGTGGGATAGACCATATAACCGCCTGCCGCCCCTTTGTAGCTGATCTGCCAATCCTTGAGGCCCAGAGTGTTCGGCGCCGTAAAGGGCGCAAGCGCGATGCCGAACGGACGCAAGAATTCTACATCCTCTCCGAAACACCGGCGCCGCAGATCGGAGCGCAAGCCTTCGGCTCCAATCACCAGATCGAAACGTCGCCGCTCTCCGCTCTTGAAAGCGACATCTACGCCCTCTGCGGTCTCTTGCACGTCGACAATGGAGTTTCCGAAACAAACCGGAACCTCCTTCGGCAGCGCATTGACCAGTGTATTGGCCAGTCGGTCGCGCAAGATCTCGATGTCAGGGTTATCGAGCGGCCCGCCGGAGATCGTCATCTCCTCCGAACGCCAGACTTCTTTCCCGTCATCATCGATGATCGAGACACCCTTCATGCGCATGGCATTGGCGCGCACGACGTGCTCGAGATCCATTGCCTCAAGAACTGTCAGAGCCTTTCCGCGGACATCGATCGCATGCCCGCCGCGTGGTCCAGTCGAAAGACGTTCGACCAGTACCGGGCGAAAGCCGAAGCGATGCAGCCACCATGCGGTGACAGGCCCCGCGATGCTCGCTCCCGAAACGAGGATGTCTTTCATGTCGCTCTCCGCACGTGTTCGTCAAGATGATAGCATCTTCGATGCGGAGAGTGCAGGCTAGGGAGCGACAATCGCTCGGCCGATCTCTTCGCAGGTGAGCAAACACGGGGAGCCGTCAACGGCATTGACCAGCCCTGCGTAATCGCTAACAAATAGACGAACAAAAGGAATGCACGACGTCCATCAAGGTGCCGCATCATGGGAGATGAACATGGAGGTGGTCGATGCAAGTGCCTATCTGGTGATCGCTGAAGGCACGTATCTTGAAGGACTGTCCTACGACTTCCGACGCGGTGTGATCTGGTACAGCGACGTGATCGCCGGCGGCATCCACGGTGTGAGGCCTGACGGAACGCCCGTTGCCAGTTTCAACGAAAGCCGGATGTGGATCGGCGGGGTGATGATGAACGAGTGCGGCGCCGTGCTCTCAAGCGGTCAGGGCGGCATCATGTGGAACGATCCCGACAACGGCAAGTCAGGCTGGCTGATCCGCGAACTGGAAGGGTTGCCCATCAACGGCATCAACGAAATGTGGCCCGACGGCGAAGGCGGCATCTTCTTCGGTACCAATGACATCGATCATGTGATCGCCGCACGCGACACGCGCCCGACCGCCATCTACCGGATGAGCGTGGAGGGCCGGGTTACCAAATTATCAAACGAGGTCTATTTCTCGAACGGCGTCGCGCACGATCCGCTGCGCAGACGCTTCTATTGCAGCGATACCTTCCGGACTTCTCTGGTTTGGGATGTGACCGACGACCTCTCGCTGCAAAATCGCCGGACCTTTTTTGAGAAGGACGACTGCGACGGATTGGCGCTGGAAGAGGATGGCACAGTCCTCCTGACGGGGTTTCGCTCGCCAGGCCTGATCACGCGCGTATCACCGGAGGGGCAGGAACTTGCACCACTGATAACACCGGATGGTTCCACGACTCAGATCCGCTTCGGAGGCGAGGATCTGCGCGATTTCTATATCAACGTGGTGCCGGGGGACGGCGGGGACAGCCTGAAGGAAGGTCGCCCCCTTTCCGGACGTTCGCGCCTTTATCGGGGCAGGAGCGCGAAGGCCGGAATGCCTGTGGTTCCCTCGCGCTTCACGCTCTCCTGATAGACGCGGGCGACCGCCTCACGCCATCTCGGCGGCGTCAACCTTCACGGTCGTGCCGCTCATGAACGCTGCCATGTCGGACGCAAGGAAAAGCACGACGCGGCCGATATCGTCAGGCACACCCACGCGGCCGAGCCGGCTGGTGCTCAGCGCCGGAATCTGTTCGAGAAGTTCGGGCTTTGCCGTAATGGCGCGAGCGGTCTTTTCCGTCCGGGCGTGGCTCGGCGCAACGCCCAGGACCCGTATATCGAAAGGCGCCAGTTCGAGCGCCAATTGCCGGGTCATGCCGCGAACACCGTGCTTCGACGCGACATAGGCACAAAGCCCCGGCGCAACACCCCTGAACCCGGCCTGAGATGCAACATTGATGATCACGCCGCCTTGGCCGCGCTCGATCATCCGCCGCGCCGCCGTCCTCGCGCCGATAAAGATGCCCCGAAGGTTGACGGCCATGACCTCATCCCACTCTCCAACCGTCATATCGAGGAGCGGAATGCTGGGATAGAGCGCGGCGTTTCCAACCCAGATGTCGATCCCGCCAAAGTGCTCAGCCGCCATTGCCGCGACCTGCTCGCATTCCGCCTCATTGGCAGCATCGCAGCGACACGCGACCACCTGCCCTCGTCCCATCGCGCGTATTTCTTCGGCAGCGGCACTGGCAAGAGGCGCGTCGATATCGGCGATCAGCACGTTTGCACCGGCTTCCGCAAGTCGACGGGCCATGGCTTTGCCAAGCCCCGTCGCGCCGCCGGTAACAACCGCGCAGCGCCCTTCAAGCGATATCAGCTGTTGAATGGTTCTGTCGGATACATCGGCTACGGCCATCGGCCCATTCCCCCTGTCTTGAATGACTTCCGGCTTCCGGAAAGTCCGGCGTCAGGCCATCTCGAATTTGATGTGAAGATCCACGAGACTGCGGAAGGTATAGGTCGGCACGAAGCGGAAGTGCCGGTTCTCCGGCGGTCCGTGACGGGTCTCATCAAGTTCGATACACTTGGTGCGTGCAAGCAGCCGCTCAATCGCGATGCCCGCCTCCATCCGGCCCAAAGGTGCGCCGGGGCAGGCGTGAAGCCCTCTGCTGAAGGCAATATGGTCCCGCAATCCCGCCCGGTCGATATCGAAGGCATCCGGATTTTCAAAGCGCCGCGGATCGCGATTGGCCGCCGAGAGACAGGCAGTCATCACGCTGCCCGCCGGAAGCGGAATGCCAGCCAGTTCGGTATCCCTCACGGCCAGACGATAGGCCGCCTTGACCGGTGGATCGAAGCGCAGAACTTCCTCGATGAAGTCACCGATGCGTGCCGGTTCCACACGCAAACGCTCCTGCAAATCGCTATCTTCGGCAAGAATGCGCACAGCCATCGAGATAAGATGCGACGTGGTATCCTGGCCGGCACCGAACAGAAACCGCGCAAGGTTGGAGAGGGTTTCAAAAGGCACATCTTCGCCGTTCCGGAACTTCGACTGGACCAGCTCGGTCAAGAGATCGTCGCGCGGGCTCTCCAGCCTTTCGCGCAGATAGCCATCGAACAGGTCCTTCAACGCGGCAAGCGGATCGGGGCCGACCTTCGCTTGCGCATCCCCCTCGATCTGGCTTGGCGGCGCGCCAATAGCTTCCAGCAGCACCGCGCGATCAGATTCGGGAATGCCCATGAAATCCGAAATCGCGAAAGTCGTTGTCGCATGGGCGTAGCGGACGACGACATTGCATTGCCCTTCTCTCGCAAATCCGTCGATCAGGCGATCTGCCAGCGATCTCAGGTACTGTTCGTTTTGCCGAATCCGCCGATAGGTCAGCAGACTTGTGATCAGCGTGCGATGCTCTGCATGGCGGGCTCCGTCGAAGCAGACCAGGTGCGCCGACCATGGAAGGCAATCGCGGACTTCATCGAGTTGCGCACCAATGTCATCGCCGTGAGGTTCGAAGGGCAGCGGCGGAATGGGCCCAAGAACGGAAAGGCAGGACGAAATGCCCTCATCCTTGCGATTGAGCAGTTCGGTCAGTTCATCATAGCCGGTTACCATATAGGCACCCTGATATGGCTCGCGCTGTACCGGGCAGATTGCACGAATCCGGCCGAAATAATCGGCGGGATCATCGATCACGGCCCGATCGCTGAAGAAATCCGGTAGCGGCTTGTCCACGTTATCGCATCCTCTCCCCTCGCCCAGACGGTCATTTGTAGGCGCAAAGCAGCGCGGCGAGAATTGTGTTCGTCACATTGTTAGCATTGTGCCGGGGAACGGTCAATCGGCCCCTACCGGCCTGCGCAAACCTCACCGGAATCGAAAAACCTCTTTCCAACCCATGCCCATTAGTCTACCAACTGTTTAGTTGATATTGCAGCGCCGAACCTTGTGGGTACGAAGGTCACGAAATCCGGGCGGTTCGCCCGAACTGCGTTACCACAGCCTGTCGTCATCCCTCCGGAGCGCCAGGTTGAAACTTGCGAATGCCCGCCGTCTCGATGCGTTTCCTCTCCTGGAAGCAGACGGGATGGCGGGCACTTTTTCGCATTACACCGTACCGGACGCAATATCGCACCGCGAGGGGACAGAGGGAGGCGGGAAGATGACGATGGCCGAGAGGAACAAGACGAAGATCGCTCGCCGCGTAATCGAAGTTCTGGATTACCTCGACAGCGGGCGCGACGAAATCACCGTGATGGACATCGTGCGCTCCTTCCATCGCCCGCAATCCAGCACCTCCGAATTGCTGGCGAGCCTGGTTGAACTCGGCCTTCTCCACAAGGACCCGATCGCGCGGACATACCGCGTGATGCCGCGTGCGGCGTTCATCGGCCAGTCTTGCCAACCACAATCGATCCGCGACGGGCGCATCGTACGCCTCGTTGAAACGCTCCATTCGCAGACCGGATACCCGGTTACACTCAATGCGATTGTCGGTGTATCGGCACAAATTGTCGCAGTGCGCGGTACCGGCGATCTGGCCGCGCGCAAGTCACGCTTCCAATGCGGTGCCAAAGATCCGCTCGCCTTCAGTGCAGTCGGGCAAATGCTGCTTTCAGCGGTGCCCCAACCGCGCCGAGGCGGAGTCCTGCGCCGCCTCAACGCCGAAGCCGAACAGAAACGCAAATTCGCTGTAGCCGAAATGGACGTGCGTATCGCAGCTATGAGCGAGCGGCAGTTCGCGATTGGTCCGGCCGGATTTGGAACCGACCGCAAGGCGCTGGCGCTACTCGTTCCCGGTCAACCCGGTGATCGCCCGCTGGCAATCGGACTCGTTCTGCCGGCGCGTGAAAAGACGGAACCCGCGCCTCTTTTGGAGCAAGTTCGCGCGGTCATGGCGACGTGCCTCGGGATTCCGGAAATCGGCCAACCCGACGATGAAAGCCAAACGGTCCTCGAAATGCGCAGCGTGTTGAAAGCATCCGCCTGATCCGCGAAACATCCTGCTGGTCAACCAGCCAAATCGAACCGACACTCTGAAATACCAGGCAAAGCGCGCCCACAAGAATCCGCGCATCAGGGAGAGTAAAAAGGGAATGCTGGCAACGCGTATGAAACCGGGGCTTTATTCGGCCCTTGCCGCCGTACTTGCACTGTCTGCGTGCAACAAGCCCGCGCAGACCATCGAACAGGGGATGATCGCCGATCCCGACGAATGGCCGAGTTGGGGCCGCACGGCGGGCGAAACGCACTATTCCCCGCTGGACGAGATCAACACCGACACGGTCGGCAATCTCAAGCTGGCGTGGCATACCGATCTGGAGCCGGGCTACACCGCCAGCACCCCGCTGATGGCCGAGGGCAAGGTCTTCGTGACCAGTGGCCACTCGCATATCCGCGCGCTCGACGCGGTGACCGGCAAGCAGCTCTGGGAATACAACGGCGGCACGCGAGAGCGCGCTACATCCACTCTGCAGATGAGTTGGGGCAACAAGGGCATCGCTTATGACGCGGGTCACGTCTTCCTTGTCACCACCGACGGCTACGTGATCTCGCTCGATGCCGAGACCGGCAAGGAAGCCTGGAAGACCTACGACTATCCCGATCAGGCCCCGCGCAACTCCAACGGCGCGCCGCGCGTGTTCGGGGGCAAGGTGATCGTCGGCTTCGGCGGCGCCGACATCAGCCCGGCGCGCGGCTTCGTCACCGCTTATGACGAGAAGACCGGCAAACAGGCCTGGCGGTTCTACACGACGCCGGGAGACGAAGTCTCGCCCGTCAATCAGAAAGCCGAAGCGGTCATGCGCAAGACATGGCCGAGCGGGTGGAAGAACCCCGACGGCACCCGGCGCGGCGGCGGCGGCACCGCGTGGAACGCCTTCAGCTACGATCCAGAACTCAACATGATCTACCTCGGTATCGGCAACGGCTTCCCCTACAACCAGAACTTGCGCAGCCCCGGCGGCGGCGACAACCTGTTCCTTGCCTCGATCGTCGCGGTCGATGCGAATACCGGCGAATACAAGTGGCACTATCAGGTCTGTCCCGGCGAGCAGTGGGATTGCACCGCCACCACCGACATGTCGCTGGCGACGCTGAAAATCGACGGCAAGGACCGCAAGGTGCTGATGCAGGCACCGAAGAACGGGTTCCTCTATGTGATCGATCGGGCAAGCGGAAAGCTGATTTCCGCCGACAAGATCTCCAAGGTCACCTGGGCCGATCACATCGACATGAAGACCGGCCGCCCGGTCGAGAACCCCGGCATCCGCTACGCGGGCAAGCCCGGCATGTTCGAACTCTGGCCGGGGCCGACCGGCGCGCATTCGTGGATGCCGCAGGCCTACAGCCCGCAGACTGGCCTCCTTTACATCCCCGTGATCGAAAAGGGCGCGCTGATCGGTGACGGCCAGAAAGGCGGCGCGGAGATCAGCAGGGGCATGGGTGTGACACTCAATCCCGAAGCCGGGTTGAAGAACGATTCCCGTTCCTTCCTCAAGGCTTTCGATCCCGCCACGCAGAAGGAAATCTGGAAAGTCGAACTCCCCGGAGACTGGCCCGGCGGCGTGATGGCCAGCGGCGGCGGACTGGTGTTCGAGGGGCAGATCGACGGACAGTTCGTCGCCCGCGATGCCAAAACCGGAAAGCAGCTCTGGTCGTTCAAGGCGCAGAGTCCGATCGTTGGCGCGCCGATCACCTATCGGGCCGGCGGCAAGCAGTATGTCACGGTGCTGTCGGGCAATGGCGGCACCGGCGGCGGCATCGGATCACCGGGCAACGCGGCCTACCGTACCGACTATCGCGCACCCCGGCATGTGCTGACTTTCGCGATTGGCGGAAGCGACACCCTTCCAGCCTATCAGCCGCCCGAACTGGTTCCGCCTGCCGATCCGGACTTCAAACCGGACACAAAGACAATCATGGCAGGCGGGATGGCATTCGCAACCAACGGGTGCATGGTGTGCCACGGCTGGAATGCGGTGGGCGGCGGAGCCGCGCCTGACTTGCGCTATTCGCCTGCAATCGTGGATCCGCAGACGTTCAAGATGATCGTTCAGCAAGGCGGCCTCAAGCTCAACGGAATGCCTCCCTTCCGGCAATTGAGCGATCAGGATCTGGAAGCTTTGCGTCTCTATCTGCGCGCACGCGCCAAGGCAGCCCCAATGGAGGCGCAGCCAGCACAGCATGGTGGGCGCGGCTCGCGATAAACCGGCAAGTCCTGCATATCGAAAATGACGGCAAGAGCGGGAATCAAGAGTAACTCGATTCTTACGCTCTTGCCGCCAAAATGAGCTGTGAGAGGAACAAGACCGGCCATGCTTTCCTGGACTTTAGCGGCCCTGGCGATCGCAGCAGCACCGGTAACCGTGGCGGCCGCCCCGGTCACCGACTGCCCGCTTCGCGATGCCGCCTTTTCGCTGGATTCTCCGCTGATCGACGTGCTCCTCAGCCCGTCGGCGAAGGCCGCTGCGGATCAGGCGATGTCGGGAAAGCTGTCGAGCTTGCCACCGTTTTTTGCCCGAACCGACGCACCGACCTTTTCCGCCATTTTGACACTGCGCCAAGTCGCCGTGATGGTGGGGGCGGATGCAAAGGCGCTACCCGCGCTCGATACGAGATTGCGAACCCTCCCGGTGACCGAGGCCGACCACATTGCCCGGTGTGCACGCTATGACAATGACCGCCCACAATTCGATCTCCAGCCGGGCAAACCGCACATTCTGCTGTTCGAAAAGATAAATGGATTCAAGGATGAGCCCGGCTTCAATGCTGCCCATGCCGCCTTCATCGCAATGGCCGCGCGCAAAGGCTGGAACATCGTCACGACGAATCGCGGCGGCGCCTTTACGCCCGAAAATCTTTCGCATTTCGATGCAGTCGTCTGGAACAACATCAGCGGGGACGTGCTGACACTGGCGCAGCGGAAAGCCTTTCGCGACTACATCGAGAAAGGCGGTGCCTATATAGGCGTACACGGCAGCGCCGGCGATCCCTCCTATTTCTGGGACTGGTACGCCGATACCCTGCTAGGCGCCCGTTTCGTGGGCCACCCCATGCAACCGCAGTTTCAGGAAGCCCGGATATTCGTCGACGACAAGACGCATCCTGCGGCAGCCCGCCTGCCTGCGACCTGGACCATGAAAGATGAATGGTACAGCTTCGCCGCCAGCCCGCGGGTCACCGGGGCCGACGTCATCGCCCGTCTGGACGAGAGCACCTATTCCCAGAATGGTGGGTTCGGTGAGAAGCTGTCGATGGGCGACCACCCCATCGCGTGGAGCAGACACGTCGGAAAAGGACGGATGTTCTATTCGGCAATCGGCCACCTCCCGCAATCCTACTCCGAGGCGCACTACGTCGCCATGCTCGAAGACGCCGCCGACTGGGCAATCGGTAAATCAGCATCGCCAACGACGGCTCACGAGTGATCCCGCAATGCCCATCAGCCAGGAAAGGCAATTATGGCGAATGAAGGAATCTCGCGCAGGCAATGCGCAAGTCTTGTAAGCACGGCGGCTATCGGCGCCGCCTTGGCACCACATGCCTTTGCGCAAGCGGCCGCTGCCGGCGCCGGCATATCGAGCCCGCCTGCGGACTTCGACCCTCTTCCCTTCGTGAACCCCGAGCTCAGGCCAATGATTGCATCGGCATTGCCGATGATGCGCGGCTCGGTCACCACCAAGGAAGCCGTGATTGCCGCCCGATCCAGCCGATCCCCGCTTGAGCGCGCGCCCAGCGCCGGGATTTCTATCGCTGAGAAGCGGATTCCCGGAAGACCAGGCGATCCCGATGTGCGTATCTATATCGTCAACGCCGGGCCGAAAGCGCAGGCCCGACCTGCGATCCTGCACATTCACGGCGGCGGCTACATCCTTGGGACTGCCGCAAGCGGCCTTGCCGACCTACAGGATCTCGCCCGCGATCTCGACTGCGTAATTGTCACGGTGGACTACCGTCTTGCGCCCGAGACCCCATTCCCCGGCCCGCTGGAAGATTGCTATGCTGGCCTAAAATGGCTCCATGCGAACGTCGGCGCGCTTGGCGTCGATCCTGCACGCATCGCGGTAAAGGGCGAAAGCGCAGGGGGCGGTCTGGCCGCGATGCTTGCGATTGCCGCGCGCGACCGGAAAGAAGTTCCGCTGGCCTACCAATGCCTGATCTACCCGATGCTCGATGACCGAACGGGAAGCACCGTGCACCGGCCTCCCCAGCAGGGCGCGCTGATGTGGACCCCGCAAAGCAACAGGTTCGGCTGGAGCAGCTTTCTGGGCATCCCTGCGGGATCGCCGCAAGTTCCAGCCGGGGCTGTACCCGCTCGCACCGCAAACCTTGAAGGCCTGCCTCCCGCGTTCATAGGAGTCGGTACTATCGATCTGTTTTATGAGGAAAATCTCGAATACGCACGGCGCCTCGCGGCCGCCGGCGTGCAAGTGGAACTCGCCATCGCCCCTGGCGCCTTTCATGGCTTCACGCTGGTCCGTCAGGCGAAACTCGTCCAGCGCTACGAAAGCCACATGATGGCCGCCCTTCGCGATGGTTTGGGGCTGCCGCCAGCATAGGCCTCCAACGCCGGCGCCAAGGACGGGCGCTTCCAGCCTTCGCGACATGAAAAGAACCCCCGCCACAATCTGGCGGGGGTTCTTTTCCATTCAGACCCGGGCAATTGACGCCGGGATCACCTCGATCCGAACGCGTAACGGAATGTCAGTCCGAACTCGCGATTGGGGGTCGTATTGATGATCGTGTAGGGGCTGGTGGCCGTCATCCCCACCGTCTTGAAGGTGGGCAGCACCAATTGCTGGTAGTTCGACGTGGCCGCACGGTTAATGATCGTCGCCTTGTCGACACCAAACAGGTTCTTGGCAAAGGCCGAGACTTCCCAGGCGCCCTTGGGATCGCGAATGCCAAGGAACAGATTGAGCAGGCCATAGGAACCGACCTGATCAAAAGCGAACTGGGGATCGCCCTGCGCCGATCCGTTGAAGTTGAACATGGCCCGCCCGAAACCTTCGAGCGAGGACGATATATCCTGATGATACTCGGTCTGAACGGTTGCGGAGAACGGCGACTGGAACGAGGAGCGCTGCGTCACCTTGCAACCGGCCACATTATTGGCCCCGACCGCGGCCTGAAGGGCCGCAAGCGAGGGCGGCGCGCTCAGATCGTCGGGAATGCCGTCGCCATTGAGATCGTTGCAGGGAATGAGCCCGTTCTTGATCTTGCCCAGCGCGTAACTTGCCGTCGCCGAAACGCTCCAGTTTGGCGTGATCTCAAAGGAGGCATCCGCTTCGACGCCGTTGACTTCAACCGGCACCGAGGCGACGAAATTGAAGATGCCTACTGTCGGCGTCACCGTCACGGCTCCGCCGGCACCCACCGTGGCCATGTAATTCACGTAATAGACGCCGCTCTGCGAGCGATAGGGATAGTTGTTGAACTTCTGGTGATATACGGAGAGATTTGCCGTACCACGGCCGCCGAACAGCGTGGTCTTGATACCCGCTTCGTAGGACTGCGATGTTTCGGTCTTCAAGTTCTGGAATGAGTTCTGAAGATCGGATTTCACGACGCTGAAATCACCGATCGAAAACGCACCGGGACGCCTTGAGGTACCGAAGCTGGCATAGGCCATGACGGCGGGACTGAAGCGGTGCTTGAGCGAAGCAATATAGATCATGCCGTCGTCGTTAACCGGCGAGGTCGGGAGAGCGTTGCCCGCGATCACCATCGGCACGCCCGGATCCCGGTGCTTGATGTGGCGCAGACCGCCGGAAAGCTCCGTACTGTCGCCAATATGTGCCGTCAGGTTCGCGAAGAACGATTCCTCGGTCACGTGGCCGCCATTCAGGCCGATAGGTGTTTCGGCGATCGTGGCCAGTCCACCACCAAGACTTGCAGGAAGAAATACGGGGGTCTGCGAAATTACGTTCGTGTCGGCTTTCTGCAGCGTGTGAAAATAGCCCGCTACGTAGTCGAACATTCCCGCGACCAAGGATTCGTTCTGAAGACGGATTTCATGCGTCCACGTGTCGGCGTGGGTATGCGTGGTCTGGAACCAGTTCTTTCCCGACAGGATATTGGCGCTGTCTGAGTTCGTCACCGACTGGACGTCAAGATCGTACTTCTGACCCTGATAGACCAGCAACTGACCGGCAAGGCGGAGTTCCGCGCGCCAGTTATAGCTGTTGAACGTCTGATCGACATTGCGGGGATTGGACAGGATCGAAAGCCGGTCGCCCGGCGTGATGACCGGATCGCTTTGCTCGGCGCTGGGATCGAACAGCGAGTAGGACGCAAATTGATCGAATTCGCGCGCCTTGCGCGACATCGTCTGCGCTACGCCGTAAAGCCGCAGGAAATCGGTCGGCTCGACAAGAAGGCTGATGCGCCCGCTTGCCGTATGGGTATAGGGATCCCGGCGATCACCATCGTTCTGGATCGACGTGACGCGGTTACCCTCGCCCGCCGAATAGACGCCCGCGACACGCACCGCAGCCAGCCCGGACAGCAGCGGCAGATTGAGTGCACCATTGACGTTCTGGCCGCCAATAGTGTTGGCCGTCGTCGACATGTAGCCGCCGACATTGTAAAGATCGGGTCGCTTCGTGTTGACGACAATCGAACCTGACGGGGTCGCCTGTCCACGCAAGGTTCCCTGCGGTCCGCGCAAGACTTCCACCTGACTCACGTCATACATGGTCTGCAGGACCAGGCTGCCCTCCTGCGGGGCATCGTTCTGGTAAAAGGCGACCGAAGCCGAGACGCCGGCGTTGGGATCGTACTGGATCCCGCGCATCTGGCCGCCTGCGGCAACGCCGTTGGAATTGCTGAAGAACTGAAGACCCGGAACCAGGTTCTGCACTTCGTTGAAGTCGCGCATGTTGAGCTTCTGGATCTGCTCGGACGTGACAGCATTGACCGCCATCGGCACGTCCTGAATGCTTTCATCCCGGCGACGCGCTTCGACGATGATGACACTCGACGCTTCTTCGGCATCTTGGGATGGAGCTTGCTGCGCCATTGCTGGAACAGAAATCGACAGAGCGCTCACACCGATGAACGCCACCTTCTTGCAAAGGCGCATGTAATACCTCCCCTATTTTTTAAGGCGCCTCCAACCAAATGGGGCGCTGTTGATTGCCTGACCAATCTTGATTCCCCTATTGCACCCACCTTCTTCCTTGGCAAGCAGCATGGCACGAGATTGCATACAATCTGAGTCAGAGAGGCAGTTGGCCCACCTCCAAGATTGGGGGCGGGCCAACGACTAAAAATCCATAATATCCATAAAACAACGCGTTTCAGCGATTTTTATCGGCAAAGGGTGCCATCGATCTCTTCGTCTTTTCCCGCCGAGGCCAGATCATCGCCACAGCGTTTGGTATCCAATAATAGACCTTACCACTTTCGAAGCGAGAAAAGTCGCTCGAAATGGCCTGCGCCTCACTGCGTCCAAACGCGCCCTTTCCAATTGGAACGCACCGATGGACCAAGCGCTTCCGCGTTCTCGCCCAAGGCGAAATCATAGTCGCCCGCCGGGATAGTCCATTTTCCGTCGGCCCAATCCGCCAGCAGGCGATTGTCGATAGTCATGCTGACACTGCGAGACTCGCCGGGCTCAAGCGCGACACGCTGGAATCCGACCAACCGCTGCACCTTCCGCCCGGCTCGGCCAACCAGATAGAGCTGGACGACTGTGGCCCCGCTGCGTTGCCCCGTATTGGTGACAAGCATTGTCGCGCGGTTGCCCTGGATCTGGAGCTTGCCGGCCTGAAACGCCGTGTAACTCAGCCCAAAGCCGAACGGAAAAAGTGCCCGCTGTTGCTTGAGGGCATTCCATCGATAGCCCACGTCCGCGCCTTCGATGTCGTAGTTCACATCGAGCCTAGTGTTCGCAGGAATGTTGCCGGGTGAGATGTCGCCGCTCAGTTCGACGCCGTCGAGATGAGGGCGAGGGAGTTGTTCGATGGCGGCAGGGAAAGTGACCGACAGGCGGCCCGAGGGATTGGTTTCGCCGAACAGGACCGAGGCAATCGCCTCGGCGCCCGCCGCGCCGGGATACCAGGCCTCGACAACGGCAGCTGTCTTGCCAAGCCAGGGCATCAAGACGGGCGCGCCCGTTTCGAGCACCACGATGGTGCGCGGATTGGCCGCGGCAACGGCCTCGATCAGGGCGTCCTGACCGTCGGGAAGGCCGAGGTCCGGCGCGTCGATGCCCTCGGTCATCCACTGCGTTGCGAACACGATGGCGATATCCGAGTGCCGGGCAAGTTCCACCGCGCGCGAAATGTATCGGCTGTCGCGAAAGCGAACATCCGCGCCTGCCGCTCGCCGCTTGATTGCATCGAAAGGCGCCCCGGGCTGGTACTGCTGCGAAATCAAGGCCGCGAATGGCCCCGATCCGCCGATCGGCACCGTCAGTGCCGGCCCCTTCTCGCCGTTGACCTGGCTCGAACCCGCCCCCGACAGCACCCCGGTATCCGCAAAGCCGCCGATGACAGCAATGGATTTCGCCGACCCGGCAAGCGGCAAAACGCCGCCGACATTGCGCAGCAAGACGATGCCCTGCTCGGCAATCCGGCGCGAGACGGCGAGGTTGGCAGCCGCATCGACTGCCTTTGTAGGCTCACCCGGCTTGTCGAGCCCGTGAGCATAGATGCTCGTCAGGATCCGCTTGTTCATATCCTCCAGCCGACGCGCATATTGCGGGTCGGACGCAGCCTTGCCTGCCAGAGTGTCGCTGAAGAACACCTTCGGGTCCATTTCCTGACCCGACTGCTGGTCGAGGCCGTGAATGGCGGCTTCCACCCCATGAACAGCGCCCCAATCCGACATGACGAAGCCCTTGTAGCCCCAGTCCTGCTTCAGCACTTTCTGGAGCAGCCAGTCATTCTCGCAAGCGTAGGCGCCATTGACCTTGTTGTAGGCGCACATCACCGCGCCGGGACGTCCGATTTCAAGACCGATCTGGAAAGCGAGGAGATCGCTCTCCCGCGCGGCGCTTTCGGATATCCGCGCATCGAGAAAATAGCGGCCGCTTTCCTGATCGTTGACCGCGAAGTGCTTAATCGTCGAGATAATCCCGTTCGATTGGATACCGGCGATCGCGTTGCCCGCAAGGACACCGGAAAGCAGCGGATCTTCGGACAGATATTCGAACGTGCGCCCGTTGCGCGGGTCCCGGATCAGGTTAGTGCCTCCGGCCAGCATCACATTGAAGCCCTTGGCCTTCGCCTCTGCGCCAATCATGGCGCCGCCCGCACGGATCAGATCGGGATTCCACGTCGATCCCATCGCCATGCCGGAAGGCAGCGCCGTCGCGCCATCCTTGCGAAGACCCATGAGCCAGGCAACACCGAGACTGGCATCGGTTTCGCGCAGCGAAGGTACGCCAAGGCGCGGAATACCGTGGACGTAGCCCGCGCCGATGACGGCATCGGCGGGCAGTTTCATCGGCCCCATGATCGGGACCGCCATCTGCCCGTGCGTCAGGACGGTCTTCTCCTCGGCCGACATCTGCCGAAGCGTGTTTTCGGCCCGAGCCTCCGCACTCTTGACTTCAGCATCGTCGCTCCGCGCCGGAGCCGCCGCTGCCCCGGTTGGGCAGGCCAGCGCCAGAGCCAACACAGAACTCAACGTCCGCAGATTTTTCGCGCGCATGAGCCTCCCCCCTTTTCTTCAGACCAGTTCAAGCAACGCGACACCTTCGGGCGGCAAGTCCACCGAGACCGAGGCATTGCGGTCCAGCCGCAGCGTCACCGGAGCGGCGATCGAGGATGCCTTGCGCAAGGTCTCGATCTGCGCAGGCGTCGGCAGGCGCGGCGATCCCATCGCGCGCCATGCCGGCATCGGCGATCCGCGCTCCTGATCGACGAAGCTCACCTTTACTTTCTGCCCCTCCCGCGCTCCGGCAAACCGCACGTCGAACCGCTTCGGAGACCCTGTGACTTTCCGATCGGACGTGGCACCCGGGATACCGGCCGGCTGCAAGGCTTCCGCCAGATTCCAGACGAGCGCGGATACGCCGCCCTCGTCCCGCCGAGAGGCCAGTGCGGGCCCATCCGCCTTGAGCCGTCGCGTGCCCAGCCGATGCAGCAGTCGGTACGTATTGAAGCTGGGACGGGCGATGCCCTGCACCATCGTCGCCCAGCCCATGTCTCCCTCTTTGAGCAGATAATCTGGTACGCCCAGTTCCTCATAGGTGCCGGAAAGCACCCAATGCGACATACCGCGTAGCATCGGCAGGCACTGCGTCACGACTTCGGCGATCATGGCCGGACTGTCCGAAGACCACTCGCTAAGCCAGATGGGCTTGCCCGCGCAGGCCGACGCCTGCACCTGCCCATGCACCTTGCGCACGGTATCGGGAATGACCTGATTCACCGAGAAACGGGCATCCTTGCCGTAGAGGTCTTCCTGATTTCCCCCGGCATAGGCATGCGTGGAAATGAAATCGACGGGCGCATTGCTCTGGGCGCAGAATCGAGCAAAATCGTCGACCCATTTACCACCCGAAGTCGCGGGGCCGCCCACCGCGATCGCCGGATCGATCGATTTGATCGCCACCGCCGTTGCCTTGTAGAGATCGAAATAGTCCTGCTGCTTGCCGCTCCAGAAGAACGGCAGGTTCGGCTCGTTCCAGACCTCAAAATTCCATCCGCGAACTTTGGTGATGCCGTAGCGGTCGGCAAGGGCGCCAACGAAAGTGCGGATGAAAGCGGCCCAATCCTCCATGGATTTGGGCGGAGTGATGTTCGCCTCGTAAAACCCGAATGTCGATTTTCCCGAAGCCAGCGCGCCGGGCATGAAACCGACTTCCACAAATGGATCGACACCGCGCGCCACCAGTCCGTCGTAGACTTCGAACACGTTGCGGAAGTTGGGGCTGGGCTTGCCGCGGTTGAGAATGGAAGGCGCGAAGACCCCCATCTCGTCCGCGAATATGCCGTGAAACCGCACTCTCTTGAGTCCGCAGTCACCGACCCATCGATCGAGATCGCCGCGCCAGCTTTCGCGCATCGTGATTGCCGCGCGGTCCGATCCGGCACATTCGGACCAGACGTGCTTGAGGTCGCCGGTCGCCTCGCGCGTTTCGATCAGGATCGGAACACGGTCGGACAGTTCGGCCCCGGCCGCCCTGCCCGCAAGCGACATGGCGCCGAGCGCAGCCGCGCCGCCCATGAATTCACGCCGATGCATATGCCCCCTCAGACCGCGTTCGCGCGGATAATCTGCCGGTAAACTGCTGCGCTCAGCTTCAGCTTGCGCGCGAAGGTCTTACGATCGACGCTCGCCAGCCCAAATTGCGGCTTGAAGCCTTGCAGCCACTCGAAGTTGTCGATGAGCGACCAGTGCATGTAGCCCATGACCGGCACACCCGCATCGATCGCATCATGAAGTTGCTTGAGGACTTGCGGAATATACCATTCCCGGCGGCGGTCGTCGGGCGTTTCGAGGCCGTTTTCGGTCACGAAGATCGGTTTGCCCGTTTCCTTGTGGACATATTCGACCGTATTGCGCAGCGCTTCGGGCTGCTTGATCAGTTCTTCCAGATGAGCGCGGTCCACATAGGGCATGTCGGGGAAGTCCGGCAGTTTCGCACCGGCGCCCGGAATGCGGACCTGCCTGTAGGTCTGCACGCCGATGAAATCGCCTGCCCGCGCGGCGACTTCCAGCCAGGGGCCGTAAGCCGCCTTGCGCAGTTCGCCATAAGGCGAGCCCTCATTGGCCGGCTGGAAATCGACCAGATTCAGCGTAACACCCGTCGGCAGGTCTCCGCGCGCGGCCTTGATGGCGGCAAAGCCTTTCTCATGCGCGGCCATAAGCTGCGGCGTCATCCCCTTGATGTCGGGATGGTTCATGGTCACGAACCGATCGCTGCCCATGGCCCGCGCAGCGGCTGCATGCGCCACCTGCTGCGCTTCATCCAGCTTTCCGAAATAGGCTTGGGACTGCGGCATGATCCGGTAGGTGAGGCCGACTTGCGGTTCGTTGATCGTGCAGGCAACGCCGATCTCTCCGGCGAGTTGCCGCGCCGCGCGGTCGCAGTAGCGTGCGAAAAGATCGGGCGATTCCGGATTGAGCCAGCCCCCGGCGGCAGCGAACCAACGCGGCGCGGCTACGTGGTAAAAAGTGACGACGGGCTCGATCCCGGCCTCGCGCAAGGCCGCGATGAAGCGGCGGTAGTAATCGAGCTGGGCCTGCGAAAACTCGCCGCGTTCCGGTTCGATCCGCGACCACTCGATCGAAAAGCGGTAGGCGTTGAGCCCAATCGCCTTCATCACGGCAATATCTTCGCGCCACCGGTGGTAGCTGTCGTCGGCATCTCCCGACAGTTCGGCGAATGTCTGGGGCTTCACGTGCTCCATCACCCAGAGGTCGGCATTCACGCTGTTGCCTTCGATCTGGTAGCCCGCCGTGGAGGCACCCCAGCGAAAGCCTTTTGGAAACCGGCGGACTGCCGGTGCGGCAAGGGCCGCCGGAGTCGTCATCCCGACAGTACCTGCTGCCAGAGCAGTGGCCGCAGCCGTGAGTGCCGTGCGGCGATCAAACCGTGTGTTCCGATCGTCCATTCTCTCTCCCCTTCGATAATTGTTGTTTGCAGCGCTGCTTGGTGAAGCACCGCATCGAAATTCGATCATTTATTCAGCATGATGGCGGCGACGACGGCCTTGCCGCCCGCGCCGGCAAAGTCGAGCTTGAGCGTGCCGCCATGGACCTCGACAGGAAAACTCAGGGCCTTTGCCTTGAGCGCCCCGCCTGCCGACTGGGCGATGTTGAACGCGGGAACGACCACGGCGCCATTGGCCGATACTGTCATCGTTGCGCTGGCAGGAGCGGCAGCAGACGGCTGGAAGGTCAGTACCGTCACCTTCCATTGGCCGTCAGGCACCGGAATCGCGTAAGAAAAGCTTTCGCCCTCGCGCCAGAAATCAAAGAGCTCGGGCGTAGGACCATCCACACGACGCGGGTTGGCAAGCTTGCGCCCGAACCCTTCCATGTTGAGCACCATCGGCGTTCCGCCGGTCACGAAATCGTCGGAGCCGAACTGGCGGCCAGCCACCGTGCGCCCTGCCAGATCGCCCACATCGATGGCGATGCCGGTCCGCACCGGATCCGGCCCGGTCCAGACCATCTCGTCCTTCACACCCACGCCGTTGACCGCACCTTCGACCACCGCCCGGTTGGCGCCGGGGACCAGCGCAACCGCCGGCCAGACGCAGATCCGATCCGTGCAGGGCGCCTCTCCCACGGCCTTCCCATTGATGGTCAGGCGCGCCTTGGTCGCATTGGAATAGGCCTTCACCTCCATCACCGGATAGGCGCGCGACACGTATCGCTTGCCGGTCAGATGCATCATCGGTTCGGGATTCCACTGCGCCTTGTAATAGTAGAAGGCATCCTTGCGCGTCTTGCGATCGAAGCTGACGAGGCCCTTGGTATTGAGATCGATCGCATCGCCCTCCTGCCGGAGGTCGCTGGGAAAATCGAACATGTTCCAGATCCAGCTCGCGAATACGAAGTCACGCTCGCGGATGACGGGCCAGGTCTCCTCATGCACGAAAGACTCAAATTCCTCCGGCTGGGGCCGCCCCGCCATGTTGACGAAGCCGGCCCGAACATTGTCACTATGCTGCGTCAACGCGCCGCCAGCGCCATATTCCGAGACAGACAGCGGCAGGCTTGGATGATCGCCATGCAAGCGGTCCAGCGCCTCACCGAACTGCCTGCGCGCGTCGGTCTGATTGGGCATGTACCAGCCATAGTAGCGGTTGTAGCCGATAAGATCGGTGGTCCCGGCAAGCCCTTCGCCTGCCGTCTTGATCATCGTCAGCCCCTCGCAGCAGTCCGCGAACGTGGTCGGCCGCGCCGGGTCCTCCTGCTTGGCGATTGCATTGAGATGCTTGAGCAAAGCGAGCGGCTGAGGCGGCTCGCCCTGAACCCCGAAGCCTTTTGCCGAATCCACCTCGTTCCCCACCGACCACATCATGATCGAGGGGTGGTTGAAGTTCTGCCGGATCTGCTCGCGCAGTTGCTGTTCGGCATTGGCCCACAGATGCTCGCTGCCCTTGCCTCCCGAGAGCGAAGGCGTGGTGACGTACGGAAGCTCAGCCCACACGACCATTCCGGCCTTGTCCGCTTCGTCCGACCAGGCATCGGCATGCTGATAATGGGCCTGACGCACGGTATTGGCGCCCAGTTCCCTGATCATCGCCATGTCGCGCACATGGTCTTCGTCCGAGAGGGCCCAGCCCTTGCCCATGACGTCCTGATGGCGCGAGACTCCGTGGAGCTTCACGTGCTGCCCATTAAGGGAGAACCCCGCCTTGGGATCGAAGTGAAAGCTGCGCACGCCAAGCGGAACCGAAACCGTCTCTCTGGCTGCCCCTTTCTCGCGCGTTTCGACGGACACCGTATAGAGATAGGGATCGGCGACCCCGTTCCAGAGATGCGGCTTGGCAACCGAGAGGTGCACGTGCCGGGAATCCTGCCCCGGACTGAGTTCGAGGGCCTGCGATTGTTTCGCGACCGGCCTGCCTTGCCCATCCCGGATCACCGTGGTCACAGCCAGACTGCGCTTGACCGTTCCCTGATTGCGAAAGCGAACCAGCACATCGATATCTGCGCGCTCAGGCGAGATTGCATTGGCTTGTGCGTAGACACCGGGCCCGCCGAAATCGAGCAGATCGACCCCGGCATCGCGCGCCGTTACCAGCTTTACGCCTCTGTAAATGCCGCCATTGACGAAAAAGTCTCCGGAGAGCGGGATGACTTGCCCGCTCTCGTTATCGGCGCTCGGCCTCGAATTGTCGGCGCGCACGGCAACGATATTATCCTGTCCCGGCTTCCAGACGGATGTCACGTCGACGCGGAACCGTGCGAATGCGCCTTCGTGCCGGCCGACATGGGTGCCGTTCACCCAGATATCGGCGATCTTCCCCACGCCTGCAAAGTCGAGATACTGACGATCGCGCGGCCCGGCCTTTGGTGCTGCGACATGGAGACGGTACCAGCCAGCCCCCTGAACATTGTTCGCAGCCGGGCTTCGTTCGAGCGCATATTCGCCAATGCGGTTCCAGGTATGGGGTACGGACACGGTCTGCCATGCCGTATCCGCGAAGTCCGGCAGAACGGCCGCAGACCGGTCGAGATCTCCGAGATGAAACCGCCACCCGTTCGAAAGATCGAGCATCTCGCGCCCACTCTCGGCAGATGCGCTGCGCGAGACCTCAGCATGTGCCGGGATCGCAATCGCGCCGCAGCACAGTAGAGCCGGCAACATGGCGCAAGCACCCTTTGCGAATATCGTCACGCGAGCATCCTCTATTTTGGTCTGACCTCAATGGATCAATTGGACAGATTTCTGTCAGAAGGCTTGGCAATGGTCAATGAGCCTCGCTTTCCGCAACGAGAGATCGCGGTCAGGCGATTATCTTGTATCCAATTGGAAACCGAGTAGCGGCGTGCGAATCAACCGGCCGCGCCGGACACTGGGCCGGCCGACACGGCTTTTCCGGAAACATCCTGCTGTTCGGCATAGCTAAGCAGGGCCTTGTGGGTGCGGCGGACCTGTATGGCCCAGATACGCTGTGCCAAATCGATATCCTGCTGAAGAATGGCATCGAAAAGCAACTCCCGCTCGGCACACATGGCCCGCAGCCGCCCTTCATCGACGACCGACATGCGCGCGAAAGCAGCGCGATAGCTGTAAGTCGTGTCCCACAGCCACTCGATAACATGCGCAAGCAGCGGCGCCTTGTGTCCACTGAAACACAGGATGTGAAAATCCCGCGTCAAATTCAGGTATTCTTCGTAGTCCAGCGGTCCAGCCAGACGATCTTTCAGGACCCGGAGCTGATCGATGATCTCCCGCGTCAGATTCGGAATGCTTTCGCCGAGCAGCATCGGCTCCAGAACCTCTCGTATACGATAGGAGACATCCATGTCCTCCACGGTCCGGCTGATCACTTTGGCGCTGGCATTCGCGCGCAGGGAAACCATCCCCCTCTTTTCGAGAATCCGCAGCGCATCGCGTACGGGGATCCGGCTGGTGCCAAGTTCGACTGCCAGTTCGTCTTGCTTGATCGGTTCGCCGGCCGCCAGTTCCCCGGTCATAATCCTTTCGGCGATGATCCGCGCTACGCGGTCCCCGGCAAGATCGGATCCATCGTCCATTTTCTTCACTCTCCAGAACTATCTACCCTCACCCTAGAACGGGCGGATTTTTGCGGCAAGCCGCAATGACAATTGCAATCGCGCTGAACACCTGTATGACTTATTGTATACAATCATGTAAAATGGGAGATAGGATATGTCGCTTGAAGGCAAGGCCGCGGTAGTGACCGGCGGTGCGCGCGGCTTGGGTCGTGCGATTGCGCTTCGCCTCGCGAAGGACGGCGTGGCAGTGGCGGTCTGGGACCTGAATGGAGCCGGAGCGCAGGAAACCGCCCAGATGATCATCGATCAAGGTGGCAAGGCCATTGGTCTGGCCGCTGACAGTTCGCTTGCCGCCGAGATAGCTGCTGCGGCCAACGAAAGCCGGGCAGCGCTGGGCCCCATTTCGATTCTCGTGAACAATGCCGCGCTTTCGCCCTTCGCGAAGTTCGAGGATCTCGACGAAGAAACCTGGGACCGCCTGATGGCGATCAATCTCAAGGGGCCTTTCCTGTGCGTGAAGGAAATCGTTCCCGACATGCTGGCGCAGGGCTGGGGGCGTATCATCAACATTGCATCGTCTTCTGCCCAGGCAGGAACGCCCAATCAGGCTCACTATGCCGCCACCAAGGGCGGTGTTCTGGGCTTCACGAAAGCCCTCGCAATGGAATTCGCGACGCGCGGGATCACGGTCAACGCGGTGCCGCCGGGCTTCGTTAATACCGAAGGACTTCAGGAATCTCCGGTCGACGTCGAGGCTTATGCGCCGATGACACCGATGCGGCGGGCCGGACGCCCCGAGAACATCGCCGCCGCCGTTGCCTTCCTGGCCTCGGAAGATGCCGACTACATCACCGGCCACACGCTCAGCGTGAACGGTGGACGCTATCTCAACTGATCGCTGGCAGGGGATGGAATGACCATGACATCGGCAATCGAGATAACGCCGCTTGGCGGCGGGACCGGCGCTTCGGTTCGGATCGAACCCGCCTGCGCATCCAATCCGCAGGCTGCACGGGCGATCCGCGACGCTCTGGACCGCTACCACGTGCTTATTTTCCCGGAGGCACACTTCTCCGATCAGCATCTTCTCGATCTGAGCAGTGTGCTTGGTTCGCTCCACGCCAACGACGTCACCGATGATGGTACCGCGCCCAGCGGGAAAGGCATCTACCGCATCGCGCTCGACAAGATGGATGCCAACCAGCTCGACTATGTCAAAGGCAACGACTGGTGGCATATGGACGGCACATCATACGACACACCGGGCAAGGCCACGCTCCTCAAGTGCGAGAGTGCGCCCGCAGAAGGCGGAGACACCGGCTTTGCGAACCTGCACTCCGCCTACGCGGCGCTTCCGCAGGATCGCCGCGACCAGCTTGAGAGCCTGCGCGTCAGTCATTGCCTTGCCGCCGTTGGCAGGCTGATCCATGCCGAACCGACCGCGGCGGACTTCGCGCGGTGGAACGCAGTGTTCCCGCCGCGTGAACATCCGCTCGTGTGGCATCAGAAGGATGCGAACAGCGTGCTTCTGATCGGTTCGACGGCTGACCATGTCGTCGGAATGGAGGCATCGCAAAGCCGGCAGCTTCTGGACGAACTGCTCGAATGGTGCACGCAGGACCGGTTTACCTATCGCCACACGTGGCGCGCCGGCGATCTGGTCATCTTCAACAATCCGGCGCTCCTGCACCGGTCCTATCCCTATCCAGCCTCGGCCGGGCGAATATTGCATCGCACGACACTGCGCGGTGAGGAAACGATCGCCTAACGCACAAAAAAGGGGCGGCAATCTGCCGCCCCTTCACATTTCTGCCCGGTCCCGCCGGACCGGGTCCGCCCGTTACTTGGCGGCAGGAATCTTGGCGAGATCGGCATCGATCTGCTTCAGCTTCTCATCCGTAAGCGCATCGCCGGCATAAGACTGAAGCTGACGCAGCGTCATCGACCGGGCCATGTCGATCTGCGGATTGCTGATCATGTCATGAATGTACTTGTCGAGGACCGCCTTGGTCTGCGGATTGTCGAGCAGGGTGCCGAGATCGGTCTGCGTCGAGTAGGCCGGCGTGGCAGGTGTTTCGGCCGCGATCGCAGGTGCGAGCGTAACCGGCACGGACAGCGCTGCGACGCTGGCGAACATGAGTTTGTGAAGAATAGTCATGAGCAATTCCTTTCAGCTTCATCCCCGGTGCCAGACGCCCGTTGTCCCGCACCCGTATCCATCTCTTGTCTTCGCCTTGCACCCGCCGGTGTCACGGACAGAAAGCGGAACCTTTGCGTCCTGTTCCGGCTAATTTGGCGCAGCGATTCAGGCCGTCACTTCAATATACCAACCATTCGGTTGTTCAACTGGATTTCCGCAGAACTCACGCCGTGTGCCAGCGCGTGAATTCTTCAGGTCCTGCACGCTCGGTGATCAGTTGGTTAACCGTGGCCGAGAGATCCTCGTATCCCATCGCCATGCCGGACAGAAGGATCTGATTGTCCGGAATATCGAGGATGCGATGCACGACCGGCCCATAATCGCACCAGGCCTGCTGCGGACATGTTTCCAGCCCGTGCGCGCGGGCCAGGATCATGACGTTCTGCATGAACATTCCGCTATCCAGCCAAGCGCCCAGTCCGTGACTGCGTTCCATCGTAAAGAACAAGCCTACCGGCGCCCCGAAAAAGCGGAAATTGCGCAAGGCCGCAGCTTGCCGTGCAGGATAATCGTCCCGCGCGATCCCGTAGAGGGAAAAGAGGTCATATCCCACCTTGCGTCGCCGCGAGAGGTACGGCTCGTCCATGGAAGGCGCCAGATAGGCATATTCAAGCTCGCGCTCTCCGGCTTCGGCAGCCGCGATGACCGCTTCGGAAAGGCGGTCCCGAGCCTCGCCGGTCACGACATGGACAAGCCAAGGCTGAATATTCGTTCCCGAGGCCGCCCGGGACGCACCCGCCAGAATGGTGCGAACAACTTCGGGATCGACATCATCGGCAAGGAATTGGCGCACGGATCTGCGCCCGACGACCGCTTCCTCGGCCGACATCGGAATGTCCAGGTCCCAACCGGTCACGCGTTCGACCCATTCATCTCTGCAAGCTCCTCCTTGCGGCGCTGCTTGAGCACGAAGCGCTGCACTTTGCCGCTTGGTGTGCGCGGCAGCGCATCGGCGAAATGAACCCGGCGCGGAAAAGCGTGAGCGGCATAGTGTGTCTTTACCCATTGCTGGATTTCACGCTCCAGTTCGGCGGATGGCTGCTTGCCCGGAGCGAGAACAATATAGGCTTCCATCACTTCGCCGCGAACCTGATCCGGCACGGCAATCACTGCCGCTTCAGAAACCGCAGGATGCGATGTCATTGCCGATTCCACTTCGAACGGTCCGATGCGGTACCCCGCCATGATGATGACATCGTCATCGCGCGCCGAGAAATGGAAATAGCCTTCCTCATCCACGCTTCCGGTGTCACCAGTCACGTAATAACGGCCATCGGCAGTAAACTTCTCGGCCGTCTTGGCGGGATCGCCGTCATAGCCGTGGAACCAGAGCAGCGGGCTTTCCTTCACGACCAGAGCCACTCGGCCGACTGTCCCGACGCCGACAGGTTCATCGCTTTCTTCGGCAAGGATCGTCGCGGACCACCCCGGCATGGCATGCCCCATCGCCCCGGCCTTGATCGGGCGCCGCACCAGCGGATGGTGGTGATTATTGATCACCATACCCGCCTCCGTCTGTCCGTAGTGATCGTGGACTTCAACCCCCAGTGCGCCGACGGCCCATTCGTTCACGTCGGGCGTCAGCGGCTCGCCCGCACTCGATGCGCAGCGAAGATGCAGCGACCGCGCTTCCCCCAAGTCCGCTTGGCAAAGCGCCCGATAGACAGTCGGCGCAGCAGCAAAGTTGGTGACGTGCTCCCTTTCAAGGATCGCCATTGTCGCTTCCGGCGAAAAGCCGCCGGCGTAAAGGATCGATCGTACCCCGGTGGTGAAGGTGGCAAGTACACCGAAATAAAGGCCATAGGCCCAGCCCGGATCGGCCGCGCACCAGAACACGTCGTCCTCGCCAACGCCCTGTCCGAATTCCGCATAAGCCTGAAACGCCGCAAGCGCGCGCTGCGGCACGATCACCGCTTTCGGCTTACCCGTCGTGCCCGATGTATAGATGTGGATGATCGGCGCTTCGCCGCCAAGCCGCACTGCCTCGAATCCCGGAGCGCCCTCGTCCAGCAGTCTGCTGAACGACAGCACACCGCCGCCTCCTGCACCGGTGGATATGACGTGCCAGGTCGCATCTGCGGGCATGTCCTCACCGGGGGCGAGCTTGTGCTGCTGGCCGGCATCGCAGACAACGGCGACGGCACGGCTTCCCTCCAGCCGCATCGCGATCGCAGCCGGCGCGAACGCTGTGAAAAGCGGCACATGGACGGCCCCGAGCCGCCAGATCGCCATCAGAGTGACGAGATATTCCCGGCTCTTCCCCATAAGCGTGGCAACGCGGTCCCCGGGCCGGATCCCGAGTACGCTGAACGCACTGGCAAGCTTTTCGGATTCCAGGCGCAGTTCACCATATGTCAGATCCTGTCCGACAAGATCGCCATCGATGATCCGATAAGCCAGTGCTGATGGATCATGACTGTCGCACAGCAATTGCGCCGCACCGGCAGCAGGATCCCGATAGCGCGCATTCAGGAATTCCACGCGAGCGCGAATGCGATCGTCGTCGGTCTCGCCGGTCATTTCGGTTCCCCGTATTCGCGAGCAGCCTGTTTAAGCTGCGTATAGAGACTTTCCACCGCCAGGAGCGCCTCACGCGCCTGCTCGGCGGGTGACTTGCCCGCGCGTACGCGGGAAAGGCTCGGGCATTCGATACCCACGGTCGCATCGGCAGGTACGGCGCGCAGCATATCCAGTAGCGGAAATTCACCTTCGCCGGGATAGAGGCGGTGTGCAATCGCCTCGCTCGCAGCGATGTCGCTCGAAGCGATCAGGGGGCCATCGCATAGCTGTACATAGCGTATCATCCCGGCCGGAATCTCGGCGATATCGGCAATCGAGCCGCCCGCGCGGATCAGGTGGAAGGGATCGAGCGTTATCCCGACGTCCGCCCCCGAAGCCACAATAAGGTCGCGGGCCTGCTGCAAGGAGCTGGTCTTTCCGCCCGCCACCGGTTCCAGATTGGCACCGATGCCGTATTCCCCGGCAATCTCGGCAAACTTGCCGAGAAGTTCGGCGGATTGCCCGCGATCGGGATTGGAATAGTTGAGAACCAGCGCCGTCTTGCCCCCCAACCGGGCGCCGCGTTGCAGTGCCGGTCGATAGGCTTCGAGCGCATCGAAGGAATGCAGGTCGAACACCTCAAGCGTCTCGACCGCGATCCCGGTGGCCTGCAACCGTTCGGCACAGCCTGCCTCTTTATCAGCCGTACAAGCCGCCGAAGCGTAGAGCGCCGGCGGCTGAACCCACAGGCTGATTGTCCCGAAACCGGCCTGTGCCGCTGCCTCGATGAGTTCGGTTGGCTCGGTATCGGTCAGGGTCAGGCTGTCTAGCGAAAATCGCGGCATCTATCTCTCCTCTTCCCGCCTTTTTCAGGCGCGCTGCCCGGTCACCTTTGCGGAGCCGAACATTCCCATCTTGCATTTGCCCGAGACGATATCGCCTTCAATCAGGAGATCGTACTTGAGCGTGATTTTCATCGGCTTCTCGACCTTAAGGTCGAAGCGAACGCGCCCTTCATCCAGTGTTCCGCCATCGAACGCCTGACTGCCCTCAGCACTGCTGAACTTTCCCGAAACGCCGCCCGCGCCATCGGTTGCGAAAGTCACGACCATGGGTTGAGGCCCCATCGGGGTCTTGAGCACCATGTTCCAGTCGCCGTCGATGCTGCGCGCCTCGGCGGCAGACTGCCCCTGGCTGGTCTCCGGCACATGGGGCGGTGCCTCCGGCTCCTGCACGGCATCGGCCACAGGCGCAGTGGCCATTTCGGAATGGCTCGAACCAAACCCGGAAACGTCTCGCTGCTCGACGATATCCAGTATGCGTGCAGGCGTCAGCGGCAGTACGAGCTTCTCGATCTCCCCGAACGGGGAAAGAGCGTCGGCAATCGCGTTCACCAGCGTAGGCGGCCCGATGATGGCCCCGCCCTCACCCACGCCGCGCATGCCTCCGATCGTCTTCGACGGCGTGTTGGCATGAATGAATTCGAACACCGGAACATCGCTGATCGCCGGCAGGAGATAGTCCTTGAACGTCGCGGCAGTGGGATTGCCGCGGGCATCGTAAGGCATTTCCTCAAGCAGAACCATACCGATCGCCTGAGCGAGCCCGCCCGAGATCTGCCCTTCGACCACGCCGGGATTGATCACGGTTCCGCAATCCTCGGACGATATCCAGCGCAGAATTTTCACGAAACCCGTGTCGGTATCGACTTCGACAACGCAAAGATGTGCGGCGCTCGTCAGGGTCATCGGAGGGGGCTGATAGCGGAATTGCGCCTCCAGTCCGGCCTCGAATCCTGGCGGCAAACGGTCCGGCTCCGCATAGGCGATGTTGGCAATCTCCCCCAGAGGCCGTGACATTTCCGGAGCGCCGGCGATGTGGACGATGCCGTCCTCGATCGACACGCTTTCAGGAGATGCGTTGAAGAGGTGCGCAGCAAGGATCTTGACCTTGTCCGCAAGCATTTCGGACGCGCGGATCGCCGCGCCGCCGCCAATGACGCCCTGCCGACTCCCGGCTGCGCCGGGTCCGAAGCCTCCTCGCGAACTGTCCCCTTCGAATACCGTGACATCGTCATAGGCCACGCCAAGCCGGTCCGCGATGCACTGTGCCATGGTCGTGGCGGTGCCGTGGCCCTGCGAATGCGTAGACATCATCGCCGTGACCTTCCCGGTCGGCTCGATCCGAACCTGAGCGAGTTCGCCTGTCATCGTGACCATGCTGCCGGCCGATCCGGTCGGCTCGATATAGGCGGCGATGCCCACGCCAAGATAGCGGCCCTGCTCGCGCGCCTGCGCCTGCTCCTTTCTGAAAGCCGCGAAGTCGAAATGAGCGACCAGTTTTTCCAGGCATTCTCCAGGCGTGATATCGTCAACCGGAATGCCCATGCAGGAAACCGCAGGCTGGTCCTTCAGGTAGACCAGATTGCGTCTGCGGATTTCCACGGGATCTATCCCAAGCCGGCGCGCAGCCTTGTCGAGCAAGGTCTCCCGGATCAGCGATTCCATGGCCCACGGCCCGCGATAGGCGGCAAGGCCGTTGGTATTCGTGTACCACCCGCGCGAAAGGAACGCATAGGCGGGCATCTTGTAAGCCGCCCACAGGAACATGTGGACCGCAATGTTGTTGTCCGCCCCCTGAGGATAGGCACCATTGTTGCAGTCATAAACGGCGTGGCTGGCGACAAGCCGGCCATTCGCATCAAGCGCCGCAGACAGCCTCATCTGTGCTTCCCGGCACTGGTTCGAGGCAGTCAGCGCCTCGTAGCGATCCTCCGTCCACTTGAGCGGCCGACCGAACAGCATCGCTGCGCAGATGACCGCGCATTCTTCTTTCCAGGGCGTGTTCTTGAGGCCGAACGAGCCGCCGACATCCTTGGCGATGACCCGGATCGCTGTCTGCGGCAGTCCCAGTGCCAAGCTAACCCAGCGGGCAATATTGTGCGGGCTCTGGCAGGTTATGTAGAGCGTCAGTTCTTCGGGGCCCTCCCTGGTTGCAAGGATCGCGCGGTTTTCCATCGGAGCCTGCGAAATGCGCTGATGGACAACCTCCTGCGTCAGCAGGCAGTGCGCACCCTGAAGTGCCTGAGCCAGATCCTCCTCGGGCTCCTCGTCGCCGATTTCCGACGCTACGTTCGTTTCGGTGCCGGGATGGATGGGCGCGGCGGCCATGGCATCGGCAATCGTGACGACCGGGTTCAGTTCCTCATAATCGATCTCGATCAGGGATACCGCATCTTCCGCGATAGCGCGGGTTTCAGCGATCACCATGACGATGGGATCGCCGATATACTGGACAAGCTCACCGGCAAGGGGCGTGATCGGCACCTCGGACGGGGTAAAGAAGAAGCTCATCATGGTGATCGGCTGCGCGGCGAGTTCGCGCGCGGTGTAGATCGCGTGCACCCCCGGCAATTCAGCCGCCACGGACGTCTCGACCCTGGTTATCCGTCCGTGCGCAATTGTACTGCGGGCGAAAGCAACGTGGAGCATGCCCGGCAGCACCACATCGTCGGTATATTGCCCGCGCCCGGTCAGCAGGCGTGCATCCTCCTTGCGTTCCACCCGCTTGCCAATCCAGCGCGCCGCGCCCGATCCCGCCGAAGGAATAAGTGTCTGTTCGCTCATGTGTCGCTACCGGCCGAGCCGACCTCCGCTGCAAGCATGGTGATGGCCCTGCGAATGCCTTGGTAGCCCGTGCACCGGCAGATGTGCCCGCTCATCGCGGCGACCATGGACTGCTCGTCGCAGCGCCGATCCGCACATAGCGAGGCCAAAGTCATGACCACTCCGGGCGTGCAGAACCCGCATTGGAGGCCGTGCGCCTTGCGCATGGCGTCCTGCGCGGGATGAAGCGCATCCTGCGTATCTGCAAGACCTTCGACCGTAAGGACCTCACTGCCTTCGGCCTGGACAGCCAGCATCAAACAGGAACGCACGGCGCGCCCGTCCACCATTATGGTGCAGGCGCCGCACACGCCGTGCTCGCAGCCCATGTGCACGCCGGTGTATCCAAGCTTCAGGCGCAGGAAATCCCCCAGCGAGGTGCGCGCCTCCACCGCTTCGGCGACCCTGCGGCCATTCACCTTCATTTCGACGCGATATTCGCTCATGCCACTTCTCCAAGCGCGAGGGCATCGCCGATGCTTCGCGTAAACATTCGGCCCCCCACGGTTCGCCGATATTCGGCGCTCGCATGATGGTCGTCGAACGGAGCGGCATCGGAAACAGCGAGCCGCGAAAGCGATTTCAGATCGAGCGCATCCGGTGCCTTGCCTTGGAGTTCCGCCTCGACGCGGCGCATCTTCATGGGCGTGGGCCCCATACCGAACCAGGCAAGTCCGACCCTCTGGATGAGGCCACCCTCGATCACGAGGGCACCGACCATGCCAACCAGTGCGAAGTCTCCGGGCCGCTGGGCAAGTTCCTGAAACACCACCAGATGCCCTTGCGGCCAGTCCGGATAAATGATCCCTGTCACCAGTTCGTCGGGTTCGAGCACGGTCATGTAAGGGCCAAGGTAGAACGCCTCCGCGGGCACCCGTCTAGTGCCCCGGATAGACGCGATCTCGATCTCCGCACCAAGCGCCACCGCCGTAGCCGGCATTTCCGCCGCCGGTTCACCCAAGGCAACCGAACCTCCTATGGTGCCGCGGTTGCGGGTCTGATGATGACCGACATGGCTGAGCGCACGCACGAATGTGGGAAGATGCTGCGCAAGGAGCTGATCCTCAAGCGCATCGGCCTGTCGTGTCATTGGTCCCACGCGGATGCCACCGCCCCCCCTGTCGACGCCCCGCAGCTCCGGTATCGCGCCGATATCGACGAGAACAAAAGGCTGGCTCATCCGCAGATTCAGCAGCGGTAGAAGTGTCTGGCCGCCAGCGATGACCGTTGCCCCTCCCCCTGCCTCTGACAGGATCGTGCAAGCCTCATCGATGGAGGCAGGGCGCACGTAGTCGAAAGGTGCGGGCTTCATCGCATCGCTCCTCGCCGACCTGCCTCGAAGGCCGCTGCCGCCGTGACCACCAGCATGGCCAGAGCGACAATAAACTCGAATTGCAGGTGCGCGGCGCCCAGAACAAAGCCGGCCGTCAATGCCAAAACGAGTGCGGCGACCCACGGCCATGGCGAGCGGGGTGGCGATGTCAGTCCAGGCGTCGGTCCGGGTACCGAACCGGAAGCGGGCTGTGCGCCAGGGCCTGTGTGAACGCCTACTGTGGGCTCCGCGATACGATGATCGGCAGGGCCTTCCGTCATCACTTCCTCGAAGCGGGAAAAGAACTTTGCGGCCAGATTGCGCGCCGTCGCATCGATGATCGGACCGCCGAGTTGGGCCATTCGGCCACCCACTTCCGCGTCCACTGTGTAGGTTATCATCGTGCGTCCGCCGCCGAGGTCTGCAAGACGAACTTTTGCCTCCCCCTTGGCGGATCCCGCAACGCCGCCGTTACCGGTTCCCGTGATCGTATACCCACTCGGCGCGTCGAGATCGGACAGGCGAACGCCACCTTTGAAACGCGCGCCGATCGGTCCAATCTTCACTTCGGCCACCGCTGCGAAACTGTCGCTGCCGTCCCTCGTCAGGCTCTGGCATCCGGGAATGCATTGCGCCAGGATTACCGGATCGTTCAATGCCTGCCAAACGGCATGGCGTTCGGCAGTGACTTCCTGCTTGCCATCCATGCGCATTGTCCAATTCTCCCATTATCGCGCCGGCATATTCCCGCCCGGCTGTATTTGCACTCAAAGCTGAGGCCCTGGATCTCCCTCTGACCTCGGCGTCATCAAGGCGATCTTTGCGGTGCAAACGGCACCAAAGCGCGGACACCCATTTCGAACTGAGCGGGAAGATCGAACCTGCCGTCCTCCAGCCAGCGGCGGGTCAGCCCCTGCATCAATGCCAGGATAAGCCGTGCCGAAAGTTCGGGAACGGCAGCCCACGGCGCGAAGAGCTTGGCGAACAGGTCTTCAGCTTCGTTCGCGCGGTCGATAAACCAGCCATGAGCGGAATGCCCAGAACTCATCGCATCGATCTGGAATATAGTGATAAAGCGCGTCAGCTGAGGGGCATCGGACAACCGCTCAGCCATCACCCGAAGCAGCCGAACGGCCTCCTCATACGCGCGTTCATCGTTGGACGATGATCGCTCTATCGCGGCGAGAAGCGGTTCGATCGCTATTTCTTCGCCCTGCTCGATCTCGCCCATCAGAGCCAGCAGCAGATCGTCCTTGGATTGGAAATAATACAGCAGACCGGCATTAGACAGCCCACATCGCCGTGCGAGCCCCTGTATCGTGAAACCGCGCAGCCCATCCTGACCGATCATGCGAATGGCCTCACCCACGATAAGCGCGCGCCGTGCGGCTGCATCTTCCCGGTTGCGGTGGCGATTCGACATGCTCATTCAGCAATGTTACCGAATGGTTGGTAGACATTGCAAGTGCAGTTGATAACTTGCGCGTGCAGCTGATCGCGTCGGCGTCGAGCACGCCTATTGCAGCCTGCGGCCGATCAAATTACCAACCATTTGGTTTATAGAGACCCAAAAACGAACTTATGATTGCCGCTGAAACAAGGCCAATCTCGCCAGCACAGCGGCTAAACGCACGTCCAATTCAAGTGATGCCGACTTCAAGGGCACATCGGTTACCGGGAGATCACGAATGACTGAAAATGGGCAAATCGCACTTGTCACGGGAGCGAGCCGGGGCGCAGGTCGAGGCATTGCCCGTGCCCTGGGCTCTCACGGGTGCACGGTCTACGTCACCGGACGGACGCTTAACCCCGGCGATGCCGAAGTTCCCGGAACGATCTTTGCGACTGCCCAGGAAGTGACCGAGGCGGGCGGAAAGGGCATTGCCGTAAAATGCGATCATGCAAACGACGCCGAAGTGAAGGCGCTGATCGAACGGATCATCGACGAACAGGGCCGCCTCGACATTCTCGTCAACAATGCCTGCTATCAGAGCCATGCCATCTCCGCGCCTGGACAATTCTGGGAAAAACCCCTCGAAATTGCCGAAATGATGAATGTCGGCCTTCGCAGCGGTTTCGTCGCAAGTTGGTATGCTGCGCCTCATATGGTGAAGCAGGAAAAGGGTCTGATCGTGTTCACGTCCTCACCCGGAGCCGCGCACTATTGCTTCGGACCGTGCTACGGCGCCCAGAAGGCCGGCGTCGACAAGATGGCGCATGACATGGGCGTCGACTTTTCGGATGCCGGAGCAAACGTCGCTGCCGTGTCGATCTGGATGGGGCCTCTCACCACGGAACGCCTGCTCGAAATGATGGAGGCCGCCCCCGACAAATTCAGCCATCTCGAAGGCAAGCTGGAATCGACCGAATATACCGGCCACATCGCGTGGGCCATGTTCAACGACCCTGACCTGATGGACCGCTGGAACGGGAAGGTCGTCATTGGCGCGGAAGTAGGCCGCGAAATCGGCTTGATGGACGTCGGAGACAAGTATCCGCTATCGGTCCGGTCCACGACTGCCACCGACACACCGGTCTTCGCCAAGTACAAGGTAAAATAGGTCCAGCCGGAAAGTGCCGGTGAAATCCGAATGCGTGATTGCCGGCACCTTCCCGCGCCCGGATGAGCCCCCTCCCGAATTTTGGTCCATCCTATTGATAAGACCATTTCCACTCTTACCCGAACATTGAGTCAAGCCATTAAGTGTGCGATGGGATGCACATGGCAATTGGCGAAAAGCTGTATCACCGCGTTGCTGCCGCGATCGAGGAGGGAATCTGCAGCGGCCGCTATCCCGAGGGCACTCGCCTTCCGGGGGAGCGCGATCTTGCGGAGGAATTGGGCGTTAGCCGTCCGACTATCCGCGAAGCCATGATCGCCCTTGAAATTCGCGGGCTGGTTTCGGTTCGCCATGGTTCGGGGCTTTTCGTGATGCCGCAGGCCAGTCGCCCACGCAGCGCTCCTGAACTGGACGTCGGCGCATTCGAACTTATCGAGGCGCGCATTCTGTTTGAGGGTGAAGCGGCAGCCCTGGCCGCAACCGCAATTGACGCACCCGCGCTGGAGAGGCTCGGCCTTATTCTGGATGAAATGGACTCCGGCAGCGCCGGTCACGCACAACGCATGGATGCCGACCGCGAATTTCACTTGCTGATCGCTGAAGCGACCGGAAACAGCCTTGTTCTGAACACCGTGGAAACGCTCTGGAACGTGCGTGAACAATCGCCGCTATGCGCGCATATGTTCGACAAAGCCCGCCGGGAAGGTGTGACGCCTCGTGTTGATGAACATCGCCTGATAGTGGAAGCGCTGCGCAACAAGGACGCCGACGGCGCCAGACGGGCGATGCGAGCTCACCTCAAGCGTGTTTCCGAAGACGTATTGGAAGCCACCGAGCTGGAATTGATCGAGCAGGCGCGATCGGAGATCGAAGCGCGCCGAAACCGGCTCGCTCGGCGGGTCTGAGTCTCGCCCGCGCCAGACGCATCAGGCGAGGCCTGACGTCGGGCGGGGGCGGAACCAAGATAGCGCCACCCCCGCTTGCGACATCAAGGCACAAGATCGGCCGCGTCAAGGCGATGCCCCTCGTACTCAGCGAAACCACGGGTCGCCGGCTGGCCTGAAGCATCAGGCGCAAAAATGAGCGCTGCCGGATGCTCGCCCCCGAGTGGGCCAAATGTCATCTGGAGCTCCATTGCACCAGGCTTGGGTCCCGAGACCCTTAGATCAGCATTGTACGTCGAGCGGCCGGCCGGGTTTATGACCATCGTTTCCTTGCCGCTATAAACGCTGCGCCCGTCATCGCTGAAGTTTTCGTAGATCTTCTCGATGTGTGAGGCGGTTCGGCTAAACAGAATTCGCCCCGAGGCCTGGCCATAGACGTTTACGTCTACGTCGCGATTTGTGGCGGCAAACGAGCGAACCTGCGAGAGTTCGGAACTGGCATACTTTCCCGGCTCAGGCGTGGGAACCGCGGGGACAGGCGGTCCGGGCTTGTAGTCTGGAAGCCGAACGATGCGAATGCGCTTGTCCTGGGCACCTTTCAGGCCCTCGATCCAAAGACCCTTCTTGCTGCTCGGATGCCAGGACATCGGCGAGTAAAAGGCCCAATCCCCCTGCTCATTCAGGTTCGCGCCGAGATAACCCGGCGTGCTTTTGGAAACTTCAAGATCGATCAGCGCGGGCCCGATGTTGCCCGCCCGGCCAAGGCGCACGCCGGTAACGCTGTAAGTGTAGGCGAACATGGCAAGATCCATGCCGAGCGCAGTAGGATAAGGTCGAGGCAAGAGCCCAAGGATTGCCGGATCGGACGGCCGGGAGAACCTTGTCGTCATCGTCAAGCCGAGACGGCCATCAGGGGAGACGATCGTGGTCTCGTTGTATCCCGGCGTATCGGTGATCGCTTTGACTTCGCCCGTCGCGATGTCCTGGATAACGGAATCGGGTGTATCCCGCTTCAATCCACCCGCGAGTGACAAAGCCGCTCCACCGGCCACGAACTGCTTGACCTCTCCTCCCTTGATATATTCGGGAACGACACCGTCGGGATGTGCAGGATCCTGGTGGAAGGGGTTCATGGTACTGACGATCCGCGGCGAGGCTATGGTGTACGCCTCGCCCGTACGCTTCAGTTCTCCGGTGAAGACAAGCGCGGAGGAAGGGAGGAGGAGCGTGGTCCAAGCGACATGTCGGTTGTCAGGCGCGACCACGATTTCCGACCACCGGTGGGAAACGTGATCCCCACCGGCAACTTCCTGTGGGTAGACGACGGGCAGAAGCTTGGGCTGCTTGCAGGTTTCCAGGCTGGTCGAACACTCCAGAACAAAATCGCCTAGAAATATCCGCTTGTTGTCTGGAAACACCATGAAGCGCAGACCATTGTCCTTTTCCCGCGCCGGGATCACGCCGGAATAGAACGGACGCAAATTCTGGCCACTATCATCCATCGTTGCCACTGTAATGGCGCGATCATTGCTATGATCTTGTGCGTACACGACCAGAACTTTACCCGAAGGCGTATAGGTCGCCACTCTAAGCCCAAGTCTGGCGTCGAATGGGATCGTCGAGATTTCGGCACGCCCGAAAGCATGCTCCTCGCTGGTTGCTGCGTGGCCGGATTGTGACGTCAGGCACATTACCAGAATTGTCAGGAGGCCAGTCCTCTTGGTCATTACGCTCTCACTCCCAATGCTATTTTTCGGGTGTTGTCCGCCCCTGTAGCAATTTTGGAAAGTCGCAAAATGTGTCATCGGCTGGGCGATGCGGATTCAGGTAAGATTTTCCAGCACCAGACAGAGCGCTCAAAGTGCGTGTTCGCTCTTCAACTACCTTCGCTCTTCGCGCCGCAATTTCGCCAATTTTCTCGGAATTTATCGGCAACCGCTCCGCGCGATCCGAGGTTATCGGCACTCACCCTCCCAGGAATGTGGATGGGGTAACCGCGCATAATTCAACAAATTCTCTGCACCAAAGGCGTCCAGATGTGTTGCATATTTTTGGCCTGACCAATATATGACAACCAATCCCTGCGCGCGTGACGCCGTGCATAAAGTTCAGGATCCCAGACTCCCATGCTCATTCAGAACGCCAAGGTCATCGTCACCTGCCCGGGACGCAACTTCGTAACTCTCAAGATATTCACCGATCAGGGCGTGTATGGGATCGGAGACGCAACGCTGAACGGGCGTGAAAAGTCAGTCGTGAGCTATCTCGAAGACCACGTGATCCCGTGCCTGATCGGGATGGATCCCCGCCGGATCGAGGACATCTGGCAATATCTCTATCGCGGGGCGTACTGGCGCCGGGGCCCGGTCACGATGCGGGCAATCGCGGCCGTCGACATGGCGCTCTGGGATATCAAGGCCAAGATGGCCGGCATGCCCCTTTACGATTTACTCGGGGGTAAGAGCCGCGATCGCGTGATGGTCTATGGTCATGCCAATGGCGGGGACATTGCAGAGACCGTTGATGCCGTTGGTCAGTATATCGATATGGGCTACAAGGCCATCCGCGCTCAGACTGGCGTTCCAGGCATCAAGGACGCCTATGGAGTGGGGCGAGGCAAGCTCTATTACGAGCCGGCCGACGCCGCCCTGCCCTCACAGACGGGGTGGGATACGCGCAAGGCGCTTAACTATATCCCGAAGATGTTCGAGAAGCTGCGCGAGACCTACGGCTTCGACCACCATCTCCTCCATGACGGACACCACCGCTATACGCCGCAGGAAGCGGCCAATCTGGGCAAGATGCTGGAACCGTTCCAGTTGTTCTGGCTGGAGGACGCGACACCGGCCGAAAACCAGGAGGCCTTCCAGCTCGTGCGCCAGCATACGGTCACGCCGCTCGCGGTCGGGGAGATCTTCAATACGATCTGGGATGCCAAGGATCTCATCCAGAACCAACTGATCGACTACATCCGCTGCACTGTGGTGGGTGCGGGCGGTCTGACGCATCTGCGCCGCATTGCCGACCTTGCCAGCCTCTATCAGGTCCGCACCGGATGCCACGGCGCGACCGATCTATCACCGGTAACGATGGGCTGCGCTCTTCACTTCGATACCTGGGTGCCCAACTTCGGCATCCAGGAGTACATGCGGCACAGCGAAGAGACCGACGCGGTGTTCCCGCATGATTACCGCTTTGAAGATGGCCATCTCATCTGCGGCGAAACGCCTGGCCACGGCGTCGACATCGACGAGAAGCTGGCCGCAAAGTATCCGTACAAGCCCGCCTATCTGCCGGTAGCGCGGCTGGAGGACGGCACCATGTGGAACTGGTGAACCGCTCCGCTCAATCTTGACCAACGCTGAAGGAAGTCCGTCTGCGAGCCCGACACCTGCCGGGCTGCAACGGGCCCTCACATGCGCTCGGGGGCCAGCCTGCGACGCTTCTCCATGATATCAAGCTTGGCCTTTTCGATCATTTCCAGTTCGGTGACTGCGAGTAGATCCTCGGAAACCCTGCGCAAATGGTCGCGCATGGCGTCCCGAGCCATGGCGCCGTTCCTTGCCTGCAACGCTTCGTAGATGCGGCGGTGCTCATGTGGCCGCGGATTGATGCCTTCGTGCCGCGCTTGCTCGAACATGTGGCGGCAGAGAGGTGATTGATCGCGAAGGTCCCACAAATGCTCTATCGTCTGGGCGACAATGGAGCTCTGGGTCCCTTCGGCTATCGCTAAGTGAAATTGCCTGTCGAGGTTGAGTTCCTCGGCCGAGGATGGGTCCAGCGCCTCCATTTGGGTCAGGATGTCCCCGATATGCGCGATTTCCTCGTCGCTCATCACCGTTGCGGCAAGCCCGGCCGCCTCACCTTCGAACATCAATCTGGCTTCTATCAATTCGAAGGCGCCGACATTCAACTCAGCCTCCGGGGGATTGGCAGGTATTTTGCCGCTTACGTAGACGCCGGATCCGTGCCTGACCTCGACAAAATTACGGATCTCCAGCGCGATTACGGCTTCTCGAATGGTGGGCCGGCTAACCTTGAAGATTTGCGCCAAATCGCGCTCCGCAGGCAGGCGGCTTCCGTGCGTGTATACACCTTCGAGGATTTTCTGCTCGATCTGGTGAGCAACGCGCTGGTACAGTTTGGATCGTTCGGTCATCGCAATTCGAATGTCACAGCCGCTAACCGACGGCAAGACGTCATACCAATCGCGAAGCAGCCAAAAAAGACACTTCAAGCCGCAACGGCGCCTGATTGCCGCGAGCAAGTATGCCATCGGCACGCATTTCTCGTTGTCCGTGGTTCAGATCCGCCCGCCCTTTGAGAGCCGGCGGACTCGCGCCATGCCAGGCCTGAAAATCCGGCAACACCTACCGGCCGGCCCACATACAGACGGTCGTGTATGGGGGACTGAGCCCATTCACCAGTGATGTTGAACGCAGCGCTTTCATCACCTTTCTTTCAGATTTTGTCCCTGCCCGACAATCGCATGCGGTCGCCAGCGGGGCGGGGCCACTGGCATTGCTTGCTCGTGTTCGAGAGGCTTCTCGCCCTCGGCCGACCTCCCACCCGACATGCGGCCGCAATTCACTCCTTCATCAGCAGGCAGATGCCGCCGCCGACCAAAGTTACGATGGCAATACCAATTAACCCGGGCACGTAGCTGCCACTCATCTCGTGGGTTTTGGCGATGGCGAAGGGTGCAAAGGCCATGATGGGCAGGAAAGCCATCGTCAGACCAAAGGCCCGACCAGAGGCCGCCGCGCCGAATTCATTGGCAATGGCCGAGGCGATCAGGGGCCAGAGCCCTCCCCCCATGCCCACCAGGACAATGCCGCTGGCCAGTCCAATCATCCCCTGCCCCAGCGCCGTGATGATTCCGCCCGTGGCCCCGATAACGGCAAGCACCGCCAAGGGACGGCGATTGCCAAATCTATCCGATAGCAATCCCATCAACAGCGTTGAGCCGAGTTGGGCGCCGCTAAAGAGCGACAGGAGCAGACCCACCGCTGCCTGATCGAGCCCGCGACTGCTGGCGATTGGCCCAAGGTTCTGGTTGACGCCGCCCCACAGGCCCAGCAGCGGCAAGTACGTGGCGACAACGATCCAAAACGTCCGCCGCCTGAACACCTCGCGCCAGTGAAGCTCGACGTGGGCCGCGGCGCCGGGAACGGGTTGATCGCCCGGCGCGCTGACGTAGTGCAGCCCATCTTCTTCTGTCGGGCGATCCCGTACCAACCAGAACGCCAGTGGCAGCATGACGAGACCGATGAGCGTCCCTGCACCCATCCAAAGCATCCGCCACTGGAGCAATGGCAGCAGCGCGGCAATGATTGGCGGCAGGACAACACCTGCACCGCTGAGGCCGAACGATGTCACCGCCAGCGCCAGCCCGCGACGCCTGACGAACCAGCGTGAAACCAGGGTATTGGTAATGACCGAAGTGGAAAGCGCCATACCCAGAGGCAATACAACGCCGTAAAGCGCCAGGAATTGCCATGTCGCAAAGATCGCTCCGATCGCGATATGAAAAAGCGCAACAAGTCCCAGTCCCGTGACCAGAAGGGTTCTTGCCGGTACTTTGTCGGCCAGCCCGCCGGCAAATGGTGCCAGGATCGCACTTCCCAAACCCAGCAAGGCAATGGCCAGTTGCAAGGTGCTGACAGGCGTGTTGAGGTTGCTCGACCAGTCGACGACGAACAGCGTAAAGGCGTTAACCGGCATGCCGTTCGATGCCACCTGCGCAAGCGTGGCGATGGCGACGATGGTCCAGCCATGATACCATCCGAATTTGCGCGGCGCTTCTGCTGCCACCGACATCCATTTTTCTCCCAGATTGATTTCGGCCGTTGCCGGCGGCTTCATGCAGGCGCGCGCTGCCTGCCACTTTTTGATGGCCGGCCTTCGCTCACCGAATGCTTCACACACCAACCATCAGGCTCGGCGGAAATCGCATTTCGACCTGGCGCCGCGAATGTGCGAATGAAAAACCCTCTCGTTCGGCATGATGAGAAACGTAAATCACTTCGCCGCCGCGCGGGGCGGCGGCGAAGCGTGTTTCGCGTTCAGATCAGAACTGCTTGCTGACACCGAACTGTACGAAACGACCAATGGTGTTGCCGTTGATATAGCCATCCTGCGATGCAGTGATCGATTGCTGGATATAGCGCGGCGGATCCTGGTCGAAGACATTGTCCACATTCAAAGAGAACGAGAGGTTCTTGAAGATCCCCTGCCCCGGAACGTCATACTTGAAGAAGAGATTGAAGACGTTGAACGATTTGACACGGTCCTGTTCCCCCGCGGAACTCACGGTGGGATCGAGATCGTAGCCAGCCGTGTGGTTCCACGTCACCTGAGCGCGCAATCCGCTGATTGTTGTGCCAAGGACCGTGCTGAACTTGAAACGGCTGTTGTTGGCTTCCAGCAAATCGCTGAAGGCAGCGCCCGCGATGGCCTGCTGCTTGCGGTTAAGCTCGTAGTTGGCGTTGAAGCCCAGATCGAACGAGGCGAACCCGGCATCGATGCGGTAGTTCAATGCCATATCCAGGCCGTCGAGCTTCACATTGGCGAAATTCCGCTTTCGCGCATCAAGGATGGCATAGCAGCCCGTCGGACCTGTTCCCGCGACCGTGCAGCCGGAACCGACGATAGTGTCCGCCTGCGCGAGATAGGAATTGATCTGCGCCTGCGTGGGATTGACGGTGATGACGGATCCGAAGTTCGTCCAGAAATCGACCTGGTTAGTGAAGTTCGGCAGATTGATGAGATTCTTGAAGTTGATGTTCCAGTATGTGAGGCTGAGATTGAGCCCCGGAACGAACGGCGGCTCGACATCAAAGCCAAGCGACCAAGTCGTCGCCTTCTCCGGCTGGATGTTCGGTGCGCTGCCCAGCACAACTGCCACGTTGCTGTTTTGCGGCGCAGGGTAAGTTCCATTGGCGATAAGACTGGCCGGTGGCAGCAGGAACGACAGCCCATTGACCTGATTGTACGATGTAACATCGGTTTCCGGCCTGTCCGCAAGGCTGGGAGCTACGAACGACTTACCCCATGATCCGCGCAGCTTTACCCAGTTCACCGGCCGGTAGGTGACGCCGATCTTGGGATTGAAGGTATCGCCGAAATCGCTGTAATCGTCATATCGTCCGGAGAGCGAGAAGGTCAGCTCGCGCATCCCGCCAAAACCGTTGTCTGCCCCGAAAACCGGCACGACCAGTTCACCGAACGCGGACTTTGTATTCCGCGAAACTGAGACAATCGGAAGATTAGCGTAAGGCGCGATAACTGTGACGCCGTTGTAGACGAGACCGCCATAACCGGTGTTTTCCGTACCGGGCACGATCGAGCCTTTCTGTGATCGCAGACCTTCGGAATTGTACTCGACACCGCCTGCGAACTTCACGTCTCCGCCGGGCAACTTGAACAGGGAACCGTCGAGGATCAGGCGACCACTGAACAGCCGCTGGCGCGTCCGCCCGAACGATTCATAGTTGCTGAGAACATTGAGCCCCAGATCGCTGCTCGAATTGATGTCGTAGGGATTGAGAAGGCCCGTGGCGATCGCGAGAGGCACAGCGGTCGAGTTGTACTGCCCGACGATATTCTGCGTCGTGCTTTCACCATAGCTGCCGAGCCCGCGAAGCTGCCATCCCTTGCCCAGGTCGGCAGTGAACGTCGGCGTGACGCCCCAGGTGCTCAGGGACAGGCGCTGCTGTTCTGTGTCGTCGCCGCCATAGGAATAGGAGACCTGATGGATCTCGAACGGGTTGGCGGGATTGACCTTGTGCGCCGCCATGTAGGGGCTTGGTATCAGGCCCAGGAAGGCCGGGCCGATGTATTCGGAATCGTAAATGGGCCCGAGATCGGCGGAGACCTTGCGCTGGGTGAACCACGCCCGGACGTCGACTTTCAACGCATCGCTCAGATCCTGCGAAAAGCCGGCGAATACGGAGTGGCGATTTTCGCTTGGATAGATCGGCGCCCCGTCACTTTCGTCGCACTGGTTGGCGGTATTGGCCACCGCCGATCCCGTCGAGTAGGGCAGCGCGTAGATCGTGCCCGAGGGAACAAGTTGCACGTTTCCGGGGGTGCAGCGCACGCTGGTAATGGGGAACGGAACCCCCGTGATCGTCTTGGGATACATCCGTACATAGTCGCGGTCCCGGCCGTAGATCGCGCCATGTTCAGAATAGTTGTAAGAGATATAGATCGAGCCGGTATCCCACGACTTGCCCGCTGTCGCGTTGACATCGAATGCGTGATAGTCGTCGGCAAATCCGTAGTGCCCGTCTACATTGAACCCATCGAACTTTTTGCGCGTAATGAAGTTGATGACCCCCGCGACAGCGTCCGAACCATAGATCGCTGAGCCGCCATCGGGAACGATCTCAACGCGCTCGATGACGCCGGGCGGGATGATGTCAGGGTCGGGACTGGTCGATTGGATACCCATGCCGACGATGCGGTGTCCATCAAGAAGGACGAGCGTCGGAGAGCTGCCGGCCGTCTGGAAACCGGGAAGATTGCGCAGGTTCGGACGGTTCGTCGTGACCTGATTGAAAGCGCCCGCCGGCTGCTGAAGCGTGTTGAACTGGCCGAGTTGCGGAATTGTCTGAAGGAGCTGCGCGGTGGTTGTGGCACCGGTCGATTGAATGGCCTGCTGCGTGACATCGATAACATTGGTGCCGGTCGGCGCCACGCCGCGAATAAGCGTGCCTGTAACGACAATTTCCTGGACCTGCCGGTCCGTCAGTTGCCCTTTGTCGTCCGGTTGCGGAGGCGGTGGACTATCAGCTTGGGCAAAGGCAGGAGCTGCAAGGCAAAGCGCTGAAATAGCCACCCCGCAGTTCAGGACTATACCGAGCCGTGAACAGCCGTTCAAATTCTTCATACAACTCCCTCTCCGTTTATATTATTTTATTTCCCATTTATATTTATCAGTATTTTCGTCATTCTCGATAAGATCGATAATCGCGCCGCGACTTCCATTTCGCAGGGCGAACATTCGGTGCTGCCCGCCTTGACAAGATTGGCGGGCATCAAAGTCGCACACGCGACTGATCTTAAGGGAACGACCAATCAATAAAACGTGACTTGGATATCAAGTAAGTCGCACACTCCCCGCCCCACCCTATGTACGGCGGTTTTCGAGGTGTTTTATCGGGCCCTCCCCTGCCCGGATTATCGAGTCGCGATCTTATATACCATACAGTCGGTAAGTCGAAAGCTGTACGGAAGGATTATTCCGGATTGGGACACTCCGGAACGAATGCTCGATAATTCCGCCCGCCCCGCGATCGACAACTTCTGCCGCCGAGGAATGTTTGACGGGCACCGCCACCCCTCCGTGAAGCGCCGGTAAAATGGCCTCTTTTGTTTTTACCGAACGGTTGGTAGATTACACGGGATTTACGGCGAATCGAATGCGCCCGGCTTTCCCGGCCACGATGAGTGGTCGCGAGGGGCCCATGAAATAACGTCGCTTGGCCGAGCGGCAGAGTTGCCGAACCGGGCACAAGATCATTGGGGGAAGGATAAACACATGCACCGAATATCGCGGATCGTCCTGTCAACGGTGACACCATTGCTATGCGTCGCTGCGGCGCTAGGAAACTACGGTAGCGGGGAAACTGTCGCCTCGGCGCAGGACGCAAAGCCGATTGCGGCAGCTGCGGTTAGCCAAGGCACTGGCACTGCTATCGCCGGTGGCGTCGTCGCCGCGAGCATGGCCGAATTGTGCCAGCCCGCCGCCATGCAGGCGATTGCATCCAAGCTGAATATCAAGGTCACGGTCGAGAAGCTGCCGGCGAACGAGCAGCCGGGCCCGTTCCTCGAAGGAGGCACGCGCTTCACACCAGCCCGCGGCGATCTGCCGGCCTATTGCCAGGTTACCGGCAGCTTCGTGACCAACCCCGCGACCGGCAAGACGGCAAACTTCCTTGCCACCCTGCCAATGACCTGGAACCGCAAGTACCTCCAGCTGGGTTGCGGCGGCCATTGCGGAACTTTCGCCGTCAGCGATGCTGCTTCACCCACGATCACAATCACGAACCAGGGTAAGCCGGGCGACAGCGTTCGGAAGGGCTACGCCTCCTTCGCGACGGACGAAGGCCATGCCGGTTTCACGCAGGGCAAATGGGCCATCACCGGCCCGGGCCAAATCAGTCAGGACTATCTCGACGACTATCTCTATCGCTCGCAGAAAGTCCTTGCGACAATGGGCAAGGAATTCACGACCGCATTCTATGCTCAGGCGAGCGGAACCGCATCGAAGATCGCCTACTCCTATTTCTGCGGTTGTTCGGGCGGCGGACGTGACGCCCTTGTCGCGGCAGCATACTTTCCCGAGGCGTTCGACGGTATTGTTTCGGGATCTCCTTATGCGAACCTCTCCAATCTCGCATTCCTGACCACCGGGGCCTCGCTGGCAACGGTACGCTCACCAGACGCAAACCTGCCGGCTTCGCTCGTTGCCCAGATCAGCCCGCTGGTACTCGCGAAATGCGATGCGGTGGACGGCGTCAAGGACGGCCTCATCCAGAATCCGATGGCCTGCGACTTCCGGCCGGAAAAGGACCTTCCGCGCTGCGCAGACAACAAGCCGGGCACCAATTGCTTCACCCAGGCGCAGATCGAAAGCGTAAGCACGGTTTTGACGGCAGCTACGGACCACGAAGGGCACGTCGTTCAGCCCGGCTATTCTGTAAGCGAGCTGCAAAATTCGCTCATGCTGCCGCCTGCCAATCCGGGCACCGCAACCCCCTGGCCCGATGCCGGAAATCCGGCAACCGGAGCGAGCAACGGCATGGCCTTGCTCGGCGACGCCGTCATCCGCGTCTTCACCCACCGCAACGATCCAGCCTTCCAGACGGCATCGGTGATTTCGTTCGGTTCGGGCGGTCCGGGGCCCGTCACCGGTTTCCGGGTGATCGCTCCGGCCGCGGAAGTGGCCAAGGCGAATGAAGCGCTGCGCATGGGGATCGGCGATATTCCGCAGAACGCCGCCAAACTCATCAAGAGCAATCACAAGATGATCATGTGGGTAAATCTGAGCGATCATCTCCTGACGCCCTACATGTCCGTCAACTACTACAAGAAGCTTGCGAAGACCTTCGGCGGCTACGACAAGCTGCACAAGAACATCCGCATGTTCATGCTTCCGGGAACCGCGCATTGCAGCGGCGGAGGCATTGGCGAGGGGCCCGGCAGCTTCGATGCGCTGAGCGCCATCGAGGCATGGGTTGAAAAGGGCGACGCGCCCGACAATCTGCCCGCCACGCTCTACAAGGCAAACCAATTCGGCGTCGATTTCAAGCAGCCGCTCGGCCGCACGATGCCGCTTTGCAAGTTCCCTGAAATGGCGCGCTACAGCGGCAAGGGCGATGTGAAGGACGGTGCCAACTGGAGCTGTGTTCCCGGCGACAAGCGCATGCTCAAGATCGGGGAATCCGGACGACAGGCGGGCGTCATCGATTGACGGTCATTCGGGCGACGGTGCCGAGCCGGTTCCGTCGTCCCGCTCGACCCGAAAATCGAGACCGGCTTCGTAGATGCGGCGCGCTCAAACCGCGCCGCACATCCCTTCGCTCCCGCACGGTTGGTTCTGCGCCATTAAGGCGAGGGTCCGATGGCGGGGGCGTCTTTCGCTCCTTGTTTTGAACTGGAGTCACGATGACAATTGCCCGGTCCAAGGCGCGAAAGGTGCGCCGCCTTGCCTTGCTTCTTGGAGCTGGCGCCGCCCTGCTGCCAATCTCGGGCATCAACGCTTACGCCCAGCAGGCCGACGATCTTGAAGCCGGTTTCCGCGATCCCCCGCTCACGGCGCGCCCACGCGTCTGGTGGCACTGGATGAACGGGAACATCACCGAAGACGGCATCCGAAAGGATATCGAGTGGATGGCTCGTATTGGTATCGGGGGAATGCAGAGCTTCGATGCAGCCGTGGTCACTCCACAAATCGTTGCCAAGCGCCTCCCTTACATGAGCCCTGAGTGGAAACATGCTTTCCGCGTCGCTGCCGAAGAAGCCGACAAGCATGGCCTGGAGCTTGCCACCGCCTCTTCTCCGGGGTGGAGCGAAACCGGCGGCCCGTGGGTCAAGCCGCGTGACGGCATGAAAAAGCTCGTCTGGAGCGAGATGTCTGCAGAAGGCGGCAAGCGTTTCATCGGCAGCCTTCCACCCATTCCGGATACCACCGGCAGCTTCCAGGACATCCCGGCCCAGCACATGGCGTTTTCGCCCGGGCAAGAGGGGATCGCCTTCCCTCAATATGCCCGCGACTTTGCCGTGCTGGCCTTCCGCATTCCCGGCGATTGGACGCCGCTTCCGATCCCATCCGTCCGCGTGGACGATCGCCCTCTGGATGCAGCGGCGCTGAACGATGGCAGGTATGCCCAAAGCGTGGACATCCTCACTGCCGGATCGAAGACACCATCTGCTGTGCTGATCGAATACGACAAGCCCAGAACCATCCGTTCCGTGACCTACCAGATTTCGGGAACCACGTCCGTGCCGCTTCTCGAAGCGGAGAGCGAACACGGCGAATGGCGCAAGGTGGCGGAGCTGTCGGCAGGGCCGACGCCCTCGACGGCAAGCTTCGCCCCGGTGACCGCCGCCCGATTCCGGCTTAGCTGGACCGCGCGTGCCAATCAGGGCGGCATGCTGCGACAGATGGGCGACATGACGCCCGGAGTCGATATTCCCGGCATGTTGCAGGCCTTCGGCGCCAAAGGTGCCGCCGAGATGATGAGCGGCGGCGCCTCCGACCGCATCAGGATCACCGAGCTGGCATTGCAGGCGACACCGCGGGTCAATGCTTTCGAACAGAAGGCCGGGTTCGCAATTGCCAATGACTACTATGCGCTTGATCGCGGTGTCGGTCCCGAGGTTCCGGGCATAGATCCAAAGGACATTGTCGACCTCACGGCCCGGATGTCACCCGATGGCAAGCTCGATTGGACGCCCCCGGCCGGGCACTGGAAGATCGTGCGTCTGGGCTATTCGCTGACAGGCACGATGAACCACCCGGCGACGGCCGAGGCCACCGGTCTCGAAGTCGACAAGTACGACGGCCACGCGGTGCGCGATTACCTTCAGACCTATCTCGACATGTATGCCAGCGCCACCGGTGACGACCTGATCGGCCGGCGCGGCCTTCGCGCAATCCTGACGGACAGTACCGAAGTCGGCCCCTCGAACTGGAGCGCCGATCTCGTAGCCCAGTTCAAGGCGCTTCGCGGATACGATCCGAAGCCCTGGTTCCCGGCCCTCACCGGTGTGATCGTCGGTTCGCGCGCGCAGAGCGATGCGTTTCTCTATGATTTCCGCCGGACGCTCGGCGATCTCATGGCAAGCCAGCATTATGCGACAATCGCGCAGGTCGCACATGAGCGCCGCCTCATTTATTACGGCGAGGCTTTGGAGACCAGCCGCGTGGTCCTCGGCGACGACATGGCGATGCGCCAGCCGACAGACATACCCATGTCAATGTCCGCCGCAGAGATCGACATGCGCGGCGCCGCCTCGGTCGCGCATATTTACGGGCAGAATCTGGTTGCCGCTGAATCGCTGACCAACGCCCTCTCGCCTTGGGCGACTTCGCCTGCAGATCTTCGGACAAAGATGGATTTCGCATTCGCGTCAGGCGTCAACCGACCGGTGATCCACACATCGGTCCACCAGCCGGTCGATGACAAGCAGCCCGGTCTCGCGCTTCTCATTTTCGGCCAGTACTTCAATCGGCACGAAACCTGGGCCGAGATGGCTAAGCCGTGGATCGACTATCTGGGGCGCACCGCATTCCTTCTCCAGCAGGGACGCGACCATTCCGATCTTGCCTACTTCTATGGCGAAGAGGCCCCGCTGGTGGGACAGTTCAGCACTTCGCCCAAGGATGCACCCACGCGCTACGCCTACGATTTCGTCAATGTCGCCGCGCTGTATGATGCGCTGAAGGTGGAGGGCAAGGAACTGGTCACGCCCGGAGGCGCCCGCTACCGCGCGCTCTACCTTGGCGGCACCAGCGACCGAATGACGGTTGCGACCTTGCGCCGGATCGCCGCGCTCGCCAACGACGGCGCGACCATCATGGGGCATGCGCCCTCGTCTTCTCCGGCGCTCGGGGATGATCCGCGCGAATTTGCGCAACTGGTTAAGCAATTGTGGGCCGATGGCTCGGGCGCGACCGTCGGCAAGGGGCAGGTTATCGACACGGGCAATGTCGAGGCAATGCTCGCTCAGTCAGGCCTGGCGCCCGATTTCAGTTACACTGGAGCGGCGAGCGACAGCAAGATCCTGTTCCGGCACCGGACGCTGCCTGAGGGTGAAATCTATTTTCTGACCAACCGCACGGATCACCGCGAAACCGGTGAAGCACGCTTTCGCGTTACCGGAAAGCTTCCGGAAATCTGGCGAGCGGACACAGGCCAACGTCTAGCGGTCACATACCGCATCGAGGATGGGCAAACAGTCGTGAAGCTCGACATGGCGCCGACCGATGCGTTCTTCGTCGCCTTCGTGCGGCCGGCAACGGCGCAGTCTGCATCGGTTCCCGAAGTGGACCTCAAGCCGCTCAAGGATATCGGGGGGGGCGTCTGGAATGTCGATTTCCAGCCCGGTCGCGGCGCACCTGCGTCAGCGAAGTTGCCCCGCCTTGCTTCCTTGAGCGAGAACGACAACCCCGGTATCCGCTACTTTTCCGGAATCGCGACCTACAGCAAGACCTTCGAGCTGCCCAAGGGAACAAGGCCGGGGCAGCCGCTGGTTCTCGATCTCGGCAAACTCGGGGACATCGCCGAAGTTACGGTCAACGGCCATCTGGCGGGCACCATCTGGCGCGAGCCACATACTGTCGACATCGGCTCACTGGTCAAGGAAGGGCGTAACACCCTTAGCGTCCGGGTAGCCGATCGCTGGATAAACCGGCTGATCGGAGATGCACAGCCCGGCGCGCACAAAGTGACCTGGACCAGCACTCCGACTTACCTGCCGAATGCGCCGCTGCGGCCTTCAGGCTTGATCGGCCCCGTTTCCTTGCTGGCCCCACAGTAAACGAAAGAAATCGATAGAACAGAGGGAGAAGGTATTGCGAGTTTTGATGAGATCGGCGCTTTTGCTGGCCATGGCTCCGGCAGTCATGGCATCGGCTGCGCCCAAGGCACTCCCCCATGTGCAGCGCAATGGTGCCGCAACGCAGTTGATGGTCGACGGTGAGCCCTATCTCGTGCTTGGCGGCGAGTTGCATAACAGCAGCCCGTCCAGCCCGGACTATATGGCGCCGATCTGGGACAAGCTGGCCCGCAATCATGTCCGCACGGTGATCGGCGCGGCCAGCTGGGAACTGGTCGAGCCGCAAGAGGGGCATTACGATTTCACCGCCGTGGACGACCAGATAAAGCAAGCGTCCGCGCATGACATGAAGCTCGTCCTGATCTGGTTCGGTGCCTACAAGAATGCGGAGTCGACCTATACCCCGTCCTGGGTGCGCAGCGACACGGCCCGCTTTCAAAGGGTCGAGCGCGATCGCAACGCCAAGCCCAAAGGGATCGCCGCCTATCTGGGCTATAATCCCACGATGAGCGTCTTCAGCGACGCCTTGCTGCAAGCCGACGCACGCGCCTTTGCCGCGCTCATGGCGCATATTCGGCAGATCGACCGCAAACATACCGTCATCATGATGCAGGTGGAGAATGAGGTCGGCCTGCTGGGTGACAGCCGCGACCGCTCGCCACTCGCGGCGGCCGCGTGGAGCCAGCCCGTGCCGCCTGCGCTGATCGCCTATTTGCGCGACCATCACGCGACCCTCCGACCGGAACTGTTGGCAGTCTGGCAGCGCAATGGCTTCCGGGAAACGGGAACATGGGCGGACGTGTTCGGCACGGACAAGGCCGCCGACGAAGTCTTCATGGCCTGGGGCTTCGGCAGCTATGTGGAGCGCGTGGCAAAGGCGGGCGCGTCTCAGCTTGCGCTGCCCATGTACGCCAACGCCTGGCTCGGCCCGCAGGCCAATTCTCCCGAACCCGGTGACTATCCCAGCGGCGGCCCGGTTGCCCGAATGATGGATGTTTGGAAGGCAGCAGCGCCGTCGCTCGCCCTCCTGGGGCCGGACATCTATGTCGACGACTATGCCGGCACGCTGGCGGACTACAAGCGGGCCGACAATCCGATCTTCAATCCGGAAGCGAAGAACGACACCGGCAATCTGTTCGTGGCAATCGGCCAATATGACGCCATCGCTTTCTCCCCCTTCGGTATCGAGGACGCGGCGGACGGCAGCGAACTCTCCCAGGCCTACAAGGTGCTGAACGAGATGTCCGGCCCGATCGCCCGGGCGCAGGCGGAGGGCAAAATTCGCGGCTTCCGCATCGCCAAAGGCGGGCAGATCAAGGAGACGCTGGGCGACTATACCCTCAGCATTTCCGGGCCGATCTCCACGGTAGGCGCCTTCGGTGCGGGCACCGGGGAAGAGGCGAAGCCACCAGAAACCGGCTATGGTCTCGCCATCGCCAGCGGCGAGGATGAATTTCTGATCATCGGTCGCGGCATCAACTTGCGCTTTTCCATACCCGGCACGCAAGTCGAGATCGATCACGTTCAGGAAGGCGCTTTCGTGAACGGCCGCTGGATCACCGGCCGAACGATGAACGGCGACGAACGCTATTTCCTTTTCCCCAATGACGGCCTGCGGATCATCCGCCTGAAGCTGCTGCGCCGCCCCTGACCATGATTTCCGGAGAACATCCATGAACAGTACACGCCGCCAGGCCTTGCTCTCGGCGATGGGTGCGGCAGGCCTCGCTGCCCTGCCCGAAACACTATCCGCCGCGCAGAGGTCCGTCTCCAATCATCCCCACACGGGAACGGACTGGGGGCGCGGCATCGAAGGGCAGCGCACCGCCGATCTGGGCGACGGCACATTTCGAAACCCCGTCATGGCGGGCGACCATCCTGATCCCAGCATCCTGCGTGACGGCGACACGTATTATCAGGTCTCCTCGTCCTTCGTTTATTATCCGGGACTGGTGATCTGGAAGTCCGGCGATCTGGTCAACTGGTCACCAATCGGCCCTGCCCTGACCGAGCCGGTCGGTTCGGTCTATGCGCCGGATCTCGTGAAGCACGACGGGCGCTATTACATCTATTTCGCGGTACGCGGCGTGTCGCAAATGCCAAGCGCGATCGGCGCGGCCCGCCGGCCGATGACCAACTATGTCATCCACGCCGAACGGATTGAGGGCCCGTGGAGCGAGCCCATCGATGTCGGCATCTACACCGCCATCGATCCCGGCCATGCGGTGGGCGAGGACGGCAAGCGTTATCTCTACGTGAGCGATGGCGTGCTCATCCCGCTGAGCGATGATGGCCTGACCCGCTCCGGACCGGACCAGAAAGCCTATGAGGGCTGGAAATATCCCGCCGACTGGGCGGTCGAGACCTTTGCTCTGGAAGGGCCGAAGATCATCCGCCGCAATGGCTGGTTCTATCTGTTCTCTGCCGAGGGCGGTACTGCGGGGCCGCCCACCAGTCATATGGTGATCGTCGCACGCGCGAAGTCCATCAAGGGGCCTTGGGAGAATTGCCCGCACAACCCCATAGTCCGCACGACTTCGATCAACGAACCCTGGTGGTCGCGCGGTCACGGCACACCGGTCGAGGATCCATCCGGGAAATGGTGGATGCTCTATCACGGCTATGAAAACGGCTATCGCACGCTCGGGCGGCAGAGCTTGCTGGAGCCCATCGAATGGACGGCAGACGATTGGCCGCGCGCGCTGGGCGGCGATCTGTCCCGCCCGTTCCGCAAGCCGGCGGGCCGTAAGCTCGGCGCAAATGGCGTGGCCTTCTCCGGCCCGTTTGACGCGGATGCACTGGGCGCGCGCATGAGCTTTTACAAACCCGGCCGCAACTATCGGGACCGGGTCCGCTTCGACAACGGCGCCCTCGTATTGACCGCCCAAGGCAAGGGACCGGCTGACGCATCGCCTCTGGTCATGAACAGCGGCGACCGACGCTACGAACTGTCGATGGAAGTGGAACTGGAGGGACAGGTAACCGCAGGGCTCCTGTTGTTCTACAACGAGAAATATTTCTGCGGCATCGCCACAGACCCGAACCGCTTTCGCGCCTATGTGCTGGGCGAGGAGAATGCCTTCGAAGCCCGAGTGCCTGCCATCGGCCCCCGCCTGTATCTTCGGGTTCGCAATGAGGATCAGGTTGGCCACTTCTATTACAGTGCCGACGGCCAGAATTGGGTGCTCCACCGCTCCTATGAAGTGAGCGGCTATAACCAGAACATGGCGGGAGCGTACCTCAGCCTGCGCCCGGCGCTGTTCGCGGCGGGTAGCGGCACGGTCAGGGTCCGCAATATGGTCTATTCTGCCGATTGACCCATTCGGGCCCGGTCACGCTGAATCGAAGCGGCCCCCGCGCGGGGATTGTTGCCCGGCCAGGGCTGCTTTGGTTCGAGATGGACGCCATTTCGGCGCCCCTTCAGGATTTACCTCACGGATTCACCAAGATGGTCCATCGCCGCGCCAGGAAGGATTGAAATATCGACACATTCCTTCGCCTTCCTTCCTGGCGTTGAACCATATTTCCTCAATCCCGATGGCGCCGTTTACGCCCGGTGAGCTCCAATCCGTTATTCCTTGGGCGTCACCCAAACTTCGACTGGCGTGATGAACTTGCCCGGAGCGGGCTTACCGACATGCACGCGATCTGCGGTCACCTGCTCGCCAGTCGAAAGATGGAAGGTAACCCACGGCTTGGGCATGCGTTCGAACTTCATCTTCTGGATGATTTGGCCGGTGGTCGTGTTCATGATTTGCGCGATGATACTCATGGGCAGCCCGCTAGCGCCGATTGCGGAGGGGCGTCCATGCCGCAAATCTGGTTATCCAGTGAAATAATATAAATGCGTATTCTATAGTTTTATTGAAATAATATGCCTAATGCCGTCGAGTTTCCGACCCTTCTTGATTTCCGGGACCATGCTTGCTGCAATCGCCTTCAGGCGCTGCTCCGCGACAACCTCCGAAGCCTCCGGCTATGAAAATTGCTCCGATAAGAGGCACGTAAAGCCGCCAACACCGGCACTCCGATCACCCTCGGGTCTTGACGTAAAGATTGGGCGGAAGTCCGAGTTCGCGGCGGAACATCGCCGTGAATGCGCTCGGGCTATCGTAACCGTGTTCCAGTGCCACTTCGAGCACAGTTGCCCCCGCAGCGAGGCGGGGCAGGCTCAGCAACAGCCGCATGCGGCGAAGCCATGCGCCGAAGCTCATTCCCAATTCGCGATGGAACATCCGGGCCAAAGTGCGCCCACTGACGTGAACTTGCGCGGCCAACCCCTCCAAAGTCACCGGCGCGGACGGATCCGCTATCATCGCCTCGCACAGCCGCATCAACCGCCGATCGCGCGGAAGTGGAACGTGCATGTGCAGGCGCGGCGCTGCGGTGATCTCATCGAGGATCAGTTCCATCACGCGCTCGTCCCGCCCGCCCGGCACATAGTTTAGGGGGATCGCCGTCGCCTCGACCAGCGCCTCGCGGAGGAAGGGGGAGATTTCTATCACCTCACACGTGACGGGTAGATCGGACCGAGCGTCGGGCCCGACGAACAGCGTGCGCATCGAGACATCGCCGGCAATGCGGATCGCGTGCTCGACTTCGGGCGGCATCCACACCGCACGCCCTGTCGGGACGACCCAGCTTCCTTCCGCGCACGTCACTGTCATCACACCCGTGAGCGTGTGGATGAGCTGCGCGCGCGGATGGCTGTGCGGGGCGATATGCTGACCATTTGGATGCTCGCTCGCAAAAGCCGCAATCGGCCGCGCCGCACGCTGGCACTCATCAACAGTCCGCAAGATGTCCATTTCACGACGATTATTGTCACACCCGCAGGAGATGGACAAGCGCGTATGCCCTAACGGAACGGGCCCAAGATGCTCTGAAAGACCCTGCTTCCGTGCCCCAGCCCTCTGCATCGCTTCCTGCCGCGATCCTGCCGCTTGCTCTGTTGGCAGGGTGCGCGGCTGCGCCGTCTGCCCCACCCCGCTCGACGATTGCGCTGCCCGAAGCGCCCTCCTCGGCCGACCTGACACCGTCGCAGTGGTGGCGCCTTTACAACGAACCCGCTCTCGACGCGCTGATCGCGGAGGCGTTGACCAATAACCGGGACCTTCAGGCGGCCAAAGCCCGGCTGCTCGAAGCACGCGCGGTGTTGCGCGAAGCGGAAGGCAATCGTTTGCCAGATACCACACTCTCCGCAGGTGCTGGCCTGGGCAGCACGTTGCAGGACCAGATCGAGGCGGCCTCTCGGCAAAGTTCGCATGTCCGCACCGGCTCGCGCTTCGATTTTGGCGCAGACCTCACATGGGAACTCGACCTTTTCGGCCAGATCGATGCCTCGATCCGGGCTGAATCGGCAGACAGCGAGGCGGAAGCCGCATTGCTCGATGCGGCGCGCGTGGCCATTGCCGCACAAGTGGTGCGCGGTTGGGTCGACACCTGCGGCCTGTCGCGCCGAATGGCGATAGCGCGGGAAGATGAAGCGCTGGCGGCACGCAACCGCCAGATCGTAGAGACCCTGCGGGATGCGGGCGCGGTCACAGAAGGCGAGGTCGCGGAAGCTGCGGCCGAGGAGGCGCGCGCCCGTACCGTGCGCCCCGCACTGGAAGCCCGGCGGCAGGAGGCGCTGGAGGCCCTGGCAGTGCTCGCGGGCCGCGTGCCGTCGGACGTGCCCGCCGCCGCTGAGGCGTGCACGCGTCTGCCGGAATTCGCTTCCGCTCCGCCGCAACTGGATGGCCGGGCGCTTCTGAACCGTCGTCCAGACGTGCGCGCGGCCGAACTGAGGCTCAAGGCCAGCACCGCGCGGATCGGCGTCGCCGTGGGCGATCTCTACCCGCATATCGCCTTGGGCGCCGGGATCGCGAGTTCGGCGAAGACGCCCGGAGATCTTGGCCTACGCAACAATATGGTCTGGCGACTGGGCCCTCTGCTCTCGTGGAGCTTTCCCAATGTGAGCGCCGCCCGGGCCCGGATCGCGCAGGCACGCGCCCGGGAGCGCGGTGAACTGGCCCGGTTCGACGCCGCGATCCTCACGGCACTTCAGGAAGCAGGTGCCGCGGCTTCCGCGCTCGATGCCGCAGCGCGAACGCGCAACGCCCGCCGCCTTGCTGCAGAGCGCAGCGATAAAGCCGCCGAACTCATGCGCGCGAACCGCGCGGCGGGCGGTGCAGATGCGCTGGAGGCGCTTGCTGCCGAGCGCGGCGCCCTTTCTGACCGGGCCGCACTGGCCGAAGCCAACCTCGACTTTGCCGCCGCACAAGTCACGCTTTTCCGCGCCCTTGGCGGAGGATGGGAAGGCGCGCCCGATCCGGCGGCGTCGCCACTGATCCGCTCGTCCCTGCCCACCACACCGCGTTCGACCTCGTGATCGACCATAACCCGATGAGTAATGAGACAATGACCGATGCAGCTTCCCCAGCCCGCACCCTTCGTCCATCCCGCAGGCATCTCACGCTTTCGGCTGCGGCCTTGGTGCTCGTCGGCGGGGCAGTCTGGGGGCTGCACTGGTGGTCGGTCGAACGCTTTATGGTCGATACCGACAACGCCTATGCTCGCGCCGACGTGGTGACAGTGGCACCGCTGGTGGCTGGGCGCGTGGTCGAATTGGCGGTAGCGGACAACCAGCGTGTGACGGCCGGACAAGTGCTCGCGCAGATCGACGACCGCGATTACCGGGCACGGCGGGAGGCGGCCGCAGGTGCCGTGGCGGCAGCCGAGGCGGATATCGCCGCGCAGCAAGCCCGTATCGCCAATCTGGGCGCACAGTTAAGCCAGCAGGACAGCGTGATCGCCCACAGCGTTGCGGCAGCCACGGCCAGCGCCGCCGATGCGTATCGCGGCAATCTGGAGTTCCAGCGCCAACGCCTGCTCACCCGGCAGGCCGTCGCCAGCGCGCAGGCCCTCGAAAGTGCCGAGGCCGATGCCCGCCGGACACAGTCTCAGCTTGCAGCCGCCAACGCATCGGCCGCCGCCGAGCGCAAACGACTCCCCGTGCTAGCCACGCAGCAACAAGCTGCACGAGCCGATCTGGACAAGGCGAGAGCCACGTTCCGTCAGGCCCATGCGGCACTGGATCTGGCTGTCCTGCAACTCACCCGCACCGTGATCCGCGCACCGGTTTCCGGCACTATCGGTCAACGCACGCTTCGTGTGGGCGAATACGTTGAGCCTGGCACGCCAGTCATGGCCGTTGTGCCGGACGCGGTTTATATCGTTGCCAACTACAAGGAGACGCAAGTCGATCGCGTGCGCCCCGGCCAACCGGCACGGATCGCGGTCGACGCTTTTGGCGGTGAGACGCTCACCGGCCATGTGGACAGCATCGCGCCCGCATCAGGCGCAGAGTTCGCTCTGCTGCCGCCCGACAATGCCACCGGCAACTTCACCAAGATCGTCCAGCGGATGCCCGTGCGTATCCATCTCGATCCCGGACAGCGCCGCGCCAGGGGCCTCCACCCCGGCATGTCGGTGGTAACGCAGATAGACACCCGGGAGAGCGGACGATGAGCGGCGGCAGCGGAGGGGAAACGGTCTCCACGCGGGCGTGGGTCGCGGTGCTCGGCGGTGTGGTCGGCTGCTTCATGGCGGGCATGAACGTCCACGTCACCAATGCTTCGCTGCCCGACGTGCGCGGTTCTCTGGGTGCTTCGTTCGAGGAAGGGGCGTGGATCACCACCGCCTACCTGGTCGCGGAAATCATTGTCATCCCGCTGACCGGCTGGCTGGTTTCGGTCTTCTCGATGCGGCGAGTGTTGATGGTGGGAACGGCCGGTTTCGTGATGTTTTCCATCGTCTGCTCGCTGGCCCCCAATATCGGTGTAATGATCGCGGCGCGGGCGCTTCAGGGTGCTTTCGGCGGCGTGCTGATTCCGCTGTCGTTCCAGATCATCGTTACCGAACTGCCGCCTTCCAAACACCCGTTCGGGATGGCGCTGTTCGCCGTCGCCAATAACGTGGCGCAGGCCGCCGGGCCCTCGCTGGGCGGATGGCTGACCGAGGCCTACGACTGGCGTTGGATCTTCTATCTGCAAGTGCCGCCGGGCTTGCTGCTACTCGCCGCGATCGGCTGGGCGACACCGCGCACGCCCATGGCGCTAAGCAAGCTTCGCAGCGGCGACTGGGCCGGAATCGCGACCATGGCCATCGGCCTCTCGTCCTTGCAGATCATGCTGGAGGAAGGCGGCAGGAAGGACTGGTTCACGTCGTCCTTCATCGTCAATTCCGCGTTGAGCGCGGCGATCTGCCTGACCGCCTTTGTGGTGATCGAACTGCGCCGCAAGGATCCGTTCATCGATTTGCGCCTCTTGGGCCGCCGGAACTTCAGTCTCGCCAGCCTGATGCAGTTCACGTTCGGAGCAGCGGTATTCGGCGTGGTGTTCTTGGTGCCGAACTACTTTGCGGAAGCCCATGGCTACAACGCACTTCAGATCGGCCTGACCATGATCCCCTACGGACTGGTCCAGTTCGCCATGTCCTTCGCATCGCCGCGCCTGATGAAATGGTTCGGCGTGCGGGTAGTCGTCATGCTGGGTTTCGCGGTGATGGCGGCAGGGTGCCTGATGAACATTCACCTTGATGGCGATGCAGCCAGCAATGTAATCGTGCCGTCGCTGGTGGTGCGCGGGATCGGGCAATCGTTCATCGTCGTCGCGCTTGGCGTCATGGCGGTGGACGGTCTGGAGAAGTCCGAACTCGGATCCGCATCGGGCCTGTTTTCGACGCTGCGCAATGTGGGCGGCGCCATCGGCATCGCCATTGCCGGACAGATCGTCGTCGACCGCGAGAAGCTCCACGCAAGCCGGATCGGCGAAGCGATCACGCCGTTTTCGCAGTCCTACCGTGATCGCATGGTGGACATGGTGCGCTTGCTTGGGCACGGACAAGTGGACCGCCACACCGCCCTCCACGGCCCGGCGACCGGTCCGCTCCGGCAACAGGCGCTCGCGCTGCTGGATGGGACAGTGCACCGTCAGGCGCTGCTGCTGGCCTATAGCGACGCCTTCCTGATCGCCGGGCTGGCCATGGGTGTCTGCGCGATTGGGAGCCTTTGCCTCAAGCGATCGCACTGAAACGGCCTCTCACGGGAAATACTGACTTTTGGCGTGAAGATTACCTGCGTATAGTTCCGGTGTCGTTTCCACACGCAGCTAGTGGAACGGCGCCGTTTTCAGAGAAGATTGCTTAAAATCGGCCGATTTCAGAGAGTATGTCGTTAGTTAATACGCATTAACCAGATATCTAAACCGCAGTTTCAGCCGGAATGCATGATGCTCCCCGCAGCAGGAGGCTAGAAATGCCAAGTATGGGAAACAAATGCGGTGCGCTGGCCATGGCGCTGCTGATCTTTACGGCGACGTCGGCCAGTGCCTATGACGGCACGTCGATCTCGGTGTCCGGTAGGGTGCCGACCGTTTGCCAGGTCAGCATTGCCGGTTCGTCCGCCCGTCCCATTCAGGCCGGCACTAATGACCTTGGCGTCATGAACGAGCTTTGCAACAACCTCGCCGGCTACACGGTGACCCTGAATCATCCGGCCGGTCTGGTGAATTCATGGGTAGAGGTCGGCAGCCAGCGCATTACGATCTCTCCGAACGACACCCAGACGGTGATCGTCGACAATCGCGCGCCCGCCTACAGGACCGAGCCGCTGCGTCTGGTCCTTTCGCAGGCCCCTGAAAGCGCGACGAACTTCAGCCTCAATGCAGAGGCGAAGGGCACCATTTTTTGAGCCGGTAGCCCCGCTTGAAAGCGGGGCCGACCTGCCGTCCGGAGATTACGGCCTCCCAGCCGAGCACCCGTCGCCGCCCGACAGCCCAAGGCGCGGCGAGAATGTCAGCGTGACGATATCGCTATACTTGCCCGCAGGCATGCGCTGGATATCCCGGCTCTGGAGTTCCACCTGCACGTTGTGGTTGCGGCCGCTGGGCGCTGGTGTCTGGCTGCACGTCACGGTCGACTGGTTCGATACCGGGAAACCCGACAACTTCAACGCATAAGGCAGCGCAGCGTCGTCTCCATCGAAGCGCTTCATCACGCCGCGATCCTGCGCGACACGGATTTCGTAAGGCACGGTGGACTGTGCAGTGACGGTCAGGCCGCGAACGGGATTACCGCTAGACCCGTCGATATCACCGAAATCGATACGCCCTCTTTGCGAACCGGCCGAGCCGACGAAGGTCGCGATGCGCTCGGGCACTGTCACATCGACGGCCACCTGACTGCCCAGTTGCGTGCCGCGATCGATCTCATCCCGACCGGCAAGGCAAACGAAGCGAAGCTCAAGCGGCTGATAGTAATTCCCGGCGACGATCCCCTGCCCCGCCGGAATCTGCAGCCGAAAGTTCTGGTTCACGTTGTCGCCCGTGGCGTTGGCGGAAAATTCGATCAGCGCGCCATTGGTCGCATTCGGCTGTTCCGCACCGGACACGAGGATCATCCGCCCGGCGTCCTGAACCCAGCGGATATCGTAGCGGACCGAATTGTTGCGCCCGAGCGCCGACCCCCGATTGACCGCGCCGGGGTTGGCCAGAACCAGTCGCACCGCCGTCACGCGCGGATCGAGGCGGCGGACGTGTATGGTGAAGATCCGCTCGATCCCGGCCGGATTGAAGGGGTCGTAGTCCACGTTGAGTTCGCTGGCGGAAGCGCGAAAGTCCACGCAGTTTGCCTGGGCCAATTGCGGGAATGCAACGGCGAGCAAACTTAACAGTGGCAGGAGAGCGGTGGCAATCTTCATTGGATTCTCTCCGGCTTTAAGGCAGCCCCGCGCTGCAATGCGTCGCCTGTCGTCACATCGATCTCATAGACGAGCGTTCCCTCGTCCGTCGGCATTTCGATCCGCCACTTCCCTGCGCGCAGTCCTTGTACCGCGAAACGGCCGGATCGGTTGGTGAACATGTCGACAGGCTTGCGATCCGGCTTTGAGACTTCGATCGCATGCCCGCCGACCAGTGCCAGCGGCGTACCATCCGGCTTCAGAAGTTGACCGGCGTACGTGACGAAATAGTCCGAACCGATTTCGATCAGATGGCCCGACCGATAGGGCGGACGAACCTGGATGATGCCGGTGCCGACATCGTAACCCGCCGGTGCGCCGGGAACGTCGTAAGTGATGAGCCGCGGTGAATAGGCGGAAAGCTGTGGTACGACCGCCCCGCCGAAGAGTCCCGACTTGGCGACATAATCATCACCGCGTGGATCGATGTAGACGGGCGCGCCCTTCAGCGAGTCGTGCGTCTTGACGATCGCGAAGCTGTCGTAGATCGGCCGGGAAAGGGCAACCGAACCGCCCGCGTAGGCCAACGAGAAGGCTGCGCGCAGCGAGGTACGCTGATCGGTGATGGTCCCGTCGTTGTCGAAGGACGTGTAATGCGCCGCACCCAGTTCGGCCCGGTTCGTCATGTAGTTCACCGTGGCATTGAGACCGACCGAGTCGTCGACCCGATCGATATTCGCCGACGCATTGTAGGACCCGACACCGGTGCCGCTGGAACGCTGATAGCTCAAGCGGGCGCGATCGTTCTGGGTGTCAAAGTCGCTCGTGACGCTTGAATTCTGGTCGAAGCGATAGATCAGCGACACTCGGGCACCCGGACCCGAAGCGCGCTCACTCTTCTCGTAGCTTGCCTCGGCTGTCAGCAGCAACCGCTGGTTGGGCCGCCATCCATAAGTGGCGCGGAAAGTGGACTGGTCCTGCCGGGATCCGCGTCCGACCGAATAGAAACCGTCGAGGCTGAAATAATGGTCTGCGCCCAGAGACTGCGAATAGGTCGCGCCGATATCGAGCATGTAGGGATTGCTGGCGGCCAGCGTATCGGGCAACGCGAAATCCTTGCTGGTCGCCTGAATGGAGGCGGTCAACGATCGGGCGTTGTTTTCGGTCCCCACGAAGGACAGTTCGTAGCCGATATTGACCGCATAGCCGCTGCCGACCCACGTGTTGTGCGATCCGGCAAGGTTCAGCGCCAGTGTGCCGACGGGCGAGGCCCAGACCACTTCGGCACCGGCCACGGCGCCCCGGCGCTGGGCCTGGAAGTTGGCGCCTACCGTCAGTTCCTCCGTCAGACCATGGCGATAGAAGCCCGATGCGACGGGTTCGTCGCTATACGTGCGGCCATTGGTATCGAACGGCGTCTTTACGCCGCCGTAGATCCCGAACTCGCTCAATCCAGCAGCCAGCAGCGTGCGGTCGAAATTGATAGAGAACGAGATCACGTTCTCGCGGCCCGAGTCGTCCCTGATGAGCAGCTTTACGTCGTTCGAGCCTTGGGCGAACGGGAAGTCGCTGATGTCATAGGTGCCGGGATTGAGGCGCGTGACCTGCACCGACTGGCCGTTCACGATCGTTTCGACCGTGGAGGCGCGCGTCAGCGTGAACGACCTCTGTCCCTGCGGCTGCACGTTCCGCTGCGGGTCCAGATCTGCATAGACGCGCGAGAGCGAAACACCCGCCATCGGGCTCGTGCCCGAAAACCCGCGGGAGACCGGTTCAAGGTCGCCCACGGTGTAGCGCGCCGTGTGCTGCTGGTCGTCGTAAACCAGCCGGGTGCCTTCGCGGCGAAACACGTCCTGCACGCTCGCCTCGTTTTCGAGCACGACACCGCCCACCCGCACGGCACTGTCCAGCAGGACGTTCGGGGTGATGAAACCGGTTTGCGGGCCCGTGTAGACGTAATCGCTGTTGATGAAGGCCGTGACATAGGCCGAAACGGCTTCGGCGGGCTGGATCGGGCCGGCGACAGGCTCGTATCCGCTCATGACACGGAGCGACTGGCGTTGACGGACCTTGGGGTCCACCGTCATCAGCAGGCCCAGCGTGCTGGGATCGTAGGCCAGCGAAACGCCGTACTTCGGCAAATCGGCAATCGAAACCGTAGGCTGCGTGCTGACGCCATCGGCAAGGCGCTGCCAGACATCGGCGGAAAGCACATTCCGCAGCAGCGGCAGCAGGTCCTGCACATCGATCAGGATGCTGTCGTCGGCCTTCAGGGTGTAGGAGACTTCGCCCAGCACGAACCCGTTGTCCGAGAGCGGGCCGCCCATCGGAATATCCCGCCCGGTAGGGTTCAGGCGCTTGGCCGCGCTGTGCCCAGCGAGCCCGGCATCGGGGGCAGCGGCCACCACGCTGGGGGTGGCGCTGCTCATGGCCGTTCCGCTCATCAGAGCCGGCAGCGCAGTCGTACCTTCAGGCACGCTTGCCGCCAGTGAACTGAACGGAACCAGCCCCGCCAAGCCTAGCAGATAGAAGGGATAGCGGTTTGGCACGGCGTCATTTTCTTCCGGCCGAATTCAGCTCGACTGACAGGGTACCGGACGCGTCCGGCAGTTCGACGTTCATCGGAAGGATCCGGCTCGCCTTGGACGGCACGAGGCCGAGCCCCATGGTCTCGCGGATTTCTTCCGGCTCGAATGTTTTGCGATAGGCTTCGGTACCGTCGCCGCGGCGTTCCACCACGGTCATGCGGTTGCTGGCCAGGTAGCCGTACGTGCCGCCGTCGTTGGTGACTTTCACGACGGGCTGCGGCTTGCCCTGGGCGTCCTTGCCGATGGTCGCTTCGACGATCTTCAGCGAAGGCGTCTCGGAAGCCGAACCGACGCTGACGAGAACCTTGAAGCGATGAAGAACCTGAATGGTGTTCTGGCCGTCCGGCATGGTAACCGGCAGCTGGGCGATGGTGACGTAGAAGTGCTTGCTCTCACCGGCGGCAGGCTGCCCGATCCATTGGACCCGGAATGCCTGCGACTGGTTGGCTGCCAGAGTGGCCTGGCTGGGGAAGACCAGCAGATCGTCACCCTCTGCGTTCTCGTCTTCCTGAAGTTCGCCGTTCACCACGTTGACAGGATGGACCGTCACTTCCACGGGAACCGTGTCCGGGAAGGTGTTCTGCAACGTGACGATGGCTGAGGCCCGGCGCCCCGTGGTTTGCAGGTCGACAACGACAGGCTGCACGTTAAGCGCCACAGCCGGGGTAGCAGTAGCCAGCAATGCTGTCAGCGACACCAGCGCGTGCGCGGCGTGTCGCGCAAAACGCGAATTCATCATCTTCATCCTGAAACGGCGCGGTCCGGAAAGGTTGGAGGCGGGCCGAAGCCCGCCTCCAGAGAAATCAGGCAGCCGGGGTCAGCTCGATCGAGACGTAACCCGTGTAGTTGCCAGCAGCCATCCGACGATCGGTGAGCGACGACCAGTTCGTGGCGGTGCGGTTGGCACCGTTCGACGAAGCAACAGCCGTACCGTCGCTGACGGCCTTCGTGAACTTTACGTGGGTTTCGACGGCGCTCAGGCTGTCGTGGCCGCCGAAGCGCTGGGCAACGGTCGAACCGGCGTCGGTCGAGGTCGAGTCAAGGGCCAGGCCGTTGATCGAGGTGTCGAGGTTGTAGCGGATGTACTGAGCGAAGTCGCCCTGTGCCAGGCCGTTGCCGGTCGCGCCGTCAAGGGCGAGAACAGCGCGCGACACCTTAACGTTGCTGCCGCCGTTGTTGCAGAAGGCAACGACGTTGGCGTCGGTCAGCTTCTGGGCGATCTCATCGGTCACGGTCGAACGGACCTTGGCGTTGGCGTCGGTCAGGTCACCGATGGTGATCGACGAAGCCTGCGACGAGATGCCGCACTTGCTGTCGACTTCAGCCTTGATGTCGATGCTGGTGGTGGTGGCAGCCTGCGCGCCACCGGCCACGAGGAAGATCGCTGCTGCGCTGGCGGTGAGAATCGAACGCTTCATAATCAATTCCTTAGGCAATATAGCGCACAATGGCGCGGATGATGTAGAACCCCATGTGCGGTTCTTGCGAATTACATCGGATCCCGCATGGGCAACCGATGGCTGAACGACACGCCGACCCACGCGCCGTCCTTCAGATGGAGAGCTGCCTTATGCGCGTGGCCCGACCACCAGAATTAGAGTGTCCTTGTAGTGACCGGCAGCAAGCCGCGGCTGAGCCGTGGACTGCGCAGGCCAATCGATCTTGACGACCGCGTTGCGGCCGATGCTGATACCGGGACCCGACTTGAGCCCGTTCCCCGGCACGAGGCTGGCGAAAGAGCATCGGCCTCCGTCGATGAGATCGCCGGATCCGCAGCGCTCGCTGCGGACCATGCCCTTGTCCGTCTCCAGAGAGATCGACACCCGGTAGGACTTGCTGAAGGCAAAGCCCGATCCGTCGTCGGAAGCATCCAGATTGGTGAGAGCACCGCGCTGCGACGTGACGCCGAGCGCATAAGGCGTGTTGCAGTCGAGACCGACCGCGAACGAGAAATCAGCAGCGCTTTCAAGATCGCGCGGCGCATTGTAGCTAACCGGACCGCCGGCGGCGAAGCCGCAGCGTTCCTTGATGCTGGCAACCACGTCGATCGAGACGGAGTCGCTGTGGGCATGTGCAGAAGTTGCAGAAAGAAGTGCCGCGACCAGCACACTGCCGGTCCGGCAGGCGGCGGACGCTCGCCGCCGTGACCACACGGAATGCATTAAGGCCCCACTTAATTTCCGAGCGCGTTCAGCCCCCTGCTGCCCGCATCCACTCGCCCTAACTAGGTATGAATGCGGCTTAGAAATGGACCGACGGATTAGCAAATACAAAATGTTAGCTAATTGATTACTACCCATTTTGGCACAGGTCTGCGGCAGTTCCTGAACGATTCTCGCGCGTTGATGACGCCTCGAATCTCGGATTCAAGCGCTTTCGACGAATTGCGACGGTCATGTTGCAGGCCATGTTCGCGACATGGAATGGTTGGAATTCCTCGCAATTTATATCCGAATCGGACGAATCGCCGCTTGCAAGGAATACCCAAAAGGATTCGCACGCCCCGTCTGGGAGCCACGGCTACTCTGGTTTCGGCGTTCGCGAGGCGCTAAGGGGCCGGGATGTCGACCGTCAAAGATCTCGCACACCTGGGCAAGCGCATTGCCGCTCAGCATGGCTGGGCCGCAGCCAAGGCATTCAAAGCCTATGAAATGAACGAAGCCGACCGTGCCACCTTGTCGAAGTGCGCAGTGGATCTGCTGAAAGTCTTTCCGGCCATCCCGGGTGCGGGCGCGGAAATGAGCGCCGCTTTGGCGGTGGGACTGGAAAGCCGGCTGGCAGCGCCAATCCACGTCGTGGCCGGAACCCTGGCCGTGGAGGGCGTGCCGGTCTTTGGCGACCGCACACCGTTCGATGGCGCCGAAGTCTTCAGCACGCCCAATCCCGCCTGGAATGGTCATGTCTGGGTGATGATCGGCCCCTATGTCGTGGATATCGCGATCTTTCGCGCTGCCTATTCGCGTCAGGGACCGGCGCGATTGGCCCGCCATATCGATCTGAATTTCGGGCCGAACAAGGGGCTCTACGTCGATCTCTGGAAGCGGACGCAGCAGGTGGACCTAAGCTACGAGCCCCACTATGTTCTCAGCGCCGATGAGGTGACCCGCCTGATGGGCGGCGCCTATCACATCATAAAGCAGGCCCAGCCCGACCAGCCCTGACCGGCCCGACCGGCTCCGTCGGACGGTTCAAAGTCAGTGCCTGCCTCTTGATCGCGGCCTTGGCAGTGCCCTAGATCGCTGGAGGCCGGCCCAATCGCCGGCAACGGGGGCTTTTCCATGATCTCTAAACGCGGGTTTCTCACGGGCGCGGTGGCCATGGCCGGCATCGCCATGACGTCACGGCTCTATGCCAGCGCTGCCACGGAACCGCGCTTGCCGACCGGCCCGGACGTCAAGCCGATTTCCCGCGAGGAGTACGCGGCCCGCATCGCCAAGCTTCAGGGCCTGATGCGCGAAGCCGGTATCGGCGCGCTCATAGTCGAATCCGGTTCGAGCCTGCGCTATTTCACCGGTATCGAATGGTGGCGCTCCGAGCGCGTGACCGCCGCGATCATCCCGGCGGACGGTGACACAGTCGTCGTCACCCCGGCCTTCGAGGAGCCCAGCGTGCGCGAAACCTTGCGCATTCCGGCGGAAGTCCGCCCATGGGACGAGGACCAGAGTCCGGAACTGCGGATGGCGAGCGTGCTGGTCGACCGCAAGGTGCCGAAAGGCAAAATCGCCATCGAGCCGACTTCTCGCTTCTTCATCTTCGACGCCTTGCGCAAGCAAGCGAGCGACTGGGAAGTGGTCTCGGGCGAGGCACTGGTCAACCGCTGCCGCCAGATCAAGTCGCCTGCCGAACTGGCGCTGATGCAGAGCGCCAACGACATTACCATGGCCGCGCTTCGCTATGTCCATGGCGAGATCAAGCCCGGCATGACTCAGCAGGACATCGCCAGCCTCATGGACAAGACGTCTGCCGCGATGGGCGGGCCGCCGGAATTCTCACTGGTGCTGCTCAACGAGGCGAGCGCCTATCCGCATGGCTCGGCGCAGCCGCAGGCAGTCCGCGAGGGATCGGTGATCCTCATGGACTGCGGCGCGCAAGTACACGGCTATCAGTCCGACATCTCCCGCAGTTGGGTCTACGGCGAACCATCGGCCCGCCAACGCAAGGTGTGGGATACCGTCAAGCGGGGGCAGGAGATCGCCTTGGAAGTCGCCCGGATCGGCACGCCCGTCGGCGCGATCGACGATGCGGTGCGGGCATTCTACACCCGCGAAGGCTGGGGCCCCGGTTATCGGCTGCCCGGACTGTCGCACCGCACGGGCCATGGCATCGGGCTCGACGGTCATGAATCGCCCTATCTGGTGCACGGCGACAACACGCGCCTTGAAGAAGGCATGTGCTTCTCGGACGAGCCGGGCCTCTACATTCCCGGCGAATTCGGTATCCGACTGGAGGACTGCTGGCACATGACGGCCTCCGGACCAAAGCTGTTCACGCCCTTGGCGAAGTCGATCGACCAGCCCGTTTGAACCGCTGAACGAACACCCCGATTTTTGTTGGGCGGGCCAGCGCGCGCCTATGCGTTGAAAGGCAGAAAGGCTCGCTATCCGTCGTCAACGCGCTCTTTGACGACGGCAATGCACGGTCCGTCACCATCCTGAAACTAACGGTGCCGTATCTGCACTTACCCGGCATCATGGATGCGATGTCGACATATGTGGCCCAGGACGCCCAAACGAGCGAACCGCACGGGCGCAGCCTGCGACTGCTCCGCAATGCCGCATTAATCCTCGTCGGCCTTATATTTACGGCATGGCTCATCCTGTTCGTGACGAAGGGCCGCTTTCTCAAGCATCCGTTCGAACACATCGCCAGTTCACTGTCAGACCGCCCGGTACGCGTATCCGGCGATTTCCAACTCTACTTCGCACCGCTGCGCATCAAGTTCCTCGCCGAAGGGATCGACGTCGCCAACCCCGCATGGGCCGGGCGCAAGAGCCTTTTCGCCGCCCGCCGGGTGGAAGCGCATATCGCCCCGCTTTCGCTGCTGCTCGGCCGACGCCACATCTACACGCTGGATCTCGATCAGGGCGTGGTCGATCTTGAGTGGGATGCGCGGCATCGAGCCAACACGTGGACGTTCGGTTCCGGCGGGGGCAAGCCGCTGGAATTTCCCCGCATCGACCGGGCAACGGTTTCGGGATCCCGCATCCGCTATCTTGACCCGCAGATGCCGCTGGAAGCCAACCTCCAAGTCGATCCGATCGTCTCGACCGATGCCCATATCGGCAAGGCCGTGGCCCTCCACGGCGATGGCACCCTGCGCGATACGCCGTTCCGCGTGCAGGCCCGCCTGCTCTCACCCGACGCGACGGTCAATCGCGGCGCCAATGCGCTGGAATTGCGCGCCTGGGCGGCGAACAGCGTGATCGATGTTTCCGGGCAACTGCCGTCGATTTCGCAAATCGAGAATGTACCGCTGCAAGTCCGCGCGCAGGGCCGGGACTTGTCGGACCTGCTCGATGTCGTCGACGTAGTTATCCCGCATACCCGCGACTATGTGCTGCGCTCAAAGCTGGTGAAGGACGGCACCAATTACCGCTTCACGAACCTGAGCGGCAGGTTCGGCCAGTCCGATCTCTCGGGGCAACTCACGATCGCCAATGACAAGCGGCTGCGCCTCACCGCCGCGCTGGTGACCCGCCGCCTCGACATCGTCGATGCCGCGCCATTTATCGGCTACAACCCGGACATCGTCGCCGCCAGAGGCGCGGTCGCGGCCGCCGCGGCGACCGGCGCCGGGCCCCAGCGGGTACTTCCCGACGCGCGCCTGCCGGTCGAGGCGCTTCAACGCTTCGACGCTACACTGAACTGGAAGATCGGCATGGTCCGTTCGAGGAATGTGCCGGTGCAGGACATCGCCCTTACTCTCCATCTCGACCGGGGCCGACTGGCGCTTTCGCCGCTGACTTTCTCGATGGCGCGGGGCGATGTCTCATCCGACCTCATCTTCGACACCCGCGAGCGCCCCACCGCGACCAGTTACGATATCCGGCTGTCGCCCACGCCGATGGGGCGGCTGCTTGCAGGCTACGGCCTTGCGCAATCCGGCACCACCGGCACTATCCGGGGCCGCATCAGGCTGGAGGGCCGGGGCGATACCATCCACGATTCGCTCGCCGGTTCCTCGGGCCGTATCGCCTTCGTCATGCCGCAGGGTACGCTGTGGACTCAGAATGCCCAGCTTGCCGAGTTGGATATCGGGACTTTCGTGACCAAGATGTTCGAAGGCAAGCTCAAGAAGCCCATAGAGGTCAACTGCGGCCTGCTCGCCTTCACGGTGCGCGGCGGTACAGCCGCGGCGGATCCGATCCTGATCGATACTTCCAAGAACGTCGTCACCGGACGCGGCGGCTTCAGCTTCGATAACGAGGCCCTCGATCTGGCCTTCCGGGCCGACGGAAAGAAGTTCAGCCTGTTTTCCGGCCAGTCTCCGGTCGGCATCGGCGGACACTTTGCGCACCCCTCGCTCAATGTCGTCAGCCCCGCGCTGCTGGCCCGCGCCGGAGCCGGGATCGGACTTGCGGTCGTTGCCGCGCCGGTGGCCGGGCTGCTTGCCTTCGTCGATATCGGCGATGCCAAGTCCGCGGCCTGCGGCCCTATTCTGGCGGGCGCAGGAGCCGCCGCACAGCGCACCACGAAAGGCAAGCCGCGCGACGATGTCGGCAATGGCCATGTGAAGAAGATCGACTAGCTGCCGAGCCGGCTCGGCGATCGATCATGCTCTAAGAAGAGGCTCTAAACGGGATCGTCCTCATTCGCGTTCGCTTGCAGTAAGTCGAGGCCATGTTGCACATGGACGGCCGCCAACGTTTGCCCGCAGGCATCCAGGCGGTCGAGCACATCCCTGAGTGCCGCCGCTATTTCCTAACGTTCGCTGAGCCGTTGTGCCTGCGAAAACGTGATGAGTGCTGCCGTCCTGAACTGATCGGGAACTCTGCCTAATCCCATTCGGTCGCCAGGCAAGAACGATGTCCTTGCAGAAGGCAATCAAAACGTTGCGGCGACGGCGCGAAGATACTCCTCCATTTGCGCTTTCGCTTGCTCGGTCAGCATGAGGAACGATCGTCTGCCGTCTTTCGGATCGTTTTGCCGCAGCACCAGCCCCTCCGCCTCAAGAATGGCTAGCCATCGCAGCGCGGTGGTCGATGCCGCCGCCGAAGCCAATGTGGCCGAGGTCACTGAAACCCGGCGGCCGGCATGTTCCGAGACGTAAAGGTCCAGCAACATATCCCATGCCGCTTCACCGAATATATGCTGCTTGAAGAAGGCAGCCCGCTTGCGGCGGCCGCCGTAGATACGTTTTGCCAATGCCAAAGGATCCGCCGGAGCGGAATTGGCAGATTCTCTCATGACCGGCGTCGCTTCGATCCGAACATCCAGTTTTCTAATAGTTTCCTCCAAGCCGTCTTTCATGTTTTTCGGCTCTATTTCCCGATACATGTTGGATTTCCTTTCCAATCATGGCGAGCAGGCGCCATGAAGGATTTGCCTGCACACGACAAACGCCTGAAACGCGATTTAACCCAAGTTTGCAAAAAGTTAACAGAGGTCCGACCCCACGCTTTGTGCAGCGCGGTCGGCCGGCAAACCATCACTTTATGGGTGCGCGCCGTGTTTAATGGTTAAGTTTTGTTTACTTCCGTCCGACCCATTTTCACGCAGTCTTCGGCGTAAGGACTGAACCGATCCCATCTGTCGCAATTGTCACGGTATGGAACGGCGCCCCTGCATTCGGGCCAAAGCCAGTTGGCAGCGTCTTGGTCGGACATCCTGTCGGGATTTCATGCGCCGGTTGCAGGAAACCTGGACGCGGCGCCGCCGTTGACACTCCGGCGCGCATTCCCCGCCTCGACGTTTCCGCAAGGAGAGCTCCATGCCCGACCGCACAATTGCCGATCTCATCGCCCGTACCCTTGCCAATGCCGGGGTAGAACGGATCTGGGGCGTCACCGGCGACAGCCTCAACGGGTTGAACGAAAGCCTGCGCAAATTGGGCAGAATCCGATGGATGATGACCCGGCACGAGGAAGTGGCAGCATTTGCGGCGGGCGCCGATGCCGCGCTGACGGGTAAACTGGGCGTCTGCGCCGGGTCCTGCGGCCCCGGCAATCTCCACCTCATCAATGGCCTGTTCGATTGCCACCGCAATCGCACCCCGGTCCTTGCGATTGCCGCGCACATTCCGTCGTCCGAGATCGGGCTCGGCTACTTCCAGGAAACGCACCCACAGGAACTGTTCCGCGAGTGTAGCCACTTCATCGAACTCGTCACCAATCCTCGCCAGATGCCGGAAGTGCTTCACCGCGCCATACGCACGGCAATCGGGCAGCAGGGCGTCGCGGTTATCGTCATACCGGGCGATGTTGCGCTTGCCGATGCGCCTGCAGGAGCGAACTTCCACTTTCCCGCCCTCACCCCAGCGCGCCTCATTCCCCGCGATGAAGAGATCGAAAAGTTGGTGGGCGAACTGGAGCGATCCAAGGCCGTCACTCTGCTTTGCGGCGCCGGTTGCGCCGATGCCCATGACGAGGTGATCGCGCTGGCCGACCGGCTCGGTGCCCCGATCGTCCACGCGCTGCGCGGCAAGGAACATGTCGAGTGGGACAATCCCTACGATGTCGGCATGACGGGCCTGATCGGCTTCTCGTCGGGCTATCATGCGATGGAGAACTGCGACACCTTGCTCATGCTGGGGACCGACTTCCCCTATCGCAACTTCTACCCCGTCGACGCCCAGATCATTCAGATCGACCGGGACCCCGCCCAGCTTGGCAAGCGGACGCCGATTGCGCTGGGGGTTGTCGGCGATGTGCAGGAGACATTGACGGCGGTGCTGCCCCGTATTGCGCGCAAGGAAGACCGCCGGTTTCTCGACGCCGCCCGCGCGCACTATATAGACACGCGCAAGAGCCTCGACGAACTCGCCGTGCCCGACAAGCCGGGCCGGCCAGTCCATCCGCAATATCTTGCGCGCCTGATCAGCGAGCTTGCCGACGAGGACGCGATCTTCGCCGCCGATGTCGGCACGCCGACGGTATGGGCGGCGCGCTATCTGACGATGACCGGCAAGCGGCGGCTGTTGTTTTCCGCCAATCACGGCTCGATGGCCAACGCCTTGCCGCAGGCACTTGGCGCACAGGCGGCCTGCCCCGGGCGACAGGTCATCTCGATGTCCGGCGATGGCGGCTTCGCCATGTCCATGGGAGATCTGCTGAGCGTCGGGCAACTGGACCTGCCGGTCAAGATCGTGATCTTCGACAATGGCTTGCTGGGCTTCGTCGCGATGGAGCAGAAGGCAGGCGGCTATCTCGACGTCAACGTTCAGCTCAAGAACCCCGATTTTGCCGCCATCGCCGAAGCGTCGGGAATACGGGGGTTTGATGTCCAAAGCTCCGAAACGCTGCGGGATGCGCTAAGCGAGGCTTTCGCCCATCCGGGCCCCGCACTGGTCAATGTCAGAACCGCGCCGCAGGAACTGGTGATGCCGCCCACGATCAAGTCCGAACAGGCGAAGGGCTTCAGCCTCTATATGCTCAAGGCCGTACTCAACGGCCGCGGGAGCGAGATCGTCGAATTGGCGAGGACGAATTTGCGCCGATAGCCACTTTTGTGACTGTTCGAAGTGGGTTGCACCGCCCGAGCGATGCTGCAACTGCACATGCATGTTTCTCCATTGCGCTGCGTCGCAGCACGGCGCATAACGATCAGGCCTTTCAGGCATCCTCTCCCAAACTTCACAAGCCGGCCCCTGTGGCCGGCTTTTCTTTTTCGCGGCGTCAATGCAGCGACTGGGTGCGGATGCTTCTCCGCAATATCCGCCGGTAGATCGTCAACCCGGCGATAATATCGCAAAATCCGAGATTTAACCACGAAAACGGCGGCTATGTATGAGATCGCTCTTCGGCGGGTGTCCACCGCCCGGTGGACAATTCGTTAGACCGATCGACACAATTGCAAATTACGCAATAGCGGTGGATCAGCTTGCATTTGCGTCAACCGGGGGGGAGGGCCAAATGGTCATCGACGCTGCAACGCAGCATATTTGTCGAGGTGTCCATGTTTTCGCTGCTCTCGCTCTATTTCGCTTCACGTCGTGATGTCGTTGTTGCCGAACGCCACATGTCCGGCCTGACCAAGCAGTCCGCTCCTGCCGCAACTGCAACGCCTGCTGCGGTCGAAGTCGAAACCGCTGCCGTTTCGGAAAACCTGCCGCTGGCTGCCTAAGCAGTCTCCGACCGGCAGCATTCCTATTCCGATATTTTGAACCGTCGCTCGGCGACGGGTTCCGGAACTGCTGGCTAATGTGGGATCGCAGCCAACAGCGCGGCCCCGACAAATGGTTTGGTCTGCTGCGCAATACAAGGCGCGCCTTCCCAGACCTTGCGCTCTGATGTCATCGGCGCGCTTGCGTCGACCCCGCCGATATCGATTGACATCCACCGCGCGAACAACTCTTATTGCATCGCAACAATTTCACACATCCACGCCTGTCTCTTCACGAAGATAAGGATGGAATGCCGATGCTGATTGTAGTGCAATTTCCGCCGCAAATCCTGGCACCATTCGCACCTCGACCGCGGCTTGAGGAATCACACCTATCCATCTCATTTTTCACGAAGGTATCGCCGCGCGATGCTGGACGTGATCCTGCGTGAGTATCCCTCCGCGCAGCAGAGAACCCAAACTCGTTGACCTCGCGCTTCAGGGCGGCGGAGCCCATGGCGCGTTTACATGGGGTGTACTGGACCGGTTGCTGGAAGAGCCATGGCTCCGGATCGACGGGATTTCCGGCACGTCGGCAGGCGCCATGAATGCCGCCGTGCTCGCGCACGGATATATCACGCAAGGTGCCGAGGGTGCCCGTGAAGCGCTGGAGAAGTTCTGGCGTCAGGTGTCCGAGGCGGCCCGGCTCAGCCCGCTCAAGCGCAGTCTCCTGGATATGCTACTGGGCCGGTGGTCACTCGATTACTCGCCGATCTTCCAGTCGATGGACATCATGGCGCGGGTGGTTTCGCCCTATTACCTCAATCCGCAGGGCTATAATCCGCTGCGGGACATTCTCGCAGACAGCATTTGCTTCGACACTCTGAACGAGAGTCCGATCAAGCTGTTCATCACCGCAACGAATGTCCAGACCGGGCGGGGGCGCGTGTTCCGCAATAGCGAACTGACGCCCGAGGTTCTGCTTGCCTCGGCCTGCCTGCCGACAATGTTTCACGCGGTGGAAATCGATGGCGAGCCCTATTGGGATGGCGGCTATTCCGGCAATCCCACACTGACCCCGCTCGTGCGGGACTGCGATTCCGAAGACACGATCATTGTTCAGGTAAATCCGGTGAAGCGGCCCGGAACCCCCTGCACGGCCAGTGAAATCGCGAACCGCCTCAACGAGGTTTCCTTCAACGCGGTGCTTCTCAAGGAATTGCGGATGATGGCCCTGCTGCATCAGGTCTCCGCCGCAAACGTGGAAGGGGCGACCGGCGAAGGCGCGAAATGGGCGCATATGCGCATCCACCGGATCGCCAGCGATGCCATGCTGGATCTGGGATATTCCTCCAAGCTCAATGCCGAATGGGCGTTTCTCCTGCATTTGCGAGACATTGGCCGGGCCGAGGCGAACACGTTCCTGGCCGAACACGGCAATGCCATCGGCAAGCGATCCTCGTTCGACATCAGCGAGTTGCTCGACAGTGTCTGAAGCGCTGAGTTTTGTCGGCATCATCGTGGGCCTGGGCACCTTGATGCTGTTCGCCTTTCGCGGGTGGAGCGTCCTGTTCCTCGCGCCTGCCTGCGCCCTTCTGGCTGCGGCATTTTCCGGGTTCCCCCTGCTGGCAAGCTGGACCCAAGTTTTCATGGGCAGTGCCGCCGGCTTTTTGGGCCAGTTCCTGCCGCTCTTCCTGCTTGGTGCGACTTTCGCAAAGCTCATGAACGATAGCGGCTCGGTCAATACGATTGCCGAATTCATGTCGGCCCGACTGGGGCCCGACCGGGCCATTCTGGCCGTGGTCCTTGCCGGCGCGCTGCTGACTTACGGGGGAGTCAGCCTGTTCGTTGCATTCTTCGTGCTGGTGCCGATGGCACAAGCCATGTTCAAGGCGGCGGACATTCCGCGCCGACTGGTTCCGGCAACGATCATCCTTGGCACATCCACTTTCACGATGACGGCTCTTCCGGGAACGCCCGCCATCCAGAACGCGATCCCCATGCCGTTTTTCGGCACGACGGCATTCGCCGCGCCTGGGCTTGGCATCATCGCCTCGGCATTGATGCTAGGAATAGGGCTGACATGGCTTCAGCGTGCCAAGTCCGTCGCGGTGGGCAGCGGCGAAGGCCACGGGCAGGCGCGCTTGTCCACGCCCGATACCGCAAAGATGCGCGAACATACGATTACGGCCTCCAGCTTCGACCCTTCCGAGGCCCAACATCCCGTGGCCGCCGCCAGCCAACCGTCGTTCGCCATTGCCCTTATCCCGTTCGCGGTGATGGTCTGCACCAACCTCATCCTGTCGCTTGTCGTGTTCCGGGGCCGCGAAGCCACGTTTCTGGCCCGGCACGAGTGGGGCCAGACGACGCTCGGCGCGGTAGCGGGCCTATGGTCCGTACTGGCAGCGCTAATATTGGCGACGGTGACCGTGGTGGCGCTGAACCGGACGCGGCTCACCAATCTGCGCGGCGCGATCGACAGCGGCATGAATGCGGCCGTGCTGCCCGCCATGAGCGTAGCCAGCCTTGTCGGTTTCGGCGCGGTGATTGCGACGCTCCCCGCCTTCATCGTTGTCCGCGAATGGGTGCTGGGCCTCAACGGCGGCCCTCTGGTGACGCTGGCGGTAGCGACCAACCTGCTCGCCGCCCTGACCGGATCGGCGTCCGGCGGACTGACGATCGCGCTCGAGGCCCTTGGCTCAACGTACATGGACATCGCCCGGCAGAGCGGCATCGATCCGGCCCTGATGCACCGCGTCGCCACGATCGGCGCGGGCACGCTTGACATTCTGCCCCATAACGGCGCCGTCATCACGCTGCTTTCCCTGTGCGGAACCAACCACCGCGAAAGCTACCGGCTCATCGCCGAAGTGGGCATCATCGGCTCGCTGATCGCACTGGTGGTGGTCATTGCTCTAGGCGGATTTTTCGGCTCCTTCTAAGCGATTAGCCCCCTGCGATTACTCGACAATCGGCCCGCCACTGTGCGATGCTCCCGCCACGGAGAGTTTCACCGCACAGGAGCGGATCGTGAAGCGAAAGGTTCTGGTGTCCGAGCTGCGCCAGTATCTCCAGGATCGTAAATCCCGGCGCACGTGGAGCCTTGCCGCGCGGGACGGCATCATCGCAACGGCCGGTATCCTGCTTGGCTTCACCGGCGCGGGAGCGGGCGACAGGACCTTGATGTTGGCCGCCACTGCCGCAACTGTCGCCGGGGTGCTCGCCGCCGGAGGCGCGGAGTGGTCGGAGGCCGCTTCCGAACGGGAAGCGCAGCTCAATGCACTGGAAGTGGAAATAGCCGAACTCCAGAAGCAGAAGAGCGTCCAGGAAGCCGAAATCGTCGAATATTACCGCAAAAAAGGGCTGAGCCAGGATCTCGCGGTCAGGGTTGCCAGCGAGCTGATCGTACGCTCGCCCTTGAAAACGGCGATGGAAAGCGAGCACGGCATCCTCAAGCTGACCTCACAGGCCGAAGTCGTACTGACCGGCGTATCGGCTGCCATCGCCTACTTTCTGGGCGCCGCCATCCCGCTCGTCATGACCTTCTTCCTGCCAGTCGACATCGAAGCCGAAGTGATTTTCGTGGCGGCCCTCGTATCGCTCACGTTTATTTCATTCATCGGCGCGCGGGTGGGAGACATGGATGTCTCCCGCAACGTCATCCGTACGCTCGTGGTCGGTGTCGGGACTATCGCCATCAGCTACGCCGTGGGAGAAATCGCCTTCTGACGCTTGCCGCCGAATAGCAGTAGCAGAGTGGGCAGCAGCGTCAGCACCAGCGGCGCTCCGATCCCAAGCCCCGCGATGATGGCCGTCGCCAGCGGACGTTGCAGGCCAGAACCGCGCCCCAGCCCCGAAGCCAGCGGCAGCAAGGTCAGTATCGCGATCAGCGCCGACATCACGATCGGCCGTAGCCGCGCCCGGCCCGCTTCCAGCAAGGCAGCGGCATCGACCGGGGCGTCCGGAACCAGTTCGGCCAGATAGAAGATCGCCAGTTCCGTAATCATGCCGATCACCATCGTCAGCCCCATCAGCGCCGAGATGTCGAGTTCTGTGCCCGTCAGCCACAGCCCCACGAACACGGCCGCGGTCGATAGCAGCACCGTTCCGATCACGGCGGCGGTAAAGGCCCAGCGCTCGAACAGTAAAGTCAGCAAGAGGGCCGAGAGCAGCAAAGCGGCAACGAAGACCGTGGTCAGATCCGAAAAGCTCTGCTGCTGCTGGGCGTAAAGCCCGCCGTAATCGACGCGCACGCCGGCGGGCAGGCGCAACGCGGCCACTGCGGCCTGGACTTCGCTCATGCCCGTGCCGAGATCCTTGCCCTCAAGCCGCGCGGTAACCGGAATGAACGGCGCCAGATCCTCGCGCGTGATCTGCCGCTGTCCGGCGGCGATGCTGATCGCGGCAATGGAGCGAAGCGGCACTGTACGGCCATCCGGCGCACGCAGCGTGAGCGCACCGAGAGCGTCCGCACGCTGGCGCAGTTCCTGCGGCAGCCGAACGCGCACATCGATCACTTGTTCGCCCGCCAGTATTCGGGTGGCGATAGTGCCGCCCACTTGCGATTCCACTTGCCCGGCCACCACTGCGGGATCGAGGCCCGCCATGGCCGCAGCCGCGCGGTCGACCTTGATGATGATCGCATCGCCCGCGACCCGCAGCCCGCTTGCCACCTCGACTACGCCGTCGATCTTGCCGAGCGCGGTGACCACTTTTTCGGCGCTCGCCTCCAACTGTGCCGGGTCGTCGCCGAACAGCTTGACCTCGATGGGCTGCGGGACCGCTGTGAGGTCTCCGATCAGGTCTTCCATCAATTGCGCCGTCTCGATCTCAAGCCCCGGAACGCGCGTCTGCACTTTCTCCCGGATATCGGCCATCACCGCTTCGATGTCGCGGCGCGATCCTCCCTTGAGGCGAATGAAGAAATCGCCCTCGTCCGCCTCGGTGAGGCCGCCGCCCAGTTGGACGCCAGTACGGCGCGAATAGCTCGACACTTCGGGCGTCTCGCGGATGATCGTCTCGACCTGACGCAACAGCCGATCGGTATCGTGCAGCGCGGCGCCCGGTTTCGCCCGATAGTCGAGGATGAAGCCGCCCTCGTCCATCACCGGCATGAAGCCGGATTCGAGGTGGCTCCAGGCCAGGAATCCCGCCGCCGCGAGGATCGCCGCGCCCACGCCGGCAACCAGCATGGGCCGCTGGAAGGCTCGCCCTGCAAGCTGATGATACCGCCGCCCGATCACTTCGGTGAAGCGATCAGCCTTGTCGGCAGCCTCGGCATCCTTGCGGGTCAGCCAGCGTTCGGCAACGAGCGGAAGCACGAAGCGTGCGTAGAGCAACGACACGACCAACGCAGAGGTCATCGTCACGGCCAGCGCCTTGAAAAAGCCCCCCGTCACGCCGGAAATGAAGGCAAGCGGCAGGAACACGACGATCGTTGCCATGGTCGATCCGAACAGCGGCCGTGCCATTTCGCGCGCGGCAGCGAGCATCGAGGGGCGCTCGTGCTCCTCACCGGCTTCCTGCAACCGGCGCATCAGATGCTCAAGCATCACAACCGCGTCGTCGACTACCAAACCGACCGCCGCCGCCATGCCCCCCAACGTCATCATGTTAAAGCTCATGCCCAGCGCCAGCAGCGCCAGACAGGTCGCGGCCAACACGGCGGGGAGCAGCGAGGCGGTAATCACCATCAGTCGCCAGCTTCGCAGGAACAGGAACAGCACCAGTCCGGCAAGGATCGCGCCCAGCAGGATCGCATCGCGCACCGCATTCGCGGCGCCGGTCACCAGTTCGGACTGGTCGTAGAAGAAGCTGATCTTCACGTCCGCAGGCAGCGCGGCGCCGTTGAGGCGCGTTTCCACTTCGCGAACGAGCTTCACGGCATCGGCGGTCGGGGTCTGGCGGATGTTGACCAGCACGGCATCGGTGCCGTTCGAGGTAACCCGCGTCCAGGCGGGCGCAGGTGCGCGGCGGATCGTCGCGACCTGACCGAGCGTGGCAACGCCAGCACCGGCCGTATCTCCAGCCTTGATCGGGATCGCGGCCAGATCGCCCTCGCCCGTCAGCCGATTGTCGACAAGCGCGAGGTAGAGTCGGTGACGGTCCTCGATCCGGCCGACGGCGGCGACACTGTTGGCGCTACCAAGCGCCGTCGCCACGTCCGAAACCGTCAGTCCCAGCGCCCGAAGCCGCGCGGGATCGACATCGACCGCGATCTCGGGCGAGGATCCGCCGACAACGTCGACGCCCGCGACGCCGGGCACCGTCGATAGCAGCGGCCGCAATTTGAGCTGCGCCAATTGCGCCAGCGCGACACCGTCGCGCTTGGTCGACGTCAGCGAAAGGCCGAGGACAGGAAAGATCGTCGGGTCCGAACGGCGCACGCTGAAGCGCGTGCCCGCCGGCAAATCGGGCAGGATCGTCGCCAATGCGCCCTGCGCCGCGAGCGTGGCGGCCGCCATGTCATCGCCCCATCCGAAGCCAAGCGCGATCTCGGCCGAGCCCCGACTGGTCGTCGAACGGATCTGGGTGACGCCGGGAATCTCGCGCAGCGCAATTTCGGCGGGGCGCGTGATATCGGCTGCCATCTGCCCAGCATCGCGCTCGCCCGCGTCGATGGCGACGACGACGCGCGGATAGTCGATGTGTGGGAACAGCGTTACCGGAAGGCGCGTTGCGGCGACCAGTCCGGCAAGGGTGACCAGAAATACGCTCAGCCAGATCGATCGCCGGTGGCGCGAGAGAATGCCGCTCACTTGGGGCTGCCCTCGCGCACCTTCATGTCATCCTCAAGTGCGGTTCCGCCCTCCGTCACGACCCGTTCACCCGCTTGCAGGCCCTTGAGGATGCGAATGCGATCCCCGACCGAGCTGCCGGGAAGAACGTCGCGTGCCTTGGCGATCCCACCCTGCACGACGAAGATATAGCTGCGCCCACCATCGTCGAGCAAAGCGGCATAAGGAATGGTAATGCCGGTGATCGCGGCTCCGGCCGACAGGGTCGCGCGTAGCGGCACGCCGGCGGCCGGCGCCAGTCCCTTGGGCAGGCAGACGAACAGCCCCGCAAGCCGCGTGGCGGGATCGACCTGCATATCGACGCCGACGACGCTCGCGGCAACCGAGGCCCCTCCCCCAACGGGCTCTATGCGGATCTCCTGACCCGGCCGGATACGTTGGGCCAGCGCCGGATCGACGCCGAAACGCGCGCGCAGATCGCCGGGCGCGGCTATAGTCGCAAGGACGGTACCTGCGGCAAGTTGGTCCCCGGGTCTGGCCGTGAGGCCCTGCACCGTCCCCGCAATCGGTGCGCGCAAGGCAAGGCCGTTACCGGCAAGGCCGAGATTGGCCCGGGTCGCGCTCGCTGTCTGGGCAGCGGCACGGGCGGTCTCGACGTCGGCATCGCTGGCAAGGCCATCGGCGCGCAGGCGCACCGCGCGCTGGTAGGCGGCCTGCGCCGCGGCGACATCGCTGGCCGCCTTGGCGATCTCAAGCCGCGTGGCCGGACTTGCCTTTAGCGTGGCGATTTCCTGACCTGCGGCAACGGCGGTTCCGGTCGGCGAAACGACCCGCGCCACGATTGCCTCTGCGGGCACGACCAGCGCCTGAATGCTGCCGGGGCTCGCCTCGGTCGCGCCAAAGATGGTGACCTCATCGCTCGACGTACCGCTCTCGGCGGGTGCCGTACGCACTAGCGCGACTGGCTCGGGCGTGGCTCCATCGGCTCCGTCGCCACCGCTTCCGCAACCGGCGAGCAGCAGGCATGAAAGGAGCGGAATACATGCCTTCATCGGGTCCATCCTTCGCTGAGACCACCCGAAAGCAATTCAAGAGCGATGGTCTGCTCTGCGATCTGTTGATCGAGTTGGAGAAGCGCGAGGCGGCGGTCGCGCAGCGCCTGCCCAGTCGTTTCGGCCGTGGCGAGCGCGAGGTCACCCCGTTTCATGGCGCGCTCCGACGCTTCGGCATGGCGCTCAAACGCGGGCATCTCGGCAACAAGCGCTTCGCGTTGACGGCGCAGCAATGCCAGCCCCTGAACCGCCGCGTCGATTTCGGCACGCGTCTGGAACAGCCGCGCATCATATTCCGCGCGAAGCTGCTCGCGCGTCGCCTTGGCAATCGCGATATTGCCGCGATTGCGGTTCCACAGCGGCAACGTGAAGCCGATCGCGGGCCCGGCGGTATAGTTGTTGGCCGTGTCGCGCGCGCCGGCCAGTGTCAGCGACAAGTTGGGAAACTGTTCGAGCACGGCCTTGTGCAGATCGGCTTCGGCTACGCCGTAACCGGCCCGCAAGGCCTGAAGATCGAGCCGGCGGTCGAGCGCCTGCGCGACCAAAGTCTCCGAAGACGGCGGCACCGGCGCCAAAGCGGGCGGCGCGAGCTGAAGCACTGTCCCGGGCGGCAGGCCCAGCAACTGGTTGAGATCGGACTGGGCCGTGGCAAGGTCGCGTTCGGCGGAACGGGCCTTGTCGGTAGCGTCGACAAGCGCCTGACGACGGGCGTCGAGATCTCCGCCCGAAACGTCGCCGCGACCGGCGGCACGTTGGGTCGAGGCAAACAAGCGCTCCGCGGCTGCGGCACTTTCCTGCGCGATGGCGAGTTGCCGGGTCAGGGCCTGAACCCGCACCCCCAGCAGCCGCGCCTGCCCGGCCGTGTTCCATTCGGCCCAGGCCAGATAGAGGCGCACCTGCCGCTTGCTTTGCTCACCCGCTTCGCGCGCGACGCGGGCCGTGCGCAACTGGTTAAGATCGAGCCCCAGTTGCGCGCCGAAGCCGTTGAAGATGTCCGGCCCCGACAGGAGTTTGTCGAAATTGCCCTGAAAACTCGGATCCGGGAGCAGCCGGGCGGCAAAGGCCTGTGCATCCGTCACACCGGTTCCGGCGCGCTGGGCCTTTAGGTCGGGATTCTCAAGCACGGCGATCACCGCCAGCGCATTGGGCGTCAGCGGCGCGCCGAGATCGATGGCTTGCGGTGCCAGAAACGGCCGGTCGATCGCCTGCGCGTCCCGCGTCAGTACGGCCGCATCCGGTGGCGCCAGCACCTGCCCGGCCAGTGATAACGGCGCAGGTTGGTAGCTGGCGCAACCGGCAAGCATTCCGATCGCAAGCAAGGGGAGCAGACGAGTCACGGGCGCGCGGTCAGGCCGGTCGAACGACGAGGATATGGAACGACCCCGGCACCGCTGCCGGACGGCCACCAGCCTGCGCGGGCGAGGCAAACCGCGCGGTCGGCAGGTAGATATTGCCCGTTTCCGGATCGAGCGCACCGGTCCGCGCGCCGACTTCGGTCTTCACGCGGCCGACACGGGTGAAGCTCTCGAGCGAGACGATATCGAGCACCCCGTCCTTCCCGCAGGGTACGAAGGCAAGCCCGCGCGCCGCATCGAGGATCACCGCATCGGGACCCTGCCCGATATCGACCAGCGCCACCAGCTTGCGCGCCTTGGCGTCGACAATCGCCGCCTTGCCATTGGCACAGGCCGAAATCAGCCGCCCGTGCTTGCTATCGAGTGCAAGGCCGGTCGGCCCTTCGCAGCCCGGCATCGCGATGGCTTTTCCGGCCACGCCGTGCGCCAGATCGACCGTCTCGATCTCGCCCAGATCCTCGTCATTAATGAACAGCGTGGCGCCATCGGTGGCCGCATATTCGAGTGCCGGCTTGACCGGGATTGTCCGCAACACACGCATCGCTGTGGTGTCGAGGACAGAGACCGAGCCACTGTCGGAATTCATCACGAAAGCATGCGTGCCATCCGCATCCAGAATGGCCGCGTCGGGCTTCTTTCCGACAGGCACTTTGGCTAATTCACGGCCATCGGCGGCATTGAGAAAGCGAACCGTACCGTCCGTGCCGCTCGTGACCAGCAACCGACCGTCCGCCAGCGGCAGAACGGCGTGTCCGCGCTGCACTTCGCCAATGGAAATTGCGCTGCCGCCGGATGCCAGATCGGCAACCGTCACAGCCCCACCGCGTGCCACATAGAGCCGGTGCGCCGCGGAATCGACGCGCGCGTAGTCCCAAGGACCGTCGGGGCCGGCAATTGCTCCGTCCAGTCGATATTGGGGCGCGGGCGCAGCAGGCGCGGCGGCGGTGGTCAGCAAAGCGGCAAGTAAAGCGATAGTCAGGCGCATTGCACTTCTCCTCGTTGAGGTGCATCTGCTCTGTTCGTGTCGTCAGCGCCAGTCACCGAACCATACATTGGGAAAATACAATGCGGTATAGCGCCGATCCAGCATTAACGATTTGCGCGGCAAGCCAATCTCAGGGAACCGACCGGCCGGATGCATATCCTCCTCGCAGAAGACGACGACGAAACCGCCGGTTTCATTGAGCGCGGCCTTGATGAACTGGGCCATGCAACAACGCGCGTATCAACCGGCGATGGCGCTGTTCGCGCGGCCACGACCACGGCGTTCGACCTGGTCATTCTCGATCGCATGCTGCCCGGACTGGAAGGGCTCGAAGTGCTGCGACGGCTGCGCGCGGCATCGGTGCGCGTGCCGGTTCTGGTCCTGACCGCGCTGGGCGGCATCGCCGACCGCGTTGCCGGGCTGGACGCGGGTGCCGACGACTATCTCGTGAAGCCCTTTGCGCTTGCCGAATTAGCGGCGCGGATCAACGCGCTGATGCGCCGGGTACCGGTGGACGTGGTGACGCGGTACGAAGTGGGCGACATGACGCTCGACATATTGCGCCGTGAAGTGACACGCAGCGGCCGGACGATCCACCTTCAGCCACGCGAATTCGCCTTGCTCGAACAGTTGATGCGCCATGCCGGACGCATCGTCACGCGCACCATGTTCCTCGAACTGGTGTGGGGTTTTCACTTCGATCCGCAGACCAACATCGTCGAAAGCCATCTCAGCCGCCTGCGCACCAAACTGCGCGAGGGTTTTGCCGACGATCCTATCGAAACCGTGCGCGGGGCAGGATACCGGATGCGCCCCGATGGCTGAGCAGCCCCGTCGCAGCGCCGCGTACCGCATCGCCTTTATCTATTCGGCCGCGTTCGCACTGGCGATCCTGCTGCTCGGCATCGCGGTCTATTTCGCCGCGGACGCCGAATTCCGTCGCGCGCGCGACCGCGCGATTTCCGATGAAGTGACCGCGCTGCTCCACGAAGCCGCCGGCGGCAGCCTTATTGCCGAAGTCCGGGAACGCGAGACAGCCAAAGCCACCGATTCCTTCGGTTACGCCCTGTTCGACCCGCAAGGACGGCGCATCGCCGGCGCGCTCGACACGGTGCGACCGGAGCCGGGCTTCGGCATGATCATCTTCCGCGATCCGCAAGAGGGGCGCGACACCGCGCGCGCCAAGACGGTCCAACTGCCCGACGGCAACCGTCTGGTCGTCGCCATCGATTCCGAGACGGTGGAGGATATAAACGCGACGATCCTGATGCTGTTCGGCGCCGCCTTCCTTGTGGTTCTTGTCATCGGGGTCGCGGGCGCGCTGGTGCTCGGCAGCTATCTGCGCCGCCGGCTTGGCGCCATAAGCAGCACCGCGCGCGGGATCGTTGGCGGCAATCTTGACCAGCGCGTCCCAGTGGGCACGCACCGCGACGAGTTTGACGAGGTGGCCCTCGCGCTCAACACGATGCTCGACCGCATCGCCGGGTTGATGGACAATCTGCGGCAAGTTTCGAGCGACGTTGCACATGACCTGCGCACGCCCTTGCTGCGCTTGCGCAACCAGCTCGAACAGGTCGGCACCGTCGAAGGCGCGGCGGCTAGAGCGGTCGAACAGGGAGACGAACTGCTCAAGCTGTTCTCCGCGATCCTGCGCATCACCGAAGTGGAGGGCGGCGGGCTGGCCCACGGCTTCGCCCCGGTCGACCTGTCCGCGCTTGCCGAGGATGTCGGTGAGAGCTTCCTGCCCGCCGTGATCGACAGCGGCCGCAGCCTGAACACCCGCTCGGTACCGGGCGTCTCGGTTCTCGGCGATCGCGAACTGCTGGCGCAGGCACTCGCCAATCTGCTCGACAATGCGATCGTCCATACCCCGCCAGGCACACGGATCACGCTGACACTGGAGGCGAGCGAAGGGCAAGCCCGGCTCATCGTCGCGGACGACGGACCGGGCGTATCGCCCGCCGACCGAACCCGCCTTACCCAACGCTTCTTCCGCAGCGAGGCGAGCCGAACGACGCCGGGCAATGGCCTGGGGCTCAGTCTTGTCGCGGCGGTTGCGGCGGCGCATGGCGGAGACATCGCCATCGGGAGCGAACCCGGCGGCCTGCGGGTTACTCTCACACTGCCTCGAGTAACCCGCAACTCCTGAGGAGCCGTGCATTCGGGAACGCCGCGTAAGCAAAGCCCACGGCAGCGCCCCCGAACGCAATTGTCAGAACGTCAGCGTGACGTCGCCAGTGAAGGCGCGTCCGGTCTGGTAGTAATACTGGTCGAACAGCGCCGTCTTGCCCGGGCTGATGTTGGTGACAGGCCGCGCGTTGAACAGGTTGTTGACCTCCAGACCGATCCGGACCGGCCCGATATCGTAGCGAGCCGAGAGGATCGCGGTGTTGTAGCCATTGCTCTTGTAGGCATCCGGCTCGCCTTCGGCGAACCACTGGCGTCCGATATACTTGTCGATCAGCGAGAAGCGGATCGGACCCTGTTTGTAGAGCACGCCTGCCGCCGCCGTATATTCGGGCGCATTGGCAACTTGCATGCGTGGTTCGTCAGGATTGTTGGTCTTGGCATAGTTGCGCGAAGCGTTGGCAAAGACCGCGATGCCATGGTCGAACGCGTAAGTGATCTGACCTTCGACGCCCTTGTACTGTACGGCGCCCTGGTTGAAGTAGACCACGCCTTCGCTGGCCGGTGCGGTCAGGTCTTGCGCGAACTTGTTGGTGAAGTCGATCTTGTAGACATCGGCGTCGATGCTGAGGCTATGGCCGTGATAGACCGCGCCGGCCTGATAGTTGGTCGAACGCTCGGGCTTGAGCGTCGAGAGGCTGGGGTCCGCGACGTAGAGATAGCTCAGCGGCGGCGCAAGGAAACCGCGCGCATATTGGCCGTAGACCGAAAGCTGCGACGTCACCTCATAGTTGACCGTCGCGAACGGCAGATCGACCGTATAGGTGTTGCTGAGCTTCTGCGGATAGCGGGTCGTCTGGTTATAATCCGCATCGATCCGGCGGTTGAAATTGACGTGCTTGAAGCCAGGCGTAATCTTCAGACCCGCGATCGGCCGCAGTTCGAGTTCGGTGAAGACCTCGGTGTGGTTGGTGTTCGAATTCTGATCGAACTTGATGTTCGCAGGCGTTGCAATGCCGGTTACGGGGTCCTTGACTGCCTTCTCGACGAAGTTCGGGCCGCCGGTGATCAGGTCAACGTCGCGCTGCTGGCGATAGGTGTCCGACCATTCGAGCCATGCACCCGCCGTGATCGCACCGAATCCGAAATCGACGCGGGTCTTCGCGATATTGCCGTACATCCGGTACTGGTTGGTCTTGGTATAGCCAGGAACGCCGAAGGTTTTCGCACCGCCCGGGGTTAGCGTAACCATGTTGGCCTTGGCGATATCGGCCGCGCTCGCCGTCGCGTAGAGCGTTACGTCGTTGCCGCTCAGCGTTTCGTTGTCATAGCTGTAAGTATAGGCGCGATCGTCGAAGGTCGCGAAGGACGAAAGGTTCGCTTCGAACTTCACGATCTCGAAATCGGTGGTCTTGTGGGTATGGTTGTACCCCCAATAAGTCTGCGAATTCGGATCGTTGTTGAGGCTGAAATACTTGCCGAACTGCGCGATCTGGGACTGCGTCGCCCCGTCCTTGTCGGGTTGGTTGAAGTCGTTTTCGTTATAGGTGCCAAGGATGGTTAGCTTAGCGTCCGGCCCGATCGGGATCATGATCTTGCCAAACAGGTTGTTGGACTTGAACGGGCTGTAAGTACGCGCGCCGTCGGAGCCGATGTGCTGGGCGCTCAGCACGACTTCCGCGCCGCCCAACTGCTTGATCGCGCCGCTCTGGACGACGCCGCGCAGCAGCCATGTGTTGTAGCTGCCATAGCTGCCCTTCATTTCGACGCTCGGGTCTTCTCGTGTGGCGCGTGAGAACATGTTGAGATTGCCGCCGAACGTTGCCTGGCCAAGCTGGCTGGCATTGCCAGGACCGCGATCGACCACCAGCGTTTCGACGGTGTTCGACGGGAAGAACGTGTTCGAATGGTGTGTCGGATCGTTGGTGTCGCCGAACGGCACGCCGTCATAAGTGATGTTGTATTCGCCGTCCTGGAAGCCGCGGATCTGGGCCTTGGATTCCGAGAGGCCCACGCCGTTGGCGGCGCCGTAGTTGGAGACGCTGGGCGAGATCAGGGCGATCTGGTTGAAGTCGGCCGTGGCAGGAAGCGAGTCTTCGATGAACGAGCGCGAGACGATCGATTGCGGCTGCGTTGTCTGCAAGGACGCCGTGACGGGCGCGATTTCGTTGGCGCGCGTGGAGGTCACGAGAATGTCGGAGCCCTCGGCAAGGTCGCTCTTCGCCGACGTCTGGTCTTCGTCGCCCACGGGAGGTTTGGCCGCCGCCTCCGCCCTGGCGACACCGGAAAGCATCGGAATCGAGAGGGCGAGCAGGCTCGCGCCGAAAAGGCGCAAATGCGCCCCGGTCTTGCTGGTCATCTTGTGTGTTTTCCCCACGCCGCCATGGCGTGCGACCGCCGCTATGGATGACGTGTGACAGTTTCGTTGCGGAGGCCCGCAGATTGGCGTCTTGTAATGTACATTGGGATAAGCCCCGATGTTCATACGGAATCGAGGTTGAGCCCATAACCTCGAAAAACCGCCATTCACACGCTGACATCGATGCGCCGTTGCCAATCGAGCGCGCCAAAGCTAGATGGATCGCGTCGGAAAAGGCAGACTTGGTCTGGTAAGCCCAAGTCCTTTCGGTAACGAAAGCTCTGGTCTTTGGCCTCGTGCTTGAGATTCCCGCGACGAACCTCGGATGCCATCTGGCCGTCCGACCGTTCGTCCGCGCGGGTTTCGGTTTCGGGAAACGCTCCGGTCGAACATCGACATAGGAGTATTTCATGTCCGTATCCCATTCGCAGCTTTACGATGTCATCATTGCCGGGGCCGGTCCCGTCGGCCTGTTTCTTGCCTGTGAACTGCGACTCTTCGGATGCTCGGTACTGGTGCTGGAACAGGCGCATGACGCGGGCTCACCGCTCAAGCGCCTGCCGTTCGGGCTGCGTGGTCTGTCCGTGCCCAGTATCGAAAGCCTCGATCGCCGGGGGCTTCTCGCCGCGATCGAGGCGCGCATGGTCGATCGCGGTACACCGGCCGCTGCCCACTGGATGCAGCAACCCCGCACGCCCGGCGGTCACTTCGCAGGGATCCAGTTCTTCAAGGATCAGGTCGACGCAAGCCAATGGCCATATCGCCTGCCCGGCCCGCTCAGCACTATTGCGGTCGACATCGAGAGCATCGAGGCCGTACTGGCCGAGCGCGCCATCGCCCTTGGGGCTGAAATCCGGCGCGGCTGCGGCGTCCAAAGCTTCGATCAGTCGGACGAGAACATTACCGTCCGCGCGGGCACCGAGAGTTTTCATAGCCGCTGGCTCGTCGGATGCGATAGCGGGCGAAGCACGGTCCGCAAGATCGCGGGCATCGCGTTTGCCGGCACGGAGCCGGAATTCACCGGCTATTCCGCACAAGTAGAACTGGCAGATCCCGAGAAGCTCCGTCCCGGCCGCCACTACACGGCGACGGGCATGTATACTTGCGCGCCGCCCGGTACGATCGCGATGGTCGATTTTGACGGCGGAGCCTGCCATCGCGCCCAGCCTATCACGCGGGAGCACGTCGAAGCGGTGCTGCGCCGAATCTCCGGCACGGATGCCACGGTGGCGGCGCTTGAACTGGTCACCACCTGGACGGACCGCGCCTGCCAGGCGGCCGACTATCGCAAAGGCCGGGTACTGCTGGCGGGCGATGCCGCCCATGTGCACTCACCTCTGGGCGGACAGGGCCTCAATCTGGGGCTGGGCGACGCGATGAACCTTGGCTGGAAGCTTGCCGCCACTGTCCGGGGCGACGTACCGCTGGACCTGCTGGACACTTATGCGCAAGAGCGGCAGCCCGAGGGCGAACGCATTCTCGACTGGTCGCGCGCGCAAGTCGCCCTTATGCGGCCCAGCCCGAGTTCGCGGGCACTCGAGGCGATCATCCGGGGCCTGATGGAGACCGGCGACGGCGCCACCTATTTTGCCGAGCGTGTCTGGGGCACCGGACTTCGCTACGATCTCGCAGAGGACCATCCGCTTGTCGGCCGCAGCGCGCCTGACTTCGCATTGAGTGATGGTACCCGGCTGAACGAACGCCTCCGCAATGGACTAGGGCTGCTTCTGGATTTCGGAGCATGCGGGTCGCTTCAGGCACTTGCCGGTCAGTGGTCCGGGCGGATCGACTATGTGGCTGCCGATGCGAGGGATCGCTTTGGCCTGAGCGCTCTTTTGGTGCGGCCGGACGGTTTCGTCGCGTGGGCGAGTGATGACGCGGTCGATGGAGACTGTATGGCGCCCGCCCTCTCCCGCTGGTTTGGAAATCCCTGAATCCATCTCATGACATGGGGACGAGCGCGGCATCCCGCTCTCGCCCCCATGACGGTCACCGCTTCAACGGCGGCTCGTTTCAGCTTTGGATGAATTCCAGAAGATCCCGGTTGATCACATCGGCATGCGTGGTCGGCATGCCATGCGGGAAACCGGGATAGGAAATCAGCTTGCCGTGCTTCAGCAGCTTGACCGAGCGAGCGCCGGTGGTGGTGAACGGGCAGATCTGATCGTCCTCTCCGTGCATCACGAGCACCGGTACGTCGATCACCGCGAGATCGTCGTAGAACTCGGTCTCGGACAGAACGCGCACGCATTCCCACTGCGCGATCGCAGCGCCCATCATGCCCTGCCGCCACCAGTTGTCGCGGATGCCCTGCGACACCGCCGCGCCCTCGCGGTTGAAGCCGTAGAACGGGATCGTGATATCCTGATAGAATTGCGAACGATGGTACGCAGTGCCGTCGCGAATGCCGTCGACCACTTCCTTGGGAACGCCATCGGGATTGCGTTCGGACTGCATGAAGGTCGGTGGGATTGCACTGATCAGCACGGCCTTAGCCACGCGGCCCTTCCCATATTTCGCGACATAGCGGGTCACCTCGCCACCGCCGGTCGAATGGCCGATGTGGATCGCATTGGTCAGGCCCAGCTCTTCGACCACCGCGAAGGCGTCCGCAGCATAAGTATCCATGTCATGGCCATCAGAGGTCTGGCTGGAGCGGCCATGACCCCGGCGATCGTGGGCGATCACCCGATATCCCTTCGCGAGAAAGAACATCATCTGGCTGTCCCAATCGTCCGCGCTGAGCGGCCAGCCATGGTGGAAGAACAGGGGCTGAGCATCCTTGCGGCCCCAATCCTTGTAGAAAATCTCGGTGCCGTCCGTTGTCGTGATCGTCGCCATTTTCGTTTCCTTCCGCTTGACCGGGAGAACCCGCGTCCGTCCCGCAGTTGAATACCTACGTCGGATGGAACTGCATCGGCATCGGCGCTTCCGACATTATCGGAGCCAAAACCGACATTCGGGGAATAGGATCTAAAGTGGAGCCGCGCGTTAGTCCGTAAATTTACATGGTAATACAGCATCTTGCCCGACCTGATTGCGCGGACGATAGCAACGTTTGATCACGCAGAAGATGGGTAGTTTTGCCCCCAGAGTACTCCGTAGTTGGACGCCGAATGCGGGCGTTGCCGGTCAGGGGCCGCATTCATCGAGCACGGCCTCGGCAAGGATCAGCGCGTAGTCTCCGTTGCCGTCCGTCCAGAGCCGCGTTTCGTTCCAACCGCCCGCCTGAAGCAGAAGCCGCATCTGTTGCGGTGTGTACTTGTGGCAGTTCTCGGTGTGGATCGTCTCGCCTTCGTCAAGCCGGAACGGCTCGCCCGCCACTTCGAAGCTGACGGCATCCATCGCCTCAAGATGCATCTCGATCCGGGTCCAGCCTGCGTTCCAGACGGCACGGTGGCGAAACGCGCCGACCGGTATGGTCCCCTGCAATTCCCGGTTAATGCGGTGCAGGAGGTTGAGATTGAAGCGGGCGGTAATGCCTTCATCGTCGTCATAGGCGCGGATCAGGCGATCCGTGGATTTCACGGCGTCCATGCCGATAAGCAGATTGCTGCCTGCGCCCAGACTGGCGCGCATCGTTCGCAGCAGATCGACGGCGGCCGAAGGCAGGAGATTGCCAATCGTCGAGCCCGGAAAGAAGCCCAGCACCGGCCCGCCGTCCCGGCTTGGGGGGAGCCGAACTGGATCCATGAAGTTCGCCTCTATCGGTACGATCGTGACTTCGGGATAGTCACGGGCCAGCGCGGCGCAGGATTCCGCGAGAAACGCGCCGCAGATCTCGATCGGTACGTACGTCGCCTGCGGCATGGCATCCAGCAGCATCCGGGTCTTGATCGAACTGCCCGAGCCGAACTCCACAATCATCGGCGCCGTCCCGAGCCGGGCCGCCACCAGCGCCGCACACTGCCGGAGCAAGGCGGTCTCGACGCGTGTGGGATAGTAGTCGGCAAGGCCGGTGATCTGCTCGAATAGGCGCGAGCCTTCCAGGTCGTAGAACCAGCGGGCCGGGATCACCTTGCGCGACTGGGAAAGGCCGTGAAGAACGTCCTTCCTGAACGCGGGGTCGCAGTCATCGGCCTTCCTATCCGGCTGCGGAAGCGGAACGGCGGCGCTGGCCGCAAGGGCGAATTCGAAATCACGGGCATGCATGTCACATGCTCCTTGCAAGGCGCAGGCCCGTGAATTGCCAGCGCTGGTGGGGATGGAAGAAGTTGCGATAGGACGCGCGCAGATGACCGCGCGGGGTTGCGCAGCTGCCCCCCTTGAGCACGAACTGGCCGGACATGAATTTGCCGTTGTATTCGCCGACAGCGCCCGGTGCCGTCTGGAAGCCGGGCCATGGGCGGTAGGCCGATCCGGTCCATTCCCAGACATTGCCAAACAGCGAAGTGAACCGGTCCGCCCCGTGCTCGGCGCGCGGCATCACGGGCGCGGCGTGGTCGAGTTGAACGCCTGTCCCCGGATCATAATCGCGGGCAGCCGCTTCCCATTCCTGCTCGGTGGGAAGGCGGCATCCCGCCCACGCCGCAAAAGCCTCCGCCTCGTAGAACGAGATGTGTGTGACGGGGCTTTCATGATCGACCGGCAACCATCCGGAAAGCGTGAAATGCTCCCATTCCCGCCCCTCCCCGCGCCAATAGAGCGGCGACGCCACCCCCTCGCGCCGAGCCCAATCGAGACCGTCCGACAGCCAGAGCGTGGCCGTTTCGTACCCCTTGTCGAGGATGAACTCGATCCACTCACCGTTGGTTACCGGACGGCTTGCAAGAGCATGCGGGGCGAGCCACGTCGAATGCCTCGGCTGTTCGTTGTCGAAGGCAAAATCCGGTCCGTCATAGCCGGCGTCTACGCGGCCCTGAGCGCCTTCGATCCAGTGCATGGGTGCCGCCCTGCCCGGCCCTTCGCTCCCGCTCTGCACCCGATAGACGGGCCCCAGCGGATTGAGCGCAAACAGGTGCTTGATATCCGTCAGCAACAGTTCCTGATGCTGCTGCTCGTGCTGGATGCCCAGTTCCAGCAGATCACCGTGCCGTTCGACAAGCTGCGGCAGAACCGCGACCATCGCCTCGTCAACGCGGCGGCGATAGTCGACGACTTCGGCAAGCGTGGGGCGGGTGAGCATGCCGCGTTCGGGGCGCGGCAGTCTTGCGCCTTCCGCCTCGTAGTAGCTGTTAAAAAGGAAGGGCCAGCGCTCGTCGTAGAGCCGGTAACCCGGCACCTGATCGCGCAACAGGAACGTTTCGAAAAACCAAGTCGTATGCGCAAGATGCCATTTGGCGGGCGAGGCATCGGGCATCGATTGTGCAGCCGCGTCGGCCTCGTTCAATGTCTCAACCAGTTCCAGCGTCAGCGCGCGGACTGCCAGAAAACGCTCGCGAAACGCGCTGTGAGGCAATGTACCGGATCGTCCCGGCCCGGTCCGGCTCGGCAAGCTTGTCATGCACGGCTCCAATTGTAGGTGGCCTGAAACATGCCCCTCCGGGGTCATCAAAGACAAACTAAGCGCGGCTCAGTGCGTTCCCAATCACGCGCAAGTCGCGGACACTCGAACAACGCCAGGCAGCAGAATCTTTCAAAATCGAACGGCGAACATATCGCACCGATAGATCGCGAATATTACGCCTTGTCGGCACCTATCCACGCGTGTGCGTCAGCGGTCGAGCAGTTCGCGAACCTTCGAAGCAAGGTTCTTCATCGTGAATGGCTTTGGCAGAAGCTCCACTCCTTCGTCGAGACGCCCGCCGTGCATGATCGCATCGCGGGTATATCCCGAAGTGAACAGCACCGCGAGCCCTGCCTGACGTTCGCGTGCCAGAAACGCCAGCTCGCTGCCCGACATGCGCGGCATGACCACGTCGGTCATCAGCAGCCGGATCGGCTGTTCGTGCCGCGCCAGCATGCCAAGCGCCGAAGCGCCGTCATGCGCCTCGATCACGCCGTACCCAAGATCCCGCAACGCACCCACTGTATAGGCCCGCACATCGTCATCGTCCTCCACCACCAGGATCGTTTCGGATGGGCTTCCCATCTCGGCCGAGGCGATGAGCTGATCGCTGGACTGTTCCGCTTCGGCAATGCTGCGGGGCAGATAGAGCGAAACGCACGTCCCCGCGCCGGGCCGCGAGGCGATCTGGATGCCGCCGCCCGACTGCTTGGCAAAACCGTAGACCATGGACAGTCCAAGGCCGGTGCCCTTGCCGACTTCCTTGGTCGTGAAGAACGGATCGAACACCTGACCCAATGTCGTCTCGTCCATGCCGGTGCCGGTATCGACGACATCGATCGCCACATAATCACCGGCGGGAATTTCTCCGCCCGGATCGGTCGGCGACGCTGCAGCCGTATCCGACAGGGAGCGGTTCCGTGCCGTGATGCGCAGAGCCCCACCCTCGGGCATGGCATCGCGGGCATTCACCGCCAGATTGAGGAGCGCGTTTTCAAGCTGGTGGGGATCGGCCTCGATCGTCCAGATCTCGTCGGATGCATCGACGGTGATTGCGATGGCTTCGGTGATCGTGCGCAGCAGCAAGTCCGACATGCCCGCCAGCAATTCGGGTACGTTGACCGCACGCGGATCGAGTGGCTGCCGGCGCGAAAAAGCGAGCAACCTGTGGGTCAGTGCGGCAGCGCGCTCGGCGCCTTTCATCGCATTGTCCAGCGCGCGCCGAATGCGCGGGTCTGCAGAGGACTCGGTCCGCCGTATCGCCATGTCCACACTGCCCATGATGATCGTGAGCAGGTTATTGAAATCGTGGGCTATACCGCCCGTCAATTGCCCCACCGCTTCCATTTTCTGGGCCTGGCGAAGCGCCTCTTCGGCCTGCCTGCGCTCGGCCACTTCCATGGCGACGCGGTGCTCCAAAGTGTCGTTGAGATCTCTCAGCGCCGCCTCCTGAAGCTTGGCATAGGTGACGTCGTAGATAACTCCGAGGAGACGGTAACCCGAACCATCGGCATCGCGCAGGACTTCGCCGCGCCGCGCGATCCAGCGCCGTTCGCGGTCTTCCCCCCGGCAGACCTGAAACTCGCCGCCCAGACTGTCCGGCGGGGCAGCCTGACTGCCCTCGGGAATGAGCAGCGGCTCACCCTCGCACAGCACTGCATTGATGGTTCGCACCGGCAGCCGATCGGCCGGGTGCAGGCCCAGCAGCCTGCAAAACTCGCTGGAAACCGAAACCGTGGCGAACCCATCGCTATATTCGAACGTGCCGACCCCGCCCGCGCTCTGGGCGATGCGCAGCCGCTCCTCGGTGCGCTTGCGCTCGGTGACATCCACCAGCAGGCCGGTGAAGCGGACGGGCTGATCGTCATCATCCAGATGGCTCTGCCCGCGCCCATGCATCCACAGCACCGCGCCCGATGGGGAGATGACACGGAATTCCTTGGAGAACAGCGCGGCCCCCGCCAGCATCCCGGCTACGGCAATGCGGATACGTGGGCGGTCTTCGGGATGGATGGCGCGAAAGAAAGCCGAAGTCTCGAACCCGGCGGACAAGTCGTCGCCGGGCAACGCGTACAATTCGGCAAAACGATAGTCGACGTAGAGCCGCTCGCCGACGATATCCCAATCCCAGGAACCGCTGGCGCCCGCTGCCGCAAGCACCGCGCGCAGCTGATCCTGATTCAGGGATTCCCTAGGTTCAGGCATCGTCGCCAACGACGCCCGCGATGAATTCGTCAAGCAGTTCCTTCAATGTCGCCAGCGAGGGAATGTCCATCAGCATCGCGATATAGCCTCGGATGTCCCGCATCCGCACTGCAAAGTCGATATAGAGGAACAGCACCAATCCGCCATTGCCGCCGCGTTCGTCGACCTCGAACAGCATGGCGCCATTGCCGCGCAGCACTTCCGGGATCGTCATCGACAGCGAGCGGCGCAGCATGTTGGCCATCGTGGCAAGGCAGGAGTTCAGGATGACATTGCCGGTTTCCGCCAGCGCCTCGTGCTCCATCTCCAGCACTTCCTCGGCGCTGAGTTCACCGCCGGTGACGGCGCGGACCAGTTCGAGACTGTTGGTTTCGGGGAAGATCAGCAGGGCCCGGCCTGAAAACGGCCCGGAAAAATCCTGCCGGACCGCGACAAGATCCACCACCTCCCGCTCGCTGATGAGGCGCGCCGCCCGGCTCTGGCTCACCACTTCGATCGACGGGACCGAAAGCAGGACCTGATCCCCGATCATCTTGCGCAGGCTGGACGCCGCCCGGCTGACGCCGATGTTGACGATCTCCGTCAAGGCATCGCGTTCGAGTTCAGAGAGTTCAACCTGCTCAGGTGTCATGCCTTGGCCGTTCTCAGCTTCAGCGCTGCTCCGGACACGAAGCCGGACAACGCCTCACTGGTAACCGGCTTGGCGATAAAGGCAGCGCCCACTTCGCGGGCCTGAGAGATGATCTCGTCCTGGATGTTGGCTGTGATGATCGCAATCGGCATGTCAGGCCTCATAGCGCGCAACTCGGCCGCGAGTTCCAGACCGTTCTTCTCGCTCATGTTGAAATCGACCAGAGCGACATCGACTTTTTCCGTTTCGAGCAGTTCCAGCGCCTGTGCCGCGCTGCCCGCCTCCACTTTCTGCCAATCGGGCTGAAGTTTCCCGAGCGCCTTGGCCGCCACGATCCGCGCCAATTTGCTGTCATCGACAATCATCACACTCACCGACACTTGCGACTCCTCCTTTTATAAATTCAGCTGACTATTTCGGTCTATGTCCCGCCCGATTAGGGGCCGGCATTGATTTGTTCGGAAGCTGAAACCCCGAGAATGGGCAGAACGAGGTTCTTCAGAAAAAGATCCTTCGGAAAGCCCTCAAGCGCGGGGCAACATAGCAGCAGGATCTGCACTACCGCAAAATGGGCGCCTTCCAATTCACCCAGATGGACCACGCGCCCAGCATCTTCCTGCAAGGCCACCAGCAAGGGCTCCGCATCTTCGACGGGACAGTGCCCAACAAGCCGGATCGCCGGGCCATCGACTACCACGCTCATGCCAGCAGCTCCGGCAAATCGAGCACCAGCAGCACAGTGCCGTCCGAGTGAACCGTGGTTCCGCCCACCGCCGGAAGCGCGGAAAGCAGGCCGCTGCGTTCGCGCACAGGCGCATCTAGCCGGTCCCCCAGCGCATCGACCCGAAGCGCCATCGGCTCCCCGCCGGCATCTGTCACCACCAGACGCGCCACCGGCGAGACTATCTCGTCATGCCCGAGCAAGGCGCCCAACGCCACGACCGGCACTGTGCGGTCGCGTATGATGCAGGCATTGCCCTGCCCCAGCGCCTGGATCTCGGTGGCATCGAGACGCAGCGTCTCGACGATCTGGTCCATTCGCAGACCATAGCGCTCGCCCGCCACCGAGACGGTGAGCAGGCGCGTCACAATGGCGTTGAGCGGAAGTTGGATCGTCAGCCGGGTACCCTGCCCGGGTTCGCTTTCGATATCGATGGTGCCCTGAAGCCGCTCTACCGCGCGTTGCACGGCATCCATGCCGACGCCCCGCCCCGACACGTCGGTCACCACTTCGCTGGTGGAAAATCCCGGCGCGAAGATCAGCCGAAGCACCTGCCGCTCGCCAAGGTTTTCGGCCGTTTCCGCAGCGATTATGCCCTTGGCGACCGCAGCTTTTCGGATCGTGACCGGATCGATGCCCGCCCCGTCATCGACGAGCGTGGCCACCAGCCTATCCCCCCGCCGCGCAAGTTCCAGTGCCACTTTGCCTTGCGCGGGCTTGCCGCTGCGAAGACGTACTTGCGGGGTTTCGATACCGTGGTCGATCGCGTTGCGGACAAGGTGGAGCAGCGGTTCAAACAGGCCCTCGGCGATCTGCTTGTCCACCTCGATCCCGTCGCCCGACAGCTCGAACGCGACGTTCTTGTCAAGCGCAGAGGCCAGTTCGCGCGCGAGCCGGGGCAAACGCCGGAGCACCGGTTGCAGCGGCACAAGGCGCACGTCGGCCACCGTGGCCGCAAGCGTGCCGACCGCGCGCGCCAGGCCGCTCTGGATCCGCCGCAGTTCGTCGGCCAGCGCCCGGTCGACCTGCTGAGCCTGCCGGGTCACGCCTTCAAGGCCGTGCATGGCAACCGCAAGTTCCCTGACTTCCGCCGCCAACGTGTCCAGTTTGTCCGCCGGAACCCGCAGCATGGTCGCCCGGTCCGCCGAAGTGCTTGCCAGCGTTTCGGCCAGAGCCTCCGTCAGCGCGGAGCCGGACGGCCGCGCGATCTGGGCGAAAGAGACTTGATCCGGGACCATCCGGAACGCGCCCTGAACGGCCTTGAGCGTGCCCCTGGAGACACCAAGAATGCCCATAACGCACTTGAAGGGCTCGATGTCGGCGATTTCCGGCGTTTCGGTGCTGCGAACCACATCGATGGCCAGAAGATCGGGGACTCCCGCCACGAGTGCCAGCGGATCCTCTCCCCGAAAGAAGCATTCGGAATCGGGAATATAGCGAAACGCGGTTGCGGCGCCGTCCAGATCCCGAAACCTGCTGTCCGCCAGCATCGCCCCGAGCCAATCGGGCGCATCGGCTGTTTCCGACGGCCCGGTTTCGGACTCGGTTTCAGACGGCCGCTCGCCGTCTTCCGCCTCATCGTCCTGCAAGCTCTCCGCCAGAGTGGCGGCGCGCGCTTCGGCGTTCGCAGGGAGGGCGCCGCCGTGCTCCATCTCGTCGATCCAGCGGTCAAGCTGGTCGATCACCGCGACCAGCGTCTCCAGATCGTCCCCGCCCATCGCCATCCGCCCGCCGCGCGCGCGATCGAGCCGGGTTTCGGCCGTGTGGAGCAGGTGTTCCGCCGGGCCCATGTCGAACAGGGCCACCGATCCCTTCAGGGTATGGACCGTGCGGAACAGGCTGGACAGCACCTCGGATCTGGCCGGATCGCGCGACAGCAAAGCGAGGTCGCCATGCGCCTGGGCGACAAGTTCGCGTCCCTCGATCAGAAATTGTTCGAGCAGCTCGTCCATCACGGCCGACGATATACGATCGCGTCGTCAAGGCGAACGAGATTGAAGCGCGTGTCGATCCGCGCCATCGATTCGCTATGCCCAAGACACAGGAAACCGCGCGGCAGGAGCGCGTTATAGAGGTGTCCCGCAGCGCTCGCCCGCGATATTTCGTCGAAATATATCAGAAGGTTCCGGCACAGGATGACGTCGAACCGCCCTTGCGACGCCACGGCCGCCGCGTCCACCAAATTGACGTGGGTGAACTGTACGGATTCGCGCAAATCCTTGATGATGCGCCGCTGATGGTGCCGCTCGGGCTCGAAGTAGGCCTCGCGCGCGGCTTCGGGCAGCCGCGCCAGCGCCCGCTTGCCATAGTGCCCGTCCCGCGCCGAGGCGAGCGCGTGGGTATCGATGTCAGATCCCACGATCTCGACATGATAGGCATCGACCATTGCCCAGTTTTCCAGCAGCCAGATCGCGATCGAATAGGCTTCCTCGCCATGGGCGCAGGGCATCGACCAGATGCGGATGCGCCCGCCCGGCGCTTTCGTGGCTGCCAGTTCGGGCAGGATCGCATTGGCGAGCGCGGCGAACTGGTTATCTTCGCGGTAGAAATAGGATTCGTTGATGGTCACCGCGTTGATGAGCGCCTGACGCTCCGCCTCGTCGCCCATCAGGCGGCCGAAATAGGTGCGCATGTCAGCGCTGCCGGTGCGCCGGATGCGCTCGATCAGCCGCCGCTCGATATAGTAGGCCTTCTTCTCGCTGAAGACCATTCCGGTCCACATGTAGAGCAGCGTGCTGACCTGCGCGATGTCCTCATCGGTGGGCGGCATATCCGGCCGGGGCTCCCTTGGCGCGCCGATCACGTCCGTGCCCAATCGCAGAGCTGCCCGGCGATGCTTTCCAGCGGCAGCACCAGATCCGCCCCGTCCATTGCCACCAGCGCGCCCGGCATGCCCCAGACCACCGCCGTTTCCGCATCCTGCGCGATGACATGGCCGCCCTGCTGCCGCATGCGCGCCATCGCCCGCGCGCCGTCGGTTCCCATGCCGGTCATCAACACGCCCACCAGCGCCTCGGCCCCGATGACCTCGCAGGCGCTGTCCACCAGTCGGTCGGCGCTCGGATGCCATGGCAGGTCGGCGCGGGCAGGCGCCGAAAGCGCCACTACGTCCCCGAAGCGGCGCGACATGATCAGATCGGCATCGCCCCGCCCGATATAGGCTGTGCCCGGCTCCAGCGGCGTGGCCGCCGATACTTCGCGGACCGACAAGGCACATTGACGGTCAAGCCGCCGCGCAAGTGCTCCGGTAAAGCTGGCCGGCATGTGCTGCGCGATGACGATCGGCCAGGGGAAATCCGCAGGCAGCGGCTGGAGCAGCGCATCGAGCGCGGGCGGCCCGCCGGTGGAGACGCCCACCAGCACGGCGGCCACGCCCGTCAGCGGATCGTCCGCCAAACGCTGCTTCTTCCCTGCCGACCGCGCGCGGGGCTGGTCCGCCACCCGCGATATCCGTGCCCGCACGCGTTCCGTGAGGCGCCGCGATCGCGGTATCCGCGCGCCTGCCGCCATGCGTACCTTTTCGACAAGGGCCTCGGCGATCCGGTCGATCTCCAGCGAGATCGGGCCGCTGGGCTTGGCGATGAAATCCACCGCGCCGAGCGACAGCGCTTCCAGCGTCTCGTCCGCGCCTTCTGCGGTCAGAGCGGAAACCATGACCACCGGGCAGGGGTGTTCGACCATGATCCGGTCAAGGCAGGCCAGGCCGTCCATGTCCGGCATATGGACATCGAGCGTCACGACATCCGGGAGGAAAGTGCCCAGCATCGCCAGCGCCTCGGCCCCGCTGCGTGCCACGGCCACTTCGAAGCCGTGGCCGGAAAATATCTCGACCAGCAATTTGCGCATGAGCGCGGAATCGTCGACGACCAGCAGCCGCGTATCCGTCACGCCGCACCCGCTTTCCGCGTCGCGGCCGCCAGCAGGTCCCGCGCGGCCGCGTCGATCAGCGCAAAGGGGGATACCAGCAGCGCCATCCCGGCACTTCTATCCGAGGGGCCATCCCCTGGCGCATCCTCAAGTGCCGCGAAGCCTTCGAACGTCTCATCGGCCCGCCCTCCGGTGGGGACTGCCGTGGCGGCTGCCTCTGCCGAGAGGCGAACCATCCCGTAGATTTCCTCGACCAGAAATGCCGCGCGGCTGCCCCCGTGCGAGGCCACGATCAGCCGCTGCCGATCACCGGCCTCGGCCGCCCTGTCCAGTCGCTCCGCAAGGTCGATCACCGGCACCGCTTCGCCGCGCAAGTTGGCGACGCCGCGCAGCCATGACGGCGCCTCGGGGATCGCCGAAATCGCGCGCGGGGCCCTGGCAACGGCGTCCACCGCCACGGCGGGAACCGCAAGCCGGTGCGCCCCTGCGCGGAACGACAGGAACGTCTGCCCCTGCGCCTCGGCTCTGTCCGGCGCCGCCGCATCCGCCCGTTCCGGTGCAGTCATGTCGGCGCGCATCCGCGCGGTCACGTCCTCCGGCAGCAAGTGTGCGGCATCGAGCACGGAAACCAGACGCCCTCCTTCTGGCGGGCGGCAGATCGCCTGCACCACCGCTTCCGCCTCGCCCCTTACCAGCGCCACCGGCACCGGATCGATCCGCGCCTTCGGCGTGCGCAGCACATGGCGAAGCCGGTCCACCACCAGCCCTACCCGCGCGCCGCCGATCCGCACCACGACCACGCGGGAGTTTTGCGCGAGCGGCGCATCCATCGCCAACAGTCCGGCCAGCGAGAGCAACGGCAGCAGGCCGCCGCGATAGGCCATCGTGCCCAGCGCCGCTCCGATGGCTTGCGGAAGCGCGGCCACATCGTCGGCGGGCAGGCATACTTCCTCGATCTGGTCGAGCGGCAGCGCGAAATGCTGGCGGCCGACTTCCATGACCAGCAGCAACGCCTCATCGTCACGGAAGTCTGCGGCATTTGGCGCGACGGCGGGCGTGCTGGCCGCTGCCTTGATCCCGGCGCTACGTTCGCCGACCGGAAAGGCCTCTGCCAGCAGGGCTTCGAAATCGGACGCACGGTCTTCGCCGCCCGTTACCAGCCCGATCACTTTGTCGATCGCAAGCGCACACGGCCGCTCGCCGCCCAGCAGGAGCGCCTGCCGGGCCGGGGCATCGCAGCCATCCACCAGTCTGGCCGCAGACACTACCGGAAGCACCTGACTGCGAAAGCGGGCGACGCCGACAAGGCAGGCGGCGGCTTGCGGAACCACGGTTATCGGCGGCAGCGCGGCAACTTCGCGCACGCGCGCCGCGTCGATAGCCATGCGGGTGCCGCCCGACGTGAAGACAAGCAGCGCTTGCCCTGTCGCGGCGGCGGGCGCCGTCACCGCCTCAGCCCTTCCCTGCAGGCGAAACTGAGCCGGTCAATGAAACGGCGAGCGCGGCAATGTCCTCGATGGCCGCCGCAAGATCTTCCGCGCCCTGCGCCTGCTGGCGTGCGGCGACCCCTGCCTCTCGCGCCGCGCCTGCGGACAGTTCGGCGGCCTGCGCGATCTGCTCGCTCCCGCTACGGATTTCGCGCACCGAGCGCAGGATCGCATCGGCGCCGTCGCGGATCGTGGTGTTGTTGCGCGCGGTTTCGGCAAGGCTGCCGGTCATCCCCGCGAACCGTTCTACCGTCGCCTGATTGCGCCCCGCCTCGGTTTCGCCGGAGCTGGCAATCAGATCAAGATCGCGGCGGACTGTCGCCAGTTGATCCTGAATGCTCCGCACTGCGTCCTTGACGTCCTCGGCATTGGTCGTGGCTTCGCGCGCCAGCTTGCGGATATCGGCCGTGACTGTGGCGAACCCGGCGCCCGCCTCACCGGCGCGGGTTGCCTCGACCGCGCCGCTCACCGCCAGCATATTGGTCTGGAGCGCTATCAGCGCCAGCGCGTCTCCGATTTTCTCGATGCGGCGGCCGGTATCGCCCACATCGCCAAGCGCGACCAGAACCGTGCGCATTTCCTCCACCACGCCGGACATCCCGGCCACGAGCGCGGCGATGCGGCGGCTGGCCTCCTCGGTGGTTTCGACAATCCCGGTGATCTTTTCGACCGCGAACTGCGCGCGTTCCTGCGCTGCCATTGCCGACGTCTCGATCTGGCCCATCGCCGCGCTGGCCTGCATCGTTGCCGCGCCCTGGATCTGCGCGCCGCGCGCAATCTGCTCGATGGCGACGAGGATCTGGCCAGAGGCGCCCGAAAGCTCCTGCACCGTTGCCGAGAGTTCCTCGGCCGCCACGCCGACTTGCTCGACGGCCATCCCGCCATTGGTGCTGTCGGTGAGCAGAATGGTGAGCCCCCCCAGCGCTTCGGCCGTCTGCTGGCTCTCCTCAAGCGAGGTGGCCTGCTGTTCGATGGCCTGCCGCGCCTCGGCCGCCGCTGCCGACTGTTCTTCCGCCGCGCTGGCGATCTGCTCGGCGCCCTGCTCCGCCTCGTTCGCGGCCAGATCGGCCTCACCGGCAGCGGCGGCAATGGCCTGCGCGCCTTCGGCAAGGGTGGTCAATTCCTCGCGCGCGGCATCGAGCGAGGCGATCAGCGACTGGCTTCCTTCCGCTTCGCCGCTGGCATTGGCGGCAGCCGCGCGAACACGGTCGGCAACGGCGCGGATGGCGGCGGCGATATCGCCCGCCAGCGTCTGGATGTCAGACGCGCTGCTTTCGGACCGGTCGGCAAGCTCGCGCACTTCGTCGGCGATGATGGCAAAGCCGCGCCCGCCATCACCCGCCCGTGCGGCCTCGATCGAGGCGTTGAGCGCCAGCATGCCGGTCTGCTCGGAAATGTCGCCCACCGCGCGGCCGATGGCAACGATGGTGCCCGCCGCCTGCTCCAGTTTCGCCATCACGCCCACCGAAACCAGTTGGCGGCGTGCATTGAGGGTGATGGCGGCGGCGGAGGTTTCGATCTGCGCCGATGCCTCTCCGAAACCGGCCTGCACGAATTCGGTCTGGCGCTGCGAGGCCGCCGCGCGGTCGCTCGCCTCGCGGAAGTCGGCGCGCAGGGCGGTAATAAGACCCAGCGATTCCTGCGCGGCACCGGCGGCTTCTTCCGAGGCGCTCGAAATCTGATCGACCGCGCGCTGAAGCTCGGCGGCGGCGGCGGCGGCTTCGGCAAGGCCGCTGGCGAGTTCCTGCGTGGACTGGTCGATCCGTTCCGCCGCGTTCGCGGAACGGCCCCGCCCGCTGCGCACCGGACGTTTCGCGGGCGCCGTCATCGGCTTTTCCTCGGCAGCGGCCTTGCGGACCGGAGACCGGGCGCCGAGCGCGGATTTCTTTACCAAAGCCATTGCGATTCCCACGTGGTCCTGGACGAGATCGCACGGACATATGCGACCATGCGGACGAACGCCATCAAACAGTTGCGCCGTTGTCAGCCGATTTAGCTGATGCCCGCTCCCTTGCGGGAACCCGCCCTGTCATGGCGTGTTTTGCAAGGCATCCCCAAGGCATGCACGCGGATAAATTCGGGGGCCCGCAAAGGAGTAAGGGTCGTTGGCGTTACGGGCAGAGACTGGCGAGGGGTTCCTGTCTCACGACGGCGAACTCGCGCGCCGGATCGCAGCGCATGACTGGGCCTCGACCGCGATCGGCCCTATCGCCGGGTGGCCGATCAGCCTGAAGCACACGGTCGGTTTCATGCTGCCCTCCCCGGTGCCGCTGGTGCTCCTTTGGGGCGAGCAGGGCGTGATGATCTACAACGACGCCTATTCCCGCTTCGCCGGTGGCCGCGACAGCCGGTTGCTGGGCTCCAATGTCCGCGACGGCTGGGAGGAAGTGGCCGATTTCAACGACAACGTGATGAAAGTCGGCCTTTCCGGCGGCACGCTCAGCTACCGCGACCACGAACTGGTCCTCCACCGCGACGGCGCGCCCGAGCATGTGTGGATGAACCTGGACTACTCCCCCGTGCCGGGTGACGACGGCAAGCCCGGCGGCGTGATCGCCGTGGTCGTGGAAATCACCGAGGCCTATCACGCGCGCCAGGCGCTGGAGGAAAGCGAAACGCGCCTGCGTTTCCTTGACGAACTGGGCCGCGCGGTGTCGGACTGCCGCAGCGCCGATCGCATTCTCGCCATCACCAGCCGCCTAACCGCCGAGCACCTTGGCGTCTCTAGCTGCGCCTATGCCGACATGGACGCGGATGCGGACGGCTTCACGATCCGGGGGGACTGGCACGCACCGGGATCGCCCTCCATCGTTGGGCACTACAGCCTTGCCGATTTCGGCGCGCTGGCGGTGCGGGAACTGGGCGCCGGACGGCCGCTGATCGTCAGGGACAATGCCCGCGAACTGCCCTCTGCCGCGGCGCGGACATTCCAGGATATCGGCATTGCCGCCACCATCTGCATGCCGCTGGTCAAGGAAGGCCGGCTGGCCGCACTGATGGCCATTCACGACCGCAAGCCCCGCGACTGGACCGATTACGAGCTGAGCGTGATCCGCGAGGTCACGGACCGGTCCTGGGCCCATGTCCAGCGCGTCGGCGCCGAAGACCTTTTGCGTGAGCGGGAGGCCTACAACCGCCAGATCCTCGACAGCGCGAGCGACTACGGCATCATCGCCGCCGATCTCGACGGGCGGGTCACGCTGTGGAATGCGGGTGCCACGGCGATCCTTGGCTGGAGCGAGGCGGAAATGCTCGGCCAGCCGATGGAACTGATCTTCACCGCCCATGACCGCGCCGCCGGCCTGCCCGCCGCGATGCGGGCGCAGGCGCTGGAAACCGGCCGTGCCCATGAGGCCCGCTGGCACTTGCGCAAGTCCCACGAACCCTTCTGGGGCCTCAGCGAACTGATGCCCCTGCGCGGCAAGACCGGGGGCGCCATCGGCTTCGTCAAACTGCTGCGCGACCGGACACAGGAATACCGCGCGCAGGAAGCGCTCAACCTCAGCGAGGAGCGGCTGGCTCGCGCGCAGGCGGCGGGCGGCGTGGGCCTGTTCTCGATCGACATCCAGCGCGACACGATCGATGGAACCGCGGAATTCTGGCGGATCTTCGGCATCACCCCGGAAATATCCCACTCGACCCGCGCCATCGAGAATCTGGTCATCGGCGAGGACAGCGAACTCGTTTCGAGCAGCAAGCGCCGCCAGACCGGCGAGGCCGCTCTCGATGTCGAATACCGCATTCGCCGTCCCGACAATGGCGAGGAGCGCGTGATCGCCCGCAAGGCCAGTTTCGAATTCGACGCGGACGGCCGCCCTGCGCAAATGATCGGCGTAGTGCAGGACGTGACCGACCGCCGCCGCATCCAGCGCGCGCTCGAAAAGAGCGAGGCGCAGTTCAGCACGCTTGCCCAGAACATGCCCAATCAGGTCTGGACCGCGCGCGCCGACGGGCGGCTCGACTGGTTCAACGACCGGCTTTACAGCTATACCGGCCTTCCGCACGGCAGTCTGAAGGACAGCCGGTGGTCACGGATCGTCCACCCCGAAGACCGGCTAAGAGCGGCCCGCAAGTGGGCCGCCTCGCTCGCGACCGGGCGGATCTACGAAGCGGAATTGCGCCTGCGCGATTCCCGGGCCCTATACCGCTGGCATCTCGCCCGCGCGCTGCCGCTGCACGATGCCCACGGCGAGATCACCGCATGGGTGGGTACGAATACCGAGATCGAGGCGCAGAAGCGGGCCGAAGCCGCTTATGCGCAAGACCGCGACCGTTTGTGGACGATCAGCCGCGATTTGATGATGGTGGCCGATTACGCCGGGATCATCAGGGCGGTAAATCCCTCGGCCGAGCGCGTGCTGGGCTGGCGGGAGCAGGACATGCTGGGGCAGCCGATTTCCCGGTTCGTCCATCCCGACGACATCGAGCCGACCGCCCTGGAAATCGGCAAGCTGGCGGGCGGTTCCAACACGCTGGCCTTCGAGAACCGCTATTGCACCAAGGACGGCGAATACCGGCTGCTGGCCTGGACGGCCGTGCCGGACAACGGCCGCATCCACGCCATCGGCCGCGACATCACCGAGCAGCGTGCCATGGAAGACGCCTTGCGCCAGAGCCAGAAAATGGAGGCGGTGGGCCAGCTTACCGGCGGCATCGCGCATGACTTCAACAATCTGCTTCAGGGCATTACCGGCAGTCTCGACGTCATGCACAACCGCCTTGCCAAGGGGCGGACCGACGATCTCGACCGCTGGCTTCAGGGCGCGCGGACTTCGGCCGAGCGCGCCGCCGCGCTGACGCATCGCCTGCTGGCCTTCTCCCGCCGCCAGCCGCTCGATCCCCGTCCGGTACGCGCCAATCCGCTGATCGCCTCGATGGAGGACATGCTCCGCCGTTCGCTGGGCGAGCACATCGATCTGGAATTCGTGCTGGCGGGCGGGCTGTGGCAGACGCGGTGCGACCCCAACCAACTGGAAAGCGCGATCCTGAACCTTGTCATCAATGCCCGCGATGCCATGCCCGATGGCGGCAAGCTGACGATCGAGACCAGCAATGCCGATCTGGACGGCCTGGACCGCGCCCGCCAGCGCGAACTGACGCCGGGGCAATATGTCTGCATCGCCGTCAGCGATACCGGCGTGGGCATGAGCGAGGACACGGCTGCGCGCGCCTTCGAGCCCTTCTTCACCACCAAGCCGATCGGTCAGGGCACCGGGCTTGGCCTATCGATGATCTATGGATTTGCCCGCCAGTCCGAAGGGCAGGCGCGGATCTATTCGCATGAAGGGCGTGGTTCCACGATCAAGCTCTACCTGCCGCGCCATCGCGGACAGGGCGATATCGATGCCGAAAAGGCCGACGGGGCGAACCTGCCCGTCGCCCGCAGCGGCGAGATCGTGCTGGTCGTGGAGGATGAACCGGTCGTGCGCGGGCTGATCCTCGACGTGCTGGACGAACTGGGATACCGCTCGATAGAGGCCGCCGACGGCCCCGAAGGCCTTGCCATCCTGCAATCGGACGCACGGATCGACCTGCTTGTCACCGATATCGGCCTGCCGGGCCTGAACGGGCGGCAAGTGGCCGATGGCGGGCGCAGCTATCGCCCGGATCTCAAAGTGCTGTTCATGACCGGATACGCGGAAAACGCCGCGCTCGCCTCGGGTTTTCTCGAACCGGGCATGGCCATGATTACCAAGCCCTTCGCCATGGATGTCCTCGCCCGCCGTATTCGCGAGACCATCGAATGCTGACACTGCATCCTGCCCATTCGAGGTTCCCCAACAATGTCTGAACACGCCGCATCCGCCCACCCTGCCGACTTTCACGGACTGCGCGTGCTGGTCGCCGAAGACGAACTGCTGGTATCGATGCTGCTCGAAGACATGCTCGATGACCTCGGCTGCCACGTGATAGGGCCCTATGCCGCGCTGTCCCCCGCGCTGGAGGCGGCGCGGGCGGGGGCGTTCGATGTCGCGGTGATCGACATGAATCTTGCCGGCGAGCGATCCGATCCCCTGCTGGCAGAGCTTGCCGAACGCCGCATCCCGGTTGCCATCGCCAGCGGCGCCGGCCCGTCCGACCTTCCGGGGCAGCCTACCACCGTGTTGTGCAAGCCCTATAGCTTCGATCAGTTGGCCGATGCGGTGCGGACCTTGCACGATGCACGGACTCTGGATCGCCCGGGTAACGCCTGACGCGATTCGAAAACGGGGCGGATATCCGGCACTATAGAGACCGCGAAACGGCTGTTCCCGGCAGGTAGCGTCCGACTATTCACCTAATCAATTCATGTTGTTGTTCTTCCAGTCCAAGAGTATAGTGCGTCATCGATCACGTCCAAATCCACCTCCTGTCTGAGAGATCCGTATGAGGGGCAAGGTTACGATGATCGCGGCGACTGCTGTGCTCGCCGCGCAACCCACGAACACGCTGACCGCGCAGACGAGGCCGGCCGAACCGATCCAGACGCTTCCGGCGCCCGTGGATACGTCGTCCCCGTCGGTTCCCGGAGTGCAGCGGCCGACACCGCTACCCGCTCCCGTTCCGGGCCGGCCGCAAGTACGGCCACCCTCTGGCGGGGGACAGTCCGGAGGGGGACAGCGCCCCGTACCGCTTCCCGCGCCTGCCCCCGGACGGCCCAACGGTTTCGCGGGGCGCCTCACCTGCGAGTCACGCAACAACCGGACCGAGCGCTGCAATGCGCGGACCGAGAACCGCGTCGAACTGCTCACGCGATCCTCGCAGTGCGTTCGCGGGCAGAGCTGGGGCTACGACCAGCGCCAGATCTGGGTTTCGCGCAATTGCCGGGGCACTTTCGCTTATGGCTATGGCAACAATCACTGGCAGGATCAGGGGAATAACAACAACAGCGGCGGCGGGTTGAGCACCGGCGCGATCATCGGCGGCGCTGCCGTGGCGGCGGGGCTGGTGGCCCTGCTCAACAATCGCAACAGCCCGAGACCTTCGGGCGCTTCGCAGGGCAGCGTTCCCCCGCCGCCCACTGCAACGCCTACACCTACGCCAACGCAGCCGGAAACCCCGCCGCCGCCGACGGGCCCGTTCCAGCCGGGACCGCCTGCGACCGTCGTGGCGGATCTGTCCTCGCTACCGCCCGATGCGCGGCCCTCGATGAACACCTGCATGATGGAGGCCGCACGGCAAGTCGGCATAACCGGCGGAACACAGGTGCGGTTCGACAGGCTGGTCCATATCGAGCCCGGCAACGGCGGCTGGCGCTTCCGCGCGCAACTGATCGGCACATATCCCGATGGCGAGCGGATGTTGCCGCTGTTCTGCCGCGCAACGCCGACGCGGGTTGTGGAGCTTGATTTCAGGAACTGAGCCGCTTCCAAACAGACAAGCCCGGCGGCCCTGCCGATCCATGATCGACAGTGACCAGCCGGGCTTTTCGATAAAGGAAGTCCGATCAGTGGTGGAACAGCAGCCAAAGAACCAGAATTACCGGAATCGGCACACCGATCAGCCACAATAGAATACCCTTGCCCATGCGACTCTCCTTACTAGTTCTCCTCTGAACAACGAGTGCATGAGCCAACTGTTCCCGAATAATGCCGGGCATGATCGCACCTAATTTGCGTTAGTGTTCCCCGGATATTCAACGGAGCCGCTCGCATCTCGAAGCACAGACCGACCTCGGGGCCCGCGAACGAATTCGGCAGGCCCCCATCCTCCGTCGCCCCCGCGAAGGCGGGGGCCCCGCTTCCTTGCAGCCTTTCCGCTCACACCACGTCCCGAATCTGGGCCTTTCTGCCTCAAGAGTATTCAGTGGTCATTTCCGGCGGGCCCGTGCCGGTTCTCAGCGGCGCGCAACGGCGTTACCCTTTCCCGTCGACCCGGCAGAGCGAATCGACATGACAAAGGGAGCCCGAGCATGCCTCAGGAACGGGTCACGGTTATCGTGCCTGCTTTTCATGCCTCCGGAACGATAGAACGAACGGTTCGCTCGATCTTCGGCCAGCCGCAAGTGCGGCCTCGGGTCATCGTCGTGGTCGATGACGACGACGGCAAGACCGAGGCGGTGCTATCCGAACTGGCCGATCCCCGGATCGAAGTCGTGACCAACCCGAGCAACCTTGGCGCGCAGAAGTCCCGCAACCGCGGGCTGGCGATGGTCGAGAGCGAATACGTCATGTTTCTCGACAGCGACGATTTCGTCATGGGCGATCTGCTGCACGGCCTGACCCTCGCGCTGGCGGATGGCGCGGACATCGCGTTCGGCCCCTGGCTGTTCTACGACGAGGGCCGCAATCAGGCGAGCCGCCGCAAGCCGGCCTATGCCAATGCCGCCGAATTGCTCGACCGGTGGCTCGTTCGCAGACAGTGGACCCCGCCCTGCGCGGTCATGTGGCGCACCGAATTCCTGCGGCAGATCGGCGGCTGGGACGAGAAAGTCCGCCGCAATCAGGACGGAGAAGTCGTCTGCCGCGCCGCGCTCGCGGGGGCGCGGCTGGCGCATTCACCGCAGGGCTGCGGCGTCTATGTCCAACACGATTCCCCGCTGCGGATTTCCGGAAACCGATCGACGTTCGGCGATCTCGTCGAACTGGCAGAGGCCCTTCTGAAGCAGCCGACCGAGGCGCTGCCCGAAACCGAGCGTCAAAAGATCCTGGGCGACTATTTCTACTGGCTGGCCGACAGCGCCTTTCGCCGGGGCGACCGTGAGCAAGGCCGAGAGGCAGTGAAGCGCGGCGCGGAACTGGGCGGTGAACTGCGGCTCAATTCGAAGTTCCCCCGGCTTGGCGCGGCGGTCCTCGGGCTCGAAACCTATCGCGGCGTCACGTCCTGGATGCGCGGCGCGAACGACTGACGGCCCCGTTCGGCTCTTTACCCCTCTCCTTTAGAGTGATTGCGCCCGGACGCGGATATGCAGAGCATGGGCAGGTCCGCCATCCGTTCCCCCCGCACAAGGGCCGCCCATGTCCATGCCACCTTCGCGAGAGCATCATTGGGACGCAGTCAGGGGCGGGCTGATGCTGCTGGGCATCCCCTACCACGTCGCGCTGGCCTATCGGCCCGGGCGCGCATGGATGGTGCCGGTGATGGAAGGCGATCCGCTGATGACGGACATCGCCCATGTCATCCATATCTTCCGGATGCCGGCCTTCTTCCTGATCGCCGGCTATTTCAGCGCGCTTCTGCTTGCACGCCGGGACGCGCGGAGTTGGCTGCGCGGGCGGCTGGTGCGGATCGGCGTTCCCCTTGCCGTTTCGCTGGTGACCATCGTTCCGGTCCTGAACCTGCTCGCCGCCTCAGTACGCGTGGGAGACCTCACCGGCCTTCGCGCGCTCTATCCCACCACCGGCACCGTCCTGCGACACCTGTGGTTCCTTGCCGTGCTGCTCTATCTGCAATCGCTGACGGCGCTGGCCTGCACGATCCATCCGCCGCTGCGCACGCTGTCCGTCCCACGGCACTGGGATGAACTGACGACAAGGCGGTTCACGCTGTTCTTCATCGTCGTCGGCATAGGCGTTGCCGCTTACTGCGGGCTTGTTCTTGGAATGGCGCGCACAATGATGAGCGAAACGGACATTCTGCAAGGCCTGCTCCGGCTGGCCGACTTTCTGGCTGCTTTGCCCTTCTACATCATTGGCATGGTCCTCCACCGCGCGCCGGCGGTGCGCGCCGCCTTCGACCGGCCGCGCATCGCCATTATCGTGCTGACCCTGCTTGCCACGGGTGTTGCAGTCCATGCCGATCATCACCGGACCTGGCTGATGGAGCGCACCTTCGGCGGTTTCGCCGCGCTCGGCTGGGCCCAGTCATTGGTCGGGCTGGGCCGGACGTTCTTCCACCGCGAGAGCGCAGCGATCCGGACCGTGGTCGATTCCTCGCTGGTGGTCTATCTGTTCCACCTGCCGATCGCGATAGCTCTCACTATCGCAGGCTACCGCGTGCAGTGGGGGGTCTGGGTCGAATGGTCGCTCATCAGCGTGGCCACGTTCCTTGCCGCATTCACGATCTGGCAGGCGATCCGGCGGGTGCCGATGCTGAATTTCCTGTTCGCCGGAGTAGTCCCCCGGCGCAGCGAGCCCAGTCCCCCTCACCCGGCCGTCCCGCAGCCGGAAGGGCCTGCCTAACCGCTGCGCAGCGGGCGGAAACGCTCCGGCAGAATGTTTGCCGCCTGCCGCAGCATCGCGGCCATCGCCTGTCGGCCACCCGGCGTGCAGGCCTGCGCGGCGGCCGCACCGCAATAGCTCGCCACCAGCGCAATCGCGATCACCGCAGCGGTCGGCAAGCCCTGCCCGACAAGCGAGACCACGCCCCAGGCGAACAGCCCTCCGAGCAGGGAGGGCAACTGGACGAAATACATGAACCGCTGCGTGACCGGCGTGCCCAGTGTGGCATAGCGATAGAGCAACGGCGCAGTGGCAAGCTGTCCGATGAAATAGGCCTGCGCCACGCCCGCCGCGCCCCAGCGCACGCCGATGATGAAGCTGACGATGCTGACAGTGCTGGAAAAGATCCCCCAGTACATCATGCGCCGGGTGTTCCCGCTGCTGATGTAGAGCCATGCGGTGGTGTTCGGCACACATTGCACGATGGCGGTGAGGCTCAGCCAGAAGAAGATCGGACTCGCTGCCGCCCAGCGCGGGCCGAGCAGGAAGGGAATCAGCCGGTCCGAGCAGATTGCCGCCGCGAGTATGCCCGGCATCGATCCCAGCGCCAGCGCGCGCAGCGCCAGTTCGTAGACACGGCGGTAGCGTTCGGGCTCGTCGCGGACGCGGCTGAGCACCGGAAGCATGATGCGGGCAAGCGGCTGGTTGATGTTCTGGAGCGGGAACAGCATCAGTTTATAGCTGCGATCATAGAGACCCACCGCGTCGGCGCCGTGCACTTTGGCGATGATGACGTTGTCGAGGTTGCGCGCGAAGAAGTTGACGAGGTTGAAGCCGGTCAGGTTCGCCCCGAACACCACGAGGTGGCGCACTCCGGCAAACGACGCGCCAAGGCGCGGGCGCCATCGGCAGGCCCGCCACATCATCGCCGTACTGACCACGGCATTGAGGAAAATGCCCAGCCAGATCGCCCAATAGCTCATCAGGATCAGCGCCGCGATGGTCGTCAGCACGAAGGTCAGTATCGAAACGACGATGTCGTTGATGCTGAGGGCGTGGAAGCGCATCTCTCGGTTGAGCAGTGCCTGATGCTGGAGCTTGAGGCCGGTGACAAGAATGGTCAGGCCCGTCGCCGCCGTGACGTATCCGGCGCGCGCATCGCTGTAGAACGCGCCTGCCAGCGGCGCCAGCGCCACCATCGCCAGAGCCGCCACGATCGAGACGAGTACGTTCAGCCAGAACAGCGCGTTGGAATGCTCGTTGTCGAGTTCGCGCGTCTGCACCACCGCCTGCGTGAAGCCGAGGTTCTGGAACGTGAGCACCAGACCCGTCAGCGGCGCCACCATTGCGGCGACGCCATAGTCGGAAGGCGATAGAATCCGGGCGACGACGATGGTGGTCGCCATCGTCCCCACCACCTTGACGAATTGGGCGACGGCAGTCGATGCCAGCCCCCGGGCGGCATGTCGGCCGATTTCGTGAGACTGTGCCATCCCCCGGCTATCCGCCTGTGGCCGTTCGCAATCGGTGCTTTGGCAATGGGATCATGATGGCCACCTTTCGCTGCAACCCCGCAAGGCAGTTCAACGGCAGACAGCGTACCTAGTGCTGCACCGCAGCACCATCACTCCAATGGCCCAAACCGCCTGCATATGGCGGCGCATCGGGATAACGGCGGCTCCGGAGCGAGGCTCAAAGAGACCGGGCGGGTGCTTTTGGGTTATTTTCCAGGTCGCCCAGTGCATGGCGTCGGATACCAGACCCGTCTCAACGGCAAGATCCGTTTGCATCCACAGCGTCGGCGCCCCCGCGAAGGCGGGGGCCCCGCTCCCTTCGCGACCTCTCGTTTTTGCGCAAGGAAGCGGGATCCCCGCCTTCGCGGGGATGACGGGATATTTTGCGGGGCCGATATCTTGCTGACCAAGTAGGTGGGGTCCGGCCTTCACCACGCTAAAAAAAGGGGAGCCATCACGGCTCCCCTTTCCGGCTGCACAAAAAGCGCAGCGAAGTTCAGAGCGTTCCATCGGGATCCGAAAAGGCCGAACCCGACCCGATCGTGCCCGGTCCCACGCGCAAGTTGTTCTGCACATGGCGCACGCCCGATACCTCATCCGTGAGGTCCTCCGCCCGGCGCTTTTCGGCACGGCTGTCCACCGTGCCATCCAACGTCACTTCGCCGTCTGCCACGGTAACCCTCACGCGGCTGGCATCGACGCGCCAGTCGTTGGTGAGGCTGTCATGCACATCCTCGCGAATGCGCTCGTCCGAGCGGGTAAAGTCGCTCGGCCCGCGACCGCGATGATCGACGTGGCGACGGTGCGCGGCTTCCTCATTGCCGAACCAGCTGGCGATCTCGTCCCCCGCACGCTTCAGGAAGCCGCGCCGTTCGCCATATTCGCGCCAGTCGCCATAGTCGTCGCGCGAAAAGCCGAATGTCGGGCGGTAGCTATTGCTGGGGTGCATGCCGCCCCCGAACCCGCCGCCGATACCGCCATGGCGTACGTAGTTATCGTGTCCGCCATAGTCGCCGCTGGTGAAGCTGGAGAACGTATCGCCGGAAGCGCCGTCGAAGTTGTGGATCGGATATTCCACATCCCTGGGCCGCTGATCGCCCCTGCCATAGGCCGCGCGCGGGTCCGACGGATATGGGTAATCCGGCCCAAGCCGACTGGCAAAGCCGCCGTCATCGATATCGGTACGCGGATCGGGAATATACCGCCCTTCCGGGTCGGGCGGGGCGGGGCGATTGTTGTCGTCCTGATCCCGGAAACCGCCGGCCTGACGGGAAGGCCCGTCCTGCCACTGCCCTGCCTGTCGCGGCACGTCCCAGCGGCCTTCATCTCCTTGATACCCGCCCGGTTGCTGACCGCGGGTGCTCGAATCGCGTCGGTTCATCGGTGCTCTCCTTGATCGCTGCGCTCGGCGCGATGTTCGCGGCGCGAACTCTCGCCCCACGCCGCACACTGCGCTCCATCAAGGAAACGAAACAAACGGCATTCCTATCCACTGTCCGCCGCCCAAACTGATGATTCTGTCGCAGGTCTGTCGCAGGCATTCGGCTTCTCTCGGGGGTTCGATCGGGAGATCGTTCTTTCGAAACAGCCCGCCGCAAGTCGGCTAGGAGTGTCTCGGAAATGACGCGCTGAGGCGCTAAACGCATGCTCCGCGACAAGGAGCGAACGCCCCGCGCGGATGGAGGAGTCTGGATGAAGATCTATACCCTGAAGTTCCTGGACGACGGGAACGGAGGCGCGCGGCGCCTCGATTTTGGCGCCAGCGATCTGGCCGAAGCGCTGATCGTGGCGCACCGCAAAGCCGCCAAGTGCACCGCCGAACTCTGGCAGGGCGCCCGCAAGCTCTGCACCATCCGCCGTGAAGGCGCCGGTGGCCCCATGCAGTCCGCGCGGTTTCTCTCCGCCTACTGAAAACCCCATCCAAGCACTGTAAACTGCACGGCAAAAGGCCGGGCCGGAAGTCCGTCTCCAGCTCGGCCCTTCGTGCGCGCCGCGAAGGCGATGTGCACCGTCTCCCTTCAATAAGACTTCCCTCTTCGCATCCGACCGCCTAGAGGGCCCCTTTCCCCGGGGGGCCGCTGACGTGCGGCTGAGAGGTGGTCAACAGGCCGCGACCCGCTGAACCTGATCCGGTTGATACCGGCGTAGGGAGGGATGGCGGTGCGTCCGTTGTCTCTCCATGTGGAGTGGATACGAGACGATGGCCGGTGGTTTTACGTATTTCGGGGGAGCGGCGCTGGCGTTCCCGGCTTTGCTTCTCGCGACCCCGGCGGCGGCCGAGGCAGGCGATGCCAATCCCCGCGACATCCAGGTCGTCGGCCACCCCGATCCCGAAGGCCTGCTGCCGGACCAGACCGCGCCCAAGGCCATCAGCGCGATCTCGGCCGACTTCATCGTCAAGCAGGCGCCGACGCTGAACGCGTTCCAGCTGGTCAATCTGCTGCCCGGCGCCAATGTCTCGTCGAGCGATCCCTATGGCCTGTCGACCAGTTCCAGCCTGACCCTGCGCGGACTGGGGCAGGACGAGATCGGCGTCCTGATGGAAGGCGCGCCGCAGAACGACATCGGCTATTACTATGCCTATCCCTCGCAGTTCGCCGATGCCGAGAACGTGCGGCAGATTTCGCTCGCGCAAGGCGCGGTCGATATCGATGCCCCGCTGGTGGGCACGGCGGGCGGCCTGCTCTCGCTGTCGCTGGACGATCCCAAGGCGCAGCGCGGCGGCTTGGTCAATCTCTCGCTCGGTTCCTACAACGAACGGCGCGTGTTTGCTCGGCTGGACAGCGGCGAGATCGGCAACAGCGGGCTCAAGGCCTTCGTCTCCTATTCGAACAACCGCGCGGATAACTGGCGCGGTGCCGGCTACGACACGCGCCAGCACGTCGACGCCAAGCTGCTGGGCGAATGGGGCGACGGCAACCGCGCCAGCATCGCCCTGTCCTTCAACGAGGCCAAGACATCGACCTATCCCAGCCCCACGCTGGCCGAGTGGCAGGAATACGGGCGCAGCTTCAATTACGACAAGCGCTATACCGACGGCGACACCAATTACTGGCGCCTCTATCGCAGCCCGTTCCGCAACTTCTATGTCGCCGCGCCGCTGCATCTCAAGCTGAGCGATGCGCTGACCTTCGACAGCACCGGCTACCTCCAGTTCGGATACGGCAATTCGCCCTACGGCACGCAGCTGACCGAGACCGGCAACTTCCTCGGCACCGAGGAACTGACGCAGCCGATCGCGCTGCCCGGCGCCGTGGACGGCGTCGCCACCGTGCTCGGCAATTACACCGGCAACCAGTTTCGCGGCGGCAATGTCAGCAAGCTGACCCTTGAGACGGGCGCGCACCGGTTCACCGCCGGGCTCTGGTTCGATTACGGCACCGACCGCGTCAGCCAGTCCTACACCTCCATCGATGCGGACGGCCGTCCGACCGACCCGTGGGGCCGACAGGCCAACGCGATCCGGACCGCCGACGGCCGCCTGCTCGCTTACGAGAACATCCGCACCGAAACGGTGACCAAGGGCTTCTTCCTGGCCGACAGCATCACGATCACCCCGCGCCTTGGCGTGGAGATCGGCTTCAAGGGCGTGAACGTACTGCGCAACGGCGACAATTACCTGCCCGGCCCGCAGCAGAAAGTGCGTCTGAACAGCTCTGCCGCGCTGCCCCGCGCCGCCGTGCATTACCGGCTGGACGACCGCCAGCAAATCTTCGCCAACGTCACCACCAATTTCCGCTCGCCGAACGAGTTCACGCTCTACGACACCTATTACGGCGATGAACTCGTCAGCCAGGGCACGAACGCGCTCAAGAACGAGTATTCGGTCTCCGAGGAACTGGGCTATCGCTACATCGGCCCCAGCCTGTCGTTCTCGCTGACGGCCTTCCACTATCACTTCCGCAACCGGCAGGTGGCGACCGTGATCGACAACGGCGGGGCGCTGGTCAACTCGACGATCAATGCGGGCAGCCAGACGTCCTACGGTCTGGACGGCGAAATCGACTATCGCCCGGCCAAGGGCGTCAGCGTCTATGTCTCGGGCGAATATCTCCACGCGCGGCTGGACGACGACCTTCCCGTCGGCGGCGACTTCCTGCCGACCAAGGGCAAGCGCGCCGTATCGAGCCCCTCGTTCCAGTTCGGCATGGGCAGCACGTACGACGACGGACGCCTGTTCGGCAGCACCGCGCTCAAGTATGTCGGACGCCAGTATTCGACGTTCATGAACGACGAGAGCATCAAGGGCTATGCCACGCTCGATCTCTCGGTCGGCGTGCATCTGGCCGGGCTGATCGATGCCCAGCGCATGGACCTGCGCCTCAATGCGATCAACGTGACCAACCCGCATGTGCTCTCCGGCGTCCAGACCGTCAGCAGCAATGCGCAGGACACGTTTGGCCGCAACGGCACGCTCATCTCCGGCTTCGCGCCGGCCTATTATATCGGAAGCGGGCGCGCCTTCGTGGTGACGCTCTCGCGCGCGTTCTGACCATGAGCGGCGCGGCGCCCCATCTCGTGCATGGCATGGGCATGGATCTGGAGACACCGGACTGGCCCGCCATCACGGGGGCCGAGGCCGAGGCGATCCTCGCCCATTTCCCGGCCGCCGGGCGCCTCGCCGCACTGCACTGGCACTCGCCGCGCCCGTTCTCGGCGGCGACACTGGTGCAGGCGAGCGAAGGGGAGTTCCTGCTCAAGCGCCACCACCGGCGGCTACGCACCCCGCTCGCGCTGGCGGAAGAGCACGATTTCATGGCCCACTTGCGGTCTGCAGGCGTGACGGTGCCGGAAGTCATGGCGGCGTCGGACGGCTCGGGCGCGGTCATGCAGGGGGACTGGAGCTACGAACTCCACCGCAAGGCGCCCGGCATCGATCTTTATCGCGACCGGCAATCGTGGACGCCGTTCCTCTCGCACGACCACGCCCATGAGGCGGGCGCGGCGCTGGGGCGGCTGCATCTGGCCGCGCGCGATTTCGCGGCGCCTGCGCGCGGGCGCCATCCGCTGATCGCGAGCTTCACTATCGTGCCCTCGCGCGATCCTCTGGCGGCGGCCGAGGCCTATGTGGCCGCCCGTCCGGCGATCGCCGGGTTCCTTGCGAACATGCCGTGGCGCGAGGAACTGGCCCTCCTGTTCGCGATGCTGGGCAGCGGACTGGCCGAACGGCTGGAGAGCCAGCCGTCGCTCTGGACGCATAACGACTGGCACCCCTCGAACTTGCTCTGGTCGCCCGAGGGCACGGTGAGCACGGTGATCGACTTCGGGCTGGCGACGCGGACCTGTGCGCTCCATGATCTGGCCACCGCCATCGAGCGCACCGCAGTTCCGTGGCTGGAACTGGGCAAAGGCGCGGCCGATGCGGGAGCCGCCCTTGCGCTCCTTGCGGGCTATCAGACGGTGCTGCCGCTAACCCGCGCCGAAATCGAGACTCTCGTCCGCCTGCTGCCGCTCGTGCATGTGGAATTCGCGCTATCGGAGATCGACTATTTCGCCGGTATTCTGGGCGATGGCGATCAGGCGATGCTGGCGTGGCAGGACTATCTTGTCGATCACGCGGAATGGTTCCGCTCCCCGCCGGGCCGGGACTTCCTGATGGCGTTGGAAAACGGAGCACTCGCCTGATGTCGGCACTGGAAATCATCGCCGTCGTCGTCAGCTTCCTCGGGATCTGGCTGACCGCCAAACGCTGGATGCTGTGCTGGCCGGTCAGCCTTCTCGCCTGTGCGCTCTACTTCAAGCTGTTCCTTGATGTCCGACTCTATGCCGACATGGTGCTGCAAGCCCTGTTCGGCATTGCCATCCTCTACGGCTGGGCGGTCTGGGCGCGGGGGAAGCACGATGCCGGAGAAGTCGTCGTGGAGCCGCTGCCTCCCTTGCAGGCCTGCGTAGGGTTGGCGGCAGGCGCCGTGGGCGCGGTCGCCATCGGCTGGTTCACCAGCCACTATACCGACGCGGCGCTGCCCTGGATGGATTCGACGCTGAGCAGCTTCAGCCTTGTCGCCCAGTACTGGACGGCGCGGCGGCATTCGGCCAGTTGGCTGCTGTGGATCGTGGCGGACGTGCTCTATGTCGGGATGTTCGTTTTCAAGGGCTTGTGGCTGACGGCGGGGCTCTATGCGGCGATGGTCGCACTTGCCGTGCTGGGTTACCAGCGTTGGCAGCAGGCCCGGCGCCCCATGGCTGCTGACCTGCCCGCCGAGTAAGTCTAAGAACCGGCATTCTCCGGCAGTTTCGGCAAGGCATTCGCGCCAAGACCGAAGCGCTGCCACACGGTCAGCACATTGCCCAGCATGTGAAGCTGGTTGCGCGTGCTCTGATCTTGCGTGACCAGCGGGTCTCGATAGCTGCGGGCATTGTGCAAATCGGGCGTCCGCGCCCGGATGCGCGCCGGGCTGTCGAGGAAATAGGATAGCCCCATGAAGCTGATGTAGAGCTGCAAGTTGAGCAGCAGTTCGTCCGCGTCGATCTCTGCACCGCTCGCAGCCTTATAAGTGGCGGCAAAATGGCCGAGCAATTCGTCGAGATTATCGATCCAGATCTCTGAAGGCGCGCCGCTCAGGCAGCCCCAGAGCGCGAAGGCGAGGTTGATCTGGCCGGCATTGCCCCAGTCCATCAACCCGCAGCGCAATTGCCCCTCCCGGTCGCGCCAGAACCAGCAATTGTCGATATTGGCGTTCCAGTGACACAGCGCGATCAGCGGTCCGGGCTGCGTCAGAAATCGGCTAATCGCCTCCTGCCGACGCAGGAATGCCGGCGCCTCGCGGGCGATCTTGGCGATGGTTTCCGAGGCGAAAGTTGCGGGCAACAAATGTCCGCACTCCTCTGCGAAAGCGGCCAGTTCGGCCAGCTTCTTGCCGAGTTCGTCCTCGCTCGCCGTGATCTGCAGCCCGGTCGAGTCGACCAGAGCCTGCGCGTCGTAAGCGAACACCGCCTCGATGGCGGATGCCTCGTCCGCCCGGCACTGGATCGCCGCGATCCGGGCCAGAGCCTCCACGATCACGCGATAGTACGCAAGCGGCTCGCCCAGCAGATGATCCATGCATTTCTGGTGCTGCGGCTCGATACCGGCATAGCCGAAGGGGATCGTCTCGGTCATCAGCATGCCCGTGTGGCTCGCCGCGTTATAGTCGGCGAAGTAGGTCCTGGGCGTGGGTACCGGCAGGGGATGGCGCGCGGCATAGCGGGCGAAGCGGACTTCGCCGACCATCTCATGCTTGCCGCGATTGTCGCGCCCGGCATCCGAGAAATCGCGCGAGAACTTCACGAAAAGCTCACTGTGGAGCGCGGGATCGGGCTGCTCGTACGTGACTGACAGGAAGCACTTCTCTCCCGTGCTGCCGCCCGCGCAAGGCTCGATCCGGACGATCTCGCGAACGGCATTGTCTGGCCCCAGCACGCCGAAGGCGCGCATGGCCTTTGTCAGGAACCGAGGGCCCGCCGCCGTGAGCGCCGCCGTATGCGCGGGGATCGTCAGCCCGGTCGCGTCGCCTTCGACATGGTCGAGAGGAGGTATCGTCATGCCCTCATCTCGCCATGTTCAGGCCCCTGCGCAATCCGGGCGCGCAGATATCGCGGCGGGGAAGCGCGCAGTCAGGAATCCGGCGATGGATCGGGAACTTCACCCTCAAGGTAATCGGGCAGGCGACCCGCCGGCACGATCCCCAGGAACGCGATCCCCGCCATCAGCAGCAGCCCGACCTTGAGCGCCCAGAGCCGCGCCTCGGTATTGATGAGCAGCGCCTTCGCACGTTGCTCTGGCGAGGCGGTGGTATCTGCCAGAACGGTTTCGAGATGATCGTTGCTCACGAAGTTGATGTTGCCAAGGTCAAGCTCCGAGGCCACCTCCTCCGTCAGAATGGGGCTTCCGGCCAGGCGGGTCATGACAGTCGCGCTGAGCAGCGCGACCAGCAGCGCCCCGGCGACGGCCGTCCCCACGGCGCTGGCCAGATTGTTCGTCGTGCCGCGCAAGGCGCCCACGTCGCCCGCCAGCGACGCGGGAGAAGCCGTGACCAGCACGTTGAACAGCAGCGTTACCAGCGCGCCCTGCCCTATTCCGAAAGCCACAAGCCCGATCAGCACCGGCCCCGAACTCCAGTCGTTACGAACCACGAAGGCCAGCCAAAGCAGCGCGGCGGTGCAGAAGCAAAAGCCCAATCGGCCGATCGTGCGCGGGGTAAGCCGCTTGTAGAAACGCACGACAAGAATCGCGGCGAAGAACACCGTCAGGTTGAACGGCAGCATCGCCACGGTTGTCGCCCAGGCCGAACGGCCCTGCACGATCTGGATGTAGAGCGGAATCGTGAAATTCAGCATCGCTTCCAGTGCGACCACCGCGAACATGGCGTAGACCGCAGCGCGCTCCAGCGGTGAATCGATGACGGCCAGCGCCAGCAAGGGCGTCTGCCCGGCCCGTTCCCGCCGGCGGGTCCAATGGAAGAAGGTCTGGCCAAGCACCACGCCCACAAGGATCAGGAACGGCGCGGGTGACAGGCCCAGCACCGCAAACGGGGCATTGGGGGTCGCCGTCACAGTGCCCCACCCGTTGAGATTGTTGAGGCCGAACGTGATCGACAGGATCGATGCAGCGGCAAGCACCACGCCGACGCCGTCGATCCGGATATCGGGATCGCCCTTGTCCTTGCGCAGGCGAAAGCTCAGCAGGAAGATCACCACGGCCAGGATGACCATGAGCGCGAAAGCCGGGCGCCATCCGAAATTCGTGCCGAGAAAACCGCCGATCAGGAATGCCGAGACGCCCGCTCCTGCCCGCGCCGATCCCAACGTACCCAGCGCGGTTGCCTGTTGCACGCCCCGGTAATTCTCCGCGATCAGCGCCACCAGCGCGGGAACGAGTACCGCTGCCGCCGCCCCGCTGAGCGCCTGCGCGAAGATCATGAAACTGGCCGATGGGCTCAGCGTCATTACCAGTTGTGCCAGCCCGAACAGGATTACCATGGTGCGGAAAATGAGCACCGAGCCGAACCGCTGGTTGAGCTTCGCGCCCAGCATCACGAAACCGGCCACGATCGAGGAATACATGACAATTCCGGTCGCCACCGTGGTGGGCGGCACGCCGAAGGATTCGACCATCCCGCCCATCGCGACGGGCAGCGACGCCACATTGTAGGACATCATCGCCTGCGCCAGCGCAATCGCGACCATGGGGACCCATGATCGCTTTTCGTCCTGATCGATCCTCGGCGGCGCGTCGGTCATATGCACTCCTTTGCTGCGAGAGACGAGACGAGCCCTAGTTTTCGGGCCCGGACGAAAGAAACAGGTCCATTCCAAGCTGCCCGGACAGGTATTTCGCCGCGAGTTGGCCGCGCACGCTGTTTCCCGCCGGGTCCAGCAGCGGGGAGAATGTCCCGAGCCCGCCTTTGCCCGGCGATACCGCCACGAGGCCGCCGCCGATGCCGCTCTTTCCCGGCAGGCCGATTTCGTAGAGCCAGTCTCCCGAGGTTTCGTAGAGCCCCGCCGTCGCCATTACGGCCAAAGTGTAATGGCACGTCATCTGGTCGGCGACGCGCCTGCGGGTCACCGGATTGACACCCCCGTCGGCAAGCGTGGCGCCCATCACCGCAATGTCCCTCGCCGTAACATCGAGCGCGCACTGCATCGTGTAGATGTCCAGCGCCTCCATCGGATCGCAATAGACGCGCCCGTTGCTGTGCAAGAGCTGCGCGATGCCGCGATTGCGCAGATTGGTTTCGCGCGCGCAGGCCAGCACTTCGGCGTTCAGCGTAAGTTCCCGTCCCGCAAATGCCGAAAGGCCGTCCAGAACGAAGGCCCACTTCGCCTCCGCCGTGGCGCCGGGCACCAGACTGGTGGTGGCGATGGCGCCGGAATTGACCATCGGGTTGGTGCGTCCATCGACGTTCATGTCGAACGGCACTACCGAATTGAAGGCAAAGCCGGTCGCGTTCACGCCGATCCTGTCCCGCGCCGCCGCCGGTCCGATCTGCTGGCACACCAGGGCGAAAACGAACGGCTTGGAGACGCTCATGATCGTGAAGTCATGATCGGCATCGCCCACGGCGTGAACGGAACCGTCGGTTCCTACCATGCAGAGACCAAACAATTCGCGGGGAACGCGTGCAAGCGCCGGATAAGTCTGCGAGCAGGCGCCATCGTCATTGTGCCGGAACAGGTCGTAAGACCGCTCGATCAGGCGCTGGACCTGCGACGAAGGAGGAAGGTGCCCGGTGGAAACAAACGGCGTGCCTGCCTCTTCCTCCATGGTATCGGATCCTGCCTGTGAACCGGGGACGGGTTCTGTCGGTATTCAGGGAATCGAGTACTTGGATCGTAGCGTGTGTCTGCCCGACGTGTACCTGCGATTTGTCGGCACATTGGCAGTATCTGGAACAGCTTATGCGAAATTGGCAGACTTCGCACGGCCTAAAAGCAAGATCCGTCAGCCGTACGCGCGCGGCCCGACCATCGCCGCCACCCGCCCGGCAATCGCCAGCGACGCGGTGAGCCCCGGCGATTCGATCCCGAACAGATTGATGAGGCCGGAAAGACCGTGAACCTCTTCGCCTTGCAGCACAAAATCCGCAGTTGCCATGCCGGGCCCGGCCAGCTTGGGGCGGATTCCGGCATAAGCGGGCTGCAAGCGCTCCTCCTCGACTTCCGGCCAGATCCGGCGGGCCGCCGCAAGGAATTCCGGTTTCAGCGCTGGGTCGACAGTATAGTCGATCGCATCGACCCAATGGATGTCCGGACCGAACCGCGCCTGTCCGCCAAGGTCCAGCGTGAAATGGGTGCCGAGGCTGGCCGGCCCCGGCACCGGATAGATCAGCCGCGTGAACGGAACCCGCCCGGAATAGGAGAAATAGCAGCCCTTGGCGAAGAACAGCGGCGGGACCAGCGCCGGATCGAGCGCCTCGATCGTCCGCGCCAGCGCCTGCGCGCCCAGCCCGGCGGCATTGACAAGGACCGGTGCCGACAGCCGCGTGTCGCCGATTTCCACCTCCCAACCTGAACCGGTTCGGGCCACATCGGTAACCGGCGCATCGCAGACCAGCATCGCCCCGTGCGCTTCGGCCTCGCCCAGCAATGCCAGCATCAGTTCGTGCTGGTCGACGATGCCGCTGGACGGCGAGTGGATGGCCCCGGCGCAGTTCAGTTCCGGCTCGATCGCGCGGGCCTCTGCGGGGTTGAGCCGCACGAGATCGTCCACTCCCGCCGCCGCGCCGCGTGCCATCACGGCGTCGAGCGCGAGGAATTCTTCCTCGCTGCCTGCGATGATGAGCTTGCCGCAGCGCCGGTGAGGGACGCCGCGTTCCTCGCAAAAGTCGTAGAGAAGGCGGCGCCCCTCAACGCAGAGCGCCGCTTTCAAGGAACCATCGGGATAGTAAAGCCCGGCGTGGATCACGCCGCTGTTGCGCGAGGACGTAATCGTGCCGAACTGCCGCTCACGCTCAAGGATCATCACCTCGTGACCTGCAAGCGCCAGTGCCCGCGCGACCGCAAGACCGACCACCCCCGCCCCTACGACAATCGCGCCGACTTCATCCATCCGCCGACTTTAGGCCAAGTAGCGGAACATGAAACGCATTTTGCGAGGCATGCGGGAATTTCCGCGGATTACGCGCCCGACTGGATGATCTTCCAGCCGTTTCCGGACGGATCGCGGAAATTGGCATCGACATTGCCGTAGCGCGCGATGGGTTCCTGCGTGAACTCGACGCCCCGCTCGCGCAGCCGGGCATATGTCGCGCGGCAATCGTCAACCGCCATGACCAGAGGCGGCATCGCCCCTTTCGCCACCAGCTCGCACAGTGCCTGCGCGGTGGCTGGATCATGCATCGGCGCCTGCGGGCGGAACAGGCCGAGCTGGAACGACGGCTGCTCCGGATGCTGCACGGTCAGCCAGCGATAGTCGCCGTTGCGCTGGTCCGTGTGGACCTGAAAACCCAGCTTGCCGACGTAGAATTCGTGGGCCTCGTCCTGATCGCGGACATATAGGCCGACTACCTGAATTGCATCACTCATGGGACCTCCATTGCTTGAGACCCGGCTGACTTATCGCTGCATTCCTGCCTGCGCTTCTCCAAAACTGCTATGGTGAGATTCGGCCGGTGCGCCGCGCTGAGATAGCAGGCTGGAATGCGCCCGAAGCCCTCCAGCGCGGCCTGTTCGCGGATCCGGAAGGCGCCCGGGTTCTCCCCCACCACGTCGCGAAACGTGCGCCCGAAAGTGCCGAGACTGTTCCAGCCCGTCTCGAAGGCAATCGCGGTGACGGCCAGATCGGTGACACGGAGCAAGGCCTTGGCCCGCTCGATCCGCCGGGTCAGCAGATAACGGTGCGGCGGCATGCCGAAGGCCTGCCGGAACGAGCGTGCGAAATGGGCTTCGGATACGCCGCTGACGCTGGCGAGCCTCTGGATCGGCCAATCCTCGTGCGACAGCGCATCCATGCCGTCCTTGGCGCGCAGAAGTCGGCGCAGCAGCAAGGCGTGGTAGTTGGCGGAGGCAGGGCGCGCGCCTGTGGGGTGGTCGGATGCCATGCACCCAACCTAGCCGTCTAACGAGATCGGGCCAATACTGGCGGAAGCTGCACGTCGCTCAGGCCAATCAGGCCTGTTCGGCTTCCTCGACCGAGAAAAAGCGCTGGATCACGTCGCGGGCAAGGCGCGCGGGACGCTTGGTGTCTGCATCGATGCAGCACCAGCTCGATTTGACTTCGGCCAGCACTTCCTCGCCGCGACGGATCACGGTTTCGTAGAAGGCGCGCGCGCCCTGCACCTTTTCAAGGAGCACCGTGGCGATCACGTCGTCTTCCAGGAAGGCAGGCCTGCGGTAGGTGATCTCGTGCTTGATCGCGACCCACAAGTGCTGGGCGATCGCCTCAGCCGGGGCAATGGCGCGCCAATGGTCCAGCACCGCCGCCTGTACCCATTTCAGGTAGCTGGCATTGTTGACATGACCCATGAAGTCGATGTCGTCAGGATCGATGCCGATCGGGAAGCGGTAGGGAATCGCGTAGTTCACCTATACGTCAATAGCACCTCGGCGATGCGCGAGATAGCGGCATTTGGAGGTAATCCCTCCGCCCTTCAGGAAGCCGCGCCGACCCGTGCCGGCGCGGCCTGAAATCAGGCAATAATCGCCGCGATACCCGCGCGCGCGATCTGCGCGTCCTGGTGCGACTTGACGCCCGACACGCCCACGGCGCCGACGAAATCGCCATCGACGACGATCGGCACCGCGCCTTCCAGCAGCGCCTCCAGCGAGGGAGCCGAAAGCATCGCCACGCGGCCATCGGCGACCATCTGTTCGTAATTCCCCGAATCGCGGCGGCCCATGATCGAGGTGACCGCCTTGCTGGGCGCCATGTGCGCGGTGCTGGCAGAAGCGCCGTCCATCCGCAGCAGGCCGAGCGGGTGGCCTCCGTCATCGACCACGGCGATGGTCACGGCCCAGCCATTGGCCTGGGCCTCAGCCTCGGCGGCGGCCAGGATCGCCTTGACGTCGGCGGCTTCGAGACTGTGTTTGGTTTTCATGCTATCCGTTTCCATTCCGGGCGCGGGCCCTGCGGCCCGGCGCATCTGTGATGAGGCAGCCGGCTCTTAGCACTGCGCGCGCGCCATTCCAGAACGATTGCGTTCGCTTCGGCGCGCGCCCGCGATGCAACATCTCAATTGGCACGCTCGATCACCGGCTGCCGCTGCGCGCGAAGCCTCCGGTGAGCACGCGATTGAACTGCTCGGCGACGGGCGCCAGATCGCCCGGCTGTTCACCCAGCCATTGCTGCATGGCCACCGCGAACATCATGCCGAAGCCCGCCAGCCCGACGAATTCCGGGTCCACGCCCTCCTTGACCAGCGGTTCGAGCACGGCTCCGCGCTTGCGGATGAGCGGCTCGATGTGATCGCGGTAGAGCCGCCGCCCCCGCTCCAGATCGGAAAACAGCGCCGTCACCAGCAGCGGCAGCGTTTCCTGCATCGCCGCGAGATGCTGCATGGTGGCAGGCTGTGCCAGTTTGCCCATCTCCTCAGGCGTTTCTGCCGCCTGATAGACCTCGACCCGGCCTTGCACGACACGCAGTGCCTCAAGCAACGGTTGCAACACAGCTTCCTCGAACAGCTTCTCCTTGGTGGGGAAGTGTTTGAACAGGGTGGCCTGATTGACGCCCGCAGCCTCGGCAATGTCGCGCGTGCGGGCGCCGGCAAAGCTCGACCGGACGAAGGCCTCCCGCGCGGCGGCCATGATCTCCTGACGGCGCTCGGCACTCGGCCGATAGACCCGGCGCGGCGGCAATTCCCCAGCCTGAGTCTCGGTATCGCCGGGGGAAGAGAGCGGCATCGGGCATCCTGTGAGACAAGCAAATTGACTGGCGCGGCGATAGCAAACGACCCTCGCCAAAACAAGCAACCAGTCACTTGCTTTCATTCGGATGACTCGTCACCAATCGTGCAAAGCCCCCAACGGGCGGCACGATGATGGAGTGATGCATGACGACGGCTACGATCGATACGCCCGTCAAGGGCGCGCTGTTCACCGGCGGCACGACCACCGACTGGGGCAAGGCGCGCTTCGAGCTGCTCGTGGCCGAGGATGCGCAGTTCCGCGACGCCCTGCCCCGCGCCGCCGTCACCGAAGCGAAGCGGCAACCGGGTCTGCGGCTCGCTCAAGTCGTGCAGACCGTCATGGAAGGCTATGCCGACCGCCCCGCCATCGGCCAGCGTGCACGGGAATTCGTGACGGATGCCAGCAGCGGACGTGCATCGACCCGCATTCTCGGCCATTTCGAAACCTGCACTTTCGGCGAGCTGTGGTCTCGGGTGAAAGCAACCGCGACGGAATGGCACCATCATGCCGGGCATCCGGTGAAACCGGGTGACTTCGTGGCCATCCTTGGCTTCGCCAGCGCCGACTATGCCACGCTCGCGCTGGCGAACATCTACCTCGGCGCCGTCAACGTGCCCTTGCAGGCGACCGCTCCAGCCAGCCAGCATGCCGACATCATTGCCGAGACGGAGCCGAGCGTCCTTGCCACCGGCATCGAATATATTGACTCCGCCGTTGAGGCGGTGCTGTCCGGCACCGTCCCTCCGCGCCTGATCGTGTTCGATTACGAGCCGCGTGACGACACCCAGCGCGAGCGCTTCGAAGCCGCTCGCGAGCGGCTGAAAACCGCCGGTTGCCCGATCGTCGTCGATACGCTGCAAGACGTGATCGCACGCGGCCGCTCGCTGCCCGAAGTGCCGCTCCACGTCTCGGAACAGGACGATCCGCTGACCTGGCTGTTCTATACGTCTGGCACCACCGGCACCCCCAAGGGCGCGATGATTGCCGAGCAGACCATCCGCAACACCTGGCTCTACGCGGCGGAAAAACCCTCGATCACGCTCAGCTTCATGCCGATGAGCCACATGGTCGGCTATGGCTATCTCTTCCTTGCGCTCGCGAACGGCGGGATGAGCTTCTGTTCGCCGAAGAGCGATCTTTCGACCCTGTTCGAGGATCTCACCATGGCGCGCCCGACCATGGCCTCGCTGGTCCCGCGCGTGTGCGAAATGCTTTACCAGCACTATCTTGGAGAAGTGGACCGCCGCATCGCCAAGGGCGCCGAAGAAGCCGCTGCCCAGCATGAGATCAAGCTGGAGATGCGCGAAAAACTGCTGGGCGGCCGATTGCTCTCGGTGGGCTGCGGATCGGCGGTGCTGTCGCCCGAAGTGCATCAGTTCATGCTGTCGATGCTCGGCATCCATATGGCCATCGGCTATTCCTCCACCGAAATGGCAACCGCGACCGTGCTGGTGGACGGCAGGATCCAGAGTCCGCCGGTGATCGACTATAAGCTCGCCGACGTGCCGGAACTCGGCTATTTCACGACCGACAAGCCCTATCCGCGCGGCGAATTCCTGGTGAAGATCGCCAAGTTCATGGACGGCTATTACAAGCGCCCCGATCTTACGGCGGAAAAGTTCACCGAGGACGGCTTCTATCGTTCGGGCGACGTCATGGCGTTGACCGGGCCGGACCAGCTCATCTATCTCGACCGCGTGAACAACGTGCAGAAGCTGTCGCAAGGCGAATTCGTCGCCATCGCGCGGCTGGAGGCGCTCTATACGCAGAGCCCGGCGATCCGTCAGATCTACGTCTACGGCAGCAGCGACCGCGCCTTCCTGCTGGCAGTCGCAGTGCCGTCGGCGGAACTGACGGCCCAATATGCGCGAGGTGGCGAGGCAGCCGATCGGGTCAAGTCCGCAATCCGCCGCGCCTTGCAGGAGGTTGCCGAAGAATATGGCCTTGCCAGCTATGAAGTCCCGCGCGACTTCCTGATCGAGACCGAGCCGTTCAGCTCCGAAAACGGATTGCTCACCGGCATCGGCAAGTTCAGCCGCCCCAAGTTCAAGGACCGCTATGGCGCGCGCCTTGAAGCTGTCTATGCGCAGATCGCACAGGATCAGGTCAGCGAGCTGCGGGCACTGCGCAACGGGAGCACGGATCGGCCGGTGATCGAAACGGTCGCCCGCGCGGTGAAGGCCACGCTGGGCGTTGCGGAAACGGATGTGACGCCGCAGTCGCGCTTCACCGACCTAGGCGGGGATTCGCTTTCCGCCCTCTCCTTCTCGATGCTGCTCGAGGAGATCTTCGGCGTCGAGGTGCCGGTGGGCGTCATCATCAATCCCGCCGGCGACTTGCGCCTGATCGCCGACTACGTGGAGGCGCTGCGGTCGGGCCGCACCCGCCCGAGCTTCGCGACGGTCCACGCGGCGGAGGGCACCACGATCCGTGCCGCCGACTTCAAGCTGGAGAAGTTCATCCCGGCCGAGATACTCGCCGCCGCCCCCCGCCTTCCGGGCCCGGTCGAGACTGTCCGGACCGTGCTGCTGACCGGCTCCACCGGCTTCCTCGGCCGCTTTCAGGCTATCTCGTGGCTGGAGCGGATGGCGGAGAGCGGCGGCAAGCTGATCCTCATTGCGCGCGGCGCCAATCACGCACAGGCATTGCAGCGGGTGGAGGAAGCGCTGGATAGCGATCCCGCGCTGCTTCGCCATTTCCGGGCGCTGGCCAAGGACCATCTCGAAGTGCTTCCGGGCGATCTGGGACTGCCCGGACTCGGACTGGACGAGGCGACGTGGAACCGCCTTGCCGAAACCGTGGACCTCATCGCCCACACTGCCGCGCATGTGAACCATGTGCTGCCCTACAACCAGCTGTTCACCGCCAATGTCGGCGGCACGGCGGAACTGATCCGTCTGGCCCTGACGCGCCGCCTCAAGCATTTCGACTATGTCTCGACGCTCGGCGTGATGGCGCTGGCCGGGCGCCCGGTGGGCGAGGACGGCGATATTCGCGAGGCGATCCCCACCGCCGAACTCAGCGATGACTATGCCAATGGCTATAACATCAGCAAATGGGCCGGCGAAGTGCTGCTGCGCGAGGCGCATGACGTGTGCGCCTTGCCAGTCAGCGTTTTCCGCCCCGGCATGATCCTCGCGCACAGCCGCTATGTGGGCCAGCTCAATGTGCCCGACATGTTCACGCGCCTGCTCTACAGCCTCGCGATCACGGGTGTCGCACCTGCGACGTTCTATGCCGAGAACCTCTCCGGCGGCCGCCCCGTCGCGCGGTACGAAGGGATTGCGGTGGACTTGCTGGCGGACGCGATCACGGCGATCGCCCTTGCCAACCGGGAAGGCTTCCACGCCTACAACCTCGCCAATCCGCATGACGACGGAGTGTCGCTCGATACTTTCGTGGATTGGATGATCGAGGCGGGCTGCGAGATCGAGCGGATCGACAGCTATGCCGACTGGCTTGCGCGCTTTGAAACGGCGATGAACGCCTTGCCGGAAGAAGCGCGGCACCAGTCCCTGCTCGCGATCATGGAGCCCTACCGGCGTCCGCAGGCGGCGGTGGCGAAGTCCTTCGTGCCGGTCGAACGCTTCCAGAGCGCGTCCGAAGCGGCGGGTCATGCAATACCGGGCATTTCGGCCGGGCTCATCCACAAATATGTCGATGATCTCAAGCAGATCGGCTTCCTGAAGTGAGCGGCGCGTCCGTTCTCTGCGCGGTCGTGGACGGCGTTCATACCATCACGCTCAACCGGCCGGAGAAGCTGAACGCGCTGACAAGCGAGATGTTCACCGCGCTCGGCGAGCACCTCCGGCACGGGATCGAAGGCGCGGCATGCGTCCACCTCAAGGCCAATGGCCGCAGCTTCTGCGCGGGGCACGACCTTGACGATCTTGCCGCCACCGAAAGTTATGAGGTGGAGCGCTTTGCCAACGACGTTATCGAGCGGCTTGCCGGCCTGCCGGTGCCCGTCGTCGCCTCGGTTCAGGGGCATTGCTTTACGGGCGGGCTCGAACTGGCGCTGGCGGCGGACATCATCATCGCTGCCGAAACAGCCGAGTTCGCAGACACACACAGCAAGTGGGACCTCGTGCCGATCTGGGGCCTGACCCAGCGGCTCCCTCGCCGCGTCGGTTCATACAAGGCGATGGAACTGATGTTCACCGGACGGCGGTGTCGCGGCCCGGAAGCGGAGGCCATCGGGCTCGCCAACCGCTGCGTTCCCGACGGGGAGTTGGAGCAGCACGCCAGCGCACTGTGCCAATCGATCCTTGCCAACAGCGCGCGGTCGAACCGCGCCATCAAGAAGCTGGTGCTGGAGACGGACGGCATGTCCCTCTCGCAGGGGCTTGCGTGGGAACTGCACCGGACAGAGGGGCACGGCCCCGATTTTCAAGCGAAGCTGGCCGGGAAACGATCCTGAGGCCGTCTGCGATCATCGCGACGCACGGCGGTAACTCCCACACTTTGCCCGCGTTCGCCCGGTCCTGTGCTTCCTGACACGGTTTCCCCCCGGCAAATCGAAGTGTGCTGACTGACACAATCTCATGACACATAACGGGCGCTCTGCGGCGGCTCGCCGTAATCAATGAGGGCGGGCCGCGCATCGGCGGTCACGGAAGGATGATCGGACATGAATTTCACCCCACCTCCCGGCAAGATTGAAACCGGGCGGCGCCACTTCCTTGGCCTTGCTTCCACGGCCGTGGCCGCTGCCGCCTTCCCGGCCATATCTTCGGCCGCCGTCCCGGCAGCGGCGCCTGCTACCGGCAGCATCGGCGGATCGTTCGGACCGGTCAGGCAGATCGATGCCGGGCCGCTGAATATCGGCTATGTCGAAATGGGCCCGGCCAAGGGTAACCCGGTGCTGCTGTTCCACGGCTGGCCTTACGACATCCATGCCTTCGCGGACTCCGCGCATATTCTGGCGGCCAAGGGCTACCGCGTCATCGTGCCCCACTTGCGCGGCCATGGCACCACCCGGTTCCTTTCCGCCACCGCCCCGCGCAACGGCCAGCAGGCCGCCATCGCGACGGACGGCATCGCGCTGATGGACGCGCTGGGCATCAAGCGGGCGCTGGTGGCCGGGTTCGACTGGGGCGCGCGCACCGTCAACATCATGGCCGCGCTCTGGCCTGAGCGCTGCAAGGCGATGGTCTCTGTCAGCGGCTATCTGATCGGCAGCCCCGCCGTGAACGCCAAGCCGCTGCCGCCCAAGGCAGAGCTGCAATGGTGGTACCAGTTCTACTTCGCGACCGAACGCGGCCGTGCCGGCTATGCAGCCAATACCGAAGACTTCGCGCGCCTGATCTGGCAGACGGCCTCGCCCCGCTGGAACTTCGACGACGAGACGTTCCACCGCACGGCGGCCTCTTTCGCCAATCCCGACCACGTCGATGTCGTGATCCACAACTACCGCTGGCGCCTCGGGCTCGCGGATGGCGAGCGTCAGTACGACGCCGACGAGGCGAAACTGGCGGCAGGTCCCGCCATCACGATCCCGACGATCACCATGGAAGGCGATGCCAACGGCGCCCCTCACCCCGATCCCGCAGCCTATGCCGCCAAGTTCAAGGGGCCTTACGCCTTCCGCCTCATCAGTGGCGGCATCGGCCACAACCTGCCGCAGGAAGCGCCCGAGGCTTTCGCACAGGCCGTGATCGACGTGGACAAGATGTGATGCCGCGCATCTCGCGAATGGTGCTTGTCGGCAGCAGCGCGCTGCTCGCCGCCGTTCTTGGGGTTCAGGCCGGTGCGGAAGGTTCCGCGCCGGTCTCCCCGATCTACGGTGTCGCGCTTCCCAAAGGATACCGGAGCTGGGAGCTGATCGCCCCCGCGCAGGAAGCCCCGCCGCTGGACGAACTGCGCACGACGCTTGGAAACCCCACGGCCATGAAGGCCTATCGCGCCGGGACACAGCCGTTTCCCGATGGCACGGTGCTGGTGAAACTGGCGTGGAAGCACGTCCAGTCGCCCGAGTTCGCTCCCGCCTCGATCCCGGGTGCGGCGACGACGGTGCAAGTCATGGTCAAGGATTCGAAGCGCTATGCCGCGACTGGCGGCTGGGGCTTCGGCCGCTTCGTGAACGGTCAGCCGGTGGACGCCGCGCAGCATGAGACCTGCTGGTCCTGCCACCAGTCCCGGGCCGCCGGTCACGACTTCGTGTTCACCCGCTACGCGCCCTGATCGCGGAGCGAAGGCCCCGCGACGCGGGTCAAGACCGCCTTCGCCCGGCCATAGAATTGGTTTGCGGCAGGATGCCTCTTGCCAGCGGCGCGGGCGCTTGACGCCGCAATGTCAATTAAATAGGTTGAGAAACAGGACGAGGGGATACTGGCTCGTCTCAATCACGCTCCCATTTCGGGGAGCACATCTTCCAGTCCGCGGCTTTTGATCGGGAAGCAGCTTGCTCCGCGTTACCAACGGCTAAAGCGCGCGACGCCAAGGCGACATCGCCAGGCTTCGTGTTCCCCAGCACATAGGGGTGATGCGATGCGTATCGGCTTTTAGAAATGACGCGTGCCTGCGGGGCCAGATCCCGTTCAGGCCGCAGGCGCTCGATTACCCCCGTATTCCGTCAGCCCGGAGCAGATCACGGCATGACCATTGAAATTCGCAAGCACGGCCGCGTCGGCGCCGAAGTTCTCGGCATCGACCTCGCCCGTCCCATTCCCGACGAAGACTTCGCGCGTGTCCGCAGCGCATTCGCGGAGCACGGCGTGGTGTTCTTCCGCGACCAGTCGATCACCGAGCCACAGCACATCGCCTTTGCCCGGCGCTGGGGCCCGATCAACATCAACCGCTTCTTTGCCGCGCATCCGGACTATCCGGAAATCGCGCTGGTGGTGAAGGAGCCCGACCAGCAGCACAATATCGGCGGCGGCTGGCATACCGATCATTCCTATGACCTTGAACCCGCGCTCGGATCGATCCTGGCGGCGCGGGAATTGCCGCCAGAGGGCGGCGCGACGGCCTTCGCATCGATGTATGCGGCCTACGACGGCTTGCCGGAATCGCTCCGGGCCCGGATCGAAGGCCGCCGCGCGGTCCATTCCGCGCGCCATATCTTCGGCAGCAAGGCCGTAGCCTACGAAGCCTTGCAGGACACCCGCAGCGATGGCCGCATCGGCAATTCCTCGGCGGCGGACGTGCTGGACGATCCCGTGCACCCGGTAATCATCACCCACCCGCTCAGCGGCAAGCGTGCGATCTATGTGAATCCCAGTTTCACGCTGCACATCCTCGGGCTTGCGGAAGAGGAATCGCGCGATCTGCTTCAGGAGGTCTACGCGCACTGCCAGAAGCCGGAGTTTCAGGAAGACTTCCACTGGCGCGAGGGTTCCATTGCCTTCTGGGACAACCGCGCCACCTGGCACTATGCCTACAACGACTACCACGGTCACCGCCGCGAAATGCACCGCATCACCATCGAAGGCGTAGCGTTGGGATAGCCATCATGAGCGCGCGAGAGGAACCACAAGGCATCATCGATACGGGCGCATCCGGCACGCATGCCGGTAGCGGATCGGAGGAGGATTTCTGGCACGTGGGCGATATCGTCCGGGAGCTTGCCGATATTCGGCAGGACTGGCGCTCGGTAAACACCCAGCATGCCGAGCACGGCGTGGAGGGTTTCCCCTCCCGCGTGCGTGTCGCCAAACTGGCGGACGAGCTGTGCGGGGCACTCTTCCCCTTGCGGCTCGGCCCCGATTTCGTGCGGCGCCATAACGAGGAGACTTTCGTCACCCAGTCCTTGCAGATCGCGCTGAGCCGTCTGCAAGCGCAGGTTCGGCTCGAACTGGCCTATTCCAGCGCGCAGGACCGGCAGGCGGACGAGATCGTGCTGGCCTTTTCCCGCCAGCTTCCGGCGATCCGCCGGATGCTCGATCTCGATCTGGAGGCAGCCTATGCCGGCGATCCTTCGGCGCGCAGTCTGGACGAAGTGCTGATCTGCTATCCGGGCCTGCTGGCGATCATCCATTACCGGCTCGCCCATGCGCTCCACGGGCTGGGTGCACCTCTGGTCGCGCGCATCCTGACCGAGATCGCGCATGGCACCACCGGGATCGATATCCATCCGGCCGCGCAGATCGGCCGGGGGTTCTTCATCGATCATGGTACCGGGGTGGTGATCGGGGAGACTGCCGTGGTGGGTGACAACGTGCGCATCTATCAGGGCGTGACGCTGGGCGCGAAGGCCTATGCACCGGACGGTTCGGTCGCCGCCGCCAAGGCCAGCCCGCGCCATCCGATCGTCGAGGACGATGTGGTGATCTATGCCGGGGCGACGATCCTTGGCCGCATCACCATCGGCAAGGGCTCGGAGATCGGCGGCAACGTCTGGCTGACGCACGGCGTGCCGCCGCACAGCATGGTCTATCAGGCCCGCGAGCACGTGGTCACCGGCAAGACCCCGGCGCTCAAGGGAGATCCGCTCAACTGATAGCTTGGCAATGCAATTCGCGGGGGAAGTCTGGCCGGCTGCTCCCGCTCTGTTTCGAAACTACCGGCCCGCGGCATTTGATCGGGATGCAGCTTGCTCCGCGTCACCAACAGCTAAAGCGCACGATGCCCGGGCGACAGCGCCAGCGTCGTGAATTCCCTCCATGGATGAGGTGAACGATGCGCATGATGTCTATCCTTAGCTGACGAGCAGCGCCCGGCCGGAGCCATTCCGCCTGCCGCGCCGCACTCCCGCGCCTCCCCTTCTCCACCTCCAATTCCGAATCCGGAGCGCCTTTTCATGCGCGCCGGACACGACATCACGCGACAAACCCGAAGGATACTCCATGCGAATTTTCACCCGCGCGGCGTTGCTGCTCGCCGCCAGCGCTCTTTCTTCCGGCGGCCTGACGTCCGCCGCCGCGGCGCAGGACAGCGCCGCCCCCGCAGCCTCGATCGGCGGGCCCCAGACCTTCACCGGCCGGATCGGCCTGACCCGCGCCGATTCCGCGCCTGCCTTCCCCGCGCAGGCGCAGGCTCCAAAGGGCGCGCCCAATGTGCTGCTGGTGCTGCTCGACGATGCGGGCTTTGCCGCAACGTCCGCGTTCGGCGGCGTCCCGCGCACACCGGCGCTGGAAAAGCTGGCAGCACAGGGCGTTCGCTATAACAGCTTCAACACCACCGCGATCTGCTCGCCCACCCGCGCCGCCCTGCTGACCGGGCGCAACCACCACGAGGTCGGCTTCGGCAACCTTGCCGACATCGCTGCCGGGTTCCCGGCCTACAACTCGATCTGGAACCCGGACACCGCCTCGGTCGCCCGCATCCTGCAAGGCAACGGCTATTCCACGGCCGCTTTCGGCAAATGGCACAACACGCCCAAGTGGGAGATTTCGGCGGCCGGTCCGTTCAACCACTGGCCCACCGGCCTTGGCTTCGATCACTTCTACGGCTTCATGGCCGGTGACGACAACCAGTGGGAGCCGCACCTCTTCAACGACACCACGCAAGTTCCCGCCGCCACCACGCCAGAGCAGGGCTATCACTTCACCACCGACCTTGTGAACAAGGCCGTCGGCTGGGTGGACGATCACGAGGCGGTCGCGCCGCAGAAGCCCTATTTCCTCTATTTCGCGACCGGCGCGGTACACACGCCGCACCACGTGCCGCAGGAATGGATAGACCGCAACAAGGGCCGCTTCGATCAGGGCTGGGACAAGTACCGCGAGGAAACCTTCGCGCGCCAGAAGAAGCTGGGCATCATTCCCGCCGACGCCAAGCTGACGCCGCGCCCCGAAGGCATTCCCGCGTGGTCGAGCCTGTCGACGGATCAGAAGAAGGTCTATTCGCGCCAGATGGAGGTCTTTTCGGCCTTCATGGAGCAGACCGACTACGAAGTGGGCCGCCTGATCGACACGCTGCGCGCGCGTCCCGGCGGCGACAACCTGATGGTGATCTACGTAGTGGGTGACAATGGCGGCAGCGCCGAGGGCGGGCTCGACGGCAGCATCGGCAATGAGGCCACCGCCAATGGCGACATTCCCAAAGGCATCGACCCGCAACTGGCGCAGCTCCAGAAGCTGGGCGGGCCGGACTTGTCCAACCACTATTCCGCCGGCTGGGCCTGGGCGACGACCACGCCATTCCAGTGGATGAAACAGGTCGCCTCGCACTTCGGCGGCACGCGCAATCCGCTGGTGATCTCGTGGCCAGGCCATACCAGCGACCCGGCGCACATACGCGGCCAGTTCGGCCACGTGAACGACATCGCGCCGACTATCCTCGACGCCGCACACATCTCGTTCCCCAGTGAAGTGGACGGGGTGAGGCAGATCCCGTTCGAAGGGCACAGTCTGGTGGCAACGTTCACCAATGCCAAGGCACCGGAAACGCACACCGAGCAGTATTTCGAGATCTTCGGAAACCGCGCGATCTACAAGGACGGCTGGATCGCCGCGGCCAAGCGCAACTACCAGCCGTGGAACCTGCTCCACGACCTGCCCAAGGTGTTCAACGACGATACCGCGAACGACCGCTGGGAACTCTACGACGTTGCGCATGACTACAGCGAAGCCAACGACCTTGCCGCCAAGTACCCGGAAAAGCTGGCCGAACTGAAGGCGGAGTTCGTCAAGGAGGGCCAGCGCAACGGTGTGTTCCCGTTGGTGCCGCTGCCTGTCGGTGCCCCGGCGCTACTCGATCCGACGCGCAAGAGCTTCGTGTTCCAGCCGGACATTTCCGGCCTGCCGCTCAATGCCCTGCCCGACCTCGGCAACCGGGCGCATAGCCTGACGGTGAAGATCGAGGGCGATGCGGGCAGCGCTTCGGGTGTGCTGGTGGCCGAAGGCGGGCGGCTTGGCGGCTTCGTGCTCTATGTGAAGGACGGCCATCTCGCTTTCGAGAACAACGCCTATGGCCAGCGCCGTGATACCGTGGTTTCGACCGCTACTCTGCCACAAGGCCCGGTGACGGTGGGCTACGACTATGTGCCGGTGCCGAGATCGGGTGGCCCCGCGCTGTTCCCGGCGCCCGGTGCGGGCACGATCCGGCTGCTGATCGACGGCAAGCCGGTGGGAGAGGCAAAGATTACCGACTTCCCGACCTCGCCCGCCGCGTTCAGCGAGACGTTCGACATCGGGCAGGACCGCAACTCGCAGGTGAGCGGGGAGGCCGATGCCCGCAAGCCGTTCAGCGTGAAGCTCGGCGAAACGCGGCTGGAACTGAAGTAAGAAAAACCCTCGCGCGGCTGTTCGTCAGCCGCGCGAGGGTGTTTTCAGGCCCGGATCAGTCTCAGGCGGGGTTCATCGCCACGTCGTAATCGGCGCAATAGTCCGCAAAGCGCTCGCGGATGGCTCCGGCGGTCAGGCCGTAATCGGCAAGGTCGTACGTGTGCTTGCCGAAACGGTCCTTGGGCTTGGCCTCCATGTAATGCTGCATGTTAGCGGCGGCCTCGGCGCTCAATTCATCGCCGAAGTGCGCATAGAGCTTGCGCATCGTGCCCAGCGGGTCCCGGATCTGCTCGGTGTACAGGATATCGTGGATCGCATCGCGGCCATGACGCTCGCGGAAGGAATTCTGCCGGGCGATCATCACTTCGAACGTTTCGACCATTTCGCGGCCCAGCGCTTCACGGTCCACGGTATCGCTGAACATGCGGCGCACGTTCCAGACCAGACTGCATGCGGAGCCCACCACTTCCACCGGATCGCGGTGCGTCATCACCAGACAGGCGTCGGGATAGACCTCATGCAGCGCATCGAGATAGAGCGGATGCCACGGGTTCTTCAGCGTCCAGCGGCCCGGCGCGTTCGACTGAAGCAATTGCAGCAGGCGCTTCTGATAGCGGAAAGCAGGCAGATAGTCCGCCTTGTCCAGGAACCAGCGGTGATAGCTGGGAATGTTGTACTGCGAATCAAACACTTGCGAAACTAAGCTGGGCGCCATCGAGAACTGGCACTCGCACGGGCTGTCGCCATCCTCGTGATGGATTGCCGAGATATGGGGCATGACTTTCAGCGAGTGATCGATCTGCGCCTGCGCGGCTTCGTAACGCGGGCCTGCGTGGAATTCCTCGGGCTTCGGCGGCGGCACGGAGGCGAAGGCCTCCCAGCGCAGGAAGCAGCGGCGCGCGGGGTCCTCGTTGAGCAGGTTGATCGTCAGCGTCGTGCCCGTGCGTGGCAGGCCGAACACGAACGTGGGCCTGGTCACGGGCTGGTCGAGAATCTCGGGATGGCGCGCCAGCCAGTCTTCCACCCGCATGCGGTTGGCAAGGTATTCGGTGACGTTGCGCGTGAAGACGGCAAGGCCCATCGGCGTCAGGTCCGCCTCGGTCTCCACCGCTTCGGTCAGGATCCGCAGCGGTTCGCGGATTTCCGCGTCATCCCAGGTGGTGTTTTCGGAACGCTCGCGCGCGCCGGTGATGATCGTATCGGCAAGTGACATCAGGGGCTCCCCCACTTGTTCTGTGAATTTGACGCTCCATTACCACGACAGTCGCCTCCGGCATTCCGACAGGGGCAATTCATCGATAGGGCGATTGAACCGCCGCCGGAGCGAAGACCGCGCTGTCCGGCAATCGCGCCCGCGGCGTTCATCCGCGCGAAATCAGATGCCCACCGTCAACGGCGAGGCAGGCCCCGGTGACGTAAGAGGCCAGATCGCTCACCAGATAGACCACGGCGCCGACGATCTCCGCCGGCTCCCCGCCCCGGCCGAGTGGCTGGTTCTTGCGGGCATGGTCGGCAAAGCCTTCGGAGCGGGACCATGCCTTGGTGCCGTCGGTATGGAACGGCCCGGGCATCACCGTATTGACGCGCACCGTGGGGCCATATTCCTTGGCGAAGCTTTCGGTCAGCGTGTTGAGCCCGGCCTTGGCGGCGGCATAGGGCGCGAAATAGGGCTCGGGCTTGCGCGATCCACTGGAACTGACGTTGACGATCGCCCCGCCCCCGCGCGCCACCATCTGCGCGCCGAACAGCGCCGAAAGCCGGAACGCCGAGCGCAGGTTGACCGCAAGGATGTGATCGAACGCGGCCTGAGAGGTTTCCAGCGAGGACGGTTCCACCGGCGACTTTCCGGCATTGTTCACCAGAATATCCGCCCCGCCCCAGCGCTCGGTCACTTCAGCGAAGAGGCGGTCGCAATCGTCCCACGAGGCCGCATCGAAAGCATGGGCGGAGGCGCGGCCGCCCAGAGCCTCTATTTCCGCGACCAGCGCCTCACAGCTCTCCCGCTTGCGGCTCGCCACCGCAACTGCCGCACCGGCCTCTACCAGCCCGAGCGCGATCGCCCGGCCCAACCCCCGGCTGCCGCCGGTAACGACGGCGACGCGGCCGGTGAGATCCATCGTAATCGCCATGGCTCAAGCCGCCAGTTCACGCTCGATTTCAGCCAGTTCGGCGGCATAGCGGGCCTCTGCCTCAGCCGTACGGCTGGGGATGTGCTCGCTGGGAAACAGGCCCTGCGCCGGGGCGGTCTGCTTCAGCAGCGCATTGGCGATCTGCACCTGATGCACTTCGGTCGGCCCATCGGCCACGGAGAGCATCGGCACGCCCATCCACATGCGCGCCAGCGGCGTTTCATGCGTGGTGCCAAGCGCGCCGTGAAGGTGGACGGCCCGCCGCACGATGTCGTGATAGACGCGCGCCATCGCCACTTTGGCCATGGCGATATGGGTGCGCGCGGCGCCGTGCGGCTGGGTATCGATGATCCATGCGGCCTTCAGTACCAGGAGGCGGTACATCTCCAGTTCCAGCGCGCTGTCCGCGATCATCGCCTTCACCAGTTGGTGATCACCAAGCTGGCGGCCCTGCGTGCGGCGGGAGACCGCGCGTTCCTGCATCATCTCCAACGCGCGCTGGCACTGGCCGACCACGCGCATGGCATGGTGGATGCGCCCGCCGCCCAGCCGCGCCTGCGCCAGCTTGAAGCCCTGCCCGGGCTCGCCCAGCATGGCGTCGAGCGGCACCAGCACCTTGTCGAACCGCAGGTAAGCGTGATGGCCGTGATCGACCGGATCGTTCATTCCCGCCACGTCGCGGATATCGACCAGCCCCGCCGTGTCCGAGGGGATCAGGAACATCGACATCCGCTCATGCGGCGCGTTTTCGGGATTGGTGACGACCATCGCGATCACGAAGGAGGAAATCTTGAAGTTGGAGGCGTACCACTTCTCCCCCTCGATCACCCATTCGTCGCCCTCCCGCCAGGCGCGGCAGGTGAATTCCTTGGGATCGGCGCCCGCCTGCGGCTCGGTCATCGCGTAAGTCGAGAAGATTTCGCCATCGAGCAGCGGCTGCAGATAGCGCGCCTTCTGCTCGGGCGTACCAAACATGGCGAGGATTTCGGCATTGCCGGTATCGGGCGCCGCGCAGCCGAAGATCACCGGGCCCCACGATGTGCGGCCAAGGATCTCGTTCATCAGCGCCAGCTTCACCTGCCCATAGCCCTTGCCGCCCAGTTCCGGCGTCAGGTGGCAAGCCCAGAGCCCTTGGGCCTTCACTTGCGCCTGAAGCTTCTTCGCCATGGCGCGGGCCTTGCGATTGCGGATGTTGAACTGCTCGCTGCCCTGCGGGAACAGCAGGTCCATCGCCTCCACTTCCTCGCGCACGAAGTGGTTCATCCAGTCGAGCTTTTCCTGAAATTCAGGATCGGTCGAGAAGTCCATGTGATCCTCATCCTCAAATGTCGTGACTGTGTCTGGCGGGTCTCAACCCGCGATGATCTGGCGCGCCTTGGTCATCAGCCAGGTGGCATAGCCGTGGACCGATTCCCCCACATTGGCGGGCACCTTTTCAGCCTTGGAAGCGGCGTATGTGCCCTCCAGCAGGCAGGCGAGCTTGTAGCAGGCAAGCGCGAAGAACCACGGCATCTCGCTCATGTTCCGCCCGCTGAGCGTGCCGTAGAGGTCCACCAGTTCCCGCCGCGACAGGAAGCCGTCCCAGGGCCGCACCATCGGCGCCTTGCCCTCGGGATCGCCGGCTTCCGACCAGCTGGACAGGATCCAGCCCAGATCGAGCAGCGGATCACCGAGCGAAACCAGTTCCCAATCAAGCACGCCGGAAATTTTCGGCGCCTTCAGCGAGAACATGACATTGGGAAACTGCATGTCGCCGTGGACCAGACCGATCCGGCGATCGGTCGGCAGGTTGTCGCCCAGCCAGCGGCCCACCTCATCGACATGCGGCAATTCGCCCGGATCGTAGCCCGGCGTTGCGGCATAGCCTTCAAGCTGGGATCTCCAGCGCTCGACCTGCCGTTCATGCCACTGGTCCGGCTTGCCAAGATCGGCAAGGCCCGCCTCGACATGATCGACCGCGCCCAGCGCCGCAGCCGCCTTGACCAGCTCCTCGCCCATAGCCCGCCGCCAGCCGGCATCGATGGCATATTGCCCGGGCAACTCGCCCGACTGCGCAAAGCCTTCCAGCGGCTCCATCAGGAAGAAGCAGGCCCCGATCACGTCCGGATCGGCGCAGGTTGCCAGCACGCGCGGATGCGGCACCGTGCTGCCTTCCAGCGCGGTCAGCACGCGCGCCTCGCGCAGCATGGTCTCGTTGCTCTTGGGCTTCAGATGCTTGCCGGGGCGGCGCAGGATCAGCTCTTCGCTGCCTCGCGTAATCAGGAAAACGCTGTTCTGAAGGCCGCCCGTGAGCTTGCGAACGGCGGAGACGGGGCCGCTTCCCGGCACGTCCTGCGCCACGATCCATTCATTCAGGCGCGCCCAATCGATCTGGCCGCCGAAGTCGTCGAGCGCTTCGGCCATCTGCTGCGGCATGGCATCCTCCAGTGTTCTGTCTTGTTCGCCAGTCTGCGGATCGCGACGCCCTTCCGCAATCGGGTCGTGCATCTCGATCTGGACGCAAGGCGGAAATTTAGCCAAATTGCGACGCGGCATTGGGACACGAAGAGCATGGACGAAGCAAGCGGAAGACGTGGACGATCAAGGGCGGGCGCCGACCTCAGCTTTTCCTCGGCAGAGGTCACCATCGTCCATGGCAGCCTCTCGAACGACGGGGAGTCGACGCTGGCCAGCGATCATGCGCTGCTCGACTTGTGCGTCACCCCGCGCCCCGCCAATGCGCAGGGCGCATTCGCGCCTCACCGGTTCGAGAGGTTAGGCGATATCCTCTTCGTGCCGCCGGGCCATCCGCTCCAGATGCGCTGGGACGGCGCCGAAGTGCAGAATTCGATCCGCTGCGAACTCCGCGGACGGCTGGCGCAGCACCGCTTTGGAGAGCGCATGGAGTGGACGGCGCCGCGCCTTTCCGCCGCGCTCGATATCGGCAGCCAGACCGTGCGCCTGCTGCTGCGCCGCCTTGCCGAGGAAGCGCGCACGCCGCACCGGGATTCCAAGCTGCTGGTCGGCTCCATCGCGACGCAGTTGACGATCGAACTATGCCGCTATTTCGAGGAAATCGCCGAGGAAACCGCGCACGGCGGCCTTGCACCCTGGCGCCTGCGCGTGATCGACGAGCGGCTGGAGCGCGATGCCATGCCGCCGTCGCTGGAGGAACTGGCCGCACTGTGCAGCGTCTCGGTCCGCCAGCTTACGCGGGGCTTTCTCGGCAGCCGGGGCTGCACGGTGGGGCAATATGTCCATCACCACCGGCTGGAAACGGTAAAACGCCTGCTCGCGACACAGGAGAGCATCAAACAAGTGGCCGATGCGGTGGGCTTCGCATCGACCTCCAGCCTTGCCCATGCCTTCCGCCGCGCCACTGGCCTGACACCCCGTCAGTACCAGCAGCGCATCTGGCGTTCGCAGGAAGCGGCTCAGCCTTTGGTGGCCGTAAGCCCCGTACGGTAATCGGGCTGCGCGGGCTCACCGAAAGCGGCAAGAATCCGCTCCTGCCGCGCGCGCACGCCCTCGCGATAGTCGGGATGGGTGATGATGTAGGGCTCGTCGTTCTCCACCGCCCGCACCACGGCGCGGCCGAGCCAGATCGCGTCCATCATGTTCGCCTCGATCGCGGCCCTGCGCGCGGGATCGCCGGCGCTTACCTTGCCAAGATCGGCTTCCGACATGCGGCTGCGCGTCAGTCCGGGAAACAGCGTGGAGACGCCGACGCCTTGCGGCGCAAGTTCGTCCCGCAGAGCGTCGGAAAGCGCCAGAACCGCGAACTTGCTGGCCGAATAGGCAGCAAAGCTGGCGAAGGGGCTCAGCCCGTTCATCGACGAAGTGTTGACGATATGCCCCTCGCCCCGCGCCGCCATGGCCGGGCCGAACGTCTGGATACCGTTGTAGACCCCGGTCACGTTGATCGCCATAACCCGCTCGAATTCCCCAGGCGATACGTCGAAAAGTGGCTTGAAGCCGGTGGAAATGCCCGCGTTGTTGCAGAGCACGTCAACGGCGCCGAAGCGAGCCTCCGCCTCCACGCGTGCCGACTCCCAGCCTTCCAGCGACCGCACGTCGAGCGGCAGCGTGAAGACCTCGACATCGAGGGGGAGTTTGGCAGCTTCCTCTTGCGCGAAGCCCTGGTCGATATCGGCCAGCACGATGCGCGCGCCGCGTTCGGCGAAGGCCTGAGCCATGCCGCCACCGATCCCGCCACCGCCGCCGGTGATGAAGACGGTCTTGCCCTGAAGGTTCTTCATGCTGCTGTTCTCCTGTCGGTTGCGGATCGGGTGATGTGCAGCCGGTCACGCAAGGGTGCGCTTTTGATTTCGTCTGGCCCCTGAATTTCGACCGCCAGTGCGACGTGGGCCAGCGAGTACATCAGGTCCATCAACCGGCGCTCCTGCGGTGCGAGGTCCGCCATTGCGCAGCCGTCGAGCGCGGCCAGCGCAGAATCGAGCAGCGGCGCGGCCGCCGCGAAGAACGCCGCGCGCTGCTCGGGACTGGAGGCGGAGCGCATCGCCGCACGCTCGGCGGTGGTGGCAAGCGCCCATGTTGCCATGAACGGCTCCAGCGTTTCGAAGCCGGAAGGAAGCTGCGCGCTCATATCGTCTCTCCCATTTCGCGCGCATAGTCACGGACACGCTCGTTCACGCTGTTGAACAAGTGGCGGCACAGCGCCTCCATGTGCTGGAAATGGATGTGGCTGATCGCGCCGCTTTCCAGCCCGCGCTGGCCGCGTTCGATCATGTCGATATCCTCGGCATGGATGTCGCGGATCTGGCAGAGCGAATATTCGCGCGCGAAGCTCTCGCTGGCGTCGGCGTCCTCGCCCGACCAATAGACCCGCACCACCCCGCGTGAGCGGTTGGCCGCGATCGGATAGACCGTGTGCGAGAACGGCTGCGTCGGCGTGCCGATCATGAAGAGGTTGGGGAAGAACGCCAGATAATCGCGCCCATGGGGCAGATCGAGCAGCCCCCGGCGCATCAGCGCGGGAATGCCCTTCATCGAGGCTTGCCGCTGGAACGGCTTCAGGTCCGGCGCGGGGTTCGACCAGATCCGCTGCGTGCGATGCGGCCCGCAGAAGCCGACACTCGCGGGATAGCCGAACTGGTTCTCCGCCCCGATCGCCGCGCCGCCCGAGCGCGGGTGGATGAAGCGCAAATGGTAGTTTTCCTGGAAATTGTCGTACGTCAGCTTCCAGTTCGCGTCGATCTCGTACGTATACTCGCTGAAAGTCGTGGCACGGGCGACGGGCATGGCCTCAAGCCGCTCCGCATAGTCGCCCAGCCATTCGCGCAAGGGCTGCGCCTGCGGATCGAAGTTCACGAACAGCATGCCGCCGCATTCCGCAAGGCTGATCTGCGGCAGCGCGCAATCCTTCTTGTCGAGATGGAACCCCTCGAAATCGGGTGCGGACAGCAGCGCGCCGTCGGTGCCGAACGTCCACATATGATAGGGGCAGCTGAACTTCGCCTGCCGCCCTGCCGCTTCAGCCACAAGCTGGGTGCCGCGATGGGTGCAGACATTGTGGAAGGCGCGGATCGCACCGTCCCGCCCGCGCACGATTAGCAGCGAGGCTTTGGCGAATTCGAGTTCCCTTCGCACGAAACTGCCGGATTCCGGCAGCTCGCAAACGTGGCCGACGTGGATCCAGCTCTTGAGGAAAACCGCCTTGCGCTCAAGCTCGAACCAGGCGGGGTCATAATAAGGGGCGGCCGGAACGGGATCCGTTCCAAGCCATGCCACGTCATCGGCCGGAATAGGCCGATAGGCTGGTGCTGCCACATTCACAGGTCGATTCCTCTCGGTTCTTGTTTGCCACGTTTCTAACGCGGAACCGATTCGATTCTCAACACTGTTGCTTAAACTTTTTACATGCGCAGCAATCCGTCACGGCGAAGCATGCGCTGATGCTCGGCGCGGAAGCGCTCGATGACGGTCTCGTCATCAAGGTCGGGGCGGACGCTGTTGCGAAACACGCGGGGACCGATGATCGCGGAGGTCAGCAGCATCGTGCAGTAGACTTCCACGTCGATTCCGCTGTCCGACAGGGTCGCCTTGTTTGCAGCGATGAACTCATCCCATTTCGGATAGTTTTCGCGGATATCTCCGGGAGCAATGAAGTTCTCGATCCAGAGCTTTACCAGATCCGGATTTTCGAGAACGAAGCGCGCGATAAGGTCGATCCGCTCGGGCTGCGGGCGAGAGGCGGTGAAACCTTGCACGATCTGCTGGGAAGACCACGTGCTGACCGCTTCCAGCAAGGACTCGCGATCGGCGAAATGGTAATAGACGGTTGCCCGGTTCAACCCCAACGCCCTGGCCAGCGCGGTAATCGACAGCGCCTCGACGCCTTTCTCCGAAATCAACCGCACCGAAGCCTCGATCAGCGCCTGATGCGTGGATTCGTAGCTCTTGTTACGGCGGGTCCGGCCGGGCGAAGGAGGCGAAGGGGATCGGGTCATGCCTTTTGCATGCCCCAACTTGCCCTCGCGGGAAAGACCGCTGCGTCAAAGGTATCGTGCCAATTCCGAGAGTTCGAGCAGCACCTTGCGCGTTTCGGGGCTCAACTCGCCCACTGCCGCCTCCAGGTGATGCTCGATGTGATGCGATACCAGCGTGGTGCGCGCCTTGTTCAGCGCGGCGATCACGGCCTGCAACTGCTGCGCGATCTCAAGCGCGCTGCGGTTTTCCTCGATCATCGACGTGATCCGGGCAAGGTGCCCGTTCGCCCGCTTCAGCCGATTGACCAGTGCCTTATCGGTAGCATGACTCATCGATCGCCCTTCTTCGCTCTCTATCTCACGGCAGGTGGTGCCAGGCCGAGAGGGTCACATAAAGCCCGATGCCAAGGATAACGAGACCCGAAATATAGGGCGCCCTGCGCACGGCCTCTCCAAAGCCGGACCAGCGTTTCTCGACATGGCGCAGGCTCAGCGCCGCCAGTACGCCCGAGGCGACCATGGTGATGGCAAGGCCCACCGAGAAACTCAGCACTAGAGTAGCGCCCAGCGCCAGTCGCTTGAGCTGGAGGCAAAGCATCAGCACCGTGATCGCACCGGGACAGGGAACAAGGCCCCCGGTCAGGCCGAAGATCACGATCTGTCCGGTGGTCACCCGCGCATGGGCGAAACGCCGCCGGATATCCTCTGCGTGCGCGGCCTCATGCGCATCGACATAGCCGCCGGTCGCCAATTCGAGTTCGTGAACCTCTTCGTCGGACGGCTCGTGGTGATGACGGTCGTGGCCATGGTGGTGATGCCCATGCCCGTGATTATGATCGTGATCGTGGTGATGCCCGTGGCCGTGCGAGTGGTCGGCATGGAAGTGCGCAGCCGCCATCTGCTCCCGCCGCGCGCGGTGCAGCATCCAGAGCGACATGCCCACGATAATCAGACCCGAGGCAAGCTGGAACCACGGCTCGGTGTCCTCTGCCCGCAATCCGCCGAACAACCACATCCCGCCGAGCGCCACGGCCCAGACGACCATCGTATGCGACAGCGTGGCAGCCAGCCCAAGCAGCACCGCCTGACGCACGGTGCCCTTCACCGCGATAATGAAGGCCGCCATCATCGTTTTCGAATGACCCGGCTCAAGGCCGTGCAACGCTCCGAGCAGGATAGCGCTGGGGATGAACAGCCAGGCGTCGGAACCGACATGGGCGATGAGTTGGGGAAGATCGAGCATGCCGCCCAATATCCCCCCAGGGGGGATATGAAAAGACCTTGTTTGCGCGGTGACGCCCTGCCGTCGGCTAACCGATCCCGAAAAATTTCTCCGCGCAGCCGGCCACGATCCAGTCGCGCTCGGCCTTGGGTACGCCCCGGAAGTTCTCTTCGATCACCGCATGGCTGTGAGGGAAAGTGGTCTCCGAGTGCGGATAATCTGATGACCACATGATGTTCTTGCAGCCCGACTTGTGCCGCAGTTCGATGCCGATCCGATCGGATATGAACGACGCGTAGACATTCTGATCGAAGTAATGGCTGGGCGGATGCTTGATGGTGCACTCGGTCCAGTGGCGCTGCATCTCCCAGGTGCGGTCCATGTATTCGCAGGCCCATGGGATCCAGCCCACGCCGCTCTCGATCAGGCCGATGCGCAGCTTGGGAAAGCGATCAAAGACGCCGCCATAGAGCATGATGCTGACCACTTCGAGCATCGCAGTCTTCCCCATCGGGATGTCGGGCAGGAAATTGGTCTTGTCCTTGTACCGTGAAACCCGCGCGCCAAGGTGGAAGGTGATGGCTAGGTCGAGTTCCTGAGCGGTCGCCCAGATCGGATCGAACTCGGCGTCGCGATACTGGCGATCGCCGCCGGAATCGCCGGTCATCGCCTGCCAGATCGAACTCATCTTGGTGAAGTTCCTGATCGACTGGGGAAAGGCCGGGATGTTCACCGCAACGTCGCCGCGCTTCCGGGCCTCGTGCATCATCCGTACCGTAGTGGACACATCCACGGTCGGCAGGAAGGCGGCGGAGAAAAGCCGCTTGCGATCATAGGCGCAGAAGTCGGACTGCCAGCGATTGAACGCGTCGAAGCTGTCGAAAAACAGGTCGAGATTGCCCGTTTGCAGCGGACCGCCGCCGAATAGAACGGCCTTGTCCATGCCGTCCCGGTCCATGTCCTCGATGCGTTTTTCGGCCTGCCAACCGCCCAGCCGCATGTCGGAGAACTTGCCGACGTTCTTGTATTCCTCGGTCTTTCGTCCGGCCTGGCTCTGCATGAGGTGAACTTGCCTGCGCTGCCCCTCGAATACGACATAATCGACGTCGCCCACGGTTTCGACGGTCGGTGCCTGATCTCGGAATTCGGGAGATAGATACTCCTTCCACATGGTTGGCGGCGGTGTGACATGCACGTCCGCATCGACGACGTAGTCTACTACGCGCGGGGCCGCTTCGATCTCGCGATTGGCATTCGCCTCTTCCAGGATAGTCATGGCATCGGCTCCTTATTTAGAAAGGTTGGTGCGAAGAATTCGGGTCAACCGACCACGGAGTTCTGAAGCAGTTCGGCGATCGCCTCGCGGGAATACCCTGCCCCCGCCAGAAGTTCTTCCGTATGCTCGCCAAGCAGCGGTGCCCGCACTGGCTCCTTCGGCGCATAACGACCATCAAACCCGACCGGACCGGCCGCAAGCTTGACGCTGGTTCCATCTCGCACCGCAATCGGGAACAGCAGCCCATTGGCTTCGACTTGCGGATCCGTCGTGACATCGTGAATAGTGCGCACCAGTTCCCACGGCGCGTCCCAGGCATCGAAGATCGGCTTCCAGTCTTCCCAGTTTCGCGAACCGATCGTTGCCTGAATTTCCGCAATTAGTGCGGCACCATGGTCGGCACGGCCCGCATTCGAGATGAACCGGGCGTCCTGCAACAGATCGGAACGATCGATGTTGTTGCAAAGCGCCGGCCAATAGCGATCTGGGTCGAGGAACATCAGTTGGACAAAGCGACCGTCGGCGGTTTTGTAGGTATAGCGCAGGGGCGCCCGCACGGGATCGCCGACATGGGCGTGCTGCTCGGGCGTTCTGGTCTGGCTGACGACGACATCGGCCGAAAGTGACCACACCGCTGTAGACAGCAGGGATACGTCGACGACGGCGGCCTCGCCGGTCATCGCCCGCTTGAAGAGCGCGCCAGCTATCCCGTAAGCCACCGAAATGGCGCTGACGTGATCGCCCAGCGCCGGGCGCGGCTTGACCGGTTCGCTCATTTCCCTGGGCCGAAGCACGTGGGCGAAACCGCCACGCGCCCAGAAGGCGGTTGAATCGTAACCGGCCTTGTCGATTTCGTTTCCCTTGAAACCCACGCCGTTGCCGCGAACATAGATGAGCTTCGGATTGCGAGCCTGGAGATCCTCCGGCGTCAGGCGCAGCGACTTGATCGCCTTGGGGCGCAAGCTGGTCAGGAACACGTCGGCCGTGTCGATCAGTCGCAACAGGGCTTCCCGGCCGCTCTCCGTTTTCAGGTCGATTGCGATCGATTTCTTGCCGCGATTGTTCTGCTCCAGCGAAAGATTGGCCGAGCCGGTCTCGCGCCCGTCGCCGATTTTCAGTGTGCGGTAAGGATCGCCACCATCGACCGTCTCGACGTGGATGACCTCGGCGCCGTGATCGGCCAGCAGCGCCCCGGCGGCGGGAACGAACACGTATTGGGCCAATTCGATGATGCGAATTCCGGAAAATACCTCGGTCATCCCTCTCCGGCTCCAGTTCCTGTTTTTGCGGATTTGCGAATCAATCTAACATTTGTTTGGTTTTTGATATAGTCTGTTTTTAGGACATGCTTGATGCGGGAAATACCGGGAATTTGCCCACGCGGCAGCCGGTCTGTAGGAGTGTCGCAATGATCAATCGTCCGGCTTTCCCGCCCCGTCGCACCTGCGATTCGATGTCCCGCCGCAGGGCCCGATCGTGAGCACCAGAGCCGGAAAGAGACCGGTTCCGGGCGCATCCACCGAAAAGGGAACTGACCGCCGGGAGCGCATTCTTTTGGCGGCGCGGCATCGCTTTGCCGCGTCAGGCTTCGAATCCACGACGGTGCGCCAGCTTGCCGACGATGCCGGTTTGCTCGCAGGCAGCCTTTACTATCACTTCGCGAACAAGGAGCAGATGCTCCACGAAATCGTGCGCGATGTGGTCAACCGGCTGCGCGATGGTGCGCAGGAGATCCAGCAGCGCCAAACCGATCCGGAGACAAGCCTTGTCGCGCTCATCTATTTCGATGTGAAGGAGAGGACGACCGATCAGGAGGTGCATGCCATCCTCCATCAGGAGCGCGCCTATTACCGGAGCAACCCCGATTTCGATTACGTCGTGGCAGCCCGCCGGGATCACTATCTGGTCTGGCGGGCTATTCTTGAGCAGGGTATCGAACAGGGCTATTTCAGGGCCGACATCAATATCTTCCTGACGCTCACGACGATCATTCGCATGCTCAACACCGCTGCGGATTGGTACATCCATGATGACCGCGCGACGATCAGTGCCGCTGGCATCATTTCTCGCGATGAGCTGAGCGCCTTCTACGTCAACTTCGTGCTGCGCGCGGTGCGCACGTCGGAACGGATCGCAGCGCCCGTTCCATGGCCAGGTAATAACGCCGGTGCAGCCGGCGAATGATCGCGCCGGGACAGCACTGCATCGCCGCAATGTTCCTGACGCGATAGCGGCAGACTACGGCAAGGCCTGAAATCTCACCGCGTTGCGGCCCTGTTCCTTGGCACGATAGAGCGCGGAATCCGCCGTGCCTATACAGTGGGATACGACGCTGGAGTCGACCTTCCCGCCGCGCTCAGCGGACGCAACCGTGACGCCAATGCTGACCGTGACGCGGCCCGCCGGACTATCCGGATGCGCGATGGCGAGAGCCTCGATCGCCGCCCGGCAGCTTTCCGCGAATGCGACCGCCGCATCGCCGTCCGCATCCGGCAGCAGGACCACGAATTCCTCGCCGCCGTATCGGCCGACTGCCCCACCGGCCCGGGCGCCGTGGCCGCCGATGATCTGCGCAACCGCCATGAGGCAGGTATCGCCCGTCACATGCCCGAAGCGGTCGTTGTAGGCCTTGAAGCAATCGATATCGGCCACGAGCAGGCCAACCGGGCGCCGCTCCCTTGCTCCGCACCGCAGGCCCCGGCGGACTGCCGTCTCCAACCCTCTACGGTTCAGCAGGCCGGTGAGATGGTCGGTACGCAGCGAGGCCAGCAACCTGCGCCGGGATCGCCTCAGCCCTTGCTCGATCCGGGCTTCGCGCGTGATGTCGATGGCCCCGATCATCATCTCAGCCAGTTCGCCGCCGCGATCGTATGTGGCGTTGAAAGTCAGCATGTACTCGCTGCCACGCCAGGAGATCCTGAGGTCCGGCAAAGGCTGGCGACTTCCGGCCAGCCGATAGCGCTTCTCAAGGATCGGCCGGAGATCGGGAAGCAGAGCGGTGACGCAGTAACCGTCCAGATCGATCACCGGATAGCCCGCGATCTGTGCCATTTGCTCGTTCACGAACAGGACATGCCGAGCGCGGTCGAGAATGCAGAGCGCGAAGGGAACCGCGTCGAAGTACCGGCCCACCGTCTGCCCCATACCCGGCGCGCTATCGAAACGGTCATCCGGGCGTCTGGCCAAGGGCGGCGCTCCGAACGGATAGGCACCTTCCTGCGCGCATGCGGCTTTCACCATCATTCCCCAATCTCGCCACGCTTGATCGTGCCGGATTCTTCCATGGTTCTGGAAAGCGCCGATGTCATGTAAAGGAGTGCAAAATCGTCCTGACTTGTAAAACGTTGTAAAAAGTGGCCCGTGGCCTGCTATCCATGAACGGTTCCGCTGGTATGGCACTTCGGGATCCATGATTGCCTGCGGCGGAGCGTACATGCGGATTGCAATTCTGGAGGACGATCTGGCCCTTGCGGGCTATGTTGAAAAATCGCTGTCGGCGAGCGACCATAGCTGCGTGATGTTCACGGATGGCCAGAAGCTTCTGCACCATCTCTACCGTGAAACTTTCGACATGCTCATTCTGGACTGGAACGTGCCAGGGATGTCCGGGCTTCAGATCCTGGACTGGATGCGCGACAATCTCGATACCCGGCCGCCTTCGCTGATGCTCACGAGCCGGTCGGCAGAGGAAGATATCGTTGCCGGATTGTCCGCCGGAGCGGACGATTACGTCATCAAGCCGGTGTCGGCCGCCGTGCTGCTGGCCCGGGTCAATGCCGTGGCACGGCGGGTCTACCCCTCCCCGTCCAGCAATATCGAGGTTTTCGGCCCCTACCAGTTCGACAGCCGGGCGGAGACCATCGAATTCCAGGGCGAGCCCGTCGCGGTTACCGCCAAGGAGCATGCCCTTGCCACCCTGTTGTTCCGGAACCTGAACCGTGCGCTTTCCCGCGCCTATCTGCTAGAAACGATCTGGGGCGTGAAGCCGGACCTGCCGACCCGAACGCTTGACGCGCACATTTCGAATGTCCGCACCAAGCTGAACTTGCGCCCGGCGAACGGCTTCAAGCTGACGCCGATCTATTCCTACGGTTATCGCCTGGAAGTCCTGACTTGACCCCTGCACATGTCTTTCGCGCCTCCCTTGGCGCAATGTTGCTTGCCTGCTGCGCCGGCGTCAGCGCCGAAGCTCCTTCTTACGTCACATATAGCGTGAACAGGAACGACACGCTTTACGATCTGGCACAACGCTATTTCGCAGATCGCGGCGGCTATGTAGTCGTCCAGAAGCTTAACCGGGTCTCCAATCCGCGTCGGATGCCGGTGGGCAAAGTCCTGAAGATACCCCGCTCACTGCTGAGGCGCGAACCTATCGAGGCCGTGGTGCAGAACTACAAAGGTTCGGTTCTGGTAGGCACGAGAAGCGCCGCGATCGGGCTGAAAGTTCATGAAGGCGATCTGGTCGAGACCGGGGACAGGTCTTTCGTGTCGCTGCGCCTGCCGGACAACACCACGGTGTCCCTCCCCTCCGGAACACGCGTTCGTGTCCAGATGCTGCGGCGGACCCTGTTGGCGGAATCGGTCGAGCGCCAGTTCGTGATCCAGAAGGGGCAGGCGGCGGGCATAGTGACGCCGATGACCGATCCGCAGAGCACGTTCCAGTTCCTCACACCCCGCGCCATGACATCCGTACGCGGCACGCAGTTCCGCCTGAGTTACGAGCCCGGCAACGAAAGCTCGCATGTCGAAGTGACGGAGGGCAAAGTCGCCTTCCGCGAGGACCGCGAGACGGAGCAGTTCGTGGAAGCCGGTTTCGGCACCAATGACCAACTCCCCGCTCCGGTCCCCCTGCTCGCCGCGCCCGATCTTGTCACGCCGGACAAGGTTCAGGACGAAGAACGGCTTGCTTTCGTCGTGAAGCCCCTCACCGGGGCCATCCGCTATCGCTTCCAGCTTGCGCGCGACGCGGGCTTCCTCGACGTGATCGACGAAGCCTTTGCCGATACCCCGCAAGCCGAATTGCCGAGCCTGCCGAACGGTACATACTTCGTGCGCATGGCGGGGATCGATGCGAACGGCCTTGAGGGCAAGCCTTCGGTCTATAGCTTCGAGCGACGGCTCAATCGCCTGCGCACCAGCCTCGAACAGAGCCGCGCGGGCAGATATCGGCAGTTCCTGTTCCGCTGGCAGGCGCCGGACCTGACCGGGGCGCACTTCCGCTTCCAGCTTTCGCACAACGCCGACGGCTCGTCCCCGGTCGTGGACGAGACCGGCCTTGCGGGCTCATCCTTCGTCATCACCGATCTTCCCGGCGACACCTATTACTGGCGGGTCATGAGCATTGAGGCCGCCGGCGGCAGGATCTACACGAAATGGTCGCCGACCAACGAACTGCGGGTCGGGAACACGAAGTGAATCTGGGACGGCACCTCAAGACCGAATGGTGGATCATTGCGATCCTCGTCAGTCTGCTGGCTGCGCTTCTCACGCTGGGCGACGCATTGTCGCGCATGGACAATGCCGTGTATGATCACCTGCTGCAATTCGACCGCAGCGCTCCGGACAGCAATATCGCCCTTGTCGAGATCGACGATGCCAGCCTGGCCGAAGTCGGGCGGTGGCCGTGGAGCCGCGCCGTTCACGCCGATCTGATCGCGCGGATCGGTCGCTCCGCCCCCCGCGCCATCGTCTACGACACGCTGTTTACCGAGCCCAGTGCGGCGGCCGACGATATCAAACTGGGGGATGCGATCGCGGGCGCGGGAGACGTCTTCCTGCCCTATTTCGTGAACATGCGCGCTTCGCCGCCCGGCATTGTCGCGCCCATAGCGCCCGTTCGCAGAGCGGCCGCCGGGATGGGGTTCACCGACTACCTCGTCGATCCGGACGGCGTGATGCGCTCGGCCCCCACCGGGATAGGATCGCCGCCCACGCAGATGCATCTGATGGACGTCGTCCACCAAGCCGTCGAAGGCCGTTCGGGGCCTCCCGTTCGGGCGCGATTGATACCCTATACGAAGGACGGGCCTCCGCCTCATATCAGTGCCTCCTCGATCCTCAACGGCGAGGTCCCCGCGCAAATGCTGGCCGGCAAACTCGTTCTGGTAGGGATAACCGCCGCCGGGATCGGCCCACGCTATGCGGTGCCCGGCCTTGGCACGATGTCCGGGCTGGAGATCAATGCCCAGTTCCTGCGCGCCCTGCTCGACCGCAGGATGATATCGAGGGCCGGGACAGGCCTGCGCATCGCCTTTGCCGTCGTGCCCGTCTGGCTCCTGATGCTGGCGATGGGGCCGTTTCCCCGGCTGACACCCTTGTTCAGCCTTGCGGCTGCAACGGTCGTGATGCTCGCCGCCACGAGCGCGCTGCTGCTTTTCCAGCGCCTCTGGCTTCCTCCTGGAAGCGGCATTCTGGCCTTGTGCATCGCCTATCCGATCTGGGGCTGGCGGCAACTCGCCATCACGCAGCAGTTCATGCACGGCGAACTTTTGCGGCTGGAGGCCGATTCCACGATCTTCATGCCTTCTGCTGCAAAGGCGCCGCGACAGCCGCTTCTCTCGACGATTGCCCTGCTCACGGCGGCGATCACCAGCAACCGCGACATGAAACATTTCGTCGCGGACCGGCTCGACCAGTTGCCCGACGCAACGCTGGTGACGAACGGCAAAGGCGATATCCTGCTCGCCAATACATCGGCCACGGCACTGTTCGGCGAAGAGCACGTTCGTCCCCATGGCTCGGGCAATGCCATCGCGCTGCTCACGCGTTTCCGAAAAATCGGCTCGCGAGAACCGCTGAGCTTTCCGACCTCGGCGGAACACGGCGCCCAGAGTTTCGATGCGATGACAAGCGACGGCCACTTCTTCACGATCCGCTTCGCGCCGCAGCGGTCGGTTGGCGGCAATTTCGTCGGCTGGATCGTCCAGTTCATGGACGTGAGCGAAGCCCGGGCTGCGCAGCGCCAACGCGACGATATTCTTGAGCTTCTGACCCACGACATGCGCTCGCCGCAAGCCTCGATCCTTGCGGTTCTGGACACCGCGCCGGCGGAAAACATCGCTCCTGAGGAAGCGCGAAGAATTCGCCACTATGCCGAGCGCACGCTGGGTCTGGCCGATGGTTTCGTGCAGCTCGCCCGCGCCGAAAGCCTCGAGTACGCGCTGGAAGAGGTCGCCCTTGGCGACATGGTGATCGATGCCACCGATGACCTCTGGCCCCAGTTGATGGCCAAATCCATCTCGATCGATACTTGCGACATGGCAGACCGGCTGATCGTGCGCGTGGAGCGATCGCTTATCACCCGCGCCCTCATCAACATTCTTGAGAACGCGATCAAGTATAGCCCTTCCGGAAGCCGGATCCGCTGCACCACCAGCCTGGAACATGGCGCGGACGTTGAGCCGAGGGCGATATGCACCATCTCAGACGAAGGTCCCGGTCTGGACGAAGAGCAGAAGCTCAGGATCTTCGAACGCTTCCATCGCGGGGCGCTTGGCGCCGGCCGGAGAGCGGACGGTGTCGGCCTCGGCCTCAGCTTCGTCCATACGGTTCTGGTTCGTCACGACGGCGAAATCCGCTGCACAAGCGACACGGGCCAGGGAGCGACGTTTACGCTGATCCTGCCCCTCGCCGACTGACAGGCCCGGGGGCGGATCGACTGCCTTACCCTCCCTCTCCGGCGTGCCGCGAAGATGCCGCGCCGTCCAGTTCTGTCAGCAAAGCGCGGGAGAGCCTGTCGGCGGTGTCGGGCTTTCCGATCCGCTGCGGCTGCTGTGCGACGATCCTGTAGACCTCGCGCCCGGTGGCGGCATCAGACATCACCAGAGTAACAACCCGCGTCCCTATCGCGCGGGACCGACTGGGGGCGACAAGCCATACCGCCTTTGCTTCGCCGCTATCTTCCGGCGCGAGAAGTCCGGTCTTTCCGGGAAGGTCCGAGGCGATCAACTGGACAAGGTAACGCCCGTGATCGGAACGGACAAAGCCATGCGAGGCAAGCCCGGCAAGAACCGCCGTCTGCCACGCATTGTCCACGTTCCCGTTTCCGACAAGCTCTATCGTACCGCCTTGCGGCATCGTTCTGGCAGAATGTAGCGTCAGGGGCGGAACGCTTGCACATCCGGCCAACAATCCTGCCAGTCCCAACGATATCGTCCGAAGATGTGATTTCATTTCAATTCCGATTGGGCCCACGATACCGGCCCAAATGTAAATTCGGGCCACGGCCAGCTAACCGGAATCCCGTAGCAAATGGCAATCTTTGAAGTGCCGATTTTACACTGCTTTACATCGGTTCCGACGATTCTGGCCTATGGTATCCGGACCGCGACATCAGTGGCGGCCACTTCGATCGCAAAGGCGCACTACCCCCGCGCGCATTTACCCCATGTCTTGCCATCGAGGTGAGAGTCGACCCGGATCGAACCGGGCATCCCCTCCGGCCCCGCCCTGCCGCACTGCAGAGCGGGGCCTTCTTTTTCAAATATTGGACGATTGCAGGACGGAGCAAAGCATCGGCTGGCTCCGTATAATCGGTGCGGCAGCTGTAAATGCCGCCGCAGAGACCCGCTTTCCTTAAACCGTTCGTGAAAGGATCGACGCTCCTCCCAGCCGGATCCGGCGTGAGCTGCCTGGGACGGTGAGCGCGGACAACCGAGAGCGAATGTTAGATATTGCTTTACTTCATGGCGTCTAAAGAGGATTGGACAATTCAGCCTCAGGCTCCATTCGGGAGAAGAACAGATGTCCGACAACGCCCAGCCAGAACTCGCCCGACTTACAGTAGAACTCCTCAGCGCCTACTTCACCAACAACAGTGTGCCCAGCAGCGATCTGCCGGGGCTGATCGAGGCGACAAGGACCGCGCTGTCGGGTTCTGCAACGCCCGAACCTGAAGCCGCTCCCGATTTCACGCCCGCCGTTTCGGTGGAAGAAAGCCTGGCCTCGCGAGACCACATCATCAGTCTTCTCGATGGCAAACCCTATAGAACCTTGAAGCGTCATCTTTCCAACAACGGACTGACGCCGGAGCAGTACAAGGACCGCTACAAGCTGCCCGCAGACTATCCAATGGTTGCCGCAACTTACTCCGAACAGCGCCGCAGCCTTGCCAAGAAGCTGGGCCTTGGAAGCCGTTCGCCGCAAGTTGCGCCGCCTTCAAGCGCAGCAAAGCCCAGCGCCAAGGCACCGAAGGCCGCAGCGGCAACGCCTAAAGTTGCCGCCGCGAAGGCCGTGACCGCCAAGGCGGCCGAAAAGCCGGCTCCGAAGACGCCGAAAGCCCCGGCCAAGAAAGTGACCGCCAAGGTCGCCGCCAGCGGCAGGAAGCCCAAGCTGACTGCCGCGAAGGCCGTCTCCACTCCCGCAGCGTCGGGCAGCCCGGCGAGCGAGCCCACCGCCCGGAAGACGGCCGATGCAGGCGCCAAGAAGGAGCGCCGCATGGCGCGCCCCAAGATTGCGACTGAAAGCGGCGCCCAGACCAGTGCACCCGCTTCGGACGCAAAGGCCAAGTCGTCCACGAAGCCCGCGGCAAAGGCAACCACCACCGCGGCCGCCAAGCCGGTGAAAGCGGCCGCTGCCGCTACCAAGTCCGCCGCGAAGCCGAAAGCCGCAGACGCCAAGAAGGCGAAGTCGACGCCTGCCAAAGCATCCGCCCCGAAGACTGCTTCGACGAGCGTGAAGGCGGCAAAGAAAACAGCGCCGAAAATCGCGGCCGAGATTGCCGTTCCAGCCGCTAATCCCGAAACGGTGGCGGCAAGCGAAGACAAACCGGCAATCGCCAACAACTGATCCGGCGGCGGGCGACCCTCGAACCAGCGGTCGCCCGCCTCCCAAGTATGGCGTATCTAAAAAGGTCTGCTTCGTGGCGGCCAACATCCAAATGAGACTCGCGTTGCCGGCGAAGGCTATTGCGTTTCAGGCACGGCCAAGCGAGTTCAACTGGCCTCCAGCGCCTGAGCGAGATCGGCCACGATGTCGTCCGGATGCTCTATGCCGATCGACAGGCGAATGGTGGATTGCAACACACCGATCCGGTCGCGAACTTCGGCCGGAACGCCTGAATGGGTCGTCGTCGCCGGATGGCTGGCGAGCGATTCCGTGCCGCCGAGACTCACTGCCAGCTTGAATATCTGAAGCGCGTTCAGGAAGCGGAACGCAGCGGGCTGCCCACCTGCAATGTCGAAAGCGAAGGTCGATCCGGCCCCCGTGCACTGCGCGGCAAAGACCTCCGCCTGCCGCGAACCCTCCGGATAGAACGGCGGATAGGCCAACCCCTCGACTTTCGCATGAGCCTGCAGGAAATTCGCGGCCGCCGCCGCGTTCGAATTGGCGCGCTCCATCCTCAAGCCCAGCGTCTCAAGCGAGCGCCCGAGCATCCAACAACTGTGCGGATCCAGCTGCGTCCCGATGGCACTGCGCAGCAGCCGCACCTCGCGCATGAGCTTGGCCGATCCCAGCGCCGCACCGGCAACAAGATCGGAGTGGCCACCGACATACTTGGTGAGGGAATAGAGCGAAATATCGGCACCCAGCCGCAGCGGATGCTGGAAGACCGGACCCAGCAGCGTATTGTCACAGACCAGCAGCGGCCGGTGCCCCTGCATGCGCTCGATATCTTCGCACAGACGCTTCAGCATCGCGATATCGACAAGACTGTTGGTGGGATTGGCGGGCGTTTCGACCAGTACGAGCGACACCCGGCCCTGTGCGACAGCCTGTTTCGCCGCAATTGCCACCGCGTCTTCATCAAGCCCATCGCTGAATCCGACGGCCTTGATGCCGAAGTTCGCGAAAGTCTTCGCCAGCAGCGTTTCGGTTCCGCCGTACAGCGGCTGCGAGTGCAGGATTACATCGCCGGGCCTTGCGAAAGTCAGCACTGTCGTCGTGATGGCTCCCATCCCCGACGAGAAGACCACCCCGGCCTCCGCGCCTTCGTAGACCGCCATGCGATCCTCGACGATCTCGCTGTTGGGATGGTTGAAGCGCGAGTAGACCAGCCCGCGCCCCTGTCCCGGCGGCGGCTCCTTGCGGCCCGCCACATAGTCGAAGAAGTCGCGCCCGTCTTCCGCAGTTGGAAAAACGAATGTCGAGGTGAGAAAGACCGGAGGCTTGACCGCCCCTTCCGACAGGAGAGGATCGTAACCGTAGTTCAGCATCAGGGTATCCGGGTGAAGCGTGTGCCCACCGATCGCCGTCTTGCTTTCGCGAGGTGCAGTCATTTCCCTCTCCTTGGCCGGACGTGCAATCTGCCACGTTCCCTGGTGGCTAAACAAGCGATACCGGCCCAAGTTGCGGTTTGCCCTCTCCTGCACCCCGCTTGGGCCGAGCTTGTCGAAGGATGGAAGCTCGCGCCCTGACCTCGGAGGCTTCGACAGGCTCAGCCTGAGCGGATTTGGGAGGTTGGCTCTTGAACTCTCGCCCGCCCCGTCAGAAAACTACACGCGGCGCCAACTCATGCGCTCGGCAAAGTACCGGTTTGGCGCAAGGCTTCCCCCAGCGCCAAGGCCGCCGAGGTGGCAAGGTTCAACGAACGCACCTGCGGCCGCAGCGGAATGCGGATCCGTGCGTCGCATATGTCCGCAACGGCAGCCGGCACCCCCGCGCTTTCCTTTCCGAAAAGCAGCACATCGTCTGCCGTGAAATCGAACTCGTAGGCCGATTGCGTGCTCTTCGTCGTGAACAGCACGAGCCGCCGCGAACCGATGGCACTCCTGAAAGCATCGAAGTCGGCATGCCGGGTAATGGTGACGTGATCGATATAGTCCATGGCGGCCCGCCGTACCCGGCGGTCGTCCCACTCGAAGCCCATCGGCTCGATAAGGTCCACATCCGCGCCCAGACAGGCACCAAGCCGGAGAATGGCGCCGACGTTTCCGGCAATTTCGGGTTCAAAAAGAGCAATGCGCATTGAGGCTGATTGGCGCCGACGAAGCATCCATGCAAGCCTGCGACGCTAACCTGGAGCCATTTACGCCCACTCTTCCCGGCCAATCGCGCGTGGGATGATCCATCCCGCGACGGATCGTCGTTCTGGACAGCGCTCTGCGATCTGGCCAGTCTCGCCCGGGATGCGGGAGGGAGATGGACCGTGCAGCAGGAGCAAAGCCGCCTCGTGAATGGAGATATCGCTCTGCAGAATGCAGATCCCGCCAGCTATCTGGCGCGCTTGGAGGCGAACGCCGATCGGAGGGAGACGCCCTGCGGTGACGGGACAATGGTCTGGCGGATCTGGGGAGAGGGTAAGCCCCTCGTGCTTGCTCACGGTGCGCAGGGATCCTGGACTCACTGGGTGCGCAATATTGAGCATCTGGCGCAGCACCGCCGGCTGATCGTCCCGGACCTGCCCGGACACGGCGATTCCGCCATGCCCGGAGAGACCGAGCATTCTGCCTTGTCAGCGGCACTGGCACGGGGGCTTGAGACCATTCTCGCATCCGGCGAACTACCGGTCGATCTTTGCGGCTTTTCCTTTGGGGGAGTGGTGCTGGCACATCTGGCTGCACTTCACCCGTCTGTTGCGCGGCGGCTGGTGATCGTTGGTTGCGGCGGGCTTGGCACACCGTTGGGGCACCCCCGCCTCGGCCGGATCAGCGGGCTGACCGGAGAGGATCGGCGGGCTGCCCTGAAGGCAAACCTGCTCGGGCTGATGCTCCACCATCCTGACAGCGCGGACGACCTGGCCATTCACATGCTGCTCCCCACCGCCAAGGCCGCGCGCCTGCACGTGCCGCCGCTGGTCCTGCCCGATCGGCTCTTGCGGATATTGCCGCAAGTGCGGGGGCCGGTAGACGCCATCTGGGGCGAGTGGGACCTGCCTCACCCCGCGCCTGCCGTGCAGGAAGCGGCGCTGCGATCGGTGCATCCGAACGCCGACTTCCGGGTCATAGCAAACGCGGGACATTGGGCGATGTACGAACAGCCCGAATCATTCGACGCCGCATTGCTCGACATCCTCGCCAAACCGCCGCGGACGGGTTGATGGGCAAAATTGCCCCTGTCTCCCGAAACGCACACATAGGTCTAGCAAGCCTTTCCGTGCGCGGCAGAAAGCCGCCCCTAGACGAAAGCCCCAGTCCAGACTTGCCCCTACAGGGTTCTGCCAATGCCATGACCGCCTTGCCCGGGTAAAATTAATCCGACCGAGTTACCTACAAAGGGCGACCCTATGTCATGAAGCACTTGAACGTGGTCCAGGGAGCGAGGGCCTTAGCCGCTGTGTTCGTGGTCATCTCACACGGAGCGGCATGGGCCGTCGGTTTCGGCTCGCTCGGGTTTCCGTTGTCAGACTTCGAATTGCTGGGTTCGATGGGCGTGCTGATGTTCTTCACCATCAGCGGCTTCATCATGGTCCACGTCGCGCGCGATGGCTTCGGCGAAAGCGGCGCGCCCGCCAATTTCCTGCGCCGCCGTATCGCTCGCGTGGTGCCGCTCTATTGGCTGATGACTCTGGTCGCCGCCGCGATCGTGGTGAAGGACGCGCGGCCACTGGACATGGGCTATTTCGTGCAAACCCTGCTGTTCATCCCTCACGCCGCTGCCGGACGGTTGATGCTGCCGGTGCTGGGCGTGGGCTGGACGCTGAACTACGAGATGTTCTTCTACGTCCTCTTCACCGCCGCCCTGTTCATGCGGAGGGGGCTGGCGATCCTGTGCATGGCACTGGCCGTGCTACTGGCCATCGGGCAAATGCTTCACCCCGTCTGGGACCACCGGGATGCGCGCAGCGTCCTTGAGTTCTGGACGGCGCCGCTGCTGCTGCCGTTCCTGCTGGGCATTGGCATCGCCGTGGTGCGTCGGGGCGCGCCGTGGCTGCGGGTCCATCGTCCCCTGCTGCTGATGCTCTGCGGCGTCGCCATCATCGTGGCCATGCAGCAACTCCTTATCGCCCCTGGGAGCGAACTGGTCTGGAAGCGCGTGGGCTTGCCGGTGGATGCGGCCATTGTCGCCGCCTTCGCGATCCTAGCCCCGAGTACCATCCCGGTACCGGCCTGGCTGGTTCTGACAGGAGATGCCTCGTTCAGCCTATACCTTGTCCACCCGCTGCTGTTCGGCGTGGCAAGCCGACTGGGGGGCAGAGCGCTGGGTCTGGAAAGCCCACCGCTTGCCATTGTGTTCTATGTGACGCTGAGCATCGCCGCAGGCATGGCACTCTACTTCATGGTCGAGCGCCCGCTCACGCGGCGGTGCGCCCGCGTGCTGGCGTCGTGGGGCCCCAAACCGCAAGCCATACCGCTTCCGGGCTAAGGGCGTTGTTTGGAAATTCGCTGAAAGCGAATTTTACGGCACCGGCCCTCTCCCCGATCCGGCAACGCAAACAGATGCTCCTCAATCATTCGTCTTCGTAGTCGTCCGGATCGAAATCTTCGGACAATTCGTCCGCATCGTACTCGCCCGACAGAAACTTCAGAGGGTCCAGATCGAGATGGGTCACGACCTCCTGACGCGTCGCCACGACAGTGATTTCGTCGCCGTCTTCCATCTCGATGACCGTAATCTGATCGTCGCGCCCTTCCGTCAGATCGACCACGTCGACCGAGTTCACCTGGACTTCGTCACCATCCGGCGTTTCGAATGTGAATTTCGGCATGCGTTTGCTCCTGACTCTCAATCCGCCGAACACGGAAACGAAGATCGGGTTCCAAGGGAAATGATTTCCAGGGCCATCGAACCCATGGTTCCAGCACGCGGTCATTGCATCATGGCGTAGATGCGACAATGCTCAAGATAGCCCGCCTCATGCCTTGCCGCGAGCGCGACCACCGATCGCCACAGCCAGGACGGTGCATCAAGGCCGGACGAGTGCCCCTTCTCCATCGCCTCGACCCATGCGCGCCGCGTGGGTGGATCCATTTGCCGGGCATGCGCTTTTCCCACGACACCGGAAAGATAGCGCGCCGCTTTCAGCGCTTCTCCGTGCGAGAATTGGTCGACTTCGATCTTGAGATCCTGCGGCATAAGTTCCCGTACGAACATCGAGTGACCCAGAAGTTTCGTCGCCGCGATGCGTTCGCCCAGATAGGGCGAGAGGGCCAAGGCGGCTGTGAGTACCCGCTCGGCAGAGTCGGCGGGCATCGTCACTCCGGCAGCGGCCGGAGCGACAGGCTCGACCGCCTCCTTCATGTCGACGAGAGCGTATTCCGTGCCCTCGTCCCCTTTCATGGCGACGACAATGGCGAACCGCATCAGCCCAAGCGAACTGCACCCTTTCATCCAATAGGCTGCATCCGCCATGATCGGCGTGCGATTTTCTCCCTTCCGATCCAGCGAAAGGATCATTCGGCTCACGGGTGGATGGGTTATGACCTCGCGCAGTGCGGCCCGCTCCGCGATATCCACCGGCCAGAAGCGCTTGCCGATCGGGATCGCGGGCTCGACATCTTCCAGCCGCTCTCTCGCAAGATGGCGCCACTTGCGGCCCAGCGCCCGGCGCCGCACCGTGCGCACGGCCTGAGGCTCCGCGCTGTTACCGTCCGCGCCGCCAGCCGGTTCGGCAACCGAAGCGAAGGCTTCTTCATAACCCTGAACCATCTCCTCGATCATCCGGGCAGTAACGACACCGGGCAAATCCGAGCCGCGCGCCGCGGTCGCGAGAGAGAGGCCAAGTCGAATAAGGTCATGGGCCGGATTTCCGATCACAGCCTGATCGAGATCGCGGATCTGGATGGCGACGTTACCATTGCTATCCGCAATAGGGCCGAGGTTGCCGAGGTGGCAATCGCCGCAGATCCAGATCGGCGGGCCTTCCGGGATGATCCGGGCGACTGGGGAATCGGCCAGCCACTCGTAAAATCGCGCCGTATTGCCTCTGACAAAGGCGTGAGCGGATCGCGCCATCTTAAGATCCCGGCGCGCATGGAGAAACGAGACACGATCTGCCGGGGTCAGAGCTTTCATAAACTGGAAACGAACGGGAAAAGTCCTCGTTCCTGCCGCACTGGTTTACATCTTAAACGGAAGCGCAATTTTGTCGCGCCGATAGCAATTGTGCGAGACCGTCAGGCGCGCACGTCGTCAGAGGCTGCCGCCGCCCAGCGCCGCGTAGAGTGCCACATCGTTTTGCAACGCCGCCGCACGAAGCAGGATCAGTTGCTGTTCCGCCGTGAAGAGATTGCGCTCGGCGTCGAGCACCTCAAGGTAGACCGATACGCCGCTGCTGTAGCGAAGCTCGGCCGTTTCGGCCAAAATCCGCTGATCCTGAACCGCGCGCTGCTGGGCGGCGATCTGTTCCTGGAGGCGCTGGCGGCCCACCAGCCCGTCGGACACCTCGCGGAAGGCCTGCTGCACGGTGCGTTGATAGGTCGCAACGAGTTCGTCCCGGCGCGCCTTGCTTTGTTCGAGCTGGGCGCGGCGCCGTCCGAAGTCGAACAGCGGAAGGGCCGCTCCGGCGCCGAAGGTCCAGGTGCCGCTGTCTCCGTTGAACAGGTTGCCGAGTTGGGGAGAGAGGAATCCGGCCATGCCGGTGAGGGAAATGGTCGGGAAAAATGCCGCGCGCGCCGCGCCGATATTGGCATTGGCGCCGCGAAGCTGTTCTTCCGCCGCCAGAATGTCCGGGCGAAGCGTCAGTAGCGTTGACGGCAGCCCGGCGTCCAGCGACGTCATCTGATGCGCATCGTTGATGCCGTATCCACTGGGAAGCGGCTGCGCCATGGGGCCCCCAACCAGAAGCAGGAGGAGGTTCCGCTGCTGATCCGTCGTGCGCTGCAAGTCCGCCAGTTGCGTCTGCGCCTGCGTGATCAGGATCATCGCTTGCTGATAATCGACCTTCGACGTGACGCCCGCATCCAGACGCAGCTTGGCGATCTCTCCGGACTTCTGGCGGCTGGCGAGCGTGCGCTGGGCAACGTCGATCCCCGCCTCGCCCGCGCGAATAGCGTAGTATACGGTTGCCACGTCACGGATGAGCGAGAGGCGCAAGGCGCGTTGCACATCGACGGTCGCCAGATAATTCCGCCGCGCCGCCTCCGTGAGATTGGCCACCCTCCCCCACAGATCGAGTTCGAAGCTGGAGACAACGAACTGGACCTGAAAGGCGCTGATCGTCTGCGGCCCGATGGCGGTCGGTGTTCGCGTCCGTCCGGCACTCGCGCCGCTGTCGACATTGGGCAGCCGTGCCGACGCCTGAACCCGGTATTGTGCCTCGGCCTGCGCGATGCGCGCGGCAGCGGCGGCAAGATCGCGATTTCGATCGAGCGCCGAGCCAATATAAGCCTGAAGCTGGGGATCGCCGAAGAAGCTGTGCCACGAAATCGCACTGGCCTGCTCGCCCGCAACCGGCGTGGTTTCCGGATAGGCGGGCGGAACCGGCGGCTCCGGCTGGACATAGGCCGGCGCCATGTTGCATCCCGCCAGCACGGCAAGCAGGCAAAGTGGCGGCAGGGTAAGGGCGAGCCGGCGCACGTCTAGCTTTCCTCGGCCTGATCGGGCTTGGCACCGGGCTTGGGCTCCTCACGCCGCGCGCCCAGCCATTTGCGCGCCGATACGAAGAACAGCGGCGTGAAGAAGATGCCAAGCACCGTCGCCGTGAGCATGCTTCCCATCACGCCGGTCCCCACGGCACGGCGACTGGCCGCGCCGGCGCCCACGGCGATAGCCAGCGGCAGCATGCCGATCACGAATGTCAGGCTGGTCATCAGGATCGGCCTCAGTCGTTGCCGCGCGGCGAGGCTGACCGCCTCGCTCGCCGTCTTTCCTTGCGACTCTTCGTCGAGCGCAAACTGCACGATCAGGATCGCGTTCTTCGCCGCCAACCCGATAATCGCCACGAGGCCGACGTTGAAATAGACGTCCGCCATCATGCCGCGCGCAAGGGTGAAGAGCACCGCACCCAGTACGCCCAGCGGAACGACCATGAGCACCGCCAGCGGAATGGACCAGCTCTCATACAGCGCCGACAGCAACAGGAAGACGACGATCAGCGAAAGCCCAAGCAAGGCGCCGATCTGGCCGCTGGCCTGACGTTCCTCGAAGGCAGTGCCGGTCCATTCATAGCCATAGCCGGGCGGCAGCACCTCCCGGGCGATCCGCTCCATCTCGTTCAGAGCGGCGCCGCTGGAATGGCCGGGAGCCGGCTGGCCGGAAATCGCCACCGCCGGGAACCCGTTGTAGCGTTCAAGCTGCGCCGGACCGGCAGTCCAATGCATGGTGCTGAACGCGCTGAACGGCACCATCTCGCCCCGGTCGTTGCGGACCCGCAGGGCGGCGATGTCGCTGGGCTCCATCCGCTGCGAAGCCTCGCCCTGCACGATCACGCGCAGAACCGTGCCGTCATGCATGAAATCGTTCGCATAGGCGGAGCCGAACGTGACGCTCAGGGCCTGATTGATCTGGCCGATCTGCAAACCCAGCGCCCGCGCCTTGACCCGATCCAGGTCGAGATAGAGCTGGGGCCGCGAAGGCTGGGTTTCGAACCGGACCCCGGCCAGTATCGGGCTCTTGGCCGCCTCGGCAATGATCGCATGCGCACGGCTAGCAAGATTGTCGCCAGTGCCGATGCGATCCTGAACCCGCATGGAAAAGCCGGTGGCATTGCCCAGCGCCGAGATCGGCGGCGGTTCGAAAGCGAACATCGTTGCTTCGGGAATGGTGAAGAATGCGCGGTTCGCGCGCGCCGCAAGGGCGCCAGCGGAATTGTCCGCGCCGGGCCGCTCTTCCCACGGCTTCAGGTCCACGAAGGACATCGCCGCGCCCTCTCCCTGGCCGAACAGGCTGAAGCCGTAGATCGAAACGACGTTGCGCACCTGGGGCTGCCTGAGAAGGAAGCCTTCGGCCTGCCGCACGGCACCTTCTGTGCGCGCCATTGTGGCGCCGGGCGCGGCGTTGTAGCCGATCATGATCGAGCCCTGGTCCTCCGTCGGCAGGAAGCCGCCCGGCAACCGCGCGAACAGCAGCCATGTCACAAGGCAGATCCCGAGAAACACGACAAACCAACGCACCGGCGAGCGGAGCATTGTCTCCACCGCCCCGACATAACGCCCGGTTGTGTTTTCCAGACCGCGGTTGAAGCGATCGAAGAACCGTGCAGGCAGGCTACGCGGCCGATCATTCACTTCCGTTTTCTCGGGCGGTGGTCGCAGAATGCTGCCGCACAGCGCCGGCGCGAGTGTCAGCGAAAGCACTGTCGAAACGATCATCGAAATGGTGAGGGTGACCGAAAACTGGCGATAAACCCCGCCGCTCGCCCCCGGAAAGAACGCCATCGGGATGAACACGGCCACCAGTACAAGTGTAGTCGCGATGATTGCCCCGGTAATCTGCCCCATCGCCTTGGCCGTCGCCTCGCGCGGGTCGAGGCCCTCCTCGCGCATGATGCGTTCGACATTCTCGACGATGACGATGGCATCGTCATTCAGGATGCCGATCGCCACCACCATCGCGAACAGCGAAAGCAAGTTGAGCGACATCCCGAACAGCAGCAGGCCAAGGCACGTGCCCACCAGCGCAATCGGCACGATCAGCGTGGGCACCACGATCGCGCGCCAACGCTGGAGAAACAGGTAGACGAAGGCCGAGACCAGCAGCAGCGTCTCGATCATCGTGCGCATCACGTTGTTCACGGAGCGGACGATGAACGGCGTGGAATCGAACGGCGTCTCCCACGCGATGTCCGGAGGGAAACTGCGCTCCAGCTCATCCAGGCGCGCGCGCACGCCGGACGCCGTCGACAGCGCGCTGGCGCCGGAGGCGAGCTGCACGCCGATCCCTACCATTTCCTGCCCGTTCAGCGTGGCATGCATGGCATAGCTGTCCTCGCCCAGTTCCACGCGGGCGACGTCGCCGAGGCGAACAGTCGAACCGTCGGGATTGGACGCGACGATGATTTCCCGGAACTGCTGAGGCGTGGAAAAGCGGCTCTGCGTGATGATCTGGACATTGAGATCCGCCGCCGATGCGGTTGGCCGCGCGCCCAGCGTGCCGGCAGCAGTCTGGCTGTTCTGCTCACGCACCGCCTGCAAGACTTCCGCCGGGGTCAGCCCGTATCCGGCGAGCTTATCACGGTCGAGCCAGATGCGCATGGCATAGGCCGAACCGAACAGCTGCACATCGCCGACGCCGGGAACGCGGCGCAGTTCCTCGACAATGTTGTTGCTCGCGTAGTTCCCCAATTGGGCCCGCGACGTTACCCCGGACTTCGACCGCAGCGCGACCATCATCAGAAATCCGGACGAGGACGAAGTCACCCGCACACCAGCGCGGCGAACGTCCTCGGGAAGGCGTGAATCCACCCGCGCCAGACGGTCCTGAACCTGCGAAACCGCCACGTCGAGCGAGGTGCCTGGTTGGAAGGTCACGGTGACCTGCGCGGTGCCGTTGGAGCGGCTGGTCGAGGACATGTAGAGGAAATTGTCGACCGCATTCATCTCGCGCTCGATGACCGATGTCACTGTCCGGTCAAGCGTGACCGCATCGGCGCCGGGCAAGGCGGTGGAGATGCTGACCGAAGGGGGCGCGATGTTCGGAAACATCTCGATCGGCAGATTGGCGATGGCAATCCCGCCGAACAGCAGGGCGAAAATGGCGATCACCCAGGCGAAGACCGGGTGATAGACGAAGAAGCGGTTCATCCCTCGCGGCTTGCCTGTTGCGCCGGCTGCTGGGCCGGTTTAAAGGGCTGTGGCGCAACCTTCTGGCCCGGCACGACGGTTTGCCACCCTTCCACCACGATCCGCTCGCCCGCCTTCAATCCCGAACGAACTATCCACATTCCGTCATGCGATTCACCGAGCGTGACGAGCCTGCGCTCCGCCACGTTGTCTGTGCCGACGACGATCACGCTGGTGTCTCCGGCGCCGATCATGACCGCGCGTTCGGGCACGGAGAGCACATTCACGAAGGTTCCCGCCTGCAGGACGCCGCGCACGAACTGGCCGGGCAGAAGGTCCCGGTGCGGGTTGGGAAATACCGCCCGCAATGCCTGGCTTCCGGTGCCCGGCTGTACGACCAGACCCGCGTAATCGAGGTGGCCGACGACGCCGTAGTCCTGCCCATTCTCCGTAGTCAGGCGGACTTCGATATTGCGCAAGTCGGGGAGACGGACTTCGCCGGAACGCGTCATGCGCGCCAGATCGAGCAGATCGGAGCTGGACTTCGTGAATACGACATAGACTTGGGAAAGTTGATCGACCTGCGTCATCAACGTACCCGCTCCGGCACTGACGAGGGCGCCCTCGCTCACTTCCGCGCGACCTACCCGGCCGGCAATCGGGGCGCGCACTGTCGCATAGCTCGCGGCGAGCTTCGAACGGTCGAGCGCCGCGCGCGCGTCCTGAACGCCCGCTTCGGCCTGCCGCAAGTTGTTCCGCGCGCTTTCATATTCCAGTTCGCTGATCGCCTGCCTCCCGATCAGAGAGGAAAAGCGCTTCACGACCTGCGCCGCATCCGATCGGGCAGCGAGCGCGCGCGTCAATCCCGCGTTGGCCTGTCTCAATTGAGCCTGCACATCGCCGGGATCGATCTGGAACAGCGCGGCGCCGGCTGCGACATCCGAGCCTTCCTGATAGAACCGCCGCAGGACGATGCCATCGACGCGGGCGCGGACCTGCGCCGATCGAACGGCTTCCACCCGGCCCGGCAATTCGATGGCATTCGCCGCCGACGATCGACCGACCGTCAGAACCTTGACCGGAGTTGGCGGCGGGCTGGGAGCCGTTTCGTTGGAACACGCCTGAGTAAGAATAATACAGGCCATCGCTGCCAGACGGCCGGCATTTATCAGATTAGAGAACGATGTATACTTCTGGCGCACGAGAGCTTTCCTTAACAAAGCCTCAACACGGTCTAGTATATCGTGCAATTATGTCTCAGGTGACCCTCTCGGCTCCGCTTGAGCCCCATTCCCCGAATCGGATTGGCCGCCGTGGCAGCAAGCATGGTCAGCGCAATTCTCTGGGGAGATCATATGCAGACGGAGACGACATAAAAACCTCCCCATGACGTTCGGACTGAGGCTTCGCCGGTATGACGAAGTTCCTTTATCCCTGCCCGAGGCTGTCGTTGATAAAGCCGCTGCGAGCAGGAAAATTCCCGAAAATCGGATATGTTAGCCGAATCGAACGATAGTCCTTTGTCTCATAGCGCAGAGATCGAGGCAATACGTTGCCGATTTCAGCCCGGGCCGGGGCATAAAATTGAAGTTGCTCGACAAACGAGTACGGATTGTTTCATCGCTATTAAAGACCCGGCCTGCCCGCGTATGCGCAGTAATTAGACGGGTCTGTCGGCCGACCGGCGATAAACCCGGCCCCCGGTACTTTGTCAGAATTTGGAATCGGCAGGGCAAGCACCGGGCAACCGTTTCCGGCTGCCCGCGGCGCTTGTGTAACCTGCCTGTTAAAGGCTCTGGTTATCGTGCCGAGGCAAGTTGGACCGGAACGGCGCCCGAAGCCTCTGCCGTGCGCGATTCGATCTTTGTGCGGATGTCCGCAATCACCGCCGTCCGGCACTCACGCGCCTTCTCCTCGGCAGCGAGATGGATGTTCGCCAGTCGGTCGCCGCAGACGGCGCGGGCGGCCTGATCCATGCGGATGGCCAGTCGCTGCTGGCCGTCGACCGTGGCAAGGTCGAGCCCCTTGAGCTGCAAGACAGCGCTATCCTGAGCGAAAGGATTTTGCGCGGGGGCCGCAGAAGCGGCCGTGGCGAAAGCGAAAGAGGCCAAGACCATTACACCGATCTTCATCATCTTCTCCTGAACACATATCGACGATCGCTCTCCGGCGACCTCGCTTTCATAGCGTTCAGCAGGGAAACTGACAATGAACCGTTGGATTATCTACTGACGGGCCTCAAATCGGGACTATGGACTGCCGATAACCAGCGATGCAAGGTCCGTGGAATGACCCAGCAATCCAATCGGTAGATCGACGCGCGCGCTCGCAACTTCGGTTTCGCCGACCGTGACGTCGATCGCCCGGGCCATCGGCAGGGACCATTCCCGAACGGTCTCAACCGGCAAGCGAACTCTCCAGGCATTTTGCCCCTGGACAGGTACCTCGTGCCCGTTGATGCGAACCGTGGATGCCGGGTCGGCCCGATGGCCGGAAATGAGCAGGCAACTTGCTCCGCCGCACGAGACCAGCCGCGTTTCAGCCTGCGGCGCGGCCACAGCGCAAGGCGCGAAGGTCGCGGTCCAGACCGCTGCGCTCAGCGCTATCGCCCGCGTGCCGAGATAGTATCGGATCTTCAATGTGTTGAAAGGCCATCGAGCTTGCCCGCGCCCTGTTCGGCACTGGGCAAAACACGCCGGTTCGGCACGCCCCCAACCGCCTGAGCCCGCGCTTCAACGCTTTCGAGGATCGCCCTGAGCAGCTTGACGCCAATCGCCGCGACGCCGGATTTGCGCGCTGGCTGGAAATTTGTTTTCGGCCCCATTCAAAACCCTCACCTTGCCCGATCCGAAACTGGGCTTGGACAGGTGATGAAGGCAGAGGCAAATTTTCGATGAAAGGCATAGATTGGGACTATGACCTGTGCAGCGCACGGATGCGCCGGAACACCTCATCAATGAAAAGCTGCGTGGCCGTGTCGCGCGCGGGTTCGGACCGGGCTAGAAGGAAGATGTCGTAAGAGGGCTCGAATTCCGCGGGAAGCAGCGGCCACAGCAGGCCTCTCTCCACTTCGGCCTGAACCGCATGCACGGGCAGAAAACCGATGCCGACGCCATTGACCACAAGACGGCGGGCTTCGCCGGTATCCTCCACCAGTCCCGTCACTTTGCCGCCCAGTCGGTACCGGCGACGAAGCTGTGTGATGGCTTCGATCTCCTGCTCACCTGTAAGCACGAAGCCTTCGCCGATCAGTTCCTTCAACTGAGTAACGCGATAGCCGAAAAGCGGGTGGCTGCGCGCGCAGTAGAGTTGCTGCCGCTCCACGAACAGCGGCTCGTAGACAAGGCTGCCACGAACGCCGCCGTCGTATCCGACACCCACTTCCACTTCACCGCGTTCCAGCGCATCCAGCACCTGACGCCAGGGCGAGACGCGGATCTCGATATGAATGTCGGGATTGCGGCGGTGAAAACTGGCGATGGCCTCGTCGAATTCACGGGAAACGACGCCCGAGACCATCTGGATGCGGACGATGCCTTCAACCCGCCGTGTCGCCTGCGCGATCTGGTGCGGCATCAAGCGGGCGGATTCCAGCATGTCCTCGCACAGCGCCATCATCGCCTTGCCGGCGCTCGTCATCTCCACGCCCGTCGCGGAGCGATGCAGCAGCGTTGCGCCGACCTGATCTTCCAGCCGCTTGAGCGCAGCGCTAATGCTCGGTTGCTGCTTGTTGAGTTGCCTTGCCGCCGCCCCGATGCCCCCGGCGCGGACGATATCGACGAATGTCCGGAGCAGGTTCCAATCGACACGCTTCGCGAACTTCTCGTCGATCAACGGCGTTCGTTCGCTCATCTGCTTGCATGTCCCCATCAAGGCAAAGCCTGCACCCGCAGTAGCCCGACATTGCTCCGAAAGCATAGACGCAATTTATGTAGAAAGCGGAATGATAGGCCATCCCGCTATGCCCCTCGCATCATCCCAAGCCCGAACGCCCGATCCGTTTCCACGGATCGGGCGTTCGTTTAAGTTTTTTATATCAGTATTTTCCGTAGGCGATCAGCTACCGGCGTCGCTTTTCGCCTTCAGCGCGGACTTCGGCCACCATGTCAGGGTGTGCTCGTCATGGGCGGTCGTCCAAAGGCCGTGGTGCGTATAGCGCAGCGCACCGCTTCCCGCCGCCTTGCCCATGCGCTTATCGACACCCATCGTCTTGGGATCGATTACCACGAAGACCTGATCGTCTGTGGTGCGCAGCCAGACTTTGCCGCTGCCAGTGTCGATATCGCCCCATTTCAGGTTCTCGCCCACCTTGATCCGTCCGGAGAGTTCGCCGGTGTGGGGATCAATACGGGCCACGGTGCCGTCCCCCTGTTCCTGGACCCAGACGCCGCCCGCCCCGGCGGCAAGAAAGCCCGGCTCCCGCGCCAAAGGTGTCTTGCCGATCACGCTGTTCGTCTTGGGATCGATGCGTTGCAACGATTGCTGCTCGGCACTGACCGCCCACAACGATCCATACCCGAACGCCAGATACCAGGTGCCCGGATCGACGGTAACCGAAGCCGTCACGCTATTGCTGGCAGGATCGACCCGCGCGATCTTGCCGCCCGCGTCGCTTGCGACCCAGATCGACCCGGCGCCCGAAACGACATTGAGTTCGCCTTTGGGATTGGCAATGCCGGTGGCGATGGCTGCAGTGAGTTTCGCGGTGCGGATGTCGATCCGGTTGAGCGTGCCTTCCTTGCAATCGGCAACCCACAGGGAACCATCCGCGATAGCCATGGCGCCGCAAGGGTGGGCCATCGCGACCTCCGCGAGCTTACTTTCGCGAGACCAGCGTTCGACCCGACCCTTGTTCGTGGCCCAGACGGTCTTTCCGTCAACCGCCAGGAAATCCGCGAAGCCCGGTACTGTAATGACCTGCTCTTGCTGAGCCTGAGCGGCAGTTGAGATGGTAGCCATGGCTCCGGCAGCAGCCAGAACCGTCAGTCCGAACTTGCGCATGTTTCCCCCTTCAAACTTGCGGATGTGTGTCAGGCAGCACGCGCGATGAAGGCGCGCCATCCGCCCAGGCTGGTGATGTCCTCCGCCCCGGTCATGGCGCGCGGTTCGGCGACGAAACCCTTCACGCTGCTGCCATCGGCCAGCGTGACGGTGCCGATCGCAAGCGGAGCCGGCACTTCGACCACGAAGCTGCCGAACTCGGCAACGCCCAGTTCGTAAACCTCGACGGCGATGGCCGCCCCATCCTCGCTATGCACGAGTGCGGGCTTGGCCGGCACGCTGTCCGCCATGGCATAGAGCCGGTAAGTCGGCGCGGTTTCGAAGGCGCCGACGAACTTCGCATCGCGCGAGGTGAGCTGCCAGTGGAGCGGCATGTCCTTGAGATGGGCGCCAACGACGGCGAGTTTCACGGTCTGCATCTTTCCCTCCAAATCGAGTGATGGCGGCAGCGGGAGATCCGCAACCGAAAGGTAGGCGTCGGCCACGTCCAGCAGGGCGCGGTCGGTATCGGCGGGGCCGATCAGGGTAATCCCGAAGCCCGTCGCATTGGCCCGTATCCCGGCAGGCACCGCGAGCGCGGCCATGTCGAGCAGGTTCACGAAATTGGTGTAGAGGCCCAGATTGCTGTTGAGCGCCACGGGCGCCGCCAGCAGTTCGGAGACGCGGTAGGTGGTGCCGGTGGTTGGAAACGCCAGCATCTCGATATCGTACCACAGCAGGTCGGCGTGGCGCTTGATCTCGGCAAGGCGGTACATGCCGTTGAACAGCTCCACCGCGCTGACCGCCGCGCCGGGCTCGACAATGGAACGGACGGTCGGGTCGATGGCATCCGGGTTGTCCGCGAGCATATCGGCCACCGCCGCCGTGCGCTCCGCGACCCAGGGACCGCCGTAAAGCAGCTGCGCGGCCTCCAGCAGTGGCGCCAGATCGACTTCCACCAGTTCCCCCAACTGCGCGAGATTTTCGAGCGCGCGGTCATAGAGAAATTCGGATTCCGCATCGCCGAACCAGATCCGCTGGTCGCGGCGTGGCACACCGATGCGTGCGGGCCGGAGCGGCTTGTCGGCCAGCGGCTTGGAGTAAGGATCAGCCGGATCGAAGCTTGCGACAACCTGATCGACCAGCCGCGCATCGGCCGTGTCGTCGGTGAAGACGGTGATGCAATCGAGCGTCCGGCAAGCCGGGACGAGGCCATGCGTGCTCCAGCGCCCTTTCGTGGGCTTGAACCCGATCAGGTGGTTGAAGGCGGCCGGAACGCGGCCCGAGCCGGCAGTGTCCGTGCCCAGCGCAAAGGCCACCAGCCCCGCCGCCACGGCAACCGACGAGCCCGAGCTGGAACCGCCACTGACATAGGCGAGATTGGAGGCATTCCGGGGGATGCCGTAAGGGCTACGCGTACCGACCAGACCAGTGGCGAACTGATCGAGATTGGTCTTGCCGACGCAAAGCGCGCCCGCCGCCGTCAGGCGCTCGATTACCGTGGCAGAGCCTTCCGGGCGGTAGGCAAAGGCTGGGCAAGCCGCCGTGGTATCGAAGCCTTCCACATCGATATTGTCCTTCACTGCGAAGGGAACACCTGCCAGCGGCAGCACTTCCCCGGCAGCGATGCGGGCATCGACAGCGCGGGCCTGCTCCAGAAGATGCTCGCGGCTGGCACGGCTGATCCAGATCTGCGGCTGCACGCCATCATAGGCGATGACGCGCGCCAAGGTCTCTTCGGCCACCGCGACGGCGCTTGTGCGCCCCGCATTGACGGCATCGGCGATTGCAGCCGCGCTGCGACGATCGGGCGCGGTCATGCGTGCTGCCTCAGGGCCAGCATCGGCGCGCCGGGCTGCAACGACTGCCCCTCGCGCATGTAAAGAGCCTCGATCGTGCCCCGGCCGGGGCTTTCAACAGGACATTCCATCTTCATAGCCTCAATCACCGCGATCTTGTCGCCCGCTTCCACCACGTCCCCCGCCGCTACGAGCAGCATCGAGACCACGCCGCCGTAAGGCGCTTCCACCAGATTGGAGCCGATCGGAATGTCGATCACCGCGCCCTCCGGCTCCTCGACCTCGCCAGTATCGACAGCATGGTCGAACTCGCCAAGCCGCTGCCAGTCCGCGCGTTCCTCGTCGAAAGCGGCCTTGCGCTTTTCCTCGAATTCCGAGATCGACTGCGCATTCTCGGCAAGGAAGGCCCGGTAATCCGCCAGCCGAAACTCGGACGGCTCGATCCGGAGCGAGCGTCGCCCGGCCGGAAACTCCCGGCGCCATTCGGTCAGTTCGTCCGCGCTCACCGGATAGAAGCGGATCTGGTCGAAGAAGCGCAGCAGCCACGGCTTGCCTTCAATGAAGGCGTCGGTCTGGCGGTAGGTGTTCCAGACCTGAACCGTCCGGCCGAAGAGCTGATAACCGCCCGGCCCTTCCATGCCGTAGATGCACATGTAGGCGCCGCCGATGCCCACGACATTGGGCGGCGTCCAGGTGCGCGCCGGGTTGTACTTGGTCGTCACCAAACGGTGCCTGGGATCGACCGGAGTGGCCACAGGAGCGCCCAGATAGACATCGCCCAGCCCCATCACGAGATAATTCGCCTCGAAGATCAGGTTCTCGACCGCATCGCTGTCGGCAAGGCCGTTGATGCGGCGGATGAACTCGATGTTGTCCGGGCACCATGGCGCATCGGCGCGGACCGTCGCCATGTACTTCTCGATCGTCTCGATCGTTGCCGGATCGCGCCAACTCAGGGGCAAGTGGACGATGCGCGAAGGGATCGTGAAGTCCTCAAGGCCCCCCAGCCGCTCCTCCGCCGCGATGAGCATGGCCAGCGCGGCCTGCTGGTCCAGCGCCAGCCCATCGAAGTGCAGCTGAAGCGAGCGGATCCCGGGAACGATATCGATGACGCCGGGCAGAGCCAGCCGCTCCAGCTCCGTCATCAGCGCATGCACCCGAATGCGCAGTTCGATGTCGAGCACGATCTGGCCGTATTCGACAAGGATGTTCCGGTCGCCCTGCTGGCGATAGACGGTGCGCGGCCGGCCGGGGCCTTCTGCCACTTCGGCGAGGATGGGGGACAGGGTCTCCACCGGGCGAACCGGCGACGAGGCAGGCACCACACCTGTCGCCACGAACGCGCGCTGCGAGGCATCCGCCTCCGTCGCATCGTCGATATTTACCGGCACGAAGCGCAGGCGGTCACCGGGGGTGAGCTGTCCGATCTTCCAGCGATCGGCCGCGATCACCACGAAGGGACAGACGAAACCGCCCAGCGAGGGGCCATCGGGGCCGAGGATGATCGGCATGTCGCCGGTGAAGTCGACCGCGCCGATGGCATAGGGATTATCGTGAATGTTGGAGGGATGCAGCCCCGCCTCGCCGCCGTCCGTACGGGCCCAGCGGGGCTTCGGACCGATCAGGCGAACGCCGGTGCGGTTGCTGTTGTGATGCACCTTCCATTCCGCACCGAGGAACGACTGGACGTCTTCATCGGTGAAGAAATCGGGCGCGCCGTGCGGGCCATAGAGCACGCGCAAGGTCCAGTCGGTCGAAATCTCCGGCAGGGCCACCATCGGCAGCGCCGCGTCGGTGCTCTCCCCGGCCAGATGCAATGTATCGCCCGCCAGCAGCCTGCGCGCAGCATGTCCGCCGAACTGGCCGAGTTCGAAGGTGCTGCGGCTGCCCAGATAGGGCGCCATGTCGAGCCCGCCGGCGAACAGCACATATCCGCGCATGCCGCCTGTCGAGGCCCGGCCGAGCGCCAGCGTCTGGCCTGCCTTCACGTCGGTCGGAACGCCGCGAGGAACCGGCTCGCCGTCAAGCGTCGCGCCGAAGTCCGCACCGGTGATGCAGATCCGCGCCGGGGCTACAAAAGCAAGCGTGGGGCCGGTGACAGTGGCCTCCAGACCCGCCGTCCCTTCCGGATTGCCGAGCAGCCGGTTGCCGAGACGGAAGGACTGGTCGTCCATTGGTCCCGATGGCGGCACGCCGACAGCCCAGAGCTTCTGCCGCCCCGGCCAGTCTTGCACGGTCGTCGCGGTGCCGCCGCTGACCACGCGGATGGAGCGCGGTTCATAGACGATGCTGTCAAGCACGCGGGTCGAGACCTCACCGCTGACGAAAGCGCGCGAGCGCACGACATCACGCAGCCAGCGCAAGTTGGTTTCGATGCCGTCCGCGCGGCTCCGGTCGATCGCCGCCTGCGCTGCCTCGACCGCCTCGGCCCGGGTGGGCGCGTGGACGATCAGCTTCGCCAGCATCGGATCGTACCATGCGCTGACCGTGCTTCCCGCCGAACACCATGTCTCGACGCGAATGTCGGACGGGAATTCCAGCGCCGTCAGCGTGCCCGAAGTGGGACGATAATCGAGCGACGGGTCTTCCGCATAGAGGCGCATCTGCACCGAATGGCCCTGCGGGGTCGGCGGCTCACGGTCGAGGAAAGTGTAGTCCCCCGCCCCGCCGCGCACCATCCATTCGACCAGATCGATGCCCATCACCATTTCGGTGACGCCGTGTTCGACCTGAAGGCGCGTGTTCATCTCCAGGAAGAAGAACTCCTCCCGGTCGGCGTCGTAGAGGTATTCGACCGTCCCGGCCGAACGATATCGCGCGGCCTCGCCCAGTCGCACGGCCGAGGCAATCAGCTCCGCACGCACGCGTTCGGGCAGCAGTGGTGCAGGGGCTTCCTCGACCACCTTCTGGTTGCGGCGCTGAAGCGAGCAGTCTCGTTCTCCAAGGGCCATGACGCGGCCCTGGCCATCGCCGAACAACTGGACCTCGACATGGCGCGCGCGCCGGACGTAGCGTTCGAGGAAGACGCTGGCATCGCCGAAATTGCTCAGGCCCTGCCGCGCCACCGATGCGAAAGCATCGCGCAGTTCCGCCTCGTCTTCGCAGACGCGCATGCCGATGCCGCCGCCGCCCGCCGTTGCCTTCAGGATCACCGGGAAACCGATTTCGCGCGCGGCGAGTACGGCATCCTTTTCGTCAGCAAGCAGCCCGGTACCGGGCGCCAGCGGCACGTCATGCGCGGCAGCAAGCGCGCGGGCGCTGTGCTTCAAGCCGAACGTGCGGATGTTCTGGACGGTGGGGCCGATGAAGACGATGCCCGCTTCGGCGCAGGCCTCCGCGAACTCCACGTTTTCGGCCAGGAAGCCGTAGCCGGGATGGATGGCCCCTGCCCCGGTCTTGCGCGCGGCATCGAGGATCGCGGCGACGTTGAGGTAGCTGTCGGAGGCTTTCGCCCCGCCGATGCAGACCGCCTCATCGGCTTCGGATACGTGGTTGGAGCCTTCGTCTGCCTCGGAATAGACGGCGACGGACTTCAGGCCCATGCGTCGCAGCGTGCGGATGATGCGGGTGGCGATCGCGCCTCGGTTGGCGATCAGGACCGTGTCAAAGTTCATGCGGTGACAATCATCCGAACGGGGGTGGGGTTGAAGCCGTTGCAGGGGTTGTTGACCTGCGGGCAGTTCGAGACGACGACGACGACGTCCATTTCCGCTCGCAGGTCAACGGTCAGGCCCGGCGCGGATATTCCGTCGACGATGCCCAGCGACCCGTCCGGCTCGACCGGTACGTTCATGAAGAAGTTGATGTTGGACACGATGTCCCGCTTGCCCCGGCCCTCGGTGAGATTGGCTTCGAGGAAGTTCTCCACGCAGGCATGCTCGGCCTTGGTGTGATGGCCGTAGCGCAAGGTGTTGGATTCGCAGGAGCAGGCGCCGCCGATGGTGTCGTGATATTCGACCGAGGTGGCGGCGATGGTCATCATCGTCCGGCCCTCGTTGGACAGCAGCCGGGTGCCTTGGCGCAGGAACAGATTACCCTGTGCGGCAACGGTGTCCTGCGCGCTGTAGCGTTCGGCACCGTCCTCAGCCGAATAGAGCAGGAAATCCACGGCCTGATTGCCTTCAAGGTCGACGATACGAAGCGTCTGCCCTGCGGCCACGTGGTGCAGCCATGGCGCCCGGGCGGGCACGATCACGTCGTGGATCACGGCGCCGGTGAGACCGGACATGTGGGGATCGGCGTTCATTGTGGCCTGTCCTTTCAGCGACGGAAGTAGTCTTCGACGTTCTGGAAGGCGCGAAGGCCTTCCGGCGTGGCAGTGCGGATCGGGTCCGCCTCCGGCGTGACCGGGCCGCGCCAGGCCGAGACGCGCAGCGGCGTCACTGTCCAGTCGTCACGCGGGTCGAGCACATGCGGGCAGTTGGCGATCACCACGATCACGTCCATTTCCGCGCGCAGCACCACGCTGCGACCGGCCTGGAACGGACCCACTTGCGGGGTGATCGTGCCGTCCGTCTCGATCCGCGTGCCCTTGAACAGGGTCACGCAGGGGTGCACATCGCGGCGGCCGAGACCGTGCTTGCCCGCGCCCAAGAGAAAGCGGTCGCGCCCGTTTGGATAAGCGCCGCTATTGCTGCCGTCGCCGTATTTGGCCGCATTGGTGGCGGCATTGGAGGTGCCGCAGAAGGTGTCATGCGTGCCGGCATCGTCTTCCAGAATGCTCATGAGCACGCGGCCCATGTCGGACAGCAGCAGCTTGCCCGCATCGAGATAGGCGTTCCACTGGACTTTTACGGTGTCCGCGACGTTGAGCCGCTCGGTCGGCATTTCCGCATTGAAGACGAGCAGCGAGGCGCAGGCATCGCCCTTGATGTCGATCAGCCGCAGGCGCGTGCCGCGTGCCAGCCGCCGCGTCGCATAGCCGCCTGCCGCAATCGTTTCCTCCCACGTGAGGTCCTGCGCGGACACACCGGCCGGGAGATCGCTCGCGACCGGCGGCAGCACCGGCATGCTCTCGATCACGGTGCCTTCCATGCCGCGTGCATGGTCGCGGGCGGCAAGCGGGTTCGCCAGAATCTGGGTCATGAATTCGCTCCGATCGACTGGGAGTTGCCGCCGTCCTGTTCGTAAAGCGGCGGCAGAAGGGCGGTGGTGGTCACGAGTTCCAGCTGCTGCATCCCGCGCACGCGCCGGATGGCATCGCACAGTTCCTTCAGCCGCACGGCCGGGCCTTGCACGAGCAGGACTTCGAGAGATTGATCGTCCTCCAGCACGACATGCTGAGAGGAAATGATTTCCTTCAGATAACTGGTCTGGGTCTGGGAAAGCTGGTGCCGAACGCGGCCCTGCTCGCTGCGGTAAACAAGGGTAATCGTGCCGGCGAGCATCTCGTCCGGGTGGGTAAGCGAGCCATGCTCGGCAAGAGCGTGGCGGATCAGTTCGGCGATCAGTTGCGAGCGGGAAGGAAGCCCCCGTTCCGCCACCATCGTGTCGAGCTGTCTGAAGAGGTCTGCCGGAAGGCTCATGCTGAGCCGCGCCAGGCTTGCGGATTCGGAGCTCATATGCACCTCCTTCCAATTATTACCTATTCAGTCAATAGTAATACTCACGCGCTCGTCGGAAATCTGTTCGACCCGCTCCTTGAGCGGCAGATCGTAGACCGCGGCAGCGCCGAAACGGTGGGGCGCGTGCGGATCGTGACGGCGCTTGTCGAGCGCGATCACGCGCGTTCCAAGGCTGAAAGCCTCGCGAATATCGTGAGTGACCATGATGATCGTCAGCGCATAGTCGCTCCACAATTTCCGGATCAGCACGTGCATGTCGGCACGGATTCCGGGATCGAGCGCGCCGAACGGCTCATCGAGCAGAAGTATGCGTGGCCGCTTCACAAGCGCCTGGGCAATCGCCAGCCGCTGCTGCATGCCGCCTGACATCTGCGCGGGATAGAGGTGCAGGCTGTCACCCAGTCCCACGGCGGTCAGCATCTCGACCGCCTCCTCTTTCGCCGCACGCCGGGCGGCGCCGAACAGGCGGGCCGAAAGTGGCGCCCTTGCGCATTCCATCCCGAGGATCGTGTTGCCCAGCGCCGAGAGGTGCGGAAACACCGAGTAGCGCTGGAACACGATGCCGCGATCCGGTCCACATTCGGGCGCGAGCGGTATACCGTCGAGGAGAATGGACCCGTGGGTGGGCCCCTCCTGGCCAAGGATCAGGCGCAGAAAACTGCTCTTGCCCGCCCCCGAAGGACCAATGATCGAGACGAACGAGTGGGCTTCGATATCGAGGGACAGTTTCTCGATGACGATCCTGTCCCCATATTCGACCCAGACGTCGCGAAAGCTGAGAAGTGTGCTCAATGGTTTTCTCCGTGTGCCCACGGGAACAGCCGCCTGCTCAGGAAAGTCAGCGTCACGTCCATGGCGATCGCCAGAAGCGCGATCCAGGCGACGTAGGGAATGATGACGTCCATCGAGAGATAGCGGCGAACGAGGAAGATGCGGTATCCAAGGCCGACGTCGGATGCGATCGCCTCGGCCGAGATCAGGAAGACCCATGCCGGTCCGAGCGACAGCCGCATCGCCTGCAAGAGCCGGGGCATGGCCTGAGGCAGCGCCACGCGGATCATCACTTGCCAGCTACTGGCGCCCAGCGTCTGCGCCTTGATGATCTGTTCTCTGGGCAAGGCGGCGACATGGGCCGCGATGTCGCGGATCATGACCGGCGCTATGCCCACCACGATCAGTGCGACTTTCGCCGTCTCGCCCAATCCCAGCGCGATGAACAGGATCGGCAGCAGGGCAATCGGCGGGATCACCGCGATGCCTGTCACCAGCGGTCCGAACGTGGCACGCACCGGCGGCAGTGCCCCCAGCGCGAGCCCGACGCAGATCGCCATCAATGTCGAGATACCCAACCCGATCCCCAGCCGCTGGAGGCTTGCGAGCGTATCCGCCCAAAACACCAGCTGACCCGTCAGCTGGTCGGGCTGGAACATCAGGACGGACATGCTCTGCACCATGCTGGAAGGCAGAGGCAGGATCTTGTCCGCCGGGTTGGCCGCGTGGCGGCTGGCGGCTACCAGCAGATAGGCCACCGCCAGCAGCAGGATTGGCAGCGCGCCAAGGAGCAGGCGGTCGCTTCGCCGGAGTTGACGATTCACCCAACGCATTGCGTCATGTCACCTTGATGTAGCGGAATTGAAGGGCTCTGAGTACGCTCAGAGCTTGCCGTCGGCTGCCATCTTCATGAAGCTTTCGTCGAAACGCAGCGTCACGTGCTGGGCATCGCCGAGCGTCTTGCCGCCGGGGAAGGCCATTCCCACCGCGTCGGCGGACGTCGCGCCCTTGAACAGCCCCTTGGAGAAGCTGAAATCGCGGACGCGTGTCATGGTGGTGACCAGCGCCGGAGACGATGCCGCCGCGACCGCCGCCTTCGGATCGGAATAGAGGAACGTGGTGGTGAGCTGGCTGTCGAACGCTTCCGGCGTCGAGCCCGCCAGCTTAGCCATCGCCGCGCGCGCGGCCTTGCCCTCGCCGTCCTGACGCTTCATCAGCGCCACCGTTTCGTACCAGATGCCCGCAAGCGCCTTGCCGAGGTTCGGATTGGCCTTCAGTGTGGCGGTATCGACCGCCAGAAGATCGAGAATTTCACCCGGAATGTCAGCCGAGCTGAACACTTCCTTCGCGCCGGGCTGTTCCTTCATGACCGAAAGCTGCGGGTTCCACGCAACCGCCGCGGTAACGTCCGGGCTGGCGAACGCGCCCACGATGTCGGCGTCCGAGGTGTTCACAGTCTTCACGTCGTTCAGCGCCAGCCCGGCCGAGTTCAGCGCGCGTGCGAGCAAGTAGTGCGAAACGGAAAGCTCGACGAGGTTGATCTGCTTGCCCTTGATGGCCTTCAGATCGCTGGCGCCTTTCAACAGGATGCCGTCGTTGCCGTTGGAATAGTCGCCCACGATGATGGCGCTGGTGTCCTTGCCCCCGGCAGCCGGAATCGTAAGGGCATCCATATTGGCGACAGTAACGCCGTCCAGCTTTCCGGCGGTATACTGATTAACCGATTCGACGTAGTCGTTCACCTGAACGATGTTGATCTTGATGTGGTACTTGTCCGCCCACTTCTTCACGATGCCGGCCTGCTGCGCGTAAGGCCAGGGCATCCAGCCCGCATAGATCGACCATCCGATGTTGAATTCCTGGCGCTTCGGCGCGTCGCTCGATGTCTGTGAGCAAGCCGCGGTAAGAAGCACGCCAGCCATCAGTGCGGCCTTGGATATTCTACGGATCGATACGATCATGAGTCGGTCCCCTTTCGCAGTGCAGCATTGCCGCGAATGAAAGGGTTGTCCATCGAAAATTATTACGGTGAACCGATTCTGTAATACTCACCCCCTGAGGGGGAATCGGCACGCGGACCGAGAGGCGCAATTTCCGCCGCTGCCCGGGCTATTCCGCCAAATCCGGACACGGATCGGCTGCGGCGATCGGATCGGAAACCGTCGCTGCGATCTTCAAGGCACGTATCGCGGCGGGATCGCAATCCTCGCCACAGGCGGCCGTTACACCGCCTCTTCGCTCTTGGCCCGCGGCTTGCGAGTTGGGGCGGCGTCGTCGCTCCTGGCCTTCTCCTGCTCGTGAAGCGGCGGAAGCAAGGCGGTGGTGGTGACAAGCTGGAGCTGGCGAACACCCCGAATCCCGCGCAGCGCGTCGCACAATTCCTTCAATCGCGCGGCAGGCCCCTGCACCAGCAGGACCTCAAGCGACTGATCGTCCTCCAGAAACACGTGCTGTGAGGAGATGACCTCCTTCAAGTACTCTGCCTGGCTCTGCGCAAGCTGCTGGCGCACTTTGCCCCTGTCGCCCCGGTAAACAAGGGTGATCGTGCCGGCGAGCATCTCTTCGGGACGCGTCAATGCCTCATGCTCGGCAAGAGCATGGCGGATGAGTTCGGAGATCAGTTGCGATCGCGAAGGCAGGCCACGTTCTTCCACCATGGCGTCGAGCTGGCGAAACAGCTCGGCGGGGAGGCTCATGCTGAGCCGGGCAAGACTGGCGGGATCGGTGCTCAAACTGCGCCCCTTTCTGCGATCATCACTATCTTCACATGCAAAACCTTACGGCCGTCTCCTATCGCATGCGCCGGCAATAAGACAGTCCGCGATTGCGCTCTCGGCAGGTTCTGCAAGAAGTACAAACAATCGTGCGCATCGCGCGGCCGGCAGGACAGGTCATGTGCCTGCCACGCGCGAATCAGCAACGATGTTTTCCCCGTGGGCGGCGCCCGCCTGAGCAGCGTTCATCGCGCTCACCAAACGCACGTGCGGCAAAGCTTCATAAACTCCTCCTTCAAGAATGGCGGTATTCCGCCATTTTTTTCGATTTTCCGGTAAATGCTGCACTTGCAGCATTAATACGCTTGACGAAAAAGGTAATATCCATACCGTGTGCTTAATGTCGCCGAACAGAGCGACTGAGCGGGAGGAAAGAATCTGCAATAGCAAGCCGGGTCGCCGGCTTGGATGGGGGTTTTCGATGGGACAACTGCCGGCCAGCATCACGGTTCTATCAGGCGATGAGCATTCATTCGCCGGTGGCAGCTATCCCGACGGAAATCCGGATTCTTCCGGCGCACGGAATGACACTACACTGAAGAACAAGGTCTTCGATCTGCTGCCACCGGCGTTCGTCGCGCTCACCGTTCTGTTCTGGGCTTATGGCCCGAAGTCATGGATCGATAATTCCTGGTCCCTCGTTGTCGCCACTTCGCTGACGACATTGGCGGTGTTGGCCCTGGAATGGGTCCACGAACGGCATTCGGGCTGGCGAATGAACAAGCGCGAATTCGTCACCGATCTGTTCTACGTGATCCTCGGAGCCACGGTGATAACGTGGGTTTCGACCAAACTGGCCGAAGATCCGCTGACTTCGGTGAAACACTCGCTCGGTATTACCACCCAGTGGGCCATGCACTTGCCGTTCGTCGTGCAGGTCGCGCTGGTGATCTTCGTCATCGAATTCGGCCAGTACTGGATGCACCGGCTGATGCATAACTGGACGCCGTTCTGGCTGACCCACGCCCCGCATCACCACATCACCCAGTTGAACGCAATGAAAGGCGCGGTGGGCAACCCCATCGAACTGTTCCTCATCAGCCTCAGCATAGTGGCGCTGTTCGATATTCCGCAGGCCGCCCAATTCTGCGCTTTCAATGTTCTGGCGGTGGTTTCGACTTTCGCACATGCCAATGTGCGTGCGGACCCGCCCCGGTTCTACTCGCTCTTCTTCACGACGATCCGGCATCATAGCCTCCACCATTCGGTCGATTATGAAGCCACCCGTTGCAATTACGCCAATTCGCTGATCCTCATCGACCGCATTTTCGGAACCTATCGCGAAGGCGAATCCGCGATCGTCGGGCAAGATGAACGCAAGCGACTTTCCATCCGGGAGCAGTTCCTGTTCCCGTTCCAACCGCTGATCGCGCGGATCATCGCGAAACGTAGCGAGGCGGCCTCCGCAACCCGCTGATCCACGGCGCAATACCAAGGATCGCATCGGTAAATACCTCGGCGCGCAGTGAGAGCGCCGAGTGCAAGAAACGCGCCGGCAAGACACCCCTCAAGCGGTGGCAGGGCGCGTCCAAGAGGGACTTCCAAGCAACACCCACAGGGTTCTGGCAGGGGCAAGCCAGGGCACGGGCAACGTAAACCAAAACACAGACAGGGAAGCACATGACATATCGCGCAAAAATGAAAGCGGGGCTGCTGTCCGCAACCGTGTTCACAAGCACCGCACTGGCCGTGCCGGCCATGGCGCAGGACGCCACCGTATCGGATGACGGCAATGCCATCGTCGTGACCGGCACCCGCCGCGCCACGACGATCATGGACACGCCGATCAACATTTCGGCGATCGGCTCCGAGGACCTCGCCCGCCAGCACATCGACGACGTGCGCGATCTCGCCGCTTTCACGCCTGGCCTGACGATTTCCGACACCGGCCCCGGCGGCACCGGGACGATCGTTCTGCGCGGCCTCAATGCTTCCGATGTCGACTCCGGAGGCGCCAACTATGACGATGCCCTCGGCGTCTATCTGGGCGAAGTGCCGCTCTACTACGACTTCAAGCTGCTCGACATTGCGCGCGTGGAAACGTTGCTGGGCCCGCAGGGCACGCTCTACGGCCTCGGCACGCTGGCCGGCGCGATCCGCTACATCCCGAACCGCCCCGATCTCGATAGCTTCGAGGGCGAGGCCCATGGCCGCCTCTACGGCAAGAGCCACGGCAGCCACGCAGGCTATCAGTTCGACGGCATGATCAACATTCCGATCGTCAAGGACCACATCGCCTTCCGCACCGCCACCGGCTACTATTACGACCCCGGCTTTATCGATTATCCGCTGCTGCTTCAGGAACCTGGCGTCTCTCTTCCGCAGCCGGGCGGTCCGGACGGCGTAACGCCCGAAGAAGCCTCGGCAAACCTGAAGAAGCGCAAGGATCTCAATTTCGAAAGAACCTTTACGACGCGCAACCAGTTGCTGTTCCAGACCACCGAAGACCTGAAGGTCATCTTCACTTACGCATTCCAGCGCACCAAGACCGACGGCTCCCAGTCCAACAGCGCCGGCGTGATGGGCACCGGCAAGTACGAGAACGCAGCCCGCTACGAAGAGCCGGTAAACCGCCGCGCGCATCTGGCCAGCATGGAGATCAACGCAAACATTGCCGACATCGCCGATCTCGTCTCGACAACGGCCTATACCAATGTTCGCGTGAAGTCGAAGTCCGACAATACTGACTTGCTGCTCGATCTCGACTACGACTACGAGCTGTTCCCCGCGTTTTCGAGCTGGAACGAATCCGACAATACCCGCAAGCAGTTCAACCAGGAAATCCGCCTCGTCTCGCGTCATGGCGGACCGCTCAACTGGGTGCTCGGCGCCTTCTACAACGATCAGAAATACCACAACGATTATGCCGAACACACGCCCGGCCTGTCGGACTTCTACGGCGTTCCCAACAATCCTGACGATCTCGAATATGTCAGCTACATCAAGTCCAAGGTAACCGAAAAGGCGATCTTCGGCGAAGGCACGTTCAGGATCACGCCAAAGTGGCAGGTCACAGGCGGCGCGCGTTACTTCAAGTATACGTCGGAGATCCAGGGCGCTCTCGTCCTTCCCCTGCTGGGGGATCCGCTCAGCCCCTATGACCTGACTCCGTCGGGCGGCAAGGCCAAGCAGGATGGCTGGGTGTGGAAGTTCAACACCTCGTACAACTTCACCCCTGACCTGATGGTCTACGCCACGTACAGCAAGGGCTACCGCATCGGCGGACCTAACCGCGTGGCGCCCTGCCCCGATCCCGTTCCGGCAAACCAGCAGAACGCCTGCGCACTACCGAACGAGATCCAGTACGGTCCGGACAAGACGAAGAACGCCGAAATCGGCATTCGTACGCAGCTGTTCGACCGGAAACTGTCGTTCAACTTTGACGTCTTCCATATCGTCTGGGACGGCATTCAGGTCGACTCGACCACCCTTTACGGCGCAACCGGGATCACCGTTAACGGCGGTTCGGCCAAGTCGCAGGGCTTCGAAGCCTCGTTCCAGCTCAGGCCGATCCCCGAACTGGCGATCCAGGGCATGTATTCGTACACCGATGCGAAGCTCACCGACGACGTACCCGGCATCATCACGATCCGCACGACCCCCGGCGATTATGACGCGCGGCCGAAGTTCACACAGCTCGACGCGCTGGACGGCGACCGTCTGCCGGGCTCGGCCAAGAATTCGGGCAGCCTGGGCGCCACTTACACCATGCCGTTCATGGACGGCAGCCTGATCGGCAACTGGACCGCAACCTATCGCGGAAACGTGGTGTCCCGACTGGGTTGGGACCGCGCCTATGGCGACAAGATCCCGGGCTACGTCCTCCACCGGGCCTCGATCTCTTACGAAACCGACAAGTACAGCATCGGCCTCTTTGCCAACAACATCTTCGACAAATACGCGGTCGTCTCGGTTGGCAACGATCGCTCGCGCATCGGTGTAAACGATGGCGTTGCCGTGCGCTTCTACCGGCAGACCGTGCTGAACCCACGTACAGTCGGGATCGAGGCGCGCATAAAGTACTGATCTTCATGCGAGGATCGAGGCGTTCTCGGTACAACGGAACACCTCGATCCCACCCGCTGCGTTACCCACTCCGCCATCGCTTGCCAGACGGCAGGCGATGGCGCTTTGTCAGAGCTTTACGCCCTGCGCCTCAAGCCATGCGCGCGCCGGTTCCAACGCGGCTTCGTGGGCCCGCCATTTCTGCACGGAATCGGCATTGATCGGCCGGCGCACCTGCGCCGCGCTGGGCGTCGCAACGGCGGCGCCGTTCTCATGAAACGACAGGCAGCCCTCGTCCCAATCGAGGTCGCAATGTCGCAGCAACCCCCGGGTTTGCCCCTCCTGATCCGCGACCAGCGCCTCATACGACAATTGCAGAACCCGCCCCGGCCAAATGCTTTCCCAAAGCGCCATCAGCCGGTCAAAGCGCGCATAATAGCGCGCCGTGTCCATGAGGTCGTAAGAGTAGGCGTAATAGGCCGATTGGCTGGCGAAGAGGTTCTTGTAGTTGCTCCAGATCGTATCCATCGGATTCCGGCGCAGGCAGACGATCCGGGCATTGGGCAAGGCACGCGCAATATGCCCGATGTAGAGGAAATTGGCCGGCAACTTGTCGGTAAAGCGCGCTTTCACGCCCGGACGATGATGATCGGCACGCTTCAGATAGGCGTCGCCAATCGCCGCCGGATCGATGCCCGCGCTGGCAGCAATGGTTTCCGGATCGATTACGCGCCGCGATGATGTGCCCGTAAGTTGCTTGACCGCCAACGGCATCGCCTGAAGCTCACCCGCCGCCTCGACATCGCGGTGCGACGACAGGATGCGGTCGACCAGCGTGGTGCCCGTGCGCGGCATGCCCACGACGAAAATGGGTGCCGGACCGGCATTACCCCCGCTTGCATCGAAACTGTTCGGCGGGCCGCCGAATAGCGCCTCGATCGCGTCGAATATCGCGGCGTCCTGCTGGAAATCGTAACCGAGCGCCTGTTTCTGCGCATCGTTGGCAGCGGACAAATGCCGAAACGCTTCGGCGGCGTTGCCGATGTCTTCCAGTTCCTTTGCCAAGGCATAGCGGATCCGGAGGGCTTTATCGGGCGCATCCGCCCGTGCCAGCGCCGCTTCCAGTCGGGGCACATGATTGGTCTGCGCGGTCTGTCGAGAGAGAATGGCGAGCGCATAATGCGCACGCGCATCTCCGGGATCTGCGGCCAAAATCATTTCGTATTGCGCGCGTGCTTCTTCGACGCGGCCCGTAAAACCGCTCGCCGCCGCCAGATTGTAGCGATAGTCCAGATTGTCCGGCGCGGCCGCCACTGCCTCTGCGAATGGCGCCATCGATGCCTCATGGTCCCCGAGGCGGGCTAGTACGCATCCGATAGTATCGAACGTCAGGGCGTCTTCGGGCGTCAGTGCCATGGCCTCACGCGCGGCATCCGCAGCCTCGCCGTCCCGCCGCAGCAAAATGAGCAATCGCGCAAGCTGCGCCAGATGTTCGGCTTTCGGACCTCGCTCTACCGCAGCTTCGATCAAGGGAACGGCATTGGCCAATTGACCCGCCTCTGCCGCTGCGACGCCGAGCAAAAAGAACCCTTCCGGCTGTTGCGGGCTGGCATCCGCGAGCGCCTTGGCAGCGGCAACAGCGGCCCGCAGGTCGCCGCGTTTCAGCGCCTCTCTCGCCTGCGTTTCCAGCATCAAGCCGCACCCGTCACGGAATTCGAATTATGCCCCGACGTTTGCTGGAAAGGCGCCTTGAACAGCGGGCACGGCCAAGACCGCAAGGAAGCGGGATTCCACCTGATTTCCATCATTGCTCCACGTACCCCTTCCGACCGAAGCCTAACCGTCGGCAACCATTTTGCCAACCGATCCTGGGCCGTCCAAATCGACCCCAGGCGCAATATCGGCATCGCCGGATTTTTTCCCGAAAACGGGCCGGAAACGTCCACTTTGTGTCTAGACACGATGGGCCCATTGGTATTACGTTATAACATGTTAGTATTACTGAAATGGGTAGCGAAATAATACGAGGGCAGGCGTATGGACGGAGTTCGCGTAGGCAAAAGATTAATAGGTACACAGGCGCCGGTAACCATAGGCTGGGAGAACATCCCCAAGGTGGAGGGCGGCCCGGTCAAGCAGTTCATCTTTACCTGGTTCCAGCCCACGGTGCTCTTCGCACTGCTCGCGTTCTGGTATTATGCCCCCAATTCCATCGCCAAGGCATCCACCGCAGTGGGCATCGGCATCGGCTTCAAGGTGCTATTGCTGGGGCTTGAATGGGTAAACCCGCGCCACGAGAGCTGGCGGCTAACCTGGAAGGAACTGGTCACAGACCTGTTCTATGTCGGGCTCGGCTATACGGCGCTCCGAATAGTCGACGATTACATCGGCGACAAAGTCATGGTCGAAGCCGTACAGCACTATTTCCACTGGGACAAATTTACCTGGTTTATGGGTCTGCCGCTGCTGGTGCAGGCTTTCCTGATCTCGTTCGTCTTCGATTTCGGGCAATATTGGATGCATCGCGGGATGCATAACTGGTACCCCTTGTGGTTACCCCACTCTGTACATCACTATATAACCCAGTTGAACATCAACAAAGGTGCGGTGGGCAATCCAGTAGAGCTGTTCCTGATCGGGCTTGGCATCGGCGGCTTCTTTGATTTTCTGCCGCGCGCCTTCCTGCTCGCCGGCGCCTTTGGCATGGCGATCGGCACTTACCAGCACATCAATGTCCGCTTCAACTCACCAAGATGGTGGCGCTTCCTGTTCAACACGACCGAACATCATAGCCTGCATCATTCGCAAGACTTTGAGGCCACCCGCAGCAACTATTCGGGTTCCTACATCTTCATCGACCGCATTTTCGGAACTTGCATTGACGGTGAGGCCGAACTGTTGGGCATGGAAGGCGGCCGCCGCATGTCGATCCGCGAACAGATGACCTTCCCTTTCACCGAAGGCTGGAAGTCGCTCAAGGAACGCTTTGGTCAACCGGTTGCCACGCCCGCCGAGTAATGCCTGCTCCATCCGCATAATCCGCCTGCTCCCATTTGCCATGCCCGGTCTGGGCCGCCTTGAGCGGCCCGGGCTTGAGGCTTGCCGCTAAACGGCATCGAACAGCTCTCCCAAAGGAGGTCACGTGAACTCGCGTTTCATCGACTGGATCTGGCACGTCAGGGGGAGTGTGACACTCGCTCCCGAACAATCGAGCGACGATGCCTTTGACAGGCTCGACCCGCTGTTCCGCCAATACGGCACCAGCCACGAGCGGACGAACGATACCCTAATTTTCCGCAAGAAGGATCAGGCGGCTCAGGACAAGATGTCCGTGTTCGATGGCGGCGTCTTGCGGATCGAGCAAGGCGTGTCCGGGTCCGTGCTACGCTATCATCTGACCAGCCGGGCATTGCTGTTCTGCTTTCTGGCACCGCTACTGTTTCTGGGCATGGCTCAGTTGACCATAGCCCTGGGCAAGCACGAAAAACCGTCAGCCGAGGCTGCAAGCACGCCTGCAAAAGGTCATGATGCCAAAAAAGATGCAGACGTGCCGATGAACCCGATCGACAAAGCCCTGGGCGCACCAGCCCCCGAAAAGAAGGACGCGGACAAGCCTGAAGGGCGCAACAAGAAACCCTCTGCCACGTCCGCCTATGTTTTTGCTGCGATCTTCGCCTCGCTCTATCTCGTGGGGCGGATTCTCGAAGACAGGCTGGTCAAGACATTGTTTAGAAGGAGCTTGCTGGGCTCATAGCCCCGAAGTTTCTTCGGATTTCGCCTACCCGTATAGCAAAAAAATAGAGGGCGTGACCGGCAATACCGGCCACGCCCTCGAGTGGGTAATCTTAGAACGAGCCGCGGACGCCGATCATGAACTGGCGACCAGGCTTGTAGGCCGTGTACGTGGCGTTGGTGAACTGGAAGTACGTACGCTGCGTGGCATTGCCGAAGTTCGCCACGTCGAACGTGATTTCCGGTGCGTGGTCGATCCCGAACATCTTGTAAAGGTCGAAGCTGGACGAGAAGTCCCAACGCTGCAGGTCATCCGAGAACAGCGCGGCATTGGTGATGCCGTTCTGGTTGGGGCCCGAGATCTGCGAACCCTTCTGGAAGGTCGTCGAGACGCGCAGGCTGACACCGTGGTTCTCGTAATAGCCGGTGATGTTATAGGTGTACTTGGCCACACCATATGCCACCGGCGCCGGGGTACCTTCGCCGTGCTGATCGACAATCGTGGCGTTGGCATTGAAGCCAAGACCCCGGATGCCAAACTGCTCGGTCACGAAGTCAAGCGGCTGGACCCACTGGAACTCAAGTCCGTTGACGATCATCTTGCCTGACGCATTGACCTGCTGTTGGACCACGACCGTGGCGTTGTCCGGCCCGCCGCGCGCATTGATCGCGCCTTGCTGCGTCGGGTTCAGGTTGTCGTAGGTGATGCCATAGGGTGCGAGCGACGAGAAATTGACCGTCGCCGTACCAAGCGTGGTGAACCCGCTCATTTCCTTGCGGAACGCAGCCATGCTGACCAACCCGCCCGGCCCGGTGTAATACTCGATGCCAAGATCGATGTTCTTCGAGACATAAGGCTTGAGCGCCGGATTACCGATCGTCGCGACGTCTGCAGAGGGGCTGGAGAAATTGACGCCCGGCAGCTGAGCATTCGGATCCGGCCGTGTCATCGTCTTCGACAGCGAAAGACGTGCGACAGCATGTTCACCCACATCATAGGCGAGGTTCATGGCCGGCAGCCAGTTGTCATAGCTGTTGTGAGTAGTCGCCTGGCTCACGATGTTCGGATACAGCCCGCCATCAAGCGGCGCCGGGGTGCCGGCGGGCGGCGTGTTGCGCGGATCCGGCAGCGAGACGCGACCGCTGATGGTCTGATCCGTATGAACGAAGCGTACGCCGATGTTGTAGCGCAGATCGCTACCGGCAACTTCGGCCTTACCGTTCGCCTCAATGAACCCGGCTGCCGACTTCTCACGAATATAGCCGCCGCTGGCGCCCGTATTCGCCGAACCCGTATCAGGCGCGTTATCATGGAAGTAGGCGTAATTGCTGTCCTTGGCGAACCGCTTCCAGTCAAGCGTGACAAAACCGCCCGGACCAGGGGTCAGGTAGCTGGCCAGTGCAGACTGCGGAATCAGCGAGCCACCGTAAGTCACCGCGCCACCCGTGTAGCCCGGCCAGGTCGGATAACCTGCCGGCGCCGAGCCGGGTGCGTCGAGACCCTGGCACGCCGGCTGACTGTTCGGCGAGGGAACGAAAACGCTGGGGTCATTGCCGCAGGTTGCGTTCTGCCACGCTTGGCTGTTGTCGTAGGCGGTGATCCGGCGCGAGATGTCGTCGTAATTGCCGCCAGCCTTGATGTTGAAGGACTCGTCGCCCCACGTCAGGTCGCCGCGCAGGCCCTTGTTGATATTGGTGCGGCGTTCGTCCTGAACGTTGACGCGTCCGCCGTTCCAGATGAAGTTCGCCGGATCGTTGAGATCGACGTTCGTCGTGATCGAAGGGATCGACCCGTTGTTCACGTAATCGACCGTTACGCCCGAGCTTGCCGCAGTGTTGACAAGGACAGTCGGCGATTCACGATGGAAAGTGCTGTGAAGGTAGTTGACCTGGAAGTTGAACTTCAGGTTATCCATCACCTGCCACGAAAGACCCGGATTGAAGCCGTAGTATTCGGTCGTTTCGATGAAGGGACGATATTCGAGGAAGAACTGCGAATTCGCAAAGGTGCCGCTGGTCACCGTGCAGCCGTTGCTGCAATCGTCCTTGTCCACGGTCATGTTGAGCGGGATGGCCGAGCCGTTGCGACCGACCCAGTTCATGTCGATGCGCCGGAGATCGTTCTTCTTACGTCCATACATGCCATCGATGTAGACGTCGATCTTGTCGCTGGGCTTCCACTCGGCGCTCAGGATCGCGTTGATCCGGTCACGCGTGCCGGAAGAAATCGACGGACGGCCAAGACGCGGGATAATCCCGTTGTCGATCTGCTGGATAGTCAGACCCGGGTTGTGTGCCAGCAGGAATGCCTGATCGATCGTGGTGCCGGTGACCAGACCGTTGCCGGCATTGGCAGGGACGGTCCCAGGAATGGTCCAGTTGCCGCCACCGGTGCTGTTGCAACCCGAGGTCGCGCCGCACTGCGCGGCGGAAAGGTTGGGATTGGTCCAGCCGATGGTTTCAAAGCCCTTGACCAGTGACTGGTCACGCTGCGCCGATACGCCTGCGAGAATGCCGAAATCGCCGAAAGTCGCGCTGGCCAGCGCCGATCCGCGGCCACCCCACTTGTTTGCCGGGCTGTTCTTGATGCCCTGCAAGCTATAGGAGAAGTGAGTCCCTTCGCGGTCGAACGGACGGGCGCTGCGAAGGTTGACGTTACCCGCTGCGCCGCCTTCGATAAGGCTGGCCGAATAGCTCTTGTTGACCGTCAACTGCGTGAACAGTTCGGTCGGGAAGAAGCTGAGGTCGACCGAACGGTCGGTGCCCTGCGCGTCCGTCGTGCCCGAAGACGCGACTGCGATCGGCGCGCCATTCAGGGTCACGCTGGTGAAGTTGCTGCCCAATCCGCGGATCGCGACGTTGGTGCCGGAACCGTCGATATCGCGGCTGATGGTGACGCCGGGAATGCGGTTAAGCGATTCGGCGATGTTGGTGTCCGGGAACTTGCCGATATCTTCGGCAAAGATCGAATCGCTGAACGATGTCGTGTCGCGCTTGGAGGCAATCGCCTCGGCAAGGCTGCGGCGGTAGCCGGTGACGATGATTGCCTGCGCATCGTCACTGGCGTTCTGGTCAGGCGCGGCCGCCGTTGCAGCGGGAGCGGCGCTCTGCGCATCCTGCGCCTGCGCGATGATCGGGAACGCCCCGGCAAGGATGGTTGCCCCAAGCAGTGCCCGGCGAATCATCATGGCGCGCGAATCTGTGGTGTATGTGCCCATATTCCCCTCCTAAATATGCGCTCTCTTGAGAAGCGCTTTGAAACTACCCCATGGTAGCGCTCACATTTTTGGATTGATAGGACGATCTTGAGACTTGTCAACGGCCTTTACGAAGGAGGCCCTCTTTTTGAAGATTCTATTCGGCGCAACCCGATGTCTATCCGGGAAATTTAGCCGAAAATGGAGATAGATGACCGCTAAGCCCGATCGCTATTCACAATAGTCAATCTATAAGACGATCATCATATTTACTCCGTCTAATATGCAGGACGGGCAAAGCCTCCTCCAGTGGGCCGCGCGGGAATGCAGACCTCCCGGGCAAACGATCCGATTGACCGCCCGGTTCGCGTCGACAATATGTGATAGCGATAACATGGTCGTGAGGGGGGGGGTGTTGAAACAGTTTCCCTGTGAGCTGTCGAGCGATGCGGCCTTGGCCATGCCGTCCGTCCCTTCCGGTACAGCGTCGCCGCCCAGATGGTGCTGACCATCGGATCGAACAACCGAGCCTAACGGCGAGATAAAATCAGAACATAGGAAAATCAGGATGCCCGAAGCCAACACATGCGCCCTGTCGCGTCGCAAACTGCTGGGTAGCGCTGCGTGGAGCGCGGCGCTTGCTGTCGTGCCCTCGCCTGCCTTTGCCGCACTTGCCAAGGCCGATGCTGCGGACCCGCGCACGGCGTTCCCGCTGATCGTCGATGGCAAACCGGCGACAGTGCTGGTCGATGCGGGCGCCGATTCCGCCGTTCACCATGTGGGCGCCAGCTTTGCGGCGGATCTGGAGCGCGTCAGCGGCAACAAGCCTCGATTCTTGCAGAGCGCAGAAGACACGCTGCGTGGCCCCGTGGTGATGATCGGCGTCCTCGGCCAGAGCCCCATGATTGACCGCCTCGTCGCCGCCGGCAAACTGGACGCGGGCGACATTCGCGGCGAGTGGGAGGCCTTTCGCCAGATCGTGATCGACAAGCCCATGCCCGGCGTGCCCCGCGCATTGGTGATCGTCGGTTCGGATCGGCGCGGCGCAGTGTTCGGCACTTACGACATTTCCGAGCGGATGGGCGTATCGCCCTGGTGCTGGTTCGCCGATGTTCCCGTCTCGCGCCGACGCGAAGTCTTGATCCCGGCCGGCTCGCGCCGCGACCAGCCTAAAGTGCGCTATCGCGGCTTCTTCATCAACGACGAGGACCCCTGCTTCAGCGGCTGGGCCCGGAAGAAGTTCGGCGGCGTCAATGCGGCCATGTACGCGCCCGTCTTCGAGCTGCTTCTGCGGATGAAGGGCAATTATCTGTGGCCCGCCATGTGGGGCAAGGCCTTTGCCGACGACGATCCGCAGAGCATGGTGCTCGCGGATGCGATGGGCGTCGTGATGGGCAATTCGCACCATGAGCCCATGCTGCGCGCACAGGCCGAATGGCATCGCCACACCGACAAGGGCGTGACTGGCGGTGCCTGGGATTACACCGACAACCGCGACAATTTGCGCACCTTCTGGCGCGGCGGGATCGAGCGCATGATGTCGCGTGGAGGCGGCCGGGGCTACGAGTCGGTCGTCACCGTGGGCATGCGCGGCGATGGCGATCAGGCTATGGCGGAAGGCACGGCGACCGACCTTCTGGAACGGATCGTCGCCGATCAGCGCGACATCATCGCCGACGTCACCGGCAAGCCGGCCAGCGAGACGCCGCAAGTCTGGGCGCTCTACAAGGAGGTGCAGGACTATTACGACCACGGCATGAAAGTGCCGGACGACGTCACCCTGCTCTTTTCTGACGACAACTGGGGCCAGATTCGGCGCTTGCCCGATCCCGCGGCGGCGCCTCGTCTTGGCGGCTACGGCATCTATTACCACTTCGACTATGTCGGCGGACCGCGCAATTACAAGTGGATCAACACCAACCAGATCGAGAAGACCTGGCAGCAGATGGACCTCGCCTACCAGCGCGGCGCGCGGGCGATGTGGATCGTGAACGTCGGCGATATTAAGCCAATGGAATATCCGCTCGGCTTCTTCATGGCGCAGGCCTGGAATCCGGAAGCGATGACGCCTGCGGCTCTCGCGGCCTATCCGCGAAACTGGGCGGCTGCCACTTTCGGCCCCGAACAGGCCGGGCCGATCGGTGACCTGATCACGGCCTACAGCCAGTATGCGGCGCGGCGGAAACCCGAACTGATCAACGAAGCCAGCTTCGCGCTGGGCGGCATTACGCCCGACGGTCTCGATGGCGGTGAATTCGGCGCAATCATGGCCGAATGGGACATGCTGGAGGCCCGCATGCTCGCGGCGCGCGCCAGACTCTCCCCCGACAAGCTCGACGCCTATTACCAGCTAATCGAATTCCCGATTGCGGCCTTGGCGAACTTGTACCGGCTCTATTACGGCACGGCGTGGAACCGCCTGCTCGCCTCCAAAAACGATGCGCGCGCCAACTATTTCGCCGATCAGGTCGAGACCGCCTTTCGCCGCGATTCCGAGCTGGCGCAGCGCTATCACACGATCAACGGCGGCAAGTGGGACGGCATGATGACGCAGGTTCACATGAATTACGTCATCTGGAACGACCCCACGCAGCAGACGATGCCGAGCATCATGCGGGTCGGCGCCGACACGCCGAGCGACCGGCAGCGGCCGCAGCCCAAATTCGTGAACCGCGCGCCGATGCCTGCGGGCGTGATCGCAGTGGAAGCACAGGCATTCAGCCGAGCCCGCAACGGCAGCGGTCTGCACTGGACGACCGTCCCGCATCTCGGCCGTACCGCAGGCGCGGTACTTGCGCTGCCGCAGGGCCGGCCCGCCACCCGTCCTGACGACGGCCTATGCCTTGAGTACGACATCACTTTGCCGCAAGCCGGGCCGGCAACGGTAACGCTCTATCTGACGCCGACGCTCGACACGCTCGGCCATGAGGGCACGCGGATCGGCGTTTCACTCGACAATGGGCCGGTCCAGATACTGCAATCGCAGCTCGATGCTTCGGGCGGCGCACCGGATACCGCAGGCAAGCAGCGCTGGGCGGACGCAGTATGCGACAATGTCGTACGACTTTCGGCCGAGATGGGGAGCACCAGTGCCGGGCGACACACCGTCAAAGTCTGGCGGGTCGACGACAACATGGCTCTGCAAAAGCTGGTGGTCGGGACTGTCCCCGTGCCCACAACCTATCTTGGGCCGCAAGCAGGAACCGGCTAACAGCCGGGTCACTCGCATGCAAAGATTGGGCGGGAAGCGCGGTGCCCCAAATCACCACCGCCGGGGAGAATGGTGACGATGCGTTTCCCATCGGGCAAAGCTTTCGGGCTCACTCTGAGCGCGATGGTGGTGGCGGGGGCGCCGGCGGCGCCGACTGCCTCCGCTGCCACGCCCAGTCCGCTCATGGCGCCTCTCGACCTCATGGCGCCTCTCGACCTCATGGCGCCTCTCGACCTCAAGGCGCCGTTTGCCGCACGCTCGCCCTGGCGACTTACCGTCACGCAGGGCCCACAGGTAGAAGATCCCGCCGATGGCGAGATGGTGCCAGGGGCGATTTCCCTGTGTCTGACGCGGGACAATGGCCGCAACTGCGATCCCGCGCCGAACCGCGCATTGCGCCTGCCCAGCGGCGATGACCTGTTCGCCCAGCCGCACTTCTTGCGCCGCGCTCAGGTGGTCCGGCCTTCCAGCGAACGGCCGTTGCTGCTGATCGAACTCGCCAGCTTCCACTCCGGCAATGGCGATCAGCGGGTATCCTTGCAACTCTACGCCTATGACCGGGCGAATGACGCCTTCCGGCTCGCGTACGAGCGTCGCACCAACCGCAACAACAATCAGGAAATTCGCTACGTCGAAAGCGGCCCGCTTGCCGGAGCGGTGATCGCTGCCGATCCCACCGACGATGCACCGTTCGGATACTGGATCTCGGTCTCGCGCCCGGACGCGGCAGGCACATTCCGGCAAGTGCTGCGGTTTCGCAGCGCGACGGCCTATGGCGACGGCAACCCGCTCGCGGTCATCGATTCCGAGATGCCGAACATCCAGCGAAGGCTGGGAATCTGGCGCCCCGGCATGGCACTGCCCCTGCCCGCGAAACCGTGCCCGCGCCCTCACATGGTGAACGAGGCACTTTGGTGCGACTGATCGCCCACGCCGGATCACGAGAGTTCAAGCCGCCGTTTCGCCCTGCAAGGCCGAGCCGACCACGCCCAAGGCATAGTCGCTTGTCTGGGCGACATTGAACCGCACATAGCGCGCCGCGCTCTGACTTGGGCTGAACACGTTGCCCGGAGCCAAGACCACATCCTGAGCGAGGCATGTCCGGGCAAGGATCGTGCTGTCCACGCCTTCGGGCAAACGACACCACAATGTGAAACCGCCAACGGGCTCGCCCTGCGGCATGATATCCATCGATGCGAGGCGCAGCCCCACGGTCTTGCGCACCTTGGTCAATCTGCTGCGCAGAGCCTCCATGTGGCGACGATAGCCACCCCCTGCGAGAATGCGGCTTATGGCGTTCGTGGCGATAAGGTTGGGTCCGCCGAAGCCGGTTGCCAATTGCAGGTCGGTGAGAGCGTCGATCCATTCGGGGCGCGCCGCGATATAGCCGCAGCGCAGCGCCGCGGACAGGGTTTTCGAGAAGCTGCCCACGCGGATCACCCCCAAAAGACCATCGAGCGCGGCCATCGTCGGCACCCCGGGGGCAAAGTCCGCGAAGATGTCGTCCTCCACGATCACCATGCCATAAGCGGCGGCGATGCCGGGCAGGCGGTGTGCGGTAACCAAACTGAGGCTGGAGCCGGTCGGATTGTGAAGGTTCGAATTGGTGATGTAGAGGCGCGGCCGCTCGGCCGAAACGATGGCTTCGAACACGGCCGCATCGGGCCCGGTCGACGTGTAGGGCACGCTGACGGCGCGCACGTTGTGCGTGGCGATCAGCGCCTGATAGTTGAAGTAGCAGGGGTCATCGAGCAGGACCGTATCGCCCGGCTTCAGCAAGAGCCGGCAAATCAGATCGATGGCCTGCGATCCCGAATTGGTCAGCAGGATCTGGTCGGGGTCGCACTCCAGCCCCTCCGCCGCGAAACGCAGGGCGATCTGCCTGCGCAGCACCGGATCGCCCGCCGTGGTGCCGTAATGAGTCAGCAGATCGACATCACGGCTGAGGTCGCGCAGCGCCTTCTGCAAGGCGCGTTGCGGCATCCAATCGGGCGGCAGCCAGCCGCAGCCCGGCTTGTCATTAGCCAAGGGGGCATCGAGCGACTGCCGCGACACCCAGAAAGGATCGATTTCGTGATCGCGCTGCGGAGCACGTGCCGAGGGGCTTTGCGGCGCACTGGCAAGATGGCTGACGTAAAAGCCCGAACGCGGGACGGCCTCGATCAGGCCTTCGGCAACCAGCCGGTCATAGGCTTCGACCACCGTTGCCGGTGAAACGCCGAAGCTGGTCGCACTGCGCCGCACCGACGGCAAGCGATCGCCCGCACAGAGGAGACGCCCCGAAATGCGGCTGCGGATGCCCTCCATCACGCGCCCGGTCTGCGTTTCCTCCATGATCTGTATCACTCTCTATACCAGCACAAAATAATCAAACTGTACCGCTGTGTAACTGGCCGCGCCAGTCCCCTTCGCTAGATCTGCGCCTGTTGGATTTCGAGGGACCGTTGATGCAAGATACCTATCGGGGCTGGGGCAGTGGCTTGCTGGCAGTGGCCATTTTCAGCGGCTCCATGCCCGCCACGCGCATGGCCGTGCTGGGATTTTCGCCCTTGCTGTTGACGAGTATGCGGGCGCTAATCGCGGGCGGCCTGGCCTTTCTCCTTCTGGCCGGACTGCGCCAACCCCGCCCGACGCACCGGCAGTGGCAGCAGGTTGCGGTGGTCGCTAGCTGCTGCGTTATCGGCTTCCCTCTGCTCTCTGCACTGGCATTGCAGCACATGTCTTCCGCGCGTTCCCTTGTCTTCATGGGACTATTGCCGCTCAGCACAGCCATTTTCGGCGTGGTGCGCGGCGGCGAGCGCCCTTCGTCCGCCTTCTGGGCATTTGCCGTGGTTGGCGCCCTGGCAGTCGCGGGCTTCGCATTGACGAAAGAGGCGCATTCGTCCGCGCTGGGCGATGGCCTGATGATCCTGGCGATCATCGTATGCGGTCTTGGCTATGCCGAGGGAGCAGTCCTGACCCGCGAACTGGGCGGATGGCAGGTCATCAGTTGGGCCTTGCTGCTCTGCGTGCCGCTGGCCATCGCGGGTACTATCGCGTTCTGGCCCCGGGACGGCATCGCAAACGTCGGCCTGCCGAGTTGGCTGGGCCTTGCCTATGTTTCCGTCTTCTCGATGCTGATCGGGTTCATCTTCTGGTACCGTGGGCTCAGCCTTGGCGGGATTGCCAAGATCGGCCAGTTGCAGCTTCTCCAGCCTTTTCTGGGCCTTGGCCTTGCGGCCTTCCTTCTTCAGGAACACGTCGCCCCCGGCATGCTGGCCGCGACGATGGTGGTTGTCGCCAGCGTGGCCGGGGCGAAGCGCTTCGCATAGCCGATTCTGACGAGCGGGATCAGCCGTAGCGATGAATGCGGGCGCGCCGCAGGATCCTGTCTTCCAGTGAATAGTACAGCCAGATGTCTTCCCCGATCACCAGACAGGACGCGGCGAAGGCTATGTCGGTAGCGGCCCTGTCCTTCGCGGGCGGCGGCATCAGGATCGGCTCCACGCCGCGCCCGGTCACTCGGCTGAAGTCCGGCGCAAAGCTGATCCACCCGATCCGCCATCGCGCATCGGCGGTGGCCCCGTTGTAGAACATCACCGGGTCCTGCCCGTCTATCTGGACGATGGGCCCGGTGGAAAGGTGCCAGTTGTCCCAGCCATCTTCACGCACCGTAAAGGGGTCCTCGGCGACCTTCCAGGGGCCTTCCTCGGTGGGCCCGACAGCCATGCCGATGCGCGAAGCATCGTTCTTCGCGTATTCGTAGAACAGCCGGAACCGCCCGTCGGTACCCCGCGCAAGCGTGGCCTCCTTGATGTTCCCCTCTCCGGGCGGCGCCTTGAGCATGACGCGGTTCTCCCGCAAGTCGGTGAGCTTGGGCCCCTTGGCGACCAGCAGTGAACCTTGCGAGCGGGCCGCATCCACGCCCGTGTAGAAGATCAGATAGCCACCGTCCTTTCCCTGAACGACAGTCGGATCTTCACAGCCTCCGGCGTCGTCGGGGTTGGGGCCCGGCACGATCGCGGGCGCATCGGCGATGTGAAAGCAGACGCCGTCCGTGGAACTGCCGGGCCAGATCACGCCGGTTGGATCGTTCGGCCCAAGCGGATTGGGCAAGACCCTGACGAGCAGATGATAGATGCCCTCTTCCGTCCAGACGAACGGGCTCATGAGGTCGTGGCCCGCCAAGCGGCCATCGGGAGCCGCCGCATCGAGCGTGACGTCCTGCAAATCCTCCACCACATAGGCCGGCACGCGATCAGGCTCCTTGCGCAACCGTCAGCGACAGGGCACCGTCGATCGTCACGGTGGTTCCGGTGATATAGTCCGTCGCAGGTGAAAGCAGGAACAGCGCAAGTTCCGCCACTTCCTCCGGCCGCCCGGCACGGCCCCACGGAATGGCCGCCTCCTTGGCGCGCAGCTCCGCCGGATTGTCCAGCGCGCTCTGGTTCATCGGCGTAAGGATCATGCCGGGAGCGATGCCGTTCACCGCGATCCTGGCCGGCGCAAGTTCAAGTGCAAGCGTGGCCGTCAACTGCGCGAGGCCGCCCTTGGCCGCGTCGTAATCGGCGCCGCCCGCGCGCGGGGCCCGCTCGTGTATGGAGGAGATATTGACGATGCGCCCGCCCCGCCCGGCGGCCTCCAGCGCGCGCACCATCCGCCGGCAGGTCAGGAAGGGGCCGTAGAGATCCGCGCGGATAACGCCATCGAACTGCGCCAGCTCCATGTCGCGCAGCATCACGCCCGACATATTGCGTCCGGCAGAATTGACCAGAAGATCGACAGTGCCGAACGTCCTTTCCGCCAGATCGAACAGGGCCTCAACTTGCCGTTCGTCCGCGACGTCAGTTTTTGCCGCCACAGCGCGGCCACCCCCCGCCTGCACTTCGGCCAGAACCGCGTCGGCGGCCGCCTTGTCGTTGTGATATGTGATGACGACCGGCACACCGGCCTGCGCAAGCCTGACCGCGACCGCCCTGCCGATCCCGGATTCGCCCCCCGTCACGATGGCTACGGAATGTTCGGGCAGCGCTATGTTGAGAGTGGTCATACCCGCTAAACTCTCCAACGAGACAGCGGTGCCAGACGATCCTCCACCAAACCGCCTTGCTTTCCTGATCCTCCGGATGCCAAGTGGGGGCATGTTAGCTCACACTCGCGCGATGGTTGCTGCGGCGGCCTATGCCTTCATCACCGGCAAGAAGGTTGCAGGTATCTACGATCATTCGGCCGGACGGGATCTGCGCATCGCCGCCGAATGCCGGGGAGATCAACTGCAAGGCTTCGACGGCGGCCGCATGGCAAAGTTCGGCGGCACGCTTCCCGAACTCTACGATGCCGGCGACAAGACTTTCGTGTCTTTCGAGATCAACGGCACCATGGCGCAAGGCTACGACCGGGCCACATCAAGTGCCTATACGGCGCACGTCACCGACCGCGTCGTGCAGTTGTACGACCACGGCCAGGGCACATGGTTCCCGTTCGACATCCAGGACGTTGAGGCCGGCTACGATTTTGATCGCGACGCTCAGGCAAGCCGCTAACGCCGGCCCCGGCGTCAGGATTTAGGGCCGGAAAGAGCGAGCTGCCGATCATCGCAGCCCGCAAGAGGTAGTAGCTGGGCCGGGACGATCGTCACCTTGCGCAGATCGCTGCCCCGCGACACCAAAAGCGCGACGGGGCGCCCCGGCGGCACCAGCTTGAAGTAACTGCGCCAGTCGGACAGCGAGCGGTCCACGGCGCGCACGTTCGCGATGCGTTGTATGACATCGCCGTTCCGGAGCCCGGCCAAGGCGGCAGGTCCTCCCGTCATGATATCCATGACCTGAACGCCTTCTTTGGCGCCATTGATCCACATTCCGGCCCGGTCGGCCAGCGCCGTATCAGGATCGGGATTGCGCAGCGATGCGAGGTACATTGTCCGGTTTCCGTAATCGAACGTGACCTTGTAGCGCTTGAGCAAGCCGCTTCCGACATTCCCCTCGTAGTTCGGATCGCTGAAGGCCCCGCGCCGTGCCGAACTCAGGCCCGCGATCGGGCCGCAGACATCCACCGGACCCAGCGTCAGCATCGCAGCGCGCGTTACCGTCGATCGCGAAGGCCCGCCCACGCCCCACCCGTCGGTAACGGAGACCGCACCCGGATAGGCTGAGAGAAGCGCCGCTTTCTCGACGAAAGGCGCCGTCAGCGTAACGTCCGAGCGAGAGCCCGTATCGATGTTGAACCGCGCCGCCCTGCCATCGATGCTGCCCTGCACTTGCGGCATGTGCTCGTAAAACGTGAAAGGCACCGGAGTCCCGGCCCCGCGCCGCTCCTGTTCCGCGAAACAAGTACGGTCGATGATCGTCATGGTCTTGGCACCGTAATCCAGAGTGACCACGAAGCGCTCGAAGAACCCGACCCCCAACATGCCGCCCAGCCGGATCCCCTCGACATCCAGCGGACTGAAATCGAGCACGACGGCCAAGGGATCGTGCACTACCGCTCCGCCGGCGTCGAGCGTGGCAATGCGCGTGTAACCGGTCGTCACGGTCTTCTCACCGGCACCCGACGATTTGCTCTGACCAACAGCCGTCAGTCCCAATTCCTGCGCGAGCCAGGGCGTGACAATCTCATGCCCGCCGGTGTCGATGAGGAATGAAAACGGCCCGCGACCGTTCACCTTGATCTCGGCAATCACGTGATTGTTCAGCAGGCGGAAGGGGACGACCACACGTCCGGATGGGGGCAAGGACCAATCGGACGGCTGTTGAACCGGCATCGCGTAATAGGCAGAGCCCAGCGCGGCGGCGGGCTTCACCTCCAACAGGTCCATGGTCACGGGCGAAGCCTCGTCGCCATCGGTGATCGTCTCGATCCGCTGCGGGACCATCAGGCCGTTCGAGAGGGCATAGGCCGAATAGCGGACCTCTGCCGAATGTCCGAAAGTCGTTTGCTCAAGGACGGCGCGCAGCAGATGCGTCTGCGGATCGGAGCTGGCCTCAAACGGAGCGCCGCCCTTCGGCGTGATGCGCAGCCGGTCGCAGCCCAGCGATTCCACAACCGCTCCCGCGCGATCACTGCGCCACCACAGGCCGGCATTACGATAGGCCTCGTTCACCGCGAGCGGCCGCTTGTTCCCGCCGTCCTGCGGCAAGGCAAACCCGGTGAGATCGCGCGCCCATGCGCGCGCCCCGTCGAACCCCTCGGTTCCGCCGACCGGACCGGACCGGCTTTCCTCGATATACATGCCGGAGGCCCGGTCCACGGTAACGGTCGCCTCGCCGTCCAGCCCGGCATCGCTTGTGCGGTACCGGGAAACCACGGTTTCAGGAGCCGCCGTGCTCAGCAGCGTGGCTTGCCGGTTGGCATCCAGCAGTGCTGCGGGATTGGAAACGCAAGCGATTGCGGAAGCGGCAGCGAGAAGAAATTCCAATATTCGTCTCCAAACGGGCTGCCCAACTGGTAAGGTGGGGACGATGTCCGGTCTTGAACGAAATTCACCTGCACCGTGCACCTGCCTGCGCAACGCGCCGGCAGGACGAATGCGCCACCCTGCGCACCAATCGCTGGCCCGCCACCGGCACGACGCGCCCTTTGCCGCCGTCGTGATAAGCGGCAGATACGTCGAGGCGGGCGATACCGGGCGGCACGAAGTCGGGCCTGGAGAGGTCATCGTCCACCGGGCCTACGAAAATCATCTGGACCGATTTGCCGAGTGCGGCGCGGAAGTGCTGGTCCTTCCCTTGCCGCACGGCTGGAATGCGCCAGTATTGGGATCTATCGACAATATCGATGGGATCGTCCGCCTTGCCGAACGCAGCCCCGCCATGGCGGCGGAAAAACTGAAGGCGGAATTCGTCCCCAAGCCCGCAGTCGATCAAGACTGGCCGGCCTTGCTCGCCGCCGCTCTTCGAACCAGCCCGGATCTTTGCCTGCGCGATTGGGCCGAGGCGCACGGCCTGCATCACGGCAGCCTCAGTCGCGGCTTCCGGCAGGAGTTCTCCGTATCCCCCGCCCGGTTCCGGCTCATCTCGCGCATGCACAGAGCCTTGCAACTCATCGATCGCAGCACCGACAGCCTGGCGAATATTGCATGCGACGCAGGGTTTTCCGATCAGGCCCACCTCACCCGGACGGTCAAAAGCGAGACCGGCATGACTCCAATGCAATTGATGGCGCGGTCCGGAAACACTGCGGAACTTCTCGCAAAGTAGAGCAACTTGCGCCGCCACCGAAAAAAGTTTCGAGGGATCCGCCAAGCCGCCGCGTAAGCGGATCGCAACTTCGGGAATCGATTGCCATGGACGACATCGACACCATCCTATCCCGCCTCGGCAGGCTGCCGCTCGATCCCCGGCTGGGCGACATCGACGACGCCGTGCTGACCGGCCTGGCGGCGCGCGCGGCTTCGCGGGTGTCGGCACGAACCATGGCGACGGTGATTGTGCTGTCACTGGGTGTCGGGATCGTCGGCTCCGTGGTGCCCGCGCCCCCGATCCGTGCCGCCACCACGTTCCCGCTCGGCGCGCCGGCGGCACTGGCCCCGTCGACACTGCTCGGGGGCGATTGATGAACGAGCGCCTTCGTCTTGTCCTGATGGTTCTGCTGGCCTTCGGCGCGGCGATGGGCGGCGTGCTTGTCGGCCGCGCATGGATCGCGCCGCCCACGCCGGTAGAATCCGAACTGCATACCCTGCTTCATGCGCAGCTCGACCTCGACCCCGAACAGACCCGCAAGATCGACGCAATCGAGCACGAGTTCGCCTTGCGCCGTCAGGCACTCGAACTGGAACTGCGTGCGGACAATGCCCGGCTGGCCAGCGCCATCGAGGCAGAACGCGGCTACGGCCCGCAAGTCGCCGCCGCCGTCGATGCCTCGCACAGGGCGATGGGCGAGTTGCAGAAGGCCACGCTGGAGCACATCTTCGCCATGCGCAGCGTGCTGCGCCCCGATCAGGCGGCGCGTTTCGACGCGGCGGTCGTCAAGGCGCTCACCGCGAAGCAGCGCTAATGATCGATCTCGCCGCCTGCACGGACGGTGAACTGGCCGCGCTCGCGCTGGGCGGACGGCAGGCCGCCTATCGCGCGCTGATGGATCGCCATCGCGGCGCGGCGTTCCGCCTCGCCCGGCACCACTGCGGCGATGACGACACCGCGCTCGACGTGACCCAGCAGAGCTTCATCGCCGCGTTCGCCGCATTGCGGCGCTACGACGGCGCACGGCCGTTCGCGCACTGGCTCGCCCGGATCGTCATCAACAAGAGCCATGACTGGGCGCGGCGGCGCAAAGTACGGCAATTCTTCACTTTCGCGGTGCCGCTGGATAGCGCGCATGGCATAGCCGAACCCACGCCCGATGCCGAGCGGCAGACCGCCGACCGGCAGGAACTGGAACGCACGATGCACGCCATCGCCGCGCTACCGGCCAAGCTGAAGGAGGCGCTGATCCTGCGCGCCATCGAGGGGCTGAGCCAGACCGAGGCGGCCGCCGTGCTAGGCGTGAGCGAGAAAGCGGTCGAAACACGCCTCTATCGCGCCCGTGCACGGCTATCCGAAAATTTGAGCGAAAAATCAGCCGGAAAAATCTGAGGGGATAGGTGCCCGGTCGCGTATTGGGTGACGAACCGACTTTCAGGGGCATCTCTCGGCATGGAATTTCCACAAGTGACCCGCCGCAACCTCATCCGGGCGGGCGCGATCGGCGGCGGCGCGCTGGCGCTTCAGTCCTGGCTGCCGGCCTGGGCGCAGCCGGTCTCGGCCGGGCTGACGACGCTCAGCGGCGAGGACATCACCTTGCGGGTCGCCCGCGACACGCTCGACATCGACGGCAAACCGGCGCGCGCGATCAGCATCAACGGAACCGTCCCGGGCCCTCTCCTGCGGCTGAAGCAGGGGCAGAACTTGCGCCTGACCGTCGAGAATATGCTGGACGAGGACACTTCACTGCACTGGCACGGGCTCATGCTGCCGTTCCAGATGGACGGCGTTCCGGGCGTTTCGTTCCCCGGCATCAAGCCGCGCTCGAACTTCACTTACGAGTTCCCCATCGAGCAGGCGGGCACCTACTGGTACCACAGCCACTCCGGCTTGCAGGAACTGAAAGGGCTATATGGCCCGATCGTGATCGATCCGGCGGGCGCCGAGCCGGCGCCGTTCGACCGCGAGCATGTGATCCTACTTTCGGACCACAGCTTCGTCGATCCGGCGCGGATCCTGCGGAATCTCAAAGCCGAGCCGGGGTACTACAACTATCAGCGCCAGACGCTGGCCGGGTTGCTGGCCGGCAAGGACCAGGCACCTTCCGACCGGCTGGCCTGGGGCCGCATGCGGATGGACCCCACCGACATTTCCGACGTGACCGGCGCCGTTCTGCGCTATCTCGTCAATGGGCACGGGTCCAAATCCAACTGGACCGCGCTATTCAAACCCGGCGAACGCGTGCGCCTACGCTTCATCAATGCTTCGGGCATGACCGTGTTCAACATGCGCATTCCCGGCCTTGCGATGTCGGTGGTGAGCGCGGATGGACAGGACGTTCGCCCGGTCACGGTTGACGAATTCCAGTTCTCCCCGGGCGAAACGTACGACGTGATCGTATGCCCGACCGAAGACCGGGCCTTCACCATCGTCGGCGAAAGCGTCGATCGTTCGGGCATGGCCCTCGCCACACTGGCCCCGCGACCGGGCATGACGGCACCCGTTCCGCCACTGCGCGAACGCCCCGTGCTGACCATGAAGGATATGGGCATGGAAATGGAAGGCATGGACATGTCCGGCATGTCCATGCGCGACGGTACCCATGCCCCCCAAGTCAGGCTTGGGCCCGGCGTCGAGATGATCAACCCGATGCCGATGGACCGCACCGGCGATCCGGGGCTGGGGCTCGACAAAATCGGCCACAAGGTTCTCGTTTACCGCGACCTTGTAGCGCTCGACCCCAACCCGGATCCGCGCGCCGCCGAACGCGAGATCGAAGTCCATCTGACCGGCGCCATGGACCGCTACATGTGGTCGATGGACGGCAAGACCATGAGCGACGCCCATGATCCTTTGCCCATGCACACCGGCGAACGGGTGCGCATTACCCTGATAAACGACACGATGATGGCGCACCCCATCCACCTGCACGGACACTTCTTCGAATTGGCCACAGGCCACGGCGACCATTCGCCGCGCAAACACACGGTCAACGTCCTTCCCGGCGGCAAGGTCAGTTGGGACGTCACTGCGATCACCGGCGACTGGGCATTTCACTGCCACCTCGCCCTGCACATGGCGATGGGAATGATGCGCATCGTCTCCGTGCGGCCCATGGAAGGACATTCGGCATGAGGCGGTTTCTGACCATCCTGCTGCTGAGCCTTCCCGGCACCGCGCTAGCGCAAATGGCAGCCCCTCACGCGGGCCACCACATGGAGGGCGGAAGCATGCCGGGCATGTCCATGCCGGAGATGCCCATGCCGAAGACGTCGATGGCGCAGGACGGTGAACCTGCCGGCACCGACCAGTCTCCGGGCAGCGCGGCGCCGCCGGCAATGGCACACGATCGCCTTGCCGACCGCTATTGGGACCCCGCCGAGATGGCCGCCGCCGAGCGCACCGCAATGGGGGCATCGGTCACGACTTACGCCAAAGTCCTTTTCGATCTGGCCGAATACCAGATCCGCGACGGCAAGGACGGCTACCGCTGGGAGGGGGAGGCCTGGCTCGGTGATGTCGACCGCTTCGTCATCAAGAGCAAAGGTGAAGGCACTTTTGGCAGCGGCATCGACCATGCCGAGCTGCAGGCACTCTACGCCAGAGCGCTCGATCCCTGGTGGAACCTGCAGTTCGGCGTGCGGCAGGATCTCGGGCCCGGAGCCCAGCGGTCATGGGCAACAATCGGACTGGAAGGCCGCGCGCGCTATCAGTTCGAGTCTCAGGCCGCAGCCTTTCTTTCGGAAAAAGGCCAACTAACCGCACGGATCGAAACGGCCTACGATCAGCGGATCACCCAGCGCCTGATCCTGCAACCACGCGCCGAAGTAAACCTCTCGGCACAGGACATGCACGCCGAGCGCATCGGCGCAGGGCTGACCAGCGCGGAACTGGGCCTCAGGCTCCGTTATGAAGTGAAGCGCGAATTCGCCCCCTATCTGGGCATGAACTGGACATGGCTTTCGGGCCGCACCGCCGATTATGCCCGCGCCGATGGCAGAGACGCGAACGAAGCCAGCGTGGTTGCGGGCATCCGCGCGTGGTTCTGATCCCGATCCGCGCGGTGCACTGCGCCGCCGGATCAGAAGGCGTCAGAGCACTTCCCGCTCGCGTGTCTCATCGGCAATTTGCGCCAGACGCGCCGCGTGCGAGGGCATACGCTCCACCGCGCCAACAATGTTCCGCCGCAGATCATTCAGGGCAGCTTGCAATTGCGGCTTGGGCAACATGGCGGGCAACTGGTGATGCCTTTCAGGCCACACGCCCTGCCCCGTCAGCACGGCGACCCACGAATCCACCCGGAACAGATCATCCTGGCTCTGATAGGCAATGGCCGCCTCACGGAACAACTGAATGCGCGCGGCAAGGCTGTCCGGGATGGCCGCCGCTGCGCGTTCGCGCCAGAATGCCGTGTCGTCCCGATGGGTCATCGCATAGTGAAGCACGATGAAATCGCGCACATGCTCCCACTCATGGCGTGAGCGGGCGTTGAACCAATCGGCCACCGCCGTATTGTCCGGCCCGAACGGGAAGTTCTGGATCAACCAAGTCACCGCCACCATGACCAGATGGATACTCGTCGATTCCAGCGGCTCCACAAAACCGCTGGCAAGGCCGAGCGACAAGCAATTGCGATTCCACACACGCTTGCGCATCCCGGCGGTGAAACGCAGCAGGCGCGGTTCGAACAGCGGCGGCCCGTCCAGCGACTGTAGCAAACGATCGCGCGCTTCGTCGTCGGACAGGAAATTGCTGTCGTAAACGATCCCGTTGCCGACGCGGTGTTGCAGCGGGATCCGCCAGCGCCAGCCCTCTCCGTGCGCGATGGCTCGGGTATAGGGAACCGGATCGCCTGTCGCTTCGCTCTGAACGGCAAAGGCGCTGTCGGTAGGGAGCCAATGGCTCCAGTCCTCGAAACCGGTCTTCAGCGTCTGCTCGATCAGCAGGCCCCGAAAACCGGTGCAATCGATGAACAGATCGCCTTCGATGCGCTCTCCCGACGCCAGCACGAGAGCGGTGATATCGCCGCTTTCGCCATGCTGTTCGACGCTGGCGATGCGCCCTTCCACGCGCCGCGCCCCGGCCCCTTCGGCCACGCCGCGCAGGAACCGGGCATAGGCGCTGGCATCGAGGTGATAGGCATAGCCGAGCGAATTGTCTCCGGACGCGCCGAACCGGCCCGCCATCGCCGCCTGCTGTTCCAGCGAATAGTCACCGTAATCTCCGCCGAAACCGGCCTTTCTTCCTTCAAGCCAGAAGTGCTGGAAATCAGCCACGAACGTGGAGCGGCCAACCGAACCGAACGGGTGGAAATAGTGGTCGCCGAGCCGGTCCCAGTTTTCGAATCCAATGCCCAGCTTGAACGTGGCATGGGTGGCGCGAACGAAGTCATTCTCCTGCACGCCAATGAACTCGTGGAACGTGCGGATCGTGGGGATGGTCGACTCGCCGACGCCTACAGTGCCGATCTCCTCGGATTCAACCAGCGTAACATCGGTCAACCCGCTCAACTGGCGCACGAGTGCGGTGGCGGCGAGCCATCCGGCAGTGCCGCCACCGGCGACGACGACACGTTTGCGCGGTGTGTTCATCGGTTGATCCTGTTGGTAATCAGCGCCCGTAGCCGGCGGGCTATCAAAGGGTCGAGCGGTGCGAGAGGCCCGCGCGCCGCTTCCGGCAAATGGGCTGAGGCAGCCTCGGGCGGTCCGAACACGTAGTGATCGAACATACTGCGCCACGCAGCCTTCTCATGTGGGGGCCGTTCACGCAGGCTGAGCAAGCCGTGCAGCAAGGTCGTCATCGGATCGTCGACAAATGCCGGCACGGCGTTCCACCAGTAATTGATCAGCACATTGAAATCGCTCAGGCTTTCAACCTGATGCCACCACAATGCCGGATAGATGAGCACGTCTCCGGGCTCCAGTTCGGCCACTTCGCCGGCTGCGAGCGCATCCGCAAAACGCGAGTAGCGGGCAAAATCCGGAGATGCCGGGTCAACCATGCTGACGATCTGCCCGGCGGGGGTCGGTTCGATCGGCCCTGGATAAAGATTGCTCACCTGATCGGGCGGAAACAGCGTGAACCGCCGCCGGCCGGCAACGCACACGGCCATGTTGTTAGACATGTCCCAATGCGCGGCAGCGACGGTCCGGTTGCCGATCCAAATGCTGGCAATGGGAGAATGACGCGTGAATGTATCGTCGCCCAGCACGGCATCGTGCGACGCGCGGAGGCCGGGAAGATACGTGTCGAGATCGGTCGAGCCGATATAGAGCGACGGTGCATTCCCCGAGCCCCGCATGGCCAGAAGCCTGTCGAGAAAAGCCGATAGCGTGCCGCGCTCGGTGGTGAAATTCAGCCCCGTCAGTTCGGAATTGTAATGGTATCGTCCGCGAATTGCCGGATCCCCGACATAAGCGACTACGGGATGACCAGCATCGTGCTGCTTGAGCAATTCCGCGGCGTCTTCGGCGGACGCCAAGCCTGCCCTCGCAAGAGGCCAATGCAATGCGGCGCCCCGGACGATCACGGGCCGCCCGGCCTCGATCAATGCAGTCACGCCCAGCGTATTCAGCGGCAGGTCGTCGATCACCTGCGTGCGCCGCATCGACGCAGCGCCTGTCACGCGCTGATCGGCGTCAGCCACCACGGGCCAGCTTGCGATCAAGCAGCGCCGAAAGATTGTCCAGCGAAGACATCAACCACACGGCGCAGCGCAGGAAATCGCCCGCGTTGAGCCGTGCCAGTGCTGCGCCGTCCAATGCCGCAAAGCGCTCCTGCGACAGAGTCCAGACATCGGGAACCACGAAGCATCGGCCATCGGGTGCCTCCATCCGCAAAGTCACCGGTTCAAGCAGCCCGGCCTCGTCGAACGCCTCGATCATCGCCGGACCTATCTGCGTTCCGGCGTAAATCGAACGCAGCATGCCTGCGGCATAGTCGAGGTAGGGCGTATTGCCCCCATGGTCGAGGAAGATGCGCTGGCCTCGCTCACGCGAGATTCGGGGGTGATCCGGCGTGATATGGATCATCGCTTCGCCCGGTCCGCCGGCACTGGGCAGGCCGATCGAAAAGGGACCGCGAGTCATCAGGGCCGGGATGGCGCGTGCATCCCATTTTTGCCCGTCGAGATAGAGATTTTCGTCTGCCTCAAAGCCCAGCAGCGCAACAGCTCGAAAGGCTCCGGCCGCATCGCGCCGAAATACGATCGGGTATTCGCGAGACAGCGCCTCGAATTCGGGGGCGAAGACCGTGGTCTGGTTGACCGCGTCGCCCCATTCCGCGCCAAAATCCGTGATGACCCGCAGATCGTGATGATCGACATTGTTGAGAAGCACGGGGCCGGAAAGCACGGAATCGGACATTTTCAATCGCCAGTATCAGGTTCGGTATAGGCATCCTACACGAAGAAGACCGTGGCAAAACGGCCTTCTTCGCGCGGATGTTCAGGTTTTTAGAACTTGTAGCTGGCGCCCAGCAGGTAGCGGGCCGAACCTTCGGCTTCGTACCAGGTGTCCATCTTGTCGCGACCGTAGGTTCTCACGCCTTCTTCAAAGATATTGATGCCTTCGAAGCTGACGCTGATCTTCGGCGTGATGTCGTAGCTGACGCTGAAGTCAACCTGACTGTAGGGTGCCGTGAAGACCGGGTTGTGATAGCTGTCCCGGTTGAGCTGGCTGAGGTACTTGGCACGCCAGTTCCAGGCTGCACGGGCGGAAATCCCGTACTTTTCGAAAATCAGCGTCACGTTGGCCGTATCCGAGAGACCCACCAGCGCGAACTGGTTCACGGTCGGATCGGCAGCCACATCGATCCCCACGTTGCCGCGTACCAGCGTATAGCTGGCGGCAATGCCAAGGCCGGTCTCACCAAGGAAGTACTGACCGGCAAGCTCGACACCGTAGATCTCGGCGTCCTTGTTGTTGATCGGCGTATTGACCGAGAAGTTAAACAGCGGGTCGCTGCCATCGGCCGTGATATCGACCGCGGCGAGCGTGCTGTCCACGAAGCCCTGATCCAGAGCGCGGGTCTGGGTGTTGTAATGCGCCTGGAACTGGGCATCGGCGGCCGCAACGTTACCATTCGCCTGCTGGAGCAGCGCGGTATAGGTAAACAGGTTCACGTCGGTGATATCTGCACCGAACCCCTGCAATTGCGTCTTCGCGGTCCCCGAACGCGTCCCCGGCTGCCCCGAAGTCGGATCGGCCAGCCCGAACAGCGAACGGTTGACCAGGGTATTGCCAATGAAGTTGTGGACGCGCTTGTCGAAGAAGCCGATCGAGAGATAGACATCCTTGCGCGGATACCATTCGAGCGACAGATCGAAGTTATCCGAGCTCAAAGGATCGAGATCGGTGTTGTTTGCATTACCCGTCGCAACACCGCCGATCGCCGTGGGGCGAGGTGGTGAACTGACGGTGGTCGATGCGAACAGATTGCTATAAGGCGCACGCGCGATCGACTTGCCGTAGGAGAAACGCCCCTTCAGCTTCGGCGTGATGTCGATCGAGAAGTCGAACGCCGGCAGCAGGTTGTTGTAGGCACCCCGGTTCCGAACTTCCTGCTGATCGGGCGAATACTGGACATTGAAGTCGTTGTCAGCCTGCCACACGATCGCCAGCGGAATGGGCTGGAGCGAAACCGCCCTGACCTTCGTGCTTTCAAAGCGAGCACCCGCGACGAGTTGGGCGGTATGATCGCCGATCTCGCCATTCCAGGTCACCTGGCCATAGACCGACCAGATGTCTTCCTTGACGCGGTTGTCGTTATTGGCGTCGATGTTGTTCTGGTGGCCAACCTTATCGTTAGTGATGCCGCTGTAGTAGTCGTAGAGCGTGTTATAGAGCTTGGCCGCGTTCTCGGTCCGCCATGCCACTTGGGTATTGGCGTCCGCGTTCGGATTGTTGTGGTGGAACTGGCAAGCCGTGCAGAACTGGAAGACCTGGCCCGGTGCCACGGCGGCGATTTCAGGCGGAAGCGAGTTGCCCCAGTCGCCCAGAACCTGACGCGTGTTGTACTGCGTCTGGCGAGTGTCCGTGGTGCGGTAGTTGGCACCGAAATCGAAGTGGCTGTTGCCGCCCAGATCGTAAGCACCGTCAAGACGGAGTTCCTTGACCCGCTGGCTCTGCTCGGAGTCGAACTGGCGCTGGACAGCGCCGGACAGGTCGCCCTCGTCCAGCTTACCGTCGCAGTTACCCTTGGTGTAGGGGGTGCCATTCGGCGTGACGCTGTGCGCGCAATCGTTGAACGTGAATGCCTGCTGCGGGAAGCCGCCGGTCGTCCAATTGAGCGACTGCGACGTCACGACCGGCATGTTGAACGCCACTGTCGTGGAGGTCTGGCCGTTGGGGTTATCCCCTTGGCTATCGCCCTTGCCGAAGTGACCGTCGAGCGTGAACGCCAGCTTGTCAGTGGCCTGCCAGGCCACATTGGCGCCGATGTCGTAAAGGCGGTTCTTCTGGGCGCGATAGGCCTGTTCGAACGCCGTGTCCTTCACACCATTGATCGTCTCATGCAGGAACTGCGTGGTGGCGATCCCGTTCGATGCGTCGTCGAAGCCCACTTCGTCGAACGGACGGTTGAACCAGTTCGACTGGGTGGAACGACGCTCAGATTCGCGCAGCTGTGCGTAGAGGCCGTCCACCGTCACCGTCAGCGTGTCGGTCGGCTTGTACTGGAGTACAGCCTGACCGTTGATCCGCTCACGGCTGTCTTCGGAGAAGTGGTAACGGCTGTCGTTCGGAACGGCGACGAGCACGTTCGGATCGGTCGGCATGTTGGTATATTTGGTGGCCGCGTTGACGAAGCCGTTGGCCGGATTGAGAAAATCCGACAAAGTGCGGATGTTCCAGTCGTCGTTGGCCTGGCTGGGCACCGTAAAGTTGCGCTTCTGGTAGCTGCCGAACACAGTCACGCCGAACCGCTGGTCCTGATCCGTCCAGCTGGCGATGCCCGAAACTTCGGGCGTTACGTGCGAGCCGCAGCTGATGCAGTCGTCCGCGCTCGTGTCATAGCTTGCCTTGGCGCCGATGGACCCCTGAAAACCGCTGTCAGCGTTGTCGAACGGACGGCGGCTCTGGATGTCGATCGTCGCGCCGATGCCGCCCGAAGGTACCGCGGCGCGCGCCGTCTTGTAGACCAGCAAGGTCTTGACGCCTTCCGATGCCAGGTTCGAAAAGTCGAACGAACGACCAGTGCCCGATGCACCGTCGCCGCCCTGGTCACCGCCCACCGCAACGATATCCGAAGTCGCCAGCTGGCGGCCGTTCAAAGTGACGAGGTTGTACTGCGCGCCGAAGCCGCGGACCGTCACGGTCGAACCTTCGCCGTTGACGCGGTCGATCGAGACGCCCGGAATGCGCTGCAGCGATTCGGCCAGGTTGGTATTCGGGAACTTGCCGATGTCTTCGGCCGAAATGGCATCGACCACACCGTTCGAATTGCGCTTGATCTCTGCTGATCGCATCAGTGAGGCGCGCACACCGGTGACGACGATTTCATTGGCATCGACAGCACTATCCGGCGCAACCGCCGGTGAGGAAGCCGCCGCTTCCTGTGCAACGGCAACGCATGGCGCGACCAATCCCGTCAACAACGCGATTGCTGACGTCGAGCGCGCAAGCGTCGACACAAGGCCTGAACCCTTCATGATACTCTCCCCTGTTCTACTGCGTTTTATTCAGCAGCCGTCACGCAGCTTTGCACCGTCTGACGGGCGCATTGCTACAACTACCGACATCGATGTCAATTACTCTTGGTGATAGTCGCGGTTACAATTGATCCACTTTGGCGCCCGGATGGCCAATGGCCGCCATCGAGATGCACGAGTTTTTCGGCAATCACGTGTTCGGCATCAGTCGCAAGCGTCAGCTTGTAATCCCCAGCGGGCATCTGCCAGCCCTGCGCCGTCCAGCGTGCCAGCATGCGCGGATCGGCATCGATCGCGAGCGATGCACTCTCACCGGGTTTCAAAACGCGGCGAGACCAGCCGACAAGTCGGGGCGTCGCGGTGCCGGGAACCGTCGCGTAAAGCTGCGGAACGACCGTTGCCGGGCGCTTGCCATCATTGCGGACATCCACACTCGCGCGGGCAGCGGCGCCGCCGGAGAACCCGGCATTGGCGAAGGCAGGCCGGCCGTAGCTCAGCCCGTATCCGAACGGAAACAGCGGCTTCTGCTTGCTGGCGGCATACCAGCGATAGCCCACATCCGCGCCCTCCTGATAGGTCACTGGATAAGTTGGAAGCTTCGCAGCGTCGCCCATGGCGGCGTTGGCGCCCGCACCGTTGTCGGCAGGGCCGGTAGCGGCAAGCACAGGTTTCGTGCGCGGCAATTGCGCGGCTGCGACCGGGAAACTGATCGGCAGGCGGCCCGATGCATCGACTTCGCCAAACAGCACGCGCGCAATAGCCTGTCCGCCACGCTGCCCCGGATACCATGCCTCTACCACGGCCGGGACACGCTGTATCCACGGCATCAGAACCGGGCCGCCGGTCTCGAGAACGACGACGGTCCGCTTATTGGCGGCGGCGACCGCATCGATCAGCGCGTCCTGCCCGTCCGGAAGCGACAGTGACGGCGCGTCCTGCGCCTCGGTCTGCCACTGGGTGGCGAAGACGATCGCGATATCCGCTTCTTTTGCCGCCTGCGCCGCTGCGGCCGGATCGCTGCCGTCAACGAAGCGGACTTGTGCGCCCGGTGCCAATTCCTTGATGGCCTGCAACGGTGACGAGTTGTGATAGGTCACCCGCGCGAAGGACGCCGCGGCGCCGCTTGTCAGCGGAATTTCAATCGGCACGCCGCCCACCGAGCGGACCTGCGAGGACCCGCCGCCCGATAGCACGCCGACATCGGCGTGGCCGCCGATCACCACGATCGACTTCGCCTCACGCGCGAGCGGAAGGATATCGCCTTCGTTCCTGAGCAGGACGATGCCTGCCTCCGACACCTTCTGCGCGACTTGCGCATGCGCGTCATAGTCGATCGGCTGCGCGCTCACCGGCGTGGGGTGGTCGTAAAGGCCCGAGGCAATCACGCCCGTCAGAATGCGGCGAACCATCTCGTCCAGCCGTTCGGACGGAACCCGGCCTGCGGCAACCGCATCGGCGAGCGGTTTTCCGAAGAAGATGCTCGAATCCAATTCCTGTCCCGATTCCTGATCGAGTCCGGCGTTGGCGGCCTTCTCGGTCGAGTGGACCGCGCCCCAGTCCGACATCACGAAACCGGGATAGTTCCACTCCCCGCGCAGGACGTCGGTCAGCAGGAACTTGTTCTCACAGGCGTAATCGCCATTGATCCGGTTGTATGCGCACATCACCGAGGCCGGCTTGCCGTCGGCGATCGCGATCTCGAACGCGAGCAGATCGCTTTCCCGCAGCGCCACCGGATCGATCCGCGCATCGAGAACCATGCGGCCGGTTTCCTGGCTGTTGAGCGCAAAGTGCTTCACGGTCGCGACGATATTGTTCGACTGGACACCGCGAACCGAGGCTGCCGCCATCTTCCCGGACAGCAGCGGATCTTCGCCGTAATATTCGAAATTACGCCCGTTCCACGCGTCGCGCGTCAGGTTCATGCCCCCTGCCAGGAGGACATTGAAGGTCTTGGCGCGGGCTTCCGCGCCGATCATGGCGCCCCCGGCATAAGCCAGATCAGGATCGAACCCGGCAGCGGTGGACAGGGCGGAAGGCAATGCCGTTGCGACATCGCCCTTTCGCTGTTCCACCTGATTGGCGACGCCCAGAGAGGCGTCGCTTTCGCGCAGGATCGGAATGCCGAGGCGCGGCACGCCCGGCACATATCCGGCCGACGGGATCATGTCTGCCGGCGGGTTCTTGGTGTTCGGCGGGAACAGCCCGTGGACCAGCGAGAGCTTTTCTTCGAGCGTCATCGCCTTGACCAGCGCGTCGGCGCGCTCGGCCGGCGTGCGTGCGGTGTCTCGCCAGATCGGCATGGCAACGTTCCCCTGTGCTGGCGACGAGGTAGCAGCTGCCTGGGGAACAGTGGTCTTGGCCAATACGGACACCGGCGCAGCCGTGGCGAGCAGCGAGAGCGTGAGCCCTGCGAGCCGCGTCGACGTTGCAATAGTGCGCAGACGGCTACGCCGCCCCTGAGCTTTCGCTTGAGCTTTCATGATCCTCCCCGCCGCATCTTGGTCGGCTTGAGGGTCTGATCGCAAAGTCTGACATCGATGTCAACACGGTGTCCGTCACCCGGCTGCCACGGATCCGGTGAAAATGTAGTCATCCTGGAATTGGCGCGCGCGCGTTGCCGCGAACTTGCTTATGATTGACGCTCAAAAATAAAAATGAGGGTGCCCTTCATGACCATACAGTCCGGCGTGGCGGCGCTGGCTACGCACGCCCCGCAAACGGCCGCGCAATCGTCTGTTAAGGCCGCAGAACAATTGCGCGCTGCGCGGGTGTTCAACCTGTCCATCGGCAACTGCTTTATGGGAGGCTTCGTCGTATCGCTGGTGAGTCTGCTGGTTCCCCGGCTTAAACTTCTGATGGGGCTTGATTATACGCGCGCCTCGCTGGTGCAGTTGGCGTTCCATTCCAGCTATTTGCTGTTTGCCTTGCCGGTCACGGCATGGCTGGTGCGAATCGGCTACATGCGGGTGATGGCGCTGGGATGTGCGATCATGGCGGCCGGATGTCTCGGGTTCATCGCGGCGGCGGCGCTACACAACTATCCGCTCGTGCTGCTGGCATTGCTGGCGCTGGCGGGCGGCATTACGTTTTTGCAGATCGCCGGTAACGTCATGGTCACGCTTGTCGAACCCGCCGACCGGGCCGTGCCGCGCATTACCCTGCTGCAAGGCTTCAACTCCATCGGCACCGTTCTCGCTCCGTTGCTGGGTGCGTCGTTCCTCCTGAGCGACCGTAGCGTGGGGCACGATGCCGAAGCCTGGTTGATGGTGGCCCTTCCCTTCATCGGCTGCGTCGTCATCCTGCTCGGGATTGCATGGGCCTATGCGCACAATCGCAATCTTCTGGAAGGAACCGAGCCGCCGCAGCGGGTGCCACTGAATGCCTTGCGATGCGTGGTGGCCACGCCCCGTCTTCTGGCCGGCTCCATCGCGATGTTCGGCTATGTCGGCGCGGAAGTGACGATTGGCACGCTGTTGACCAACTATCTCGTGCTGCCGGAGATCATCGGCGCCGAGCCCGTGACGGCAGGCCGTCTGGTCAGCCTTTACTGGGGCGGCGCCATGGTCGGCCGCTTTTTGGGTGCGGCGGCACTGAGCCACTGGCCTCCTGCCCGCGTGCTCACCGCCACGGCGCTTACGGCAACGGGCCTCGTGGCCATCGCCGCTCTCGGGCACGGCATGCTGGGGGCGGCGACCCTGATTGCGGTCGGCCTGTGCAACTCGATCATGTACCCCACGCTTTTCGCACTTTCCCTGCCCGATGAGCAAGGCGCCGCACCCTATGCCTCGATGGCGCTGTGCATGGCGGTTGTGGGCGGAGCCATCGTCCCGATGATTACCGCAGCGCTTGCGGACAGCATCGGCCTCTTGCCGTCGCTGGTGGTTCCCGGCATCTGCTATGTCGTCATCGCGATGTTCGCGCTCGTCCGGGGCGGCTATCCCGCTGCGCTGGCAAGGAGAATGGCTTGAAGGTTGTTACGATCAAGGACGTTGCGGCGCGTGCGGGCGTGTCGCCCAAGACGGTGTCGCGCGTGATCAATGGCGAGCAGCATGTCCGCGCCGAGATTCGCGAACATGTGATGCGCGTGGTCGATGAACTGGCCTACAAACCCAATGCCTTCGCGCGCGGATTGTCGAGTTCGCGGTCCTTCCTGATCGGCCTTTTCGTAGACGATCCATTCTCTGGCTATGCGGCCGATTTGCAGCGCGGCGCCATCGACCAGTGCCGGATGTACAGCCACCACCTCGTCATCGAGGCGGTCGAGCGCGAAAGGCCGGATTGGCTTGCGCAGATCGATGCAACGCTGCGCGAACTGCGCCTCTCCGGCGCGATCCTGGCCGCGCCGGTCTGCGACTGGAGCGAAGTGCTGGAACTGTTCGAGAGCCATGACATCCCGGTCGTAAGGCTTTCTCCCGCCACCGATCCCGGCAGGGCGCAGCAAGTGCAGATCGACGACCGGGCGGCGGCGCGCGAAATGACCGAGCGGCTGATCGCGCTGGGCCATCGAGACATCGCCTTCGTCAGGGGCCATACCGCGCACGGTGCCGCGGCACTGCGCTGGCAGGGCTTCGCGGACGCCTGCGCGGATGCCGGGATTACCATTCCCGCGCGGCGCGTGCTGCAAGGCGATTTCAGCTTCAAGTCGGGTCTGGCCGCAGGTGAGGCCATCCTTGCCGACGATGACCGGCCGACCGCCATTTTCGCCTCCAACGATAAAATGGCATTTGGCGTCCTCATGGTCGCGATGCGTCACGGCATTGCCGTGCCCGGCGCGCTTTCCATCGCGGGCTTCGATGACGACGAAATCTCGCGCATGGCGTGGCCGCAGCTGACCACCATCAATCAGCCCAATGCCGAAATGGCGAAAGTGGCGGTGGACCTACTGATCGGCAACAATCCGCAGGTCAAAAAGGAACCGGGCGAGAGCGTCGAACTCAGCTATTCGCTGGTCGAGCGCGAAAGCTCCGGGCCAGTCATGAACGGCATGGCCTAGACGCCCTCACGTGTTCAGCAGCAGCGGCCACCGTTTCGGCCGCCGTAACGTGCCTCCTGCCGGTCGCGGAAAAATGCGGTGCGGTTCATGACCGGCCGGTCGGGGTGATGGTCGCGCATGTGGGCGAGGTAATCCTCGTAGGCGGGCATCCCAACCATCAAGTGGCACATCCGGCGCGCGGTCGAAAGCAGCCCGCTCATGCCGCCACCGCCGGGCCGACGACTTCCCGTACAGTGGGTACGGCGCTGCGACGCGAAACGAGACATGTGCGCAGCGCAAAGACCAGCAGCGCCACAACCACCGCCAGAAACGCGCCGACAAGCGCCGCATCGATACGGTCGTTGAAGATCACCTGCCGCATTTCCGCGATGGACTTGGCTGGGGCCAATAGCTGCCCCTCGTCCGCCGCCGCCGCGAACTTGGCCGCGTGGGCAAGGAACCCCACTTTCGGATCGGCGGAGAACAGTTTCAGCCAGCCGGCCGTACCCGTGCAGATCAGCAACCAGGCCGCCGGCAGCGCCGTCACCCAGACATAGCGGTCCTGCTTCATGCGGAACAGCACCACCGTCCCCAGCATCAGCGCGATGGCCGCGAGCATCTGGTTGGCAATGCCGAACACCGGCCACAGCGTGTTCACCCCGCCCAGCGGATCGGAGACGCCCTGATGCAGGAAGAATCCCCAGGCCGCGACGCATAACCCGGTCGCGACAAGGCCCGGAACCGGCCCCTCGTTACGACCGAAGCGCGACGATGGCGATGAGGTCCTGGAGCATGAACCGTCCGGCGCGGGTCCCGGCGTCGACCGCCGTCAGGATGAACAGCGCCTCGAACAGGATGGCGAAGTGATACCAGAACGCCTTCATCGCCGGTCCGCCGACAACGTGCGAGAAGATCTCCGCCATGGCGACCGCCAGCGTCGGCGCACCGCCCGCGCGGGAGATGATAGTATGCTCGCCAAGGTCACGCGCGGTCTGCACCAGCACCTCGGCGGAGAGAGGATAGCCCATTGCGGTTACGGTGTGCGCCACCTGCTGGGGGTCGGTTCCGATCACGGCGGCGGGGCTGTTCATCGCGAAATAGATGCCCGGATCGAGGATCGAGGCACCGATCAGCGCCATGATCGCAACGAACGCCTCCATCAGCATTGCGCCATAGCCGATCATCGCCGCGTCGGCCTCGGTCGCGATGAGCTTCGGTGTCGTGCCGCTGGCGATCAGGGCATGGAAACCGGACACCGCGCCGCAGGCAATCGTGATGAACAGGAACGGGAACAGTCCGCCCGCCCAGACCGGCCCGCCGCTAGCTGCGAACGGCGTGAGTGCGGGCATCCTGAGCGGCGGCGCCATGATGACGATGCCCACCGCCAATGCGCAAATCGCACCGATCTTCAGGAATGTCGAAAGATAATCGCGCGGAGCAAGCAGGAGCCAGACCGGCAGCACCGAGGCGACCGCGCCGTAGACGATCAGAACCCAGCAGAGCTGAATGGGCGTGAGCGTGAACAGGGGCCCCCAGAACGGCGACTGCGCAATCGCCTGTCCGTAGATCAGCGCCAGAACCAGCCCGACCAGCCCCAGCAAGGAGACTTCCCCGATCCGTCCGGGCCTGATCCAGCGCGTATAGGCGCCCATCGCCAGCGCCAGCGGAACCGTGGCCGCCACGGTGAACAGGCCCCACGGGCTGGCCGCCAGCGCCTTGACAACGATCAGCGCCAGGACCGCGAGAATGATGATCATGATGAGAAACGCGCCCAGCAGCGCGATCACGCCTGCTGCCTGCCCCATTTCCATGCGGACCAGTTCGCCCAGCGAGCGCCCGTCGCGCCGCATCGAGATGAACAGGATCATGAAGTCCTGCACCGCACCTGCCAGCACCACGCCGACGATGATCCACAGCGTCCCCGGCAGATAGCCCATCTGCGCGGCCAGCACCGGGCCGACCAGCGGACCAGCCCCGGCAATCGCCGCGAAGTGGTGGCCGAACAGCACCCGTCGGTCGGTCGCCACGTAGTCCAGCCCGTCCGCGCGGTAGACTGCCGGTGTCGGGCGGGCGGGATCGAGGCGGATGACCTTGCGCGCGATGAAACGCGCATAGAAGCGATAGGCGACAAGGAACGAACAGACCGCCGCCACGAGAATCCAAAGTGCGTTCACCGGCTCACCGCGCGAAAGCGCCACAACCGCCAGCGCCACCGTGGCCGCGAGTGCCATGGCTATCCAGCCAATTCGATGCATGGCCTGCTCTTCTCCCTCAAATCCTCGATTGCGGTTTGCGCAGGATTGTAGCGCGCCTGCAAGACCTCGTGTGCCCGGCCCGGGGGTTTCGAATCAGGGCGAATGCAGATGCATCCGCCCCACTCCACTCGGCGGGGGGAGTCGGGTGAGCCGGAAAAATGAGACAGAGCACCCCTTTTGCCCCTTCGGCCACTCCCTATGATGGGGTCGTGCCGGGCTGGCCGGACGGTTAACTTCTTTGCGGGTAGGTAATATCGAGGTCCGCAACAGCAACGATGAGGTCGCAAGGGCAACTCCGTGCCTTGTTTGTCATCAACTCCCTTGCCGGGGGCGGGGCGGAGCGTGTCTTCACCACGCTGGTCAAGGAACTGAGCGAGCGCGAATGCGGCCTTGCGATTACCGTGGTGCTGCTCGACGACGAATCCGAGGAAGCCTATAGCCTGCCGCAGGATATCCCGGTCGAGCGGCTGGGCACGCGGGGCGGTATGCTCCGCAGCATCACGCAGTTGCGGCGGTTGGTCGCCCGGCTGCGCCCCGATGTGACCGTGTCGTTTCTGTCCCGCGCCAATGTCGCGGCGGTGGTCGCCATGCGCCGGATCGGACGGCCCGCGATCATCAGCGAGCGCGTCAATACGACTGCCCATCTGCGGTCCGGCCGTTTCGGCTTCCTGAGCCGTCTGCTGATCCGCAGCACTTACCCGTCCGCGCGGCAGATCATCGCCGTTTCCGAGGGCGTCGCCCGGACTCTGGAGACCGACTTTGCCATCGAGCGCGAGCGGATCTGCGTGATCTACAACCCGGTGGATCTCGACAGAATCCAGCGCCTTGCCGCTGCGGAACCCGAGATCCCGGTATCCGCGCACGATTTCGTGACCATGGGCCGCTTGGTCGCCAACAAGAACACGGCCATGGCGATCCGGGCCTTGGCAGCCTCGCAAACCGATGGCCGGCTGATCGTGATGGGCGATGGTCCCCTGCACGGCGAACTGGAGGCATTGGCCCATTCGCTGGGCATCGCGGACCGGGTCCACCTCGCGGGCTTCCTTGCCAACCCTTACGCCGTGCTCGCACGCGCCGGGTGCTACCTGCTGACGTCCGACGCGGAAGGGTTTCCTAACGCCATGCTGGAGGCCATGGCCTGCGGGTTGCCGGTGGTCGCGACCGACTGCCCCTCGGGCCCGGCGGAAATCCTGCAAGTCGCGCTTGGCGGCAGCGAGCCCGCCTTCGGCGCGGGCGGCGCGCTGGTCGCCATGAACGACCACCGGGCCATGGCCTACTGCATGGACCGCCTTGTCACGCCGCCCGCGCGCGAACGGGCCGCGCAGGAGGGCAAGGCCAGAATCGATGCCTTTTCCGTGGAGCGGGCCGTGGACGCCTTCCGCGAGACCATCCTAAAGGCGGCGGCTGGCGCCGGAGTGCCCCCTGAATGAAAGTTTGCGTAACAGGCCTTCGCGGTATTCCCGGCGTTATCGGCGGCGTCGAAACCCACTGCGAGGAACTGCTTCCGCGCATCGCCCAGATCAATCCCGATATCGAGATCGAGGTATGCTGCCGCGCGCGCTACGTCGATCCGGAGCTTGTCAGCTTCCGCCGGCTCAAGCTCATGGCGCTCTACGCCCCGCGTACGAACGCGAGCGAGGCGCTGGTTTCCACGCTGATGGGCGTGATCCATGCCTGGCGTGAGGGCGCGGACGCCGTCCATATCCACGCTGTTGGCCCCGCATTGCTTGCGCCTATTGCTCGGCTGCTGGGCATGAGCGTGCTGCTGACCCATCACGGCGCAGACTACAATCGAGGCAAATGGGGGCTTTTCGCGCGGTCCATGCTCAGGCTTGGCGAGTGGGTAGGCATGCACTTCGCGGACCGGGTCATCTGCGTCTCTCCTTCGCTCGCGGCGACCATGCGCGATCGCTATCCCGGGGCGGCCGGGAAGGTCGTGTTCATCCCCAACGGCGTCAATCCGCCCGAACCCTCCTCCGCCCCCGCCGAGGAAGTGCTGGGCAGTCTTGGCTGCGCGCCGGGCAATTTTGTGCTCTGCGTCGCGCGTCTGGTTCCGGAAAAGGGGCTCGATTACCTGATCGACGCATTCCGGATGAGCGGCGACAACCGCATCCTCGTCATCGCCGGAGCAGGCCGGAAGGGCGACCGGCATGCAGAACAGCTCATGGCGCGCGCCGACGATAAGGTGCGCATGCTGGGAATGCAGCCGCGCAGCGTTCTGGGCGTGCTCTATCGCCATGCATCGCTCTTCGTGCTGCCCTCGTTCCATGAAGGCCTGCCGATTGCCGCGCTGGAGGCACTGGCCTGCGAGTGCCCGGTGCTGCTCAGCGATATTCAGCCCAATCTCGACATCGGCCTGCCGGAAGACTGCTACTTCCCGGTGGGCGACGTGGATGCTCTGTCCGCGCGGCTGGCTGCGGGCGGCGAAGTGCCCGATGAAGCCGCCCCTTTCCATCTTTCGCTGATCGACTGGGACGAAGTGGCGATCCGCACGACCCCCTATTACCGCGAACTGGTGAAGCGGGCGAAGCTTGCCCCCGAACTGCACAATGCCGGATAAAAATCCGTTCGAAAAATGCGCTGGAGCGCATTTCTGGCGCGGCGCCGGCCCGGTCCCCCATCCCGTGGAGGTGTCCCTTTGCTTGCATTGACCGCAGGAAGCCCGCCCCTCCCCGCCTACATCGTGCTTCCGGCGCTGATGGTTTACCTCGTGCTGATCCTGCTCCTTGCCATGCGGGCCAGTGCTTCCACCAGCTTTCTGGTGGCCACGTTCGGCATCCGGCTGGCAATGTCGGCCCAGCCCCATTTCTCCTATTCCTCCTCCCCCGCCGGGTTGAGCTGGAACGCACTGGCATCGGTGCTGATCGTGGTGACCGGCGGCCTGCTACTGCACCGTACGCGGGCCGTGCCGCTCATACTCATTCCGATCATCCCGTTGACGCTGGTGGTCATCGCCAGCCTGCTGCTCAACAAGGACGTGTCGGGCGGCATTGAAAGCCTCGTCAAATATGCGTTTTTCGCCACCATCGCGCTGACCGCCTATGACGCCTTCGTCGCCGACGGGGCGGGCAAAGTGCTGTCCCGGCTGGTCTTCACGTTCACGCTGCCGCTTGTCCTGCAATGCGCCAGCCTCGTGCTCCATATCGCCAAGGCCACCGAAAGTGATGGGTCAGCCTCCTACATCGGCGGCTACAACCATGAGGCCAGCTTCTCCATCATCCTGCTCACCGGATTGCTGATCGCGCTGCTCCATCCGGCGCTGCGGTCGGGCTACAAGCTGGGCATCGCCGCCGTGTGCGTTGGCGGCATTCTCGCTGCCAATTATCGCACCGCGATCATCGCCGCCGCCCCCTTGCTGCTGGGCCTGATAATGGCGGCGATCCTGTCTGCCGTTCCCCCGCGCCAGCGCCCGGTGGCGGGCATTCTCGGCGTCCTGCTGGTGCTTTCGGTCGTGCCCGTGATTCCCAAGCTGGCGGGAGATCGCTTCGATGCCGTAACCGTCGTCGCCGATGACCCCGACGTCCTGACCAAGGCGCCGGACGAATTCCGCAAGACCGACCGCGCGCTAATGTCCGGCCGGCTCTTCCTCTGGAGCGAGTACATCGATGACTGGCGCCACGGGACCAAGCGCCAGCACGTTCTCGGCTTCGGCGCCAATTCGTGGGAAGGCCGCTATCGCTACTACGCGCACAACACGCTGATCTCCACGCTTTACGAACTCGGCACCCTCGGCGTGGCATCCATGCTGCTGCTCTGGTCGTGGATGTTCGTGATCGCGCTGTCGACGGCAGGGTCCGTGCGCATGACGCTTGTCATCGCGCACCTCAGCTTCTTCATCCTCAACATGGCAACGATGCCATTCTGGATGATCGAGGGGATCCTGTTCTACGGCCTGCTATGCGGTTTCACGGTCTATTCGCGGCTGAATCCACCGCCCAGGCCTCAACCCGTCGCAAATGGGCTTCGTCCCCACCCGGTGTGAGCGGCGCACCGGCCTCCAACGACATTTCCCCCGCGTGAGGTGCCAATCGATACGATATCGAGGAACCAGATGATCAAGACGTTCGGTCTCGTGCTCCCGCTCCTGTTTGTCGGCCCCGCCGTCGGCCCTCAATACCTTGCGGATTCGCCCGCTTCGATGGCGATGGCGCCTCTGGCCCTGACGCAATCGGCATCGTCACTCGCCTCGTTCCGGATGCCGGCGATTCTCAAGCCCGCAGTCAAATCCGCGGACTGCCCGACGATGCCCACCATCCGGCTCGGGCCAGGTACCCCGCCGCTACGGAAAGTCTGTGCCTCAAACGGCAGGATTCTGGTGAATGGCGGCAATGCCCAGGGGTTCGAAATCTCGGATGTCATCGCGAAGAACTATGGACCGGTGCTGCGCGGCGTGAACGTCCCCGGCCTTCAGGTCCTGCGCGTGTCCGCGACCGGCGCCCGCGACGACCCGAAACTTGGCCTTGGCCTCGTCAACGTCAGCAATGGGATCGGTCATGCCGTGTTCCGCAACCTCGTCTGGATTGGCGACCCTGCCTCGCCCGCCGTCAACGGCGACGACGCATGGGCCGCCATCGCGCTCAAGGGCAAGGACGCCAATGACCTCGGCACGTTCGAGATCCGGAACTTCGACTTCCAGAACTTGATCATGGCCGAGGGCGCGCATTACCGGAACGTGGACGGCATTTCGACCGAGAAAGGATATACCGGCACGATCACCGACGGCCGCGTGATGAACGCGAGCGATGCCTGCCTCGACCTCAAGGGCGACGTGCATGTGGACAACGTCTACCTCGCCGGGTGCCGTCAGGGCCTCAAGATCTGGCATAGCCAGAACCACGGCCTGATCGAGCTTGGCACCAATCGCTTTGCCGGGATTCTCGGCAAGGGTACGCCGTCTGAAACCCGGACGATCAATATCGATACGCTGATCGTATCCGGCGATCCGACGATACCGCTGTTCCGCGCCGAAGAAGGCCGGGTGGACCTCCATATCGGCCGCCTGATCGCCAAGCCCAATCAAGTCCTGCGCGGCAGCGGCAGCTATGCGGGATCACAGGTTATCGTGGATCGGCGGGTCAACAATTAGCGCCCGCAAGGCAGATCTATTTCGTGATCGGAACGCGGAGTCTGCTCAACCAGACCCGTCATCCCCGCGCAGGCAGGGATGTGGATTCACATTCGAAGTGCAACGGTTGAAGAGAGCATGCCTCGGCGGGTGTTTTGAAGTCGAGGCATTTTCGCGGTGTATTGTTGTAGCGTTGGATGATGTCCTCAAAGTGGGCAGGCGAGAGATCCTCGATGTTGGTCTTGCGCGGCAGGTCGCGTCTGAGGCGGCCGATGGCGTTTTCGACGCCGCCCTTTTGCCATGGGGCATGGGGGTCGCAGAAGAACGTATCGATGCCGAGACGGTGCAACCTGTGGTGCTGTGCAAACTCGGTGCCGTTGTCGAGGGTCAGGGTTTGGCGCAAGGCGGCGGGCCAGGGCCGCAGCATGGCGGCGAGCAGGTCGGCGGTGCGCCGGGCCTTTCGGTCGGGCGGATGGCAGATCAGGGTGTAGCGCGAGGAGCGTTCATGGGCGACGAGGATGGCCTGGCCGTATCGGGCGAAGAGCATGAAGTCGGCCTCCCAGTGGCCGGGCCGGGACCGATCCGCGGCCTCGTCCGGGCGCATGGCGATGGGTTGGCGCTTGGCGATGAAGCGGACCGAGGATCCGCCGGGCTTGCGGCGCCATCCGCGGCGGGCCTTGGCGCGGGGCAGATAATGGCGCCATGATCGATCGTTCGTCCGCCTGATCTGGGCATGGATGAAGCGATAGATGCTCTCGTGACTGATGATACGCACGCCGGCCTCGCGGGCCATGCGGCCGGCGATCTGCTCGGGTGACCAGCCGGCCGCGAGGCGGCCCAGCACGCCCTCGCGCAAGGCCTGATCGCGTTCGAGGCGCATGCCCGACCAGCGCCGGGCGCGCGCCTGCTCTTGCGCATAGCCGGGCCGATAGCCCACCGTGCTGCCGCTGTTGCGCTTCAGCTCCCGAAAGATCGTCGATGCCGAGCGATCCAGAGCTGCCGCGATCTGGCGCAGCGATTGCCCGTCTTCATGAAGACGGGCAATCGTACACCGCTCTTCCAGATCAAGCTGTTCGTAAGCTCTTCCCATGACAACACCATAACCTGGTGTTGCACTTCGTTTGTGAACTTGGCGGATCCCGCTTCTGCTGTGCAGGGCGGAACGTCGCCAAGAAGCGGGGCCCCCGCCTTCGCGGGGGCGACGAAGTTTGGAACCGGGAACCTACCATACGCACATTCCGGATCGAATTTTCCGACAGCTTAGACCGTCAGTTCGTCGTAAAGCGCCAGCATGCGCTCTGTATGGTGCCGCGCGCTCAGGGCGTCGCGGGCTTGCCGACGCGCTTCATCCCATTGCCCGGAATCGGGCGCAGACAGACCTTGCAACACGGCCTGCGCGAAAACCTCCGGCCCGGCCTCACGCGGGACAAGGAGGCCGCCGCCGAACCGCCGCCCGGTCTCGCCAAGCCCCGCATCGTCGGTGGCGACATAGGGTACGCCCAGCATGAGCGCCTCCAGCGGCGTGCGGCCGAGCGGCTCCTCGATCGCGGTGATCGCCAGCAGGTCGAGCACGAGAATGTTCTCCTCCACCGGCATCCGGAATCCCGCGAAAATCACACGCGCGGCGATGCCCAGTTCGGCGGCATGGCGTTCGAGTGCCTCCTGCGTGTCGTCCACCGCGCGCCCGAACACCACGAACGTCGCATCGGGCCGCTGTTCCAGCACCACTTTTGCCATGTCGAGGAAGAAACGCGGCCGCTTGCGATGGGCGAAATTGCCGATGAACCCGATCAGCGGTCCGCCACCGGCGGCTTTCGGATGACGCGCCTGGAACGCACGCCGCAGCGCCGCCCTGTCCTGCCCGGTCTCCAGTTCGAAAGGATTGTCGATCCGCACCGAGCGGCGCGCCAGCCGAGGCGGCAGGCGCTGCTCGACCGCCTCCGAAATGCAGACGATCCGGTGCGCGAGGTTCATCACCATGACATTGGGCAGCGCGGTCCGGTTGAATGCGCGATTGTGGTAGACCACAGGCAATCTGCGCAGCCGCGCAGCCGGACCCCAGCTCTGCAGCGCCGACAGGTCGTTGTTGTGCACCACGGTTCCCGGCGGCTGCTCCGCCAGCAGGCGCAAGTGCCCCGGCAGCAGCCGCGCCTCCGCAACAAGGCCGTGGCGAAACGCCGGCGGCTCGGGCAGCGGCCAGACCGTGAAATCGCGCTCCCGCGCCACCTGTTCGATCAGGCTGCCACGCGGCGCGGCGATGATGACCTCGACATCGTGCTCGCTCTGAAGGCATGCGCCGAGCGTGAAGGAGGAGACATGGCTCCCCCCGATCTGCGCATTGGTAAAGGGAAAGATGACCCGGCGGGCCGACATCACTGGCAACTCCACCGGCCTGGACAGCGCTATTGTGCAGTGCAACCCAAGCACCTATCCAGTGCAATTAGGTATAGGCGCCAAGTGGCACAGGACGGGGCGAATCGCCGATGGCCGTAATCTGGTCCTTCCCGGGCGAAGAGAACCGCAGGAGCAACCCCTACACGGCCGCCCTTGTCGCGGAATTGCGCAAGCTTGGCCATTCGACAACGGTTCCGAGGTGGAGCGGCCGCCTCTTCAGGCGGTGCGACATCATCCATCTCCACTGGCCGCAAAAAGTCATTCAGCAGAGCCTGCCCGCCAGCCTGCGTTCGATCACCGCGTGGCTGGTCTTTCTTGCAGTGCAAAAGGCGAAAGGCGCGCGCATCGTCTGGACCGTGCACAACGTCGCCTCGCACGAGGGCCTGCGCCCCCGCCTCGAACGCTGGTGGATGAAGCGGCTGATGCGCCTGCTCGACGGCGTGCACGCGCTCTCAGATTCCAGTCTGCGCGAGGCCGGTGCCGCCTACCCGGCGATCCTGCAAAAGCATCCCCTGGTGGCGCCGCACTGGACCTATGACGGCGCCTATCCCGCCCCCAAGCCCGCCACCGGGCCACGATCGATCGCATTCCTGGGCGACCTCAAGGACTACAAGGGGCTTGACCTCCTCCTTGCCGCACTCGAAGCGGCCGAACCCGATGACCGCCGCTATGTCGTTCACGGATTGCCGGTGGACGGGCTCGACGCCGATGCCCTCCGTGACCGATTGCAGGCGCTGCGCGAGCGCGGATGGCATCTTGAATTCGTTCTGGAACGCCTGACCGAGCAGGAACTGGCGGACCGGCTGGCGGAAACCGGGCTTCTGGTGCTGCCATACAGGAAAGGCCAGAACAGCGGCCTTGCCATTCTTGCCGCCGAGCGGGGGACGCCGGTGCTGGTATCGCGGCTGCCCGCATTCCAGCCGCTGCTGGATGAACTGGGCCCGCCGCGTGCCGTGGCGATCGATTCTCCCCTCTCCCAAGCCCAGATTGCACACTCTTTCGACGCCGCAACGGCCGTCGCCGGATCGATAGACAGCGATTTCGTCGCCCGGCGGACGCCCGCACGGATCGTGTTGGAGATTTCGAATTACTACCTGTTTCTCATGGAACGGGGGGGTGGTTCTACTTCAAGATGACCCCTGCGACCCTGCGTTTCAGGAGCATGTGGACTTGAACATAGGATCCCAGCCCATCGATCTCCAGCTAGCGCATGACGGCAAGCCCCCGGCCGCCGAAGGGCGGCAAGGCAGTGACAAATTCATCGACCTTGCCTGGATCGCCACGCTGGCGTGGCGCTACAAATGGTTCATGCTGGGGGTGATCGCCGCGGTTCTGGCTGCGGCCATGATCGCCTATCTGCTGGCCCCGAAAGTCTATCAGGCCAATGTCGTGCTGGCGCTGGACCGGAACGACCAGCAACTGGTCCGCACCGCCCAGACCGACCCGACCGATGTGGTCGATTCGCCCGCTGTCGATACCGAAGTGCAAGTCCTGCTCTCACCCGAAATTGCCCATGCGGCGGTGGAGCGGTCCAAGCTGAATACGAACGCCGCATTCCTGCAGGCCAAGGCGCCGAAGGCAACGGCCCCCCTCACTGTCGAGCAAGCGGCCAATCTGGTCAGCTCCGGCCTCGTGGTCGAGCGCAAGGGTCTTTCCTTCGCCATCAACCTGGCCTTCAGCTCGAACGATCCGCAGGTTTCCGCGCTGGTCGCCAATGCCGTGGCCGATGCCTATGTCGGCGGGCAGGTCCAGGCCGCCCAGAACGCGCGCGGCGAAGACATCCAGCAGCTGCGCACGCGCCTCGACCAGCTGCGCGGCGATGTGCTCAAGGCCGAAGCGGCCGTGGCCGACTATCGCGCCAAGGCAGACCTCGTGGCCGTCAGCAATGACAGCACGATCCCCCAGCAGGAAATGGCGACGCTGAATACCGAACTGGCCTCGGCCAAGGCGGAACTGGCCGCCGCGCAAGGCCGCGCCAGCGCGAACGCAGGGACCAACGGCTCGCTCGTCAATTCCAGCCCGGTGATCGCCGAGCTTCGCCGTCAGGAAGCCGAGCAGGAGCAGAAGCTGGCCCAGCAATCCGCCTCGCTCGGGCCCAACCATCCCGACCGGGTCCGCACGCAGGCTGAACTCGCCTCGACGCAGGCCTCGCTCAGCCGCGAAGTGGCGCGCGCCAGCACCGGCGTGGGTCAGGACGTGCGGGTCGCCAGCGACCGCGTCGGCGCGATCGAGGGGGCCATCGGCGGCGCCAAAGGACGGCTGCTCGCCGGCAACAATGCCTCGGTTCGCCTTGGCGAACTGGAGCGCGTGGCCGAAAGCTCACGCCAGCTTTACCAGACTTTCCTCGACCGCTACCGTGTGGAACTGGCAACCCGCGGGACCGAGAAGAGCAAGGCCGACATCATCTCGCGCGCGCAAGTGCCCATCCTTCCCACCTCGCCGGACCTGCTGGTCTACCTGCTCGCCGGGCTGATCGGCGGCGTGGTTGCCGCCGTCCTGCTGGCGCTCGCGCTGGAATGGCGGGAACGCGGCATCCGCACCCGCGCCGAGGCCGAGGAATTCACCGGCCTCAAGGTCATCAGCAGCCTGCCCGACATCGCAACGATGGACGAACCGGGCTTCCACAAGGGCGAAGTCCTCGGCGTGCCGGACTTCCTAATCGACCACCGGGATTCGCCCTTCGCGGAATCGGTGCGCGCGATATGGACGGCACTGCGCATCGGCCAGAAGGGCCAGATGGCGCGCACGATCGGGCTGACATCCTCGATCCCGGACGAGGGCAAGACCAGCACCGCCATCGCGCTCGCCCGGTCCGCCGCGATGGCCGGTCGGCGTACGCTGCTGATAGACTGCGATTTTCGGAGGCTAGGTACGACCCTCGCACTTGGCCTCAGCGGCAAGCCGGGGCTGGTCGAAGTGCTTTCGGGCGAAGCCCAGCTTGAGGATGTCATTCTGCTCGACAAGGCCTCAGGCGCGCATGTCCTGCCGCTCAACACCGCCGCCGGCAACAATTTCGACGTTGTGCAATCCGATGCCACGGTCGTCCTGCTTGACCGCTGCAAGCATCTCTACGACTTCATCGTGCTCGACATCGCCCCCGCCATTCCGGTCGCCGAAGCGCGCGCGGTGGCGGCCATGGCCGATGCCGTGCTGATGGTCGTGCGCTGGCGGACCACGCCGCGCAGCGTGCTCAAGACCGCGCTGCGCGAACTCGAACGCGCAGATGCCAAGATCTTCGGTGTCGTGCTGACCCAGGTCGACACTCGATCTGCCGCCGTACTGGGCGAGGAAATGGCGTATTATCAATACTATTATACGCGCACGGCGACGACTTGATCGGCGCTACAGTTCCTCGTTGAGATCGTAGCCGAAGAATTCCAGCACTTCGCCGGCGCCGGAAAGTTCCTCCGCCACCATTCCGCGCTCATGCTCGGAGAGCAATTGCGCGTGCTCGGCATTGAGGTTGACGATGCCCTCCAGCGCCGCTTCGCCGGAATGGATGGTGGGTTCGAGGCCGAAAGCCTCCAGAATCGCATCGGGCCTCGCGCAGAAACGCTCATAGGTCACGCAAGGGTAGCCGGACTGCCGCGCTGCCGCCATGAGCCGCTCGCTCCGCCATTGCCAGATCCGGGCGAGATGCCGGATGACGAGCGCCCGGCGCGCGCCGTGGTATTCCTTGATGAGATAGCGCCGCAGTTGCGAGGCGACATTGGCCATCGGCGCGCGATTGTTCACGACCGCGCGGTGCTGCGAAAAATAGCCGAAAAGCTGCTCATGGCGAACGAGGTTGGGCGGGCTCTTCTCCAGCCAGTAGCTATAGCGCCCTTCCGCATCGAGTTCCGCGATCCGCCCGTTCCACGCGCCGAGGACGGCCTCGAAATCGATGAACTTCTCGGGCCACCAGCGGTCGGTGTCCATCAGCCCCTTGATCAGCCGCTGTCCTTCGAAATTGTGATAGAGCCCGCCAATATCGCCGCGCCGCACCATGTGCTGGGCGATCTCTGTGGACCCCGAATTGGGCGGTGTCAGCAGGAACAGGAACATGTGATCGACACGTTCCGCCCGTCCGCGCGGCCAGTAGGGACGCTCATCCAGTGCGTTGGCGCCGGCCCCCAGCGGCTTGAACAGCTTGTTGATCCATAATTTGCGTTGAGGCGTTTCGCGCATACAGCAAGCCGGTTTAACCTTTTGAATTCAGTTAGGGCGGCCTGTGCACCACAACTCCGATCCAGGGCCCAATTCCTCCAGGGACCGGGCGGCGGAGTATCACAGCATATCTGGCCAAGGATCGCTGAGCGTTCATCATGTCAGCCGCGCTCACTGCCGCAATGGCTAAAAAGGGCTAGGCGATCTTGGCACGGTGGCTGGGGCGGATTCGGAGGGACGCCGTGCCCTTCTCATCGCATCGGACCGACAGCCGGGGCAACAGGCTCGTTATCGACGGTTCCGGTTCGTCTGCGCTGCTTCAGGCGCGCCCACTTGTACGGAAATGTCATGGCTATTGTTGCCGCGCCTGACTTTCAGGTTGAGCGCTGTCCCGATTGCAGTTCGGCCAATCACGTCGCGCAGGGATGCGGCGGTGGGCGTCGCATGTCCTGAGACTTCGACGACCACATCGCCTTCCCGCACGCCTGCGCGTGCCGCAGGGCCGCCCGGCGTGACCCCGGCGATCAGCGCACCCGGTAGCGGCGCTTCGCCGCCCGGCCCGGGCACGGTATCGGTGATGGCAACGCCAATGCCGCCTCGCCGTACGGTGCCGTGGGCAAGGATTTGCTCCATCACAAATCGCGCCGTGGCAGAGGGCACGGCAAAACCGATGCCCACATTTGCACCGGGTCCGTAGATTGCACTGTTGATGCCGATGATCGTGCCATCCATCGCGATCAACGCGCCCCCCGAGTTACCCGGATTTATGGCCGCGTCGGTCTGGATATAGCTCTCGTAGCCATCCTGGCTTTGCCCTCTGCCAAGCGCACTGACGATGCCGGATGTAACCGTCTGGCCCAGCCCAAAGGGATTGCCGATGGCCAGCACCTGATCGCCCACGTTTACCGCATCGGAATTGCCGAGCGCGAGCTGAGGCAGATTGGTCGCACGAAGCCGCAGTACCGCAAGATCGGTTGGCGGATCGGTCCCCACCAGATCGGCTGCGAAAGTCCGCCGGTCGGTCAGCACCACCTGAATAGCCCGGGCATTTTCTATCACGTGATTGTTGGTGAGCACGAGCGCGCGGCGCCCATCGATGATCACGCCGGAGCCGGCCGCGAGACGGGTTTGCTCTCGCGGAGGGCCGAAATAGCGGCGGAAGAAGGGATCGCGCAGCAGCGGATTGTCGGTTGCCGGTGACGCCTGCAAGACGGCAATATTGACCACGGCCGGCGCAGCGGCCCTGACCAACGGCGCGAAGCTGGCTGTCCCCGCCCTGCCCGATGGGAGCGCGGGCGCTGGGGCAGGAATGCCAACCTGCTGTTGCTCCTTCTGAGGATCCTTGTCACGGCACCCGCTCATCATGACAAGGAGCGCAAATCCGACGGTTGCAATGGGAAATACTCTACGCAAGGTAGGCTTCCTTCCAACTGACATCGCCTTGCGCAAACCGGACAACGGCATGCGCGCCGGAACGGCATTTTCAAACGATCCGGAAGCAAGCTAACAAGAAATAGCCACTGTTCCTATTGGAATAATCCCGATTTCGGCAAATCACTTCGCCGAGCATCTTTGCCCCGTGAATTGGCTTCCTGCTACCAATCGACCACGTCGTCGCTGCCGCCGAACGCCGCCGGCATCCGCTTGTAGTGCGGGAGATCGTCGACGACCGGCAGGACCGCATCCTCGCAATGAAGATGGAATTGCGGCGCGAACTGCTCTTTCGGAAGAAGGTAGGCATTGAGGCTGCGCAGGCCCGCCACCGAGACTTCGGTGTACAAGTGCGTTCCGCAACCGCCGCACCGCATCCGAGGCGTCGTTCGCACCCGACCTGATGCGGGAGCGCCTCTGATTACCTGCACCGCGTCGGCTGCATAAACCGCGTTGAGCGCATAAGCTGCGCCGTGGGCCAGCTGGCAATCGCTGCAATGGCAGTAGACCTGAAAGACAGGACTTCCCTCGATTTCCAGCCCTACCGAGCCGCACCGGCATTCCGCTTCGATCACGTCTATCCCTCTCATTGCCCTGCCCCGTTCGGAGGAACTGTAGCAGAGCGGGTGCGCGCCGATATGACCGACCCCGCGCAGGGAGCACTATTCGCCGGTGCGCGCGCTCAGCCGGGGCTGACAGCCTCCACCCGGAACAGGAATTCGGAGACCGCACGGGTCTGGAAGTGCAACACCGCCGCGTCAGCGCGGTCCAGAGCATCGACAAGCCCGGCCGTCCGATCCGGCCCCAGCGTCAGGTCGATCTCAATTCGGTCTTCATAAATGCGCCCGCCGCCAAGAATGCCGTTGTCGAACGCGGTATCCGGCGGGTCCAGAAAGATCGTCACATCCGCACCTGCGCGCATCCACGGATTAGACGCATCGTCATCCGGAATATGGCCCTGGATCGCGGACGGGGAAACCTGCGTGACACTGACCTTGAGATCGGGACGGTTCATTTGCCCTGTTATTTCCATCTTCGCAGGTCACGCTCAAATCTCGGGCGCTTGGCCGCTGGCGACGCAGCCGCCTAGCAATCCCCACAGGATCGAGGAAGGCCCCATTTTAAACAAATCTGGTAAATGAATCCCTGCAACGCCGCCGAAAGATCACGCGGGCTCGGCCGGGAATTCCGGTTCGGTTGCCTGCGGAATACCGCATCCCGTCCGTTCAGCGGGAGATCAACGCCGGCGGCGCGCCTCGATGGCAGCGAGTTCGGCCTTGTCCACGAAGCCGTCGTGGTTCGTATCGGCCCTGTTGAAGGCGCGAGGCGGCGAGGCATCGAGTTCGGCACGGGTCACCACGCCGTCGTGATTGGTGTCGCTCTCGGCGATGAAGGCGTTGAGCTTGCTCTCCATCGCCGGATTGTGGCTGGCGCGCGGAAAGTCCGCCTTCGAGACGCCGCCGTCGCCATTGCGGTCCATGTTTGCGAAGCGCTGGCTGCGTGCCTTGATATATTCGTTACGACTGATGCGGCCGTCCTTGTTCAGATCGGCATTCGCGAAAGCGGCATCGACGCGCCCGGCGCCCTGGGCCAGAACCGGCACGGGGCTGCACAACAGCAGGATGCACACACCCCAAGCCGGGGCCGACAGGTTTTTCACAAGGATCATGACCGTTCCTTTCTCTCGATTGTGTGAGCGCCTCTCCGCGCTTCAGAAAGCCTCGCCAATGCCGAAGTAGAAGGCCGGGCCGTCCTTGCCCCAGGCAACATCGGCGCGCAGATTCACATTGGCGTCCTTCGATGCCAGATAGCGCAGCCCCACCCCGCCCGAGGTGAGCACGGTGCTGTGCTTCCAGATCGACCCGGTATCTTCGGCAATGCCGCCCACGCCGGCGAAGGCAACGCCCCCGATCCGCCAGAACAAGTGCTGGCGCAGTTCCGCCTGAAGCGCCCAGCTTGCGCCGTCGCGATAGCGGCCGGTCTCGTAGCCGCGCAGGTCGCCCTGCTGTCCGAACAGGCACAAGTCGTAATAGGGCGCGTCCTTGGAAGCGCCGCAAAGCTGCTGGCGAAGCGCCAGAACGGTCTGCTTGCCCAGCGGGAGATAGGTGTTCGCGCCCAGCTGGAACTTGTGGTGCGTGAAATCACTGCCCAGCCAATTCGCTCCCAACTCGGTAAGGGCAAAGCGCCCGCTCATAGCCATCTTCCGCGCCAGCCTCCCGGTCCAATGGAACTCTGGCGATCTTCCTCCTTGTCGGACGCGGATGGGATAGGGGAAACGCTGGCCTTGCGCGGGAGGAAACCCTTGCTCTGTCGATCCGCCGTGGCTGTGGGCATGCGGTCATGGCGGCGTTGCGCCCGAAAGCCGCGCCGCTATGAGACCGTCATGGGGCAGGCGGCCTGCATCGGCCGATCGCTTCCGCCCACGGGCCATGGGCGCTATTCGAGGATCTGATGAGCGACCTGTTCGATACCGCGACACCCCTGGGCAAGGCGCCGCTGGCGGCGCTGCTGCGCCCTGCGACGCTGGACGACGTGATCGGTCAGGCGGCTCTGGTCGGACCGGGCTCGATCCTGCGGCGGCGTATTGCGGCGCGGGCGCTGGGCAGCGTGATCCTCTACGGCCCGCCGGGCATCGGCAAGACCTCCATCGCGCGCGCGGTCGGCGCGATGCTGGGCAAGGAGTTCCGCCCGCTCAATGCGACGCGCGCCGGCGTCTCGGACTTGCGCCGGATCGCCGACGAGGCACGGATCCGACCGGTCCTGATCTTTGTGGACGAAGTGCAGCGCTTTTCGGCCACGCAGGCGGACGATCTGCTGGCGCTCTGCGAGGACGGCGTGGCCGATTTCATCGGCGCGACCACCGGCAATCCCTATCACGTGTTGCCTCCGGCGCTGGTCTCCCGCTCGACGATCCTCAAGCTCGAACCGCTGACCATTGAGGAAATGGAGCAGGTGGTCCGGCGCGGGATCGCGCATTTCGCCGCGCAGGACGTGCATGTGGAACTGACGCCCGCGCAGTTGCGCATAATTGCCGGTCGCTCCGGCGGTGATGCCCGCCGCGCGTTGACCACGCTCGAAAGCCTCGCCGTGGGTCACGAGACCGATGGCAAAGTGACGATCACTGACGAGATGCTGGCGGAAGCCTATGCCTCCGCCCCGGTCAATCACGACCGCTCGGGCGACGCGCATTACGACGTGGTTTCGGCCTTCATCAAGTCGATGCGCGGATCGGACCCGGACGCCACGCTCTACTGGCTGGCGCGCCTGATCCACGGCGGTGAGGACCCCCGCTACATCGCCCGGCGGATCATGATCCACGCCTCGGAAGATATCGGCCTGGCCGACAATACCGCATTGCAGACGGCAGTCGCCGCCGCACAGGCGGTCGAGAAGATCGGCTATCCCGAGGCGCAGATCGTGCTTGCCCACGCCGCCCTGCACATCGCCCGCGCCCCGAAGTCCGGTTCTGCATGCAGCGGCATCTCGCAGGCGATGCAATTCGTCGCCTCGCATCCCCCGGCCAGCGTGCCGCTCCACTTGCGCGATGCGCACTACAAGGGCGCAGCGGCGCTCGGCCATGTCGGATACCGTTTCCCCCACGACGATCCGCGCGGCTGGGTCGAACAGGAATATGTGCCGGGCCTGAAGAGAGGCGCCTTCTACCAGAGCGACGCCCGCAGTGCCCCGACCTTCGAACGCCGGGCCGACGAGTATTGGGAACGCACGACCGGCCAGCCCCAGCCGCGCCGGATGCCCAAGCCGGACGGCGCGGCCGATTGACCTGCAGGCAACCATCGTTTCCCGGTTGCCCCCATCGATTGTTAGCGCTATCTTTCTTCCCATAAGCTCACACGACCGGGAGATAGATGTGTCGAGGCGAATTTACGCTGCCCTTGCAGCAACGGCTTTCTGCGGCCTGATGGCCGCTGGCAACAGCAACGTGGCTTCCGCCGAAGCCACTGCCCAGTCTTCGACGCAGGCCCCTGCCCCTAATGCCGCTGCGGCCAAGAAGTACCTTTCGCAGCCGCTGGTCACCGAAATGTACACCGCCGACCCCTCGGCCCACGTGTGGAACGGCAAGTTCTACATCTACCCCAGCCACGACATCGACGGCCCGACGCCCGAGGACGACCTTGGCAGCCACTTCGAGATGCGTGATTACCACGTGCTTTCGATGGACAATGTCGGCGGCAAGGTCACTGTTGGCCCCGTCGCGCTCGACGTGAAGCAGGTGCCCTGGGCCGACAAGCAGATGTGGGCACCGGATGCGGCCTACAAGAACGGCACGTACTACCTCTACTTCCCCGCCAAGGACAAGCAGGGCGCGTTCCGCATCGGTGTTGCCACCTCGAAAGACCCGATGGGCCCGTTCAAGCCGCAGGCCGCGCCGATCAAGGGCAGCTACTCGATCGATCCTGCCGTTTTCACCGATGACGACGGGCAGAGCTACATGTACTTCGGCGGCATCTGGGGCGGCCAGCTCCAGCGCAACACCACCGGCAAGTACGATCCCAACGGCTCGAAGACCGACCTTCAGGCCGACGACAAGCCCGCCCTGCTCCCGCGCGTCGCGCGCATGAGCGGCAACATGCTGGAATTCGCGGAAGCCCCGCGCGAGATCAAGATCGTCGACGAAAAGGGCAACCTGCTGCTCGGCGGCGACCATGACCGCCGCTTCTTCGAAGCCTCGTGGATGCACAAGTACAAGGGCAAGTACTACTTCAGCTACTCGACCGGCGACACGCATTACCTGGTCTATGCCATCGGCGATTCTCCCTACGGTCCGTTCACCTACAAGGGCCGTATCCTTCAGCCGGTGGATGGCTGGACCACGCATCAGTCGATCGTCGAGAAGGACGGCCGCTGGTGGCTGTTCTATGCCGACACGCAGCTCTCGGGCCAGACGCGCCTGCGCAACGTGAAGGTTACCGAACTCCACTACAACGAAGACGGCACGATCCAGACGATCGATCCGTTCGTTCGCTAAGCGCAATTCGAGGACCGGGGGATGGCAAGACGATCCGCACGCCTGCTGATGGCGGCACTGCTCGCCGCCATCCCCCTTCCCGCGCTGGCGGACGCGGCGCCGCAGATCGCGCTGACGTTCGACGATATTCCCGCGCACAGCCTCCTGCCTCCGGGCGAGACCCGGGTTGCGGTGATCGACAGGATCATTGCCGAGTTGAAAGCCGCCAAGGCGCCTGCGTTCGGCTTTGCCAATGCCGGCAAGGGCGAGCCGGGCGAACTCGATGCCGTGCTCGCCCGCTGGAGCGCAGCAGGGCTGCCATTCGGCAATCACGGCTATAACCACCTCAATCTCGATGCCGTGGGCGAGCCGACGTTCGTCGCCGAGATCGACCGCAACGACGCCGAACTGGCGCCGCGCGGCATGAAGCGCTGGTTCCGCTATCCCTTCCTTGCTGAGGGCAAGAACCCAGCGGTCCGCGACGCCGTGCGCAAGGCACTGGCCGATCGGCACTACCATATCGCAGGCGTGAGCCTCTCGTTCGACGACTGGGCGTGGAACGAACCCTATTCCCGCTGCGTCACGCAGGGGAACCAGAGCGCCATCTCCGATCTCGAAACCCGCTACCTCGATGCCGCGCGCGCCGACGCCGAAGCCGCGCGCGCCGCGTCCAAGGCGCGCTTCGGGCACGACGTACCCTATGTGTTGCTGCTCCACATCGGCGCATTCGATGCGCGGATGCTTCCGCGATTGCTCGATCTCTATCGCGGCATGGGGTTCCAGTTCATCACGCTGGAACAGGCGCAGCGCGACAAGTTCTACGCCGCCACCGATCCGCGTGAGCCGGGCCCGACACCGGCTTTGCTGAGGACTACACCGCTGCCGCCGAAGCCGGGCGCCGAGGTTTGTCCGAGCTAAGCGTTCTTCGATCTAATCCTGCTTCAATAAGATCGCCTCGGCCCAAGCTCGCAATCAGTTCGATTGCGGGCAATGCTGCCCAGTGCCAATACTCCATCATGAAGAACATCCAGATCATCGACAGTGCTGCGAACGCCGCCTTCAGCGTATTTCAGGCGACAGCGGAGGAATTCGACAGGATCTTTCCGGATGGACGCGACATGGAGTTGATCGAAGACCTGATCGACCGGCTTGGGGAAGACGCCGCCGGGGCCATATTGACGCCTCTTTGGGACCGCCCGATCCTGAAGAGCGATGCGCTCGGCATCCACGGCACCCTGTTTTACGAAAATGAGGATCGGCGGGATTACATCCCGCCGTCAAAACGCGAAGTCGATTGGGACAGCGGTTCGATCAATCAGGCGCAGCGGGATTTCTTCGCCAAGCATCGCTAATTTGCACCCGCCCCCTATCGCAGCAATTCCAGCGGCACCGCCTCGCCCATAGCCTTGTATCCGGCCGGATTGGGATGGATCGCATCGCCGCTGTCGTAGGCCGGGTTGAGGTGGTCAGGACGCGCCGGGTCGCGCATGACTTTGTCGAAGTCGATCACCGCATCGAAATGGCCGGGCGTGCGGATCCAGGCATTCACCGCCTGCCGGTCCGCCTCGTTCGCGGCAGTGGGGTGGTAGAACTCCATGCCCATGAACGGCAGCAGCGTCCCGCCGTAGACCTTGACGCCATGCGCATGCGCACGCGCGACGATCTGGGCGTAAGCGCCGGTGATCTGCTCGACCATGGCGGCGTGCTGCTCGGCCGTAGCCGGGTGCTCGCGCGTCAGGTTGCCAAGGTCGTTAATCCCTTCCAGCACGATCAGGTGGGATACGCCGGGCAGCGCCAGAACATCGCGGTCAAGCCTGGCCATGGCGTTCGGGCCAAGGCCGTCCAGCAGCACGCGGTTGCCGCCGATGCCCTGATTGATGACCGAGCGCTTGCCGCCAAGGCGCCGGGCGAGCACGTCTGTCCAGCGGTCGTTTCCGTTGGTGGTGGTGCCGCGACCATCGGTGATGGAGTCGCCCAGCGCCACCACCGCTCCGGTACCACAAGCGTGTGCCTCGATGCCGGAGAGCAGGAACCAGTGCTCCATGGTCTTGGCCGTGGGCAGATCGGCCTCGCGCACATGGTCACCGGGGATCCAGTAAGACGTAGTGCGCGCGCCGGGGTGCGAGGTCTGGCGCTGCGGCACCGCCTCCACGTGGAGCGAGATGGCCAGATCCTCGAACGCCTTTACCGGCAGCTCCACCGGCTCGGAGAGCCAGTCGCTGCCCGGCGGGATCACCACGCGGGTCTTGCCGGCAAAGCGCAGCGGCGTGAGCGAGGCGGTGTCGATCCCGGGCTTGCCCACATGCGGCGCCCGCGCCAGCGTGGCCGCCTCGATCACCAGCGGCGTATCGCCGAAAGCATTGGAAAGCCGCACGCGCAGCCCGGTGCCGCCGATGGAGGTGCGCACGATCTGGCGCAGCGTTACGTCGCTACGGGCCTCGGCGGGCAGAACATTGTCTCCATCCGGCTGCATTTGGGACGATCCCCACGCCGGGATCCAGGGGCAGGAAGCCGCCTGTGCGGGCGCGGAAATTCCGGCGCCCAGCAGGGCGACGGGCAGAGCGGCGGTCAGGGCAAGATAACGGACTTTCGGCAGCATCGCGTGAACCCTTGAAAAGAAAAAAGCCGGCGCCCTAGGTACGGGGCGCCGGCTCGAAGTTTACAGGGAGGAGGAGGGGTTCCCTGGAAAGAACGATCAGAAGTTGGCGCGCAGACCCAGCAGGACCTGACGGCCCGGATAGTAGACCGAGTACGCAGCGTTGTCGTACTGGAAGGTGGTGCGGATCGGCGCGTTGTTGATGTTCAGCACGTCCAGCGTCAGACGCAGACGGTTGTCGAGGAACGGCAGCTGGTAACCGGCCGAAAGGTCGAGCTGACCGCGGGCATCCGAACGCAGCGCGGCGCCCTGGATGTTGTTCTGCGGACCGTTCAGCGCGATCGACGCGTCGTTCCAGACGTAGTTCAGGCTGACCGAAACGCCGTGGCCCTCGTAGAAGCCCTGAAGGTTGTACGAGTAGGGCGAGACGCCGGTGGCGACGAGGCCCGAGGACGACGACTGCTTCAGGTACGTGCCGTTGGCCGAGAAGCCGAGGCCCTGAACCAGGAAGTCGAGCGGCTGGACCCAGGTAACTTCGATGCCCTTGATGCGCAGGTCGGACAGGTTGATCGGACGGTTCACCGTGATTGGCAGATCGTTGATCGCCACGCCGGATGCGGCAGCGCGGTTGCGCAGCGCGTCCTGCTGGGTAGCGATCAGGCTGTCGAACGGAATGTTCAGCGAACCGAAGCTGGCGCTGGTCACCTGCGTGCTGGTGAAGCCCTGGATGTTCTTCAGGAACGCCGAGACGCCGACATAACCGATGCCGCCTGTGTAGAACTCACCGCCGATATCGTAGTTGTCCGAGGTGTAGGGCGTCAGATCCGGATTACCCGCAGTCGCCACCAGCGCCGACGGGTCGGAGAAGGTGATGCCCGGCAGGATCAGGCCCGCATCCGGACGGGTCATGGTGCGCGAAGCCGAAGCGCGCAGCTTGACGTTGTCCATCACGTCGTAGGTCAGGTTGATCGACGGCAGGAAGTTGTCGTAGTTCGCCCGTGAGGTGATATCGATGATGCTCGTGCCCACCTGGCTCGGGCCGGTGACGACCTGATTGGTGTGGGCATAGCGCATGCCGGAATTCATGTGCAGGTCGCGGCCGAAGATCTGGGTCACGCCGTTCAGTTCGAAGTAGGCACCCCAGACGGTCTCGTCCATGTCGCCGGTGGCGCCGCCGGTCACCGCACCGCTCGCCTGCGGCGCGCTGTCACGGTAGCTGGCGTAGTCGGTAGCCTGCCTCAGTGCATCGAAGTCCGGAACGACGAAGGCGTTGTAGCCGACGCTACCGCTGGCGAGATGGCCGAAGTTGTTGACCGGGAACTGCTTCAGATACTGCGAGATCGCCGAAGTGGGCACCGAACCGGTGGCGCCGGTGCAGCCGACGCCGCAGACCGAAAGCTGGTAGGCCGGGCTGTTGTCGTAAGCGCGGATCGAGCGCTCGGCGCGGTCATAGGCGCCGCCGAACTTCACGTTGAAGTCGCTGTCGCCGATCGTGGTGTCGAGGTGTGCGCCCTTGGTGTCGGTGCTGCGACGAACCAGCGCCACGTTCTGGCGGTACCACTGCCAGCCGAGGTTCGGATCGTTCAGGTTCGCGTTCGACGTGATGATCGGCTGGTTGGAACCGCCGGTGTTGTCGTAATAGACGTCCACGCCCGAATTCGGTGCGGTCTGGAAGGCCCAGGTCGGCTGTTCGCGGAAGAACGAGCTCTTCGACCAGTTGGCATTCGCCTCAACCTTGATGTTCGAGGCCGGCTGCCAGGTCACGCTGGGGTTGATGTTCCAGAACTTGGTCGTCTGCTTGAACTGGCTCGCCTCCAGGAAGAACGAGGAGTTCGCGAACGTACCGCTGGTGACGACGTTGTTGTCATCCACGGTGAGGTCGATCGGAACCATGCCGCCGGTCGCCTGCGCGCCGGTGCCCGGGCCCGAGTTACGGACCTGCCAGTTCATGTTGACCTTGTCGTAATTGCGCTCGGACTTGGCCCACATGGCGTCGAGAGCGAAGTGCAGCTCGTCGCTCGGGCGCCATTCCATCGACGCTAGCGCCGAAATGCGCGAGCGCGTGCCGGTGGTCAGGCTGTTGCGGCCGAGGCGCGGCAGCAGCGCGGTGCTGAGCTGGTCGCGGGTGAGGCCCGAGGTGGCAACGGGGTCCACCGGCTGCCCGGCGACAAGGCCGTGACCGGCATTGGCCGGAACGGTCGAAGCCCAGTTCCAGTTGTTGTTGCCGGCATCGGTGCAGCCCGTACCGCAAGGCAGGTTGCCGTCGCCCCAGCCCACGGATTCGAAGGCGTCGACGCGGGTCTTGGTCTTCACGCCGGCCACGCCGACGAGAATGCCGAAGGTATCGCTGGTGTGGCTGGCGACGATGGCGCCGCGCGGGCCGAACTTGTCGTTGCTGTCGGTATACTGGCCCTGCGCCACCACGGTAACGTGGTCGCCCGGCTTATCGAACGGACGGGCGTTGTGAAGGTTGACGGTACCGGCAATGCCGCCTTCGAGCGTCGAGGGCGTCGGGCTCTTGGCCAGGTCGAGGCGCGTGAAGAGTTCCGAAGGGAAGAAGTCGAGATCGACTTCGCGGTTGGCGCTGCCGCCGTTGGTGCCCCCGTCCGAGGCAACCTGAAGCTGCGAACCGTTGAGCAGAACGCGGGTGAAGCTGGGGCCGAGGCCGCGAATGGCAACCTGCGTGCCTTCGCCGTTGATGTCGCGGTTGAGGCGCACGCCGGGCATGCGGTTCAGCGTTTCGGCAAGGTTGGTGGCGGGCAGCTTGCCGATGTCTTCGGCGAAGATCGAGTCACCGAAGGCCACCGCATCGCGCTTGGCATTGGTCGCGCTCTGGAGCGAGGCGCGGATACCGGTGACGACGATATCTCCGCCCGACGGTTCAGCATTGGCATCCTGCGGGGCCTGGGCGGCGTCGGCAGCCGGTGCGGCGTCCTGTGCATGGACGGCAGGCGCGACAAAACCCTGGAGCGCGGCAGCACTCAGAAGAACGGCACGAACGGAAATACGGCTGGAACGCATTAAAAATACTCTCCCATGTAGGACATGTCCGCTTCCAAGCGGATCACGGGTCGCGCCACCGCTGGTAGCGCTATCATTAACCCCTACATATGGAGAGCACCGACCCGCGTCAATACCAATGTTAGCGGTATCTCTATTTGTAGGAGTAGAGCTTTACCCGCTGAATCTGCCACTTTCCGGCGTCCAGCCGGATATGACGGCCCTGATGGGTCTGGTCGCCATTGAGCAGTCGGCCGGGTATCCACGTGCCGGTCGAATCGAATTCGCCCTCGAATGCCGAATCGATTCCCGCCAGCGCGGCGGCGTCCGATTTGGGCTTGAAGGTCACCGTGATGCCCTGCCCGGCGATCAGATATTCCTCGGGGCCAATCTGGATGATCATCCCGCCCGCCGCAGCGATCGCGGCAGTCGTTCCCGGAATCGACGCATCGGCGCCGGGGTTCGCCACCGGCTTCTGGATATCGGCGTAGGCAATCGTGAAGCGATAGGGCCCAACGTCGCGGGTTTCCGGCTCGTAGACCAGCGTTTCGTCATAGAGCTGGCGCGGCTTGAAGCCCACCATGCGGTCGGTGCCCTGCGCATCGAGGATATAGGGCTTCAACTGCTGAAGCACGCCATAGGCGTCTTTGAGCGCGCCCGGATTCTCGTCGACGGAGTCGATGGAGAAGGGACCGAAGCCGATCGCGTCGAGCTGGCCGATCGCATAGAACGCGTTCGCCGGCGTCACTGGGTTGTTGGAATTGTGCGCCTCGGGAATGAACAGCACGTTATCCGGCCGCTTGTAGCCGTTCACGATCTCCACGAAGTTCGGGAAGTAGATGTCCGGCGACAGGAAATCGAGATGGGTACCGCCCGCCTTCCACACGTCGAGCAGGTGCGGGAGCGGGCCGCCGCTCGGATATTCGCCGGGGATGCGGCCCGGGCGATTGAGCGCCACGTTGACGTACATCGGGATCGGATAGGCCGCCTTGCCCGCCGCCGCGAGCTGGTCGGCGAAGCGGGCATAGTGCCACGCGGTGAAGACTTCGGCCGAGGCATCGCCGCCGCCGAACAGGTCTTCCCACGATCCGCTGGTGCGCGCGCCGTGCTCGAGCCACATCCGGCGCATGCCGGGGACAAGGCTGTCCTTGTGGGCGACGAGGTAGTTCACCAGTTCGGCCGGAACCGGCTCGCGGTAGGCGGCATTGGCGGCGGCGCTATAGTCGCGCGCGACCGGCAGCATGCCGATCTCGTTCTCCACCTGCACCATGACGACGGTGTTCTGCGTGGAATCGACCGCCTTCAGGTGCGCCATCAGCGCGGCATAGGCGCGCTCATCGGCCTTGAGCGTCTCCCCGCCGAACGTGGAGAGGATTTCCACGCTCTGCCCGTTGGGGAGCGCCGCACGCGGGAAGCGCTGCTGATCGCGCTTCACCCAGGCCGGAACGTACGTGGACATGGAGTTCTTCCACGCGCCGAACCACAGGATCACCAACTTGAGATCGTTCGCCCGCGCCGCCTTGATCTGCGAATCCACCGAAGACCAGTCGAACGTGCCCTCGGTGGGCTCGATCAGTTCCCACGACACCGGCGTCAGCACGGTGTTGAGGTTCATGGCCTTCAGCCGCTTCCAGTGCGGCGCCATGTAGGTCGCGCTGGAGGAGGCCGAATTGCTCAGCTCGCCCGCGATCATCAGCATCGGCTTGCCGTTCACGATCAGCTGCTTGGTATCGCCCTTGGCTTCGAGGCGAGGCGCATCGGCGCGCGCGGGAGCGGCCAGGCTCACGCTTGCGCAGAGAGCCGTGACCGCCATGAAGGCAGCGCGGAAGGTCATTTTACTTCTCTCCGAGGAACTGGGTAATGGCGGCGCGGGCGCCGGATTGTTCGAGCCGGGCCAGATGCGCTGCCACGGCAGCCAGCGCTTCCTCGTCCGGTACGAAGCCGAGCACGCCCAGCGCCGCCACGACGCGTTCGCGCGGGGTTTCGGCGGGGGCCAGCGCGGCGGCCAGAGCGGCAGCGGCGGGATCGTCAATGGCGAAGGTCTCGCCCGCGTCGGTCGTGCCCGCCTGCCAGCGCACCCATGCTGCAATGCCAAGCGCGATGGCAGCGAAGGAACCGCCCTGCCCGCGCACGGCGGTCAGCGGCGCGAGCAGGCGCTGCGGCAGCTTCTGCGATCCATCCATGGCGATCTGCCGGGTACGGTGCTGAAGCGCGCTGTTGGCGAAGCGCGCCAACAGCTGCTTGCGATAGGCCGCCACATCGAGCCCGGCAGGCGGATCGAGCGAGGGCACGACTTCGTCCCACAGCCGCTCGACGAACAGCAGCCCCTGCGCGGTGCCGACGAAATCATGCACGAACGCATCGCCCGCAAGACCGCCGAGATAGGCGATGGCCGAGTGCGCGCCGTTGAGCAAGCGCAGCTTGGCTTCTTCCCACGGGGCGACGGCATCGGTCAGCTGGACGCCGAATGCCGCGAAGTCCGGGCGCTCGCCCGCAAACGCGTCCTCGATCACCCATTGCAGGAAGGGTTCGGCCTTGACCATCGCGCGATCCTCGGCGCCGATCAGGGCGGCCAGACCGGCAATGTCCTCGTCCGTCGTCGCCGGAACGATGCGGTCGACCATGGTGGCCGGGAATGTGCAGGTCTCCGCGATCCACGCAGCCAGCGCCGGGTCGTGCGCCTCGGCCATGGCAAGCACAGCGCCCTTCAGCAGCGCACCGTTGTGCGGCAGGTTATCGCACGAAAGGATCGAGAGCGGCGCCAGCCCCTGCGCACGCCGACGCGCCAGCGCGGCGACGAGGAAGCCCGCTGCCGTGCGCGGGCGCTCCAGCCCGGCGAGATCGGCCGCCACGTCCGCATCCTCAGCCATGAGCTTGCCGGTCTTGCGGTCGAGGCAATAGCCCTTCTCGGTGATCGTCAGCGTGACGAGGTGCGTATCCGGTGAAGCCAGCGCGGCGATCACTGCCTCCGGGTCTTCCGGAGCGACCAGCACGCGCTGCACCACGCCCATGATCTGCGGCGTCTGCACCTCGCCCTCGCGCACGAGCAGCGTGTAGAGCCCGTCCTGCGGCGCCATCTGGTCCCGCACCGAGGCCGAGCGCAGCGAAACGCCGATCACGCCCCAGCGGAGGTCACCCGAGGCCAGCGCGGCCTCGAACACAGCGGCCTGATGCGCGCGGTGGAAGGCGCCGATGCCGAGGTGGACGACACCCGCCTTGACCGCCGCGCGGTCATAGGCCGGGCGGGCGACCGAGGCCGGAACCTCGGCGAGAGTCTCGTTCGAAAGCCTCACAGCTTGCCTCACAGTTTGTACGCCGCCTTGACCAGATCATAGGCGAGCGCGCGCGCCACTTCGTGCGCCTCGTTCTCGGGCAAGCGGTGTTCGGCCACGAGCTGCGCCAGCCATGCGCAGTCCATACGCCGTGCCACATCGTGCCGGGCCGGGATCGAGAGGAAGGCGCGGGTGTCGTCGTTGAAGCCGACGGTGTTGTAGAACCCGCCGGTCTCAGTTGCGCGCTCGCGGAAGCGGCGCATGCCTTCGGGGGAATCGTGGAACCACCACGGCGGCCCGAGACGCAGCGAGGGATAGTGGCCTGCCAGCGGGGCCAGTTCACGCGAATAGACTTCCTCGTCCAGCGTGAAGAGGATCAGCGTCAGGCGCGGATCGTTGCCGCAGCGGTCGAGCAGCGGCTTCAGGGCCTCCACGAATTCGCCCGGCATGGGAATGTCGCCGCCCTTGTCGCGCCCGAAGCGGTCGAGCACGGCCTTGTTGTGGCTGCGGTGGACGGCTGGGTGGAGCTGCATGACCATGCCGTCTTCCACGCTCATCCCGGCCATTTCGGTCAGGAGCTGGGCGCGGAACAGTTCGGCGTCTTCCTTGCTCGCGCCCGAAAGCACGCGCTGGTAGAGCGCCTCGCAGTCCTCGGGCGAAAGGTCGGCGGTCAGCGCGCTGGGATGGCCGTGGTCGGTCGAAGTCGCGCCCGCATCGCGGAAGCGCGCACGGTGGAAGCGGTGCGCGGCAAGGTAGCCCGCGTAAGTCGAGACGTCCTCGCCTGCCATTTCGCCAAACTTCGCGACCTTTTCGGCAAAGCCCGGCGTTTCGGGATCGACGACCGGATCGGGGCGATAGGCCGTGACGACGCGGCCGTTCCAGCCGCTTTGGCGGATCGCGCGGTGATGGGCCAGCGGGTCCAGCGGCCCTTCGGTGGTGGCGATCAGTTCGATATTGAACCGCTCGAATAGCGCGCGCGGGCGGAACGCCTCGGTCTTCAGCGCGGCGTCTATCACCTCGTAATAGTGGTCGGCCGTCGTCTCATCGAGCAGCACGTCAAGGCCGAAGACTTCGGCGAAGACCCAGTCCAGCCACATGCGCGAGGGCGTGCCTCGGAACAGGTGGTAGCTCTTCGCGAAAATGTTCCAGATCTTGCGCGGGTCCTGCTCCACCGGGCTGCCGTCGACGCTGGGCACGCCGAGCGATTCCAGCGCCACGCCCTGCGAATAGAGCATGCGGAACACATAGTGGTCCGGCACGATCAGCAGCGAGGCGGGATCGCTGAAAGCCTCGTCATAGGCGAACCAGGCCGGGTCCGTATGGCCGTGCGGGCTGACGATCGGCAGGTCCTTCACGCCCTCGTAGAGCGCGCGCGCGATGGCCCGGGTGCCGGGATCGGCAGGGAACAGGCGGTCGGGATGGAGAACGAGGGGACTAGTCATGCAGTAACTCTCTCACCGTCGGGATCGGCGACTTGATAGCGGGGAAGGATCAGGTGAATGACGCCAAGGGCCACGAGATAGGCGCAGGAGGCGACCACGAAGATCGGCTCGTAGCTGCCCACCCGCTCCAGGATAGTTCCGGCGAACTTGGCCATCAGCATGCCGCCCAGCGCGCCGGCAAGCCCGCCGAGGCCGACGACCGAGCCGGTCATCCAGCGCGGCATCGTATCGCCCGGAAGCGCGTAGAGATTGGCCGAGAAGCCCTGATGCCCGGCGCAGGCAAGGCCGATCAGCGCCACGGCGGTCCACAGGCTCTGCGCGCCCGGCGCAAGGGCAATCGGCACGGCGCAGAGCGCGGCAAGGAACATCGCCGTCTTGCGCGAACGGTTGACGCTCCAGCCCCGGCCGATGAAGCGCGAGGATGTCCAGCCGCCCAGCACCGAGCCGATATCGGCCAGCAGGTAGACGGCGATCAGCGGCGGTCCGAAGTCCAGCATCTTCACGCCGAACTGCTTGTTGAAGAAGTCCGGCAGCCAGAACAGGAAGGTCCACCAGACCGGGTCGATCAGGAAACGGCCCAGCATATAGGCCCAGGTCTGGCGATAGCCGAATAGCGCGCGCCACTTGACCGGGCGGACCGGCTCGACCGGATCGGCTTCGATCCAGGCCAGTTCCTCGGCGCTCAGGGACTTCTTGTCGCGCGGGCGGCGGTAGAAGCCGAGCCATGCGACCAGCCACACCACGGTCAGCAGGCCGGTGAGGATGAAGGCCCAGCGCCAGCCGAGCGTCATCGCGATGATCGGCACCACCAGCGGCGTCAGGATCGCGCCGACGTTGGAGCCCGCGTTGAAGATGCCGATGGCCAGCGCGCGCTCGCGCTTGGGGAACCATTCGTTGGTGGCGGCGATGGCGGCGGGGAAGGTCCCCGCCTCACCGATGGCCAGCGGGATGCGGGCGATCAGCATGCCGCTGGTGGACGTGAACAGCGCGTGCGCCATGTGCCCCACCGTCCACAGCGTCACCGCAAGGGCATAGCCCGCGCGTGCGCCGATCCGGTCGATCAGGCGGCCGAACACGACATAGGCAATGCCGTAGCCCGCCTGGAACCAGATCGCGAGGTCGGCATAACCGCTCTCGCTCCAGCCGTAGCGGGCTTGCAGTTCGGGCTTGAGCGTCGGCAGGACCAGCCTGTCGACATAGCTCAGGACGACCGCCGCGAAGAGCAGCGTGCAGACGATCCAACGGATCCGGCCCGCAGGTTTGCGCGGGCCGGTTTCGGTTTCGACTACTTTCAGCGTGGCGCCGTGCACAGTGCTCACCAGTTGTACATCGTGCCGTCTTCGAGGCGGTTCACCGGCAGGAAGGCGCGCGTATATTCATAGCCTGCCGCCAGTTCCTCGTCGATGTCCACGCCCAGACCCGGCGCTTCGCCCGGGTGCATCATGCCGTCGTCGAAGGTGTAGGCATGGGGGAAGACCGCGTCGGTCTCGGGCGTGTGGCGCATGTATTCCTGAACGCCGAAGTTCGGCACCGAAAGGTCGAAGTGCAGCGCGGCGGCCATGCAGACCGGCGAAAGATCGGTGGCGCCGTGGCAGCCGGTGCGGATCTGGTAAAGATCGGCCAGCGCCGCGATCCGGCGCAGATGCGTGATGCCGCCCGCGTGGACGACCGTGGCGCGGATATAGTCGATCAGCTGGTTCTGGATCAGGTCCTTGCAGTCCCAGATCGAGTTGAAGATCTCGCCCACGGCCAGCGGCGCGGTGGTATGCTGGCGGATCAGGCGAAAGGCTTCCTGATTTTCGGCAGGGGTCGCGTCTTCCAGCCAGAACGGGCGGTAGGGCTCCAGATCCTTGCCGAGGCGGCCGGCCTCGATGGGGGTCAGGCGGTGGTGGATGTCGTGCAGCAGGTGCACGTCCCAGCCCAGCGCCTCACGCGCGGCCTTGAACAGTTCGGGCACCACGCGCAGATACTTCGCGGTGTTCCAGACGTTCTCGGTCGGCAGATCGGCATCGGCCGGCTCGTAGAAGTACTTGTCCTTCGAGACGCCGTAGGTCGAGGCCATGCCCGGCACGCCGCACTGGAGGCGGATCGCCTTGTAGCCCTGCTTCTGGTATTCGAGCGCGACCTCGATCGTGTCCTCGATGCTGGTGCCGTTGGCGTGGCCGTAGACCATCACGCCCTCGCGGCTGGCGCCGCCGAGCAGCTGGTAGACCGGCAGGCCCGCGATCTTGCCCTTGATATCCCAGAGCGCCATGTCGACGGCGGCGATGGCGGTCATCGTCACCGGACCGCGGCGCCAGTAGGCACCCTTGTAGAGATACTGCCACACGTCCTCGATGCGATGCGCGTCGCGGCCGATCAGGCAGGGGATCACGTGGTCGGTCAGGTAGCTGGCGACCGAAAGCTCGCGGCCGTTGAGAGTCGCGTCACCGACGCCGGTGGTGCCGTCGTCACAGGTGATCTTGAGCGTGACGAAGTTCCGCCCCGGGCAGGTGATGATGACTTTGGCGTCGACGATCTTGGGCATTAGGGGAATCCTCAGGCGATTTCGAGGGTTGTGGTCTTATGATCGACGCTGCTGGCGCCGACCATGATATCGAACAGGCCGGGTTCGACGACTTCTACCATATCCTCGTTCCAGAGGCTGAAATCGTCGGGGCCGAGAGTGAACTCGATCTTGCGCGTCTCGCCGGGCTTCAGGGTGACGCGCTTGAAGCCGCGCAGTTCCATGACCGGGCGCGTGACGCTGGCGGCCTGATCGTGGACGTAAAGCTGCACCACCTCGTCCCCTTCGCGCTGGCCGCTGTTGGTCACGTCCACCGAGACGGTGACATTGCCCGCAACGCCGATGCGCGGGGCTGAAAGGCTGGGCGCGCCCACGGTAAACGTGGTGTAGCTGAGCCCGAAGCCGAAGGGATAGAGCGGCGCCGTCTCGGTGAAGAGATAGCCGCGCTTGGCCGATGGCTTGTGGTTGTAGAAGAAGGGCACCTGCCCCACGTCCTTGACCACGGTGACCGGCAGCTTGGCGCCCGGATTGACGTCTCCGAACAGCGCCTCGGCCATGGCAGTGCCGCCTTCCTGGCCGAGATACCAGCATTCAAGGATCGCGTCGGCCTGCGCGGCGACTGTGGGCCAAGAGGGCGGACGGCCATTGAGCGCGACCACGATCACCGGCTTGCCGGTGGCCTTGAGCGCGAGGAACAGTTCGTTCTGCTCGCCCAGCAGATCAAGGTCGGTACGGTCGCCAAGGTGGGTGCGGGCATAGCCCTCGCGGCTGGTCTGCTCGGTATCGCCGATGGCGAGCACCACCACGTCGCTACCCTTGGCCACGTCCACGGCCTCGGCAATCAGCGCGCGGTTCTTTGCGGGATCGGCCAGCAGCACTTCGTTGGCGGAGCGGTCCTCGCTGCGGGTGATGAACACGCCCTGCGCGAAGACGACTTCGGCCTTGCCCGCCACGCGCGCGGTGATGCCCTGCACCAGATTGACCGTGGTGCGCGGCTCCGACGAATAGCCGCCAAGGCGCGTGACATTGGCGTTCGGGCCGATAACCGCGATGCGCTTCTGGGCACCGGCGGTCAGCGGCAGGACACCGCTGTTCTTGAGCAGGCAGATCGACTTGCGCGCCGCTTCCAGCGCCAGCGCGCGGGCTTCGGCATTGGCGGTAAGCTTGGCCGAGACCTTCGGATCGATCGGCGCTTCCTCGAACATGCCGCCGCGGAACTTGAGCGTGAGCATGTGGCGGCAAGCGGAATCGACGGCGGCCAGCGGCACCAAACCCCTGCGGACCTGATCGGCCAGCGTGCGATAGGCATCGCCGTCCGGCAGATCGCAATCGACGCCCGCGTGCAGCGCAAGGCGAGCCGCGCCCTCCAGATCGCTGGCAAGGTGGTGGAACGTCGCCAGTTCCGGGATCGCCGCATAATCGCTGACAATGGCGCCATCGAAGTGCCATTCGCCGCGCAGCACGTCCTGAAGCAGCCAGTGGTTGGCGTGGCTGGGAATGCCGTCGATCTCGTTGTAGGAGGGCATGACCGCGCCAATACCGGTGCGGCGCACCACTTCGCGGAACGGCGGGAAGAAGGAATCGCGCAGTTCGCGCTTGCCGAGCGGGGCCGGGGCGACATTGTTACCCGCTTCAGGCTGGCCGTGGCCGGTCATGTGCTTGAGCGTGGCGAAGACTTTGCCCGGGGCCAGTTCCTTGCCCGGTCCCTGAAGGCCCAGCACGGCGGCAACACCCATTTCGCCGCAGAGATAGGGATCCTCGCCGAAGGTCTCCTCGATGCGGCCCCAGCGCGGATCGCGGGCAATATCGACCACCGGAGAGAGCGCCAGCGTGGAGCCGTGCGCGCGCACCTCGCGTCCGATCACCGACTGCACGCGCTCGACAAGGTCGGTGTCGAAACTGCCGCCCATGGCGATGGCCTGCGGGAAGCTGGTCGCCTCGGGCGCCATGTAGCCGTGGAGCGATTCCTCGTGGAAGAGGATCGGAATGCCGAGGCGGGTCTGCTCGCGCGCCCACTTCTGCGCGGCGTTGACGAAAGCGATGGTATCGGCGGGCTTGCGCCAGCGGCCGGTGACTTCGGTGCCGGTGTTGTTGGCGGTCGCCGCGCCGCCCCGGTCGGACGGGCGAGCGATCTGGCCGATGCCGTCGGGATGGTTCCTGCTGGCAAGCGCCGGATCGAAAGCACGCGAATCGTTCATCACCTCGCGCTTGCGGGTGGACAGCGTGATGAGCTGGGCGACCTTCTCGTCCAGCGTCATGCGGACCATCAGGTCCTTCACGCGCAAGTCGATGGGAACCTTGGGGTCCTTGTAGAGCGCCGTCGCGGCGCGCGCGGCTACTGGCATGAAAGCCAGCAAGGAAGCCCCCGCGCTCCAGCGCAGCAGTTCGCGGCGGGCGATCATGCGGACGTAACCTTGGCGACACGGCGCGAGGCCGCAAGCTTCAGACAAACCGGAAAAATCATCGTCCTACCTGCATCCCCGAGCCGCTCGCGGCCATTCCTAAGAAGCCGCTTGCGGCCATTTCCCAATTAGGCGGCAAACTGTGTTGCCTGCCCCGACTTTTATGTGGTAGCGCTATCATGCGCGACAACGAACAAGCTTGTCAATGGCGACGCCGCGTGAATTGAAATTCGATAATCTGGGACATTGGGCAGGATGATGAAGAAGCGGCTTCTGACGATTGGCGTGTGCATGATCGCACTCGGGGCTGCAAGTGCGCCGGCGCTGGCGAATGACGGCTACGATCTCTGGCTCACGCCCGCCGCCACCGGTACCGCTGCGCCCGATATCCGCGTGATCGGCCAATCCGAAACACTGACGTCTGACACACTGGCGCTTGCCGCCGGTGAACTGCGCCGCGACCTTGCCGCCTCGCCGCTGCCGGTAGTCCTCGCCCGCGCCGACGACCCGGCGCTGGCCGCCCTGCGCCTGTCCACCGCCACGCTGGGCGAGGAAGGCTACATCGTGCGCACCGCCACGATCGACGGCCGCCCATCGCTGCTCGTTACCGGCAAGACCGACCGCGCGGTGCTCTACGGCGCCTTCGCGCTGATCCGCGCCCAGAAGACCGGCGTGGACCTTGCCGCGATCAACCTCACCTCCGCCCCGAAGATCGGCCTGCGCGTGCTCAACCATTGGGACAATCTCGATGGCTCGGTGGAACGCGGCTACGCCGGCCAGTCGCTGTGGGACTGGTGGACGCTGCCTGACTTCAAGGACCCGCGCTATACCGACTATGCCCGCGCCAACGCCGCGCTGGGCATCAACGGCATTGTCATCAACAACGTCAACGCCAAGCCCGAAAGCCTCACCGCGCCTTATATCGCCAAGGCCGCCGCTCTGGCCGATGTGTTCCGGCCCTGGGGCATCAAAGTCTATCTCTCGGCCCGCTTCTCCGCGCCGATCGAGCTGGGCCACCTCAAGACCGCCGATCCGCTCGACCCCGAAGTACGGGCATGGTGGAAGGCCAAGGCCGACGAGATCTACCGCGCGATCCCCGATTTCGGCGGCTTCCTGGTCAAGGCCAACAGCGAAGGCCAGCCCGGCCCGCGCGACTATCACCGCAGCCATGCGGACGGCGCCAACATGCTCGCCGCCGCCGTGGCGCCGCATGGCGGCATCGTGATGTGGCGCGCCTTCGTCTATGCAGAGACCGACCCGGACGACCGCGCCAAGCAGGCCTATACCGAGTTCCACCCGCTCGACGGCAAGTTCGCGGACAATGTGCTGGTGCAAGTGAAAAACGGCGCCATCGACTTCCAGCCGCGCGAGCCGTTCCATCCGCTGTTCGGCGCCATGCCGAAGACGCCGATGATGCTGGAACTCCAGATCACCAAGGAATACCTCGGCTTCGCCACCCACCTCGCCTACCTTGGCCCGCTGTTCGAGGAAGTGCTGAAGGCGGACACCCGCGCCAAGGGCACCGGATCGACCGTGGCCAAAGTAGTGGATGGCTCGCTCTACGGCCACAAACTCAGCGGGATTGCGGGCGTTGCCAATGTCGGGCGCGATCGCGACTGGTCGGGCTCCACGTTCAACCAGGCCAACTGGTACGCCTTCGGCCGCCTCGCCTGGGATCCAACGCTCTCTTCCGAAGCCGTCGCCCGCGAATGGGCGCAGCAGACCTTCGGCAACGATCCCCAGGTGGTCGATACCGCCGTGCGCATGATGATGCAGTCGCGCGAGGCGGTGGTCGATTACACCGGCCCGCTCGGCCTTGCGCACCTCATGGGCACCGGCCACCACTACGGCCCCGGCCCGTGGATCAGCGACCTTGCCCGGCCCGAATGGAACCCGGTCTATTACCACAAGGCCGACAAGTCGGGCATCGGCTTCGATCGCACGAAGACCGGCAGCAATGCCGTCGCCCAGTACGAACCGCCGGTCGCCAAGCTGCTTTCCGATCCGCGCACCACGCCGGAAAGCGAACTTTTGTGGTTCCACCACCTGCCGTGGGACTGGAAGATGAAGTCCGGCCGCACGCTGTGGGAAGAGATGGTCGCGCACTATGATCGCGGCGTCACCACGGTGGCGCAGATGCAGGCCGAATGGCAGGGCGTGAAGGGCAGCGTGGACCCCGAACGCTGGCAGAAAACCGCGACTTACCTCGAAATCCAGCACCGCGAGGCCAAGTGGTGGCGCGATGCCAGCCTGGCCTACTGGATGTCGGTCAACGGCCTTCCGCTGCCCGCCGGGGCCGCCGCGCCGGAGCACGACCTAGCCTGGTACAAGGCGCAGGACTTCCCCATGGCGCCCGGACACCCTCACTGAAGTCATCCTCACCGATTGCAGTTCGATGGTTGCGCTAACGCCGGGAATTGTGGAGTTAGCGGACTGGCCCCGGCGTTCCACCCGGAACCCGGGGCACCGCCAGGGAACCAGATGACCACAAATACCAGAGGCCCGCGCAAGCAGCGCTCCAGCGCCAAGATCGACGATGTCGCACGCCTTGCCGGCGTTTCCCCGATGACGGTCAGCCGGGTCATCAACAAGGGCGCCAATGTCCGCGAGGAGACTCGCCTCAAGGTGGAAGCCGCCATCGCGGAGCTGAACTACGCCCCCAGCACCGCCGCGCGCGTGCTGGCGGGGGGCGAGGATCTGCGGATCGGCCTGCTCCACTCGAACCCGAGCTTTGCGTACCTGAGCGAATTCCTGGTCGGCGCGCTGGACGAAACCAGCGCCGCCAATGCGCAGTTGCTGGTCGAACCTTGCAACGAGGAAGGGCGTGAGGCCAAGGCCGTCGAGCAATTGCTCCGCACCCGGATCGACGGCGTGATCCTGCCCCCGCCGCTCAGCGATTCGCCTGCCGTGCTGGAAGCGCTGAAGAACGCCGACGTGCCGGTCGTGGCGGTCGCCACGGGCCGCGCGCCGGAATGGGCGCTCTCGGTCAGCATCGACGACCGCGAGGCGGCGTTCACGATGACACATCACCTCGCCACGCTGGGTCATCGCCGGATCGGCTTCATCACCGGCCACCCCAACCAGACCGCCAGCGCAGAGCGCCTTGACGGCTATCGCGAGGCGCTGGCCGCGCTCTACATGCCGTTCGACCCGGCACTGGTGGCGCAGGGCTACTTCACTTATCGCTCCGGGCTGGAAGCGGCGGCGCAATTGCTGGACCTTCCCGAGGCACCGACCGCGATCTTCGCCTCCAACGACGACATGGCCGCCGCCACGATCACCATGGCGCTCCGGCGCGGGATCGAAGTGCCGCGCCAACTGACCGTCTGCGGCTTCGACGATACGGCACTGGCCGTCTCGGTCTGGCCCGAACTGACGACGATCCGCCAGCCCACCACCGAAATGGCGCGTAAGGCCGTGCAATTGCTGATCTCGGAAATCCGCGCGCGCAACGCCGGGAAATCGCAGATCGGCCATCCCCATACGGTGGCCGAGTTCAAACTGATCCGCCGGGATTCGGACGCCAGCCCGGTAGCCTGAACGCACGAAAACGCCCCCTTGCGACGGATAGTTGCAAGGGGGCGTTTTCCCATTGCGAGCATAGCGAAGCAATCCAGGACAGTTTTACGCCGCTCTGGATTGCTTCGCTATGCTCGCAATGACGAGGAAGGTTACACAGGCGCAACGTCGCCCAACCGGAAGCCGCCGATGGTGACGACCTCCACGGTGAACCCGCCGATCAGCTGTTTGCGAGGTGAACCGGCAAGCCCGCAACGCCCGGATCGAATGCAAAGACGTTACCCGCCAGCGGCTGCGCTTCCAATTCTGCCGCCGACAGACCCTTGCGCGCCGTGGTGGCATAGGCCGTGCGCAAATCAGGGCCGCCGAACGCGATCTTGGTCACATTGGCGACCGGGAAGCGCACCGTGGCCATCAGCTTGCCCGACGGATCGTAGCGCCTGACGCCCCAGCCGCCGAACAGGCCGGTCCAGAAGCAGCCCTCGGCATCGATCACCGAGCCGTCGGGCCAGCCCGCTCCGTCCTCGATTGTGACGAAATGCTCGGGCGTGCCGAGAGTGCCGTCCTCGCGCACCGGCACGCGCCAGATCGTCTTGCCCAGCGTGTCGGTGTGCCACAGCGTCCGGCCATCGGCGCTGATCGCGGGCCCGTTGGTGATGACCACCTTGGGCAAGCCGGAATCGGTGCAGTGCCCCTTGTCGAGGCGGTAGAGCGCGCCCGAAGCCTCGGTTTCCGCGTCATCCATCGAACCCAGCCAGATACGTCCGGCGGGATCGGTGGCGGCATCGTTGAGCCGGTTGTGCGGGCGCGTGGGTTCGGGGTTGTGGAGCAGCGCGAACTGGCCCGTTTCCGGATTGAAACGGTGCAGCCCGGTCTTGATCCCGGTAATCATGTCCCCGCGCGCCGCAGGCAGAACCCAACCGATCTGGTCGGGCGCCTGCCACGTATCGAGCGCACCCGTCGCCGGGTCATGCCGGTAGAGCCGGTGCTCCTTGATATCGACGAACCACAGGCGGTCGCCGGCCCAGACCGGCCCCTCGCCCAGCGTGGCGCCGACCGAAAGGACGGATTCGGGCGTCATCTCAGCGCCACCCGGCGTCGATGAAGTAATCGTGGCCGGTGCACATGGCGCCGTCGTCCGAGGCCAGGAACATCGCCAGCGCCGCCACGTCGGCGGGCTGGATGCGGGCCTTGAGGCACTGCGCGGCCATGATCTCGGCCTCGCCCTCGGGCGTGTACCACTGCTTCTGGCGCGGGGTTTCGACGTTGCCCGGAACGATCGTGTTGACGCGGATATTGTCCGCACCCAGATCGCGCGCCATCGCGCGGGTCATGCCTTCCACGGCCGCCTTGGCGGTCTGGTAGAGCACGAGGTCGGGCAAGCCGAGGTGCCAGCTGATCGAACCGAAGTTCAGGATCACGCCGTGGCCCTGCGCCTTCATCGCGGGCACAACGGCCTGCGCGGCGAAGAACTGATGGCGCAAGTTGGTGGCCATGCGCTCGTCCCAATAGGCGGGCGTCACGTCCTCGATGGTGTGACGGTCATCGCGCGCGGCATTGTTGATGAGCACGTCGACGCCGCCGATCGCCTCGGCCAGTTCGGCAAGCACGGCAGCGGTGGCACCAAGGTCGCGCAAATCGCAGGCGCGGAAATGCGCGCCCGGCAGCGATGCGGCCAGCGTCTCACCGGCAGGCGCGTCGATGTCGAGGAAACCGACATGGGCGCCCTGCCCGGCAAAGGCCTCGACCAGGCCCGCGCCGATACCGGTGGCGCCACCGGTAATCAGGACGCGCTTGCCCTTGAGGCTGGGATAGATGGCGGAATGGTTCGTCATGGATGTGATCTTCATGATGCCTTGAGCAGACCGCGCGACAGCAGGTTGGCGTAGAGCGCGGAGATTCCGGAGCGCCAGGGCGCGGCATCGCGCGACGTGACGACACGGTTGCGCAGCTGGCCGAGCTTGTCGCTCTCGATGGTGACGGTGTCGCCCACCTTGTGGGTGAAGCCGCGGCCTTCCTCGTCGCGGTCCTGAACGGGCGCGAAGAGAGTGCCGAGGAACAGCACGAAGCCGTCGGGATACTGGTGCTCGCTGAGCGTCTGGCGCACGAGATCGAGCGGATCGCGGCTGATTTCGGCCATGTTGCTGGTGCCGTTCAGCACGAAGCCGTCTTCCTCGCCGGTGATCGAGAGGCGCACTTCGGCGGCGCGCACGTCGTCGATCGTGAAGCTCTCATCGAAAATGCGGACGAGCGGGCCGAGCGAGCAGGAGGCGTTGTTGTCCTTGGCCTTGCCCAGCAGCAGGGCCGAGCGGCCCTCGAAGTCACGCAAGTTGACGTCGTTGCCGAGCGTCGCACCCACGGCCTTGCCGTCGCTGCCGACCAGCAGGGCGATTTCGGGCTCGGGATTGTTCCAGCTCGAATCCGAACGCACGCCGATCTCGGCGCCGGCGCCCATCGTGGAAAGCACGGGCGACTTGGTGAAGACTTCCGCGTCGGGGCCGATGGCGACTTCGAGGTACTGCGACCACAGGCCATCCTCGATCAGCGCGGCCTTGAGCTGCGCGGCACTTTCGGAGCCGGGCACGACCGAGCGGATCTGGCCGCCGATGCGCGCTTCCAGACGCTCGCGAATGGCGGCGGCGGCGCTCCAGTCACCCCGGGCGCGCTCTTCGATCACGCGCTCGATGGCGGAGGTCGCGAAGGTGACGCCGCAAGCCTTGACGCACTGAAGGTCCACCGGGCTGAGGAGATTGACCTGTTCGGCATCGAAAGTGCCCAGTCGCGCGCCGCCCTGGCCGGAGAAATCGCCCGCTTCCACCAGCGCCGTAACAGTGGGCACCACAGCGGACATGTCGATCAACTCGCCGCGAACGACAAGAATCGGGCTTGGCCCTTCGCCGAAATCGGCGCGACCCAGGAAAGTGCCGGAAATCCAGTCAGCAGGCATCAACGACATGCAGTATCGGGATTCGTCACGAATTCCCCCTCCCACGTTTCTTCAGTGATAGCGCTACCAATTGGCAGATCAGAGGCCGTTGTCAAGGCCGATTGCGCGCAGGTGCCATGGTTCCAATATCGGCCCGGCATACCGAATGGCTTATGCGCCGGATACCGCGCGGTTCCGGACCGGAAAACTCCAGCCCCGCAGCCTCGCACGAAAACACGGGAAGACCTGAAAACAGGGAGGATTTCGGCGGGCGCTTACGCATGCGGAGAAGCACGGTCGGTCCGGACAAGGCCCTCCGTAACGGCAGCGCCGTTGCTCGAAAGCGGTTATTTATACTCGATCAACTGCGTCTTGCGCGCACGCAGAGTGGTCCAGCAGAAGCCGAGTTGCCCGAAACAATGGGGCACTTTGCCCAGTACGATGTGGGTGGCATAGCTCGCGCCCGAACGGCGATAGACCCGCCACCACAGGACCGGCCACAGCAACCAGAACGGCGGCAGCGCCCACAGCAGGTTGCTCAGCAGGTAGCGGATCATCCGCGGGTCTTCCGAGCCGCGCCGGTACCATGCCTCGGCGCCCGCATGGCCGCTGCGCCGGTTCCGCTGCCACCATTGCCACCACGTGGTCATCGCCGCGTCGTGCAGCGTCATCTCGTCGGGCAAGCGGACGATGTTCCAACCGCGACGGCGAATCCGGTGGCACAGATCATTGTCCTCGGCCGCAATCAGGCCCGGGTCGTAGCCGCCGACCGCCGAGACGGCCTCCACCCTCATGAGCGCATCCCCCCCGCAGCTATCGGTGGGACCCGGCTTGCCGTCCCATTCGATGTCGCAGACGCGGTTGAAAAAGGTCTGGTCGGGATAGCGTTCGCGGCGACGACCGAAGACCACTGCGGTACGCGCATCGTTTGCGAGCCCGGCCAATCCTGCCGCGATCCAGTGGGAATCGAGTTCGCAGTCGCCGTCGATGAACTGGACGAACTCGGTATCCGGCCAAAGCTCGCGCACACGCGCAAAGCCGGTATTGCGGCCGCGCGCGGCGGTGAATGGCGACGAAGTGTCCAGTTCGATCACCTCGATACCGTAAGTGCGTGCCAGCGCCGCGCTGCCGTCTTTCGAACCTGAATCCACGTAGACAACGCGGTCGCTCGCCAATCTTGCCGATTGCAGGCAGGGCGGCAGCCGCTCGCCTTCGTTGCGCCCGATCACCACCACGCCAACGGCTGCATTCCGTACCGCACCGCCGTTGCCGCCCACATCTTGCATAATCGACATCGCCTGGTCTTCCATGACTTCAAGCCCGGGGTCCGACAGATCGGTTCAGATCGGGGCCGGGGGGATCAGTTTCAGCCACGCGGGGAGCCCCTCTTGCCAGAGCGCGCTGGCGCGCTGGCGCGGCGACATGCCCTGCACCAACTCCGCGATTTCACGCCGTTTCAGGCCCGACCGCTCGCAGAAATAGGGGTGCCGCGTGCTGTTCGCGAAATAGCCGTAGAACAGCGCGGCGCGGTCCTTGTCGTGCGCCGGTGCGCCGCGATGGAAGAAGCGCGCAGTGTCGGCGAAAACCACCGTTCCGACCTGACCGGTGCAACTGACGACATCGCGCGAATAGTCGGCACCCAATCGTTCGTTGAGCACTTCCGGAGTGCCGAACTCGTAGACGTAGCGGTCGTCGACACCTTGCGACGGGTCTACCCGGCTGATGAGTTCGAACGGGCCGCCCCGGTCGGTCACGTCGCTGCAATAGACCGCCAGCTTGATCATCTTGCGATCCTCGCGGTCGCGGTGCCATTGGCGCGGGCCCAGTTCGGTGCCGTCCGCAACGGTATAGATCAGCGCCATGCCGTCATAGGCGGCGGGCAGCCCGATATATGCCTCGGCAATGTCGAGCAGACGGTCGTTGAGGCCCCAGTGGAATATCTCCGGATTTTCGACCGTGGCGGACGCCGGCGCACACGTGAACTCGCGCCCAGCACCCGCTTCACGCCGTGCGTCCTCGGCGCATTCGCTCGCCGCCTTTTGCGCCGCGCGCAGCATTTCCGCCGAACCCGACAGGCCCAGCGCGTCGAGCGAGGTGATGAATACGCCGTCGCGCTCCAGCCCTTCCACGATCTGCCGGTCGATCCCCTCAAGCCGGGGCAGCAACGGGCGATGGGATGCCAGCGCTTCGTTGTAGCGCCGCCCAAGCTGCCGCCGCATCAGCGTCGTGTTCGAGAGGTTGAAAGCCAGTTGTGCCGGTTTGTCGCCAAGGCGGTTCAGTATTTTCTGGGAAATCGTCTTCGACATGCCGGCTCCATCGATAGGCAGACCTTTGATGATGCCGCGGCGTAGACTCGGATTTGGGCAGGCCCGTATTTTCGACGTGCCTCCTCTTCAACGAGCAAGATGCCACCCCGACATCAAGAGAAGTCTCGAACCCTCAATTCATGATCTGCTATGTCCGGGTTCGGCAAACAATCCGGAGTTTCCGGTCCCCATTTCCCAAACTTCCGCGAGCGCGAGAGCGCATTATTCTCATGGGATCGTTTTGCCGGGAGTGTGCCCTCACCATGTCATCGCCACAATTTCCGGAGAGCGCGGAGGCGCGGCGCGTTCTGGTGGTGGGCGGCACCGGTTTCGTCGGCCAGCACCTTGTCGCGCGGCTTGCCGAAAGCGGCCGTGCAGCGCGCGTGCTCACCCGCAATGTGCTGGCCGCGCCCCCTGCCCTGCGCGGTGAACGGGTCGAACTGGTCGAGGGCAACTATCGCGATCCTGCCGCGCTCCATGCCGCGCTGGAGGGCGTCGATGCGGTCTGCCATCTCGCCAAGGGCGAGGGGCGCAACTGGCAGGAATACCTGGACAACGACGTGGAGCCGACGCGGCAGGTGGCCGAAGCGGCGCTGCGCCAGGGCGTGCGCCGGTTCATCTATGCCGGATCGATCGATTCCTATGCCTCGGCCTGCCCCGACGACCGCATCGACGGATCGACCACGCTCGACCCGCGGATAGAGCGGCGCAACCACTACGCCCGGTCAAAGGCCGCTTGCGAGGAAATGCTCCGCACGATGGCGCGCGAGCAGGGCCTGCCGCTGGTCATCCTGCGCCTTGGGATCGTGATCGGCGCGGGCAGTTCCCCCGTCCACTACGGCGTCGGCCGATTTACCGAGTGGAACCGGCTGACCTATTGGGGAGACGGCAGGCACAAGCTGCCCTTCGTGTTGGTAGAGGATGCCGCCGATGCGCTCGTCCGGGCGCTGGACGTACCCGCCATCGAGGAGCGCAGCTTCCTGATCGCCGATGCTCCGCTGCTCTCCGCGCGGGACTATGTCGCGGCGATGCAGGCGCGTTCGGGCGGCAGGGTCCACGCCGCGCCGCGCGCCATCTGGCGTTATTGGCTGACCGATCTGGCGCGCGGGCTGGTCAAGACGGCGATCCGCCATCCCAACCGCCACCTTTCCAGCCTGCACGACTGGCGCTGCCGTTCCCACCGCGCCACGTATGACGCCGCCCAGAGCATTGCCGCCCTGGGCTGGCACCCCGCCGGCACCCGCGAGGCGCTAATCGAGCGCGGCATCTACCCGGCGGTAGAGGCCATGCTCTGACGGCGAGCCCCGCGCGTTATTTGGCGTCCAGAAATGCGACGATCGCGGCGGTCGTCGCCGCTGGCTGTTCTTCCATCAGCCAATGTCCCGAACCGTCAATCACCGACTGCTGGACATTGGAAAAGGCGCCCTGCGCAACGGCCGCCATCGTCGGCCCGAAGGACTTGGCGCCGCCGATGGCCAGCACCGGATTGGACAGCTTGCCCTTCGCCATAAACGCACGGTTGTCGATCACGTCCTGATCGAACGCGGCAAACTGCGCAAAACCGGCGTGCATCGCGCCGGGCCGGGCATAGAGCGCGGCATAGTGCTGGCGCGAAGCCTCATCGAAATGCGCCGGATCGGCCGAGAATTCGTTCCAGAAACGGTCGAGATAGATCCGCTCGCGCCCGGCCACCAGCCGTTCCATATCCGGTCCGCCGAAGCGGAAATGCCAGAGCATCGGGCTCTTGAGGATCTCGTCCCACGGACCGACGCCGGGGATCGGCGCGTCCATGAGCACCACCTTGCCGACGCGCTGCGGGTTTTCGGAAATGAAGGCGAAGGCGACCATGTTGCCGATGTCATGGGCGACGACATCCACTTTGCCGACCTTCAGACTATCCAGCAGCCCGGACATGTCCACGCCCTGCGTCTTCTTGTCGAACCCGCTTTCCGCCCGGGCCGAAAGCCCCATACCGCGAAGATCGGGGATGATGACCTGATGGTTGCGCGCCAGCGCGGTTGCCAGCGGGCCCCACATGTCGCCGCTTTCGCCATAGCCGTGGATGAGCAGCACCGCCGGGCCCTTGCCGCCTACGCGAACATGCAGGGTAGTGCCGTTGGTGGCGATGTCCTTGACCGCGAAACTGGCGGGAAGCGGCACGATATCGGCCAGCGCCGGAGTCGCCGTGGCAAGCAATGTGGCAGCGGCAACGACAAGAAATTTCAACATCCTGTTCTCCTGTGACATCGCCCGGCGCAATCGGCCCGGCATACATTCGATCTGGGAAAGGGTCTGGACGTCTGGCACCGTTCGCGGCGCAGTAATGCGGACTATCTACTTCGCTTGAGACACACCTCAGCGGGCCGTGAAAGATCCTGTTTGTCGCTACGGCCAGAAATGGCCGCATCTTGTTCTTGAAGGATAGCCGCCAAATGGCCCCGACCGGCGGCGTAGTCGGCGCGACTGTAAACCAGATCCGCACCGCGAGAAAGCATTCGTGCATATCTGGCAGTGACATACGGAAGATTTCTCATGCCGCCCTGACATCGCGCTGCCCGGCAAGGACCAGACGCGCGCAAACGCGTGATCTTTTCCATTTCATAGAACGTATACAGAGGTTTTATCGGGATTTTTCCAAACCGGGTTTCCTCATAGTGTCCATTTACCGCAGCAAACGCAGCGACTTACACCTTTTTACCGGCCCTCCCAGCAAGGATCAGCATCATGGCATATGTGACCACCACCGACGGCACCCGCATCTTCTACCGCGACTTCGGACAGGGCCGTCCGATCGTCTTCTCGCACGGTTGGCCGCTCAGCTCGGATGCCTGGGACGGCACGATGCAGTTCCTTGCCAACAACGGCTTCCGGGTCATCGCGCATGACCGCCGCGGCCACGGCCGCTCGGACGCCAGCGCCACCGGCAACACCATGGATACTTATGCCGACGATCTGGCAGCGGTCATCAAGCACCTCGATCTGAACGATGCGATCCTTGTCGGCCACTCGACCGGCGGCGGTGAAATCACCCGCTACATCACCCGCCACGCCGGTTCGAACGGCACCGGCCGTGTCTCCAAGATGGTGCTGCTCGGCGCGGTCACGCCGCTGATGGGCGCGGTGAACGGCAATGACGACGGCGTGCCGATCGAAGTGGTCGACGGTGTCCGCAAGGCGCTCATCGACAAACGCTCGCAGTTCTTCCTCGACTTCCCCGACGTGTTCTTCGGCATGCACAAAGAAGGCGCGCCCAAGAGCGAAGGCTGGCGCATGGACTTCTGGAGGCAGGGCATGGCGGCCGACATCAATGCACTTTATGCCTGCGTCGAGCAGTTCTGGGCCTCGGACTTCCGCGAGGAAATGAAGCACATCGAGATCCCCGCGCTCGTCATCCACGGCACCGGCGACGAAGTCGTGCCCTTCGAGATCACCGGCAAGCGCGCCGCCGAAATCCTGCCCAATGCCACGCTGATCGCTTACGAGGACGCCCCGCACGGCTTCCCCAAGACGCATCAGGACCGCCTCAACGCCGACCTGCTCGCCTTCGCCCGCGACTGACGATCATCTTGGCGAGCAGGCCTGCCTGCTCGCCAAGCCACTCAGACCAGCGTCACTTCGCCGCGCGCCTGCAAATCCTCGGCCACCGCATCGATGCCCTGCCCGATACCGCGCGTGAGTGCGGCGGGAAGCGCCACGGCAAACCCGCGCGCGATCAGACCGTCTGCCGCCCAGCGAACGCAGTAGTCCGCCGCCACGCCGACCACCGTCACGTTGCGCACGCCCGAAGCGGCCAGCCGCGCGAAGAACGCGTCGCGGTCCACGCCTTCTCCGCCGCCGAGCGGACAGATCGCGATCCCCGGCTCCGCCCACATGTCGAACACGCCTTTTTCCAATGCATGCACCGAAATCGCCGGATCGATGAGCGCGGGATCGAGCACGGTTTCCCACCCCGCCGTGCCGCGCACGCAGTGGATCGGAAACGCCTCCGCCTCCGGCGAACCCACGTAGGCTTCCGGCACATGGGTATCGAACGTCATCAGCACGCCCGCCGTATCCTGCGGATCGAGCGCCGCCAGCCATTGCTGCATGGGCGCGACGATTGCCTCGGCATCCGGCACGGGCAGTGCGCCCAAGGCCATCACGAAGTCGCGCTGCATGTCCACCACGATCACGAAACCGGCCATCGTCACGACTCCCTACGCTGAGCCCATTGACTTATATTCAAATCGCGAATAAGTAAAGTGCAACCTGAACATAAGGGTGCATCATGGCTTTGAGCGAAGCCGAATTCCTGACGGGATACGATCCCGGCGCCTATGACCGGCCTTCGGTTGCGGTCGACCTCGTGCTGATGTCGGTGATTGGCAGAGCCCCCGCGGCGCTGCTGGTCCGGCGCGAGGAACCGCCTTTCGCCGGCCGCTGGGCGCTTCCCGGCGGCTTCGTGCGGATGGACGAGGGTCTGGACGAGGCCGCGCGCCGCGTGCTGGGAGACAAGGCGCACATGGCGGGCGCCTATGTCGAACAGCTCTACACATTCGGCGCCGTGGACCGCGATCCGCGCACGCGGGTCATCTCGGTGGCCTATTTCGCACTGCTTCCCGCCGACTGTTTCGCCGCTGCGCTGAAAGCCGACAGCAGCCTCTCCCTCGCCCGTATCGCCGTGCCGCGCACTTCGGGAGACGTGCCGGGCGAAGCATGGAGCGAGAACGGCACACTCCCCCTCGCGTTCGACCACGCGCAAGTCCTTGGCCTTGCCGTGCAGCGTCTGCGCGGCAAGATCGACTGTTCGCCGGTTGGTTTCGCGCTCCTGCCCGAGCGGTTTACCCTGCGCGCCTTGCAGGACGTACACGAGGCGATCCTGGGCGTGCCGCTCAACAAGCCGGCCTTCCGCCGCCGCATGCTCGACCGGGGCTGGCTGGAGCCGACCGGAGAGCGCGAGACCGGCTCCTCCTTCCGCCCCGCCGAACTCTTCCGGTTTCGCAGTCTTCCCATTTCCGGCTGAACAGGTTTCCCATGGTCTATACCGACATCGCCACGCGCACGTACAACCACAACTGGCGGCTCGATCCGGTCGTGCGCAGCCTGCTCGATACCGATTTCTACAAGCTGCTGATGTTGCAGATGGTCCGCCAGCTTCATCCGGACGTGCACGCGACGTTCGAGCTGATCAATCGCACGAAAAAGGTCCGCCTTGCCGAGGTGATCGACGAGCAGGAGCTGCGCGCCCAGCTCGATCATGCGCGCTCGCTGCGGTTCGGCAAGAAGGAGCTGATCTGGCTGGCGGGCAACAGCTTCTACGGCAAGCGGCAGATGTTCAGCCCGGATTTCATCGCTTGGCTCGCCACGTTCCAGCTTCCCGAATACGATCTCCGCAAGGTCGACGGGCAGTACGAACTGCGCTTCCACGGCCCCTGGACGCACACGATGATGTGGGAAATCCCGGCGCTGGCGATCATCAACGAACTGCGCTCGCGCGCGGCGATGAAGGGACGCGGCCGTTTCGAGCTGGACGTGCTCTATGCACGCGGCAAGGCCAAATTGTGGGAGAAGGTGGAACGGCTCAGCAAGCTGCCCGACCTTGTCATCTCCGACTTCGGCACGCGCCGCCGCCATGGCTTCCTGTGGCAGCGCTGGTGCGTCGAAGCGCTGAAAGAGGGCCTTGGCGAGCGTTTCATCGGCTCCTCCAATGTGCTGCTGGCGATGGATGCGGATCTTGAGGCAATCGGCACCAATGCCCACGAACTGCCGATGGTGCTCGCCGCGCTGGCGCCCGACGATGCGGCGCTGGCCGAAGCGCCCTACCGCGTGCTGCGCGACTGGCAAGACCACTATGCCGGCAACCTGCTGGTCGTCCTGCCTGATGCGTTCGGCACTGCCGCTTTTCTGCGGAACGCGCCTGCATGGGTGGCTGACTGGACCGGCTTCCGCCCGGACAGCGCGCCGCCCATCGAAGGCGGCGAGCAGATCATCCGCTGGTGGCAGGAACAGGGCCGCGACCCGCGCGAAAAGCTGCTGATCTTCTCGGACGGGATGGACGTGGACAGCATCGAGGCCACTTACCGCCACTTCCACGGCCGCGTGCGCATGAGCTTCGGCTGGGGGACCAACCTCACCAACGACTTTCGGGGCTGCGCGCCGTTCCAGACCGACGGGCTCGACCCGATCTCGCTAGTCTGCAAGGTGACCGAGGCCGAGGGGCGGCCCGCCGTCAAACTGTCGGACAACCCCGCCAAGGCCACTGGCGATCCGGCCGAGATCGAACGCTACCTGCGGGTCTTCGGAGAGGCGGGACGTCAGGCCGCCGAAGTGACGGTCTGACGCCCGGCCCACCGATCAATCTGCGGCGATCTGCTCCAGTTGCGCCATCACCTCGGGCGTGAGTTCGAGTTCGGCTGCCGCAAGGTTCTGCGCAAGGTGCGCCGGGCTGGAGGTTCCGGGAATCGCCAGCATGTTGGGCGAGCGTGCCAGCAGCCACGCCAGCGCCAGTTGCAGCGGTGTCGCCTCCAGTTCCGCCGAAAGGTCCGAGAGGGCCTGCGACTGGATCGGCGTGAAGCCGCCGAGCGGGAAGAACGGCACATAGGCAATGCCCTGCGCCGCTAGGCTATCGACCAGCGCCTCGTCCGTGCGGGTGACGAGGTTGTAGAGGTTCTGCACGCAGACGACCGGGGCGATGGCCTGTGCTTCCTGGATCTGCGCGGCGGTCGCGTTGCTCATGCCCAGATGGCGGATCAGGCCCTTCTGGCGCAGTTCCGCCAGCGCGGAGAACTGCGCCTCGATCGATCCCTCGCTGGGCGCATGGACATCGCCCATGACGCGCAGGTTCACCACATCGAGCACGTCGAGCCCGAGATTGCGCAAGTTGTCGTGAACCGCCTGACCCAGCTCCGCCGGGCTCTGCGCGGGCATCCATGAGGCGTCCTCGCTGCGAACCGCGCCCACTTTGGTGACGATGACGAGATCGTCGGCATAAGGATGAAGCGCCTCGCGGATGATCCGGTTGGTTACGTGGGGTCCGTAGAAGTCGCTGGTGTCGATGTGGTTGACGCCGGCCTCCAGCGCGTCGCGCAGCACGCGCACGGCGGCGTCATGGTCGCGCGGCGGGCCGAAAACGCCGGGGCCCGCGAGTTGCATGGCGCCATAGCCCATGCGCCGCACGCTGCGATCGCCCAGAACGTAGCTGCCGGCCTTGCTGATATCGGTCATGTACGGATGTCCTTGGATGCACGCACGGGCAGCAGGCGTTCAAGAACCGCCTGCGCCGCACAATAGTGCCTCCGTCCCACCCATCAAATAGGGCGAAGAGAAGCACCTGGTCAAGACGCGCGCGGCGCCAATCCCTCGGCAACCGGAATCCGCACCGGCGCGGCGCGGCCGAGCAGCAGGATCATCGCTGCCCCGGCCAGCACCGCACAGCCGACGATCACCAGGAACGTCTCGTAACCACCCGTACGGGCCAGCGTATAGCTCAGCAGCGCCGCGCCCGCGGCGGTCGAGAACGACATCGCCGCCGTCAGCAGGCCAAGCGTCGAACTGTAGATCTCGACGCCGAAGTGGCGGGCAACGAGGAAGGCGACAATGTCACCCTCGGCACCGAATGCGAAGCCGAGGCAGAACACGGCGGCGGTCAGGACCGCCGGCGCGTCCAGGCTCGAGGCGATGATGAACAGACCCAGGCTTGGCAGCGCGAGGCTGACGAAAGACACGAAATAGGGCGGGAACCGGTCCAGCGCGACGCCGGTGACGAAGCGCCCGGCCAGCATGCCCACCGACACCGTGCTGAGCATGACCCCCGCGCCTTCGCCCGTAACGCCGTTGGCCAGCAGCAGCAGCTTGAGCTGAACGAGGATGATGGTCTGCGGCAGATTGCAGAGCAGCATCGCCCCCAGCAGGATCCAGAAAGCGGGCATGCGGAAGATCGCCGGATAGTCCTCACGCGCGCGGCGCTTGGGCGCCGCCGTGCCGGACTTTGCGGGCGCGCTGCTGGCAGGGATCAGCAGGAATGTCGCCAGACCGGCAATCGCGGTGAAGATCGCCACCGCCTGATAGGCCGCACGCCAGCCGTGAAGCTCGACATAGTCGTTGAGCAGCGGCGCGATGACGATGCCCGCCAGCGCCGGGCCGGACGCGACGATCGCCAGCGCCAGACCACGCGCGTTCTTCACATATTGCACCGGCAGGCGCGTGTAGACGGTGGACGTGGTCGTCACGCAGATCACGCTCTGGACCGCGAAGATCACCATGTAGACGCCCAGCCGACCGTCCATCAGGCTATAGGCCAGATAGACCAGCGGCAGCACGACCTGCCCGATCAGCGCCGTGCGGCGAACGCCGAACAGATCGGTCAGCCGCCCGATGAACGGAAAGACGAACGACATGATCAGCGCAAGGCTGCCCACCATTGCGAAATCGGCCTTCGACCAGCCCACGTCCGCCACCAGCGACGGCGCGATGGTGCTGGTGATAACGCCCACCAGCGACATGCCGCTACCCATGCCGATCGTTGCGGCCAACAGCGGTCGCCAGTTACGGCGCAGCTCACCCAGATATGTCATTGCATCCTCTCGCGGCCTCAGTGCAGTGCTGGTGCCAATTCCCGTAATACCTCAAGCGCCGGCGCCATATCGAGGCCGGCTCCGGTGATCGCCTGAATGCAGACATGGTCCGCTCCGGCGGTGAAGTGTTCGTTCACGCGCGCGGCGATGGCCTCCGCATCGCCCCAGGCGAACAGCGTATCGATTAGGCGGTCGCTGGCCGACGCGATTTCCTCGTCAGTAAAGCCCAGTCGCCGCCAGTTGTTCTGATAGTTCGGATAAGTCTGGTAATTCGCGAGCGCCGCGCGGCCGATGGTACGCGCGCGCTCGGGATTGGTTTCGAGGATCACGCCCTGCTCGGGCGCGACCAGCCTGTCCGGACCCACGGCTTCGCGGGCAATGGCGGTGTGAGCGGGCGTCACCAGATAGGGATGGACGCCGCGCGTGCGCGCACCTGCAAGTTCCAGCATCTTCGGCCCCAGCGCGGCAAGACAGCGCGCCTCGGACGGCAGGCCGGCTTCGTCCAGCCGGTCGAGATAGTCCCGCATCACCGCAAGCGGCTTTGCGTAAGCCTCACCCACGATATGCGCATGGCTCACGCCGAGGCCGAGCAGCACGCGCGCACGCCTGTCTTCAGGCAAGGCCTTCCACCAGTCGGCAATCTCTACGGGATCGTGCTTCCAGATATTGAGGATTCCGGTCGCAATCGTCGCGCGCGTGGTGGCGTCGAGGAGATGGTCGATATCGCCGGTAATGTCGCCGCCAATGCCGCCGGGCACCCACAGCGCCGAATAGCCCAGCGCCTCAAGTTCCGCAGCGGCGGCACTCGCCGCGTCGCGATCTCCGAAACGCAGTTCGAGCGACCACACGCCAACCCGGCCGATTCCAGCCGTCATCGCGCCAGATCCTTGACCGTAACGGTGCCCCGAAGCGCGGCATGCTCGCGAGTCTCAGCGTCTCCGATCGCGGGAAATTCCATGCGTACGACCTTGTCCGGTTTTTCGCCTTTCGGCGTCAATGCGTGAGCCTAGCCCACCATCGGCCCGATCCCGAAACGCCGGGGCGTTATCGCGCGGGAAGTCGGAACCGCTAGACCGCCCGCTTGGCGATGCCGATGAAAAGCAGGATGCCCAGAACCGACATGATCGCCGCCATGACCAGCACCGGGCGGCCGAGCCGGAATTCGCCCACTTTCTGAAGATCCTTCAGTGTCAGCCAATAGCCGAACGAGCCCAGAAGGATCGCCGTGACGCCCAGACCCGCCAGCACCAGCCCAGCGGTCTGCGCGCTTCGGGACGAGGCGATGGTCCCGGCCTCCGCCATCGACTGCAAGACCTTGTAGATCGTGAAGCCGAAGCTGAACATCGACAGCGCGGTTCGTATCCACGCCATCAGCGTCCGGTCCGCCGCCATGACCGTGCGCAGCTCGCCCAGATCCGACGGGCGCATGGGCTTGTGAGCGGACTCCGTCATCGCGGTTCTCCCCGCAGTGAATTCGTCCGGTGGGCACGGCCTTCGATGATCTTCATCGGACACACGGTGGCGGGCATCGTTTCCTCCTTCGGAGACGAAGGAAAACTAGCGACAAGGCAGCGCGCTCCCATCGGTATAAACCCTCGGTCGCGCGGGACGCGAGCACCGAGGGCCTAGCCCAAGGCAGGCGCGATCTCTATCGGAATGCCAGTGTAGCGCACCATCCCGGTCGTCCGGTCGACCTCGCTGGTACTGGTCAGGAGATTGACATTGGCCGTCTCGTGCCCGTGCGGGATCGAGGCGACGCCGGGGCGGATCGTGTCGCTCACATTGGCGGTCAGCACGATTTCGCCGCGCGTCGTGGACACGCGCACGGGATCGCCATGCACGATCCTGTAGGCTTCGGCGTCGCGCGGATGGAGAATGATGTCGGCCGGGCTGCCCAGGAAACTGAGCGCGGCATTGAGCTTGCGCCGCTGACGCCGGGAAATGAAGCACAGCGGGTGCGCGCGCCCGATCCGGGCCTCGTCGTCTTTCAGCAACGCGTGCCAGGTAGCCACGAGAACCTCGGGCGCCAAACGCCAGCCGCCCATGCGATCGACATGGTCGTCCACCCATTTTCCGGGGAATTCCAGCGGTTTCGTGATCGCGCCCTCGCGCGCGAGTTCGTCGAAACCGGCGCGCGCATAGGGCATCAGCGATGCCAGCATCGCATCGTCCGCCCCCGCGTCGAGATCGCTGGCAGGCACATGCGGAGCGACGGGCATGCCAGCGCGCTTCATGAGCTGCGCGATCACCCACCACGCCGAGCGCCGCTCCCCCTGCGGCGCCACGACCGGCGGCGTGTAGAGTAGCGAAACGCTGCCCGCGAGCGTATCCCAGAACGAGATATCCGCCCGCTCAACCTGATCCTTGGTCGGCAGGACATGGGTGGAAAGCGCGGTCGTCTCGTTGGCGATGATCTCGAACGTGACATTAAGGTCCAGCGTTTCGAGATTGCGCCGGAGCAGATTGGTATCGGGAAATGAGCGCAGCAGACTGCCGCCGAAGTTCATCATCGCCCGGATATTTCCGGCGGCGATCTCGCCCGGCAGCGCGGCGCAGGGCCAGTCGCCGATCATCCCGTTCACTTCCGGCATCGTCGGTGCGCCGGGCGTGAAGGGATGCTCCATCACCGGGAGTTCGAAACTGTCGTAACAGGTGATGAAGCCGGGATGGAACCAGGCCCCGCCCTTGCGGTTCATACGGCCCGTCAGGATCATCAGCACCCAGGCCAGCCACTGCGTGACATTGGCGGAATCCGCCATCGTCACCCCGGTACCGGTCTCGACCACGACATGCCCCTTGCGCCGGATCGCCGCAAGCAGATCGGCCAGATCCTCCTCCGGCACCCCCGCGATAGCCGCCGCCTTCGCCCGGTCGAACCCGGCGAGTGCCGCGCGCAGTTCCTCCTGCCCCTGCACCGGCTGCGCAAGGTCCATCGGCCCGCCATCCAGAATTTCGCGCACCAGCCACGCCAGGATCGCATAGTCCCTGCCCGGATAGGGTGCGATGTGGCGGGTGGAGAACTTCGCCGTCTCGGTGAAGAGCGGATCGATCGTCCAGACCTCGCCCCGCTTCGCCGCCGCGCGGATCGGGCCTGCCGGATTGAACATGCCAGTGTTGTGGCCGTGGCTGACCATGGGATTGACGCCGACATAGAGCAGCATCTCCACATCGTCGTTGTCGGTCTTAGGAGAAAGGCCGGGGAAGCCGCCGACCATGGTCGCCACCAAGACTTTGGCTGTGCCATCGATGGTCAGCGGCGAGAACTTCGGCGCCGTGCCGAGCGCCTTATGGAAGGCATCGACCATGTGATAGCCGGAAGCATCCATGCCCAGCCCGCTGCCGAAATAGACGCCCACCGCGCCGGGGCCGTGCGCATCGATCACCGCGCGCAGCCGCTGGGCGATGTCGTCCAGACATTCCTCCCAGTCCACTTCCACCAGCACGCCCTGCTTGCGCATCATCGGCCGGGTTATCGCATCGGGATGGTGGTGAATGCCGCCGAGCGCGCGCCCCTTGGGGCAGCTGTAACCCTTGCTGAGCGGGTGGTCCCGGTCCGCCCTGACCTTGACGATCCGATCGTCTTCCAGTTCCACCACCATGCCGCACTGATTGGTGCAGACGCGGCAATAAGTACGCTTGCTGCTGGTGTCCTGCACGTAACCTCTCCCGGCTTTGGCAGCATGCGAAGCCGCATCGACGAACGCGATTCCGCATAAGTGGTCAGTCGGCCACTTAGTGCATCTTGTCAACGCCCGGGATGATGGATAGGCCGTCCGCAATGGACAAACCGATCGTTCCGAAGCGCCGCAACCTGGCCGCGACACAGGAGCGCATTGTTACCGTCGCCGCCGCGACGTTTGCACGGCTCGGCTATGCGCAGGCCAGCCTGCGCGAAATTGCGGAACGCGCCGACGTGGCGCCATCGCTCATCAGCAAATACTTCGGCACCAAGGCCCGCCTGTTCGAACATGCGCTGATGCATGTGGTGCGGGCCAACACGGTATTCAGCCAGGAAAAGGCCGGGTTCGGCGAAGCAATGGCCCGGCTGATCCCCGATCGCAGCAATGCCGACATCACCGTGATGCTGGTGCTCGCGCTGGCCCATCCCGAATCCCGCGAAGTGGCCATGCGCGTCTCGCGCCGGGAGATGATCGAGCCGCTGATGGAATGGCTGGGCCCTCCCCATGCCGCCGAGCGCGCGATGGACATGTTCGCGCTGCTCAGCGGCTTCGCGATCCAGATGCAGGGCCTGCACGAGGGGCCGATTCCCGAACACTCGCTGCGCTGGCTGGCGCGATCGCTGCAAGCCATCGTCGATGGCAGCGGAGACGCCGCCGACGATCGCTGAGCGCCGCCGAAATTTCCGCTCTACATCAACAACCCACGCCGCCTCATGGTTAATCCGGATGCACAGGCCCGCCGGATAGGGACATATGCTGAGATAGTCACCGGGACCGCCAGGAAAACGCCATGCGAAAGAGCCCGCCAGCCGACCTTACCCGCAGCGAACTCCGCCGTTCGGGCCGCCTCCGTATCGCGGCCCTGATCCTCCTGACGCTGGCCAGTTCCTGTAACCAGAAGAAATCGGCCACCCCGTCCGAACAACAGAAGCAGGAGCAGGCCGTCAAGGACGACGTTCCGCGCTCCGAAGTGGCCCTTCCCCCCGAATTGCGCTCCCTAGTCGACAAACCCTTCACCGGCGACCTCGACGAAATGATCAAGCGCCGCATCATTCGTGTGGGCGTCACCTACAACCGATCGTTCTACTTCATCGACAAAGGCTCCCAGAAGGGATTGTCCTACGAATACATTACCTTGATGGAGGACCGGCTCAACAAGCTATACGGGCCGCCCAAGAACCCGGAAGTGCACGTCATCCCCATTCCGATGCAACGGGACATGCTGCTCCCGGCCCTGCGCGACGGGAAAGTGGACTTCGTCATCGGCCAGCTGACCACTACGCCGGAACGCCAGAAACTGGTGGACTTCACCGATCCGACGCGCCGGAACGTCAGCGAACTTCTGGTCACTGCGCCCGGCACCCCGCCGGTCCGTTCGCTGGAAGACCTGTCGGGACGGCAAGTCTTCGTGCGGAAGAGTTCCAGCTATTTCAACAGTCTGGAAGCGCTCAACCAGCGCCTTGTGGCGCAGGGGAAAAAACCGGTCGACATCAAGGCGGCGCCCGAGACGCTTGAAGACGACGATATACTCGAAATGGTCAATGCCGGCCTCGTCCCCGCGACCGTGGTGGACGACTATCTCGCGAATTTCTGGCATCAGGTCCTGCCCAAGCTGGATATTCACAAGGATATCGCCTTGCGGACCGGCGGAAATCTGGCCGTCGCCGTGCGCAAGGGCAATCCGCAGCTGCGTACCGCGCTCAACGGCTTCATCGCCAAGGACGGCCTCAACTCCGTCATCGGCCGGGTGCTGAGCAAGCGTTACCTCCAGAACACCCAGTTCGTCACCGACGCGACATCGACGGACCAGCGCCAGAAATTCCTGTCCATGGTCGATCTGTTTCGCAAGTACGGCAGCCAGTACAAGTTCGATTTCCTGCTGATGGCCGCGCAGGGCTATCAGGAGTCCCACCTCAACAACGATGCCAAGAGCCATGTCGGCGCGATCGGCGTCATGCAGCTCATGCCCACCACGGGCGCCGAGCAGGAAGTCGGCGACATCCGCAAGCTGGAGCCGAATATTCACGCCGGCGTGAAATACATGCGCTTCATGCGCAACCGTTACTTCGAAAATGAGCCGATGGACGATCTCAACAAGGGACTGTTCACGTTCGCCGCCTACAACGCCGGCGCCGGCCGCATTCGCCAACTGCGCCAGATCGCCGCGGAGCGGGGCCTCAACCCGAACGTCTGGTTCGGCAATGTCGAGCGCGTCGCCATGGAGAAGATCGGCGTCGAGACGCCCACTTACGTCAGCAATATCTACAAGTACTACATCGCCTACCGCCTCGTTCTGGACGAACGCACCCGTCGCGACGCGGCCAAGAAACAACTCGAGAAGACGCTGCACTGAACCCGACTGCCCCGGCGACGCCTCCACCGCCGGGGGTCGGTTCACGGATCAGGGAATGAGCAGCAGCTTGCCCGTCGTGCGGCGACCCTCCATGTCCGTGTGAGCCCACGCCGCATCGCGCAGCGGATAGGTCGCGCCGATGTGGATCTTCAACTTGCCTTGCGCGATCCAGTCGAACAGCTGCGCCGACTTCTCGCGCAGTAGCGCCGGGGTTGCGATGTGGTCGGAGAAGACCGCATAACCCAGCTTGATGCTCCTCGGCAGGCTCATCACGTCGATGGGCCCCGGCCCGCCCAGCACCGGGCCGTACCAGCAGAACGTCCCCGAACGGCGCAGCACTGCCAGCGACCCGGCAAAAGTGGCGGGGCCCGACCCGTCGAATACCACGTTCACGCCCTCCCCGCCGGTCAGCGCCAGTACCTCTTCGGCGAAATTCCCGTCCGCATCGACGACGACATGATCGGCCCCGGCCGCGCGCGCGGCGGCGACCTTGTCCGCGCGGGAGACGCGGCCGATAACCGTGCCGCCGCGCAGCTTGACGATCTGCGTCAGCAAGAGCCCCAACCCGCCCGCCGCGGCATGGACCAGCGCCACATCGCCGGGCTGCACCGGATAGAAGTCCGTCGCGAAGTGGCTTGCGGTAAGGCCCTGCATCATCACGGCAGCAGCGGTTCGGCCGTCTATCACATCCGGCACGCGGACCAGCGCATCGACCGGCGCGACCACGCGCTGCGCATAGCTGCCGGGAAGGTAGACCCACGCCACCCGGTCACCCACCGCGAAATCACCGACGCCCTCGCCCAGCGCGATCACCCGGCCCGCGCCCTCGACGCCGAGCACCTTGGGATCGGGCGTCTCGTTCCAGGCCATGCCCTGCCGCACGCCGATGTCCATGAAGTTGACACCTGCGGCCGCCACTTCGACCAGCACTTCGCCGGGGCCGGGCACCGGCTCCTGCCATTCCACGAATTCCAGCCGGTCGGCGCCGCCGATGCCGTTCATCACTACTGCCTGCATCTTGATTCCTTTCTTGAACGATCGTTCCATAATAAATCAAAGAAAGGGGCGGCCGGATCAGCGCAGCGCGCGCATGACCAAGCCGCCGAGCGCATCCAGTTGCGCACCCTCCGCGCCGCCCCGCGCGGCAAGGCGGATACCGGCAAAGCTGGCGATAAGGTAAGTCGCCGCCGCATCGGGATCGAGCGTTGCGGCCAGATCGCCCTCAGCCTGCGCGGCCTCGATCCGCTCGATCAACCCGGCGCGCAAGGCACGGTCGGCAGCGGCATTGATCGTGTTGAGTTCGCGATGCGAGCAGCCGAATTCCGCAATCGAGCCCACACCCAGACAAGGCACCGCCGCCTCGCGCACCACGCGCGCTACCATCGCCTCGATCCCGTCGACCGCGCGAGGCCCAGTGCGCAGGGCGGCGCGGTGGGCCTGCCCCTCCGCCAGGACGTAACGGCGCAGGACCTGCTGGTAGAGCTGCCACTTGTCCCCGAACGTATCGTAAAGGCTCTGCCGCCCGATCCCCATCGCCGCGACCAGCATCTGCGCCGAAGTGCCTTCGAAGCCATGCTCCTGAAATACAGCGATGGCCGCATCGAGGGCGGCGTCGACATCGAAAGTGCGGGGTCTTGCCATGCGCCGCATATAAGGTTATTGGAACGACCATTCAATAACGAACTGACGAGAGATTCGCCGCATGTGATCCGCCCCTGACCGCAACGCCCCAACCGCCTTGCCTTCAGGGAATCCCCATGCCTGCGCCTTCCAGAATCGTATCTTCGCTTTCGCTTGCCGACGTCTCGTGGTCCACGCCCGACGGTCAGCCCGTGCTCACGCACCTTTCCATCGACTTCAGCCGCGAGCGCGCGGGGATCGTTGGCCGCAACGGCGTGGGCAAGAGCACGCTGCTGCGCCTGCTGACCGGCACGCTCGAACCCGAGCGCGGGCAGGTGATCCGTTCCGGAACCATCGGCACGATGCGGCAGATCGTCCAGGTCTCGCCCGAAGAGACCATTGCCGATCTCATGGACATCGCCCCGGCCCTTGCCGTGCTGCGGCGCGCGGAGGCGGGCACCGCCACGCTCGACGAACTGGCCGAGGCCGACTGGACGCTGGAGGCGCGCCTTGCCGAAGCGCTGGCGCAAGTGGGTCTCGACATGGCGCCCGAAACCCGGCTTGCCGCGCTTTCCGGCGGGCAGCGTACGCGCGTGGCGCTGGCGGGCGCGGTCTTCGCGCGGCCTGATTTCCTGCTGCTGGACGAACCGACCAACGACCTCGACCGCGAGGGGCGCCGCGCGGTGCGCGAATTGCTGGAAGGCTGGCGCGCGGGCGCCGTGGTGGTCAGCCATGACCGCGAACTGCTGGAAGCGATGGATGCCATTGTCGAGATAACCACGCTGGGCGCCGCGCGCTACGGCGGCAACTGGAGCGCCTATCGCGAGCGCAAGGCCGTGGAACTCGCCGCCGCCGAACAGGATCTTGCCGCGGCCGAACGGCGCATTTCCGAGGTCAAGCGCAAGGCGCAAGTCGCTGTCGAGCGCAAGCAGCGGCGCGATGCGGCGGGCAGCCGCAAGGCCGCGCGGGGAGACATGCCCCGCATCCTTGCCGGCGCCCGGCGCGACCGGGCGGAGAAGAGCGGCGGCGACAATGCCCGCCTGGCCGACCGCATCGAACAGGCGGCCTCGCAAGGGCTGGAGGACGCGAAAGGGCGCGTCGAGCGGCTGGAGACGCTTTCCGTCACACTGGCGCCGACCGGGCTTGCCGCCGGGCAGCGCGTGCTGGATGTGCGCGGCGCGACATTTGGCCATGAACCAGGCGTGCCACTGCTCAAGGGCGTGAACCTTGCCCTCACCGGGCCCGAGCGGGCTGCCGTCACCGGGCCGAACGGGGCGGGCAAGTCCACCCTGCTCGCGCTCGTTGCCGGGCGCAGTGCGCCGTGGTCGGGCAGCGCCGGGACTCTGGTGCCGTTCGCCTTCCTCGACCAGCGGCTCTCGCTGCTCGATCCCGCTGCATCGATCGTCGAGAACTTCGCGCGGCTCAATCCGGGCATGGACGACAACGGCCGCCGCGCCGCGCTGGCACGCTTTCAGTTCCGCGCCTCGGCGGCGGACCGCGTGGTCGGCACGCTCTCCGGCGGCCAGACCCTGCGCGCGGCGCTGGCCTGCGTGCTCGGCGGGGTTCAACCGCCGCCGCTGCTGATGCTGGACGAGCCGACCAACCACCTCGATCTCGATTCCATTGCAGCCGTGGAGGCGGGCCTGCGGGCTTACGACGGCGCGCTGCTGGTGGTGAGCCATGACGAGGCGTTCCTCGATGCCATCGGCGTTTCGCGGCGGTTCGGGTTGGGGTGAGCTGAGATCCCCCCGCCGGGGAAGGTGACAAGCCCCCGTTTTCCTCCCCCGCAAGGGGAGGTGGCAGCCGGTTAGGGCTGACGGAGGGGTGTCCAGCTTTCGGCGTGGCTCTCTACTGAGGGCGCGACACCCCTCCACCACCCTTCGGGCGGTCCCCTTCCCCTTGCAGGGGAGGAGCTTGGTTGCGCGCGCCCTCAGAACTTCATCGAAAACGGATCGCGCCGGTCGCCCGAAAAGTCGATGAACACATTCTTCGTCTGGGTGAACTCCAGAATCCCCGCCTCCCCGCGCACGCGCCCGAAGCCGGAATCCTTCATCCCCCCGAACGGTGCCTGGGGAGCGGCCACACGGTAGGTATTGACCCAAACCACGCCCGACTGGATCGCCCGCGTCATCCGCATGCAGCGGCTGATGTTCTCGGACCAGACGCCGCTCGCCAGCCCATAAGGCGTGTCGTTGGCAATCTGGACCGCCTCGTCCTCATCCTCGAAGGGAATGATCGACAGCACCGGGCCGAAGATCTCCTCGGCGGCGACTTTCATGTCGTTGCGCACGTCCGCAAAAACGGTCGGCTCGATGAAGAAGCCCTTCTCCAGCCCCGGACCCTCGGCCCGGCCACCGCCCGCAACAAGGCGCGCGCCGTCGCCCTTGGCGGCTTCGATGAAGGAGAGGATCTTCTCGAACTGCGGCTGGTTGGCGGCCGTGCCCATCTCGGTCTCGGGCAGGCGCGGGTCGCCCATGCGGATCTGCGCCGCGCGTTTGGCAAGGCCGTCCACCATGCGCTCATAGATGCCGCGCTGGACCAACAGGCGCGATCCGGCGATGCAGGTCTGCCCGGTGGCGCCGAAAATGCCCGCCAGCGCGCCGATCAGCGCGCGGTCGAAGTCGGCATCGTCGAACACGATGTTGGGTGACTTGCCGCCCAGTTCCATCGTTACCGGCTTCAGGTTCGCGCCCGCCGCCTGCGCAATCAGGCGGCCGACGCCGGGGCTCCCGGTGAAGCTGATCTTGTCGACCCGCTTGCTCTCGCTCAGCACGCGCCCCACGTCCCCTGCGCCGGTCACGACTTGCACGACACCGGCCGGGAAGCCCGCCTTCTCGCACATTCTGGCCACTTCCAGCGTGGTGGTGGAGGCATGTTCGCTGGGCTTGAGGATCACGCAGTTGCCCGCCGCCAGCGCCGCGGGCAACGTGTTGGTCAGGATCGCGACGGGCGAGTTCCACGCGGTGATCGCGGCCACCACGCCGAACGGCACGCGGATCGCGAAATCGAGCGTGTCCTTCTGGTCCAGCGGCACGACATCGCCATGCATCTTGTCCGCCCAGCCCGCGTAATAACGGAAGATGCGCGCGGCATAGCCCATCTGGTTGTGCGTCTCGCGGATCACCTTGCCGTTGTCAGTGGTCTCCAGCAGCGCCATGCGGTCTGCATCGGCATCAAGCAAGTCGGCCACCTTGTTGAGCAGTTTCGCCCGCTCGCCGGGCGTGGTCTTGCTCCACACGGTATCGAAGGCGCGGCGCGCGGCGGAGATCGCATCCTCGACATCGCCGGACGTGGCGACGGCGATATGGGCATGGACCGACTGGTCGTAGGGATTGATCGCCGGAAGCGCGCCGCCGTCGGAAGCCGGGCGCCACTTGCCGTCTATAAAGAGGCCGTAAGTCTCGGTCATGATGCGCTCCCGGCCAGAACCGACGTACGTACGGTGGCGACCATGTTCTTTGCCTCACCCTGCTGCGTCCAGACTTCGGCGCCGCTTTCCGTCGTCTGTCCGCAGACGTGGAGCGGCACGCCGTCGAATGCGGGCTGCTGGCCCCGGAAATCGAAGCCCGTGACCGGCGCGTCGAGGCTGCGCGCGGCGAGCGCCACCAGCAGCGTCGCCTGTAGCGGCCCGTGGACGACAAGGCCGGGATAGGCCTCTTCCTCCATCGCATACGTGCGGTCGTAGTGGATGCGGTGGCCGTTCATGGTGAGCGCGGAGTAACGGAACAGCAGCACGGAATCCGGGTTCACCTCCTCGCGCCAGGCCACATCCGGCGCAGGCGCGGCGACCGGCGCGGGCAGCATGGCAGAGGCCGGTTCGCGGTAAACGAGATCCTGCTCCTCGCTGACGGCAATGCCCTCACCCGCATCGAGATCGTGGCGGACCGTGACGAAGACCAGCTTGCCGGTGCTGCCGGTCTTCTCCTTGATCGCCGTGATCGTCGAGGTCTTGGTGACGGTCTGCCCCAGCAGCAGCGGCTTCACGAACGAGACACGCCCGCCCGCCCACATGCGGCGCGGCAGCTGCACCGGCGGCAGGAAACCGCCCTTGGCTGGATGCCCGTCCGCACCAAGGCCTTGCGGCGGCTTCACGTCCCAGAAATAGAGCCAGTGGTGCAGTAGCGGCAGCGGGTCGCCCGCCTTGCCGGCCCCGTCTCCACCCAGCGCCACGTCGAGGGCATTGCTGCGCGCGGGTTCCAGCACGTCGGTCACCGAAACGCTGCGGCCGATCCAGTCTTCGAATTCGCTCAAGTTCAGTTCCTTTGATGGAGCAGAGGCAGGCCCGCGCGCGGCCAGTCGACGGCGACCAGCAGTCCGTGGCCGGATATGGTGATCCACGCCGTCTTCATGTCCGGCCCGCCGAAACAGATGTTGGTGCAAAAGGGCTCGGGCCCCTGCCAGTATTCGAGCTTCTCACCCTCGGGAGAGAACACGGTGATCCCGCCCGTCACCAGCGTGGCGACGCAGATATTGCCGTTCGCCTCCAGCGCCATGGAATCGAAGCGCTGGTAGCCGGTCGCCTGCCCCAGCATCGTACCGCCATTGGGCGAAGGCCACGCCTTCTTGCCAAGCTCACCGCCTGCCAGGATCGGCCATTGCCACAGCCGCCCGGTCTCGGTCTCCGAGACATAGAACGTCTTCTCGTCGGGCGAGAGGCCGCAGCCGTTGGGCGTCATCAGCGGGAACGCCGCCTGCCGGATCCACGAACCGTCCGCCGCCGCATGATAGAGCACACCGCAGTCCATCACGCGGTTGTAGGTCTTGCCGTGATCGGTGAACCACATGTCGCCCTGCGCATCGAAGATGATGTCGTTGGGGCCGTTGATCGGCACGCCGTCGCAATGGGTGTAGAGCGCTGTCACCTCCCCGGTTTCGAGGTCCACGCGCTGGATGCCGCCGCCGGTATAGTCGGCCGCGCGGCCGTGCGGGCGGTTGTAGCCCTTCACGCCCTGATTATCCTCGGTAATCCAGTGGAAGCCGCCGTTATTGGCGATATAGCAGGCCCCGTCCGGCCCGATCGCGGCACCGTTGGGCCCGCCGCCCAGATGCGCGATGACCTCCTTGCTCCCGTCCGGCTGCACGCGGATCAGCCGCGTCCCCTTGATTTCCACCACCAGTACCGAGCCGTCGGCCATGGCGATGGGGCCTTCGGGAAAGATCAGCCCATCGGTGACAACGCGGTATTCCAGCTTGCGCAATTCCATCGCTCAAGCCCCCTTTGCGGTGCGCGGATCGACCACTTCGATGATCCCGGGGAAATAGCTTTGGCCGATCCCGGCATCGATGGCGGCCTGATAATACTCGGCGGCAAGACGCGGCAAGCGCGGCTCCACGCCCATCTGCTCGGCGAGTTCGATCGTGTAGCCCAGGTCCTTGACCGCATAGGGCATCGGAAAGGCCTTCTCCGGGAACTGGCGCGGGACCATCGCCTTCAGCCCATGGTTGCGCAGCGCGAAGCTGTCCCCGGACCCCAGCGAAACCGCCTCCACCAGCTTGGCGGGAGCGACGCCCGCACGCTCCGCCACGACGAACATCTCGGCCAGCGCGGCCACTTGCTCGAACAGCAGGGTGTTATTGATGAGCTTCACCACTTGCCCGCAGCCCACATCGCCGCAGAGCGTCACGTCCGATCCCATGTAGCGCAGCAGCGGCTCGATCCGCGCGAACAGCGCCTCATCCGCGCCAACCATGATCGAGAGCGTGCCGTCGATGGCCGCCTGCCGCGTGCGCGCCACCGGCGCATCGGCGAAAGCGATGCTCTTGGCCGCCAGCAAGCCCGCCACCGCGCGCGCCTCGGCCACGCTGGTGGTGGAGAGATCGACGACGATGGTGCCGGGCGCGGCATGGGCAGCGATCTCCTCGCACACCGCATGAACCTGCTTGCCGCCGGGCAGCGAGAGGAAGATGACGCGCGCCGCCCGCGCTACATCGGCAATCGAGGCGGCCGCCATCGCTCCGTTCGCGACTTGCGCGGCCAGCGCCTCCGGACTCACGTCGAAGGCGTGGAGCGGCCCGGCATGCTTGCGCGCCGCATTCGCGCACATGCCGCTGCCCATCACGCCCAGCCCGATGAAACCCAGTACGGGTATCGTTTCAGTCATCTTCCCAAGGTCCTTGCTTCTTGCGTTTCAGGTACCTGCGATCAGGTCTTCAATAGATCACTTCAGCCTCTTCCAATGCATTGCGCTCCGCCCGGCCCATGCCAAGCAGTTCGCCGTAGACATAATCCTCGTGCTCGCCGAGCGCGGGGGTGCCCCGAACTATGCCGATATCTTCGCCCTTGGACAGCCGCATCGGCACGCCCACCGCAGCACGGCGCTTGCCGTCCGGCTCGGTGACTTCGACCACCGCCCCGCGCGCGCGAAGGTGGGGGTCTGCGGCAATCTCGGGCGTGGTCCACGAGGCATGGGCAGCAACGCCCGCCGCCTGCAACCACCGCGCCGCATCCTCGGCCGGGAGCGTCGCGGTCCAGGCCGAAACCAGTCCATCCAGTTCGCGGCGATGGGCATGACGACCCGCCTCGCTGGCAAAGCGCACATCCGGCGCGATTCCGGTCACAGCGCAAAGTGCCTGCCACTGCGCGTCATCTTCCACGGCAATCGAGATCCAACGATCCTCGCCCAATGCAGGATAGACGCCGTGCGGCGCCATGCGCGGATGGTCGTTGCCGGCACGCCGGGGCTCTCCTCCCGCGGCGGCCAGCAACAGCGCCTCGCCCACCAGCGAGGCGGCAACCTCGCGCGCGGCCACATCGACATGGCCGCCCTCGCCCGTCACCCGGCGGCGATGGAGCGCGGCCATAACGGCAACAGCAGCGTTCATGCCGACGGTGTGGTCCATCACATGGCGCATCTCGACCGGCGGCCCGTCCTCGTAACCGGTCAGTTCGCCCAGCCCGCCCCATGCACCGAACAGGGGCGCATAACCGGCGAAGTGGCTGTCCGGTCCGGTCTGGCCGGAGGAGGACACCGACAGCATCACCAGATCGCGGCGCACCGCCTGCAAGGCCGCGAAACTCAGCCCCAGCCGGTCCATCACGCCGGGCCGGAAGCTTTCCGCCGCAACGTCCGAGACGGCGACGAGCCGCTTGGCCAAAGCCGCGCCCTCGGCCTTCTTCAGATTGATGCGCACCGAAAGCTTGTTGGAAGCGACCTGATCGAACGTCGCCGGGCCCATGCGGCCATAGACCGGGTGCGGTTTGCGGAAGGCATCGAGCCGCATCGCGCTTTCCACTTTCACCACTTCGGCGCCGAGCTGCGAGAGCAATTGCGTGCAGAACGGCCCCGCGTTGTGCACGGTGAAATCGGCGATGCGGATACCCTTCAAGGGGAGCGTCATGACAGCACCTCGGCCGGGATGTGGTTCATTTCGCCAAGTTCCGGCGGACCGCCACGCAGCGAAAGCGGCGTGCCATCGACGTGGACGGGAGAGACCAGCATGTTCACCAGCCCGGTTCCCGAAACGGGCACCGGCTGGAACAGGCGGCGATGATGTTCCTGACTGCCCCGCAGGATTTCGGCGGGCGTCTTGTAGCGGGCGATGGGGACCGAGAGCTTCTGCCCCTCCGCCACGATATCGTCGACCTTGCGCACGATGGCCCATTCGCGGATGTGGCGGTTGATCTCGGGTCCCCGGCGGCTGCGATCAAGGCTATCCACCAGCGCCGGATCGAGCGCCCATTGCGGGCTGCCAAGCAGCTTGACTAGACCATCCCACTGCCGCTGCTCCAGCGTCAGCAATTCCACGAAACCGTCCGCGCAGGGGACCACGCCGCCGTAACGGAACGAGCGTTCGACGCGGTGCTCGATGGACCCGTCTCCCAGCCGCTGGATCGCGAAAGCGCCCACGGCCAAGGAGGCATCCTGACTGGCAATGTCCACGAACTGGCCGCCCAGATCGTCCCGCACCCAGAGCGCCGACAAGGCGCCAAGGGCAGCGGCGATGCCGCCCTGCATCTCAGCAAAGTGCCCGGCGATCTTCACCGGCGCGCGGTCCGGGAAAAGCTCCACCGAGAGGCCGTTGGGCAGCAAGTTGCCCTCGCCCGAGGCGTGCTGGAGATTGAGCTCGCTCGCCTTCCAGTGCGCCTTGGGACCATGGGCGCCGAACGGCAGGACCGAGACGTGGACGAGTCGGGGATGGCGTGCGGAAAGCGCCGGGTCGTCCAGTCCCAGGTCCTGCCTCCCCGCGAGCGGGGAATCGTCGATGAAAATATCGCTCTCGCTGAGCAGGGCGCCCAACGCGGCCTGCCCCTCGTCCGCCGTGAGATCGCAGACCATGCTGCGGGCGCCTGCGGCGAGATAGGCGAACAGGGCCGAAGTGGGCTTCGCTCCCTCCCCTGACGGAACGAATGGAGGTTCATCGCGCAGGACCGAACCGCAAGGCGGTTCGACGAAGATCACTTCGGCCCCCTGCACGCCCAGCAGGCGCGCCGCATAGGCCGCCGCCACGCCCGAAGCGTGGACGACGACCCTGAGCCCATCGAGAGGCGCAGTCATCTTGTCCTCCCCGTCCCGGGGAGGTGGCAGCATGAAATGCTGACGGAGGGGAGTCGCGTCCTCAAGCAAGATCGCGTCAGGACGCAAGCCCCCTCCACCACCCACTGCGCGGGCGGTCCCCCTCCCCGTTTTGGGGAAGACATCAGCGTACCACCGGCAGTTCGAGGTCGAGGCCCGAACCGTCCACGAACACCTTGATCTGCGGATCGAGCGAAGGCAGCACCACCGTCGCCAGACCCGGTGTGGTCAGTTCGCCGCGCTGGTTCTCGCCCTTGATCTCGATATCGACGAGAGCGTGGCCGTCCTTGATATACTTGCGCGTCACGGTGCCGCGCGCCCAGGTGCAATCGCCCATGGTGTTGAAGCGGCTCATGCGGGTCTTGATGCGCTTCAGGAAGCCGGCGTCGCCCATCCAGTTGGTGATGAGGCTGGCCATCCATGCCGAACGCTGCGGGCCGTAATCGTAGACGCCCGGAACGCCCACTTCCTTGGCCGTGGATTCGCGGTGGTGGCCGATGCCGGTGTACTCGATGCCGCCGCCCGCTTCGGGGTTGCGGAAGAAGTGGCCCGGGTGCTTCACCGCGTTCTTGAAGATCACGCCGTGGGTATGACCGCGACCGCAGCCGACCAGGAAGCCCATGGTGTCCATCAGGCTGAGCGGGCCGCGCACGATTTCGGGAAGCTGTTCGCCCTCCTGCACTTCTTCCCAATAGCGCACGTTGCCGCCGCGAATGTTCTTCTCTTCGTCAAGAATAGCCTGATCGATGTGCTCGAATTCTTCGGGCGTATATTCGTGGGTCTTGATGTCGGCATACTTGCCGGCCTCGCGCGCGGCCTTGCGCTCGTGGCGGGTGCAGGTGCCGAGCGCGCGGGCGACAAGCTCGCCGCGCTGGTTGTAGTAGCTGGCCTCGACATACTGGAGGACGAGGGTGCCGGAGAACTGGCTTTCCTTCACCTCGACGCCGACGACGCGCTCGATGGCGGTCAGGCGGTCACCCGGGCGGATGTGGCGGAACATTTCCCAGTCGTTCCCGGCGTAGAAGCCGTGGACGCCCGGCAGACCCCAGCGCGTGCGACCGACCCAGCCGAACGCCATCGGAAAGTTCGGATGCGCCAGCATCGAGCCATGACGAGTCAGGCGGCCGACTTCGAGATCGCGATAGAGCGGATTGAGATCGCCGATGCCGTTGCAGAAGTTGCGGATCGTGTCCTCGGTCGCGTCCTGAAGGTAAGGGCCTTCAGGGCGGAGCTGCATGCCGATCATGTTCTCGGCCGCCTTGATCGCCTCGGGGGTGATCTTCCCTTCGGCGGGCGCGGCGCCGACTTCCTTCTCGCTGGTAACGGTAGCCATGATTTCGAGATCCCTTTTCCCATCGGGCAAGGGGCTTCCCCTCACCGCATCTGCATCAATGATGGATAATGCATTATTTTCGGGTGGGGTCGAGGTCCAGCGGCGGCGAAGGACGGATCGCGATTGATCGCGGAGGCGGTAACTGCCCGCTGACGGCAGGCGCGCGTAAAGGCTGCGCAAAGGGCGCGCAGGTATGTCCCATGTCACGTTAGGTGTCGTTCAGGTCACGCCCCGAAAACGGGCGTTTTCAGGTCATTCCGACCAGTCGAACGCGCCGCTTTCGACGATCCGGGCAAAGCGGCCAAGGCAGGCGAGAGCATGCATATGCTCGTCCGCGGAGACGCCGGCGCAGCAATCCTCAAGGATGACCACTTCGTAGTCGCGGTCATGCGCCTCGCGCGCGCCGGAATGCACAACGCCATTCGTGGAAACGCCGGACATCACGATCCGCTCGACCTTGTGCGCGCGCAGAATCGCTTCAAGCGCGGTGGCGTAGAACGGGCTGACGCGGTGCTTGACGATGTCGAAATCGCCCGGCTGCGGCGCGATCGCCGGATGGACTTCGGTGCCCGGCGTGCCGAGCTGAAAAATCCCGTTCTTGCGCGCGCCGGAGAAGATCGGCGAGCTTTCGGGCGCCTCGCGGTAATCGGGCGAAAACCCGACGCGCACGTAGCCCACCAACGCGCCTGCCGCGCGGGCCGCGGCGATGGCGGCGCGGGTATGCTCCAGCACACCGCGCCGGCGCACTTCGGCGGCATAGGTCTGCATGCTGAAGCCATCTTCGGCGACAAGGTCGTTCATCATGTCCATAACAAGGAACAGAGTCGTCTTCATCGCGAGGCCAGCCTTCCCTTTAAGCACCTGTTTTCATGATTCTTTTCCGCCGAAGCCAAACATGGCGACAACAAATGGCGTGAAAGTCAGGTAGATCGCCCCCCCACGTCGGGTCAATCTCGGATATGCCATCCAGCGCTCAGGCGCGCAGGATGACGGCCGCCGGATCGTGGAAGAAGCTGCCGATGCCGATCAACGCCGATTGCGCGCCGGGGACCTGCCGATTGCCCAGATTTCCGCGCAGTTGCCGCGCGGCCTCGGCATAGAGATTGGCCCCTCCCGCGCGGCCGTGCGCAAGCCCGCCGCCATCGGTCAGAACGGGCACGCGGCCGTCGAGCATCAGGATATTGCGGGTGCTGTCCCACGATGTGCTGAAATAGTCGGTCGCCTCGCCGATGCCGCAGTAACCGGCAGCTTCGGTGATGGCGATGGCGTCCATCGTATATCCGTCATAGGGATAGAACAGGTCGATATCCGGCAGCCGCAGTTCGCTGCGGTCCCACAGACCGGACATCGAAACCTGGAACGAATTGTCCCGCCAGCCCGCGAAATTCTCGTAATATTCGCCGATGCGCGTGCCGCCCAGGGCCACGGCATGCACGAAAACCGGCTTCACATTAAGATCGCGCGCACGCTCGGCCGTGGTGATGACAAGCGCCTCGGCGCAGTCGCACGGCACGTCCATGTCGGCCACCTGCATCGGGTCCCAGATCATGCGCGAGGCGTGATAATCCTCCAGCGAGAGCGCCGACTGAAACACCGCCTCGGGATTGAGCGCACCATAGCTGCGGGTGTTCACCGCGAGCATGGCGAAAGCGTCCTTGTTGACGCCGAAATCGTGGCAATAGCGCCGCATGATCGCGGCATAGGGTTCGCCCGAGTGGATCCAGCGCTTGGCGAAATCCCCCAGCCCCACATCGCCGCCGATGCCCGCAAACTGCGCCGCACGGGCGCGGAACGGGTCGCGGGCGGCCGCGCGCGACATGCCGGGCGAGCGCACATTGGCCTGCACCAGCAGCGCCATGTCGCACAGGCCGGAGAACACCGCCTCCACCGTGTAGACCAGTGCCGAGCCGAGCCAGCCATTCTTGCCCCATGTGCAGCGCTCTATCCCCAACGCGCCCTGAAGGCTCAGGAATCCGGCATTTCCCATCGCCAGCGAGGTCATGCCGGAACCGCAAATGCCGTCGATCTCCTGCCGGTCTATGCCCGCGTCGGCGATGGCCTTGACCGCCGCTTCAAGCCCCAGCGAAAGCTCCGAACGCTGCAAGTCGCGCCCGTAAGGGCTGGAGCCGATGCCGACTATCGCGACCCGATCGCGAAGAGGATTGCGTGCCATGGTATCCCCTCAGCCGGCCGGTTCGAAAGCGGGCCAGTTTCGACCGGCTTCCTCGATCCACTTCAGGCGCAGCGGCATGTCGTGGCGCAGCGCGTCCGGCGGGCATCCCACCACACGCGACAGATAGCGGAGCCCCGGCTGCTCGGCCAGTTCCACCGCCACCGTCAGGATCGGCTCGTAGAGCGGTGTGTCGGGATCACGCGATTGGTAGATCAGCGTCCACATATAGAGGCTGCCCCGGCCGCTGACTTCGGTCGGCACCACGTTCCACGAAAGGCAGGCCGGGCACAGCGGGCGGTGCGGATAGATCCAGTGGCCGCAGTCCGAGCACCGGTTGATGAGCAGCCGTCCGCACATCAGCCCCCGGTAATGGGCGATATTGTCCCGATCGATGTGGACGTCGGGATAACGGGCAAAGACCTCTGCATCGTCCGGTTCGCTCATTCTGCGCCCTCCCGGCGGAATAGCGGCACGCTGGCATTGGCGGCCGGCTGCCAGACCACCTCGACGCGGTCTCCGATCGCCACGTGCGCCGGATCGGCATCGACCAGCACCGACACCAGGCGAACGCCCGGCGCCGCATCGAATTCCACCAGCGCGGGAATGCGCCATGCAGGCGGCGCGTCGGGCTCGGCGCCGCGAACGGGCAGGATCGTGAACGAATAGAGCCTTGCCTGCCCAGCCGCGACCCACTCGACCGGCTGGGTGTGACACTCGGGACAGAACGGCCCCGCCGGCCAGCGGAACGTGCCGCAGGCAAGACATCGCGGCATATGCGTCTCGCCGCGCGCACCGGCCTGCCAGAACGGCTCGCTCCATGCGTCCATGGGCACTTCGAAAGTGGAGAAATCCGGGGTGATGCTGCGGGTCATAGGGCGTTCGTCAGAATAGCGGCGGTCATCGGAGTGGGCGCGGGACCGCCGGTTACCAGCGCCGTTCGGGCTTCGGAGACCTGATTGACGGCAACCCCGCGCAATTGCTCCACGGCCTCGCGAATGTGAGTCATCCCCACGACATAGGCCTCGGACAAATGCCCGCCATGCGGATTGACCGGGATCCTGCCGCCAAGCCGGATGGCCCCGCTCTCCACGAACGGGCCGCCTTCGCCGCGCGCGCAAAAGCCGAAGTCTTCCAGTTGCATGACGACCAGGGGCGAGAAGTGATCGTAAAGGCAGGCCACATCGATATCGTCCGCGCCCATGCCGGTACGTTCGTAAAGCCGCCGCGAGACATCCATGCCGCCAGCCGAGACGAACGCTTCGGCGGTCTGGCCAAGCCAGAAGAACGCGCGGCCCCAGTCACGGCTGCCGTGCTGCGCGGCGCCGGCAATGTAGACGGGCTTGTGCGGCAGGTCCCGCGCGCGTTCGGCGCTTGTCACCACGAAGGCCAGCGCGCCGTCGGTTTCGAGGCAGAAATCGAACTTGCACATCGGATCGGCCAGCATCGGCGCGGCCATGTATTCATCGAGCGTGACAGGTTTGCGACGAAACGCGGTCTCGCGCGTGGCGGCGGCGGCACGCGATGCCATGACCACTTCGGCAAAAGCCTCGCGCCGGGTGCCGAATTCGTGGCAATGGCGCCGTGCCTGAAGCGCCAGCGCCTGCCCCGGCCCCTGAAGCCCGGCAAGCCGATGGAACACGTTGTCCGGGCTGGCCGCGAAGTTGCCCAGTGCCTGCCCGACGCGGCGCCCGATCTGTTGGGTCGCGCCGATGCACACCACCGTCCGGGCGCGGCCGGTCTCGACCGCCATCTCGGCCAGATCGAGCATGCCCGCCATACCGCCGCCGAACGCCGAGACGCAGTGCGCGAACGTGACGTTCCTGAGCCCGAGCTGCTCGATAATCATGCCGGTGTCGAAGCCGAAGGCGAAGAAGGCTAGGCCGTCCACGTCATCGATCCCGAGCCCGGCATCGGCCAGCGCGGCGAGGACGGCCTTGTCGATCAGTTCGATCAGCGTCTGCGGCGCGCTTTCGCCGCGAAAGTAATAGGGCGTCGCTCCGCTGCCGACGATTGCCGCCGTGGGGCCCGCTGTGGGTTTGCGCGCCATCACCCGGCCTCCGCGGCGAGTTTGGCGGGCAATCCGCCCGGCACATCGCCCTCATCGCCAATGCGCAAGGCCGGGCCCTTGTTCGGCAGCAGGAGGAACAGCAGGCTGCCCGCGAAGACCGCCACCGCCATCAGCCCCAGAAACGGAGCGAAGGTATTGCTCAGCCGCAGCGAAATGCTGAGCGCCAGCGCGCCTAGCGCCGAGGCGGCGAAAACGCCGACATAGACGCAGCTGAGCGTCGAGCTGAAGATGCGCAGGCCGAAATGGCGCGCCACCAGAAACGACTGCAAATCTCCCTCCGCGCCGACGGCGATGCCGATCATGGCCATGGACATCCCGATCACTACGGTCTGGTCAAGCGGGCTGGCCAGCAGTGCGTAACCGATCGACGGCACGATCATCGAGACGGCCGCCACGTAAGGCGCCGGAAACCGGTCCAGCGCCAGCCCGCAGGCGATCCGTCCGACCACGGTCCCCAGCCCGTAGACCGAGATCATCGCCGCGACCGACCCGCTGCCGAGGTGATTGTCATGCAACATCATCCCCATCTGCGAGGAATGAAGCGGGGTCTGCAATGTGCAGAGGAACATGGCGGCGAAGATCACCCAGAACGTGCTGCTCGACAGGATCAACCGATAGTCGCCACGCGGCGCCGGCGTCTGGACATGCACGGAAGTCGGGGTCATTCCCGCCCCCTGCTCCGCCGGGATCAGTGCGATGGCGAGAAGGCTGCACGCGAATACGCCGGCCGCCAGCAGACGATACCCCACACGCCAGCCCCACGCGTCGATTGCCGTCGTCAGCACAGGCGCGGCGATGGCGCCCAGGATAGCCGGGGCAATCGTCACGATCGTCAGGGCAAGCCCCCGCGCCCGCGTGAAATTGGCCGCGATCAGCCGCGTGTAGACCACCGGACTGGTGAAGCTGCCCAGCATCAGGATCGAGCAGGAAATCGCGAAATAGACCAGAAACACCCCGTTCATCAGGCTGTAGGCGACAAGGCAGGCCGGAATGCCGAACGCGCCCACCAATGCCACGCGCCGAACGCCGAAACGGTCCGCGAAGCGCCCCACGAACGGCAGGGCGATCAGCGTCGTCAGCATCGACAGGCCGATCAGCGCAAATTGCGAGCGCGACCAGGCGAATTCCTTGACGAGATAGGGCCCGAAAATCGTGGTCGTATAGCTCATCAGCATCAACCCGGCCCCGGTGCCGAGGCTTGCCGCGAACAGCGTGCGGGCATTGGTCCTGAGTTCACCGAGGTAGGTCATCGCGTGCATCCTTCGGCCGATATCCCCTGTCGGCCGCCGCAGCCGACAAGATGACAAGAACTCAACGACTTCCGATCGCAAAGCGAGCGGTAATGCCCACTTCGCGCTCTGCGGTCATGCTGATGTTCCGATAGGCGCTTGCCGGCGCCACTCCGCCCACCACCGAAGCGCCGCTGACGGGCGCCGTCGCCGTGCGGGACAGGACGCGGTCGGTATCAAGCATGTTCTTGGCATAGATCCCGATGTCCCAGCTATCGTCCTCCGCACGGATGCCGGCGAAGAGATTGATGAGCCCATAGGCGGAGATGTCGTCGATCGGGTTGGTGGGATCGTTCTTCGACTTGCCGTAGAAGGTGACCAGACCGCGCAGATACCCGTCGATGGAGCTGCTCAGCCCGGTTTCGTAACTCGACTGAAGCGTGGCGACGAACGGCGAGTTCGTGCCCGAGCGCAACTTGTCGACCTGGCAGACGGCCACTTGCTGGCCGCCCGTGGCAGCCAGAATATCGGCCGCCGTGGGAATACCGGCGTAGGGATTGCACGGGATCGTGGCGTTGGTGATCCGGCCGTTGGCATAGCTCAGATTCGCCCCGATATCCCAGCCCCGCATCGGCGTTCCGCCCACTTCCAGTTCAATGCCGTCCACCTTGGCGGGAACGCCTACCGTGAGCGTAGTGATCGACCGCACGCCCGTCGTGCCGCCGACGTCGGAGATGTAGAAGATGTTCGGTGCCGCGTAAGCGAAGTTGTCGAACGTCTGGTGATAGCCGGTCAGGTTCACCCGCAGCTTGCCGTCGAGCCAGAGAGACTTGATGCCCAGTTCGTAGGACTTCGATTTCTCGGGGTCCGGGTAATAGAGGCTGGCAAGCAGGCCATAGGGCTGGGACTGGTTGCGCAGTTGCACCGGGTTGGTGGCCGAACCCGGCCGCCATGAGGTGCCGAAGCTGGCATAGGCCATCAGGTTTCGCGTGAAGTTGTGCTTGAGCGAGGCGGAATAGATGGTCGCGTGGAGCACCCGGTCCTCGTCGGCAGCGGGGATATCGACGCCATTGGTGCTGAGGCCGCCGGTCGAATGATAGCGGATCCGCCGAATGCCGCCGGACAGTTCGGTGGACGCGCCGATATGCGCGGTGAGGTTGCCGAAGAACGACCGCTCGAACGATCCCCCCGTGCGCAGCACCGACGTGTGATTGAGCAGCAGCGGCCTGGCGGTGCTCCCCGCGAACACCGGCGTCTGGATGTCCAGCAGCGTGGGATTGTCGTTCTTGTTCCACAAAGCGCCGACCACGTAATCGAAGATCCCGGCGATGCGGGTGTCGGACGAGAGGCGCAATTCGTGGTTGGTCTGCGTCGCGGTGATATCGGCCACTTGCGCCGCGTCGAGGAACGCTTGCGGCACCGTTGCGGGCAGCGCCGCGCCAAGGTCGTTGGTCTGGCTGGAGTGGATCTCCTGCCGGTTGTGCGAACCGACATAGTTCACCGACTGTCCCCACACTTGCAAGTGCGCGGACCAGTTGTAGACCGTGAAGGCCTGCCGGTAGGTATAAGGCGCGTACATCACCGAAAGACGATCCCCGGGCGCGATGGGGATCGGGGACGGCGCCGCCGTCGGGTCCGCGTAGTCGAGCGATTCCGCCTGCACGAACGTCACGGCCTTGCGCAAGGTCGTTGTGTAGGACCCGTCAAGCGTCAGGGCATCGAACGGCACGGCCCGCAACGACACGCGCCCGCCTTCGGTGCGGCGCGATGGATCGGTGGAATTGTTGATGCTGGAGATGCGGTTGTCATCCCCTTCGTCAAGGATGCCGGCAAGGCGGATACCCAGCCTGTCGTTGATGAGCGGAATATTGAGCGCGGCCTGCCCGTTCACGTCGCCCCAGGTGTTCACCGTGCCCGAGATGCTGCCACCCACCTCGATCAGATCAGGGCGGCGCGTGGTGACGGTGATCGATCCCGAGGGGGACGCCCGCCCGCGCAAGGTCCCCTGCGGCCCGCGCAGGACTTCGATCTGGCCGATGTCGAACATCGACTGGAACAGGATCGGCGCCGAAGTGGGGGCATCGTTGAGATAGAATTCGATGGTACCATTGTTGCCGCTGGCGTTCACGTCGTAGGCAATGCCGCGCAGCGTTGCCCGCGTGGCAATGCCGTTCGGGTCCTGCGCGAGCGTCAGGCCCGGGACGAGGCTCTGGATTTCCTTGAACTCGCGGACATTCAGCTTGCTGATTTCCGCCCCTGTCACGGCCTGAACGGTGAGCGGAACGTCCTGCAACGTCTCCTCGCGGCGGCGGGCCGTGACGATGATCTCGCCCACGCCGATGGCGGACTGCGACGACGAATTCTCTGCCGTTTCCTGCGCGAGAGCGGGATCGACAAGACCCATAAAGCTGACTCCCGCGAGCAGCAGCGTACCAATTCCCCTCATTATGTCCTCCCCAGGCATGTTGTTTTTGTGAATTGGAATGGCGTAAAATCAGGGTGTTATGCCGGTGTTTTCTCCTGCGCCCAGGCTGCCAGAGCGATACGATCGAGCTTTCCGCTGCCCAGTCTCGGCAAGTCGCCCACGAAGACCACATCACGCGGCAGCTTGAAGTGCGCGAGCCGGGGTTTCAGCCATGACAGCAGGTCCTCCCCGCTGAGCGGGCGGTCCGTCCGGCAGACGATGTAGATCCGCACGGCTTCCACCTTGCGCGCGTCCTCGACGCCCACGGCGGCGCAGTGTTCGACGGCCTCGTGCTCGCAAACGGTCCGCTCGACTTCTTCAAGACTGACGTTTTCGCCGCCGACTTTGGCCATCAGCTTGATCCGGCCGCGATAGGTGACGAAGCCCTCTTCATCGACCGAGACGAGGTCCTCGCTGCGCACCCAGCCCTCGGCATCCAGTGCCCGTGCCGTCTCCTCGGGCTTGTTCCAGTAGCCGATCATGGTGTTGCCCCGCACCCATGCCTCGCCGATCTGACCGGGCGCGACGTCGAGCCCGGTTCGCGGGTCGATCACGCGCACCTCGTTGCCTGGCAGCGGCCGACCGCCGCTGGCGTGCTTGTCCCGCGGATCGGCCGGTCCGGTGATGGCGCAGGGACCGTAAGTCTCGGTCAGGCCGAAGGGGGAGAACGCGAATTCGACGTTTGGAAGCACCGTGCGCGCCGCCTCGTTGTGCACGTGGGCCAGCCGCAGGCTGTCCAGCACGATGCCGCGCGCATGCGCCTCCATCACGGCTTCCTTGCCCAGCACGCCGATGAACACGGTGGCGCGCTCCTGCTGGATCAGGCGGATCGCCAGATCGACATCGAAAGCCTCGGTGAACACCAGTGTACCGCCCTGCGGCAGCATGCTCATCAGCCCGTAGATGCTGCCCCCCGCGTGGAACAGCGGCATCATCGAGAAATAGGTGTCGCCCTGCCCCATACCCGTGCGCTGCGCATGCAGGATACCGTTCGCCACGAAGCCGCCCTGCTGGAGCATCACGCCCTTCGGAAAGCCGGTGCTGCCCGAGGTGTACTTGACCATGATGAGGTCTTCGGGCGTGGCCGCGAGCGCCATGCGGTCGGCGATCGCCAGCCATTTCTCGCGCGTTTCGGGGGCCGCATCCTGAAGCGCAGACCAGTCGTAGGCGCCCCGATGCGAAGATCCGGAGCGGCTGTAGACCACCACATTGCGCAGATCGGGCAAATCCCGCGAGCACAAGGCACCCGGCGCCGTCGTCTCACCAAACTCCGGGCAGATCTGCGCCAGCATGTCCGGCATGTCGAGCTTGCGGAAGCGGTCGAGCATGATGAGGTGCCGCGCGCCGGACTGGGCGATGCAGTACTTCACTTCGGGCGGCTTGAGGAACGTGTTGATCGGCACCACCGCCGCGCCGAGCCGGACCGCCGCGAAGCACGAGACGACCCATTCGAGGCGATTGGTCATCCACAGCACCACGCGGTCCCCGCGCGCCACGCCTATGCTGGCGAGGCCTGCCGACATGTGGCGCACGCGGTCGAGCAACTGGGCATACGTCAGTCGCCGGACGACGCCTTCATCGTCGGCGCCGACAATGGCATCGCGCTCCGGATCGAGCGCGGCGGCATCGACCAGCGCCTGCCACAGCGTGCGGGAACGGGCTGCCTCTAGCGCCGCGCGGTCAGCGTCGCTGGCGGGAATCCAGGCGATCGGCCGGGCCTCGGTCATGGTCTCTTCCGGCATCAGGCCACCGCGAATTCGGGATGGTTCAGACGGAACAGGCGCGCAGCGTTGCCGCCGACGATATCCGCCTTCTCCCGTTCGGAAATGTCGATACCGTCAAACAGATGCGCGATGACCTCGCGTGAACGCGGGAACGTGCCTTCGTGATGCGGATAGTCCGCGCCCCAGAGCAGCGCCGATGTCCCCGTGACCGAGCGGGACATGATGCAGGCCCGGTCAGTCTGAAACGAGCAGGCCACCTGCCGCGCGATGATTTCGTGCGGCAGCAGCGATAGCTTCGGGCGTACGAACGTCTCATGCGCCTCATAAACTTCGTCCATCCGTTCGGCGAGCGCGGCCAGCCAGCTGGCGCCGCCCTCGATCACGCAGACCCGGGCGCCCGGAAACCGATCGAGCAGGCCGCCGGCGACCATCGCGCCGATAGTGATCATCCCGTCGGTCGCCTGCACCATGTAGTTCATCACGGCGCCGCCCGCGCCCCGAAAGCTGCGGACATCGTTGCGCCCGGTGCCAGTGTGCAGTGCGAAAACGATGCCCAGCCGCTGGGCCGCGTCGAACACCGGGTCCCACGTATCGCTGGTATAGGCGGGCAGGCCGGAATCGCGCTCGATCAGGCTCGGCAGCATCGCCGATGTGAAGCCGAGCGCCGCCAGCCGCTCCATCTCCGCAACCGTCTGCGCGAAATCGCGCACCGGCAGGATCCCGCATCGCACGAAATAACGGGTGTGGTCCTTCAGCAGGCCGTGCAGCCAATCGTTGTAGACTTGCGCCGTGGCCAGTTCGGCCTCGGCATTCTCGATCATGTAGGCGGTCAGCCCCAGGCTGGGAAACACGATCTCGGCATCGACGCCGTCCAGCGCCATGTCTTTCAGGCGATATTCGATCTCCCGGTTTCCGCGCCGGTCGGGGCGGCCGAACGGCTCGCCATCGGGGCCGATGCGCGGCGGCCCGCGTTCGATGGGCACGCGCTGGAGCACTTTGTCTCCCGCCTTCGACAGGATGAAATCCCCGTCCTTTTCAGCATGCAGGCCGAACTTGCGAAGCGAAGGGGGCAGGCCCTCGCTGAACAGGTCGTTGGGTTCGACGATATGCCCGTCCGCGCTGAAGACGAAAGTCATGGCTGCTCCTCCGGGGGCAGGGGCAGGAGCAGCCGCGCGGCGCCGGATTTGAAGCGAATGCAAGGCGCCCTCCGGCAACGACGATCCGTTGCCGGCAGAACTGATCCCAAGCACCCTTCCCGTACGCGGCGCGGCTCTGCGCTGCCTCTTGTTGTAACGGGCTCAGCCTATGTCAGGAGAAGCGCACGGAACATTCGCTATTGCCATATATCTCCCATCGAATTTTCCGATGGGTTCATTCGTGCTCGAACAGGAAGTGGTCGAACGCCGCGACCAGACGGCTGCGGCGGATCGAGGAAGGCCGCGCCAGACTGAACGCACGGGTATAGGAAAACCCCGCGACATCGAGCTGCACCAACCGCCCGTTGTCGAGATCGAACTGGACCAGCGCGCGTGACAGGCAGCCGATTCCGCCCCCGGCAATGACGGCATGGCGCACGGCCCAGTTGCTGGTGGATTCGAACGCGACCGGCAACTGGCCAATCTCCTCGTGCATGTAGTAGCGCAGGCGCGCGGTTTCCGACGAGTTCGCCTCGCGCAAGCACCAGTGCGCGTCCCTCAGGTCGGCGATCTGCAATGGCCCGCGCCGGGCGAGCGGGTGATCGGCACTGACCACCAGCACCAGCTCGTCCGTCTTCCACCGCGTCAGCTCGATACCCGGCACATTGGGGAAATTCTCGATCAGCGCGGTCTCGATCTCGAACCGGCCGAGGCGTTCGAACAGAGTCAGCGTCGATTCCGATTCCACCCGGATCTGGACTTTGGGATGACGGCGCATGAACTCCACACAAAGGCGCGGCAGTTCGGTTTCCGCGATCGTGGCGGTCGCACCGATCACGAGCTGGCCGCTCAGTTCCCCCTGCCCGTCGCGCTCGATATCTTCCAGTTCGCCCAGTACCGACCGCACCATCGGATGCAGGCGGCGGCCTTCGTCGGTGATCTGAAGCGGGCGCCCCTTGGCATGGGCGAACAACTGGCGGCCCAGCACGATCTGAAGATCGCTGATCGCGGTGCTGGCCGCGCTCTGACTGACATTGAGCTTCGCGGCGGCGGCCGTCACGCTGCCCAACGTGGCCACCGCGTCGAATACCTGAAGCTGGCGAATGGAGATCTTCATGATGGCAAGCGCCTCATCCCGGCCTGTTTTGGCACATCGTAGGAGTCATCGGAAAAACCGAAAAGCCCCCTCAGGACTTTGCGGGTATTTCGCGGTGCTCCCGGTCGTATCATCGCCGCATCAAAACAGAGAGGATGCCATGAACACCGCCACGCTGGAGCGCTCGCAGACCGGTTCGTCGATCAAGGTCATCGATGCCGACACCCATCTCACCGAACCGCACGACATGTGGGTAAAGCGTGCGTCGGCGGCCATGCGCGACAGGGTGCCGCAAGTGAAGATGCTGAACGGCACGCGCAGCTGGGTGATCGACGGGGACAAGTCCATCGGCACCGGCGCGCATCCCAACAGCGCGATCCTCAAGCAGGGCGGCAAGGTCCGCGACCTCGACACGTTCCTGAAATTGCAGTTCGAGGACGTGCACACCGGATCCTCCTCCGTGAAGGAGCGTCTGGCGGTGATGGACGAGGCGGGCATCTACGCGCAGATCGTCTATCCCAATATCCTCGGCTTCGGCGGGCAGGCGGCGGCCAAGGTCGATCCGGAACTGCGGCTCGAATGCGTCAGGATCTACAACGACGCGGTGGCGGAATTGCAGGAGGAAAGCGGGCAGCGCCTGTTCCCGATGGCGCTGTTGCCCTGGTGGGACGTGAAGCAGGCCGTGCGCGAGACCGAGCGCTGCATCGCGATGGGCCTGCGCGGGATCAACATCAATTCGGACCCGCACACCAGCACGGATGCGGACGGCAAGCCGCTCCCCGATCTCGGCCATGAACACTGGTATCCGCTCTGGGAAGTGTGCGAGGACAAGGACCTGCCGATCAACTTCCACATCGGCGCCTCGGAAACTGCGATTGACTGGATGGGGCAGCAGGGCTGGCCCTCGCTGCCGCGCGACTTGCGCTCCGGCATCAGCGGCGCGATGCTGTTCTTCAACAACGGCAAGGTGGTGTCGAACCTGATCTATTCGGGGCTGCTCGACCGGTTCAGGAAGCTGAAGTTCGTCTCGGTGGAGAGCGGGATCGGCTGGGTGCCGTTCCTGATGGAAGCGCTGGACTACCAGTTGCAGGAAATCGCCGAGACCAAGAGCTTCGACAAGAAGCCCTCGGAATACTTCAAGAGCAACTTCTACGCCTGCTTCTGGTTCGAGGAAGGCCGCAGCGCCGCCGAAACCGCGCGTAAGGTGGGCATGGACAACGTCCTGTTCGAAACTGACTTCCCGCACCCCACCAGCCTCTATCCCATCGATCACCTGGAAAACCGGCTGGACGGCTTCACGTTTGAGGAGAAGTCGAAAGTCCTCAGCCTCAACGCATCGAAGCTCTACAAGATCGAAGTCTGACCGGGGAGGTCAGCGCAGGCAGCAAGGGCACGTTCCTCGCTGCCTGCTACTTATATTCCAATAAGATCGGGGCGCCGGGGCCCGGGGAGAGAAAGCCTTGAAAATCTGTCGCTTCACATTGGCCGATAGCCCGGAAATCCAGCGCCTCGGGATTGTCGAAGGCAGCTTCGTTCACGATGTCACGGCCAGCACGGACGCATTGCCTGCCTTGCGATGGCCATTCCCGCCGGGGGACCAATTGATCGGCCAGTTGCCGCATCTGCTTCCGGTCATGGCGGATCTTGCGCAGACCATGCCGCCCATCGCGCTGGATGCGGTGCGCCTGCTCTCGCCGGTGGCCAACCCTTCCAAGGTAGTGTGCGGCGCAGGCAACTGGAAACACCACGGCGCCCCATTCGGCATGATCGGTTTCATGGGCAAGTCGGCAACGGCAATTGTCGGCGCCGGTACCCCCGTGGAAATCCGCTGGCCGGACCGCACCACCCTGCACGAGCCCGAACTCGCCATCGTCATCGGGAGCAAGTGCACGAACGTCTCGCAAGCCGAAGCGCTCGATTATGTTGCCGGCTATGCCTGCGCCTTCGACACCACGCTCAAGCCCGAGCGCGAGGACTGGGCCTTCTGCAAATCGTTCGACACTTACGGCACGCTGGGCCCATGGCTGGTCACGAAGGACGAGATCCCCGATCCCTCGGCGCTGTCCTACAAGTTCTGGGTGGACGACGACTTGCGCGGAGAGCGTAGTTTTGCGGACCTTACCGGAGCACCTGCGGAAATGATCGCATTCGCCTCTACCGCGATGACGCTCTATCCGGGCGACATCGTGCTTTCGGGCGCCGCCGATGTCGGCCCGATCCGGCCGGGAGAAACGATGACCATCGAAATCGGCGGGATCGGCCGGATGTCGGTGCCGATCGTGCTCTCTCCCCATGCGCGCGCCGGGCAATAGGCGCCGCCTCAGGAAGCGGGAAGCATACCCTCGACAAGGATAGCTTCCCGCCTCGTGAAAAAGGGCGCGTCAGGCGCCGAGCAGTTCCGCCATCTCGACCACGCGCTTCTCCCGCGCGCTCAGTTCCGCCGCCGCGCCGATGGCAACGGCCAGCAAGCCGTCGCGCGCGGTGACCTGAACCTCGCCCTCGCCGCGAACCGCGCGGGCGAAAGCCTCGTGCTGGTAGAACGTCGCGCCGTGGTGCGAGCCGGCATCCATCGCCGCCTCGTCCACCGCGACATGCCAGCGCTCGACCGCCTTGGGTCCAGGCCAAGGCACGCGCGGCGACCAGACGAGATCACCGGGCGGGATCAGCACGTCGAGACGGCCCTTGTCGCCGGTCGCGCTCATCTCTTCCTGATGCTCGGCGCCCTCGGCAAACATGCACAGATCGAGCAGCGCACGGGTGCCGTCTGCAAAATCGACAGTGGTGAAGCTGTTGTCGATGATGTCGGGCTGGCGGCCGTCATAACGCTCATCAATGTGGTTCACATCCATTGCGCCCGAGCAGTAGACGCGCACCGGCTCCGAACGGGTGATGAGCCGCATCAGGTCGAAGAAGTGACAGCACTTTTCCACCATGGTACCGCCGGTATTGGCCGAGAAACGGTTCCAGTCGCGCACCTTGACGAGGAACGGGAAGCGATGCTCGCGGATCGAGAGCATCTGCAAGCGGCCAACCCTGCCGCCGTGGATTTCGTCGATGAAAGCCTTGGCGGGCGGCATGAAGCGGTATTCCATGCCGGTCCAGAACACCGCCTTGCGGGCCTCGGCGCGTTCGACCACCCAGCGGGCATCGTCCATCGTCGTGCAGAGCGGCTTTTCGCAGAGGATCGCCACGTCGCTGTCCAGCAGCGGTTCCAGCACCGCCCGGTGCGTGAAATTCGGCGAAACCACGACGACCGCATCGAGGCCCGCGTTGGCAATCATGCTGGCGCTGTCGGCATATTCGGCCACGCCCTCGGCCTCGACTCCCAGCGCGTCCTTGGCCAAGCCCAGCGAGGTCGGCTCAGGATCCGCAATTGCAACAACTTGGGCGCCTTCAAGGATTTTAAGGTTGTGGATGTGTTCCACACCCATCATGCCGGTACCGACGATCCCGTACCGCAAAGCGTCTTTCATTTCGGCAATCTCTATTATATCGGTTGAGAATATGACCCTCCCCCTATCGACCCAATCCGTCCCGCTCGGCAAGAGTGGAATTTCCGTTTTTCCGATTGCCTGGGGCATGTGGCGGCTCGCCCGAGCCGACGGCAATGACGATATCGGCGCCATTGTCGCGCGTATCGAAGCCGCTCTCGAAGCGGGCATCACACTGTTCGACACCGCAGATATCTACGGCTGCGACGCCGCGCTCGGCTTCGGCGGTGCGGAGCTGCTGCTCGGCAAGGCGCTCGCCGCCCGGCCCGACCTGCGCGCGCGTATGGTGATCGCCACCAAGGGCGGCATCGTGCTGGGCGTGCCTTACGATTCGAGCCCGGAATATCTGAACAAGGCGCTCGAAGCCTCACTGGAACGCCTCGGCCTGCCGTCGGTCGAACTCTACCAGATCCACCGCCGCGATTTCCTGGCCCACCCGCGTGACGTGGCCGCAGCCCTCTCCGCCATGGTCGAGAGCGGTAAGGTCAAGTCCATCGGCGTGTCCAACTACAGCCCCGCCGAGTTCGAGGCGCTGCAAGCCTTCCTGCCCTTCCCCATCGTCTCCACCCAGCCGGAATTCTCGGCCGCGCGTTATGCGCCGCTCTATGACGGCACGCTCGATCAGGCGATGGCCCGCGATGTGGCAGTACTGGCATGGTCGCCGCTCGGTGGCGGCCGCCTTGCTTCGGGTTCGGAAGAGCCGGTCGCGAAACTGCTGGCCGCGCAGGGCGAACGCTTTGGCACCGATGCCGCCGCTGCCGCGCTCTCGTGGGTCATGGCGCATCCCTCGCGCGCGATCCCCATCGTTGGCTCGCAGAACCCGGAACGCATCCTCGCCTCGCGCGATGCGCTCAAGGTCGAATGGACCGCGCCCGAATGGTATGCGGTGCTGGAAGCCTCGATGGGAGCACGCCTGCCGTGACGTTGCCCCCCTGCGAGATCAGCTGGTTCTCGGCGCTCTGCGACGACGACTACGAGTTCCTCGGCCAGCCGGACCCGATGCTGCGCTCCAGCTGGGAGCACTGCCGCAATATCGTGACCGCCGCCGAGGAGGGCGGTTTCGACAACGTGCTGCTGCCTTCCGGCTATGCGCTCGGCATCGACACCACTGCCTTTGCCGCAGCCATCGCCACGCAAGTCCGCCGCATCAAGCTGCTGATGGCCGTGCGCATCGGCGAGATGTGGCCTGCCCAGCTTGCCCGCCAGATCGCCACGATTGACCAGATCTTAGGCGGCAGGCTGAACATCAACATCATTTCCAGCGAAATGCCGGGCGAAACGCTCGACGGCGGCGCACGCTATGAGCGCACCACCGAGGCCATCGAGATCCTGCGCACCCTGCTCTCGGGCCAGCCGCTCGATCATCAGGGCCGGTTCTGGAACCTGAAGCTCGACGCGCCGCGCATGATCGCGCCGGGTTCGAAGTGTCCGCCGCTTTACTTCGGCGGCCTGTCGGAGCCCGCCCGCGAAGTCGCCGCCAAGGGCTGCGACGTCTACCTCATGTGGCCGGATCGCATGGAGGCGGTGAAGGAAACCATCGCCGACATGCGCGCCCGCGCGGCGAAATATGGCCGCAGCTTGCGCTTCGGCTACCGCGTCCACGTCATCGTGCGCGAAACCGAAGCGGACGCACGCCTTGCCGCCAACCGCCTGCTCTCGCGCCTCGACGCGGCCGAGGGTGCGGCGATCCGCGCGCGTTCGCTCGACTCCCAGTCGGTCGGCGTGCAGGCGCAGGCGGCTTTGCGCGAAACCGCGAGCGATGACGGCTACGCCGAGGACAATCTGTGGACCGGCATCGGCCGTGCCCGCTCGGGCTGCGGCGCCGCCATCGTTGGCGATCCGGATCAGGTACTGGCGAAGCTTCAGGCCTATCGCGAAGCCGGGATCGATGCCTTCATTCTCTCCGGTTATCCGCATGCGGCGGAGGCGGATCTATTCGCCCGGCATGTGCTGCCTAGGATCGATCACGGCCCATTGTCGCTCTGATTTCAGGCGTTTCCCGGTTCCTCCACTGCAAGGGGAGGTGGCAGCGGCAAAGCCGCTGACGGAGGGGTGAAACGGGCTCGGGCGTGGCGCCACGCCGAGAGCCCGACACCCCTCCACCACCCTTCGGGCGGTCCCCCTCCCCTTGCAGGGGAGGATTTTGGGGCGTCCCGGATGTGGACCGGCGCGAGTAAACGCGTACGAATTCCTTGCGCCATCGTGGCCTCAACAATGCCGTCGCCCCCGCGAAGGCGGGGGCCCCGCTGCCTTTCCTCCACGCTCGCCAAGAACAAGCGGGGTCCCCGCCTCCGCGGAGACGACGGAGAGTATTTGGGCGGATCTCAACGCCATTCCGCCGCCCCCAATCGCATCCCGGAGACTAGAATTTCTTGTTCGCGCACGTCTGGCCCCACCGCTAGACCACAGGCTCAGAACAGAAGGTCCGCGATGTCGATTTCCCCCCGAGCCCCGATGAACCGCCGCAAGGCGCGCCGCGCATGACTCTCTCTCCGCGCCGCCGCTGGCTGCTCTTCACGCTCGCCCTGACGGCCGGCGTGCTCAATCTCGTCGACCGCCAGATCATCTCGGTGCTCAAGCCCACGATCGCTGCCGACCTTGGCTGGACGGACAACGATTACGGCACACTGGCGGCATGGTTTCAGGCAGGCGCGGCATTCGGCTTCCTTGCGGCAGGCTGGATCGTTGACCGGCTGGGCGCGAAATGGGCCAATGCGGCAGGCGTCGCCGCCTGGTCGCTGGCAGCGATGACCCATGGCTGGGCCAGCAGCTTCAGCCAGTTCGTGCTCTGCCGCATCGGCCTTGGCGCCACAGAATCGATGGGCACTCCGGCCGGCGTGAAGACCATCGCGACGATCTTCCCGCCCAATCTGCGCTCGCTGGGCTTTGGCCTTACCAACATGATGAACAGCATCGGCGCGATCCTTGCGCCGCTGGCGATCCCGGTGGTCGCAGCGTTCTGGGGCTGGCGCGCAGCGTTCGTGATCGCAGGCCTGATCGGCCTTGCGTGGGTGCTGGCATGGCTCACCGCCTCGCGCGGCGTGGATTTCGGCGACAGCCAGCCCGCCGCCCCCGGCAACGTCCTCTCCGGCGACAAGCTGTTCCTCAAGGAAGGCCGCACCTGGACCATCGCCCTCGCCAAGGTCCTGTCGGACGCGACCTGGTGGCTGATGCTGTTCTGGATGCCGGACTACTTCCACCGGCAGTTCGGCCTTTCCGGCACCGAACTCGGCCCGCCGCTGGCGCTGGCCTATTGCGGATCGGCGGCGGGTTCGCTGCTGTCGGGCTATGCCGCCAATCGGCTGCTGTCGAAAGGCTGGAGCGCCAACCGCACGCGCAAGACGCTGATGCTGATCTCCGCGCTTTGCGTGGTGCCGGTGCCGCTGGCACTCCATGCGCAGGAATACTGGATGGCAGTCGGCCTGATGGCGCTGACGTTGGCCGGGCATCAGGGTTTTTCGACCAACCTGTTCGGCCTCATCGCCGACGTCACCCCGCGTCACAAAGTCGGCCGCGTAACCGGCTTCGGGGCATTCTGCGGCAACCTTGGCGGCACCGCGATCAGCAAGATTGCCGGGCTCGTGCTGGCCGCCGGGCTCGGTTACGGCCCGCTCTTCGGCTTCGCCTCGGTATCGTACCTGCTGGCGCTGGGGTGGATCCAGATCACCATGCCCAGAATCATCCCTGCCGAGGATACGTAGGATCACCTCGTCTCCCGCATGGGGCGACTAAAGGAAAACTATCTTTCTCAACTGAATTGGTTGACTATGGTCCGCGCGGTTCAAGGGAGACAAGAATGACCATGACACCGCTCCGCGCCGCCCGCACTCTGCTGCTGGCATCCGCGGTTCTCTTCCCGGCAGCGGCCTATGCCGACGAGGCTGCCGACCGAAGCGCCATCACCCCGCAGCCGGGCGAGATCGTCGTTACCGCGCGTTATCGCGATGAATCGCTCCAGCAGGTTCCGATCGCGATCACCGCCGTCAGCGGCCAGTCGCTCAACGACCGCGCGATCCACACGCTGCAGGACCTCTCCAACACCGTTCCCTCGATCGACTTCCGCAACGGCGCCTCCAACAAGGACCGCACCGTCTTCATTCGCGGCGTCGGCACGATCAGCACGTCTCCGGGCGTCGAATCCTCCGTCTCCACCGTGCTAGACGGCGTCGTGCTCACCCGCCCGGGCCAGGCGACGCTGGACGTGGGCGAAGTGGAGCGCATCGAAGTTCTGCGCGGCCCGCAGGGCACGCTGTTCGGCAAGAACGCCTCGGCCGGTGTCATCAGCATCGTCACTGCCGCGCCCTCGCAGCAGTTCCACGCCTATGCCGAAGGCTCCGCGACGACCGACGAGGAATATCGCATCAAGGCCGGCGTCACCGGCGGCATCGCGCCCGGCATTTCGGCCCGGATCGACGGCCTCTATGCCAATTATGACGGCAATGTGCGCAACGTCTACACCGGCAACGAGGTCAACGGCTACGAGCGTTACGGCGTGCGCGGCAAGATCCAGGCGCAGGCGACCGACACGCTGAAGCTGACGCTCGCGGGCGATTACCTGCACTCGCACGACACCACGCCGAGCGGCGTCTACGCCAGCACCAGCCAGATCGCCTATCCCACCGGCGCGGTCACGCAGTCCCCGGCGCTCGCCGCGTTCCTGGCCAGCCAGGGCATCACCGCCGGCCCGGAGAACCGCAAGGTCAGCACCAATTTCGACACCGATGTGCGCGACCGGAACTACGGCGGATCGCTGACGGCCGAATGGGGCATCGGCGACTACACCGTCACCTCGATCACCGCCTATCGTGAGTGGAAGAACGAGCAGCATCAGGACTATGACGCCCTCTCGCAGCTTTCCGCCACGTTCCCCGAGGGTGAGGACTTCGGCACGGTCGACAACCACCAGTTCTCTCAGGAACTGCGCCTGACGTCGCCGAAGGGCAAGTTCATCGACTATGTGGTGGGCGCTTACTACCTCCACACCAAGACCGATGAAGTCTACACCCGCGCGCTCACCCGCCTGATCTCCGGCGCCGAGAACACCGTGACGGGCGTGGCGAATTACGGCGTCACCGGCGATAACTACGCGGTGTTCGGTGAGGCCAATATCAACTTTACCTCGTGGCTGCGCGCCATCGCTGGCTATCGTTCGACTTGGGACGATCTCAGCTACTACCACGTGCGCACGTCGACCAACGACCCGACCAATTCGGGCTCGCCCTCGCTCGATGTCGCGGGCATCCGCGCCTATCACAACTCGGCGGATTCGACCTCGACACGCGGCGATTCCTATCGCGGCGGCATCCAGGCGGACTTCCTGACCAACAATCAGGCCTATTTCACCTATTCGCGCGGCTACAAAGGCCCGGCCTACAACGCCTATTTCAACATGCGCTCGCTCAACGCGACCACGCCGCTGGATGAAATCGCGCTGAAGCCGGAAACCTCTGACTCGTTCGAAGGCGGAATCAAGGGATCGGCGCTCAATCGCCAGATCACCTATGCGCTGGCGGTCTATTCCACCAAGTTCCACAACTATCAGGCCAATTACAACGATGTGGTGGGCGGTGCGCAAGTCACCCGCCTGATCAACGCGGGCACCGTGCAGACCAAGGGCGTGGAGTTCGACTTCGGCCTGCACCCGATCCCGGGCCTCTCGCTCGATACCTCGGTCGCCTATACCGACGCCAAGGTGATCCACTTCATCTGCCCGGCCGGTGCGCCGTCGAGCTGCGATATCGACGGACAGGTCCTGCCGTTCGCGCCGAAGTGGAAGCTCTACAGCAACGCAGCCTATCGCTTCGCGCTGTCGAACGCGCTGGACCTCGAAGTGCAGTCGGACATCACACTGAAGAGCCGCACGCAGTACCAGTTGACCGAAACGCCGGGCACGGTGCAGCCGGGCTACTATGTGTGGAATGCCAGCGTCGCGCTGATCGGCACGACCGGCGACTGGCAGCTGCGCGGTTTCGTGAAGAACATCACGAACCAGAGCTACTCGAACTACCTCGCCAACGGCACGCTGGCCGGGATCGTCCGCTACGTGCCGCGTGACGACAAGCGCTATGCGGGCATTCTGCTGCGCAAGGACTTCTGATTGAGCGGGCTGCGGGGGGGGGGCGGAAGCCCATCCCCCGCAGTTCGTCATCTGGACTTCAAGCATCTTGGTGAGCCTGCCTCAATCTCCCTGCGCCCCGAAGGACAATGTACCGTTTCAGTTTCAGTGCGCACCCTGAATTTCATTACGGGCGGCTTCCACGATGAAGGCACTGCGGGTCAATCTGCGAGCCGCCGCTGCTGCGTCGATCGCGTCGAGAATACCGCGATCAAGGGAGAGGTTCACCCGCACCGATTTGCCAGCAGCAGTCAGACGAGGAACAGCGAGCAGAAACGCACCGGCGGCCAGATCATCGCTCACTTCAGCAGCGATCGTCGCCATATCGCGCGGAGTCGCTTCTTCAGCATCTTCGAACCAGAGTTCGAGCGCTTCGCAGGCATTGGGCAAAACGTCTTCCATGTGATCCGCTGCGGAAAAGCAACCCGGAAGATCGGGAAAGGTTACGCCAAAGGCACTGTCAGCGTCTTTGTGGACGAGTGCAAAAAAGGTCTTCATAACTGTTACTCCCGGAGCCGCCTCAGAGCCAACCCACCATCTTGGCTATGCTGCGCGCCGTGCCCAACGGCAGGTCTTTTTTGGGATGGGGAACGATCACCATTTGGTCACCCTTACGGAACTTGTGATGCGAGCCCTTGCACGAAACGAGTTCCCACCCTTCCGCCTCGAGACGCTTGACGATCTTCTTGCTATCCCGCTCCATGCGTAAATATATACACACTTACCGTGTGCTCAGCAAGTTTTTTGCGCACATATTTGCGCAATTTAGAGGTGGGCGACACAAAACGCGGCAAGCGAAGTGAAAATCCACGCCGATCAGCCCTTCAAAGGCCCTCGCCACCCACCCAATGGGCGTCGGCCAAATAGCGCGCAAGGTTCCAGACCTGCCGCCGGATATCCGGCACCGCCACGATCTCCCAGGCCTCGCCCTTGGTCACCGGGCCGACGGCGAAAAGCGTATCCTGCGGCTTGCCCTCGGCATCGCGCACGCGGCCGAGATGTTCGACATCCAGCCCCAGCCGGTGCTCGTCCGGCCGAACCCGGCCCTGTGCGAGCAAATCCTGCACCAGCGGCAACCCGCTGCGCAGCAGGTCGCCCTCGGGCCCGGTGCAATTGATCACCCGGCAGACTTCCAGCCTTTCCAGCCGGTCCTCGCCGCGCGGACGATAGTCCACCGCAACGCCCCGATTCGTCGCCTGCGAGCCGGCCAGCTTGCCGGCAACGAAGTCCAGCCGTCCTTCCGCTTCCAGTTCCGCCAGCCGCTTCGCCACATCAGGCGCGAGGCGATGCCGGTGGACATCCCAATAGGGCCGCAAGTGCCGCAAGAAGCGGCGCTGGGCGGCAGCATCATGACGGCGCCAGAGGTTCTGCGTGTGCGGCCGCTGCTCGTCCACCGCCGCGCGCCAGCCAATCGCCTTGGCACGCTCCCGGATCTGGCGGACCAGTGCGGAACCGCGCGCATCGGGCGCCGGGACGTTCTCGACCGCCGGGCCCGTCTCGGCGTGGGCGTGCGGCTTCAATCCGCGCCGCGACAGCGCGGTGATCCGCCCGTTGAACCCTGCCTTGTCGAGCGAGAGGATCATGTCCGCCGCCGTCAGCCCCGTGCCGATCAGCAGCACATGGCCCAGCGCCTTGGCATCGGCGACCGCCCCCGGATTCCACGGATCGGCGAAGCAGCGATCCTCGGGCAGCGCCGCCAGTGCCGAGTGCGGCGCGGGCGGGAAGTTGCCCAGCGCCAGAACCAGCGAACGGGCCTCGATCTCGCTGCCGTCGTCCAGTTGCACAGTGACCTGTCCGTCTCCGAAACGCGCCGACAGCGCTTCAGCGCTGACGATCTGCGCCCTCGGCCCGGCATCGGACAGCGCCTTGATCAGCAGTTCGCGTAAGTAGAGGCCATAGGTCAGGCGGGGCACGAAGCGATTGGCCTGTTCCTCCCCCGTCTGGCCGATCCAGCGCAGGAAGTTCGCCTGATCGTCGGGAAAGGCGCTCATGTTGGCGGCGCGCACGTTGAGCAGGTGCTCCGGCCCCCGCGTGCCGAACGCGAGTCCCTTGGCAAGCTGCGTCTGGTTGCGCTCGATCAGCACCACCCGCACGCCCTGGCGGATCAGGTTGATGGTCAGCAGGGTGCCACTGAACCCGGCGCCGACTACGGCTATGGGAAGGTCGCTGGGTTCGACTTTGGGGAGCATCTGATTCATGTCGCCTCCAGCCTATCCGCATAGCCGCCCATTTATCAACCATTTTGGTTGAGAATAATGCCGGTATTATGGGGAAAGGCGCAAAACCGGGAAATTACGCGGCACGAGATGCCAGTTCCTCGCCTGATAACGCCCTGTAGCAACGCTTCATGGGCCCGCGGGCGACGACCGGTGCATGGCTTACGACGACGCCCGAATGATAGCCTGACGAGCAAGCGAATCCCCGTTGACAGAACATTGTCCACCGTTATGGTTGAGAATGTAAGGCGCACCACGAGTCCGCCTTTCCCAGGCCTCCGCGCAAAGCCCGCGAAGCCTTCCGTGCAGGTCGTCAACGACAGCACTCCCATCCCGTAATTTTCGATGCTGCACGCCACCCGCGCCGCAGCCGATGAGGAGATTGTGCGATGAATGCCGTCACCCATGCTACCCGCCCTGCCGAAACCCATGCCGTCGGCGATTTCGAAGTCATCCGCGTAGAGGCCAATCTTGGCGCAGAGATCCGGGGCCTCGACCTTACCGGCCCGGTCACCGACGAACTGGCCGACCTGCTCCGCAGTCTCTTGTGGGAACATCAGGTCCTGTTCTTTCGCGACACCGGAATCGATGATGCCAAACAGGCCGAAATCGGCCGCATCTTCGGCCCGCCGGTGGCCGACAGCATCGCCAAACGCCGGGGCGTGAAGGACGAGGACATCGTCCCCTTCAACACCGGCCCCTATTCCAACGGCTATTACGGCACGCCCTGGCACGCCGACGCCACGTACCTCGAAACGCCCTATCAGGTATCCATCCTGCGCAGCGTGATCGCGCCGGAATTCGGCGGCGACACCGCCTTTTCCAGCGGCATCTCCGCCTACGAAGCGCTCCCCGAAGAGGTGAAGCAGAAGATCGATAGCCTCGATGCCATCCACCGCCCGAACGGCAAGGCCTACCGGCTTATCGACGATGAGAAGGAACTGGCCGATTACCTCGCCGAATATAGCGGCGTGGCCCATCCCGTGGTCATCACCCACCCCTTCAACGGCCGCAAGGTGCTCTACGTCAACGAGGGCTTCACCAAGGAAGTGGTCGGCCTGCCGGAAGACGAGAGCAAGGAACTGCTCCGCACCCTGACGCACCAGTTCTACCGGCCGGAAAACATCGTGCGGTTCAAGTGGCAGCCGGGCTCGCTGGCGATCTGGGACAACCGCTCCGTCCAGCACTACGGCGTGGCCGATTACGGGCAGGCGCAGCGTCAGCTCGTCCGCATCGTCGCCCAGGGCGACCGGCCGCGCCGCTGAACCCGCCGATCTCCGCCCCTTCCAAAAAAACTGAGCAAGGGTTCGCATCCGTGACCAATCCCCGTCGCCTCTCCGGTTTCCTTGCCTTGAGTTCCGTTGCCCTGCTGGCAGCCTGCCACTCCTCTTCCAAGCAGGACGAGCAGCCCACCCTGCGCGTCGCCGACCAGCTCCACACGCTGCAATCGGCGATCGGCGCGGCGGGCGAGGGCCAGCCCAAGTCCTACCAGATCCAATGGTCGAATTTCCTCGGCGGCCCAGCCGTGGTCGCCGCCGAGACCGGTGGATCGGTGGACCTTGGCTGGATGGCGGAAACGCCGATGGTCTTCGCGCAGGCAGCGGGGAGCCCGGTTAGGGTCGTCGCGGTCAGCAGAGGGCTGAAACCGGGCACTTCCAACATCGCACTGGTGGTGGCAGCCCATTCGCCGATCCATTCGGTGGCCGACCTCAAGGGCAAGAAGATCGGTTATGCGCCCGGAACGATCTCGCAATATCTGGTCGCGCGCCTGCTCGATCAGGCGCACCTGAACTTTGACGACATCACCTCGGTCAAGCTCTCCGGCATCAGCACTTCGATCCTGGACAGCGGCACCGTCGATGCCTTCACGGCCGCCGAACCGATGCTCACGCAAGGGATCGAGGCCGGCAAGCTGCGCGTGCTGGCCTATGGCGGCCAGCCGGTCACACCGGGATATGGCTATCTCGTGGCTTCCGAGGCCGCGCTGGCCGATCCCAAGCGCGCCGCGCTCATCGCCGATTTCGTCGAGCGTGCCGCCCGTTCGGTGAAATGGCAGCGCGAGAATGTCGACAAGGCTGCGACAGCCTCCGCCAAGGCCTACAACGTCACCCCCGCACTGGCCGGGCAGATCCTGCGCCGGATGCCACTGGGCTATACCCCGATCGATGCCTCGATCGTGGCCGGCCACCAGCAGGAGGCCGACCTGTTCCACAAGTTCGGCCTGATCCGCCAGCGGGTCGATGCCTCGAAACTGTTCGACCACCGCTTCGATGCGTTGGTCCGTACCGTGGAGAACGGACGATGAATGCTCCCTTCTTCGATCCCGGCCCCCTCGTTCGCCCGGCGATCCGCGCGAAAGAGGACAAGCCGGACCGCCTTTCGCTGGCCCGCCGGGCGATCGGGCCGCTGCTCGTGCTCGCGCTCTGGGCAGGAACGACCAGCGCCGGTCTGGTGAGTGCCACGACCCTGCCCTCCCCCAGCGCACTCGCGACAACATTTGCGCATTTGTGGACCGAACAGGCGCTGCCCCACCAGATCACCGTCTCGCTCACCCGCGCTCTGGCGGGCGCCGCGCTCGGCATATCGCTGGGGCTGCTGCTCGGCATCATCGCCGGGCTGACGCGGCTTGGCGAGGAACTGTTCGACGCAACCTTGCAGATGATGCGCACCGCTCCGCCGCTGGCTTTGGTGCCGCTGTTCATCGTCTGGTTCGGCGTTGACGAAACGCCCAAGCTGCTGCTGATCGGCCTTGCGACGCTGTTCCCCATGTACCTCAACACCTACTCGGGCGTGCGCAATGTCGACCGCAAGGTGGTTGAGGCCTCCCGCACTTTCGGCCTCAGGGGCCCGCGCCTGATCCGCGAGGTGATATTGCCGCTGGCCCTGCCATCGATCCTCACGGGTCTGCGCTTTTCGCTCGGCGTATCGCTGCTGATGCTGATCGCGGCCGAGACGATCAATGCACAGGCCGGGCTCGGCTACCTGCTCAACACGGCACAGGTCTACCAGCAGGTCGACGTGATCCTCGTCTGCATCTTCATCTACGCCGTGCTCGGCCTTGGCGCCGACCTTTTCGTTCGCCTGCTCGAAAGATTTCTCATGCCGTGGCGCGCCAATCTGGCAGCGCGATAGGAGACCGACGATGCTGCATTCCGCACCTTCCAAGCCTTCCGCTTCCGTCCACCCGCTTTTCGTACAGGAAGTGCTCCGCAATCGCGAGATCGACCCCTTCGAGGGGCGTCCGCAAGCCGTAGCCGTACAAGGCGTCTCGCGCCTGTTCCACGGCCGCCCCGTGCTTGACGGGGTGGACCTGTCGATCCGGCCAGGCGAGTTCGTCGCGTTGCTCGGCGCCTCGGGCAGCGGCAAGACCACCCTCCTGCGCATCCTCGCCGGACTCGACGCCCCCGACAGCGGCGAGGCCTGGGTGCCCGAGGCACGGACCGTGGTGTTCCAGGAACCCCGGCTGATCCAGACCAAAAAAGTCTGGAAGAACGTCGTGACCGGCCTTTCCGGCCGCGCTGCGGCACGCCACGTGGCGGCCGAGGCACTGGCCGAAGTGGGCCTTGACCACCGCGCCGACGCATGGCCCGCCACGCTTTCAGGCGGCGAGGCGCAGCGCGCGGCGCTGGCCCGCGCACTGGTGCGCAAGCCGCGCCTGCTGCTGATGGACGAACCCTTCGCCGCGCTCGACGCGCTTACCCGCCTGCGCATGCAGCGGCTGATCGGCGCGCTGTGCCAAGCGCATTCACCGGCAACGCTGCTCGTCACCCACGATGTCGAGGAAGCGCTGCTGCTGGCCGACCGCGTGCTGGTGCTGCGCAACGGCCGTATCGCCTATGACAAGCGCATCACGCTGGAGCGTCCGCGTGTCGCCAGCGGTCAGGAATTCGACGCCTTGCGCAGCGAACTGCTGTCAGAACTGGGCGTGCATGAGGAAAATCCAGTGCCCGCCTGAAGCGGCAAAGGAATGTAAACCGGTCAATCCCAACCCTCAGCCGTCATCCCCGCGAAGGCGGGGATCCCGCTTCTTGCGTGCGAAACGAGAAGTTGAAAGGCAGCGGGGCCCCCGCCATCGCGGGGGCGACGAAGCAGTGGAACGGCAAGTTTAGCGCCATATCGAATCCGAGCGGACATCCAACGCCGAATTCATCCGCGCACCTTAGCCCTGCTCCACGGACTCGCGAAGCTCGCGAAAACCCGTTTCGATATGCTGCCGCGTAGCCAGCATGGCCGTGGCGGTATCGCCTGCGATCAGTGCGGCCAGCATATCGTCATGCTCGTCGGCGGCGCGACTGACGCGCCCTTCGAGCCGGTTGATGAGGTCGAAAGGATAGCGGGCCCAGAGAATCTGCACGAAATGCAGCGTCTGCGGCATCGCGGCAATCTCGAACATGCGGTGGTGGAACCGGTAGTTCGCCGCGCGCGCCGCTTCGTTGTCGCCCGCCGTGAAGGCCGCGGCGAACTCACCGGCCAACACGGTCAGTTCGGCGATGTCGGCCCCGGTGACGTTCTCCACCGCGCCGCGCACAAGCTGGGTCTCCAGCAGGATACGCAAGTTCAGGACCTCGCTCGAAGCCTCAATGTCGAAAGGCGCGACAGTGGCGCCGCGATGGCTATCACCGATCACGTAGCCCTCGGCCGAAAGCAGTTTCAGCGCCTCGCGGACCGGGGTAATGCTGGTCTTGAGCAGCGTGGCGATTTCCTGCTGCTTGAGGCGGGAGCCACGGGGAATCCGGCCCGAGATGATGCCTTCGCGCAGGAAGTCCGCAACCTGCTCTTCCTTCGTGCGAAACGGCATCATCGCATTGGTCGTCACTTGCGCATCACCCCTTTTGTCGCACCGGTGCCCAGGCGAAATCGCCGGGTTGATAGGCCTTGGCTGCCCCCGCTGACAACAGCGCCGCTGCTTCCTCCCCCGAATAACCGAGTTCGGCGAGCAGCGCTTCGGTATGTTCGCCGATCTCCGGCGGCGGCAGGCCGGGTTCGACAGGGCCGACGCCCGCGAATTCGGGAACTTCGAACTGGAGCCCGCGATATTCCACATCGCGCAGCTTCCCCGGCTGACGGGCCTGCGGCGCTTCGAGCACGCGTTCGAGCGGCATGACTTCGTGGAAGCCGAGGCCCGCGGCTTCGAGCCGGGCCACGGCTTCGTCGAACGTGAACCGCGCAACCGCTATGCGCACGGCCTCTTCCACGGTTTCGCGGGCCTTCTTGCGGTCGCGCAGCCTGGCGAATTCGGGGGTATCATGCTCGGGCATGGCGAGCGCTCCGGTCAATCGCGCCCAGTGCGCATCGGTGAGGACAAGCAGGTAGATCCAGCGCTGGTCCGATGTGAGATAGGCGCCGTAGCCGGGCATCGAGAACTCGCCCCCGCCCTCTTTTTCAAGGCGGCCGAGCAACTGCGTCTTGAGCTGCATGCCCGCCAGATCGCGCGCGGCCAGATGGAGGCCGGTCTCGTAGAGGCCCACCTCGATCCGGCGGGCAGCCTCGTCGGCATCGGGATCGAGCAGTGCGGAAAGCACGCGGATCACCGCGTAAGTGCCGGCGAACTGATCGTGGTAGGACGGGCCGAAGCGCGTCGGCCGGTCGTCCACGCGGTGGTCGTCCATGGCCCCGGTCGCCGCCTCGGCAATCGGGTTGGTCATCAGCCCTTCGGCCTGCGGGCCATGGGTGTAACCCTTGATATGGACGTGGACGAGACGCGGGTTCACGGCCATGCAATCGTCCGCCGTAACCCCCAGCTTGCGCGCCGCCGAGGGCGCGAGATTATGGATCACCACGCGCGACGTGGCGACAAGACGGCGGAACACCTCCTTGCCCTCTTCCGTAGTCAGGTCGAGGCAGATCGCCTTCTTCGAATGGCTATAGGCGATGATCGTCCCGGAGGGTCCCCCGCGCACCAGAGAACGCGTGGTATCACCTGCGGGCGGCTCGATCTTGATGACCTCCGCCCCCAACTGCGAAAGAATATGCGTCGCGAACGGCGCCGCGATCATGGTGCCGAGTTCCAGCACGCGCATGCCCGAAAGGGGCCTGTTTCCCTTGCTCATGCCTGCCTGGCTAGCAATAATGCATTATCCATCATAGCTGCGTCGCATCCGCCCGGCGATATCCGGCGCGTCAGAGCGGCTTGCCGCAAGCCTCCATCGGCAGCGAGAAGCGAGTGTCGGTCAGGAAGGCGTGGTCGGTCAGGCTGTCGAGGAATGCGAGAAGCGCGTCCATATCAGGCTCCGACACGGAAATGCCGTCGTGCACGCGGATGGCGTCGGCAAGCGTGGGTGCGGAGCCGTCGTGCAAATAGGGTGCGGTGACTGCCGCGTTGCGCAGGCTCGGCGTGCGGAACTTGCCGAAATCGTCGCGGGATGCGGTGACTTCCGCCAGTCCCGCATCGCTGCCAGTGGCGCCGATGCGGTGAAACTTCCCGTCCGTGAAGTCCTTGCCGGCGTGGCAGGACGCGCAGGACTGCTGGAATACCGCCAATCCCCGCCGGGCTTCCGCAGAAAAGCCATCCGCCTGCCCGGCCGCGAACCGGTCCCACGGACTGCTGCGCGAGACCAGCGTCCGCTCGAATGCGGCGATCGCGCTGACCGTATTGTCATAGTCGATCCGGCCACCTCCGCGCGGAAAGGCCTTGCGGTACATGGTGCGATAGCAGGGATCGCGCCCAAGTCTTTTCGGTATCTCCGCCTCATGCCCGGTCATCGCCATCTCCACCGGATGCTCACCGAGTATCGGCACGGCGGCCTGCTTTTCAAGCTTGGTCTGGCGCGGATCGGCCCATGTCAGCGGCGATAGCGAAGCAAGGTTCTGGAGGCCGGGGACGTTTCGCCGCCCGGGATCGCCAAGCGCGCCTGGATGCATGCGATTGCCATCCGCGAAAGCGTGGTGCTGTTCATGACATGTCCCGCAGGACATCGTCCCGTTGATCGAGAGGTCCGCGTCGTAGAACAGCCGCCGCCCCAATTCGACTTTGGCCGCGCTGTCTGCGCGCACCACAGCGCCCGTCTCCCGCCCCTCACCCGATCCCGAAACGGCGAGCAGGCCGAAAAACGCAGTGGCGATCAGCAACAGGCCCGGCAGGGCATAACGCATGGCAGCGTCAGGGTAGCCGGGCGATCAACAGCGGCAGCCGGGATTCGGAATTGGCCGAAATCTGAAGCTGATAGTCGCCGGGTTCAAGCGTGAAGTCGACCATCTTGCGAATGCCCGAACAGTCCGGCCCATGGCCATGCGCGATGGAAGAGACGGCGGCGCCCCCCTTCACCACATCGATCCACGCGGCCGATCCAAGCGCCACGCGGTACTTGCCGGGTTCTGTAATCGTGAAGGCGAAAATCCCGCCAAAACTGACCGATCCGCCCGGCTTTTCAGGCCTTAGCGCAAAGTGGACTTCGGGCGTGGGACGCAAACCGCCATCGACCGCCTTGCCCACTTCAAGCCGCGCCGCGGAGAGACCGTGCGCGTCCCCCGCTGCCACCAGGGTCGTCCGCGAGTTCCATGCCGAGAGTTCGGCTGGCAGCGCGACAGGGGTGGAAGGACAGGCGATCGGGTCGGGAACAACGTTCGCCATCTCCTGAGCCCCGGCCGCGCCGGAGGCCAGCAATGCAGCGAGCGCCCAACCGCCGGATAAAACCCCGATACCGCGTCCCGTCACCATGAGTCCCTCATTTCGTTGCACTTTCGCGTCCGCAAAAAACTATATACGGCCGGATATAGAGAATCGCCAGAGCGGCGACAGTACAAATCATGGGGGTTTCAGTCATGCGTCTTGCATCCGCGTTTGCGGTTACTCTTTCCTGCGCGCTCGCCGCGCCTGCGCTGGCGCAGTCCGCTGCGCCGTCCGACCAGACCGAACGCAGCGATGCCTTCACGCTGGGCCAGATCATCGTCACGGCGCCCTCGCCGACTGCGCCCTCGATCACATCGTCCACGCTCGATGCCGAAGCCATGCAGTTGTTCAATCGCACCAGTCTGGACGACGCGGTGAACCTCATGCCCGGCGTGTCTTCGTCGAACAGCGGCGGATCCCGCAACGAACGCCTGATCAACGTGCGCGGGTTCGACCGTTTTCAGGTCCCGCTCTCGATCGACGGCATCCGCGTCTACCTGCCCGCCGACGGACGGCTGGACTATGGGCGCTTCCTCACCGCCGACATCTCGCAAGTGCAGGTCGCCAAAGGCTACGCCTCGGTGCTGGACGGCCCGGGCGCGATGGGCGGGGCGATCAACCTCGTCACCCGCACCCCCACGCAGCCGATCGAGGCCGAGGCGCGCGGCACGCTGAACCTTGGCCGTGAGGCGGAGTATAGCGGCTACAACCTCTTCGCCCTGCTCGGCACCCGGCAGGACAAGTGGTACGCGCAGGCCAGCTACACGCGCAATTTCACCGATCACTGGGACCTTCCCGGCAGCTATGAGCCGACGCCCGGCTCCGCCGAGGACGGCGGCCACCGCGACCTCTCGCGCACCGAGGACTGGCGCGTGAACGCCAAGGTGGGCTTCACACCCAATGTCACCGACGAATATTCGCTGAACTACACCCGGCAGGAAGGATCGAAGAACGCGCCCCTGCACATAACCGATCCGGTCTCCAGCCAGCGCAACTGGTCGTGGCCGTACTGGAACATCGACAGCATCTACTTCCTCTCGACCACCGCGCTGGGTGACTATGGGACGCTGAAGACGCGCGTCTACCGCAATAGCTTCGACAACCTGCTGAGCGCCTTCGACGACGCGACCGAGACCACTCAGACGAAGCCGCGTGCCTTCAACAGCTACTATGCCGACACCGCGTGGGGCGGCTCTGCGCAGCTCGATGTCGATGTCAGCCCCGCCAACCGCCTGAGCGTGGCCGCGCATTACCGGCGCGACAAGCATGTCGAATGGCAGCAGGTCTTCCCCTCGGGCGCGACCGAGCCGAAGCAGACCAGCATCGAGGAAACCTACAGCATCGCCGCCGAAAACCGGCTCGCCTTCAGCCCGACACTCGCGCTGACGGCCGGCGTCAGCTTCGACTGGCGCGATCTTTCCAAGGCCGAAGACTACGCCAATAACGCACTGATCGAGTACCCGCTGCACAACGGCAAGGCGCTGAATGGACAGGCGCAGCTCAACTGGACGCCGGACTCGCAAACCAGCTTCCACGCCAGCATATCGTCGCGGGCGCGCTTCCCGACGATCTTCGAACGCTTCAGTTCACGCTTCGGCGGCGCGGTATCCAGCCCGGATCTCAAGGCCGAGCGCGCAACCAATTACGAGATCGGCGGCACGCGCGATTTCGGCCCGCTCCATGCCGAAGCGGCCCTGTTCTATTCGCACCTCAACGATGTGATCGTCGCTTTTCCGTTCCTTTATCAAGGGCAGCCAGTCACCCAGAGCCGTAACCTTGGCAGCGGCAATTACTACGGCGGCGAGATCGCCTTGACCGCAAAGGTTGCCAACACGCTGAGCCTGGGCGGCAATTACACCTACACCCACCGCGACCTTGACGATCCGACCAACAGCGCCTTCCAGCCAACCGGCGTGCCGACACACAAGGCTTTCGTCTGGGCAGACTGGTCGCCGCTCGATGGCCTGCACGTCCTGCCCAATGCGGATATTGCCTCGAACCGCTGGACGGTGAACACCGCCGGCACGCGGTACTACCGCACGGGCAGCTATGCGCTGGCCAATCTCACAGTCAATTACGCGCTCTATCGGGGTGTGGAAGTGGGCGCGGGCGTGCGCAACCTGTTCGATGACTACTACGTGCTCACCGATGGCTTCCCCGAGCCGGGCCGAAGCTTTTTCCTGAGCTTCCAATACAAGTACTGAGGCGCCGTCCTCACTACTGCATGGTCAATCCCGCCGCTTCCGCCGCGCATGTCGCGGCGGGCGGCGCGGATGGCCGGGACGCGAGTTCAACCCGCGCGGCAGCGAGATCCGCGCGGAAGGCCTTGTCCGCATTGAGGCGCGCGACGGCCGCCGCCGCCATCAGCCGTCCCGCCTTCACGTCGCTGGCCCAGTGGGCGTTGCAGACCAGCCGGCTCTCGCCGAAAGCATAGCCTCGCTGGAGGATGGCGTCCGTGCGGTCCGGCACCAGTTGGGTGAAGATCAGGGCCCAACCCCATCCGAGCGCGCTGTGGCCCGAGGGATAGGAGCCATCGGTCCGCAAGGTGGCTTCATCGGCGGGAAGGCAAGTGCCGTTGCCATGCGCGACAAAGGGGCGGACGCGCTGGTAGTGATCCTTCGCCTTGTAGGTCGACAGGCCGATATCGATCATCGACTTGCCCAGCAGCCGGTAGAGCACCGGCGTCCGCTTCGGATCGGGCGTGACCCCGGCGGCACAGGCGAACGTCTGGAAGGCATGGGCCGGCTTGAGATCGGCATCGCTGGCCGCCTGCACGAAACGCGGCGAGCCCGGCGCGCGTGTCATCGCCTTGCTGACTTCCTCATCGCGTGCAAAGGCTGCCGATTCCGCCGCAGGCGGTGGCGGCAGCAGCGCCAGACTGTCAGGTAGTTGGTCCATCGGCAGATAGCCCTTGGGCATGCCGGGAGGCAGCTTTGCGGTGATGCTCGGCACCGATCCGGCTGGCGTTCGGGCCGAAGTCTGGCCGTCCGGCGCCTGAGCCGCCGCCGAGACGAAAGTCGCGGCGGCGGCCAGGGAGGACAGGAGTGCGGCGCTACGCACTCCTCCCATCAACTCGATCCGGCGGAAGCGTCAGCCATCTTGGCGATTGCATCGTCGATGGTGAAGCTGTTGGGACGCTGAATCGGCGGGAAGTCCTTGAAAGTATCCGCAAACATCGCGGCGCCCGTCTGTGCGGCGTAGATGAAGTACGCGTTATACAGGAACCAGTCGTAGTACGTGTTCGACGTGATATCGGCGAATTCGTACGGATCGGTTCGCAGATTGAACAACTTGGGCAGTCGCAGCCGTGTGAAGGGCTCGGCCCAGACTTGCATCGTTCCCTTGCAGCGCTGTTCGAGGAACACCAGTTTCCAGTTGTCGTAGCGCATGGCGAGAATGTCGCCGTCATCGCTGATGTAGAAGAAGAAGTTGCGCGGGCTCTTTTCTTCCTTGCCGGTGATGTGGCCCAGCAGGCTCACCCCGTCGATGTGGTTCTTGTAGGTCCGGCCGATCGCAGAGTAGCCGTTCTTCACTTTCTCGACGATGTCGGGCGCGCCGGCCATTTCGAGGAACGTGGGCAACCAGTCGTGATGCTGAACGATACCGTTGGAGACCGACCCCGGCGTCACCTTGCCCGGCCAGCGGATCACCAGCGGAATGCGGAAAGCGCCTTCCCAGTTGGTGTTCTTTTCGCTGCGGAACGGCGTCATGCCGCCATCTGGCCAGGAATTGCGATGCGGGCCGTTATCGGTCGAGTACATGACGAAAGTGTCGTCGGCGATGCCCATCTCGTCGAGCGCGTCGAGCACTTCGCCCACGTTTTTGTCATGATCGATCATGGTGTCGTGGTAATTGGACTGCCAGCGGCCGGCCTGGCCGAGGCTTTCCTTCTTGGTGTGCGTGAACATGTGCATGTGGGTGGTGTTGAGCCACACGAACCACGGCTTGCCCTCCGCTTCCTGCTTCTTCATGAAAGCGAGCGCCGCAGCCACGAACTCGTCGTCGCAGGTCTCCATCCGCTTCTTGGTGAGCGGGCCGGTATCCTCGATCTTCTGCTTGCCCACCTTGCCCCAGCGCGGCATTTCGGTGGGATCGTCCACGTCGGTCGCCCAGCTATGAATCACGCCGCGCGGACCGAAACGCTCCTTGAAGTGCGGCATATCCGGTTCGTGCGCGGGATAGTGCTCCATCTCCGGCTCTTCCTCGGCATTGAGGTGATAGAGGTTGCCGAAGAACTCGTCGAAACCGTGGTTGGTGGGCAGCATGTGGTTGAGATCGCCCAGGTGGTTCTTGCCGAACTGCCCGGTCGCATAGCCCTGCTCCTTCAGCAGCGCAGCGATAGTGACGATCTTCTCGTTCATGCCGATGGGAGCGGCCGGAATACCCACTTTCGACAGTCCGGTGCGCAGCACGCTCTGCCCGGTGATGAAGGAAGAGCGGCCGGCCGTGCAGCTTTGTTCGCCGTAGCTGTCGGTGAACTTCATGCCTTCCTTGGCAATCCGGTCGATGTTCGGCGTTCGATAGCCCATCAGACCATCGGTATAGCAACTCAGGTTGCTGATTCCGATGTCATCTCCCCAGATTACCAGAATGTTCGGCTGTCCGTTCGGCATCAGACTTTCCCTTCGAGTATTTCAGCCAATAGTCGAAGGTTCGGCGGCCCGTATCTATCGGTAGTTTCCCTGAACATCGGATATTGTGCCACCGAAGCTCGACACGCCTGATTTTATTCTCCCAAGACCTCGCATTTCAGCGGAATACCCCCGGAGACCCTTCCGCAAATCCTAGGGTAATCCCCCATTCATGCGCGGTCTTCGGTGCTTCAGATTTGCCGGGGACATTTGCCGATCATCCATGACGCACCCACTGGAGAAGCCTGCGATGGAATTCGTCAAACATCTCCTGCCGCTGATGCTGACGGGCAGCCTTGCCTTGATGATCATCGCAGCGGGCGTCGCATCCGCGCGCGGGGATTTCGCCTATGTCCTCGCCCGCCCGGCGCTGCTCGGCCGAGCGGTGGTGGCCATCGTTGTTGTCCCTGTCCTCATCGCCGTCCTCGTCATCGCGCTGTGCCCGATTTCCCATTCGGCGAAGGCCGGGATCTTCCTGATGGCGATTTCTCCCGTCGCGCCGCTCATGCCGGGCAAGGCCCTGAAGTTCGGAGGCCACGGCACATACGTATACGGCCTGCAGGCGGCCGGTGCAGTGCTGGCGCTGCTGTTCGTGCCGACACTGGGCATGCTGGGCTCGAAGTTCTACGAAGTGGACGCCCATTTCCCGATCGGCGTAGTCGCCCGGAACATCTTCGTCGGGCTGGTGATCCCGCTGGGAATCGGACTGGTGCTGGGCCGTCTGGTCTTGCGGAAGGTTTCACCGGCGCTTCCCCGCACGCTCATGATCATCGCCAACCTGCTGCTGATACTCGCGTTTCTGCCGATCCTGGCCAGCCTCCTGCCGGACATCGGGGCACTGGTCGGCGACGGGACCATTCTGGCCATGGCGATCGTGGTCGGCGCGGCCCTGATCGGAGGGCACTTGCTCGGCGGTCCCGACCCGGCGAACCGCGCGACGCTCGCGTTCTCGGCATCAATGCGTCACCCCGGCATCGCGCTTGCCCTTGCCGGAGCCAACCATGCCAACAAGGCGATAACCGCTGCCGTGCTGTTGTTCCTCCTTGTCGGCCTGGTGGTACTTATTCCCTACCAGATCGCCCTCAAGCGCAAGGCCGCACCGGCCTGAAGAAGGCCTATCTCCGCCTCACGATCTCTGCCCGAATACGTGCGCGAGCGGATCGCGCGTGAGCGGCAGCGTCGAAGTCGGCGGTTCAGTTCTGTCTTCTCAAATCACCTGCAAGGCACCGCCGGCAGCAGCGGAGGCGCGCATGGCGTCCATCACCTGCATCGTCGCCAACCCATCTGCAAATGTCGGAGGCGCAATCGACGAACCCGCCTCAGTCCCCGCGATCCGGGCCATCAGTGCCTCGCACAGGCGCGTGAAGGGCCCCATCTCGAAGTGCGAAAGCCGGTCAGCAGGCGGTGGAGGAGGAAGCTGCAAATCCGCAGGCACCGGCAATTCGCGAGTGCCGCTCCTGTCGGCCACGAACACTTTGCCGCCTTCGATCCAGACGGTGCCTTTCGAGCCCGCGCAGCGGCACAGGCTCGCAGGTGCCCCCCAGGCCCCGGCCGATTGCTGCATCGAACCCTCGACGCCGTTCTTCAACAGAAAGCGCATCGAATAGCTGTCTTCGGCAACGCTCTCGCGGTGCGACACGACCATCAGGTTGGCGCTCAGCGAGTGGAAATCGCCAAGCCACGCCCGGATCTGGTCGATCAGGTGCGACCCGCCCGCACCGAGCCATCCGCCGCCGGCTTCCACATCGAACCACCACTTCGGCAATCGCGCCTCGGGATCGGCGCAGAACGGGATGAACTGGTCCAGCACCAGGAATCGCGGCTCCCCGATCAGGCCTTCGGAGATCGCGCGGCCGAACAGCGCACGCTCAGGCAGCCAGCGGAATTCGTGCGAGACCATATGGACAATCCCGGCGCCTTCGGCGGCCTCCAGCAAGGCCTTGCCCTGCGCCGCATCGAACGCGAAAGGCTTCTCGCAAAGCACATGACAGCCCCGCGCGATCGCCGTTCGCGCAAGCGCCGCATGGGTGCTCGGCGTGGTCGCGATAGTCACGATCCTTGCGCCGGTTGCGCTGATCGCCTCGTCAAGATCGGTGAAGAATGCGGGAATGCCGAGCGATGCAGCCTTGCGCTCCAGACGCTCGGCGTTTCTGCCCACCAGCCCGACGATATGAAAACCGGCTGCTCGCAGGGCCGGAACGTGGATTCGGCAGCCAAAGCCGGTGCCGACGACCAGGACGCCGAAATCTGCCGTGCCCATAGCTACGCTTTCCCTTCCCCATCCACGCTTCGGCGTGTTCGTTCGGGCAAGCTATGATAGTCAATACTATCTTACAAGCCGCCACCGCGATAGGGCGAGGATATAGCGCGGCTCAGAGCCGGCCGTGGGCCCGCTCAAGCGCTATTCCGGCAAGGTTCTGTCCGCGCCGGACATACCGGATCCGCACGCGATCGAAATCGCGGACCAATGTCTGAAATGTGGCAAGGTATGCGGCAAATCTGGGCGCAACGCGGCGGGTAGCGCCATTGATCTGGTCCACGACCATGGTCGAATCGCCAAGCAGGGTCACATCCCTGACGCCAAGCGCGCGCGCCATTTGCAGCGCCTCGATAGCGGCGAGCCATTCCGCATCGTTGCTGTCGCCGTCCCCCAGATCGGTCCGGAGGAAGGTTTTTCCTCCCGCGACTACCGCCGTTTCGATCGGCCCGGGATTGGGACGACAGCCGCCGTCGAAATAGATCTTCACGAATGCGCTGCGCCGGGATTGCGGGCAAACCAGATAACATGATCCGCGCCCCCTTCGCGGGCGCATTCATCCACGACGACTTCGGCCACGTGGAACCCCACTTCCTTGAGGCGCAGGACGAAGTTGGCGCAAGTCGAGGCCGACCAGACGGCAAGGATGCCGCCCGGCTTCAGCGCCAGACGCGCCGCCTTCAGCCCGCGAACGGTGTAAAGGTGATCGTTCTCCAGCCGCGTGATCCCCTCGGGCCCGTTGTCGACATCGAGCAGAATCGCATCGTACCCTGCCCGCGCGGAATCGATCAGCATCGCGACATCGTCGTTGACAAGCAGAACTCGCGGATCATCGAGGCAACCTGCGGTCAGGCGCTGCATCGGCCCGCGTGCCCATGCAATGATTTCCGGCACGAGTTCGGCCATCGTCACATGGGCATCGGGGCCCAGCACCGCCAGGGCCGCGCGCAAGGTATAGCCCAGACCATAGCCGCCGATCAGCAGTTCGGCCGCAGGCCGATTGCCAAGCCGATCGCACGTCATCGTCGCCAGCGCCTCTTCCGAGGCGCTGGCCCGAGTACTCATGAGTTCGGTGCGATCGAGCAGGATCGTGAACTCATCCCCCCGCTGCACCAGACGCAAATGCACGCCATCGGGCACTTCGGCAGTGTCTATCTGTTCGTGCCCGGCAATCGTGATGCGTTTGGGGGACGGAGGCGGCTCCGTAGCCGATTTTACCGTGATGACTTGCGTGCCTTGCGTGCAGCATAACGCGCATCACGCGCCGCCTTGAGTTCGGCCTCCGTTGGCGGGACCACGATAGCGGCGGCCTTTGCGGCTTCGGCGATTCTCTTGGCTTCGGCCCGCTCGGCGGCGCGCTTTGCCCGCAATTCCTCGCGCTCACGCGCCTTCTCGGCGCGTTCGGCCAGCACCGCGGGGTCGACTGCGGGCTTCGCCTTCAACTGGGCAAGCGCTTTCGCTCGTGCCGCCGAAGCAGCCGCAACGCGATCCTGAAAGCCCGGTTCCTTGTATCCTGCCATTGATTGTACCTGATGTTCCTCTGAGATCACGAGCGCGCGTAAGCGATGCGCCGACAACCATCCGCTGCGTGATCGTGCCTGAAGCGCCTAGCACGAAGAGTCTCCGGAAGCGACCTGCCAATATCGGAAGCGGTTTGGGGCTCGCGAAAACTTAAGGCAAAACGAATCCCACAGTCGCCTGCGCGACCGGTCGATGCTCGGCCTCCTGCCACAGTCTCACGTCGAGAGTGGCCAGCCTCCTGCCCAATTTCAGCACGCGCGCATCGGCAACGATCGGCGCCAGATGGCAGGCCCGCAAGAACGTGATGTTGAGCGTATTCGTAACTGCCATCGCCACCGGGCCAACGTGAGCCAGCACAACGGCATAGGCGGCAACGTCCACCAGACCCATGAGCGTGGGCCCGGAAACAATGCCGCCGGGCCGGACCATGTCACTGCCGGGGTTAAGCTGCATTCGCACATGCCCGGGTTCCACAGACACCAGATCGCCGAATGCCGGCCGGGCAGCCGCCGGAAATGCCGCGTCCAGAAAGAGCGCAAGTCCCGCAAGATCGAAGCGGAGCCGATCGTCGGAGATCGGGTTCTGAGATATTGTCGCCATTGGCGCACCGTACGGCATGGAAAGCGCCGGGCCCAGCGTTCTCCCAGTATTTCCGCGACGCCGGCGAGCGCCATAGAAACGCGAACCGAGCGATGACAAAAATATAATTGGCTGACGGGAATTCGCCCATTTAGCCGCAACAAACCATGAACAGAGCGAAGACATATCTGCATGACCCGCTTGAGCCCGACCACGCTCATGCAGAAACGGCTCTGTGCAGCCGGCATCTACATCCGTATATCACTTTGAAATTGCAGGTCATTTACAAAACGATGAAGGCTCTCTTCCGCTCCTACGCCCTGCTTTCGATGGCAGCTATTGCCCTTCTGTCGGAGCCTGCACTGGCCGATGCCGACAAGTGCAAGTTCGATATGATGGCGAAATTGCCCGTGGTCATGGAGGGTGAGCGAGCCAGCGTCGCGGTGAAATTCAATGGCAAGGACAGCCGTGTCTGGCTCGACAGCGGCGCCTTCTTCAATTTCATGCCCAAGGCCAAGGCAATGGAACTGGGTCTTTCGACCGGGCCCTTGCCTGCCGGCTTTTTCGTGAGCGGGATCGGCGGCAGCTTTACCCCCGAACTGGCACGCGTGCGCGACTTCGGCATCCTTGGTGCCACACTCCACAACATGGAATTCGTCGTCGGCGGCAGCGACAGCGGCAACGGATTTCTTGGCGCCAACCTGCTCGGCATTTGGGATACCGAATTCGACCTCGCCAAAGGGGCCGTCAATCTGTTCAAGGAGGCTGGCTGCAGCAAAGTAAGCATGGCTTACTGGGGTGCGGGCATGTCGGTGGGCGAGGCACGGCTGCTAGGCGGCGGGTTCCCCAACGATCACCACATCTATGTGGAAGTGTTCGTGAACGGCCATCCGCTGCGCGCCATGCTCGACTCCGGAGCGCCGACTTCCGTCATCGGCCGCCACGCCGTGGGCCAGGCCGGGATCGACCTCACGGCACCGCAGGTCGTGGCATCGGTCAATATGAGCGGCGTCGGGTCGCATGAGCGCAAGAGCTGGATCGTCCGCACCAAATCCATCTCGATCGGCGGCGAGAATATCGCCAACAGCCCGATCCGTGTGGTTGATGACGCTGCCGACGACAAAGATTACGACATGTTGCTCGGCGTCGATTTCCTGATGGCCCACCACGTGCTGGTATCGCAGCCGCAGCACAAGATGTTCCTGACGTACAATGGCGGCCCGATCTTCTCCGCCAGTACCGACCGGGAAATCGGACGCCACAGCACAACGCTCGGGAAAGACCTCGGCGCAAGCGAAACGGTGGCCGAGCCAAAGACCGCCGACGAATTTGCCGGGCGCGGCTCCGCACGGCTCATCAAAGGCGATGCCGTTGGCGCTATCGCCGACTTCACGGACGCCATCAAGCTGGCGCCGGAAAACGCCAACTTCCTTGCCCATCGCGCCCAGGCCTACATGCGGAATGGACAACGCGATATGGCGACGAAGGATGTCGGCGCCGCACTGGCGATTACCCCCAACGACCACCGCCTACTCACCACCCGCGCACAGATCGCGCTGGCCAAGGGAAACAGGGCGCAGGCACTGGCCGATACAGAGGCGGCCGCCGCAAACACCCCCAAGGGCTCGCTAGACGCAATGAGCCTGGTGCTGCTGTACGAGCGATTGGGAATGCCCGATCGGGGACTGGCGCTTATCGATCCGGTCATCGAACTTCACCGGGGCGACTCCAAATACCCGGCCTTGCTCAACGCGCGCAGCTGGAACCGAGGCCTTGCCAATGCCGACCTCGATAGCGCGCTGAAAGACATCAACACCGCGCTCAAGAAGGCCGGGCCGAATGCCGGCATGCTGGACACCCGCGCGCTGATCCAGTTCCGGCGCAAGGACTATGTCTCCGCCATCGCCGATGAAAGCGCGGCTCTCGACAAGCAGCCCGATCTGGCCGCCGCCCTGTTCACTCGCGGCCTCGCACGCGCGGCCAACGGCGACGTCGTCGGCGGAAATGCGGATATCGACTCCGCTCGCAAATCCCGACCAGGGATCGAGCGGCGCTACGCCGCTTACGGGCTGCTGGCACCCGGAGCGAAGCCCGCGATGTTATCAGGGGCGTCACTCGAGCCTGACGATGCTGACGATCAGGATGAGGGCGATTTCCTCTGATCTTCGGCTGTCGGGAGCGCTATCGCTATGGCCTGCGGCCGTGAGTCTCGTCCGTGATGAAAGCGGCAATGGCGCCTAACCTGTCAGCGTAGTGCTCGATCTCTCCGACACTGAGATTCCGGGGAATGCCGCTGATGACCAGTTGCAGCGAAACGGTGCCCATGGGCGAAAACACGGGCGCGGTGATATAGCCAATCCCCTCCTCGCCCAGATCACTGAGATCGAGAAGCTGCACTTCACGAGGCGTCAGGTGGCTCACCAGATCGAACACGGATGACCAGTAAGCCTCATCGCGCTTCTGACCGGCCGGCAGCGCGGTAGCCTCGCGGGCGTGGCTGGTAATGGGCCCGTTGGCGGCAACCGCGTAGCCGCGCCGCCGGATTACGGGAAATGCCGCCAATAGCCGTGCACGAACCGCTTCGCTGATATGCGGGGTCGCCTTGTCGAGATACGCGTCGATCACCGCATCTCCACCCCAGGCGACATGGCAAAGCCCAAGCGGCGGCACGAGCGGACGGCGCTCTCCCACGCGCGTGAGGCCGCGATGCGATTGCGGCGTCCCTTCCTTGGCCAGCACCAGAATCTCGTCATCGACCACGGTGTTGGCGCTGCACTGAACGTTCAGTTCCAGTGCAAGGCGTGCAATCTCGCGTCGTGCGATGTCGATCCCGCGATGTTTTTCCACCGCCGCTTGCCCGATCGCCACCATCGCCATGCCCAGCGAATAGGTTCGCTGCTTTTCATTGCGCGAGAGGAACCCGGCCCCGGCCAAAGTGGTCAGGATTCGATGCGCCGATCCGTTGCTGAGCCCAAGATGTCGCGCGATTTCCGCCAACGAGAAGCTTTCCGTGGGCCGCGCGGTGAGGAAGTTCAGCACGTCGATCACGCGAGCGGTCGGATTGGACGTGTCTGGCAAGGGCGAACTTCCTGTCCCGAGAGTTACAAAGGCATTGACTCCAACCTGCGTAAATCACATCGTTCCACAAATAACAATATATATTCCAATATTGGAACGGATGGGATGATGGAAAGGCAGAACGAACTCGATCTCCACGGCAAGGTCGTGATTGTTACCGGAGCCAGCCGGGGTGTGGGCAAGGAAGCCGCGCTCCAGTTTGCCGCACGCGGCGCGCGGGTGGTATTGGCGGCCCGCACGGTGGAGGTCGACGAAGCCTTGCCGGGGACGATCGGCGAAACGCTCGCTCGGATCGAAGCTATGGGCGGCGAAGCCATCGCCGTGGCGACCGACCTTGCCAGGGAAGACGATCTGAAGGCACTCGTCGATGCTGCAGTATCCCGCTTCGGCGGCGTCGACGTGCTCGTCAACAATGCCGCTGCGACCACGGGCGATATCTGGGGCAAGCCATTCCTCGAATTGACCCGCGCCGAGTGGCTCTACCAATTCGACGTCAATGTGCACGCGCCGTTCACGCTTACGCAACTGGTCGTGCCGATCATGGAAAAGCGCGGCGGCGGGCGCATCATCAATCTGTCCACCGGAAGCGGCGAGGTTTTCCGCCGGGCCGAGGAACCGCCGAAGCTGGACGCCGTCGGCACATTCAGCCTCGCGGTGCCGGGCTACTATTCGAGCAAGCGGGCGCTGGACCGTTTCGGCAATTGCATGGCGCCGGAACTCCACGCCCGGAACATCGCAATCATCGGCATGCATCCGGGACTGGTCTCCACCGAACTGGTGCAGATCCGGGTAAAAGAGCGCGGACTGGACGACAGCGTGGCGGTACCCATGGCCCTGCCTGCACGGATGCTGGTCTATTTCGCGGCCTGCGAGAACCCTTGGGAATATACCGGGCGCCTGTTCTGGGCGGAACGAGAGATGGCCGAGATGGGCATCGAACTCGACCACGCCACCAGCGAAGCGTAGAACCAACCGCCCGCAATTCCACCTGACACGCTGCCCTGCGGGAAAAAATGGATTGCGGGCGAGCCAGCCCTTGAGCCCCGATAATCGCTCGCGACGGAGGGGCTTAATTGGCGCCAGTCCCACTCAAACCGGCACCACTGGAGGACTGGCCGCCGAATTGCGTGGGCAAAGCGCCGAAGTCGATACCGCGATTGACGACATCGAGGCTGGCTTTTGCTACGATGCCGGGATGAACAACACGCACGAATGTGGTGTGCGCCGACGCAACCCTCACAAGACTGCAGAGGCCGTGCGAAAGCATTGGTAGATGTGAAAGAGTTGATAGCCGGTCGCTGCGAGCCACCCGCTTCGCCCTCATTATCCATTCAAAAGGCAGGAAAAGGTTTCGCTTGCAGCTCTGGCAGGTTGCCGAATTCCATGAAAATCACTTCGGAAATTGTGGACCGAAATTTTTCTACATTTCGAGCACAGATATAATCAGTCCTGCAATCGATTATATTACATCAATTCATGGATTAATTATAAACTTAACAACACAATCAAAATTAACAACGTTATAAAATTATCAATTCATTTTCTGAATACACAGAAAATGATATAACTCCTCCTTGGGAATCGAGGAGGTAACATTGGCTGAAATCGACAAACAAACTGACATCCCCGACCATTTCTTTATTGCGATGGATCTGGATGGAAAGCAGCATTACGTGCTGTGCGGATCGGTATACTCCATTGCAGAGGATGCGCTTTCCGAGTCAGCACTTGCGGGGATCAAGGCTCTTTTTGAAGCACTGACCCTCAAAGCGACACCGATTACCCATGACGACAAGGAGACTGCTCCCGTCACCATGCGTATGTATGGAATGCAATCTGCGCGATCAGCGCGGTCGCAATCCGCGACCGGGCCCGGCGGATGACACTTGAGCCTCGTGCTCAAGACTTAAGCAAGACCCTTTGCCTGGCGAGACAGGCCGCCCGCATCGCCGGTGTTACGCGCATTGGCGATGTGTCCCAGTTCGCCGTGCCGGGCATACCGGTGTTTCAGGCAATCCGTCCTTTTTCGAAATCGCTTACCGTTTCGCAAGGCAAGGGCGTAACGCCGATGGCTGGCGCTGTTGGCGCCCTGCTCGAAGCGGTCGAACTCTGGGCGGCGGAAAATCTACAGCCGCCAGCCTTCCGGTCGCGGTTGATTGATCTCGATCCTGCGGACCAGTTCTTGTGGTCGGGCGACAGGCACGAGTTAGCCCTGTCGCTGGCCTCGCACCGAGAACGCTACTGGCTGGATGGAATGGATCTGTTCAACGACACACCGTGCAAAGTCCCGTTCGATCTTCTGTCGCTCGATTTCACGCAGGACTGCTTTGAATTTCGGGTGACGTCGAATGGCCTCGCTTGCGGAAACAATGACGACGAAGCGCAGGCATCCGGGGTGGCCGAACTGCTGGAGCACCATTGCTGCGCGCAAGTCGAAGCACTCTCGCCGCGAGAACGCTGTGCGCAGCAAGTGGCGCTCGCGACGATCGACGACCCCGTTCTTATCCGTCTTATACGGCGCATTCAGGCGGCGGGCTTCCAACTGCGCGCATGGAGTATTGGCGACGCATTCGGGATCCCCGCCTTCCAGTGCCTGATTACCGAAACGAAACGGCAGTTCGACGATCTGGCCCCCTCAGCCGGCAGCGGTTGTCATCCCGACAGGCGTGTCGCCTTCGCACGGGCCATGCTCGAAGCCGTCCAGTCGCGCGCGACCCTGTTCGCCGGCGCGCGCGACGATCTTGAAGCGCAAGCCTATTCGATGGGAAGGCAGCAGGAATTCGCCATCCTGCTTTCACTCCTCGCGTTTGGCGAAGGCTCCCGGCAGTGGCAGGACATCCCCACCCGCGAAGAGCTGGAAGCCCCTGCCCGCCTGCGATTCCTGCTACAGACCGCGCGGTCGATTGCCGACGTGCCGGTTGTCGCGTTCAAGCACCGACTTCCGGTGGAGGGCTTGAGCCTGTGGCATTGTCTGGCGCCCGGCCTCATGGATCTGGCGAGAGAGAATGAGCCCCATAAGCCGGATCGCCGCGCCCCCACCATCTTGCGCGCGCGCCATCGCGACGCCGTTCTGTTCGCGGGCCCCAGCATATATGGCCTCGACATTGCCGACGATATCGAGGTCCGCCCGCCCGCCGTCTGCGGCGATCTGGCCGCGCTCCTCGACAAGCCGCCCGCGACGGTGGCGCTGATCGACGGCTTCTTCCGGACAGCGCGCACGACTTGGCACAAGGAAATACTCAGCCTGCTGGCAGCCGGCGTGCGCGTCATCGGCGGAGCAAGCCTCGGCGCGATCCGTGCCGCAGAGCTGGATGTCTTTGGCATGGAAGGGATCGGCGAGATCTACCATGCCTACCGCAGCGGCATGCTGATGCGCGACGACGCCGTGCTCATTTGCCATGCCCCCCGCGAGCTTGGCTACGCTCCCGTAACCACAGCTCTCGTCGACGCGGAATTCGCACTGGCAGGCCTCGACATTGGCGAGGGAGACCGCCGCATGATGCAGCGCATCGTGCGCACCACCGATTACACCGTCCGAACCTGGCGCCACTGCCGCTCGCTTTTCGTCCAGCGCACCGGGCACGATTTCCCGTTTTCGGCCGAGCAGCTTGAACGATGCCCGTCGATCAAAAAACGCGATGCAAAGCGAGTCCTCGAAACAATGCTGAAACCGAGACCCAGAGCGGCCAGTACCTGCCCGCAACCTCCCCTAACCTTCTATTACGAACGGCTCCTCACCACCGCGGAGCCAGTATTTGCGCAAGGTTCGACTTGATGAACGTGCGATGTTCGATGGGATTGAGCGGCAGCGTATAATCCACCCATTCCATCACATCCTCCAACTGCGGCTTCGTCGGCTGTTGCCATGCACGCAGGAAGGCGCCCCTGAAGCGCTCTTCGATTTCCGCCATCAGGCCGTCGCTATCGTCCAGCCTTGCGGCATTCGCCATGCGGACGGCGGTGTATTGCAGCCCCATTTCGCCCGATATGGAGAAATGCGCCTCCGCATCCTCGGCAAATCCCCGCAGCGCCGCGAGGACCGCGTAATCGGCATGATAATCGCTGGGCGGAAACGGATTCTGCCGGAACGCCCGCTGCATCAGGTCCTCCGCCACCTCGAAAAGGCCGAGATGGCACATGCCGAACGCGCACATGTTCACCATGTCCGGATCGTTCGGCAATGCGGCCAGCGCGGCCTTGAATTCGCGTTCGGCATGCGCGACATTGCCTTTGCGAAGCTCGCACCACGCCTGACGCAGCCGCACTTCGCAGTGCCCGGGTTGCAGCTTGACCGCCTCCCGCAGATGCCGTTCGGACGCCTCCCTGAAAGCCTGAACGTCATGGCCGCAGACCTGCTGCCAGAAATCGGTGTTGTACATGCGAACCAGCAGCAGCCGGGCGGCGATATGGGCCGGATCCTCCTCGACCAGCTCTTCCAACAAAGCCACCGCCGCTTTCACAGACTCCAGATCGCCCAACTGGCGGATCAGCAATCGCGCCCGCGTGTATTTCGCGCCTTCCTCCGCCAATTCGCCGTCATGCGACCATAGCTGCTTTTCGAGATCGCGGTCGATCGCGGGCAGGACGACACCGCTCGCTTTCTCGACCAGCATATCGATCGCCTCGATTTCCAGTGCCGCAAGCCGGATCGTTTCGGCCCAGAGGATCACATGGCTCGCCGCATTGGCAAGTTGCAGGCTGGCCTGATAGCCGGAGCCGATCTGCCGCACGTTCCCGGACAGGGAATAGATGGCCAGAGCATGTTCCGCCTCGGCAACGACGGAACCGACATCGCCTTCGTCGAGTGCCAGGACGTGGAGGCCGCGAAACTGGCAGACGGCGCTGCGGATCTCGTCGACGCAGGCTTCCCCGAATGACCGCACCACGTCCTGCTGCCCCTGCGCGCGGAGCGGCGAGACCAGCACGAGCGGCATCATGTCGCGGCTGCGCAGCGCTATGTTGGGCGAATTCGCCCTTCGCCCCCCGCCGCCCACTGCGTCCTGGGAAGGCGAGATACCTTCGGCCAGTGAATGGAACAGTTCGCGCGTCCGCGCCGATGGACGGGCGCCGAACTCGCTGTCGAGCCGATTGCACAGCTCGCGGTAGCGGCGGTGGAGCGAGCTGCCATCGCCGATATCATGGTCGAGCCGCATGCCCAACCGGGCTGCGGCTTCGTTGGCCGGTTCAAGGCGATCGAGCGATCGCAGGATTTCGCGGGCGTGCTTCATGTCATGCAAGCCCGCGCATCGCAGGGCGTCGAGCACCTCTTCCAGTACCTGCTCGCGCAGCCGGACGCGCTCGGCCATCAGCCATTCGTCGAATCCGGGCGAGATATCCAGAAAGTCCTCCAGCACATCGCCATGCGAATGGGCCAGCACCGTGGCCAGGACTTCCAGATCCTGCGCGTGGGCCGCCTTGCTGATCAAATCGAGATCGGACTGCACCCGCCGCTCGTCCAGGTGAATGGCGTCGCGATCCATTGCGAAAGCCTCGCCAAGGCCCGACAGTTCGCGCAGTTCCTTCAGCGCCTGCCGAAGGCTTGCCCTGGCTTGCGGGGGCGCCCGATCGGTCCACAACAGACATGCCAGGCTTTCCCGCGTCGCGCTGCGATCCGGAGCCAGCGTCAGATAGGCAAGAATGCCCCGTGCCTTCCGCCCGGGCAGCGGCATATTCGCCCCCTGATGCCGGATTGCGAATACCCCCAAGAGGTTTACGCAAACCGGTTGCATCTCGGCGTTGCAGTTGTCCACTGAAGTAGTCACGTGCAGTTTCCATCCGCTGAAGTCGTACCGCAGCCGCCTTCAAGTCATGGCCTGTATGTGCCGTCATGGAAAATGCCTCTTTAAGTATCGTATAGCAAGCAAGGGGTGCCTTAATACGGCACCCCCGCCCATTAATTTGGCCCGCCCGGCCTATTTCGACCCAGTCAACTAATACGACTTCTATTGGACAACCGACGCCTGTGCGATTTGCGACGCCGGATTTGTCGCAAGGTTGATGGCGATATCCCGCTGCCGCCGGACCTCACGCTGGGCGTCCTGCATGCAACGCGTGCCGCCCCGGTCTTCCCATGTGGAATGGAAATTGTTGTCAGCGCAGACCTTGCGAACCGCCCGGCTCAGGCGCCGATCAAGCGTCGCGACGCCCTCCAGGGTCGCCAGATTGAGATCGCTGTAGTGAACCTGTTCCGTGCGCACGACTTCCCGGGCATGCAAGGCCGCCGGAACGCCATTCGCAGCGATCGTCAGCAATAGAAAAGCAGCGCCGACCGAATTAAATCTGATCGTGTTCATTTCCCGTCTCCAGGCTGGTCCGGCAAAAAACTGCCGGACGAGGAGGTCATGCGACGGGACACGTGATCGGCCACTTCGGGCCCGCGTGAAAAAAGCGTGAAAAATGCTATGGGGCGGAAATGAGCGGCGAGAACCGCTCCGTTTTAGGCTGACTTCGCGATCCGGGCGCGCAGCGCCTCTTCGGTGACGATCTCGATCGGCCGTCCTGCGTCGCGCAGTTCCTGCGCCTTGCGATGGAGTGGGCTGGCATCCACCCATCGGCCGTACGGCTGCGCGCTTGCGATCACCAGCATCGTGGTCGTCATGCCCACCGTGCTGACAACGCGCGCGCCGGCTTGCGCCGCCCACTGCGCCAGCGGGCCGTCCCGCGCCTCGCCCAGCACGGCAAGGCGCGCTCCGGAAAGCGGCCCCGAAGCAGCGGGGGCAGGTGCTTTGCCCCGCACACGCTGCGGCTTGGTCATCCAGCCTTCAAGATCCACGCCGGTCGACTCGATGGCCCTCAGGATCACGATGCCCGCCGCACGGGCATCGCTCAGTGCGTCGTGATGTCGATGCTCGATGCCGAGGAAGCTGGCGAGGACGTTAAGGCGATGGCTCGGCAATTGCGGCCAGGCCCGTTTGGCCACCGAAACGCTGTCCAGCCAGCGTGTTTCGATGGTGGGGCGCTCGCTAACGCGGCAGGCCGCGCCAAGTGCGCCCTTGTCGAACCATGAATGGGCAACCGTGATCCGCCCGCTCAGATAGGCATCGACCGCCTCGTGGATCTCGCCATAGGAAGGCGCGCCGACAACATGCCGCGCCGTGATCCCGTGGATGCCCACGTTAAACGGAGAGAACTCGTCACGCGGATCCACGAGCGTTTCGTAGGCGAAGACTTCCTGGCCGCCCTTGAAGCCAACGATCCCGATCTGACAGATGCTGCTGACCCGCGAGCATGCGGTCTCTACGTCAACGACGACGAAATCGGGCGCGTCGGAAGCAAGTGCGGTGGGCGGCGTATTCACGGGATTCAACGAGAGCATGCGCCGCCTATAGCAAGGCGGTCCCGACTGGGCGAGGCCGCCTTGCCATAGGCGGCCCCATACGGGCCGATTTCGTCGATCTGCCCCGTATAAAATGCTCGCCTGTCATGATAATCATGTGAAACGCGGCGTAGAGGCGGTGTCGTCTTGCCAATGGCCCTGTCCGCTCACGGTCCTTCCGCCCCGGACAGCGTGATGTCCGCAGTCATCTGGAATTTCGGAGAGAGAAATAAGCACAAGCCCCAGAGGAGAGTAGTGATGGGAAAAGCTACAGTTCTGATCTCAACGGCAGTCGTTCTGCTGACGATAACGGCATGTGCAGGCACCGATCACAGCAACACTACCGCATCGCGAGAACCCCGCCGATGTTTCTGGCCATCGGATGTGCGTAATTTCCGGGCCGTCAATGCGACAACGGTCAATATCCGCGCCGGACGCGATGTCTACCGCCTCGATCTGCTGGGCAGTTGCCCCAATATCAACTGGAATGAGCGGATGGGCCTGATGACGACCGGAAGCTCCACGATCTGCGTAGGCTCGGGCCTTGGGACCTCGGTCGTGACGCGCGGAACGGCCGGGCGGGGGCAACAGCGCTGCCCCGTGCAGACGATCACGGCACTGACACCCGAAGAAGTGGCCGCACTTCCAGGCCGCGAGCGGCCCTGACCCGGCTTCCCCCAATCGGCCCTCTCCCGGTGAGGGCCGATTGACGCCTTTTCATCGACTTCCTAAGCGCGGAGGGCTCTACCAGTCCCACCACCGCTTGCGAAGGAACCCGCGCGATGAGCTTCTGCGATACGATCTGGGCGGAAATCGCCCCGCTGCGCCGGACCATTCTCGAACATCCCTTCCTGACCGAACTCGCGGCCGGTACACTGGAGGCGGAGAGCTTCCGCCACTACATCGTGCAGGACAGCCTCTATCTTGCGGAATATGCCCGCGCGCTCGCGCTTGCCGCTGCGCGCGCGCCGACGGCGGCGGGGCGCCTGGAATTCTCGGACGGCGCCAAGGTCGCCGTGCAGGTCGAAGAAGCGCTGCATCAGGCGTTCTTCGCGCAGTTCGGCGTGACTGCCGAAATGGCGCACGAAAGCGAGCCCACGCCCGCGTGCCTCGCCTATACCAGCTACCTCAGCGCGCTGGCCGCCACGCGAAGCTATGAGGAACTGATCGCCGGAATCCTGCCCTGCTTCTGGGTCTATTGGGAAGTCGGCTGCGACGTGAAGCCCAGCGCGGCCTCGCCCAATCCCTATGCCGCGTGGATCGACACTTATGCGGCGCCCTCTTTCGGCGAAGCGACCGACCGTGTGCGCATGCTGGTGGACGAGGCTGCGGAAAACGCCACCCCGGCGACGCGAAAGGCGATGGCGACAGCCTTCCGCAACGCCGCGCGCTACGAATGGATGTTTTGGGATTCCGCCTATCGCCGCGCAACCTGGCCGATCTAGCGCCGGAGCGGCTGGCGATTACCTTTTCTTCGCTGCCGCCGCCGGTTCGGGGTTCTCGAAAGCCCAGTTCAGGTAAGCCGCAATGCGTACGCCCGCGTGCTTGAGCCGGTCGTCGATCTCGCCGCGATGCTGATAGGCATAGTCCCAAGAAAGGCTGGGATTCGCGGGGTAGATCGTCTTGCGCAGGGCAACGCTCTCGGCAATCCAGACCGCCGGATCACGCTGATTCCAGGCGATAACCTGTTCGGGCGTAATCGAGCGCGACAGCCAATGGGCATATTCGGAATAGGATAGCGAGCGGTGCTCGATCAGCCCGGAATCCCAGACCGAGTGCAAGTTGCTCGGCGTTCCGAACCACGTTACCGAAACGGTGTTGCCGCCGCGGTCGTCCCCGCCGCCGGCATGCAGCGGCTGATGCAGATCGCCAATGATGTGAACGATGAAGCGCAAGGCCGTGCGCTTGTCATCGAGCGAAGCATTCGGATCGCGCAGAGTCGCGGTGAAACGCGCCAAAGCCGTCATCGCATCACCCTCGGGCGGAGCGTCCGAAGCGGCATAGCGGTCGCCATGCACAGTCACATAGTGCCACGGGCTGGCTTTCTTCTGCCAGAATTCGGCGGGATCGGACTTCATGTCGTCCGGCCATGTCGCCGCTTCGGCAAGGTCTTCCTCCCCCAGCAGCAAGCGGACATTGGCACGGGCCACGCCGCTTAGGTTTTCATCGGCAATGGCACCGGTAATCCGGTGTCCGATCGGCCCCCATGCCTGAGCCGGGGATGCAATGGCGAGCGAGAGAGCTGTAAGGGTCAGAAAGCGCATGCGAATTCCATACAGGCGCAATCGGGCCTCGCAAAGAGGGGCGTGAGTACCTTTCCCACGGCTTCCCGGCACTGCCGGATCAAATCATTCTCCAACAACCGCATTCCGCCGAAACCAGGATCGCGTCCCGGCGGAAATCGGCCTGACCGCTCAGGTGATGGAGCGCGCGCACAGGACATCGGCGACATAGACCCGGCCGGAAACCGTCTCTGTCGTCTGCGTGCGCGCCACTACCCAGCCCACGGAGCGGCAGAACTGGTTCGCCGCCTGCCGGGCACAGTTGGAGTTGGAACCGCCCTCGCACTGGATGCGTTGGCCATCGCGCAGCGGCGCGGGGAAGAATTCCGCCGACGCCCCGCGCAAGGATTGACCCACGCCCGTCCCGAAACCACCGGTCGGACGCATCGACAGTATCGTCCGGAACTGCGGATTGAGTGTGGGCTGGTCCCGCGTGATCGTGGTGCAGCGGCCGGCGTAGTTGCGGGCCGTGCAGATCTGCCACTCACCGCTTCGCACCCTGATCGAGCGCGCGTCCCATCCCAGATTCAGATTGGGCTGGGCATTGGTCACCGACACGAAGGGGCCGTTGAACAGTGTGTCGCGATGAACGATCGCCTCAAGCACATTGGCTCCGGGTGGTGCCGGACGCCGCTCCTCCGGCTGCACAGCCGGAGCGGCCTCCTGCTGCGTCGCTGTGGGCGGCTCCTGACTAGCCGCAAGCCCGGGAAACATGAATGCCGCCGCAAGTGCGGCACTAACGATGATGCGCATCGCCGTCCTCCTGCCATTGCCTTGAACATGGGGCATTCGCGCTGAATGCCCCATCGCTTCGATTATCGTGACAGAGTGTTCTTGTAGACCTTTCCGTCCTTCATGATGACCACGAAATTCCTGGCCGGATCGGCTACCAGATTGAGGTTCTGGAGCGGGTTGCCGTCCACCAGCAGAAGATCCGCCAGCGCCCCGGTTTCAACGACGCCCAGCGTGCCCGCGTAAGGCGCGCGTTTACCCGAGAGCTTCAGCAGTTCGGCGTTGGTGGAAGTTGCCATGATCAGCGCCTCGGCAGGCGTGTACCAGCGGGCCAGAGAGGCCAGAATGGCGCCCTGCTGCTGCGCCAATGCGCGCGAGAACAGGACGTCGGTGCCAAATGCCGTCTTGATCTTGTACTTCTTGGCATACTCATATGTGCGCGAGATGCCGGGGAAGACTTCGTCCGCCTTTTCCCGCTGAACCGAACCCACCGGCATTCCGGTGCGCATTTCATCGGGTAGCGGTTGCAGGCTGAGCCAGATGCCCTTCTGGGCGATCAGCTTGGCATCGGCCTCGGTCATCAGAAAGCCGTGTTCGATGCAGGTCACGCCCGCGGCAATGGCCGACTCGATCGCTGCCGGGGTAAAGGCGTGCACGGTAACGTACGTGCCCCAGTTATGCGCGGCTTCCACTGCCGCTTGCAGCTCCGGCACGGTAAAGGTCACCACATCGATCGGGCTGAATGGGGAGGAGACGCCGCCCCCGGCGGTGAGCTTGATCTGCGAGGCGCCCTGCATCAACTGCTCGCGGACACGCACGCGCACTTCATCGGGGCTGTCGGCAATGGCATAGCCGCCCATCTGCTCTCCGCGCGTGAGCGGGCCGCCGATCTGGCGCGGCAGGTCCGAGAGCTGCCGGAAATCGCCATGGCCGCTGGTGACGGTAATCATCGCACCGGCCGGGTAGATGCGCGGACCGACCGCAAACCCGGCATCGATCGCCTGCTTGAGGCCGAACACCGGGCCGCCTACATCGCGGACCGTCGTAAAGCCGCGCAGCAGCGTGTCTTTCGCTTCATCCCCTGCGATCAGGTTGAGATAGCCCTCGTTTCCGGTAAGCAATTCGGCCGGGGTCGGGCGGATGAACATCGCATGCCAATGCGCGTCGATCAGGCCGGGCATCAGGGTCCGGCCGCCACCGTCTATAACCAGTGTATTCGGGTCGGCGGCAATCGCGTCCGTTGAAATACGCTCGATCGTGTTGCCACGGACAAGCACATTAGAGGGCGCCGAAAGGTTCGCGTTCTTGCCGTCAAAAATGCGGACATTCTGGAACAGAGTCGCCTGAGGTCCTGCCTCGGCAGGAGCCTGTTGGGCCATGGCGGGAACTGAAAGCATCGCAAGCAGAGACGCCAGCAGCGCCGCCGGCCAGAAACGACCGACGACGCGCGAATCCGGCGCGCCCAGAACCTTCTTCAACCATGTGCATGACCTCATGGCATTTCCTCCTCCTGACACCGCCGCCTACCCGGCTATCGCGTCGAAATCGAAACCCTGAAAAATCGCTCACAGATGACGAAGGCCTGCGTCCATTCGCCTATTTGTTCAAAGATGCACTGGTGGGCGCAGCGCAGGCCGAAGCGGTCTGCAAACCGTTCACCGGCCAGCTGAGTTCGTACACGACCCGAAAACCGTTATGGTCGGAAAGGACCGGCCCGCTCGGCCCGCCATCGAACATGCCTTCGGCGCGTATGGGGCGTATCTTCACGACCGCTCCCGACGAAAAATACTGCTTGTCCTGTACGCGCCGCCACTGATCGGCGTGCTCCCAATGCTCAAGAACCTCGCACTGGTCGGGCTTCTCGATGCAGAACTGGTGGACGTTCTGTAACGGGAACTGCCGTGAGAAATGCTCGAAGCGAACGTCGGAGTTCCGCATGTTGAAGTCCCCGGCGATGATCGTGGGGCTCGACAAGTCTCCGGTCGTGCTCGCGAAATCGGACAGTTCGTTGGTCTGCCGCTCGTGGGCGGCCGCGTGGCGCTCCACCGATACGCCCGACGCGCGCTGCGCCTGCATATGGGTGTTGAAGACATCGATCCTTCCGGGAACGCCCGGTATAGCGATCTCTGCCATAAGCGCGCCTTTGTTGGACAGGCAGTCAAACCCAGCGCAACTGCCCCTTGCATAGGGCCGGGCCGCTGAAAGCACGACCGGGTAATCGGTCGCGATCACAAGACCGCTCGATGTGAAATTCTCTGCAATTTCGCCGCGAAAAATATTTCGCCTGCCCGGCAGCGGTCCTTGCACATTGGGCGCCTGCCGCGTGCTGGCGTGCGGGCCGACGGTCAGGTCGGTATAGCCCGTATCCACCACCGCCTTGGCAGCGGAGCCGCTGAAGACTTCCTGAAACACGATGATGTCGGGTCCGTTATGCTGCGCGCGGAACGCGGCCAGACGCTTGCCGATCTCGCGCAGGTAAGGCGCCCGGTTCTGACGCGCCGGCCAGGGCAGGCCCTCAATATTGTACGTGAGCACATCGATGTGCGTAATGGCTGTTGTGCCATCCGCCGAATATGTGATTGCGGGCCCCGTAGCGGCCGCGCAATCGGCCGAACGTTCCGCAGGCAGGCTTGCGCATCCTGATAGTAGGAGTGCGGCACCTAATGGTGGAATACACAACCTCACAGTGACTTACTTATCACCGCGCGCCCCAACCGGCGCAAGCGATATCTTGTCTCAATGACTGGAGGCGTACTCCAAGACGACGGTCACGTTGCGACAAAGCAACACGACCGTCGTCTTGGCTTCAATACTTAGCGAACGAAGCGCCAGCGCATCGTTTCACCGGCATGGAACGGAACCACGCTGATCTCTCCGTGCGTGATCGCCGCCGGTACGACCACGTCCTCGCGCCGCAAGGTCACGGTGCCCTCGTTCAGGGGCAGGCCGTAGAAATTGGGGCCATGCACGGAAGCGAAACCTTCCAAGCGGTCGAGCACGCCTTCCTCGTCGAACACCTGGGCGTAGCTTTCCAGAGCGTACGGTGCGTTGAAGATGCCCGCGCATCCGCAGGCAGCTTCCTTGCGGCCCACCGTGTGCGGCGCGGTATCGGTGCCGAGGAAGAACTTCGGCGAGCCGGACACCGCCGCCTTGCGTACCGCGAGCCGGTGTTGTTCGCGCTTCGCCACCGGCAGGCAGTAGGCATGCGGGCGAATGCCGCCGTCGAAAATCGCGTTGCGGTTGATAATCATGTGCTGCGGCGTGATCGTCGCACCGATCTGCGGCCCGCTGCCGACAACGAAATCGACCGCATCGGCCGTCGTGATGTGTTCGAGCACGATCTTGAGGCCCGGGAAATCGCGCACCAGCGGCGTGAGAATGCGCTCGATGTAAACGGCCTCGCGGTCGAAAATGTCGACTTCGCGATCCGTCACTTCGCCATGGATCAGCAGCGGCATGCCGATCCGCTGCATGGTCTCCAGCACGCGGGTCAGCTTGCGTACATCGGTGACGCCATGCGCGGAATTGGTGGTGGCATTGGCCGGATAGAGCTTGCAGGCGGCGAACACGCCCTGCTCGAACCCGCGCTCGATTTCCGCCGGATCGGCATCGTCGGTCAGATAGCAGGTCATCAACGGCGTGAAATCCGAACCCGCAGGCAGAGCGGCCAGAATGCGTTCCCGATAGGCCTGCGCCGCAGCCACGGTGACCACGGGCGGCGTCAGGTTCGGCATGACGATAGCGCGCGCGAACTGGTCTGCGGTGTAGCCGACGACGGCTTTCAGCATCTCGCCATCGCGGAGATGCACATGCCAATCGTCGGGGCGGCGGATCGTGATCTGTGATGTCATGCCGGCCGCTTTAACCGCCAAGATGCGAGTCGTCGATGGCTCCGGCGGCATCGATCGACACGCAGCGGCCGAACAGCCACCAGTCATCCTGCAGTCCGGTTATCCCGACAGCTGTGTCGCAAACGCACAAACGAGGTAGGCAAGGCCGCCGATTGGCGAACATGCTAGCGAGGGATTCTTTCGATATCTCAGTGTTTACCCTGATGGAATCCTTCGGGTCGGCGGGTAACGTGCCCGTCTCAGCCTTCCAGACGCCGCCACCTCGGGAGTTTACGCGCGGCGAAGGCCCAATGTCACCTTCACCGGTTCTATGAAAGGTCGTGCGATGAGGATAGATCGTCTGCAAGTCACGCGTCGTCTGGCTGTCGGCGGCATTGCGGCTGCGGTATTGTCGCTAGCTGTTCCGACCCAGGTAAGCGCTTCTCCGCCTGCGGCGGAAATCGAAGCGAAATCGCGGGGCGCGCTGAAGCAGCTCTATGCTTCCAACCCCAAGGCCGCAGCAGTCGGCAAGCGAGCCAAGGGCATCCTGGTCTTTCCCCACATTATCAAGGGCGGCCTGGTCATCGCGGGTTCGTCCGGTGACGGCACGCTGTTCGTGAACGGCAAGGCCACGCGGTTCTTCAACATCTCGAGCGCATCGTTCGGTTTGCAGGCCGGGGCGCAAGGGTATGGCTACGCGCTCTTTTTCATGAGTGAGAAAAAGCTGGCCGACACGCTCAACGGCACGAGCTGGGATGCAGGTTCAGACGCCAGCGTGGCGTTCATCGATCAGGGTGCGGAAGCATCGCTCGATACGGCCAACCTGAACAAGGCCATCTATGCATTCGCCTTCAGCCAGAAGGGGCTGATGGCAGGCGTCAGCCTGAAGGGCAGCAGGATCAAGGAAATCCATCCGAAGTAAGCGACAGGCTCGCTGTAAATCGCACACCGGCATTCCCGGGCGGAGATTTCTGCCATCGTCTCGACACATCCTGCCTGGATTACCTATGTAATTCAGGCAGGATGACAAACAAGCGGCGATGGCGATCACATGACGAATGCAGGCGAACGTACCCAACCGAGGCTCGACCTTGTCGCGCTGGGACCCGCGCTGATCGTCTTCGTCATCCATGCGGTCTTAGGCGCGCGCTACGATCTCTTCCGTGACGAGCTTTACTTCATCGTCTGCGGCCAGCACCCCGCCTTCGGCTATGTCGACCAGCCACCGGCCGTACCGCTGATGGCTGCAGCGCTGTACGGACTCACGCATGCAGCGTGGGGCGTGCGCCTGCCTGCCGCGATCGCCGCAGGGATGCTGGTGTGGCTGGCCGTGCGCTTCGTCCACCTGCTCGGTGGAAACGGGCTCGCCATGGCATTTGCCGCGCTCGCTTGCGCGATTGCTCCGATGCTGATGGGGCTGGCGGCAACGCTCAACACCTCGACGTTCGACCCATTGACCTGGACCGCCGTTGCCTTCCTGCTGACGAAAGCGCTTCGCGGTGGAGACGAGCGCGCGCTGCTGTTCGCCGGACTGGTGGCGGGACTGGCACTCCAGATCAAGTACGCGATGATGTTCTGGATGGTCGGGCTGACGATCGGCCTGCTGCTGACGCCCGAACGCCGGCTTTTCCTACGCCCCGCCTTTTTGAAAGGGGCAGTCCTGGCCGCGTTGATCGCGCTGCCTTCGTTCGTGTGGCAACTTGTTCACGGCTTCCCGTTCCTCGAACTCGGTGAGGCCGCGAAGGCCAAGAACGCGGACGTGGCGCTGCTGCCGTTCCTCGGCAATCAGGTCCTGGTCATGAACCCGGCCTTCGCGCCGCTGTGGACCGCCGGGCTCCTTGCGCCGTTCCTCGCCCAGCGCCTCAGGGATCTGCGCTTCCTTGTGATCGCGGCCTTGGTCGTGGTCATCATCGTCCGGCTGGGGCAAGGCAAGGATTACTATCTCGCACCGCTCTTTCCGACGCTTTTCGTGATCGGAGCGGTCGCGCTGGCGCCGCTGGCGCGTCGAATGCCCGGCAAAGCTATGGCGGGTGTCGGTATCGGCGCAGCGGTAGTGTTTTCCGCGCTCGCCGCGCCGATGGCTCTACCGATCCTCTCTCCGCCTGCGCTCGTGGCCTATATAACTCGGATCGGCATTGCACCGCAGCAGCAGGAGCGTAGCTTCAAGGGCACCGTGCTGCCCCAGTCGTTCGCCGACCAATTGGGCTGGCACGATTTCACCCGTCAGGTCGAGACGGCATGGAACCGCATCCCCGCCCAAGACCGCGCGATGACCGGCATCAAGGTCGAGAATTACGGCGAGGCTGCTGCCCTTGATCTCTACGGTAAGCAGCTTCCTCCCGCGCTTAGCGGGCATAATCAGTATTTCATGTGGGGCCTGCGCGGACAAAATCCGCGCGACCTGCTGGTGATCCAGCACGACCTCGCCGGGCTGATGCCCTATTGCCACCGGGTCACTCAGCTCGGCACGACATGGTCGCCTTACGCCATGGCTTACGAGAACGGCAATGTGATCGCCCTGTGCCAGGGCGTGAAACCGGCGCTGATCGATCTCTGGCCTCAGCTCAAGAACTTCAGCTGAACGACCAGCTAACGGAGCAAATGGAAGTGCGAGGGCGCCAGCGCCCGGTCGGTGAAACGCGCCATGCGCACGGCGCCGTGGAAGAAGTTCACGCGATTGTAGCGCGCCCCTATCGAGGTGTTGCCGGGGCCTTGCGGCGCGAAGCCATCAACCTTCGCCTCGCCTTCTAGAACGCCGTCGACATAGCTGCGATAGGTCGTCCCGTCGAACGTCTGGGCAACGTGATACCAGCGGCCAACGGGATGCAGTTTCGCCGGATCGATAAGGACTTGTGCGTAGCCCTTCCCTTTGATGAAGCTGTCGAGATACCAGAAATTCCCCACGACCCTGATCTCGAACATCATCCGCGTTTGGTTCGCGGGATCGTCCGAAGCGAGATGCAGCCAGCGCTGCTCGAACGCGCCCCCGTCGGGCCGGAACACCGCCTCCAGCGTGAACTGGCGCGCGCCGGCAAGCGGATGGCGGGGAAGGTAGAGTGCATCGTCGACACCATCGAACACCACGGCCTTGCCGACCGGCCCATCCTCGACACGGGGATCGCCGAGCAATTGCGGGTGCAAGTTGCCGATACGGTCGAGACGGTCGAACGTCCAAACGACCTGCCCCTCCTTCGCCTGCGCCGGGGCGGCCAACACCGCCAGCGCAAGCAGGGCGAGGAACCGGGCACGCATCAGTGCGTCTCTCCAAGGATCACGACATTGTTGCGCTGGGTCACTTCCGGCACTCCGGTCGAGACCCTGACATGCAGCACTTCAGGCGCGCCGGCGGGGACGGTGAGCATGACCGTTGCGGTCTTTGCCAGCAGATCGGTCGGCGGTGCCAATGCAGGCACGGCGGCGGAGGCGAGGACCTTGCCCCTCGGCGTTTCCAGCGTGAGCGTGCCTGCGGGCGCGGCGACCGAGCCGAGGCTATGCACGATGACGGCAAGCCTGTTGCCCTTGCGCGTCACGTCATCGAGACCGATGCCGAGATCGGGGCGATGCTCGGGCTGGACAGCGGCCTTCTGCTTGAGCCGGAAAGTCATGACCGTCGCGGCGCCCGGCGCGAAGGTGACCGGCAACGAACCGCCGCGTTCCAGTTCGACCTCGCGCGGGGTCGCGCCCTGCGCGACATCGCTGCCGTCCGCAGCAAGACCCTGCGTCGTTTCCCAGGTGCCCGCCACAACGTTCCACGTTCCCATGTCCGCACGCTGCTCGGTGCCGGTGGTGTTGTAGGCAACGACCGTGAACTGCTCGGGCGTTGCATCGCGCACGAGGATCGCCACTTCCACCGCCGCCTCGGGGTCTGCAAAGCGCCAGCTCACCGCATTGCCCGGGTAGGTCTGGTTGCGCTTGAGGGCGATACCGCCGAGCCGCTCGCGCTGGAGCAATTCGTTCGGCGCCTCCACGCGGTCGCTCCACCAATGTCCTTCGGTGTACATGTACATGTGCTGGCTCTTGTCAGAGATGCCGTGGGCGTTGAGCGCCTCCAGCCACGCGCGGTCGCCGGTGGTGTTCCAGGCCTCGAACCGGGCGAAGTCGTCGCCGCCCTCTGCCTTGCGCAGTACGGGGTCTTTCAGATCCGCTCGCTTGCCCAGTACGGTCAGGGCGTTCTCGTTAAGCTCGGCCAGCACGCCGAAATTGTCCTTGCCGACGCGGCCGAGGATCGGGCGCAAGTACTTGTCGTCGCCGGTGAAGCGCCATGCCGCCCAGGCCGACTGCATCGGCAGCGTGGCGCCGCCGCCGTCGCCCGCGCGCTCGGTGTCGTGGTCGAAGCTGATGTCATTGGGGAAGGTCCAGAGCCCGTTCGCCCCTTGCTTGCCGTGGGCCAGCAAGCCGTCGACCAAGCCCGTAACCAGTCCCCGCGCGGTCGGATCGGCGTTGTAGAGACCCAGCAGGACCGGCGTATGCATGATGACGAAACCATAGGGTTTCTGCCATGCCCACGGCTCGTCGCGGTAGATCTTGCGCGCGCCGTACCAGCTGGACGAGATGTGCATGTGCCCGGCCGGGTTCACGCGGATCACTTTGCCCAGCGCCTTGACGGTGGCCATCATCCGCTCGACCGCCTTGGGTTCACCCCAGTTGAGGTAGAGCCGCTCGGCATCGGAATTGATGCCTTCCTCGTAGACGTGCAGCTCGTCGGTGGTGATGTAGCCCAGCCCGTCGACGATCATGCCGTTCTTGTAGACCGCGTCCGACAGCGCCCGCAGCGAGCCGTTGATCTTGTCCGGATCGACGCCCATCAGCGCAAGGCCGGGCCATTGCTGGGTCAGGTCGGTATCGTCGGAAATGCCGCCGCCGAAATCGCCGTAGGGCACCTGCCGGTTATCGATCCACCAGTTCACGAAGTGGCGGGTGAGCTTCAGGTCCTCAAGCTGGCGGAACGCCCAGAGCGGCATGCCCGCCGGTGGCTGCGGCTGGACGAAGGGCGGAAGCTGCGCCTCGGAATAGCCGATGTCCGCCCAGTAGCGCCGCGCTTCCAGATTATCGGGATCGACGCGCAGCAGGTCGGTAATGTCGCCATAGAGGCGGCGGTAGAGCGCGGCGCGCTTGGACGCGGTATGCTCCTCGACCAGGAAGGCCCAGTTGTCCTTCACCTGATTGAAGCGGTCGGCAACATGTTCGACTTTCGCCTCGGCGCGGTCCTTGAAGACAAGGCGCACGCTCATCCCGTTGAGCGATTTCGCGCCGAAGTCCGGCGCGGCCGACGCCACCGTCATGTAGAGACTGTCCGCCGTCAGGATCCGGTCGCGCAAATCCAGCCAGAGCGTGCGCTGCTGGCCCGGGCGCACCGATACCTGCACGTCGATCATGTCGCGATCGGGCCAGATCGGATCCTTCACCCGAATATCGAGCGGGATCACGCCTTGCGAATTGGGCGTCGCGTCGATCGCGGGCAGGTCGATGGCCAGCCCGTCCAGCCCGTCATGGACGTTTTCCCAGCCGTAGTTCCAGGCGCGCGCCAGTGGGCGACCTGCCGGAGCGTCGCCGAAGTTCGAGGGGATCAGCACATGGACCAGCGGCAGATCGTCGCCGCTGCGCCGCCCATTCCCACTTTGGGCCGTGCCCGAGGCGCCCGCGCTGCCCGCGCCGACCGCCGCCTTCACACCGCCGGTCGGCATGGCCACGACGGTCGAACGCTCGTTCGCCGGGTAGCGCCCTGCGATATGCGCATTGAGCTGCTCCAGCGCGCCAAGGTCCGATGCTGCGTCGGCGTGCACGGTATAGCTGAGCTGGAACGTGCCCTTGGGCACTTCCCCGGCATGGATGTCGTAGGCCCAGATCTCCTGGATCGGCTGCTCCTGCATCACGTTCGTGAAGCGCAAGCTGCCGCCCGTCTTCGTGGGGGTATCGGTGAGCGAGCGCACCACGCCCTTGGGCCGCGCCGCCAGCTTGGTCCACGCGGACTGGCCGTCCGGAGACCACTCCAGCGCGCCATAGGCCGCGCCGCGAATTTCGACGCGGTTGAACGCCGCGTTCTGCGGCAGCGTCAGTTGATAGGTCTTGCCGCCCTCGACATAGACGTTCCAGTCCGGCAGCTCGAAATAATCGTCACGCCCGGGCAGGCGGGAGCGGTTGTAGACGCCGGGCCAGGTGGTCTCGGCAATGCCGTCCACACCCTTCCACATCCATTCCTTGAGGTCCTTGGCATCCGCGAATTCGACCTTGCGGATGGCGGTAACCTTGTCATCCAGCACCGGCGGGCTCTGAGTGTCCCAGCCGAAGCGATGGAGCCACGCCTTGCGCAGATCGGCCTGAACCGAAGGAAGCGTTCCGGCCGGTTGCTGTCGCGCCGCCAGTTGCGCCACTTGCGCGCCGTCCAACATGTGGTCGTAGACGCGGATATCGTCGAGGTCGGACCCGCGCATGAAGTTGTAGCGGCTCTGCACCTGATGCGGCGCGATGACGCGGCCGGCGAGGCCGAACTGGTCCAGCGCCATGTCGAGATCCGCCGCCTGCTGCTTCGAGGCGACTTCCTTGCCATCCCAGAACAGTCGCACGCCCTGCGTCTCGTCCCAGGCGAAGGCGATGTGGTGCCAGTCGTCGGTGGTCGGCGGCGTCGGGATCGTCCAGCTTACCCGCACGCGCGAGAGGTTGGCGTCGGTCACGAAGGCGTCGAAGCCGTGGCCGTTCCAGTCGATGCGCAGGAAGGCCATGTCCCAGCTTGAATGGTCGCCCGCGCTCGCGCGGAAGATGACGAACGGCGCCTCGCCCACCGGCGTATGGCTGCGCCAGAAGAACGACAGCGTGCCGCGCTGCGCATAGATATTCCCGGGCGCCTCCCATGCGACATAGCCGCCATCAGACCATCGCCCCGCACCGCCGACGGCACCGTCAGGGACGATCGAGACATCGCTCTTGAAGTTCGGAACCGCCGCGCCGCCGGAAACCGTCGCATCGAATCCGCTGTCGAGCGGCGCATGAAACAGCAGGCCGTCCGCCTCCTGCGCGATAGCCGGAGCCCCGGCAATGCAGAGACCGGCGACAGCCAGTGCAATCCGCGAACAGACCAGATTCGTCACGATACGCCATTGGGGATGCGACACGCAGGCTTCTCTCCCTTGGCGGGCCGGGGAGAACACTCTCCACGGTCTCCGTCCTTGGGCAACCTTATGACACCGGTATCATTTCGATCAAGCCCCCCCGCTGCGAGCCTGTATGAAAAGTAATCCCCCGGCTCAGAACCCGATCGTGGCGACCATCGCCAGCCGGGTTTCCTTGCTGTCGGCAAAGGGCGCCTTCTTCAATTGCTGACCAAGATCGAGTTCGAGATCGAGATAGCGGCCCACCGTATAGTGCGCCTTGGCGCCCACGCTCACCAGTTCGGCGTTCTTGGGCGAATCCGGCAGGCGCCGCTGCTGCCACACTTTGCCGTAGTCCACGAAGAGGCCAAGCTGCATCTGGTCCTCGAACTGCCCGCTCTTTGCCAGCAGGTGGAAGGCCGGCGAATTGAGTTCGGTCTTGGCAAGGAAACCCTGGCTGCCCAGCGCCGCGTTGGGATCGTAACCGCGCACGCTGCCAAGGCCGCCGGCAGAAAGCTGCTCGCTGTACGGCAGGTTGCTGGTGGCGAACTGGGCCATGCCGCGCACCACCCAGTTGATCCCGTGCGGGAGATAGGTCGTGCGCGTGATCGAGATGCGGTCATAGGCGTAAGTCGCCTTGCCATAGGGCACCAGCTGCTGGAGATCGGCATCGTTATTGTGGCTGGTGACATTGCCGGGCGAGATCACGGTCTGGTTCTCCAGCACCGTCTGGCCGTGACGGTCGTTGATCGTGCCGGTGAAGATCACCGGAACCTGGAACACCTCGACGGCGGAATCAAGCAGCCGGAAGCCCAGGAATTCAAGGTTGCTGTTCGCCCGCTTGTAATCGATGCCCACCTGGATGCTGGTCCGCACCGTGCCCGGCCCGCGCATGTTGTGCACGAAGCGCGCGCTGACCTGGCCGGAATGCCCCTCGCTGTTGAACAGGTCGGAAAATTCCGGCTTCTGAATGGCATAGGCACCGAAGATCATCAGTCGGTCATCCGGCGTGATCGGGATGACGTCGCTCGCGGAATGGGAGGTATATTCACCCTTGAAGCTGCGCGTGAACTGATACGAGAGGATCTGGCCGGTCCCCAGCACATTGCCCCAGTTGAAGCCCACGAACCATTCGTCGCGGCCCAGCGTGGGCACGCCCTGATTGTCATACCCGGCATAGACGCGCACCGGCAGCCGGTCGTGTGCTTCCAGCACGAGGTCGGTCGTGCCGGTTTCCTGCCCGGGCCGGACCACGCCGTCCACGGTGAGGAACGGGTTCTGGTTATAGTCGTCCAGGGCCTCGCGCAGGCGCGGCAGGGTCAGCACTTCGCCCGATCTCAGATCGCTCATGCCCCGGATCAGGTTCGACGAGAAATGGCGGTTGCCCGTTACATCGATCGCGCCGACCCGATATTCGGTGACGACCACCTGCACCACGCCGCTCTGCACGTTCTGCGGCGGCACGCCGACATCGACGAAGGGATGATCCCCGGTCCGATAAGCATCCTGCACCACGCGGACGATGGCATTGAGATCGCCGCGCGTCAGCGGCCGGTTCAGATAGGGCCGCATCGCGGCGTCAAAGGACGGATTAGTCAGCAGCGGCAGGCCCCGCACTTCGACGCCGGAGCCCACCCCATCGGCGGCAATGCCCGCCGGTTGCAGCCCGGCGGGACCATTCACGAAGACCAGTCCGCGCAGCACGGGAAGGATCTGCGTGGCATCATCGGCGGAAGCGGCCGGCGACGGCGGCGTAGGCACTTCCGGAGCGGGCTGATTGGGCGGCTGTTTCGGCATACGCCGCTCGAAGTCCTGCGCATGGGCCAACCCCATTCCCAGTCCTGTCCCGAACGTCGCCGCACCCGCCGCGACAAGCGCGGTCACCACCTTCATCGATTTCATCATCATTGCCCCCCGCCAAGACCGATTGCCGGTGAAGGCGTGTCGTAGTGGATCTGGATCTGCACGCTGCCGCCGCCCCGGTTCAGGATCTGGTCACTGGAATTGACGACGGCGGTGCGCTTGCGGATCGTCCAGTCGGTCGCGGTCTGGTCGATCCCGCCCGGCTGCAGGATGCTCGGCATCGCCGCCATGCCCTGCGTGAGTCCCTGATAACGCGGGAAGATGCTGGGATAGACGATATAGAACCGCCCGAAGAGCCCGCCCCAGAACTTGGCCTGCAAGTCCGGCAGATCGGGCAGGCACAGCACCACCGAAGCGCACGGATAGGCATAGAGGATAGTGCCCGGCCCGGTCGCAACGTCCGGCAGGTTGTAGTTGGCGAGCAGCGTGCCCTGGTTGGCCAGATAATCGGAAGGCGAAAGCGCGGCGGTCACCAGGTGCTGGCCCGGTTCGGGCGAGGCATAAGTGCCCTGCGTCTGCGTGATGCTGGCGCCGTCACCCGCCACGAAACCGGTGATCGTGTAGTCGCCGGGCTTGAGCGTGGCATTGGTATTGCCGTCGCGCTGCTTGGTGGGATTGCCGGTGATCGCCACCGTCAGGTCCGCGCGGTTGATCGTGCCGTCGCCCGAGGCGCTGGTGGGCAAGACATAGTTGCTGAGCAGCGTGCCGCTATTGGCGGTGAAGTCCGAACTGTCGAGCGACGCCGTCTCGGTATGGGCACCGGCATTGGGGCCATCGTAGAGGCCCGAGGTCTCCGTAATCCGCGCGCCCTCTCCGGCCACGAAGCCGGTCAGGCTGTAATTGGCGCTGGTCAGCGCGACGTTGCTGTTCCCGTCATAGGTCTTGGTGGGATCGCCAATGATCGCCGCCGTCAGGATCGCGCGGTCGATCGTGCCCGCGCCCGAAGCCATGGTGGGCAGGACGTAGTTGCTCAGCAGCGTTCCGCCATTCGCGGTGAAATCGCCCGTGGCAAGGCCAGCCGTGACGATGCGGGCGCCGGCATTGGCGCTGTCGTAAGTGCCGACGGGTTGGGTGATGATGGCGCCCTCCCCGGTGGCGAAACCGGTCAGGCTGTAGTTGGCGCTGGTGAGCGCGATCGTCTTGTTACCGTCGTAGGTCTTGGTCGGATTGCCGATGATCGCCGCCATCAGGACCGCGCGGCTGATCGTACCGGCACCCGAAGCGCTGGTCGGCAGCACGTAGTTGCTGAGCAGTGTGCCGCTGTCCGCCGTGAAGTCCCCGGCGTCGAGGCTGGTCGAAACAGTGTGCGGACCGGCGTTGGCGCCGTCGTAGAGGCCCGCCGTCTGGTTGACCGTCGCGCCTTCACCGGGCGCGAAGCCGGTCAGGCTGTAATTCGCGTCGGTCAGCGTGGCCGAGGTGGTACCGTCATAGGCCTTGGTGGGATCGCCCACGACCGTGATCGACAGTACCGCCTGGTCGATAGTGCCCGCACCCGAGGCGCTGGTGGGCAGGGCGTAATTGGACAGGAGCGTGCCGCTGTTGGCGCTGAAGTCGCCCGCGCCAAGGCTGGCGGTGACGGTGCGCGATCCGGCGTTGGCGCTGTCATAGAGCCCCGCCGTCTGCGTGATGGTGGCGCCCTCTCCGGCGATGAAGCCGGTGAGGCTGTAATTCGCGCTCGTCAGCAGGGCGTTCGCATTGCCGTTGTAGGTCTTGGTCGGATTGCCGATGATCGCCGCCAGCAACGCGGCCTGCGTGATCGTGCCTGCTCCGGTGGCGCTGGTGGGCAGGATATAGTTGGTCAGCAAGGTGCCGCTGTTCGCGCTGAAATCTGCGCCGCCAAGGCTGGCGGTAACCGTACGCGATCCGGCATTGGCGCTGTCATAGAGCCCCGCCGCCTGCGTCACGCTTGCGCCCTCGCCCGCAGCGAAGCCGGTGAGGCTGTAATTCGCGCTCGTCAGCGTGGCATTGGCGTTGCCGTCGTAGGTCTTGGTCGGATTGCCGATGATCGAAGCCATGAGGATCGCCTGCGTGATCGTGCCCAGCCCTGCCGCGCTGGTCGGCAGCACGTAGTTCGACAGCAGCGTCCCGGAATTGGCCGCGAAATCGGCACTGCCCAGGCTGGCGGTGACAAGGCGCAGGCCCGCGTCACGGCTTTGATAGGTGCCGGAGGTCTGGGTGACGCTCGCCCCCTCTCCCGAAACGAAGCCGGTAAGGCTGTAGTTCGCACTGGTCAGCGTGGCGGCGGTGGTGCCGTCGTACGTCTTGGTCGGGTTGCCGATGATCACTGCCAGCAGGGTCGCCTGCGTGATCGTGCCCGGACCGAAGACGGTTGTGGGCAGCAGATAGTTGGACAGCAAGGTTGTGCCGGTTGGCGTGAAATCGGAAGGATCGAGGTCCGCCGTGATCAGGTGGATACCGGCATCCTTCGACGCATACCTGCCCACCGTCTGCGTGACGATCGCGCCGTCGCTACCCACGAAACCGGTCAGGTCATAATTGGCCGGGGTGAGCGTCGCGATCGTGTTGCCGTCATAGACCTTCGTGGGATTGCCGATGATCGCGCCGTCGATAGCGCGCCCGTTGATGGGGCGCGGGTTGATCGTTCCTGCTCCGGACGCACTGGTCGGCAGGATGTAGTTCGACAGCAGCGTGCCGCTGTCGGCGGCGAAATCGATGCTTCCCAGTGCGGCGGTAACGATCCGCGCCCCGGCGTTGGGGCTATCATAAGTTCCGAAGGTCTGCGTCACGCTCGCGCCCTCACCGGCGACGAACCCAGTCAACATGTAATTGGCACTGGAGAGCGCGGCATCGGTGGTGCCGTCGTACGTCTTGGTCGGATTGCCGATGATCGCAGCGGTCAGGATCGCCTGCGTGATCGTGCCCGCCCCGGTCGCGCTGGTGGGCAGGATATAGTTGCTGAGCAATGTGCCGCCGTTCGCCGCGAAATCGCCGCCGGCAAGGCTGGCGGTCACGCTGTGCGATCCGGCATTGGGTCCATCGTAGAGGCCGGCGGTCTGGGTGACCGTCGCCCCCTCGCCCGCGATGAAGCCGGTAAGCGTGTAGTTGGCGCTGGTCAGTACGGCGTTGGCGTTGCCGTCGTAAGTCTTCGTCGGATTGCCGACGATCGCGGCCAGCAGCGTGGCCTGGGTGATCGTGCCCGCGCCGGTGGCATCGAGCGGCAGCACGTAGTTGGTGAGCAGCGTGCCGCTGTCGGCCACGAAATCCGGACTGCCGAACGTGACGCTCACGGTGCGGGGCCCGGCATTGGCGCTGTCGTAAGTACCCGCGGTTTCGGTGACCGTCGCACCCTGCCCGGCCACGAAGCCGGTGAGACTGTAGTTCGCGCTGGTCAGCGTGGCTGCGGTGGTGCCGTCGTAGACCTTGGTCGGGTTACCGATGATGCTGGCCGTCAGCACCGCGCGCTCGATCAGGCCGAAGCCGGTTGCTGTCGAGGGCAGGAGATAGTTCGACAGCAGCGTGCCGCTATCGGGCGCGAAGTCGCTTGCCCCCAGCGTTGCCGTGATCTGGCGGAAACCGGCGTCGGGAGAGGCGAAGAACCCGTCCGTCCGGGTGATCGTCGCGCCCTCGCCGGCAGCGAAACCGGTCAACGAATAGTTGGCGGGGGTGAGCGTGATCGCCGTAGTCGCATCGTAGGTCTTGGTGGGCACGCCGACGATCGAGGCGACCAGCACCGCCCGGTTTATCACGCCCGCACCGCTGGCCGTGGTGGGCAGGACGTAGTTGGACAGCAGCGTGCTGCCGGTCGCGGTGAAGTCGGTGCCGGCAAGGCTGGCGGTGACGGTCCGCGCGCCCGCATTGGGGCTGTCGTAAGTGCCCACGGTCTGCGTCACGCTTGCGCCCTCACCGGCGACGAAGCCGGTCAGCGCGAAGTTCGTGCTGTTCAGCAGCGCGGCGGTGGTGCCGTCATAGCTCTTGGTCGGCGTGCCGACGATGGCGGCGGTGAGAAGCGCCTGCGTGATCGTGCCCGCCCCGCTGGCGCTGGTGGGCAGCACGTAGTTGCTCAGCAGCGTGCCGGACCCGGCCGTGAAGTCCCCGCCGCCAAGGCTGGCGGTGACCGTGCGCGGCCCGGCATTGGCGCTGTCATAGAGCCCCGCCGTCTGCGTCACACTGGCGCTTTCGCTGCCGATGAAGCCGATGAGCTGATAGTTGCCCGAAGTGAGCGTCGCGGCCGTATTGCCGTCGTAGACCTTGGTCGGGTTGTTGATGATGACGGCGCTGAGCGTCGCCTGCCCGATGGTGCCCGCGCCGCTGGCCGTGGTCGGCAGAACGTAGTTCGTCAGCAAGGTACCGGAATTGGCCGTGAAGTCCCCGCCCGCAAGGCTGGCGGTGACGGTGCGCGGGCCCGCGTTGGCGCTGTCGTAGGCGCCCACGGTCTGCGTCACGCTCGCGCCTTCGCCGGTCACGAAGCCGGTGAGCTGGTAGTTGCCGCCGGTCAGCGTGGCGACGGTATTGCCGTCGTAGGTCTTGGTGGGATTGCCGATGATCGCCGCCGTCAGCACTGCCTGGTCGATCGTGCCGAGGCCCTGCGCGCTGGTCGGCAGGATATAGTTCGACAGCAGCGTGCCCGATCCGGCGGTGAAGTCCCCCGAGCCCAGCGCGGCCGTGACCAGCCAGTTTCCGGCATTGGCGGACGCGTAAGTGCCCGAGGTCTGGGTGACGGTCGCGCTCTGCCCGGCGACGAAGCCGGTGAGCTGGTAATTGCCCGCGTTCAGCGTGGCATTGATATTGCCGTCATAGGTCTTGGTGGGATTGTTGATGATCGCGGCGCTCAGTTGCGCCGGAGTGATCGTGCCGGCGCCGGTGGCGCTGGTCGCCAGGACGTAGTTGGAGAGCAGCGTTCCCGAATTCGGGTCATAGTTGGCCTGCGTCAGCGCGGCGGTGATCGTGCGAGCCCCCACGTTGGCGCTGTCGTAGGTGCCCACCGCTTGATTGATGGTCGCCCCTTCGGTGCCCGCGAAGCCGGTGAGCTGGTAATTGCCGCTCGCCAGCGTGGCCGCGGTGTTGCCGTTGTAGACCTTGGTCGGATTGCCGATGATCGCGACGTTCAGCGTGGCCGGCGTGATCTCGCCGATGGGCTGGGCGGTCACCGCACCGGAAATGCTGTAATTGCCCGCGTCGATCCCGGCGAGCGTCAGTCCGGTCAGCGTCACATTGATCGCGGGCGCCACGTTCTTGTCCGCGTAAGACCCCGTAATCCCGGCAGTATTGACGCTGACGTCATCCCCCGAGACCACGCCGTTCAGCGTATAGGCGGTGGACTGTGTCGGCAGATCGGTGGTGGAATCGTAGACCTTGGTCACCTTGGCAAGCTCGATCAGTGCCTGCGTGATATCGGCCGAGAGCCCGGTCGGCTGCGCCACCACATAGTTGTCGAAGGGATTGTTCAGTAGCGCATAGCCCGCCGCCGTGACCGGAATGTTGGTACCGACGTTCTTGGTCGCGAACGTGCCGCTCGCGGCCGAGGAATCGAGTGCGACGGTATCGCCGCTGACGACATTGACGAGCGCCGCCGAACTGCTGTCCAGCAAGGCGATGGTGTTGCCGTTGTAGACCTTGTCCAGCGCCGTCACGCCCGAGATCGTCAGCACGCGCTGATCGATAGTCCCCGCTCCGGTGGCGCTGGTCGGCAAGGCATAGTTCGAAAGCAGCGTCGCCCCGGTCGGCGAGAAGTCGGGGGTGCCGAGCAAGGCCGTGACCGTACGGCTGCCCTGATTGACCGAATCGTAGGTTCCCGCCGTCTGCGTGATGGTCGCGCCTTCGCCGGACGCGAAGCCGGTCAGCGAATAGTTCGTGCTGCCCAGCAAGGCACTGTTGTTGCCATCATAAGTCTTGGTGGGATTGCCGATGATCGCGGCGAACAATTGGGCCTGCGTGACCGTGCCGATATTGCCCGTCACGCTGGAGCTGATGGAGTAGTTCCCCGCACTCGCCCCGGTCAGGCCGAGGTTGTTGACCGTTACCGGCTTGCCGGTGCCGACATTGGCGCTGTCATTGTACTGGCCCGAAACGCCGGACGTATCGGCAATCACCGTGTCCCCGCCCAGCACGCCGGTAAAGGTATAGCCGGTCGAAGCGCCCGGCAGCGTCACCGTGCCATCGTAGACCTTGGTGACCGAGGTCAGGAAAATCTCGAGCTGCCTGATCGTGGCGGTCAGGCCCTGCGCCTGCACGAGGTTGTAATTGCCCGCGTCCGTGCCGGAAACCGTATAGCCGCTGGTCTGCACGTTCCAGAAACCGGCATTGGCAGTGGGATTGCCCGCGCTGTCAATGAAAGTGCCGGTGCTACCGCTGGTGGACAACACGACGTTATCGTTCCCGAGAACGCCGCTGAGGTGCGTATTGGTATTGTCGAGAGCATCGGCGGACGACTGGTTATACGTCTTGTCCAGCGCAAGTGCGCCGGTCACATTGAGCGTGGCGGGCGTGATCGTGCCGATCGCGGCATCGGTCACACTCGCGGCAATCGTGTAGTTGCCCGCGTCCGCACCGTTCAGGACGACGCCGCTCAGGCTCACCAGCTTGCCGGTGCCGACGTTCTTGGTGTCGTAGTTGCCGGCAATTCCGCTCGCCTGAACGCCCACGCTGTCCCCGGCGACCACGCCGGACAGGGTGTAGGCGCTGTCCACCGTAGGGACCAGAGTGTTGGCATCGTAGACTTTGGTGACGGAAGCGAGCCGGATCGTCGCCTCGGTAATGTCAGCGGCAAGGCCCACAGGTTGCAGCACGATGTAGTTGGGCGCATCCACGCCCGAGGTCGTATATCCCGTCGCGGTCACCGGAATGGCGGTGCCGACGTTCTTGGTGGCGAACTGGCCGCTGGCGCCGCCGGACACGAGATTGACCGTATCGCCCGCAAAGACGCCGGACAGCGATCCGCCCGAGCTGTCGAGCGTGGCTATCGTGTTGCCGTCATAGACCTTGTCCAGCGCGGTCACGCCGATCACTTGCAGGGTGGCCTGCGTGATCGTTCCCGCACCGCTGGCGCTGGTGGGCAGCACATAGTTCGCAAGGTTGGTGCCCGATCCCGCCGCGAAATCGCCCGCGCCGAGCGATGCGGTGACCACGCGCGAACCCACGTTCTTGCTGTCGTAAGTGCCCACAGTCTGCGTCACGTCGGCGCTCTCGCCCCCAACGAAGCCGCTGAGCGAATAATTGGCGCTCGTCAGCGTGGCGACGGTGGTGGCATCGTAGATCTTGGTCGGATTGCCGACGATGATTGCGGCCAGTTGCGCCTGCGTGATCGTGCCGGGTCCGGAGATCGAAGTCGGCAGCACATAGTTGGACAGCAGTGTCCCGGCATTGGCGGTAAAGTCCGAAACCGCAAGAGTGGCGGTCACCGTGCGCGCACCGGCATCGGCGCTGTCGTAGGCCGCCCCGGCGGACTGTCCGACGGATCCACCCTCACCCGCGATAAAGCCGCCCAGCGCATAGTTCGCGGCGGTGAGCGAAACTTCCGTAGTACCGTCATAAGTCTTGGTCGGATTGCCGATAATGCTGCCGGTCAGCGCCAGCGGATTGATGTCCGCCGTCAGTCCCGAAGGCTGCGCCAGCGTGTAGTTGCCCGCCTGCCCGCCGGAAATGGCATAGCCGCCGACATCCACCCGCAAGTTGGTGCCGACGTTGGACTGGCGGAACGCGGCGGAAGAGCCCGAACCGCTCAGGACCACATCGTCGCCCGAAAGCACGCCCTGAAGCGTGGCCGTGCCCGAAAGCGTGGCGGCGGTGGTGCCGTCGTAGAACTTGTCGTTCGCCAGCAGGTTGGCAATCGTCAGCCCGCGCGGCGTGATGTTGGCCGTGAGGCCTTGCGGCTGGAACAGCTGGTAGTTGCCGATCGCTGCGCCGGTAACGGTATAGCCCGAAACGGTGACCGCGATCCCGTTGCCGACGTTCGGCGTCGCGAAATTGCCGGTCGACGCGCTGGGATCGAGCGTAACGTCGTCGCCGCTCACCAGACCGAACAGCGTAGGCGTTCCGACAAGCTGAGCCAGCGTGGTCTGGTCGTAGACCTTGTTCTGCGCCGTCATGCCCAGGATGACCAGCGGCGCAGGCGTGATCGTGCCTGGACCAGCAGCTTCGACGGGCAGGATATAATTGGTCAGCAGGGTATTAGCGCCGGCCGTAAACACGGCCGAGGACGGCAGTGCCGCGGTAATCACGCGGCTGCCGGCGTTCGGGCTGTCGAACTCCCCGGTGGCGGCGCCGGTGATCGTCATGGATTCACCGGTGATGAGGCCCGATATCTCATAGTCGGTCGGGTTGAGGGCAATCCGCGTGGTGCCGTTGTAGACGCGTGTGGGATTGCCGATGATGGTCGCGGTAATCGGCGCACGCAGGATCGTGCCGATGCCGGTCGCTTCGGTCGGCAGCGTGTAATTGTCGAGGTTGGTGCCGGAATCGGCGATGAAATCAGTGGGCGCCAGCTGGGCGATCACGGTGCGCAGGCCGGCATCCTTGCTGCCGTATTCGCCCACCGTCTGGGTGATCGTCGCGCCTTCGCCGGCGATGAAGCCGCTCAGCGTATAGTCCGCCGGAGTCAGGGTGGCGACGGTATTGCCATCGTAGACCTTGGTGGGATTGCCGGTGATATCGGCATTGATGACGCCCGGCCCAAGGTTGCGCCGGACGATCGTGCCCAAGCCGGTGACCGGCGAGGGAATGATGTAGTTCGACATGAGCGTATTGGCGTTGGGATCGAAATTGCTCGCATCGAGATTGGCGGAAACGGTCCAGATACCGGCGTTGGCAGAGGCGTACTGGCCCTGTGTCTGGTTGATCGAGGCGCCCTCTCCGGTAACGAAGCCGTCCACGGCGAAGTTGCTGGGGCCAAGCGAGGCATTGGCATTGCCGTCATAGGTCTTGGTCGGATTGCCGACGATGACGATGGTCAGCGGCGCGGGCGTGATCTCACCCTGGATCGCGCCGGTGGTAGGCAGGATATAGTTCGACAGCAGCGTGTTCGGCCCGGCGACATAGTCGGACGGGTTCAGCGCAACCGCAATATCCCAGATGCCCACGTTCTTAGAGGCGTAGTTGAGCCCCGAAGCCTGCGACAGCGAGATGGGTTCGCCCGTGACGACATTGCCGAGCGCAACCTGGCTGCTGTCCACGACGGCATTGGTGGTGCCGTCATAGATCTTGGTCGGCATGCCGTTTCCGGTCAGCGTCAGCGGCCTCGGGGTAATGGCGGCGGTAAGCGAGGAGGAGAAGCTGAGATTGTAATTGCCGGCGTCGGCTCCGCTCAAGACGATCCCGCTGATTGTAACGGGAATGCCCTGTCCCACATCTTTCTGGGCAAAGGTGATCTGCGCCCCCGGCGTGGAAATCGGGACGACCACATCGCGCGAATAGAGGCCGGAAATCTGCAGTCCCGAAGTGTTGACGTCGGCAAAGAAGGTGCCGTCATAGATCTTGTCGTTCGCCGTGATCCCGGTAACGACCAGAGATGCCCGCGTGATATCGGCCGAAAGCCCGCTCGGCTGCGAAACCACGTAGTTCCCGGCGGACGACCCGCTCAGCGTAATGCCGGTGGCCGTGACGGGGATCGCGGTGCCCACGTTCTTGGTCGCGAAGATGCCGGTGGCGCCTGCGAAGTCCAGCGTGACATCGTCGCTGCCCACCACGCCGAAGACCGAGGCACCGGCGGTATTGAGAACGGCATCGGTAGCGCTGTCGTAAACCTTGTCCTGCGCGACGATGCCGCTGACCAGCAGCGAGGCAGGATTGATGAGCCCCGCCCCGGTCGCGGTGGTGGGCAGGATATAGTTGGACAGACTGGTGCCCGAACCGGCACTGAAGTTCGGCGTGGTGAAAGTTGCATTGACGGTCCGCGCGCCCGCGTTGGGGGAATCGTACGCCGCCGTCGCCGCGTTGGAGACATTGATGGTCTCGCCGGTCACGACACCTGTCAGCGCGAAATTGGCGGCGGTGAGCGAGACTGCCGTAGTGGCGTTGTAAGTCTTCGTCGGCGTACCGACGATCGCCGCCGTCAACACCGCCCGGTTGATCGTACCGACCGTGTCGGTCACGCTAGGTGTCGTTACGGCATAGTTGTAGACCGGTATGCCGCCGTGGGTCGCCTGGAAATTGGTCGCCGTTACGGCAATGCCGGTGCCCGCGTTCTTGTCGGCATAAGCCCCGTCGAGGGTCCAGACGTCATTGTTGATAATGCCCGTGACGGTGGTGTTGCTGTCATTGAGCGTGGCCAGGGTCGTGCCGTCATAATCCTTCACCACCGGCCCCAGCGTGAAACTGACACTGGGCGTCACACGGTAGAACCGCCCGTTGCCGGGAGCCGGGAACGCAGTCAGGCCGTCGTAGGCGTAGGAATAGTAATCGGGGATCAGGCCGCCGTCGGTATCGTTGGCGGGATCGTTGGAGGCGACGAACCAGTCGGCCGTTCTGGACGTGAGCGCACTGGCACCCGCATTGTTTACGAAAGTGCCCGTCTCCAGTCCGATGTAACCGTTGGTGGTGATCGAACTACCGGCCGCAAGAGTCAGCGTCCCCGGCAGCGAGAACAGCGTCTGCCCGACCGAGATCGGGGCGTTTACGGTAACATTGCGCCCGGCATCGATCTCCAGTTCACCCACACCCGAGATCATCTGACCGACAACCACGTCGCGGTAGGCATCGAGCGTAAGCGTACCGGTGCCGGTCCAGACGATCGGCGCCGCAACGGTGATGTCGCCCAAGCCGCCCGTGCCGCTGGCACTCGTCTGCTGCGTGACGTTGGTGCCGGTGTTCAACGTACCGACGATCGTGGAGGCCGCCGTGGCATCGATCACCAGATCATCCGGGTCGATCAGCCAGTTGCCGCCGGTGCCTGCTGAAACCGTGGCCGCGCCGACGCTGAAGCTGTGGCCCGAAGTCTCGATCAGCCCGCCACCTTGCGGGCCGCCCGCCGTTATCCGGGCGCCATCGGCAATCGTGGTCGACTGGGCAATATTCGCACCGCTGGCATAGCCGGACGTGCCGACGAGCACTTCGCCGCCGCCGGTCCCGGTCGCGCGGATATCGGCGCTTCCGGCCAGCTGGACTTGTGCGCCGTTGACGCCAACGGTGCCGCCGCTGCCATCCGCGCGCGTGGCGGAGAGCGTGCCGCCGACGTCCACGGTGCCCGAAGGCGCGGTCAGCCAGAGCTGGCCGTCGATCGTCGCGGTGCCCGTGGCCTTTACAAGACCGTCACGATTGCCCGCCAGCGCGAAGATATTGCCGTTGGCCGCCTTGAGCGCCACTGCCGCAGCCTCGATCCGGCCGGTCTGGGTCACGTCGCCGCCACCGGCGCCGTAGGAGACGTAGATGCCGTCGGCCTTGCCGTCGGTCGTCGCCAGCAGCACGTCGTCGGCCGCCGCCAGAGTGACGCGGCCCTGCGCGGCACTGATAAGGCCGCTATTCGTGACCGAGCGCGCGATCAGGACGACGCTGCCGTTCTCGGCACTGATGGTGCCCTGATTGTCGATTCCGCCCGGCGAATTGCCGGCAGCGCGCACTGCCCCGCCCGCCATGAACTGGCCGGGATCGATCTGGCGCGTAGAACCGACGAAGCTGCCCCCGGTAAGCACTTTGCCCCCCGGCCCCACGATCATCCCGGCGGGGTTCATCAGATAGACCGAGCCGGTTGCCGAGAGCGTCCCGTCGATTTGCGAAAGCTGCCCGCCCATCACGCGGTTGAGCGTGGCGCCGGCCGCATTGTTGATCTGGACGGTACGGTCGGCCCCGATCGAGAAGTCCTTCCAGTCGATCACCGCGCGGGCCGAGCCCTGCGTGATCGTCATCGTCGAGCCGGACGTGGCGATCGTGCCGGAGCCGCCCGCGAACACGCCGCCTGTCGGCAGCGGGGCGGTTTGCGCCAGACAAGGCGTCGCCAGGGAAAGGAGCAGAGGGACCGCCATCCCGCCCGCCGGAAGTACTCCGCGCGCGCCGCTCCGGAGCAGTCTTTTCAGGATCGTGGTGCTCAGCATAGCTGAGCGAACATGTGCAGATCCGTGCATAAAGCCTCGCTGCCCACCCGTTGTATTATCTACTTTCCTCCTGTTGACGCAGCCATCCGGAAAAACCCTTAGTACTAAGCATAAATACTTGGAGCGACTGGTTACTTGGTTAGTCGGCCGCTTTGTGTGACATAGTCCACGCAGCGTTTGACGGCAGCAACGTCATCGCGGCTTATGTGACAGGCGGTGGCCCTGCCTTCCCGAAACCCGCCGTTTCGAGGCAGACAATCTGCATCCCCGACTGCGCGAAATCTTGGATTGTCCGATTGCGAATCATTCCATATTCGGGAATATATCTCGTATATGGAATGCGCCATCCACCCTTATCGCGCCTTGGCCGATCACATCCGGCTGCTTCGGACCGATCATGGCCTCAGCCTGCAGGATCTCGCCGCAAAGAGCGGGGTCAGCCGCGCCACGCTGTCGCGGATCGAGAACGCCGAGGTCAGCCCCACGGCCGAAACACTCGGCCGCCTGGCCACCGCCTTTGCCCTTCCTCTCTCTCAGCTTTTTGCCCCGCTCGAACGCGATTTTCCCCCACTGGTCCGTCAAGCGGAGCAGAGTGTCTGGTCAGACCAGGATAGCGGGTTCACCCGGCGCACCGTCTCGCCTCCGAGCGGCCAGTTGAAGCTGGAATTGATCGAGTGCGAGATCGAGCCCGGCCAGCACATTGCTTACGATCAACCGGCATTTCCGGGGCACGAACATCACCTGCTCCTCCTGACCGGGGCGCTTACTCTCACAGTGGATGGGGTGCGGTACGAACTGCGTCCGGGAGACTGCCTGAGGTACCGCCTGCAGGGTGCGTCCTGCTTCGAGACCGGCGATCAACCGGCCCGCTACATCATCGCTCTGGCCTGAGGAACGGCTCGAAATGGAAACGAACGTTGTCGCGCTTGACGCTCAGGCGCTTGAGAAATGCGTCGCGTCGCTGTCCCGGATCCTTGCCGACAGTGTCGGCGATGGCGCGTCCATCAGCTTCATGGCGCCGCTGTCGCGGGACGATGCCGAGGATTTTTGGATAGGCGATGTTCTGCCCGAGGTCGCGGCCGGACGACGGATATTGCTTGGAGCAGAGCGGGGCAACGAGATCGTCGGAACCGTCCAGCTCATCACGGCGATGCCCCCCAACCAGTCGCATCGCTGCGAGATCGCAAAGATGATCGTCCATCCGGGAGTCCGCCGGCTTGGCATCGGGCGGACTCTCATGAACCGGGCGCTCGACACTGCGCGGAAGCTCGGCAAGACCCTCGTCACGCTGGACACGAGAACGGGAGACATTGCCGAGCCGCTCTATGCCTCGGTCGGTTTCAAGGTGGCCGGGGTCATCCCCGACTTCGCCTGGGATCCCGACGGAAAGGCCCGGCACGGCTCCACCTACATGTACAGGCAGATCTAGCTTTACCGGGCGATGAAACCGCCGATGCCCGCGATGGCAAGCTTGCCTGCCGGAAGCGCTGTTTCCGCGAATGTGAGCCGCAGATAACGGGTCTCCACCATGGCCGGGAACGCGATCCGCTGGGTTGAGAGCGCATAGGCAATATTGCCGAACTCGCCCGCGGCGGCGCGCGTCCAGATCTTGCCGTCGAGGCTGGTCTCGGCAAGGTAGCCCTTCGGCGGCGCGGAATCCGCCATGACCTGCCGCGAAGGCGTGAGCGTGAACCCGCCAAGGCGGGTACGCGCGCCAAGGTCCACGGTCACGCTGACAGGCTGGCCCGGCTGCGGCGCGGGCTGCTTCCAGATCGTGCCCGCGTCATTGTCCAGTAGCACTTCGGCGCGCGGGGCGCTGGCCGAGACGACCGACCACTTCGTGGTGTCGAGCACGCTGGGATCGGTCGAAACGATGACCGGCACGTCCACTGGCGCGACACTGGCGAAGAGCCCGAATTCCGAGATCGCCGGAGCCGCGCTGCCTTCCAGCACCACCAGCCGCACACGGCGCGGCGCGACCGGCTGCGGCAGGCGCAGGATGCGCTGCGCACCGATGCATTCCTTTTCGGCAATGCGCTGCCACTGGCCGTCGATCTCCGCCTCGACGGCGAAGCGCGTCACGCGCACGCCGAGCGGCAGGAATTCGCGCAGGCGCACCACGTCGAAGCGAGTGCCGGGCGCGAGGTCGAGCGTCAGCGTGGGCGTGAGCACCGCGTCGGGCGTGGACCAATAAGTCTCGCACTGTCCGTCCAGCACGTTCGCTGCCGCGAACCGGCTCCCGCGCGTGGCGCTCGCGTGCGCGACGCTGCCCTGCGCCAGATCGCGAGCAAACGTGGCGCGGATGGCATCGCCGAACGAGGTGAGGATCTTCACGTCCTGATCGGCGATCCGGCCGCGACGGTCCGGCGGCAGGTTCAGGTTGAGGTTGGTGCCGCGACCCACGGATTCGTCATAGAGCCGGATCAGGCGCGCCGGCGTCTTGACCTTGGAATCCTCATCCGCGTGATAGAACCAGCCGGGCCGGATGGAGACATCGGTTTCGGCGGGCCACCAGAGTTCGCCGCCCCGGAGGCCGGAATTGCCCACGGCCTGCTCGTAGAGGCGGTTGGGCATCGTCGGCCAGCAGGGATCGCCCGCCACGCCGTCCTCGTTGCCCACCCAGCGCACGTCGGCGCCCAGCGGATCGAACGTGCAGGCGTCGGGCTGGAGTTCGTGGACGAGCTTCACGATAGAGGGCCAGTTGTAATACTTCGGTGCGTCGATCTTGCGGGCCTCTCGCGCGCCACCGTAATAGCCGTCACCGCCGTTGGCGCCGTCGAACCAGACTTCGAACAGCTTGCCGTAGCGGGTGCAAAGCTCGGTAAGCTGGGTGCGGTAGTAGTCGATATAGGCGGGACGGCCATATTCCGCGTGGTTGCGATCCCACGGCGAAAGATAGAGGCCGAACAGCATGCCCGCCTTGCGGCTCGCCTCGGACATTTCCGCGACGATATCGCCCTTGCCCTGCTTGTAGGGGCTGTTGCGGATCGAGTGCTCGGTGGTCTGGGTCTGCCACAGGCAGAAGCCGTCGTGGTGCTTGGCGGTCAGGATCACGCCGCGCATGCCGGCCGCTTCCGCCGCCGCCACGATCTGGTCGGCGTTGAAATCGGTGGGGTTGAACCACTTCGGGTCCTCGTCTCCGTAGCCCCATTCCTTGTCGGTGAACGTGTTCATCGCGAAGTGGATGAAGGCGTACATCTCATGCCCGTGCCACTTCCATTGCCGCTCACTCGGAACGGCGCCGGAGGGTGCGGGCGCCCCGACCTCACCCAGCTTCGGGCGCGCGGCCTGCGCGGCATCGGCGCCGAGCGCGGCAGTCGCGACGGCGGAAGTGGCCAGAAAACGGCGGCGGGAAAAGTCCATCGTCAGTCCTTGTGGGGAGCGGGTGTGCCGGTACGCTCTGGTCAGAGCGGGGCAGAGAGAAGTTGCGGCTGGGTATCGGCCAGCTTGACCAGCAGTTCGCCGAAGAGGCCATTGGCCCAGGCGAACCAGTCGCGCGTGAATTTGGCAGGGTCGTTGCTATCCACCGCCTCGTGGATGAAGCCAGTGCCCGCGTCAGTGTCGCGCAGCATGCGCAGCATCGCGCGGATCACTTGAGGATCGCTGCGGGACAGCGCGCGCACGATCAGGCTCATCGGCCAGACTTGCCCGAGGCCCACATGCGGCCCGCCGATGCCCTCGATCTTCGATCCCCGGAAGAAATAGGGGTTCGCATCGGACCAGCAGGCATCCGCCGTCGCCTGCCAGAGCGGATCGCTCGCGGGCACGCACTCCAGGAAGGCCAGACCCAGCAGCGAGGGGACATTGGCATCGTCCATGAACATCGCGTTGCCGAAGCCGTCCACTTCGTAGGCCCAGACCCGGCGGCCATCGGGCAGCAGCATCGTGCCCCATTGGCGCAACGCCGCTTCCACTTCGCTTGCCAATGCGCGGGCATCGGCGGCGAGCGCGGTATCGCCGCGCGCCTGCTCGGCCACGCTGGCCATCTCGCGTAGGGCCGTCACCGCAAAGAGGTTCGCCGGAATCAGGAACGGATAGGTGCAGGAATCGTCCGAGGGGCGGAAACCGCAGTGTATCAGCCCCACCGCGCGGCTCGGCGCGCCCCAGCCGTCCAGTTGCAGTGTCTCGCTCGGCCGGTTGCTGGTGCGGCGGAAGCGATAGGGGCCGGGCGATCCCTTGCGCTGCTGTTCGCGCAAGGTGCGCACGCAGGCACGCGAGGCATCGGCCCAGGTCTCGTCGAAGGGGACCTTGTCGCGCGTCTGGCGCCAGTAACGGAAGCCGAGCCGCATTGCATAGCAAAGCGAGTCGATCTCCCATTTGCGCTCGGCGACGCCGGGCTTCATCTCGGTATCGTCCTTCAGGGCCCACGAGAGGTTCGTCTTCTGCGAGGGGTCGTGCATGAAGGCGTTGGCGTAAGGATCAATGAGGATCGAGCGCGACTGGCGGGCGATCAGCCCCCGGAACAGCGCGGTCAGCGCCGGGTCCTTGTTCACCAGATGGAGGTAAGGCAGCACTTGCGCCGTGCTGTCGCGAAGCCAGAGACAAGGGATGTCGCCTGTGATGACGAAAGCATCCGGGCGGCCGTCCACGGTGTCCATGTAGACGGTGGTGTCGAGCGTGTTGGGATAGCAGCCCACGAACATCGCGCGCAGCTTGGGATCGGCGATCTTGCGCGATACGCGGTCGATCTCCGCCTCCACCGCGCGGCTGACATAGCGGCGCTCGGACACCGGCGGGCGGCCTCCGCCTGCGGGCATGGGGATTGTCGCCGCGCGCGCCGCGCCCGGAAGGGCGAGGCTGGCGGCGCCCGCAGCAACCCCGGCAAGCGCCCCGCGCCGGTCGAGGGTCATCGTCGTCTTCATAGTTTCGCTCGTCACTTGGGCAGTTCCAGTTCCTGCCCTGTCAGGGTGAACTGCACCCATGCCCCCGCGCCGTCGCCCGGCTGGCCGCCGCCGATCCATACCTTGTAGTCGCCCGGAACGACCTTCCGCGTGCCCCGGCGGTCCACCACGGAAATGCTGCGCGGATCGATCGTCAGCGTGACCTCCCGCGACTTGCCCGGTGCCAGCGAGACGCGCGTGAAGGCGGCAAGCTGGCGCTGCAACACGCCCTGCGTCATGACCGGATGGTGCTCGATGACGGGCGGCACGACATAGGCCTGCACCACTTCCTCGCCCGCCATCGCGCCAAGGTTGCGCAGCGTGGCGGTTACCGTGACCGGCTGGCCGATGCCCGGCGCGGAGACCTTGGCGCCCTCGTAGCCGTAAGTCGTATAGCTCAGGCCATGGCCAAAGCCCCACAACGGCGTACCGGTGAAGTAGCGGTACGTGCGCTCCTTCATCGAATAGTCGACGAAGGCAGGCAGGTCCGTGGTCGAGCGATAGAACGTCACCGGCAGGCGGCCGGAAGGGTTGTTGCGCCCGGCCAGAGTCTCGGCAATGGCGGTGCCGCCTGCCTCGCCCGGATACCAAGCCTCCATCACCGCATCGGTCATGATGGGATCGATCGAGACGGCGCTGCCGCTCGTCAGCACCACGATCACCGGCTTGCCGGTGGCCTTGAGCGCCGCCAGCAGTTCGGCCTGCGGTTCGGGCAAGGCGATGTCGCTGCGGTCTCCGCCGACGAAGCCCGGCACCTGAACCTGAAGCGCCTCGCCTTCGAGATCGGGCGAGAGGCCCAGCACGGCGATCACGGCATCGGCCTGCCCTGCCGCCTTCAGCGCCTCTGCGCGCTGCGCGGCTGCGGGCGGCAGCCACATCAGGCGCAGGCCCTCGTCCTCGCCGTAATGGTCGAGTTCGAGGCTGATCGGCTGCGGCGTCCCGTCGAGGACGAGTTCGAATTCGACCCGCTGCTTGCCGAGCACCCCGGCGTGAAGCTGCTTGCCCCCGACGCTCAGGCGCACTTCGTCATGACGCTTGCAGTCTTTCCAGCAAGCCGGGATATCGAGCGCGAGGCGGTAGGTTCCCGCCCCCGGCGGGACCAGCGATCCGCTCCAACGCGCCTTGAAACCCGCCGCATCCAGCCCCTTGGGCGCCATGCGAGTGAGGTTGAAATCCACCCGCCGGTCCTGCCGCACGAATGCCTGCTTGCCCGAAAGGTCGAAGTATTCGGCCCTGAGCCCCGGCTTGCCGTCCGCGACAAGCGCCGTTTCCGGCACGACGACCGGCGCGCCCTCGGCAAGGACGGAGCCTTGCGCATAAGCGACGTTCGCCGCGCCAAACTGGCGGCGGATACCTTCCAGAGGCGTCACCGGATCGGCGGCAGTACCGTGGTAGTTGGCCTCGATCACCGCAAGATCGTCAGCATTGGTGCCGATCACCGCAAGACGCGTGCCCGCCTTCAGCGGCAGGCTGCCGTTCTCGTTCTGGAGCAGCACAATGGCCTTGCGCGCGGCTTCCAGCGCCAGTGCACGGTGCGCGGGCGTATTGACCTGCGAAGGCTTGATCCGGCCCCACGGATTGCTCGCGCCGAAGGCGATGCCGAGCTTGTAGCGCGCCTCCAGCGAACGGGCGAGCGCACGGTCCACGTCCGCCTCGCTGAGCAACCCGCGCGCCACCGCCTGCGTCAGCGCCGCGTATGTCGTGCCGCAATCGAGGTCCGTCCCGGCCTTCACGGCCGCCGCCGAAGCCTCGGCCGCATCGTAGCGGTAATTGTGGAACATCCAGATGTTCGCCACCGCATCGCAGTCCGACACGACGAAGCCCTTGAAACCCCAGTCCTGCCGCAGCCGCGTGGTCAGCAGCGCCTCGTCCGCGCAGACCGGCGTGCCGTGCGTGGAGTTGTAGGCGCACATCAGCGAGAGCGGCTTGCCCTGTGTCACTGCCATGCGGAACGCGGGCGTATACGTCGCCTCGCGGTCCTGAGGGCTGACGTCCACATCGAAGCTGTCACGCCCGGCCTCGGGGCCCGAATGGACCGCGAAGTGCTTGGGCGTGGCGATCACGCGCGGGTGGAGCGGGTCGGGACCTTGCAGCCCCTTGATGAAGCCCACCGCCAGTGAGCCGGTGAGGAACGGGTCCTCGCCGTAGGTCTCCTGTCCCCGGCCCCAGCGCGGGTCGCGGAAGATGTTGATGTTGGGCGACCAGATCGTCAGCCCTTCGTAGATGCGCCGCTCGGCGTTCACCGGTCTGGCGTTGAACTTGGCACGCGCTTCGGTCGAAACGACGGTGCCAACCTGCTCCATCAGTGCCGGGTCGAACGTGGCGGCGAGGCCGACAGCCTGCGGGAACACGGTGGCAATGCCGTTGCGAGCAAGGCCGTGAAGCCCCTCGTTCCACCAGTCATAGGCAGGCAGCCCCATGGCCTTGGCGGCAGGCGCGGTGCTCTGGAGCTGGTCCGCCTTTTCGGCCAGATCGGCCTTGGCGATGGCCGCGAGCACGGCGGGATCGGCCTCACCCGACAAGTCCTGCGCGGCGACCGATGGCGCCGCCAGAACCATGGCGATGGTGATGGGAGCGAGCGTGATCGGAAACAGTGCCTTCATCACCCTTCTCCCGCCAAAGTACGCAGCACCAGCGCCTTGCGCAGCGCGGCCTCGTCCGCCTCGGACGTGATCTCGATCCGGCGGCTTTCGCCCGGCAGCAGGTCGAACCCGTTGTCCGAAGCCTGCGCGCCGACCGCGCCGAAATCGAGCATGACCGCGCGGGCCAGCGCCTTGGCGGTAATCGTCACCGCCTTGCCGTCCCACGTTACCGAAAGGCCGGGCGCGGGATAGGCCATGGCCTTGGGCAAAACGCGCTCGACGATCTGGCGCGAGACGGTCTTGCCGCCAATCGCCAGTTCCGCCACGCCGTAGCTCGCTTCGGCCGGCGCGCTTGCGAAGACTTGCGCATCGGCCACATCGGGAACGGGCGTCGCCGTCGTGGGCGCGAGTGTCACCGCCCCGCCCGCTGCGCCCAGCTTGCTGCCGTCCATGGCATAGCCAGTCAGGCGCCATTCCGCCGCGATCGGGCTGGTAGCATCGGACGCGAAGCTGACCTTGGTAGCGCCGTCATGATGCTCGGCAATCACCGCCTGCGGCGCGAAGAACCGCCGCGCGGCATAGTGCAGCAGCTTCCAGCGCCCGTTGTAGTCCACGCTCGCCCACGAGATCGAGGGCCAGACATCGTTGATCTGCCAGTAGAGCGAACCTAGCGTCACCGGCGCGCAGGCGCGGTGATGGCGCGCGGCCAGGTCGATCGCCTGCGCCTGATTGACCTGCGTAAGATAGACGAAGTCCGCCAGATCCTTCGCCGGGCGCAACCTTGCATCGAGGTAGAACTTCAGGCGCTCATTGCCCTCGCCCGCCAGGAACTTCTGATGCGCCTTCATCACCGGACTGTCGGGCGCCTGCGCCGCATCGCTCGCGAAATCGCGGATCGTCGCCATGACCGGCATCGACTGGAAGCCATATTCCGACATGAAGCGCGGGCAGGAGAGCGTGTAATTCTCCACCGGCTTGGAGCCCGACCAGACATCCCAGAAATGGCGATCCCCGGCGGCATCGGTGTCGACCGGACCTTCATAATCGGTCGAGGGCGAGCCCGGCCAGTAGGGGGTCGTCGGCGCATGATCGGTCACGGCCCCCCGCAGCACGCGATCGAACAGCACGGTCATCGATGTGGCCATGCGCTCGTGTTCGTCGGGGCCAACGGCCTTCTTCCACGCCTTGCGGTCGCTCCAGGTTTCCCAGCCGGACAGCACTTCATTGCCGCCCGCCCAGACCACGATGGAGGGATGCGAACCCAGCCGCTCGACCTGCTGGTCGGCCTCGATCCGCACGTTTTCGCGGTACGCCGCGTCTGCGGGAGGAACCGCGCCGCCGAACATGAAGTCCTGCCAGACCATCAGGCCCATGCGGTCCGCCGCGTCGTAGAAGCTGTCCGGCAGGTAATAGCCGCCGCCCCAGACGCGGATCATGTTCATGTTCACCGCGCGGGCATCGTCCAGGATCGACTGCATCTTGGCGTCGGTGACGCGCGAAGGGAACATGTCGAACGGGATGAGGTTCGCGCCCTTGGCGAACACGGTCACGCCGTTGACGCGGAAACCGAAAGCGCCGTTCCCGCGCACCAACTGGATGTCGCGCAGGCCCACCCTGCGCGCGGCCTTCGATCCGGCGCCCGCACCCGAAACGATCTCTCCGGACACGCTATAAAGAGGCTGATCGCCATAGCCCACGGGCCACCAGCGCTTGGGCGCGGCGATGGTCAGCGGCACGGTCACCACGCTCTCGCCCGCATCGAATGCAGCCTCGCGCTCGACGGGGGCCAGCGCCTGCCCGTCCGGCCCGGTTACACGCGTGGAGAAACGCGCCTTGCCGGGCTTGTCCGCCACAACACGGAACTTCGCCACCAGCCGGGCCTCGTCCTTGCCGAGCGCTTCCTGCATGACCTCGAACGCGCCGAGACGCGCCTCGTCCCACGCCTCAAGGCGGACGGGGCCGGAAATGCCCTGATTGACGATGCGCGGGCCCCAGTCCCAGCCATAGTGGTACTTGGGCTTGCGGATATAGGCGGACGTCTGCTTGCCCTTGGGCTCGTCCCCGAAGGCGGAATCGTATTCGCCGGGCAGCGGGTGCGCCTCGGCCAGCACCATCGGCTGCAAGGTGCGGATCGGCGAGGCGAAGCGCACGACGATCTCGTTGCGCCCCTGCTTCAGGAACGGCTTGGCCGCCACGCGCCATTGGCGGTGACCGTTGTCCGCTTTGAGCACTTGCTTGCCGTTGATGAAGACGGTGGCGAACGTATCCAGCCCGTCGAACACGAGATCGAGATTGTCGCGCGCCATGTCCTGTGCGCTCACGTCCAGCGTGCGGCGCAGTTCCCAGTCGGTCAGCCCCGCCCACTGGATCGCGGCTTCATTGGTGCCGAGGAACGGATCGGGCACCTGACGGGCGGCGATCAGATCCTGTTGCACGCTGCCCGGCACTTGCGCGCGGAACCAGCGCGCGGCCTTGGGATGGGCTTTCACGGCCGCCGCGTCGCTCGGTGCGATGCGGACCTGCCAGCCATCGTCCAGCGCGGTCTGCGCGGGCGGTGCTGCCAGCACCGCGCCCGAAACGCTCGCAAGCCAGATGGCCAGTGCCCCGCCTGCGAACTTGCCCGCCAACTTCACTGCGCCTTCTCCCCGTAAACCACTTTTTCAACTGCATAGACGGGATCGGACAGCGCCGCGGTGAACTGGAAGCACACGTCCGTCTCGTCGCCGAGTTCCGGCCGGTCCGGCAGGTTCGCCGTGAAGGTGAACTGCTGCGGCGCGGTCTTAGGATCGGGCAGCGGGAACGAGGCCAGCACGGTCGCGCCCGGCATGGGATCGTGCTGCTTCTGCTTGGGATCGGCGCTCTTGTCCGCCGCGCGGCAGCCCGCGCTGATCACCAGTTCGCCGTGCGTCGTCACTGCGTAGTGCCTGACCAGCGCCGCTTCATCGTGTGCGAGCCCGTAGTTACGCGGCAGGCGCGCGACCGAAACGGTGATCGACTTCGCATGGGCCAGCGGTGCGTGGTCGTCGGCCTGACAGGTATCGAAGATATTGACGTTGTAGGCGGGCGCATTGTCAGTCGCATCCGCATTGAGCGGCACGCGCAGCCCCTGCGAACCGCGCGGACAGGCGGTGAGCGTGGAACTGGTGGAAATCAGCAGCGCCTCGCCCGCAGTTTCGAAGCGGCGCGGTGCCGCAAGCGCGGTGCCATCCGGCGCGAAGCTGGCAGCAGTGACGACCGTGCCCGGCTTAACCGAAAGGGCCTTGGCGTAAGCGGGGGACTTCGCGCCCGGCGCCTTGCCGTCCAGCGTGTAGCGGATCGTGCCGTAGGGTGCCTGCATCGCCATGGTCACGCCGATGCTCTTGGCATCGAGCGCCGCGCCGCGCGTCTGCGTGGGCGTGAAGGCCACACCGAAGGCGCTGTCGGACACCTGGAAGCCGCCCTGCTTCCAGCGGCGGATCTGCGGCGTCAGGCGCGCGAGGAAGCCCGGATAGTCCTTGCTTGCCACCGGCGGAGACCATGCCACTTCGGCAATCGCGCCCAGACGCGGGAACAGCTTGTGCTGCAATTGCCAGGGCGTGACGATGTACTCGCTCCACGCATTGCCCTGCAGGCCCATCACGTGCTGCGCCTTGGAAGCATCGATCCCCTTGGGCATCGGATCGTAGCGATAGACCGCTTCCATCGTCTGGATCGAGATGCGCCCCGGCGCTTCGTCCGGCAGGGTCGATTCGAGATTGTCGAGATAGAGGTTCGGTGCGGGCGAGAGCACCACGTCGTGCCCGGCGTTGACGGCATCCACCGCGCCCTGCTCGCCGCGCCAGCTCATCACCGAGGCGGAAGCGGGGAGGCCCCCTTCGAGGATCTCGTCCCAGCCGATCAGGCGGCGGCCGTGCTTCGCAAGGTATTCGCCGAACTGGTCAATCATCCAGCTCTGCATGGCGTTCTCGCTCTTGATGCCCAGCTTGCGCATCTGCGACTGGACTTCGGGCGAACGCTCCCACTGGTCCTTGACCGCCTCGTCACCGCCGAGGTGGATGTACTGCGAGGGGAAGACCTCCATCAGCTCATCCAGCACGTTGCGCACGAACGTCATGCCGCCTTCGTTGGGATTGAACAGCCAGGGGAAGATGCCCCAACTGTTGCCCACCGCAGGGCGGTCCCCCAGCATGCCCAGTTCGGGATAGGACGCGACCAGCGCCTGCGCGTGGCCGGGCAGGTCGATCTCGGGCACCACGGTAATCCCGCGCGCAGCGGCATAGGCGACGAGCGCCTTGAGCTGCTCCTGCGTGTAGAAACCGCCGGTCTTCGCGCCGGGTCCGTGGCCGGTATCGGGCCCCGTGCGCCATGCGCCGATGCGGGTGAGTTCGGGGTAGCGCTTGACCTCGAAGCGCCAGCCCTGATCGTCGGTCAGGTGGAAATGCAGGGTGTTGAGCTTCACTTCCACCATGCGGTCGACGATGGCGTAGATGGATTCCATCGGCTGGAAATGGCGCGCCGGGTCGATCATCACCCCGCGCCAGCCAAAGCGCGGCGAATCCTGGATGGTCAGCACGGGAACGGAAACGCCCTTGCCCGCCGCGTCTTTGGCATCGGCCGTCAGCAGTTGCATCAGCGTCATCGCGCCGTAGACGAGGCCGGACTTGCCCGAGGCCGAGATCACCGCGCCGCTGGGCGTGACAGTCAGCCGGTAGGCTTCCGCGCCGGAAATCGCGGGATCGCGCTCGAAGCGGATCGGTGCGGTGGTCGCAGTGGGCGCGACCGACAACATAAGCCCATTAGCGCCCTTCACATGCTCGGAAAGCAGCCGCGCCGCTTCGGCGGCATCGGCATCGCCGGCGGGAACGCCGATCGTCGCACCCGAACCGATGGTGAGCTTGCCGTTGCCCTGCTCTACAGAGGCAGGCCACGGCGCGAGCGGGAGGGAAGACGCGGATTGCGCGTAAGCAGGGACCGAGAACGCCAAGCCCGCAAGAATCGCAGCCAGTGCCGCTCCGCTGCCCCGGACCTGCCGAGACCCTTTTTTTGCCGTCATCCTCATACCTGCCCCCTTGTTTTTTGCGACCAGAGCCATCAACGTAACCAAAATATATCCTTTAGAGCAATAGGTCTTATCCGATTGCTGCAAAATGGGCTTGGACAGAGACAATTTGATGCGATTGTCAGCACGACATGACCAATGTAAAGCCATTCGCAAAGAATGGGACAAGGGGGATCGAATGTCGTTTTCTGACCGGATTGGTCGTCTGCGCGAAGGTAACGCGGCGCCGCTGTATATTCAGCTTCAACAGCTGATCCGCGACGCGATTTCCGAAGGCGTACTCGACCAGAACGAGGCAATTCCGCCCGAACGCAATCTCGCCATCGAATACGATGTCTCGCGCATCACCGTGCGCAAGGCCATCGCCGGCCTCGTGGAAGAAGGCAAGCTGACGCGCCGACGCGGGGCTGGCACGTTCGTCGCCTCACGCGTGGAAAAGAGCTTCTCCAAGCTGACCTCGTTCAGCGAGGATATGGAAGCACGCGGCAGGCGCGCCTCCAGCGCCTGGATCTCGCGCACGACGGGGGCGGTCAATTCGGACGAAGCCATGGCGCTGGGCCTCGCGCCCGGCAGCACCGTGCTGCGCTTCACCCGCATCCGCTATGCCGACGACGAACCGCTCGCGCTCGAAATCTCGACGATTGCCGGATATTGCCTGCCCAGCATCGATGCCGTCGGGGATTCGCTTTACACCGCGCTGGAAAAGAGCGGCAACCGCCCGGTCCGCGCGCTCCAGCGCCTGCGCGCCGTGCCCTTCGGCACTGAGCATGCGCGGATGCTGGGCGTCGATGCCGGCCATGCCGGTCTGCTGATCGAACGCCACGGCTTCCTGCGGGACGGCCGCCCCGTGGAATTCACGCGCTCGTACTATCGGGGCGATTCCTATGACTTTGTTGCGGAGCTTATCGAAGGATCATGAAGCGTCGTGAATTGCTGCTGCGCGGCGCCTCCACAGGCGCCGTCGCTACCCTATTGCCTGCTTTCGCTCCTTCCAGTTTGGCTGCTGAAACACAATTCGGCCCCGGCCTGCCCGACGGTCTGCCGATGCCCGCACCGCTTGCGGGCCCCTCGCCCCGTCTTCCCGAAACCGATCCTTCGCGCACGCTGCTCGAACGCGGCTGGCGGTTTCACGAGGGCGAGGTCTCGGTGCCCGAGCCTGCCGACCACAACGCCACCTATCTCTCGGTCAAGGCCGGCAATGCGCGCGGCCCCGCCGCCCTCGCCTTCGACGATTCCGACTGGCCGACTGTCGATCTTCCGCATGACTGGGCCATCGCGCAGGACGTGAGCGAAACGGCCAATGTCTCGCAGGGCTACCGTCCGCGCGGCATCGGCTGGTACCGCCGCCTGCTACGGCTGGACGAGTGCCAGAAAGGCCGCAGCCTCGAACTTCATTTCGACGGCATCGCCACCCACGCCACGATCTGGATCAACGGCAGCGAAGTGGCCCATTCGTGGTCCGGCTACAGCAGCGTCATTGTCGATCTCACCCCCTTCGCCCGCTTCGGGGACGAGCTGAACTGGATCGCCGTGCGCGTCGATGCGCAGGCGCGCGAAGGCTGGTGGTACGAAGGCGCCGGGCTCTACCGCCATGTCTGGCTGGTCAGCCGCCCTGCCCTCTCCATAGAGACCGACGGCGTCCACTGCGATCCCGTGCGCCAGCCGGACGGGACATGGCAGGTTCCCGTGGAAGTGCGGCTCGCCAATGTCGGCGAGGAAGCGGGGCAGGCCGAGATTTCGGCCCGTCTACTCGATCCGGAAGGCCGGGAAATCCACCGTTCCGGCGGCGCGGCCACTGTCGGCCCGCTGGAACAGGCGCAAGTGACCACAGCGCTCATCCCCGGGCCGGTCAAGCTTTGGTCCCCCGATACGCCGGTACTCTACTGTGTCGAGGTGGACTTGCTGCGCGAGGGCAAGGTCGTCGACACCCGGCGCCAGTTCATCGGCTTCCGCACGGTGGTCTTCGATCCCGCGCGCGGCATGATCCTCAACGGCGTGGAAACCAAGCTCAAGGGCGTCTGCATCCATCAGGACCACAGCGGCGTTGGCACCGCGATCCCCGATGCGCTGGCGCTCTGGCGGCTCCAGCGGCTGAAGGCGATGGGCTGCAACGCCATCCGCATGTCGCACAATGCCCCCGCCAAGGAAGTGCTGGACTGGTGCGACCGGCTGGGCTTCCTGGTCATGGGCGAAAACCGCCTGTTCAACCCGGCGCCGGACTATCTGGCGCAGCTCGAATGGATGGTGCGGCGCGATCGCAACCATCCCTCCATCGTGCTCTGGTCGGTGTTCAACGAGGAACCGATGCAGGGCACCCATGCCGGTGTCGAGATGGTCCGCCGCATGCGCAAGGCCGTGCGCGAACTGGACACGCAGCGCCCGGTGACGGCGGCGATGAACGGTTCGTTCTACAACCCGGAGAACGTCTCCACCGTCGTCGATGTGATGGGCTTCAACTACTATCAGGGCGATTACGACAAGTTCCACGCCCTGCATCCGGACAAGCCGATCACCAGTTCGGAGGACACCAGCGCCTACGAATCGCGCGGCGCCTTCGAGTCCATTCAGGCGCAGCAGGTCATCACCTCGCTCGACAAGGAATCGGCCTCCTGGGGCGCGACCCACCGCGACAGCTGGAAGATGATCGCCGAGCGTCCCTTCGTGGCGGGCGGCTTCGTGTGGACCGGTTTCGACTATCACGGCGAGCCGACGCCTTATGCGTGGCCCTCCACCAGCAGCTTCTTCGGCATCATGGACCTCTGCGGCTTCCCCAAGACCGCGTTCGGCATCCATTCCGCGCACTGGCGCGATGATGCGCCGATGATCTGGCTCGCCCCGCACTGGACGTGGCCCGGCAAGGAAGGCCAGACGCTGGAAGTCTTCGCCATCACCAATGCAGAGGCCATCGAGCTGCGCCTGAACGGCGAAGTCATCGAGCGCGTATCCGCCGCCGACCGGATCATGGGCCACAGCTTCAAGGTGCCCTACCGTCCCGGCCGGATCGAGGCGCTGGCATTGCGCGGCGGCAAAGTCGTCGCCAGTGCGGTTCACGAAACCACAGGCACGCCGGTTGCGCTGCGCCTGACGCCCGCCCGGCAAGCCATCGCCAGCGACGGTGAGGACGTGCAGGCAATCACCGTGGACTGCGTGGATTCGCGCGGCCGCCACGTTCCCACCGCCAACCTGCCGGTGGAATTCGCGATCACCGGGGGCCGGATCATCGGCCTCGGCAACGGCAATCCCAACGACCACGACAGCGAAAAGGGCAACAAGCGCGCGCTGTTCAACGGCCTTGCGCAAGTCATCGTCGAGGGCGACGACAGCGGCAGCCGATTGACGCTGACGGCCACTACCGGTGCGCTGCGGCCCGCCCGCCTCTCGCTCGCCCGCGCGCCGCGCGAACCGCGCGCACAAGTGCCGCCGGTGCCCGCCGAAATGCCGATCACCGACTGGCGCCGCTCGGCCCTGTTCGCGCAGAAGCCCGATCCGGCACTCGCGCCGGTGGACGGGGACAACAACTCGTGGGACTTCGTGCGCTCTGGCGTCGCCGCGCCTGCCGGCAGCAGCGGCTGGCGCAGCTATCGCACCCGCTTCACGCCGTGGAAGAAGATCGCGGCGCAGGGCGGCACGCTCCACTTCGCGCAGATCACCGGCGCGGCCGAAGTCTGGCTGGACGGCAAGCTGGTGGCGCGCAAGGCGGACACTGCGGCGGCTTCACTGACCGCCACGATCCCGCCGGGCACGGGACCGCGCACGCTGGCCGTGCTGATCGAGGCGAAGGACGGCGCGCCAAGCGGGATCACCGGAAGGGTCTACGTCTCGGGCTGAGCGCCCTGCGCGAAAAGGCCCAAAATGTGCTTGCGCCTGTGACAAGAACGGCTCAGCTTGGGTGCCCACACCCTTGCGCGTCAGACGCAAGACAAGAGGACGCCGCCTGCGGCGAAGCTCTGCCTACAGCGCCCGGCGCGCCTTCGCATGAGAGGAGGCGGACCGATGGGCACAGCTCCCAGCACCAATACAGCCCCCAGCCCCAGTTCCGCCTTCGGCGCCTCGGGGGCCCGCATGATTGCTCTGGTCGGACCGGCAGGAGCAGGCAAGACAAGTCTGGCCGAAGCGCTGCTTTTCGCGAGTTCCGCGATCAACAGAGCCGGTTCGATAGAGGCCGGCTCCACCGTTGGCGATGCAAGTTCCGAAGCGCGTTCGCGCGGCGGTTCGACCGAAATCAATCTTTCGCATTTCGAGTGGCTGGGAGATCGGTTCACACTCCTTGATCTGCCGGGCGCGGCGGGCTTTATCGCCGATGGTTTTGCGGCCCTGCAATCGGCAGACCTTGTGCTGGTGGTGGTTGATCCGGTGCCTGAACGCGCCGGTCTGGTCGAACCCCTGTTGCGGCGGCTGGACGCGCTGGACATTCCCCATGCCATCGTCGTCAACCGCGTCGACACCGCACGCGCCGGATCTGTCCATGACTTGATCGACAAGTTGCAGCCGCTCAGCCGCGAGCCGCTGGCGCTCCGCCAAATTCCCATTCGCGAAGGCGAGCAGGTCGTGGGCTATGTCGATCTGGCCATGGAGCGGGCCTACCGATATCGATCGGGGAGCGAATCCCAAAAGATCGAGATGCCAGCGGATATCGCCGATCTGGAGCGTACCGACCGCGGCAAATTGCTCGAAACATTGGCCGATTTCGACGACGAACTGCTCGAAACCCTGCTGATGGATGACGTCCCCGACGCCATGAAGGTGATGGCCGACCTTGCCGAGGATACCGCGCACAATCGAGTGGTTCCCGTGGTTCTGACGTCGGCCCTCACCGGAGGGGGTATCCACCGGTTGCTGAAGCTGCTGCGCCATGAAGCTCCCGGACCGATGGAAGCCGCGACGCGCGTCGGCACGACCGATGGCATTCATGTATTCAAGGTGGCGCAGGGAAGCGCCGTCGGACGGCTCACTTATGCGCGAGTCTATGGCGGCCTGCTTCAGGAGGGCGAGGAACTTGTCGTCGGAGACAAAACCGCCCGCTGCGGCTCTCTGTTTGCCGTGCAAGGCGAAAAGACCGTTAAACAGGCGAGCGTCGGCACAGGCGAGGTGATCGCCATATCCAAATTGGACGATGCTTCCGTGGGCATGGTACTGGCCCGCAAAGGAGGAGCGCCGAGCGACGTGGCCGTGCCGGACTATCCGCCACGTAATGCGAAACTGGCCATCGCGGCGCGTGATCGCAAGGACGACGTCAAGCTTTCTGCCGCTCTTCACAAGCTGTGTGACGAAGATCCGATGCTGGAGTGGGGACATGACGAGGCTACTCGCGAGACCCTGCTCAGGGGCGTGAACGACGATCATCTCGAGGTTGTTCTTGCCCGGCTCCGGCGGCGCTATGGCGTCGTGGTGGACAGCCGGCCGCCAAGCGTCGCCTATCGGGAATCCATCCGGAAGAGCGCGACGCAGCGCGGACGGCACAAGAAGCAGTCGGGCGGGCACGGCCAGTACGGCGATGTCGTCCTTGAAATTGCGCCGCTGGAGCGCGGCGAAGGCTTTCGTTTTTCGGACCGCACTGTCGGCGGCGCCATCCCCAAGCAGTGGATTCCTGCGGTAGAGATGGGCGTGCGCGACGCGCTGGAGGCCGGGCCATTAGGCTTTCCGGTTGAGGATGTTGCGGTTACGCTGACTGACGGCTCTCACCATTCGGTGGATTCTTCGGAGCTTGCCTTTCGCATCGCCGGCCGCATGGCGGCCAGTGAGGCCCTGGCAGCCGCCGCGCCTTATCTGCTTGAGCCCATCTGCCGGCTGGTGGTCGATATGCCGACGGGTACCGGCTCGAAGGCCGTCTCGGTACTTTCGAGCCGGCGAGGACAAATCCTCGGCTTGTTGCCGCATCCGGATTGGGAGCGCTGGGAGCGCGTGGAAGCGCTTTTGCCCGAAGCAAACTTGCAAGGGCTGGACGGAGACTTGTGCTCGCTGAGCCAAGGGCTCGCCCAGTTTACCGTCAGCTTCGATCATCTCGCAGAGCTGACCGGAAAGCAGGCGAGCGAGGTCGTATTGGCCCGAAAGGACGTGGCAGCGGCGTAGCGCCCTGTATCGGCAGGTCGCAGAATTTCGGAAGATCGCCGGAAGCACGCCCAGCCGGTTTCCGGCGGCTTTGCGATTTTCCAGATTCAGCAGCGCTGGATAACATGTAGAGGCGGAATGCATGTTCGCAGCGAAAAAACCGGCTTTACGGGGGGAATGCAAACCAATGGCAAACGTGCCCAAAATGCGGGAGAAGTCGCCCGTATTGGATCGGGCAGCCTGGGTCGCAGCGGCGCTCAAGATGTTGGCCCGGAACGGCATCGATGGCGTCCGCGTCGAGGTGCTGGCCCGCAAGCTCGGCGTTACCAAGGGCAGCTTCTACTGGCACTTCAAGGACCGCACCGACCTGTATGAGGCCATGCTGGACCATTGGCGCCAGCATGTCGTGACGCAGATCATCGACCGGCTCAATGCGATCCAATCTCCACAGGAACGCTATCAACGCATGATGCGTCTGCCTTTTGGCAAGCATCCGCCGGATTTCGACATGGAGCTATCCATCCGCCTGTGGGCCAGGCGCGATCCCCGGGCAGAAGCGGCTCTCGCGGAAGCGGATGAGATCCGGATTCGCTTCATTACAGATGTTCTTGTAGCCGCCGGCGTGCCGGTCGGCGGCGCACGCAGCAGGGCCGTGCTGATTTTCTCGTTCCTGCGCGTGGGAGCGCCTTTCGCGGATGAGGCGACGCTCTCGCAATGTGAAGAGTTTCTCATCACTCGCTGATGGGCAATCCCGTGTAATCCCGGTCTGCCGACCAACCTTGCAGGAGCGTTGCAGGCCTGCCATACGGTAGCGTATGGATTCGTTCCGGATGGAAGCGACTGGAGAGGCGCGGCGGGATGCAGACAACGGATAAGAGAAGCGATCGGTTCGCTCTGGTCACTGGCGGGGGTTCGGGTATCGGCGAAGCGATCTGCCACCGGCTTGCGCGGGATGTCACAGCTGTGGCGGTGCTGGATATCGACACCGATGCGGCACACCGGGTGGCCGAAGACATCAAGCATGCGGGCGGCAACGCGATCCCCGTTCATGGCAATGTCGCGGACCGTGTTTCGATCGAGGAGGCCGTGAACCGGGTTCATGCGGAACTCGGCCCCGTGACGATACTGGTCAACAACGCCGCTATCGAAGGTTTTCAATTGTTTGAAGACATCGAGGAGGCAAGTTGGGAACGCGTGATGGAAGTGAACCTCAAGGGTCCCTACATCGCGGTTCAGGCGGTTCTCGCCGATATGCGAGCCGCCGCCTGGGGGCGCATCGTCAACATTTCCTCACTGGCTGCGCAAATCGGCGCCTTTAAGATGGCCCATTACAGCGCATCCAAGGGCGGTGTGACATCGCTGACTCGCACCCTTGCGATCGAACTGGGCGCGAAGGGGATTACTGTGAACGCAATTGCCCCCAGCTTCATCGACACCCCGATGGCGCGCCGCGCGATTGCCGCGAGCGACCTGCCGATCCCCTTTGAAGAGATTTTGAAAAGCTATCCTATCCCGCGTTTTGGCCGCCCCGAAGAAGTCGCCGCCGCCTGCGCGTTCTTCGCGTCGGACGAGGCTTCCTACATCACCGGCCAGCTTCTGGGGGTCAATGGAGGCGCAGCATTCTGATAAGGAGACCGACGTGGTGACCTATGAGGAACTGCCGGTCTTACCGGTCGAAAATCCCGAATTCTGGACGGACCCCGAGCGGTTCATGATACCGACCCGACAAGAGCATCCATGGCTGGCGCGTTTTTCGGGCGGCTATGTGATCCACGGATGCCAGGCGAACAAGGATCTCTTCGCCGACGAGCGCCACCTTGAAATGGGGCTGGGCGGCATCGTCGAGTTCTATGACCTGCAAGGAACGATGTGGGCACGTTTCATGGACGAAATGCTCCTGTCCAAGCATGGGAGCGAGCACAAGCGGCTGCGCGCCAGCGTGGCATCTGCCTTTACGCCCCGGAACGCCAATGTCATTCGCCCGCTCGTTCACGCGGCGATGACCAACCTGCTCGACGAGTGGGTGCCGCAGGGGCGTTTCGACTTTACGGAGTTTGCCTCCTATTTTCCGGTCTCCGTCATGTGCGGATTGCTGGGCATTTCCGTCGATGTGATCCCCAGCTTGCGCTGGGCCCTGGAAATGCAGGTGGCCGCGATCAGTCTCGACCGGTCGCTGAGGGAGAAGATCCTGGAGGCATTCGACATCAAGTGGGCCGTCGCCGACACGCTGATCCGCGAAAGGGAGGCAAGCGGCACAAAGAGGGAATCTTCTCTGCTTGATGACCTGATCGCCGCGCGCGATGCGGGCGCAATGGACGACACGGAGCTGCGTTTCATGCTGCTCGTTCTGCTGGTCGCCGGTTACGACACCTCCAAGAACCTGCTCGGCATGATGATGAACCTGCTCATTGATCGACCCGACATGTATGCGCGCTGCGCAGCGGACAAGCACTTTTGTGCCATGGTGGTGGAGGAGACGCTGCGTCATTCCACCATCGCGACACCGTTCCGGCAAGTGGCGGAGCCCTTCGACTACGAAGGTGTCCGGTTCGAGAAGGGCATGCTCGTTGCCATGGCCACGCCATTGGCCGGGCGCGATCCGGCAGCTTTCCCAGAGCCGCTTCGCTTCGATCCGGAGCGGGAGCACAAGACGCGCCACGTCGGCTTCGGCCGTGGGCCGCATATCTGTCTCGGCCAATATCTGGCACGGAACCAACTGGAAGAGGGCATTCACCTCATCGCGCAGCGCATACGCAATCCGCGTCGCGATGGTGACGTTAGCTGGCGCCCGATGCTGGGCGCTTGGGGGCCACGATCGCTGCCGATCGCATTCAATCACGGATAGGGCAAAAATCGGCGGACAGCGCTACAGCCCTGAGAGACCGGGAAATGCGTCCAAGCCTTTCCGCCGACATTCCGGCCGGACGTCGGCAATGGCGCCCTCACGGGAACGAGGGTATCCGAAACCTTGCCTCCAAACCGATTGACGTTGCGGGCCGGAGCCGACATATGGCTGCGCAAGGCGATGGATTTCCGCCGGGCCGTCAGGCCGAACCGCCCTTGCAAGGGACGATGATTCCTACTTGGCGCCGCAAGGCAGCAAAGGAGGAATTGTGCGCGCGACGTTTCGCAACCTGTTCAATGCGTTCAATGTGGCGGCGTTCTTTGGCGATCGGCGCGATCATGCCATGTCGGTGGTGCACTGGACACTGATCCTGGTCCCGATGGCCGCACTGATCGGGACGCTGTGCGCAGCATTCCTGTGGAGCCTTGAGGCCGCGACCCGGCTGCGGTTCGACTATCCCTGGCTGTTGTACTTCCTTCCCGTGGGCGGCGCGGCCATCGCCTGGCTTTACCACCGCACCGGACGCTCGGTGGAGGCCGGCAACAACCTCATCGTCGAGCAGATCCACGAACCGGGTGGCGGCGTGCCGCTGCGCATGGCGCCGCTTGTCTTTGTCGGCACCATCGCAACGCATCTTTTCGGGGGCTCGGCCGGGCGCGAGGGTACGGCGGTGCAGCTTGGCGGCAGTCTTGCCAGTGCAGTTGCCAGCCTGTTCAAGCTCGCCCCCCCCGGCATCCGTATCCTGCTGATGGCAGGCATTGCGGCGGGCTTCGGCGCCGTGTTCGGCACTCCGCTGGCAGGCGCCGTCTTCGCGCTGGAAGTGTTGGCGCTAGGGCGGATCGAATATGCCGGCATCATGCCCTCGCTCCTTGCCGCACTGGTGGGAGACTGGACGTGCCATGCCTGGGGCATCCACCACACGCCCTACCACATCGCCTACGTGGCATCGGATACCGGCGCCCTTCTTGTCGAGCCGATGCTGCTTGCCAAAGTGGCGATAGCCGGCGTCGCCTTCGGGTTGGCCGGACTGGCCTTCGCGGAGGCCAATCACGCGCTCGGCGGCTTCCTCAAGCGCTGCGTCCCCTATGGCCCGGCGCGTGCCGCGCTGGGCGGCATCATGGTGATCGCGCTGGTCTATATCGTGGGCACCCGCGCCTATCTTGGCCTTGGCGTCTGGTCCGCCATCCCCGGCGACCCCACTATCGCGGGGTTCTTCACTGGCCCGGTCGATCGGTGGAGTTGGGCGCTCAAGTTGCTGTTCACGGTCGTAACGCTCAGTTCAGGCTTCAAGGGCGGCGAAGTGACGCCGCTGTTCTTCATCGGCGCGGCGCTGGGCAATGCGATGGGTTGGCTGTTGGGGGCACCGCTCGATCTGTTTGCGGGGCTCGGCTTTGTTGCGGTGTTCGCTGGCGCTGCCAACACGCCGCTCGCCTGCACGATCATGGGCGTTGAATTGTTCGGCGCGACCCACGCGGTTCCCATCGCGGTGGCCTGCTTCGTCGCCTACATCTGTTCGGGCCATAACGGCATCTACCTGTCGCAGCGCATCGCCGTGCCGAAGCGGGCTTCACGCGCGCATGTCGGGGCGGCCACGCTGCGCGACGCCCGTGCGACGCGCAGCATGCCCCGCCCGCATTCTTCTACCGGCATCACCAACGAGCAACGTTGATGGCCCCAAAACACAAGGCGTGCCCGGCGAGATCGGGATGAATCGTTAGGTCAGGCCGCCGATCGCGCCGGGAATTGCGCCATCAGCTTGGCGACCTCCTTCTCCACTTTGTCGGTATTGAGCTTCGAGCCGACATCGTCGACCGCCTTGCCGTGCCAGAGCGGCCGTTTCGTCTTCGCGTCGAAGGCATCCACGGACAGCTGACCTTCCGTATATTGGCGTACGTCCACCTGCCGCCCGAAGGCGCCCCAGGTCTCGACATCGGTCTTGTCCTTGGCACCGACGGTGATGATGACGGCAAGGTCACCGTCGTCCGCCTTGGCATAGCCCTTGCTGGTCAGGCCCTGCTCCACCCCCATCCGGATGCGCTCGAATGCCACCGGATCCATGCCGGATGGCGGGCGCTCATTCACGATATGGAATGTCTTGTACTCGGCGAAGTTCACGCCGGGCGTTACATCCGACGAAACTTTCGAAAAGCTTGCCGTGGGCGTTCCCAGCGCGATTGCCATTGCCAGACAAAGTGCAATCCGTTTCATTTTCAACCTCCGCATCGGCCATTGGATGGCCGCGAGACTAACGCGCACCGATTCTCGTGTTATTGCGGTTTTTCCCGAGAAATATGGGCGGTAACCCCGATCTTGCGCGAAATTTGCGACACTCACGCGGATCCGTCGGTGCGCAATCGCGGATGTAGAAGACCCCACGCCAGACCACCTCGGGTTTCAGCATCTTGCAGGCTGGCGAGGGCGACGAAAGGCCGTCCTGAGAGACAGAAATGTCGTAATCCGCCCCTTGAGATGACGAGAAAGGAGGCGGGCGCGCCGCTTCTCTCTTCTCCGCATTTCGCTTGCCCCTTCCTCAGGCTTGCCACCCCACCGCTCGTTCTTCTAAGGGCGCCGTGAACAAGAATCGGCAGCTCCATCGTCCGGTCAGATCGAGGGACCTCTTCCATGCGCAAGAATATTGCGTGGCCGCTGGCATTTGCCGGTGTGTCTACGCCAACGCTCGCCCACGCAGCGAGCGCGGTCTCCAATCAGCCCAATGGCGCGGATACTGTCTGGATCCTGATCTCGTCCGCGCTGGTACTGATGATGTGCATGCCCGGCCTCGGCCTCTTCTACGGAGGGCTGGTGCGTGCCAAAAACTTCCTGGCGGTGCTTGTTCAGGTAGGTGCGGTCGCCGCGATCGCATCGCTGTTATGGATTGTGTGCGGGTACACCATCGCCTTTGGCACAGTCACCAACGGCTGGTTCGGCTCCGCAAACGCGCTGATGCTCTCCGGCCTCCCGGCCATGCGCGCCGGACTCACCTTGCCTGAAAATGCCTATGCCTTGTTCGAGATGTGCTTTGCAGCCATCACGCCAGCGCTCATGGTCGGGGCCTGGGTCGACCGGGCCCGCTTCAGCTGGGTCATCGGCTTTTGCGCACTGTGGAGCCTCGTTGTCTACGCACCGGTCGCGCACTGGATCTGGGGCGGCGGTTGGCTGGCGACCCAATGGGGCACGCTGGACTATGCTGGCGGCATCGTGGTGCATACCACGGCCGGGGTCTCGGCTTTGATCGTCGCGATCATGCTGGGCAAGCGTCAGGGCTTTCCCAAAGCGCTGATGCTGCCGCACAGCCCGGCCCTTACCATGGCCGGCGCTGGCCTGCTGTGGGTGGGATGGTTCGGCTTCAACGGCGGATCGGCCCTGGCTGGCAACGGCACGGCGGTGAACGCGATCATCAACACCCATATCGCCGCCTCGGCTGCCGCGATATCGTGGCTGCTGATCGAGCGTATCACTTTGGGCAAGCCAACCAGCGTGGGCTTTGCCACCGGCGCGATCGCGGGATTGGCGACAGTGACCCCGGCCGCGGGCTTCATTGCGCCCGGCGCCGCCCTGCTGTTCGGCGTGGTGGGAGCCGGTATCTGCTTCCCGATGATCCTGCTGGTCAAGCACAAGTGGGAAATCGATGACTCGCTCGACGTCTTTGCCGTCCATGGCGTGGGAGGCATGGCAGGTTCGCTCCTGCTTGGTGTTTTCCTATCCGGCGGCCTGGGCGGCGTCGGCTACGCTGAGGGCATGTCCGTGGCCCGCCAACTCGTCGCGCAGTTGCTGGGCGTGAGTGTGGTCGCGCTTTGGTCTGCGGTTGCAACCGTAGCCATCGGGCTTTCGCTTGCACGGGTCCTGCCGATGCGGGTCAGCGAGGACGAGGAAGTCGACGGGCTTGACCTGTCATCGCACGGTGAACGGGCCTGGGAGTTGGATTAAGTCACCCTCTGACCCTGTCCCGAAGGCGAACCTGCTGCTGGAAACAGGTGGCGCCGGTGCCTTCGGGTTTGCCCCGGATCTAGCGTTCCAACCGGCGCAAGTGCTTTCGAACCGAATACGCCTCGGCCCTCTCGGGTAGGTGCGTACGCTATGTCGCGTCTGGTTCACGTCATCCTTCATGCCGCCCAACGACCTGCAATAATGCTGCAATATTTGCGACATCATTGCGCATCGCTGAGGTCGTAGTGGCCATGCCGATAGCCACGACGGCACTATAAACACCCGCAGCTCCGGTAAAGAATACTCTCGACCGAAAGCCCTTTCGGAGGGGCAATCACCGGCCATGGCCAGTGGCAAAACCGGTCAAGCTGCGCCTGTCTGTTTCCGTCCTCATTTCTTTAAGAACAAACGGAAATTCATGCGATCGCCAATTCATCAACGCGCATCAGACACGGCCTCGTTGGTCAATTCAGACGCGATACAAGTCAGCAAGATCTTTCCGACGCCGTTGGCCAGCATCGAGCATCCCGATGCTTCGCGCCTCAACCGCGATCTGACCACGGCCATATTGGCGCGGGAAGCAGCCGATCCCGGCGTTCGGCACAGCAATCAGGGCGGCTGGCAATCACAGGATGACTTCCTCGACTGGAGCGGCGAGGCAGGCGCGGATCTCGTTGCCTTCGCCCTGGCTTTCGCCAACAGGATGTCCGCCATATGGCATCCCCAGCAGGGCTTGCTTGAAGCCAATCTTGACTGGGCTTTCAATGCTTGGGCGAATGTGAACCGACACGGCCAAGGCAACATCGGGCATGCACATCCCGGTTGCTACTGGTCGGCCGTATATTGGGTCGATGACGGAATGGATGACGCCGAAGGTTTGGGCGGAGAGCTCGAATTCCTCGACCCACGCGGCTCCATGCCTATCATGCTCACAGCTGCGATAAAGATGCGGATCGAGGGTTGCTTGTTGGCAGGCCTCAAGCATCAGGTTCGCCCCTCGTCCGGCACGCTGCTCATGTTTCCGTCATGGCTGATACATGCGGTGAACATTTTTGAAGGCAAGCGGCCCAGGATTTCCGTGGCGATCAACTTCGTACCGCCGCTGGCGGCGTAAGGCCCACTTCACCGGGGGCGGCCGGCCATGCCCCCCACGCCCCCCCTATGCTGGATGGGCTCCGCGCAAATCCGGCCGCAGCGAAGCGACAGCTTCGGCGGCCGATGCGGCGCCGAAAACGCCCTTTTGGGCGTTTTCGACCAGCCTCTGAGACGCGATCGCGCAGAAGCTGCCGCACACGGCGCGCGCCGGCGCCTACCCTTAGCCTCCGAAAAGACCGATGCGCGTCATTGCGCAAGCTTGGCGAAAGATCCATGATCTGCCTTCAAGGGAGCAATGAACGATGTTCATGCCCGTTTTCGGCTGCCCATCGTTATCGTAGCGCCGGAAACTGCCTGCCTTCGATCTGAGTTCCTTGTGCGAAAGGACGTCCATGAGCCATCGATCCCCTCTCGCCGTATCGCGCCGCGTGGTCCTTGCGGGGAGCGCCGCCAGTGTCGGCCTCAGTGCGGTTCCGATCGGGGGCGCTTCCCAGAATGTCGAGGCCCCGCCGCTGACCATGCCGCCCACCATGCCGGTGTCGATGGAAGTCAATGGCAAGCCGGTCTCGCTCACGCTCGATACCCGCACGACGCTGCTCGACGCGCTGCGCGATCATTTGAAGCTCACCGGCACCAAGAAAGGCTGCGACCACGGCCAGTGCGGTGCCTGCACGGTGCTCGTTGACGGCGTCAGGATCAATTCGTGCCTGACCCTTGCCGTCATGCACGAGGGCGACAAAGTGACCACTATCGAGGGATTGGGCACCCCGAGCGACCTGCATCCAATGCAGGCGGCCTTCATCAAGCATGACGGCTACCAGTGCGGCTATTGCACGCCCGGTCAGATCTGCTCCGCCGTTGCCGTGCTCGAGGAGATCAAGGCGGGCGTGCCCAGCCATGTCCAGGCCGATATCACCCACGCCGCCAAGGCCACGAACATGGAGATGCGCGAACGCATGAGCGGCAATATCTGCCGCTGCGGCGCCTACTCCAACATCGCCGAAGCCATGGCGGAAGTCGCGGGGACAGCCTCGTGAGAGCGTTCACCTACGAACGCGCCCGCTCGCCGCAAGCCGCTGCGGAGGCGGTAGCAGGCAAGCGCGGTGCCCGGTTCATCGCCGGGGGCACCAACCTGCTCGACCTCATGAAGCTTGAGATCGAAACGCCCACCCATCTGGTCGACGTTCAGGATATCGGCCTCGACCGGATCGAGCCTACCGACGACGGCGGCCTGCGCATCGGAACGCTGGTTACCAACACCGCACTTGCGGCCGATCCACGCGTGCGCCGCGATTATGGCGTGCTCACTCGCGCGATCGTTGCGGGTGCCTCGGGGCAGCTGCGAAACAAGGCAACCGTGGGCGGCAACCTGCTCCAGCGAACGCGTTGTCCCTATTTCTACGACACCAATCAGGCCTGCAACAAGCGCAAGCCCGGGTCGGGCTGCGCGGCAATCGGCGGCGTAAATCGTCTGCTGGGCGTTATCGGCACAAGCGATGCGTGCATCGCCACCAACCCCGGCGACATGGCAGTTGCGCTGCGACTTCTCGATGCCTCGGTCGAGACGGTGGATGGACAGGGCAAGACTCGCACCATGCCTATTGCCGAGTTCCACCGACTGCCGGGTGATACCCCGCATGTCGAAACGGCGCTCCAGCCCGGCGAGCTGATAACCGCGGTAAAACTGCCGAGGCCCCTGGGCGGGCGGCATCTTTACCACAAAGTGCGCGACCGCGCCTCTTACGCCTTCGCCATCGTTTCGGTAGCGGCGGTGATCCAGCCAGACGGCAGCGGGCGCGCGGCCTTCGGCGGCGTGGCGCCCCGGCCCTGGCGGGTCGAGGCTGCCGAAGCGGCCATGCGTGACGGTGCGGCGGCGGTTGCCGCGCAAGTCTTCGCCGGGGCCCGACCGACGCATGAGAATGCCTTCAAGGTTCCCCTTGCCGAACGCACGCTGGCGGGCGTTATGGCAGAGGCACGCGCGGAGAACCGGGCATGAAGTTCGACACCCCCGCAGGCACCAATCCCATCGATCGCATGAAGGTGGTGGGGCAACCGCACGAACGCGTTGAGGGGCCGCTCAAGACAACCGGAACAGCGGCTTACGCCTACGAGCACCAGCAATATCCCGGCGCGCCCGTCTATGGATACGTGGTGGGTGCCGCGATCGCCAAGGGCCGGATCGACTCCATCGACCGGACGGCGGCCCAGCACATGCCCGGCGTGCTCGCCATCGTGACCGCGCAGGACCTCGGCGCATTGGGCTTCGGCCCATTGGGGAAAGGCAACAAGAACACCGCCAACCTGCTCGGCGGCCCCGATATCGAGCACTATCATCAGGCCGTCGCGATCGTCGTTGCCGAGAGCTTCGAACAGGCCCGTGCCGCCGCCAATGCGGTTCACGTCGCCTATACGCGCGGACAGGGCCGCTTCGATCTGGCGCAAGAAAAGCCGAACGCCAAGGCGCTTACGGGATCGGATGCCGATACCGCGACCGGCGACTTCGAAACGGCCTTCGCGGCAGCGCCTGTCCAGATCGACCAGACATATACCACGCCCGACCAGAACCACGCGATGATGGAGCCTTTCGCGACGATCGCGTGGTGGGAAGGCGATGCGCTTTCACTCTGGACCTCGAACCAGATGATCGCTTGGAACCGCGAGGATCTCGCCACAACGCTAAGCTTACCGCTCGAAAAAGTGCGGATCATGTCGCCCTATGTCGGCGGTGGTTTCGGGGGCAAGCTGTTCCTCCGGTCCGACGCCGTCATGGCCTCGCTCGGCGCCAAGGCGGTTGGCCGGCCTGTGAAACTGGCGCTTCCCCGGCCCTTTATAATGAACAACGCCACCCACCGCCCGGCGACGATCCAGCGCATCCGCCTTGGCGCCACGCGGGACGGCAAGCTCGTCGCCATCGGCCACCAAAGCTGGTCGGGCGACCTGCCCGGTGGCGGCCCCGAAGTGGCGACGCAGCAAACCAAGCTGCTCTACGCCGGGGCCAACCGGATGACCGCCATGCGGCTGGCCGAACTCGATCTGCCCGAAGGCAATGCCATGCGCGCGCCGGGTGAGGCGCCGGGCCTGATGGCGCTTGAAATCGCGGTCGACGAAATGGCCGAGAAGCTGAAGATGGACCCGGTCGCCTTCCGCGTGCTCAACGATACGCAAGTCGATCCAGAGAAACCGACGCGCCCCTTCTCCCAGCGAAACCTCGTGCGCTGCCTGAAGGAAGGCGCCGAGCACTTCGGCTGGCACCGCCGCCTCGCCACGCCGGCACAGCTGCGAGAGGGCCGCTGGCTCGTGGGCATGGGCGTGGCGGCCGCTTTTCGCAACAATATCAACATCGCGTCAGCCGCCCGCGTCCGATTGAACGATCAGGGCATCGTCACGGTCGAAACCGACATGACCGACATCGGCACCGGCAGCTACACGATCATCGCCCAGACCGCGGCCGAGATGATGGGCGTGGATATTGACAGGGTCGTGGTGCGGCTGGGGGATTCCGCGTTCCCGGTATCTTCGGGCTCCGGCGGGCAGTTCGGCGCGAACAGTTCCACTTCGGGCGTCTATGCAGCCTGCGTCAAGCTGCGCGAGGCGGTGGCGCAGCGGCTGGGATATGATCCTGAGCGAGCGGAATTCGCGGATGGCCTGGTCCGAGCGGACAATCGCTCCGCCACGCTCGCGGAAGCCGCCCACGCAGGCGAACTCGTCGCCGAGGGCAGGATCGAATGGGGCAATCTCTCGAAGCAGTTCCAGCAATCGACGTTCGGCGCCCACTTCGTGGAGGCGGCCGTGGATTCCTTCACCGGTGAGATCCGCGTACGCCGCATGTTGGCGGTCTGCGCTGCCGGACGCATCCTCAATCCGCGAACCGCGCGCAGCCAGATGATCGGCGCAATGACGATGGGCGTGGGCGGCGCACTGATGGAGGAACTCGCCGTGGACAAGCGCTTCGGGTTCTTTGTGAACCACGACCTTGCCGGCTATGAAGTCCCCGTCCACGCCGATATCCCGCATCAGGAAGTACACTTCATCGACGAGGCGGACGCCACCGTATCGCCGATGAAGGCCAAGGGCGTGGGCGAACTGGGTCTGGCGGGTGTCGGCGCGGCCGTCGCCAATGCCGTTTACAATGCCACCGGGGTCCGTGTGCGCGACTATCCGATCACGCTCGACAAACACCTCGCCGGATTGCCCACGCTGATTTGAGGCGGTCGAACCCGAAACGACCTGGATTATCCCTTCCTGGAGAACGATCATGAATCCCGACACGACGGCCCTGGTCCTGATCGAATTCCAGAACGACTTCACAAGCCCGGGCGGCGCCCAGCATGATGCGGTCAAGGCAGTGATGGACAGCACCGACATGCTCGCCAACACGCAGGCACTGGTCGAGCAGGCGCGGGCCGCCGGGGTGAGCGTGATGTATGCGCCGATCTCGTTCGCTGACGGCTATCCGGAGATCGCCAGCGACGCCTACGGCATCCTTGCGGGCGTGAAAGCTGCCGGGGCCTTCAAGCAGGGAAGCTGGGGCGCGGCGATCGTGGATGTCCTGGCGCCTCAATCCGGCGACATTGTCATAGAAGGCAAGCGCGGCCTCGACTGTTTCGCCAGTACCAACATCGATTTCATCCTGCGCCAGCGCGGAATAACGGATGTCGCCATCGCGGGCTTCCTGACCAATTGCTGCGTCGAATCGACCATGCGCAGCGCCTATGAGCGCGGGTACCGCGTCGTCACGCTAACGGATTGCACCGCCACGCTCTCCGAAGAAGAACAGCAGCTTGCGACCGAGAAGAACTTTCCGATGTTCTCCCGTCCGATGCGCCATGATGCCTTTCTGGAAGAACTTGACCGACACGCGCTCTCCAAAGCCTGAAACGGGCGAGTGACGCTATAGTTCGGAACGCCCGGTCACGATGACGATCACGATGTCGGCGGCGGAATGGGGAACCCGGTTGCCAGATGGTCGATCCACGCCCTGACGGCAGGGGGAAGACCTCGGCGTGTCGTGAAGACCAGATGCACGATCCCCTTCTGACCTCGCCAGGCCGGAAGCACATGCACCAGTCGCCCATCGGCGAGTGCTTCGCGGCAAACATGGTCGGGAAGAAGCGCAATGCCGAGGCCGTCGATCGCGGCGTTCCTCACCGCCAGCATGTCTTCACATGAGAGCCGAGGGGAAAAGCGGACATGATGCGAGGCTCCCTCGTCGGTTTCCAGCAACCATTGAATCTCGTCGCTGCTGTCGCTCGTGCTCAGGCAAGGCAGATCGGGCAATTGCGCAACCTCTTTCACGCGGCTCGCCATTTGGGGGCTTCCCACGAGGATGCGCGTCGAAGTCCCCAGCGAACGCATGGTCAGAGACGCGTCGCTCGTCAGCGCCGTCCGCACGCGCAGGGCTACGTCGATGCGCTCGTCGATCAGGTCGACCGCCCGGTCCGTCGCTACGAGTTGAAGGCGGATCTTGGGGTATCGTACGAGAAATGAGGGAAGAAACGCCGAAACCAGCTCGACCAGACCGGTCGGGCAACTGAAGCGCACCCGGCCGTGAGGTTCGGCCTGCGCCTGCATGACCAGGGTCTCGGCCTGTTCCACTTCGGCCAGAATCGTGCGGCATCGCTCGTAAAACGCCTGCCCGGTGTCGGTTACGCGAAAGCGCCGGCTCGATCGTTCGATAAGACGCAGGCCCAGACGCTCTTCCAGTCCCGCAATGCGGCGGCTGAGCTTGGATTTGGGTTCGCGCAAAGCGCGCCCGGCGGCCGCGAAGCCACCATGAGTCACGACCTCGGCGAAATAGGCATAGTCGTTGAGATCGATTTTCATCATCGTTCCTCCAATGGAACGCTAAGTGCCACATTTGCCGTCTACACGCATCATCGTTCTGGATGCATTTCCAAGGGGCAACGGCGATCCCGCCGCCAGCTTCAAGGAGAAAGACAATGACGGACAAGTTCAATGGCAAGGTCGTAGTGGTAACCGGCGGCACCAGCGGCATCGGGCTGGCAACTGCCAAGGCATTCGCCGATGAGGGCGCCTCGGTGTTCATCACCGGACGGCGTCAGGACACCCTCGATGCGGCGGTCCGTGCGATCGGTGGCCGCGTGACCGGCGTGCGCGGCGACATGGCGCAGCTTGCCGATATCGACAAGCTCTACGACGCAGTCCAGCAGAAGCATGCCCAGATCGATGTGGTCTTCGCCAATGCCGGCGGCGGTGAGTTCGCCCCGCTCGGCGCGATCACCGAAGAGCACTACCAGCGCACTTTCGACACGAACGTCAAGGGCGTCCTGTTCACTGTCCAGAAGGCGCTTCCGCTGATCCGCGACGGCGGCTCGATCATCCTCACCGCCTCGACGACCAGCGTGTCGGGCACCCCTGCCCTCAGCGTATATTCGGCCACCAAGGCGGCAGTCCGCAACTTTGCCCGCAACTGGATTTTGGACCTCAAGGACCGCCGCATCCGCGTGAATGCCGTCAGCCCCGGCGTGACGGAAACGGCCGGGCTCAATGAACTGTTCGGCGGCGGCGAGCAGGCGGAAGGCACGAAGGACTACCTTGCCGGACTGATCCCCGCCGGGCGTGTCGGCCAGCCGGAGGAAATTGCCAAGGCGGTCCTGTTCCTCGCCTCCGACGAGGCCAGCTTCGTCAACGGGGTCGAACTGTTCGTCGACGGTGGGCAGGTCCAGATCTGAAGCGCATCGGGAGGTTTCCGCCGGCGGGAACCTCCATCCGTCCCCCAAGACGTCCAACGCGGCGGCGGAGACACAAAGGCCTCTGGAAATCCAGGGGCCTTTGCTTTCATCACAGTGGCAAAATGAGCGGAAGGGTGCCGATCTCGCCCGCTCGCGGCAAGCAGCATGGGCACACAAATAAGGCATTGCCGCTGCGGATGTGCTTGGCTACATGCGAATGACTCGCAAGTTCGGCAGGTCGTCGTTGAGGCTGAAAGGGAAGCAGATGCCGCAGCGCGATGTCATAACCGACATTGTTACCGAGCGCCGGGACGAATTGGTGAAATATGCGGGCGCAGTCAGCGGCGATGCGGACGGCGCAGAAGACCTTGTGCAGGAAGCATGGTTGCGGCTGGATCAGGCCGCGCGCGTGCAGGAGGTCGCCAAGCCCACGCACTTGCTGTGGCGGGTGCTCCGCAATCTGTCGATCGATCGCAGCCGCAGGATTGCCCACGAAGGCCGTGTTGTCGCGCCAGCGGACGAGCGGCGGTTTACGGAACTCCCGGATGACCAGGCTTCGGTGGAAGCCATGCTGATCGCGCGCGACGAACTCGCCCGCATCCAGCGCGTGCTCGATGCACTGGATCCCCGCACGCGCACCGCTTTCGAGATGCATCGCTTTGAAGGCGCAAAATTGCGCGAGATCGCCGCACGCCTCGGGGTCTCCGTGACGGTGGCGCATGGTCTGGTGGCGGCGGCCATCCGCGAAATTCGCGCCGCGATTCCCCGCTAATTGCGATCGATGCGCGTCGTGCGCGAAAAACACGCCGCTTCGTGCGTCTGTTGGGTAAGAGGATGGAGAAGATGTGCCTGAAAGGCGCAACGATCCTCGATACTGGCAGGAAACGGGAAGACGGGTGACAGGGCAGGGATGACGGGCACTTTCCCCGATGACGCCGCGCGGCACGCCGATGAAGAGGCAGTGGAGTGGGTCATCCTGCTGCGCGAGGAGGCCGATGAGCCCGAGACGCGCGCGCGTTTCGAGGACTGGCTGGCCGCATCGCCGCTCCATGCCGAGGCTTGGGCCGCAGTGGCCTATGCCTATGACCGGGCGGGCGATGCGCGCCCGGCTTATGCCCCTCCCGTCCGCGCCGCCGAGCCGCGCCCGGTGCTGCCTGCCGGTCCCTCACCCTATCGGCGCCGGGGCGGGACGCGCCGTTCGCCGGGCTGGCGGCGCCTGCGAGTGCGTCATCTGGTTGCAGCGGCGGTGGCGGCCTGCCTCATGCTGGCCGTCGCGCCTTCGGTCATGCTGCGTGCGCAGGCGGATTACCGTACCGGAACTGCCGAACTCCAACAGGCACGGCTCGCGGACGGCAGCTTGGCCCATCTCGCGCCGGGCAGCGCCATCGCCGTGTCCTACGGCGCCAACCGCCGGGAAATCCGCCTGCTGAAAGGCGAGGCATGGTTCGACGTGCGGCACGATCCCGCCCGTCCCTTCTATGTCGATGCGAACGGCGTCACCACGACAGACATTGGCACCGCCTTCGACGTCCGTCTCGATGCAAGCGGCGTCACCACGCAAGTAACGAGCGGCCGGGTCCGCGTCGCTTATGCGGCCCGGCCGCCGGTGTCCGAGCATCTGGCGGGAGGCGATGCCCTGCGCGTGGGATTCGACGGCGCGGTCGAGCGCAGTACGATGCCGCCCGCGCAGATGGCTGCGTGGCGCAATCGCCAGATCATCGTCCACGACCGCCCGGCGACCGATGTGATCGACGCGCTGCGGCCGTGGTTTGTGGGTGTCATCGTCGTCAGAGGCGATGGTTTTGCGCACCAGCGCATCACCGGCGTCTACAACGCCAGCGATCCGGCCGAAGCGCTGCGCGGGCTGACGCAGGCCTATGGCGGGTCCGTGCAGACGATCACGCCGTGGATGATCGTCATCTCCTCAAGCTGAAAACTTGCTGGAATCGGGCGCTAAAACCGATTTCGCTCATGCCTCCCGAAAAAATTCCCGCAGCTGCGTCTATTCGGATGAGAGGTGTTATTGCGACGCATGAGCGGAAATGCCTCTGGTCAGGGATAACGATGAAGGAGGCATTTTTGGTGGTTCAGGGTGGGTTCGCCGGACGCAATAATTCGCGGAACAAGAGGTCGCGCCGTGCCGCACTGGCGGCATTGTTGATGACGGCCGGGCCAGTCGCGCTGACCGCCGCCGCACCGGCGCTGGCTCAGGACGCGGTGCGCAGCTTCGATATTCCCGCCCAGCCGCTTGCCAATGCGCTCACTGCGTTCGGCCAGCAGTCCGGGCTTCAGGTTAGCGCGCAGGCGCCGCTGCTCGAAGGGCGCACCTCGCAGGCCGTGAAGGGATCGCTCTCGTCCATGCAGGCGCTGAGCCAGATGCTGATTGGCACAGGCCTGACGTTCCGGATGGTCGGAACGACGGTCTCGCTCGAAGCCGCGCCGCGGGCTGCCGGGAGCACGGTCCTGCTCGGCCCGGTGCGAGTGGAGGAATCGAGCGGATCGCAGAGCGCCGCCAATACCGCCGCCACCGATCCGCAGCGGCCCACCGGCCCAGGCGAAGGCTATGTCGCAACGCGCAGCGCGACCGGAACCAAAACCGACACTCCGATTGCGCGCACGCCGCAAGCCATTTCGGTCGTCACCAGCGCCCAGATCGCCGCGCAGGCCGCGCAAAGCGTGCCGCAGGCGCTGCGCTACACCTCCGGCGTCCAGGCCGAACAGCGCGGCGTCAACACGGATGGCGAGGAATATGTGTTCGGCCGGGGCTTCCGGCTGGAGGAATACCTTGATGGGCTGATCCTGCCCGACGTCTCCTACAACATCGCCTCCTATGAGCCCTACAACCTCGAACGCGTGGAAGTGCTGCATGGCCCGGCCTCGGTCCTGTTCGGGCAGGCTTACCCCGGAGGCATCGTCAATTTGGTGAGCAAGCGGCCTACTGCCGATCCGCTGCATGAAGTGCAGCTTTCGGCCGGAAGCTGGAACCGCTTTCAGGGCGCAGTCGATCTCGGCGGTCCGCTCGATGCCGGGGGCGACGTTCTCTACCGGCTGACCGGCGTGGCGCGCCACAGCGATTCCCAGATCGACCACGTCGAAACCGAGCGCTATTCGCTCGCGCCTGCCGTTACTGTCCGGATCGACAAGGACACCGACCTGACGGTGCTGGGCAACGTGCAGTACGATCCCAAGGCGGGCTACTACAATTTCGTACCCTCGCAAGGCACCGTGACGGCCAATCCCAACGGCAAGGTCTCCACCAGCCTCGACATCGGCGATCCTTCGTTCGACCGGCACAGCCGCACGCAGTGGGGGCTTGGCTACATGCTGGAGCACTGCATCGGCGAAACGTGGACGCTGCGCCAGAATTTGCGCTACACGCACATCCGCGACAGCCTCGACAACGTGTTCACATATGGCTTCCAGCCCGACTTGCGCACGCTCAACCGATATACCTTCACCAACCACGAGAGCCTCGGGCAAATCGCGGTGGACAATCAGGTGCAGGCGAAGTTCTCGACCGGCGCGCTGGAGCACACGCTGCTTGTTGGCCTCGACTATCGCCGGATCGACTATGAGGAGCGCTATGGGTCGGACTTCGCCGGGCAGCCTACGCTGGATGCTTTCGCGCCGGTCTACGGCCAGAGCTTCACGATGCCCGCCTATTCGGGTGACGAGGATGTCGGGCAGGACCAACTCGGCCTATATGCGCAGGACCAGATCCGCGTAGGCAAGCTCGATATACTCGCCGGACTGCGTCAGGACTGGGCAGGATCGACGGATCACGAGCGGATCAGCGGGCAGGTCACCAAGCAGAACGACAGCAAGCTGACGGGCCGCGTCGGCGCGGTCTACAGCTTTGCTGGCGGCCTTTCGCCTTATGTCAGCTATGCCACCTCGTTCCAGCCGACGGTCGGCACCGGCTATGACGGATCGGCGTTCCGGCCAACGACCGGAGAACAGTACGAGGCGGGCCTCAAGTACCAGCCCACCGGCCTCAATGCTTTCGCCACTGTCTCGGTGTTCCACCTGACGCAGCAGAATGTGACGACGCCCGACCCCGATCCCACGCATACGGGCTTCAGCGTCCAGACCGGTGAAATCCGTTCGCGCGGGGTGGAATTCGAACTGCACGCACACCCGGTGCCGCAGCTTGGCCTCATCGCCACGTACACTTACCTCGACAACAAGGTGACCAAGAGCAACGACACCGAGAACGCCTTCGGCAACAACCTTGGCAAGCGGCCCTTCGGCGTTCCCCGCCAACAGGCGTCCGGCTGGGCGGACTATACGTTCGACGGCGGCCACATCTCCGGCCTGACGCTCGGCGCCGGTGTCCGCTATGTCGGATCGACCTATGGCGACAGCCTCAACACCTTCAAGGTGAAGGCCAGCACGCTTGTCGATGCGCTCGCCAGCATCGACCTGAGCGGAATGGGCGAAGCGCTCGAAGGCTGGAAGCTGAGCGTCAACGCCAGCAACCTGCTGGACAAGCGCTACGTCGCCTATTGCCAGAGCGCCTCGCTCTGCGCCTTCGGGCTGCGGCGTACGGTGCTGGGTTCGCTGGCCTACCGCTGGTGATGCCCGGGTGAGAGCGCGAAACATGCAGGCGTGGTCGGTCATCCATCGATGGTCGAGCCTCGCCTGCACGGCCTTTCTGTTGATGCTGTGCCTGACCGGCCTGCCGCTGATCTTCCACGACGAGATCGACGCGGCGAACGGCCGACTGGTCCGTGCACCCGCCGGGGAGCAAGGACCGGAGGCGCCGCTGGACCGGATTACGGCCCACGCCGATGGCACGGTGCAGGCGATCTACTGGAAGGATGAGGAACCCGGCGTCGTCCACCTCGTCACCACGAAGGCGGGCGATACCGCGTTCGACGCGCGTACGGCGCTGCCGCTTCATGCGCCATCGACAGGGCCGGACGTGATGGGCGGTGTGCTCATGCTGCACAGCCGCCTGTTCGCAGGGCTTGCCGGGTACTTTGCGCTTGGGCTTGCCGGGCTGCTCGCAGTGCTCGCGGTCCTATCGGGCGTGGTCCTTTACGCGCCGTTCACCCGCCACCTGCGGTTCGGCGAAATCCGTCGCTCGCGGCCGCTGCGTGTCAGGATGCTGGACCATCACAACCTGCTTGGCATAGCCACGGCGGCGTGGCTGGCGGTGGTCGCGGTAACCGGCACGATCAACACACTGGAGGAACCGCTCTTCGCGGTGTGGCGCGCTGACCGCCGGCCCGACCGTATCGTAGCGGCCCAAGGCAAAAGCGTCACACCGGGACAGGCCCTCGCCGCCGCCCGTCGCGCTGCCCCGGCGCTCATTCCGAACAGCATGGTCCTGCCCACATCGCCGGTGGGTACTCCCGGCTACGTGACCGTCTGGATGCACGGCGGCTCTCCGCTGACCGGGCGGCTCTATCGCCCCGTCATGGTCGATGTCCGGTCCGGAAGGGCCGAACTGGACCGGAACTTCCCATGGTACCTCAATGCCCTCAATCTCGCGCGTCCGCTCCATTTTGGCGACTATGGCGGATTGCCGCTCAAGATCATCTGGGCCTTGCTCGACATCGTGACGATCGCGGTTCTCGCCACCGGGCTCTTTCTGTGGTTCGGAAAGCGCAGGCCGAGGAGGCTCGGATGAAGGTACGGCATGTTTCCGCCCGCGAGCAATGGGGCTGGCCCGTCGCGCTCGCCGGGCTGACCCTGTTCGGGTTGCTATCCGCGCTGCTGGGTGAAGGCGGTTTATGGTGGGCCCTGTCGTGGACCGCGCTCGCAACACCGCTGCTGGTAAGCGCGCGGCATGTCATGCGCCCTCCTCAGCCGATGACGAGGATCGACGACAATGCCTTGTGAACCGCAAGCCGAACGACTGGGCTACCGCCCCGCCGCGAGCGGGCGCTTCTACGGGCTGATCGGAACCGTCATCGTCTACGCGCTGGCCGCGTCGGGTTTTCTTGTCGCGATTTCCTTTGTCGCGGCCCGGCCTCCGGCTGCTCCGGCGCTCGCGGTGGTGAACCTGAGGACGGCCGCTTCGCCGCCGGAAAAGACGCCCGAAAAACAGGATGCGCCCAAGCCGGTCGAAAACAAGCCTCTCCCGGCTGAACCGCAAAAGGTCCCGCCGCCTCCGCCGGTCGCCATCCCTATCGTATCGCTACCGGCGCCGACCGCCGCCGTTACCAAGCCGGCCGCCCCTGCTCCCCAGCAGACCGAATCCGCCGCGCCCAGGACGCTCCCCGCGCCGCCCGCCCCGCAAGTGGCCAGCAATGCGCCCGACACATGGGAGGGCCGGGTGCTGGCCGCACTCAACCAGCATCGCCACTATCCGGCAATGGCCAGATCGCGCCACCAGCAGGGCATCCCTTACGTGCGCTTCGTGATGGACCGGCAGGGCAAAGTGCTATCCTGCCGCCTTGAGCGCAGTTCGGGATTCCCCGATCTGGATCGCGAGGCCGTATCCCTGCCCAAGCGCGCTGAGCCCCTACCCAAGCCCCCGGCCGAACGGATCGGTGACACCGTGGAACTGGTCGTACCGGTCGAGTTCCTGCTGAGTTGAGAGCGGCGAAGGCGCGTGATCGCCGGGCTTGCCTGAGGCCGTCCACTCTATCGACGGCCAGCTTCCCCTACCGCTGCCCAGCCATCTGTTAATTCGCCTTGGCCAATTCAGCCGCATAGAGCACCGGTTTGCCTTCGACATTCGCGCGATAGACCATCCAGCGCCCATCCGGCGTAAAATGCTCATTGGGCTCCAGCGTGTAGTCCTGCCGGGAAAGGTCAACTATCCGTTCGCTACGCAGCGTTCCGGTGGCGATCAGGCTCTCTGCATCAAGCGTTTCTTCAGCTTCGGGTGATGCGTCCGCTACGGGATGGAAAACGCTGATATACTTGTCGGCATCGTTACCGTCGCCCGCGACAAGAGTGCCATCGGGCGAAGTGAGATAGTGGTAGGCACCTTGGTCGTGGGCAACCTTGTACCAGATGCGCTTTTTGGCGTTGCCGCCGCTCTCGATCTCGTACCGGGCGAGCCAGAGCATGCCACCCTTGGGCATTTGCAGGTCGTACCAGATCGCTTTGCCGTCGCTCGACCAGTATTCGTGCCCGGCGATTTCGCCCTGCATCGAACGCTGGTGAATCTTTGTAAGCGCGCTGCCGTCGGTGCGGATCGTCCAGATGCGGTCAACTTTGTGCCACGGGCCTTCGTGACAGAACATCATCAGTCCGGCGTCTTTGGGCGAGAACTGGACATGGTTCAGCCAATCGGTGGCGCGGTGAATGCTGTGGCTGGCGCCCGTCGCGGTATCGATCGTGAAGATCTCCATCGGCACCTTTGCGGCGAGTCTTTCGTCCATCCAGCGCGCCTTGGCCGCTGCGAAAGAGAGCGGGTGGCCCTGCGCATCGGTGCCAGAATAGCTCGGCGCGCCGGTCTTGGGATCTCGCTTGCCCTGGGCGGCGATGGCGGGCGGCGGCGGTGCCAACTCGCGGTGTCCGGCAAGGAGCGTATCGTCGGCATTGATCGATTCGACACGGCCGCCGGGCAATTGCGCAATTCTGCGCGACTTGCCGGTGTCGAGGTTCAGAACCCACACCGTGGAAGGACCTTCGCCGTCGTCGCTACCGGCCGGGCGGGTGGTGTAATAGGCTTCCGGACGGGTGTGGCCGGTGAAGAGCAGTCGGTCCACAGTACCCCGAAAGACCAGTTTCGTGGACCAGTCGCGGGTCGAGGCGGTGCGGATGCCTTCGGCGGTCAGATAGACCATCCGGTCGCCATTGGGCGTGAAAGGGTTGTAATTGAAATAGAGGCCGTAGACGCCGGGCCGGTCATCTATCCTGACAATCCGGTGGCCGGTGGCGGGATCAGTCCATTCGCGCGGGCCCTCCTTCGGCCAAGCCGCCGGCGCCATCAGAGCTGCGCCCGCCGCGATCACCAAAAGAGCTTTCCGCATTGCCTTCTCCGTCCCATTTTTAGAGATGCAATACCGAATATAGGGACGATGGCAATATGGGGATGGCACCCGAAGGCTGCACTCCCTGACAAGTATCCGCCGGTGACCCGGCGGGAGCAGGTCACCACCGATTGCCAGCGATCGCCGCTGCCGCCATACGTTTCCAAACCCGACAAGAAGGGAGCATCATGAAGAGACTCCATTTTCTTCTTCCGCTGATCGCCTCGCTGGCGGCTTGCGAAACCGCACCGCATGAAACGGGGCCTCAAGAAACGGGGACCACGAAGGCGATGATCACGCTCTCGGGCCACGCCACTTATCGCGAGCGGATCGCCCTGCCGCCCGACGCGCACCTTTCGGTCGCGATCAGCGACGTAAGCCGGATGGATACCGCTGCGCCCGCGATCGCCTCGACCGAGTTCGCCACCGAGGGACGGCAGGTGCCACTGGCCTTCACTCTCGATTACGATGCGACGAAAATCGACCCGCGCGGTCGCTATGCGGTATCGGCGCGCATTACCGATAGCGGCGGGCAACTCATCTGGATAACCGACACCCACACGGCCTTGCCCGCTCCCGGGCAGCCGGTCGAATTGATGCTTGTGCAGGTTCTGCGATAAATCACGGCGATTGCCGGGCTCCGCTAGAAAGTGTGCTCCGCAAGGATGATTTCCGCCGCGCGCCAGCCGATTGCCATTGTTGGCGCATTGGTGTTGCTGCCGGTGATCGAGGGCATGATCGAGGCATCAACGACACGCAGTCCTTCCACACCCCGCACCTTGAGGTCGGCGCCGACCACAGCGTTCTCGTCCGATCCCATCCGGCAGGTTCCAACAGCATGAAAACCGGTGGAGCCATACTTGAAGGTTGCCTCCAGCAGGTCCTCGTCGCTGACCGTGCCCGGGCCGGGGATCAGTTCCTCGACGATGTGCTCGGCTAGAACCGGCTGCGCGGCCAGCATGCGGATGTAGCGCAGGATCGCAACCGCATTGTCGCGGTCGTACTGGGTAGCCATGTAGTTGGCATCGATCTTGAGCGGGGCCGAGGGATCGCTTGCGGTGATTTCCAGCGTGCCCCGGCTTTCGGGCCGCAGCGTGTAGCCATAGATCGTCACGGCCGGATAGGGACTGACGCCCTCCCGCCCGGACGTGAACGGCCCCAGTCCGATCTGCGCATCCGGTAACTTTAGGCTCGGATCGGTCTTGATGAAACCACCGGCAACGAACGTCGAGCGCGCAAGCGGCCCTCGCCCCAGGAGGCCCCAGGCCAGCGCGGAGCGAACCAGCCCGAGGCCCTGAAGACCTGCATTGCTGCCACCGCGCTTGACCCGGTACTGGACAGGCAGGGTGCGGTGATCGCTCATATTGCGCCCGACCTCAGGGCGATCGACGACCGCCCCGATGCCGAGGTTTTGCAGCAGTCCTGCCGGACCGATGCCCGAGCGCTGGAGGATCGCCGGAGAATTGAGCCCACCGGCACTGAGGATTGTCTCCCGTCCGGCGGCAACGCTGAACTCGCCGCCCCGATGGCGAACGCGCACGCCGGTCGCCCGCCGTCCGTCGAATTCTACCGCAAGGACCTCAGCGTCCGTCACCACATCGAGGTTCTTGCGGCGCATCGCTGGCTTCAGGAATGCACGCGCGGCGCTGAAGCGCTTGCCGTTCTTGCAGATCGTCCGGGGCTGGCGACCGAAACCGCCCTCCACGCTCGCCTTCACGCTGTTGATGTCGTCCACGACCGGAACGCCAAGCGCTGCCGCCGCTGCGATGGTCGCGCGAAACAGCGGATCGTCGCTGGGCGAGAGGTTGACCTGAAGCGGCCCTGCCCCGCCGCGTGCCTGCGCCGGGCCCAGTTCGTGCCGCTCCATTTCCTCGTAGCAGCGGCTGATGTCCTGCCAGCCCCAGCCCGGACCCGCCTTGGCCTCCCAGTCATCGTAGTCGTCCGGCGCGCCGCGCGTGTAGACCATGCCGTTGATCGAACTGGATCCGCCGAGCGTGCGTCCGCGCATCCAGAACTCCGCCGGACGGTTGCCGCCGGGCGAGGCCATGTAGCGCCAGATATAGGGGCTTTTCGGCCCCATGAGCTTGGCGAGGCCCATTGGAACCGTGATGAGCATGTTGCGATCCGACGGCCCGCATTCGAGCAGCAGCACCGAATTGCGCGCGTCGGCCGAGAGGCGATTGGCTAGCACGCAGCCGGCGGACCCCGCGCCGACAATCACATAGTCGTAGTGGGGCCGCATCAAGCGATGCCCAGCGCCGCGCGGATCGCGTTGCCGACTGCGCTCGCTCCGTCCGCCGCGCTCATGCGGTTGTGGCAGTAGGCAACGGCAAGCCCCGTGGCGGGGTCAGCCCATCCCAGCGAGCCGCCTGCCCCCGGGCACGCGATTGCGGTGGTCGATGCCAGCGCCATGGTGAGCGGCGACTGGCCATCGTACATCCAGTAGCCACCCTGACTGAGCGGCATCGGCATGCCGAAGAACACCGGATCGGGAAGCGTGCCGCCGGGCCGCATCTGACAGCTCATCGCCACGCGTTCGGGCGAGAGCAGGCGCTTGCCATCAAGTTCGCCGCCATTGGCAAGGATCGCCCAGAACCGCGCGAGGCTGCGGGCGGTAAAAATACCGCCGACACCCGCGATGGTCGCCCGCCGCACATCCTCGCGCTCGAAAATGTCGGGAGCGAGGCGAACATCGAAAGGCATCGCCTTTTCAAGCACCGTCCCCGGCGGTGGCGGCTGCATGTTGAGCGCGTCGACAAGCTTGGCGATGCGGGGCTCGACCTCCTCCGGAACCCCGATCCACAAGTCCTCGATGCCGAAGGGTGCGGCGATTTCCTGCGCCACAAATTCCTGAAAGCTGCGGTGTTCGGGGTCGGTCCGCCGGACAATCTCGCCGATCACCCAGCCGAAAGACACCGCCTGATATGCCGGCTGCCCCACCGGGAAGATCGGTTCGAGCGCGGCGATGCCGGCCGTCATCGCATTCCAGTCGCACATCATCTCGGGCGTCACTGCCGGCGGCATCTGCGGCGTGCCGGTCCGATGCGAAAGCGCATCGCGAACGGTAACGGCCTCCTTGCCGTTGGCGCCGTACTCGGGCCAGTATTGGGCCACCGGACGGTCGTAATCGACAAGGCCGCGTTCGGCCTGAACGTGCAGCGCGGTCGCGGCAACAGCCTTGGTCACCGAGAAGACGTTGAACAGCGTATCGCCGTCCACCGCGCGGCCGCTGGCGGGATCTGCGACACCTGCCCAGGCATCCGCCACAAGCTCGCCGTTCAGATAGGCGGCAACCTGCACGCCGACTTCGGTGCCATCTGCGACCAGAGTGTCGAGAACTTTCTGGACAGCTGCATTCACTGCCTGATGCGTGGTCATGTCTACGCCTCTCCACCGGGGCGGCGTAAGGCCGGCTCAGACAGCCCCCGCCAACTCTGCGTGACTCATAATATGCATTTTATGAGCAGGTCAATTCCCGATAATCGGCATTCCTGCGGCGATATCCGTCCATAATACACTATATTAGAAATCCCTTGAAGTCCTACCGCCGGGCGTGGAATGGAATGCGAACGGCCTCGCCGATGCGAGCTGAATGACGGGAGCAATGTGCAAATGGCTGGAAAGCCATCGAAGGAAGGCCTGGTTTCGGCAGCGGCCGGGCGCATGAAGGAGATGATCCTGGCGCGGGAACCCGACGCGCAGATCGGCTCACTTCCGGATGTCGCCAAGGCGCTGGGCGTCGGCGTGGTCACGGTGCAGCAAGCCGCGCGCGTGCTGGAGCATGAGGGGTTTCTAAAGGTCAGGCGCGGCAACGGCGGCGGATATTACGGCGCCCGCCCGAACGCCGCGTCGCTGGGCCGGGCCATCGCGGGTTTCCTTCAGGTCAACCAAACGCGAGAACACGAAGCCATCGAGATCATGACGCTGCTCGACTGCGACCTGATTTCCGCTGCCGCGCTTGCGACCGACGAGACGCTTCGCGCGCGGCTGCGTGATCTCGGCAAGCGCATCGATGCCTGCGACACGGCGGAGCAGCGAGGCGCCTTCGAGCAGGAGATGCAGGACATCATCTATGCCATGGTCGATCGGCCGCTGATGGAGATGCTCGCGCGGGTGACCATGGAGCACTATTCCTCGCACGCCCGCCTGCCGATCTATCCGGGAACGGACGGCGCGGAGCGCTGGAAGCAGGAGCGCCACAACATCATCTACGCCATTCTCAGAGGCGATCCGGGGCTCGCCCGTTTCGAGGCGCAGCGCCGGCGCGAGGACATTCTGGAACGTCTGGCAAAAGCCCAGTCAATGGCTGGCGGGCAGTAGCAAGGGTCGGGCCTGCCTCTCTCACCGCACGGACATCGAATAGGGCCTTTTTGCAGAGCCCGAACCCCATGCCTTGTTCGGCGTCGCCTGCATCGTGAAACGAAGCGTGCCGCCGCTGCGCACGTCGGCATCGGATATCCACGCGTGTTCAAGCGGGCGTCCGTTCAGTTCCACCTTCCCGACATAGGCGTTCGCGTCGGACAGGTTCTCCGCATCGACCGTGAAGGTCTTCCCGTTCGGCAGCGTGATCGCGGCGTGGCGCACGAAAGGACGGCCGATCACATACTGGTTCGAACCCGGCGTTACCGGGTAGAAACCAAGCCCCGTGAAGACCAGCCAGGCCGACATCTGGCCAAGGTCGTCATTGCCGGAAAGCCCGTCCGGCGTCGGCTTGTACTGGCTTTCGACGATCTGCTTCAACCGCTCCTGCGCGCGCCAGGGCGCCCCGGCATGGACATAGAGATAGGCGACGTGGTGGCTGGGCTCGTTGCCGTGAATATACTGGCCGATCAGCCCTGAAATGTCTTCGGCATGGCTGTAGTCGAGCTTCGAATTGTCGAAGTCGAACATCGCGTCCAGCCGGGCGACGACCTTGCCGTCCCCGCCCAGCATCCGGAACAGGCCCGCCTGATCCTGCGGCACGAACCAGCTGTATTGCCAGGCGTTGCCTTCGGTATAATCGGAGCCGTAGTTGATCGCCGTGGGATCGAACGGCGTGCGGAACGATCCGTCGCTTTTGCGCGCGCGCAGCCAGCCGCTCTTGGCATCGAACGAATTGCGCCAGTACCCGGCCCGCTTGTCAAAACGGGCGGCAAGATCGCTGCGGCCCATCGCCTGCGCCATGCGGGCGATCGTCCAGTCGTCGTAGGCGTATTCGACCGTCTTGGAGGCCGCTTCCGGCTCCTTGTCGATCGGCACATATCCACGCGTCATGTACTCACCCAACCCGCCGTAAGGCGCATAGTCGGCGCTGGCCACCATCGCGTCGAGCGCCTTGGCCGCGTCGAACCCGCCGAAACCCTTGAGGTAAGCATCGGCGATCACCGGCGCCGCGTGATAGCCGATCATGGTCCAGGTCTCGCGCCCGGCGAACTGCCACACCGGCAGGATACCCCAGGGGCTGTGCTCCCGGCTGGCGACCAGCGAATTGACGATGTCGGACGTGGTACCTTCGGGCTGGACCAGCGTGAGCAAAGGATGCTCCGCGCGGAACGTATCCCAGAGCGAAAACGTCGAGCGGAACGTGAAGCCCTCGGCCTTGTGAACCTGATCGTCCGGACCGCGATAGCGACCGTCCGCATCGCTCCAGACGCTGGGCGCCAGCAGGCTGTGATAGAGCGCAGTGTAGAGGTTGGTCCGCATCTGCGGCGCGGCATCGATCTTCAGGCGGTCGAGCGCCTGCCGCCATTGCCCCTCGGTGCGGTGGCGCACGGTGTCGAAGTCGGCACCTTCGGCATCCAGATTGGCCACGGCGCCCTGCTCGTCCACGCCGGAAATCGCCACGCGGACTTCCAGCGGCCGGTCCAGCGCGCCGAAGTCCAGCCGCGCCTCCAGCGCCTTGCCAAGCTTTTCGGCCAGCGCATCGCCGCCCCGCCCCGGCAGCGCCTGAGGGGCGCGGAACCCCTTGTAGGCCACATGCTCATCGCGATCGACGAAAGCATGGTCCTTCAGCGGCGCGGAAAAGCGCATGGCGAAGAACAGCTTGCGGCCCGGTGCCCAGCCCCGCGTCTCGCGAAAGCCGGTGACCGTGCCGTCTTCGCGCAGATGCAGGCCGGACCACAGGGTCTTGCCCGGATAGTCGTAAAGGCTGCTGCGCAGGTCCAGCACCAGATGGGCCTCGGCACCCTTGGGGAACGTATAGCGGTGGATGCCGACGCGGGTGCCGGCGGTCAGTTCGGCGCGTACGCCGCTATCGGCCAGCGTCACCGCGTAATAGCCCGCGCTGGCGACTTCGCTGTCATGGGAGAAACGCTGGCGGTAGCCGGAACCGGGCTGACCGGCGCTGCCGGGATCCAACCGCACATCGCCGGCCCTGCCAGTTGCGGGCATTACCAGAATGTCGCCGAGGTCCGAATGTCCCGCGCCTGAAAAGTGCGTGTGACTGAACCCCTGGATGGTGCTGTCGTGATAGCTGTATCCCGCCGCATGGGCATAGCAATCGCGGATCTGACAGGTCGTGTCCGTATCGGGCGACAGTTGCACCATGCCGAAGGGCGCGCTGGCACCGGGGAACGTGTGGCCTTCCGGGCCGGTGCCGATCATCGGGTCCACCCAGTGCAACGGATCGTCTTCCGGCGCGGCCACGAGCGGTTGAACGGCAAGGACACAAGTTAACGCGGCGACCGCAAATGATAGCTTCATGGCGCCAGAATAGACAGAGCAGCCCGGGGTGTTCAACCGCCGCCGATCGGCAGGATTTCGCGTTCAAGCATAGCAATCGTCGTCAGCATCGCTGCCGTTGGCCATCATCCGCGATAGCGCAGCGTTTCCACCAGCAGCGCGAAGGCCGGCGAGGCATGGCGCCGACTGGGATAATAGAGGTGATAGCCGGGGAACGGACCGCACCAGTCCTCCATCACGCGGACAAGCCGGCCTGCTTCGACATGATGCATCACCTGATCTTCGGGCAGATAGGCAAGGCCCAGCCCGTCCAGTGCCGAATTGAGGCGCAGGCTGATATTGTTGAAGACCAACTGGCCTTCGATGCGCACGTTCACCTCATGCCCGTCCTTGTCGAGGTCCCAGGGGAAAATACCGCCATAGGTCGGCAGACGGATGCCGATGCAATTCTGCGCGGTCAGATCCTGCGGCGTGCGGGGGATTGGGTGGCGGGTGAAGTAGTCGGGCGAACCGACTACCGCCATGCGCATGTCGGGGCCGATCCGAACGGCAATCATGTCCTTTGCAACCTGATCGCCCAGACGCACGCCGGCGTCGAAGCCCTGCGCCACAATGTCGGTCAGCCCGTAATCGACGATAATCTCCACGCGAACATCGGGGTTGTCGGGAACGATCCTGCGAAGTGCCGGTTGCAGGATCGAAACGGCGGCATGTTCTCCAGCGTTGATGCGGATGGATCCAGCAGGCCTGTCGCGCAACTGGCTGAGAGAGGCGAGTTCCTGCTCGATTTCCTCGAAACGCGGGGCCAACGTATCGAACAACCGACGCCCCGCCTCGGTGGGTGCCACACTGCGGGTAGTCCGGGTGAGCAGGCGCAGTCCGATGCGCTCCTCCAATCCCCTGATCGTCTGGCTCAGGGCCGATTGCGAGACGCCCAGCTTGGCCGCAGCGCGGGTGAAGCTCAGTTCTCTGGCGACGACCACGAAGGCCGCCAGCTCGTTATAGTTCTCAGTTGCCATTGATTAGCCCAGCTTATCGAAACATGCAGATTATAGAGACTAATCGTACCTTCGCCACCAACCTATCTTGATCGCCGACCAGTGGAACAAGCTTGGACCTTTGGAGCCGAGATGGATGGAGATGGACTCTGATTGGGCCATTGGACGTCGCGCGATCGTCGCCGATGGCGGTATCCGCAAGGTTCGTTCCCGAGAACCCGTGACCGCTGAACCAGATAGAAGAGTAGGACAACGACAATGACGACCGAGCCTCCCACCGTCACGCTGAACAATGGCGTAAAAATGCCGAGCCTGGGCTTCGGCGTATTTCAGGTGCCCGACCCCGCCGAGTGCGAGCGCAGCGTGCGCGACGCGATCGATGTCGGCTATCGCTTGCTCGACACTGCAACGTCCTACGGCAACGAAGCCGCGGTCGGTGCGGCGATCAGAAGCCACGGGATCGACCGCAACGAGCTGTTCGTCACCACCAAGCTGTGGATCGAGGATGCAAGCTACGAGGGGGCGAAGGCCGCCTTCGAACGCTCGCTCGACAAGCTGCAACTGGACTACCTCGATCTCTGGCTCATCCATCAGCCCTATGGCGACGTCTATGGTGCATGGCGTGCCATGGAGGAACTCCACCGCGAGGGACGCATCCGCGCGATCGGCGTCAGCAATTTCTATCCCGACCGTCTGCTGGACTTCGTGCTGCACAACCAGATCACACCTGCCGTGAACCAGATCGAGATCCACCCCTTCCATCAGCAAGGCGACGCGCAGGAACTCCTTGCGGAATACAAGGTACAGCCCGAGGCCTGGGGCCCGTTCGCCGAAGGCAAGAACGGCCTGTTCTCCAACGAAGTGCTTGCCGCCATCGGCCAGAAACACGGCAAGACCATCGCGCAAGTCGTCCTGCGCTGGCTGAACCAGCGAGGCATCGTCGCCATCCCGAAGTCGGTTCGCAAGGAGCGCATGGCCGAAAACTTCGCGATCTTCGACTTCGAACTCGATCAAGACGATAATGCCAAAATCGCAACCCTCGACCAGAAGGCGAGCAGCTTCTTCGATCACCGGGATCCCGCAATGGTCAAGTGGCTGGGCACGCGCAAGCTCTGAACGCGGCACGGCGAAGTCGGTCGATCGGCGCCGACTTCGCCGTGCCCTTGCTCCGTTCGAGCAGCGGTTTAGAGCCGCATAGACGTGAGGATACCCCCGGCCTCGCGATGGGCAAAGATCCGCACCGGCGGCGAGAATCAAAAACAGGGGGCATACCCCTGCGCGCCCGGCATAGTTCGTCCCGCGCGAGCACCCCGCCCTCACCTAGGCACTCCCGTTGCCCCAAATTTTGACTGTGAGAGCAGTCAAATTGCCCCTGAAAGCCAGAATGCGCAGATCGACTTGACGCAATTTTTCCATGAACCAACCATCCGGATGGTAGGTGCGACTACTGCGATTTCTCCAAGTTAAAACCGCAATTCAACTCAAACAAAAAGCCTGAGTATTAGGGGGAATCCGTTCAGCCCACCTGCCCGTGAAATATATAAAAAAACCGGGAGAGGGATGATTATGAAATCTTCACGATTGAAGAATTGCGCACGCGCGAGCGTCGCGATTATTGCGCTGCTGCCCGCTATGGCTGTGGCTCAATCTGCCGATCAATCGAACGAGGGGCACCAGGGCGACCAGCCTGCCGCGTCTCGAGAGACCGAAATCGTGGTCACCGGCACGCTCATCCGCGGCATTGCGCCGGCAGGCTCCAACGTCATCGGCATTACCGACGCGCAAGCCAAAGCAACCGGCGCGGCAACCGCAAACGGGCTGCTTTCCAGTCTTCCGACAGTGGGCAACTTCTTCAACTCGGTGCAATCGGGCGTATCCGGCGTCGCGGGCTCGAATGGCAGCACTTCCATCGCCCGTCCGAACCTTCGCAACCTGCCCGGCGCAAATACCAGCGGCGGCGCGCAGACGCTCGTCCTGCTTGACGGCCATCGCGTAACTCCTCTTGGCATCAACCAGCTTGCGGTCGACCCCGACTTCATTGCACCGCTGGTGATCGAACGGGTCGAGGCCATGACCGATGGCGGTTCGGCCGTTTACGGTTCGGACGCGCTGGGAGGCGTCATCAACTTCATGACGCGTAGCCGCTTTGACGGCGTTCAACTCGATGCCAAGGTCGGCATCGGAGACAGCTACACCTCGTATCAGGCGGGCGGCATCGCGGGCAAGGACTGGGGTTCCGGTTCGGCCTATATCGCCTATCGCTATTCGCAGAACGACGCGCTGTTTGGCTCCGACCGCGACTATGTCCATCGCATCGATCCGCTGACGGGCATTCCGACCGGCCGGAACTGCGCCGAAGGCGTCAACGTCTCGGCAGGATCGGGAGCCGCTGCCCGCAACTATATCATGAACGGCGCCAACCTGGCAGTCGGCGGCCCCATCACTTGCGACTATGCGCAAGACGTTGCCATCTATCCGAGCGTCAAAGCGCACAACGTTTTTGCCAGCCTGATGCAGAAACTGGATGACAATCTGCAAGTTGACCTGAAGCTCTATTACGCAAATCGCCAAATTCGCGGTAACAACGGTACATTGGGCAACGGCCAATTGGGCACGGGCGCGGAATCGATGGTCACGCTCGCGCCCTCGAACCCGAACTATCACGCCTTGCCGGTGGGAGACCCCAATTTCGGCATGGCTCAGACGGTCCGCTTCAGCCTTGCGGATGCCTTGGGCGCGCGGTCCAGCACGCAGAATACCAACCTCGATACGTGGAACGTCACCCCGCAACTGACCTGGAAATTCGGCCACGACTGGCAATTGCGCGCGCTGGCGAACTACGGCAGGGGCACAGTCGATTACGAGAACGCGCAGCTCGTGAATGCCCGCGGTAACTCGCAATTGCAAAATGCCGCCAACACCGGTGCATTGAACCCATACAACGTGGGGGCGACGAGCCAATCCGTGCTGGATAGCATTGTCGGTTACGACGTAGGCATTGGCCGGAATGAGTATGCCAATTTCCGTGCCATTCTCGACGGGCCGATCATCTCGCTGCCGGCAGGCGATCTGCGCGCGGCCCTCGGCGCAGAATATTCAACCGATACGATGCGGCAGCGCACGACCAACGTGACAACCTATACGCTGCTGCCGCCAAGATCCTATACCCAGACCGTCAAATCGCTGTTCGGCGAATTGCAGGTCCCGGTCCTTGGCGGCGGCGACAATGACATGTCGCTCGTCCTTGCCGCATCGGCCCGGTACGACAAGTACAATGACTTCGGAGACACCTTCAATCCGAAATTCGGTATCACCTTCGAACCGTTCAACAGCCTGACCCTGAGGGCAAACTGGGGCAAGTCGTTCAACGCCGCCACGCCGGCAGACCAATTGGGGGTCTATTCGTCGATTGCCCAGCAGATCCCGGGCGCGTTCCTTCAGTTTCCGCCGCCCACTCCGGGCGTTTGCGGCGTGTCCGGCCTTCCGGCATGTGCCTCGGCAACCGCTGCGGGCATCTACCTCAACGGCGCGGTTCCCGGTCTCCAGCCGCAGAAGGCCACCAACTGGTCAGCAGGTTTCGACTTCCGGCCGATCGACCGGGTCACGCTTAGCGCCAGCTATTACAGTATAGACCTCAAGGGAACAATTGGGCGTCCGGTCAGCGGGTCTAACTTGACTGATTTCTACATGGGTTACCCCGATCTTTGGTTGTTCCAGCCCTCGGGCGAACAGGTTGCGCGGATCCTCGCCACTATCCCTGCGGCGGGTGTCGGAGTTGCACTCGCAAACCCGACCTCGACGAGCCAGGCGCTCCTTCTCGGGGCGGGCGGATCCACGACGCCAGTCCAGGTCCTGCTTGATACGCGTGCCCAGAACCTGGGCCGCACGAAATTGTCCGGGATCGACTTTTCGGCCAACTTCGACTTTGACACCAGCTGGGGATCGATCGATGGCCGTGTCGCAGGGAACTATCGCCTAACGCAAAAGAACCAGTCCCGCCCGGGGATCGCCTGGTTCGATGTGCTCCAGTACGATACTTCGAAGTACCAGATTTCGACCAATCTTGGCACCACGATGGGCCAGTTCCGTGCCCAGGCAACCTGGAATCTCACGCCGGGCTACACACGTAGCGCGAATGTAGCCGGCCAGAAGAGGGTTTCTGACTTCAACATCGTCAACCTTTACTTCGGCTACGACTTCAAGGGTAGTGGCTTGACGAACGACCTGAGCGTAACGTTGAACTTCAACAACATCTTCGACGAAGATCCGCCAGCATACCTCGATGCCGGGCAGCCCGGCTACCTTCCCGGCAACGCCTTCACTCTGGGCCGCATGGTTCAGCTGGGCTTGTCGAAGAAGTTCTAAGACCTTGCAATAAAATATTGCCGAGCGCCCGTCCGACAGTTCTATTGGGCGGGCGCTCCCTTTTTCGAGGCACAATGGAAAAGAAATCGGATCGGAAGGTTGTACGGGTGGACGGCGGGGTCCGCCGGGTACAAATCATGGATGAAGCCCAGCGTCTCATCGGCGAGCGGGGCTACAACGGCTTTTCCATTCAGGAACTTGCTGACCGCTGCTCTCTCACGAAGGCTGGCCTGCTTCATCACTTCAGTAGCAAGGAGCAGATTCTGATCGATTTGCTGGATGACCGTACCAAGCGGCACCAGCTTGACATGAAGAACTGGGTTGCCCGCCGCAAGGCAGCGACAGTGGGATGGTATGACCGTGCAACGTTCATCGAATCGCTCAAGAAGAGCGTCGAACGCGAGATTGCCGATGTCGAAATGGTCCGCATGCACGTGATGCTGCAGGCCGAGACTCTATGTGCAAGTCACCCAGCACATAACTACTTCAATACGCGCGAAGCCATGCGGCAAAGGCGGATGGCGCTTGCGCTCGAACACTTCTGTCAGGATCCACAGACTACGGCCCGGCACCTGCTGGCGCTGATGGACGGACTGACGGCGCAATGGCTGCGCGAACACATGAACTTTGATCTCGCGGCTCAATTTGCAGCGGCGATCAGCCTGCAATTACCCCAGCCCGATGACGAAAATTAGCGTCGAACCAAAGGGGCAATAGCAACGCCATTGCCCATGCCGGTTTTGGCCGCTTGCAATTGCAAGATCAGTGCAGTCTCACCGCCGTACCAGACCCTTTGGCTGCACGACACCAAGATCCAGATGCGTCACGATCCCCGGCGCCGCATCGCATACAGCCGGCACGGCGGTACAGCCGACCAGCCCTGTCCAGGGCAAACCGAGGAACGGATGGCGTCCGTCCTCTTCCTCCATCGCCATCAAGTGGCATTCGAGCGGCGGCTCGCCCTTTATCCGCACGCGGTACTTGGCCTCGCCCTGTTCCCATACCGGATCGAGGTCTTCACCGAGCTGCCAGTAAAAATGATACACAATCAGCGGTGCACCCTCACACCAGGCGATCCACTCGTAGTGCTGGCCGCCCACAGTGCCCGCCTTCACCTCGCCGTAGAGATGCTGAATGTCCTTCAGCGCCTTGGCGACCTCGAACTTGACAGTGACTTTCTCGATCTCCTTGCCCAGCCCTTCGGCAATCATCGCCATGCTGGAGTAGAAGTGCTTGTAGGTCTCTGGCGAACGCCGCGGATTTGCCAGCAATTCCTCAGGGTCGGCGCCAAAGCCCATGATCTCGGTATAGATCATCGGGTTGCGCACCTTGTCGATAATCTCCGACACCTCGATGCAATCGACGCGGCTCATGAGACGGGCCAGCGTCAGGGGAAGGATGTCGCCCGAGAATCCAGGGTGGATGCCGCAGCCGTGGAAAGAGACATTACCCTCACGGCATGCCGCCTCGATACGCGCGGTTTCCTCCGGAAGCCACTTGTTGGGCAGGAACGGGCCGGCGGGTGAGACGACATTCTTGCCCGAAGCAAGCAACTGGCACACCTGCTCCAGTGGCGGCGTCATCATGCTGGGCGCAAACAGGACGCAGTCCGCCTCCATCGCCAGGATCGCGTCGATATCGCTGGTTGCCTTGATGCCCGTGCTGGGCAGGCCGACCAACTCTCCGGCGTCCTTGCCGACCTTTTCCGGATTGGTGACGTAGACGCCGACCAGATCGATGATCGGGTTCTCGATGAAATATTTTAGCGCAGCGCTGCCGACCGTGCCGGTGGCCCATTGGATGACGCGATAGGTCTGCTTTGTCATGGTATTGCTATCCTCAGTTCAGGCCACGGCTCTGGCCGCCATCGACACGGTAATTGGCGCCGGTGATGAAACCGGACAGCGGACTGGCGAGCAGGCACGCCACCATGGCCAGTTCGGTTGGCTTGCCGACACGCCCGACAGGCGGGATCTCGAACACCTGCGCCTCGCCGAAACGTTGGCAGACATCCTCGAAGCTCATGTCGGGGTCGCCAAATTTTTCGCGTCCGAAGCGCAACAGGCCGTCGACCATGATGATGCCGGGCGTCAGGATATTCGCCGTTACGCCTACCCCGCGCAGCGACCCTGCAAGGCTCACGGTAAAGTTGTTCAGGGCAGCCTTGGCCGCAGAATAGTCTGCGCCCATGTAGTTGGGCTGCATGGCCACCGCGCTCGATACGTTGACAATTCGTCCGAAGCGGTTCGCCACCATATCGGGCACACAGAGCTGACACAGCTGTACCGCACCCATGGTGTTCGCGCGGTAATTGGACAGAAAGTCCGCCGCGTCGATCTCCACCGGAGCCTTGGACGAGTTGCCTTCCGAATTGCCACCGGCGTTGTTTATCAAGATTTCGACATTACCGCCGAGCGCTGCAACCGCCGCGGCGTGGACGGACTGCGCCCCGCCGTCATCGGCAAGCTCGCCGATGGCGACGCCAGCGGCGCCGATCGCGGTGGCAACTGCTTCCGCACGCTCGCGGTTGCGGCCGTGCACGACGACGCGCGCTCCTTCCTCAGCCAACATGCGGGCAATGGCCTCGCCGATCCCGCTACTGCTGCCCGTGACCAGCGCACGTCGCCCTGACAGATTCAGGTCCATTCATCTCTCTCCCAGTCGTTCGCTCGCAAACATCACGACGCGGGTCGCCATTCCATTCCCAAATGGGGATCTCCCGAAGTTGGGAAGCGACAGGCGCCTTGGTCGATGCGGCGGCTTGGAGAGAATGTTCTGTAAGTCTGTCCGGTGGGCTGCCCCCCATCGACTGATTTGTCGGTAAATTTCGGCGCAGTGACGCTTACTCGAGCAGACATCCACGTGCACATCATTAATCCGGCACACGTGACAAGGCCCGCCCTTCGAGGGCAGGCCTTGCCGATTCAAAATTGCAGGTCCGATCAATATTTGAAGCTGACCGTATTGATGACCGTACGGCCCGCTGCCTGATGGGCCTAGTGGTTGGCGTGTGCCTGATCGTAGTACAGCTTGATAGTTAAGTTCAGCACATCCGGCTCCCGGCCTTGCAAGGCTGTGTGGGATCAGGTGTTCGAGCTGCGAACGTTGCGCCAGGCCTCGCGGACTTTGGCTATGCCGAAGCGCAGAACCTGCGCGGGATCGATGTGCGGCATTGTTGGCAGCTCGTCCGGATCGACGATCGCATGAAGAATGGCCGGGCCCGGCGCGGCAAGGAATTGCGCGACCGTCGTATCGAGCTCAGCGGGATCGCGAACCGTGAAACCCTGCGCGCCACATGCCCGGGCGAAGGCGGCGAAATCGACGTTCGGAAACGTCGTGCCCTTGGCCGCGGGCAGTGCGGCCACCTCCATCTCGAGATGGACGAGGCCCCATTCGGCATTGTCGTAGACCACGATCTTGACCGGCAATTGATGCTCGACGCTGGTCATGAATTCGCCGAGCAGCATCGTCATGCCCCCATCGCCGACATGGGCGATCACCTGTCTGGAACGGTCCAGCAGTTGCGCGCCGTTAGCAAGGCCCAGCCCTGTGCCGACCGCCGCGTTGTTGAAGGAGCCGGTGTTCTGCTGCCGGCCGCTCTGCCGCCACCAGTTTGCCGCCCAAAGCGTCACTTCGCCAGTATCGGTGACGATGATCGCATCATCGGCCGCGTGATTGCTGATCGCCCGCGCCAGTGCGGGCGGGTGGAGCTTGCCCGGGGTGCGCGCGATATCGGCCCGCTTGTCCAGCATGGCGTTCCATTCGTTCCGGGCGGTCTGTGCCTTTTCGAGGAAAGCGGCGTCCGAGCGGGCAGGAAGAAGCTCCAGCAACATCGACAAGGCAGGGCGCACGGAACCCACGATGCCCAGCGCCACCGGCGCACGCCTTCCAAGGGCCAGCGCGCGTTCGTCGATCTGGATTACCCGGCCATGTTTGGGAAGGAATTCGGAATAGGGATAATCGGTGCCCAGCATGAGGAGCAGGTCCGCCTCGTTGATGGCGTCCACACCTGCCTTCGAACCGATCAGACCCACGCCACCGATCCAGCAGGGATGATCGAAGGGAAGAATGGCCTTTCCCCGGAACGTATGCATGAGCGGGGCTTTCAGCCTGTCGGCAAGCTGTTCGAGTTCGGACGCCGCACCATGGCAGCCCTGTCCGCAAAAGACGGCCACGGTGTTCGCCTCGCCGATCATTCGGGCAGCTTCGGCCACATCGGCCTGAGCCGGGGCAATTTCCGGCCGGGGCCGCAGGACGGCCATGCTCGCCACGTCCCCACCGATCTTTGCCGCAAAGACCTCCGGCGGCACGTTGATATGAGCGACACCGCGTTCGGCATAGGCGGCGGCAATGGCTTCGCGGATGACGGCGGGCGCCTGTTCCGGCGCGCTGATCATCTGGCTATAGACGGAAACGTCGCGAAACAGCAGGGCCGGATCGTCTTCCTGAAGATAGTCGGTTCCCCGCTTCTCCGCCGGAACGCCGCCCGTGATGGCCAGCACCGGCGCATGGTCCTTGCGCGCTTCGTAGAGACCGGCGACGAGGTGGTTGCCGCCCGGGCCGGTGGTCCCGCAGCATACGCCAAGGCGCCCGGTCAGTTTCGCTTGCCCGGTGGCCGCAAGCGCCCCGCCTTCCTCATGACGGACGCCGATCCAGTCGATCGCGTCCTCGGCATCCAGCGCATGGGTGAAGGGATTGAGAGCATCGCCGACCACGCCGAACACGTGGCGAACGCCCAGTTGCGCAAGTGTATCGACCAGCAATTCGGCTACGGTTCGGGACATGGGGGGCTCTCTCTCAGAGTTTGACGGCGTGGAAACGCCTCACCGTCCCGTCTGCTCCCGCGTGTTTTCGAGCCCCGAAGAGTCGCTCGCCGGCAGGAGAAGCGGAACGTCCACACCACCCACGCATTTGCAAACGATGAACCTCCCTCATCGGCACATCCGAACGGCGCTGGCCCTGATCGCAGCATGTCTTGCGGCATGCGCGATATTGGCCGGAGCGTTCCCCGCCAGCTGGCTCAAGGATCTTGCCGAACGCAAGCTGAGCGAGAACTTCGGACGCCCGGTGACGATCGCGGAGATGTCTCGCGACAGTGCATTCTCGTTCACGCCGGTCCTCAGCCTGAACGGGGTGGCCATTCCGCAGGCGGCATGGGCGGCCCCGGGCAGGCTTGCATCCATCGAGCGGCTTCGCGTGCGTATCGCGATATTGCCGATGCTGATCGGTCGCGGCAGCCCGGAACTGGTTTCAGCGGACGGTGTGATGCTTGACCTGGTCCGGGATGCGGACCGCCGCGTCAACTGGAACAGCGGCGGCAAGCAGGAACCCGGATCGAGCCCCACGATATCGTTTGCCGGGATGGAATCGGTGAAGGCGCAGATCCGCTATCGGGATGCGCTGCGCAAGCGATCGGTCGAACTTCATGTGAGCATCGACCCCCAGCACGGGCTGGTCGCGTCCGGCCCCGGAACGATCGACGGGAACGCCGTGGCAGTATCGGTCAAAGGACCGGCGGGCGCGGCGAATGCGCCATGGCCCTTCGAGGCCAGCATTGTCGGCGCGGCGATCGACATGCGCGCGAAAGGAACCATGGCCGGTCCGCTACGCACGGACGACATAAGCCTCGACATAACCGCGCGGGCAAACGACCTCAAATTACTGGACCGGGTGATCGAGGCCGGCCTCTTCCACACGCAGCCGATCAGTCTGACCGCAAGCGTCCGGCACCAATCGGACGTCTGGACGATCGACGGTCTCAAGGGCAAGGTGGGCAACAGCCCGTTGTCCGCCAGGCTCTCGGTCGACAAGTCCGGAGTCCGCACAAAGCTCGATGGCGAAATCCGGTTTGCGACATTGGATTTTGCCGATCTGGCGTCCGATGCAAGTCGGGCCGCCAATCACGCGCTGGAACGGGCCGAGGGAGAGAGACTGGTTCCCAATACCCGACTCAACATCCGCAAGATCGACAAGACCGACGGGCGCATCGCCTTTCGCATTGACCGGATCGCAAGTGGCGGGTCCTCGCCGTTGCGCAGCGCGCAAGGCGTCCTGACAATCGATAACAGGCTGCTCATCGCCAAGCCCCTGACGCTGCGCCTCAGCCGGGGCGTTGTTGATGGCGAGATCAGGGTCGACCAGCGTCAGGGCCAGAGCGAGCCGACGATCACGCTCGCGCTCGACATGCGCGGCAGCAGCATCGATGCCCTCGCAGGAGGCAGCGGCGAAATCGACGCCACCGTCGATGGCCGGGTTCGGCTGACCGGCGTGGGAAACACGGTCCGTGAAGCCGTCGGCAAGTCCGACGGGATCATCGGCGTAACCGCGCACGATGGGGTCCTGCCGGCAAAACTGGCCAGCTTGCTGGGCTTCGATGTCGGGAAAGGCCTGCTTGCCGACAAGGGCAAGCAGGCGACGCTTCGTTGCGCCGTCGCGCGTTTGGAAATGCGTCACGGAACAGGAACGGCCGCGCCGGTGCTGGTCGACACCAGCGAAAGCCAGACGCGCGGCACCGGCACGATCTCCTTTCCCGATGAGCGCATCTCGCTCACGCTTACCGGCGCTCCCAAGAGCGATTCCGTCCTGCGACTGCCCGGCTCGATCCATGCGGGCGGGACGATCCGCAATCCGTCCGTCGTGATCCCCCCTGAGGTCAAGTCCCTAGGCAACGTGATCAAGGCATTGGGCCGGGCGATCTCGGGAAAGCGGATGCCTGAAGCAACAGATGCCGATTGCACGGCACTGAACGCCCGCGTGCTTTCGCCCCATACGGATTGAGACGGTTCGCAGCGCCGCTCTGGAACTGCGGGCACGGGTCCGCCGTTGCACAGGCAGAGGATAATCAAAGGGAACGTGATCACTCCATGTACGGGATTATCGAGGCCGACAGAGAAGCCGCAAGAGCACTGCGCGAGGTTCTGGCCGACATTTGCGGCTTCTGGCATTGCCCTGATGATAATGGGCAACTCTGCCAGGCACTGGCCCGGCATCGCATAGAAGCCGAACAACGCCTCACCGACAAACTGGCGCCTTTGGTTAAGGCGCGGGCGTGCGAACAAATGCCGCGTTTAATGCAGCAGGAGATGCCGCCCCTCTCGCGCGGTTTTGGTCCGGCCCACCAAAGCATGAGATCGGGACACAAGTAGCAATCCGGCGCCCCGCTTTAACATGGCGGGCAAGCGATTTGACCACGATTGCAGTGATGCCCGAGACAGGTGAGGCGGACTGGACGCCACGAGATAACCAGAGTCATAGTCGCGCAGAACACCCGGAAATCTGGAGCCTGTCCATGACCATCGACATCGATCTGCCTATGGTCCGACATGTGCCCGGAGAACCGGTGCTGGGGCTGGGACAATACGAACTGTCCGCGCTCGGCATTCTCAAGGAAGAGTTTTTCATTTCGGGAACGGCGCGATCCTTCGTTGCCGTCGGTGAGACTGGCTCCGAGGGCCGGTGGACGGTAGCGCCGGCCGATCTTGCCGATTTCGAGACGCGAATAGTCGTATTGCGTCCCGTCGCCCCGGAGGTGTTCAGCGGAACGGTGATCGTCGAATGGTTGAACGTGTCCGCCGGCATCGACGCGGCACCCGATTGGAGCATGACTCATCGCGAGATCGTGCGGAGCGGCCATGCCTATGTGGCAGTCTCCTGCCAGGAGGTCGGGGTGCAGGGCGGCCCCAGCATGGGCAGCGACATGTCGCTCAAGAAGCTGAACCGCGAACGATACGAAAGCCTGATTCATCCCGGCGATGCCTTCTCGTACGACATTTTCACGCAAGTCGCCCGGCTGCTTCGATCCCCGAAGGCCGCAGGGGTGCTCGGCAACCTTGAGCCACAATACATCCTCGGCGTCGGCGAATCTCAATCCGCCACGTTTTTGGTGACTTACATCAATGCCGCCGATCCCATGGCAAAGGCATTCGACGGCTTCCTGGTCCATTCGCGCGGGACGACTGCGGGCCCCCTGTCCGGCCAATCGATCTTCGTGGGCGAACGCGTGACCGGCGTAAGGCTGCGCGAAGACTTGCGTGTTCCGGTGATCATGATCGAGACCGAAAGCGATCTCACGTCCCTCGGCGGCCTCGCCGTGCGCCAGCCGGACACCGACATGTTGCGCACGTGGGAGATCGCCGGCACCGCGCATGCGGACAACTATCTGCTTGCAGTGGGGAGCATCGATTCAGGGGATATCCCGATCGAGACACTCGCGGCCGCGTTCGACCCCATCCAGGACTTGATGGGCAAACGGCTCGGCAAGCCCGTCAATTTTGCGCCCCAGCATCACTATGTCGTTCAAGCGGCGCTCCACAGGCTCCATAGATGGGTTGTGGACGGCGAGACCCCGCCGAGCGCAGAGCGATTGCA